>NZ_CP197289.1:0-20269 GCF_052084715.1 Tenacibaculum aquaeponti | reverse complement strand
TCTTTGATTAGTATAAACAGGCAGTAATCGGTTATCAAGAAAGGCAATATGCTCATATTTTTCTATTAGCCTTTGAGCAACGGGTAGTAAGGGAATGCTACTAAGTGTTTTAGTTTTGGTTCTCTTAGTCCTGATCCAAAGGTTACCATCAATCCCTTTTACAATATCATCAGAATTCAATTTTTGAACATCAGCGTAGGATAAGCCGGTATAACAGGAAAATAAGAATACATCCCTAACATGCTCAATCCTGGAATTAAAAATTCCTTTTCCATTATTTTGATGATTTCTTCTTTAGTTAAGAATTCACGATCTCTCGCTTGAAGTTTGAGTTTGAAGTTATAAAATGGATCCTTCTCCAACCATCCGTTTCGCATAGGCTACCCTTACAATTTTTTTGAGATAGGAAATGTACTTGAGAGCGGAATTATGGGAAAGGACTAACTCTGTTTTGAGGTAATAAATAAAAGCATTTACAAATTTTGTATCAATATCCTTTACAGGATAATCTTCTATCTTAAAGTTGGAAGAAATAAATGATTTAAGATGTTTTTTGGTTGTTTCATACCTTTGAAGTGTTCTGTAAGAGTAATCTTTACCAACCAATTTTTTCATTCTTGAGTTATGTTCTTCAAACATTTGAGAGAATAGACTTATTATCATCGCTATTTCCTAAATATTCATTTTTAATTCCTACAGCAGTTATTTCCTCTCCCTTTTCTAAAAGCTTCTGATAGATTTCGTAAATCCGATTTTTTATAATATCAAGGTTTCGATTAATCTGCTTAGCTTCAATAGATGATCCAATAACTTTATTCGCTTTTGAATTCCATTTGGACAAGGGAGCCTTCCGCAGCGTACTGGCCTCAGCCCTCTTACCATCATAGGTAATCCTCAGATATATCGTAGCATGAGTAGCGTTTTTGTCTTTACTCTTCCTTACATAGAATAATACCGATAAGAGATCTTGCATTTTTCTTCAATTTTTCGATATAAATATATCGGATTAAAATGAAATTAAAAATTCGTAAACTCTTATTTAACAGTGCTTTACACCTCATTCGGGCGCACTTAATTTTAGCGGCTAGGTGCGCCCGAATTAGACACCTTTTAATTGCATTTAAATGATATTTTTTAACATCAATAAAAATTAAAAACCCCGTAAATACTGAGATTTACGGGGTTTTGCTGTAATTTGATAAGTAAAAAGTACTCGAGGTGGGAATCGAACCCACACTCCCGAAAGAACTGGATTTTGAATCCAGCGCGTCTACCAATTCCGCCACTCGAGCCTAAATGGACGGCAAAAATATAAAAAATTTGCTTCAGAGAAACGAATTATCGGCAAATAATTAATTTCTCTTTTTATCATTACTCACTGCCGATTTTTTTGCTTCATTTCGTTAACCCAAACCCCTTTTACACAATAGTTTGACTCTGATATAAAAATTTTAAGGCTTTTAATTTTTGAATCATTTTGATATATATTCGCCCGATTTTTAATTCAATCACAAAAATGAAAAAAATGATTTTTGGTGCTCTTGCACTTGCCATGTTTACTGTAACTTCTTGCCGTAACGAAAATACTGAAACCACTGAGGAGACAGTAAATGAAACTGCGATCAATGAAGAAGGAACTCTTGAAATGACTACTGAAGAAGTTGAAGACAGCCTTGAGGTTGAAACTGAAACTGCGGTAGACTCTCTGGAAACCACTACAGAAACTGAGCAGGAAGTACCAGCTGTTCAATAAGAAGGTTCAATATTCTTAATTTTCCAAGTCCTGCCAGAAGCAGGACTTTTTTATTTCTCCTAGTACTAAACAACCAGATCTTTACACGATAATTTACCGGTAAACGATCACTTTTCCCTGCTGCAGTAGGTGTTTTGCCTTTTTCCAGTTTGGCAGCTCTGTGGCATCTATAGTTAAAGTCCGAATTTCCCGGGCTATTTTTCTGCTATTTCTCATCGCTTCAAGATGAGCACCGCTGCCTGCAAAATTTCTCATGGTCGACTCATCTGGCCAGAGAGTCATGGTATAATGCTTCATCCAGATCCCTCTTTTTCTGAAACTCCAGACAACCACTGGTCTTAACCTGTCGGCTTATCTTTAAGGCCTGCAGGAGAGGTTGAAGAAATGCCCAGGGTTTTCTTAATTGCAGAGAAGTGATAGTTGCTTTCATATTCAATATTAAAATAGTCCGTTTCTATTTCTTTTCAATTTCTGAATCTATAAGCATCAGAATATTATCAATTTCTTCCAGTAATGGCTGATAATGAGAAGTTTCTGTACTTATCCCGGTAAGTATATAAACCAGAAGATTATTTTCAAATTCTCTTGACTTCAACACCTCCAGATTACTATTTGAAACCTGGGCTATTTTCAGGTCTAATTCCTTTGAAATGCCAGTTTCATCTATTATTGTTTTGATACTGTTTTGATCATTCCTGAAAATATCCAGCATTTTCTCCCTCTGATCTCTCAAGTTGGATTCCTGCCGATGTATACTTTGAATAAAAGATTCCCATGAAGTAAGATTTCTGCGTAAACCAGCATTCGAAATATCCTTTAAGCTGACCGGAATTAATAAGTTCGGTTAACAGAGAGTTATTTGGATTATAATCGATCTCATAAGAGAATGAACTATAGAGAAGTTCTGATAGCTCTTTCTCTGAAGGCCTTCTGCTGGTATCGCTTATAAATCCTGCTATCTTTTTTGCTCCTTCATAATTCAATCGGTTTACCCCGATAAGATTCTGCAGTTTTACCCTGCTTTGTAAAAATTCCTCTTTCAGTGCCGCCAGATAAAACTGTTCTCGATCTTCGGTGGCCTTTCTCTGGTTCCAGTTATTGATTCCAAGTGCTATCAGGATTCCTATTACAATTAGCACCACCTCCCCTATGGCATATAAAATGTACCTCCCAAATTTATTCTGGTTGATTAACCATCTGCGCGTTTTCCTGAAAAGACTGATCATTTTTGAACAATATTGAGAATGACATTGCCAATTTTCTCCCCTGCTCATTACGTATTCAAAAGCTTCCTTTACTTCATGCATGGAATAACTTCGATCTATAAGCGGTTTATATTTTCCGGTTTCAAGAAGTTCTGATACAATCTTGAGACTTTTGGGTATATCCAGGGGAAGTGGAAATCTCACTTTTTTTCCTTCGGAAAAAGTAGTGGTAACCGCAAGAAAAGGATTTTGAGAATATGGACCAAGTTCCGAAGAAATATAGATCCCATTATCTGTAAGCAGTCTTTCACACTTTCCGAAAGTGCTTTTTCCAACCGAATCGAATACATAATCGTATTTTTCATCATCCTGAGTGAAATCTTGAAGCTTATAATCTATCGCCCTTTCTGCTCCAAGAGATAGTAATTTTTCCAAGTGTTCTGTAGGTCCTGTCGCTACTACCTGTAAACCATGGAATTTTAGCAATTGAATCAGGGATGAACCAATAGCACCGGTACCACCATTTACCATCGCTTTTTCACCAGCACGCAACTTCACCTTGTTCAGAAAATTAATGGCATAATGGGCTCCCTCTGCCGAAGCAACGGCCTCCTCGTATGAAATATCCTGCGAAATATGTCTAATCGCTTTATTTACAGAAATATTCATATACTCTCGGCCATAGAAGAAAGGCCGTTATCGTCAAAACCAAATATTCGATCTCCCACTCTATAGTCAATAACCTCGCTTCCAACCTCCACAATTTCACCGGCAAAATCGGTTCCCGGTATAGGTTTCATAGGACCCGTTAGACCAGTGAATATTCTAACAATATAAGGTTTGCCGGTAAGGTTAGCACAATCTGTTCTGTTTACCGTAGTAGCATGGACCTTTACCAGAATTTCGTCATCATTGATCTTCGGAATTTCGGATTCGGTGATGCTTAGAACCTGTGGAGGTCCATAATGGGATCTTGTAACTGCTTTCATGATATATAAGAAGAACCTCACAAACAACTCACACCCAATCTTATAGGTTCTATATTTTATAGTGAATTTAAGAATATCTTTGAAGAAAGCGGTCACTCCCAAATTTCATCTTACAAATTTGCTGGCATAACTATTTTTATACGACCCGCTTTTTTTTAAAAAACTTAAATCATTATTCAGCCTGTCTCTATGCCTTTCGGTATCCATTCTAAGGCTACGTGTGAATAGATCGGTCATAAAATAATTTTCTTTCTTATAACCATAGATCAGCCATTCCTGGCCAGGCATAAAGCCTATTCCACACATTGATGAATACTGATGTGAACGAATTTCAATGTCTTTCTGAATTCCTTCGCCCTTATATAGTTTTTCAACCCGAACGGTGTAGATCACTTCTTTTCCTTCTTCCCTTGCTTTTTCAACTCTGCCCTTCAATATAAGATCGTAAGAATCATATTTTTTCTTCGGAAATCTCTCCCACCGGAAGGCATGAACAAAAATCTTCTGACGGATTCAGTAGAAAAGCAGTGATAAGGACAAATAAATAACTCATATTAATTAAGGCTTAAAGAAATTACCCCACCTGCAATACATTTTGCGACCAGTTCAGTAGTATTACCGCAACCGCTTTTTTGAAGAATGTTCTTTCGATGTGTTTTTACCGTATGAGGGAAAGATTAAGTTTACTGGCAATTTCCTGAGCACTTAATCCTCTGGCCAGATCGTTTACTATTTGCTTTTCTCTATTTGAAAAAAGTTCTGCAAGTTGGTCTTTTTTCACTTTCACAGGAACTTAAATCGAATTTCCCGGCAGAAATATCCACATTAAAATAACATTTTCCACCCTCTATATTAACAAAAGAAACGCTATTTGTGCTGCGCAATTTCAGGTGGGAGACATCTGTTTGGATACATAGTACATGTTCCGGCATCCCATTTTCCAAAACGCTTAGTGGGATTGCCTGGTATAGCATTGTTCTTAGCTTTCCACTGGCATCTTTCATTCGATACGAGAACATATTTTTATAGTCAAGCGCGCTTTCCTTATCCAGAAAAGAAGTATAAAAATCTGCTACGACCTTACTTGTTAGCTTGATCTTTTCAATCTCCTCTGGCAGCACTGTTTTCATTAGATCTTTAAGGTCGATATCGGCAACTTCCTTATCCACGAAAATCTCCACAGATTCTGAAACATATTCCAATTCAAAATTATGAAGGTTCACAATGTACATGTAGGAGTTTCCACAGCGAACATGGAAGCATATCTTTTAAAATCTTTCGAGACATTAAAAGGCCTATAGTCCCTCACTTTTTGTGAGTATACTTCCTTCCAGTGATCTGAAATTTTTACGATATCCTTATCCATAAGGGAGGTCTAATTTGGAGCGTAAAGATAAAAATTAGTAACCTAAAAAGAAGAATTTCTTAATACTACAGAAATAACAGATTTCTGTAAAATAAAAAACCTTCCGGAAATATTCCGGAAGGTTAGCTAAGTGGATAAGTCAGTGTTAGTTTTGGTATATCTTGATCTATTAACATCGAATCTTACCCCAAACAAAACCAATTTTTAGAAATAAGCCCTACACAAATTTCTAAAGCCCAAAACCGTATCACTTCATATCCCAATAAGGTTCGGCTAATTTACGGCATCGAATAGGTTTACAAAATACCCCAAAAATGGTATATTTTAAACTTTATGAGAAGTGATATTATGACATGGAAAACTTCGTAAGCTAAAGTATACTTTGCTTTTAACCGAATAAGTTGTAATTTCGGCTCTTTCCGACAAATATTTGAATATGTCCCAATTTTGGCTCTACTTTAAGCTTGGACTGGACCATGTACTGGACTGGCAGGCATACGATCATGTACTATTCCTGGTTGTGCTGGTTGCTTCGTATGGTTTTTCATCATGGAAAAGAGTTTTATGGCTGGTAACACTTTTTACTCTGGGACATACCCTTGCGCTTTTCCTTTCGGTATATGAGATTGTAAAAGTTTGCCACAGATTATGTAGAATTCTTAATTCCTGTGACGATTATAATAACGGCGATATTTGACATTTCAACGGCCGGAAAAAAACTCAGAAATACCAATTTCAATCTATTATATATCACTACCGTTTTCTTGGAGTAATTCATGGGCTAGGTTTCTCCAACTTCTTTAAAAGCACGGTTGCAATCTACGATTCAAAATTCTGGCCACTGGTAGAATTTGCTCTGGGCATAGAACTTGCGCAGATCATAGTAGTTCTTGCAGTGATGATCCTTTCTTTTATTGCTCAGAACATTTTTAATGTCTCAAAAAGAGACTGGATACTTGTTACAGCTTCCATAGTCATAGGGATTATACTCCCCATACTTCAGGAAAGCTACCTCGCTTTGTAGAATTAAGGATTTTTAAACTACATTTTTGACAATAATCTTTTAATTTGCAGCTCATTATTAATTTCTGCAGATTAGATCTTTACAGTTTCCATGAACAAGAAAAAACAGCTTAAATACGATAAGGCATATTTGAGAATTGCCAGAATGGAGTAAATTATCACATTGTAATAGAAAACAGGTTGGCGCGTTAATTGTAAAGGATAGAATGATCATTTCTGACGGATATAATGGAACTCCAACCGGATTTGAGAATTTTTGCGAGGATGAAGAAGGATATACCAAGTGGTATGTATTGCATGCCGAGGCCAATGCTATCCTGAAGGTAGCCGGTTCTACTCAGTCATGTAAAGATGCGACGCTTTATATTACCATGTCGCCGTGTAAGGAATGTAGTAAGTTGATACACCAATCTGGCATAAAGAGACTAGTCTACCAGATAGATTATAAAGACAATTCGGGCCTTAGCTTTTTGAAAAAAGCAGGCGTGGAATTACAACAGATAAGCGAACTTGAAGATTGAGAAAAAGGAATAAAATATATACTCCGCTATTATTAAGCATTGCCTGTGCCATTGGACTTATCCTGGGCGCAAGGCTTAATTTTGATACTTCAGACGAACTTTTCTCGGCTAATCCCAAAAAACAGAAATTAAACCGCCTTATAGATTACATCGATTATGAATATGTAGACGATGTGAATACTGATAGTATTGTTGATATTACCGTGAACCGAATTCTGGAGAATCTGGATCCTCATTCGGTTTATATTCCAAAAGAAGAATATGCTAATGTCACCGAAAATATGAAAGGTGATTTTGTGGAATAGGAGTAAGCTTTTACAACGTACAGGACACTATCGTGGTGATTAAAGCCCTGAAGGTGGTCCAGCGAGAAAATTGGGATTCGCGGAGGAGATCGTATTCTTTACGCCAATGGAAATAAGCTTTTTGATAGAGGTATAAGTAATGATTCAATCACCCGCCAGTTAAAAGGAAAGAGAAAACACCAAAGTAACCCTGAAAGTTTTACGCAAAGGCATTGAAGATCTGTTGACTTTTAAGGTAAAACGCAGTAAAGTTCCTCTTAAAAGTGTAGATGCTGCTTATATGCTTACTGATAATCTGGGTTATATAAAAGTAAACCGATTCGCTGAAACTACCTATAAAGAATTCAGCGATGCGATTTCCGACCTTAAAAAGGAAGGGGCTACACAGATTGCTCTGGACCTGCGTGACAACCCGGGAGGATATCTTTCTGAAGCGATTAATATCGCCGATGAATTCATTAAGGATGACAAGCTGATTCTTTATACCAAAAATAAAAGCGGCGCTATAGAAGAAACTTACGCTCAGCGGGAGGGAGAATTCGAAAACGGGAAAGTTTTTGTTCTTATAAATGAAAATTCAGCATCTGCAAGCGAGGTGGTTGCAGGAGCACTACAGGACAACGATGTTGGAACTATCGTGGGAAGACGATCTTATGGAAAAGGTCTGGTTCAACGGGAAATGGAACTGGGAGATGGCAGCGCGGTAAGACTCACCATCGCCCGCTATTATACCCCTACCGGAAGATCGATTCAGAAACCTTACAATAACGGTAACGAGTCTTATTTTAACGACTATATGCGTCGTTATAAGAACGGGGAACTAAATAATGAGGACAGCATCGAGGTGAACGACTCGCTAAGGTTCGTCACTCCTGGCGGAAAGGTTGTATATGGTGGTGGCGGTATAATTCCGGATGTATTCGTACCCAAAGAAACCGATTCAGAAAAAGAGAAACTTACCTTTCTTTTAAGGGGCGGCTATATGAGCCGGTTTGTCTTGACGTGCTTGAAAAAAACCGGCAGTATTATAATTCCATTCCTAAAAACCGATTCGTAGAAGAAATTGAGATCACAGACGAAATGATCAACGATTTTGATACTTACCTTCGTCAAATGAGTGTACGAATGAATCTAAACGGCCAGCACACCCCTTTGCTCAAAAAATACCTGAAAGCTGAAATGGCTCAGCAACTTTTCGGCACGAATGCATTTGAACGGTATTTAAATGAAGATGATCGAATAATTGAGAAAGTAATCGAGTTGTCTATGGAAAAATAATAATTTGGATTTCCGTGAAAGACATTTCGCCATATCTTATTTCCCTTTGGTGGTTTATTCCTCTGCTTTTTTTCACTATAGCAGTGATATTCAGACTACTTGACAACAGCACTTATCTTTTCCTCAAACGGGATATTCTTATTAACTCTTCAAACGTCTCCAGAAAGATCCTGAAAAAACAAATAAAGCTTAATAGCGACCCGGTTTTCACAAGACAGTTAAAGCGAGCTCTGGTCTTCAGGAATCTGCAGCAAAGTTTCATGATCTCTGCAGCAGTAAGTTTTCCAGTAAGTCTCGTGTGTTATTTGTTAACCTAACTTATCGTGCACCTTGGTGTGTTCTCCCTCATTCCAGCCGGTAAGAATATCGGTAGCTACAGCTGCTCCGCTGCCACTGGCAATAGCAAACTGACTGCGCCAACCCGCCAGTGTTCCTGCAACATATAGACCCGGCTTTACCAGGTGATCTTGATTTTTTAACTGGATACGATCTTTGGACACCTTTGCTTTTTTATGCGGAATTAGATACTCTTCCAAACCCTTGATTCTGAACGGACTTGTATAACCAATAGCTACGACTACCTCAGCAGAAGTATATTCATTTTTATTCGTGATTACCCTGAATCCCCCTTCAATCTCTTTGACTTCCTTTACCTTTTCCTTCTGTATAATTTCCATCAAAGGATAAAGTTCCTCTAAATGAGACATTCCTCTTTTTAAAATTTCGTCGCCCCGGGTACCCGGCTCAATTCCGAAAACATTTTTCAGCAAGGCTGACTGTAAATGAGAAGATCTTTGGTGAAGGATAATTCCTGCTCTTTTATCTTTAGCGTAAGGCTTTTCCATGGCTGAACCTATCACCAATGCACAAGACATTCCTGCAGCTCCTCCACCTATGATTAGTACATTAAAATCCATATTAATTAATCCTGTTTATTAGCAATACTTCTGGAAACAAGCAGGATTATCATTAAGATTACCACGCACAGGCTTGCGAGAATCACAATTAGAGCATTGCCACTATCTCCTTCGGTAAGGTTCTGAAAATTAAGTACGCTTGCGCTAATACCTATAAAAACTACGGCTAAAAATATGACTGTATAGATAAAATATTTCATGCGAATAAACTCTGAATGTTTTCGGCAAATAATTTAACTGCTATGGCCAGTAGAATCACTCCAAAAACTTTTCTAATTACATTAATTCCCTGGCTACCCAGAAACTTCTCAATTTTTGCAGAAGATTTAAGCACCAGGTACACAAAGATAATATTGAAAAAGATAGCCACAATGATATTCACCATTTCATATTCTGCCTGCAGTGAAACCAGTGAAGTCATCGTACCCGCTCCGGCGATGAGTGGGAAGGCTAAAGGTACTATGGACGCAGTCTCCGGAGCATCATCTTTATAAAGGCTTATCCCAAGAATCATCTCCAGCGCCAGAAAGAATAGAATAAACGAACCGGCTACCGCAAACGAATTTACATCTATACCAATAAGATTTAGAATTTCCTTTCCAACAAAAAGAAACACTACCATAATAATTCCCGCCACTATAGAAGCTTTTTCGCTTTGGATATGACCTACTTTTTTTCGAAGATCAATGATAATAGGAACACTTCCTACAATATCAATCATAATATCTGAGGTCCACATGCGTAGATTATAAAGTTTTGGCCATTGTAAAGGCTGGTAAGCACCATTAACCACCGTTATTAATTCCTCTTCGTTCGCAGGATAATTTTCAGTATTTATTGTGTCTAAAAGGTTGGCTTATCCAAATAGTCTTTCGTACATAGCTAATACTAAGTGCTGAAAGAAGAAGCAAAATGATTTTTGATATATGTCTTTTCATGATCAATTTTTTAGAATCCAATGTTCAGTCCAACAGTGAATGTTCGCGTTACAGGATAAATATTATTGTCTATTCCATTGGGGCCAACTTCAGGATCGAAACCTGAATAATCGGTAATGGTAAAAAGGTTCTGACCAGATAGAGTATACTCTCGCAGAGCTCAAAGGACTGTTTGTGAAACTATCAACCGGAAGATTATAACCGAGATTCACATTTCTCAGTCTTAGATAGGAACCATCTTCGATATATCTGGTTGAGGGTCTGGCATTGTTATTAGGATCAACCAAACACTGCACGGGGCATCGTGTTGCTAGTTCCAGGACCGGTCCACCTGTCAAGGGACTGCCGTTGACTGATTTGTGGTAACCGACATGTTTTCAGTATAAAGCCTATTAGCATTAAAAATATCATTTCCATAAACTCCCTGAAGGAAAATATTCAGATAGAAATTGCCCATTTTGAAGGTATTATTCAATGAATAGGTGAAATCAGGATTTGGATTTCCAATGAAAGTTCTGTCATCATCATTGATGATTCCATCATTGTTCAGGTCCTTATACCTTATGTCTCCAGGGCAGTGCCTGGTAGCAGGGTTAGTCCCTGGCGACTGCACCGCAGCATTGTTAACTTCTTCAACTGTTCCTGTGAAAATACCTTCCCTGAACAAAGCCGTAGAAAACATTTACCGGATAACCAGGCTGAATCCTTCCAAGAGTATAGTTCAGTCCTATATTTCCCCGTTGTAAGAGGTGTGTCACTATTAATACTTATCACCTCATTTTCATTATAAGAAAACACAAAGTCTGTACTCCAGCTGAAGACATCATTATTGAAATTGTAGGTAGTTAGCAATACTTCTTACCCCACGGTTCCTGATCTCTCCTGCATTGATGTATGGTACAAAAATATCCGGAGTATCGGAAGTCACAGGTACAGATTGTGGCACCAACATATCCTCAGTATTCTTCTGGTACAGATCAACGGTAAGATCCATGAACCTGTCAAAAACAGAGGCATCAAGACCAATATTATATTGCACCTGAGATTCCCACTGCACATTCGAGTTAGGCAGCACTGTTGGAACTGCGGCGGTGACAAAGTTATTATTAAAAGTTATAGCGATACGTCTTATATGCTGAAGCAAAGGCATAGTTTCCAATCTCCTGATTACCGGTGATACCATAACCTAACCTAAGTTTGAGGTCATTGATAGTTTCTGAGTCATTCAGAAAACTTTCTTCGGTAATTCTCCATGCTGCAGATGCCCTAAGGAAACGTTCCGTACTTATTTCCATCCCCAAATCGGGGAAGACCCATCACGCCTAACCGTTGCAGTTAAATAATACTTGTCTTTATAATCAAAATTTCCTCTTGCGAAATAAGAAAAGAGTGCCCATTCAGATCCACTTCCGTTTAAGAGTGGTCTGATCCATCCCATTGTTCAATTGCTGAGTAGATTCACTAGGGAAATTCTGAATGGATCCGCTAATGAATTTGAAATTGGTTTTCCTGTGCACTTGTACCAACTACTCCGGTAATGGAGGAACCATTATCAAATTCCTTATTATAGGTTATTGTATTATCCCACAGCAAAGTTCAGACTTCGGTTTGCAGATTCACTTAAAAAAGCATTAGGTGAAACATCTGTATCCCAATCATAGGCAGGGGCCCATGTTCTGTTCTCAGCAACCAAGAAATTAGTTTCTGCCCCAAGTAGTGATTTAAAAGTAAAAATCTTGAAGAAAATCAAGCTCCCCGAAAATCTTACCCTGCATATTAAAACCTTTGGTGGAATTCTCGACGACGATATTTGATTTCCCCGATTGGGTTCTCTATGTCACCTGAATAAAGTGGCTGAACCGATTGGGCCTGAATAATCACCATCTGCTCTAAGGATTGGCTGGGTAGGCAACGAAAGAATAGCATTTGTGTATATTATTTTCCCCATTTTCCTTTATATCATAATTAAGTTTTATGCTATTCCCAAAACGAAGATTATCGTTGATATCGCTATCACTATTGAATTGTAACATTGTATTGAGTATATTCGGAATTGATTATAGTACCCTTCCTGATTGAAAACGTTCAATGAAGTATAGAGATTTGTAAATCTCACCTCCACTGGGAATATGAAACTGTAGCATTCATTCTGTCTTCCTGTGGTGAAAAACTCATTTAACCAGTCGGTTCCGGCTCCAAGAGAAGCTCCGATCGCTAAAATCTGGATTGGTCTGAATACCTCCATTTGCCAGCATTTCATTATTTAGCTGGGCAAATTGTTGTGCATTAAGGACATCAATAACACTAGTAGGATGCTGTACGCTTGAAAACATATCCACCTCCATTCGGGCTACCCCTTCTTCTCCTCTTTTAGTAGTAATCGTTACCACTCCGTTAGCTCCCCGAGCTCCATAGATTGAGGTAGCCGATGCATCTTTTAAAACCTGCAAAGATTCCACATCTTTCATGTTTACCTTGTTTAGTCCGCCATTTAAAGGCACTCCATTCTACAACAATAAGACAGGTATCATTATTTCCAATTGTACCTGTACCTCGAATTCGGAAGGTTGGATTATCTCCTGGCTGACCGGAAGTTATTACCCGAACCCCTGCGGCCCGGCCCTGGATGGCATCTCCACATATTACTGGAAGGTTGGGATTGTACATCATCAAGATCAATCGAGGAAACCGGCACCAGTAAGATCTCTTTGTTTTCGATTCCCGTAACCTACTACCACTACTTCGTCTAAAGCAGCAGCATCAGACTCAAGCGTAACTTCGACAGGCCTCCTCAGTTGCCGCAATCGTTTTCGTTTTAAAACCAATAAAACTGATAGAAATCTGCGATTCAGGAGAAAATCCTCAATCTGAAAATTTCCATCAAAGTCGGTAACTACGCCATTATTGGTTCCTACTTCCATAACTGTTGCACCTGGAAGAGGAATTCCCTGATCATCCTGAACAATTCCGGAAACACTTTATTTGAGAAGTTTCATCCTGGGCATTTACTGAAAATTGTGCTCCTAAAAGGAGGATCAAAAACAAACAGCTCTTGATACTTTTAAAAGCATTAATTTTTGTGCGATTTAGCATTGTTTGAAATTTATTTATCTGGGTTAAAATTGTACAGAAACCGGTTAAAGATTTCAGCGACATTTCAAACTTGCAAAAATTAACACCTCATATCACGGTTTTTTATTTTTGTATAGAAAAAAATGTTATCTTGATTTATTAGACAACTGATTTTTAGCTATTTAATAAAAATTAACTATAGCAAACTATATAGAAAATAATGCTTTATAAAGGATGTTTTAAAAGCTTTAATGTAGTATTATTGAGTAGTTTTTCGTCAAAATCCTTGGTATCTACTAATGATTTCTTGCGAATTTTTGTTTTATAGGCGTAGATAGAATTTGACAGAATAGCCTAAAATCTGAGCAATAATTTCATTATGATTAATTCCAAGGCGGATTAAGAGCAAAAATCCTGAATTCCTTATTCAGGATTTGTCCTTTTTTACCTTCTCATTTTTTGATCTTTTTTGAGTAAGGAATTGAATTTCTTCGATAAAATTGGGGAAGAGTTTTATAAAAGCTTCATCAAAGTCTTCCAAACAACTTTTGCTTTTCCTTTTTTAGATCATAATTTGAGACCAGATATTTAGCTTTTTCATAATTGTTTTCGGCTGAGATACCTGTCTTCAACTCCTACTTTAAAATTTCTGAATTTCTCGAAAATATCAGCATCCTGAGTGAAAAAAGAAACCGATATACTCTTCTTTAATTTTATTAGCCTCCAGTAATTGATTATTAACCCTGAGTAGTTCAGCATTCGGTAGGTCTCATTTTATCATTTACCTGAAACTATTTCTTTATTGGTTCTCTGTTAACTTTTCATGAAGCTACTGTAACCATCTTTTTAGCTTTTTTAAGTTTATTAACCATGGGAATAGATTACTAGAGCAAGAGCAATTACAAAAATCAAAAGTACCCCCATAAAAATATTCTGCCAGTACAATCGCTCTCGTTGTTTCTCAATTCTCTGTAATAATCTTCTCTTCGATCAGCGGTAAAATTGCACCTACAACTAACTTTTTCGCTGTTGAGCTCCATAGAAACGAGCATCCGCATTTGCCTTTTTTATAAATATTGAAGCATTCCTACATTATCTTCTTCGAACATTAATTCTGCGAGACGAAGCATTGACAGATTTTCTTTTGTAGATGTTTGAATATCGAAAATAGCTGATTTGGCCAAGTGAATTATAGCTTCCTCATTCTTCTCTTCCTGCATATAAATGCTCCCTCAGCAGAAAATGAACTCAAAGCTGCCTCTCTCTAAGTTCAACTCATTAATTAAAAGCCCATTCAATATTTCTAAAGATTTCTTCATTATTTCCTTTTTGAAAACTCATAAAGCCCTTAAGAAATGTATTAAGAAGGTTCCCTCATCAGTAAGTTGGAGGGCGCATTGTCGATATCTCCCTGCAAGTTCCCTATATTCGGCAGAAAAATATGGCAGATTACTGTATTCCGCCATTTCCCCATAACAGCGACCAAGAAGTCCGAAATACAGTGAGCGCATATCCTGAGGAATTTTATTCGGATCTATAATATCCATAAACTTGAAGGTCTTCTTTATACATCCCAGATGAAACACTTATATCAGCCAGACTAAATACTGTATTTGCAATCAAGGCGGTATCTTCTAATTGTTCAGCCAGCTCCCTACTTTTTTATGCCATAAGCGGAAAGCCTGAATCACGTCTGAATACCTGGTACTCCTCAACAGACTCCGGTTGAGATTATATCTTGTTTTAATTTCTTCTTTCTCAACGCCAGAAAGCTCTATCTCTAAGACTTATCGATTCGATCAATCTTTTGCAAATCATAATACGCAGACTTGTCTCTATCTCTTGTTTTAAGCTCTTCAAGAATCTCCTCCTGAGAAAAAGATAAGAATGGAACTATTACAGAGGAATGAAGAAATGATGAGGATTTTCAACATAAAAAATAGAGGGAAGTTAAATTTTGACCAAGATAAATTATCCAAGGAAAAGAAAAAATTAATAGATCCAATACCATAATTTTTATGATACACATAGAAAATATGTTGAAAAACTTATGTTCTTACAGAGGCATTTTTCCCCAATCACTCTGCATAGTTGACTTTATAAATGAAGAAATTAGCCCGAAACAAAACAGGATATATAGTCTTTTTAATTTTTATATTCTAACCAGTTGCAGTACTCTTTCTTTATCTCCAGATTTTCAGATAAAAATATGTGATAAGATTTAAGTTCTAATTCAGAAAGTGTTCGATAGATATGGAACTTCTCTTCTTCTATATTTTAGTTAGTGTATATAAAATATCCAAATCCGGATATTAGTAGAACCAGAATACCTGCATACCATACAAACACGTAATTCGGGATAAGGCTGGCGTGTTCCAGTTTATCATTTATATCTCTGAATAATTCATTTTTTAGCTCGTTGGCCTCTTCCTGTTTTGAAGAAAGCTCTTTAGATTCTCATCAATAACAGCTGTACTGATAGAAATACTCGTTTCATTAAGCTCTTTAGATAATGCTTCCAGTTTTTCGAGTGAAAACTTTGAAGTCGGCCATTTCATCGGCCATCAGTTCCATGATCTCATCTAGTTTTTTCATAATAATTATTATTTAGTAGCCCCATTCCCATACCGGCATCAAGTCCTCGCTTGATCACCTGTTTCGCGAGGTCCTTAGCGATCTTACTGGCCATATTCGTGCTTAGTTGTACGGTGGTATTCACCAGCTTTAAAGTTTTCGGTACTTCTTTGAGTTTGGTGTAACTGTTATTCTGAGATATTTCTGCGATCAGTTTACTGCCAGTCATAGAGCGGTGCACCTCACTTCCTTTTAAGTTTGCGCCCTGGTATTCGAACCGGAAGCCCTGCAGCTGATTGGATTTATTGATACTCGGAATCACCTTTACATTACGAGCATTCATTTTCTGGATATAATCATCTAGGGATTTTGGCCTGGACTCCAGAACTTTGTTATTGATATGTCTGATGGCCAGTCGCTGCCATTTTAATTCCTGTAGTTTTTGTTGTTGAACTTCCTTGACCCGGGTAAGTCCTAATTTTTTGGCTACATTGTCTGCTGCTATCTGACTTCGTTTTCCAATAAAACTGTCTTTATAGACTTCTCCTTTTAAGCTGATACTATTCTCAGCATAGATATGAATATGGGTATGTTCTTTATCCTTATGAACAAACCCAATGGCCTGGTGATTTTTAAGGTCCATTTCTTTGATAAATCGCTGAGCGATCTTTTCCAGGTCCCGATGGCTTAGGTTTTCACCATCTTTGACCGTTGGACTTACCACGAAGCTCAAGGTATTTTTAGTACAGCGGTCATTTTGCGATTGAATGATCCTAATTCATCGGTGATCTGTTTAGGAGTTTCACCGGCCAGGTTTTCTTTAAGCACCACTTCGGCCTCCTTCTCCTGGTTCCAGCCATACTCTTGATGGAGGCCTGGGTCCGTGATATGGATTGTCCTTTTCCGATCATCGTTTAAAGTTGTATAGGTGTTGCCGTATTTCTTCTTTGGCCAGGGCTTCTACATTCCTGGCCAGTTTGGGATCTCTTTTCTTTAAACATATTACTGATCCGCATAAAGTTGTTTTTATACTGGATGAGCATCTGGTAACATTTCAATTGTTCCGGAGTGATTCTTTCCACCATATTAATTTCAAAGGCGGTAGATCTCAGATATTCAGAAAGTGAAATTCCCGCCCTGGCCGCTCTTTTTTTGAGTAGCTTTTTCTCGTAGATTGAGCATCGTATCTGGATAACTTCCCGTTTCATAATTCTGTCCTTTTTTTTAATCTTTGCAACCTCCGGGCGCAAAGCAAGATTGTCATGACAATGACACATCTTGCTTTGCTACTCAAAAAAGTTTTTGGCCACTGGAAACACTATGTCCACTAGTTAGCTTTTCATTGAGATCTTTATAGTTTTTATAGCGATGACTTTGGTCTTTTATATGGGGATAATACCGCAATAATTCGGTGGTATTTTTCTTCCCTGAAGCATCATTATCCAGATAGAGATCAATGCTTTTATAGCTCTTGAATTTGGGGGTGATCTGTTTTAAAAATGACAGTGAGTTTAAGACAATGATATCCGAGTTCTTTAATTCTTCCGGATATAATTCAACTATGGATAACAGGTCAAACATGCCTTCACATATCATCAGGTTATCTTTAATTTTCTGGAGGTAAGTGAAGCTTTTAGGAGAACTGGAGGTTTTAAAATATAGATTGCGAAGTTCCCAGCTTCTTCTTGATTGTTCTGAAGTCCAATTGCATAATAGGTCTTTCCCCTGACATTCATACCATACTTCCTTACAATATTTTCTGGCTACCTGTAAAGAGATGCCTCTGGATCTTACATATTTCTTTAAATAGCTCCTCGAGATCGGTTGGACCTTTACGATAGTATTGCCGTTATCCCTTTCTAAAGTATCTGTAACTGGTCCTTGAAATGAGTATACAGGTAGTTCATCAGACAGGAATTGAAGGGCTTCGGCAACACTACAATTAGAAATCTTGCAAATCAGGTGCGATGACATTTCCACCTTCGCCTATTCCGAAGTCATACCACCGGTTCAGTTTTAAAGATACCTTGAAAGAGGCCTGTGTTTCTGACCGGAGGGGACTCGGAAACCAGGCTCTTTCTCCCTTGTCCTACGGGGAAAGTGCCCCGGTTTTGCGAGCGTTTCCACAATGCAAATACTGCGGGCTCTTTCACAGGTTAGTTTTCGCTTCTCTCATGATCCTTAATTTTAGTTATATCCACAACAGCTGAATGAAGTTGCTGTTGAAATAAAAAATGTATTATGGTGATTGTCTTATTCATTTCTTTTCTGTTTACCTAAACAAAAACCCCTCACTTCTGGACGGGGTTTTGTTTAGGTAAATCGATGAAAGACGATCCTATTTTTTATTTCAATAGCATTTTCATTGTTGGTATTTAGCTTTTGTTTTGTATCTCGGCCGTCTTTTCTTAATTTCTGTCATCATTTTCATTTTGATGACAGTTTGATGACAAAATGATGACAGCCTAAACCCCTACTATTACTGGTCTCATCCTATTCTGTCATCAATTCATCAAAAAAAAGAGAGAATCAGAAGCTTTTTCCTGAAAAGTTCGTTTAAAAATGATGAAACGATGACAGCGAATGGCAAACCCCGTGAACACTGGTGGTTCCCGTGTCATCATTTTGTCATCAATTCATCATTTTTGTTTGAGCCGGCAGGTTTTAGCCGATCTTCTCTTCCTCAAACTGCTGCTGTAAGAACATTTTAGTTATAGTGAAATAGCGTCCTTTGGCTTCTTTCCAGTTAATATCTCCATCGGCGTAGGTGACAAACCTCAGATAGCCGTTAGAGTTAGGTTGATTGGTCAGTTTCCAGTCCTTTTTAAAGATCTTACGGATCTGGGTCAGGTCGAGTTGAGTATCCGCGATTTACCAGGGCATTTAAAACATTCTACCGGACATACTTTAATCTCCTCTGAATTATCTGTTTCCATAATGGCCAGGAGTAAGCTGGCCATCTCCTTTGTCTACCCGGTTCCTGATCATTATGAACCAGCCTTTTTAAGGCTTTTGTTTCCAATTGTTCCGTAGTAAACCACATGCGTGTCTTCTTTTGAGTTTGCATTTGCCTGTTCCTTAAGTAAATATAGAAATGCCGGGATCTCATGATTGAGCTTTTCGAGTAATTCGGTCTCTTCCTTTTCTGCCTTGGGAACTTTTCAGGACCCAGAAACGGGTCTCATGCTGATCGATCTCTGATAAAATTCTCCTCATTATTACTGCAGAGAATGAACTTGCCCGAAAAATTCCACTTCCCGCTTATCCTTTCCTTTTGCCTCCAGCTTGTTAAAATTGGTGGTACTGAGGTATTTGATACGTTCGGTCAGTTCTTCTTTATTAAAAAGCACTTCATCCACGCAGATCAGCAGTTTATTGGTCCAGTCAGAATTGAACTGGCTACTGAAATCATCATTAAGCAAATACGTAAGATTTCCCTGGAAGATATTCTTTAGCCATTTGAAAAGTGCTTTTTCCCGTAGAGCGTTACCTGAGAAACCAGACAAAGGATAGGAAGGATCTGAGTGGGTTTAGGTATAAAGCAGCTGCAAGATAATCCAGACCTAGTTCAAAATGAGGTCCTAAAATATGTTTAGACAAATGCTAATGATCGTTTGACACTTCCTTCTTCCGGCGTATGGCTCGAAGGAGCATAGGTGTTATAAAAGTTATGAAAGGTCGATTGAAAATTAAGATGGTTGGGAATGCAGGTGAAGCCATCAAATTTAGGGATCTGGGCCAGAAAGGTCTTTCCGTGATCCTGGCGGATAGTTTCGATATTCCAGGGAATTTAAACTTTGATTTAGCATGTCCTGAAATGGAAGGAATTTGTACCAGTTTATAGTACTGGGTGCAGACTTCTGATGTAAGTGTTTTCCTGCTTCACAATAGACCTGTAATTACATGATCTATTAAAAGTAAGAAATTATAAATTAATTAAAAAATATTCACTAATTTGTCATATTTGCTGAATATATATCAATTATTATTAAATTAAACTAAATAATATAATTTTTCGTAATTGTAATAAAATGCTCCAGTAAATGATTTTAATTCATTTTAAATAAAATTATGAACATTTTTTCGTTTTATTTAGGTGCTAGCCTTTCCTTTAGAAGCTCCATATCTTCGCTAAGCTTTCCATCTAAAATTTTCGGCATAATGTTAGTAGTTTTTAGCGATTGATGTCCCAGCATTTTACTTACAGATTCAATTGGGACGCCGTTTGATAAACTTACCGTAGTAGCAAAAGTATGTCTTGCCAGTATGAAAAGTTAGATTCTTTTGATTTTGCATCTATCTGCAATTTCCTTAAGGTAACTATTCAT
>NZ_CP197290.1:0-18144 GCF_052084715.1 Tenacibaculum aquaeponti | reverse complement strand
TCGCTGTCGATCGCCGTGCCGGCGCTATCGCGCTGGCCGCCGCGCAGGTTCAGCGCGTACACCGCGCCCGGTCGGGGCCCTGCACGCGCAGGTCGGGCGAGGTGCCGTCCACCATCGAGGTCTCGATGCGCGACATGGCGCTGTAGGCGATGCGGTCGCGCGCATTGACGGTGGTGCCTTCCATCTTGGAAAACGCCATCGTGCCGCCCGCCAGGGCCGCGTAGCGGTGCGTTTCCAGGAAGGCCGCGCCTGCTCGCGGCCCGGCGCCAGCCTGACCCAGTTGGCCTTGCCGTTGACGCGTATCGCCTTGAAGGCCGGGTCGCCCGGATCCGCGGCGCGCACGTCCATGATGTCGGCCGCCGTCAGGGTATCGGCCAGCGCCTCGATGTCGGCGCTGCGGGCATGGCCCAGGTTGATCCAGCCCAGCGTGGCCGGCCCCCGGGCCCTCGCCCGAGGTCTGGCGCCACTTGGCGACGTAAAGCGTGCCGGCCGACAGATCGGCCTTGCGGTCGGCCACGAACATGAACAGCCCGCCGTTGGTGGCGTCGTCGCCCATCAGACAGGTGCGCTGGTCGGGCATGACCTGGATCAGCTCGTGCGAGATGCGGCCCAGGCAATAGTGCTTCCTGATGGTGCCGGTGCCGTCCGGGGTGGACCACCACTTCGGGCAGGTGCCCATAGTGATACGGATTGGCCTTGGCCGCATCGCCGTACAGGTTGCGGCTGAAGCCCTGGAACTGCGCCGAGGCGCGCGCGGTGGTCGCGTCCTGGTCGTATTCCTCGCTGGCCAGATGGGTGTTCCACGGCGACAGGCTCGCGCCGCAGGTGATCCACAGGCCGTGGGCCGGGGCGGTATCGACCGGGCTGTACTTGACCAGCGCCAGCCTGCCGGTGGCCGGATCCTGCGCCAGGGTCAGCACCGCGATGGGCGACGGCAGCAGGCCGTACATGGACTCGCCCTTCTGGTTGTGCGAGGCGTACTCGAACCGCACCACGGCGAACACCGTATTGCCCTTGACGCCCGGCACCCGGGCCGACGGCAGGGCCAGCAGGGACATGCCGTCGGGGCAGTCGGAAAAGAACTGGCGCGCCTTGCCGGGCACCGAGCTGTCCATGATGGGTCGGCCATGGATATCGAGATAGCCGCCCGCGACCAGGGTCGCGCCCTGGCCATCGGGCACGCTGTCGCCGGTCATGAAGAACGGTTCGTACCTCAGCTGGAACGTCTGCCTGCCGCCGTCGCTGAAGCTGACCTCCAGGGTCGACTGACGGTGGTGACGGCCATTTTTTCCGGCGCGTCCAGCGACGGCGCGGCCATGGACGTGAAGGCGGCCGCCGCGAAATCGCCCCGCGGCCCGGCGCCGCGCGCGGCGGCCCGTGCGCCGTCGGCGCCGGCCCTGCAGCCGGCCAGCAGCGTGGCCGCGCCCACGGCGCCCAGCGGCAGCATGGGCGCGCCGCCCAGCATCTTCAGCACCAGGCGGCGCTTGCTCATCGTCGGTTCGTGCATGCCAGTATTCCCTCCGGATCGCGTGGTGGCGTGGGTATGACCCCCCGCATCCTAGCGATCCGCGATGACAATTCCGCTGCACTGCGCGAGGTGCCCGGCCCCGCCCTGCCGATGTCCTAAGCGTCGCGCCACTTGTCGATCAGGCGGCGGTCGCGCTTGGTCGGACGGCCGGCGACGATATCCATGGCGGGCTCGGCGCCAGCCGCCGCATCTCGGCGGCCCGCTCGCGCGCCGCCGCGCTTTCCGGCGTTTCCTCGACAGCTGCCGCGCCACCGGCGCCGGACCGCGCACGCCGCTGACCGCGCAGACCCGCACATGGATGGGCGGATCTTCCTTGCGGATGCACACCACGTCGCCCGGCGCCACCTCGCGCGCCGGCTTGGCCGGCTGCCCGTTGACCTGCCCTTGCCGATTTCCTGCACCGCCAGGCTGCGCGTCTTGTAGAAGCGCGCCGCCCATAGCCATTTGTCCAGCCGTATCTTGTCCATCTGCCGTCGCTCCGCTGCCTTTCTGATCTAATGCGTGGCCGGATGGCCGTCATGGCCGCCGCCGCGCCCCCACAGGAGCCCCGCCTTGACCCGCATCAATTGTGTCCCCGTCGAAGAACTGAGCGGCCCGCACCTGGTCGCCGAATACCGCGAACTGCCGCGGGTTTTCGGCGCTGGCGCACAAGGCCGCCGCGCGCGGCGCGCTGGTGCAGCCGGCCGCCTACACGCTGGGCAAGGGCCATCTGCTGTTCTTCTACACCCGCCTGGGCTATCTGGCCAGGCGGCACCGCGCGCTGGTCGAGGAAATGCGGCGCCGCGGCTATCGGCCGGCATTCGCCGGCGTCACGTGCGAGGACTTTGCGGATATTCCCGCGCCGTTCTGGAACGACCGGACCCCGACCGAGGAGGCCCTGGCGCTCAACCGCGCGCGCATTGCCGCGCGCGGCGGCGGCAAGGCCAGCGGCCCGGCGCCTGGCGCGAACGCCTACAGCGCCTCTTCGTCGCTCTCGCCGGTGCGGATGCGGATGGCCTGTTCGTTACCGGGGTCACGAAGGGACTGCTTTGCCGTCGCCGATCTTGCCGGTGCGCGCGGCCTTGACGATGGCCTCGATGGCCGGATCGACCATGTCGTCGGCCAGCACGACCTGAGACGCGGATCTCGGGCAGGAAATCCACCACATACTTCGGCGCCGCGATACAGCTCGGTATGACCCTCTGGCGGCCAAACCCCTTGACCTCGGTGACGGTCGGCCGCTGACGCCGACCTCGGCCAGCGCTTCGCGGACTTCGTCCAGCTTGAAGGGTTTGATGATGGCGGTTTTCTTCACGTTGTGCTGTCCCTGGCTTTTTCTGAATGGGATACCCCGCCGACCTCAAACCGTCTCGCGGAATCCGTTGGTCACAGGATACCGCCAATCACGGCCGAACGCGCGCGGCGTGATGCGAGGCCCCGGGCGGGGCCTGGCGCCGCTTTGTATTCGTTGATGCGGATCGCCCGCACGACCTGCCCGACCGCCTCGCGCGGAAAGCCGGCGGCCACGATATCGGCCGCCGAGGCGTTGTGTTCCATGTCACGCTCGATGATGCCAGTCGAGGATGTCGTAGGGCAGCAGGCTGTCCTGGTCGGTCTGGTCGGGCCGCAGCTCGGCCGACGGCGGGCGGGTGATGATGCGCTCGGGAATGATGGGCTGGCGCTGGTTGCCCCAGTTCGCCAGGCGGATGAGGACCAGGGTCTTGGGCACGTCCTTGATG
Source organism: Tenacibaculum aquaeponti (assembly GCF_052084715.1). Lineage (GTDB taxonomy): Bacteria > Bacteroidota > Bacteroidia > Flavobacteriales > Flavobacteriaceae > Polaribacter. The sequence continues at coordinate 14,898 of NZ_CP197290.1, read as the reverse complement.
ACGGCGAAGCCCCCCCGCCATGTCGCCATACAGCGTGCAATAGCCGGTGGTCGTTTCGGATTTGTTGCCGGTGGTGGCGCACCAGCCGGCCGGTCTTGTTCGGACAGCGCCATCAGCAAGGTGCCGCGCGCGCGCGCCTGGATGTTCTCCTCGGTGGCGTTGGACCGGGCCAGCCGGCGAACTGCGGCGCCAGCGCCGCCTCGAAGCGGTCGACCACCTCGCCGATGGCGATCACGTCGTATTGCACGCCCAGGCGCCGGGCAGTAGCGGCGGCGTCGGTCAGGGAGATGTCAGGCGGTATAGCGCGAGGGCATCATCACCGCGCGCACGTTGTGCGCGCCCACGGCGTCGACCGCCACCGCCAGCACCACGGCCGAATCGATGCCGCCCCCGACAGGCCGATGATGGCTCGGGACTGCCGTTCTTGCCCAGGTCGTCGCGCACGCCCAGCGCTGCGCCTTGCAGTCCTGCCTCTTCGAGGCCGTCAGGCTGCGCGGCAGCCTGTTGGGTCACCGGGCGCACCGTGCTGCGCGCATCGACCTCGAGCACGTCGCGCCTTCGGTGAAATCCGGCAGGCGGGCGCTCATGCGGCCTTGCGCGTCCAGCGCGAACGATCGCGCCGTGGAACACCAGTACCGTCCTGGCCGCCGACCAGGTCGGCGTAGTTCAGGGCGCGACCGGTGTCCTGCACGCTGCGCCAGCGCAGCCGACAGGCGCTCTTCCTGCTTGCCGGTGTTGTAGGGCGACGCGTTGGGCACCAGCAGCGCCTGCGCCCCGTCGGCCGCCGGCCGCCGTTCGCAGCGCGCGCTGGAACCAGGATGTCCTCGCAGATGTTCAGGCCAGAAGCGCACGCCCTTGACGGTAAAGCCGGAAGGCTTGGCCATCAGGCGAGAGAGATGACGCCTGCTCATCGAAGACCGAATAATTGGGCAGTTCGCGCTTGCGGTCGCTGCCCCAGCACGCGCCCTTCGGCACACCACCGTGGCGGCGTTGTACAGGCGGTCCTGGCGCGCCAGCACGTGGCCGATCACCACATGCAGGCCGGCCAGGCCGGCCAGGTCCTGGCAAAGCCGCTCGAACACGGCCTGCTGCTCCTGGATGCTCAACCGGGGACGCAGCAGCAGGTCTTCCGGCGGATAGCCGGTCCAAGACCAGCTCGGGGGTGACCAGCACGTCGGCGCCCTGCCGGCCGCCTGCCGCGCCGCTTGCGGCGCCCGGGCCGCGTTGCCGGCGAGATCGCCGACGCAGGCGTTGATTTTGCGCGATTCCAACCCGGGCAAGGCTCATGAACGACGGTTCCAGAATGGGAAAAAGGGAAAGAAAAGTTATCGCACGGGCGCGGCGCCGTCGCCGCGCAGCGCCAGCGGCGCCTCGCCCGCGGCCACCTGCTCACGCGCCGGAACTCGTGCAGGGCCGCCTCGCGCATGCCGCCGGCCAGGTTGCCCAGGTCCAAGCCGGAGGGCTCCTGGAACAGCCGCAGCCCCAGCTCGGGCAGGATGGCCAGCGGATGGTCGAGATGTCGCCCTGGATGCGCTGAGTTACTCGACCCAGGCGGTGATGGCCGTGAAGCAATAGATCTCGATCGGGATGCCGTTGGGCTGCGGCTCCATCATGCGCACCATCATGGCTATGTCCTGGCGCACCTCGGGGTGCTGGCGCAGGTAGGCCAGCGCATAGCCGCGGAAGGTGCCGATGTTGGTCAGGCGGCGGCGGTTGGCCGGCACCTCGGCCAGTTCGCCCAGCTGGCGGTTGGCCTCCAGCAGCGCGTCCTCCTTGGCCTGCAGGTGGTCGCGCAGCAGCACGAAGCGCTTGAGCCGTCCGCCCTCTTCCTCGTTCATGAAGCGCACGCTGGCCGCGTCCAGCCGCAGGGTGCGCTTGATGCGCCGCCCGCCCGACTCGAACATGTGGCGGTAGTTGCGGTAGCTTTCGGAAAACAGCTTGTAGGTGGGCACGGTGGTCACCGTGTTGTCCAGTTCTGCACCTGACGGTATGCAGCGCGATGTCCTTGACGAAGCCGTCGGCGTTGGCCTGCGGCATCTCGATCCAGTCGCCGATGCGCAGCATGTCGTTGGACGTGAGCTGGGTGCTGGCCACCAGCGACAGCAGCGTGTCCTTGAACACCAGCAGCAGCACCGCCGACAGCGCGCCCCAGCCGGAGATCATCCCACAGCGGCGAGCGGTCCAGCAGGATGGAGAGCACCAGCACCGCCCCCACCGCGCACAGGATCAGCTTGCCGATCTGGATATAGCCCTTGATCGAGCGCGTCTGCGCCCGCGTGGTAGCCGAATCGGTATCCTGCCAGGCGCTGAGCACGCCGCTGAAGGCCACGAACGCGCAGATCCAGGCCCCGGCGTGCGACAGCCGGCCCACGACGGTGACCGCGCGCTCGGCATGCGGCACCAGTTCTATGCCCATGGAGACCACCGCGAACGGCACCGCGTACACAGAAGTTCTGGTAGGCGCGGCGGCGGCTCAGGGCGCGGTCCGCAGTCCTCGCGGCCGCTCAGCACCAGCAGCCGGTGGGCGAAATACGACCGCGACGCGCGCCACCACCCATTGGACGAACAGCGCCGTCAGCACCAGCACGCCAATGCCGACCAGCGTCTGGCCCCATGCCGTGTCCGGCACATGAGTTGTCCAGCGTGGCGACCACGTTCTCCAATTCCTTCGGCAGCACTGCATCCTCCTGAAAGCGCCATGGTGCAGATTATCCGACAAGTCGGCCGGCGCGCCGTTCCGTGGCGCCGCCGCGGCGCGCGCCGGCCCTATATAATTGCCCGCATCATGGCAAATACTTCCACTCCAGCCAGGACCAGTTCGCCAACAAGGCGCAGGCGTGGTCCGCCCGTTTCTCGGAACCCGTTTCCGACCTCGTCAAACGCTACACGGCCTCGGTCGATTTCGACAAGCGCATGGCGCGCCACGACATCCGCGGCTCGCTGGCGCACGCCGACATGCTGGCCGCGCAAGGCATCATCTCGGCCCAGGACCTGGCCGACATCCAGCGCGGCATGCAGCAGATCCTTCTCGGAGATCGACGCCGGCTCGTTTCCAGTGGCTGCTGGACCTGGAAGACGTGCACCTGAACATCGAGAAGCGCCTGGTGGAGCTCGTGGGCGACGCCGGCAAGCGCCTGCACACCGGCCGCTCGCGCAACGACCAGGTCGCCACCGACATCCGCCTGTGGCTGCGCGACGAAATCGACACCCTGGTCGACCTGCTGCGCCAGCTGCGCCACGCGCTGGCCACGGTCGCGCTGGAGAACCGCCCGCCCAGCCGTCATGCCGGGCTTCACCCACCTGCAGGTGGCCCAGCCCGTCACGTTCGGCCACCACCTGCTGGCCTATGCCGAGATGTTCGGCCGCGACGCCGAGCGCCTGGCCGACTGCCGCCGCCGCGTCAACCGCCTGCCGCTGGGCGCGGCCGCGCTGGCCGGCACCAGCTATCCCATCGACCGCGAGCGCGTGGCCCGCACGCTGGGCTTCGACGGCGTCTGCCGCAACTCGCTCGACGCCGTCTCCGACCGCGACTTCGGCATCGAATTCTGCGCCGCCGGCGCCCTGATCATGACGCACATCTCGCGTCTTTCCGAGGAACTGGTGCTGTGGATGAGCCCGCGCGTAGGGCTTCGTCGACCTGGCCGACCGCTTCTGCACCGGCAGCTCGATCATGCCGCAGAAAGAAAAACGCCGACGTCCCGAACTGGCGCGCGGCAAGACCGGCCGCGTCGACGGCCACCTGGTGGCGCTGCTGACCCTGATGAAGGGCCAGCCGCTGGCCTACAACAAGGACAACCAGGAAGACGGAAGGCCTGTTCGACACGGCCGACACGCTGCGCGACGCTAGCTGTGAACTGTCAATAGGTTGTATTCGTCCAGGTTGAGTCTGGAGATGGGTACAGCGCGCCCGATGCCTTGGTGGGGTCGATGCCAGTTGTAGTGGTGTAGCCAGGATTTCATGGCATCGGCTCGGTGTTGGGAGTTCTGGTAGGTGTGAGCGTAAGCCCACTCACGCAAGGCCGACTGGATGAAGCGTTCGGCCTTGCCATTGGTCTGTGGGCGGTAAGGTCGGGTAAAGCGGTGCTTGATGCCCAGCTCATGGCACAGCGCGGCGAAGGCGCGGCTGCGAAAGGCCGAGCCATTGTCGGTGAGCAAGCGCTGGATGGTCACGCCCAGGCGCTGGTAGTAGGCCACTGCGTCCTTGAGGAACTGGACGGCGCTGGGGAAGCGCTCGTCGGGGTGGATGTCGGTGAAGGCCACGCGGGCGTGGTCATCGATGGCCACGAAGACGAAGTCCCAGCCGGCCCCCTCAACGGTATCGCGTCGGTTGCCCGTGACCCGGTGGCCAGGGCGCTGGATACGTCCCAGCTTCTTGATGTCGATGTGCAGCAGATCGCCGGGGGCCTGATGCTCGTAGCGCACCACCGGCTCGGCCGGCTCCAGGTCGGCCAGGTGCGACAGACCGGCGCGGGCCAGGACGCGGCTGACGGTGCTGGCTGACACGCCCAGCGCCTGGGCGATGCGCGCTTGGGTCAGCCGCTTGCGGCGCAGCTCCACGATAGCCAGCGCCTTGGCCGGCGCAATCGCTCGGGGCGAGACCGTCGGGCGCGAGGACGCATCGGCCAAGCCCGCCTGGCCCTGAGCCAGGAAGCGGCCCAGCCATTTGCGCACAGTCGGCGCGGTGACCCCATAGGCGCGGGCCGCTTCAGGCACACAAACTTGATGGGCGATCAATTGCTGGACCATTTCGAGTCGACGTAGGAAGGTCAATCGGGCATGCTTATGGGTGTTCATCCGGCCGGGCTCCTTGAGTGAACTGGGGGGTTGGCGATTTCCAGTTTCTCAAATCCGGTTCGGATGAACCATGCATACAACCTATTGAATCTTCACAGCTAGCGGAAGAAGCGCTCCAGGTTGGGCATGTAGGCGTACACGAAGCGCCGGTCCTGGCTGATGGTATTGCCACACAGCGGCGACTTGCCCGCGGGCACGCGCTCGGCCAGGAATTCGAGCAGGATCTGCTCGGCCTGGGCCTCGCCCAGCGTCGATGCCTTGACCTTCTCGATCAGGCTGCTCTTGCCATGGGTGGACTTGTTCCAGTTGTCCATGGCGTCGAGCAGGCTGTCGGGCTGGTGCACCACCAGCACCGGGCCTTCGGCCACCACGGTGAGATCGGCCTCGGTCACGACCACCGCCACCTCGATGATGCGCTCTTTCTCGGGATCGAGCCCGGTCATTTCCATATCGAGCCAGACCAGGCGGTTTTCGTTCGCAGCCATATAATTTGCCTTTAAAACGCACCATTTTCGCATAACCCTGCCCCGTGACCGCACCCGTGCCCCTTTTCACGCTTTTCTTCGTCGTCCTGCTGCTGGCCGATATCGGCGTGCGCCTGTGGCTGGCCACCCGCCAGATCCGCCACGTGGCGGCCAACCGCCAATCCGTCCCGCCCGAGTTCGCCCCGCGCATCGGGCTGCACAGCCACCAGCGCGCGGCCGACTACACCGTGGCGCGCGTGCGCCTGGGCATGCTCGAACGCGTCTACGACGCGGCCATCCTGGTGGCGCTGACGCTGCTGGGCGGCCTGCAGTTCATCGACCTGTGGCTGGGCAGCTGACCCAGCACGACTTCCTGCGCCAATTGCTGCTGCTGGCCTGCGTGCCGCTGTCGCTGGGCCTGCTCGGCCTGCCCTTCACCCTGTGGCGGCAATTCCGCCTGGAGGGGCGCTTCGGCTTCAACCGCATGACGCCCGCCCTGTTTTTCAGCGATGCCGTCAAGGGCGTGCTGGTGGCCCTGGTCCTGGGCCTGCCGCTGGCCGCCGCCGTGCTGTGGCTGATGGCCGGCGCCGGCGCCTACTGGTGGCTGTGGGCCTGGGGCCTGTGGCTGGGCTACAACCTGCTGCTGCTGCTCATCTATCCCACCTTCATCGCGCCGCTGTTCAACAAGTTTACCCCGCTCGAACGACCCCGAACTGGCCGGCCGCATCCGCCAGTTGGCGCAGCGCTGCGGCTTTGCCCTGAACGGGCTGTTCGTGATGGACGGCTCGCGCCGCTCGGCCCACGGCAACGCCTACTTCACCGGGTTCGGCAAATCGCGCCGCATCGTCTTCTATACCCTGCTCGCGCGCCTGAACGGCGACGAGATCGAAGCGGTGCTGGCCCACGAGCTGGGCCACTTCGCGCGCCGCCACATCATCAAGCGGCTGGCGCTCAGCTTTGCCGGCGCGCTGGTCTTCTTCGCCGCGCTGGGCTGGCTGGCCCGCCAGCCCTGGTTCTACGAAGGACTGGGCGTCCTGCCCAACCTGGGCGGACGCAACGACGCCATGGCGCTGGTGCTGTTCTTCCTGGTCGTGCCGGTGTTCACCTTCATGCTGACCCCGCTGGCCAGCTGGTACTCGCGCCGCGACGAATTCGAGGCCGACCGCTACGCCGCGGCCCAGAGTTCGCCGGATCGGTTGGTATCGGCGCTGGTCAAACTGTACGATGACAACGCCGCCACCCTGACGCCCGATCCTGTGCACTCCGCCTTCTACGACAGCCATCCTCCAGCCGCGGTACGCATCCGCCACCTGATGGCGGGCGCATGAGCAGCAACCAGGCCGAAGGCCTGATCATCGCCGCCCACGGTCGCCACTACACCGTGGAGCTGGCCGACGGCTCGTTGCGGCAGTGCTTTCCGCGCGGCAAGAAGAACGGCCCGGCCGTCGGCGACCGCGTGCGCATCACCCCGCAAGGCCGCGACGAAGGCGCCATCGAAGCCGTGCTGCCGCGGCGCAACCTGCTGTTTCGCTCCGACGAAATGCGCGTCAAGCAATTCGCCGCCAACGTCGACCAATTGCTGATCGTCGTGGCGGTCGAACCCACCTTCGCGGACGACCTGACCGGCCGCTCCCGGCCGGCGCCTGGAGCGCCGACATCGAGCCGGTGATCGTGCTCAACAAGATAGACCTGCCCAACGGACTGGACGCCGCGCGCGCGCGCCTGGAGCCGCTGCGCCGGCTGGGCGTGCCCGTCATCGAATTGAGCGCGCAGGACCACGCCATGGTGCACGAGCGCCTGGCGCCACGGCTGGCCGGGCGCACCAGCCTGCTGCTGGGCCAGAGCGGCATGGCAAGTCCACCCTGCTCAACACGCTGGTGCCGCACGCCCAGGCCGCCACGCGCGAATATTCGGCGGCGCTGGACATGGGCCGCCACACCACCACCAGCACGCGGCTCTACCACCTGCCCGAACCCGGCGGCGACCTGATCGACTCGCCGGGCTTCCAGGCGTTCGGCCTGCAGCACCTCAACGGCGAACAGATCCTGCGCGGCTTCCCGGAATTCGCCCCGCATATCGAGCACTGCCGCTTCTACAACTGCACCCATCGCCACGAGCCCGGCTGCGGCGTCCTGGCAGCGCTGCAAGCCGGCCAGATCGACGCCGGCCGCTACGCGCTGTACCTGCGCATCCTGGACGAAAACGCGGCCGCGCGCCCCACTGAAACCCTCAGGTGCCTGTCCCCCACGAGGACAGGCACCTGCCGACTCCCGGGTGCCTTGTATCTTTCCTCCGGTGGTGATTAGCTATCACCACCGCGCGCCGATGACCGCGAGTTCGGTGCCCAAAGCGAGGACTTTGTGGACAGATAGCGGCTCGGCAGCGCACTGCTGGGCCGGCGAGACACTGGACGGTATCGTAGGGCGAGGACCCTGTATGTACAAGGCAAGTGGGCGCAGTGGCTGACAGCAGTTTGTTATCTGCAGGAGGCCAAGTCCATGTTTTCATAGGTATTGATGTATCAAAGGCCAAGCTGGATTGCACGTTGCTGACGGCTGAGGCTGACAAGCGTAAGACCAAGGTGGTGGTCCAACACCGCCGCGGGCGTACAAGCCCTGCTGGCGTGGTGCGCCAACACGGCGCACAGCCGGCGCAGTTGCACGCCATCCTGGAGCCTACGGGTCTGTATCACGAGCAAGCGGCCACGGCGCTGCCCCAGGAACGACAGGCTGGCCTCGGCGATGATGGCGGTGGCGATGGTGATGGTGGCCTGCACGATCAGCGGCGGCATGACATTGGGAAAGACGTGGCGGCCGATGATGCGCAGGTCCGAGGCGCCCAGGGCGCGCGCGCTCTGCACGTAGTCCTCGTTCTTGACCGCCAGCACCTGGCCGCGCGTGAGCCGGATGAACTTGGGCGCGGCCGATACGCCGATGGCGATCATGGCGTTGGTCAGGCTGGGCCCCAGGAAGGCGGCCAGCGCGATCGCCAGGATCAGGAACGGGATAGCCAGCAGCGCTTCGGTGGCGCGCGAGATGACGCTGTCGGTCCAGCCGCCGAAACAGCCGGCGGCCAGTCCGAACGGCACCCCCACCGCCAGGGCGATCAGCACCGACACCATGCCCGCCATCAGCGAGGCGCGCGCGCCGTACACCATGCGGCTGAACATGTCCCGGCCCAGTTCATCGGTGCCCATCGAGAACGCCGCCGAGGCGCCTTGCGGATGGTCATGAAGCTGGTCTGGAACGAGTCGTGGCTGGCCACCCAGGGCGCCAGCAGCGCCAGCACGACGAACGCCAGCACGATGAGCGCGCCGAGCATCGCGATCCGGTTGCGGCGGAACTTGCCCAGGAGCGGTTGGCGCGGCGCGGCGCGGCCATGCCCGCGCTTGCGATGGGCGCGCTCGACGCGTGCCTCAGGCGGGGGTTGACGAGGATGTACAGGATGTCGGCCAGCAGGTTCATGACGATGAAGCCGACCGCCACGCACAGCACCACGCCCTGCACCACGGCGTAGTCGCGGTTGAAGACCGCGTCGACGATCAGCTTGCCGAAGCCCGGGATGGTGAACACCTGCTCGGTCAGCACCGCCCCGGCCAGCAGTTCGCCGAACAGCAGCGTCACCAGCGTCACGATGGGCATCAGCGCGTTGCGCAGCGCGTGGCGCAGCACCACCTTGCGCGGCGCAACGCCCTCGGCGCGCGCGGTGCGCACGTAATCGGCCGACAGCGCCTCCAGCATGGCCGAACGCGTGTGCCGCATCAGGTAGGCGGCGATCGCCGTGGACAGCACCAGGGCCGGCATCAGCATGGTCTTGATGGAAAGCCAGAAGTCCTCCGCCGGCGAGACATACCCCGAGGCCGGCAGCAGCTTCCACTGCACCGAGACCACCATGGTGAGGATGATGCCCAGCCAGAAATTGGGAATGGACATGCCCGAGAGCGCCGCCATGTCGGCGCCCATCTCGACCGCCGTGCCCTTGCGCACGGCGGCGACGATGCCCAGGGGAATGCCCACCAGCAGCGCGAACGCCATCGCCATCACGGCCAGCTGCAGGGTCACCGGCAGCTTTTGCGCGATCAGGGTCAGCACCGGCACGTCGGTGCGCATGGACTTGCCCAGGTCGCCCTGCAGCACCTGGGCCACCCAGGCGCCGTACTGCACCGGCAGCGGGTCGTTGAGGCGGGATCTCGCGCAGGTAGTCCAGCACCGCGGATCGCGCTCCTCGCCGGCCAGCGTGAGCACCGGATCGCCGGGCAGGATTTTCTGCAGCATGAAGACGATCATCGACACCAGGATCAGCGTCGGGATCGCCACGACGACGCGTCGCAGGATCAGTTTGAACATGGTCGCCACCGAAAACGGGCGCGGCGGCGCCTGCGCGCCGCGCCGATCGCGGCAGCCGGCCGCCGCTGCGGCGGCCCGCCGCCCCCCGACCGTCGCTACTTGACCAGCGTCACGCCCTTCAGGCGCACCATGCCGTCCGGGTACGGCTTGAAGCCGCGTACGTTCTTGCCCAGCACGCAACGGCCACGGCTGGTAGTACAGGTAGATATCGTGCGCGTCGGCCTGCAGCAGCGCCTGGGCCTGGTCGTAGATCGCCTTGCGCTTGGCCTGGTCGGGCACGGTGCGGCGCCTCGGCCAGCAGCTTGTCGACCTCGGCATTGCAATAGCGGCCGTCGTTCAGCGCGCCCTTGCAGGTCACGAACTGGTAGATGTTGCCGTCCGGGTCGACCCGGCCCGACCAGCCGCGCATGATCATCTCGAAGTTGCCGGCCTGCGCCTCGTTGAGCATGGCGGCGTATTCGGTGGGCCGCAGGCTCAGCTCGAAGCCGGCCTCGGCCGCCATGGCCTGGATCCTTTCGGCGATGGCCGAGGTCGTGGTGTTGTTGCCGAAGGCGAACTCGGCCTTGACCTTCTGCAGGCCGGCTTCCTTGAGCAGCGCGCGGGCGCGCTCGACATCGCGCTTGGGCACCGGGAACTTGTCGCTGTGATAGGGGCTGGCCGGCGGGAACGGCTGGCTGGCCGGGTCGAAGATGCCGCCGCCGACCACTTCGTTGATGATGGCGCGGTCGATCGACAAGGCCAGCGCCTGGCGCACCCGCTTGTCCTTGAACGGATTGGTCTCGGCGCGCTTGCCGTTGCCCGTATTGAAGAAGACCTCCTGGTAACCCAGACCCGACACCGGCATGAACTGCACGCTGGCGTCGTTCTTGACCTGCGGCGCGTCCGAGGGGTTCATGCGCTCCAGGATGTCCAGCCCGCCGGCGCGCAGATTGGACAGGCGCACCGTGGTGTCCGGAATGGGCAGGAATACCAGCTTGTCGAAGTGGTAATCCTTGGCGCCGTAGACCGGTCGAACTTCTGCAGCACGATGCGGTCGTTCTGCACCCGTTCGACGAACTTGTAGGGGCCCGAGCAGATCGGCTTGCGGCCCACCGCGGCCGCGTCGCCCTCGAAGGCCTTGGGCGAGAGCATCATGCCGGCGCGGTCGGACAACTGCGCCAGCAAGGTGGCGTCGGGGCGCTTGAGCGTCAGCACCAGGGTGGCGGGATCGGGCGCCTCGATTTTCTCTGACCGAGGCCAGTTCGCCCTTGCGCATGCTGTCCGGCAGCGTCATGGCGCGCCCCAGGTTGGCGCGCGCCGCGGCGGCGTCGAACTTGCTGCCGTCGTGGAACTGGACATCGGTGCGCAGCTTGAATGTCAGCGTCTTGTTGTCCTCGCTGAAGCTCCACGACTGCGCCAGCTGCGGCACGAATTGCAGCTTCTCGTCGATGTCGACCAGCTTGTCGCACAACGAGGTGAAGACAATGCGGCCCACATAGGTGCGGGCGCGGTGCGGATCGAGCACGTCCGGGTCTTCCTGCAGGCCGATGCGCAGGTCCTGCGCCAGGGCGGCGCCGCCCGCGCCGGCCAGCACGGCCGCGCCCATCATCATGCTCAGGCTCTTGGTCTTGGTCATGTTGTGGATTTCCCCTTGGTGGTCGTGCGCCCGCAGGCGCGTCAGAAGCCTACGGCCTGCCCGTCGCGCCGGCTGTCGCTGGCCGCCACGTAGCCGAGATCGTTGTCGCTTTCCGCCATGCGCCAGATGAACTGGCCGGCGCCGAAGTCCATGTACGGGCTTGTCCACCGCCTTGAGGCGGTGGCCCAGGTTCTTCAGCCCCTCGACCGTCGCGCGGTTCATGGTGGACTCGATATCCAGCGTGAAATCGCGGTTGACCTTCCAGCGCGGCGCGCAGCAGGCGGCCTGCGGCTGCTGGTGGTAGTCCAGCATGCGGATGACGGTCTGCAGATGGCCCTGCGGCTGCATGTCGCCGCCCATCACGCCAAAGCTCATGACCGGTCTGCCGCCGCGCGTCAGGAAGCCCGGGATGATGGTGTGGAACGGCCGCTTGCCGCCTTCCACCACGTTGGCCGAGGCCGGGTTCATCGAGAAGCCCACGCCGCGGTTCTGCAGGCTGATGCCGGTGCCCGGCACGACCACGCCCGAACCGAAGCCCATGTAGTTGGACTGGATGAACGAAATCATCATGCCGTTCTCGTCGGCGGCCGTCAGGTAGATGGTGCCGCCGGCATGCGGACGCCCCGCCTCGAAATGCGTGGCGCGGTCCGGGTCGATCAGCCTGGCCCGGCTGTCCAGGTACGCGTCATCGAGCATCTGCTGCGGCGTGACTTCCATGCTGCGCGGATCGGCGACATAGCGGTACAGGTCGGAGAACGCCAGCTTCATGGCCTCGATCTGCAGATGCTGCGACTGCACCGAATCGACCGGCATGTCGGCCAGGTCGAAGCGCTCGCAGATGCCCAGCGCGATCAGCGCGGCGATGCCCTGCCCGTTGGGCGGGATCTCGTGCAACTCGTAGCCGCGGTAGGAGCGGGAAATCGGCTCGACCGACTCGGGGCGGTAATTGCGCAGATCGTCCAGCGTCATGGCGCCGCCGCATTCCTTGCTGAACGCGGCGATGCGCTCGGCCAGCTCGCCCTCGTAGAAGTCGCGTCCGCCCGAGGCGGCGATGCGTCGCAGCGCGTACGCGGCGTCGGGGAAGAGGAAATGCTCGCCCACCCGCGGCGCGCGCCCCTCGGGCATGAACGCCTGGGCGTAGCCCGGCTGCTCGCCCAGCTCGGCGGCCGCGGCGGCCCATTTGTGCGCCACCACGGGCGGCACCGTATAGCCGCGCTCGGCGATCTCGATGGCGGGCTCGAACAACTGCTCGAACGGCAGCTTGCCCAGCTTCGCGCAGCGCGGCCCAGCCCGCCACCACGCCGGGCACGGTCACGGCGTCCCAGCCGCGCTTGGGCTGCACGGCCAGCCCGTCCGGGCCGGTGCCGTACTTGCGCTTGAAATACTCCACATTCCACGCCGCCGGCGCCACGCCCGACGAGTTCAGGCCGTGCAATTGCCGGCCATCCCAGACGATGGCGAAGCAGTCGCCGCCCAGTCCACAGGACACCGGCTCGACCAGCACGATGGTCGCCGCCGCCGCGATGGCCGCATCGACCGCGTTGCCGCCCTTGAGCAGCATACGCAGGCCGGCCTGCGCCGCCAGCGGGTGCGAGGTGGACACGACATTGCGGGCGAAGACGGGAATGCGGGTGGACGGTATGGATTGACCCAATTGAAGGCTTTCATCTGATGATCTCTATCGATAGCGCGGCACAAGTTGAACCCGATGACGTTACTCTCGTGATCTAATTAAATCAATTTGATTTTTTGTTCCGTCATTCAAAATATTTTTATGAGTAGCATACGGTTCCGCGTACCTTCCTGGCGGTGGCGCAGCACGGCACGTTCTCGGAAGCGGCCGAGCAGGTGGCGCTGACGCAGGCCGCGGTCAGCTTCCAGATGCGTGCGCTGGAAGCCGAGCTGGGCCGCGAGCTGTTCGACCGCGGCGGGCGGCTCGCCATCCTGAATGCGGCGGGGCGCGAACTGGTGCCGGAGATCAAGCGGCTGCTTGATCGACACGACCACCTGAAGGCGCCGCGCAACGTGCCGGGCGAGCTGGCCGGCTCGGTCTCGGTGGGCGCCATCGTGTCGTGCATGGGCACCCGTCCAAGGTGGTTTCGCAGTTGAAGCGCGATCATCCGGCGCTGGACGTGCGCGTGTTCTCCGGCAAGGCCAGCGAACTGGCCGGCAAGGTCGAGGCCGGCGAGCTGGACGCGGCCCTGGTGGTCGAGGCCGGCCGCAAGATGGCCAGCACGCGCTGGACGCCCCTGTACGAAGAGCCGCTGGTCGTGCTGGCGCACCCCCACGCGCCCGGCGCCGACGCGCGCGAAGTGCTGGCCGCCAATCCGTTCCTGCGCTTCGACCGCACCCAGCGCACCGGGCGCCAGATCGACCGCATCGTGCGCCGGCTGGGCGGCGGCCTGAACGAGTTCCTCGAACTCAACGCCATCGAAACCCTGGTGGAACTGGTGCGCCAGGAGGTGGGCGTGACCCTGCTGCCGCTGCTCAACGGCGCCAACTGGCAAGCCAGCCCGCAGTTGCGCGTGCTGCCCCTGCCCGCCGAACTGGGCCCGGCGGTGCGCGCCATCGGCATGATCGAGCGGCGCGACCACGCGCGGCTGGCCGTCACCGCCGAGATCTGCGCCCAGTGCGGCGCGCTGTTCGGCCGCTGAGAACCGCGACAGACCCGAGCGCCCCCGCCCGCGCGTACTATCACCGTGCACACCGTCTCCAGGAATCCATCCATGCTTCCCATCGTCATCGTCTCGGGCCGCCCGGTTCGGGCAAGACCACCGCGTGCGGCCTGCTGGCGCAGGCCGACCCGCAGGGCCTGCACCTGCCGTCCGACCTGTTCGATGGCTTTCCGGCCCACCCCATCCCGCCTGACCGCCCCCAGGCCGATGCCCAGAACGCCGCGGTCATCCGCGCGGTATGCCGATCGGCCTGGACGAAGCCCTGGCGCGCGTCGAGCAGCGCAGCGGGCCCGGACAGGCGTCGATGGTGCGCGGACCATGCACGATGCGTTCCGCGCGGCCGGCAGCCTGGCCGGCCACCGCGTCGTCACGGCGGGCCGGCCGGCCGCCGAGATCGCGGACGAGATCGCCGGGCGATTGCAGGCCGGCGCGCTGGCGTTGGACCTGGCCCGCTGGGCGCCAGGCTGACCGCGGCAGGTGCGGGCGCAAGGTGCCTGTCGCGGGAGAGCGACACCTGCGGCGAGGGCGCCTGTCCCCGCCGGGACAGGCACACTGTCGGGGACAGGCACCGGGAGTTACGGCTTTATCGTGATATACCCCACCGAGGCGCCGAAGCCGTCGCGGTAGCTGGCCTTGACCAGCGGGTCCAGCGTGGCGCGCACGACGGCGTGGACGCTGCCCCAGTCGGCGGCGTGCTGGAAGTTGCTGGTGATGTAGGTCCAGCCGTTGATCTCGTCGACCGCCTGCAGGCCGGTGGACTCGCCGCCGGCCGGGCACGACAGGATGCGCGAGAGTGCCCCGCTGTCGACGTTGTAGGCCCACAGGAAGTTGTTGACGTGGCCGTTGCTGTCCTCGCCGATGAACAGCGCGCGCAGCTTCTCCGAAAACTTGATGTTGTCGGGATTGGAGATGCGGTCGGCGTGGTGGCGGTTGCCCAGGGCGTCGGGCGCGGCCAGTTCTCGCCGACCAGGGCCGGCACCGCCGCCATGTCCACCGGCACCCAC
>NZ_CP197288.1:3180000-3961830 GCF_052084715.1 Tenacibaculum aquaeponti | reverse complement strand
CTAAGCTCTTCACAAATTTTCTATTTTTCCCACAAAAAAGCAGTAAAAAATAACGTTAAAAATCCTTCTGTTTTGGACGAACAAAAGTGTGAATAAATTTCAGTAAAAAAAAATCAAAATGGTATTGATTATTATTTTTTTTTTATGTAAGATTTGATTTAACAAATTACATACAATTTTGCCTGAACATTATTCAAACATTAGAGTCCGATATGCCGAAACAGATCAAATGGGGGTCGTTTATCACGGTAATTATGCGCAATATTTTGAAATTGGTAGAACAGAGTGGCTTCGTTCCTTAGGGGTGAATTACAAAGATATGGAAAAAAACGGAGTTATGCTTCCGGTAATTTCTTTAAATTGTAATTTTAAAAAATCAGCTTTATATGATGATAAACTTACTATAAAAACCATTTTAAAAAAAAAGCCATCTGTTAAAATCGAATTCGACTATGAAATAACGAATCAAGATCAAGAATTATTATGTGTAGGAAATACAACTTTAGCTTTTATTGATATTGAAACAAAAAAACCTACTCGTTGTCCTGAATATATTTTAAACAAACTTGATATTTAAACAAAAAACAACTAAATGAAAATATATACTAAAACTGGAGACAAAGGCACTACCGCTCTTTTTGGAGGAACTAGAGTTCCTAAAAACCATTTACGAATAGAAAGTTATGGAACAATTGATGAACTTAACTCATACATAGGTTTAATCCGAGATCAAGAAATTGACGATTTAACAAAGAATACTTTAATTAAGATTCAAAATGAACTTTTTACAGTTGGTGCAATGCTAGCTACTCCTCCAGAAAAAGAAACATTAAAAAACGGAAAAGAACGTTTAAACATCCCTAAAATTAATAATGAAGTTATTCAGTTCTTAGAAATAGAGATGGATAGAATGAATGATTTACTTCCTCAAATGACACATTTCATTTTACCTGGAGGACATCAAACAGTGTCATTTTGTCATATTGCTCGCTGTGTCTGTAGACGAGCTGAGCGCTTATCTGTTGCCTTAAGTCATGAAGATGATGTTAATTCTAACGTTTTAATGTATTTAAACCGACTATCTGACTACCTTTTTGTATTGGCACGGAAGTTGTCCAAAGACTTACAAGCAAACGAGGTTAAATGGATACCTAATAAGCTATAGAAAAAGTTCTTTATTTTATTGAATTCAGATTTTTAAGAAAAAACTTGACTTTTTCAGTTAAAATTTTATTTTTGCAGAAAACTAAAAACAGATTTAGAAATGTACTGGACACTTGAATTAGCATCTTATTTGGCTGATGCACCTTGGCCTGCAACTAAAGACGAATTAATTGATTATGCGATTCGTACTGGTGCTCCACTAGAGGTAGTAGAAAATTTACAAGATATTGAAGATGAAGGTGAAGTCTACGACTCTATCATAGAGATATGGCCCGATTATCCGACCGAAGAAGATTATCTTTGGAATGAGGATGAATATTAACACGAAAACAATAAAACTTAAAAGTCTCATATGAGGCTTTTTTTTTGCTTATTTTTAAGCATTTTATAATCAACGACATAAATAAGAAATAAAACTTCTTTATAAAACCACACAGAATGAGCATTTTAAACTCAATTATAAAAATTTTTGTTGGAGACAAACAACAAAAAGATTTAAAGAAATTACAACCTATTATAGACAATATAAAAGCTTTTGAAAGTGATTTATCTAAATTAAGTCACGATGAGTTAAGAGCTAAAACAATAGAGTTTAAATCTAAAATAAACGCAGCTACTAAATCTTTTGAAGATCAAGTATCTCAATTAGAAGAAGAAGCTAAAACAGCAAATATTGATAGACAAGAAGATATTTACACACAAATAGATAAACTAAAAGATGAAGCTTATGAAGCTTCTGAAGAAGTTTTAAAAAATATCATGTCTGAAGCTTTTGCTGTTGTTAAAGAAACAGCTAGACGTTTTGCCACAAATGAAAATATTGAAGTAAACGCAACTCCTTTTGATAGAGAACTTTCAGCTACAAAAGAACACATCACTCTAGATGGAGATAAAGCGCTTTGGGCAAATACTTGGGATGCTTCTGGTAAAGAAGTAACTTGGGATATGATTCATTACGATGTGCAGCTAATTGGTGGTTCTGTATTACATAATGGAAAAATTGCTGAAATGATGACTGGTGAAGGAAAAACTTTAGTTTCTACATTACCAGTGTACCTAAATGCACTTACAGGAAAAGGAGTTCACGTAGTAACTGTTAATGATTATCTAGCAAAACGTGACCGTGCTTGGATGGCTCCTATCTTCGAATTCCATGGTTTATCTACAGATTGTATTGATTTCCATCAACCAAATTCAGAAGAAAGAAGAAAAGCATATAACGCTGATATTACATACGGAACAAACAATGAATTTGGTTTCGACTATTTACGTGATAATATGGCTTCATCTAAAGAAGATTTAGTACAGCGTGCACCTAATTACGCTATTATTGATGAGGTAGACTCTGTTTTAATTGATGATGCACGAACTCCATTAATTATTTCTGGTCCAATTCCACAAGGAGATATTCATGAATTCAACGAATTAAAACCTTTAGTCGCTGATTTAGTTTCTTTACAAAGTAAATATTTAGTAGGTGTTTTATCTGAAGCAAAAAAATTACTTAAAGAAGGTGATACTAAAGAAGGTGGATTTTTATTATTAAGAGTTTATAGAGGTTTACCTAAAAATAAAGCTTTAATTAAGTTCTTATCTCAAGAAGGAATCAGACAAATTCTTCAAAAAACTGAAAACTTCTACATGCAGGATAATAATAAATTAATGCCTGAAGTTGATGCTGAACTATGGTTTACTATTGAAGAAAAAAACAACCAAATTAACTTAACAGATAAAGGAGTTGGTCATCTTTCAGAAAGAACACAAAATGATGCATTTTTCGTTTTACCAGACATCAGCATAAAAATAGCTGAAATTGATGGTAACGAAGGTACTCCAGAACAAAAAGCAGAATTAAAAGAAGAATTATATAGAGATTTTAGTGTGAAGAGTGAACGCATTCACACTATGAATCAACTTTTAAAAGCCTATACTTTATTTGAGAAAGATGTTGAATATGTAGTAGTAGATAATAAAGTAATGATTGTAGATGAGCAAACAGGTCGTATTATGGACGGTCGTCGTTACTCAGATGGTTTACACCAAGCAATTGAAGCTAAAGAAAATGTAAAAATTGAAGATGCTACACAAACGTTTGCTACAGTAACTTTACAAAATTACTTTAGAATGTATCGTAAATTATCTGGAATGACAGGTACCGCTGTTACTGAAGCTGGTGAATTCTGGGAAATTTATAAACTAGACGTTGTAGAAATTCCTACAAATAAACCAATTGCTCGTGACGATAGAGAAGATTTATTATATAAAACTACTCGCGAAAAGTATAATGCTGTAATTGAAGAAATTGTAAAATTAGTTGGAGAAAACAGACCTGTATTAGTAGGTACAACTTCTGTAGAAATTTCTGAATTGTTAGGTAGAATGCTTAAAATGCGTAAAATACCTCACAACATCTTAAATGCAAAATTACATAAAAAAGAAGCCGATATTGTTGCTGAAGCTGGTAAACCTGGACAAGTAACAATCGCTACAAACATGGCTGGTCGTGGTACCGATATCAAACTATCGGATGAAGTTAAAGCTGCTGGTGGTTTAGCTATTATTGGTACAGAACGTCATGATTCACGTCGTGTAGATCGTCAGTTACGTGGTCGTGCTGGTCGTCAAGGAGATGTTGGCTCTTCGCAATTCTTTGTTGCTTTAGATGATAACTTAATGCGTTTATTTGGTTCTGACCGTATTGCTAAAGTTATGGATAGATTAGGATTAAAAGAAGGTGAAGTTATTCAAGATAGAATGGTAACTAGATCTATCGAAAGAGCGCAGAAAAAAGTAGAAGAAAATAACTTTGGTATTCGTAAACGTTTATTAGAATATGATGATGTAATGAATGCTCAACGTGAATTCGTTTACAAACGTCGTCGTCATGCTTTAGATGGAAAGCGTTTACAGATAGATATCGCAAACATGATTTATGATACTTGTGATGCTGTTGTTCGTCAGAATAAATTAACGAAAGACTTTCAAAATTTCGAATTTGAATTGATTCGTTTCTCGTCAATGACTTCTCCTTTTACTGAAGATGAATTTAACGCTAAACCAGAACAAGAATTAATTGATCAGCTTTATAAATTAGTTACTGAAAACTATAAAGCAGATGCAGATAGAAATGCTTCTCAAGTTTATCCAGTAATCAAAGGAGTTTTTGAAAACGAAGGAGATCGTTACGAAAGAATCGTGGTTCCTTTTACTGATGGAACTAAAACGTTACGTGTAGTTACCAACTTAAAAGAGGCATACGAATCTGAAGGTAAATCATTAGTAAGCGATTTTGAAAAGAACATCACATTAGCGATTATTGATGAAAACTGGAAAGATCATTTACGCAAAATGGATGAATTAAAGCAAACTGTGCAAAATGCAACATATGAGCAAAAAGACCCATTATTAGTATATAAGTTCGAAGCTTTCGAATTATTCCAAAAAACAATCGATAAAGTAAACAAGGAAGTATTATCATTCTTATTCAAAGGAAAACTTCCTCAAGAAGATGAATCTCAAATTTCTGAAGCTCAAGAGCAAAAAAGAGAGCAATTAGACTTACGTAAAGACGAAGTTCAAAACTCTACTCAACAAGCTATCAGTAATGCTCGTCAACAACAAACTCAAGAACAACAAGCTATTGAAACTGTAGTTCGTGAGCAACCAAAAATAGGTAGAAACGAAAGAGTTACCATTAAAAACGTAATGTCTGGCGAAGAGAAGGAAGTTAAGTATAAACAAGCAATTCCTTTATTAGAGCAAGGAACTTGGGTTTTATACAATAAATAAAAATATACTTTTTTAAAAGAAAGCACTGAAGGAAACTTCGGTGCTTTTTTATTTACACAAAATTTACAATGTTTACTTTAAATTGAATTTTCACTAACAATCAATTAATTAAAGATTTACGATTACACTGCACTTAAACTATAATTTAGTACAAATTATTTTAACCTCTTTCTTTTTAAACTATCAAGAAGAAAACTATCAAACTTAAAATGAAAAAAAGTAAACGTCGTAAACTAGACATCGCTGTGATATCAGATGTACATTTAGGAACTTTTGGATGTAGAGCTACGGAACTGAATAATTACTTAAAAACAATAAATCCAAAAACATTAATCTTAAATGGAGATATTGTTGATATATGGCAGTTTAAAAAGAGGTATTTTCCTAAAGCTCATATGAAAGTTATTCGTCAACTAATGAGTTTTATTACTTCTGGTACAAAAGTCTATTATATCACAGGAAACCATGATGAGATGCTTCGTAAATTCAAAGGATTTCAATTAGGAAGTTTCGAAATTGTAAATAAGGTTGTTTTAGATATTGATGGAAAAAAAGGATGGTTTTTTCATGGAGATGTTTTTGATGTTACCATGCAACATTCTAAATGGCTTGCTAAACTTGGTAGTGTTGGGTACGATTTCTTAATCATGTTAAATACTGCTGTAAACTGGATTAGTGAAACTTTAGGATATAACAGATTATCTTTTAGTAAAAAGATAAAAAATGGTGTAAAAAGTGCAGTAAAATTCATTAATAATTTTGAAACCACAGCTGCTGAAATTGCTATTGATAACCAATACGATTATGTAGTGTGCGGACATATTCATCAACCAGAAATGCGTAGCATAGAAAATGATAAAGGAAAAACAATGTATTTAAATTCTGGTGATTGGATTGAAAACCTAACAGCATTAGAATACAGTAATAAAGAATGGAAATTATACGAATACGAAAAAGATAATTTGGCTAAAAAATTACCAAATAACATCGAAGTATCTGATGTAGAATTAATACAAGCTGAACAAAGTAATAGTCAGCTTTTTGAAGGATTATTAGAAGAGTTTAACATTCAAAAATTTTCAAAATAGTATGAAGATTTTATACGCAATTCAAGGTACAGGAAACGGACATGCAAGTAGAGCTTTAGAAATAGTTCCGCACTTACAAAAAAGAGCTGAAGTTGATGTTTTGGTAAGTGGATATCAATGTGAATTACAATTTCCTTTTGAAATTAAATACAAAATGTATGGCCTAAGTTTTATCTTTGGAAAAAAAGGTGGAGTTGATTTGGTAGAAACTTTAAAGAGATCGAAGCTCCGTAACTTATGGAAAGAAGTAAATTCTTTACCGGTTAAAGATTATGATCTAGTAATAAATGATTTTGAACCTGTTTCAGCTTGGGCTTGTAAATTAAGAAATACTCCTATTATTTCTTTAAGTCATCAAAATGCAGTTGCTGACGAAAATGCCCCTAAATATGGCAGCAAATTTAAATTAGAACGTTTTATTTTAAAGTACTATGCTCCTGCTAAAAATAGATTTGGTTTTCATTTTAAAACCTATTCTTCTGCAACGTTCTTACCTATAATAAGAAAAGAAATTCGTTATAAAAACATTACAAATAAAGGACATTATACTGTTTATCTTCCTGCATATGGAGATAAAAAATTAATACAATTATTATCTCAATTTAAAACTGTGAAATGGGAAATTTTTTCAAAACACACGAATCAGTTTCAATTACATAATAATATTATTATCAGACCAATTGATGGTAAAGAATTTATAAAAAGTATTGCTTCTTCTAGTGGTGTTTTATGTGGAGCTGGATTTGAAACACCTGCAGAAGCTTTATATTTAAGAAAAAAGCTAATGGTTATTCCTATGAAAAACCAATACGAACAACAATGTAATGCACTTGCTTTAAAAGAGATGGGAATTACTGTTCTTAAAAAGTTAAGTAAAAAACATCTTCCAAAAATTGAAAAGTGGTTAAAATCAAAATCGATAGTAGAAGTTAGATATCCAGATGTAACAGAAGATATTTTAGATGCAATAACACTGCCTTATTACAACAATACATTATTACCCGAGATTACCATTGTATAACTTCACTCCCATTTTCTAGTAAAATAGAATTAGTTTGTGAAAAATGTTTATTTCCAAACCAATATCCTCTATTAGCACTTAACGGAGATGGATGACCTGACTGTAAGAGTTTATGCTTTTTGACATCTATCTTCTTTCCTTTTTTCTTTGCGAAACCTCCCCAAAGTAAAAAGACAACATCAGATTTTTCTTCTGAAATTTTGCTAATAACGGCATCTGTGAACTCTTCCCAACCTTTTTTCTGATGACTTCCTGCTTCATGAGCTCTTACCGTTAGTGTTGCATTTAATAACAATACACCTTGCTTAGCCCATCTTGATAAATCACCTGATTTTGGGTAAGGAATACCCAAATCGGTTTCTATTTCCTTAAAGATATTAATTAAAGAAGGAGGATGTGTAATTCCATCATGAACAGAAAAACATAATCCGTTCGCCTGCCCTACTCCATGATATGGATCTTGACCAATAATTACAACTTTCACGTCTTCAAATGCACAATAATCAAACGCAGCAAAAATATCTGAGTCCTTAGGAAAACAGATATGATTTTCATATTCATTTTTCACAAAACTTGTTAATTCATTGAAATATGACTTATCAAATTCCTCTTTTAAAATATGTTTCCAGCTTTCAGCTATATTTACTTGCATTCTTATTATTTTTGTGCTCTCAAAAATAGCGATTTTGAAACATAATATTTCAGAAAAAACATTGCAAGATTTAGAATTCAACACTGTTTTACAACAAGTGGCTGAATTTAGTATTACATCTTTAGGAAAAGAAAACGTATTAAAAATAACCCCAATTCAATCTCAAGAAGAATTACTTTTTGAATTGCAATTGGTTAATGAATATTTAAGCTCTTTTGAAAACGAAAATAGGATTCCAAATCATGGATTCGATGATATCACAGAGTTTATCAAACGTTTGGCTATAGAAAATAGTTATTTAGAAACAGAAGCTTATTTAAAAATTGCTACTGTAGCCTCTATCGTTAATGAACAAAAGAAGTTTTTAAAAAAATTTAAAGAATACTACCCTAGTCTTTTTCAGCTTAGCGAAGAAATAGAATACACTACCTATGTTTCTGATGCAATACAGAAAATAATATTGCCACATGGAGAAATAGTAAATAACGCCTCTCCTACATTGAAACAATTACGAAAAGACATTAACCATGTTCGCGGAAAAATATCAGAAAGTTTCTCTAAAGCTTTAAGTAGTAGTATTGCTAATGGATATTTAGATGATATAAAGGAAACTATTATAGATAATCAACGTGTTTTAGCTGTTATCGCTATGCACAGAAGAAAGGTTAAAGGTAGTTTATTAGGTTCTTCTAAATCAGGGAATATTGTATATATAGCTCCACAGGCAACATTATCTTACAGTAGAGAATTACAGAATCTTTTGTATGAAGAAAAACAAGAAATTGTAAAAATTCTACGTGCATTAGCTGAAGAAATAAGACCTTTTACACCTTTATTAGAAGCATATCTTACTTTTTTAGTTCATTTAGATGTAATTGCTTCAAAAGCTAAATATGCCAGAGAAATTAACGGGTTATTACCTAAAATCTCTACTAAAAAAAGAGTATTTTTAAGAGATGCTTATCACCCAGTTTTATGGAGAAAAAATAAAGAAAAAGGAATAGCAACTATTTCTCAAACTATTGAGCTAAATACAAAACAGCAAATTATAGTTATTTCTGGTCCGAATGCTGGTGGTAAAAGTATTACATTAAAAACCATAGGTTTACTACAAACCATGCTACAAAGCGGAATGTTAATTCCTGTTCATGAACGAAGTGAGACTTGTATTTTTGGTACTATTTTAACTGATATTGGAGATAATCAATCTATAGAAAATCAATTAAGCACATACAGTTATCGTTTAAAAAACATGCGTTATTTCTTACGAAAATGTGATGATAATACATTATTTTTAATTGATGAATTTGGAACTGGATCTGACCCTGAATTAGGTGGTGCATTAGCAGAAATTTTCTTAGAAGAATTTTACGAAAAAAAATCCTTTGGAATTATTACTACGCATTATGCAAATTTGAAAGTATTAGCTAATGAACTTGAAAATGTTACGAATGCTAATATGCAATTTAATGAGCGTACTTTAGAACCAATGTATAAACTCTTTGTTGGTCAGGCTGGAAGTTCTTTTACGTTTGAGGTAGCTCAGAAAAACGGAATTCCTTATAGTTTAATTAACAGAGCTAAAAAGCGTGTTGAAAGTGAAAAAGTTCGTTTAGACAAAACCATTTCAAAACTTCAGAAAGAACGAAATAGACTTCAAAAAACGTCTGATAACTTAGAAAAACAAAAATCTAAAGGACAAGAACATATTGAAAGTTTACAGGAAAAAGAGCAACGTATTCAAGAAAAATTAGAAGGATTTCAGGAACTATATGATAACAATCAACGTATGTTATCTTTAGGTAGAAAACTGAATGAATTATTGAATAAATACTTTCAAACAAATAACAAGAAAGAATTATCTGCTAACTTTTTTAAATGGGTAGCTTCAGAAAAAACAAAATACACAAAGAAAAATCCACCTAAAAAACAAAGCAAACAACAAAAAGTTAAAGAAAAAGAAACTGAAGCAAAACAAAAAGAAGCTATAAAAAAAGTAGAACAAGAAGTACTTAAGAAAGTAGTTGAGGTTAGAAAAGAAAAGAAAGTTGAAGCTCAAAAAGAAGCAAAAGCTAGAGCTGAGTATGTATATAAAGTTGGAGATAGAGTACGTTTAATTGATGGAAATTCTGTTGGAACTATTGATAAAATTGAAAAGAAAAATGCATTTATCAATTACGGACTTTTCACCACCAAGACATCTTTAGAAAAAATAGAACTAGTAGAAAAAGCGAAGAAAAAATAATTTCTTCGCTTTATTTTTTATAGGTTATATACAAACCTAAAGGTTACAAAACGTGGTTGTATAAAAGTCTCTGAACTAAATACAGAGAAGTTATTTGCATTATTTCGTATCTGAGAATCGATATTTAACAAGTTCGTTGCTTTTATCTCATATTCCCATTTTGCATCATTATTTTTTCTGTATGAAAATGTTGCATTCCAATTTTGAAAAGATTGAGAATTCCCATCATTAGAACTCTGATTTGTATACGAATAATCTGTTCGAAAACTTACCGATTTCCATATGTAAGCATCAAATTCAATAGATGGTGTATTTGTTGTAAAAGTTGTTTTTCTACTACCTTGAATATTGGTAGACACACTGTAACGATATCTTAAATTTATGTTTGGTGCTTTTAAATAATTCGTTCTAATCCCTGGAGTATATGTTTGAACATAACGCTCATTTAACGATTGAATTCCTTGGATAAATTGATTGATCTTACTGTAGTTTAAACCTGTTCCAAAACTAGCTCTAATTTTACCAAATGTCTTTTGAATTCTTCCAAAAATATTAGCATTTTCATCTGCAAAATTGGAATTGAAAAATGTACTAGTTCGTATCACATTTTCAAAGTTTGTTAAACTCCTAATTTGATCTATATTTTTAGAATATGATGCTCTTGCAAATATATTTGTGTAGTTGAATAAATTAAAACTACTGTAAAATAAACTCAAATTATGTGATAAAGCATTCTGTAATTCTGGTTCTCCAAATTGAATATTATTAAAGTTATTCAACACTAATCCTTCTGCTAATCGAGTAACATCTGTAAATTGATTTCTCATTTCATAACGAAAAGTAAGTGCTTCACTTTTCTTGAATTGAACTCGTGTTTCAAAATCTGGTAGAACCCTAAAAAAACCTTCATCATAATTTACTCCAAATTGTGTATTGCTATTTCCATAAGCATGCAACGAAAAACCTGGTGTGATTGTGAAAATTCCCTTTTTTACTCTATAATGAACTCCTAAATAAACATCACTAAAATTATATGTAATGTTATTTCCTAACTTACCATCATTTATTGTTGGAGTCGGATTAAATTCTGATCCGTCATTTAAAAACTGAAATACATTAGAATCAAATTCTTGAGAACTTAAAATAGTTCCGAAAGTTAAATTGATATTACTTTTCGAGTTAATTAAATTGTAGTAATCTAGCTTAGCATCTAATTGATTCGATTTTATCCTTCTATTTTGATTGATATTATAATTATCTTGAGTTATATCTAACCCTAAAGCTCCAGCTGTTGTATCAAAAGGATCTGTAGTACTATTTGTATTTGCTAATACAGCATTATAGAAAGGATCTTCATTTTTAATTAAATGTTGCGCCTCTAAGGCAAAAATATTAGTATCATCTAAAGTGTAATAGTAATTCAAATTTTGATTGATACTGTAAGGCGAAACTTCATCAAATTGTGTTGTTGTTCCAATTACTGATGAAAACGAATTTTGATCTTGTTGATCTTTTGAAACTCGAGCTATTACATCATAATCTACCTGATTATTTACATTAGGCTTGTAAGATGCACTTAACTTTAATAATCCTTGATCTGAACGCTCTGTAGTAGATTGATCAGTTGCTTCATCTGGTATACCTAATTCTTGATTTGTATACTGAACAAAACTTGTTTCTCTAGATAATATTTTGCTATTGTTATAAATTAAAAAACCACTTAAATCTAAAGTAGATTTTGGCGAATAATTAAAATTCATCGTCGCCAGTTTGTTTTCTATTTTTAGTGCGTTACTCTGGTTCGTTAGAAAATTTAAACTATTATCTCCTAAATTTATACTCGTTCCACTACTCCTACTAGGAGCTCTAAATCCACCTCCGAAACCTCGAATATCTCTTCTGTTTAAAGCTACTTCTCCAATATTATTAATATCTCCAATGAAATTGATGCTATATTTTGGACTATAATAAAATAATTTTGGTTGTAATAAATACAAACCTTCGTCTGGAGACTTTCCTCCTCCTGCTGTTACGTTTCCAAACCAAAAATTCTCTTTTCCTTTTTTTAGTTTGATATTTAAAGCAACATTATCTTGATTATTTCTTACACTTCTTAACTGACCTACTTCTGCGTAATTTCTTAATACCTGAATTTTATCTACAGCTTTAGAAGGAATATTCTTTGTGGCTAATTTCGTATCGCCATCAAAGAAATCTTTACCATTCACCATGAGTTTATTTACCACCTTCCCTTCTACTTCTATTTGTCCGTCTTCATTAATTTCAACTCCAGGAAGTTTTTCTAAAACATCTTCAAGTTTTCGTTCTGTACCATTTTTAAAAGAATCTGCATTATAAATTAATGTATCTCCTTTTATAGTTACAGGCATTTCGTAAGTAATTTCAACTTCATCTAAAGAATTATCAGGTTTTAAAATGAAATCTTTTTTAAGATTCACTTCTTTTATCTGAATAACTTCTTCATAGGTTTTCATACCTATATAACTAATTTGAATTTTATAGGATTTATTTTTCGATAACTTAAGCTCAAACTTTCCTTTCGAATCAGTAATTCCGTATGATTCTAAGACTTTAGTTGTTTGGTTTATAGCAATAATATTTGCTAAGTCTAACGGAGTATTCAAAGTATCTTTAACTACTCCAGAAATAGTAACTTGGGAAAATGAATTACTGATTATCGAAAAGAAAAAAAGAAATATTATTTTCTTCATAAGAATACAATTAAGGTATTTATTATTAGTTTTTTATCTTCTCCTTCTACCTCTATTGTTTCTCATTTCAATCATTTTACCTTTTATGGTTTCTTGATATGCCATTTTAGTAATCTCTTTTCCTTTTTCAGGAGCTTCTATTTCTATCTTATCTTTAGGATTCATAATTACTTTAGAACATAACATGATTTGATTCCCTGCACTTACTTCTAAAATTAACCCTGGTAAACCCCAATATTCTGCTGGACCATGACTAACAGGAATTTGTGGTGTATACCAAGCTTCTACTTCAGTCATTTCTATTTTTGGTTCAACTGTGTTTCCTAAAGAATCTTTTTTCTGTTCAGTTTTTCTTAAATCACTCCAAGAAAAATTATACCAGGTTAATTCTTTTGTAGGAATAGAAGCTGTAGCTTTCATACATAAATAATTACCTATTTTTTTTGATTCGCTTCCTATTTTCCATTGAATTTTTTGTAATTGATCTTTTACTAAAAAACGTTTACCATAAAATTCTTGACTCTGAATTAACTCATTAGATTGAATATTTTTATACTGATCACCTGGTGAGAAATTTTTCCCCCAAGAATCTGTTGCGCCAGATATTGCATCAATTTTTTCTTCTTCTTTAAAAAAAGATTCTTTTCTATTAAATATTAATACATATTCTTTTTCTAATCTATTTTTTAATCTAGCTTTTATCTGTTTTTTCTGCATTTCACTCATTTTAGCTCCCCATCTTCCTAATTCCAACTTTGCTTTAGAAAAATAAATAGCTTTTCCTTGAAAAGTTTCATATTCAGGTTTAGTAAAACCTAAAACTAAGATTATAGCCAATAATTTAAAAAGTACTGATTTCATGATATTTGATTAGTTTTGTTTAACAAATATACAAAAAGAGTAAACGAAATAAATTTATTTTATTAAAGATTTAACAATCTTTGTGTTAAAACTGAAGATAATACTTAATCTATAGATGATCTATTTAAATACTTTATATTCGTAAAAATTACTTCTAGAAATGGAAAAAACAAATAAAAACTCTGCAAAACAATGGTTACAAAGATTAAAGGATGAAAGTTGGGAAGCCGAACTTTTAGTCTCTGCAGTAGCAATATTTGGTACATTTAAGCTTTTTGGTATTATTGGCTGGCTAACGAACAAGTTTATAGATATTATTAGTCCTGATTTATATTTTTCAGCTTACATGGTTGTATTCTTTGGTTTGTTTGCCATTAGTATTTTAGCTTCTATGTTTGTTATTCATTTCTCTTTAAGAGCCTATTGGATTGGATTAGTAGGGTTAAATTCTGTTTTTCCTGATTACAGTATAGAGGATAGTGCATATTCTAAAATATACACAGAAAAAATGTTAAAGATTTTACCTAAACTAAAAGATTCTATAGAAAAAGTAGACGAATTGTGTAGTGTGATTTTTTCTGTTGCTTTTACATTTTTACTTATTTACTCTTACTTTTCTTTCTTAGCGAGCATTTATATATTAATCTACAACGCATTTTCAGACACAGTTCCTTCTATGTATTTACTAATCCCTCTTATTATATTAGGAATAATGTTTGTCGTGCAAATGTTTCTTTCTATTTATGCTAACTTAAAAAATAATAAAGAAAAATATGAGCTTCAAGATTTTACTTTTAAAGTAAATAGGTATATTTCTATGATTACTTTCGGACCTCTATATAAATCAATTATGCAAGTAAGTATGATTTTTGGTTCAAACTTTAAAAAGAAAAAGAGATTAGCACTTTTAATGTTAGTATTCATATTTAGTGGAGCATTCACAGCCTTATACCAAATTACAGAAACTAATATTGTGTATTTAATTAACCCTGAGAAATATTACAATAACGATTTAATTCGTCCTGTTTTTTATGAAAATACTAATTCAGAAAATACATATTTAATTGGACCAGAAATTGAGTCAGAAAAAATAGATAGTAAATTGTTCAAAGTTTTTATTCCTCTATTTACTTATGAAAATAGGTTACGCAGAAAACTTTGTAAGTATAATGATGAAGATTTAGACAGTTATAATAAAAGTGAAATTTTACAAAATTGCTACAAAACTTATATTACTTTAAAAATAAATGACAAAAAAATCTTAACTCCGAATTACATCAGGCAAATACATTATAGAACTGATCAATTTGGTATTGTAACATACATTAATACTGAAGAATTAGCTATGGGACAGCATTACATTTCTGTAAAAAAAGGAGAACATAAAGAATGGAAAATTCCGTTTTTTTTAGAAAAACAGACAGACTTGTCTATTTTTTTATATCTTTGTCATGTGAAACGAGATGTAAGACAACATATTATTGCAAAAGCTTCTGATTTATTTTACAGAAATGGCTACAATTCTACAGGAATAAATGAAATTATTTCTGAATCTGGAATTGCAAAAGCAACTTTATATAATCATTTTAAATCAAAAGAAGATATTTGTTTGGCTTACTTACAACACAAGCACAATAAATTTACTCACGACATTAAAGCATTTTGTAGTTCTAAATCTTCTGGTGAAGATCAAGTTCTTGCTGTGTTTGATTTTTTAAGTTTATTCTTTAAAGAAAGAGACTTTAATGGTTGCTGGTGTATCAAAACGGTTTCTGAAATCCCAAAAGATAACGAAAGAATTAGAAATGAAATTCAAAGTCAGAAAAAACAATTAATAGGTTTCATTTCAGAATTAATTACCAAAAACTTAACTATTGTATCTGAAAAGGAATCAGAAAGTTTAGCTAAACAAATTTATTTATTATATGAAAGTGCTGTTGCAGAAAGTCATTTACATCAAGATAACTGGCCTATCGTGCAGGCTAAAAATATATGTCAAAAAATAATTTAAAAAATTTTACAACATAAAAGACAGACTTGTCTGTTCATTTAAAACAATTAAAATTAAATATTATGGGAAATTTTAACAACAAAGTAGCTATCGTAGTAGGTGGTACAAGTGGAATTGGTTATGCAACTACACAACAACTTTTAAACGAAGGTGCAATTGTACATATCGTAGGTAGAAGCATTAATAAAGTAGAACAACAAGAAAACTTAGTAAAACATAAAATCGATATTACCAACAAAGATGAAGTATCTAATTTAATCGATACTATTGGTGTATTAGATAATGTGGATTACTTAGTAAACGCTTCAGGTATTTTTGGTCCAAAACCTTTCTTAGATCATACTATAGCAGATTATGATTCTTATTTAGACTTAAACAGAGGGTTCTTTTTCATTACACAGGCAGTAGCTAAAAAAATGAAAGAAACTAATGGTGGATCTATTGTTAATGTTGGTTCAATGTGGGCTAAACAGGCGGTAAAAGCGACACCATCTTCTGCTTACTCAATGCAAAAAGCTGGTTTACATTCTTTAACTCAGCACTTAGCTATGGAATTAGCTGATCATAAAATTAGGGTAAATGCAGTTTCTCCTGCTGTTGTTCAAACACCTGTTTATCACGGAGTTTTTGGCAGTAAAAATGCTGCAGATGAAGCTTTAGAAGGATTTAATACTTTTCACCCAATTGGAAGAAATGGATTAGCAGATGATGTTGCTAATAGTATTACATTCTTATTATCAGATAAATCTTCTTGGGTTACCGGTGCTGTTTGGGATGTTGATGGTGGAGTAATTGCAGGTAGAAACTAATATTTTAAAAATGCATTTAACAATAAAAGAACTTTTTTCAAAACTAGGAAGTTTAGGAAAAAAATCTCCAAAATCAATGGAAGCTTTTCAACAATTTGATAAAGTAGCTATGGAAGATGGAGCAATTCCAGCAAAATATAAAGAATTAATAGCTTTAGGTGTAGCGTTAACGACACAATGTGTCTATTGCTTAGAAATCCACAAAGAAAAAGCTAAAAAAGCTGGTGCAACTCAAGAGGAAATTGCTGAAGTAACTTTTATCGCAGCTGCATTAAGAGCAGGTGCAGCTGTTACTCACGGTACACATATAATAGATTAATTTTTTAAGGTTAAGCTAAATTTGTTAGCTTAATCTTTTTTATAAATTCATGAAAAAAAACATCGCTATTCTTGGTGCTGGATTATCTGGCTTAACAACTGCTTATTTATTACAAAAAGAAGGGTTTTCAGTAAAAGTTTTAGAAGCTAATACTCGATTAGGTGGAAGAATTTTGACTAAGAAAAAAAACAATACCAAAATTGAATTAGGCGCAACTTGGTTATGGAAATATAACACAGCTTTAATTCAATTATGCAAGGAATTAAACATACAACTTTTTGAACAGAAAATGGATGGTGATGCTTTATTTGAAGTCATGAGTTCGCATCCTCCACAAAGGTTTAACTTACCTCCTAATCAAGAAATAAGTTATAGAATTGTAGATGGTACGCATACTATTATTGAAAAATTAGCTCTTAAAATTGGAAGAGAAAATATTTATCTTGATGAAAAAGTTACACACATAAATCAGTTTGAAAACCAATTAACAGTTACATCAAAAAATAAAACATATGAAGTTGATTATGTAATTTCTACTGTTCCTCCAAGATTATTAATGCAATCTATTATTTTTTCTCCTGAATTACCTAAAGATTTGATTACTATAGCCAATCAAACACATACATGGATGAAAGATTCTATAAAGTTTGCTGTTGTATTTGATACTCCATTCTGGAGAAAAAACGGACTTTCTGGTGTTGGCTTTAGTAATGTTGGTCCTTTTACCGAATTATACGATCATTGTACTATACAAGAAAACGGGTTTGCGTTAATGGGGTTTTTAAATGATGGGTTAGTAAAACTAACTAAAGAACAACGTGAAGCTAAAGTTATTTTACAATTAAAAAAGTTTTTTGGTGAACAAGTAAACAATTATTTAGTTTACGATGAAAAAATATGGAAAAAAGAAAAACTTACTTGTGTTTATGACAATGAGTTTATTTTTCCGCATCAAAACAATGGGCATGAAATATTTCAAGGCTCTTTTATGAAAGACAAATTGTATATATCTGGTACAGAAACTTCTAAAACACATGGTGGTTATATGGAAGGAGCAGTAAGGAGAGCTATTGAAATAATTAACACAATTATGTAGAATAAATACACATATGACTTTCTGGGGGAAGAAGTTTTTGTGTAAAAAAAGGTTAGATTTCAAAATCTAACCTTTTCCTTTTATTCATATTGTTTCATTTCCTGATCATAAAATGCTCCCGCTTGCTCAATTAAGCCTTCAAGCTCATTTGCTAATTCTTGCTCATTTTCATCAGCAATATCTTCAAACCATTCTACAGAATCATCTTTTAAGTTAATTAAAAACCTAGGATATTCTGTGTGTAATACGAAAATATCTTCTGCAAATTCACTATTATCAGCTAATAAAAATTTAGGTAAGTTCATTATGTTTTGTTTGTATCAATTTTTGAGTTAGATAATTAAAGCGTAAAAATAGTAATATTGAAGCAGAAGTTAATCCAGCTAATAATCCTAACCAAATTCCAAAACTTCCGTACATTTCCTCTTTCCCTAAGAAATAACTTACAGGAAAACCAATTAACCAATACGCTATAAATGTAATTAGTGTAGGTATAGCAACATCTTGTAAACCTCTTAATGCACCTAAAACCATTACTTGAATACTATCACTTATTTGGAAAAATGCAGCTGCAATTAATAATGTAGAAGCAATTTTAATTACTTCCATATTATCTGTATAATTTTGAGCATCATTTAAATCG
Source organism: Tenacibaculum aquaeponti (assembly GCF_052084715.1). Lineage (GTDB taxonomy): Bacteria > Bacteroidota > Bacteroidia > Flavobacteriales > Flavobacteriaceae > Polaribacter. The sequence goes on along the minus strand of NZ_CP197288.1, from coordinate 3,943,400 downwards.
ACATAAACATTTGGTAAAATTTTATGAAAAGAGAAAAAGATAATTGCAAATCCGACAGCTAAAATTACACCTAAAAAGAAAATTGAAAATGCAATTCTTCTTAATTCAATATAATTTTGTAGTCCTTTCTGATTACCAACTCGTATCATAGCTGCAACACTTAATCCCATTGCTACCATAAATGTCATAGAAGATAAATTTAAAGCAATTTGATTTGCAGCTTGTGGATTTTTACCTAACAGTCCACTTAACCAAATAGCAGCAGTGAAAATAGCTACTTCAAAAAACATTTGCATTGCACTTGGAGCTCCCAGACTAATTATCTTTTTCAACATTAATTTATCTAACACAAAGAATTTTATGTTAGTAACCAATCGTTTTGTTCGCTCTTTTTGAGTTAATAACCACCATAAATACAACACCATAATAAAACGAGATAATAAGGTACCATAAGCTGCACCTACAATTCCCATTTCAGGAAAACCAAACTTTCCAAAAATTAACAAGTAGTTTAATATTACGTTAACAACATTAGCTATAATCGTTGCATACATTGGATAACGTGTCATAGACATTCCATCACTAAATTGTTTAAATGCTTGAAAAACAATTAAAGGAATTAAAGAAAACGCTACTAAATCTAAATAAGGAATCGCCAATTCAACAACTTCATTAGGTTGTTTCATTAAGTACAATAATGGTTTAGAAAAAAATACCATTAGAAACATTAAAATTCCAAGAGTTGTACACAAGAAAAGTCCGTGTTTAAATGTAGCCTTGGCCTTATCAAAATTTTCAGCAGCATCAGCTTCAGCAATTAGTGGTGTAATTGCTGTAGAAAAACCAATTCCTAAAGACATCGCAATAAACATAAAACTGTTTCCTAAAGAAACTGCTGCTAATTCAGCTGTTCCTAATTGTCCAACCATAATGTTATCAATAAAACTCACAAAAGTGTGTCCTAACATTCCTAACATTACAGGAGCAGCCAATTGCCAATTATATTTAAATTCAGATGTATATTTTGCTAAATTCACTAAATAAATCTTTCTTTTGAATAAGTACGCGAAGATACTTCAAATTGACAGATTTTAGTTATTTTTGATAGGAATAAAAACAAAAAACAAATGGCTACAGTAACGCTTAAAGGAAACGAAATACAAACTAACGGAAACTTACCAGAAGTAAACTCTAAAGCTCCTAACTTTAAATTAGTTGGCGGTGATTTATCTGTAAAATCTTTAGAAGATTACGCAGGTCAAAAATTAGTATTAAACATTTTTCCTAGTATAGATACAGGAACTTGTGCAACTTCTGTAAGAAACTTTAACAAAGAAGCTTCTCAGTTAGAAAACACAAAAGTGTTATGTATTTCTAGAGATTTACCTTTTGCTCAAAGTCGTTTTTGCGGTGCCGAAGGTATAGAAAACGTAGAAATGCTTTCTGATTATGTAAATGGTGATTTTGGTAAAAATTATGGTTTAGAGTTTACAAACGGACCTTTAAATGGTTTACACTCTCGTTGTATTGTTGTTATTAACGAAAACGGAGAGGTTACCTACACAGAGCAAGTTCCTGAGATTGTAGATGAGCCAAATTACTCTGAAGCTTTAAAAGCATTATAATGGAAACATCATCTAAAGATGGATTCATAAAGCGGCGAATAAAAGGTGTTAGTTATGCTTTTAAAGGCATGAGAATACTAACAACAACCGAAGATAGTATCAAAGCCCAATTTATTATTGGGCTTTTTGCTGTTGTATTAGGCTTTGTTTTTAATATTTCTGCTACAGAATGGATGATTCAACTTACCGTTTCTGGGTTAGTATTGGTTGCTGAAGCATTAAACACAGCTGTTGAAAAAGTTGCCGATTTTATTCATCCTGAGTTTAATAACAAAATAGGAATTATAAAAGATGTCGCTGCAGGAGCCGCCGGTTTTGCGGCAATAATTTCTATAATTGTGGGTTGTATTATATACATTCCAAAAATTACAAGCTTATTCTTGTAATATTTCTATATTTACAGGTCGAAATTTTTACTAGTTAATGGCAAAAAAAACAGTTTCAAAAAAAACAAAAAAAGTAGAGAAGCCTACTAAACCTTCTTTCTTTAAACAAGCTAACGAATTCTTTAAAAACAGGCAAACACAAACGATTTTAGGCGTTTTTCTAGTGCTTTTTGCTATTTTTTTATGTGTTGCTTTTATTTCATTTTTCTTTTCTTGGGAATATGATCAAAGTATTTTAACCGAATTCGGTAATAAACAACTAAAAGCTAAAAACTTATTAGGAAAAATAGGTTCTAGTCTAAGTCATGTATTGGTTTACAACGGTTTTGGATTAGCTGCTTTTATTCTTCCGTTTCTAATTCTTTTAACAGGTATTAGTTTTTTATTACAAACTCGATTAAAAAGTATGGTTGCCAGATGGAATTGGGGATTATTTAATATGTTATGGGTTTCTGTTGCTTTAGGATTTGTAGAAAAGAAATTGGCTTTGTTATCTGGTACGGTTGGTTACGAGTTAAATGAATATTTACAAACATTTATTGGTAAAACAGGCCTAGCAATAGTACTTATGTTTTTTCTACTTTCTTATGTAGTTGTTCGATTTAGAATGACTCCTGAAATGATTAGTGAAAAGATGAAAAAACATGAAAAAACAAATGACACTGTAATTGATAATTCTGTTGAAGTTATTCAAGATACTAACCCTCCTTCATCAGCTAAAGAAGAAGAAAAACAAACAGAAGAAACTGAAACAAATGAAAATAAATCTGATTTTGAACTTTCTGTAGAAAACTTGCAACCTACCATTGGAAATCATTCTACAATTGAAAAGAAAAAAGAAGATAACTTAAATTTAGAAATAAACACTCTTACTCCAACATATAAAAATGAAAATGAAACTATAATTTCTAATTCAAACAATGAAGTAGAAATAGCTATAGAAAAAATAGAAGAAGAAAAAAGTGTAACCGAAAATTTATCTGATCAATTAGTTCAAGATTTTGGTGAATTTGATCCTACTCTAGAGTTAGGTCAATATCGTTTTCCTACTTTTAACTTATTAAAAGAATACAACGAAAGTATTTCCATAGATCCAGAAGAATTAGAAGCTAATAAAAATCAGATTGTAGAAACATTAAAGAATTATAAAATTGGAATTGCACAAATAAAGGCAACTGTTGGACCTACAATTACCTTATATGAAATTGTACCAGAGGCTGGAATTCGTATTTCAAAAATTAAAAACCTAGAAGATGATATTGCTTTATCTCTTTCTGCTTTAGGAATCCGTATTATTGCTCCGATTCCGGGGAAAGGAACTATCGGTATAGAAGTCCCTAATAAAAAGGCCACAATTGTATCGATGCATTCGGTAATTACATCTAAGAGATTCCAAGAAAGTCAGATGGAATTACCTTTAGCTTTAGGTAAAACAATTTCAAACGAAACTTTAGTTGTCGATTTAGCTAAAATGCCTCACTTACTTATGGCAGGTGCAACAGGACAAGGTAAATCTGTTGGATTAAATGCAATATTAACTTCATTATTATATAGAAAACATCCAGCAGAAGTTAAATTCGTTCTTGTTGATCCTAAAAAAGTAGAACTTACTTTATTTAATAAAATAGAGCGTCATTATTTAGCTAAACTACCAGATTCTGAAGAAGCAATTATTACAGATACATCTAAAGTTGTAAATACTTTAAATTCTCTTTGTATAGAAATGGATAATCGTTACGATTTATTGAAAAATGCAATGGTTCGTAACATTAAAGAATATAACACTAAGTTTAGAGCTCGCAAATTAAACCCTGAAAACGGACACCAATTTTTACCTTACATTGTATTAGTTATTGATGAATTTGCTGATTTAATTATGACTGCGGGTAAAGAAGTAGAAACTCCTATTGCTCGTTTAGCCCAATTAGCCAGAGCAATTGGAATCCATTTAATTGTAGCAACTCAACGTCCATCTGTAAACGTAATTACAGGTATTATTAAAGCAAACTTCCCTTCTCGAATTGCCTTTAGAGTAACTTCTAAAATTGATAGTAGAACTATTTTAGATGCCCCTGGAGCGGATCAATTAATTGGTCGTGGAGATATGCTTTATTCTGGTGGAAATGACATTACTCGTATACAATGTGCCTTTGTTGACACGCCAGAAGTAGAAAAAATAACAGACTTTATTGGATCACAACGTGCTTACCCTGAAGCACATCTATTACCAGAATATGTTGGCGAGGAAGCTGGCACAACTATTGATAATAATATTGCAGATAGAGATAAACTGTTTAAAGAAGCAGCTGAAGTTATTGTAACCGCACAACAAGGTTCGGCATCATTATTGCAAAGAAAGCTGAAACTCGGTTATAATAGAGCAGGAAGGTTAATTGATCAGTTAGAAGCAGCTGGTATTGTTGGCCCTTTTGAAGGAAGTAAAGCTCGACAAGTTTTAGTTCCAGATTTAATTGCTCTAGAACAGTTATTAGAAAACGAAAAAAATATTTAATTTTGAATAATTTTAAGATCAATATGAGAAAATTAGGAATATTTATATTAGGATTGTGTCTTTCAATGAATGTAATGGCCCAAAATACATCTGAAAAGGCAAAGAATCTTTTAGATGAAGTTTCTACAAAAATGGGAGCTTATAAAAATATGAATATAGGTTTTACTTCTACCCTAGTTAACAAAGAAGCAGGTATCACAAACGATCCTCCTATTAGAGGTAATATCACTTTAGCTGGTGAAAAATATAATTTAAATTATTTAGGAAATAATTTTGTTTTCAACGGAAAACGTTTAGTTATTATTAATACTGATGAAAAAGAAGTTACTATAAACGATGGTGACTTAGAAGAAGAAGATGGATTTATTTACCCTTCTAAATTATTAACTTTTTATAAAGAAGGTTACAACTATGAAATGGGGGATTTAAAAAATAATCAAGGGAGAAAGGTTCAATATATTGATTTAACTCCTATAGATAGTAATTCTGACATTATTAAAGTTAGATTAGGTATAGACGCTAAAACTAAACATATTTATAAGTTAATTCAAATAGGATCTAATGGTGCCGAAACTACTTTTACTATCACTAAATTTAAAAGTAATCAAGCTATTTCAGAGAATTTATTTTCTTTTGACAAAGCTAAATATGAAAAACTAGGTTATTTAATAGATTAAATCAAGTTTTAAAATACAACATAAAAAAGTTTTGATAATTACTACATCTTAATTGTAATTAACAAAACTTTTTCTGTTTTTTAAAAGTAAGCTTGCTACATTTGCAATAGTGAAAAAACTAGACAGATACATATTAAAAAGTTTCTTAATTCCTTTTTTAGCAACTTTCTTTATTATACTTTTTGTATTAGTAATGCAAGCGCTTTGGCTAGCTTTTGATGATTTAGCTGGTAAAGGAATAAGTATTCTTATCATTTTAAAATTCCTTTGGTATACCACTTTAATTGTTGCTCCACAAGCCCTTCCTATTGGAATTTTATTATCATCAATTATGACTTTAGGTAGTTTATCTGAAAACTACGAGTTTGCAGCTACAAAATCCGCAGGTGTTTCTTTACAACGTATGGTGAGACCTTTGGTTTTCTTTGCAATACTAATGAGTTCAATCAATTTTGTTTTTCTAGATTATATATATCCATATGCAATCATGAAACAAATTAATTTGAAGATAAACATCAGAAAAAAACAACCTGCTTTAGCACTTGTACCTGGTAGTTTTAATACTGAAATTCCTAATTATCAAATTAAATTTGATGAAAAGTATGGAGAAGACGATAAACTTTTAAAAAATGTACTAATTTATGACTTATCAGCAGGTAGAGGTAATAATAAAATTATATCTGCTAAAAACGGAGAGTTCATTTCTGAAGAAGGAAGTAAATACCTTACTTTAAGACTAAAAGACGGGCATTTTTTTGAACATCATGTAAAAAACAGAACTGCATATAAAGAACGTTTCAGAATGAAATCTTCAAATGCAGATTTTGACGAATACACTATAAATATTGATATATCTTCTTTCAATAATGATAGTTTAGATGACACCAAACACAAGAATAACTTCAACATGCTTAGCTCAAAACAACTGAGAGATACTTTACCCAAGTTAAAAGTCAGTTATGACGAATATGTTGCTACAAGAGCAAGAAGCTTATATTTAAATACAAGTGCTAATAAGTTATATGAATATCCAGATTCTTTAAAATTAACAGATTTAAAGGGAAATATTTTAGACAATTTCGATTTAGAATCTAAATTAGAAGTTCTAAATAACTCCATATCTAAAATAGATAGATCAATTAATAATTTTACAGCTAATAAAGGTTCATTTAAACATCAACGAAAAATAATGAACCTCTACGATATAGAATATCATAACCGTTTTGCTTTTTCTTTATCTTGCTTACTGCTCTTTTTTATTGGAGCACCATTAGGTTCGATTATTAGAAAGGGTGGTATGGGACTTCCTATGATATTAGCCATTGCTATTTATGTTTCTTATTTCTTTTCTAACACATTTGGAAGAAACATGGCCGAAGAAAGTTCCATTTCTGCAATAGGAGGTTCTTGGTTAGCTGTAGCATTAATGTTACCTTTGGCAATAATATTAACAACAAGAGCAACACAAGATAAAGGGCTATTCGACATTAACAGTTTATTTGTTAGAATAGGTAATTTCTTTAAAAAAATCTTCTTTAACAAAGAAGAAAATTCAGACACATGACAACACAAACTAATCAAAAAATACAACTTAACACAATAGAAGAAGCTATTAATGATATCCGACAAGGAAAAGTTATTATAGTTGTAGACGATGAAGATAGAGAAAACGAAGGAGATTTTGTAGCAGCTGCCGAAAAAGTTACTCCAGAGATGATAAACTTTATGGCAACTCACGGAAGAGGTTTAATTTGTACTCCATTAACAGAAAATAGATGTAAAGAGTTAGAATTAGGAATGATGGTAAATAACAATACCGATCCTATGGAAACTGCATTTACTGTTTCTATTGACTTAAGAGGAAACGGTGTTACAACTGGTATTTCTGCTGCAGATAGATCTAAAACCATCGAAGCATTAATTAATGAAAACACAAAACCTTTTGATTTAGCAAGACCTGGACATATTTTTCCTTTACGTGCTAAAGAAGGTGGTGTTTTAAGAAGAACTGGACATACTGAAGCTGCTATAGATTTTGCTCGTTTAGCTGGTTTACAACCTGCTGGTGTAATTGTAGAAATAATGAACGAAGATGGAACTATGGCTCGTTTACCTCAATTAGTTGAAGTAGCTAAAAAGTTCGATTTAAAAATTGTTTCAATTGAAAATCTTGTAGCGTATCGAATGGAGCATGATTCTCTTATTGAAAAGAAAGAAGACTTTACAATTCAAACTCGTTTTGGAGATTTCAGATTAAGAGCATACCACCAAACTACTAATGATCAAATTCATATTGCTTTAACTAAAGGTGCATGGAATAAAAATGAACCTATTTTAACTCGTGTGAATTCTACTTTAGTTAATAATGATATTCTTGGAACATTAACAAACGATGCAGATCATAAATTAGATCGTATGTTTAAGGTTGTTAATGATGAAGGACGTGGGGCTATTTTATTTATTAATCAACAAAGTCAGTCTTTAAACTTATTAAATCGTTTACGTGGTTTAAAAGAAAATCAAACAAATGGAGAAATGAAAGCTCCTAGGATTACTTTAGATAACAAAGATTTTGGTATTGGAGCTCAAATATTACATGACTTAAATATTCATAAGTTAAAACTTGTATCGAACACAAAACAAGAAAAACGTGTTGGGATGATTGGTTACGGACTTGAAATTGTTGATTATATAAACTTCTAAAGAGTTTAAAAAAATATATAATGAAGCCTAGAAATAATAATTTCTAGGCTTTTTTTATCTATTTTTACTTAAAGTAAGTTTTTTTGCCGTTTGATAATCTATTCCAAAATCTTGAATAAGAATCCAAAATATTCTTTCTGAACTAAAACCTACATCTTTAATCTTTGATATTATTTCTTCTAACTTAAACGAATTTGAGTTATTTTTAAACTCTAAAGCTATTTCTTCTTTAAGATAATTCTTAGCAATTTGTACAGCAGCACTTCTTGCTAATTTTCCGTTTTTAAACGTTTCAGGATAATAATTATTGGACGAATCAATTTGTTTTTCCTTATTCAGTAAATCATAAACACTCCACCACCAAAAGTCTCCTTTCATCCATTCTGCTCTTAATAATAAACCACGCCATTTTGCATAACAATCATCAGTTAAATCTCCTTCCCAAATTAATTCTTGATTATAAAAACTTCTTTTTTGAAAAATCATTTCAAACAATATTAACAATATTGAAATAAAATTATTACAAACTTGGTAAGCTATTACTTAAAACAATATTATATTCTTCTATAATTTCATTTAAAACTTGGGCAGCAGGTTTTATTTCATGAATTAAACCAGCTACTTGTCCGATCTCTAATTCTCCTTCATCCAAATCTCCTTCAAACATACCTCGTTTTGCTCTGGCACGACCTAATAACTCTTTTATTTCTTCAACAGAAGGATCTTTTTGATATAATTCTTGAACGTCGTTAAAAAACTTATTACGAACTAAACGAACTGGTGCTAATTCTTTTAAAGTTAAATATGTATCTCCATCTTTGACTTTAACAATAGTATCTTTAAAATTATCGTGAGCAGAAGACTCTAAAGTAGCTGCAAATCTACTTCCAACCTGTACTCCATCAGCTCCTAAAACCATCGCTGCTAACATACCTCTACCCGATCCTATTCCTCCTGCAGCAATTACAGGAATTTTCACCTGTTCCTTTACCATAGGAATTAAAGTAAAAGTTGTTGTTTCTTCTCTTCCGTTATGACCTCCAGCTTCAAAACCTTCACAAACTACAGCATCTACTCCTGCAGCTTCGGCTTTTAAAGCAAATTTCACTGAACTTACCACATGAACTACAGTAATTCCCTTTACCTTTAAAAAGTTAGTCCAAGTCTTAGGATTTCCTGCCGAAGTAAAGACAATTTTAACTCCTTCTTCAACAATAATATCCATAATTTGTTCTATATCTGGATACAACATAGGAACATTAACTCCAAAAGGTTTATCTGTAGCTTTTTTACATTTCTGAATATGCTCACGTAAAACATCAGGATACATAGATCCAGCTCCAATAAGTCCTAATCCATCAGCATTAGAAACAGCTGAAGCTAATTTCCAACCAGAAACCCATATCATTCCACCCTGAACAACAGGATATTTTATATTAAAAAGTTCTGTAATTTTATTTGTCAAAATAGTATATTTTAGTTGATTAAATATAGGAAAAGTAAAAGTGCTGATAATGAAAAAAAGAAGAAAACTAACATTGGTATTTTTAATACTCTGAAAACAAAACTTATAAAAGTTTCCAATCCATTTGAGGTTGCAATAATGGTTTTCATATAAGAAGTATAAAGTTTTTGTTTATCTTCTAATGGTGATTCTACAAAGTCTTCTATATTATCTTCTTTAAACTCTAATTTATTTGAAACTATTGTTAAAACTCGTTTAATTAAACTACTAGCTATACCTCCTATAAATGGTATTTTGCTAGTAACAGATTTTGAAAGTAATGGAATGGTAACAATATGAATTATTCCTTTAAAAACTAAAGAAAGTACATCTTTCTTGTTCTCTTCCGTAATTTGATTATTAATTTTTGATATATCTTGAATTGCTAATTTTAAAATATCGAGCGAATAATCAACAATCTCCCAAATATCATTTTTCATCTTAAAAACTAAAGACAAAAAACCAAATGCAACACCAAAAACAACAAATAAACCAAAACCTATAACTGCATAAATTAAATACTCTACATGAACTAAATTAAAAGCATAAAATCCTAAAAAGTAAATAAAAAGAGAGAGCAAAATTGGTTTAATCACCCAAGAAACTATATAGTTTGGGAGTAAGAGAATTTCCACAAAATTTTCAACTACTTCTTCGTCTTTATACTTACTAACATCTAAACCAAGTTCTCGTTTTATTTTCTCTTGTTATTTTAGAACATCTTTTTTAGTTCTTACTTTCATATAATTATTCAATTAGGAAATCACACCAGACCCTAAGAGTTCTTCATTAGCATACCATGCAACGAATTGCCCTTCTTGTATGGCAGACTGAGCATTTACAAACTCAACATAAATTCCATTTCCTACTTTATACAATGTAGCTTTCTCTAAAGATTGACGGTAACGGATTCTTGCTTCAACTTCCATAGTTTCTCCTTCTTTTAAAGCTAAATCTTCTCTAACCCAATGTAATTCATCATTAGTAACAAAAAGCACATTTCTATATAATCCTTTATGGCTTTTTCCTTCTCCTGTATAAATAACATTTTCATCAACATCTGTTTCTATAACAAAAAGTGGCTCTTTGGTTCCTCCCACAGCTAAGCCTTTACGTTGACCTTTAGTGAAATAATGTGCGCCTTGATGTTTACCAACTATTTTTCCATCTGAAACTTGATATGCAAACTTCTTCGATTTATAATCGAGTTCAGCTATCTTATTTTCAAACTTAGGTAATGGTTTTGTGTAGGCATCAAAAGTTTCTGGAATTTGAACAATTACTCCTTCTTTAGGTTGTAATTTTTGTTGTAAAAAATCTGGTAATCTTACTTTACCAATAAAACATAATCCTTGAGAATCTTTCTTTTCAGCTGTAATTAAATCTGCTTCTTTAGCTATAGCTCTAACTTCTGGTTTAGTTAATTCTCCCACAGGGAATAAAGCCTTAGCTAATTGCTCTTGAGATAATTGACATAAAAAGTATGATTGATCTTTATTATTATCTTTTCCAGCTAATAACTTATAGACAGTTTGCCCATTAATTACCTCCTCTTGTTTTCTACAATAATGACCTGTAGCAACATAATCTGCTCCTAAACTTAAAGCAATATCCATAAAAACATCGAATTTTATTTCTCTGTTACAAAGTACATCTGGATTAGGAGTACGACCTTTTTCATACTCATCGAACATATAATCGACTATACGTTCTTTATATTGTTCACTTAAATCTACTGTTTGAAAAGGAATTCCTAATTTCTCAGCAACGATCATAGCATCGTTACTATCCTCTAACCAAGGACATTCATCTGAAATTGTCACAGAATCATCGTGCCAATTTTTCATAAACAAGCCTATAACATCATATCCTTGTTCTTTTAATAAATAAGCCGTTACACTACTATCTACACCACCTGAAAGTCCAACAACAACTCGTTTCATATCTTGCATAATTTAAGCTGCAAATTTACGAAATTGTTACTGATAGTTTAATTATTAAAGTTGATGATTGTATAAGAAGATGGTATTATTCTTTCTTTTTTTTCTTTTTTATACTAGTATCTGGTCTTCCTTTTTTAGATAATTCTCCATCAATATAGAATTCCCACTTTCCAATACGTTTACCATCTTTGTACATACCTTTCTCTTTAATAACTCCTTTTAAATCGTAATATCTGCCTTCACCTTCTAGATTGCCATTAACATAGTTTACAGCTTCTATTAAAATTCCTTCTTCTGTATAGATTTTAGATGAACCGTGTCTTTTTCCTTCTTTATATTCTGAAACTTCAGTTAGTTTTCCGTTGATGTAGTAATTTTTTAAAACACCATCTAGTTTTCCATCTTTATAGTTTTCTTCAGAAAATAATGTTTTTCCATCAGAGAAATAATATATCCACTTTCCTACTCTTTTTCTACCTACCATTTTTCCTTTAGTTTTCACTCTACTTTTATTGTAAAATTTAACTGAGGCTGTATCTGATTTTTCAGAAAATATTTTAATTATTGAAGGGTAAGCTCCGCCTCTTTCATAAAAAGAAAACACACCTATTTCTTTCCCATTTTTAAACTGTCCTTTATAGCGAATATCACCATTCTCATAATATTTACGCCATTCACCATTTCTTTTTCCATTAGCATCTACTTGATTCACTTTTTGAGCCATTGATACCAGCGTAAAAATCATTGTAAATACAAAACTTAAGACAACATATTCTCTATCTTTTACCATTACTATTCTTTTTGTTTTTATATTTAGTAAATTTTTCTGTAAAAGTACACAAACCGTACCAATATGAGTATCGATTTTTTAATTTCTACATTAAATTCAGTTGAAAACCCTAAAAGAATAAATCGAAATAAAGCTGCAAATATTGTATTAGAACATACTGAATTAATAGAGCATTTGGTAAATTTAACATTTAAAACGGAGGATAAAATATCAATAAAAGCTTCTTGGATTTTAGAATGGATTTGTACTCATCATGGAATTGATTATTTACTTCCTTACATAGAAACATTTATAAACAATATTAAAAACATACATTTTGATGGTGTACTTCGCACTTGTGCTAAAATCTGCGAACATTTAGCTATTGCTTTTGACGATAAGTTACCGAATAACACCAAAGAGACACTTACCAATAACCATATTGATACTATAATTGAAACTGGTTTTGATTGGTTAATAACTGATCAAAAAATTGCAGTAAAAGCTTATACAATGACTACTTTATTTCTTTTAGGAAAACATAGAGATTGGGTACATTCAGAACTTGAACATATTGTAAGAACTAAAGTGATTCATGAAAGTAAAGGTTGCGAAGCTAGAGGAAAAAAAATTCTTGCTTTGATTCATAAAAGGAATAATTCTTGATATAGTTTCCTATTAAAATTTATATGAAAAAGTTATTTTATATCTCTTTAGTTTTTTCTTTTATTTCTTGCTCAAAAACTATTAACAAAGAAGATTTACAAGGTGTTTGGATTTATGATTATAAAGAATATTCTAACTCTTTTTTTTACAAGGTTAATTTCAAAAAAGACTCTATAATATTAGTCGATTTTTTCGATTATAGTTTTAAAGGGAAATATGAAATCAAAGGAGATTCTTTAAAAGTTTATTTAAAAGACAAAACACTTACTAAGAAAATCAGTTTACAACCAGGTGATTCAATAGTAATTCTGAACAATAGTACTTTTTTAAGGCATCCGAATATTATTGAAAATGAATATACAAGTTATGATCTTTTAAATTTAGATTCTAAAATTAAAATGAGTTCAGATAGTTTATCAACAAACCATAAAACATTTAACTTAATTAAAAAAAACAATAAATATATACTTGAAGATTATAGTGGTTTTGATAGTTTAAATTTAAAACTTTATAATTACTCTGTACATTCAATTTTCATAACCTATAATATACTTCTAAATAAAGAAATAACTCTTAAAAAATTAAAAGGAATATTTTCAAAAATAAATCTTACTTATCATCGTAAAGTAAACTTAATTACCAAAATTGATTTACAAAAACAATTATACCATGTTTTTCCTTTAATTATAGATTTATGGGAAGAAGACATGAGAAAACTACAAAAAGAAAATAATGGTTTCCCACCTAGACCTCCAGTAACAGAATATGAGAATAAAGCATCATATATTAAAGCTTACCATCCTGAACTTTTACAAATAAAATCTATACAAGATTTTGACAAAATACAGTATATCAAACCTAACTCACACTATTTAATTAGTATTAATATCGAATTACCTATTGAAGAATATTTAAAACTAACTCAGCAGTTAAACATCATTAAAAAAGACAAAAATACTAGAATCCGAACTGAACTTATTGATTTTAATTAAACATATTAAATACTTCGTAAGTTTAAATCAGCAGTTCGGAAATAAACTATTATACATTTCTTTTACTCCTGATATCTTCATGATGAATTAAAACATATTTAATCATGAAAAAAAACATTTTAAACTTAGGCAAAACCTTAAGTAAATCAGCACAAAAAACTATTAATGGAGGAAGTAGAATCATTCCTTGTTTCGAATGGTGTGAATTAGGTTCTTATTACCAAAGTATAATTCCTAAACCTCTTTTTTGTAATTGTGGTTCAACTAGTACTGGTGGAGGAAACAATGGAGGAAACAGTGGAGGAAACAGTGGAAATGGCCCTATTGATAAAGTATAAAAGATTTATAGCTTCCTAATTACGATAATCAACATTTTTAATTGTGATAAATAGTTCAAAAAGTTAGATTTCAAAAGTTAAAAATAATGATTCAGAAATATTCTTCTCTAAGGATAATTAAATCGTAATAAATTCAGATTGAATTAAAAAAACATCAATCATGAAGAAAAACATTTTAAATTTAGGCAAAGCCCTAAACAAAAACACTCAGAAAGAAATTACTGGTGGTGGTGGACATCACAGTACGGGAAATTCTACAACTACTGGAACAACCTTAACTCCAAAAGACCCAGATTACTGGACTCCCGGAGGTAAATATGCTTGCTATACAAGATATGAAAACCCGAATAGTTTTAGTCATATTTCTCTTTATGATGAAACAGGAAAAGTTTATATCTGTTGGCCTTATTAGTAAACAAAAAAGCAAACCTCAATCGGTTTGCTTTTACTTTTTTATTGTTTACAATCTCCATTCTTCAAATCTTCTTTAGTTGGATTGTATAAATTATCTCTTATTGTTAACCCATAATCTGTAGTTTGATTTTGAACCACATTGGTTAAAGCACAATAATCTGATAAACTAGGATTATTTTTCACTATAACTGCTTTTATTTTCTTTAAGTTATTTAATCCCTCTAAACTTGTTAGTTGTGTTTCCTCTATATAAACAACTCCACTAAATTCTTCTACAGCGCTTAAAGCTAAAAGATCCTTTATCTGATTCCCTTTAATAAAAACTTCCCCAGAAATTTTTGTAAACCCTTTTTCTTTAAAAAAATCTAACCAATAAGATCCAGAAATTCTTGTTTGTACTCCATGATACTCATTTAATGGAACTAGCCTTTCACATTCGAATTGAATACTTCCTGGATTAAATCTATTACGATTCATTAAATAAAATGTTCCTTTAATTTCTCCATCAGTAACCAATGGAAGTAGACCACAAAAACTGTATAATGCTTGATTGTTACTAATAGAAAGATCTTCACCTATTAACTTAAGATTAGTTAATTCATTTAAATTTTCTATGCGTAAGTTACCTTGAATTCTTAAATCTTGTTCTACCTCTGTAACATTATTTAATCCTTCTAAATTAACTAATTTAACATTATCTACAACGCTTAACCAAAGGAATGATTTTACATGAATTAAGTCTTTTATATCTTCTAATTTATGATTCCCATTTAAATTTAAAGCAACACCAGTTTCTTTAGTTTCAGGAAATCCTTTAAGGTTTTTAAGCTCTCCATTGAAAGCTATTTGAACAAATCCTTCTATTTCTAAATTTTCAACTCCTTCTATACTAGTCAAAGTGGTATGAATGATATTTAACCCCTTTACAAATGTTACATCTTTTAACGGCATTAAATCATTAATAGCATAAGGGAAAGAATATCCATTGGTTCCATGTGCGCTACCAATATTAAGCTTTCCGTTTACTCTTTTGTATCCTCTAGAAACAAAATCTTCTAATTCTTCTTGATTTAATATATCAACATCTCCTTCATAAGTTTCACTAACTCCAATACCTTTAATACTAATTGGTGCATTACTAGATGTTGCATTACTAGCTATCTGTATAAAACCAGTATATTCTTTTTCTTCTGTTGGTGAAAAAGTTATCTCTAATTCCTTAATTTCATCAGGAGCTATTTCTATTAATGTAAAATTTATTGAAAAACCTTCAGGTAAAACTATCTCTTCTATTTTTAATACTGAATCTCCTTCATTTAAAATCTTAATAGGAAAAGATTTACTAACCGATTTTACAACATTACCAAAATTTAAATAATTTGCATTATTTTCTGTTTGGATGGTCAAAACAACTATTGGATCTGGATCAGGGATTATTATATCTACATCAATATTTTCTTCACTAGAATTATCTCCCCCACAAGCAATTAAACTTAATGTTACAAGTAAAAATATAAATTTTCTCATAGTATAATTAATACGTTTCTAAAGGCTTGCGAAATTAATTAAAAAAGTAAAGCAATAAATCACGAATTGTATTAAAAATTAAAGGAGAAACATTTTAAACCTAAATAAAATAGATAAATTTAGCATATACTCCATAATATCTGGTTAAAAATTTTATTATAACTCTTCTATGTTTGTAGGTTTTCTATAACCTTGAAAAGGTTGTTTTAATAATTCAACTAAATCTGAGTTTTTTACTTCATCTGGAAATGTATCTACACCATATACTATTTTTTCTCTATCCAATTCCATATAAGTTCCCAATAATCTATCCCAAATGGAAAAAATATTTCCGAAATTAGAATCGGTATATGGCAATAAATTATGATGATGAACTTTGTGCATATCAGGAGATACGATAATATAACTTAATATTTTATCTAACTTTCTCGGCATTTTTAAATTAGCATGATTAAATTGAGTAAACACTAAAGATAAAGACTGATAAAGCATAATAATGTAAAAAGGCGTACCTACTAAAAACACTCCTAATAGTGTAAATACAAAGCGAATTACACTTTCTATCGGATGATGTCTATTTGCTGTAGTAGTATCTACTTTATGATCTGAATGATGTACCAAATGTACCATCCATAAAGGTTTAACTTTGTGTTCAACCAAATGAGCTAGATATGCTCCGAAAAAATCTAAAAATAAAACACCTAAAATTATATATGTCCAAAGTGGTATTTCTGGCAACCAATTTATAAGTCCAAATTGATTTTCTTCTACCCAAAAAGATGTTTGTAATAATAAAAAAGCTAAAGCAAAATTAATAATTACAGTAGTTCCTGTAAAAAATAAATTAGGCCAAGCATGCTTCCACTTATTATATTTAAAATTAAATAGTGGTATTCCGCTTTCTAAAATCCAAAAAAAAGAAATCCCACCAACTAATAACATACTTCTATGTAAAGTTGGCATATTTTCAAAATAACTTTTTATAACCTCCATAAATAACATTGTAATTGTTTGATATAACAATGTTAATAAAAAAATTAGGTTACAAAATTTACCTCTGTTAAGAAAAACTACGAAATTGGTAATTTTAACTTAGATTTTCAACCAATTTCATAAACTTCATAGCATAATAACAAAATAAATTCAAAAACTAAGACTGTGGTAACCTCTTTTTCAACTCCTCAAGAATTCTATAAGTAGCAGGACAAATTTCAGTGTTTTTTATGGTAAGATTTGCTAATTGGATAAACTTTTTTCTATTCGTGTGAGGATATTCGGCACAAGCTTTCGGACGAACATCGTAAATAAAACAAGAATTATCATTTAAATCTAAAAAAGGACAAGGAGAAGTTTGCAACACATGAAAATCATCTTCATCAATACGCAAATATTGTGCAACAAAATCAGGTACTTTCATCCTTAAATGCTTAGCTATTCGTTCAATATCTTTATAAGTAAACATCGGACTTGTTGTTTTACAACAATTTCCACAGTTTAAACAATCTGTTCGTTCAAATTCTTCTTCGTGAATCTCTTGAACAACTAAATCTAGACGTTTAGGAGTACGCTTTTTTAATTTCTGAAAGTATTTTTTATTCTCTTGCAGCTTTTCTTGAGCTAATTCTCTAAGATTTTCAAGGTCTTTATCCATATTGCAAAACTACAGTAATATGACCAGAAATGAGCCAAATAAACCAATAAAATTATGTAATTTTGCTACTCGATTTAAAAGAAATAAGTCAACTAATGAACATACAATCGTTACTAGAAGCGAAGGTTAAAGAAGGGTTTGAAAAATTATACGAAACTGAAATTCCATCTGTTGAATTTCAAGCAACCCGAAAAGATTTTGAAGGTGATATAACTGTAGTAGTTTTCCCTTTATTACGATACAAAAAAGGAAATCCGGTTCAAATTGGAAACGATTTAGGTAATTACTTGGTAGAAAACGTACAAGAAGTATCTAATTTTAATGTTGTAAAAGGATTTTTAAACTTAGTTATTGATGATAGTTTTTACATCAATTTCTTTAACGAAATCGCTACTAACGAAAGGTATGGCTTTGTAACTTCTAGTACAGATGCTAGAATGGTTGAATATTCTTCTCCAAACACTAACAAACCTTTACACTTAGGTCATGTTCGTAATGTATTATTAGGATACGCTGTTTCAGAAATTTTAAAAGCTGCCGGACATAAAGTTTACAAAACTCAAATCATTAACGATAGAGGAATTCATATTTGTAAATCAATGTTAGCTTGGAAACGTTTTGGTAATGGTGAAACTCCAAAATCTACAGGATTAAAAGGAGATAAGTTAGTTGGAAATTACTACGTTAAATTCGATCAAGAATATAAAAAAGAAATCAGTGATTTAGTTGCTAACGGAATAAGTGAAGATGACGCTAAAAAACAAGCGCCTATTTTCTTAGAAGCTCAAGAAATGTTACGCAAATGGGAATCTGGTGATGAAGATACTGTATCACTTTGGAAAACGATGAACGGTTGGGTGTATGAAGGTTTTGATGTAACATACAAAAATATCGGTGTTGATTTTGATAAATTATATTACGAAAGTGACACCTATTTGTTAGGAAAAGATGTAATAGAACAAGGGTTGAAAGATGGAGTTTTCTTCAAAAAAGAAGATGGTTCTGTTTGGTGTGATTTAACTGAAGATGGCTTAGATGAGAAATTGGTATTACGTTCTGATGGAACCGCGGTATATATGACTCAAGATATCGGAACTGCAATTCAGCGTGCTAAAGATTTCACTGATTTAAACGGAATGGTTTACACAGTTGGTAACGAACAAGATTACCATTTTAAAGTATTGTTCTTAATCTTAAAGAAATTAGGTTACAATTGGGCTGATCAATTATATCACTTAAGCTACGGAATGGTTGATTTACCATCTGGAAAAATGAAATCTCGTGAAGGAACTGTTGTTGATGCTGATGATTTAATGAATGAAATGACGAATACAGCTCGTGAAATTTCTCAAGAATTAGGAAAACTAGAAGGCTATTCAAACGAGGAAAAAGAATCGTTATATAAAATTATCGGATTAGGAGCTTTAAAATATTTCATTTTAAAAGTAGACCCTAAGAAACGTATTTTATTTGACCCACAAGCTTCAGTAGATTTTCAAGGAAATACAGGACCCTTTGTACAGTATACTTTTGCTAGGATCCAATCAATTTTGAGAAAGGCTGACTTCGACTATTCTAAAACTATAACAGGAATTGAGTTACACGAAAAGGAAAAAGAATTAATCAAGCAGTTAGAGTTATATCCAGAAGTAATTCAGCAAGCAGCGAAGAATTATTCTCCTGCAGTAATTGCTAACTATACATATGATTTAGTTAAAGAATTTAATTCTTTCTATCAAAATGTTTCTATTCTTGGTGAAGAAAATGAAGATAAAAAGATTTTTAGAGTTCAATTAGCGAAGAAAGTAGCAGATACAATTGCTTCTGCTTTCCGTTTATTAGGTATTGATGTTCCTGAAAGAATGTAATTCTATACAATGAATAATGTAATTAAAATAATTTTAAAAAGTATAGTAAAGCTTATACTTGGTGGATTACTTATTGGTTTTTTCCACCAGTATGATCTTATTTTAGCCATACTTTTAGTTTTAAAAATTACACACTCATTTGTTAAAAACATAAGAAACAAAACATTTAATAGTAACCTAATTTTTGGTTTTCTATTAACTGCTATTATCGGATATATTTGTGAATATTTTGGAACAAAGTATCAATATTGGGAATATCACGATGTAGCTACAGAAATACCAAAATGGGTATTTTTCGCATGGGGAGCAGCTTTTATTCTTATTTACCAAACAGAATTGGAAATTAATAAGAAAACAACCGATATATCGTCTAAAACAAAAAAGCTATGGGTACTTTTTATAGTAACCGTCTTCCCTACTCTTGGTGAAATCATTACGATTAATCTGGGAACTTGGAGTTATAATGTGCCTTATAAAGTTTTCGGCGTACCTTTGGCAGCTATCGCAGCATTAATTATTATCCATTATGCTGTGAATATAATATTAGGATATACAAGTAAAAAATTCGGAATTAAAGATTTAGTCTTTAATCCTTAAACGATAAATAAACAACTAATAGATAAAACGCGAATTATGAAATATGATATCATAGTGATCGGATCTGGTCCTGGAGGTTATGTAACAGCCATTAGAGCTTCTCAGTTAGGTTTTAAAACCGCTGTAGTTGAAAAAGAAAGTTTAGGTGGTATTTGCTTAAACTGGGGATGTATCCCAACTAAAGCTTTATTAAAATCTGCTCAGGTTTACGATTACTTAAAGCATGTTGATGAATACGGTTTAAAAGCTGAGGCGATTGATAAAGATTTCGACGCTGTTATTAAAAGAAGTCGTGGTGTTGCTGAAGGAATGAGTAAAGGTGTTCAGTTCTTAATGAAGAAAAACAAAATCGATGTAATTAACGGTTTTGGAAAGATTAAAACTGGTAAAAAAGTAGATGTTACTGCTGAAGATGGAACTGTAACTGAATATTCTGCAGATCATATTATAATTGCAACTGGAGCTCGTTCTCGTGAATTACCAAGTTTACCTCAAGATGGTAAAAAAGTAATTGGATATAGAGAGGCGATGACATTACCTCAACAACCAAAATCTATGATTGTTGTTGGTTCTGGTGCAATTGGAGTTGAGTTTGCTCACTTCTACAATGCAATGGGGACAGAAGTAACTATTGTAGAATATATGCCAAATATTGTTCCTGTTGAAGATAAAGATGTTTCTAAACAAATGGAGCGTTCTTTCAAAAAAGCTGGAATTAAAGTAATGACTAACTCTTCTGTAGAGTCTGTTGATACTTCTGGTGATGGAGTAAAAGCTACAGTAAAAACTAAAAAAGGAGAGCAAGTTTTAGAAGCTGATATCGTTTTATCTGCTGTTGGTATTAAAACAAATATTGAAAACATCGGATTAGAAGATGTAGGAATTGTTACTGATAGAGATAAAATCTTAGTAAACGATTGGTACCAAACTAACATTCCTGGTTATTATGCTATTGGAGATGTAACTCCTGGTCCGGCTTTAGCTCACGTTGCTTCTGCTGAAGGAATAACTTGTGTTGAAAAAATCGCCGGTTTACATACAGAAACTATCGATTATGGAAATATTCCTGGATGTACATACGCAACTCCAGAAATCGCATCCGTTGGTTTAACTGAAGAAAAAGCTAAAGAACAAGGTTACGATATTAAAGTTGGTAAATTCCCTTTTTCTGCTTCTGGTAAAGCAAAAGCTGCTGGAACTCCAGAAGGTTTCGTTAAAGTAATCTTTGATGCTAAATACGGAGAGTGGTTAGGTTGCCATATGATTGGTGCAGGTGTAACTGATATGATTGCTGAAGCTGTTTTAGGTAGAAAATTAGAAACTACAGGACATGAAGTGTTAAAAGCTATTCACCCTCACCCAACAATGAGTGAAGCTGTTATGGAAGCTGTTGCTGATGCTTATGATGAAGTTATTCATTTATAAAGAAATAACAATAATAAAAAATAGTAAGTCGAAACTTAATTGTTTCGACTTTTTTTATACTTAAATCTAAATACAAAGAATTTAATTCTATCTATTCATATTCATTCATAACATTTTACTTTTTTTAGGTATCGTAACATTAGTCTACTTATAAAAATATTTTGATTGATAGAACTTTAAACAGGGTTAAACTAAAACCTAGTTACATAAACAATTCTATGAAATCTATACAAAACATGATTATTAATAACAATCCTAATAGGATTAAATATTTATCTAAATTTTCAAAATTTCTAAGATTGCTACTTGAAAACTCAAGAAGAATTACCGTGCTAATATCAAACGAAATAATCACCTTAAAACACTTGTTAGAAATACACCAAATAGAAAAAATGAAAGAACTCTTTTATACTTTTTCTAAAAAAATTAAATATTCCTTCTAAAATCACATTTAAAAATGTAAGTTACAAGAAAAAAAAAACTCTATCATACTTACTCTTCCTTATGCAATAGAAAATTATGATTAAAACATTAATAGTAGAAGACGAATTATATATTAGAAAAGGATTAATTTCTATGATAACTTCTTTAAAAAAAGAAATTGATATTATTGGAGAATGTGAATCTGTTAAGGAAGCTATAACTGTAACCAAAGCATGCAAACCCGATTTAATCTTCTTAGATATTAATTTAAAAGATGGTATTGCTTTTGACTTTTTAGATCAAGTTAAAGATCTTAATTTTCAAGTCATTTTTATTACAGCTTACGATCAATATGCTTTACAAGCCATTAAAAACGGTGCCATAGATTATATTTTAAAACCTGTAGATATTGATGAATTAAATGAAGCAATAGATAGAGTTAAATTGATAACAGATAATAGATCTAATCATTTAGAAATTGTAAAAAATCAATTAATTGAAAAGAGAAGAGAATATATTGTACTTCGTTTACAAGAAGGATATCAAATCGTTCGTTTTGATACTTTAATGTACTGTCAATCAGATAAAGGTTATACAACTTTTTATACAGAAGATAAAAAATCTTATATTGCATCTAAACCTATCAAAGATTTTGAAAATCAACTACCTGAAAATTTATTTTTAAGAACACATCAATCTTATGTAGTAAACTTGAAATTTATTGATAAATATGATAAAACAGGGTATGCATTCTTAAAATCTGGAGTTAAAATACCTGTTTCTATAAGAAAAAGAGAAGAGTTTGTTTCTCGTCTTTTGTTATAGTTTAAATAAAAAACAAATGATACGTTTCTATGTACTTTTATTAATTTTCTTTCTTCAAAGTTGTAAGGAACAAGATCAAAAAAGTTTCATTTTTAATATTTCAGAAAAATCCATCGAAAATTATACACCTTTAAATCGAAGCAAACTTTCTAAAGATTTATGGCGTAAACATGGACTTTTTAATATTGAAAGTTTTAATTCTAACTTCAATTACTACATAAGTCATAAAAGCGATTCTCTAAAAATTATTGAACGTATTTACGATACTGAAAACAGTACTTGGTTATGTCTTGTAAATAAAAATGGTTTTTATTTAGATCATATGCAAGTAGCTTATGATAACGCCGAAGGTTTTTTAACTGTTGAATCTGAAATGATTGACAAAAATGTAATCGTTAAAACCTGGAATGATTTTTCTGACATAAAACAAACTATAGATTCTATTAAAATCACAAATGAAACTTTTAGAAATCCTGCTAAAGAAAGAGCTGTTGTGGGACATTGGAAAAACGAAGTCTCTAATTTAAATTTTAAACTATTTGTAGCTAATAATCAATTAGAATATACATTTACTTCTCCAAAAAGATCTTTTAATGGAACGGCTCAAGTAACGGCGAACAATCTTATTATTTTTAATGACTTTGAATGGAGTGAATTTGCTGGCGGAGCTGTTGATGATGGCGGCGATGATAAAGAACAAGGACAACCTCCGCTACCTACAGAAATTGGTACAACTATAGATTTTGAAAGTGATGAATTTGTGATTCAAAATTATGGAAATGCAATGAATTACTTTACGAAAATAGAAGAAGCTAGTGAAAAGTATGTGAGCTTTAAAAAAGTTAAATAGTTAATTTTATTTTATCTAATAATATCTTTAATACGCATCATATTGTCTAAAAAAACTACATTTACTTCGTATCACTTCGTAAAACTTCGTGTTTTTATACTTTGTTTTTAAAGCTTTAAATCCAGAGTTTTCAAACTTTCTATATTCATTTCCTTCATAACCAGAATAATTTGAATCCCAACCATTATTGTAATATTCGTTCAATTCACACTTAGCTATCATGTAAGCACATCTTGCATTTAGTTCATTATCAGTTGAGATTTCAATTGTTTTTTCATAATAATATTTTGCTTTTTTAGCTAAACCATTGTAGGTATTTCTATATCCCCCGTAAGGAAAACTATAAGTTTTTTTCTTTGAAATTACATCGTTTATATCTGATCTGATTCTTCCGAAATCGTAGTTATAATAACGATCTTTTCCGTAATAAGTAAAAGCTCTATAATACCCTGTATTTGATGCATTATAAAAATAATTCCCAAGTAAATAATAGGCTAGTTTTTTCTTCCACTTCTTTGTGGTTTCATCTTGCGTCATATCCTCTAAAGTTTGAAGATTAACTAACAAGTCGTAAGTGTTCATCTTTCTGTTTAAAAAAGAATATGCACTAGCTTTATACACTTCATCTTCCATTACAGTTGCATCGTTACAATTAAAACACTCCATTGTATTATTACTGAAAATAGAAGCTGGTATATTTTTTACATCAGACGAACTAAAGTAATCTACTGCAATATTAAAATCTCCACTTCTGTAATACATTAACCCTTTTGCTTTTTCTGCTAAATTTAAAATTGACGAACTTTCTAATCCTTTATTTTTTAAACCTTTTAATAATAATTTTTCGAAATCATTTTTATTTTCCTTTTGAATGAATTTAATTATATCGTCTACTAAATCATGAGACGTTACTTCTTTTAAATCCTCTAAAGGGTTGTGTATTAAATAAGACTGCGCAATTTTGTTTTGTTGCAAATACAAATGACTTACTTGTTCTAGAATAATTCCTCTTAAATTACAAGACATACTCACTTGATTCACTTCATCTAATTGACATGGACCTAAAACTGTAACTCCGTTTTTATTTTTTTTGAATAGTTTAGACAACCATAACTCTCTTTCTTCATTAATTGTTGTCCACGAAAACACTTCAAATATTCTTGCTAAACTTTCTTTTTGTTCTTTAAACTTTCTTGAATTTACTAAGCTTAACTTATCACTTGCGGTTTTAAAAT
Source organism: Tenacibaculum aquaeponti (assembly GCF_052084715.1). GTDB lineage: Bacteria > Bacteroidota > Bacteroidia > Flavobacteriales > Flavobacteriaceae > Polaribacter. Next base: position 3,918,470 of record NZ_CP197288.1, on the reverse strand, counting down.
CTTGACGTAAAAACGAAAGATATGCATCTGTTAATTTCCAAAATTCTCTATTAGAAGTAGTACCTTCTAATTTTCTATCAATATAACTTTGTAACGCGATCAATTCATCTGCAACTTTATCTTCTACTTGAAAAATGGATTTTCTAAAATTTATATCTAAAATTGCTCTTTCTAAATTATTTATAATTCGAATAGCTAACAATTCTTGTTTATCTTCAGCAATACCTAAATCAGTTATATTTTCGAGATCCTGCATCGTATCTGAAAACTTTCTAATTGCCGTGATAAAAATCTGATTTGCTTTTTCTTCTTTGGTATTTAAGAATGATTTTCCTTCTGCATTTTTATATGTACAAAACTTATAACTTACAAAAGCAGATCGCTTCTTATCGATACTTTTATCAAAAACCTTTAAAAAAAGATAAGCTGCTTTTTCATATCTTTTAAGTTTATAATAACAACCAGCAACTTGATCTAAAATATAATAGTAGATTTCATTTTTAGATACTTTTGATTTTACTTCGTTGTTATAAAAATCAATGGCAGTTTGAAACTCATAATTGTATCGATACAACCGAATTAATTGATACGCATAACGAAGTTTTAAGTCAGCGTTTTTCTCTTTACTATATAATGATAAACCTTTACCAATTAATTCTGGTGCATTTTGCTTTCTCTTTTTAATTAACGCATCGTAATCCCAATAATAACTTTCATTACTTACTGTAATAGTTTCACAAGATTTTGCAAAACTCAAATAAGTTTTAGCAGCTTTTTCTTTTGCGGATTTCTCTTGAATTGTATAGAGTTTATTCTCTTTTCCGTAAAGAACCTCTACTAATTGATCTTTTGAATATTTTTCATTGAAAAAAGAATACCACTCGTGAACATTTTTAGAATCTTTTAAAGATTGATCTTCATAAAACGGATTCATATCTGTTCTTAAAAAAGGATAAAATGCTTTTTGAGATATATTTTCTTGATTGAATAAATTATAATAGAAAGAATCTGGATCGTAATACCAACCTCCACAAAAGTATTTTGGTGTATTTTCTGCAAATATTTTTGGTGTTGCTATTATTAGAAATAATAATGCGATTATATACTCTTTAAATACTATCTTCTTCATTATAACTTGGTGATTAATTCTTTAAAATTTAGTTCTTTAATTTCTGTTTCATCTAAATGATATAAAATTGTGTTTCTAATATTTAAATCGCTATTTTTAATTATATCATTAGATTTTACAATTTCTTCAATACTCGTTTTTTCTAACTTTAACTTAAAATCTTTATATAAATACTGACCTTTATATAGTTTCTTTTTGAGTACGATATATTGATGTTTTCCTAAACTTTTAAAATGTTCTGTATCGTTTTTAAAATCTTCTTCAATAACTCTATTTATAAGTCGAATATTGTCTTCTCTATTTTTAATTACAACCTGAGAAAATAAAGGTAAAGCTAAATCTAACTGTAATGGATATTCTGTACTTCCCTTTACATATTGAGATACTATCTTACTATTTAAAATTGAATTCTGATTAAAATCACCTAAATCACCAACATTATATAACATTAGAGCACCAAAATCTACTGGTGGAATACCTGTTTCTCTTTGAAATTTTATTTGGTGTAAACGAATAGTTACACTTACAGATATTCTTTCTTTTAGAAGTTCTAAAAATTTAAAATAAGTTTCTCTTGTAGTTTTAGTCCAATCGCAATCAATTTGGATTTCTAAAGCTTGTTTATTGAAGTATTTTTGATGAATTTGTTGAACTAGTTGTGCTACTTTATCTACTAAATTTTGGGTTGAATATTGATTTACTTTAAATACTGAATTACTGATAAAAACTACTGGTACAACTTGTACAGTATTAAAATAAGGGTCTATATCTTGAATTACGCTTACAGGATGACTTATTCCATCGGTTAATACAACATCGAAATAGTGAATAAATGTTTTCTTAGCGTGAGTGTTTTTTAAAGCTTCTTTTTCTACATCAGAAAGCTTTGCATCTGACTTCCAATGATAAAACTGAATTTCATAATCGTCTTTCTTACAAGCATATACTAGTAGTAAAATAAGCAGGCTACTTAGTACTTTCTTCATCTTTAATTTCTTTTACTTTTCAAGTCGAAAGATAAAATATATAGCTTACATAAATACTAACCTTTAACATACAATTTCTGATACTGTTCAATTACTAACTCTAATTTTTCTGCTTTAGTTTGTACAGGAATAATATCTTTCATTAACTCTTTGAGTAGTTCAAACTTTTTACCTACGAAGATCGAAGTATTCTTCTTTTTATTAGAATTTTTTTCTTGTTTATCTTTTTCTATTTCTTTTAAAAACGCTGTATACTTCGAACTATTAATTACTTCTTTGTAGGAAGTAAAAACAGTTATCATTTTTTCTTTTCCCTTTAAATCTTGATTAATTTCTTTACTCCTTTTTAAAGTTCTTATGCTTTGATTTAAAAAATCGTTGATAATTTCTCTTTCTTCTAGAACGTTTTGAGTGCTTTTTGTTGCTTTTCTTGAAAGACTAGAAGCTAAATTGTCGAAATCATTGAACATTTTCACTAATTTCTCTGCAAATTCTTCAGGTGTTTCTTTAATTTCCTTTTCACAAGAAATAAAAACCAAATTCAATATTAATATTTGTAATACTATTCTCATTAACTTATTTTAAAACAACTCCTCTACCTCCATACAAATGCATTGCCAAAACACTAAACTCTTCTTGTACAACTTCTTTTTTAATCCCGTAACGTTTTGAAATTTCTTTCAGTTCGTTTTTTACTTTTGAATTTTTACTCATAGCTATTATGGTTATAATTACAACTAAAATTATTAAAACTCCTATAATTGAAGTCTCTATTATCCTAATGTTGTTATAAACTTCATAATCGTAACGCTTTTTAGCAATAAAAATGTTGTGAATTACAATAAAAACTACATTTAATAAAAAAATGTTTTTTACCAAAGTTTTCATGGTTCCATATTCATTATACAACTTTAACGAATTTTGAATTTTATCTTTAGGAACTTTTTTAACAATTTCAAATTTATCTTCTACTTTCCTCTTAATTTTTATATTATTTTTCATAAATTCTTAACTAAAGTTAAAAATGAACCTACCCACCTTCGTTAGAGAGTGCTTTAAATTCCCAATTGACTCTCCAAACTTTTTTCACTTTAAAGCTTTTATTACAATCAATTCTGTTTCGTCTTTAAATTTTAAGTAGTCCTTTTCCTTAAATTTTTCCCTTATATTTATTTCTTTTCTATCTAAATTGGTTCTAAAAACATATAGATTTACTACTTACTTATTTTTAAACTAAACATAAATTTCATAACAGTTATTGAATTTGATGGGTAGAATTCATTAAAAAATTAGTAATTAATTTTCTCTACATATCATCATAAAGTTTGCATCAAAAATCAAAACTTGTATTAGTATTTAAACGATATTTTTCATGTGTTTTAAGGAAATTGTTCCTTTAAAATTAATTTTGAAATTTTTTGACATCTTTAAATTTCTTTAAAGAAAAAAACACTCCTAATACTATTAAAACAATCATACCATATTGAGATAAAAACTTGCCATCTTCATCTCTTACTATAGCTGGATTATTCTTATCATAATAGATTTTAATTATATCTCCTGTAGATTTAAAAGTTCCAATAACTGGAAGCCCTATCAATTCTACATAAGTTTCAGTAGTTTTTCCTTCTTCTGTTGTAAAGCTAACTATAGCAATAGTTTTTCCCCTACGTTTCTTTTCTATTTTTTTAATAGTTCCAGTTGTTTTCATCCATTCTTCTTGTGAGGAAGCTTGAACACTAAAAAAAAAGAAACATAGTAAATAGATAATTTTTTTCATAATAATTAAAAATTACACTATAATTCCTGTATAAATTTGTTCCATTTCATTAAAAGCTTTCTTTTGAGAATCTATTAATAAAGCATCTTTAATTTTACCTAAAATAATTTCATCAATACCTCTGTAAGCTTTTTGGCTTTTCCCAAACCATCCATGTAAAAAAACATTAAGAATTGTATAACTCAATTCTATTGTTAAATCATCTAAGAAGTAAACCTTTAACCCATGCATTGCACTTTTTTTAACCATAATACACTTTTGCATATTCCCCTCAGCATCTTTTCTAATTTCCCATTTATCGTATTGAATATTCGAATTGTATTCTGACTTTTTATTGATAACCCCTTGTAATTCCTCTAAAGAATTATACTCTTCTTTAATAGTTATTATTTTTTTATTCTAAATGATGTTTTGGTTATAAAGTTCAAAAGTATAAGAGAGAGCTTTAATTTAAATTACCAAACCCATATTCGTGAGGTTATAATAAATATTCGTAAAATGAATTAAAATCAAAAAAATGTAAATATCAATTAATAAAAAAAGCTAACCTAAGTTTATTAGATTAGCTCATTAATTGAGGGAAGAAAATTAGAAAAAGAAAGATTTTGTTGTAATAATCTATAACAGAGGTTTTCCTTTTAATCGTGATTCAATCTTTCTTTTCTTAACGGTTAAACGTTTCATTATATCCATTAGTTTAGCGTCTTTAGTTCTTTTATAGATTTCATTCAATGCTAACACTAATCTTTTTGCCTCTCTTGATGCAACTACTCTATCACTTGTAGTCATGTTTTTCATCTTGGCTTGTTCGAATGCTAATGCTTCACTTAGTATATCCATAATAATTTTGTTTAAACTTATTCAAATATAATTAAACATCATCACAAGATATGTTAATAAATTCCTATTGTTTATTAATTTGAATTATTTTAAATAAAGGAAATCCTTCATAATATTTTTTTGTTTAATTTTTACACAATAAATATAAACAAAAAAATTATCTTTGTTTTTATTAATTGTGTATTTATGTTTAATTTTTTCAAATCAAAATCACTAAAAGAAAAATTAGAAGATCGTTACAAAAAATTACTGGAAGAATCATATAAACTTTCTACAGTAAATAGAAAACTAAGTGATGAAAAGGCTTATGAAGCTGATCAAATTTTACAGCAAATAGAATCTTTAAACAAACAACAATAATATGGAAAAAGGAAAAAAGCCTGACTATGTTGTATACAACTATGAAACAGAATCGTATGATGCTGCTTTAAAACCTTATTCGACTTCTGTTGGCGCTCCTAAAATTACGATTGATGATAACACAGCTTGGAAAAACAGAGTTACTAATAAAGTAAATCATAAAATTAAAACGAAGTACGAAGAACTTAAAGAAGCTTATGCTAAAATGATGGAAGAGTTTGAATACAATAATTTGATTTTAAATGCTGAATTTTCTTTTGAACCAATTATTGGTCAAACATATCATTTGTACATCAACAAAAAAGGAATTCACTTTTTATCACTTATTGCACCAGATCAATGCAACTTTAATTTTGTGGGGAGTTTTATTTTAAATGCCGATCAAACTTGGGAAAAGGTAAGCTAAATTATTTTATATCTAATAAGTATTCGTTATGAAAAAAAATCTAGATATCACTATTGTAGGCGCTGGTGTTAGTGGCTTGGTAGCTGCTATTGTACTTGAACAACAAGGATATGCTCCAACTATAATTGAAACTACAGACAAAGTTGGTGGGCGTATAAAAACAGACTATATAAATAATTATCAGTTAGATCATGGTTTTCAAGTCCTTTTAACTTCTTATCCGCTTGCTAAAAAGTATTTAGATTATAATGATTTAGATCTTCAAAAAATATCACCTGGAGCCATTATTTTTAATAATAAATCTATGTCTGCTATTGGAGATCCTATAAGGGATTTATCATTCTTATTCTCCACTCTCTTTTCTAACTTACTTTCTTTTAAAGACAAGTTAAAGGTTTTTAAATTGAATCGTACTTTACAAAAGAAAACCATTAATAACATATATACAGATAAAGAAACTTCTACTTACAAATATTTAACAGATTTTGGTTTTTCTTCTAAAGCTATAGATAACTTTTTCCTTCCTTTTTTTAGTGGTATTTTTCTAGAAAACAACTTAGAAACGTCTAGTAGACTATTTGAGTTTATTTATAAAATGTTTGGTGAAGGTTATGCTGCAATTCCTAAAGCTGGTATGCAAGCAATTCCGAATCAACTAAAAAATAAACTAAAAAAAACAAATATCATATTTAATACCAAAGTAGAAAAAATAATTAATTCAGAGATTTATCTTAATAATGGAGAAATTATTAAAAGTAACTATAATGTATTAACTGTAAATCCTAATGAGATTTTAAATACTAATACTACTAAATTTTCAGAATGGAAATCTTGTCACACACTATACTTTGAAACATCATCTAAAATTATCGACAAAGCTCTAATAGGATTAATAACTAATAAAAAATCTTTAATTAACAATATATTTTATCATACAAGTTTAAAAACAGAAAAAACACCTAAAAATGAACTTTTATCTGTTACAGTTGTAAAAAATCATGAATTAAACCACGATGATCTAATAAAAAAAGTAATTCAGGAACTAGAAGAAATTTGCAATATAAAAGATCCTAAATTTATTAAAGATTATTCAATTCCATTAGCTCTTCCAAAAAATAAAACAATTACAAACACCAATAGTATTAAAATAAATAGTAATACTTTTTTAGCAGGTGATTATTTATTTAACGGCTCTTTAAATGCAGCTATGTACTCTGGAGAAAATGCTGCTAAAGAAATTATTAAAAACATAAATAATAAACACTTAAGCAACTAAATATATAATATTGTTTTTTTTAAAAAGTCACACTAAACAGTGTGACTTTATAAGTGGGGGAATAAGATATTTGGTATAAAACCGACGGCAAATATACTTACACACTTCTGTCAGCTAATTTAAAATTAGACATAAAACAATATTCTTTCGACAAAAGACTTAATACTTAGGTTAAACGAACAAAAAAACTCAAATAGAAAACTAAAAACCAACTCTTTAAAAATAAAAAAGATCATCCAAAAGATGATCTTTTTTGTAATTATGAAGATTTAAATTCAAACGAATTAAAATTAAATTTTAATTAGCGTAAATCTTTATATCATCTATAATGAATTCTTGAGGAAATATAGTATCATCTACTTCAGGACCTCCAAAATTTCCACCTATAGCCATGTTTAAAATCAAATAAAATGGTTTATCATAAGGCCAATTTTTTTCATCCTTTTTATTCGGAGCATATGTATAAACTTCCTCATCATCTATATAAAACACAATGGATTCTTTAGTCCATTTTGTCTTATAAAGATGAAAACCTTCTTCTATATTATCTATTACTGTTTTCTTGGAATTAATTGTATTTCCATAACTAGAGCTATTGTGTAAAGAATTGTAAATAGTACTTGGTTCTTTTCCTACATATTCCATAATATCAATTTCACCACAAGCTGGCCAAGTATTTTTATCGATATCGTACCCTAACATCCAAATAGCTGGCCATAAACCATGACCTTTAGGTAGTTTAGCTTTTACCTCAATAGTTCCATAGGTAAATTCGAATTTAGACTTTGTATGTATTTTTCCTGAGAAGTAAGACGAATCTTTCTTTGTTCCTTTTATAACAAGATTACCATCTTTTAATGACACATTCTCTTTAGTGTAAAGCTGGCGCTCATTATTACCCCAACCACATAAATTGGGACAACCATTACCAAGATCATAACTCCAAAACTTTGTATCTAAAACTTCTGAGTTAAAATCTTGGTGGAAAATCAGTTTCTTTTCATTCTTTTTTTCACATGAAAAAAATATGATTAGAAAAAATAAAACGTAAATGGGGGCTATTGTTTTCATTAGTAATTAAATATTGTTTCTAGTGAAGTTACTGAACTTCCACCTACAAAAACTTTAAACTCTCCTGGTTCAACAATAAATTCTCCCTTATTGTTAAAAAATCCAAGTTCATTTTTTGTAAGATTGAAAGTAATTTCTTTTGATGCTGAAGGTTCTAATTCAATAAGTTCAAAACCTTTTAATTCTTTTATTGGCCTTGTAACACTTCCTATTACATCTCTAAGATATAATTGTACAACTTCTTTTCCTTTCACTTTTCCAGTATTTGTTACCGTAACAGACACTTTAATGTTTTCTTTTAATGAAGTATCAACAGAAATATTTTCATATTTAAAAGTTGTATAACTTAATCCGTGCCCGAATGGATATAAAGGCGCGTTAGATTCATCTTGATAGTGCGACCAAAATACTTCTTTTTTAGGTCCTGGTCTACCAGTATTTTTCGGATTATAATATATTGGAACTTGACCAACAGCTCTAGGAAAAGTCATAGGTAATTTACCACTTGGATTATAATCTCCATATAAAACTTCTGCAATTGCATTTCCTGCCTGAGAACCTAATTGCCATGCTTCTACAATAGTAGGAATGTGCTCATCTGCCCAAGTAATAGTTAAAGGTCTTCCATTATTTAAGACTAAAACTATGTTTTTGTTTACTTTATAAATTTCTTCTAATAATTCTTGCTGAACACCAGGTAAACCTAGGTTTGCTCTACTTCGTGCTTCACCACTTTGAAAGCCAACTTCACCTAAAACCATAACTACAACATCTGCTTTTTTTGCATTCTGAATAGCTTCTTGAAATTTAGATGTATCTTTTGAATTAACTTCAACTTCATTAATAAAATTTGTATTTCCAAAAACTACTTTTGCTCCTTCTGAAAAAGTAAGTTGATTTCCTGAATATTTTTGCATTCCTTCTAAAACTGAAATTGCTGAATTGTCTTTTGCAGCTAATCTCCAACTTCCCAAAGGACTATTTTTATCTGCAGCTAAAGCTCCTATTAAAGCTATTTTTTTTCCTTCTTTCTCAAGAGGTAGTATATTATTTTCATTCTTTAATAAAACAATAGATTTTTTAGCCATATCTAACGCAGCATCGTGCATTTCTTTACTTCCAATAACTTCTTTTTCTCTTGTTTCATTACAATACTTATAAGGATCTTTAAATAACCCTAATTCGAATTTAACTTTTAAAATTCTTCTTGCTGCATCATTAATTACAGCTTCTGATACTTTACCTTCTTTAACCAGATTTGCTAATTCATTCACGTACGCATACGATTCCATATCCATATCAGAGCCAGCGTTTGCAGCTAACTCTGCAGCATGTTTTTTATCCTTAGCAAATCCATGATCCATCATTTCCATAATCGATCCCCAGTCTGAAACTACAAAACCATCAAAATTCCATTCTCCTTTTAAAATCTCTCTTTGTAAAAATTTGTCACCAGTAGCAGGAATACCATTAAGCTCATTAAATGAATTCATAAAAGTTCGTACTCCAGCATCTTTAGCAGCTTTAAAAGGTGGTAAAATTGTATTATATAATGTAGAAACTCCAACATCAGCTGTATTATAATCTTTTCCAGATTCAGCAAATCCATACGCTGCAAAATGTTTTGCACAAGCAACTAATGTTTCTTCATTTGATAAATCTTCTCCTTGAAATCCTTCTACTCTAGCAACAGCTATTTTACTTCCTAAATACACATCTTCTCCTGCTCCTTCCATAACTCTTCCCCATCTTGCATCTCTAGAAATATCTACCATCGGAGCAAAAGTCCAATTTATACCAGCAGCAGCAGCTTCTTTAGCAGCCATTTGTGCTGATTTTTTTATTGCTTCTAAATCCCAACTTGCAGATTCTGCTAAGGGAATTGGACTTTGGGTTTCATACCCGTGAATAACATCAAAACCAATAATTAAAGGAATTCCTAATCTGCTTTCTTCTACAGCTACTTTTTGAACTTTACGAACATTGGCTACTCCACGAACATTTAGCATAGATCCTACCAAGCCTTTTCTTAAATGATCATATTTCTTAGCTGCATCTCCTTCACTTGGAACTGGTCCAGTTACATCCCAAAAACCATTATACTGATTCATTTGTCCTATTTTCTCTTCTAAGGTCATTACACCCAATAGAGAATCTACTTTTTTATCTATATCACTTTTGGATTCAACATTTAGTTTTGACTCACTTTTACAATTAGCGAGCACAAAAAAAATGGATAGTAGTAGTATACATTTTTTCATAATTTAAATTTAAAAGAGGTTAAACAGTACTACTAATTTAACCTCTTTGAATTAATCAAACTAATTTACACTATTGAAATACTTTAACGTAATCAATTTCCATTGTAGCTTCTGAGAAGCTTGAATCAATAGAGCCACCTAAAGTTCCTCCCATTGCTACATTTAAGATCAAAAAGAAATTCTCATTGAATGGCAAAGCTGAAGTATTGGCTAATTCATAATATTTAACATTATCTAAATACATGCTAATACTAGACTCTGTCCATTCTAAAGTATATAAATGAAATTCTGATGTTGCATTAGTAATTGAAGTTGTTTGACCAAAATCTGCTTTTGTATTACTTGCTGTATCTTGCCAATGACAAGTTGCTAGAACTGTGTTTTTATCAGCTCCTGTTTGCTCCATAATGTCAATCTCGCCAGAAAAAGGCCAACCTACTGTAGGGAAATTAGAGCCTAGCATCCAAATTGCAGGCCAAGTACCAGCTCCTTCGGGCAACTTTGCTCTAACATCTACTCTACCGTATTTAAAATTAAATAGTCCCTGTGTTTTTAGTCTTGCTGAAGTGTAACCACTTCCTAAAAAGTTTTCTCGCTTTGCTGTAATTACCAGGTTTCCATTCACAACTACCGCATTATCTGCTCTATCTGTATAATATTGTACTTCATTATTTCCCCAACCATTTGTTCCTGTACCAATATCATAAGTCCATTTTGTTGGATCTGGTGCACCATTGGTTTCAAAATCATCTTCCCAAATTAATGTATTAAAGACAGAAGGAGAAGTTGACACAGGTTCTTCTGTCGTTAAAATAAAGAACCAACTTAAACCATCATTTCCTATAATCTTAACATTCATTTCTGTTGCTGACCTACTTAAAATTGAAAATGTTCCACTATTTCCCACATAAAAACCGAAAAAACCATTATTTGTTAGAGTTAAAGTTTCTTGCCCAGCCGGTGCAGTTAAACTCCATGTTCCCGTAAAATCATCTTTTGCATAATTCTCATGTTCGTTATTTCCGTTTGGTGTTAATCCCTGATCTCCAAAATCTTGATCTAATGGTCCTGCCTGCCCGAAAATTGTTCCAGAAGGATCTTCTGTAGGATCATCATTTACCGAGTTTGTAATAATCTTAAACGTTCCATCTGAATTGAAAACATAACGATCATCGTACATTCCAGTACTTGCTTTATCTCCTGGAGGAGCTGCGAACCAAATTGGTGATGTTTCTTCTGGAGGACCTACTCCAAAATGCGCATTTACTTCAGATTTCACTCTCCACGTTTTTGAAGTTACTGCATCTGGATTTGCTGGATCGAATCCGTATAACATTTGTTTTAAATCATCTGGTGCTTCATATAAAGCTAATACATCTACTTGTATTGTTTTACTTGATGAAACTCCTCCTGTACCTATTGCAACTACTGTTACTGTATATGTATTTACTCCTAATTCACTAAAATTATATGTGATTTTACCATCTGGTTTAGATGATTCAATACCATTATAAATAAATTTAAACGATAAAGCATTTTCTGCTGTGGCTCTAAAATTTACAACTCCACTACCATCGCCGTTAGGATTTGTAGTATCTTGACCAATGATTTCTGCTTCAATAGTAATATTACTCGGTGTAATAATATCTCCAAAATCATAGTTATTCTCTTCACAACTATTTAATAATAGCATTGTAAAAATTATGATAACTATTTGAGGTATATATTTCTGTATTTTCATTGCTATCCTTGGTTTAATTCGTTAATGTTAATTCGTCATAATAATACTCACTGCCATCTCCATTGACTCCGAAATCAAAGAAAATAACTACTCGAACATAATCGGCTGCTGGTGCACCACTAAAATCATAAATCAATTCTTCCCATGAATTGGAAACTGTAGTGTTTAAATCAACTTCATGTGTAATACTGGCATCTTGATTCTCTAATTTTAACTTCACTACTGCTCCTTGTTTGGGTGACCATGTTTTTACACTAATCTTTGAATAAGTAGTGAAATCTAATGCTGTATCTGTCTCAAAAAAAGCTCCTGCCCAAACTTCTGAACCACTTGTCTTTGTTAACTTTGCTACATTAGATGTAGTATTTACACCATTCATGTCTGGATTGGTAATGACTTCAACTCCAGCTATATTTCCGAATGATGTAAAACTTGGTGCTGTACCTTCAAAATCTTGGAATACTAACGAAGAAACTCCTGAATCGTTTACTAGGGTAATATCATCGTAATAATATTCACTACCATCTCCATTGACTCCAAAATCAAAGAAAATAACTATACGAACATAATCGGCCGTTGGGGCTCCACTGAAATCATAAATCAATTCTTCCCATGCATTAGAAACTGTAGTGTTTAAATCGACTTCATGTGTAATACTAGCATCTTGATTCTCTAATTTTAACTTCACTACTGCTCCTTGTTTAGGTGACCACGTTTTTACGCTAATTTTTGAAAAAGTAGCTAAATCTAATGGTGATGAAATTTCAAAGAATCCTCCTGCCCAAACTTCTGACCCTGAGCCTTTAGTTAATCTGGCAACATTAGCCGTAGCGTTAATTCCACTCATATCTGGATTAGATACAACCTCTACTCCTGCTCCTCCGAAACTTGTAAATACTGGTGCTGCTCCTTCAAACCCTTCTACAACTTGACTTGTAGTATTACTTGGATTTTTCCAGAAATAAACATTATCAATAAATACAATACCTGCTCCACTTGGATCGCTTGAGATAATATACTGATTGATATCTGAAAATGATTCCATTCCTGCTGCTGCAAAATCTGATAAAGGAATATCTAAAGAAACCCATTCTCCTTGAGTTGGAGTAAATGACAATTCCGCTTCGGTATCACCTGCTCCTCCAAAACCATCTCCTTTGAAATCAACTAATTTTAAACGGAAAGCTGTGATGTTTGGAGTCCAAACATCTAAGTGGATAAACTCCATCCCTGAAGCATCTACTGGTGAACTTACTGTTTCTATTCCATTAAAATTTAACCCAGTGTATTTCTTTGTCGCATTACCTGCAATCATAACATCTTCAAAACTTGCTGCACTCCAAACTGTATTCCAGGTATCGACACTAACATCAGTATAAGCATCACTAAATAATGAAATAACATCTGATTCAACTCTACTTCTTGGCGCAGCGGCCGCTGTAGTTGGTGCTAAAATTTCTGTAACCGTAAAAGTAGCTGTATATTCTGTAGTCGCAATTGCTGCTCCTTTTGCTACAACTCGAATATCGTAATCTCCTGGAGCTTGATAAACATAACTTAATGATTCTCCTATGTTGGCTGTAGCCACTGGTTGACTTACTCCTGATTCTCCTGAGTAAAACTCATACATAGTCGCGTAATCTGCTGTAGCTGTAATATCAACTTGCTTTGAAACACTTACACTATTTTCAATAGTAACCATTAAATTCTCTGGAGCTTTAAAAGAAACAACTAATTCTTGTGTTACTTCTGATTTTTTTCCACTGATATTAAAAGCCTCTATTTTTACCATGTAGGTCCCTTCTACATAAACATGAGAAACACTTTGACCAATAGCTACATCAGCAAAATCCGAACTACCATCTCCAAAATAAACTTTAAAACTATTTGCACCATCTGCTGTGGGCGTAATTGTAACCAAACCCGTATTGTCTTGCGCTAACGAATAAGTCGCCGAAACATTAGTAGGAGAAACCAAACTGTCTACAAAAGATAGATCACGATCTTCTTCTATACAACCTACTAAAACTAATAATCCTAATATGATATAATATATTTTCTTCATAATCTTATTTGTGTTTAATATCCTGGGTTTTGACTCCAATTTCCATTTGAAAACTGTATTTCTTCAATAGGAATAGGAAATAACTCATTCTTACCTACAGTAAATCCGTTAATTAAGTTTCCATTTCCTGTTCTTACCAAATCAAAAAATCTATGACCTTCGCCAACTAACTCTAATCGTCTTTCGTTATAAATTGCTTGAGTTAATGCACTTCCTGAATCTGAAATATCGTGATTCATATCCCCAAAAGCTCTTCTACGAACTCTATTTAAATACTCTTGTGCTCTTGTATCACTAATCCCTCCTCTATTTAATGCTTCAGCAGCCATTAACAATACATCTGCGTAACGAATAGCTCTATAATTATTAGGGTTTGTAAGATTTGCATCTCCCGTATTTAAATCCCCTTTTCTAGCGATGTATTTTCTATTGTAGAAACCAGTATGTTCGAAACCTTCCGAAAAAGTAGCTCCTGTACTAGCTGCCCAAGCATTTATATCTAAAATTGCAACATCTCTTCTGTTATCTCCTGTTTCAAATGCATCAAATACCTCTTGTACTGGTATATTAAAGCTGAAACCAGAATCGAATGTAGGTCCATTATAATTTCTTATTCCATTAAATCCTACAGCTACATTACCTTCACTACATTGTAAACATCCAAATCCTGCGCCTTCAACATCAGTATATTGAACTTCAAAAACAGATTCAATTCCGTTTTCACCGCTATGTTCAAAAATGACATTGTAGTCTGTAACCAAACCAAAAGGTCCGTTATTTATTAAATCTTCTAATACATTAGTAGCTTGAGCAAATTTATCTTGATACAAATATGCTTTCCCCAATAAAGCTTGAGCAGAACCTTTGTTAGCTCTTCCCACTTGCGGTGATGTATAAGACAAGTTTGCTACGGCAAATTGTAAATCCGCTTCAATAGAGGCATAAACTTCTGCAACTGTTGCACGTGGAATACTTTTTTCATCTCCAACATTAAATCTTGCATCTCCTTTCATTGGAATTCCTCCGAACCACTTAACCAATTCAAAGTGATAATATGCTCTTAAAAATCTAGCTTCAGCAATGATGATACTCTTTCCTTCGAAATCTGTTTTATCTTTAAACTCTAGAATATAATTTGCTCTATTAACACCAGCAAACATCCAATTCCAGATATCTCGCAAATTGCTATTTACTTCAGTGTGAATCATATCATCGATTTGTTGAAAACCAATAACATCTGTAGCACTTTCACCTCCACAAAGTGTATTATCGGAAGCTATTTCACCTAACATGGCATTAACATAAGTTGCTTGTAATAAATCGTAAGCTCCAATTAATGCTCTATAATAATCATCTTCTGAATTAAAAAAGTTTTCAGAATCGATACTAAATTCTTTTGTGTCATCTAGGAATTCATCCGAACACCCATAAAATGAAGCTCCTAGCATTAAAATTAATACCGTAAATACTATTGACTTTATATATTTTTTCATTTTCTATCGTTTTAAAAAGCTAAGTTTAATCCTAAAATATACTGACGAGATACAGGGTAAATTCCTCCATCGATACCTGAACCGATTGGATTAAACTGTGATGAACCTGCACTTGAAGCTGGATCGAAACCATTATAATTTGTAAACGTAAATAAGTTATTTACTGTAGTGTATAATCTGACTTTAGAAAAACCAATATTATCTAAAAGTGTTTGTGGTAAGCTATATCCTATTTGAATATTTTGAATTCTTAAGAAGGATGCATCTTCCACATAAAAGGAAGAAAACAAACTATTATTTGTTGCCCCTGTAGTAACTCTTGGTACTTCATTACTTGTACCTGGGCCTCTCCATCGATCTAAGTATAATGCCAATCTATTTACATTAGGTTGATTTCTTTCATAATTTCTAACCATATCTTTATTCAACTCTGCATATAAATAGCTTCTGAAATCCCAATTTTTATATTTAAAACCAAGGTTTAGTCCCATAATATATTCAGCTTGTGGATTACCTATATTCGTTTTATCATCAAAATTTATTACTCCATCTCCATTAACATCTACA
The DNA here is from genome assembly GCF_052084715.1 of Tenacibaculum aquaeponti. Taxonomy (GTDB): domain Bacteria; phylum Bacteroidota; class Bacteroidia; order Flavobacteriales; family Flavobacteriaceae; genus Polaribacter. The sequence goes on along the minus strand of NZ_CP197288.1, from coordinate 3,902,495 downwards.
AATTTTAAATCCCCCGGAACAGTATCAACTCCTAATAAACCTGATTGAGAAGGCGAGCTATTTATTTCTTCTACCGTTTGAAAAACTCCATCAGTTTGTAAACCATAAAAATAACCTATAGGTTGTCCTACTTCCATACGTGACGGTGCAGGTTGACCGACACCAAATGAACCTCCTTCTAAAAATACTCCTCCATTTACAGCTGTAACTTCACCATTTACTTTTGTTAAGTTATAGTTAAGATCATATGAAAAATGATCTCCAATTTCATCTTTATATTTTAATACAAATTCAAAACCTTTTACACGAGAAGAGCCTGCATTTACAGTTGGACCTCCAGAACCAGGTGCCGATATTCCTGTTATTCCAGAAACTGGTAAATTTGCTATTAATAAATCATTTCGATCTTCTCTGAAGTAATCTCCAGATACTTCTAGTTTATTATTAAAAAGAGTAATATCCAAACCGACATCTAATTTTTCACCTCTCTCCCATCTTGCCTCAGTATTTGGCAACCTTCCTACAGATACTCCGTTTACTAAAGCATCGTTAAGCACATATGTTGCTTCTCCATCTAATCGAGCTCTAAAAAGATTTCCTCCTGCATTGTTTCCTAAAAATCCATAACTAGCTCTTAGTTTTAAGAAATTAATAAATTTTAAATCTTTCATAAACTCTTCTTCAGACACTTTCCAACCTCCAGTTACAGAAGGAAAATAATCTACTCTATTTTCAGGAGTAAAATCTGAGGCTGCATCTCTACGAATCATTCCAGAAATTAAATACTTTCCTTTAAAATCGTATTGTACTCTTGCGAAATATGATAATAATCGATTATCAAAAACAAAAGAACCATTTGTTAATGCATCACTTATTCCATCAGCTAAAGCAATATCTGCAAACTCCCACGCATTATTCGGTACATCAAATCCCGTTGCAAAAAGTCCATCCCCCCAATTTTTTTGCATGCTTGTACCCAGTGTTACATCTACATTATGATCTTCATAAAAAGTTCTTTTGTAATTGATAAACGTCTCCCAGTTGTAATTATTAGAATTTGTTCTAGATTGATCTACTTGACTTCGATCTCTGTTGAATACTTTACCAGATCCATAATTTACGATAGGTAAAAAAGTTTTTCCTTTATCACTGTATATTTTATAACCTATTCTTGAAGTGATTGTTACATCTGAAAAAGGTTTATACTCTAGTTTAAACATTCCCTCTAATCCAGATCCGAAATATTCATTGTAAGTATCTCTTATTTGAGATAAAGGATTAATCACTTCGTTTCCTAAAAAACCACTAGAATCTTCTTGATCTAAAGCAAAAGTTGGTGCATAATTCAACGCATTGAATAACACAGAACCTAAACCGTTTTCTGCAATAGCTTTTCTATCGAATGTAAAATAATTGGTCGTTGTTGATAGCTTTACCTTATCACTTAAATCAATTCCTAAAGTAAGCCTGATGTTATTTCTAACAAAATTAGATTTATCTGGAGCGATAATTCCATCCTGTTCTAATCGAGAAGCTCCTAAATAATAATTCATCTTTTCTGCTCCTCCAGAAACGCTAATATTATGATTAGACATAAAAGCTGTTGTGAAAATTTGATCTTGCCAATCCGTATTGTTTGAAATACTTGTTACATCAGGAAAAGGAATAGTTTGACCTGCTGAAGCATAACTTTCATTTAAAAGAAATGCATATTCAGTAGCATTTAAATAATTTAATCTTTTTGATGTTTCTTGTATACCTGTATAACCATCGTAAGTAATTTTCATCTTTCCGTTTTTACGACCAGATTTTGTTGTTACTAAAATTACCCCGTTTGCTCCTTGAATACCATAAATTGCAGCTTGAGCATCTTTAAGAACTGTTACCGATTCGATATCACTTGGATTTAATGTATTCAAATTCGCTCCGGCTAATCCATCTATAACAATTAAAGGTCCATTTGAACTATTAGAACTAATACCTCGTATTAAAATATTAAAATCACCTCCTGGAGAACCAGATGCTTGATTAATTGATATACCTGTTGACGTTCCTTGTAGTGCTAAACTTGCATCAACTGGTTTTAAATCTTCTATAACTTCTGCTTCAACTAAAGAAACTGCACCAGTTACATCTTTTTTAGATTTTTTTCCATATCCAATAATTACAACTTCCTCTAATTGTTGAGAATCTTCAATTAAAGATACATTGATTAAATTACCACTAACTATTACAGATTTTGTAACATACCCTAAAGAATTGAATATTAAAAATTCACCTTTCTTTGTATTAATTGTATAGTTACCATCAAAATCTGTTTCTGTTCCTTTTTTTGTGTCTTTTATTATAACACTCACCCCAGGTATAGGTTCACCAGTTTTTGAATCTATTACTTTTCCACTAACACTAGTTTCTTGTGCATGAATTACAACTATAGCTATAGAAAATAATAGTGTAATTAGTTTTCTCATATAAAGAGTTTTTGATTATATCATAAAATTAGCGGTAGATTTTTATAAAATCGCTAACAAACCCCAATACAAAAAACATACAATTCAAAAAAGCACACTTATCCCAATAAATACCAATAGTTTAAAAACTTTTGAAATAAAAAAAAATAGTGTTGTTGTGGTAATGTATGGTTTACAACTTTTAGATGTTGTAGTGTATTATATTTCTAGTATATAAGAAGTTAGATTAATATTGTGTTCCAAATTCATTTTTTTACGCAAACGGTATCGTTTTACTTCTACACTTCTAGGAGAAATATTTAATAAAGGGGCTATTTCTTTAGAAGATAGGTTTAATCTTAAATAAGCACATAATCTTAAATCGTTTGGTGTAAGATCTGGATGGATTTTTTTAATCTTATTGATAAAGTCTTTATCGGCATTATTAAAAGCTTCTTCAAACATTTGCCAATCATCTGAATTATTTAAATTTTTATCAATTATTTTTATTACACTTTTTAAGCTTTTATCGTCTCCTTTTAAAATATCTTTCTTTAATGAACTTAATAACTCGTTTTTCTTTATCATACTCATCGTAGAAATAGCTAACTCTCTACTCTTACTCTCAACATCTAATCTTAATTGATCATTTTTCACCTTCATAAGTTCTCTTTCATTCTCTAAAGATTTTAACTGAAACTCTTTCTTTTGTTTGTATAATAAATCTTCTCTTTGCTTTCTGTAATATCGTTTATATAATCGATCCATAAAAAAAGAAAACAGAAATACTAAAAATACATAACCTATAATTGCCCAATTTGATATATACCATGCTCTATGAATAGTAAATGAATATTCTGCTACATTTTTTACAAGTTCATCTCCTATTTTAGCTCTAACTTTAAAAGTGTATTCTCCAAAAGGTAAATTTTTAAAAAATGAATTATTTTTAATACTCCAAGAACTCCAACCGTTAGTATACCCCTCTAAAAAATATTGATATTTAATTATAATATCTTTAGATAAATAAGGAACACTATAATCAAACTCTAAATTATTATGCTTTGACGACAGGCTTACTGGTTCATAATTATTTAATTTTAAACAAATTGGACTCCCATTTACGGTATAATTTTTTATAGAGTTTATTAAAATCTGATAATCTTCTTTGTCTTCATTTTTAAGGTTTGTAATTAAATATCCGTTTAAAGTTCCTAGTAAATATTGTTCGTTTTTAATCTTTTTAATGTTCTCATATCCTACAGCTCCTTTTCGCATTTTACTAGCAATACCTTTTCTCGTTATTATTGAATTAGAACTAAATTTATCTGGTCTTAAATAGTTTACATTTTCTTTAGAAAAACTAAATAATTTATTGTCTTGTTCTTCATAAACTAATACCCCCGATAAAAAATCATCTTGAGAAATTAATTCACTTAAAACATCGTCTTTTATAAACTTTTGAGCTTTATCTAAATATCTAAATACTCCTCCTTTGTAGGCGTATAAAATATTATTTTGATACTTTATTAAGCTAGAATGAGCTCCTTTAATTAAAGTACTATCAATAGTATACTTTTCTACGTTTTTAAACTTATCGTCTATTTTCAATTTGTAAACACCTTTATATTCGTGATTTACAAAAACGGTATTGTTGTGATGTAGTTCAAAAAATTTGCACGAGTTATTAAAACCCTCGATTTTGTGAGAAAAAGTCCATTTTCCATCTGACTTTTTTAGCACATAAAGTCCATCATAATTTCCTTGTAATAGTTTATCTTTTTGAATTTTTTTTACTCCCCAAGTACCTTGTATATTACTTATTTTAACAACTTCATCTTTTTCTACAATATAGGTTCCAGAATTATGTCCGCAGAATAATGTATTATCAATTAAAGTTAAATTCCAAACTTGACCTTGAGTGTTTTTTATAAATTTAAAGTTATCTTCTGAAGGATATTTTTTTACAAATAATCCCTGATTAGTTCCTAAATACAAGAATCCGTTATGGTACATAGAAGTATAAACCGTACCTAATTTCCCTTCTAAATCTTTATATATTTTGAATGAAGATGTAATATCAATTTTATTAATTCCGTTATCCAATCCTAACCAAATATCTCCTTTTTTGTCCTCAAAAGTGCATAAGACTGTATTATTAGAAAGTCCTTTATTTTGATTTAAACTATATATTAAATTTCCAGAAGCATCACAATACACTATACCATTAGAAATTGTTCCAATAATAAAATTTCCGTTATTAAATTGATGTGCACTATAAACTGATTTTCCTTTGAGGTATTCTGATAAATTTTCAGTTAGAATGAAGCCTCCTTTTTTAGTGTAAAAACCATTATTTTGAGTTAAATAAACTAATTCCTGATTCAATTTTAGTAAAAAAACAACTACATTATTTTGTACTTCTTCATCTGCCGAAACTAATTTAGCGATACCTTTTTCTATTTTAAAAATACCTTTACCTAACTCTTGAAAATAAATTGTGTCATCTACTTTAAACATTTTAGTTATAGATGTTTCTGAATTTATTGTTTTAGTAATTTTAGTTTCTAAATTATGAATATAAATTCTTTGAAGTGATTGAAAAATCATCCATCCATCTAATTCAAAAATATTCCAAAATTGCTCGTCAGGAAGTAATTGTATATTATTATCTCTTACTAATGATTTATAATGTAAAATTCCAAATTCATCTCTTTTCCAATAACCAAAATCCATGTAAAAACCTGTAAAAATCTTATCGTTTTCGACTTTTACAGATCGCATTATGGTTTGGTTTGGAGTTGGATATAAATTCCATTTTGCTCCATTAAACTCTAATAAACCTTTGTTATTAGCTACATAAACAAAACCATTTTCAGCTTGAGAAATAGACCAATTTTGTGACTCTGCATTGTAATCTTCAGGTAAAAAATGATTAATTAAAGGTAACTCCTGAGCTTGTAAGGATATAATACCAAAAATAAATAAGAAGTAATAAAATCTTAAATGTATCAACTAAGAAAAATAGATATAAATTAATATTACAATAATACAAATAAAAACACCAACATGCCTAGTATACTGCCATGGAGTAACATCTACTTGTTTCGATTCTTGCTGTTCATACGCTACTTTTTTAGAATAAAACCTTCCTATTAACAACATTATTATTGTATTCAAAACAAATAATATAGCCATCACATGGAGAAAATGAGGATATGCTTCTGCTTTAATAATTTCTTCATTAAAATTAAGTCCAGAACTTTTAGCTTTTTCTATTGCTGTATTAATACAATCTGGTCGAAGAAAAAATTCACTAATTATATACAAAACAGACCCAGTAATTAATCCTATTTTAGCTGCTATAGCAGGTACTTTCTTTGTAACAAACCCAATGAAAATAATAGTTAAAATAGGAATACTATACACTCCATTTACTTGTTGTAAATAAGCAAATATACTTTCTAAACTTGATAAAAAAGGAGCAATAAACATTGCAGCGATTGCTAATAAGATTCCAAATGTTTTTCCATATTTTACCACTTCTTTTTCGTTAGCTTCTGGTTTTATATGCTCTTTGTAAATATCAATCCCAAAAAGAGTTACAGAACTATTTAAAACACTATTAAAAGAACTTAAAATAGCACCAAATAAAACCGCTGCAAAGAATCCTATAAATTCCTTAGGTAAAATTTTTCTAACTAAAGCTCCATAAGCTTCATCTGGAGCACCAACTTCTAGCATACCTTGAGTAGACATGTAGTAAGCAATAATCCCTGGTAAAACTACAATTAATGGTCCTAAAATCTTTATAAATGCTCCTAATAATAATCCTTTCTGACCTTCTTTCAAATTTTTTGCTCCTAATGCTCTCTGAATGATCTGCTGATTGGTTCCCCAATAAAAAAGCTGTACTAACATCATTCCTGTAAAGATTGTAGCAAATGGAACTGATGCTGAAGAATCTCCTATGGAATTAAAATGATTTGGTATTTTATTTTGAAGTATTTCAATTCCATTTACTAAACTATTATCTCCAATATATAATAAACCAAACAAAGGAATTAAAATCCCTCCTATTAATAATCCTATAGCATTTATTGAATCTGAAACAGCAACAGCTTTTAAACCTCCAAAAACTGCATAAATAGATCCGATAATTCCAATAGACCAAACACATATCCATAATGCAACTTCTTTGGAAACTCCTAATAAAGATGGTATATCAAACATTCCACTAATTGCTAAAGAACCTGAATATAAAATAGTAGGCAATAAAACAATTGCATATCCACTCAAAAATAAGATTGAAGTTAATGTTTTGGTTGAAGTATCAAAACGTTCTGCTAAAAACTGAGGAATAGTAATTAATCCACTTTTCAAATAACGTGGTAATAAGAAAAAAGCTGTTACTACCATAGCTATTGCTGCTAAAGTTTCCCAAGCCATTACTAGAATTCCTTCAGTAAATGCTGCTCCATTTAAACCTACAATTTGTTCCGTAGATAGATTGGTAAGTAATAAAGATCCAGCTATAACACCCGCTGTTAAACTTCTTCCTCCTAAAAAATAGCCTTCAGAAGTACTTTCATTTGTTTTTCTAGTTGCACTCCATGAAATAACAGCAACAAGTACTGTAAAGCCTATAAATGATATTATTCCTAACATAAATTTGGTTATTTGATTCTACAATTTAAGATTATTTCTATTGAAATAGCTTAGAAAACAACTCTGTATAGTTCGTGTATAGGTAAATTGTTATTTATTCCTTTTAAATAAAAAAACAACTAATTAATTCTCGTGTTTTTTATTTTTAAAAGATTTAGACTACAGATTATTTTAATAAAATTAAAAAGATTGTATAACTAAATCACACTGTACTAAAAGAACAGAGGTTTCTTTACACTAGGAACTGAAAAATTCCTTTGTTTATTCTAATATAGAATTAGAATTACTTGAATTCATTTCTCTTTCAAGAAAACTTATTTTTAAATAATATTGAAAGTACTGCTATCAAATTACAGGGTTTAGAACTCTTTATTGAAACCAATAAAAAAGGCTGCCCTTTCGGGCAACCTAGATCCATTTTAATAATTAGGATTTGGGATAAGGATTTATTATTATTTACTTTCTTTCCTTTGTTTTTAATTCAATTAAGATCCACACTGACCTAAATTGTTCCAACCTCCAGATACTCTTTCATATAAAGATCCCTGATAAGTAACTCTTGAGCCAATACTATAGCTTGTTCCGCTTACATAAGCAGAAACTCCATCACAAATATCTGCACTTTGAGAACCACACTGCCCAAGGTTATTCCACCCTCCAGATACTCTTTCATATAAAGATCCTTGGTAAGTAACTCTTGAACCAATACTGTAACTTCTTCCACTAACATAAGCAGCTACACCTGCACAAATATCTCCACCACTAGTAGAAGGAGGATACATTTTATTGATTCCCTCAATATCACCAGCTGATAATCCATTTCTTTGAATACTATAGCTAGAACCATCTTTCTTTTCAATTGTTGGTTGCCCATTTTTAGAAAAGAATGTTGGCCCATACATCATAATAGAACCAAAGTCTAAAGCAGAAGTAAATTCATCTCCATCGAAACCTTGTTGAACATAAGTTTGGAAATTAAATGCTCGTCCATCTTGAATATTTTCAAAATTTATATTTACATAATTATCTCTATCTTTTCTACTTTGTTCATGCCATAAACCTACTGCATGACCAATTTCGTGTATCGTATTACCTGTAGTACAACCAGTAGCCAAATTAATATCTTGACGACCTCCTCTTCTTCCTACAAAAGAAGAACATCCAGAACCAGTTCTAAAATATATATAATCTGATTGGTTTGTTCTTTGAACAAACCTTAACGAGGTATTTCTTTCCCAATGTGCAATTGCATCTGTAACACGGCTTTTATTAGCTAAAGAAGATTCTACCGAATAATAAACAGTATTATTTGTCCATCTACTTCCTGTTCTACCAACAGATCTTCCTAATACTTCCACAGGGGAAGGTTCACCAACTTCAGCAGGGGTTTCTGTTAATTGGTTTATATCAAAAAGAATATCTCCATCCATTACATACATACCATTTACTTTTTCTACATTCACCTTACTAGAACCATAGTACATAGTTTGTGCTCTGCCACTTAATGCAGGAAACGCTTCTTCTGGATTAATTGTTTTTGCTTCAGGAGGAATAACTTCACTTAAATCGCTCGTATCTTCACTCTGACACGAAAAAATTAACAATGAACTTGCTAAAGCTAAAAATGGGAGTTTTAAGTTTTTCATAAAAAGGGTTTTTATTTGGTTATTAGAAATTTTCAACTAAAAATGTTAAAAAAAAATAATTCACTTACATAATGTGCTAATTTGTTAATTATTCTTTAAAAAATAAAAGAAATTACATGAGTTATATTTTAACAAAAACCATTAAAAAACAAAACAAAAAAAACGCTAAATAACTGATAAACAACACCTTTTCCTTTTTTTTTCTTTAGTTAAATTTTAATTTATAAAGTAAATTTTATATGAAGTGAATAATTAAAATTTAATAAAAAGTAAAGAAATTGTTGCTTATCGTAAATTTTGAAAAACATTGTAAAAACAAAAAAGCTAAAAAAAATTGCCTTTTACAACAATTTTTTTTAGCCTTAATTTATGATAACTTCCTTATTATTTCAAAGAAGCTAAACTTGCTTTTAATGTTTCAATTTTAGCTACAGCATCTGCTTCTTTCTTCTTTTCATTTGCTACAACTTGTTCTGGTGCATTATTCACAAATCTTTCATTAGAAAGCTTCTTTTGCACTGATTTTAGGAAACCTTCAGTATAATTTAACTCTTCAGTTATCTTTTTAATTTCCTCTTCTACATTAATACTATCAGCTGAAATTGGCACGAAATATTCGTTAGACTTTACTCTGAATGAAGCTCCGTCTACTTTTTCTGTTACATAACTTACTTCAGAAGCATTTACAAGCTTTTTAATTACACTATCAAAACGCTTTGTATAGTTTTCATTATTTACTACATAAAGTTCAATAACATCTTTAAAAGCTATATTTTTTTCTTTTCTGATCGTTCTGATTCCTGAAATAATGTTCGTTGCAAAATCAAACTCTTCAATAATTGACGAATCTTTAACTTCATTAATTTTTGGATACTTCGCTATAATTAAAGCTTCCTCTACTGTTCTTTCTGAAATTAACTGCCAAATTTCCTCTGTAATAAATGGCATAAAAGGATGTAATACTTTCAGATTATCTTCAAAAATAGCCATCACCTCATCATAAGTTTTCTTATCAATTGGTTGTTGATATGCTGGTTTTACAGCTTCTAATAACCAACCACAGAAATCGTCATTAATTAATTTGTAAATACTCATGATTACATCACTTAAACGGTATTTACTGTAATGATCTTCAATTTCAGCTAATGTTTTTTGGAGCTTCGTTTTATACCATTCAATAGTTATTTTACTATGTTCTGGTTGCTCAATTTCTTCAGAAACTTCCCATAAAGATGTTAAATAAAACGCACTCCAAACTTTATTCCCTAAACCTTTACCTTGTTGACATAAAGCTTCATCAAATAATAAATCGTTTCCAGCAGCAGAACTCAACAATAAACCAACACGTACTCCATCTGCTCCATATTCTTCAATCAATTTTAATGCATCAGGAGAATTCCCTAATGATTTACTCATTTTACGGCGTTGTTTATCTCTTACTAATCCTGTTAAATATACATTTTCAAACGGACGAGCATCTTTATATTCATATCCAGAAATAATCATACGTGCTACCCAAAAGAATAAAATATCTGGTCCTGTTACTAAATCATTCGTTGGATAATAATAATTGATTTCTTCATTCTCTGGATTTCTAATTCCATCGAAAACAGATATTGGCCATAACCAAGACGAGAACCAAGTATCTAAAACATCTGGATCTTGTCTTAAATCTGAAGCTTGAAGATTTGCGTTAGATGTTTTCTCTTTTGCTAATTCTAATGCTTTCTCTTTAGTTTCTGCTACTACGAAATCTTCTTTCCCATCTCCATAATAGAATGCAGGAATTTGTTGTCCCCACCATAACTGACGAGAAATATTCCAATCACGAATATTTTCCATCCAGTGACGGTATGTGTTTTCGAACTTTCTAGGATATAATTTTACATCTCTATCTTCACCTAAAACACCTTCAATCGCTGGTTTGGCTAAATCTTCCATTTTTAAGAACCATTGATCAGATAATCTAGGTTCGATTACTGCTTTTGTTCTTTCTGAAGTTCCAACTTTATTGGTATGTTGTTCTACTTTTACTAAATATCCTTTTTCTTCAAGTTCTTTAGCTATTTCTTTACGAACTACAAAACGATCTTTGCCTTCATAATGTAAACCGAAAGAATTTAAAGAAGCGTCTTCATTAAAAATATCGATTACTTCTAAATTGTGCTTATCTCCAAGAACCTTATCATTTTCATCGTGCGCAGGAGTTACTTTTAAACATCCTGTTCCGAATTCAACATCTACATAACTATCTTCAATTATTGGAATTTCACGATTACATAATGGTACAATCGCCTTCTTTCCTTTTAAATGCGTGAAACGTTCGTCTTCTGGATTGATACAAATTGCTGAATCTCCTAAAATAGTTTCAGGACGCGTAGTTGCAATGGTTACTTTTTCATCAGAACCTACAATATCGTATTGTAAATAATATAAGTTTCCTTGTCGCTCTTCATAAATTACCTCTTCGTCAGACAATGTAGTTTTAGCCTCAGGATCCCAATTTACCATTCTGAATCCACGGTAAATTAATCCTTTATTATAAAGATCAACAAAAACTTTGATCACAGCTTCACTCATATCATCATCCATGGTGAACTTAGTACGTTCCCAATCACATGAAGCTCCAAGCTTTTTTAACTGCTCTAAAATGATTCCTCCATATTTATCTTTCCACTCAAAAGCATGATTCAAGAACTCTTCTCTAGTTAAATCATTTTTATTAATTCCCTCTTCTTTCAATTTCGCCACAACTTTTGCTTCAGTAGCAATAGAAGCGTGATCTGTACCAGGAACCCAACAAGCATTTTTACCTAATAAACGAGCACGACGAATTAATACATCTTGAATTGTATTATTTAACATATGCCCCATATGTAAGACTCCAGTGACATTTGGTGGTGGTATTACAATTGTGTATGGTTCTCTCTCATCCACTTCAGAATGAAAATAATTGTTTTTCATCCAGTAATCGTACCATTTGCTTTCAATTTCGCTGGCGTTATATTTAGGTGAAATTTTCATATGCTCTCCTGTTAATCAAGTTGTTTATAGATTATAAAAATGATTTTTTTGGCATCATTTTTGAAATATAGTTGACAAAAATACAACTATCTAATCATGTATTGAAAATTTAGATGTTGATTTTTTTATAACTAAAAAATTATATTAAATTTGTAAACATAGGAAAATCCCTAAACAATTATTTTAACATTATGAGAACAATTTTATCAATTATCGCAGTATGTTTCATCACTTTATCTGTAAATGCTCAGGAATTTAAGTTTATTAATGAAGGTGGAGAAACTATTAACTATGGAAAAATAGCATTAGGTTCTGACGGTAAAAGAGTATTTGAATTTACAAACACAGGTGATGCTCCATTAATTATAAAAGATATTAAATCTACTTGTGGTTGTACAGTACCAAGTAAACCAGAAAAGCCAATTATGCCAGGAGAAAATGGAAAAATTGAAGTATCTTATGATACTAAAAGACCAGGAGGTTTCTCTAAAGCAATTACAATTTACTCTAACGCAAAACAAGAGAGAAAAATGTTAAAAATTAAAGGTTACATTGTTAAAGATTCAAAAGTTAAAGTTGAGAAATCTTCTATGTAACATAAAAACATACTACTATATAAAAAAAGAGTTCCAAATTTGGAACTCTTTTTTTATATCCTTCTTTCTAACCTTAGTTTGTATGTATAGTATATCCCATCTCTTTCGATTCCTAAAACTACTTTTCTTCCTGGTTTGTAACTAAATATACCATTTATTTCATCTAATGTAAATTGATAAGCAGGTTTCCCATTTATTTTCTTTATAATATCTCCTTTTTCTAAACCAACATAAAAAGCTGGAGAATCTTTAATTACTTCATAGACTTTGTAAGCTGGTTTAAATTCATATTTATAAGTTGTTATAACAGAAAACACATCTGGTTTGGTTGTTTTACTTTCAACTCCATATGAATTAATATTTGTTTGTTCTACTTCCTCTTTTATTAAATCTTTTCCTGAGTAAACTACTACTAAACCACTCATATTATAATAGAATCCTTTTTTTAAAGATCCATTTTTCTTCAAAACCATTCTTCTGTTAGGATAATCTAACCAAACTTTAAAACGTTTTAAAATATTTCCACCAATACTTCCGTTTCTACTTTTAAATTCTCTAGCATTAACTGTTGATGTTGTATCTAAAAAAGAAACCGTAGGTTCTGGAATTACAAATTTACCCAATCTAAATTCTGCTATCCTACTTCTATTCCCATAAATACTACCTGTTAAGCCTTCTCCTAGAATATCTTTAAAATATTTTTTTGGAGTTTTAATAGCATTATGAGTACCTTCAAACAACCAAATAGCATCACTACCTCCAGAGTCTACTAATAATTTTGTTTTAATTTTTTTATTAGTTATTGTATCTATTTGAGTAACTGTATTTATATAAGGTTTACTTCTATAAAATTCTAAAGGAAATTCTTCACATCTCCTACATTTTTTTAGTTTGTATTTTTTAGGATTATAAAAAGTTAATGTTTCATTACTGTAATCTATCTTTAAAATTACATCTTTTAATAAATCAAAACCTATAATTCCATGAATCGTAACTCCCATTTTAGAAGACATGTTAAAACTATCTCTTAAAATAACATATAAATCTTGACTAGAACTTACAATATTATTAATACGAAAATGATTGCTTTTAGATAATAATGCTTGAACAGCTTCTTGTTTTCCTAACCCTCTTAACTTAATTTTTTCAATATTATTTAACCCTAAACTATCATTCTGATTTAAATTAAACAAAATAGTTTTATTAACACCTGTGTCTAATATAAATGATAATTCTTTACCATTAATTTCTAATGGCATGACAATTAAATTATTAATATTTTTGAATTTAACTTTCTGTTTTACATCATCTTTACCAAAAAACTGAAATTTTCCTTGAGAAAAAATAGTATTAGATATAAAAAAAAGTACAAAAAAGAATAACACCTTCTTCAAGCTAGTAATTTTTATGTTCTATATATTCAATATACAATCAAATTCGTTAATTAGTGATATTTTAAGATACTTTTAACCATTTTCTTTCGGTGAAATGAAGTTTTTTTAAGGTTAAAGATTACACTATTTTAAATATTTTTTTTGCAACTTTGTCTTCAATAAACAACTATAAAATTTCTAATTATGCCATCAATTTCTGACAAAGGAAATTCAATGCCGCAATCTCCAATTCGTAAACTGGTTCCTTTTGCGGAAGATGCTAAAAAAAGAGGTATAAAAGTTTTCCATTTAAATATTGGACAACCTGATATTAAAACGCCTCAAGTAGCATTAGATGCTGTAAAAAACAATAATATAGAGGTATTATCTTACGCTCGATCTGAAGGTTCTGAAACATACAGGACTAAACTTTCTAACTATTATGCTAAAAATGGTATCTCTGTAACTGCAAATGATATTATTGCAACTACGGGCGGATCTGAAGCTTTATTATTTACTATTGGTAGTATTACTGATCCGGGAGATGAAATCATTATTCCTGAACCTTTTTATGCGAACTATAATGGTTTTTCTATTGCATCTGGTGTAAAAGTAGTTCCTGTAATTTCTTCTATCGACGATAATTTTGCTTTACCAAAGATTGAGGATTTTGAAAAATTAATTACTCCAAAAACTAAAGCAATTTTAATCTGTAATCCTGGAAATCCAACTGGATATTTATACAGTAAAGAAGAAATTCAAAAATTAAAAGAAATTGTTCTTAAACACGATTTATTTTTAATTGCTGATGAAGTTTACAGAGAATTTGCTTACGATGGTGCAGAACATCACTCTATTTTAAAAGAAGATGGTTTAGATAAAAATGCTATTGTTATTGATTCTGTTTCTAAACGTTACAGTATGTGTGGTGCAAGAATCGGATGTATTGTTTCTAAAAATCAAGAATTTGTTCAAACTGCAATTAAGTTTGCACAAGCAAGATTAAGTCCGCCTACTTATGCTTTAATCGCTAGTGAAGCAGCTTTAGATACGCCTCAAAGTTATTTTGATGATGTTATTGAAGAATATGTAGAACGTAGAAATACATTAATTTCTGAACTAGAAAAAATCGAAGGTGTAAAAGTTGCCAAACCAAAAGGTGCTTTTTATTGTATTGCTGAATTACCAGTTGAAAATTCAGAAGATTTTGCACAATGGATTTTAGAAAGTTTTAATCACAATAACGAAACTGTAATGGTTGCTCCTGCTGGAGGTTTTTACTCAACTAAAGGAGAAGGAAAAAATCAGGTTCGTATTGCCTATGTTTTAAACAAAGAAGATTTAAAACGTTGTGTTGCTATTTTAAAAGCAGCTTTAGAAGCTTACAATAAATAATTTCATTTGGAAATTCAACAAAATATATCATTAAAAAGTTATAACACGTTTGGCATTGATGTTAATGCCAAACGTTTTATTTCTATTCGTTCTGTTCATGAACTGCAAAAACTTGTAGTAAAAGAAAAATCTATTTTTTTAATTTCTGGAGGTAGTAATATGCTATTAACTAAAGATATTGAAGATTTAGTAGTTCATATTAATACTGAAGGAATTTGTATTGATAGAGAAGATGAAAACTCAGTTTATCTTACAGTAAATGCTGGAGAAAACTGGCACGATTTTGTTTTATGGTGCATTGATCAAAACTATGGTGGAATTGAAAATTTATCTTTAATTCCTGGAAATGTAGGTACATGTCCTATTCAAAATATTGGTGCATATGGTGTTGAAGTAAAAGATGTGATTACAAAAGTGGAAGCAGTTGCCATTGAAACTGGAAAACTGGTTCAGTTTTCAAATGCTGATTGTAAATTTGGTTACCGTAATTCTATTTTCAAGAATGAAGTTAAAGGAAAGTATATTATTACTTCTGTAAGTTTAAAACTTACAAAAAAGAATCACTTACTTAACACTTCTTACGGTGCTATTGAAACTGAACTTGCTTCTAAAAACATTACGAATCCAACGATTAAAAATATTTCTGATGCTGTTATAGCAATTAGACAATCTAAACTACCAGATCCTAAAGAAATTGGAAATAGCGGTAGTTTTTTCAAAAACCCAGTAATTTCTAAAAGTCTTTTTGAAAATTTAAAAGATAAGTTTCCAAATATTCCTAGTTATCCGGTATCTGAAACTGAAATTAAAGTTCCTGCTGGTTGGCTAATCGAACAAAGTGGATTTAAAGGGAAACGTTTTGGTGATTATGGTGTTCATGAAAAGCAAGCCTTAGTTTTAGTAAACTATGGAGATGCTTCTGGAGAAGACATTTACAATCTTGCTCGAAAAATACAAACTACAATTAAAGAAAATTTTAACATTGACCTTGAAATAGAGGTAAATGTGATTTAATTAATTTGTTGTTTAACCATTTTCCCATGAGAATCGATTTCTATTTCAAAGGTTTTTAATGTAGTGTTTTTAAAGTTATCATCATCATTTGAAACCAAAGTCTGACGAATTTCTTGTTGCTTCACTATAATTTTACTCTTTTGAATTGTAACATTAAGTTCACTGACAAAATATTCATTGCTTCCCATATTACTATTCTTACAAAAGCAACCTATTAACTCCTCTCCTATTATTTCTCCTTCATAATTCATAGTTACTACATATATACCTTTATTATCTATTCCAAAAGCTCCAGGTGAATAATAATGTGTGTAAATTAAACTTAAATATTTCTGATCGAAATACGCAAAACCGTAGTAATAACTTTCTGTTCCTACATATCCTATTTCATCAACAACTTCGACATTCAAGAAACGTTGTAATAATTTAGAATCTATTTCTTCTTCAATCCTAGGCTCTGAAAAATTAAATGGAGATTTAACCTTCTTAAAACTTTCAATAAATTTTTTAAGAGAATCATTTTGAATTTGATACAGATCTCTTTGAGATGACAACTCAAAATTAAAAAGTATACATGCTAAACAAATTATAATTCCTTTCATACTTTTCAATAGTTCTTAGTCTTAACAATTTCTCCACAACAATTATATTTCTTCCAAACTCCTATTTTCTTTCCTCTACTTTTTGCTCCTTCCCAAACTAAACAAGGTTGATTATCTTTAGAAACTTCATATTGTTTTTCATAAGTTTCAAAAATTAAATATTTAGATGACCCTAACGCTTTTCGTATATCATCTGATTTTGTGTCAATTTTTGTGGTTGTTAACTCTTTTGAAAGATTTCCATCTAATGTCATAGCACGGTAATACAATGCAGTTCCATAATTATCATATTTTATTTCCCAAAACAAATCGTCGTTTTTAAGCCATGAGGCACTGTAACCTGCATTAAATTTATAAATTTTACTTTTTCCTTTTATTTTATAAGTGTAAAGCGTCTCAATAAATTTACATTTCCCATTTTTATATTTCTTTTCGATCTTAATTGAATCTTGAAATATAAAATTCTCCATTAATTTTAAATACCTCTCGGTATGTTGAGAAAAGCTACTTATCGAAATAAAAAGTAGTATTAGTAAAATCTTTTTCATAAAACACGCATTAAACTCTACAAATTTAACTATTAACTAATAATTTAGAGTTTTTAAATTATGTTTCAGAAATTTATTTTTCTTTTTTCAATAAATTTATATGTCGTATTAGTCGTTGAATTTCTAGTTCGATTGTTCCATTATAAACACCTCGTATTCTTCCTTTTTTATCGACAAGGACAAAATTTTCGGTATGTATAAAAGCATCTTTATCTTGCGTTTTCACAAAGTCTTCATCCGCAAAATAAGATGTTCGTGCTAAATCGTAAATCAGATCTTTATCTCCTGTTACTAAATTCCACTTTTTAGAATTTATCCCATTTTCTAAAGCATATTGTTTTAAGACAGGAACAGAATCTTTAACAGGCATTACTGTGTGTGATAATAATTGGATTTCATCATCTTCTTTATATTCGTCTTGAAGTATACTCATATTCTTCTCTAAAATTGGACAAATACCTGGACAACTTACAAAGAAAAAATCTGCCACATAGATTTTACCTTTATAGTTTTCATTTGTGATCGTTTTTCCTTCTTGATTTATCAAACTAAAGTCAGCAATTTTATGAATACTTTTATACTCTATTGAGCTTTCTGCAATCCATTCAGGAGTAAAAATAGCTGAATTAAAAAAAGGTAAAGTAATAGACCTATCTACTTTAATTTCTTTCTTACAACTCACACAAAGTAGTGTGATACAAACAAATAAAATTATATTATTTATAGCTTTCATTAATCGTGTTTACTGTATAACATTTTTTGAGGCCAATTAAACCGAAACGATCTCCGTTTTTAGTTACAAAATTGGCTCTGATCTTTCCGTCATCTCTCCATAATTGTTGTTTTCCTTCTTCTTTCCCTTCTACAAAATGAAAAGCCTTCATCTGTTGTCCGTTTTTATACCACTCACTCACTTTTCCATCATAAGCTCCTTTAGCATTAAAATGGTATTCAAATCTTTTATTTCCATTACGCCACCAACCTCTATGAACACCACTTTTTTTTCCTTGAGTATAAAATCGTTCTTCAATTCTTAAAGTATCATTTAAATACTTTAATTCTTGTCCTTCTTTCTTACCTTTTAAGTAATTAGAAATCGTTTTTAATCTATTTAAACTATCATATTTAATTAACTCTCCTGAATATAAATTTTGTTTCAAAAAAAGTTCTCCATTTACTAATTTAAAATCAGTTGTATTGAAAATCTTGCTTTGATATTTAATTTCATCTCTTTTACAAGATAAAAACGTGACAAAAATTATTAAGAAAAGTCTCCTCATTTATTGAGATATATTTCCTGGAGTACCGAAATATCCATTTCCGTTAATATAAGGAGCTTCAGTAGTAACATGATAATGATAAATCCCGTTAGGAAAATCAGGTGTTACACCAACATGTCCATGAAATTCATCTAAATCTGAATTTGTAACTGGACTTCCATTTTCTTCTGGTCCGTATACAGGAAATCCATCTGCTAGTAATCCTAAAAATCCTGATTTCCCGAAAGTATCTGTTAAAAATGTTGGCTCTATATGATAATGATAATTTCCTCTAGCATCAGGATGACCTAAATATTGATCAAAAGAGTCTATTTCACTAGTTAAGGGTTGATTATTTGGTCCAGCATATTGATTATAAAAAACAACTCCATTTACACATACACCTATAGGCCCAAGAGGTGTCGCTGTATTACTTGAAGCTTCTTGTGGTTTTAAAGGAATTGTGAAAACTATATTTTGACTCTCAATTAAATTAGGATTTTTTCTCCAATCAGGATTATCTCCATTATAAGCTTCATACATTGGATTTGTTTGTTCCCAATAAGGACTTCCATGATTTGGTAAATCATCGGTAGTAATTTCAACAACATCTCCGTTTATCGCATAAGAAACACCTGGTACGTTATCAAATTTTGACAATACACTTGTTATATCATAAGATTCAGTTGGTGTTGTTGGAGTTTCATTGGTATTTTCATCATTATCAGAAGAACACGCCACAAATAAAATTAGAAGACTACCTATTAAAGTTTTATATATATTTCTCATAATTAACCTTTTATAATATTTATTCTATTTTTTAATTCAGTTAAAACAGTTTGTTCAGTTACACTTAGTGATGGATTATCTAACAGATTATTAGTTTCAAAAAAATCATTAAAAACATTATAAAAAGCTTCTGTTCCATCTGAAAAAAGGATGTATTTGTAATTTTCGTTTCTTACTGTAATATCTTCTGTACCAAAATCTCTACCAATTTCTGTGTAAGCATAATCTCTTAACATGATATTCGAATTATTAGATGCTATACTCCAAAAACTACGGCTATCGTTAATTGTACTTACATTTACCCCAGCTATATTTGCTATCGTTGCAAATAAATCGGTTGTATTTACTAAGGAAGATTCAGCTTCATTAAATCTATTTACATCTTTACCATATATAATCATAGGTACATTTACTCCCCCTTGATAAACTGTTCCTTTAACACGTCTATTTCTATACTCTTGAGCTACTTGATTTGGAGTTCCATTATCTCCAATAAATATGATAACTGTATTATTTCTTTCTTCTTCTGACATGGAATTCAATAAGCGACCTATTTCAGAATCCATAGCTTCTATCATTGCCATGTAATATGGTTGTGGATTAGCATCTATAATCGCTTCATCTGTTGGTAAATTTCCTTGAGAATGTAAATCTATTGGTGGCAAATGAAAAGGTGTATGAGGTGCATTATAAGCTAACCATAAAAACCATGGAGTATCTTGATCTTTAACCCAATCTATAGCTAAATCTGTAAATTTAGTTGTCGTATATTCTGTTGAATTATTTTGAACTCCATTTTCGGTTAAAGTCCAATTCCAATAAGAAGTAACTGCTCCATTCAATAAACCAGCATAATAATCTACACCTAATTCGTTTGGATGATTAGCGTCTCTTGATAAATGCCATTTACCTATAACAGCATTTTGATAACCAGCACCATTATCTTTTAAATATTTTTGAATTGAAGTTTCAGAAGTAGACAATTCATCATCTACTTTCATAACCCCAGTTCTAAAACCATATTTACCAGTTAAAATACTTGATCTAGTTGGTGTGCAAGTTGGATAGGACCATAAATTATCAAACCGAACTCCATTATTGATCATGCTTTGAAGATTTGGCATATTAGGCTTAATACTTCCGACAGAATAACCTGGCGTTGCATCCAATCCCATATCATCGGCTATGATTAATAAAATATTAGGTTTTGTGGCTTCTGAATTAGAATCAATTGGCGATTCTGTATCTACATTATCTTTACTACAAGAAGTAATCAGTAGTAATAGCACTAATAGTATTGGGGATAAAATCAATCTCATATATCGTACTTTTATTTTTAGACCATCAAGAGTTATAAAGGTTTAAAAATTTACTAAACAATACACAAAAAAAATCCAATGTAACTGATTTTAAAAATATTACATTAGATTAAAATTGATTTATATGTTAGTTTTTTTTAGAAAATAGATTAATTTCTAAATCTATTGTTATGGGAATTACTCTTCACTTTAATATAGTTAGGTTTTAAATCTTTATTATATCCTTCTGTTATAAAACCTATCAAACTATTTAAACATTTCACTAAAAATTCTTTCATGACTGAGGGATTTAATTTTTATCTTTCATAAATTAAGACACTTTCTTTTTCAAAAAGTCACTAACTATTTTAAAAATTAGTTTATGTATCTTTGTAGCTTAAAAATATTTTTATGAAATTAATTTTTTTAACAATAGGATTATTAGCTTTAGCTTTCGGTGGAATTGCTATTAAGATTTGGGCAAAAAAAGATGGTGAATTTGCAGGAACATGCGCAAGTCAAAATCCAATGTTGAATAAATCTGGTGAAGCTTGTGGCTTTTGTGGTAAAACACCAGATCAATTTGATACTTGTAATGAACCTCAACATCAATAAAAAAATAATCTCATAAAAAAGGAAATCCTTATACATATAGAACAAGCAAAAAAAGGCAATCAGGTTGCTTTTAATCACCTTTTGGATTTCTATTGGGGTAGTGTTTATGGATATCAGTTAAAAAATACTGGTAATGAAAATGATGCAGAAGATATAACTATTCAAACTTTTGCTAAAGCATTTAACAAAATTCATCTCTACAATGAAGATTATGAGTTTAATACTTGGTTAATTGCTATTTCAAAAAATTTATATCAAGATTTAGTAAGAAAACGAAAATCTTCAATTCATTTTAAAGTTTCTTCTGTAGAAGAAGATAAAATATATGATATTATTGATGATACTCCTTCTCCTGAAGATAAATTTATTAAAGAACAAAATTTAGCTAAACTCCTTAAAGACATTAAAAAACTTAAACCTAAGTATCAAGAAATTATAAACTTACGTTTCTTTCAAGAACTTTCTTATAAAGAAATTTCTATACAAATTAATGAACCTATTAATAATGTTAAAATTAAATTACTTAGAGCCAAAAAGTTATTAGCTGAAATTATTAAAAAAAATAACTCGTGAAAAAATCTATACTAAATGTACTTGGACCAGGTTTACTTTTTGCTGGTGCTGCAATTGGTGTATCACATTTAGTACAAGCTATAAGAGCAGGAGCAGATTATGGATTAGGTTTATTATGGGCTATTATTTTAGTACATATCTTTAAATATCCTTTTTTCAGATTTGGGCCTCAATATGCAGCTGCAACTGGAGAGAGCTTATTAGACGGGTATAAAAAATTAGGAACAATTTATTTGATAATATATGTTGTTGTAAATTTTATAACAATGTTTACAATTCAGGCTGCAGTAACAATTGTTACAGCAGGTCTTGCTAGTCAACTTTTTGGATTTACAAATGACCTTATATATTGGTCATACATACTTTTAATTGTTATTATTATAATTTTATTTTTAGGTAAATATTCATTTTTAGATCGGTTTATAAAATATATTATTTTATTTCTCACCATTAGCACTTTACTAGCTGTAAGCATCGCTTTTTTAAAAAACGAATCTACTTACTCTTTTCAACAAATATTACCTAAAAACGCATTAGAAATAAGTTTTTTAATAGCTTTCTTGGGTTGGATGCCTGCTCCTTTAGATATTTCAATATGGCATTCGCTTTGGTCTGTTGAAAAAAGCAAAACTATTTCAGAAAAAATTACAGTAAAAAAATCAATTTTTGATTTTAACGTTGGGTACTTAGGAACTTTATTTTTAGGAATTTGTTTTATTCTACTTGGAACCTTGGTCATGTTTAACACAGGAGAAACTTTTTCTTCTAGTGGAGGAAAATTTGCTATTCAATTAATAGATTTATATACTAAAAACCTAGGAAGTTATTCTAAAATAATAATTGGTATAGCCGCTTTTACAACCATGCTCAGCACTACAGTAACGACCTTAGATGCCTCTCCTAGAGCTATGAGTAAAAGCACCGAACTACTAGGTTTTAAAAAGTTAAATTATAGATTTTGGATACTTTTTCTTCTAATAGGTACTTGCATTATTTTAACTTTTTTTAAAAGCAACATGCTTACTTTGGTGAAAATAGCAACTATTTTCTCTTTTTTAACAGCTCCAATATTTGCTTTTCTCAATTTCAAGTTAATTACTAGTTCACATACACCAAAAGAATTTCAACCTAATATATTCTTAAAAATTATAAGTTTTTTAGGTTTTATTTTTCTTTTTCTATTCAGTATATGGTATTTAAAAACCTATATTACAACACATTAAATTTAATTCTGTTTATTTTTTTTAAAAAAAATCAAAAAAAAACAGAAAAAAAATTAAATTAGCATGCTTTTTGATTATTTCTATCGGAGCAAATAAAACCCCAATATTAAAAAAAATGAAAAACGTTATTATTAAAGCAGTTATTACAACTGTTCTATTATTTTCAGTTCATAATTCTTTTTCTCAAGGAGAAGATTTTAAAAATGCTTTGAATACTAAAGATTTGCATTTTACGGGTGTGTTACAACAGCAAAATGGAAAATTCCGTTACGATTATCATGACATTTATGAGAAAGATTCTGTAGCTAAAGATCTTCAAGCAAGTGGTTATCATGGAGGAGGACCTTCTTGGTTAGGAATTATTTATGGTGCATTTAAAGTTGGTGGAAGCGATTTAATTGATGGTTTAGAAATGAATGTTGAAGTTAGTGGTATTACATTTTGGAGTGCTAATAGAGATGATTTAGAAAAAATTGGAAGAATTGTATCTCTAGTAAAAACTAATGACAATGCATTACAAATGGCAATTGATAAAGCAACTGAACTAGATATTATGCAATAACAAACATTTCTTCGTAAATTTGTAATTCAAATTTATAATAGAATGTCTGATAATTTAGCTACAACAATTACTAACCCACCTAGTGAGAGAGTAAAAAAACCAAAATGGTTACGTGTTAAATTGCCTGTTGGTAAAAAATACACAGAACTTCGTGGCTTAGTTGATAAATATAAACTTAATACAATATGTACAAGTGGTAGTTGCCCTAACATGGGAGAATGTTGGGGAGAAGGTACTGCTACATTTATGATTTTAGGTAATATCTGTACAAGATCTTGCGGTTTTTGTGGAGTGAAAACAGGAAGACCTGAAACGGTAGAATGGGATGAACCAGAAAAGGTAGCTCGATCTATAAAAATCATGAATATTAAGCATGCTGTAATTACTTCTGTAGATCGTGATGATTTAAAAGATGGAGGCTCTATTATTTGGGCTGAAACTGTACAAGCCATCAGAAGAGCAAATCCAAATACTACTTTAGAAACTTTAATTCCAGATTTTCAAGGGAACGAAAAACTAATTGATCGTATTATAGAAGTCCACCCTGAAGTTGTTTCTCACAACATGGAAACCGTTCGTAGATTAACACGTGAAGTTAGAATCCAAGCAAAATATGATAGAAGCTTAGGTGTTTTAAAATATTTAAAAGAAAATGGAATGAGAACCAAATCAGGTATCATGCTTGGTTTAGGCGAAACTGAAGAGGAAGTAATACAAACTATGACAGATTTAAGAAATGTTGGGCTTGATGTCATAACTATAGGACAGTATTTACAGCCTACTAAAAATCACTTACCTGTTAAAGAATTTATAACACCGGATCAATTCAAGAAATATGAAGAGCTTGGTAAAGAAATGGGGTTTATGTATGTAGAGAGTGGGGCTTTAGTACGTTCATCATACAAAGCACACAAGCATGCTAGCTAAAATTTTCATTGTGAATCCCTTAACAAAACAGCTTCTTAAAGTTAAAAAATTGTAAACTATAAAATAAAACAAAAAACTTACAGTTATAATTCATAATTTTGGCACAGTAATTGAAAACCATTTATTGTATAACACAATAATGTTTTCATTGTGTAAATTATTTGAATTAGTTGATTAACAGAAGCCGTCTCAGTGAGATGGCTTTTGATTTTTATAGAATTGCGCTAAAAACATCAAATTAAAAAACAACATTTTTATTCAATAAAAAAACCACCTTTAAGGTGGTTTTATATTTTTAAACTATTTGTATCAAAAAGGTGATAAACACACACAAAACAAACATTAAGATGGTTAAGCTTGATACAAACAAGGTCTTTTTTAGATTACTATTAATATGATCTCTATAAAAAGTGGTTTTCCTAATTAGTAAATTCGATAAGTACACTAAAACAAATACAGGTAAACCGTAAAATATTACTAATACTAAAAGTAATTGTTGAATATTACTTGGACCTCCACATAAAAAATGAATCATAGAATATTATTCTAAGTATCCCATTTTTTTCATCCACTCGTCGTTGAACATTTTTCCAACATAACGACTTCCATGGTCATGGAATAAAACAACAACTATATCATCTTCATTAAAATGCCCTTTTAACTGCAATAAACCTTTCATTGCTGCTCCAGCAGAGTTCCCTAAGAACATTCCTTCTTTTTTAGCTAATAATTGCGTATAAACAGCAGCATCTTTATCGGTAACCTTTGTAAATCCATCAATAATACTAAAATCAACATTCTTTGGTAAAATATCTTCTCCAATTCCTTCTGTTACGTAAGGATAAATTTCATTTTCATCGAAAATACCAGTTTCATGATACTTTTTAAATACTGATCCGTAAGTATCAATTCCCCAAACTTTAACGTTAGGATTTTGCTCCTTTAAATACTTTCCTACTCCTGAAATAGTTCCTCCTGTTCCAACACCAACTACGAAATGAGTAATTTTTCCTTCAGTTTGCTCCCAAATTTCAGGTCCAGTACTTTCATAATGACCTTTTGCATTACTTGGGTTATCATATTGATTAACATACCAAGCATTCTCTGTTTCTTCCGCTAATCTTCTTGAAACCGAATAGTAACTTCTAGGATCATCTGGCTCAACATTAGTAGGGCAAACAACCACCTCTGCTCCTACTGCTTTTAAAATGTCAATTTTCTCTTTACTTTGTTTATCTGCCATCACAAATATACATTTGTATCCTTTTACAATAGCAGCTAAAGCTAGTCCCATTCCTGTATTACCTGAAGTCCCTTCAATTATAGTTCCTCCTGGCTTTAATCTTCCATCTGCTTCTGCATCTTCAATCATTTTTAAAGCCATTCTATCCTTTACAGAATTACCAGGATTAAACGTTTCGTATTTAGCTAAAACCAAACAAGGTAATTCTTCAGCTAATGTATTTATCTTAACTAAAGGTGTATTTCCTATAGTTTCTAGAATATTCTTTGCGTATTTCATTTCGTTAAGTTTGCTGTGCAAATATAGGTTTATCAAACGATAATATAAAGCCAATAAAAAATCCCGAAAAATCGGGATTTGTGTATTTTAGTTGAACCAAACAATAAAGGATTTAATCTTCGCTAAATCAGGTATTTGCTCGATACTAACTTTTTTCATATTAAACTCTTTTAAGCCCAATTCTTCTTTATCTATAGCAATTGTAGCATTTAAATCATCTATAAAAATAGTGGCTGAAGAAAATGACGTTTCTATTTTACTAATGGCATTGTTTGCATTTATGTCTCTAAAAGTAGAAAGTACATTTAACCCATTAACAGTTTTAAATCTTTCGTCAAATACTTCAATACTTTTAATTGTTGAAGTCGAATCTAATTGTTCTCTTGGAACTACAGTTAATAAGTGCTTACCTCCTTTTTCGAAAATTTGATATTCATCATCATCTTGGAAATAGTAATTTCCTTTGGCTCCTTCACTTAAAATTTTAACAATAGAATCTTTAGCAAAAATCTTATCTAAGTCTTGCATTGTAGTTTCTTTTGTGATTTGTCCTACTTTTCCTTTAGCAATCGTGTATTTATCTTTACTACACTGCGTACTAACAACTGCAACACAAACAACTAACACGATTTTTAATAATTTTCTCATTTAAATTAGTTTCTTATATAACGTTTATTTACTCTTTTTAGTTTAATTAGATTACTTTCTTTAAAATACCAAACACAGCACGAATAAATGTAGCGCTTGTTAACACTTTAACTACTGGGTTTTGACGTGTACTTCTTTGTGAACTACTTGAGCTTCTCTTTCTCCTTAATTTTTCTTCCTCTTTTCTTCTATCTTCTTCAGATTTTTTCTTGTTAATACTATCAATCTTCTCTCCCAACAATTCATAAGCACTTTCTCTATCGATTGTATCATTGTATTTCTTAGCTAATTTAGAATTTCCTATAACTTCTTGAATTTCTCTCTCGGTTAAAATATCCATTCTACTCATTGGAGCTCTTAACATTGTTCTTGCTAAAGGAGTAGGAATACCTTTTTCATTTAAAACAGTTACAAAAGCTTCACCAATTCCTAACTGAGTTAGTACTTCACTAGTATTATAAAAGTCTGAATCAGGATAATTCTCTGCAGCCAATTTTAACGCTTTTCTATCTTTTGCTGTGAATGCACGCAAAGCATGCTGTACTTTCATTCCTAATTGAGCCAAAACATCTTCGGGAACATCTTTAGGATTCTGAGTTACAAAATACAATCCTATTCCTTTTGATCGGATTAATTTAACGATACTTTCTATTTGACTTAATAACGCTTTTGAGGCTTCATCAAAAACCAAATGTGCTTCATCTATAAAAATAATTAACTCTGGTCTTCCACTATCACCTTGCTCTGGAAATGTTTCATAGACTTCTGCTAATAATTGTAACATAAATGTTGAAAACAACTTCGGTTTATCTTGAATATCTGTTAATCGTAATACAGATATCACTCCTCTACCATTTTCATCAACTCTTGTTAAATCATCAACTTCAAAAGATTTTTCACCAAAAAACAACTCACCTCCTTGTTGTTCTAATTCTACAATTTTTCTTAAAATCGCTCCTGTACTAGAAGTCGATATTCTTCCATATTCAGTAGAAATCTCTTCTTTTCCTTCTGCAGTAATGAATTGTAGCATCTTTTTAAAATCTTTTAGATCTAAAAGAGGTAATTGATTATCATCACAGTATTTAAAAATGATAGCTACAATTCCAGATTGTGTTTCTGTTAAATCTAAAATTCTTGATAATAAAACTGGACCAAATTCTGAAACAGTTGCTCGTAAACGAACTCCATCTTGTTCTGATATTGATAAAATTTCTATAGGAAATTTTTTAGCATCAAACGGAACACCTATTTTCTCATGACGTTCATCTATCTTTGGATGTCCTGGACTAGGCTGTGCTAATCCACTTAAATCACCTTTAACATCCATTAATAAAACAGGAATCCCTTTTTCAGACATATTCTCTGCTAAAATCTGTAAAGTTTTAGTTTTACCAGTTCCTGTTGCTCCAGCAATTAAACCATGTCTATTAAGTGTTTTTAAAGGTAAATTTACTAAGGCGTTAGTTACAGTTTCTTCACCTAACATTCCTGCACCCAACGTAATAAAATCTCCTTTGCATTTGTACCCTTCATTTATGTAGTTGAAGAACGACTCCGTTTGACTCATCTTTTATTATTTTTTGATAAAAATACTATTAATATCAGCATTTCAAAAAGTAGAGCAAAATAATTTTAAGGAACTTTTCTTAAGTTTTAAGTAAATTTGTATTCCAACTAAAAATTTTCACATGAAATTACTGAATGTCTTAACTTTAGCTATTACAATGCTAATTTCTTCATGTACTATGAAAAATGACACCAACAATACTCAAATATCTACTGAAAAAGAAGATTTAATTTTTCATAGTTCTAAATTAGAACGTAAAAAAAATGCTCCTTTTTCAGATGCTGTTGAAGTTGGCAATACATTGTATTTAGCAGGTCAGGTTGGTATTAATCCTGAAACCAATAAACTACCTGAAGGAGGCATTGGCCCAGAAACAAGACAAACTTTAGAAAACATAAAAGCTGTTTTAGCATCACATGATTCAGATTTAGAACATGTAGTAAAATGTACAGTAATTTTATCTACTACAGATGATTTTACAGCATTTAATAAAATTTTTCGTAAATATTTTCCTAAAAATAAGCCTGCAAGAACTACATTTGCAGCCGATTTGCTCGTAGGAGCAAAAATTGAGATTGATGTAATAGCGGTAAAAGCAGATGGATTTAAAGACGCAAGAGTTAATTAAAAAAGGTGAAATGCTTCCTTTAATGGAAGAGTTTTACACCATACAAGGAGAAGGAGCACATACAGGAACAGCAGCTTATTTTATAAGAATTGGTGGTTGTGATGTAGGTTGCCATTGGTGTGATGTTAAAGAGAGTTGGGATGCCAATTTACATCCGCCAACTTTAACTGATCTAATAGTTACCAATGCTAAAAAATATGCAGAAACTGTTGTTGTTACTGGTGGAGAACCTTTAATGTGGAGTTTAGATTACATTACTGAGCAATTGCAAGCAAAAGGTATTAAAACACATATAGAAACCTCAGGAGCTTATAAATTTTCTGGTGTTTGGGATTGGTTTTGTTTGTCTCCTAAAAAAACAAAACTGCCTTTAAATAAAGCTTATGAAGAAGCTGATGAACTTAAAATGATTATTCATAACAAAAATGATTTTGAGTTTGCTGAAGAACAAGCTGCAAAAGTTAATAATAATTGTAAACTTTATTTACAACCTGAATGGAGTAAACGTGATAAAATGATTCCTTTAATTATAGATTATGTAATGAATCATCCTAAGTGGAAAATCTCCTTACAAACACATAAATACTTAAATATTCCATAAACTAAAAAAACGTCCAACCTTGGACGTTTTTTAGTTTCAAACAATTTTACTCCTTTTTTTAGCTAAGTGCTTTTCTTCCATAGAATTTCCCCCGAACGACTATGGTATAAATTGTTTTTTATACCCGTAACCTTATATATAAGGACTTTTAACGTTGACAAAGATATAGTGCATATTTCTTACACTGGTACGGGCGACCCACACTTTTGGTGTGGGTGACCCGCACTTTTTTAAAAAACATTTGTTTTTTAACAGTTTTTAACATCTGATTTAAATTTTGTATATTTGACCCACATGAATAAATTGATTTTACATATACAAACGTGGGCTAATTATAGCTTAAGTAGTTTACAAGGATTTGGAAAACAATTCAGTAAAAATCGGAATGAAAATAATTACACTATACATTTATGATAATATAAATGTTAGTATAACAATATATAAAAGGCGTCCGATTTTCATCAGACGCCTTTTTTAATACAGTAATAAATGATAAATAGGTAAAAAAAGACATAAAGGTTGAAAGTTTTAAACATTGAAAAACTGTTTAGTTAGATAAACTAAAATTGAAAATATCTGGAAATTTTCCGGACAGTAAACCTATTGCTTAAAAACAACACAAACAACTAAAAATCAGTAATTTATATTTAAAAATTATTTGTAGATTTCAAAAAAAGTTATATATTTGTCATGTAATTAAATGAGAAAAAATCTCATTATTAATAAATAAAAAAATGAAAACATATTTTATGCACATTAGCTATAAAAATTTACCTGTAAGAGGTGTT
Organism: Tenacibaculum aquaeponti; assembly: GCF_052084715.1. GTDB lineage: Bacteria > Bacteroidota > Bacteroidia > Flavobacteriales > Flavobacteriaceae > Polaribacter. The sequence goes on along the minus strand of NZ_CP197288.1, from coordinate 3,872,176 downwards.
CGTTTTGGCAGAGAGTTGCATAATGATGTTTTTTGTGATATACATATTTGATACAAGAATAATAACAAAGTATCGTTTATATACTCAAAAGGCATCTTATTTTAAAGATGCCTTTTTTAGTTTATTTTTTATTGAAAAATGAATGAATTAAGAAAAAGACGAAAAATTTGGTAACATTATTTAAATTTTGTATCTTATAAGTAAGAAATTGTTAAAGTTATGAAAAAATTAATATTGCTAACTCTAAATGAAAAAGGACGTTTACTCACTGAAACGTAACATTGGCTAAAAATTAGTTTGGTATAAAGTATACCGAACGTAATTTAATAAAAAAAATCAGCTAGCGTTACTAATAAAAATTGCAAAAACGCTTCCTTATTTACTAAAACTGTAGAATTTCCTGAAGCCTAAACTCAATAGGCCTTAGTAGTTCCAAGTCTTCATGAATTGATTTCAACTATCAATTCAATTCTACAAAAACCACCTGAAAACTCGGGATGGGACACTTATGCCTCGGTTTTACCGATGCAGATATATCGAAAAAAACATTCGATCAGCTATGTATGCCACAAATGTGGCCAAGAAAACTATTATTAAACACTAAAAATTGAATTATGAGAAATTTAAAATTTTTGCTATGTATTGTTGTATTTGTATTTACAGTAAGTTGTACAGATAACACAGAAGATCTTGTAACAAACACACAAACAATAGATGTTACAAACTCAGATATCGGAGGTGGAGATGACGACGCTATAGATATCCCTGTAGGTGGAAACGGAACTAATTACACAGGTGGCGATGAAAATGGAAATGGAAATGACGGAGGGAAAGGTAATTAATTGAATTTTATAGAACCTCTAACAAATTGTTAGAGGTTTTTTTTAGTTTTGTTACAACCAAAAAAACTAAGTGTTATCAAAACTTATTCTTTAAATTTTATTTTAATCTTTTTATTCTTCAACTATTGTTTTGCTTATCAAAAAAACGATTTAGACAGTATTGGTATTTGGATTAGAGAATCTAAAAATCAAAAAATAGACCTTGAGAATAAGAAAAAATTACTAGAAAGAGCTTACAAATATTACTTTAATCAAAATATAAAACAACCTATTAAATTAAGCACTATAGCTTATGAATTCTATAAATTAAAAGATTCAACTAATTTTTTCTTAATTAATCAAAAAGCATTATCAATATCAAAAAAGTTAAATGACAATTATACTTTAGGAGATTCACATTGGAATTATGCAACATTTTATATTAGAAAACAAATATACAATAAGGCATATTTTCATTTTAAGAAAGCTTATGATGCTTTTATAAAAGGTAAAAATAAAAAAGAAGCATCACAAGTTTTATTAGGTATGATTAATGTTAAGGTTAAATATCGAGATTACACTGGTAGTGAAGTACTGATAATTGAAGCTATAAAATTATTTAAAGAGCTTGGTAATAATAAAGATTTATGCAATTCTTATAACTATTTAGCTCAATTGCAACAAGATATAAAAGAATATGACAAAGCATTAGAATATTATAAAAAAGCATTGACGTACTTTAAAAAAAGTAAAATACAACCATTTGGTTTAGAAAATAATATTGCTAATATTTATGTTAAGAAAAAAGAGTACGAGAAAGCTATTAAATATTATAACATTGACTTAAATCAAAATATTACTAAAGCACACTATTATAGAGTTCTTGATAATAGAGCTTATTGTAAACTATTAATGAAGGACACTTCAGGTATAAAGAAAGACTTTTTTAAATCTCTGTACATAAGGGATAGTATGAATAATAAGGCAGGAATAGTAACTAGTAAAATAAGAATCTCAGATTATTATAAATACATAAAAGATACACTAAATGCTTTTAAATATGCTAAAGAGGCTAATAGTTTAGCTAAAAAATTAAAAAATAGTGTAGATTATTTGACAACTTTAAAGCAACTTTCTAATTTACAACCTAAAAATGCTAAAAAATATCTAGATCGTCATATCGAATTTAACGATAGCTTAATTACTGTTGAGCGTAAAGCTCAAAATAAATTTACTCGTATAGAGTTTGAAACCGACGAACATATAGAAGAAAAAGAACGTTTAGGTCAGCAATTAATATGGATCATTGGTGGAAGTATTAGTATTATTTTAATTTCTACCCTACTCTACTTTTTACGTGTACAAAAAGTAAGAAATGAGAAACTTCAGTTAGAAGCAGACCAACAAAAAGCAAATGAAGAAGTTTATGTATTAACACTTCAGCAACAGGCTAAATTAGAAGAAGAACGTGTAAAAGAACGTAATAGAATTTCAGCTGAATTACATGATGGTATTTTAGGTAAATTATTTGGAACACGTGTAAATCTTGGTTTTTTAGGAATGCAAATGAACATTGATACCCAAGAAAAACAACAAGCCTACTTAGATGAATTGCAAAGTATAGAAAAAGAAATTCGTGAAGTCTCACATAAATTAAGTGATAATTTTAATGATGCCAATATTAATTTTACCACTATTATTAAACAATTACTAGCTGATAAAAGTATTATTGGTCAGTTTACTACACATTTTGAAACGGATGACACCATTGCCTGGAGTGATATTAGTGAAGTTACAAAGGCCAATGTTTATCGAATAATTCAGGAAGCTTTACAGAATATTATTAAACATGCAAAGGCAAAAAATGTTACTTTAGCATTTTCTAATGAAAACGAAAAACTAGCTATACAAATTACTGATGATGGTGTTGGATTTGACACTAAAAAGAGCAGAAAAGGAATAGGAATTAAAAACATTAATTCAAGAGTTGCAAAATTACAGGGTAACGTTTCGTTTATTTCTGAACCTAATAAAGGAACAAATTTGCAAATTAAAATACCTATAACCTAAGCATGATAGCAAAGAAATACAATGCCTTAATTATTGATGATCATCCATTAATCGCTGAAGCTTATAAGAGTGCTTTTACTTTTATTGAAAGTCAGAAAGAAGGAGTATTCTTTAATATTTTAATGGCTAATGATTGTGATAGTGCCTGTGAAATTTTAAAAGATTATGCTAAAAACAACGATCGTTTAGATATTGTTTTTTTAGATATGCGTTTACCTGCTTCTAAAGATGGTACTATACTTTCTGGTGAAGATTTAGGAATTAGAATAAACGATATGCTACCAGATACTAGAATTATTGTATCTACAACTTTTAATGATAATTACAGAGTTCATAGCATTTTAAAAAATATTAATCCTGATGGATTTTTAGTAAAAAATGATATTACGCCTCCACAACTAGTACAGGCTATTGAGGAAGTTCTATGCGACCCTCCATTTTATAGCAAAACAGTAACAAAAATTATGCGTAATGAAGTATCTAGTGAATATTTTATTGACGATGTAGATAGAAAAATAATGTATCAGCTTTCTATTGGTACTATGATGAAAGATTTACCAGATATGGTGCATTTATCGTTAAGAGCTATAGAAAAGCGTAAAAGACAGCTTAAAAAGATTTTTGACATCACTAGTACAGACGATCGTGAATTAATTCATGTAGCAAAGGATAAAGGTTTTATTTAATCGGAAGTTGGAAAGCTAAAAATAATTTTTACTTATACATAAAACAAAAAACTCGCTGGAATCAGCGAGTTTTTTGTTTTATGTATTTAGTTTACTATTCTTTGTAAACTCCCATATTAGCATATTTATCCATTCTTTTGGCAATTAAACTAACTTCGTCTAAATCTCTTAATTCATCAAAAGCTTTTAAGATTTGCTCTTGAACTGCTTCAAAAGCACCTTGTCTATCGGCATGAGCTCCACCAACAGGTTCAGTAATGATTCCGTCAATAAGTTTTAACTTTTTCATATCATCACCAGTTAATTTTAAAGCAGCTGCAGCTTGTTCTTTAAACTCCCAACTACGCCATAAAATAGAAGAACAAGATTCAGGAGAAATTACAGTATACCAAGTATTTTCCATCATGTAAACACGATCTCCTACTCCTATACCTAATGCACCTCCAGAAGCTCCTTCACCAATAACAATAGTAATAATTGGAGTTTTTAAACGAGTCATTTCAAAGATATTTCTTGCGATAGCTTCACCTTGTCCACGCTCTTCAGCTTCTAAACCTGGATAAGCACCTGGAGTATCTAATAACGTTACTACAGGAATTCCAAACTTTTCAGCCATTTTCATTAAACGTAAGGCTTTTCGGTAACCTTCAGGATTTGCCATACCAAAATTACGGTACTGACGTGTTTTTGTATTGTATCCTTTTTGTTGGCCGATAAACATAAAAGATTGATCTCCGATTTTTCCTAAACCACCAATCATGGCTTTGTCATCACGAACATTTCTATCTCCATGTAACTCCATAAACGTATCTCCACAAATCGCTTTGATATAATCTAATGTGTATGGTCTGTTTGGATGACGAGATAATTGTACTCGTTGCCAAGGAGTTAAGTTTTTATAAATATCTTTCTTTGCCTTTTCTAACTTCTTTTCGATCTTACTACATGTTTCAGTAACATCTATCTCACTTTCTTTCCCAATATCATGACATTTTGCCAACTGGTCTTCTAACTCTTTAATTGGCATTTCAAAATCTAAATATTCCATTTATTAAAGTTTGATTTTATTTGCTGTTTGTTAAGCAAACATAATAAATTATCGTTGTAATTTCTTTTTAATTTTTGAAGAATTTTTCACTAGACCATTTAACAACACCACAAAAAGTACTATAAATGCTCCATAATAGAACTCTACATTCATCTGTTCCTTTTCTTTAAATATTATTAATGCTAGTATAATTGCATAAACTGGCTCTAAGTTTATCGTTAACATTACTGTATATGGAGTTAAATATTTCATCACTTTAACAGAAGCGATAAAAGCATAAGCTGTACATACACTCCCTAAAATAACTAGATATAACCAATCTGTAGCTAGTAAATTGAAAAACTCAGCTGTAAAACTTCCTGAAAAAGCTAGATATACAGTTACAAAAGCAACTCCAAAAAACAATTGATAAAACGAAATAGAATCAGCTTCATATTTTTTAACAAAGAGTCCGTTTAATACTGCAAATAAAGCAGATAAAAATGCAGAAATTAACGCATAAATAATACCTAAAGTGTATTTACTTTCGAAACTAAAAATGATATATAAGCCAAAAACAACTAGTAAGCCTAATATCATTTCTAGAGGTTTAATTCTTCGTTTGAAAAAAATTGGTTCTAGCAAAGAAGTAAAAAAAGCACCTGTACTCATGGTTACTAAAGCTACAGAAACGTTAGAAACTTTAATGGCTTTAAAAAAAGTAATCCAATGAATTGCAATGATAATTCCTGTGATTAAAAACTCTACGGCAGCTCTTTTAGTTAACGTAAAAGATCTATTATTGATTACAAAATATAAACCTATAAAACCTACAGCTATTAACATTCTATACCAAACTAAAGGAATAGCATCTATAGATATTAACTTTCCTAAAATGGCTGTAAATCCCCAGATAAATACGATTAAGTGTAGTAAAAGATAATTCTTAAGTTTATTTTCTTGATTTGACATAGAGATAAATAGCATATGTACCGAATATAAAATTCGGCATCCAAACATTAAGTAATGAATTAGCTCCAGCTACAGCTCCTAAAACTTCTGCTACTTTTAAGAAAAAGACATAAACAAACATAACTGCAATTCCAAAAGCTAAGTTTACACCTATTCCTCCCCTTCTCTTTTTATAAGCTAATGCTACAGCTATAATAGTTAAAATATATGATGCTAAAGGTAAACTAGTTCTTTTATATAATTCTACCCAATAAGCGTTTAAGTTTTTAACCCCTCTTTTCTTTGATATTTTTATGAATTCTTTTAACTCATTTGAAGGCATTTCTTGAGCCATTGCTGTTTTATAATTGAAATCCTTTGGAGTAAAACTAAATACAGTATCCATTGAAGTTCCAAACCAAATACTATCTCGATCTTTATAAATCTTTCGAGCTTTCCAATTTTGAAGTTTAAATATCGTATCCTTCCAACGAATATGATCAGCAATTAATTTGAATTTTAATTTTCTATCCTCATAAATTGATGTAGAAAAATTACTTCCTGAATTAGATTTTAAATTATAATTCTGCACATACATGTAAGTACTATCATTTAATTGCAGGCTAAATTCTTTTACAATTTGATCTTGATAACGTTTTTTCTTTAAATAAGTTCTTTCAAACTTTTTTCTTGTTTTACTACTACTTGGAACTACATAGTGATTCATTCCTAAAGCAATAATAGTAACAATAGTAGCTCCTATGAAATAAGGATACAGAAAACGTGTAAATGAAATTTGAGAACTGTTAATTGCTACAATTTCAGTATTATTTGCTAATCGAGAAGTAAATATAATTACCGCTAAAAACAGCGCCAAAGGCATAAAAGTGTTTGCATAGTAAATAATAAAATTCTTATAATAATCATTTACTACTTCGAAAAAGGTTAAGTTTTCGTGTCTTAAAAACTTATCGATTTTCTCTGCAATATCTATCGCTACTGCAATAGGTATTAAAATAAGCAGTGTAAACAGAAACGTAGTTAAGTAACGTTTTAATATGTACCAATCGAGTATTTTCAATTTACAATCGTTTACTCATTTGTTTTACCATTCTGTCTTTCCAAACTGCAAAATCTCCTTCTAAAATATGTTTTCTAGCTTCTCTAACCAACCACAAATAGAAACCTAAATTATGAATTGAAGCGATTTGTTTCCCTAATAATTCTTTTGAAGCAAATAAGTGACGTAAATAGGCTTTTGAGTATAGTGTATCTACAAAAGTAATTCCCATATCATCGATTGGAGAAAAGTCATTTTCCCACTTCTTATTTTTAATATTTATTGTTCCGTGTGCTGTAAATAACATACCATTTCTAGCATTTCTAGTAGGCATTACACAATCGAACATATCTACACCTAAAGCAATATTTTCAAGGATATTAATTGGAGTTCCAACTCCCATTAAATATCTCGGTTTATCTTCTGGTAAAATACTACAAACAACATCTGTCATTGCATACATTTCTTCTGCCGGCTCGCCTACAGATAATCCTCCAATTGCGTTTCCTTCTGCCTCTACTGAAGCTATAAATTCAGCTGATTGTTTACGCAAATCGGTATATGTACTTCCTTGAACAATTGGAAATAAAGTTTGATTGTAATCGTACTTAAGTGGCGTTTTTTCTAAGTGATTAATACAACGTTTTAACCAACGATGTGTCATATGCATCGAGTTCTTTGCATAGTTGTAATCACATGGATACGGAGTACATTCATCAAAAGCCATAATAATATCAGCTCCAATAGAACGTTGAATTTCCATTACATTTTCAGGTGTAAAAAAATGTGTAGAACCATCAATATGACTCTTAAATTTTACACCTTCTTCATTAATTTTTCTTCTTCCTGAAAGAGAATATACTTGATAACCACCACTATCAGTTAAAATATTTCTATCCCAATTCATGAATTTATGCAATCCACCGGCCTGCTCAAGAATATCTGTTTTTGGTCTTAAATATAAATGATAGGTGTTTCCTAAAATAATATCTGGATTAATCTCGTCTTTAAGTTCAGATTGATGTACTCCTTTTACTGAAGCTACTGTACCAACAGGCATAAATATTGGAGTTTCTATAGTACCATGATCGGTTGTTATTACTCCAGCTCTTGCCTTACTTTTAGGGTCTTTTTGTTTTAATTCGAATTGCATAGGCGACAAAGATACGCATGTAAGTTAAATGTTAAAAAGCACTTCGTTAAAAGTTTCTTATTTTTTGAAGAATATAGTATTATCTGTTTCTTCTTTGTCTACCAAATTTAGATTTAAAACTTTTAGGCTTTTGGGTGTTTTTTTTCTTTTGTGGTGCTTTTTCTTTTGAAGCTTCTTCTGTTTTTACAGAGCTTTTAACTAATTGATTAATCTTATCCATTTCGTGACTAGAAAGTTCTCTCCATTCTCCTGTTTTCAAACTTCCTAATTCAACATTCATTATACGAGTTCTTTTAAGCTTGGTTACTTCGTAATCTAAATACTCACACATTCTTCTAATTTGACGGTTTAAGCCTTGTGTTAGTATGATTTTAAATGTGTTGGGATTAATTTGAGTGACTTTACATTTTTTAGTTACTGTTCCTAAAATTGGAATTCCATTTCCCATTCTAGTTATAAAGCGATCATTAATCTCTTTGTTTACTGTAACTATATATTCTTTTTCATGATTGTTTCCTGCTCTTAATATCTTGTTTACGATATCTCCATCATTCGTTAAAAAAATTAACCCTTCAGAAGGTTTATCTAATCGTCCGATAGGAAATAACCGTTGCGGATGACCAACAAATTTTACAATATTCTTTCTCTCTTTACTATCAGTTGTACAAACTATACCAATAGGCTTGTTTAAAGCTATATAAATCGTCTTTGGTTTTGCTTTTAATGGTTTGCCATCAACTTTTACAATATCTCCTTCAAAAACTCTGTTTCCTAGTTGAGTTGGTTTTCCATTAATCGTAACTCTTCCTGCAACAATTAGTTTTTCTGCTTCTCTTCTAGAACAAATTCCTGTTGAACTAATAAATTTATTAAGATTTGTTGATTCACTATTATTCATCTCTGCAAAATTAGAATAAAAAAGCCTCAAGTTATCTTACTTGAGGCTTTTTTATTATTTATGATATGATTTCTTAGAACATAATCATCTTTCTTGTACATCGAGCCAAACTTGGTCTACGATCGTAATCGAACCCTAATGTTATCATATGAGTACCATTGTTGAATCCGATGATTTCATTTGTTGTGATACTGAAACCATAAGATAAATACAATTTATTCTTTTTTATACCAAATAATGGAGCTAACGCGTTTGGAGTAAAGAATTGATCGTTTAAGAAAGTATAACTTAATCCTCCCCAAATATATCCATCTCTAATACGTCTTCTTAATTTTACATTAATATCTGTTCTAGAACGTTGACTGGCTTCAAAATATTCTACAAAAGCAGAAGGTTCAAACTCTGTATTTCTATTTATCCTAAAATTATAATTTGTATAAACAGAATATCTTCTTAGTACTTCTGGTTCACCTGTTGTAAAATCATCTATCTTTTTATCTAACAAGTTTACAACATTACCACTAATAGCAAATCTTCCGAATCGATATAACATACTAATGTCAAAATTTGAAGAGTTTAAAACTCTATTAGGCAAATTCACAGGTGTTCCTGGACTTAAAGGATCTATAAAATCTGTAGTATCAATTCCAAACTGTATAAAACTATAACTCAAACCTAATGATAAAAAACTATCATAAAGATCACTTAATGTTAAATGGCTAGCTAAAGATAAACGTACACCTTTTTGTGTTGTAAATCCATTTTTATCATTAAAAATAGTTAATCCTCCTCCAAATCTTTCAGCTAACCTAGCTTCTAAACTTAAAGATTGAGTATCTGGAGCTTCTTTAACTCCTAACCATTGACTAACTCCATTTAATCGAAGCTGAAATCCAGCTCCAATACCTGCATAAGCGGGCGAAATTAAAAAAGGATTATCAGCCATATGATTGACATATTGGGGTAAGTCATTCTCTTGGCTTGATAAACGTGCTACTGAGAAAATCAGTAGCACAAATGCTAAAAATGTATTCTTCATTTTATTTTTTACCTATATAACGTAAAGTGTCCTATTAATCTTTTCTCTTCACCAGTAATTTCTGTAAATTCTATTGTATACCAGTAATCACCTGAAGGTAATGGTCTTCCTTGATATGTTCCATCCCAACCTTGTTGAACTCCTGAATATAATTGTAACTGTCTACCATACCTGTCATAAATATAAACTTTTAAATTATGATACGGTTGTACTTTAACAGGATACCAATAATCTTGTTGTGAATCTCCATTTGGTGTGAAATAGTTTGGAACTTCTATCGTAATAAATATTCCTCTTACAGTTACTGTTTCTTCACAACCTCTAGAATCTCTTACTGTTATTACATAATCTCTTGTTTGATTTATTATAAATGTATTCTCTGATGTAAAAGCACTTCCATCTATACTATACTCAAATGGTCCAATACCTCCTGAAGCATTTGCTATTAAAGTATTTAATTGTGAATCATCAATCGTTAATTGTAATGGCGATATTGCTGATACAGTAACTTGTTCTGAAGGAGGTGTACACCCTAATCCTACTGCATGTGTAACTTCAACAGTATAAGTTCCTGGTGTATTCACTTGGAAAATACCTGTATCGTTACTTGCACTTTCTGGACCAGTTAACATATAAACTACTTCATCTCTATAAATTTCAGCAACTGTAGCTGTAATAGTAGCTTGTTGTGAACAATCATAAGAAACAATTGGTGTTTCAAATCCTAAATCTACTGCTGCCTCGAACTGAACTCTTAAAGGATCTGGTATTCTACATCCTCTAGAGTCTGTAACGATAACTGCATAAGATTGACCAGAATTTAAGTTATTATATGTATAACTAGTTTCTGTTAATCCTAATGTTACTGGTGCGCTACCATCACTTAATCTTAATGTATATGGAGGTGTTCCTCCTGTAATATTGACTGTAAATGATGGTGCTGGATCTGTTACACATGGTTGTTGTACAACAGATGTAATATCTATTTCTGCATTTAAAACAGTTGGCTCAAATACTTCGACATCTAATATATTCGGACATCCATTTTCATCAAGCACAGTAATTCTATAGATACCTGCAGCTAAGTTATTGAACACATTTTCTGATTGGAATCTACCTGGAGCTGTATTTATCTCGTAAACATAAGCACCTGTACCTCCAATTGTATTTAAAGTGATACTACCGTCTGTTGATCCATTACAACTTACATTAACTACTGTTGGAGTAGTTACTAAAAGATCTGGATCAGTAATAGTAACTGGACGTGTATCAGCTGTACAATCTAAACTTGTTACTCTGATTAAATATTCACCAGGCCCAATATTTCTAAATATATTATCAGCCTGAGGACCAGCAACTGAAGCAGAAGTATTAACATCTATTAATTCATACATGTTACTTCCTAAACCACCTACTGTAGTTGCAGATAAAACGGCATCAGCATTACCATTACAAGTAATAAATCCTAAAGAATCATCTAATGTAGCCACTAATGGTTCTAAAGCTGGGATTGAGACTACAAATGGAACTGAAATACAATTATTCGCATCTCTAACATAAAAATTATAATCTCCTGCTGGTACTGTAAATACATTTGATGCTACGAACGTTGTTCCATCAATACTATACTCATAAGATCCAGTTCCACCAATTCCACTTACTTCTACTGTAGCGTTAGGAACAGTACATGTAATGTTTCCTGTAATAACCGCAGATGCAACAATTTCAGAAGGTTCATTAACCGTTACACTCAACGTATTTCTACAGTTAAATTCATCGTAAACTGTTACTTTATAAACTCCTGCACCTAATCCACTAAATACATTAGAAGACTGAATTGCTGTAGAAGTTCCATCAGGAAATTCTAAACTATAAGAATATACAGGTCTTGTTGTTTGAGCTCCTCCTGTTACTCCTGTCACAGTAACTACTGCAGTTTCATCACCCTCACATTCTATTTGAGTTGTTACTTGAGGGATAAAATCTATTGTTGTAGGATCTGTTAATGTAAATGTATCTACAAATGGACATCCATTGGCATCTCTAACAGTTACCTCGTAAGTTCCTGCTGTTAAACCTCCAATAATATTATTAGTTCCAAAAGCTTGAACTGTGGTCGAAGTCGTAGTATTTACTAATTGATATTCATATCCATTCCATCCGCCTACAGCATTAATTGTAACTTCACCACTATCATTAGTAGCACAATTAATTGGCGTAGTTGTTAATGTAGCATTTAAAACTGCAGCTGGACCTGCTATAGAAAATACTCCTGTATCTCTTGTACAGTCTGGGAATGCATTCATTACAACTCTAACAAAGTAATCTCCTGTTGATAAACCTGTAATTGTTTGAGGAGTATTTCCTGATGTAGCTGTTCCTGTAATAGCCGTAGCTGTTCCTGTACCTGCATCAAATACCGTATACGTATATCCGCCTGCATATGGAGAACTTGCATCAAATATAATATCTACTGCTGCTGTACTTGAACCGAAACAAACAACTGGTGCTGTTTGAGAAACATTAATAATATGATCTATAACATCCTCTACATTGTAAGTTGTAGTTAATTCACAACCTGTAGTTGGATGTGTGACAGTTATTGTATACACTCCTACTGCTAATCTTGTAGTATTTGTTACACTTACTCCACTATCAACATTATTGATCGTTTCAACTGTAGCGCCTGTATTATCTGAAATAACAACCATAGCTCCTGTTACTGTTAAACTTGAATTAAAGATTATATCGATTAATTCTCCGCCATTAACACAACTAATCGCATCATTCTGACTCGGGATGATATCTTGTAATTCATCAAATGCATTGATTGTAGTCATTGCTGAGAAACTCTCACACCCTTCACTATCTAATACCCTAATGTAATAGTTACCTCCTGCAGTATCAGATATACTGAAAGTTTTTACTGTTCCTGTTACTGTTACAGCTGTAATCTCTGTATCTAAACTTGTATCAAAATCTCCAAATGGGGCAACATCTAAGTATAACTCAACGGTGTTATACACTGTGCTTCCTCCTGAAATTCCTGAGCCTGATGCAGTATCGATACTTAATGTAGCATTATCAACAGTGTTACCTGTACTACATCCAAATTGAACTGCACTTGGTGCTACAACCGTTAATAATGGATTGTCATCTACTATAACTCCGGTAACATCTGTTGAACATCCATTTGCTCCAGTTAAAGTTACTGTATATGTTCCTGCTGGGACATTAGTAAAAGCGCCACTTCCCGAATCATAATCCCCTTCTCCTGCTCCTAAGCCTGATCCTGATGTTTGAACTAAACTGTATGTGAATGGAGTTAAGCCTGCTGTTACTGTTACTTCAATACGTCCTGTAGCACTTCCGTTACATGTAGCATCGATAGCATTTACTGTAAATACTGGATCAACTGGTGCAACTACTTCAAAGGTCTTGCTTACAACACAACTACCTGAACCTGTATCGGTAACTCTAACAGTATAAGTTCCTAATGCTGTACCTAATGGTAAAGTAAAGTTACTGCTTACTCCTGTTCCTACTGCTATTGTGCCAGTAGCAACACTTGTTGAACTTGGATCTTCAACTACATAACTGTAGCTTCCTGTTCCTGAATTAACCTCAATACTGTATTCTGGACCTCCAACACAACTTAAAATGCTTACTGGAGTAACATCAAAGTCTAAATCTGGATTAATTGTAATATTCTGTGCTCCTGCTGCTGGACAGTTATTACTGTCAACTACTGAAACCGTATAATCATCTGCTACTAAACCACTAAATACTAATGGACTCGCTCCTGTTAAAGTAAAGCTTGATCCTAATGCACCACTTAACGTTGCTGTGTATGGTGAACTTCCATCTGCAATAGTAACTGTAATCTCTCCTCCATCTGTACTACATGCATTGTCATTCTTGGTAACACTAAAGTTAACCTGAGTAACATCTGATACATTAACATTCTGTGCAACCTCACATCCATTGGTATCTCGTACAGTTACGATATAATCTCCTGGTAATAAATTCTCAAATAAGTTATTTCCACTGTAAGCAACTGCTGCTGTTCCTCCTGGGGTAGCTGAACCTGTGTCTGGAGCTAATTGGTATTCATAACCGCCCCATCCGCCTGTAACTGCGTCTACACGGATACTTCCATCACTATCGCCTGTACAGGTAATTCCTGTTGGAACCGCTGTATAACTAATAGCTCCTGTTGGACCTGATATGGTAAACGTAGCTGTATCTCTTGTACAGTCTGGGAACGCTGTCATAGCTACTCTAACAAAGTAATCGCCTGCGGCTAAACCTGTAATCGATTCTACTACATTTCCTGTTCCACTTCCTGTGATAGCAGTAGCTGTTCCTGTACCTGCATCAAATACTGTATAAGTATATCCGCCTGTATATGGGGTACTACTATCAAAGATAATCTCTACTGCTGCGGTACTTGAGCCGAAACAAACAACTGGTGCCGTTTGAGTTACATTGATTAAGTGATTTGGTACATCAACAACTTCATAACTCGAACTTAACTCACAACCTGTTACTGGATGAGTAACTGTTACTGTGTAAACTCCTGCTGCTAATCGTGTAGTATTTGTTACACTTACTCCACTATCAACATTATTGATCGTCTCAACTGTAGCGCCTGTATTATCTGAAATAACAACCGTAGCTCCTGTTACTGTTAAACTTGAATTAAAGATTATATCTATTAATTCTCCACCATTAACACAACTAATCGCATCATTCTGACTCGGGATGATATCTTGTAATTCATCAAATGCATTGATTGTAGTTATTGCTGAGAAACTCTCACACCCTTCGCTATCTACAACACGCACATAGAAATTCCCTCCTGATGTATCTGAGATACTGTATGTGTTAACACTTCCTGCAACTGTTACAGCTGTAATCTCTGTATCTAAACTTGTATCAAAATCTCCAAATGGGGCAACATCTAAGTATAACTCAACGGTGTTATACACTGTGCTTCCTCCTGAAATTCCTGAACCTGATGCAGTATCGATACTTAATGTAGCATTGTCAACGGTGTTACCTGTACTACATCCAAATTGAACTGCACTTGGTGCTACAACCGTTAATAATGGATTGTCATCTACTATAACTCCGGTAACATCTGTTGAACATCCATTTGCTCCAGTTAAAGTTACTGTATATGTTCCTGCTGGGACATTAGTAAAAGCGCCACTTACCGGATCATAATCCCCTTCTCCTGCTCCTAAGCCTGATCCTGATGTTTGAACTAAACTGTATGTGAATGGAGTTAAGCCTGCTGTTACTGTTACTTCAATACGTCCTGTAGCACTTCCGTTACATGTAGCATCGATAGCATTTACTGTAAATGCTGGATCAACCGGTGCAACTACTTCAAAGGTCTTGCTTACAACACAACTGCCTGAACCTGTATCGGTAACTCTAACAGTATACGTTCCTAATGCTGTACCTAATGGTAAATTAAAGTTACTGCTTACTCCTGTTCCTACTGCTATTGTGCCAGTAGCAACACTTGTTGAACTTGGATCTTCAACTACATAACTGTAGCTTCCTGTTCCTGAATTAACCTCAATACTGTATTCTGGACCTCCAACACAACTTAAAATGCTTACTGGAGTAACATCAAAGTCTAAATCTGGGTTAATTGTAATATTCTGTGCTCCTGCTGCTGGACAGTTATTACTGTCAACTACTGAAACCGTATAATCATCTGCTACTAAACCACTAAATACTAATGGACTCGCTCCTGTTAAAGTAAAGCTTGATCCTAATGCTCCACTTAACGTTGCTGTGTATGGTGAACTTCCATCTGCAATAGTAACTGTAATCTCTCCTCCATCTGTACTACATGCATTGTCATTCTTGGTAACACTAAAGTTAACCTGAGTAACATCTGATACATTAACATTCTGTGCAACCTCACATCCATTGGTATCTCGTACAGTTACGATATAATCTCCTGGTAATAAATTCTCAAATAAGTTATTTCCACTGTAAGCAACTGCTGCTGTTCCTCCTGGGGTAGCTGAACCTGTGTCTGGAGCTAATTGGTATTCATAACCGCCCCATCCGCCTGTAACTGCGTCTACACGGATACTTCCATCACTATCGCCTGTACAGGTAATTCCTGTTGGAACCGCTGTATAACTAATAGCTCCTGTTGGACCTGATATGGTAAACGTAGCTGTATCTCTTGTACAGTCTGGGAACGCTGTCATAGCTACTCTAACAAAGTAATCGCCTGCGGCTAAACCTGTAATCGATTCTACTACATTTCCTGTTCCACTTCCTGTGATAGCAGTAGCTGTTCCTGTACCTGCATCAAATACTGTATAAGTATATCCGCCTGTATATGGGGTACTACTATCAAAGATAATCTCTACTGCTGCGGTACTTGAGCCGAAACAAACAACTGGTGCCGTTTGAGTTACATTGATTAAGTGATTTGGTACATCAACAACTTCATAACTCGAACTTAACTCACAGCCTGTTACTGGATGAGTAACTGTTACTGTGTAAACTCCTGCTGCTAATCGTGTAGTATTTGTTACACTTACTCCACTATCAACATTATTGATCGTCTCAACTGTAGCGCCTGTATTATCTGAAATAACAACCGTAGCTCCTGTTACTGTTAAACTTGAATTAAAGATTATATCTATTAATTCTCCACCATTAACACAACTAATCGCATCATTCTGACTCGGGATGATATCTTGTAATTCATCAAATGCATTGATTGTAGTTATTGCTGAGAAACTCTCACACCCTTCGCTATCTACAACACGCACATAGAAATTCCCTCCTGATGTATCTGAGATACTGTATGTGTTAACACTTCCTGCAACTGTTACAGCTGTAATCTCTGTATCTAAACTTGTATCAAAATCTCCAAATGGGGCAACATCTAAGTATAACTCAACGGTGTTATACACTGTGCTTCCTCCTGAAATTCCTGAACCTGATGCAGTATCGATACTTAATGTAGCATTGTCAACGGTGTTACCTGTACTACATCCAAATTGAACTGCACTTGGTGCTACAACCGTTAATAATGGATTGTCATCTACTATAACTCCGGTAACATCTGTTGAACATCCATTTGCTCCAGTTAAAGTTACTGTATATGTTCCTGCTGGGACATTAGTAAAAGCGCCACTTACCGGATCATAATCCCCTTCTCCTGCTCCTAAGCCTGATCCTGATGTTTGAACTAAACTGTATGTGAATGGAGTTAAGCCTGCTGTTACTGTTACTTCAATACGCCCTGTAGCACTTCCGTTACATGTAGCATCGATAGCATTTACTGTAAATGCTGGATCAACCGGTGCAACTACTTCAAAGGTCTTGCTTACAACACAACTGCCTGAACCTGTATCGGTAACTCTAACAGTATAAGTTCCTAATGCTGTACCTAATGGTAAAGTAAAGTTACTGCTTACTCCTGTTCCTACTGCTATTGTGCCAGTAGCAACACTTGTTGAACTTGGATCTTCAACTACATAACTGTAGCTTCCTGTTCCTGAATTAACCTCAATACTGTATTCTGGACCTCCAACACAACTTAAAATGCTTACTGGAGTAACATCAAAGTCTAAATCTGGATTAATTGTAATATTCTGTGCTCCTGCTGCTGGACAGTTATTACTGTCAACTACTGAAACCGTATAATCATCTGCTACTAAACCACTAAATACTAATGGACTCGCTCCTGTTAAAGTAAAGCTTGATCCTAATGCTCCACTTAACGTTGCTGTGTATGGTGAACTTCCATCTGCAATAGTAACTGTAATCTCTCCTCCATCTGTACTACATGCATTGTCATTCTTGGTAACACTAAAGTTAACCTGAGTAACATCTGATACATTAACATTCTGTGCAACCTCACATCCATTGGTATCTCGTACAGTTACGATATAATCTCCTGGTAATAAATTCTCAAATAAGTTATTTCCACTGTAAGCAACTGCTGCTGTTCCTCCTGGGGTAGCTGAACCTGTGTCTGGAGCTAATTGGTATTCATAACCGCCCCATCCGCCTGTAACTGCGTCTACACGGATACTTCCATCACTATCGCCTGTACAGGTAATTCCTGTTGGAACCGCTGTATAACTAATAGCTCCTGTTGGACCTGATATGGTAAACGTAGCTGTATCTCTTGTACAGTCTGGGAACGCTGTCATAGCTACTCTAACAAAGTAATCGCCTGCGGCTAAACCTGTAATCGATTCTACTACATTTCCTGTTCCACTTCCTGTGATAGCAGTAGCTGTTCCTGTACCTGCATCAAATACTGTATAAGTATATCCGCCTGTATATGGGGTACTACTATCAAAGATAATCTCTACTGCTGCGGTACTTGAGCCGAAACAAACAACTGGTGCCGTTTGAGTTACATTGATTAAGTGATTTGGTACATCAACAACTTCATAACTCGAACTTAACTCACAGCCTGTTACTGGATGAGTAACTGTTACTGTGTAAACTCCTGCTGCTAATCGTGTAGTATTTGTTACACTTACTCCACTATCAACATTATTGATCGTCTCAACTGTAGCGCCTGTATTATCTGAAATAACAACCGTAGCTCCTGTTACTGTTAAACTTGAATTAAAGATTATATCTATTAATTCTCCACCATTAACACAACTAATCGCATCATTCTGACTCGGGATGATATCTTGTAATTCATCAAATGCATTGATTGTAGTCATTGCTGAGAAACTCTCACACCCTTCACTATCTACAACACGCACATAGAAATTCCCTCCTGATGTATCTGAGATACTGTATGTGTTAACACTTCCTGCAACTGTTACAGCTGTAATCTCTGTATCTAAACTTGTATCAAAATCTCCAAATGGGGCAACATCTAAGTATAACTCAACGGTGTTATACACTGTGCTTCCTCCTGAAATTCCTGAACCTGATGCAGTATCGATACTTAATGTAGCATTGTCAACGGTGTTACCTGTACTACATCCAAATTGAACTGCACTTGGTGCTACAACCGTTAATAATGGATTGTCATCTACTATAACTCCGGTAACATCTGTTGAACATCCATTTGCTCCAGTTAAAGTTACTGTATATGTTCCTGCTGGGACATTAGTAAAAGCGCCACTTACCGGATCATAATCCCCTTCTCCTGCTCCTAAGCCTGATCCTGATGTTTGAACTAAACTGTATGTGAATGGAGTTAAGCCTGCTGTTACTGTTACTTCAATACGTCCTGTAGCACTTCCGTTACATGTAGCATCGATAGCATTTACTGTAAATGCTGGATCAACTGGTGCAACTACTTCAAAGGTCTTGCTTACAACACAACTGCCTGAACCTGTATCGGTAACTCTAACAGTATACGTTCCTAATGCTGTACCTAATGGTAAATTAAAGTTACTGCTTACTCCTGTTCCTACTGCTATTGTGCCAGTAGCAACACTTGTTGAACTTGGATCTTCAACTACATAACTGTAGCTTCCTGTTCCTGAATTAACCTCAATACTGTATTCTGGACCTCCAACACAACTTAAAATGCTTACTGGAGTAACATCAAAGTCTAAATCTGGGTTAATTGTAATATTCTGTGCTCCTGCTGCTGGACAGTTATTACTGTCAACTACTGAAACCGTATAATCATCTGCTACTAAACCACTAAATACTAATGGACTCGCTCCTGTTAAAGTAAAGCTTGATCCTAATGCTCCACTTAACGTTGCTGTGTATGGTGAACTTCCATCTGCAATAGTAACTGTAATCTCTCCTCCATCTGTACTACATGCATTGTCATTCTTGGTAACACTAAAGTTAACCTGAGTAACATCTGATACATTAACATTCTGTGCAACCTCACATCCATTGGTATCTCGTACAGTTACGATATAATCTCCTGGTAATAAATTCTCAAATAAGTTATTTCCACTGTAAGCAACTGCTGCTGTTCCTCCTGGGGTAGCTGAACCTGTGTCTGGAGCTAATTGGTATTCATAACCGCCCCATCCGCCTGTAACTGCGTCTACACGGATACTTCCATCACTATCGCCTGTACAGGTAATTCCTGTTGGAACCGCTGTATAACTAATAGCTCCTGTTGGACCTGATATGGTAAACGTAGCTGTATCTCTTGTACAGTCTGGGAACGCTGTCATAGCTACTCTAACAAAGTAATCGCCTGCGGCTAAACCTGTAATCGATTCTACTACATTTCCTGTTCCACTTCCTGTGATAGCAGTAGCTGTTCCTGTACCTGCATCAAATACTGTATAAGTATATCCGCCTGTATATGGGGTACTACTATCAAAGATAATCTCTACTGCTGCGGTACTTGAGCCGAAACAAACAACTGGTGCCGTTTGAGTTACATTGATTAAGTGATTTGGTACATCAACAACTTCATAACTCGAACTTAACTCACAGCCTGTTACTGGATGAGTAACTGTTACTGTGTAAACTCCTGCTGCTAATCGTGTAGTATTTGTTACACTTACTCCACTATCAACATTATTGATCGTCTCAACTGTAGCGCCTGTATTATCTGAAATAACAACCGTAGCTCCTGTTACTGTTAAACTTGAATTAAAGATTATATCTATTAATTCTCCACCATTAACACAACTAATCGCATCATTCTGACTCGGGATGATATCTTGTAATTCATCAAATGCATTGATTGTAGTCATTGCTGAGAAACTCTCACACCCTTCACTATCTAATACCCTAATGTAATAGTTACCTCCTGCAGTATCAGATATACTGAAAGTTTTTACTGTTCCTGTTACTGTTACAGCTGTAATCTCTGTATCTAAACTTGTATCAAAATCTCCAAATGGGGCAACATCTAAGTATAACTCAACGGTGTTATACACTGTGCTTCCTCCTGAAATTCCTGAGCCTGATGCAGTATCGATACTTAATGTAGCATTATCAACAGTGTTACCTGTACTACATCCAAATTGAACTGCACTTGGTGCTACAACCGTTAATAATGGATTGTCATCTACTATAACTCCGGTAACATCTGTTGAACATCCATTTGCTCCAGTTAAAGTTACTGTATATGTTCCTGCTGGGACATTAGTAAAAGCGCCACTTACCGGATCATAATCCCCTTCTCCTGCTCCTAAGCCTGATCCTGATGTTTGAACTAAACTGTATGTGAATGGAGTTAAGCCTGCTGTTACTGTTACTTCAATACGTCCTGTAGCACTTCCGTTACATGTAGCATCGATAGCATTTACTGTAAATACTGGATCAACTGGTGCAACTACTTCAAAGGTCTTGCTTACAACACAACTACCTGAACCTGTATCGGTAACTCTAACAGTATAAGTTCCTAATGCTGTACCTAATGGTAAAGTAAAGTTACTGCTTACTCCTGTTCCTACTGCTATTGTGCCAGTAGCAACACTTGTTGAACTTGGATCTTCAACTACATAACTGTAGCTTCCTGTTCCTGAATTAACCTCAATACTGTATTCTGGACCTCCAACACAACTTAAAATGCTTACTGGAGTAACATCAAAGTCTAAATCTGGATTAATTGTAATATTCTGTGCTCCTGCTGCTGGACAGTTATTACTGTCAACTACTGAAACCGTATAATCATCTGCTACTAAACCACTAAATACTAATGGACTCGCTCCTGTTAAAGTAAAGCTTGATCCTAATGCACCACTTAACGTTGCTGTGTATGGTGAACTTCCATCTGCAATAGTAACTGTAATCTCTCCTCCATCTGTACTACATGCATTGTCATTCTTGGTAACACTAAAGTTAACCTGAGTAACATCTGATACATTAACATTCTGTGCAACCTCACATCCATTGGTATCTCGTACAGTTACGATATAATCTCCTGGTAATAAATTCTCAAATAAGTTATTTCCACTGTAAGCAACTGCTGCTGTTCCTCCTGGGGTAGCTGAACCTGTGTCTGGAGCTAATTGGTATTCATAACCGCCCCATCCGCCTGTAACTGCGTCTACACGGATACTTCCATCACTATCGCCTGTACAGGTAATTCCTGTTGGAACCGCTGTATAACTAATAGCTCCTGTTGGACCTGATATGGTAAACGTAGCTGTATCTCTTGTACAGTCTGGGAACGCTGTCATAGCTACTCTAACAAAGTAATCGCCTGCGGCTAAACCTGTAATCGATTCTACTACATTTCCTGTTCCACTTCCTGTGATAGCAGTAGCTGTTCCTGTACCTGCATCAAATACTGTATAAGTATATCCGCCTGTATATGGGGTACTACTATCAAAGATAATCTCTACTGCTGCGGTACTTGAGCCGAAACAAACAACTGGTGCCGTTTGAGTTACATTGATTAAGTGATTTGGTACATCAACAACTTCATAACTCGAACTTAACTCACAACCTGTTACTGGATGAGTAACTGTTACTGTGTAAACTCCTGCTGCTAATCGTGTAGTATTTGTTACACTTACTCCACTATCAACATTATTGATCGTCTCAACTGTAGCGCCTGTATTATCTGAAATAACAACCGTAGCTCCTGTTACTGTTAAACTTGAATTAAAGATTATATCTATTAATTCTCCACCATTAACACAACTAATCGCATCATTCTGACTCGGGATGATATCTTGTAATTCATCAAATGCATTGATTGTAGTTATTGCTGAGAAACTCTCACACCCTTCGCTATCTACAACACGCACATAGAAATTCCCTCCTGATGTATCTGAGATACTGTATGTGTTAACACTTCCTGCAACTGTTACAGCTGTAATCTCTGTATCTAAACTTGTATCAAAATCTCCAAATGGGGCAACATCTAAGTATAACTCAACGGTGTTATACACTGTGCTTCCTCCTGAAATTCCTGAACCTGATGCAGTATCGATACTTAATGTAGCATTGTCAACGGTGTTACCTGTACTACATCCAAATTGAACTGCACTTGGTGCTACAACCGTTAATAATGGATTGTCATCTACTATAACTCCGGTAACATCTGTTGAACATCCATTTGCTCCAGTTAAAGTTACTGTATATGTTCCTGCTGGGACATTAGTAAAAGCGCCACTTACCGGATCATAATCCCCTTCTCCTGCTCCTAAGCCTGATCCTGATGTTTGAACTAAACTGTATGTGAATGGAGTTAAGCCTGCTGTTACTGTTACTTCAATACGTCCTGTAGCACTTCCGTTACATGTAGCATCGATAGCATTTACTGTAAATGCTGGATCAACTGGTGCAACTACTTCAAAGGTCTTGCTTACAACACAACTACCTGAACCTGTATCGGTAACTCTAACAGTATACGTTCCTAATGCTGTACCTAATGGTAAAGTAAAGTTACTGCTTACTCCTGTTCCTACTACTATTGTGCCAGTAGCAACACTTGTTGAACTTGGATCTTCAACTACATAACTGTAGCTTCCTGTTCCTGAACTAACCTCAATACTGTATTCTGCTCCTACAGCACAAGTTAAAATGCTTACTGGAGTAATATCAAAGTCTAAATCTGGGTTAATTGTAATATTTTGCGTTGCTGGTGAACATCCATTTGTATCTTCAAAAGCTACTGTATATGTATCTGCTACTAAACCTGTGAAGTTAAAAGGTCCTGATCCTGTTAAAGTGAAACTTGATCCAAGAGCACCTGTTAATGTGGCTGTATAATTTCCTGTAGTGGCTCCTGTTACTGTTACTGTTACTTCACCTAAATCTGCTGTACAAGCATTATCATTCTTTGCAACTGAAAATGTAGGTATCTGACTAACAATTAATGTTTCTGGACCTAAGTCTGTTGTACAAACATTACCATTACTATCAGTAATTCTAATAAAAATATTAGTAACATCTGAAGTTATAGTACCGACAGCAGAATATGGGAACTCAATTTCGTTACCATTAACTATAGCACTAGCTACTGTAAAATTAGTTGCACTAACTAAAGAATATGTATA
This sequence comes from Tenacibaculum aquaeponti, assembly GCF_052084715.1. Classification (GTDB taxonomy): domain Bacteria; phylum Bacteroidota; class Bacteroidia; order Flavobacteriales; family Flavobacteriaceae; genus Polaribacter. The sequence goes on along the minus strand of NZ_CP197288.1, from coordinate 3,848,510 downwards.
AGGAGGTGTACCTCCTGCAACACTTTCAACTCTTATTACACCATTTGCATTACAAGTAATATCTCTTATCGGATTTAAAACTCCTGTAATTGCTACTGATTCAAGAACTTCGAAATCTAGACTTCCCCAACTACATGTAGTAGGTGTTGCTGGATCTCTTTCAATTATTAAATAATATAAACCAGGATCTAAACCTGTAACAGGTAAATTGAAAGGATATGTTTCTGTATCTGCTATTGTACCTGTTATTGGTGTTGTTAATGGGGCATTAGTATTTCCGTCATATAATTCCCAAGCTATATTATTTCCTGCTAAAACTCCGTCAATGTCATCAATAGTAAAAGTTATTGCTCCATCATTAGATGCACCTGAACAAGATTGACTATTTACTACTCCTGTAATACTTACGTCAAATGTAGAATCTGGGAAAACTAAAGGCGTATCCGGATCATTTGTTTCTATACATCCAGTTGTTGTATCTCTTACATAAAATTGATAATCTAAACCTGGTATTATATCTGAGAAAATGTGTCTTCTAAAATCTGAATTTGGATTGGTTGGATCAAGATCTACTGGTCCAGCTTGAATTGCTGGTAACCAAGGTCCTGTTGATGAGTTAATAGAAAACTCAAATGGTCCAACTCCTCCTTGAGCAACTACAGTAACTATATAACCTGTTGCACAATCTCCTGTTGGTGTTACATCTACTACAATACCACTAACATTAAATGGTATAATAAATTGTCCGTTAAGTTCTATACATTTAACGACACCTGTTACTCCATCTCTAATTCTTAACCCCGGATAAACAACATCATCAGGGTCATATCCTCTAATTTGACCATCAGTAAATGCTAACCAAGTCGTTCCATTATCTACTGTATACTCTAAAATATCTCCAGGAAAATCTGTAGGACTAACATTTATAAAGTTAAAACCAGTTAATAAAGGTTCTGAAACTCCACAATTTGGTGGTGGAACTGGTTCAATATCTAAAACTAATGGATTGGGATTAACTAATGTTACAGAGTCAGAATCATTACATGTTAAACCATCTGTTATTCTCACTGTATAAGTATCAGCAGATAGATTAGGGAATGATAAAACAGTCCCTGTAAAATTATTTATTGTTTGTAAAACTGTTCCAACTGAATCTTCAATTGTTATTGTATGAGGAATTCTACCATTAGAAATTGTTACATCAATACTTCCTTCATCTCCATTACATAAAGGTTGAACTCCTGTTAATGATAATCCTACTGGTGGAACATTACCTACTATTACATCTTCAATAACAATTGTACAACCATTACTATCCCTTACAAATACATCATAAGTACCTGCACCTGCTGATATTGGATTAGTTCCTGAAAAACTTCCAGAAGGAGCACCTGCTGGGGTTGCAGCGTCGACTTCTACAGAAAAAGTATACCCACCAGATCCACCTGAAGGATTAATAGTGATAGAACCTGCATTACAGCTTGCATCTACAACAGTAACACCCGCTACCAATTGTGGTAAAATTGTTGTGCTTACTGTTTCTGTACAACCTTTATTATCAATAACTTCTATACTATATGTATTGGCTCCTAATCCTGTAAAAGTATGACTTGAACCTGTCACATTCTCAAAGGCTCCCCCATCTATACTTGCTCTAAATGGTGCCTCTCCACTAGTAATATTTAATGTAATCGATCCATTAGTGCCATCATAACATGTAACTGGTGTAGCTGTGAATAGTACTGGGTCAAAATTGTTTATTGTAAAACTAGCTGTAGCTGTACATCCATTATCATCTGTTACTCTAATTGTATGTGTTCCTGCTGGAATGTCGGTTAAACTTGTAATGAAAGCTCCCGCTCCATTTAATTGGTAATCATAGGTATATGGTGGAGTACCTCCCGTTACATCTCCTTCAATTGTCGCTCCTGTAGCTGGATCACATGTAACCTCTTTTAAAACATTAGCCGTTAAGCCTGTTAAAGCACTTGGCTCGGTGATACTTACATTGTTTACCGTAACAACACATTGTGAACCTCCTGATGAAACTGTAGAGGAACGAACTTCAACTGTGTAGGTTCCTGCTCCTAATGTAGTCGGTACTGTTAATGGACTTGTTGTATTTCCTGTTACCCAACCTAAACCATTAATATTGTACTCAAATGAAGCTCCAAAGTTAGTCGCTGTAATTGTTATATCTCCATCTGTATCACCATTACATGAAACTGCTGAACCTACAACACTCGCTGTAAATTCTTGATTATCTAATATAACTACTCCTATATCTGTACTACAGCCACTTCCGTAAGCTACTTCAACTGTATAACTTCCAACAGCTTGACCATTGAAAACTCCTGTACCATTTGTAGCAACTGTAGCTCCTGTTGAATCTAATAAAGTATAGGTATATGTTCCTACTGGGCTAGGTGTAATAGTAATATTACCTGTACCATCACAATTATAAACAACTGCTTCGCTTAACGTTGGGACTGCTGGTAAATCATCAATTGTAACTGTACCTGTAAATCCACTACAGCCATTAGTATCCTCTATAAGAACATCATAAGTTCCTGATGATAAGCCTGTAACTGGTGAAGTTGTACTACTTAAGAATGTAGCACTACTTGTTAATTTGTAGAAATAAACATATGAGCCTGTTCCTCCTGTTGGATCTGTGAAACTAATGCTTCCTAAGTTCGTTCCTCCTGTTGGAGTACAACTTAAATCTGTCTCACTTGCTCCGCCACCACTTAAAGCAACTGGAACTGTAATTGTTCCTGTTGTTGTAAAATTACATCCTTCTGAATCTACAACTTCTATATTATAGGTACCATCTCCTAAGCCTGTGAAATTCTCTGATGTAGTTCCAACTCCTGTTCGTGTAATAGTAGAAGCTCCTGTTATATTAATTGTATATGGTGGAGTTCCTTGAGATACTGTAATACTTAAACTTCCTGTATCTGTTGAACAGCTTGGCTGAGTATCTGACACACTTGCTGTTACTGGTAAAACACTTCCTACTACAACATCTTGGAAAACTCCACGACATCCGTTACTATCCTCTACATAAACATCATAAGTTCCAGCTGCTCTATCAACTGAAGCATTACCTGATGAAAAATCGCCTGCAACTGGTGTAACTCCATCTGCAACTACGGCATAAACATATCCTGTTCCTGTTCCCCCTGCACCTACTGAAGTAATCGTACCTAAGTTACAATCCTCTGGTGTACTAGTAGCTGTTACCGTAACTTGTGGTAAAATTGTTGTGCTTACTGTTTCTGTACAACCTTTATTATCAATAACTTCTATACTATATGTATTGGCTCCTAATCCTGTAAAAGTATGACTTGAACCTGTTACATTCTCAAAGGCTCCGCCATCTATACTTGCTCTAAATGGTGCCTCTCCACTAGTAATATTTAATGTAATCGATCCATTAGTGCCATCATAACATGTAACTGGTGTAGCTGTGAATAGTACTGGATCAAAATTGTTTATTGTAAAACTAGCTGTAGCTGTACATCCATTATCATCTGTTACTCTAATTGTATGTGTTCCTGCTGGAATGTCGGTTAAACTTGTAATGAAAGCTCCCGCTCCATTTAATTGGTAATCATAGGTATATGGTGGAGTACCTCCCGTTACATCTCCTTCAATTGTCGCTCCTGTAGCTGGATCACATGTAACCTCTTTTAAAACATTAGCCGTTAAACCTGTTAAAGCACTTGGCTCGGTGATACTTACATTGTTTACCGTAACAACACATTGTGAACCTCCTGATGAAACTGTAGAGGAACGAACTTCAACTGTGTAGGTTCCTGCTCCTAATGTAGTCGGTACTGTTAATGGACTTGTTGTATTTCCTGTTACCCAACCTAAACCATTAATATTGTACTCAAATGAAGCTCCAAAGTTAGTCGCTGTAATTGTTATATCTCCATCTGTATCACCATTACATGAAACTGCTGAACCTACAACACTCGCTGTAAATTCTTGATTATCTAATATAACTACTCCTATATCTGTACTACAGCCACTTCCGTAAGCTACTTCAACTGTATAACTTCCAACAGCTTGACCATTGAAAACTCCTGTACCATTTGTAGCAACTGTAGCTCCTGTTGAATCTAATAAAGTATAGGTATATGTTCCTACTGGGCTAGGTGTAATAGTAATATTACCTGTACCATCACAATTATAAACAACTGCTTCGCTTAACGTTGGGACTGCTGGTAAATCATCAATTGTAACTGTACCTGTAAATCCACTACAGCCATTAGTATCCTCTATAAGAACATCATAAGTTCCTGATGATAAGCCTGTAACTGGTGAAGTTGTACTACTTAAGAATGTAGCACTACTTGTTAATTTGTAGAAATAAACATATGAGCCTGTTCCTCCTGTTGGATCTGTGAAACTAATGCTTCCTAAGTTCGTTCCTCCTGTTGGAGTACAACTTAAATCTGTCTCACTTGCTCCGCCACCACTTAAAGCAACTGGAACTGTAATTGTTCCTGTTGTTGTAAAATTACATCCTTCTGAATCTACAACTTCTATATTATAGGTACCATCTCCTAAGCCTGTGAAATTCTCTGATGTAGTTCCAACTCCTGTTCGTGTAATAGTAGAAGCTCCTGTTATATTAATTGTATATGGTGGAGTTCCTTGAGATACTGTAATACTTAAACTTCCTGTATCTGTTGAACAGCTTGGCTGAGTATCTGACACACTTGCTGTTACTGGTAAAACACTTCCTACTACAACATCTTGGAAAACTCCACGACATCCGTTACTATCCTCTACATAAACATCATAAGTTCCAGCTGCTCTATCAACTGAAGCATTACCTGATGAAAAATCGCCTGCAACTGGTGTAACTCCATCTGCAACTACGGCATAAACATATCCTGTTCCTGTTCCCCCTGCACCTACTGAAGTAATCGTACCTAAGTTACAATCCTCTGGTGTACTAGTAGCTGTTACCGTAACTTGTGGTAAAATTGTTGTGCTTACTGTTTCTGTACAACCTTTATTATCAATAACTTCTATACTATATGTATTGGCTCCTAATCCTGTAAAAGTATGACTTGAACCTGTTACATTCTCAAAGGCTCCCCCATCTATACTTGCTCTAAATGGTGCCTCTCCACTAGTAATATTTAATGTAATCGATCCATTAGTGCCATCATAACATGTAACTGGTGTAGCTGTGAATAGTACTGGGTCAAAATTGTTTATTGTAAAACTAGCTGTAGCTGTACATCCATTATCATCTGTTACTCTAATTGTATGTGTTCCTGCTGGAATGTCGGTTAAACTTGTAATGAAAGCTCCCGCTCCATTTAATTGGTAATCATAGGTATATGGTGGAGTACCTCCCGTTACATCTCCTTCAATTGTCGCTCCTGTAGCTGGATCACATGTAACCTCTTTTAAAACATTAGCCGTTAAGCCTGTTAAAGCACTTGGCTCGGTGATACTTACATTGTTTACCGTAACAACACATTGTGAACCTCCTGATGAAACTGTAGAGGAACGAACTTCAACTGTGTAGGTTCCTGCTCCTAATGTAGTCGGTACTGTTAATGGACTTGTTGTATTTCCTGTTACCCAACCTAAACCATTAATATTGTACTCAAATGAAGCTCCAAAGTTAGTCGCTGTAATTGTTATATCTCCATCTGTATCACCATTACATGAAACTGCTGAACCTACAACACTCGCTGTAAATTCTTGATTATCTAATATAACTACTCCTATATCTGTACTACAGCCACTTCCGTAAGCTACTTCAACTGTATAACTTCCAACAGCTTGACCATTGAAAACTCCTGTACCATTTGTAGCAACTGTAGCTCCTGTTGAATCTAATAAAGTATAGGTATATGTTCCTACTGGGCTAGGTGTAATAGTAATATTACCTGTACCATCACAATTATAAACAACTGCTTCGCTTAACGTTGGTACTGCTGGTAAATCATCAATTGTAACTGTACCTGTAAATCCACTACAGCCATTAGTATCCTCTATAAGAACATCATAAGTTCCTGATGATAAGCCTGTAACTGGTGAAGTTGTACTACTTAAGAATGTAGCACTACTTGTTAATTTGTAGAAATAAACATATGAGCCTGTTCCTCCTGTTGGATCTGTGAAACTAATGCTTCCTAAGTTCGTTCCTCCTGTTGGAGTACAACTTAAATCTGTCTCACTTGCTCCGCCACCACTTAAAGCAACTGGAACTGTAATTGTTCCTGTTGTTGTAAAATTACATCCTTCTGAATCTACAACTTCTATATTATAGGTACCATCTCCTAAGCCTGTGAAATTCTCTGATGTAGTTCCAACTCCTGTTCGTGTAATAGTAGAAGCTCCTGTTATATTAATTGTATATGGTGGAGTTCCTTGAGATACTGTAATACTTAAACTACCCGTATCTGTTGAACAGCTTGGCTGAGTATCTGACACACTTGCTGTTACTGGTAAAACACTTCCTACTACAACATCTTGGAAAACTCCACGACATCCGTTACTATCCTCTACATAAACATCATAAGTTCCAGCTGCTCTATCAACTGAAGCATTACCTGATGAAAAATCGCCTGCAACTGGTGTAACTCCATCTGCAACTACGGCATAAACATATCCTGTTCCTGTTCCCCCTGCACCTACTGAAGTAATCGTACCTAAGTTACAATCCTCTGGTGTACTGGTAGCTGTTACCGTAACTTGTGGTAGAATTGTTGTGCTTACTGTTTCTGTACAACCTTTATTATCAATAACTTCTATACTATATGTATTGGCTCCTAATCCTGTAAAAGTATGACTTGAACCTGTTACATTCTCAAAGGCTCCCCCATCTATACTTGCTCTAAATGGTGCCTCTCCACTAGTAATATTTAATGTAATCGATCCATTAGTGCCATCATAACATGTAACTGGTGTAGCTGTAAATAGTACTGGATCAAAATTGTTTATTGTAAAACTAGCTGTAGCTGTACATCCATTATCATCTGTTACTCTAATTGTATGTGTTCCTGCTGGAATGTCGGTTAAACTTGTAATGAAAGCTCCCGCTCCATTTAATTGGTAATCATAGCTATATGGTGGAGTACCTCCCGTTACATCTCCTTCAATTGTCGCTCCTGTAGCTGGGTCACATGTAACCTCTTTTAAAACATTAGCCGTTAAACCTGTTAAAGCACTTGGCTCGGTGATACTTACATTGTTTACCGTAACAACACATTGTGAACCTCCTGATGAAACTGTAGAGGAACGAACTTCAACTGTGTAGGTTCCTGCTCCTAATGTAGTCGGTACTGTTAATGGACTTGTTGTATTTCCTGTTACCCAACCTAAACCATTAATATTGTACTCAAATGAAGCTCCAAAGTTAGTCGCTGTAATTGTTATATCTCCATCTGTATCACCATTACATGAAACTGCTGAACCTACAACACTCGCTGTAAATTCTTGATTATCTAATATAACTACTCCTATATCTGTACTACAGCCACTTCCGTAAGCTACTTCAACTGTATAACTTCCAACAGCTTGACCATTGAAAACTCCTGTACCATTTGTAGCAACTGTAGCTCCTGTTGAATCTAATAAAGTATAGGTATATGTTCCTACTGGGCTAGGTGTAATAGTAATATTACCTGTACCATCACAATTATAAACAACTGCTTCGCTTAACGTTGGTACTGCTGGTAAATCATCAATTGTAACTGTACCTGTAAATCCACTACAGCCATTAGTATCCTCTATAAGAACATCATAAGTCCCTGATGATAAGCCTGTAACTGGTGAAGTTGTACTACTTAAGAATGTAGCACTACTTGTTAATTTGTAGAAATAAACATATGAGCCTGTTCCTCCTGTTGGATCTGTGAAACTAATGCTTCCTAAGTTCGTTCCTCCTGTTGGTGTACAACTTAAATCTGTCTCACTTGCTCCGCCACCACTTAAAGCAACTGGAACTGTAATTGTTCCTGTTGTTGTAAAATTACATCCTTCTGAATCTACAACTTCTATATTATAGGTACCATCTCCTAAGCCTGTGAAATTCTCTGATGTAGTTCCAACTCCTGTTCGTGTAATAGTAGAAGCTCCTGTTATATTAATTGTATATGGTGGAGTTCCTTGAGATACTGTAATACTTAAACTACCCGTATCTGTTGAACAGCTTGGCTGAGTATCTGACACACTTGCTGTTACTGGTAAAACACTTCCTACTACAACATCTTGGAAAACTCCACGACATCCGTTACTATCCTCTACATAAACATCATAAGTTCCAGCTGCTCTATCAACTGAAGCATTACCTGATGAAAAATCGCCTGCAACTGGTGTAACTCCATCTGCAACTACGGCATAAACATATCCTGTTCCTGTTCCCCCTGCACCTACTGAAGTAATCGTACCTAAGTTACAATCCTCTGGTGTACTGGTAGCTGTTACCGTAACTTGTGGTAGAATTGTTGTGTTTACTGTTTCTGTACAACCTTTATTATCAATAACTTCTATACTATATGTATTGGCTCCTAATCCTGTAAAAGTATGACTTGAACCTGTTACATTCTCAAAGGCTCCCCCATCTATACTTGCTCTAAATGGTGCCTCTCCACTAGTAATATTTAATGTAATCGATCCATTAGTGCCATCATAACATGTAACTGGTGTAGCTGTAAATAGTACTGGATCAAAATTGTTTATTGTAAAACTAGCTGTAGCTGTACATCCATTATCATCTGTTACTCTAATTGTATGTGTTCCTGCTGGAATGTCGGTTAAACTTGTAATGAAAGCTCCCGCTCCATTTAATTGGTAATCATAGGTATATGGTGGAGTACCTCCCGTTACATCTCCTTCAATTGTCGCTCCTGTAGCTGGATCACATGTAACCTCTTTTAAAACATTAGCCGTTAAGCCTGTTAAAGCACTTGGCTCGGTGATACTTACATTGTTTACCGTAACAACACATTGTGAACCTCCTGATGAAACTGTAGAGGAACGAACTTCAACTGTGTAGGTTCCTGCTCCTAATGTAGTCGGTACTGTTAATGGACTTGTTGTATTTCCTGTTACCCAACCTAAACCATTAATATTGTACTCAAATGAAACTCCAAAGTTAGTCGCTGTAATTGTTATATCTCCATCTGTATCACCATTACATGAAACTGCTGAACCTACAACACTCGCTGTAAATTCTTGATTATCTAATATAACTACTCCTATATCTGTACTACAGCCACTTCCGTAAGCTACTTCAACTGTATAACTTCCAACAGCTTGACCATTGAAAACTCCTGTACCATTTGTAGCAACTGTAGCTCCTGTTGAATCTAATAAAGTATAGGTATATGTTCCTACTGGGCTAGGTGTAATAGTAATATTACCTGTACCATCACAATTATAAACAACTGCTTCGCTTAACGTTGGTACTGCTGGTAAATCATCAATTGTAACTGTACCTGTAAATCCACTACAGCCATTAGTATCCTCTATAAGAACATCATAAGTTCCTGATGATAAGCCTGTAACTGGTGAAGTTGTACTACTTAAGAATGTAGCACTACTTGTTAATTTGTAGAAATAAACATATGAGCCTGTTCCTCCTGTTGGATCTGTGAAACTAATGCTTCCTAAGTTCGTTCCTCCTGTTGGAGTACAACTTAAATCTGTCTCACTTGCTCCGCCACCGCTTAAAGCAACTGGAACTGTAATTGTTCCTGTTGTTGTAAAATTACATCCTTCTGAATCTACAACTTCTATATTATAGGTACCATCTCCTAAGCCTGTGAAATTCTCTGATGTAGTTCCAACTCCTGTTCGTGTAATAGTAGAAGCTCCTGTTATATTAATTGTATATGGTGAAGTTCCTTGAGATACTGTAATACTTAAACTTCCTGTATCTGTTGAACAGCTTGGCTGAGTATCTGACACACTTGCTGTTACTGGTAAAACACTTCCTACTACAACATCTTGGAAAACTCCACGACATCCGTTACTATCCTCTACATAAACATCATAAGTTCCAGCTGCTCTATCAACTGAAGCATTACCTGATGAAAAATCGCCTGCAACTGGTGTAACTCCATCTGCAACTACGGCATAAACATATCCTGTTCCTGTTCCCCCTGCACCTACTGAAGTAATCGTACCTAAGTTACAATCCTCTGGTGTGCTAGTAGCTGTTACTGTAATCTGTGGTAGAATTGTTGTGGAAATTGAGTTTGTACAACCTTTATTATCAACAACTTCTATATTATATGTATTGGCTCCTAATCCTGTAAAAGTATGACTTGATCCTGTTACATTCTCAAAAGTTCCTCCGTTTAAACGTACTCTAAATGGTGCTTCTCCACTAGTAATATTTAATGTAATCTCTCCATTAGTTCCATCATAACATGTAACTGGTGTAGCTGTAAATAATACTGGATCTGGATTTGGAACATCAATAGTAAAAGGAACACAACCTACAGCATTTACTGTCATTCTAACATTATCTATAAAATTACCTACAGATAAACTACCAGATGCAGTAGAGATTGCAACAAAAGAAATCACTGTTGTTGTTTGTCCCGCAGGAACTGTATAAGAACCTGAGTATGATCCCCATGAAGAATTACCATCTGACATTGTTTGTGTAAAGTTCGAAGTAGTTAAGTTTCCTCCAATTCTTACTTCTGCTACATCTGTACCACTTCTTCCTCTATGATCTAAAGACCAATTAATTACATCTCCAGGTATTGTACAAAATTCTTGATATAAAGCTGATGGTAAATTTGCATTTAATTCAGCAAAATAATTTCCATCAGAAGCAGGAACTCCATTGAACCCACTTCTCCAAATTTCTAATTGATTGTCGCTAGCCGTACTGTCCCAACCATCTAATTGATTTTCATCAACAATTCTAAAAGTTGTTATACCAGAAGGTACAGTTTCAAAACTTCCATTGATGAAAGGATCTGTTGAACAACCACATTCTGTACAATTATTGGTATCTCTTACACTTATAGTATAAGTTCCTGATGATAAACCTGTAAATATATTAGATGATTGCCATGTTGCTCCATCATCTATGCTATATTCATATGGTGCTGTACCACCTGTAGCTTGAACCGTTATAGATGCAGAATTTGGTCCTGTACAATTTGCAGTCGTTGTTATTGAACCTGTTACATTTAAAGGATCTGGTTCTGTTATCGTTACATTTCCTAAGTCTAATTCACAAACTATTGAACCTGAATCTTCTCTAATTCTAACGTTATGATTTCCTGCTGGAACACCAACAATCCTGAAAGGATTATCAGCTGTTGAAGACCAACTACCTCCACCATCTATAGAGTATTCATAACTTCCTCCTGTAAAATTATTTGCTTGAATCGTAATTGTTCCATTATTAGAAGCATTACATTCTGAATTTGTACTTCCAGTAATACTACCTGAAAACCCTTGATTTGGTAGAACATCAACAATAAAATCTCTCGGACATGCTCTATCAGCTGTAACTGTAAATGTATGAGTGGCAGCACTTACGTTTGTAAATACATTAGATGTTTGAGGTGTACCTCCATCCATACTATAACTATATGTTAATGATGGTGTAGCAGGTGGGTTGAAAGTTACTGTTGCTGTTCCATCACAATTATAATCTATAGCACTTGGAATATTAGGAATTGTTGGAAAAGGATCAACAACAATTTGTGGTAACACTTGAGAAGTACATCCATTTGAATCTCTTACTAATAAATCGTAGGTACCTGGACCAACAGTATTAAATATTGTTGAACTTTGCCATGTAGTTCCATTATTTATACTATACTGGTAACCAGTACCTGAACCTCCTGTTGCATCTGTAAATGTAATTACTCCGTTCGGTTGAGTACAAGTTGCATCTGGATTTAAAGTAGCAGAACTAGATGGTGAAGAAGGATTAGCAATAGTGATTGGACCAACAGTATAACTACAAACTGAAGCTCCTTTTGTTGCTCTTATAGTAATTGTATAATCACCAGGTGCCAAAGCTGTAAATGAATTTGAAGCTTGAAATGTTGTTCCTCCATCATCACTATATTCTAAAGAATATGCTAATGAACCTGGTGGCGTATCTGTGATAATTGTAATCGTTCCATCTATATTTCCTGAACATGTAGTATCTGTATGGTTTTCAGAAAATTGTAAAGCATCTTCTAAACTTATAATTACAGGTGAAGAAATATCTGTACAGTTATTGTCATCTACAACAATAAATTCATAAGTTCCTTCACTTCCATTTGGGATGTTATATGTTGTGTTTGTTGTAAAACCTTCAAAAGTTGTAGCGTCATATGTAGCTGGAATAGCACTAAAATCAGCATAACTTATTGCTGTTTTTGTTGCTGTACTAGCAGGTGTATAAGACCATAAAGCATAAGTATAACCACTGCCTCCTATAGTACCTCCATTAGCAGATAATGTAATTATTCCATTAGAACAATCTATATCTTTTGTATTCACAGCATTAATATTTAACGCCGGTGGTACTGTTATTGCAGGTAAAGTTTCTGTATAAGTACAACTACTTGTAGTTGATGTTATTTCTACTGTGTATGTTCCTGATGCACTAATTGGGAAAGTTCTAGAACGATCTGTTGTTGGTCCAAAAGTACTTACAACCGATCCTCCGCTAGTAATATTATATACATATTGTTCAGATGTTGGAGCGTTTATTTGAATATTAATTTCCCCAGAATCACCAGCACATAATATTGGAGTAGTTGTTACGTCTACATCCATAGTTACCTCTCCTACAGACTGATTAGGGTAAGGAAACACACAAGAAATAGCTACATTTCTTATATAAACATCGTAATTTCCAGCTGTAGAAATTGGAAAGACATTTGATGCTTGATAAGCTCCAACTGCTGGTGCTGGATCACCTGCTGGTACTATAGCATATTCATATCCTGCAGGTACGCTGTTAATTGTTATACTACCGTTTGTAGAACAAATAATATCTTCAGTAACAATTGTTGGGTTAACTGTTCCTTTAAAAACATTAAAATAATAACGTTCGAAACACCCTCCTGGTTCTTCTACAATTAACCTATATTGACCTGCATCAGAAAAAGTTCGTGTTGTACTATTTACATCTGTTGCTACATCTACCCAAGTTCCTCCTACATCTGGACAAGTAACATCTGGAGTTGGTGTACTTCCTGAACTTAAAACTTGCCATCTTACGGTAGTAGGAGCTGCTACTCCAGTAGGAATTGAACGAGAATCAGAACTACCACATAAATAAATTTCTGCTAACTCTAAAGTAGGATCATTTACACAAGTTACAACTCTATCAGCAACAGCAGCAATAGGATTAACTCCTGAACCAAAAGGCCCTACCACAAAGGTTTCGTCAAAAGGCACACAAGCAGCAGGAGCTCCTGGTGGATTTGTCTTTGTTACTGTATAAGTTCCTGTTGATGTAACCGTTATAGTTCTTGTACTAGCTTCATCTCCTGAAGCAATAATGTTACCAGAACCATCTCTCCATTCATAATTACCAAAACCTGCACCAGCAGTTAAATCAACCGAAGATCCACACAATGAAACATTTTGAGAGAAATTATTACAACTTGAAATATCAACTAAAAAATTTGTTGATCCAACAATTCCAAAATTACATGCATCTATTCCTGAAACACTAGGAGCATCATTTACCGAAACTCCACCCGTAACACCATCATATCTTGCAAACGCTTGATTTTCAACAACATTAGAACATACATCTGTCAATAAGCTACAATCTGAAACAACTTGAACATGAAATCGTATATTATGAACAGCACCACCTTCTTCAACTAAAGAATCATCAACTTCAAATGTTAATTCACCTCTAAAACCATTACCTGCTGAAGGTGGAACATAATTTGTTAATGTTACCCCCGTAGGAGTAATAACATCTGCTGGAACTAAATTTACGTTTCTAGGAAGTCTATCTGTAATTACAGTATTCGTAGCATCATCTGTTCCTGTATTCTGAAAAGAAACATTATACCACAAGTCACTTCCTAACCCTAAAGTTACTCCGGCTAAATCTGTACCAGCATTATCATCAACAGTTTTTACAAGTTGAATAACTGGTTCAATAATTTCAATTGCAAATACATTTAAAAATGGCCAATATACATCTCCTCCAGTTGTAAATCTTGCATCTAAACTAGTTTGATTATTGGCTATATTTGTATTTAATGGGTTATCAACATTAAATAAATCTACATCAAATCCTAAAGTGTTTTCACTATCAGGGTTTCTTGAAGTAGTGTGTGCATCATATTGTGTGATACTTCCATTAAAAAAGTTATCAACTGGATTTGTTGTAGGCGTGCTAACATTAACAAAATTCCCAGATGTATTTCTTATTTGAAAGTTATCATTAAAAATAAAACCATCTCCTTCTAAAGCAGCAGTTAAAAATTGAGCTCTTACTGGACCAGAAGGAATTGTATTAAAACCTGTAAAATTAACATCAGCATTATTAGTACCATCTATGGTAGCAAAACCATCAAAGATTGAAATATTTTTACTAGAGTCAGTTTCATTTTCATAAATAACAACCATTACCCATCCTGCAGCACCTCCTAAACCATTTCTACTATCGCGACCAATTGTTGCTCTAATATTTCCTGCATAATAATCTCCATTTGGATTAGATAACCCTTGTACCATAGATGTTACATCTTTATAACATACATAAGGTCTTTGTGTTGCTATACCACTATCATATAGAACTTCATCACTTGTTATATCTTGATAAGGTTCTCCAGGTAACTTAAATTTTATATTTCTGTAGTCTCCAGGTCTAGAATTTTCAGTTTCCCAAGATTCATAAGGAAAAACACCTGCCCAATATAAACTTGCATGTACAACTCTTGAACAATTTGGTAAATTTAATGTTGATTTAGACGAAGAAAACGTATCCCCATTTCCAGCGATTCCTTCATCATCATCAATATCTATATAATTCATATAAATATTACCATTATTGAACTGTGCATCATTAACATTAATAAAAAATGCTCTATTACAACCATTAATAGAATTTATAACATACAAATCGTCTCCAACAGTATTATTTGGATGCGGTTCATTAGCATCTACAGTCTGTGTTGTGGGAGTATAAGTATAGTCTCTATACCATCTACCACATCGATCTCTAAACCAAGACATTGTAGAACTTCTAGTGTATAAAGTAAACTCTCTAAAATCTCTATTTAAAATATTGTTACCTACAAAAGTAACATTACCTCTAATATTAATACCTCCAGGTGGTAATCTTCTTTCATCAAAGGCTACATCAGGTCTCCTTCTTGCCATTAAATTATTCGGCGGAGTTTCAGAAATTCCTTTTTTCTGAGTAGCTTCTTGATTTAAGATTTGCCCAATATTTTCTGGCAATACTTGAACTTTAGCTTCTTTTTCTGATTGACTTCCATCATCTTGTGAAAATCCTAGAACTGAAGTTAAAGCAATAAATAGAAAAAGTAACTTTTTTTTCATTTTTGGGGATTTTTGCTTTCTTATAAAAAACTTATAATCAAAATTTTATAACACTTCTAAACGGTATCTCTATAAAGATAAGTATTTTAACACAATTTTAAAAACTGATTTTCAATACCTTATCTTACATGGACAATATTTTTTCTATCGTAATATTTTCCGTTTAAATTACTATTGTATAATTTTATTATCTCTTGTCTATCGTTAGATTTATGAATATATACATGTCTGTATCCAGTTTTTGGATTTATAAAATAACCTGCATTTATACCATCACTTTCTAATTCATCTAACAGTCTATCTGCATATGGCTTTTTAGAAAATACTCCTACTTGCATATAATAACCTGGTTCTAAGCCATCTACCAAACTCATTGTTTGTACTCTTGCTTTTGGCTGTGTTTTAGGCACTTTATATGTTTCTCCTTCAGGCCCAAGAGTTACTTTCATTACATATACTCTATCTTTTCCTGAAGAATTACCACTTGAAGTACTAATTCCTAGGCCTCCACCTACTTCATCATCACTCTCTGTTTCTTTTTTAATCGCTCCATTAATTTCATCACGTTGTTCTTCAGCTTCTTCTTTCTTTCCATGACGATCTATATATACTACATATACATTATATTTTGGATCTCTAACATATCTAGCTCTTACTTTTTTCTTATGAGTTTTATTATATTGTTTAACACTCTTTTTATTATTGTAAAACTTAACTTCTTCTTGAGCTTTTTTCAATGATTTAAATTGCTCTATTGCAACATAATACATTGTACCTCCTCCTCCTCTTTCTGTTACTGTAGTTTCTCTCCAAGGCCTATCACTTCTTCTAGGTAAAGATTGATCTCTTGTTTCGGTAGGCTCAGAAGGTGAAACCTCTCTAATAATTTCTGTAGTTTTAGTATTTGTAGGTTGATTTTCTAATTTCTTTAAAATTTCATCTACTTTCTTATTTAATTTATCTATAGAATCCTGAGCGATTCTTATTTCATCTGATAAATCGTTATGTTCAGGGTTTTCGTATTCTTCCTCTCTTCTATCTATTATTGGTTTAATCGAATTATCAGGAATACTAACAGTAACATTACCTGTTTTTCTTGATTTTCTTTTCCCTAAACGATAAATTAAACCAACCTCGTTTGTTCCACTTAAGTTTTGTTGCTTTTCATATGTAAAACCAATTGATAATCTTTTATTCAGATTAATACCAAAACCAGCATTTAAACCAAATAACTTATCATAACCAACTTTTAACCAACCTACTTTAGGCAAATCAGCTAATACAGTAGCAGCATAAGAAAAACCATCTACTTTTGTTCTTCTTCCAATACCTAATCCTCTAATCGTTGTTCCAGAAAACAAACCACTAGTATTTTGCAATCTATAAGTATAGGCAGCATGAGCAGAGATTGTTTTATCTCCAAATTCTGTTACAAATTCACTACTTTTTAAATTAAAATCTCCTAAGTTTTCAAAGAATAATCCAACATCAAAATTACCAAAAGAAACTGTAGCTGCTGGCTGAAAAACTACTACGGGTCTGTCTTGATAATTATTGATTAAAGGTTCTGGTGTATTAGTTAACACTCTGGGCTCATCTAAACTTCTTCTGCTGTAAAAAAAGTTGAATCCAAAAGTTAAATGAGTTTTTTCTGATAAATTGATTTGATAGGCATAATTTGCCATGGCACCAAAATCTTTAAAAACCCCTATTTCTTGTTGGAATACAGCTATTCCTGCACCAACATTAGATTGCATTTTACCTGAATAGCTTAAAATATGTAGACGAGAAGCATCCTCAAAATCAATATTTGAGCTTCTACTAATCGCTTCTATTGTAGATGTTTCTCTATGAAGTAAAGAAAATGTAGGAACTGTCATGAAGTTATTAAACTTCATAAAGCTCCTTGATGAAAAACCATTATAAGAATCTTCACTAGCAATACTCGTTTGAGCATAAGCTAGTAAATTCATAAATACACATAGTGTTAATAAAGTAATTTTCTTTACCATATATTATTATTGCAATATAGAAATTGTACCTGCTTTAATTAAGTTATTATCTTGAATAACTCTGAAATAGAATAACATTCCATCTTTCAAATTATTATTTACTGGCCAATTATTTTGATAATCCGTTGTATTTAATACTTCCTTACCTCTTGAGTTATAAATAATTACTTGAACATTATTTTGAAAAGCAAATCTATTTGGAAGCTCCCAAGTATCGTTAATTCCATCTCCATTAAAAGGAGTTATTATATTTGGTATAACTAATTTACCATCATCCTCTACTACATTTATATCTCTTTGTGCTCTACACCCTCCAACAGTACCAAAAACTGTATATGTTCCTAATGCATTAACATCAAGAGTTTCATTTGAAGACAACAAATTTCCAGCTTGATCAAACCATTCATAAGAATCAGCTCCACTTGCCTCCAACGTAATTGTTTGACCGGGCTCTAAAACTGCTGTAGAAGAAGGACTTACTTCTAAAACTGTATCATCAAATTCTACTACATTAATTTCAGCTACATTATTTAGACAACCAAACCCTTCATAAGTCACACTATATATTCCAATTTCGTTTACAACTAAAGTGCTTGGATCTGATAAAACTATCTCTTCACCATCTTTAAACCAAGTATAAACAAAACCTGGTACTATGTTCATATTAAACGTTATTGATTCTCCAGGACATAATGCATTTGAAATAGATGATGATTGAATTTCAACTCCTGTTAACGTTAACAAAACATCTAAAGGATTAGAATCAAAATTCAGTGTTGCACTTATTATAGCATTTAAAACGTATTCTCCATTATCATTATAAGAATCTATAGTTAATTGATTTAAAGTTTCTCCCGCTAAATCTGCTCCGTCTTTTTTCCATTGAAAATCTAAACTATCAATCTGATCTTGTGTTAAATCATAATCATTTCCATCTGTAGCTGTAGCTGTTACTCCAACAATTGACAAAGTTGTACTATCATTGCTACAATCTGAATAATTTGAAGCAGCTCTAATCTCAGGTGTAATAGAAACCACATCTAATACTGTATAAACAGCAGAATTTTTAGAAGTAGGACATGTTGAAGAATTATCAACAACCTCTGCAAAATATTCTCCTTCCTCAACAGCATTTATTGTTAAAGAATTACTTGAAGAAGGTAATGGATCACCATCTTTAAACCAAGTAATTGTTGCCGAGCTAGATGTATGAGTAATAACTAACTCAATGGTTTCTCTTGGCAACCTAACTCTTACAGCTGGATTTTCAATATTCACATCAAAATCAACTCCCGCTCTTTGTTCTATTGTAACATCCTGTGAACGTGATGAACAACCTCCTACTTCGATCTCTAAATGATACACACCAAATTGATTACTACTTGGTGTTGTATATCTAGGTGTGTAAGCTGGCAAAGCATCTATCAAAGTACCATCTTTATACCATTTATAATTAAAAGTTGGATCATCAACACTTGCTACTAATTCATAAGTTTCGTTAGCACAAATTTCTACAGAATTCGGACCTTCAATAACTAAACTAGTTGGTGCTATCTCTGTAACATCAATAATATTTGAACGAACTCCAGCCCCAGACTGTGTACATTGCCCATAATTGATAGCTGCATAATATCTACCTCCATCAGAAAGACTAATAGAAGCTCCTGTTTCTCCGGGAATTAACACATCTCTACCTCCCTCTACCTTATACCACAAATAAGTTAAATCTGGTTCTATTTCGTTTACAGAAACTGTTTGTGCTCCGCCACATAAAACAACATCATTAAAATCATTTAAAACTAATTGTTCAGAAGTTGTATAAAAAGCTTCAAATGGACCAAAAGAAGGTCCTTCCATTGCAGGTATACTTGATATTATTCTTATTCTATAATTAAATCCATAAGTATCTGTTGGAAAGGCAAAATTCGCAGAAATATCAAAGAAACTATCGTTTTCACCAGATATGGTTGCAAGGTTTTTATTATTTCCTGAATCAAAATCACCATTTGGATCTGAAAGTTGAACTGTAAAAACATTATTTGGATCAAATGCCATACCTGAAAAATCAAATAACAAACTAAAGTTATTTGAACCTTCCTTAGCACATGCAAAAGTAAAGTTAGGTCTTGGCACCTCAAGTGTTTGCCCATAAATAACACTACTAAACAATAAAGCTAGTAGTAAAAAAAGATGCTGTACTTTATTTTTTTTACACTTAAACATAATTGATGGGGACCATTAAATATTTTAATGCTTGAACACACTTATAACATACAAATATATTCATTTTAAAATAAAAAAAAATTTTATTATTTAAAAACTATTTAAACACTATCCTTAAAATTAATACGTTAATTTTACAAACTTATTATATCAAAGTTAAAAAATGCTAAAACATTTTATAATTGCTAGTTTATTTTCTTTTTCTTTAGGTCATGCTCAAGTTGGTGGAACTAGTGTTTTTTCTTTCCTTAACACAACAACAAATGCCAGACAAGCTGCTTTGGGTGGAAAGATTTTAACTTTAGTTGATGATGTTGACCAAGCAACTTGGAACCCTTCAATTATAAATTTAGATTTAGACAGAAAACTTTCTATTAACTACACTAGTTATTTAGCTGATATTTCTGTGGGATCTGTTTCTTACGCACATCGTTTTTCTAGATATTCAGAAACCATACACGGAAACATTACTTATATTAATTATGGAACTTTAATTCAAGCTGACGCTGAAGGAAATGAAACTGGTACTTTTGGAGCTAGTGATATTGCTTTGTCTGTCGGATATGCATATCGTATACCAAACACTAGCATTTATTTAGGAGCCAACCTTAGATTGATTAATTCTTCTATTGCTAATTTTTCATCTTTTGGAGTTTCTTCTGATTTAGCTGCCACGTACTACAATGATCAGAAACCTTATATTTTCTCAATAGCATTAAGAAACATTGGAACACAGATTACTTCTTTTAATGGAGAAAAAGAAAAACTTCCTTTCGAAATAGCTCTAGGAGCTTCTTACTTGTTAGAAAATGTTCCGTTACGTTGGTATTTAACTGCAGATAATCTTCAACAATGGAACATTAGCGTTGCTAATCCTTCAAATCAAACTTCTGATTTAGATGGAAATATTACTGAGGAAAAAATATCTTTTATTGATAATTTATTCAGACATTTAAGCATAGGAGCTGAATTATTTCCTAAACGTGCCGTTAACTTCAGAATAGGATATAATTTCAGAAGAGGAAAAGAATTACAGTTACAAAACGTAAGATCGTTTGGAGGTATTTCTTTCGGGTTTGGTTTACGAATGAATAAAGTAAAGTTAAACTATGCATACTCAAGATTTCATACTGCTTCTAATGTAAGCACCTTTGGTATTTCTATAGATTTAAACAGAGGGAAAAACTACCATCATAAAACTAAATATTAGTTTGTTTTTTCTTCTTTCTACTTTAACTTTTATCTTTGTTCCACATACTTTTTAAATGAATATAAATAAAATAATTATCGCAATAGATGGTTTTTCTTCTACTGGAAAAAGTACTATTGCTAAACAACTTGCTAAACAACTGAATTATATTTATGTAGATACTGGTGCTATGTACAGAGCTGTTACTTTATATGCAATGCGTAAAAATTATGTTTCTGATGATAAACTCTTAACAGATCAACTTATAAATGATCTCGAAAACATTAAATTATCTTTTCTTTTTAATTCTAATTTAGGGTTTGCTGAAATGTATTTAAATAATGAAAACGTTGAAAGAGAAATACGCACTATAGAAGTTTCAAAATTAGTAAGTAAAGTTTCAACTATACCTGAAGTAAGAAGAAAACTTGTTCTTGAACAACAAAAAATGGGGACTGAAAAAGGAATTGTAATGGATGGTAGAGATATTGGAACTGTTGTTTTTCCTAATGCTGAATTGAAGTTATTTATGACTGCTTCTGCAGATAAAAGAGCTACAAGACGCTACAAAGAACTATTAGATAGAGGTGATAAAGTAAATTACGAAGAAGTTTTATTCAATGTTCAAGAAAGAGATAGAATTGATTCTACTAGAAAAGATTCTCCACTGGTTAAAGCTGATGATGCTGTTGAGTTTGATAATTCTGATATGGGATTAGAAGAACAATTTGAACGTATAATGAGTTTAGTAAACGATAGAGTTAAATAACTTAAAAAAACATAACAACTGAGAATCGCGTATTCTGTATATATCATAAGATTTTTTGAAATACGCGATTCTCAGTAAATAGCTTTTTTTAACTTTCAAATGTTGAATTCGTAGAATATTTCCTCCACTTTTCCAAACAAGCTGTAATATCTTCTGGAACTTCGGAATTAAATTGCATAAACTCTCCAGTAGTTGGATGAACAAATCCTAAAGTTTTTGCATGTAGTGCCTGTCTTGGTAATAACTTAAAACAATTATCTACAAATTGTTTGTATTTAGAAAATGTAGTTCCTTTTAAAATTTGATCCCCTCCATAACGCTCATCATTAAATAAAGTATGACCAATATATTTAAAATGTGCTCTGATCTGATGTGTACGTCCTGTTTCTAATCGACATTCCACTAAGGTAACATAAGTAAAACGTTCAATAACCTTATAATGTGTTACTGCTGCTTTTCCATAATCTCCATCAGGGTATACTGCCATTTGCATTCTATCTTTAGCACTTCGCCCAATATGTCCTTCAATAGTTCCTTCATCATTCTCTACACTTCCCCAAACTAACGCATAATACAAACGTTCTGTAGTTTTATCAAAAAATTGCTTCGATAAATGCGCCATAGCAAATTCAGTTTTAGCCACAACTAATAAACCACTGGTATCTTTATCAATTCTATGAACTAAACCCGGACGTTCATTACTATTCTTTGGTAAGTTTTCGATATGATGAATTAATCCGTTTACTAAAGTTCCTGAATAATTTCCATGACCTGGATGAACCACCATACCTGGCTCTTTGTTCACCACTATAACATCATCATCTTCATATACAATATTAATTGGTATATCTTGAGCTACTAATAAGTTTTCGTGTGGTGGATGTGCTAAAACTACACGAACTACGTCTTTTGGTTTTACTTTGTAGTTCGATTTTACAGCTTTATCATTCACTAAAATGTTTCCTGCCTTAGCCGCTTGTTGAATTTTATTTCGTGTAGCATTCTCAATAAAGTTCATCAAAAATTTATCTACACGTAAAGGATCTTGTCCTTCTGTAGCTGTAAAACGATAATGTTCATATAATTCAGAACTTTCGTCTTGAATATCATAATTCTCCTCCTGCATCTAATCTCTATTTAAAAAAGTTTAATTTAAAGATCCATCACCTAAAATAAGATCAATCACAGATTTTTTAGGTAATTTATCTCCTAAGCCTACTTGCTTTCCTTTGTATTTTAACCCTCTTACAACATCTTTTCCTATATCTGGAACATATGTGAATTTTTCTCCAACAGAAAAACCTATTGAACGTAAATGTGTAATTGCCTGACGCTTTGTTTTCCCATTTAAATCAGGAATTGTAACATCTTTATATTTTGATGGATTTAATGTCAAATAAATTTTTCTTTTTTCTTTTACGAAATCTCCAGCTTCAGGATTTTGCTCCATTACTGATTTTCTTGGAAAATCTGGATTATAACTAGCACTGTCAATCACAATAAAATCTAAACTTAACTCATCTAGTAATTGTTTTACTTCAGCAATACTTTTCTTTTCTAAGTTTGGTACTTGAATTTTCTGATTATGATTTGTAGTATACCCTAACCACCATTGTAATAAAAACACAAATAGTAGCAATCCAATTATAGCAATTATAATTTGTTTTACGAAAACCTTGCTCTTTAAAAACTGTAACAATTTCATTATTGATTTTTTGAAAGATTCAACAAATGTACATTAAAAATAATACTAATTTAAAAACATTAATTTTTAAAATACTTTTTTGGTAAGTTTGTAAGGTTAATTATTGAAAATGAAAAAAAATATTGCCATTATCATGGGCGGCTACTCTTCTGAAGTAGCTATTTCTCTAAAGAGCGGAAATGTTGTATATCAACATATAGACAGATATAAATTCAATCCTTACTGTATTCATATTTTAAAAGAAGGTTGGTTTTTAGTTGAAGATAAACAAAAGTTCCCTGTAAACAAACATGATTTCTCTGTTGATTTTAAAGGAAATAAATTAACTTTTGATTGTGTTTTTAATGCAATTCATGGTGCACCAGGTGAAAACGGAGTGATTTTAGCATATTTCGATTTATTAGGAATTAAACATACCTCTGCCCCTTTTTATCAAATGGCTTTAACTTTCAATAAAAGAGATACATTAAGTATTTTAAGAAAGTATGATATACCAACAGCAATCTCAGTATATTTAAACCAAGGTGAAACTGTTGATGTAGATACAATTATAAAAAAAGTAGGCTTACCTTGTTTTGTAAAACCTAACAATGCTGGGTCGAGTTTTGGTATTTCTAAGGCACATACAAAAGAAGACATTCTCCCTGCGATAGAAAAAGCTTATAAAGAAGACAATGAAATTTTAATCGAAAGTTTTTTAGATGGTAAAGAAGTTTCTGTTGGAGTTATTCAATACAAGACTGAAACTATAGTTTTACCAATTACTGAAATTGTTTCCGAAAATGATTTCTTCGATTATGAAGCTAAATATGAAGGTAAATCTCAAGAAATTACTCCAGCAAGACTAACTTCAGAAGAAGAATTTAAAGTACGTGAAGTTGCTAAAAAAGTATATACCGTTTTAAATATGAGTGGGTTTTCTAGATCTGAATATATCTTTGTAAATGGTGTACCTCACTTTTTAGAAATGAATACCGTTCCTGGATTAACTGAGGAAAGTATTTTACCACAGCAAGCACAAGAAGCAGGAATTAGTTTAACTGAACTATTTGGAAACGCAATAGAAAGCAGCCTAAATTCCTAAACAAAATATAAATAACACAACCATTAACAACATAATTAAAAATGAAACGCGCTATTTTCCCAGGATCTTTTGACCCTATTACTTTAGGGCATTTAGATATTATTGAAAGAGGCATCACTTTATTCGATGAACTTATTATTGCAATTGGAGTGAATGCTGATAAAAAATACATGTTTCCTTTAGAAAAAAGAAAACAGTTTATTGAAGAAACTTTTAAAAACGAACCAAAGATAAAAGTAGTTACATATAAAGGCTTAACTGTAAATTTCTGTAAAGAAATCGACGCTCAATTTATTTTAAGAGGACTTCGTAATCCTGCAGATTTTGAGTTCGAAAAAGCTATAGCGCATACAAATAGAAAACTTTCAGAAATAGAAACTGTATTTTTACTTACTTCTTCTGGTAAAAGTTACATTTCTTCATCTATTGTTAGAGATGTTATTAGAAATGGTGGAGATTATACTGGTTTAGTTCCTGATTCTGTGAGATCATAATTATAATTCTAAATCAGCAAATTTTAGAATCAAAGTTTAAGAAGTTAAAAGAATGACATAGTTTGATTTAAAATTATTTTGAAAGATTTATATTTGGTGAAACCAAGAACCAAAAATGAAAAAAACAATACTACTCTCTTTAGTAATTTGTATTCTTTCTTGTCATAAAACTGAAACTAAATCTTCTAAAGACTTTACAACTACATTTGAAAAATCTAATGGGTTAGAAACTCCAGAATATAATGAAGTAATTTCTTATTATTCTGACTTAGCAGATACATATTCTGAAGTTTCTTTACTCGAATTTGGAACTACAGATAGCGGTAATCCCTTACATTTAGTAGTTTATAATCCAAAAGGAAAAACTAAAAAAAATCAAATAAAAGATTCAAAAAAAAATCGAATCTTAATCAATAATGGAATTCATCCAGGAGAATCAGACGGTATTGATGCTTCTATGCTTCTACTAAGAGATATTGTACAAAATGATTCTTTACAAGAAGCTTATAAAAACTCTTTAATTTGTGTAATTCCTGTATACAATATTGGTGGAGCTTTAAATAGAAATGCTCACACACGTGCAAATCAAAATGGACCAAAAGAATATGGTTTTAGAGGAAATTCTAGAAACTTTGATTTAAATCGTGATTTTGTAAAACAAGACACCAAAAACGCTGCAAGTTTTGCTGAAATTTTTCATACTGTAAGTCCTGATATATTTATAGACAATCACGTAAGTAATGGAGCCGATTATCAGTACGCAATTACCCATTTATTTACACAACATAATAAATTAGGTGGTGAACTTGGCGCTTACCTAGAACAAGAAATGCGTCCGTTTTTAGAACAATCTTTAGCTAAAAAAGGAATTCCAATTACCCCATATGTAAATGTTTGGAGCTCGACACCAGATAAAGGTTGGAGTCAATTTATGGATTCTCCAAGATATTCAACTGGCTACACAACTTTGTTTAACACTTTTGGTATGATGGTAGAAACACACATGTTAAAACCTTATAAAATTCGTGTAGAACAAACTTACGAACTTATGAAATCGATGCTCGACTTCACTGAGAAAAATAGTAGTCAAATAAAATCGTTAAGAACTGAAGCTGTTCAAAATATTATTAATAAAAAAAACTACGCTATTCAATTTAAAGTTGATTTAGACAATCCTACTGAATTCAATTTTAAAGCTTACAAAGGAAGTTATATTGATAGTAAAGTAACCAATGGAAAACGTTTATTTTATGATAAAAATAAACCTTACGAAGTTCCTGTAAAATACTACAACAACTTTAAGACTACTAAAAATATAACTATTCCAAAGGCATATGTAATTCCGAAAGGTTGGCATAATGTTATTTCTCGTTTACAGAATAACAATATTGAGCTTATTCGTTTTGAAAAAGATACTATTTTAAATGTGGAAGTAAATCACATTAAAGACTTTAAAACAGTTAGTTCTCCATTTGAAGGACATTATTTGCATTACAATACTGAAGTAAACTCTTCTTTTCAAGACATTAAATTTCAAAAAGGAGATTACATAATTCCTACGAATCAGAATGGAATTCGTTATTTACTAGAAACATTAGAAGCTGAAGCAATGGATAGTTTTTTTAATTGGAATTTTTTTGATACAATTTTACAACGTAAAGAAGGATTTTCTAGTTATGTTTTTGAAGACAAAGCTGAAGCTTTTTTAAATGAGAATCCACTTGTAAAAGCAGAATTTGATCAGAAAATGAGTATGGATTCTACTTTCAATAAAAATCCAAGAGCACAATTAAATTGGATTTATACCAAAACACAACATTATGAAAAAGCTCATTTAAGACTACCTGTTTTTAAAATTATGAAATAATGTACAAGACTTTCCTTTCTTTCATAATATTAGGTTTAATTCTTATGAATTGTGGTACAAAAAAGAACAATAAAAAAGAAATTACTTCTAAAATAAAAAAGGAAATAAGAAAAGAACATTAGGACAACAATAATTTGATTACAAACATTAAATGGGATAAAAACGGCCAAATCACAACGAACAAGTAATTTTTTATGAAAATAAAACTCACAGCTTTTTTACTCTTAGTATTAACTTATAATGCCTACAGTCAAACAAATTTTGACTTAGATAAAGTTTTACATCAATTAAGTTTAAAAAGAAGTCAATGTGAAGTTGGATTTATAGTTTCTAAACAACTACCAAATACTAAGAATGAAACAATAGTTGTCATACCAGAAATTATTAAAAGTGATGATACAACAGAAGAATATAATGGATATATATTAATTATAGACAGCAATACTAGTAAAATAAAACATAAATATTTTCAGCCTTCATATTGGACTTCTGATGCTTTAATTTTATCTGAAATAAAAATTGATACTGCCCCATATTATGTATCAAAAGATAAAAGAGCATTCGGAATTCGTTCTTCATATTACACTTTATCTAAACCAAACCCATATAGCTCTGAAACACTTACTTTATTTTTAAAAAAAGAAGAAAAACTGATTCCAGTACTAGATCATTTTGAGAGCAAAGAATATGTTGGTGAATGGGATATGCAATGTGCTGGATGGAGTATTAATGAAGAAAAGACTTTGATTTTATCTAAAAATAAAACAGATGGTTTTTTCGATATTATCGTAAATAATAAAATCACCAATAGAAAATCTGACACTGATGAAACTGGTGAATGTATAGATGAAGAAAAAATATCATTTCAAAAAACAGTTTTAAAATTTAATGGAAAAGTATATAAATAACCTATTTACCTTTGACTAGAAATACGCAGAAAAACCAATGAAAAAAATCGTCATAAAAAGATTTTTAACCAGATTAAACTTGTTACCATTAGTTGAACAAATTAATTTCTATCGTCAAAAATTTAAAAACAGAGAAGATAACAGAAAGTTTTTATTAGATAATCCTGATGTAAAACTTCCTCCTGATTTTTATATTTATGAGACTTTTCAATTAAACTACAAGAAATTTTACACAAATGGTCTTCCTACTGCACAATGGATTTACGATTATGTAAATGAATTTAAATCGTTAAAAAACGTTAGTATTTTAGATTGGGGATGTGGAACAAGTAGGATATTAAGACATTTACCTACTGTAGCTGGTACAACTAATAATTATTTTGGTTGCGATTATAATCCTAAATATGTTAAATGGTGTCAAAATAATTTAAATGGAATTGATTTTAAACTCAATAACATCACTCCTCCTCTACCTTACGACAGAGAAAAATTTGATTTAGTATATGGTATTTCCATCTTTACTCACCTTTCTTTAGCCCAACATCATTCATGGTTTGAAGAACTTTATAGCGTTTTAAAACCTAATGGTATCTTATTTTTAACTACACACGGAAATGCTCATCAATTTAAACTGACAGCTAAAGAACTTGAAAATATAAAGAAGGAAAACTAATTGTACATGATTTTAAAAAAGAAGGAAATCGTTTATTTTCTGCATATCAGTCTGAATCTTTTATGTTAGAAATTGCTAAACAATATGGTTTAAAGATTCTAAAACATGTTCCAGGAAAAATAGAAGACGGAAAACCTCAACAAGATGTTTGGTTATTTCAGAAATAAAAAATCCTGCTAAATGCAGGATTTTTTTATTTAAAAAGTATATTCTCTTAATGGCTTTGGAAAAGCTTCTGGATTCGCCGCTAAATGATAACGAGGATCGTCTACATCATCAATTATAACATCTCTAAATGTATCACTTGCCTTATACATTAAAACTTTACAATCTTCACTTAAATGTTTCATTTTAATAGTTTTTCCTGCTGCTTGATATTTCTCTACTAAAACAAACAACGCTTCTAAAGCAGAGTGATCTGAAATTCTACTTTCAACAAAATCAATAACTACGTTATCCGGATCATTTTTTACATCAAATTTTTCATTAAATGAAGTAATACTTCCAAAGAATAAAGGCCCCCAAATTTCATATACTTTGGTTCCATCTTCAAGCATACGCTTTCTGGCTCTAATTCTTTTGGCATTTTCCCAAGAAAAAGATAATGCAGAAATTATTACACCTACGAAAACAGCTATTGCTAAATCAAAAAATACAGTAACCGCAGAAACAACAATTAATACAACAGCATCTGAAATTGGAATTTTCTTTAATATTCTAAAACTAGACCAAGCAAATGTTTCTATCACCATCATAAACATTACTCCAACTAGAGCTGCAATTGGTACTTGTTCGATATATTTATCTGCAAACAAAATAAAAACTAACAAAGTAACAGCCATTGAAACTCCAGATAATCTTCCTCTTCCTCCTGCATTAATGTTGATTACAGTTTGTCCAATCATACCACAACCTCCAGTACCACCAAACATTCCACTTAAAATATTTCCTGCTCCTTGAGCCACACATTCTTTATTTCCATTTCCTCTAGAATCTGTTAACTCATCAACCAAATTCATTGTCATTAATGTTTCAATTAATCCAACAGAAGCAGCTAAAAACGCATAAGGTGCAATAAATTTTAAAGTGTCTAAATTGAATGGAAGATGACTCCATAATTCGAAAATATTTAATTTCTTAGAAATTTCGTCTACCCCGTTTAAACCAGCTCCACCACCTTCTCTAATAAAATCTCCTACATTTATAGAATTAATTCCACCTAAAATAACAACTAAAGAAACAATTAGAATTGCTGTTAATGCAGCTGGAACTTTTTTAGTCAATTTTGGTAATCCCCAAACTATTAACATTGTAAGTAACACTAAACCAATCATAGTATATAAATCTTTACCAGTCATAGTTTCTTTTACTACACCATGATCTTTTACAGAGTAAAAACCTTGATCAGTAACATTAAAAGCTACTTTTTTAGTATTTACATCAAAAACCTGACCTTCAGAAATAAGATATGCTTCTTTTTTGGTCTCTGCATTCACTACAGAGTTTTCATTAATGGTAAATAAAACTGTATTAGAAGCCAAATCTTTAACTTGATTATTTTGTACGTTATAAACTAATTCTTTAGAAATAGTTTTTCTTTTATTTTCTCCATATACATTCTTCACATGCTCTTTAAACATTCCTAATTGTGCTATGAAAATGACGATTGCCAAACCGTTTACAAACCCCATCATTACAGAATGAGGAATTAAACGAACAAACTTTCCTAACTTAAAAACACCTGCCAATACTTGAATAATTCCCATTAATACAACCGCTGCCAATAAATAAAAGTACCCCATGTTTTCTACAGGTTGTCCAAACAAGAGGCCTTTTGCGTGTCCTTCTTGAATCATATTTACAAAAATAACAGCTACAGCTCCAGCTGCTCCAGATATTAAACCTGGTCTTCCTCCAAAAATTGCAGCAATTAAACCGATTACAAAAGCACCAAAAAGTGCTACTATTGGACTAATTTGTGCTACAAAGGCAAAGGCTACAACTTCAGGGATCATTGCTAAAGAAACTGTAATACCAGCTAATGCATCATCTTTAACGTTAATCTTCTTATTTCTAATGTATTTCATCATAATATCACAAGTCTTTTCTAAAAGTTGGCAAATGTAAAAATAATTTTATTGATACACTTTTTAGTTTCGTTAACTTTAAATTTTGCTTACTTATTTTTTTACTTTAATTTTGACCCCAATAACTATCAAGAAAATTGGTAGCAACTCATGAGCAGAAAAACCTTACTTACTTCAAAAGAAATCGACATAATTCTGCATCGTTTAGCTTGTCAGTTAATCGAAAATCATAACGACTTTTCAAATACTGTTTTAATAGGTTTACAACCGAGAGGAACTTATTTAGCGCAACGTTTAAAGAAGATTCTTATTGAAGATTATCAAATAGAAAATTTAAAGCTTGGTCTTTTAGACATCACTTTTTATCGTGATGATTTTAGAAGAAAAGACGAACCTTTAGAAGCAACTCCTACTAAAATTGACTTTTTAATTGAAAACAAAAAAGTAGTAATTATAGACGATGTTTTATATTCTGGCCGAAGTGTAAGAGCAGCCTTAACTGCATTACAAGCTTTTGGTAGACCTGTAAACATTGAACTTTTAGTTTTAATTGACAGAAGGTTTAGTAGACATTTACCAATTCAACCCAATTATAGAGGTAGACAAGTAGATGCTATTAATGAAGAAAAAGTAGTAGTAAACTGGGAAGAAACACATTCCAAAGACGAAATTTATTTAATACCAAAACTACCTAAGATAGATAACTAATGAAGCAGTTAAGTGTTGAACATTTATTAGGGATTAAATATTTACAAGAAAATGATTTAGAACTCATTTTCGAAACCGCAGCTCATTTTAAGGAAGTTATTAATCGTCCGATTAAAAAAGTTCCTTCTTTACGAGATATCACAATAGCAAACTTATTTTTTGAAAATAGTACGCGAACAAAATTATCTTTTGAATTAGCTGAGAAAAGATTATCTGCTGATGTAATTAATTTCTCTGCAGGACAATCCTCTGTTAAAAAAGGAGAAACCTTAATTGATACTGTTAACAATATTCTTTCTATGAAAGTTGATATTGTTGTTATGCGTCATGGTAATGTAGGAGCTGGAGTTTTTCTTTCTAAACATGTAGATGCAAAAATAGTTAATGCTGGAGATGGAACTCATGAACACCCTACACAAGCACTATTAGATAGTTTTTCTATGCGGGAAGCATTAAATTCTAATTTGAAAGGAAAAAAGATCGTAATTGTTGGTGATATTTTACACTCTAGAGTAGCTTTATCTAACATTTTTGCTTTACAAATGCAAGGTGCGAAAGTAAAAGTATGCGGACCAACAACTTTAATTCCAAGATATATTACAAGTTTAGGTGTAGAAGTTGAAACTAACCTTAAAAAAGCTTTAGAATGGTGTGATGTAGCCAATGTTTTACGTGTACAACACGAAAGAATGGCTATAAAATATTTCCCTTCTACCAGAGAATACACTCAACTTTTTGGAATTAACAAAGAAATATTAGATAACATTGGCAAGGATATTGTAATTATGCACCCAGGACCTATAAACAGAGGTGTTGAATTAACAAGTGATGTAGCTGATAGTAAACAATCTATTATATTAAATCAAGTAGAAAATGGTGTTGCAGTTAGAATGGCTGTTTTATATTTGCTAGCACAACAAATTAAGAGATAAAAAATGAAATTCGAAGAAAAAGACGATTACATACTATTTACTTCTCAAGAAGAGAGTTTTAAAGAATTTTACGATTATTTCACAGTTAATCATAAAAATCTTACAGAAAACAATGTAATAATTGACCTTTCGTCGAAACTTAATGTACAATCATCGGAAATTTCATTATTTTTAGAATATGCAAATTTACATCATAAAAGCGGCACAACTTTTGTTCTAATTTATCCTGATGTAGATATTGATAGTTTTCCTGAAACATTTAATATTGTTCCAACATTAGTTGAAGCAGAAGATGTTTTAGAAATGGAAAACATTCAAAGAGATCTAGGTTTTTAACTAATTATAATCCCCAATTATGATAAGAAAAATACTCTTAATTCTTTGTATAGCTTGTTTTGCTAGTGCTTTTTCGCAAGAAAAATCTGTGAATAAACTAGTAGCATCTCAAAACTCATACAACTCAATAACCAACATATCATTTAACTCAACTAACAAACAAAAAGTTATTATTAGTGTAAAAAACGTATTAGGTAAAACTGTTTTTTTCAAGAAAATCGTTGCTCATAAAGGCAAAAACACGATTCATTTTGATAGAAACAATTTAAAATCTGGTATTTACATCTACGCTATTCAAACGAACAATGAATTAATGTCGAAACGTTTTGTAATTAAATGAGTTTACAGTTAACAATTTTAGGATGTCACTCTGCCACACCAAGAGTAAATGCCTACCCCACTTCTCAATATCTTGAGATTAATAACCGTCATTTTTTAATTGACTGTGGTGAAGGTACGCAAAGACAAATGAGAAAATACA
Organism: Tenacibaculum aquaeponti; assembly: GCF_052084715.1. Taxonomy (GTDB): domain Bacteria; phylum Bacteroidota; class Bacteroidia; order Flavobacteriales; family Flavobacteriaceae; genus Polaribacter. Next base: position 3,815,496 of record NZ_CP197288.1, on the reverse strand, counting down.
AAGTTGGTTTTTCTAAAATCAATCATATATTCATTTCTCATTTGCATGGAGATCATTTTTTTGGTTTAATAGGATTAATATCAACCTTTGGTATTTTAAACCGGGAGAAAGAATTACATATTTATGGCCCTAAAGGAATTAAAGAACTAACTCTATTACAACTAAAACTTTCCCAGTCTCATGTCAGATATTCTATTATTTTTCATGAATTAACATCTAAAAAAAGCGAATTAATTTTTGAAGATGATAAGGTTTCTGTAAGAACAATACCTCTTAATCATAGAGTATATACTAATGGTTTTTTATTTACTGAAAAACCTAAAGCAAGGCATTTACATTTAGACAATATTAAACAATACGACGAAATAGAAATTTGTGATTACCACAACTTAAAAGCTGGTAAAGATTTCATTTTAAGTTCAGGGGAAATTATTCCTAACGACGAATTAACAGTATCCCCAGAAGCTCCAAAAAGCTACGCATATTGTAGCGATACTACTTTTAAACCGGATATTATTCCGATTATCAAAAATGTCGATTTATTATATCATGAATCAACATTTTTAAAAGAATTAGAACATCTTTGTGAGCGCACAAAACATTCTACTGCTGAGCAAGCTGCTATTATTGCTAAAGAAGCTAATGTTGGAAAATTAATTTTAGGGCATTATTCAAGCCGTTATTCAGATGTGACATGCTTTAAAGAAGAAGCTGAAAACGTTTTTAATAATGTTGAGTTAGGAGAAGTTGGAAAAAAGTACACCACATTAAAACCTTGCAATGAATTGGTTAACTAATATTGATCAATTCCTAACAAAACTAATGTACAAGCAACTTCGGTCTCTATATTTTCTTTACGCAATAACTTTATAAATTCAAAATTTTCTGTTCCTGGATTAAAAATTACACGTTTAGGTTGTAAACCAATAATATAATTATAGTACTGTTTTTGTCTTGACGGATTTAAATATAATGTTACAGTATGTATATCTTTATAAAGCTTCAATTCAGTATCAATAGCAACATCTAGAACATTTCCAGCTCTTAAACCAATAGCTTTTACTTCAATAGTTTTACTCCTTAATCTTTTAATCGCTTTATTCGAATATCGCTCAGGTTTTACCGAGGCTCCAATCACTAATGTTGTTTTTTTCATACTTGTTAATTTAAGTTAAATAAAACTTAAAAGGGAATTTTTGGGTAACAATTTTCTCACCAAAATGTCTAGTCGGTATAACAACTAAAAGATTACAACAATGCAAAAAGCACTATGCATATTCATTATTTTAATAAGTACATTTTCATTCTCTCAGATGAAAAAAGAAAATTTACCCAGGCCAGGAAAAGTTAGTGGTAAGGTTATAGATAAAACTTCAAAAGAACCTCTTCCATATGTTAACATTATTATTAGAGATATTTCAAAAAAAGTAATAACTGGTGGTATTACAGATGAGAAAGGAGTATTTAATGTTCCTAAAATTCCTGAAGGGAAAAGTATTTTAGAAGTTCAATTTATTGGTTATAAAACTATCAGTAAAGAAATTACAATTAAAAGCGGTAATAGAAATATTAAACTAGGAACAATTTCTTTAGAAGAAGATACAACTACATTAGATGAGGTAGAAATTAGGGCAGAAACTTCTACTGTAGTTCAAAAAGTAGATAGAAAAGTAATTAATGTTGGTAAAGATTTAACTTCAGCCGGAGCAACAGCTTCTGAATTATTAAACAACGTACAATCTGTAAGTGTAGACAGCCAAACTGGAAATATTAGCTTGCGTGGTAACGAAAATGTTAGAGTTTTAGTAGACGGAAGACCTACAAATGTTCCTGTAGCACAATTGCTAAGACAATTACCTTCTTCTTCTATAAAAAGTGTAGAATTAATTACAAATCCTTCTGCAAAATATAATCCTGAAGGAATGAGTGGAATCATAAATATTATTTTAAATAAAAATGCAAATATTGGTTTTAATGGTTCTTTAAATACTGGAGTTGAAACAGGGCATTATGTTCGTTACAATGCTTCTACTAATATGAATTATAAAACTGGAAAAGTAAATTTCTTCAGTAACTATGGATTTAATGGAGGTAAACAATTTAATTTTGGTTTTGTGAATAGAGCTGGAGTAAACCTTCAAGATTTTCTTTTCAAAAACAATAATGAATCACATCTTTTTAAAATTGGAGCAGATATATATATCGACGATAAAAACACTTTTTCTTTATATACAACACAGAATTGGGCTGAAACTATTGGAAACGGACGTGTATTAATTACTGATAATACTAATTCATTAATAAACAATTCACCTAACATTCAAAACTCAGATAGTCACAATCAAACCTATAACATTAACTATAAACATGATTTTAATGATAAAGGACACAATATAGAATTTGAAACTACTTACTCTTTAAACAATAATCCACAGTTTTTAGATAATTCTGATTTATTATTAAACTCTACGGATAGAGATTATAGATTATTAAACTATTCTAATGATATAAATAACGAAGGGGAAAATATTTTAATAAACTTAGATTACACAAATCCTATTTCTAAAAAAGGAAAATTAGAAGTTGGTTTAGAGTACAGAAGTAATGAAACTGACAATACAAACATTACTAATCAAGAAAGACATGTGTTTACAGGAAATACAATTACAGGTACTACCCCTATAGGAAACTCTAGTTTTACTTATGATAGAAAAATTTACTCTGGTTATGTAAATTACGGCCATCAATTTGGTAAACTAAAGATGCAATTAGGTGCACGTATAGAACAATATGAAATTGAAGGGAATTTTACAGGGTTAGATGATAATTCTGTTCTAACAACTGAAGTTGTAACCGATGACATATTCTCTATTTATCCTTCTGCTTTCTTTACCTACAATCCTTCTGAAAAGAATCAATTTCAATTAAGTTATAGTAGAAGAGTTGATCGACCAAGTATACAACAAGTAAACCCTATTAGAGAATGGAGTACACCTTTAATCACTTCTATTGGTAATGAGAATTTAGTTCCGCAATTCACTAACTCACTTGAATTAAATTATACAAGAAGAATTAAAGGAGGATCTATCACTTTAGGAACTTTCTATAGAAATATTAATGATGTTATTTCTAGAGTTACATATAAAGATCCTACAGATGTTTCTGATGTTCGTCAATTACTAACATTCCAAAACTTTGACGATACAGATGCATACGGAATTGAACTTTCTGCTAATTATAAAATTGCTAATTGGTGGAGAGCAAATGCAAGTGCTGATTTTTATTCTCAGAAACAATTTGGTATTGCAGATTTAAATAATCCTAACGCTCAGAGATTAGAAGTTCAAAACGAAGTTTTTAATGCTCGAATTAGTAATAGTTTTACGGTATCAAAAAAACTACGTTTACAATTATTTGCAATGTATCGTGGCGCACAAGAAGATATTCAATGGAAAGTAGACCCAATGAAAATGGTAAACTTAGGCGCAAATTATACTGTATTTAAAGGACAAGGTAATATTACTTTTAGAGTAAATGATATTTTTAATACGATGCGTTTCCAATTTCAATCTAGTAATCCATTTGTTCAAAACGGTAGATTTAAATGGGAGAGTAGAACGGCATACTTAGGCTTTAATTATAGGTTTGGTGGTGGTAAAAACAAAGCTAAATCAAGAAGACGAAGAGATAGTAACGAGAAACAAGGTGGCGGAGGTTTCTTTTAATTGAAAGGGTGAAGTATTAACGCTAAAAATCCGAAGTTAAACTTCGGATTTTTTTATTATGTATTTATTTTACAACTATTAAAAGTTATTATTTTCAAGCAAACTTCCTGCTAATTGTAACAACTGAAGTTCTGCATTTTTAGCTACATATTTAGCATTATTTCTATTTAGCTCTGCATTTATAAGATTTATTTGTGCTTGTCGAAAATCTATTGATGAAATTTGACCTAATTTATATCGCTCATTTGAACGCTCAAAATTTAATTTATTGGTTTGCACATTTTGCTCTTGAACCTTAAGTGAAAACAAACTGTTTTGATAAGTTTCCCAGGCATTATTTACATCTCTTTCTAATTGTTCTTTTAATTGATTTTTACGAATCTCCTGTGTATCTAAAGCTATTCTTGCATTGGTTACGTTTGTCCTAGTTCTACCTCCATCGAATATATTCCAAGATAAATTTACGCCTGCATTTAAACCTGTTCTAGTATTACTTATTGGACTAAATGCATTTGTTGCATCACTATTACTTTTATTCCAAGCATAAGAACTTGTTAAACTCACGTTTGGCATCCAACCAGATTGATTAATTTTTACATCTAACTTACTTAGTTCTATATTCTTTTGAGATTGCAATAAATTAGCATTATTAGCATTGGCTTGAGATAAAATAGTATTAAACACCAAATCTTCATTATACAAGACATTAGTATCTACAGTAACAGGTGTATTTACTTTTCTACCTAAAACGACATTTAAATCTCTTTTAGCATTATTTAATTGTCTTTTTACATCGATATAAGTTATACTATCATTGTTCACATCAACTTCAGCATTTAAAACTTCGAGCTTTGTACTTTGTCCATAATCAAAACTATACTTGGCTCTTTTTAAACGCTCTTTTGATATCGTTAATGCTTGTTTTTGAGTACTTTCATTTTCTGTTAATCTTCCAACTTCATAATAAGCAATAAACAACGTAATTAACGTATTTTCCATTACTTGACGAGCCTGTAATTCGGTTAAATTATAACTTTCTTTTAACCTTTTAAAAGTATTCTTTCTATTAAACCCGTTAAAAAGGGTGTAGTTTAATCCAACCGAAGCATTATACGATTTAGATTCTGCTCCAGTAACAGAATTAATAGTACCATCTTGGAATTCAAGATCTGTATCATTATTTGTATAATTTGCTCCAGCATTTCCAGTAACAGTAGGTAAATAACCACTATTATAAATACTTTTATTGTTTTTAGCTGTTTCTAAATTATTCTTAGTAATTCGTATATCGTAATTATTTTCTAACGTTAACTCTACCGCCTTTTCTTTACTTAATAATTCTTGAGCATGAAAAGAATAACCCGTTATTAAAAATCCTAATATGATTCCTATTTTATTTCTCATTTATATCTCTTTTATGCTAATTTCTTCACTTTCTGATTTTAATTCTTTTATAGCTCTTTCTACCTCTTCTCTACTTGGTTTTTTCCCTTCCCAGAACCATTTCACGTATACTTTTGCATAATTAGATATTGAAAGTAAAACTGGTAATGTTAGTAATGTTAAGAAAGTAGCTATTACAATTCCATACGCAATAGAAATTGCCATAGGAATTAAAAACTGAGCTTGTCTACTTTCTTCAAAAATTAAAGGTGCTAATCCAGCTACTGTAGTAATTGTCGTTAAGAAAATAGCTCTAAATCTCGATTTTCCAGCTGCAAATAAAGCCTCTTCATACTTTAATCCTTCTTTTAAATAACTGTTGAATTTACTAATCAGTACTAAACCGTCATTTACCATAATACCGATTAAAGCAATGATTCCTAAAAGAGATAAAATATTTACTGCGAAACCATGAAAATAATGTCCCCAAGCAACTCCAATTAAACTAAAAGGAACCATTATTAATAACATAAAAGGTTGTCCGTAAGAACGGAATGTAAATACAATAACAATGTAGATTAACAATAAAATAACTGGTCCTACAACTGCTGCTGACCCTGAAACTTTTGACGCTTCTCTATTTTGACCTTCATATAAAGCAGTTACTGAAGGATATTTTGCTGTGATTTCTGGCATTATTCGTTCTTGAATATCTGTTAAAGCGTCTGTTGCACTCGCTTGTGCATCTTTCATATCTGCCTCTACCTTAATCTCTCGCTGTCCTTCAAGATGATTTATTGAAATCTCTCCTCTTTCAATCTCATAAGTCGCTATTTCAGCTAAAGGAACTCTATTTCCTGAAGGAGTTGCGATTCGCATTTCATCTAAGTTTTTAATAGATGAACGTTCTTTCTTATCGTAACGCACCCAAACTTTAATTTCATCTTGTCCTCTTTGAAAACGTTGTGCTTGTCTACCAAAGAAACCACTTCTAATTTGAGACATTACTTCATTTAAATTCAAACCTAAGAGATATGCGTTGTCTTTTAATTGAATCTTAATTTCTTTAATCCCTTGCGGATCATTATCAGTAACATCTTTTAGCTCTTGATTTTTTTTCAGTTCTTCTTTCAGTTCTAATTTAGCTGCTTTTAGTTCTTTTATATTATTACTTAATAAAGAAACAGAAACTGGACTTCCTCCAAAATTTCCTCCTGAACCAAATGTTAAAGATTCTACTCCATAAACCTCTCCTACTCTATCACGAATTACATTTGTGATTTCTCTAGAGCTAAAAGTTCTTTCTTCACCTGGTAATAAATTAATTCGCAGAGAAGCTTGAGCAGAACCTGGACCAATTTGTTTTAATATATTTTCTACAACTGGTTCTCCATCAACTCCATATTTTTCTGTAAACTCTTTCTCCACTTCCCAAACTTTAGCCTCAACAACAGAAATAATACTATCTGTAATTTTCTCATTAGTTCCTTGAGGCATTGTTAGATTTACTGAAACACGATCACTTGCTATAGACGGAAAAAATGTTCCTCTAATAATACCACCTTTAAATGCACCTGTAGTAATTAATAATAATGCGAAAGGAATTACTAAACCTATTACTTTATAATTTAGAACAAATTTTAATGCTGGCGCATAAATATTATCACGCATAAAATCCATAGCGATTTCTGCGTATTTGTTTAGTGTATATAATTTTTGATTTCTGTCTAAGGATTTGGAATGTGCTACGTGAGCAGGAAGAATTATTAATGCTTCCACCAAAGAAAGAATTAATGTAAGCGCTACTACTGTTGCTACTTCCCCAAAGAACTCTCCAATATTACCATCTAAAAAGAAGAAAACCGAAAAAGCTAAAACTGTTGTTGTTATTGCTGAAATAATTGGAGGAACAACTTCCATAGTTCCATCAATTGCTGCACGAATTGGATTTTTACCTTGCTCGAAATGATGATAAATATTCTCGGATATTACAATTCCATCATCCACCAAAATTCCGATTACGATAATCATACCGAATAATGATAACACATTAATTGTAATATTGAAATATCCTGCTAACATAAACATTCCAAAGAATGCTACTGGTAAACCTGCTGCTACCCAAAATGCTAATCGTGGACGTAAGAATAATGATAAAAACAACATTACTAACAACATTCCTTGCCAAGCATTTTTAAATAATAGTTCGGTACGTTGATTTAAAGTGATAGAAGAATCTCGTGTAATTTCTACTTTAACAGTATCATGCTCTTCATTAAACTTTTCTACATACTCATTAATTTTCTTAGCCGAACTTAAAAGATCTTCATTGTTTGTATTACTTACCTGTACTCTTACCGCTAAATTTCCATTATAATAGTTTCTATTTGGGGTTTCATTCCAAATATCTCTAACTGTAGCTACATCTTTTAATCGGATAATTCTTCCAGAAACATCTGCTCTAACTACCAAATTATCTAACTCATCTCCGTAGTACGATCTATTATTCGCTCTAATTAAATATTCTTCAGCGTCTGTTTTTACAGAACCTCCTGTAGTTAAAATATTTGATGCAGAAACTGCACTTGCAACTTGATTAAAAGTTAAATTATAAGCGATTAAATCATTCTCTCGAACTGCTATTTCTATTTCTTCAGCAGGATAACCTGAAACTGTTATTTGAGAAATTCCATCAATTCTACGAATATCATTTTCTATATTTCTTGCAATATCTTTTAATGATTTTAATGGAATTTTATCTCCAGTAACTACGAAACTTATGGTCTCCGCAACATTTTCAACTTTGGCTACAACTGGAGGTTCCATTCCTGTAGGAAAATTCGGAACTTTATCAACCGCATTCTTCACATCAGCTAAAACTACATTTATATCGTAATCTTTAAGCGTTTCTACTCGAATACTAGCAGAATTTTCAGAAGATGTAGATGTAACTCGATCTACTCCAACTAAACCTTTTAAATTGTCTTCTATTTTAAGTACAACTCCTTCTTCTATTTCTTGAGGAGAAGCACCCGGATACACAACATTAATATTGATAAACTTTGCTCTTGTTAAAGGAAAGAATGATGATTTTAAGGTTGAAAAACCAAAGTATCCTAAAATTACAAAAGCAATTATAATAATGTTTACCGCAACAGGATACTTAATAAAATATGCTATTATTTTCTTCATTCCTTACTTTTTTACTTCTTGTTTTGTTTCAGAAAATAATTTCACTGGCATACCAGCATAAGCTCCTGGAACAGGCTTTGAAACTAACTGTGTTCCATTTGCCAATCCTTTTATAATAACTGTATTTTCATTAAAATGAACAGGATTAATATCTACCAAATCTAATTGATTGTTGTTAACTACATAAACAGCTTTATTTTCTACCAATAACTTTCTGTTGATTTCTAAAGCATCTTGAACAGATTTTGTAGCAACACTCGCTTCTAAATACATCCCTTCACGTAAACCTTTTCCTTTTACCTCAATAAAAACCTGAACAGTTTGTGAAGTTTGATCTATTTTCCCATTAATTCTGGTTACTATTCCTTCCCAAGTTTTTGTTTTTTCAAGATTATATAAAACTACTTTTTTTCCTTTCTCTAAAAGATCAGCAAAACTTGCACTTACTGACAAAGGAAGCTCTAATACCGAAGTATCGATAAACTCACCCATTCTTTGTCCAGATCTTACTAAAGTTCCATTAGTAACTAAAGCTTCAGTTAAAATTCCATTAAAAGGAGCTCTAATATTATATTTTCCTAAATGAACTTCTAAATTTTTAATGTTATAGAACGTTGTATAAATATTCTTACCTGAAATGAAGTACTTTTCTTTATCTGACTTTGGTTCTGGTAATGGTTTTAAAGTTGAATTAATATCAAAGTTTTTTAAATAAGTATCCCAAGCTTGGAAAGATTCAGAATAATCTAATCGAATGTCTGGCATTACAGAAGCTATTAAATTCTGTAAAGAGCTTCTTTGAGATTGTATAGAAGCATAAAACTCTTGATTATTTATTCTTAATAAAGTTTGTCCTTTTTTATATGAAGTTCCTACTCTAAAATCCTTTCCAGCAGTTTGTAAAACTCCTTGAACTTCAGAATAAATATCTACTTTATTTTTTGCTATTAAATTACCATTTGCAGTAATCTTAATTGGAATTTCACTGTTTTTAACTGATTCAACAAAAACGGTTTTTTCTACTTTTGTTGCCTTTTTTTTCGGCGTCTTTTTACTACTTTCAAATCGTTTTGATATAATTACTGCTAAGGCTAAGATTAATATTCCTACTCCTATTGATATGATTAGTTTTCTCATGTTTATATTTAGTTGCTAATACAACTGTTATCTGATTTAGCTATTAAATTTTCTTGTACTTTTTTGATGACTTTTATTGTTGCTTTTATCTCTTCCTCAGAAATATTTTCTTGTAACGACTGTGCAAAGTCTTCTATAATTGGTAATGTTTCTTTAAATAATAATTCTCCTTTTTTAGTTAAAAAAATATGGTTAATTCTCTTATCTAATTTTGATGGGATTCTTGCTACCAAACTCTTCTTTTCCATAGTATTTATTAAACGAGTTAATGAGGTTTTATCTCGTCCTGTTAAAAATGCTAACTCTTGTTGTGGCACACCATCTTTCTCGTCTAATTTCTTCAACAATATCCATTGTGTTTTCGTAAGCTTAATATCTTGCTCATGAAATATATCTTGAATATGATTATCAATCATTTTCGTTGTTTTACCTAACCAAGGTGCTAATGTATTTTCTAATCCCATAAAAGCTATTTATAGGACGCAAAATTACAGCTAAGGTTTAATTTAGTTGCATATACAACAAGTTAAGTTTCTGTTAAAAAAAGACAAAAAAAAACCTGAAAATTAACTTTTCAGGTTTTTGATTTTTATGCAGTAATTATTATTTGCTTAAATACATTTTTCTTCTAGAATATAAATCGTAGAAATCATCGTCTCTTAAATTATCTATAAATAAAATGCTCTCTCCTGTACTCTTCATTTCTGGTCCTAGATTCTTATTTACATTTGGAAATTTATTAAAAGAGAATACCGGTTGCTTGATTGCAAACCCTTCCAACTGTGGATTAAAATCAAAATCAGTCACTTTTTTATCTCCTAACATTACCTTCGTAGCGTAGTTTACATAAGGTTCTTTATAAGCTTTTGCTATAAACGGAACAGTTCTAGATGCTCTAGGGTTTGCTTCAATGATGTATACTTTATCATCTTTAATAGCAAACTGAATATTAATTAATCCAACAGTATCTAATGCTAGTGCTATTGTTTTTGTATACTCTCTTATTTGATCTAATACTAACTCACCTAAGTTAAAAGCAGGTAATGTAGCATTAGAATCTCCTGAGTGAATTCCACATGGCTCAATGTGCTCCATAATTCCGATGATGTACACATTTTCTCCATCGCAAATTGCATCAGCTTCTGCTTCAATTGCTCCTTCTAAATAGTGATCTAATAATAATTTGTTATTTGGAATCTTACGCAATAAATCTACTACATGCTCTAATAACTCTTCTTTATTAATTACAATCTTCATTCCTTGACCTCCTAATACATATGAAGGACGTACTAAAATTGGAAAATCCAACTCATCTGCCAACTTTAATGCCTCATCAGCATTTTCTGCCACACCAAATTCTGGATAAGGAATGTTGTTTTCTTTTAATAATGTTGAGAAACTTCCTCTATCTTCCGCTAAATCTAACGCTTTGTAACTTGTTCCAATAATTGGAATTCCGTAACGATCTAATTTCTCAGCTAATTTTAAAGCAGTTTGTCCACCTAACTGAACAATTACACCTTCTGGTTTCTCATGCTTAATGATATCGTAGATGTGCTCCCAGAAAACAGGCTCGAAGTATAACTTATCAGCTGTATCAAAATCTGTAGAAACAGTTTCTGGGTTACAGTTAATCATGATTGTTTCGTAACCAGCTTCTTTTGCTGCATAAACTCCGTGAACACAACAATAATCAAATTCAATACCTTGACCGATACGGTTTGGTCCTGAACCTAAAACGATAATCTTTTTCTTGTCAGATACTTTACTCTCATTTGCTACATAACGTTCTCCATCAGCAGTTTCAATCTCTTGCTCGAATGTTGAATAGTAGTAAGGAGTTTGTGCTTTAAATTCAGCAGCACAAGTATCAACTAATTTATAAACACGTTTGATTTTGTAATCTTCACGTTTCTTATATACTTCACTTTCTAAACAGTTTAACATGTGAGCGATCTGACGGTCTCCATATCCTTTTTGTTTAGCTTCAAGTAATAACTCTCTATCTAAAGTATCAATTGTATATGTAGAAATTTCCTTCTCTAAGTGGAATAACTCTTCGTATTGTTTTAAATACCACATATCAATCTTAGTGATATCGTAAATCTTACTTAAAGGAATTCCCATAGCAATAGCATCGTAGATTGCAAAAACACGATCCCAACTTGCGTGAGTTAATTTATCTATTACTTGGTTATAATCTTTATATCCTTTTCCGTCTGCTCCTAAACCATTACGCTTAATCTCTAAAGATTGAGTTGCTTTGTGTAACGCTTCTTGGAACGAACGTCCAATTCCCATTACTTCTCCTACTGCTTTCATTTGTAATCCTAAAGTTCTATCAGAACCTTCGAACTTATCAAAATTCCAACGAGGGATTTTCACGATTACATAATCTAAAGTTGGCTCAAATAATGCAGAAGTAGACTTTGTAATTTGGTTATCTAATTCATCTAAAGTATAACCGATTGCTAATTTAGAAGCGATTTTTGCAATTGGATATCCTGTTGCCTTACTTGCTAAAGCAGAAGAACGAGATACACGTGGATTAATTTCAATTGCAATGATATCTTCTTTCTCATCTGGAGAAACTGCGAACTGTACATTACATCCACCTGCAAATTCACCAATACTACGCATCATTTTAATTGCCATATCACGCATTTTCTGATATGTTTTATCAGATAATGTCATTGCTGGAGCAACTGTAATTGAATCACCAGTATGAATTCCCATTGGATCCATATTTTCGATAGAACAGATAATAACAACATTATCATTATCATCACGAAGTAATTCTAACTCGTATTCTTTCCATCCCATCATGGCTTTATCAATCATAACTTCGTGGATTGGAGAAATCTCTAAACCTCTAGTTAATGATTTTTCAAACTCTTCTTCATTATATACGATAGAAGCTCCTGCTCCACCTAATGTAAATGACGCTCTAATACATAATGGAAAACCAAACTCTTGAGCTATTTCTTTACCTTTTAAATATGAAGTAGCTGTAGCTTGTGGTGCCATCGGTACATCGATAGTTTCCATTAACTCTCTAAACTTCTCTCTATCTTCTGTGATATTAATAGCATCAATATCTACTCCGATAATCTCTACTCCAAAATCTTCCCAAATACCTTTTTCATCAGCCTCGATACATAAGTTTAATGCTGTTTGACCTCCCATAGTTGGTAAAACTGCATCTATTTGTGGGTGTTCTTTTAAAATTTTAATTATAGAACGAGTATTAAGAGGCAATAAGTAAACGTGATCCGCCATTGAAGGATCAGTCATTATCGTTGCAGGATTAGAATTGATTAATATCGTTTCAATTCCATCTTCTCGTAACGAACGTAACGCTTGCGACCCTGAATAGTCAAATTCACACGCTTGTCCGATTACAATCGGTCCAGATCCAATAATTAAAATCGATTTTAGTTCTTCTCTCTTAGGCATTTGTGTTGTATTGTGTTGTTTATGTAAAAATATAAAATTGATTAGGTATAAAAAAAGGTGTTACTAATAAAAAGTAACACCTCTATATAATTGAATAACAATCATTATTTCTTTGGTCTCGTTTCAGATGAAACTGATAATTTTTTTCTTCCTTTTGCTCTTCTTCTAGCTAATACTTTTCTACCATTAGCAGAAGCCATTCTTTCGCGGAAACCGTGTTTGTTTCTTCTCTTTCTTTTTGATGGTTGGTAGGTTCTCTTACTCATTTTAAATAAATCTTAAAATTTTTCTAAACTTATCTTTTGCTAATAGTGAAATTCGACTGCTAAAAGCGTGGGCAAATATACAACAGTTTTTCGTTCTGACAAATCTTAAAAAGTTTTTTTTTAGAATATTTTTTTTAGACTGATTTTCACACATTTTTTTACACTTTTTCGTTGCAAAATCTATCATTGTTATTACTTTTGCGCAAACCTAATACTACATGAACAACACTAAATATGTATTCGTAACAGGTGGTGTAACTTCGTCACTTGGTAAAGGAATTATTGCAGCTTCTTTAGCTAAGTTACTTCAAGAACGTGGATACTCTGTTACAATTCAAAAACTAGATCCTTATATTAATATAGATCCAGGTACTTTGAATCCATATGAACATGGGGAATGCTATGTTACAGATGACGGGGCAGAAACGGACTTAGATTTAGGTCACTATGAGCGCTTTTTAAACATTCCTACTTCACAAGCTAATAATGTTACAACTGGTAGAATATACCAATCTGTAATTAATAAAGAAAGAAGAGGAGATTTCTTAGGAAAGACTGTTCAGGTTATTCCTCATATTACTGATGAAATTAAACATCGTATTAAGATTTTAGGAAATACTGGCGATTATGATATTGTAATTACTGAAATTGGTGGAACTGTTGGTGATATTGAATCATTACCTTACATAGAAGCTGTTCGTCAATTACAATGGGAACTTGGTGAAGACAACGCTATTGTTATTCATTTAACATTAGTCCCTTATTTAGCTGCTGCAGGTGAATTAAAGACTAAGCCAACACAACACTCTGTAAAAATGTTAATGCAAAGCGGTATTGGTCCGAATATCTTAGTATGTAGATCTGAACATGAAATTTCTGAAGACATTAAGAGAAAACTTGCTTTGTTCTGTAATGTAAAGAAAGAAGATGTGATTCAATCTTTAGATGCTGAAACAATATACGATGTTCCTAATTTAATGTTTGAAGAAGGTTTAGATCGTGTAGTTTTAAATAAACTAGATCTTTCTACAGAAAAACAACCAGAACTTGTTGATTGGAACTGTTTCGTTAAAAAGTATAAGAACCCAAAACGCACTTTAGAAATTGGGTTAATTGGAAAATATGTAGAATTACACGATTCTTATAAATCGATTACTGAAGCATTTATTCATGCTGGTTCTACTCACGACGCTAAAGTTAATATTCGTTGGATTCATTCTGAAGAGTTATCTGTTGACAATATCAAAGAACATTTAGAAGGTTTAAATGGTATGTTAGTTGCTCCTGGTTTTGGTGAACGTGGAATTGAAGGTAAAATTGAAGCTGTTAAATATGCTAGAGAAAATAACATTCCTTTCTTAGGAATTTGTTTAGGAATGCAAATGGCAGTTATTGAATTCGCTAGAAACGTATTAAATTTATCTGATGCAAATTCAACTGAAATGAATGAAGAAACTTCTGCTCCTGTGATTAATTTAATGGAAGAGCAGAAAGATATTACCAACATGGGAGGTACGATGCGTTTAGGAGCATGGGATTGTGAATTGATTAAAAATTCTAAAGCTTTTGAAGCTTATAATTCTCTTGCAATAAGTGAAAGACATCGCCATAGGTATGAATTTAATAGTGACTACAAAGAGCAAATTGAAGCTGCAGGTATGAAGGCAACTGGTATAAATCCTAAAACTGGACTTGTAGAAGTTGTTGAAATCCCAAATCATCCTTGGTTTGTTGGAGTACAATACCATCCAGAATATAAGAGCACAGTTTTAAATCCGCATCCTTTATTCTTAAGCTTTATTAAAGCAGCGATTACATATTCTGAAAATTAATTTTTCTAAATTAAATAGATTAACAAGGCTATCTGAAAGATAATTTTTCATCAATTTATTCTTATTTCAAATTGATAATATTGAAACTTTTTAGATAGCTTTTTTATGTGTGAAAAAATATTTTTAGCTTTAACTATCGATTAACCTAATTTCGTATATGCTTTCTTTACAACAACAGCTTCGATCTTATTTTGGAATTACTTCTGATGAATTTAAAGCTATTGAACATTTATTTTTAAGACATCAATTAAATAAGGACAGTTATTTTGTTAAAAAAAAGCAATATTGTAAAAAATTAAGCTTTGTTGAACATGGATATATTCGTGTTTTTGCAAATGTAAAAGACAAAGAAGTTACACAATGGATTACTACTAGTAGTTATTTTATTACAGACTTACATAGTTTCTTTTTTGATCAAAGATCACGCTGGAATATGCAAGCTTTAACAGATTGTACTTTATATACCATTTCTAAAGAAGATTATAAGCAACTGAGCAACAAAATACCGAACTGGTATAACGTAGAGAAAAATTTTATTTCTTCTTGTTTTTCAACATTAGAAGATCGTGTTTTTGATCATTTATCTTTAAATACAGAAGAACGCTACCTTAAATTCTTCAATCAAAATAAAATATTATTTAACGAAGTACCTTTACAATACTTAGCTTCAATGCTAGGTATGACACCTGAAACTTTAAGTAGAATTCGTAAAAAAATTAATTCTTGATTTATATCAAGTAGAACAATTGTATTCTTCTTGAAATTTGTATTCATAAAACTATTTTTATGCATACAGAAATCACAACTTCTATCCATATCAAAGCAACTCCTGAAAAAATTTGGAAAGTACTTTTAGATTCTGAAACCTACCCTAGTTGGAATCCTTTTATTTCTTCAATAGTTGGTGTCCCTCAAACTGGAAATACTATCGAAGTTAATATTGGAACTATGACATTTAAACCTATAATTCTCGAATCCAATCCCAATATCGAATTAAAATGGAAAGGAAAATTACTTTTTAAAGGGTTATTCGATGGTGAGCATCGATTCTACCTTCAAGATAATAACAACGGTACCACTACTTTTATCCAAAGCGAAAAGTTTAATGGGATTTTGATTCTTTTATTTAAGAAAAAGATACATACCGACGTGAAAAATGGTTTTAATAGTATGAACAACGCTTTAAAAAGTATGGTTGAAGAGCGTTAAGTTTATTCGCTACTCAAACTTAATTGCTTTAGATGGCTACTACTATATATTCTGAAAATTAATAAAAGAGGATTGAAAACTAATTTTCAATCCTCTTTATTTTCTACAAGAAAATATGCTTTGTTATTCTAACATTTTAACTCTTTCTTTTTTCCTCCACTAACTGTAAAACAACCAACTCCATCGACTGCTACACACCCAGCACCAGTACACTTTACAGTAACTCCTCCTGCGCATTTTGCTTCACATGTTGCGAATTCTCCTTGAGAAAAAGACGGAGCTAATCCTCCTAAAATATTCTTTAATTCATTCTTTTTTAAAACTCTTTTAATTTCAAAATTTAATTTCATTTTCAATATTATTTAAGTAAAACTTATTGTTTTTTATAGACATAATAAGATCTAATGTCTTCCTTTTATATATTTTGATTTTTTTTATTATTTTTCTAAATAATTGTTTACAAATTGAACTAAACTATCAAACGATTCATCATTACCATACGACTTATATAAAATATTCAATTCTTTATCTACTAAAATAAAAGTAGGATAACCAATAATCCTTAACTCTCTAATTAAAGGAGATTTAGAAATATTATTAGTTTTTGGCTTCTCTTTGACAATACCATTAAACCATTTAATATCATTATCTAAATTATACTTTTTTACAGGTTCAATATCCTCTTGATAAGCTACACTAACTAAACCCAAATTGTCATTGAGTGATTTATTTAATTGAATAAGTCTAGGTGTAAGCTCTTTACAAGGTTCACACCAAGTTCCCCAGAAATCAAGTAATAAAAGTTTTTGATTTCCAATAAATAAACTAGAAACCTTATTTTTATCTCCTTCTAAATTTTCTATTCCATAATCTTTCATTTTAAACCCTGGTCTAAAACCAAACTGTTTGATTTTATTGTTCTTTTTGAGCTTCAACTGAAATTTAGGGTCTAATATTAAAGTGTCAATTACATAGAACTCTTTTCCAATTTTTACATCATCCTTTAACAAATAAGAATCATAAAAAGCATTCGAGAACTTTTGGTTCTGATTTGAGAATTTAAATTCATCTCCGAAAAAACCGTCTTTATTTACTCTTACTTTAAATTGTTCTTTTGGACTTGCTGAAAACTCTCCATAAAAATAAGATGATTCTTCCGTAATTAATTGTAATCTATTTTTCAATTCAACATTTTTATTTGACTCAGGATAGTCAAAATAATTAGCATCTGGATAAAATCTTAAAGACACTGTATCTTTATATATAAAATCCTTAGTAACTTTTGAAACTGGAATTAAATAATTTCTGAATAAACTATCTATTAACTTATTGTTATTTGCAGTAAGATTTGTTATTTGTTTATCAAAAAAAACTACTTCATCATCTTTAAAAGAAAAGTTCATATTCTCATCAACTATGAAAAATTGTTTGTCTTCTGATAAGCCTGAAATCAAATAAATTCTAGACTTAAAATCTTGATATTCTTCCTCTGATATTTTCTTCTCTTTAAATAGTTTTTTTATTTTTTCATTTGGTGTAATCTCAAAATATCCTACTCTCGATAAGCTATCTGATGTATATACATCTTTCAGTTTCTCGGGTATTGAATTCAAAAAAGAGACTGGTGTTAATATTGTTGATGATGGGTCACCATGTCTTTTATATAAATCTATTATTAAATCATTCTTATTTTTACATGATATCATAAAAAATATAATGTATAACAAATAAAATCTTTTTCTAATTTTATTCATGTTTGATCTATTTTATTAATACAATGGATAGTAAAAGTTCTCCATTTTTATTTTAATATTTAATTACAAAATTTTTTAGTATTAATCCGTTAGAACATGCCTCACAAAAGTCTTTCAAGCACCTCTCAATCTAGAGTAAATACATTTATTATCTTAAGTATATTTCGCCCATCTCTACATTTAACAGGATAATTTTCCATATTCAAACTGTTTAGAAATTAATCCTTTCAAAATATTTTTAAGTTCACTCTTTTCCCTTACTTTTTTTAATTCAAAATTTAGTTTTTTCATTGTTTGTAATTTTAATAGTAGAATTAAGAAATCTATATATAACTGTTATATTTATAGTATATATTAAATGCTAGAAAGGAGAGTGAAAAAACCTCCTTTCTAGCAAATCCTTTAAGATTTACAGGTTTTTTTAACTTTTTTACCATTAGAACTTGCTTCACAAAATCCTTTAGCTGACCCTATTGTATCTACGGCAGAACATCCACCTCCACTACAAGATACTTTGGTACCATCTCCACATATAGCTGAACAATTACCTCCGGCAAAGAACTGAGGTACTAAACCTCCAGTAATAGATTTTAACTCATCTTTTTTAAGCACTCTTTTTACTTCAAAATTTACTTTTTTCATTATTTAATTTTAATAGTTAGACTTAGAAATTTATAGACACCTAAGATTTTTGTCTTTTACAAAATATATAAAAGATTTTAACATCCGTTAAAACGAATTAACTTAACAACTAATAATAAAGACTATAGCTAGATTTAAGGTCGACTTAACCTAAATTTTATCTTTCTTCTCATCAATTTAAAATCTAAAATAAGTAATTATCATGCAAAATCCAAAATATATTGTAATAATTAAAATTAAGAATTAAAATATTTAATCAAATTTAATTGCTTTTGAAGGTTGTATTTTAGAAATTATCATTGAAGGTACCAATAACATTAATAAACACAAAAACAAAGTACCTATATTCAATAAAAAGAGATAGAAAAAGTTAAATTCTACAGGAACTGTAGACACATTATAAGTTTGTGGATTTAAACTTATTATTCTAAAATATTTTTGAATAAACAATAGAACAAAAGAAATTAAATTACCCCAAAGCAATCCTTTTAAAATTAAATAAGAGGCATTGTATAAAAAAATCTTCCTTATTTCTGTGTTTTTACTACCAAGCGACTTTAATATTCCAATCATTTGAACACGCTCAAGGATTAGAACTAATAAAGCAGTTATCATATTAATTCCAGCAACTAAAATCATAATTCCAAGAATAAACCACACATTATTATCGAACAACTTCAACCAATCAAAAAGTTGCCAAAATGTTTGCAACAAGGTATTTGCCTGTAAAGTTGGACTAATATTCATGTTTATCTCCTCTCCTTTTTCTTTCAAATCATCAAAATCATCGATTAACACTTCAAAACCTCCAACTTCATCATCTTCCCATTTATTTATTCGTTGAACTTCTTTTAAATCTCCTACTATTATAGAGTTATCAAATTCAGCAAAACCAGTTTTATAAATCCCAACAATTATTGGTTTTCTTGATTTGAAACCTGTAGAAGATTCTACTTGAAATCCAATATTTATGGTATCATTTAATTTCAGTTCTAACTGATCTACGACGGATTTTGATATTAATATTTCTCGATTACGTGGTTGATCATAATTTGGTAATCGTCCACTAACTAAAAACTCTTCGAAAAAAGAAAAATCATAATCTTTATTTACTCCTTTAAATACAATTCCTTGAAAGTTATTCTTTGTTCTAATTAAACCTGCTTTATTAATGTAAGGTTGAACTTTTTTTATTCCAGAAACAGAAGTGAAATTTGGGTAAAAATCTTGGTTTAAACTTAAAGGTACCGTAGAAACATCAGAATAATTATTGTCATAATTTGTAATCTGAACGTGGCCTTTAAACCCAGCTATTTTCTCACGAATTTTATTTTTAAAACCTAAACTTACAGATACTGAAATAGACATAATCGCAATTCCTAAACTAATAGCAACAATTGCTATTTTTATTATTGGAGATGATACACTATTTTTATGCTCTTTACCAGCAATTATTCGTTTTGCAATAAATAATTCGTAATTCAAAGAAATGTTTTTTAATACAATCAAAAGTACATATTTATTCTTGTTTTTAACTACGATTTTTTCTCTTAGTTCTTGTAAACAAACTTCTCACATATCTGTTCAAGAAAAAAAGGAAAAAGAAATTGTTATTGAGAAAAAAAACACGCTAATTCTTACAGCAGCAGATCAGACTGGAATTTACATTCCTAAAATTTTAAATAAAAATATTGGAATTGTAGCTAATCAAACTTCGATAATCAATAAAGTTTCTAAATTCAATCCAGACATTACTCAAATTCACTTAGTTGATTACTTGCATAATTCAACAAAAATTAATGTAAAAAAAGTATTTGCTCCTGAGCACGGATTCAGAGGAAAAGCAGATGCAGGAGAAAAAGTAAAAGATGGTATTGATACCAAAACAGGATTACCAATTATTTCTTTGTATGGAAAAAACAAAAAACCTTCAAAAAAACAATTAGAAGACATAGATCTTATGATTTTTGATATTCAAGATGTAGGAGCACGTTTTTACACTTACATTTCTACCTTACATTATGTAATGGAAGCATGTGCTGAAAATAATATTCCTTTATTTGTTTTAGATCGTCCAAATCCGAATGCTCATTATATAGGTGGCCCTATTTTAGAACCTAAACACAAAAGTTTTATTGGTTTACATAAAGTTCCTGTTGTTTACGGGATGACAATTGGTGAATATGGTAAAATGATTAACGGAGAAAAATGGTTAAAAAATGGAATTCAATGTGATTTAACAGTAATACCTAATAAAAACTACACTCATCAATCTAGTTATAGCTTACCTGTAAAACCTTCTCCCAATTTACCAAACGACACTTCTATTAATTTATATCCTAGTTTGTGTTTTTTTGAAGGAACAAATGTTTCTGTAGGTAGAGGAACTTCGAAGCAATTCCAAGTTGTAGGTAGTCCATTTCACCATTTAGAAAACCATAAATATAGTTTTATTCCTAAACCAAATGAAGGTGCGAAATATCCAAAACACGAAAACAAGAAATGTTTTGGTTACGATTTGTCTTCAGAAAAAAAATTAGAGCAACTGAGTTTAAAATGGTTAATTGAGTTTTACAATGCTCATAAAGAGCATTCAAAAGAAAAAGCGTTTTTCACTTCATTCTTTACTAAATTAGCTGGAACTAAACTATTACAAGAACAAATAGAGAATGGCTTATCTGAAGAAGAAATCAGAACAACCTGGCAAAAAGATTTGGATGAATTTAAAAAAGTAAGAGCTAAATATTTACTTTACGAGTAATAGAAAAACCTTGAGCTTTCATCCATTCATCTGAATAAATTTTATCCATATAACGAATTCCGTGATCTGGAAGAATAACAACTACAAAACTATCCGATTTAAACATTCCTTTTTCGGCGTATTGTTGCGTTGCTTGAATTACTGCTCCAGAAGTATAACCGCATAATAAACCTTCTGAACGAACTAATTCTCTTGCTGCTAAAGCGGCATCTTCATCTGTTACCTTTTCGTAAATATCAATAATATCAAAATCTGTTGAAGTAGGAATTAAATTCTTACCTAAGCCTTCTATTTTGTATGGTGAAATTTCCTTTGGATCAAATTCTTTTGTTTCGTGAAATTTTTTAATTGCTGAACCAACAGCATCTACACCTAAAATTTTTATATCAGGATTTTGTTCCTTCAAAAACCTTCCTGTTCCAGAAATAGTTCCTCCAGTTCCACTAGCAGCAACTAAATGAGTAATCTTACCTTCTGTTTGTTTCCAAATTTCTGGTCCAGTTGTCGCATAATGAGCTTCAATATTTAACTCATTAAAATATTGATTGATATAAATTGAATTTGGAGTTTCTTTATGGATTCGTTTTGCTGTTTCATAATAAGATCTAGGATCATCTGCCGCAACATTAGCTGGACAAATATGAACCTCTGCTCCCATTGTTTTTAAAACATCAATCTTATTTTTTGAAGATTTATCGCTTACAGCCAAAATACAACGATAGCCTTTTACTAAACTAATCATAGCTAAACTAAATCCTGTATTTCCTGAAGTAGTTTCTACAATAGTATCACCTGGAGTTAAAATCCCCTTCTTCTCAGCATTTTCTATAATATGAAGTGCAATTCTATCTTTTGCTGATTGTCCTGGATTAAAAGATTCTAATTTCGCAAAAAAATCTCCTTGTAAATCTTTAGTAACACTATGTAATTTAACTATTGGAGTTTCTCCTACTAAATCTAAAACCGAATTTACTATTGTTTTATTCCTATTCATTCTATATATAAAGAAACGTTATTGTAATAATTGAATCATCTATTTATAATTGAGATGTTTGTTTTTTACAATAACGTTTACATTTACTCAATCGAGGGCAAAAATATAATTATTTTTCTAACTTGTCTTCTAAAGCTAATAAGAAAGTATACTCTCTGGCGGTTTCTTTTAATGAATCGAACCTTCCAGAAGCACCTCCATGACCAGCTTCCATGTTTGTATGTAAAAACAATAAATTACTATCTGTCTTTACTTCACGTAATTTAGCCACCCATTTAGCTGGTTCCCAATACTGTACCTGACTATCATGTAATCCTGTAGTGACTAACATATTTGGATATGATTTCGATTCTACTTGATCATAAGGTGAATATGATTTAATGTAATCATAATATTGCTTGTCGTTTGGATTTCCCCATTCGTCATATTCTCCAGTCGTTAACGGAATACTATCATCTAACATAGTAGAAATAACATCAACAAAAGGTACTGCTGCTATAACTCCATTATATAATTCAGAATTTGTATTTACTACAGCTCCCATTAACAAACCTCCTGCAGAACCTCCCATAGCATACAAATGCTTTGAAGAAGTATAACCGTTATCAATTAAATATTTAGAACAATCGACAAAATCGTTAAATGTATTCTTTTTATTCAACATTTTTCCATCATCGTACCATTCCCTTCCTAAATATTGGCTTCCTCTAATATGTGCTAAAGCGAAAATAAAACCACGATCTAACAGACTTAAACGTGTCGTTGAAAATCCGTCAGAAACCGTATATCCATAAGAACCATAAGCATATTGCAATACAGGTGTATTTTCATCAATCTTTGTATCTTTTCTATAAACAATAGAAAGTGCAACTTTTTTACCATCTCTGGCTGTTACCCATAAACGTTTACTTTCGTAATTATTTTTATCAAACTTTCCTCCTAATACTTCTTGTTCTTTTTTGATTTCTTTAGATTGATCTTTCATATTGAAGTCAATCACAGAACTTGGAGTCGTCATTGAGTTATACGAATAACGAATTATATCTGTATCAAATTCGGGATTTGAATATACTCCGGCAGAATATGTTTCTTCTTCAAAAGGTAAATAGTAATCCTCTGCTCCATCCCAACGTTTTATTCTAATTTTAAATAATCCGTTATTTCTTTCTTCTAGAACTAAATAGTCTTTAAATATTGAAAAATCTTCTAAAAACGTATCTTTTCTATGCGGAATTACATCTACCCAATTTTCTTTAGCAGTATTATTTTCAGGAGTTTTCATAACTTTAAAATTAGTTGCTCCATCAATATTTGTCTTGATATAGAAATGATCTTCATAATGAGCAATATCATATTCTAAATCACGCTCACGTGGTTGAATTAAACGAAACTCACCATTTGGATTATCAGCTTCTAAAACTTGGTACTCACTAGAAACTGTACTGTAAGAACCTATGACTAAATATTTTCTCGACTTTGTTTTGGTTACAAAGACCCCAAAAGTTTCATCTTTTTCTTCAAAAACCAAAACATCTTCAGAAGTATCTGTTCCTAAAATATGTTTATAAATTTTAGAACTTCGTAATGTTACAGGATCTTTCTTTGTGTAGAATAATGTTTTATTATCATTGGCCCAAACACTTCCTCCTGTTGTATTTTCTATTTTATCACTGTAAACTTCACCTGTTTCAAGATTCTTTACTTTAATAAAATACTGGCGTCTACTAACTGTATCCGTTGCATAGGCTACCAACTTATTATCTGAAGATACATTTAATCCGCCTAATTGAAAATAATCATGTCCTTCCGCTTCTTTATTAACATCAAACATTATCTCTTCTTCTACTTCTAAACTACCTTTCTTTCGAGAATAAATAGGGTATTGTTGCCCTTTTTCATATCTAGTAATATAGAAATACCCATTCTTTTTATAAGGCACAGATTCATCATCTTCTTTAATTCTTCCTTTCATTTCTTCAAATAAAGATTCCTGAAAGTTATTCGTATGCCCCATTACCTTATCAAAATAGGTATTTTCAGCTTCTAAATAATCGTAAACTTTTTGAGTTTGTTCGTCTTTTTTTTCTGCGTTCTTCTGTTCATCTGTTAAACGCATCCAGAAATAATTATCTATTCTTACATCACCATGTTTCTCTAACTTTTCTGGACTTTTATCAGCTACAGGTGGTTTTATATTATTCTCCATCTTTTCTTTTTTGCAGAACGCAAAAGTAACATTTATAGCAATACTTAATATAAGATTTTTTGGGTTTCATTAATTTTTAGTAGTGTAAAGTAGTAATTTTGCAATGAAACATTATTTAAAATCATATAACTTATGTTCGGAGATTTATCTGGAATGATGGATAAGCTTAAACAAGCACAACAAAAAGTTGAAGAAACAAAACAGCGTTTAAACACTGTATTAATTGATGAAAACGGTGCTGACGGGAAAATTAAAGTTACTGTTACTGCTAACAGAGAAATTAGAGCAATTAGTGTTGATGATACTTTATTACAAGATGCTGAAGAATTAGAAGACTATTTAGTGTTAACTTTAAATAAAGCACTAAAAAGAGCAGGAGAAATAAATGAACAAGAAATGGCTATCGCTGCTAAAAGCGGAATGCCAAATATTCCAGGTATGGATATGTTCAAATAACTACAAAAATGAATTTAAATCAAATTACTGTTCCTTCTTTAGACTTAACTAAATCAATTCCTTTTTACGAGCAATTAGGTTTAAAACTAATTGTTAAAGCTCTTCCACATTATGCTAGGTTTGAATGCCCAGATGGAAATGCTACTTTTTCAATTCATTTGGTTGAAGAATTACCTGTTGGAGATGGAATTTATGTCTATTTTGAATGTGAGAATTTAGATACTCAAGTTAAAATTCTTAAAGAAAAAGGAATCGTTTTTGATCAAGACCCAGTAGATCAAACTTGGCTTTGGCGAGAAGCTAGGTTAAAAGATTTAGGTGGGAATAAAATCATCTTATTTTACGGTGGAGACAATAGATTAAATCCGCCCTGGAGAATTAAATAAAAATGCAAGAAGCAAAAGAAAATAAAAAAGCTGAAGATTACATGCTACCTTGTTTAAACAAGAAAATGTTTGGAATTGATTGCCCTGGTTGTGGTTTTCAAAGGTCGGCTGTTTTAGTTGCTAAAGGTGAGTTTAAACAAGCCTTTAATTTATTTCCAGCTATTTACACTTCTATTTTTTTTATTTTAGCCATCGGTTTTCATTTTTTCAGTAAGAAGAAAATCTCAGCAAAAATATTGCTTATTGTAGCTATCATTAATGTTTTAACTTTAATGGCAGCGTATCTAATAAAAATGAATAAACTATTTTTCAATTAAATAAACTTTAAAATATGTTCGAATTTGAAGAAAGAAAGCTGCCTAATGCTACAGCCGTACTAGTTCTTGGTATTTTTTCTATACTAACTTGTTGTTGCTATGGTGTTCCTGGAATATTATTAGGAATTATAGCCTTAATTTTATACAAAAAAGATAAAGATTTGTATTTATCCAACCCAAGTGTTTATACAAATTACTCAAACTTAAATACAGGATTTATTTTATCTATTATCGGAATTGTTTTAAGTTTCATTTTTATCTTAATGATTGTTTGGGCAATTTCTATGGTAGGTTGGGATGCTTTACAAGATCCTGAATTAATGAGAGAGCGAATGGAACAATTAGAACAAATGCAGTAAAACTAGCTCTTAAAAAACTTAATAAAACTTTAAAGTGATTACTCTATCACTTTTAACAATACGAAAAGCAGGCCTTTATAAAAAGTCTGCTTTTCGTTAATAAAAAACTTCCAAAAAGCAACTTCCTATTTTATTATTATTCTATTTTCGCCAGCTTTAGTTTAAGATTACGGGGATTATATAATGAACGAAAAAAACTGGTTACACTATTACAAAAATAGCTTAACAGATAGTGAAAATTTAGCAGTTGATATTGCTAAAATTAAAAATTTGTATCATCAAAACAATTCAGATTTAAGTAATGCTTTTATAAACAACAAGCAAGCTACTGAATTGATAGATGCAGAGGAAAGAAGAATTAATAGATTACGTGGTATTTTAAAAAAAGATAGTAGTAATTGGCACGAAATTGATCAAACAAAAATTTTAATAGCTCCTTTCCATTTAGAATATCAAACAGATAACCCTAAATTCAAACAAAAATTAATTCATCCTTTTTGGATTTATGCTACTGTAAATAGATTAGGACAGTTATCTGCTCCTAAAGATATTTTCCCGCTAATTGTTCGTAATTACATGACGCCAATGGCAGATGTAAAAAATGATTTCATTTTCACTTCTATCGACACAGTATTAGATGCTAAAGAAATTGAACCTCCAATGCCAGAATATGAAGATGAAGTGGTTCCTTGGAATGAATACTGGGACTATATTAATGAGGTTTTTAAAGCTATTACTTATAAAAACTTATACCAATATAGAGCTGAAAAATACACTACACAGTTTAAGTTAACTTACTTTTCTGTAAGCTCTAAAATATCTACAGCAAAAAGTATATTATTTTTATACGAGAACTTATTAAATTATGATGAAGAGTTACCATTACTATCTAAAATAATTACTCCTGAACAAGTTGTAAAAAGAGATGCCATTACTGATGAAGATTTTTTAAACTTCAACCACCTACATTTAGGTCAAATGTCAGATAGTTTCCCTTTATCTGTAAGTCAACGTAAAACTTTATTATCCTATTTATCTGCAGAAAAAAGCTCTGTTACCGCAGTTAATGGACCTCCAGGAACTGGAAAAACAACTTTATTGCAGAGTTTAGTAGCTACAGAAGTAGTAAGAAGTGCAATTATTGGTGAAGAGCCTCCAATTGTTTTAGCTTGTTCAAACAACAATCAAGCTGTTACAAATATTATAGATAGTTTTATTAATTCTGAAAGTAGCTTGACAGAATTATCTAAAAGATGGATCCCAAACTTTAAAGGTTATGCCACTTATTTACCTTCAAACGGAAAAAATGAAAAGTATTTGGGGGATATTAATTTCTTAAAAGGTAATTTATTCGGACATGAAGGAACTTTATGTAATCTTGAAAATGAAGAATATTTAGAAGATGCAGAATATAATTTCTTAACCGAATACTGTAATTATTTTAATATACAGAGTAATTCTATAGAAGATGCCATTGATCATATTCAAGATGAAATTTTAATTATTGAAGAACAATTGATTGACAGTGTTGATTTTCCTAGAAATCATATAAAATCAATTAATTTCATTAATAAATCATTACTAAATGAAGAAGATCATGTTACTCGAGAAAACTTCAATATTGGTAAACTTACTGCTTGGAGAACAACTTTAAGTTCTTTAAAGGCTAGTTACAAAAAAGCTGATTTTCTTTCTTTAGTAAAAGAACACTTTAAAGTTAATAATGAAGAACCTACAGAACATAAAAATTGGATTTTTAAAATAGATGAAATCACAATTAACGATAAAGAAAAAACGAATACATATTTAAAAGAGCTTATTAATCATTTAAATATCGCGCTTCAAACCAATTTAAAATTGAAAAGTTGGAGAAAGCAAATAAACATTGAAAGCTTCCCTATTTTGAAGGAAGAAGAATTATGGGCTTCTGAATTTGAAAAATTAAATTCAAAAAACACAACTCCTCGTTTTTACTATGATGAACTAGACGTTTCTTTACGTCACAAAGCTTTTTTATTAGCAACACATTACTGGGAAGGGAGATGGTTATTAGCCACAAGAGAAGCTTTAGAAGAAGATACTGAGAGAGGAACAGGAGAACAAGCCATTATGTTAAAATGGAAACGTAGAGCAATGTTAACACCTTGTTTTGTGGCAACTTTTTACATGGCGCCAAGTCACTTTTTATATAGCCAATATCAAGGAGAAAATGAAAATGGAAAACCTATTTTTGAATATTTTCCGCTATATAATTTTATCGATTTATTAATTATTGATGAGGCCGGACAAGTTACTCCTGAAGTAAGTATTCCTGTTTTTGCGATAGCCAAAAAAGCTTTCGTCGTTGGTGATTTAAAACAAATTGAACCTATTTGGTCTATTCCTTCTAGAATTGATAAAGGAAATTTATCTAGCTTAAATATCATTCAGCAAGAACAAGACATGTATTCTTTAGAAAATTCAGGTTTTTTAGCTTCCAATGGATGTATTATGAAAATGGCTCAAAACTCTTGTGAGTATGAAACACCAATTAATAATACCAAAGAACAAGGTTTAATTCTTTTAGAACACAGAAGGTGTAATGATGAAATTATTGATTTCTGTAACGAATTGGCTTATGGTGGTATTTTAAAACCAATGAAAGGTAAAGCTAGAGAAGAACAAGCTTTTCCTTCGATGATGGCTTATCACATTAACGGCGTAAGTGAACGTAAATATAATAGCCGACAAAACATACAGGAAGTAAAAGCTATTATTACTTGGTTACAACAAAATAAAGAAAAAATACAAGATGCTTACAATGTAGATCATATTGAAGAAGTTTTAGGAATCATCACTCCATTTGCAAGTCAAAAAGGAGAACTGTCTAAAGCTTTAATTGAAGCTGGTTTTAAAGTTAGTAATATTAAACTAGGAACAGTGCACGCATTACAAGGTGCAGAAAGAAGTATTATTTTATTTAGTTCTGTATACACCAACGAAGATGAAGGTACTATGTTCTTTGAAAAAGATAATAAGCCGAATATGCTAAATGTTTCTGTTTCTAGAGCAAAAGATAGTTTTATTTTATTTGGAGATACTAGAATTTTTGACGAAACAAAAAACACTCCTTCAGGAGTTCTGAAGAAACATTTGAATATTTATGAAATGGCAACTTAAAAGCTAAAAAAAGCCTCATAATATGATATAATGAGGCTTTTTTATACTTTATTTGTTATTTATCAAACTCTAAAATTGTTTTCTTAATAATAGAAATACAATCTCTAAGCTCTTCTTCATTCATTACTAATGGTGGTGCAAAACGAATAATATTTCCGTGAGTTGGCTTTGCTAACAATCCGTTATCTCGTAATCTCATACAGATATTCCACGCAGTTTCACTCTCTTCAGAATCGTTAATTACAATCGCATTTAACAATCCTTTTCCTCTTACTAAAGTAACTAATTCAGTTTCTTTAACTAATTTACCAATTTCTTCTCTAAAGATTTTCCCTAATCGATCTGCATTTTCAGCTAGTTTCTCTTCTTTAACTACATCTAAAGCTGCAATAGCAACTGCTGCTGCGATAGGATTTCCTCCAAAAGTAGAACCGTGGTTTCCAGGACGAATTACATTCATAATTTCGTCATTTGCTAATACTGCAGATACTGGATAAGCTCCTCCACTTAATGCCTTTCCTAAGATTAAGATGTTCGGTTTTACTTCTTCGTGATCTACAGCCAATAATTTCCCTGTTCTAGCAATTCCTGTTTGTACTTCATCTGCAATAAATAACACATTATACTTTTCACATAATGCTTTTGCTGCTGCTAAATACCCTTCAGAAGGAACATAAACTCCAGCTTCACCTTGAATTGGCTCAGCCATAAACCCAGCTACATTTTTATTATTTGCTAGTGCTTCTTCTAAAGCTTGTAAATTATCGTATTCAATTTTGATGAAACCATTTGTAAATGGACCAAAGTTTTTACGAGCAACAGGATCGTTTGAAAATGAAATAATTGTTGTAGTTCTACCGTGGAAATTGTTCTTACATACAATAATTTCGGCTTCATTCTCGTCAATTCCTTTAACTTCGTAAGCCCATTTTCTACAAATTTTTAATGCAGTTTCAACAGCTTCTGCTCCAGTATTCATTGGTAACAACTTGTCAAAACCAAAATACTCTGTAGCATATTTCTCATACTGTCCTAACATATCGTTGTAAAAAGCTCTAGACGTTAATGTTAACGTTTTAGCTTGTTCAACCATTGCATTTACGATTTTCGGATGACAATGTCCTTGATTTACGGCAGAATAAGCAGATAAGAAATCATAATATTTTTTTCCTTCTACATCCCAAACATACACTCCTTCACCTTTACTTAAAACTACTGGTAACGGATGGTAATTATGAGCTCCATACTTGTTTTCTAAATCGATTGCTTGCTGTGACGTTAATTTTTCTAAAACAGCCATTTCTTTAATTTTTTAAAATTTATAAAATAACCATTCCTACTGTACCTTTATTCTTTCGAAGAAGTTCGAAAAAGCAGCGTGGGAGAGAAATCACCCCTAAGAGGTTCGCAAATTAATAAATATTCATCGGCTGATAAAATCTTACTTCAAGCTTTTTGATGCTAATGATAAGATTTGCACTTCTAATCTTTTTATTTCTCTTAATAAAGCATTTTTATCCATTTGCATCCAAGCAAATACTTTCAACATACTTACGCCAAGTAAAAAAATTACTGCTCCCGTAGCCCACTTTATTAACTCTTTAACTTCTGATGCTTCAAAAAATTGAACAAGACAGAATATAAAAAATCCGAAAAAGATTAATGTAACTATATTCATAGCTACTAAAATCCATTTATTTTTCCCTTTAAATAAGCCAAATACCATCTGCCAAATGGTTTGCTCTTCTAGCTCTTGATAAAAAACAGCTTCTTCTTCTGTTAATGTTTCTTTTATTAATTTATCAATATCTTCTGTAAATTTCATAATGTATTATTTTATTGTATTCTTTAATTTTTCTCTTGCATGAAATAATCTAGATTTCACAGTACCTACCGAAACTTTTAATAATTCACTTATTTCAGTTAATGATCTTTCTTCAACGTAAAAAAGACGTATCACTTGCTGATGTGCTATCGTTAATTCTTTTATTGCTTTACTTAATTTATCTTTCTTATCATTTATCGATTCTTGAAATTCTTCTTCTATTTCAACATCTTCTTTATAAAATGTGATATGTTTCGTTTGTCTTTGTTTTTTTCTTAAATAATCTAAAGCTTTCCTTTTTACGATTTGTATTGCCCAACTCTTAAACTTGTTTGCATCCTCTAAAGTCTTCAACTTATTTATTATAACCACCCAACTTTCTTGAGCTATATCTTTTGCTACAACTGAACTATTCACATATGAAAAAGCGATTTTACAAAAAGGTTGATGCCATTTTTTTACCAAAATCATAAGTGCTTTTTTATCTCCTTTTAAATACATTTGAACAAGCTCTTTATCTGTATGTAGAATTTTATTTTTCATAAGTTGTATTCACTTACATGACGTGTAATTTTGCAAAAGGTTCATTTTTTTTTTTTATATTGAAATAATTATGGTGACTTAATTAAAATATAAAGTGTCATAAAAAAAACAATTAATAACAATTAAAAGGTGTTAACTATGAATTTATTAAAAAAAATTACCCCTATTTTTTTTATCTCCTTAATGTTAATTTTACAGAGTTGTTCTAGCTGCGATAACGAAAATCCTACAGCAAGAGTTACTAACCAAGGAACAGATGACGTAAGTGTTCAAGTAAAAACATCAGGAGGAAATACCGAAAACATAAATAATATTGCTTCTGGCCAATCTTCAGTAACTACAAGTTACGCTCCTGGAGAAATTACTTATACAGTAGTTTTAAAAAACGGAACTGAATTAGTAAAAAAAATAGATGTAAATTTTTGTGAAGATTATGTAGTAATAGTGAAAAGCGATAACACAATTGATATCACTTCTACTCCACGAGATTAGAAAAACAATATAAAAAACAATGAAGACCTTTTAAAATTACTTTTAAGAGGTCTTTTTATATTAAATTCGATAATAAACCCATAAGTATTTTCTAATTTTGCAATCTTTAAAATCAATATAAAGATGCCAAGAAGAGAACGTAACAAGTTTGTTAAAAGAGGAGAGATTATTGAAATTCTTATTGAAGATTATGCCTTTGGTGGAAAAGGTATAGGACGTATTCGTAACGAACACGGAGAATTTGTAGTTTTTGTTCCGAATACTTTACCTGGACAAACAGTAAAAGCTAGGGTTACGAAATCTCAGAAGAAATATGCTGAATGTAAATTAATTGATGTTCTAAAAGCTTCTGAAGATGAAATTTCTTCAAATTATCAAGAAGTTCCTGGTGCACCTTATATTCAACTTCCTATAGAAAAACAACACGAGTACAAATACACAAGTACCATGTCTTTATTCAAAAAAATAGGAAAAATTGAAAATATCGAAGATTACTTTGATGAATTTGTGAGTTCACCAAACGTATTTCATTATAGAAATAAAATGGAATATAGTTTTTCTGCTATTGGTTACGATCGTGAACAAAAAACAGATGTAGATGAATTTACATTAGGTTTTAAAAGACGTGGTGTTTGGTGGATGGGTGAAAACCTAGATAAAGATAGCGGACTTTTTGATGCTGACTTTGAAAATAGTTTAAAAACAATACGAACTTTCTGTGAAGAAACAGGTTTAGCACCTTGGCATGGACCAAAAAAAGAAGGTTTTTTCAGATATTTTGTAGTACGAAAATCTTACAAAACAAACGAGTTGTTATGCAATCTTGTTACTACTTCTAAAGATTTAGATAAATTTAGTTTCCCAAAATTTATAGCGCTTTTACAAGAATTGTTTGGTGAGCGTTTAGCTGGTTTATTACATACTATAAATGATGAAACCGGAGATAGAACAATTGCTACTTCTGGAAGTATTGATTTAGTATATGGTAAAGATAAAATCGTAGAGGAATTACTTGGATTGAACTTTGAAATAAGTATGAAAAGTTTTTTTCAAACAAATCCGAAGTCTGCTGAAAAATTATATAACAAAGTAGTAGATTATGCCTTAGAGAATAAAGAAGCTGTTGATAATACAATTGTTATGGATTTATTCTGTGGAACAGGAACTATCGGACAGATTTTAGCTTCTCGTAGTGAAAATGCAAAAATTGTTGGTGTTGATATTGTCGCTTCTGCTATTGAAGATGCTAGAGAAAATGCCAAACGAAATAATATTGAAGGTGTTGAATTCTATGCTGCCGATGTAGGAAAGTTTTTATTAGAACAACCTCAATTCAAAAATAAAATCAAGACTATTATTTTAGATCCTGCTCGTGCTGGTATAGCTCCTAAAACACTTAAAAAAATCATAAATCTAAACGCAGATAGAATGGTTTATGTATCTTGTAACCCAGCTACTCAAGCAAGAGATACAGAGCAATTACAGGAAGCAGGTTATACTATTAAGAAAATAAGTTTAGTAGATCAATTTCCACATACAGCTCATATCGAAACTGTAGTTTTATTTGAAAAATAATAGTTTATGAGATTTCTAAAATATGCTATCATTTTATTTGTAGCAGCAATTTGTTTTTTATCGTGTGAGAAAGATGATTTTTGCACGCAAAACCCTGTAACCCCTAATCTTATTTTGCGTTTTTACGATAATACTACTTTAACGGAATTTAAAGAAGTAAAACGTTTTACTATGTCTACTGGAGGAATTACTTTATTTTCAGATATAGCAACAGATTCTATAGCCATACCTTTAAATACAATAGCGGAAGAAACTGTTTTTACTTTAACAAGAAATGAAACTAATAATGTAGATAATACTGGAGATGAAACAGCCACTTTAACCGTAAAATATACTCCAGAAAATGAATATGTTTCTAGATCTTGTGGTTTTAGAGTAATTTTTAATAATGTTACCTTCGAAGCAACTGGTTGGATAGATCGTTTATCTGTAACTGAATTAGAATCAATAAAAAATCAAGCGAATGCGCACGTTAACATTTTCCATTAAGGTATTCATTTTCTTATTTGCAGTTAACTTACAAGCTCAAAAAGCTTCAAAAAAAGAAACTCCAAAAGATAGTGTAGTTTATAAAACGGGATACGGTTTACGTTTAGGAATAGATTTAAGTAAACCTGGATTAAGTTTTATTGATAAAAGCTATACTGGTTTTGAAATTGTTGGTGATTATAGAGTTTCTAAAAATTGGTATGTTGCTGCTGAAATTGGTCATGAAGAAGAAATTACATTTGAAGATTTTACAACCTCTACTTCAAAAGGAAATTATATTCGTTTAGGCGCTAACTTAAACACCTATAATAATTGGTTAGATATGAATAACGAAGTATATGTTGGTGGTAGATATGGCTTAGCTATATTTGAACATACTTTAAATGAATTTACTCCTAATATTTCTACTGGAAGTACAGATACACCAATAATATTTCCTAATCAACCTATCACAACACCAGTAAGTGAATCTGGACTAACAGCTCATTGGTTCGAATTTCAAATCGGTATAAAGGTCGAAACTTTCAAAAACTTGTTTGTCGGTTTTCATGGATCATACAAAATTGGTTTAAGTATCGATGATCAAAAAAACTTTAAAACCTTATACGCACCAGGTTTTAATAGAGTATTTGAAAGTAATACTGGATTTGGTTTTAATTACACAATTTCTTATTTAATCCCTTTTGTTAATAAATAATTTTAAAGCGTACCCGCTATTTTAGTACCTTTACAAAAAGTATTAAACAAACTTATTAACAATGGACAGAATACCTAGCGTTGATCTAAGAGACTTTTTATCTGAAGATGAAAGTAGAAAACAAAAATTTATAAAGGAAATTGGAAATGCATATGAAACAATAGGTTTTGTTGCGTTGAAAGGTCACTTTTTAGATGATGCTTTAGTTGACAACTTATATGCACAAATCAAAAAGTTTTTTGATTTGCCTGTCGACACAAAACAGAAGTATGAAATACCTGGTATTGGAGGACAACGTGGTTACGTTTCTTTTGGTAAAGAAAGTGCTAAAGGTAAAAAAGAAGGAGACTTAAAAGAGTTTTGGCACTTTGGGCAATATGTAGAGAACAATCCTGCTTTAGAAGAAG
The DNA here is from genome assembly GCF_052084715.1 of Tenacibaculum aquaeponti. GTDB lineage: Bacteria > Bacteroidota > Bacteroidia > Flavobacteriales > Flavobacteriaceae > Polaribacter. The sequence continues at coordinate 3,780,234 of NZ_CP197288.1, read as the reverse complement.
AGTACCCAAAAAATGTAATTGTTGAAGAATTACCTGAATTTAATGAGATTGGAAAACAAACTTATAAAATGTTAGAAAAAACAGCTAAATACGTTTTACGATCTTTAGCCTTGTTTTTAAACTTAGATGAAGAATACTTCGACAATTATATATTGAATGGTAATAGTATTTTAAGACCTATTCACTATCCTCCTATTCATGAAGAACCAAAAGGAGCTGTTAGAGCTGCTGCACATGGCGATATTAACTTAATTACACTTTTAATGGGAGCTCATGGTAAAGGATTACAAGTTCAAAACCATGATGGAGAATGGATTGATGCAATTGCACAACCCGATGAATTAATGATTAATGTTGGAGACATGTTATCTAGACATAGTAACAACAAATTAAAATCTACAATACATAGAGTAGTTAACCCACCTAAAGAGCTTTGGGGAACATCGAGATATTCTATTCCATTTTTTATGCACCCTGTTTCTGAAATGAAATTAAATGTTTTAGAAAACTGTATCGACGAAAACAACCCTAAACAATTTGAAGATATTACTGCTGGAGAATTCTTAAATGAACGTTTACGTGAATTAGGATTAATAAAATAACAGGTAATGGACCTACAAGATCAATTAAAAAATCTTTTTCCAGATCATAAATTCGAAGAACCAAAACAGGAAGAAAAACCAGATGTTTGGTTACAAGATGAACCTTTACTTTGCAAGTATGAAAAACGTAAAGGTAAGCCTATTACAATTATAGATGGTTACAATGGAGCTACTGAGGACTTTAAAAAATTAGCTAAAGAAATTAAAACTAAATTTTCTGTTGGTGGTAGCTTTAAAGATGACAAAATTATAATTCAAGGTGATTATCGTGATAAAATTATGGAACTGTTAAAAGAAAAAGGCTTTAATGTTAAAAGAGTTGGTGGTTAATACTTTTAAAAGTATTAACCATTTTTATTAAAACGCCTTTAATCAATTAAATAAAAATCACTTTTTTAACAAAAAAAACAATAAATACTTAAAAATTAAACCAAAACTAAATAATATTCTCAGAATATTATTTTTTTTATTAATATTGGAGTGCATTTTTTTAAGTCCCTATTAATGAGCACTTTTTTACATATAACTAACGGTGATGTTACTACTCAAATTTTAAAAAATTTAAAAATAGAGGGTGAAATCATTACTTGGAGAGAGATGTTGTGTGAAGGAAAAACTACTACAGATGTAGGTAGTGAAGATTTTTGGAAAATTCGTTACGATTTTTTAAGTTCTGCTTATAAAGTAACCAAAAAAACTTTTATAGATTTTACTTTAAAGGAATATAGAAATCTTTGCAAACAAAATCAAGATGAAATTGTATTATGGTTCGATCATGATCTATTTTGTCAAGTTAATTTAGTTGCAGTAGTTAGTTGGCTTAAGAAATATAGAAAAGGCAGAAAAATTACTTTAGTCCAAACTAATATTAGCGATCAATCTCAAAGTAGATATGGTTTTTCTGGAATTTCTAAAGATGAATTAACAGTATTATATAATAATAGAGTAACATTATCACAAGACGATATTGAATATGCCGACTACATTTGGCAATTGTATTGTTCCGATAGTCCTTTACGATTAGAAACAGTTCATAAATTCAATCCTTCTTCTCCATTTATCTACTTAACAGATGCTATAAATGCTCATCTAAGACGTTTTCCTTCTTTAGAAAACGGACTAAACAAAATAGAGAATACAATTTTACATACGGTTAACACTTCAAACTTAAAGAACGAGAATGATTTAATACGCTCTTTATTAACTAATCAAAAAGTTTATGGCTTTGGAGATGTTCAATATTCTAACAAAATAAAAGAATTAAAAACACTTTTTTCTTCACTAAATCCTGTAAAGCTTAGTGAGTCTGGAATTAAAGTGCTTCATAATCAATTAAATTACTATAGAGAATTACGTTCTGATTTTTCGTATCTTGGCGGGGCTAAAAAATACAGTTATTTGTATGTAAACGCTACAGACAAGTTACTGAAATTATAACATCTTAATGAAGATTAAAAATTCTGAACTAATTTTAAATAGTGATGGTAGTATTTACCATTTAAACTTAAGACCTGAACATATTTCAACAGATATTATATTTGTTGGAGATCAATATAGAGTAGAAAAAGTGACAAAACACTTCGATTCAATCGAGTTTTCTACTCAAAAAAGAGAATTTAAAACAACAACTGGAATTTATAAAGGAAAACGAATTTCAGTCGTTTCAACAGGTATTGGCCCAGATAATATTGATATTGTTTTAAACGAACTAGACGCCTTAGTTAATATTGATTTTGAAACTCGAGAAATCAAAAAAAATCACACTCAATTAAATATTACTCGTATTGGAACTTCTGGTTCTTTACAAGACGATATTCCTGTAGATAGCTTTTTACTAAGTAGTCATGCTATAGATTTAAACGGTATGTTACAAGCTTATGACTTAAAAGATATCGCACATCCAGATATTGAAGAAGCATTTGTAAAACAAACCGATTGGTCGGAAAGAAAGGCATATCCTGTTGTAATTGCTAATTCTGAAGAGCTCGCTAATAAATTAAGTTCTGAAAAAACTCATCAAGGAATTACAGCTACTGCTGGTGGTTTTTACGGACCTCAAGGAAGAGTTTTACGATTACAACTTCAAGATCCTGAACAAAATTCTAAAATTGATAATTTTTCATATCAAAACCATAGAATTACAAACTTAGAAATGGAAACTTCAGCTATTTATGGACTTTCAAAATTATTAGGTCATAATGCATGTTCTATGAATGCTATCTTAGCAAATAGAGCAAATGGAACTTTTAGTGAAAACCCAAGTGTAGTTGTAGAAAAATTAATTTTATATACCCTAGATAAATTAGTTGAATAAATGTTGAATTTAAAAGTTGGTGGTGTTCCAGAACACTTTAATTACCCATGGTACATCACTCTAAAAAATAAAGAATACACTAAGCAAAACATCAATTTACGTTGGCAAGATTTCCCAGGTGGAACTGGAGCAATGTGTAAAGCTTTACGCGAAAAAAAAATTGATATTGCAATTGTTTTAACTGAAGGAATTATTAAAGATATTATCAATGGTAATCCTTCAAAAATTATTCAAACCTTTGTAAAAAGTCCTTTAATCTGGGGAATTCACGTAGGAGCTAAATCTAAATTTCAATCTATTGATGACTTAGAAAACGCAACTGTAGCTATTAGTAGATATGGTTCTGGCTCTCACCTAATGGCTATTGTAAACGCTTATAATAATGGATGGGATATTGATAAACTGAAGTTTAAAGTTGTTAAAAATTTACAAGGAGGAATTGATGCTTTAACTGATGGAGAAGCCGATTATTTTATGTGGGAACATTTTACAACAAAACCTTTAGTAGATAATGGTACTTTTAGAAGAGTTGGTGACTGCCCTACTCCATGGCCTTGCTTTGTTGTTGCTATTCGAGAAGAAATATTAGAAAATCATCCTGAAGAAGTAAAAACAGTATTAGATATTATTAATAATTGTACTTCAGATTTCAAATCTATTGAAAACATAGATGAAACACTTTCTATACGATATGAACAACAATTAGAAGACATCCAAAAATGGTTATCTATTACCGAATGGAATGATGGAAAACCAATGTCTGAAAATTTATTAACCAGTATTCAAAATAAGATGGTAACATTTAACGTTATTGAAGAGAAAATTGATTCTGGTAAATTGATTAAAATTTTATAAATTAGCATTTCTAAAAGTAAAAAAATGAAAAGAGTAGTATTTATTGCAATTTGTGTAGTTGGTTTATTAGGATTAACATCTTGTGGAAGCACAGCTCCTTGTGGCTTATCACAAACAAAAACTAAGCAAACTCAACAAAACTATCAACAAGAAGTTGTTGTTGCAGATGCAACAGCAGAATAAGTTGATTGTTCTTTTTTCAAATTCAATAAATCCGCTTCTTTAGCGGATTTTTTTTATTACAAAATTTACCAGAATTAAAAATAAATACGAATATGGTTTAGATTGTGGAACTGGAGCTGGTTCTTTTTCTATTAATCTATATGAAAGTTTTTCTTCTAAAGTACCTCATAAACAACTTTTAGTTCCATATTATTTAGGGGCTTACCATCAAAATGATACTAGTGGAGACACAATAAATGATTTAATTTATAATATGCTCAACTATATTTGCCTGTATTTTCTTATGATAGAAAGGACTTCATCTTATATTAAATCAAATTATATTAATCTATCTTACAAAGACATAATTAATCTTATGATCCAAGAAAAAAGTCGAGTTTTTAAACAAGTTTATGATTAATTCTTCTTCTGTAGCATCGGTACAAACTTGAAATCACCAAGTTCATGTTTTTCAAATTCTTTAAGAGATTTACGGATTAACAAAGTCATAATTTGAGTTCCTTCACCTACAGGAATTAACAACTTTCCTCCTACTTTTAATTGTCCTAATAAAGGTTTAGGAATAAAAGGTGCTCCAGCCGTGACTATAATTTTATCAAACGGTGCTTGTTCTGGCAAACCTTTGTAACCATCTCCAAAAATGAAACGTTTCGGCTTATAACCAATTTTAGGCAAAAACAAAGATGTTCTCTTAAATAATTCATGTTGTCTTTCTATGGTATAAACCTCTGCTTTTAACTCTAATAACACAGCTGTTTGATAACCAGAACCTGTACCAATTTCTAATACTTTTTCACCTTCTTTAATTTCCAATACCTGTGATTGAAATGCTACTGTATATGGATGAGAAATAGTTTGGTTCGCTGCTATTGGAAAAGCCTTATCTTGATAGGCATGATCTTCGAAACTACTATCGATAAATAGGTGACGTGGAATTTTTCTAACAGCATTTAATACTTTTTCATCTACTATTCCTTTTTTGTTTAACACAGTAGCTAATTGATTTCTAAGTCCTTGATGTTTGGTAGTATCTCTCACAACATGTAAATTTTCAGCAGGCTAAAAGTAGCAATAAATACCAAAAAAAGTCTATAAAAGTGTATCTTTGTTAACACTGATTTGTAAATCAGTTCAATAAAAATAAATCTGAAATTTATGCTAAAAGCTGGAGTTTTAGGTGCAGGTCATTTAGGAAAAATTCACCTACGCCTTTTACAAGAATCTGATAAATACGAACTCGTTGGATTTTACGATCCTAACAAAGAAAATGCAGATAAAGTAGTTACTGAATACGGCTACAAATATTTTGACACTGTAGAAAGCTTAATCGATGCAGTTGATGTTGTCGATATTGTAACTCCCACACTTTCTCATTTCGATTGTGCAAAACAAGCTATAGAGAAAGGAAAACACATTTTTATTGAAAAACCTATCACAAATACCATACAAGAAGCAGAAGCAATTCGAACTTTAGCAAGTCAGAATCATGTACGCGGGCAAGTAGGACATGTAGAACGTTTTAATCCTGCTTTTACTGCAGTAAAAGACATCATCGAAAATCCTATGTTTATTGAAACTCATCGATTAGCCGAATTTAATCCTAGAGGAACAGATGTTCCTGTAGTATTAGATTTAATGATTCATGACATTGATATTATTCTTTCTGTAGTAAAATCTAAAGTAAAAAATATTTCCGCAAGTGGTGTTTCTGTTATTTCTGAAACTCCAGATATCGCAAACGCCAGAATAGAATTTGAAAATGGTTGTGTTGCCAATTTAACTTCGAGTAGAATTTCAATGAAGAATATGAGAAAAACGCGCTTTTTTCAAAAAGATGCTTACATTTCTGTCGACTTTTTAGAAAAGAAATCTGAAGTAGTTAAAATGAAAGACGCGCCTGAAATACCAGATGATTTTGCTATGATTTTGCAAAATGCTGAAGGAATAAAAAAACAAATCTATTTTGAAAACCCAAAGATAGAATCAAACAATGCGATTTTAGATGAGTTGAATTCGTTTGCAGATGCAATTCACAATAAAACTACTCCGATCGTTTCCTTAACTCAAGGAACAGAAGCTTTACGAGTGGCACATCAAATTATCGATTGTTTTTCAAAATAATAATCCAAAACAACACTAAAATTAAATCTTACATGAAAAATATTGCAGTAATTGGTGCAGGTACTATGGGAAATGGAATTGCCCACACATTTGCTCAATTTGGTTACAATGTTCAATTAATAGACATATCTCAAGCAGCTTTAGACAAAGGTTTAGCTACGATTTCTAAAAACTTAGATCGTATGGTAGCTAAAGAAAAAATATCTGCTCAAGATAAAGAAGATACTTTAAGCAACATTACCACTCATACATCTATTAAAGAAGGTGTACAATCGGTTGGTTTAGTTGTTGAAGCTGCTACTGAAAACATCGATTTAAAATTAAAAATTTTTAAAGATTTAGATGAGGTTTGTGGGGAAGATACTATTCTTGCAACAAACACTTCTTCTATCTCAATTACACAAATCGCTGCCGCTACAAACAGACCAGAAAAAGTAATAGGAATGCATTTTATGAATCCTGTTCCTATTATGAAGTTAGTAGAAATTATTAGAGGATATAATACTTCTGATGAAGTAAACAACACTATAGTAGAACTTACTGAAAAGATAAAAAAAGTTCCTGTAGAAGTAAATGATTATCCAGGTTTTGTGGCTAATAGAATTTTAATGCCAATGATTAATGAATCTATTGAAACTTTATACAATGGAGTTGCTGGTGTTAAAGAAATAGATACCGTAATGAAATTAGGTATGGCACATCCAATGGGACCATTACAATTAGCTGATTTTATTGGTTTAGATGTATGTTTATCTATTTTAAACGTAATGTATGATGGATTTAAAAATCCAAAATACGCACCATGTCCATTATTAGTAAATATGGTAACTGCTGGTAAATTAGGAGTAAAATCTGGAGAAGGTTTTTATGACTATAGCGAAAGTAGAAAAGCTGAAAACGTTGCTAAAATGTTTCAATAAACTTTTAGTTTTAATTATACAAATGAAAAAGGAACTCTAAAATAAGAGTTCCTTTTTTTTGTTGGGGAATTACATGTTCTTTAGATGCAATAAGGGGAAAACATTTAAATGTGATAATTGGGGATTATACGAACATTTGTAGTTTTTATTTATTAAAAGGGTATTTATTTTCATTTGAATAAACTGGAATCTTTTGTACACTCATTTTTGATGTATTCTCTGCTGTAAATAATCTAACTAATATTTCATTTAACATTTGAAAAACTCTCATAATTTTGTTTTTTTTGGGATTCTTACTTACTTCTTACACTGGCTAAATTACAAAAGCTTTAAGGTTGATAAATTAGTTTTTAGACTTTTAGTAGCTATTTAATCGATAAGTGGTATTAATCACTCGTTAAACCAAATTAAGATAATTATCTTGTTTATAAACGTAAAACAATAAAGCTACCTTACTTATTTTATTTAAAAATTAATTTACCATTCATCTCTCTTTCTTTAGAACTGATTCTATAAAAATAAATACCAGAAGCTAATTGATTTCTATTAAAGAATATTGTGTTACTTCCAACTTTAGCTATAATTTTTTCTTTGTGAACTTGCTTTCCTAAAACATTAAATATTTCAAAACTATAGTCGTTGGTATTTACTGAATTAAAAGTGAATATTGTACTTTCTATAACTGGATTAGGACTTACTTTTGCAGTTTCTAACTGAGATTCATTTTTTACAGAAGCGGTTGCTTGTTTAGAGAACTTGAAATTGGCAAGCTCTAAACTCTTATCAACCATACTACCATCTTCAGCTACTAAAGTTATAAATAACATCTTTACATCATTCAAATTTACTTCACCGCTTAAATTAGAAACAATATCTCCTTTAAACAATACATAGTTCTTTAAATGCTCCGTTAGATTAACCGTTATATATGGTTGATCTTCCCAATTTGCTATACTCTCTTTAACAAAAAGTATTTTCATTTTTCCAACTCCTTTGGCATCAAAAGAAATTTGATCGAATTCAGATAAATTAACCCCTTCAAATTTTGGTGTTAAAGATCTATAAATAGAAACATCTTGGTTTGTTGTTGCTGTAAGGTTAATATTTCTTTCAATTTTATATACATTTTCTTCTTCAGATTCATTATTTACAATTACGTTAAATGTATTTATAAAAGTCTGAGAACTATTATCTATTCCCCAAGTACCATCTGAAAGAAATAAATCATCGGGTGTTAAATCGTACTGATTACGAAGTCTGAAACCAAAGTCATAAATATTTCCAATATCTAAAGTTACATTATTAATATAACCAGTTAAATCAACATTAAAAGTTACTGACTCGCTTGCTGCTGTTTCGGTTACTCTTTTATTACCTTCAATTATAATTGTTGATGGTTTTAAATTATTGATAATTTCTAAATCGATCTTACCTCCTCTTTTATATGCTGCTTTTTTTATAAATACAGGAGGTGCCTCTGAACTTCTGTACTCACTAATTGGTTTTTGAACCTCTAGAAGATTCAATACTTCTTGAGAAAGGTTATATAAATCATCTATAGAACTAGCCCAAACTTGAAAATTATAATACCCTTTATCTTCATATTTATCTAAATTCCAATGAGATTCAACTATAAAAGAAGTATTATCATCTGACTCTCTAACAGAAAAACTAGCAACAAACTCAACAGAACCATCTGGTTGTTTTACTCTAGATTTAATAAAAAGACCATCATTTATTTCCATATTTGATACCGATAATAACTCAGCACCTGTAAAACGATCACAAATATGCTTTGTATGTTCATACACTTTATTTTCTGTCTTTAATAATAATAAAGTACCATATCCTTTGTTATCTCTTATATAATCAACTGAAACTATATCTGTTGCATTAGTAATATCTACCAAATCATCTGGAGAACTTTCCACCGCTGTTGTTCCAGATATAACATCCATTGGAACTAAATCCCAAAGTGATATATTTTGATTATTTGATCTTCTAGCATAAAAACTATTTTTTTCAATCTTCCTAGCTTTTGCTACATCAAAAGTATAATTAGCTTTTATCCTATTAATATTTCTTTTATTAATTTGAATTGATAAGCGATTATTACTTTCTAAACCTCCTCCATTACCGCTTGATGTCGGAGAAATAGTTGGACAGCTTGCAACACCAGAACAAGAAGGATCATCACAATCTACCAATCCGTCTCCGTCGTCATCTAATCCATTACTACAATCTTCTTGGGGAACTGGAGCTGTAGGACATCTTGCACCATCATTACTATTACTAGACGGCCCAAATGCAAACAAATTAGAATTCATATCGAGACTACTAGTAACATTTTGAACTTCTTTTATAATATAAACAGTACCCGTTTGATTTGCTGAAACATAAAAATTCCCATCAACATCAAAATATACAGCTCCATATGTATAACTTAAACCTGATAAAATTGGAACTTCTCCTAATGTTTCTACTACATTTGTATTTGTATCAATTCTGTATAAATTATTCGTATTCTTTTCAACAGTATATAATTTTCCATCAACTGCATTAAAAGCCCAATCATGAACATTTATGGACTTACTAATTGTTTGGGTTCCTAATTTAGTTAAATATGTAGGAGAACTTGGATCTAAATCTATTGTGTAATAAGAATTACTAGAATTTCTTAAATAGTATATCCCGTTTTGGTTTACATCACCAACATAAGAATAAGAAGCTCCGGGTATTAAAAAAGTAGTTGTACTATAATCTTTTCCTACTCTAATAATCGTATTATCTGGAAATCGTAAAGATCCCCATATATACCCATCCTTTTCATTATATCCTACAGCATTAATATTATCTAACGCTAAATCTATTCCATCTAATGAAGAACTACCAGAAGCTAAATTTACAGTATAAACATCGTTTGTTTGAAATAAATATGCTTCAGTTACACAGTTAAAAGGCTCATTAATTTGCGTAAAAGTATTTTGATGAAATAAAACTATTAATATTAAAATTAATTTTTTAGTGATTATTGGGGAAAAATTCTTCATGACAAAGTAGTTTATTGGGGGTTAACAATAATGTTTACAGCAATTTACAACTTTAACATTCCTTTTGTAAAGGAAAAATACTGTTTTGCACTTTATACACGTTCAAATACACAAATAATCAGACAAACTTCATTATAAACAACAAAAGGAGCTATTTAATAGCTCCTTTTGTTGTTTATCTATAATAATTTATTAATTATCCTTTTCTTTGTCTTTTTTATCTTTAGATGCTTTATTCCATATTTTTATTTCATCTGCTGAAGTAACACCAGATTTCACCTCAATATTTACACCATCTGAAATACCTAACTCTAATTCTTTCTTTTCAAACTTTCCATCTTCCTTCTTAATTTCAACATAAGGTTTTTCTGTTTTTTTATCAAAACGTAATAAAGCCTCTTTTATAGCTAAAACACTATCTTTTTTCTCTAAAACAATATCTGCATTAGCAGAATATCCGGCTCTTATAAAGTTACTATCATCTAAAGTAACATCTGCTTTAATTTTAAACTGAACTGCTCCTGCTTCTTCTGTTCCTTTAGGTGCTATGAAATTCAATTCAGCTGGAAACTTTTTATTTTCAATGGCTCCGAGAGACACTTGAAGCTTTGTTCCTCTTACTAGCTTTCCAACTTCAGATTCATCTACTTTTCCTTCGAAAATCATTTTATTCATATCAGCGATAGTCGCAATTGTAGTTCCTGCATTAAAACTATTACTTTGAATTACTTGATATCCTTTTTTAACTGGTATTTCAACAATCATTCCTGAAGAAGTTGCTCTAATATTTGTATTTGCAGCACTTCCTAATCCAGCTGTAGTACCTCTTTTAATAATATCCATATTAGATTTTGCATTCGATAAACGTTGCTTTGCATTATTGAACGACAACTCCGAATTTTCAAATTCTTGCCTAGAAATCACCCCTTTTTCAAAAAGGCTTCTATTACGATCAAATTGTGTTTTGGCATTTTCGTATGACAATTGTGCATTTTTTATTTCGTTATTTGCTGAATTTAATGCTTCAACATTTGGTACCACTCTCACAGTTGCTATTAAATCTCCTGCTTTAACTATTTGACCTTCTTCTACTAAAACTCGATCTACGATTCCTGCAATTTGAGGCTTAATTTCAACTTCTTCTAATGGTATAACCTTACCTGTTGCTACTGTTTTTTTAACGATACTAGTTTTAAACGGTTTCTCGGTTTCATACTCAACCACGTTCTTCTTGTTCTTTTTCGCAAACCAGATTAAAACGGCTGCAAACAGAATTGCTACAATTATTAATATAATTTTGGCTCTTTTACTCATTTTATTTGTTTATAAAGTCTGATTACTATTTTTTTTATTCTTCTCTTAATGCTTCTATTGGTTTTATTAATGTTGCCATATAAGCTGGTATTAATCCTATTGAAGTTCCTAATACTATAAGAATTCCAAATGCTATTAAAATAATTGGAATATTTACTGTAGGATTTAATAAGGCCGCATCTGGACCTGTTGCAAATGCTTTATCTATTCCATAAAGGACAAGACCTCCGAAAATGATTCCTAACATTCCTGCAACAACAGTTAAGAAAATTGATTCTAGTATTACTTGTAATCTAATTTCTATTGGAGTTGCTCCTAGTGCTCTTCGTATTCCAATTTCTTTGGTTCTCTCTTTCACCGTAATCAATAAGATATTTCCAATTGCAAAAACTCCTGCTATTAATGTTGCGATTCCTACAAACCAAGTTAAAAATTGCATTCCAGTAAGGAAACCTGTAAATTTTCCTATTTCTTTTCCTAAGTTGATCCCACCTAATGCTTTATTATCTTCAGGATCTACCGTATGTAGGTTTTTTAAAGCTAATTGAATATCTAATTCAAACTGTTCAATATCTATTCCTTCTTCAGCAGTAATCATCATCCAATCAATTCTATTTCCTCTATTATAAATTTGTTGAAAAGTAGTAAATGGTATGTAAGCTGTATCACCATCAAAATCAATTGCTCCAGATTTATAAACTCCAACTACTTTATAGTTTACATTATTAATAATGATATATTGATTGATCGGATCTTCATTTTTTTCAAATAACTGTTTATAAATATTTTCTTCTATTACAGTCACTTTAGTTTTATTATCAATATCATTCTGATTTAGAAATCTTCCGTAAATCAAATTTTTCTTCTGTACTTTATCAAGTACTGGATAATCTCCACTAACTTGAAAATCTCCAGATTTAAAACCATTTACCATTAAATTCATGGTTTGACATCTTGGTACAATATACTTTAAACGTCCTTTAAATTCTTCTTGTAATACATCAACATCTTTTGTTTTTAATTGTATTCTTCGACCTTTTTGAAATCCTTTAAAAGGTTTTTCAGTTCTTTGTGTCCAAACTACTAGGCTGTTTGTTGCAAAATCACCAAATAAATTTTTAAAATTATTTTCCATTCCTCTTGCAGCTCCTAAAAGAACAACTAACAAGAATATTCCCCAAAGCACTCCAATAATCGTAATCACTGTACGAGTTTTGTTTTTACGAATTCCTCCGTAAATCTCTTGCCAAGTATCTGAATCAAATAAAAATTTAATCATAATTAATCTGCTCTTAGTGCTACAATTGGTTTGATTTGTGCGGCTCTTTTTGCTGGCAAATACCCTGCAAGTAAACCAGCTAATATTAAAATAATTGTAGCTCCTACAACTATTCCTGTACTTACACTAGGATTATAAATGAAATATTTCTCTAATCCATCTCCTATTTGATCCAGTATAAAAGTTCCGAGTAAAAGTCCAAAATACCCAGCTAAACCAGTTATTAAAAGTGATTCTTTTACCACCATTCCTATTATTGAAACGGGCTTAGCTCCCAATGCCTTTCTTATCCCAAATTCTTTTGTTCTTTCTTTAATAGAAAAAATCATAATATTACTAATTCCAATAATTCCTGCTATTAATGTTCCAGAACCTACAAAAATCACAATAAAGAATAATGCTGTTGTTAACTGACCTACCCCTTTATTCGCTTCGGCCATATTTCTAATAAACAAAGCGCTTTGATCATCAGGATGTATATCTAATCGTTGTTTTAAATCTCTTTCTAATCCATTTCCAAATGATAAGGCTCTATCAATCGTAAGTCTCGGATTATATCCAATTAAAATATTATCTATAAAATCATTATTCCCATATAATTTTTGTGCAGTTGTAATTGGCATATATATATTTCGCTCTTCTCTATCTCCTCCTTCATCAGAAAAAACCCCAACTATTTTATAGGATATATCATTAACGTTAACATATTTACCTAAAGCTACTCGTTCACCAAAAAGATCTTTTTTTACTAAACGACCTATAACTATAACTTTATTTTTCTGATTTAAATCTAACTGATTAATAAATCTTCCTTCATCAATGATCGTTTTTTCTAAATATCTATGATCTGGATGAACTGCTCTAATGTTATAATTATCTTGATTATTTTTATAAACAACCTGAGCACTTAAGTATTTTCTTGCTGATATATATTGAATCTTATCAGAATAATTATCTACGATATAATCTAAATCTTTATTTCTAAGTTTTATTCGTCTACCAGATTGTAACCCTTTATACGGTTTAGTAGTTTTCCAAACTCTTACAAACATTGAATTATTTGCGTCATCAACAAAAGCTTGAGTAAAAAAATTCTGAAGTCCATTTACAATTCCAAAAAGTAATGTAAATAATAATATTGCAAATGAAATTGTAAACCCAGAAAGTATAGTTCTAAGTTTATTTTTGTTGATACTTTGAAATATCTCTCGCCAAGAATCTAAATCGAACATACTAATAAACTTTTTTCAAATCGTGTTTTTTTGTATACTCGTCACTTATAATTACTCCATCTTTTAATCGAACAATTCTATTGGTTTGTTCTGCTACATCTTCCTCATGAGTAATTACAAAAACTGTCATCCCTTCATCATTAATTCCTTTTAAAAGATCCATAACAGAATCTGTTGTTTTAGAATCTAATGCTCCAGTTGGCTCATCAGCTAAGATTACTTTAGGTTTTGTTACTAGAGCTCTAGCAATTGCCACTCTCTGTTTTTGTCCTCCAGATAATTCATTAGGTAAGTGATTAGCCCAAGGTCCAAGCTCTACCTTTTCTAAATATTCTTGAGCTATTTTTAATCGTTCTTTTCTCCCCATACCTTTATAGTACAATGGAAGTGCTACATTTTCAACAGCTGTCTTGTATGAAATCAAATTAAAAGATTGAAAAACAAACCCAAGAAACTTATTTCTTAAAATAGCAGCCTTTTTTTCGTTTAGGTTTTGAATTAGTTGTCCGTTTAAGTAATAATTCCCTTCATCATGGCTATCTAATAAACCAACGATATTTAATAATGTTGATTTTCCAGAACCTGAAGATCCCATAATAGATACAAATTCACCCTCTTTAATATGTAAATCAAGTCCTTTTAATACATGTAGCGATTCTTTTCCTATTGGATAAGATTTGTGTAGTCCTTCTATTCGAATCATATGGTTAGTTAGTTTTACTTTAAAATAAGTACACAAAAAACCTAATATTGCATACATACAAACACTAGACGCTGACAATTAAAATTTGTTACAAGAAGTTATCGTAATTTTGTAAAAAAGATTAAAACATTGTTTTATGATTGATTTCCCAAAGGATAAACAAATCATACTTTTTGATGGTATTTGTAATCTATGTAATGATTTTGTGCTTAAAGTTATTAGGTACGATAAGAAGAATAACTTTTTATTTACATCTTTACAATCTGAAACTGGAAAAACAATACTTGAACATTTAAAAATTAATACTTCAGAAATAGATTCAATTATCCTTTATAAACCGTCCTCTTCTTATTACATTAAATCTTCTGCAGCATTAAAAATTATGAATAGCTTCGGAAGTATTTGGAAATTAACTTATTTTTTTTGGTTAATTCCAAAACCTTTGCGTAATCTTGCCTACGATTTTATAGCCAAAAATCGTTATAAATGGTTTGGTAAAAAAGAACAGTGTATGATACCAACCCCAGAGTTAACATCTAAATTTTTAAATTAAATGGTACAAGATTTAAAATGTGTAATTTTTGATATGGATGGTGTAATAATAGATTCAGAAGAATTACATAAAAAAGCTTATTATCAAGTTTTTGAATCTTTAAACCTTGAAGTTAACGAAACTTTGTATACATCATTTACAGGTTCTTCAACTTTAAATGCATTCCAAAAATTAGTAGCACATTTTAATTTAAATGAGCAACCAGAAGATTTAGTTTTAAATAAAAGAAAACGATATGTTGATTTTTTTGAAACTGATCCAAATTTAAAATTGATAGATGGCGTTGAAGATTTAATTAAATACTTTTATAGTAAAGGATATGTTTTAGTTTTAGCATCTTCTTCTGCTATGGTTAATATAAATAGAGTATTTGACAGGTTTAATCTTCAGAAATATTTTAAAGCTAAAATTAGCGGAGCAGATTTAAAGGCCTCTAAACCACACCCTGAGATATTTGAAAAAGCTGTACATTTGGGAGGTTATAATAAAGAGGAATGTATAGTAATTGAAGATTCAGACAACGGTATTAAAGCAGCAAATGACGCTGGTGTGTTTGTTGTAGGTTATGATAATCCTATAGTTACAAACCAAACTTTAGAAAATGCCGATATGGTAATCTCTGATTACAAAGAATTAATTGATTTATTTTAATGAAAGCAACGTCATTAAAAGCGTTTTTTATTACGCTTATTTTTATATTATCATTTGGAGGTTTGTCTATATACATATCTAAAAGATCGAAATCCAATGCAGAAAAGAAAAATGTAGCCGAGAAACTTCAGATGGTAAAAAAAGTTAGAGATCAGATTGATTCTGTTACTTTAGATACTAAAACTGAAGATTACACTATGGAGCAAATAATTAAATTGCTCGATGATTATGAAAAGCATCAAAAAATAGGAAAAAAACTGAAGAACACTGATATTAAAGAATTTGAACTAAAATTAGATTTAATTTTTCCGAAATCTTATATTACTTTTTTAGAACATTTTGGCAACGGAGGTTCAGTATACAATAATAAAATTTTAAGTATAGAAAAACCAATATTTTTATCTAAATATCTAAAAACTACAGATCGAAAAATTGAAGATGAAGATGGATTTAAAATAAATACTAATTCTATCTTATGTTTAACCTCAGAAGATTCTAAAGATGGTATTTGGTGTTGGTTAACTGAAGATGAATCTAATAAAAACGGTGAATGGCCAATAGCTTATTTCAATAATAAAGAGAAGAAACTCTATTATGGAGTTGATAATTTTAACCAATGGTTAGATTTACTTTTAACTCACAAATCTGAAATCTCAACCGTTATCAGCAACGATTCAACTTCTGTTGAATAATCTTTTACTTTAAATTATCTAAAATAAAGTTTATCGTTGTATTTGAATTATCATTCACTGCATAAGAATCTGTAATGAATTTTGATGGTACAGCATAACCTTGATTTATTAAATACTTAATATCATCTGCAAATTCCAGTGTTACTTTTCCTGTTAATAATATTCCTAAATCTTTACCTTCTTTATGATAATTATAAATCTTTTTTAACCCAGTTAGATATAAATAATCTTTTGTAAAACCTCCTCCTCTATAAGCTCTTAAAGTTATATAAAAAGCAGCTTCTCTATCTAAATCGTAAGTATTATGAAGCAATCTAAATGTTTTGGAAAACGAATATCCTTTTGCTAAACCATTCACAGCTAAAACTCGATAAGCTAATTCTTTTAATCGCTTTATCGTTAAATTTCCAGACATATATTCACTAAAAACTGCTAAACCTTCTTGAGTTTCTTCGTTATTTGGAAATCCATGAGAAAAGACTTTTAAATCATGTTCTAAACCATTCATTGTAGTCACCATATGAACTCCAATTTCATGATTGGTTAAAATGGCCATTTCATTTTCAGAATAGGTATGATTGCTATTAACAACTAAACTCTTTGTACTATTTAACACCATTGCTATAGCACTCATAGTTGAAGAATGTTTGATATTAAAATCAAAGTCATACTTCTCTCCATAAGTTTTAAAGATTGCCTCGGCTTCTGATGGTGAATATTTTGGTTGAAAAATAGAATTGTTTTCCGTATCATCTTCAAAATGAAGAATGAATTTTGCATTTTCTACATCGGTCTCTGTAGGAGAACCAAAAGATCGCAAACTATTGTAGTAAAACTTCTTTCCTTCTCCAATTGTTTCTATACATTGAATTAATCCTGAGTAGAAATAAATAATTTCTTCATATAAATTTCTAATTCTCTCGTCTTGTATAGCCTCTAGTTCTAAAGCAAAAAACTGACTATGCAATTTAAATTTATCGAAATCTCTTTTTGGATATTTAAAATCTGGATCTGTTAAATATTTTGAAGCAAAAAACTTTTGTTTTTCCTCTTCTATATTAACAGGATTTACATATCTCAATAATTCAATTTTCTTAACAAGCGTATCTATTTGCTTGTCTATATCCAATAGTTTTTGTGCTTTTACAGAAGTATCCATTATCATTAAAAAAACTCAATACAGCAAAGTTAAGATTTATGTTTAGCATAAAAAGTTTCTGCATGTTCTTTTAACATTACATCTAAATAAACTTTTACAGCGTGTACAACTTCAGGATATATAATTTGATTGAGTTCATCGCAATAAACTTTAGCTATTTCAGTAGCCAAAACCAAAGTGTTCTTAAAGTTTTGAGTAATATATTTTAAGAAATACCCATTTCCTTGAAAAGTATCATTAATTTTTGAAGTAGATTTTATTCCTTTAGGCAAAGGCATTTCTTCTAAAATTGCTCGCCAACTTTCTATTTCTTGTTTAAAACGAATTTGATCAACATTAGATGTACCTAAATTCCAAGTTGGCACTTCTCTATCCCAACGTTGCCAATTATAACTATGCATATCATAAACAATACACATGCCGAATTTATCTTCTATTTTATGTATTAAAGCATGAACAACTTTATAAAATGCAGAATGTTTTTGTAAACTTTTACTTTTCTGTTCACCTGGTAATGAAGTTTTCCAAAGTTGTTTTCCCCAGGCATCTTCATAAATTGCATTATCTGGAGCTCTATTTAAATCGTATTCAAATCGAGAATCTAAACCAGCAATAACAATCGGGTGAAATGCTATCATTTGTTTTGTACAAGGATCTTCTTCATACCAACGATCATATTCAGTATGCAAACAATTACTCCACAATTCTTTTCTAAATTGATGTCCATCATGTACTGCTCCACAAACATATGGTACATAACTATCAATCTTTATAGTAAATGAATAATCTTTTGAAACGGCTTCAAAAACCTCTTCAGAAGTAATTTTTCGAATAATTTCTTGAACTGATAATCTCTCCATTTAATTCAATATCTTTTGTAGTGTTTTAAAGATCGACTTCTCAACTTTATCTACGGTTCCATCTGCAAAAAAGACTTCTTTTATATCTTTAATTAATGCTCTTTTTTCTTCTTGAGCATATTTATGAATTACCAAATACTCTTTAATATTTTCTATAATATCTTCTTCTTTATCAAAAACAATTTGAGTATGTATTTTGTTAAATGTTCTCTCATCTACTTTAGAAAGAATATATTCTCTTTCTTCTTCTGTTTCTATGATATTACATTGTGCTGCATATAATAAAACGTATGCTTCAAACTCAGTTTTTGTCCAATCTATACTCATATTTATATTTCAATTGGTAAGTTTAGGGAACTTCCCCACTCTGTCCACGAACCGTCGTAAACAGTATAATTATTTTCTCCTGTAATCTCCAATCCTAAAGCAAGAATACAAGCTGTTATTCCTGTTCCACAAGAAAAGATAAATGATTTATTTGTAGGATTTATAGTTTTAAAAATATCCTTCAATTGACTCATAGTTTTCATCTTCCCTTTTTCTTTTAATTCTGTATGTGGTAAACTACATGAGCCTGGAATATGACCGCCTCGTAATCCTTCTCGTGGCTCCTTTACTTCTGCATAAAAACGCTCTTTAGATCTAGCATCTGCTAAACAATAATTTTTCTTTTCAATGTTCGATAAAACATCTTTAGTAAATGTTACTTTTTTGCTTTGAAATTCAGCTTTAAAATTTCCTCTATTTAGTTTAGTAGTAAATTCTTCTTGAATTGGTAAATTTTGATTTTTCCATTCAGGAAGACCACCATCTAAGACAGCAATATTACTAAAACCAAAAGTTTTGAATAAGAACCAAACCCGTGCTGAAGAATAAATTCCTAAGTCATCGTAAACTACGATACAACTATCTTTATTCACTCCTATTTCTTGAGCTTTTTCTTCAAAATAAGATGTTTCTGGAAAAGTATTAGGAAATTTACCATCTTTATCTAAAAACACTCCTTTTAAATCAAAAAATATTGCTTTAGGAATAATTTCTTTTTTAGTATTAGAAATAGTATTAGAAGTTACCTTAGGTATAGTTGCATCAAAAATAATTAAATCATTATTATCTATATTTTCATGAAGCCATTGTACAGAAACTATAGGCTTTTCTATTTGTAACATTACTAATAATTTTAAGCTTCTTCTACTCTACGCTTTAAATCTGTCATTCTTCTGAAAGAAGCATTCTTCTCTAACACTTTACTTTCTAAAAAATCGATTACTTTTTCTTGAAGTTTTACTTTTGAAACTTTATTGATATAAGTTATTCCACCAGGACTCATTACATTCACTTCAACTAACTTTCCATTAATCACATCAATTCCAACAAAATACAATCCATCCTTAACTAATTTCGGACCAATTTTTTTACATAAGATTTTCTCTGCTGGTGTTAACCGATGCTTTTCAACTCTACCTCCTGCTGTTATATTTGATCTATGATCTTTTTCTCCTGGAATACGTTTCATGGCTCCAATTGGCAATCCGTTTAACATTAAAATACGAACATCTCCTTTTTCAGCACCTTCAATATACTCCTGTAAAATTACATAATCAGAAGACCCATCACTTTTACTAATGTAGAAATCTAACAAGGAATTAATATTGCCCATTGCGGATTTTTCAATTAGAATTACTCCAGAACCTCCATACCCGTTTAAAGGTTTTAATATCATCTTATCTGAATTCGACTCTTCTATAGTTTTGATCAGATAATTCTTATTTTTCGACACGTGAGTAACAGGAATTATCTCATTATTAGGATCCTCAAAAACAGCCGTATATAATTTATTATTTGCTTCTCTCATTCCTTGAACAGAATTGATAACAAATACATCATCTTTAACTGAATCTAAAAAATTTAACATTAATGGATCTAAAGGAGGGTTTGCTCTCATAAAAATAGCATCAAACCCAGCTAAAGGCAACATTTCTTCTCTTGTTGTTGCTTTTTTATAATATGATTTTATAGAAGATGGTACTTTATCCATTCTATTAATAATTGTACAAAAAGCGTTTGTTACACTATTTCGTATTGTTAAATTAGAAGGAGTACAAATGGCAACACCATGACCTCTTTTTGCGCATTCGTAAATAAGAGTAAGAGAAGAATCTTTATCTGGATTAATCTCTTCCCAAGGATACATTAAAAAACAAATATTCATCTAAGAATTATTGATTTAGTTAGTTTATTTTTTGGTTATTATAGATTAAAAAACACCAAGTACTTTATAGAGTATTGGTGTTTATAAAATTACTATTTTTTTATTTACAAGAAAGAAATAAAAATTATTTTACTTCATCGTAATGATCATCCCAGTTTTTTGGTTTTGGTTCACCAAGTTTTCCTACTGATTTTGCTATCATTGTAGCTACAGTTGCATCACCTGTAACATTAATTACTGTTCTACACATATCCAATGGCCTATCAACAGCAAAAATTAATGCTAAACCTATAGGTAACAATTCACTTGGAAATCCTACAGATTCTAAAACAATAACTAGCATTACCATTCCTGCACTTGGAACAGCTGCAGAACCTATTGATGCTAATAAGGCAGTTAAAATGATAGTTAATTGGTTTGTAAATGTTAATCCTTCAGGCCAAATTACTTGCATTATAAAAACAGCTGCAATCCCTTGATATAAACTGGTACCATCCATATTTACTGTTGCTCCAACTGGCAATACAAAACCAGAAACTTCTTTATCCACTCCTACATGTTCTTCTACACGTTCCATAGTTACTGGTAAAGTTGCAGCACTCGAACTCGTTGAAAACGCTAATAATTGTGCTGGACTAATCTTTTGTAAAAACCATAGTGGAGATTTTTTTACATAAACTTTAATTAATAAAAGATAAAAACCTACCATTAAAGCTAAACCAAAAACAACACACATTGAATACCATAATAATTTTACTAATATTTCAGTGTCATCAAACGCAATTATAACATTAGCCAATAAAGCGAAAACAGCATAAGGAGCAAATAACATTATTAAATCTACCATCTTCATTACAACTTCATTTAATGAGTCGAAAAAACTAATTAAAGGTTTTGCTTTTTCTTCTGCAATTAATAGTAAACTAATTCCAACAAAAAGTGCGAAAAAGATCACCTGTAACATTGAAGCATTTACAAATGACTTAAAAATATTACTAGGAAAAATATCAACTAAAGCTTGTAAAGGTCCTGCTCCTCTTTGATCTGAAGCTTTTTGTAACTTATCTGCAACACCAGCATCACTTGCATATTTTTCTTTAATCTTTTCTATTGTTTCTTTGGACATTCCAACCCCTGGTTTCACTGTATTTACAATACCTAAACCTATAATAATAGCAACTAAGGTAGTAGTAACGTATATACCTAATGTTCTTAACCCCATTGATTTTATCTTAGAGATATCTTTCAAATCCGAAATACCTTTTATAAGTGATGCTAAGATCAAAGGTACTGCTATCAATTTAAGCAGATTAATGAAAATTTTTCCAAAAGGTGCAATCCAACTTGAGACAAATCCTTTACCTCCATCTATAGTATTCATTAAAAAACCGAAAATTATACCAAGAATCATTCCTATGATAATTTTCCAGTGTAATGCTAATTTCTTCATTTGTTTATTTTGGTTTGAGTAATGTTTGTAAAAATATAAAATTGAATACAATTAGCATATCTATAATTTACAAGAAAATTGTGACTTTGTTTTTGTATATTGTGTCAGTATAACTGTATAATTAATATTAAAATCAAAAAAATGGAAGGAATTTTAGACTTACTAAATAGCCCAATGGGTAAAACTATCATTAATGGAGTTGCTGGATCTACGGGACAAGATAGCAGTAAAACAGGAAGCGTTTTAACAATGGCTTTACCTGTTTTAATGAAAGCAATGCAACGTAATGCAGCTACACCTCAAGGAGCTGAAGGATTAATGGGAGCTTTAAATAAACACGATGGTGGAATATTAGACAACCTTGGTGATTTGTTTAATGGTGGTGTAAACAATGATGTAGTTAATGATGGTGGTAAAATTTTAGGACATGTTTTAGGGTCTAAACAACAAGGAGTTGAACAAGTTATTGGTCAGAAAACTGGAATGGATATTGGTGCTGTTGGAAATATTTTAAAAACTGCTGCTCCAATCTTAATGGGAGTTTTAGGAAAGCAATCAAGACAAAACGGAGTAAGCAATGCTGGTGGAATTGGTGATTTGTTAGGTGGAATGTTAGGCGGAAATAGTAATCAACAAGAACAAAGTTTCTTAGAGAAAATTTTAGATGCAGATGGTGACGGTAGTGTTATCGATGATGTTGCTGGTATGATATTAGGTGGTAGTCAGAAAAAATCTGGAGGTTTACTTGGTGGACTTTTAGGTGGTTTATTTGGTAAGAAATAAGATTCAGTTTATATAACAACAAAAGGGTAAACATGCTTGTTTACCCTTTTTCTTTTGTATACATTTGCCCTTTATTTAATTTTTTTCTGTGGATAAATTAAAAGAACGTTGGGGACTTAAAACAACTTGGGATGTAGTTGCCGTCTTAATAGTATTTGCCATTAATGGTTCATTTTCTGCTTGGGTTGCTAAACCAATTACAAGTTTTCTTGGTTTATCACCAGAAACTTTAAACCCTTGGATTTATTATCCTTTAAGAATACTATTAATATTCCCTATTTATCAAACTACTTTACCAATAGTTGGTTGGTTATTCGGTCAGTTTAAATTCTTTTGGGAATTTGAAAAGAAATTTCTATCTCGACTAGGTTTAGGTTTCTTATTCAAGAAATAACTTAAACATCAATTATTTTCTTAGTTTCTTTTTTTCCTTTTAACACATAAGTATATAGCCACATTAAAGTAAAAGTTGGTATGATATCTAATCCTGGTAAAATTTCTTCAATAAAAGAAATTGCTCCGGCTATCTTTCCTTGATTTCCTTTATACATTTTGGTCATAATATAAGCTGAAGCAGGTGCCCAAATAATATCTGTAAACTCAGCTAATACTGGAATTAAAAAAGAAGCATATCCAATAAGATCAAAAAGAATACTTAAGAATAATTTTTGGTATTTATTTTCTCTATTCATATTTGTATTTTAGTTATTTATTAACTTGAATCAAACTTCAAGCCATTATATTAGACACATTAAACTAGAAAAAGTAACACCTTTAATGGATTTTACATATTTTAAAAATCAAATAAACGCAATAAAAAACAACGATTTAGGAGGAATTACCTCTCAATTTAAATTAGTTCCTGAAATAAGAATTAAAATCTCTGAGGAAACTATTAAAAAGAGTAATCCTAGAAAAGCAGCTGTACTTTGTCTTTTTTATCCAGATTCTGAAGGAAAAACTGTTTTTTTACTTACTAAAAGAGCTAGTTATAAGGGTACACATTCTGCTCAAATTAGTTTTCCAGGAGGAAAAGCAGACGAAGAAGATAAAACTTTTGCCGATACCGCTTTACGAGAATTAGAAGAAGAAGTTGGAGTCGACAGAAATAGTGTACAACTTATTCGACAAATTTCAGATACTTATATTCCACCAAGCAATTTTATGGTAACTCCTTTCATTGGATACTTAAACAATAAACCAAACTACGTTACCAACGAAGAAGTTGCAGAAATAATTGAAGTACAACTAGATGACTTATTAGATGATTCAAAAATATCATCTGTTGAACTAGACACTTCTTACATGAAAAAAATAGCAGTTCCCTGTTTTTTATTAAATGAACAAGTGGTTTGGGGAGCTACAGCTATGATTCTATCTGAAATAAAAGATTTAATAAAAGAATCATGATTAAAAATGTTTTGTAAATTTGTTTAACTAAAGAAGTTTTTATGCCCCTGTTTAAAAGGAATCCTTTTGGCCATATCTTATTCATAAAGAGATTATTAATTCAAATTTTAGGAATTATTTCTCATGGTCGTTATAGAAGTTTTAATGAATTACAAATAGAAGGTTCAGACATATTAAGACAATTACCAGATAAAAACATATTATTCATATCTAATCATCAAACTTATTTTGCTGATGTAGCTGCTATGATTCATGTTTTTAATGCAGCCTTAAAAGGTAGAGATGATAATATTAAGAATATTGGTTACTTATGGAAACCTAAATTAAATATTTACTATGTAGCCGCAGGAGAAACTATGCGTTCTGGTTTTTTACCTAGAGTTTTTGCTTATGTAGGTTCTGTTTCTGTAGAAAGAACTTGGAGAAATGCTGGTAAAGATGTTAAAAGACAAGTAAAAATGTCTGATATCTCTAATATAGGAAAAGCATTAAACGATGGTTGGGTAATTACATTCCCACAAGGTACTACAACCCCTTTTAAACCAATACGAAGAGGAACTGCACACATTATTAAAACTTTTAAACCAACTGTTGTTCCAATTGTAATTGATGGATTCAGACGTTCTTTTGATAAAAAAGGATTAATGATTAAAAAAAGAAATGTTCTTCAATCTATGGTGATTAAAGAGCCTTTAGAAATTGATTATGAAAACGAAGATGTTGCTAGTATTGTAGAAAAAATCGAATACGCTATAGAACAACACCCTTCTTTCTTAAAAGTTTTAACTCCAGAACAGATAAAAGAAGAACAAGAATATCGAGAAAAAAGACGTTTTTGGGGACCTGATTCTGGTAAAGAGGAAGAAGAATAATTAACATATACTATAATGGGAGAAAACAAATCTATTTTAAACGAAAAATCACTTGATTTTTTAGAAAAATACTTAAATAACGCTGCTCCTACAGGATACGAGTGGGAAGGTCAGAAAATATGGATGGATTACTTAAAACCATATGTTGATGATTTTATTACCGATACATACGGTAGTGCAGTTGGAGTTATTAATCCAGATGCAAAATATAAAGTAGTAATCGAAGGGCATGCAGATGAAATTTCTTGGTATGTAAATTATATTTCAGATAACGGATTAATTTATGTCATTAGAAATGGTGGAAGTGACCACCAAATTGCACCAAGTAAAGTTGTAAATATTCACACTAAAAATGGAATTGTAAAAGGTGTGTTTGGTTGGCCTGCAATTCATACTAGAGATCGAGGAAATGAAACTCCACCAAAACCAGATAACATTTTTATAGATGTTGGATGTGCAAACAAAGAAGAAGTTGAAGCTTTAGGTGTTCATGTGGGTTGTGTAATTACATATCCAGATGAATTTCATGTATTAAACGGAGATAAATTCGTTTGTAGAGCTTTAGACAATAGAATGGGTGGTTTTATGATTGCTGAAGTTGCTCGTTTACTTCATGAGAATAAAAAAGAATTACCTTTCGGTTTATATATTACTAACTCAGTTCAAGAGGAAATAGGTTTACGTGGTGCTGAAATGATTACGCAAACTATTAAGCCAAATGTAGCCATTGTGACTGATGTAACTCATGATACTACTACTCCAATGATCGACCAAAAAAAACAAGGTCATTTAGAAATTGGTAAAGGTCCGGTTGTAGCTTATGCTCCAGCTGTACAACAAAAACTTCGTGATTTAATTATCGAAGGAGCCGAAGAAAATAATATTCCTTTCCAACGTTCTGCTTTATCTAGAGCTACCGGAACTGATACTGATGCTTTTGCTTACAGTAACGGAGGAGTTGCTTCTGCTTTAATTTCTTTACCTCTAAGATATATGCACACAACTGTAGAAATGGTTCATAGAGAAGATGTAGAGAATGTGATAAAAATGATATATCAAGCTTTATTAAAAATTGAAAGCGGAGAAGATTTCTCTTATTTCAAATAAAAATAACAGCAATATTAATTTTGTGTCATTTTGAACAAGTTTAAAAATCTCTAACGATTTTAACTAAAGTTCAAAATGACATTTTTTATTTTTATGGAAAATCAATTCAAATGAATTTAACAAATCAAAAGCATTTATTTGATCTTCCAGAAGATGTAACTTACCTGAATATAGCAAGCCTATCTCCTTCTTTCAAAAGTATTGAAGAAGCAGGACTTAGAGCTGTAAAAGAAAAAAGCAAACCTTACTTAATACCAAGTTCAGATTTCTTTAATCCTGTTACCGAGTTAAAGCAACTTTTTGCTCAACTCATTAATGTAAAGGATTATAACAGGATTGCAAACATTCCTTCTGTTTCTTACGGATTAGCAACTATTGCCCATAACATTTCTTTAAAGGAAAACAGTGAAATTGTATTAATTGAAGAACAGTTCCCTAGTAATTATTATGTTTGGGAAAAATTAGCTAAAAAACACAATGCTAAACTTAAAATAGTTCAACAAGAAATTAACGGAAAACTATGGAACGAAGCAATATTAAATGCTATAAATGATAATACTGGATTAATTGCTCTAGGAAATATTCATTGGGCAAACGGAACTATTTTTGATTTGAAAGCTATTCGTAAAAAAACCAAACAGCATAATGCACTATTAATTGTAGATGGAAGTCAATCTGTAGGAGCCTTACCTTTTTCTGTTGAAGAAATTCAACCTGATGCTATGGTTTGTGCTGGTTACAAGTGGCTTTTCGGACCTTATGGTTGTGGTTATGCCTATTTCGGATCTTATTTTGATGACGGAAATCCAATTGAAGAAAACTGGGCAAATCGATTAGGTAGCGAAAATTTAACCAATCTTACCAATTATGAATCCAACTACAAAGCATTGGCAAATCGCTATTCTGTTGGTGAACACGGAAGTTTTATTTATATCCAAATGCAAATAGCTGCGATCACTCAATTGTTAAAATGGAAAGCATCAGATCTTCAAGAATATTGCCATAAAATAACAGCATCTTCTGTTTCTCAGCTTAAAAAAGCTGGATGCGAAATTGAAGAAGATACCTATAGAGCTAAACACTTATTTGGAATTAAACTACCTGAATCTATTAACAAAAGTGCTTTAAAAGAAAGATTAGCTCATGAGAAAATATTTGTTTCTTTTAGAGGTGATTATATTCGAATTTCTTGTCATTTATACAATACTGAAGCCCATTTTGAAAAACTAACTACATGTATTCTTTCTGAAATCTCTTAATATGGATGAATTAATTGACATCGTTGATGAACAAGGAAATTATACCGGAAAAACTTGTTTAAAATCTGAAGCACATAAATACGGTTACTTCCATCCTACTGTTCATATTTGGATTTATACTACTGATCGTAAAATACTACTTCAACAAAGGGCTTTTACCAAAAAAGTTTTCCCTGGATTGTGGGATATTTCAGTAGCAGGTCATATTGGTGCAGGAGAAATTATTGAAGAAGCCGCACTTAGAGAAGTACAAGAAGAAATTGGCTATCATATTTCTCCAGAAAATTTAATTAAAATAGGAACAAGAAAACATCAAGTAAATCATCCTAATGGAATTATAGATAATGAATTTCATCATGTATTTATTGCTGAACTAAAAGTACCTGTAGAAACATTAACGATCCAAGAAAGTGAAGTAGCTGGTTTAAAATTATATGACTTAGATATTTTAAATAATACTTCTCTATATCAAAACATACTACTCCCCGAATATAGCACATATTATGAAAATGTTTTTAACGCAATTATTTCTAAATTGAAAGAGAACTAAATTAATATAGATATATTTTTAACACTTAGTCCTGTTAAAAAACCTAAACACTTTATTTAAAAGTCATCAAAAAAGAGCATTTTATACTTAAAAAAACACTTTTTTTTCTATTCTAGTTGTTATACATACACTTAACACTAAAAGCTCATTCACAAAATAATCAGTTTTATAAATTTGCCTCACAATTTAAAAACTAAAAATTTCTCCTAATGAAAAGAACTAATGTTTTTATAGTATTATTAGCTGCAATATATTTTATTAGTTGTTCTACTGAGAAACATAATTTTCCTGTTAACAAAGAATACTGGGATGTTAATGATTATGATAAAGTTATTTTCGATTTACGCTATGCCTATGAAGGTAATGAAACTAAGCCAACATTCGATAATCCTGAGCAAAGAATTGTACTTGAAAAATTAACTAACCCACAAAATTACAGAGTTCTTTTAGACAACAATAAATTAAACTTTAATCAAAAAAATAAG
Organism: Tenacibaculum aquaeponti; assembly: GCF_052084715.1. Taxonomy (GTDB): domain Bacteria; phylum Bacteroidota; class Bacteroidia; order Flavobacteriales; family Flavobacteriaceae; genus Polaribacter. The sequence continues at coordinate 3,751,618 of NZ_CP197288.1, read as the reverse complement.
ATTGCTTCTGATTTCTTATCACAATGGAAAAACATGAATCAAATCTATAATATTACCGATTCAAGTGATAAATATTTATATGGTAAAGAAATGCTTGAAATTTGGCAGTTTGGATTAGGGTTACAATTGGCCGCTTTCGACATAGAATTTGATCAAATTTTAGCAAATTCAAAAGATGTAAAAGACGAAGAGTTAGATGATAAAATAAAATCTCGCATTAAAAAGTTAATGATTAACTACGGAAAATACCTAAACCTAGCAACCAAAGAAAATGCATTCTATGAAAAAGAAAAAGAAACTTATGCTAATGGTATTAACACCTATTTTAAAGAGTTAATTCAAGTATATCCAGATGCTGACTATGAAAGATTGTTAAAGAAAGCTACTTCTGTTTTAGAAAAAGCTAAATCAACAACCATTAAAAAGCCTCTTAAAAACTTAATAACTTTAATTAAGACTCAGAAAAATAATAAAGAAGAAGCATAAATAAGAGTATTTTTATTACACTTTAAACACTAGTAAAATATGATTTATTTCTATTTTTACTAGTGTTTTTTTATTGATACATTAAACTTTATATACTTAAAATAAGAGTTAAAGTCATACTATCGTTTCTACAAAATAATTAACTTGAACCTTTCTAAAGAATGTATTTAAATAATGAAAGGACTACTTCAATACCACGATAATCAGATAGAAATAGAATGGGATACTTCGTCTTACATGTACAATCAACTTATAAAACATAATTCGCTAACAGGAGTTGCGAATAATATCGGAGGAGAAGTTTTCTTTTATCAATATGATTTAGATATTGAATTTGATGGAAACCAAAAAGAAATTTTTGAAGTTGGTGATGTTGTCTATTGGCGTTCTCCTAAAGAATCAGGAAAATTCGGCATCCTTTTTATGTACGGAAATACCAATTATGGAGACGGAACAAAACCCAGAACTTCTAGCCCAGGTATAAAAATAGGCACTTTTAAATCAATAGAAGACATGAGTACTATTTCTTCTAATTCGTCACTACAATTAATTTAATTTCTGTTTTCTTATGAGATTTCAACACTCGATTTTAATCAAGCTGTTCGTATTTGTAACATTATTTTTATGCTGTATTAGTTGTAAAAAAGAAGTTCAAAAAGAAATTCAGATAAACCATAGTGCTTCTACTCTTTTAGATGCTCCACCAAAATGGGCTAAGGAAGTCGTTTGGTATGAAATCGCTGTTGAACGTTTTCATAATGGAGATACAACTAATGATCCGACTTCAGAAGATATTAAAGGTTCTTATCCTGGTTTTGTTCCAAAAGGTTGGAAAATTACTCCATGGACACAAGATTGGTATAAAGATGATCCATATTTTAAAGACTATAAAAACCATAAAGATTTCTACGGAAACACATTAACTAAATTTGTAGATAAAGTTCAAATGAGACGCTACGGTGGCGATTTACAAGGTGTTTTAGATAAAATCAATTATTTAGATTCTTTAGGTGTTTCTGCCATTTATTTTAGACCACTAAACGATGCGCCTTCACTTCATAAATACGATGCAAGGAATTGGAGACATATTGATCGTAATTTTGGTCCAAATCCTCAAAAAGACATTGAAACTATTGAAAAAGAAATTCCAGATGATCCTACCACTTGGCAATTCACAGAAGCTGATAAACTATTTTTAAAAGTCATCAATGAATTTCATAAGAGAAATATTAAAGTAATTTTAGATTATTCTTGGAATCATACAGGAGAAACATTTTGGGCGTGGCAAGATGTTTTAAAAAATCAAGAAAAATCAAAATATAAAGATTGGTATTGGATTGATAAATTTGATAATCCTAAGACTCCAGAAAACGAATTTAAATATCATGGTTGGTCTGGTGTTCACGAACTTCCCGAAATTAAAGAAACACAAAAACAAGATTTATCAGTTAAGGTAAATGCTTTTGAAGGAAATGTATATAGTGAAGCTGTAAAAAATCATATTTTCAATATTACGAAACGATGGTTAGATCCAAATGGAGATGGTGATCCTTCAGATGGTGTAGATGGTTATCGATTAGATGTAGCTGGAGAAATGCCTTTAAATTTCTGGAAAGATTTTAGAAAACAAGTTCGAAATATTAATCCAGATGCATATTTATTAGGAGAAATTTGGTGGGAACAATGGCCAGACAAGCTTTTAAATCCTGAACCATTTGTTAAAGACACCATTTTTGATGCAGTGATGAATTACAGGTGGTATAGAGCATCTAGACAATTTTTTAGTGAGACTCCTAAAAATATCACCTCACAACAATTTGTAGATAGTTTGCAAATTTTTGCACATGGTATTAGAAAAGCAAATAACTATGCAATGATGAACTACACTGGAGGTTTTGATACACCAAGATTACTTACTTCCTTATTTAATAACACTCCATATAAATTCGGATGTAAAGTTCATGAAAATCATGAATATAAAATTCATAAACCTGATAATGCAACACTAGAAACTTTAAAACTTTTAATTACTCACCAACATACATATTTTGGAGCTCCACATATTTATGCAGGAGATGAAATGGGGATGTGGGGCGCAGATGATCCTTCTTGTAGAAAGCCTTTAATTTGGCCTGAATATACTTTTGAAGACGAAACTACACATCCTCTTCAACAAAAAAGACCAGTAGATAAAGTAAAGTTTAATCATAAACTTTTCGATTTTTACCAAGAAATCATAAAAGTTAGAAAAGAAAACCCTGTATTAGTTCATGGTGAAATTGAATATATAACACAAGAGAATCCAGAAGTTTTACTTTACAAACGTTATTCGAAGGATGAAGAAATTTTTGTTATTTTCAACATTGGAAATACATCAACATCAATACAACTTCCGAAGAAAAAAACAACTGAATTTTCTACTGTATTTAGTACTGCGGATTTTCAAATGAAAGAAAACAATACAACTATTTTAATTCCTAAAAGAAGTGCTGTTATTTTAAGATAAACCTCTATGGACTAAAAGTATCATAGTTTTTGTTACGACTGAAAGTTATTTTTTATATCATTTTTGCCTTTAGCTGTCAGCTATTAGCAAAGTTTTAAAAAGCTAACAGCTAAAAGCTAATTGCAGATAACATTCGATAAATGTTTTTAGAGAATGAAAGTGAAATTCACTAAAATGCAAAGTTTAAACTATTTTTGAGACCAATAAAAAATAAAAATTTATAGTATATTTCAATGAAAGGTTTAAATTTATAGATAAACAAACTAACCTTCAATATGCTATCTAAACAAGAAAAATCGGAACTCAGAGGTAAATTATTTAGACATTTAGATGGAATTGTAACCTGTCCTGCTGCTTTTGAACTTCATAAAAAAGGAATTACAGAATACTTACTCAAGCAAAAAACTGTTGATGTAACCGAACTTTCTAAAACGTTTAAAGCTAACGAAGGATATTTAAATGTAGCTCTTCGAACTTTTGCTTCACAAGGTTGGTTAACTTATGAAGTAGACAATACTTTAAATACAGTTAAAGTAAGTACAAACGAAGTTTCTGAAATTGCTTTTAATCATTTTAACATGTACAAAGAAGCAACTGAATTATTAAAATTTTCAGAACAATTTAGCTCACGAAAATTTGAAGTAAAACCTTTCTTAAAATTAGAATCTCTATTTAAAAATTTTACTCAGAATTTTGGTATTGAAATTTCTAAAGATGAAAAGGTTAAAGCAATTCAAGAACAAATTTTATCTCATATAGAAGGAATTATTGTTGGGCCTACTTTAGTTTTACTAGGAATGAGGGGAATGTTTCATAAATATTTTATGCAAACTAAATTTAAAGCTGAAGAATTCCATAAAGATCCAGAAAATTTTGGCCGATTATTAGATATACTAACGCATTTAAAATGGTTTGATAAATCTGGTGAATCTTATGAATTTACAGACACTGGTTTGTTCTTTGCTAGAAGAGCTAGTGCTTACGGAGTTACCGTTTCTTACATTCCAACACTGCGCAAACTAGATAAATTCATTTTTGGTGATCCGACAATTTTTAGATCTGAAGGAAAGGGAAATGAAGAGATTCATGTAGATAGAGAAATGAATGTTTGGGGAAGTGGTAGCGCACATGCTGCGTATTTTAAAGTTTTAGATGAAATCATTATCAATTTATTTAATAAACCGATACATGAACAACCAAAAGGAATTTTAGATGTTGGCTGTGGTAATGGAGCTTTTTTAAAGCATTTATTTAATGTCATTGAAAATAGAACTGAACGTGGTAAGATTTTAGAAGATCACCCTTTATTTCTAATTGGAGTAGATTATAATGAAGCTGCTTTAAAAATCACAAGAAAAAACTTAGTTCAAGCAGATATTTGGGCAAAAGTAATTTGGGGTGATATCGGAAATCCTGAAGCAATGTCGAAAGATTTAAACGAGAAATACGGTATAGATTTGTCCGATTTACTAAACGTACGCACATTTTTAGATCATAATCGAATTTGGGAAACTCCAAAACCGAATCCGAAATTAAAAGAAACTAACGCTACCGGAGCCTATACTCACAGAGGCGTTCGATTACATAATAATCTTGTTGTTGAATCTTTAAAACAGCATTTTAACAAGTGGAAACCTTATATTACTAAATTTGGTTTATTATTAATTGAATTACATACTTCTAAACCTGAATTAGTTGCTAAAAACTTAGGTAAAACAGCTGCAACTGCTTACGATGCAACTCATGGATATTCAGATCAATATATTATCGAAATTGAAGAATATATGAAGGCTTTAAAAGAAATTGGATTAACACCTTATGAAAATTCATCTAAAAAATTTCCAAATTCAGTATTAGCAACCGTATCAATAAATTTATTCAAGTAAAAAGTTATGACTTCAGTAAACTTAGTAGAAGAAAGAAAAGAAATTCAAAAAATTTGTATTGAAAATGGATTCCAATACGCTTCATCTTTACCATGGATTAAAGAGATTGGATTACGCCCAAAACTTGAAATTGCAAAACGATTGCATGCCATAAAAGCACTAGTTTTATGGGTTTTAGTTAATCCTGAAGATTTACCTGATAAGAAAATATTGAACTTTATTGACAATAATGATCTTAATGATTTTATCACTGAAGATGAAATGCAATATTTGTCTACTGCAAGAGGAGATCAAAATGCTATAAATTCTATCGGTTGGAAATTTGAAAATGCTTTACCATTAGCTTGGTTCTTTGGTTTTTCTGAATTACTTCCTTCAGGAGAAATGATGAATGGTGAAACTGCCAGAAGTTTATTTTTTGAATTCTGTGCTAAAATTGATGATTCAATTGAAGAATGGATGAGTAATAAACAAACTAAGAGCGAAAAAGAAATCATTTTTCAAGAAGATTTATTCTACTGTTTACATAACGCTGTAAGAAGTGCTCAATTGGGAAATAAAACCGTACCAGAAAACTTTGATCCGATCGGAAATGGTGGTGTAATTCATGAAAAAAGACATTCGCTAACTTGGATGCTTTCGGATGTAAATTGGGAAGACACAGATTTAAGTACATAAACAATACTTATATTTTCACTGCCCGACAAAGCGAGGAAAATAATTTAATGTAAATAAGTTTTGCCCCGCCCATCAAACAATGTTTCCATTACAAGAAATTAGTGTGATTTCTTGCAATTAACGTTGAATTAATCAAAAAACAGAAATTGAAGAATAAGTAATCAAAAATTAATAAACATATTAATAATTAACTACTTGCATCAAAGGTAATGATTTCAACTAAAGATAGTTAAGCTTTTTATTTTTTTAACACTAAACCCAACATAAAGAACTGAAAATCATATTCTTAAAACAAAAATCAGTAGATATTATTTTTCAGATTTTAATTGTAGAATAACTGTATTAAACAAAACAAAAAATCAGTTTAAAACACTCATTTTAAACAAAATAAAACATGAATAATTAACTCTTATTTATTGTAAGGCTTTTATATATTTTGAAGGAACTTTTTCAACTTTTTTGACTCTGTAATTTTTTCTTCTAATGCTTTAAAATCTTCTTCAGAGTTTTGCTTTTTAGGCCAAATATGAAAACCTCCGCTACAGTCTGAACCAATATTCCAAGATCCCCAAATACCATTTTCATCAACATCGCCTTTATAATTTACTTTGTGACTAGGATAAGTTTTTATCATAGTAACTGTAAATACTTCTAAATTATAATCTCCTTTCCATGAAAAATAATTAATATCGTCAGTTCCTGATCCTGAAACTTTTCCTTTTTTAAAAGTTAAGTTTATTGTCATTTTATGTTGGGCAGGTGAATGTGAATAGCAATAAAAACCTTCCCACTCTCCACTTGGTAAAAACTTATGTGACTCTAAATTTTCTTTTTTCATTTTTCAAATTTAGGAGTATCATACAACTCTTTTCCAAACTTGATTTCCTTCTCTATTTGTCGGAATAATTTTCTTGATACACTTAAAGGATGTTCTGGAAACTCTTCATCGTATATCTCTTGCTCAGATTTATTCATTCTTATTCCATCAGTAATGGTAGCATCATATGGATCATAAAACCAATTTTCTATACCTTCATCTACAAAATTAACTTCTCCTTTTGCTAATAGTTTATTAAAAATTACAGAATCTCGCACACCAGAAACTCCTACTTCCGGAGCTTGAATTTTGATTACAAAACTATAATCTTTAAACGGTATAGTATAAGAAGACAAATAAGCCATACCAGGGTTTTGAGGAAACTTCATTATCGTTTTTACGGCTTTAAACCCAGATAAATCGACAACGTCAACTTCTATTATTCCACCTTGACTATTTTTCAACATTTCTCTGTAAAATTTCCTTAGAAAATCGATATTATTTATCGTTGGAAGATCAGGTGGTATATTAAAAAAGTTTACAGAAAGTGCTTTAGTTTCTTCTTTGTTACTCCATTGATACAAACCTTCATTTTTCTGTCTTAATACCCAATTAAACGTTGGAATAGTAATGGAGTTTATATCTATTTTTTTCTTTTTCCTAAATAAATTCATCATAACAATTTACTTTTTGTATTCATTTATATTTTTATTGTGCTCTCCTAACAACTTCCTTGCATGTTTTACAAAACGCATCATTTTATCATAATCTTTTTTCTTTGAAAAAGCTTCTGGTTTGCTACTGTATGCATCTGCTGGTAACACGTAATATTCTTTATTTCCGTTAACAACAGGTTCGTGAACCCAAGTAAGGAAATAATCTGCTTTTTTAATTTTTACTTTATTGTCTTTTCCTTTTTTTAGCCATAATTTAAACACAGCTCCTCCATCCCTTGGAAAAGTACGTTGATGTGACACAAAATTCCCTAAAGAATAAACTACTAAGCTTTCTTGTTCATTTTCTTTAGTTGGTTTATGCCATTCCATAGGCTGTAAAACATGAGGATGTGCTCCTATAACAATATTTACACCTAAAGATTTAAAGTAAGCAAACATATCTTTTTGAGATTTATTTGGCAGGTCTTTATATTGATCTCCCCAGTGAACAAAAGCTATAATTTGATCTGGATTGATCGAAGAATTAATGTAATCTACATCCTTTTTAATTGTTTCTTTCTTTAAATAATTTACAACATTTGGCGCAGTAGGTTTTAATCCGTTTGTACCATATGTATAGCTAATAACAGCAATTTTAAAATTGTTTTTATCAATCACATAAGCAGGATTCTTTGTTTTTTCTACAGCACTAATAAATGTTCCTGTATGACCAATATTTAATGAATCTAGAATATGAATAGTTCGCTCTACTCCTTTTTTATGTTTATCGCACGAGTGATTGTTAGAAGTTGTTAAAATATCTACTCCTGCATTTTTAATTGCTGTAGCATATGAAGGTGGTGAACTGAATTGAGGATAACCAGAATAAGGCTTTACTCCTAAAGTAACTTCTAAGTTTCCTAGAGTTACATCTGCATTACTTAAAATTGGTTTTATTTTAGAAAAACAAGAATCGTATTCGTAAGTTTTTGTCTTTTTATTATAAGCTGCTTTTATTTGATCCATATGCCCCATAAAATCACCAATAAACAACAAACTTATTTCATCATCTTTCTTTAAAACTTTTACTTTTTTAGGAAGTTCTTTCTTTTTTTCTACCTTTTTTACTTCTTCAACAACAACTTTTTCTTCTTTAACTGTTTCTTCAACAGTTGTTTTTGTTTCTGAAGTTTGATCTTGAACTGTTTTTTTAGATGCGCAAGTATAAATTAAACTTAAAACTAATATGGAAATTATTACTCTTACTTTCTTCATACGATATAAATCATTTAGAATAGCAATATATTAAAAAGTGGGTAGTTTAAAGTTTGAAGTGTAGAAAAATTATTCCTCAGTTTCCCATTTATAAAACTTAAATATTCTTTTACAGTCTGGTTCTGATTGATAATAATTCAATTTAAAATTATCGTGAGAATAACTAAATCTCCAATCTATTATTGAAAAATACATATGAACGTTGAATAAACAGAAAACAACTAATAATAATCTTATAACCTTAAAGGTAACTTTGTCTTGAAATCTTTTTAAAAATTGAAATATTACTCTGAAAAATAGAGTCCATAACAATAAATTCCCAAGGAAACCCAAAACATAAATTTCACCTGACATAGAATTTGCCCATGTGCTATTTGTTTCTTACACAAAAGGAAAACCATAAAATGTAGGTCCCAATTCTGGATAATCACAGATATATTCAAACTTTAAAAAATCAACAGTAAGTACTCCTAAAGCTAAAATTATTGAATATCTAATTGTACTTAATTCTTTCATTATTCAATGCTTTACTTTCTGCTTATACAGCACATTTAACACTAAAGCTATAACTACTAAAAGAACTCCTAAAACACTTAATAAAGGATATTGATCTCCAAACCAAATCATTCCTAAAACCATTGTAAAAACTACTTCCACATACTTTAAAGGAACTATTTTATTAACAGAACCTAACTGATAAGCTTTCGTCATAAATAATTGTCCGAAATACCCAAAAACCCCAAGACTTAATAGAATAAACCAATCATTACCTTGAGGAGTTTTCCAGTTTGAAATAGATAATACACCTCCTAAAATTGTAGAAATCCACATAAAATAATTTACAATAACTACTGGATGATCTTTATCTCCTATTTTTGAAATCACTACATAAACTAAGCCACTAAAAAAAGCTGAAACTAAAATTAAAGACAATCCTAAAACATTGATTTCATTATCAAAACCCTTAATTAAAAGTACTCCTAAGAAGGCTAATATGAAATAGAACCATTGCAACTTAAAAATCTTTTCTTTCAAAAAGAAAACGGCTAAAATTGCTGCAAAAATTGGTGAAGTATACCGTAAAGAAACTGCTGTTCCTATAGATAAATAGTCTGTAGATGCAAAAAATAATCCCATAGAAGTTACACCAACTAAACCTCTTAATATTAACAGCTTTTTCTGATTTCCTTCCATTGGAATTTTATGATACAATAAATATCCCATTGTAAAAACTAACGATCCTACTGCTCTAAAAAATACTTTTTGATAAGTTGAGTAACCTGATAAATACTTTACAAATACATTCATTATTGTAAAACATAATGCACTCAACAACATTAAATAAATTGCTTTCTTCATCAAAAAAATCTTTTAGTGTTTTGCTAAACAGACATATTAGAGAATAAAAAAGCGAAGTGAAAACTTCGCTTTTTTATGATTTATATTGAGATATTAATTTTCTTTTACTGAAAGTAAATTTGCAAATAATCGATAAGCCCCTGGAACACCAGCTGGTAATTCTCTAAAGAAACTTAAGCCAGTGTAAATGTAATTCCCTTTTCCGTATTTTGCTACCAATAAACTTCCTTTTTTAGTAGATTCTCCTTTATCATTCATAGCTAAAATCGGAGTAAACTCATTAGCCCACTTATTTGGAAAATATAAACCACGCTCTTGTACCCAACCTTCAAAATCTTTATCAGAAATTTTGTTTGGATAGTTTAAAACCATGTGCTCTTTTGCTAGAATTTCAACTTTAGCATGTTCGTCTGTAACTCTATCTCTAGACAATTGTAAATCGAAAGGAGGCTTTACATCTACTCTTCTGTTTGTGTTGTATTGTACAACAACATTTCCTCCATTTTTCACATATTCTAATAAATGTTTTTGCTTAAACTGTAAAACTTTCTTAGTGTTATATGCTCTAATTCCTACAACTACAGCATCAAACTTATTTAAAATAGTTTCATTAATTTCTTCTGGAGTAATCTCTGTAACGTTATATCCTATTTGACGTAAACTTTCTGGTACTGCATCTCCTGATCCTTGGATATAACCAATCTCTTTACCTTGTTTTCTAATATTTAAACGAACAACCTTTGCTTTAGATGGTAATAAAACAGATTGTTTTGGAATATGGCTATAATTAATCTCTATTAATTCTTTATCAAAATCTTTGTTACCAACAGTAGCTACAGCTTTTATATAACCTTCAGATTGCTTTTTAGATGGAGAAACCATAAACTTTATTATTTGTTTATCTCCTTTTTGATCAATTTTAAAATCAGATTCAACTGGAAATACTCTCCATCCTTCAGGAATTTTTAAAGCTATTTTTCCTGAAACATTTGCTTCACCTGATCTTACTTCTACAGCTACTTCTTTTGATTCACTATTAGAAAAAATTAAAACTTTATCTTTTAATTTTGTTGTTACTTTAGGTAAAATTTCAAAAGGTTCATAAATCTCTCCTTTATCTCTTTGAGAATATCTTCTTACTACATTTTTAGTAAATGAAATTGGAGTATTTTCTATCGTTAAGTTGAACTTTACTTGAATCGGACGAGAAGTTTCTGGATTCCCTCTTAATTCTTGGTTCTTTACTGTGTACATTCCTAATCCCCATTCGTCAGATAACCAATATGGAGTAGAATAACCTAAGCTTCCTACTGCGATAGTTTCAGTAAAATTTTTTCTTTTATTATCTGATAAAGCTAAATCTTTCTTTACTACTTTTTTACTTGGTAACCACTCAATAGATGTTAAATCCATAGAAACTCCACTTCTATTTAGAGCTTCAAAGTCTACTTTCACATCTGAATTTGGAGTTGTACTTGAAGTTTTAGCTGAAGCTTCTAAGTATAAACCTGCACAAGCTTCAATAATCTCTTTTATTTCTTTAGACTTAATTGCTTTCCAATGTTCATCTTTTAAACCTTCAATTAACTGATAAGCTTTTAATAAATTTGGTAAATGTTTTGATGGATTTACAAAATCGAAATTCTTTTCTACATCATACAAAATATCACCAATGACTCCTCCACCTTCTACTCTATTCCAAGTTGTATTAATTCCTGAAAATATATCTTTTTTATCTTTTGGAAAATTTCCTTTTAAGAACTCAACGTATTCTGTTTGTTCTCCTCTAGTAGTTAATCTACCAAATCCTTGACATAAATGTTGGCTACTTGCTATTGAAGCTAATTCGTTATTAGAAACTCCTTTTAAAGGATAATATACACCAATATCGAAATTTAACATTTTACTTTTATCAGCCTTTTCAAAGTTTTCTCTACTTCCATAAAACCACCAAGATGTGTTAAAGTACAAGCTATTTGGTTGCCAAATAGATGTATATTTTAATTGTTCAGGATATTTTGTTTTATCAGCAGCTAAGTCAAAAGCCTCTACACTTAACATTGCTGAAGTTGTGTGATGACCATGTGTAGTTCCTGGAGTTCTATGATTAAATCTATTGATTATAACATCTGGTTTAAATGTACGAATTGCCCAAACAACATCTGCCAAGACTTTATCTTTATCCCAAATATTTAAAGTCTCCTCAGGATGTTTAGAATACCCAAAGTCATTAGCTCTAGAAAAACGTTGTTCTCCACCATCTACTCCTCTAGCTGCTAGTAGTTCTTGAGTACGAATTACCCCTAACAATTCTCTGATTTCTGGACCAATTAAATTTTGTCCTCCATCTCCTCTTGTTAACGATAAATAAGATGTTCTTGCTTTAACATTATTTGCTAAATAAGCAATCAAACGTGTGTTTTCATCATCTGGATGTGCAGCCACATATAATGCAGAACCTAGAAAGTTTAATTTTTGAACTTTCTCATAAATCTGATTTGTATTTAATTTTTGGGGTTTTTGACCTAAAACTGAAAAAGTAATCAGCAAAAATGAAAGGCTAACTAGTATCTTTTTGTTCATTTTTAATAGTTAAGATTGACAAACAAATGTAACCTTTTTACTATTCTAACTTGTTGAGTTTAACAAAACACTAACATTTGTAAGTTCATAAAGTGTACGAATAAAGTAAAAATACCATAATACGATTTATTTCATTTAAATATGAAATGAAAACGCTATTCAAACAAAGAATTTACACAAACCATTCATCTTTAAAACCAATTAAATACAATTTTTCCTGAGCTCTTGTAACTGCTGTATATAACCAACGTAAATATTCTACGTTACTTCCATCAGGTAGATATGGCTGTTCAATAAATATTGTTTTCCACTGACCTCCTTGAGATTTATGACAAGTCATTGCGTAAGAAAATTTTACTTGCAATGCGTTAAAATATTTATTCTTTTTCACTCCCATGAATTGCTTATATTTCGATTTTTCATGAGCGAAATCTTCTTTTACTGCTTCGTACAAACGGTTTGATTCTTCATAACTTAATGAAGGACTTTCACTGGTTAAAGTATCAAGAAGTAATACAGTTTCAAATGGTTTCATATCAGGATAATCGATCATTCTAATTGTAACCTCCGCGAACTTAAACCCGTATAATTCTTTAATATCATTAATTCGCATGACTTCACAAATATCTCCGTTGGCAATAAAACCTGCCGAAGAAGAATCTTTCAACCAGAAATAATTGTTTTTTACTACCATTACATAATCTCCAACAGAAATTTCATTTTCTTGTCCGCGTATTTTTGTACGAATTTGTGAATTATACTGATTCGCTCTTTTATTAGAACGTACAATTATTGCTGTATCTTCTACTCCAATATCTCCATCATAAGCATCTGTAATCGCATCTTGAATTTCATATCCATCTTGTAAACGAACTATATCAGGGAAATTTACATCGAACTGAAAATCTATTCCTTCATTCTGAATTAACAACCTTAAATCTGTTGCATTTGCCAAAATTCCTGAGTCTTGTTGCTGACGAACTACTTCATCTAATTCTATTTCATTTACATTTTTATTAAAATGAAGTGACAATTTATCTGCATCTAAAGCTGGGCTCACATCTAATTTTACTGGTGGTAACTGTGCCGTATCTCCAATAAAAATGAGTTTACAATTCTTTCCTGAATATACATATGATATTAAGTCATCAAGTAAAGATCCGTTTTCAAAAAGCTTCGCATTTTGGACTTGATCAGAAATCATCGAAGCTTCATCGACAATAAAAATTGTATTTGTATGCTTATTCGGCTGCATTACAAAACTGACTCCACCATTAGTTTGTTTTTTAGGAAAATAGATTTTTTTATGTATTGTAAAAGCTTGTCTTTTAGAATAACCTGATATTACTTTTGCTGCCCTTCCTGTAGGAGCTAATAAAACTGCTTTTTTTCCTGCTTTCCACAAATTATGAACTACCGTACTGATTACCGTGGTTTTACCTGTACCCGCATATCCTTTCAATAAGAACAATTTATTAGTTTCAGTATTGAAAATATATTCAGCTAATTGGTTTATTAACTCCAATTGTTTTTGGGTTGGATCGTAAGAAAATTTCTGAATAATCTCTTTATGGAAATCGTTAGCAGATTTAATCATATTTAAAATAAAATCACAAAGGTAAATGTATTATTAAATATTTGTTTTCATGATTGAAAAAAAATTGTAGATTTGCGATTATCATACTTAAAAAATCTAAAAACAATGTTAGCATTACTAATTATAGGATCTTTAATAGGTACATTCTTATTAGCATATATCATCGTAAAATTCGTTCCATTAAAACTTAGAGGTGTAGTTTCAATAGTTTTATTGGCTATCGCTGGGTATTTAGTGTACTTAATTTATGGTGGAATAATGGAGCCAATTAAGTTTGACGTTGAAAAGAAGAAACGTTACAGTAAGGTAGTTGATCAATTAAAACTAATTAGAGATGCTCAAATCAAATATAAAGACGTAAAGAATAGTTACGCTAGTAACAAAGATTCTTTGATTTATTTTATTGAAAAAGATTCTTTACCTATTATTGAAGTATACAATCAAGATACAATTGTTAATGTTGGTGGAGGTATTACTTCTGTAAAAACTATTCGTAAAGAGCGTATTTCTAACTATGAAAAAATCATCGATTATTTTCAAGATAGAGATTACAACAATATGTTTAAAGTACCAGATACAGATAAAGAGTTTAAATTAGAAACAAGTGTTATCGAGAAAGTTACTGGTTTATTTGTACCTGTGTTTGAAGCTAAAATAGAAAAAGAAGTTGTTTTAAAAGGATTACCTAGACACCTTGTTAAGCAAGAATTAGAAGCTATTGAAGCTGATCAAATTAAAGGTGCGTTTGTATCTGTTGGATCTTTAAATGAAGTTTCTACTGGTGGTAACTGGCCTCCATATTATGACAAAGGAGATGCAAAAGCTGAAACAAAAGAGTAATAAAGAAATCATATCTCAACATAAAAAGTTGTCCATCCAATTTAGTTTGGATGGATTTTCTTTTTGTATTAAAGATATTCCTACTAATGAAACTTTAGTAGTGACAGAATATGTATTTAAAGAAAGGTTAAATACTCCAAACTTATTATTAGAGAAAATCAATCAAGTATTTGAATCTGATAAAGATTTACAAACAAGTTTTGATAAAGTTACTGCTGTACATCAAAATAAACTCTCTACCATAGTACCTAATGATTTGTTTAATGAAGATCATTTAAAATCTTATTTAAACTATACTATTCAAACATTATCATCTGATTTAGTAGTATATGATGATCTATATATCAACGCTAAAAACATTTACATTCCTTATGTAAATGTTAATAATTTTCTATTTCAAAACTTTGGTGAATTTGAATTTAAACATCACTCTACTTTATTTGTTGATGAAGTTTTAAAACAGAAAGAACAGTTTAAAGACAACGCTATATTTGTAAACGTTTCTTATGCTAATATGGATGTTGTTATCTTAAAAAACGGTGAGTTTAATCTATATAATTCATTTTTTTACAATACGAAAGAGGATTTTATTTATTATATCTTATTTTGTGTTGAACAATTAGAATTAGATCCTAATGAGTTAACCTTATATTTTTCAGGTAATATTATTAACGACTATGAAATTTATAAGATCACTGAAGATTACATTAAAAACATAGAATTTTTAAAGCCAAATCACGACTTTTTCGAAAAGTCTGAATATTTTTTTAAACACTCACACTATACCCTTTTATCTTAAATGCGAATAATTTCAGGAAAATATAAAAGCAAAAGAATCTCTGCTCCAAAGAATTTACCAGTTCGACCTACAACGGATATGGCTAAAGAATCGTTATTTAATATTCTTAATAATCTTTACTATTTCGATTCTATTTCTGTTTTAGATCTTTTTGCTGGTACTGGAAATATTAGTTACGAATTTGCTTCTAGAGGAACAGAAACTATTTATGCTGTAGACGCA
Organism: Tenacibaculum aquaeponti; assembly: GCF_052084715.1. Taxonomy (GTDB): domain Bacteria; phylum Bacteroidota; class Bacteroidia; order Flavobacteriales; family Flavobacteriaceae; genus Polaribacter. The sequence goes on along the minus strand of NZ_CP197288.1, from coordinate 3,735,914 downwards.
CATTTTGGATGTATTAAATTCATTAATAAAATCGCTAAAGACTTAGAATTAGATATTACCACTTTTAAAAGTGATGTTTTTAAATTTTTAGAAAAAACAGCCTTAAAAACTGATGTAATTTTCGCTGATCCTCCTTATGATTTTGAAGTAGATAAATTTTTAAAAATTGTTGATTTAGTCTTTGAAAAAGAACTTCTAAATGAAGAAGGGGTTCTAATAGTTGAACATTCTAAACATACAGATTTATCAAATCATCCTAAGTATAGTTACGAAAAGCGCTACGGTGGTAATGTTTTTAGTTTTTTCGATAATTAAAAGAAATAAACTTAAATCTGTTTCTTTACCTTATTTGGATTGATGAAAAAAGCCTTTCTTACCTTGTATCCGGTCTTTTTTAACTGGTTTAGGAATTCTAATTTTCTATTTTTTAGATAGCAAAAATTTTAATTTTTATATATTTCAACATAGATTATTGGTATTAATCATCTGTATTGTTCTATTTATTACTTCTATAATAAATGTAATCAACTCTTATAAGATGAATTCCTCTATTGGTTTAATTTTAAACTCAATAGCAATTATTATTTCATTAATACTGCCTATTTTACTAACATTGGGCGTATTGTGGCTGATTCATTAATCTTTTTCTAACACTTTAAACTACTTTAACATATTTTTTATTACTATAACTATAGTTATAGTAATTCTTTTTATATATTCGCAACATGAACAAATTAACCAAACCTGAAGAACAAATAATGCATTATCTGTGGAAACTAAAAAAAGCTTTCCTAAAAGATATTGTAGATGAATTTCCTGAACCTAAACCTGCCTACACAACAATTTCTACAGTAGTTCGTGTTTTGGTTAAGAAAAAGTTTATAGACTATAAAGCATTTGGAAAAACCAGAGAATATTATCCTTTAATAAGTAAAAACAAATATTTTAAAGAATATATGAATGATGTAATCTTTAGCTTTTTTAATGGTTCTGCAGGTAAATTTGCTTCTCATTTCACTAGAAATGAAGATTTGAATCTTTCTGAATTAGAAGAAATAAAACAACTTATTGATGAAAAAATTCAAAATTTAAAAGAACAAAATGAGTAATTATTTAATATTTCTTGTTAAAAGTAGTTTGATCTTTATTGTCTTCTACTTAGCTTATGTATCACTATTCAGGAAACATACATTTTTTCAACTGAACAGATTAATTTTAATACTTTTTATTCCTGTTTCTATTATTTTAAGTTCTATTGATGTTTTTTCTCCTCTAGAAATATCGAGTATAAACATTCCTAAATTTATAGAAATTGACCAAATGATGAGTGAGAATTTTTCAGAGAATCAGATTTTGAAAGAAAAATTCAATTATTCATTTATAATCACTTTGTTATATTTTTTCGGAGTTATCATTTCTCTTTTTTCTTTAATAAAATCTGTTCAACAACTTATTAAACTAAAAAAAGAATCTCAACTTAAAAAATCTAGAAAATACACTTTTATATATGCAAATATCACTGAGGTATTCTCTTGTTTTAATTGGATTTTTATTCCAAAATCAAAAAGAGAAAACATAGATAACTTGATTATTGAACATGAAAAAAAACATGTTGATTTTAAACATACTTTAGATCTCCTAATCACTGAATTATACATCATACTGTTCTGGTTCAACCCTTTTGTTTATTACTTCAGAAAATCATTAAAATCTGTTCATGAATTTCAAGTTGATAAAGAAGTATTACTAACTAATAAAATTAACATATCTGATTACTTAAAAGTTCTTAGAAAAGAAATCAATAGTAAAACCAATATCAAGCTATACAGTTATTTCAAACAACCAATTATTAAAAAAAGATTAGAAATGATTTCAAAAAATAAAACCAATTCTTTCAAAAAAATAAAATACTTAATACTAATTCCAATAATTAGCATCTGCCTATTATCATTTAATCAAGATGATTTTAACAATAATTTACCTGTAATAATTACAGATAATAATTCAATTCCATCTATTTTTCCAATCCAAAATAAAACAGTTTCAGATATCACATCTCATTTCGGCAAACTAAGAAAGTTTGGTAAAAAAAGTGAAGCTAAAATTCATCAAGGTATTGATATTAGAGCTGCTATTGGAACACCTATAGTTGCAACTGCAGACGGTATTATTTCTTATGCGTCTTACAAAGGAAATTGGGGAAATTTAATTGTTGTAACACATACAAATGGATATGAAACTTGGTATGCACATTTGAACAGTTTTAAATTAAAAAAAGGAAAATCTGTTAAAAAAGGGGAAGTAATTGGATTTACTGGAGATACAGGTTTATCAAAAGGTCCACATTTACATTATGAAGTAAAGCATAATAGTAAAAATGTTAACCCTTTAGACTATATAAAATAATTAACTATAAAACTATATTCAACTTTTAATTGAAAATGAAAAAAACTATTTGTCTACTATTTACTATTTCTAATATTTTAATTATATCAGCTCAAAAAAAACTAAAAAACACAAAAATTGTTGAGAATTATATTAATCACGTAAAAAATGATTCTTTAGAAAAAAACACAAAAAAAGAAGTTTTTAATGATGAGTGTTTCACAGAAAATTGGGTTACTACTCAATTTACTGCTTATGCAAATCCGAAAGTAAAATTTCCTTTTGAAATTAAATTTTCAGATTCTACATATGCTTCACCAATATCAAAAAAACGTGTGATTACATCTCGATACGGTTGGAGAAGAAATAGACCACATAGAGGAATTGATATCGATTTGGTAACTGGTGACAGTGTCTTTAGTATTTTACCAGGTAAGGTTCGTTTTGTAGGCCGTAGTTCAGGATATGGTAAAACTGTTGTAATACGACATGATAATGGTTTAGAAAGTGTTTATGCACATTTATCAGGCTTTATTATAAAAAAGAACGACATTGTAAAGAAAGGGCAAGCTATAGCTTTTGGAGGAAACTCAGGAAGATCTAGAGGTAGTCATTTACATTTAGAAACTAGATATAAAGGAATTGCTATTAACCCGGAATACTTATTAGACTTAAAAAACAGTAATAAAATTCGTGCTAAAAATCTATGGGTAACTAGAGATTGGGCGAAAACTTACTATCATAGTTCTAAAAGACAAAGCAGACTTGTAACATTAGATTCTTATGAAAAAGCTTTAGCTTATAAAAAGCGTAAACGCAAAGTATATATTGTAAAGAGTGGTGATACGCTATCTGGAATAGCTTACAGAAATAGGACTTCTATAAGTCGTATTTGTAAAACAAATAAGATTAGAAAAACAACAACTTTAAGAATTGGACAAAAATTAATTATATAATATTTTAAATTATTTCTTCAATAGATTAAAAAGAAAAGAGAACCTGAAATTATTTAGGTTCTCTTTTTTTATTTTACCAAAACAAAAAACTCTAACTGTAATGGTTTTAATTCTTGTTTTAATGTTTGTATAAAATCATCTCCATACTCTAAGTAATATTCAGAAAAGTTACGTTTTCGCTCCTCTAAACTCAAACTTGGTAATATTGCACTTTGCAATGAAGTAATTCTTTCTACTAAATCTGATTGTTTTCTTTTTTCTGCTCTTAATAAACGTTTTTGTAGGTTTTCTAAACCTTTTAATTGTTTTTTCTCTTGTGCATTTACAGCTCCTGTAAAAGAAGCGTCAGTTTGTGATGCAATAACTCTTAAGTCTGAAAATTGTTGTTCTAATATGCTTCTTTGTTGTTCAAAATTAAAACTAACCTCAGCATTTTCATTTACTTTTTTAGCTAATAAATCCTGCTGTTTTAAAAATAATTCTTCTACAGAAATAGAAAGTCTTTCTAATTTACCAAATTGTTTTTTACTAATTACTTGCACAGAATTACGCAATAAAAGAATTGGAAAAGGAACTTCTACTGCTTCAAAATACGTTTTTAATTGCATCCAATAAGCTAGCTCTCCTCCTCCACCGATATAGCATAAATTTGGTAAAATAACTTCTTGATATAAAGGTCTCATAATTACATTTGGTGAAAATCGTTCAGGATAATTTTCTACCTCATTTAGAATTTCTTCTTCAGAAAAACTTAAATCCGTATTATTGACTTTATATACACCATCTTCAAGAATTATTCGCTCTCTTAAATTATCCGTTAGATAAAACAAGTTAATCTCTCTAGGATTTACCTGGATCTTGTAATTCTCCTCTAAACTTGTATTTGTTTCTGAAACATGTTTATATGAAACTGAATTTAATAAATCTTTAACGACATATGATTTAAACAACGACTTTAATTTAGAGTCATCTGCATCAATAATTACTAATCCAAATTCAGCAAATAATGAATTCGCTATAAATCGTGTTGCATTAGCTAAATTATCATGTTTTATATAAGCTTCAAAAAACAACTCTTTCAAAAACTCAGCATTTCTAGAGTTTCCTAGTTTATTAGAAAAAGATTCAAATACTTCAGATAATCCTTCTGTACTAAAACGACCTACTCCACCAGCTTGATTTGAATTCCATTGAACTTTTTTTTCTTTGAAGTTGAAATAATTAATCTCCTCAAAATCATGATCTTCAGTAGCCATCCAATAAATTGGAACAAAATTATCGTTTGGATGTTTTTCCTTCAACTCTTCTGCTAAATTGATTGCAGAAATAATCTTGTATAAAAAATATAACGGACCTGTAAAAAGATTTAGCTGATGTCCTGTTGTTACTGTAAATGTATTTTCGTTAGCGAGTAACTCAATATTAGCACTTGTACTTTCAGAAATATTTTCCTTTACATATTGAGTCTTTAAAACTTCAACTAAAACAGTTCTATTAATTTTAGAAAATGTTTTCTTTTTTTCTAATATTTGATTTTTAAAACCTTCTGAATTAGGAAAATTGTGATAAAAACTAGTCAATTTTTCTGATTGCTCTAAATAATCACACATCATTTTAGAAAAAAAACCAGTTTTTTGAAACGGTATGTAAGTACTACACTCACTCTCGGTTAACGACATTAGCTAATTGTTTTGAGTAAAGTAACAAATTTAACGCTTTGCTTACAACTTGAATTCATCTTAACAAAACTTTATAAAATCTATTTTCTATTTTTACATTATAAATAATCTATAATGCAATTTAAACATCCTGAGATTTTATATTTCTTATTTCTTTTAATAATTCCCATTTTAGTACATCTTTTTCAACTGCGAAAATTTAAAAAAGTTCCTTTTACAAATGTTGCATTTTTAGAGAATTTAGTCATAAAAAACAGGAAAAGTTCTCAACTAAAAAAATGGTTAGTTCTATGTACTCGTTTGTTATTAATAACAGCTTTAGTATTGGCTTTTGCACAACCTTTTTTCAGCAATGAAAATGTAGACACAGAAAATCATGTGGCAATTTATTTAGATAATTCTTTAAGTACAAATTCAAAAGGTTCCAAAGGAAACATCTTAAAAGTTGCTAGTCAAGAAATTGCAGAAAATATTTCTCCGAACAATACCTATTCACTTTTAACAAATTCTAATATTTATCAGAATATTTCTGGAGATGAATTGAAGAAAATCGTATTAAACACAAAAAATTCTGTTCAAAGTTTATCAATCAGCGATGTTTTACTAAAACTATCAAATATTAATGGAGCTACAGAAAAAATTTTAGTTTCAGATTTTCAAAATATCAAAGATGAAGCCTTCAATTCTGTATCTTCTACTCTTTCTCTAACTCAAATATTACCAGAAAAAAGAGAAAATTTAGCAATTGATAGTGTGTATTTATCTACTAATACGAATGCTAAGAGCACTATAAATATCAATATTAAAAATCAAGGTACATTAAAAGAAAATATTCCTGTAGCAATATACAATGGTAAAAAATTAATAAGTAAACAAACTTTTACGATTCAAAAAAATGCGGAAAAGGTAATTTCTTTTGCTATTGAAAACATCAGTAATTTTACTGGAATTGTTAAACTTGATCATACTGATACTTTTGAGTTTGATAATGAATTCTTTTTCACTATCAATTCTAATGAAAAAATTAATGTTTTAGCTATTGGAAATGATAATGATTTCTTATCAAGAATTTATACCGAACAAGAGTTCAACTTTACAGGTTCTACAATACAAAATGTAAATTATAACACTCTAAATCAACAACAACTTATTGTTTTAAATGAAGTTGACAAACTTCCTGAAAGCTTACTAAGAAGTTTAATTGATTATACAAAAAATGGTGGAAGCTTAGCAATTATTCCAAATGCAAAATCCGAATTTAAATCGTACAACAAATTATTTGAACGCTTAGGAGTTGGAAAATTATTAAGTAAGAAAATTGATTCCTTAAAAATCACTAAAATTAATTTTAACCATCCTTTATTTAAAAATGTTTTTGATAAAAAGGTGACTAATTTTCAGTACCCAACTACAACAACTACGTTTAATACTAAGATGAATCGATCTAGTAGTATTATCGACTATGAAAATAACGAACCTTTTATACAAGAAACTAATTCTTCTTCTTCTAGTAAAGTATACTGGTTTTCTTCTCCTTTAAACAAAGAGAAAAGTAATTTTACCAATTCGCCTTTGGTTGTACCTGTATTTTATAATATGGGAAAACAGAGTTTAAAGCTGTCTAAATTATATTACACATTAGCCCAGCCTAATACTATAGAAATTGCTACTCAATTAGAAAAGGATGATATTTTAACAATTAAGAATACTAACAATTCTTTTATTCCATTACAGCAAACTTTTCAAACGAAAGTAAAATTAAGCACTAGTGAATTACCTGAGAGCAAAGGTTTTTACACCATTGAAAAAGGAAATCTAAAAGTTCAAACTATTGCTTATAACAATCCTCCTGCCGAAAGTTCATTAAACTACCTAAACATCAATAGTTTAAAAAAGAAAAATATTAGTATAAATAATTCTCTAGAAGATAATTTTAAAAAAATTGAAGATAAATACAAAGTTCATTGGTTTTGGAAATGGTTTTTAATTCTTGCCATTGTATCTTTGTTGCTAGAAATTTTGATTCTAAAATACTTTAAAGTATGATCACGCTTTTAAAATCAGCGAAAATAATAGATCCTTCAAGTCCTTTTCACAATAGCGTAAAAGACATTTTAATTTCAAATGGTGTTATTACTGAAATCAGTGATACTATTGATACCAAAGAAAATTACAATACAATAACTCTTGATAATTTACATGTTTCTACTGGCTGGTTTGATACTAGCGTTAGTTTCGGTGAACCTGGTTATGAAGAAAGAGAAACTATTGAAAACGGACTTTCAGTTGCAGCTAAATCTGGTTTCACACGAGTAGCTGTTAATCCAAATACACAGCCAATTACAGATTCTAAATCTGCTGTAGAATATTTAATTCATAAAGCGACTAGTAAGGCAGTAACACTCCATCCAATTGGTGCTTTAACACAAAAATGTGAAGGTATTGAAATGGCAGAATTGTTTGATATGCAACAATCTGGAGCTATTGCTTTTGGTGATTATAAGAAACCAGTAGAAAACGACAACCTTTTGAAAATTGCATTACTTTATGCTCAAAATTTTGATGGTTTAGTTTTAAGTTTTCCTAAAAACAAGAAAATCGCTGGTGAAGGTGTCGCACATGAAGGTGTTAATGCAACACGATTAGGTTTAAAAGGTATTCCTGCTTTAGCAGAAGAAATTCAAATTGCTAGAGACTTATTTTTATTGGAATATACTGGGGGGAAATTACACATTCCAACCATCTCTACTAAAAAATCGGTAGCACTTATTAAAGCAGCAAAAAGTAAAGGGTTAAATGTTACTTGTAGTACTGCTGTGCACAACCTTTTATTAACTGATGAAAAATTGATTGGTTTTGATGCTAGAGTAAAAGTAAATCCTCCGTTGCGAACAGAAGAGGATCGTTTAGCTTTAATTGAAGGCGTAAAAAACGGAACTATCGATATAATTACTTCAGATCATAATCCTATTGATATTGAAGAAAAAAAAGTAGAATTTTCTATTGCAAAAAATGGAACCATAGGTTTAGAAACTGCTTTCGGAGCATTAAATTCGATTTTTGATATAGAAACGATTACTAAATGTTTAAGTACAAATCCTAAATCTATCTTTGGAATTGATAATACTTCTATAACTATTGATTCTAAAGCAGAGCTTACTTTGTTTACTACAGAATTAGAAGTTGTTTTTAATGAAAATGATATCCAATCAACTTCAAAAAACAGTATATTTATAGGTGAAAAACTTAAAGGTAAAGCATATGGAATATATGCGAACCAACAATTAATTTTAAACACCTAATCTACAATGAGAAATCTAACAACAATCGAACAAGGAAAAACCAATGCTATAATTAGTTATATCACAATAATCGGTACAATTGTAGCTTTTATATTAAACAGTTCTAAGAAGAATGCTTTTACAAGTTTTCATGTTAGACAAATGGTTGGACTAAATTTAATATCACTAATCAATAGCTGGGTAGTTTATCGATTTTTTGGAGGAATTGTCTCTTGGATTATTTCTGGTTTACTAATCGTACTATGGTTTATTGGATTTATGGGAGTGTTGAACGGTGAAGAAAAAAAAGTTCCTATTTTAGGAGATTACTTCCAAGATTGGTTTAAAAGTTTATAATATTTAATGAGTTTATTTTATAAGGAAAGAGCACCGAAAGTTGCTACTGAAAATCCGAATGTTTTAATTTTACTTCACGGATACGGAAGTAATGAAGATGATTTATTTTCTTTTGCTGAAGAATTATCAGATGAATTATTAATAATAACTGTTAGAGCTCCTTATGAAATGGGCTATGGAGGTTATGCTTGGTATGCTATAAATTTTGATGCAAACAACGATAAATTTTCAGACACAAAACAAGCTAGTGAATCTGTAGATAAAATTGCTGTTTTTATTGACGAAATACAAGCAAAATACAATACAAACAAAACATTTTTACTAGGATTTAGCCAAGGTGCAATTTTAAGTTACGGATTAAGTTTACGTTATCCTAACAAAGTACAACATGTAGTTGCATTAAGTGGATATTTACTTGAAGATTTAATTCCAAAAGAAATTTCAGAGTCAATAACAACTGATTATTATATTTCTCATGGAATTGTAGATCAAGTAATTCCTTTTGCTTGGGCTAAAAAAACTCCAGATTTCTTAAATAAACTCAATTTACAAAACGAATTTCATGAATATCCTGTTGGGCATGGTGTTGCTCCTCAGAACTTTTATAGTTTTAAAGATTGGATCGATAAGAGGTTATAATCTTAGTATAAACAATTTCTATGTTTAATAAATTCTTTTAAATAGAGATAGTTTACCTTTGCACGAGATTAAGCTTAGATAACTACTATCTTTTTAACCTAAATGTTTTTTTATATGGATATTTTCACTCACCAAAATGCTTATATATGGTTTGTTCCAATTTGTGCTTTAGCCATTGGTGTTGAGATGTATTTTAGCTATAAACGAAAAGCTAAAAATTATGAATTTAAAGATATTTCAACAAACGTATATTTTGCGTTAGTTAATGTATTTTTAGATGGATTGATGTACGCTACTTCGTTTGTGGTAATGGATTTTTTCTATGATTATCGTTTCATTAATTGGGAAGGTACTGGATTTTTATACTGGTTTATAGCATTTGTTGGTCAAGATTTCTTGTACTATGTACATCATTATGTAGATCATCATTCAAGATTTTTCTGGGCTGTTCATGTTACACATCATAACTCAGAATACTATAATATCTCTACAGGATTCCGTTCACCGGTTCTACAGCCATTTTATCGTTTTATGTTTTTAATTCCATTAATTTTAATAGGAATTCAACCCTTACATATCATGTTTGCTTATGCGATGAACCAGAATTATGGAACTTTATGTCACACGAACTTTATAAAACCAACGAAAAGAAAAGGTTTCGTAGGTTTCTTACTAAAAACTTGGGAATATATATTTGTTACTCCTTCTCATCACAGAGTTCATCATGCTTCTAACATTAAATATTTAGACAAGAACATGGGAATGTTTTTAATTATTTGGGATAGAATGTTTGGTACATTTCAGGCTGAGGAAGAGGAAATGGAATACGAAAAATTAAAATTCGGATTAACAAAACCTTTAGATGACAAAGGACCTGTAAATATCATTTTCCACGAGTGGAAAGATATCTTTAAAGACTTTTTTCATAACAAAAAACATTTGCCTTTAGGAACTCGTTTAAAATATGTTTTTATGCCTCCAGGTTGGAGCCATGATGGAAGTTCGAAAACGAGTAAAGAACTTCAAAGAGAATTAAAGTTAGATAAATAATAAAAAACGCTACAAATATTTGTAGCGTTTTTTATTATTCCAATTTTAGATGATAAATTATCCTAAAATTTGCTCTGCGTGGGCTTTAGTTTTCACTTTAGCGATAACATCAGTTAAAACACCATTTTCATCGATTACAAAAGTAGTTCGGTGAATACCATCATACTCTTTCCCCATAAACTTTTTTGGTCCCCAAACTCCAAATGCATTAATTACAGATTTATCTTCATCTGCTAATAAAGGAAATGGTAATTCGTGTTTGTTGATAAAGTTTTGTTGACGCTTTGCACTATCTGCACTTACTCCTAAAATCTCATATCCTTGCGCTTGAAAAGTTTCATAATTATCTCTTAAGTTACAAGCTTCAGCTGTACAACCTGGAGTACTCGCTTTAGGATAGAAAAAAACAACTAACTTTTTCCCTTTGTAATCTTCTAATTTTATGATATTTCCGTCTTGATCTTTAGCTTCAAAACTTGGCGCGTTATCTCCTATCTTAAGTGTTGTCATAATTTGGTATTTTTGTTAAGTAAAAATACTGAAAAAATGAACAAAACAGAAAAAGTTCAGTTTGTAATTGACACTTTAGAACGATTATATCCAGAAACTCCTATTCCTTTAGATCATACAGATCCTTATACATTATTAATTGCCGTTTTAATGTCTGCTCAGAGCACTGATGAACGTGTGAATAAAATTACACCTTTACTTTTTGAGCGTGCAGATAATCCTTATGACATGGTACAATTGTCTGTTGATGAAATCAGAGAAATTATAAAGCCTGTTGGACTTTCACCTATGAAATCGAAAGGAATTTATGGTTTATCCAAAATTTTAATAGAAAAACATAATGGAGAAGTTCCGAAAAGTTTTGAAGCTTTAGAAGCATTACCAGCTGTTGGACATAAAACAGCTAGTGTAGTAATGGCTCAAGCATTTAATATTCCTGCATTTCCTGTTGATACTCATATTCATCGTTTAATGTATCGTTGGAATTTATCTAACGGAAAAAGTATTGCACAAACAGAAAAGGATGCAAAACGTTTATTTCCTAAAGAAATTTGGAATAAACTACATTTACAAATTATCTTTTATGGTAGAGAGTATTGTCCTGCAAGAGGTTGGAACTTAGATAACGATATAATTACAAGCGCAATCGGAAGAAAAACTGTAATTACAGAATACTACAAAAAGAGGAAGAAATAAAAAAGCTCCAGTTCGCACTGAAGCTTCTTCACTCTTAATTCAAATTCAATTCAATGAGAACATCGTTATTTGTTCTTACCGTTTTGAAGCTTTTGGAAAAGTTTAATATAAATTGTATTGTTGTTTTTTTAGGGTTCATCCTGAAATTGGATGGTTTTTCAGAGTAAATTTGCGCCATATAAATAATTTATTGTTTAATTATAAATAGTAACGCACAACATATCAATTTATTATTAGTTAATTAAAATTATTTTATTCTTATCTATTAATTTTCTGATATTTATCAAAGCATAACGCATTCTTCCTAATGCAGTATTAATACTTACACCTGTATTTTCAGAAATTTCATTAAAACTCATGTCCATGTAAATCCTCATCTTTAAAACCTCTTTTTGTTCTTCCGGAAGTTCCTCAATTAGGTTTTTTACATCTAATAAAATCTGATCTTTAATGATTCGCTTTTCAGCATTTAAAGCATCGTCACTGATAATAGAAAAAATATCAAACTCATCTGAGTTATTAAAAAACGGCATTCTATTATTCTTTCTAAAATAATCAATAACTAAGTTATGAGAAATTCGCATCACCCAAGGTAAAAACTTCCCTTCTTCATTGTAATTACCTTTTTTAAGGGTTTTGATCACTTTAATAAAAGTATCTTGAAAGATATCTTCAGCAACATCTCTATCTTGAACTTTGCTGTAAATAAAACTAAAAATGCGTTGTTGGTGTTTTCTAACAAGAAACTCTAGAGCGATTTCTTTACCGTTAATATACTCTCTAACTAAGACACTATCGTCTGCTATTTTTTTATACATAACTACTACTTTTTGAGAGATATTTCTATCTCATTTTGGGAATTATATTAAATTTTTAAAAGTAGTTTTTTTGTATAGGCGTATGATTTTTAAACAATTATGTACAGGACAAATATATTTTTTTTATCTCAAAAAACAAATTTTAAGTTGTTTAAATTAAAAAAAACATTAATAATTATCTTCATTTTACTTGATTATAGATTGTTACTTGACTGGTAAAATCACTATTTTTGATGTTTATTTTTCGAGTTCATGAAAGTAGATATTACTAAAGTAAATCCCAAAGAAAATATAATCATAAAAGGCGCATCATTACATAATTTAAAAGATATTGATGTAGTTATCCCTAGAAATAAACTTGTGGTTATAACCGGACTTTCTGGATCTGGTAAATCTTCATTAGCCTTTGATACTTTATATGCGGAAGGACAACGACGATATGTAGAAAGTTTATCTTCTTATGCACGTCAATTCTTAGGAAAACTAAACAAACCGAAAGTAGATTACATTAAAGGGATTGCTCCTGCTATTGCAATTGAACAAAAAGTAAATTCTACCAATCCAAGATCTACTGTTGGAACTTCTACAGAAATCTACGATTATATAAAATTATTATACGCCAGAATTGGTAGAACCTTCTCTCCTATTTCTGGAAATGAAGTCAAGAAACATACAGTAACCGATGTTGTAAATCATGTAAAATCGTTAAATGAACAAACAAAACTTCTTTTAATTGCTCCAGTAGTTATACCTAAAAAGAGAACTATTGAATCTTTATTACAAGTTTTAAAACAACAGGGGTATGCTAGAATAAAATACAATAATAAAGTTTATCGAATTGATAAATTCCCTATTGAAGATTTCAAAGGAAATAATATAGATTTAGTTGTAGACAGAGTTGTTATTCAACATGATGAAGATTTCTACAACCGCTTAGCAGATGCTATTCAAACAGCTTTCTTTGAAGGAAAAGGATTTTGTTATGTTGAAAATTTAGAAACAAAAACTAAAACAGAATTTAGTAATAAATTTGAGCTAGATGGCATTACTTTTTTAGAACCAAATACACACCTTTTCAGTTTTAACAATCCTTACGGAGCTTGTCCTACTTGTGAAGGATACGGAAATGTAATTGGTATCGATGAAGATTTGGTAATTCCTAATACAGGACTATCGATTTATGAAGATGCAATTTTCCCATTTAAAACAGATGCTTATAAATGGTATAAGGAAAATTTAATTCTGCATGCAGATAGTTACAACATTCCAATTCACAAACCTTGGTTCGAGCTTACAGAAGAACAACAAAATTTAGTTTGGGAAGGAACAGATAAATTCATGGGAATTCATCATCTGTTTAACGAATTAGAAGAAAAAAGCTATAAAATTCAGAACAGAGTCATGTTATCTCGTTACAGAGGTAAAACTAAATGTCATGAATGCGACGGAAAACGCTTAAGAAAAGAAGCAAACTATGTTCAAGTTAGTGGTAAAACAATTTCTGATTTGGTAAATCTTCCATTAGACGAATTAAGCGTATTCTTTAAATCTATTACTTTAAATGAATATGAAGAGAAAATAGCAAAACGATTATTAACTGAAATTAATAATAGACTCCAATTTTTAACTGATGTTGGATTAAGTTACCTTACATTAAATCGTACATCTAATACATTATCAGGAGGAGAAAGTCAACGTATTAACTTGGCTACTTCTTTAGGAAGTTCGTTAGTTGGTTCTATGTATATTTTAGACGAGCCAAGTATTGGACTTCATCCAAAAGATACAGAACGATTAATTAAAGTACTTAAAAACTTACGTGATCTTGGAAATACGGTAATAGTAGTTGAACATGATGAAGACATCATGAAAGAAGCCGATTACATTATCGACATTGGACCAGAAGCAGGAACTCACGGAGGAAAAGTTGTTGCAGAAGGAACTTACGATGAACTAATAAAATCGAAAACTCTTACTGCTGAATATTTATCTGAAACCCTAAAAATAGAAGTTCCTAATCAACGTAGAAAAACTAAAAATTTCATTAAAATTTTAGGAGCTAGAGAGAATAATCTTAAAAACATAGATGTAACATTCCCTCTAAATAACTTAACAGTAATCACTGGAGTTTCTGGTAGTGGTAAAAGTACACTTGTAAAAAAATTACTGTATCCAATTATGCAAAAGAAATTAATTGGTTACGGAGATAAAATAGGTCAGTACACAGATGTACAAGGAAGTTATGAAAACTTAAAACATGTAGAGTTTATTGATCAAAATCCAATAGGTAGATCATCTCGATCAAACCCTGTTACTTATATAAAAGCTTACGATGATATCCGTAAACTTCTATCTACACAGAAGTTATCTAAAATTAGAAATTATCAACCAAAACACTTTTCTTTTAATGTAGAAGGTGGTCGTTGTGAAGTTTGTAAAGGTGAAGGTGTAGTTACCATTGAAATGCAATTTATGGCCGATGTACATTTACAATGTGACAATTGTAAAGGGAAACGCTTTAAAAAGGAAATATTAGAGGTTAACTTTGAAGAAAAAAATATTGACGATATTTTAAACTTAACTATTGATGATGCTATTGACTTTTTTACAGAAAATGGCGCTATTAAAATAGCAAAAAAATTAAAGCCACTTCAAGATGTTGGATTGGGTTATGTTCAATTAGGACAATCTTCTTCTACTTTATCAGGAGGTGAAGCACAACGTATAAAATTAGCTTCTTTTTTAATGAAAGGAGATACAAAAGATAAAGCGCTGTTTATTTTTGATGAACCTACCACTGGATTACACTTCCATGATATCAAAAAGTTATTAGCTTCTTTTAATGCTTTAATTGAAAAAGGACATTCGATTATTGTTATTGAACATAATATAGACCTTATTAAATGTGCTGATTATATAATAGATTTAGGTATAGAAGGTGGTAAAAAAGGTGGCCAATTAATTTTTGAAGGAACTCCAGAAGAATTGGTTAAAAATAAAAAATCGTACACATCTAAATACATTTCAGAAAAACTATATTAATAAATGATATTTTTACTGTAAAATTTTAAGATTAACTTCTTTAAAAAACAAAAAAATCATAAAATACTTGACTAAAAGATAAGATTTGAAAAAATTCTTTTTTTACTAAATAAAAAACGTAATCAACTAAAAAAAAGAAAGTTATATTTTAATCAGAACTTAAAACCGCTATAAAATATATAAAAAACAAACACTATTAATATTTTTTTCATTAAAAAAAAGTTAAAAGTTTAAAAAAATATTATTATTTTTCTATAGAATTTTTACAAAACACTAATGTTAACCCCGAAAAAAGGCAGATTATTAATAGCTGAGCCATCTATACTTAATGATGACTCTTTTAAAAGAACAATAGTACTTATTACAGATCATTCTGAAGCTAGTTCTGTTGGGTTCATTTTAAATAGACCTATGCAATATGTTTTAGAAGATTTAATACCAGATATAGAATGTAATTTTACCATATATCAAGGCGGTCCGGTTGAACAAGAAAATTTATATTTTATACATCGCGTTCCACACTTATTAAAAGATAGCATAGAAGTTGCTAATGGTATTTATTGGGGCGGTAATTTTGATTCTTTAAAAAACCTATTAAACGAAAATTTAATTAAACCTTCAGACATAAGATTTTTCCTTGGTTATTCTGGCTGGGGATCTCAACAATTAGAAAGTGAATTGAATACTGAGTCTTGGTTTATTTCCGAAAATGATTTTAATAATATTTTTATTGAAGACGAAGAAGCTATCTGGAAAAACAAACTACTACAAAAAGGCGGAAAATATAAGATTTGGGCAAATGCTCCAGCAGACATCACTATGAATTAATTTTTCTTTTTAAATATTACTTCTTAGACTTTACAAAACTTACTTTCAAGTCACTTCTTCCAATTAAAAAACAAAAGAATAAAATCCTTTTTTTTCAAAAACAAGGTTTGTTTATCTAAGTATCTAATACATTATATATATTAGCAAAAAATAAATATTTATGTTAAGCAAAAGTTTTTTACCAATTATTCTATTACTTTTTATTTTTTCATGTGATTCACCCAAACCAAATCATAATGCAATTGCTGAGGAAGAAATTCCTGAATGTAAAATCATGATTGTTTTAGGAGATGACAGAAGTGGTTCTTCTGAAAGTATTCAAAAATTAAATCAAGATGACTACAAAGCTATTGTTGATGTTATTAATCAAAACGGAAGCGGTTATTTCACTTCAACAATTATAGGAAATCCAGCACCTAATTCTAAAGAAATTTTCAGGTTAAAAGTTAGCGCTTTAAAACCTTACAAGAATATTTTAACTTCAGAACACCCAACATTATCTGAACAAGCCAAGCAAAAAAAATACAACGATAAGATTAAAGCTAAAAATGAAAAAATTAAGAAGAAAAATGCTTCAAAATTAAACAGCTTTTTATCTAAAACTGTTCAAAGTTCAATTTTAAACTACACCCCTTACAAAGGAAAAGATATTACTAATATAAACCTTGCTTTTGAACACATTAACAAACTTTTAAAAGAACCAAACGTAGAAGATTATGATAAAGTTATGGTAGTTCTTTTTACAGATGGTGTAAATGAACCTAGAAGATCTGGAAAAATTGAAAAAATTAAAACCAAATTAGCTTTACCTGATAATGCTGAATTGTTTTTAATTGGTTGGAAAGATACTTCTATTTTTGAAGGAATTGAACTAAATGAATTTGAAGGCAAAGAAGGTTTCTTTAGCTATATTGAAGACTTTGAATGTATATAAAAACTAACTGTTATGATAATAAACTGGGACAAACCTTCTACTGATGAATCGGAAGATCTTTTTAAAATCTCTGATGAACTAGCTTCAAGAGCAAATTCTGCATCTAAAAGAGCTAGAGATACTTTTGAAATTTTAAAACCAAATGAAGAAAAACTTAAACAATGGGATAAAATTATGTCTAATGCATATGTTGTTCCATTTACAATTGCTTTTGTGGTTATATGCATTTTAGAATATTATTTTAGTAGAGAAATTTATAGGGATATTTTACCTCAAGCACCTTGGGTTATTGGTGTTGGTATAATTTTCATTTCTATCGTAATTGCAGAATTAATGGTTGGAATGCTAAGTTCTCACACCAGAAATAAACGTTTTTTTGAAGAGAAAAAAGTTCCTTCAAACTCCGCAAAACCAGAATCTGACATTAGAAAAGGAATTGTAAGAGATGTTAGAATTCAATTTTTTGTTGGTAGTACATTATTTTCTGCCATTGGTGTTGCTATATATTATTTCTCTAAAGAACGTGTTGCGAGAGAAATTTCAGCAGGAATTAGAGAATCAGTTTTCGGAATTCAAGATGTTTTACCTGTACTTTTTTATGTACTTGAAGTATTGGCAGGATTGTTTGTGTTTTACTTGTTTAAAAGATCTGTTTTAGCTATAAAAAACTACAGAAGTAGAAAGAAATATAGTAAAGAAGTAAATAACGCCAGATCTAATACAAGTGAATCTTGTAAATATTTTGATGATGCTGAAAAGAAAGGCTATAATACTTTTTTAGATGATGTTAGCAATAACGTCCACTTAGGTTTTTATAGAAACAAACATCAGAACACCAACGAACAACATTTAAAATATGTAAATGAACCTGAAAAAGAACTTCAGGCATTTAAAGCATTATTTAAAAATGCTAATGGAACACCAATACAGGTAACCATAGATGCATTAACTGAATATAAGTTTAGAGAAAGTAAAACTAGCAATACAGAAGGAATAATTGACATGAATTTTAACTCTTATCCTGAAGATCAAATTAAACAATTTAGAGTTACATATTTTGATACTAACAAAGAAAAAGTAGTTGAAGAAATATCAGGAAATTATTCTTTAAATAATAATACACCTTATGAAATTATTTTAAAGTAAACTAAAAAAAGAGATTTATATAAATTATAAATCTCTTTTTTTTACACATTTTTTTTTCATCTATTTCCATTATTCTTATTAGCATAAATTCTCTTTTTGTAGTTACACCTACTTCTAATCGACTTAAAAAAACTACACTTCAGCAGTTTAAGCTTATTAAATCAACAATTCGTTAATATCTTGTAGCTGTATAAAAACAGAAACATGAAAATTAAACCTACAATAGTAAGACTAATAAAATGTCATGGAAATGAATTCGAAATTGAATTCCTAAAAGTAAATCGATTTATATCTGTAAGTAGATATTATTACGAAAAAATGTCAAATAGTCCCAAAGAATTTATATTCATTAATTAACATAGCTAATAAAACAGATAAGTTCTATAGCTGTTTTCTATGTTTTAAAAATGGTACCCTCTTATAATTATTACTTTTAATAATCCAATTTGTCTTTTTTAAATTTAGAAAATAGATCAGGTAATAGTTTCTTTAAAATATAATTTTGATTTTCATGTAACTCAATTATTTCTTTCTTCCCCCACAATTCACCACTTATTAAAATATATAATTACACTCCTTTATTTTGATTACAAACCAAAAAACACATAAAAACAACCATTCATCCACAAAAAACATCCATATAACTAAAAAAAAAGTAATCAAACTACTTTCTCAATAATTTCACATTCAGCTAATTTTTTCAATAATGAATTATCCTGTAAAAAAACTTAAATTTATTACTCCTAATGGTAGTGAAATAGAAATGGAAATGCCAATAGCAAACTTAACATTAACTGTAAACAGATATTCTAATAAAGAGTACTTTGTCGATAAAATTAAGGTGACACTATCCCAAAAAGTGTGTAAGTTCAAAATATCAGGGTTAAGGTTTTAAATCTTAATCCTGTCTTCAAATATAGCCAAAAACTGGTTAAGAATAATCCCCCAGTTTCTAACGGGCATTGTCCATTTTTTTGTACTCTGTCTTAAAGCCAAGAACACAGATTTAATTACAGCTTCATCTGTTGGGTATGAGAGTTTATTTTTGGTGTATTTTCTAATTTTCCCATTTAGATTTTCGATTAGGTTTGTGGTATAAATTATAGTTCTAATTTCAACAGGGAAGTCAAAGAACACCGTAAGTTCATCCCAGTTATTTTCCCAGCTTTTTATGGCATAAGAGTACTTTGAGTTCCATTTGATTTTAAAGTCTTCTAAAGCTGCTTTAGCGGCTTCTTTAGTGGGCGCTGTGTAGATTTGCTTCATGTCAAGAGTAAAAGCTTTTTTATCTCTCCACACGACATATCTACAAGAATTTCTAATTTGATGAACTACACATATTTGAGTAGTAGAATTAGGGAAAACTGTTTTTATAGTATCAGTAAAGCCATTTAAATTATCGGTAGCTGTTATCAATATATCCTGAGTTCCTCTAGCTTTAATGTCGGTTAATACGGTCATCCAAAAAGCAGACGATTCATTTTTACCCAACCATAAGCCTAGCACTTCTTTCTTACCATCTGTTCTTAAGCCTACTGCCATATAGATGGTTTTATTGATAACCTTAGAGTTTTCTCTAACTTTAAAAACAATACCATCCATCCAAACAATTAAATAAGTAGCTTCTAATGGTCTATTCTTCCAAGCTATTATATCATTGGTGATTTTATCTGTAATTCGAGATATAGTAGAACTAGAGATATTAAAACCGTAAAGTTCTTTTATTTGATCTTCAATGTCACTAGTACTCATTCCCTTGGCATATAGGGATATGATGATATTCTCAACTCCATCAGAGGTACTTTCTCTTTTCTTGACAAGCATAGGGTTAAAACTGCCTTCTCTGTCTCTAGGAACTTGTATCTCTGTTTCGCCTAGTGAGGTTTTTAATTTCTTTTTAGAATATCCGTTGCGAACATTCCCAGTGCTACTTTTCTTATGTTTTTCATAGTCTAAATGAGCATCTAATTCTCCTTCTAGAATCTTTTCTATACCACGTTTATGAAGCTCTTCTAGAAAACTAGTTAATTCTGAACCGTTACTGAATTGTTTTAAAAAGTCATCGTTTAATAAATCTTCTGGTTTCATCTTTGCGTAAAATTTTAAAATTAATTATTTAAAAAAAATATCGGGGTTGAATTCAACCCCGATATTTTTAAAACTTACACAGTTTATGAGATACTACCATTAAGGTTAACGTTTATCTTAACTAGTTAAAACCATAAGATCTAAACTTTTTCTAATTTTCATAGAAATCTCAGTTTTAAATTCTTTTTTTCTATAATTAGTTACTGGTTGAACGCCTATAACAGCATTGGTAATAAACACTTCATCTGCCTTCTGAATTTCAAAAGGTGAAATAGATGTTTCTTCAATTGTAAAATCTTTATGATCCTCTAATAATTCGATAATTTTTTTTCGAACTATGCCTTTTATACACCCCTCTGTTAGTGCAGGTGTTTTAATTATATTTCCTTTTATTATAAAAATGTTTCCATTTGTAACTTCTGCAACTCCTTTTCTTTCATTTAACAAAACACAATTATCTAAATCATTTTCTTCTGCAAAAACAGCAGCTATGGTATTCAACATTCTATTTGTTGTTTTAACTGTAGATAATAATCCTGAATAATTATAAAAGTCTTTATATAAATCTAATATATACTTATCTTTAACTTCAACTTTTGCAGGTTTAACATCGATAACATAATCTATTTCATTAGTTTTTGGAGTATATAAACCTCCATCTTTTCTGTATACAGTTAACCTAGCCCTTAAACTATTCTCTGAAAACTTTTCAGATACTTTTTTAATTTCATCTTCTAAAAATTCTAAAGTGAACTTCATAGGAATTTTCATACGCAACATACGCATAGAGGCCATTAATCTAAAATAGTGATCTTCAAAAAACACTACTTTTCCATTTAAAATTTTAATAGTTTCAAAAATACCATCACCAAATTTAAATGCTCTATTTTCTAGAGTTAACTGAAATTCAGATGCGTCGATTATATTTCCGTTATGATTTATCATTCCTTAAAAATTTAAAGAACGAAATTAGTAAAATAAAACAATGTTATAAATAAAAAAACTCAGCATTTAGCTGAGTTCATATTTATTTAATAACAGAAGTAATTATGCTCCTATCAAATGTTTTAATTCATCTATTTGATTCTCCCAAAGCATCTTAGATTCTTCAGCAGATTCTTCATCATCTGCAAAATCAGTAACAATTAGAGAAACATCTTTTGTTAAAGGGTCAACCTGAACTCTAAATTCAAAATAACTTTCGTCATCTTCACTCTCGGTCCATTTAAATTTAATTCGTTCATCCGCTTTTTTTGTTATAATGGTTGCTTCTTCTTCACTATCATCCCAAAAAAAGGTAATAATTTTTCCTCTAGAATTTACTCGATCTGCAAACCACTCTTCTAAACCTGAAGGAGTTGCAAAATATTGATATAACAACGCTGGTGAAGCGTGTACAGGTATCTCTAATTCAAATTTAACTTTACTCATTTACATTTAAGTTTAGCACACAATATATATAAATATTCTTTTTAAAAAAAATGATATTGTTTTCTTGTGTGTAAAAAAAAATGAACTATATTTGCATCCGCAATCGGCGAGGTAGCTCAGGTGGTTAGAGCGCAGGATTCATAACCCTGAGGTCGGGGGTTCAAGTCCCCCCTTCGCTACAAGATTTCTCGAAGCCCTTTAAACACAAGGGCTTCAGAGAAAAAACCAAAAAAAGCATGCCAAATACTCGCTATTGATTTTTCCATTTTTTTTTACAGTTGAAGTAGCATTATCGACGTAAAAAAAATGTCAAAACTTCAAAATCATCAAAATCTCACTCCGTTTATAGATTATATTCCAGCTCAAGTAAAAGAGAATAAATATTGGATTATAGAATATTATGCTATAGATCCCTTTTTGATCCAAATAAAAACAAATTTCAAGCATTAAAGAGAGAAGAAAATTTGCTCAAAAACTCTGTTTAAAAACCAACCATAAACTTGCAAAAGGTTAGACTCCCTTTGTTGATGAAAACAATACAAAATCATACTATAAATTATTTGATATTCTGGATTTATTCTTAAATCAAGCTAAACAAAGAGAAAAAAACAAGACCTAAGAAAAGATTCCATCAGAGATTACAAGAGTTCTATTAAAATTTAAAGGAAGTTTATTTATCAATAAGTTTAATGAAGATTTATATGTCAGACACAATTTAATAGTTTTAACCCTATTAATCTCTATTACAATAATCATTTAACCTTGTTTGTCTTTTTCATTTAAAATAAAAAATGTCATTTTCAAATTGGGATACTCTAACAACTTCTAGATTATATTAATTATGATTGCTCTAAGTTCATTTTTCTATTAAAAGATGTACGGATACTGTATGCGTACAATAAATAATTCATCTTTTCTATTTCTACTTTTACTTTTACCTTCACCTAATATTGGGTAAACTTAAATTTATTAATTATGTTAAAAAACATTTCAAACTTAGGCTCTAAATTGAACAAGCTAGAGCAACAATCAATCAATGGTGGAATTGCTAAATATTGCTCAAAGGAACAAATAAAGCTAGGATGTGTAGAAGTTTTTTCACAAAGAGTATGTCTTTGTCCTATTTAATATTTTAGTCCTATTTTTTTAATTAATAAAATTGATTTCTATAAATAACAAAAAAATCAATATAGTCTTATACTATATTCTTATAATAAACATCAATTAGTTTAATTAAAATTATACATACTTAAATCGATTACAAACTAAAAACAAGCGAACTAAAGTTCGCTTGTTTTTAGTTTGTAATCGACTACTACTTCAGATATTTATATATTATTATATAGAATCCTATTTTTTTAATCAAATTTACACTAAAGAAGTTTACCCTTTTTTCTTACTTTAATTTGTATACTCATCAGTAATTATTCCACTCAATTTCTCATTTAAGAAAAGATTAATAAATTTAAATTATGATATTATATAATTTTTAGTTTACTAATCACCATTCCCAAATATTTTTCTATTAAAAATGTACGGATACTGTATGCGTACAATAAATAATTCATCTTTTCTCTTTCTACTTTTACTTTTACCTTCACCTAATATTGGGTAAAACTTAAATTTATTAATTATGTTAAAAAACATTTCAAACCTAGGATCAATCCTAAACAAAAAAGAATTAAAAAATATTAATGGCGCTAGTAAGTTCGAAGTTTGTAATTTTGAAGGTGCGCCAATAATCTGCAAAGTAGGACATTGCCAATTAAATGAAAATGGTAATTGGTCTTGTCTTTAATCTTATTTTAGATAAAGTGATCTTTCAGATCGCTTTATCTTCTAGTAAAAATTTATTTTACAGAAAATTAAAATTGACATATACAAAAAAGAAGACAGATACTATAAATTCGTACCAGCCTTATTTTACACTAATTCAAATATTTTTAACTTTTAATAAAAAAATATGAAATTCATTTATTAAATTTGAAATGTCTAAAAGACGTTTTAGACACTTTTTCTTTTTCATAGCAATTTTCCCACTCAAGCTTTGAGTGGGTTTTTCTTTTAAATAATAAATAATTATTTATAACTATTGTTACACTTAATTTATTAACACCAAACTCCACTTTATCAATAAATCACTTATTTTCAATATTTTACATTTCATCACTCACAAACATTTCTTGTTTTCAATACTAGTCGTAAATAGAGAAAATAATTTTATGTTATAGGCAAAAAAAAAAGAAGATCTCGCTTTTAGCGAAATCTTCTATTATATTATTTGGAAAAGATGTATCCTAAAAATAGGTTAATTGGCAAGTTCCGTAACTACTGTACCTACTTTTCTTACAGTAAACATCTGGCCATCCAAATGTACCTCCAAAAGCAGAACAATCTGCATTTGTTTGACAAGCCTTTCCAATTATAGGAAGTTGCCCTCCATTAATTTCTTTTTGCTGACTTTTCGATAGAAATTTACCTAAGTTTTGAATGTTTTTTTTCATTATAATAATTTTAAAAAAGGTTAATTTTTGCTTTTGTAAAAAAGCACCTCGTTAAATATAATTATTTTATTTTGAATATACTATCGATAATTGTTATTGATTAAAAAACACAACAGAATAAAAAAAAGAAGTACAGAATAAGTTAACATCGTTACACATACAAATCTATAAACACATTATTTAAAAACAATTAAAAGCTAAAACTACTGTATTTACTAACTTTTAAAAATCATAAAACATAGTTACTCTATAATTGATTACAATCTTAAATTATGCTATTTAAATTTTATTCTCTATTTTTTCACCATATTAGTAATAGTTTATATTACATAAAAAAAATGCACAACTTTTAGCCTCATAGTAAAATATGAGGCTTTTTTAATTTTATAATTTCAAACATTATAAAGTCAATAAAAAAAGAAGACCGATACTATAAATTCGTACCAGCCTTCTTTTACACTAATCCAAATATTTTTTATTGATAAACCCTAACGTAGTCTATTTCCATTGTAGCTTCTGAGAAGCTTGAATCAATAGAGCCACCTAAAGTTCCTCCCATTGCTACATTTAAGATCAAAAAGAAATTCTCATTGAATGGCAAAGCTGAAGTATTGGCTAATTCATAATATTTAACATTATCTAAATACATGCTAATACTAGACTCTGTCCATTCTAAAGTATATAAATGAAATTCTGATGTTGCATTAGTAATTGAAGTTGTTTGACCAAAATCTGCTTTTGTATTACTTGCTGTATCTTGCCAATGACAAGTTGCTAGAACTGTATTTTTATCAGCTCCTGTTTGCTCCATAATATCAATTTCGCCAGAAAAAGGCCAACCTACTGTAGAGAAATTAGAACCTAACATCCAAATTGCAGGCCAAGTACCAGCGCCTTCAGGTAATTTAGCTCTAACTTCTACTCTACCATATTTAAAATCGTATAGACCTTCTGTTTTCAATCTTGCTGAAGTAAAGGCACTTCCTGAAAAATTTTCTCGCTTTGCTGTAATTACCAGATTTCCATTCTCAACTACTGCATTATCTGCTCTATCTGTATAATACTGTACTTCATTGTTTCCCCAACCATTTGTTCCTGTACCAATATCATAAGTCCATTTTGTTGGATCTGGCGCTCCATTGATTTCAAAATCGTCTTCCCAAATTAATGTATTAAAAACAAATGGGGAAGTTGTTTGAGGATCTTGTGTGGTAATTAAAAACCACCAATCAAATTCATTGTTCGCATCTGTAATCCTTAAAACTAATTCATTTGGGATTTGACGATCGAATATTTCATAATTGTGATTTCCTATATAATAACCTATAAATCCTATTCCTGATAAAGAAATTGTTTCCACTCCACCTGGAGCTATTAAACTCCATGTTCCTGAATAATCTGCTAATGTATAATTCAATACATCTGCATTATCTATAGTTCCACCTGAACCACCAGAGCTAGATAATTCATCTATCAAACCATTTCTACCAAAAACAGTTCCGTTTGTTTGATGCTGAAAACTTCCATCTGAATTGAATACAAAACGATCATCATACATTCCAACACCTTCTTTTTCATTTGCTGATGCTTGATACCACTCTCCAAATATCGAACCTCCAACAGGTCCTAAACCAAAATGGCCTCCAACTTCCGCTTTAATTCGCCATGTCTTTGAAGAAACAGCATTTGGATCTGCTGGATCGAATCCGTATAATTTATTTTTTAAATCATCTGGTGCTTCATATAAAGCTAATACATCTACTTGTATTGTTTTACTTGATGAAACTCCTCCTGTACCTATTGCAACTACTGTTACTGTATATGTATTTACTCCTAATTCACTAAAATTATATGTGATTTTACCATCTGGTTTAGATGATTCAATACCATTATAAATAAACTTAAACGATAAAGCATTTTCTGCTGTGGCTCTAAAATTTACAACTCCACTACCATCGCCGTTAGGATTTGTAGTATCTTGACCAATGATTTCTGCTTCAATAGTAATATTACTCGGTGTAATAATATCTCCAAAATCATAGTTATTCTCTTCACAACTATTTAATAATAGCATTGTAAAAATTATGATAACTATTTGAGGTATATATTTCTGTATTTTCATTGCTATCCTTGGTTTAATTCGTTAATGTTAATTCGTCATAATAATACTCACTGCCATCTCCATTGACTCCGAAATCAAAGAAAATAACTACTCGAACATAATCGGCTGCTGGTGCACCACTAAAATCATAAATCAATTCTTCCCATGAATTGGAAACTGTAGTGTTTAAATCAACTTCATGTGTAATACTGGCATCTTGATTCTCTAATTTTAACTTCACTACTGCTCCTTGTTTGGGTGACCATGTTTTTACACTAATCTTTGAATAAGTAGTGAAATCTAATGCTGTATCTGTCTCAAAAAAAGCTCCTGCCCAAACTTCTGAACCACTTGTCTTTGTTAACTTTGCTACATTAGATGTAGTATTTACACCATTCATGTCTGGATTGGTAATGACTTCAACTCCAGCTATATTTCCGAATGATGTAAAACTTGGTGCTGTACCTTCAAAATCTTGGAATACTAACGAAGAAACTCCTGAATCGTTTACTAGGGTAATATCATCGTAATAATATTCACTACCATCTCCATTGACTCCAAAATCAAAGAAAATAACTATACGAACATAATCGGCCGTTGGGGCTCCACTGAAATCATAAATCAATTCTTCCCATGCATTAGAAACTGTAGTGTTTAAATCAACTTCATGTGTAATACTAGCATCTTGATTCTCTAATTTTAACTTCACTACTGCTCCTTGTTTAGGTGACCACGTTTTTACGCTAATTTTTGAAAAAGTAGCTAAATCTAATGGTGATGAAATTTCAAAGAATCCTCCTGCCCAAACTTCTGACCCTGAGCCTTTAGTTAATCTGGCAACATTAGCCGTAGCGTTAATTCCACTCATATCTGGATTAGATACAACCTCTACTCCTGCTCCTCCGAAACTTGTAAATACTGGTGCTGCTCCTTCAAACCCTTCTACAACTTGACTTGTAGTATTACTCGGATTTTTCCAGAAATAAACATTATCAATAAATACAATACCTGCTCCACTTGGATCGCTTGAGATAATATACTGATTGATATCTGAAAATGATTCCATTCCTACTGCTGCAAAATCTGATAAAGGAATATCTAAAGAAACCCATTCTCCTTGAGTTGGAGTAAATGACAATTCCGCTTCGGTATCACCTGCTCCTCCAAAACCATCTCCTTTGAAATCAACTAATTTTAAACGGAAAGCTGTGATGTTTGGAGTCCAAACATCTAAGTGGATAAACTCCATTCCTGAAGCATCTACTGGTGAACTTACTGTTTCTATTCCATTGAAATTTAACCCAGTGTATTTCTTTGTCGCATTACCTGCAATCATAACATCTTCAAAACTTGCTGCACTCCAAACTGTATTCCAGGTATCGACACTAACATCAGTATAAGCATCACTAAATAATGAAATAACATCTGATTCAGCTCTACTTCTTGGCGTAGCGGCCGCTGTAGTTGGTGCTAAAATTTCTGTAACCGTAAAGGTAGCTGTATATTCTGTAGTCGCAATTGCTGCTCCTTTTGCTACAACTCGAATATCGTAATCTCCTGGAGCTTGATAAACATAACTTAATGATTCTCCTATGTTGGCTGTAGCCACTGGTTGGCTTACTCCTGATTCTCCTGAGTAAAACTCATACATAGTCGCGTAATCTGCTGTAGCTGTAACATCAACTTGTTTTGAAACACTTACACTATTTTCTATAGTAATCATTAAATTCTCTGGAGCTTTAAAAGAAACAACTAATTCTTGTGTTACTTCTGATTTTTTTCCACTGATATTAAAAGCCTCTATTTTTACCATGTAAGTCCCTTCTCCATAAACATGAGAAACACTTTGACCAATAGCTACATCAGCAAAATCCGAACTACCATCTCCAAAATAAACTTTAAAACTATTTGCACCATCTGCTGTGGGCGTAATTGTAACCAAACCCGTATTGTCTTGCGCTAACGAATAAGTCGCCGAAACATTAGTAGGAGAAACCAAACTGTCTACAAAAGATAGATCACGATCTTCTTCTATACAACCTACTAAAACTAATAATCCTAATATGATATAATATATTTTCTTCATAATCTTATTTGTATTTATTGTTCTGAACATGTAGAAGTTGCATATCCTTTATTTTGACACCAATTATTTCCTGCTAATTCTATTTCAATTCTAGGAATTGGAAACAATTCATTTTTTCCAGCTGTAAATCCAGGTATTGATGAAGTTTGACCAGTACGAACTTGATCAAAAAATCGATGCCCTTCTCCAGCTAATTCTAATCGTCTTTCTAATAAAATATTATCTAGAGTTGCCGTAATTCTATCTGTTGTAGTTCCAAAAGCCCTATCTCTCACTTGATCTAAGTATCCTTGTGCTACTCCGGAATTTCCTGATTGAACATGAGCCTCAGCAGCCATTAACAATACATCTGCATAACGAATAGCTCTGTAATTATTACTATGTGTTAATCGAGTATCTAAAGCATTTCCTTCAGCAAAAGGAATGTATTTAAAATTAAAATATCCATTATGATCATGTCCTTGAGTAAATGTTACATCTGGTCTTGTTGCAACAAAATCATTAATATTAAAAAACGTTGCGTTTCTTCTAGTATCTCCTGTTTGATAAGCATTCACTATATCTAAACTCGGAATATTAAAACTAAAACCTTCTGCATAAGGAGCATAATTCCCTGTTCTAAATCTAGGTCCCATAAAACCAACTGCTATATTTCCTTCTACACATTGGAAACAATCGAAACTTGCTCCTTCTTGCCCAAAATATTGTACTTCAAAAACAGATTCAGAATTATTTTCATTTTGATTTGAAAAAATCATCGAAAAACTGGGCACTAAACTATATTGACCAGAACTTACAACTTGGTCTAAAACTTGTGCTGCTTGAGTATATTTTTGTTGATACAAAAATATTTTACCTAATAGAGCCAAAGCTGCCCCTCTTGTAGCTCTACCAGGCTGTGTTTGTTGCCATGGTAAAATAACAGCAACACTTTGTAAGTCCTTTTCTAACTGAGTATAAATCTCGGTTACACTAGACTTACCTATACTTTGAGATTCTTCAATACTTATTCTTTTGTCTAAATACATAGGAACACTTCCGAAGAATTTCACCAATTCAAAATAATAATATGCTCTTAAAAATTTAGTTTCTGCTATTACTTGATCTTTCCTATCGAAATCTGTTTTATCTTTAAACTCAATGATATAATTTGCTCTACTAATTCCTGCATACATCCATTGAAAAATATTTCTTAATGCTCCATTATCAGGATTATGCGTCATATCATCTATCTGTTGCCAATCTAAAACATCGGTAGGGTTTTCACCTCCACACAAACTATTATCAGAGGCAATTTCTCCCAAAATTTGATTTAAATATGTAGTTGACAATAAATCGTAAACTCCAACTAACGCATTTTCATAATCTTCTGCAGTATTAAAAAAGTTCTCTGTATTTTCTTGTCCTTCTGGTAAAACCTCTAAATAATCATCACAACTTAAAGTAGTAAGAAAGATTATTATCGCTATTATTTTTATATTGTTTTTCATCTTCTACTGATTTAAAATGATACTTTAATTCCTGTAATAAACATTCTTGGTTGTGGATACTGACCTAGATCTACTCCAGCTCCAATTGCACTTGCATTAGAAATATCTGGATCATAACCTCTATATTTTGTAAAAGTGTATAGATTATTTACAGAGAAATAAAGTCTTAAAAAATCTATACCCTTTATTTGTTCTGAATTTAATGTATAACCTAATTGTACATTTTGAATTCTTAAGAATGATCCATCTTCTACATAAAAAGAAGAAAATAACTGATTATTAGCAGCATTTGTTGAAGCTCTTGGAATTTCGTTAGAAGTACCAGGGCCTGTCCATCTTCCATTATACAATGATAATTTATTACTATACGTTAAAAATCGCTCATAACTTCTTACAATTTCGTTTCCTAAAGAAGCATAAAAAGAAGCTCCAAAATCGAAGTTATAAAGCTTAAAATTGAACCCACCACCCATAGTAAAATCTGGAATAGGATCACCTAATACAGTTAAGTCATTTTCGCTACCGAACTCTATATATCCATTTCCATCGACATCTACATATTTTAAATCTCCAGGAGCTGCACCAGGTTGATATTCATCTAAACTTCCGTCTCCATCTCTATCCACTGCTAAAGCATCAATCTCAGCTTGTGTTTGAAAAACACCATCAGTTTTTAACCCATAAAAAACACCAATTGGTAAACCGTTTTGCATTCTAGAAGGCTGTTGATTCAAACCAAATAAACCACCAGAAATAAAACCTGCTGCATTGTTTACATCAATAACCTCGTTATTAATTGTAGTTAGATTATAGTTTAAAGCTAAAGAAACATCGTCAGAAAAATAATGTGTATAATTTATACCAAACTCGACACCTTTATTTTCAACAATACCAGCATTTACTACTGGAGCTCCACTACCTGGTGCAGAAACTCCTAAAAGCGCTGAAATTTCTGGAATTACAAGTAAATCTTCCGTTCGTTTTTTATAATAATCGAGCGTAATGTTTAAGTTATTATTATAAAATCCTAAATCAAATCCGATATTCGTTTGAATTGTCGTTTCCCATTGTAAATCTTGATTAGACAAAACTCCTACAGCATTTCCGAATGATAAAACATCTCCAAAAGGATACGTTGCATCTCCATTTACACCTTGTAAAAAACCTAACCACCTATAAGCTCCAATTTTGTCATTTCCAACAATCCCCCAACTTCCTCTCAACTTAAGATTAGAAATACCCGTATCACTTAAAAAATCTTCGTTATGAACTACCCATCCTGCAGAGAAAGAAGGTAAATATGCAACCCTATTATTAGGTCCGAATCTTGTAGAAGCATCTCGACGTAAAATTGCTGAGAATAAATACTTTTCATTAAAATCGTATTGTAACCTCCCGAAGATAGAAGTATAACGATCTTCGATTGTAAAAGAATCTGAATTTATTGTTTCTCTAATATCATTTGTACCAAGATCATCATCATCTATAATAAAAGATTGTGTATTAAATAAGAATGCATTTTTCCACGAATCACTTGCTGTTAGAAACCCAGACCCAAAAATACCTTTGCTTTGTTCAGTCGTTAATGAAAGTCCTAAAGTAGTTTGAAAGTTATGATATTCTCCAAGTGTAAAATTATAATTCACAAAGTTTTCTGAAATGAAAGAGAACAAATTTTGATCATTTTCATTTACTCTACTATACACATCACGATCTCCATCTCCATTTCTATCTAAATTGAATTGACCAGAAATAGGATCTAAACGAACTGTATTCACCACTTTATTTTCTCCATAATATTGAAGTGGAAAATATGCTCTAGCATATACATTCGAATAATTAAAACTATTTCGAGAAGTAAACTCAAAGTTTTTCAGAAAATCATATACCAGTTCAATCTTACCTGTAAATCGATTTACTCTAGTTTCATTAAACGTATTATCTATTACAGCAAAAGGATTTACAATTTCATTCCCTTGTTCAGTTCCAATGTAAGAAAACCCTTTAGAAGGGCCTGTACCATCAGTACCATCAAAAATTGGAGTTAACGGTGAAGCATTATTAGCATAATACAACACAGAACCTCTACTTCCTTCAGGAATAGTACGTCTAATATTATTTGTATATAAAACTAGAGTATTTAATTTTAATTTATCAGTTAAATTTAAACCTAAATTACTTCTTAATGTCCATCTTGCATAATTAGATCTACCTGGAGCTATAATTCCTTTTTGATCTAACAAACTTCCACTAACATTAAAATTATAGGTTTCTCCTCCTCCAGTTGCACCAATATGATGCGTAATCATTGGAGTAGTTTCAAACAATGCGTCTTGCCAATCTGTCTCTGTATTTATATTTTGCAATTGAAAAGGAGGAGTTCCACCATCTGCCGCTATAGTTTCATTTACTAACGCTGCATACTCTATTCCCTTAAGTAAGTTTAATTTTTTAGTTGTTTCTTGTAATGCTACAGAAGTACTATAAGTAAACTTTGTTTCTGTACTATTTTTACCAGATTTTGTTGTAATTAAAATTACTCCATTTGCTCCTCTAACTCCATAAATAGCAGTACTTGCATCTTTTATCACATCTATTTTTTCTATATCATTTGGATCAATAATACTTAAATCTGAACCAATTTGAACACCATCAACTAATACTAAAGGTGAATTATCTCCATTAGTTGTTACACCTCTAATTCTTATATTATATGAAGATCCCGGAGAACCTGAATTAGAACTTACCTGAACTCCTGCTGTTCTACCTTGCAACGCTTGTTCAATCCGTTGTGGATTATTTCGTTCTATTTCTTCAGGTTTTACAGTACTATAAGCTCCAGAGACTAATTCTTTTCGCTTTGCTCCATACCCTATTATAATTACTTCATTTAAAAAACTTTCTTCAGTATCTATCTCTAATTCAACATCTATTAAAGAGCTAGTCACTACAATTGTTTTCTTTTTATAACCCGGATAACTAATTTCTAAAACTTTACCTATTGCAGCTTTTATTATATAACTTCCATCAAATTCCGTTTCTGAAGTAATGGAAGATTCTTTTAATAAAATAAATGCTCCAGGAATTGGTTCTTTTGTTACTCCATCTAACACTTTTCCCTTTACTTCAATATCTTGGGCAAACGAAATAAATGAAAGACATAACAGACTAAATAGTGTAAATAGTTTTCTCATATAAGATGGTATAATTGATTTAAAAATTTGATCTTGTTTGGTGAGGAGAAATATTTATATACACAAATGACATCTTAAAATTTAGATGTCATTTGTGTATACTTTTTTGAATTTTAATTCAGTGTAAAATTGATAGGAAAAGAATAAGAAGTATTTACATTTTCCCCTTCTATTTTTCCTGCTTTAAGCTTTGGTAACTTCTCTATAAATCTGATTGCTGCTACTTCTAAAATTTTAGCATTTTCTGGGCCTTTTGCAGTAATATCAACCACGTTTCCTTTTGAATTAATTACAAAATTCACAACTACCTCTCCTTCAATATTTTTCATTTTTGCCTCTTCTGGATAAGCAAAATAACTTTGAATATGTTCTATTAAATTTTCATTAAAACATGTTAAAGAATCATCATTAGATTTCTTACATGAATCAAACTGTGGAATTATATCTAATGAAGAGAAACTATGAATTGTTTCTTTTACCTTATTTGTATTAGTTTTTCTAATATTTGTCGGTTTCTTTCCTGGAATTTTAAATGTTATTGGTAAGCCATATTTAACAGCTACAGTATTTCCATTATGTTCTCCTGGCTTAAATTTAGGTAGCTTCTTAATAATTCTTTTTGCTTCTTTCCCTAATAAATCTCCTTTGTATGGTGATACAATTTTTAAATCTTGTATATCTCCATTTTTACTTATTGAAAAATGAGCATATACTTTTCCTTGAATACCCCTATCATAAGCACTTATAGGGTATTTAAGATTTTTTCTAATGTGATTTCGTAATTTAACTTTAAAACAACGATCCTGCTCATAAATAGGTGCTGATTCACAACTTTTAAAAAGAGGAATTTGATCTACATAATCATATGGTAAAACATCTGGTATTTCTTCTTTTTTAACATCTACTATAGAATTAACAATATTAACTTTCTTTTTTATTGATGCTAGTTTATGAGAATAACCTGCTGAAGATAAGCCAGTGGCTTTATCTCTTTTTCTTACCACTCTTCTTCTTCTCGAAGTAACTTGAACGGTAACTTTTTGTACTTTATTATCTTCAGATTTTCTGTCGATAGAGCACTTTGTAATACTGTTTAGATCTAAAACTGGATCATCTACAGAGTTTGAACATGTCTGTGAAGACTGGGGGCTGACATTGGCTATACAGAATAGCAACAGAAGTGTCGAAAACCTTAGTTTTATATTCATAATACGGGGGGTTTAATGTTTAAATGAAACTAATTTTCTCTATTATTTGTAAAAAATATATAAGAACTTTTTAATTATTTTTCTTGTTTTAAAAAAACAATCACACCTACTAATATACTAATTAACAATCTATTAAAAAAACAAAAAATCACAAAAAGTAAAAAAAAGGTTATTTTCTTTATTATTTAATAAGGAAAACACCAATAAAAAAACCGAGTTAAACACTCGGTTTTATCTATAAAAATGATTAAACTAAAAATTCGAAAAGATTGGGCTTATCGTTAAGATATTCTCCGTAGAAATTCAATCTTTTCATTCTTTCAATTAAAGGATACAAATCTTTACTTTCTTCTAATTCAATCCCAACAACTGCTGGTCCGTTTTCTCTAGTCGTTTTTTTTGAGTATTCAAAAAAAGTGATATCATCGTTTTCTCCTAAAACATTCATCACAAATTCTTTTAATGCTCCAGCTCGTTGCGGAAATCGAATTATAAAATAATGTTTTAAGCCATTATGTAAAAGCGCCCTCTCTTTTATTTCGGCTGTTCTAGTAATATCGTTGTTACTACCACTAACTACACAAACTATATTTTTTCCTTTTAACTCTTCTTTAAATTGATGTAACACACTAACTGTTAAAGCACCAGCAGGTTCAACCACAATAGCTTCTTTATTATACATTTCTAATATAGTTTGACAAACTTGACCTTCAGGAACTGTAACCATATCATGTAAATTCTCAGCACAAATTTTATGTGTTAAATCCCCTACTTGTTGTACAGCAGCTCCATCCACAAACTTATCTATCCTATTTAATTTTACAGGATTTCCTTTATCTAATGCATTTCTCATAGAAGGTGCTCCTGTAGGCTCTACTCCTATAATTTTTGTATTGGGCGAAAGATACTTAAACACTGAAGATAATCCAGATGCTAAACCTCCTCCTCCTACTGGTACAAAAACGTAATCTATTGGAACATTCGATTGATTTAAAATTTCTAACCCAACAGTTCCCTGGCCTTCAATGACTTTTGGATCGTCAAAAGGATGTACAAAAGTCATTTTGTTACAGTCAGCAAATTTTTTTGCATTAGTATACGAATCATCAAAAGTATCGCCTATTAATTCAATTGTTACATATTTACCGCCAAACATTCGTACTTGCTCTACTTTTTGTTTTGGTGTAGGCGCGGGCATAAAAATAGTTCCTTGAATTTCTTTTTTATAACAAGCTAATGCGACACCTTGAGCATGATTTCCTGCACTAGCACAAACAATTCCTCTCTCTACTTGCTTAGCTGTTAAAGAGTTTATCTTATTATATGCTCCTCTTATTTTATACGAGCGCACTTGTTGAAGATCTTCTCTCTTTAAAAATATATTTGCCTTAAAAGTATTAGAAAGATTAAAATTTTCTTGCAATGGTGTAACTGCTGCTACACCTTTAAGTGTAACAGCAGCTTCTTTAATTGCTGACAATTCTGGAAAATATGTTTTCTTTACTATTGATTCCATAATTTACGACAAGACTAACTCTGATTCTGTCTTTTCTTCTTTTATTGCTTTCATAGCTGTCATCGCAGCTCTTAATCGTTCACCTACTTCTTCAATAGGATGATTTCTAATTGCTTTATTTACTTTAATTAATTCTGCATTGTCTACACCATTAGATGAACTAAAATTTTCTCCTACTAAATCAGTAGTAACTGTAGTCATAAAATCTTGTAATAATGGCTTAGCTGCATGATCGAATAAATAACAACCATATTCAGCGGTATCAGAAATAATTCGATTCATTTCATGTAATTTCTTTCTTGCAACAGTATTCGCTATCAAAGGAAGCTCATGTAAAGATTCATAATATGCAGATTCTTCAATAATTCCTGAAGCAACCATAGTTTCAAAAGCTAATTCTACTCCTGATTTCACAAAAGCAACTAACAATGTTCCTTTATCAAAATAATCTTGTTCAGAAACTGCAACTTCAGTAGCTTCTGTTTTTTCGAAACCAGTTTCGGCAGTATCAGCTCTCCAAGCCAATAAATTTTTATCATCATTCGCCCAATCTTCCATCATTGTAGATGAAAAATAACCAGACATAATATCATCCATGTGTTTATTAAACAATGGTCTTAAAATATCTTTTAATTCTTCTGATAAATGATACGCTTTAATTTTCGCTGGATTAGATAAACGATCCATCATATTCGTAATTCCTCCATGCTTTAAGGCTTCAGTAATCGTTTCCCATCCATATTGAATTAATTTACTAGCAAAATGTGGTTCTACACCATCTGCTACTATTTTATCGAAACATAATATTGAAGCTGTTTGTAAAACTCCACATAAAATCGTTTGTTCTCCCATTAAATCAGATTTTACCTCAGCCACAAAAGAAGACTCTAAAACTCCAGCTCTATGCCCACCTGTTGCATAAGCATAAGCCTTAGCTTCAGCTAACCCTTTTCCTTGAGGATCATTTGCTGGATGTACAGCAATTAAAGTTGGCACTCCAAATCCTCTTTTATATTCTTCACGAACTTCACTACCAGGACATTTTGGAGCTACCATAATCACTGTTAAATCTTTACGAACTTGAGTTCCTTCTTCAACAATATTAAACCCATGAGAATACGACAATGTTGCTCCTTCTTTCATTAAAGGCATTACAGCCTTTACTACATTACTGTGTTGTTTGTCTGGCGTTAAATTACACACTAAATCTGCAGACGGAATTAACTCATTGTAAGTTCCAACCACAAAATTATTCTCCGTTGCATTTTTATACGATTGACGTTGCTCTTTAATTGAATTTTCACGTAAAGCATACGAAACATCTAATCCAGAATCTCGCATGTTTAAGCCTTGATTTAAACCTTGTGCCCCACAACCTACAATCACTACTTTTTTACCTTCAAGGGCTTTAATACCTTCAGAAAACTCTGTAGATTCCATAAATCTACATTTTCCTAATTGCTCTAATTGCTCTCTTAATGATAATTGATTA
This sequence comes from Tenacibaculum aquaeponti, assembly GCF_052084715.1. Lineage (GTDB taxonomy): Bacteria > Bacteroidota > Bacteroidia > Flavobacteriales > Flavobacteriaceae > Polaribacter. The sequence continues at coordinate 3,698,483 of NZ_CP197288.1, read as the reverse complement.
AAATAATTTTTCATGACTCGTAAGTTTTTATTTTTTTATTGATTCTAATAGTTCTGATACAGGCATTTCTTCTTTTGTAATTGCAATTCGACCTGATCGTACAAATTGCTTAATTCCATGTTTATCTAGTAAATGATAAAGCTCCTCTACTTCTTCTTTTGTTCCAGATTTTTCTAAAACAAAAAAATCTTTATTAATATTAATTACTCTTGATTTACTTCCGTTAATTACTTTTTGTATTTCATCGTTTTCAGTAAGTAAATCTGTTCTTAATTTGAACAAACACGATTCTTGATACACAGTTTCTTCATCGACATGATAATATGCTTTTATCACTTCAATTTGTTTTTCTAATTGCCCAATGATTTTTTTAATCTGTTCTTCTTCTACTCTTACTAACAATGTAATCCTAGAAACACTACGAATCTCAGATTTTGATACATTAACACTTTCTAAATTGATATGTCTTCTTTGAAATATTGCTGAAATCCTATTTAGAACTCCAATGTTATTTTCGGTATATATTGATACGGTATACGTTTGCTTTTCACTCATAATTCTTAACTTAATCTTACATCTGAAACTGATGATCCTGTAGGTATCATTGGAAATACATTGTCTTCTTTCTCTACACATACTTCTAAGAAAAAAGCTTCTTCTGATGCCATCATTTCCGAAACTGCATCAGCTAATTCCTCTCTTTGTGTTACTCTCTTAGCATCGATATGATATCCCTTAGCTATGGCTACGAAATCTGGATTTGTCATTGTAGTTGACGCATACCTCTTATCAAAAAATAATTGCTGCCATTGACGAACCATTCCTAAGAATTCGTTATTTAATACTACAATTTTAACTGCTGCTTTTGTTTGTAAAATTGTACCTAACTCTTGAATAGTCATTTGGTAGCCACCATCTCCAATTACCGCAACAACTTCTCGTGCTGGAGTTCCCATTTTTGCACCAATTGCAGCTGGCAAAGCAAATCCCATGGTTCCTAAACCTCCTGAAGTAATATTACTTTTACTCTTATTGAAATTTGCATATCGACAAGCAATCATTTGATGCTGACCAACATCTGTAACTACAATAGCATTTCCTTTAGAAGCATTATTAATTTCTTTAATTACTTCTCCCATGGTTAAACCATCTTTTGTTGGATATAAATCTTTCTTAATGACTTTATCGAACTCAATAGCATCGTGATCTCTAAATTCTTGTAACCAAGATTTATGTTCATTATCTTTTAAGTACGGAAGTATTTCTTGTAAACTTTCTTTCGCATTACCTAAAACTGCAACATCTGTTTTTACATTTTTATTAATTTCTGCAGGATCAATTTCAAAATGAATCACCTTAGCTTGTTTAGCATAACGACTTAAATCACCTGTTACACGATCATCAAATCGCATTCCTACAGCAATTAAAACATCACATTCATTCGTTAATCGGTTAGGTCCGTAATTTCCATGCATTCCAACCATTCCTACATTTAGCTCATGAGAAGTTGGTAATGCTGATAAACCTAAAAGTGTCCATGCTGAAGGAATTCCAGCTTTTTCAATGAATGCTTTAAATTCTTCTTCTGCTTCCCCTAATATTACTCCTTGACCAAAAACCACCATTGGTTTTTTAGCTCCATTAATTAAATTTGCCGCTTCTTTAACAGCTTTTAAATCTATTTTTTGCACAGGTTGATAACTACGAACAGCTGTACAAGGCTCGTAAGAAAACTCAAACTTTTCGAACTGAGCATTTTTTGTAATATCAATCAAAACTGGCCCTGGTCTACCCGAACGAGCGATATAGAAAGCTTTAGCGAAAACCTCTGGTATTTCTGAAGCTTTTGTAATTTGATAATTCCATTTTGTTACAGGTGTTGAAATACCAACAATATCAGTTTCTTGAAATGCATCAGTCCCTAATAAATGTTCTGCTACTTGGCCTGTAATACAAACCATCGGTGTAGAATCGATTTGAGCATCTGCGATTCCTGTAATTAAATTTGTTGCTCCAGGTCCAGAAGTTGCTATTGCAACACCAACTTTTCCTGTAGCTCTCGCATAACCTTGAGCTGCATGTGTTGCTCCTTGTTCATGCCGAGTTAATACATGATTTAATTCTTTTTGATATTTATACAATTCATCGTAAACAGGCATGATTGCTCCACCTGGATATCCGTATAAAAGATCTACTCCTTCTTCTAACAAACACTTAATAACTGCTTCAGCACCAGAAATTGTCACACTAGCTTTTACACTTTGTTCTTTAACTTTTTTTGTTCTAGTTTCCATGTTGTTACTTTTTAAAATTCATCTGTTACACATCCATTAGATGCAGATGCTACTGTTTTTGCATATTTATAAAGTACTCCCCTCTTTACTTTTAATGGAGGAGCTTTCCATTCTTTTCTTCTTGTTTCTAATTCTTCATCTGAAACTTCAAGATTAATTGTATTTGTTTGTGCGTTAATAGAAATTTCATCTCCATCTTTTACCAGAGCAATTACTCCACCCTCCTGAGCTTCAGGAGTAATATGCCCCACTACGAATCCGTGTGTTCCTCCAGAAAATCTACCATCTGTAATTAAAGCTACCTCTTTACCAAGTCCAGCTCCCATAATAGCAGCTGTTGGTTTTAACATTTCAGGCATTCCTGGCCCTCCTTTTGGTCCTTCATAACGAATTACCACTACATCACCTTTTTTAACCTCTCCATTTTTTATTCCATCATTTGCTGCAAATTCACCTTCATAAACTTTGGCTTTTCCAGAAAAAAACAATCCTTCCTTACCAGTAATTTTTGCTACAGATCCGTCTTTAGCAAGGTTTCCGTATAACATTCTTAAATGTCCAGTTTCTTTAATTGGATTATCAACAGACTTTATCACTTCTTGTCCGTTAGTAAGACTTGGAACTTCTATTAAATTTTCAGCCAAAGTTTTTCCTGTAACTGTTAAACAATCACCATGTAGTAATCCTTTTTCTAAAAGATATTTTAATACAGCTGGCGTTCCTCCTACTCTATGTACATCTTCCATTAAATATCGTCCGCTTGGTTTTAAATCAGCTAGAAAAGGGGTTTCATCTGAAATACGCTGAAAATCTTCTAATGTAAATTTTACATCAGCAGCTTTTGCAATAGCTAAAAAATGTAAAACTGCGTTAGTAGAACCACCCATTACTGTTACTAAACGAACTGCATTCTCAAGTGATTTCTTTGTAACTATATCAGAAGGTTTTATATCTTTTTCTAAAAGTACTCGAAGTGCCTCTCCAGCACTAACAGCTTCTTCTTCTTTATTATTGCTAATTGCTGGATTAGAAGAATTATATGGTAAACTCATACCTAAAGCTTCTATTGCAGAAGCCATTGTATTGGCTGTATACATACCACCACAAGCTCCAGCTCCAGGGCAAGCCTTTTCTATTACATTTTGATATTCTTGTTGCGTTATGGTTCCCGCTACTTTACTTCCCCAAGCTTCAAAAGCAGAAACAATATCTAATTTTTTCCCTCCATGGTGCCCTGAAGCAATTGTACCTCCATAAACAAGAACTGAAGGTCTGTTTAAACGTAACATCGCCATTAAAGCTCCTGGCATGTTTTTATCACACCCCACAACAGTAACTAAGCCATCATATGACATTGCTTGCACTACAGTTTCCATAGAATCTGCAATTACATCTCTTGATGGTAAAGAGTAACGCATACCTGGTGTTCCCATTGATATACCATCAGAAACACCTATAGTGTTAAAAATTAAACCTACTAAATCGACATTTTTGGTTCCTTTCTTCACCAACTTTGCCAAATCATTTAAATGCATATTACAAGGATTACCTTCATATCCAGTACTTGCAATTCCTACCAATGGTTTCTTTAAATCTTCATTTGTTAAACCAATTGCATGCAACATAGCCTGAGCAGCTGGCTGTGTATCATCTTGAGTTACTTGTTTACTAAATTTATTTAATTCCATTTTTAAAATGCTTTTTCTTGTACTCTTTCTTCTAGTACTTCTGCTTTATATAGTTTCATTAAATTATATCCATGTGATATTTTCCAATCCATTGGAAATTTATAATCATCAATAGACTCTAAACCAACAACTTCAGCAGCTGTTCCTGTAAAAAAACAAGCATCTGCTTTTTTTAATTCTTCTAGAGTAAAATGCTTTTCTTGTATTGAAATACCTTCTTTTTTACATAAATCTATTACTGTAGCTCTAGTAATTCCAGCCATAATATGACCTTTAGGTGGAGTATATAATTTCCCATCTTTCTGCATAAAAACATTAGCTCCTGAACATTCTGCTACATTTCCATTCATATCTAGTAGCAAAGCCTCATCGTAACCTTGGCTTTTTACTTCATTCGTAGATAAAATTGAGTTTACATAATGACCTGTAATCTTAGCTTCAACAAAACAAGAGTTCGGGTTAGGTCTTTGAAACTTTGAAGTTTTTACTCGTAATAATTTATCTCCCATTAACTTTCCCCACTCCCAACATTGTATGACTAAATTAGTTTCAGGTGAAGTTGCTAACCCCATATTTTCTCCAGTAAAAACCAAAGGTCTTATATAAGCATCTTGGAGATTATTTAACTCTAAAAGTTTGTAAGTAATTTCTGTTAATTCTTCTTCAGAATACTTAAATTGTATCCCCATTACATCGACTCCATACTTTAATCTTTTATAATGTTCGTACGACTTAAAAATTCTAGTTCCATTTTCTGTTTTATAGGAACGTATACCCTCAAAAACCCCATTTCCATAATGTAAGCTTTGACTATACATATTCATCTTAGCATCTGTTGCTTTGATAAATTCTCCATTAAAAAAAACAATACTTTTTTCGTTGAAATACATGATTCATCTATTTATAATTCTAATTTATTTTATCCCTTTTTTATTTAGTTTTTAAAATTTTGCTCCTTATGATTTTTAACACTTTTAAAAAACACACAAAAACCTAATAATCAACAACATAACAAAACAACAACACGACAATCAATAGTTAAAAAAAAGGCCTGTATCAAGTAATTGATACAGGCCTTTTTATACAATAGCAAACTATATCAACTCGGTGGTGAGTTAATAATGACTACGCTAATAATAATGTTTACTATAATGTTCATGTTTATAAACTAAAAAAGGCTTCCTAAAATTTAGGAAGCCTTTAATTATATCTTAAAATTTAAATATCACTTCCCTTATCCTTGTGAAATAATAATCACAACGACAATGATAGAAATGATATTTAAAATTCTTGTATTCATCTGATAGTGCAAATATTGTTATTTTTTTTTGAATTATCCTAATCAATTTTAAAAAAACATTATGCACTTAACAAATCATTACTGTCTTTTAATGGTAAACTTGAGCTTCCCATTAAATAAGCATCTACATGATGAGCTGCTTGTCTTCCTTCTGAAATAGCCCAAACAATAAGTGATTGACCTCTTCTCATATCACCCGCAGTGAATATATTTGGAACATTCGTTTGATAATTACTTGTACTTGCTTTAATATTAGATTTAATGTCTAAATCTAAATTTAATAACTCTGGTAATGTTTTCTCTGGACCAGTAAATCCTAAAGCCAAAAATACCAAATCACAAGGCCAAGTTTTTTCCGTGTTTTCTATCTCTATAAGCTGTGGACGCTCACCTGGAATAACTTTCCATTCTACTTCTACAGTTTTTAATGCAATAAGTTCACCTTTATCATTCTTTATAAATTCTTTTGTATTAATAAGCCAATTACGATCGCAACCTTCTTCGTGAGAAGAACTAGTTTTTAACTGTAAAGGCCAAAATGGCCAAGGTGTTTGTACACTTCTTGCTTTAGGAGGTTTTGGCATAATTTCGAAATTAGTTATCGAATTTGCTCCATGACGATTAGAAGTTCCAATACAATCTGAACCTGTATCTCCTCCTCCAATTACAATTACATTTTTACCTTTAGCACTAATAACTTCACTTTCTAAATCTGAATTAAATAACGCTTTTGTTTGCTTTGTTAAAAAATCCATCGCTTGGTGTACACCTTTTGCATCACTTCCAGGAATATTTAACGCTCTAGCTTTTGTAGCTCCGCCGCATAATACTACAGCATCAAACTCTTTTAGTTTATCAACAGAAACATTTACTCCAATATTTGCATTTGTTTTAAATGTAATCCCTTCTGCTTCTAGAATTTTTACTCTTCTATCGATAACTTCTTTCTCTAGTTTAAAGTTAGGAATCCCGTAACGTAACAAACCTCCTACTTCATCTTCTCTTTCAAAAACAGTTACCAAATGCCCAGCTCTATTTAATTGTTGAGCAGCCGCTAAACCAGCAGGACCAGAACCTACTACAGCAACACTTTTTCCTGTTCTGTAATTTGGAAGTTTTGGTTTTATCCAACCTTTTTCAAATCCTTTTTCTACGATATACTTTTCTGTATTTTCTATAGAAACTGGTTGATCTATAATTCCTAAAACACAAGCTTTTTCACAAGGAGCTGGACATAATCTTCCAGTAAACTCTGGAAAGTTATTAGTAGAATGTAAAATATCTAATGCTTTTTTCCATTCTCCTTTATGAACCATATCATTAAAATCAGGAATTAAATTTCCTAGAGGACAACCACTATGACAAAAAGGAATTCCACAATCCATACAACGAGAACCTTGTTTTTGTTGCTCTGTAATTGATAATGGACTTGTAAATTCTTTAAAATTCCTTACTCTATCTTTAACAGCTGTATTTGTCTCTTGTTTTCTATTGTATTTTTTAAATCCGCCTAATTCTCCCATGATCTATGCAGTTATTTTAGTTGTTTCTTCTTGCGCTATTCTTTCTAAAGCTAACCTATAATCTGTTGGGAATACTTTAATGAAATCCATTTTATTAACTTCCCATTCTTCTAATATTTTAACTCCTAAAGTACTATTTGTATACCCTACATGTTTCTGTATTAATTCTTTTAAATCTTTCTGATCTTCAGTTTCTAAATGAATCAACTCTACCATTTCTAGATTACACAACTCGTTTCTAAATTGATGAGATGGATCATAAACATATGCAATTCCTCCACTCATTCCTGCAGCAAAATTTCGTCCTGTTTTACCAAGTACAACAACTTTACCTCCTGTCATATACTCACAACCATGATCTCCAATTCCTTCTACAACGGCTGTGATTCCAGAGTTTCTTACACAAAAACGTTCACCTGCGACACCGTTTACATAAGCTTCACCTTTTACAGCTCCATAGAAACATACATTTCCAACAATGATATTATCTTCGGCAATAAAATCGGCCTCATCTGGTTTTTTTACAATGATTTTGGCTCCAGATAATCCTTTACCTAAATAATCGTTAGTTTCACCATTAACAACCATTTTTAAACCTTTTGTTGCGAAAGCACCAAAACTTTGTCCAGCAGAACCTTTAAATTGTAACGTTAAAGTGTCTTCTGGCAACCCTTCATCACCATGAAGTTTTGAAATTTCATTACTTGTTAAAGCTCCTACTGAACGGTTTGTATTTTGAATTTCATAAGTAAATTCTGATTTAATTTTATTTTTTATTGCTCCTTTAGCATCATCTACAATCTTAAGATCTAAAACTTTCTCTAGGCCATGATCTTGTTTTTCTGTATTGTATAAAATTGGATTCTCATTTGAATTCACTTTGTGAAGAATTGCAGAAGCATCTATTCCTTTTGCTTTATAATGATCTACAGCTTTATTTACATTTAACTTTTCAACCTGTCCTACCATTTCTTTGATAGATCTGAATCCTAAAGTTGCCATAATTTGTCGCACTTCTTCTGCTACGAAATACATGAAGTTAATTACATGCTCTGGAGTTCCTTTGAAGTTTTTACGAAGCTCTGGATCTTGCGTAGCAATTCCTACTGGACAAGTATTTAAATGACATTGGCGCATCATAATACAACCAGAAGCTACTAATGGCGCTGTTGCAAAACCAAATTCTTCCGCTCCTAACAAACAAGCAATAGCAACATCTCTACCTGTTTTTAATTGTCCATCACACTCTAAAACTACACGATTACGGAGATTGTTCATCACTAAAGTTTGTTGCGCTTCAGCAATTCCTAATTCCCAAGGTAAACCTGCATGTTTTAAAGATGTTAAAGGAGAAGCTCCTGTACCTCCATCGAAACCAGAAACTAAAATCACATCTGCTTTTGCTTTTGCAACTCCAGCAGCAATAGTTCCAACACCAACTTTAGAAACCAACTTTACATTAATTCTTGCTTCTCTGTTAGCGTTTTTCAAATCGAAAATTAGTTGTGCTAAATCTTCGATAGAATAAATATCGTGATGTGGTGGCGGTGAAATTAAACCTACATAAGGTGTAGAATTTCTAACCTCTGCAATCCAAGGCAGTACTTTTTTTCCTGGTAATTGTCCGCCTTCACCAGGCTTAGCTCCTTGAGCCATTTTAATTTGGATTTCCTTAGCATTTGTCAAATAATTACTTGTAACTCCAAATCTACCTGAAGCTACTTGTTTAATAGCACTATTCTTAGAATCGCCATTAGATAATTTCTTAAAACGCTCTTTATTTTCTCCACCTTCACCAGAATTAGATTTTCCTCCAATTCTATTCATTGCAATTGCTAAATTCTCATGAGCTTCTTGACTTATAGAACCATAAGACATTGCTCCTGTTTTAAATCGCTTAACAATTTCGGTCCAAGGTTCTACCTCTTCAATCGGAATAGGATCTAAGTTTACAAACTCAAACAAACCTCTAAGCGTCATTAATTCCTTAGATTGCTTATTGATTTTATCTGCATAAACTTTATAACTTTCCTTGCTTTTAGAACGAACTGCTTGCTGTAATTTAGAAACTGTAGTTGGATTAAACATATGACGTTCGCCATTTCTTCTCCAACGATAATCACCTCCAATTTCTAAATCTAAAACTGAATCGATATCTTTTTCTCTAAATGACTCTGTACATCTTTTATAAATCTCTTTTTGAAGCACATATAATCCAATCCCTCCAATTCTTGAAGGTGTTCCTGGAAAATACTTATCTGTAAATGTTTTCTTTAATCCTAAAATTTCAAATATTTGAGAAGCTCTATATGAATGTAAAGTTGAAATACCAATTTTATTCATAATTTTCAACAAACCTTTACCAATTGCTTTATTGAAATTTTTAACTGCTTTTCCTACTTGAATATCTGAGATTTCTCCTTTCTCTACTTGACGCGCTATAATTTCATTAACCATATACGGATTAATAGCACTTGCCCCATAACCAAACAAAGTTGCGAAATGATGCGGTTCTCTTGGCTCTGCACTCTCTATGATAATTCCAATTTTAGAACGTGTTCCTTTTCTATACATTGAATTATGCAGATAAGAACATGCTAATAATGCTGGAATTGGCGCCCATTCTTTATTCACACCTCTATCTGAAAGAATAATAATATTCACTCCTTCATCTTCAACAGCAACAGTTGCCTTATATAGAATTCCTTCTAATGCATTCTCTATACCATTAACACCTTTTTCTAAAGGAAAAAGCATAGGAATAGTTACTGCTTTAAAATCATCATGCTCTAAATTTTTAATCTTATCTAGATCTTCATTTGAAATTACAGGGTTTTGGATTCTGAGCTTCTTAGCTTGCTCTGGTATTACATGGAAAATATTTCTATCTGAACCTAATGCTAAACTAATATCTGTGATGATTTCTTCTCTAATTCCGTCTAAAGGCGGATTTGTAACTTGTGCAAATAACTGCTTGAAATAATTATAAAGTAATTGAGATTTATCTGAAAGCACAGCCAAAGGAGTATCAGTTCCCATAGAACCAATAGCTTCTTTACCATTAATAGCCATAGGTGCTATTAAATGATCTATCTCTTCTGTAGTATAACCAAATAAACGTAATCTTGTTTTGTAATCTGTTTTCTCTTTAGGTATAGAATTGTTTGTATAAGGTATATCTGCTAATGGTAGTGAATGCTCTTTTAACCATTCTTTATATGGATGTTTAGAAACAATTTTGTTCTTTATTTCTTCATCTTCAATGATTCTTCCTGCATTCATATCAACCAAGAACATTTTTCCTGGCTCTAATCTACCATGTTTAACTACGTTATCTGGTTTAATATTTAATACTCCAATTTCAGAAGACATAACCACATTACCTCTTTTGGTAACTGTATATCTTGATGGTCTTAATCCGTTTCTATCTAATAAAGCTCCAATATAATTTCCATCGGTAAAAGGAACAGAAGCTGGCCCATCCCAAGGTTCCATAATACAAGAATTATACTCATAAAATGCTCTTTTTTCTGCACTCATAGTAGTATCCTTTTCCCAAGCTTCTGGAACTAACATCATCATTACTTCAGGAAGTGATCTACCAGTCATTAACAACAGCTCAACTGCCATGTCCATGGAAGCAGAATCTGATTTTCCTTCCGTGATAATAGGAAATAACTTTTTCATATCATCACCGAATAAATCTGATTCCATTAACTCTTGACGAGCTAACATTCTTTTAACATTACCTTTTAGTGTATTAATCTCTCCATTATGACACATGAACCTAAACGGTTGAGCTAAATCCCATGAAGGGAAAGTATTTGTTGAAAATCGTTGATGTACTAATGCTAATCTAGTAACTAAATCAGGTTGTCTTAAATCGACATAAAAACGCCCAATATCTTCAGGCATTAATAATCCTTTGTAGATTAATGTAGTTGTTGATAAACTTGATAAATAGAAATAATTAGATTCAGAGATTTTTGATTTACCGATACTATGTTCGCTAATTTTTCTAGCTGCAAATAACTTCGCATTAAATTGTAAATCTGTTAAATCTTTATCTCCTTTGGTTACAAAAACCTGTTTAATCTTTGGTTGCGTTTTTGCAGCTATTGCTCCTAAATTAGACGTATCTACAGGAACATCTCTCCAGCCCAAAACTTTTAATCCTTGCTTTTTAAATTCATCTTCTAAAACAGTTTCACAATAACTGCTTTGATTGAATTTTCTTGGTAAGAAAACTTGTCCGACTGCATATTCTTTTATTTCTGGTAATTCGAAATCACATACTCTTTTAAAAAAGTCATGAGGAATATCTATTAAAATTCCAGCTCCATCTCCGGTTCTACCATCTGCACTAACAGCTCCTCTATGCTCTAATTTTATTAGAATTTCTAGAGCATCGTGTATAATTTGGTTCGATTTTTCACCCTTTAAGTTACATATAAATCCTGCCCCACAATTATCTCTTTCAAATTCACTTAAATATAAACCTTGATCTTTCATATAAAAAAATTGATTTGTTAGTTTGTTTATGTGTAATATGAGAAATGCATAAAATGAATTATACATTTCTCATTTAAGTAAAGCTTAATTGTGTTGTATTAGTTAATACATCAATCTTTTTTACTTCACTTTTAGATTTCATTTAATTATTATTAAACAAAATCATACAAGTTCTAATTCTTTTTCTTTCTTTTCTTCAAGGTATTCACTACCTCTATTTCTCTTACCAGGATATGCTAATGCACCATGTTCTGATAAATCTAACCCTTCTATTTCTTCTTTTTCTGTCACTCGTAAACCAATAGTTTTTTTGAGACCAAATAAAAACACAAAAGATGTTACCAAAGCCCAAACTGCATAAGCAACCGTACCTATTAATTGTGTTAAAAATTGCGTAGCTCCGCCACCGTTAAATAACCCAATACCAGTAGTTCCATCCACCCCCCATAATCCAATTACTAAAGTTCCCCAAGCGCCAACAACACCATGAACAGAAACAGCTCCAACAGCATCATCTATTTTTAATTTTTGCTCAATAAATTCCATAGAAAATACAACGATAACTCCTCCAATTAAACCAGCTAACACCGCTCCGCCTTCCGTCATGTTTCCACAACCTGCAGTAATACTTACCAAACCAGCTAAGGCTCCATTTAATGTCATATCTAAATTTGGTTTTTTATATTTCATCCAAGAAATAATTAACGCTCCTAAAGTACCTGCAGCTGCAGCTAAATTTGTTAACAAGACTACTTTTGCAGCTCCTACCGAATCATCACCTCCCCAAGCTAATTGAGAACCTCCATTAAAACCAAACCATCCGAACCATAAAATAAATACACCTAGAGTTGCTAATAATTTATTATGCCCCTGAATAGTAATAGCTTTACCATCTTTAGTATATTTTCCTAATCTAGGTCCAACTAAAATAGCAGCAATTAATGCAGCCCATCCTCCAACTGAATGTACAATTGATGAACCTGCAAAATCAATAAAACCTTGCTTAGCTAACCAACCATCTCCATTCCATTGCCATCCTCCTGCAATTGGATAAATTAATGCTGTCATAACTACAGAGAAAATGATATAGGTAGTATATTTTGTTCTACCTGCAATTGCTCCAGAAACAATCGTTGCTGCAGTAGCACAGAATACTGTTTGGAAAAATAAATCTGAAGGGTCTTGCTTATTGTAAAAAGCAAATCCACTCCATCCAATCCACCCATTTGTACTACCGTACATTAATGAATATCCAACAGCCCAAAACACAAGTGATCCTACTGCAATATCTAAAGCATTTTTCATTGCAATATTTACCACGTTTTTAGATCTTGTCATTCCAGATTCTACTAAAGTAAATCCAGCTTGCATTAAAAATACAAGTATACCAGACAATAGTATCCATAGCATAGATAAATCTCCTTTGATAGCCTCTACTTGCTTTGCTACATCTTGAACTACTTCTGGCTCTGCGATAGTTAATAAAAAGTCAGTCATAATAATATATAATTAAATCTTTGTTAGTTAAAATTTGTACACTGCTGCTAATGTTAAACCTGTAACATTTTCTTTTGTTCCAATTACTGGAACATCATCTGAAGTATCGAATCTTACTTCTCCTATTATCTTAAGTTTATCTGTTAATGATTGATTTGCAGAAAGAGTTAATGCTAAAACACTAGAATCTACACTACCTGCTGTAGTTGTAAAATATTCTGGTCTTAAACCTAAAGCAAAAGTCTCTGAAAATGAATTTTGTAAATACAATGCCGCTCCATAATATCCAGCATCTGCTTCACTTGAATTAGAATATGCTGCATTTATTCCTACATAAAAAGATTCTGAAGCATTAAAGCCTCCTGTATAATCGATAAAGAAAACATCATCTATTCCAGAAGTATCTACAGCTCCATAAACTATATTTAAGTATTGATCTTTATATCCTGCTTGAAAACCAAACTGAAAATCATTTGTAATATTAGTTCCTGCTGTTAATGCATGAGGATTTGTAACCGCTAACATAAAAGACAAATCTTCTGAAACTCGATAATCAGTTTTGATACCTGTGTGAGAAAATGGTCCTGCATTAAATAAATAAGAAACAGAATAATTAAAGTTATCAACTGGCGAAATCAATTCATATCCAAAAAATGTATTGAATTGTCCTAAAGAAATCGTGATTTTATCAGAAGCTTTATAATACACATATAATTGATTGATATTTCCTTCATATGCATTAGCTGCATTTGCTCTTGGTCCAAAAGCTAAGTCAGCTACAACACCTGCTTTTCCTAAGTCATAAGAAAAAATAGTATTTACCATTCCTAAACCAAAACCATGCGCGCCTTCTCCTGCGCTATTTGAAGATAAAACTCCAATAGTGCCTCGTGCATTGTCGGCTAAGTTTGTTGTTCCATAAACATCTACACTTCCGGTAATTGAAAAATTGTTCTTACTCTCTTTTTCTTGAGCAATAATAGTTACATGTAATAAACACGTTAAAATAAAAAGTTTTAGTTTTTTTACACTTGACATAATTAAAAATTTGAATCAGTTAATCGCCTACCAAAACTAAATACCAACAAGCAAAAAACAAAACCTAACCACCTGTAAAACAAACGAAAACGTTGTATTCAAAAAGTTAATAGTCAAAAAAAAACTGTTAAAAATAACAATACGATAATTCCAAATATTAAAAAGATATTGTAATTATGAAATACTTAAACGAAGTGATTGAAATTACGAATCTCATAAAAATGCATTTTTTTTAAAAAAAAATTAAAAAACAAAAAAATTCAACAATCAAATAATCAAAAACTTCATTTAAAATAAATAAAAAATATTTTTTTAACATAAAAATTAAAAATAACGCAAATAAAAAAGCACCCCAAATTTAGGAGTGCTTAAATTCAAAACAAAACTTAACTAAATTATAGTACTCTGTCCCATATGGACATTTGTAAAATTAATATTACTATCCTCCTGATTATGGATATAATCGGTTATAAAATCTCCAACTTTTGAGGTAGTAAAATCGTTCTCAGAATCAATATCCTGTGTTGTTATTCCTAATTCTAAAGACTTTTGTACAGCGTTTTCAATCACTGTAGCCTCTGTCTCTAAATCTAAATGTCTTAATAGCATTGCCGCCGATAAAATAGAAGCTAGTGGATTTGCTATATCTTTACCTTTTGCTTGCGGAAAAGAACCATGTATAGGCTCAAATAAAGCTGCTTTATCTCCTACTGAAGCTGAAGCTAACAAACCTATAGAACCTCCAATTACACTTGCTTCATCTGATAAAATATCTCCAAATAAGTTTTCTGTAAGAATAACATCAAACTGTTTTGGATTTAAGATTAACTGCATTGCTGCATTATCTACAAACATTGTATCTACTTCAACATCTGGATATTCTTTCGCTAAAGCTGTAATCGTTTTTCTCCATAATCGAGAAGTTTCTAACACATTGGCTTTATCGACTAATGTTAATTTTTTTCTTCTGTTTCTGGCTGATTTAAAAGCTAAATGTCCCATTCTCTCAATTTCTTCTACAGAATAAGAACATCCGTCAAAAGCTATCTTACCATCATCACTTAATTCTTTTATACCAAAATAAATACCACCAGTTAATTCTCGATAAATTTCAATATCTGTTCCTTTAATAATGTTCTCTTTTAAAGGTGAGTTTTTTATCAATGCATCATATGCTTTAACTGGTCTAATGTTACAATATAAACCAAGTTCTTTTCTTAATTTTAATAACCCTTGTTCTGGCCTTACTTTAGCTGAAGGATCATTATCATATTTTGGATCTCCGATAGCTCCAAATAAAATTGCATCACTTTTCTTACAAGAAGCTAAAGTTTTCTCAGGTAATGGGTTTCCTGTTTCATCTATAGCACAAGCTCCCATTAGTACCTCATCATACACAAAAGTATGATCGTAAACTTCACCAATAGCTTGTAATACTTTTTTAGCTTGATCTATTACTTCTGGACCAATACCATCTCCGGGAATTACTGTTATATTAAATTTCATATACTTGTATTCTTTTTACAACGATGTTTCGTATGCTTGTATTTCTTCTTTTTTACTAATTAAAAAGTCTATGTCATCATAACCATTTAATAAACACAACTTTTTATAGGGATTAATATCAAAATTTACCGTTCCAACTGTAGTTTTTAAACTTTGATTTTCAAGATCTATAGTTAATTCTGTATTAGGATTATTAGTTATTTCTTTTAATAAATCACTTAAAAATTGAGGAGTTACTTGTATTGGTAAAATCCCATTATTTAAAGCATTTCCTTTAAAAATATCAGCAAAAAAACTACTAATAACTACTTTAAAACCATAACCTGCTAAAGCCCAAGCTGCATGTTCTCTACTAGAACCACAACCAAAATTATCTCCAGCAATTAAAATACTTCCTTTGTAATTCTTATTGTTTAAAACAAAATCTTTATTTACACTTCCATCTTTATGGAACCTCCAATCTCTAAATACATTATCTCCAAAACCTTTTTTATCTGTTGCCTTTAAAAAACGAGCAGGAATAATTTGATCTGTATCAACATTTTCTACGGGTAACGGTACCGCTGTGTCTTTTAATATTTGAAACTTTTCCATTAGTTTAAATGTTCCGTTATATTAATTATTTTTCCTTCTACTGCTGTTGCTGCTGCAACTAAAGGACTTGCTAAAATTGTTCTAGCACCTTGTCCTTGTCTTCCTTCAAAATTTCTATTAGATGTAGACACGCAGTATTCTCCTTCTGGGATTTTATCATCATTCATTGCTAAACAAGCAGAACACCCAGGTTGACGTAATTCGAAACCTGCAGCTTCAAATATTTCTTGTAAACCTTCATCCTTTATTTGTTTAGCCACCTGTTGTGAACCTGGAACTAACCAAGCATTTACATTTTTTGCTTTTTGTTTTCCTTTAATAAAACTAGCAGCAACTTTAAAGTCTTCAATTCTTGAATTTGTACAACTTCCTATAAAAACATAGTTTATTGGCTTCCCTACTAAACTTTCTCCTTTTTTGAAATTCATATAAGACAATGACTTCTCGAAAGATTCATCGCTATTTTGCGGTATGCTTTCTGATATTTTAATTCCCATTCCTGGATTAGTTCCATAAGTAACCATGGGCTCTATATCTTCAGCATCAAAAGAATATTCTTGATCAAAAACTGCGTCTTCATCAGTCTTTAATGTTTTCCAATAATTTACTTTAGATTGAAATTCTTCGCCTTTAGGAGCAAATTCTCTTCCTTCAACATAATCGAAAGTAGTTTGATCAGGAGCAATCATACCTCCACGAGCTCCCATTTCAATACTCATATTACAAACTGTCATTCTACCTTCCATAGACATTTCTTCGAATACATTTCCTGCATATTCACAGAAATATCCAGTTCCTGAATTTGTTCCTAACTTAGATATGATATATAAAATCACATCTTTAGGTAATACTCCTTTTTTAAGTTTTCCGTTTACGCTAACTCTTAAACTTTTCGGTTTTTGAATCAACAAACATTGACTTGCAAAAACTTGCGCCACTTGGCTTGTACCTATTCCAAATGCAATAGTTCCAAAAGCACCGTGAGTAGATGTATGACTATCACCACACACCATTGTCATTCCTGGTTGTGTAATTCCTAATTCTGGAGCCATAACATGAACAATTCCATTGTATTTATGACCTAAACCATACAACGTAATATCATTTTCTTTACAATTTTTCTCTAATTGTTCTAATTGATTTCTGGATAAAGCATCTTTAATAGGTAAATGCTGATTTACAGTAGGTGTGTTATGATCTGCAGTTGCTACGATTTTATCTGGCCTTGCTATTGAAACCCCTCTTTCTTTAAGTTCATTAAAAGCCTGAGGACTTGTAACTTCGTGAATTAAATGCTTATCGATATATAATATTTGCGGACCATTTTCTATAGTATCTACTACATGTTTATCCCACACTTTGTCGAATAATGTTTTTCCCATTATGCGATTGCTATTTTTGAAATATTACTAACTTTTTTCATGATTAGATGAATGTCTTCATCTATTACTTCTTTTTGTTTATCAGCAAATTGCAAGAAAGTTTGATATGCTTTGTCTAACTGAACCTTAGTCAATTCATAACCAATTTTCTTAGCTCGGTATGCTAAAGCTGCTCGTCCACTTCTTGCTGTTAAAACTATTGCGCTTTCTGTTACTCCAACTTCTTCTGGATCGATAATCTCATAAGTTTCACGATTTTTAATCACTCCAT
This sequence comes from Tenacibaculum aquaeponti, assembly GCF_052084715.1. GTDB lineage: Bacteria > Bacteroidota > Bacteroidia > Flavobacteriales > Flavobacteriaceae > Polaribacter. Next base: position 3,680,878 of record NZ_CP197288.1, on the reverse strand, counting down.
CTTGGTGGATCCCAGAACTATGTGCAAATGCATTTGCTCCAACAATAGCTTTATTAGGTTGAACAGGCATTCCCATTTTTTCTCTCACCATTAAACTTGTATCATACAATAATTTTGTATTGATATCTGTATGAAGATTTAAATAAGGATGTTGTTTTAAAATCATAACCACCTCTTCTAAAGCTGTATTTCCAGCTCGTTCACCAATTCCATTAATTGTGCACTCTATTTGTCTAGCTCCGTTTACAACTCCTGAAATTGAATTTGCAGTTGCCAAACCAAGGTCATTATGACAATGACAAGAAATGATAACATCATCGATTCCTTTCACATTATCTTTTAAGTATTTTATTTTCGCTCCATATTCTTCTGGCAAGCAATATCCTGTGGTATCAGGAATATTTAAAACTGTTGCTCCAGCTTTAATTACAGCTTCACAAACTTTTGCTAAGAATTCATTTTCTGTTCTACCAGCATCTTCTGCATAAAACTCAACATCATTCACATACTTTTTGGCATGAGAAACAGCTGCAATTGCTCTTTCAATTACTTGCTCTCTAGTACTATTAAACTTATGTTTTATATGAGAATCACTTGTACCTATACCTGTATGAATTCTAGGTTTTACTGCATATTTTAATGCTTCAGCTGCAACTTCAATATCTTTTTGCACAGCTCTTGACAAACCACAAACTGTAGCATTTTTAACTATTTTTGCGATTTCATTCACTGAATTAAAATCACCAGGACTTGAAATTGGAAATCCAGCTTCTATAATATCAACCCCCATGCTATCCAATCGTTCAGCTATTACTAGTTTCTGATTAGTATCTAACTTACAGCCTGGCACCTGTTCTCCATCTCTAAGAGTGGTGTCAAAAATTTGGATTTTATTATCTTTCATTGTAACTAATAGTTGTTATTATCTAACTCAAATTTATATATTGGCTTTAAAATCTCTTTTGATTTCACCCATATCTTTACGATATCAAAAGAGACTCCAATAAAACACTATACACTCATTATCAATACATTAAAATGAATAATTTTACAAAAGCTAATCAAAATCTAGATGCTTTATTTGCCTTAATTCAATCTTTAACAAAGTCAGAAAAAAGGCAATTCAATTTATATATTGGTAGATTAGAAGGAAATAATCATGCAAAATTTTTCTCTTTATTTAAGTTTTTAGAAAAACAGAAAAAATATGATGAAAAAGCTATTATTAATAGTGGTATTGTTAGTAAGCAACAACTATCTAATTTAAAAGCACATTTATACAAACAAATTCTAACGAGTTTACGTATGAATCCATCTCATAAAAACTTACGAGTTCAAATTCGTGAGCAACTTGATTTTGCTACAGTTTTATATCAAAAAGGGTTATACAAACAAAGTTTAAAGCTTTTAGATAAAGCTAAAATTCTAGCAATTGAAAATGAAGAAAAAAATGTTGCCTATGAAATTGTTGAATTAGAAAAAGTAATTGAAAGTCAATACATAACTCGAAGTATTAGTACCAGAGCTGATGAACTTACTATACAAGCAAAAGAACTAAGTCAACAAAATGTAATTACAAGTAAACTTTCTAATCTTTCATTACAATTGTATGGAATTTTATTAAAAACTGGTTATGTTAGAAATGACGAAGAATTACAAAAAATAAATGATTACTTTAATGCAAGACTGCCAAAAATCGATTATAATTCACTTGGCTTTAGAGAACGCTTATGGCTTTATAAAGCACATCTTTGGCGTTGTTTTTTAACTCAAGATTTTTTGAATGGATATAAGTACGCTAGTAAATGGGTTTCTCTTTTTAGAGAATATCCGAAAATGATTGCCACAAACCCTGTATTTTATCTGAAAGGAAGAAATTATTTATTAGAATCTCTTTTTTTCACAAGGCATAAAAATGAATTTAATAAAGAATTAAATTTATTTGAAATAGAGATAAAAAACAATCAAATTCCTGTAAATAGTAATACAGAAATTTTAATTTTTCAATATTTCTATGCTAATAAGTTACATAAACATTTTTTCGAAGGAAATTTTAAAGATGGAGAATATTTAATTTATGAAATAAATGAAAAAATAAAAAAATTTAGTAAGAGATTAGATAAACACCATATTATTCAATTTTATTATAAGATTGCCTGTTTATATTTTGGTATGGGTAACAATAAAATGTGTATTGAATATCTCACCAAAATTATTGAAGCCAAAAAGCTTTATGTTGGAGAAGACTTACAGTGCTTTGCTCGAATTTTAAACTTGATTGCCCACTATGAATGCGGTTTAGATTATCATTTAGAAAAACAATTTAAAGAAACATACAAATTCTTATTAAAAATGGAAAATCTACAAGAAGTTCAAAAAGTTTTTATTGAATCTATTCGTTCTTTAGGAGATTTATATCCACATCAATTTAAAAAAGAATTTCAAAAAATCCACACAAAACTAAAAGCTTTTGAGCATCATCCGTATGAGAAAAGAGCTTTCTTATATCTAGATATACTTTCTTGGCTAGAAAGTAAAATTGAAAATAAAACAATAGCAGAAATCATACAAAATAAAAAGTAGAGTGTATAAAACACTCTACTTCACTCCAAATAAATGAACTTTTAAAAATTATTATTTAGATGTTAAACTTTTATATATAGTTTCTCTAATACCTTCACTAGTTATAAACCAATCTCCATATTTCAAGTCATCATACTCTTTGGTAATTGAAATATCATTTTTAACCTCTTCTACTGTTTTCCCTTCATTTATTTTATTCTGTACTCTATCTCTTAACGTAACTAACATATTCTTGTAAGCTAGTAATTCATTTTTATTAGATATTTCTCTATGTCCAGGGATGATGACTGTTGTATCATCTATCATTAATAATGCTTTTTCTGCTGAAGCTATATAACCTTCAATACTTCCGCCACTAGTTAAATCTATATAAGGATATTTACCTTGAAAATAGGTGTCTCCCATATGCAACACATTACTTTTTGTGAAATAAATATGTGCATCTCCATCTGTATGCGCTTCATGAACATGAGATATTAAAACATCTTCTCCGTTGAAATGAACCATCATATCTTCGGTAAATGTTATAACTGGCAAAGCTTCTTTTGGTGAAGCTGGTTTAGTTTTACCTCTAACTACACTTTCCATCCCCATTCTTTTTCTTACATTTTTGTGAGATATAATTACAGCTCCCTCTTTGCTCATATTTTGGTTACCACCAGTATGATCGCCATGCCAATGCGTATTAATTAAATATTTAACGGGCTTATTTGTAATTTTTTTAATCTTTTTTAGAATTTTTGGCGTTAAGTGTGCGAATTGATCATCGATCATAAAAGCTCCATCTTCACCAACAAAAAGACCGATATTACCTCCTTGTCCTTTAAGCATGTATATACTTTCCGTTATTTTGATTGATTCAATTTTAACCTCTCTTTTTTGAGCGAAATTTGTAAAAACACTCGTTAATAAAAAGAAAAAACTTACTTGTCTAATTAATTTCATTTAGTTATTGATTTATACATTTTAAAATGTGGTCCTGCTTTGTTAATAAACTTTTCTCCAATGATTTCAAAATTGTTTTTTTCATAAAACTTAAGAGCAACCTCTCTAGCGTTACACCATAGAAAATCAATTTTTTGTTTTTCTAACTCATTAGTCGCAAAACCTAACAATAACTTTCCAAAACCTTTCCCTCTTCCCTCTATAGAAGTTGCCATGCCTCGTAATTGATAATGATTTCCTTTTAAATCTTCTAAATTATTCTTCATAAAGGTTCCAATACAAACTAATGTATCCTCTTCATAAACACCTAAATGAAATGTAGTTTTATCTAAATCGCCTTCAAATTCATAAGGAAGATCTATGTTTTTTCTTAAAATTTCTTTTCTTAAGAAATAAGTTTCCTCCGCTTTAATTCTTTTTACTAAAACCATTACTTTTAACAGAAAAATAAATGAATATATCTTTTAATACTATTGATAAAGACAATATACTAAGTATTTTTCCTTTACTTTCTAAAATTAATACTAAAACACCTCCTGATTTATTAAAAAATAGAATCATAGAAATGGGAAATTGTCCAAATTATGAGTGTGTAGCTGTTTTTGATGATAATGAGCTCATCGGAGTTTGTGGTTTATGGTATTCTACTAGGCATTATTTAGGTAGAAGTGTTGAACCTGATCATGTAATTATTTCTGAAACTTACAGAGGTAAAGGTTTAGGAAAACTTTTTTTCGAATGGATTTATGAATACACCAAGCAAAAAGGATGTGAAGCTATGGAATTAAATACTTATAGTACTAATACTAAGTCTCATAAATTTTATTATAATGAAGGATTTAATATTTATGCTTTTCATTTTGCCAAAATCTTAAGGGAAGATCAAAAATTTTATTAGATTTTTTCTTTAAAAATTTTGTCAGAAACTAAAAAGCTTCTATATTTGCACCCGCAATACCAATGCGGGAGTAGCTCAGTTGGTAGAGCGTCAGCCTTCCAAGCTGAATGTCGCCGGTTCGAACCCGGTCTCCCGCTCAAAAAAACCGAAATATTAGTTTCGGTTTTTTTTATTTCTACACCCCTCATTTCTAACCTCATATATAAAAACACTTTTTTTTACAAATATTCTACAAATAATTGTTTGCATAAACGAAAAAGGTTTCTATATTTGCACCCGCAATACCAACGCGGGAGTAGCTCAGTTGGTAGAGCGTCAGCCTTCCAAGCTGAATGTCGCCGGTTCGAACCCGGTCTCCCGCTCAAAAAAAACCGAAACATTAGTTTCGGTTTTTTTTATCTAATTATATTTCTATTAAGTTAATTTCAGCACCTCCCTTTATACTTTTTTATCTATTTTACCTCCAAACAAAAGAAAAACCAATATAATCCCTCCTAGCAATAATAACATCTTAGGATTATTATGAATTACACTAGGCTTTAGTAACAATGTTATCACAAAACCTCCAATAGCGCCTCCTAAATGCGCTGAATGACCAACATTACCCAATTGTTTTTTCATTCCGTATATAGAATACAACAGGTATCCTATACCCAAAGCATAAGCCGGAAAACTAAAAAACGGAAAAAATATAAAACTATATAACTTTCCAGGAAACAAAAGAATTGAAGCGAACATAATTCCTGAAACCGCACCAGATGCTCCAATAGCAGAATAATAATAGTTCTGCTTATTTCTATACAATGTATATAAGCTCCCAAATAAAAGACTAACCAAATAAATTAAAACAAACTTTGTATTTCCAAACCGTATAGCAACTCCACCGCCAAACAAATACAAAGCATACATGTTAAACCCTAAATGCACCCAATCTGCATGTAAAAAACCTGAAGTTAGCATTCTAATTTTTTCTCCTTCGAGAATTTTACCAACTTGAAATTTAAATTTATTAAAGAAAGCTTGATCATCAAATCCTTTAATTGAAGTCAATACATTGACCAAAATTAGCCCTAAAATTACTTTATTCATAAGTAGATATATATTCACAAACTTAATGAAAAGTTTGGTTTCACTAATTTTACATTTTAAATACGATATTTGCACAAAATTTTACTGAATGAAATATATTTTATTCCTTATTATCTACCCTATCGTTTGGTGCTTATCAAGACTACCAATGCGTTTACTATATATGCTTTCTGATTTTCTATTTTTCTTAGTTTACTATGTAGTAGGATACAGAAAAGACGTTGTTTACAACAATCTAAAATTAGCTTTCCCCGAAAAAACAGATAAAGAATTAAAAATATTGCGTAAAAAAAGTTTACGCCATTTTGGCGATTTTATAGTTGAAAGTATTAAAGCTTTTTCTTTAACAGAAAAACAAGCTCGAAAAAGATATAAATTTGTTAACCCAGAAGTTTTAAATAAAGTTGGTAAACAAGGAAAAAATATAATTCTAACTGGAGCTCACTTCAACAATTGGGAATGGTCGGTATCTATGCCATTGGTTAGTGATGTTCAAATTTATGGAGCCTATACAACAATCAAGAATCCTTATTTTGAAAAATTTGTAAAAAGCTCTAGAACAAAATTTGGTTTAATTGCGTACAAAACAAAAGACACCGTACCTAATATGGTAAAAAATATCAAAAACGGTAATATAGGAGCATACATTTTATTAAGCGATCAATCTCCTGTGCTTCAGAAAACCTATTACTGGCAAAAGTTTTTTGGTGTTAAAGTACCCGTTCATACAGGTGCAGAAATTTTAGCTAAAAAATTCAATATGGCCGTAGTTAATTACACTACAAAAAAAATCAAAAGAGGGTATTATGAAACCACTTTTGAATTAATTACCGATACTCCTAAGAAATATGAAAACTATCAGATTATCGACAAATACCTTAAAATAACTGAAAAATCTATAAAGGAACAACCCGAGAATTATTTATGGACTCACAAACGTTTTAAACATAAAGATAAATACGATATGTGGGTTGAAAAATTCAAAAGAGAATAGAGTAATATTCACACTCTTAACCTGAGAAATAAAAAAGAGACTTATTAAAGTCTCTTTTTTCATATATGTACCAGCACTCTCGTTTTATCAAGATTCTTCATGCACTGGACTTGACTTGAGGTTACATATTTTAAAATAAAGATATCCGTACAAACTTCATATTCATTTCTAATACCTCTATAACATAGATAAGTTCTTTAAAAACATAATCAATCAAAATTCAATTATAAAAACCACAATAATGATTCCTTTTTAATGAACTTACTTACAAGTACAATATTAAAGACAATTATTTATTTACAAAAAATAGAAATACCCTGAATTTTATCTCAGGGTTTACCCTTAGAAGTTTTTTTTTACTACTACAAACTGAAAGCAGTTTAACACTTTTTTCATATTTTTTAAAACTAGTATTAAACATCTGGATTACAAATCATTTTTTTTGACCTATTACTCACAAATTAAACTTCTATCTTTTTTTGAACTTTATAACTCTAAAAAGGAGTAATCATGACATTTTCTTGACACATTAGCTGACACGAAAAACACAAAACACAAAAATTTATTGAAACAAAAAAAAAGAGTCCAGTAAATACTGAACTCTTAAATTATGGGTGAAAGACCGGGTTCGAACCGGCGACCTCCGGAACCACAATCCGGCGCTCTAACCAACTGAGCTACAATCACCATTTAACTAGCGGGTGCAAATATATAACTTTTTTAAAGTATGACAAAATATTTTTTAAATTAATTTACTTAAATTTTCTACAGCAACATATCTTTCTACTGTAAACCCTTCTGCATAGTCTACTCCTATTAATCTTCCTAAGTCTTTTGCACGATACTCAACACTCTCAGTGAAGTTCTTACTAGTAATCGGAGTTTCAGGCTCTTTACTATTTGGATCAAAAAATTGAGAGCTGTAAGCTAATACAGAAGCTACTTTTTTATCCATAAATCCAGTTACATCTACAACAAAATCTGGTTCGATATTTTTCCATTGGATATAATGATAAACTTGTTTTGGCCTCCATTTTTCTTGCTGTTTTCCATCTAATGTTGTTTCTATTTTTAACAAACCACTTAAAAAACACGCATCAGAAACCAATTGACTTCCTTTTGGATGATCAATATGACGATCATCTATAGCATTACATAAAACAATTTCTGGCTGATACTTTCGAATCATTTTGATAATTTCTAACTGATGTTCTTTATCATTTTTAAAGAAACCATCTGCAAACGCTAAATTTTCTCGAACAGAAACTCCTAAAATCTCTGCAGCTTTAGCGGCTTCTTCATCACGTAATTCAGCAGAACCTCTTGTTCCTAGTTCTCCTCGTGTTAAATCTACTATTCCTACTTTTTTTCCTAAAGAAATTTCTTTTGCTATAGTTGCAGAACAACCTAATTCTACATCATCTGGATGCGATCCAAAAGCTAATATATCTAGTTTCATTTTTTACTTTTCTTTAATTGTTTGATTTCTTCTTCACTAACTTCTTTAATTTGAATTCTTCTATTTTTATATCTTTCAGCCCTAGTATGTGCATGACAACAAGGGAACAATTCTCCTTTTCCTATTACAGTAAACCTTGAAGTATCTAGTCCTAAATTAATCAAAGTCCTTTCAATCATACCAGCATTTTTTTCGCTTAACAACTGATTTTCTTCTTTCAAACCATCTCTGGAGGTATGGCACTCCAATAAGTAATATTTATCATTGTTTTTGATGTAAAGAATAATTTCTTTCATCGCTTCTAAAGAGCCTCTTTTAAAATACAATTCTTTGTGTTGAAAATAAATTTTCTTTGCTAAGCTATCTAAATATTTATCTTCTTTTATCCTTTTTTGTGCTTCTACTCTGTAACTAGCAAATATTAGGTATAAAAAAAATAAAACTTTATTAATCATCTTATAATTTATCTATAGCTTGTTCTATATCTGCAATTAAATCTTCTACCTCTTCTATTCCAACAGAAAAACGAATTAATCCATCTTTAATTCCCTGATTTGCTCTTTCTTCTGGAGTTAATAATGCATGTGAAGTTTGTGTCGGACTTAACAAAGTACTTTCTACTCCAGCTAAACTCATAGATGGTTTTATTAACTCTAAATTACGTTGAAATTGCATAGCGTCTAAATTCGATTTTAACTCGAAAGACAACATTCCACCAAATCCTTTCATTTGACTTTTAGCTAATTCGTGATCTTCGTGAGATGTTAACCCTGGATAATATACTTTCTCTATATTCGGATTTTGCTCTAAATACTCTGCCATTTTCATCGCATTTGTATTCTGATGATTTACACGTAAACTCATTGTTTTCATACTTCTTTCTAACATCCAAACTGTGAAATCACTTAAACTTCCACCAAAGTTCTTAGCAATATTCCAAATTTTATCAACATGTTCATTAGAAGCTGCAATCGCTCCGGCTAAGATATCTGAATGCCCACCCATATATTTTGTTGCTGAATGAATCATAATATCAATTCCAAAATCTACAGGAGTTTGATTTATTGGAGAAGCAAACGTATTATCGATCATCGTTATGATTTCATTTTTCTTTGCTAATTCAGCAACCGCTTTTATATCTACAACTTTTAGTAACGGATTCGAAGGAGTTTCAATAAAAATCACTTTTGTATTTGATTTAATTTCCTTCTCAAAATCTTCAATTTTTAAACTATTTGTAAAAGAATATTCTATACCGAATTTATCAAATTCTTCAACAACCAAATTATAAGTTCCTCCATACAAAGTCTGCTGTAAAACAACATGATCTCCTTTGTGTAAAAAAGCAAACATAGCTGTACTAATTGCAGCCATTCCAGAACCAAATATTAAAGCATTTTCCGTTTTTTCTAATGCTGCTATCTTTCTACATAAAGCTTCTTGATTTGGTGTATTGAAATATCTCGGATATCTTTTTATATCTACATCATAAAATTGATATGACGATGATAAATAAATTGGTGAAACGGCTCCTTTGAATTGTTCGTCTTTAACTTCACCTACGTGCGTACAAATTGAATTTATCCCTAGTTTTTTATTTGAATCCATGTTGAAAAATTTAGCTCCTAAATTACTAAATGCTTTCCATAGCTTCAAATAATTTCAATATCTTCGCTACTATGATTTCTGTAGTTATTATAGGGGGAGGAAACGTTTCTCATCATCTTTCACAAGCTTTTTTAAATTGTAATGATGTTGAATTGAAACAATTGTACGCCAGAAATATAAATTCGATTATTGAATTTCAAGATCGAGTTTCTATCACTGATAATATCACGTTGCTAACTGATGCAGATGTTTATATTATTGCAGTATCAGACGATGCTATAGCTGAAGTTTCTCCTCAACTACCTCATCATAAACTAATTGCACACACTTCTGGTAGTGTTCCTATGAACACTCTTGCAAATAATGGTAAAAAAGGAATTTTTTATCCTTTACAAAGTTTTTCAAAAAATAAAAAAGTAGACTTCTCCTCTATTCCTTTATGTATAGAGGCAGAAAATGAAACTGATTTTAAATTGTTAGAGCAACTTGCTTCTTCTATTTCTGAAAAAGTATATTCTATTACTTCTGATCAGAGAAGTAAATTACATGTTGCAGCTGTATTTGTAAATAATTTTACCAATCACATGTATAAAATTGGGAATGATATTTGTAAGTCATACAATGTTCCTTTTGAAGTATTGTTACCTTTAATTAAAGAAACAGCTTTAAAAATAGAAGAAGTTAAACCAGATTTAGCACAAACCGGACCTGCAAAAAGGAAAGATAAAAAAACTATAGAACGACATTTAGAATTATTGGATTCTAATCAGAAAGAAATTTATCAATTAATAACAAAATCAATCCAAAATGGATAAAAGCTATAAAGAACTTTTTAACGATGTAAACACCTTTATTTTTGATGTTGATGGTGTACTAACTAACGGTATAGTTACTGTTTTTCCGAACGGAGAATTAGTTCGTCAAATGAATATTAAAGACGGTTATGCTCTAAAAGCTGCTGTTAAAGCGGGATATAGAGTTTGTATTATTTCTGGTGGAAAGAATGAGGGAGTTCGTACTCGTTTAGAAGGTTTAGGAATTACTGATATTTATTTAGGTGCTCACAAGAAAATTGATCAGTATAATGAATTGGTTGAAAAATATAATTTACAATCAGAGAATGTTTTATACATGGGAGATGACATACCAGACTTACCCGTAATGGAAAAAGTTGGAATTCCTTGTTGTCCTAGTGATGCTGTTAGGGAATTACAGGCAATATCTGTTTATATTTCTGATAAAAAAGGTGGTGAAGGTTGCGTTAGAGATGTTATAGAACAAATAATGCGCCTACAAGAAAAATGGCACGATAATTTCGATGCTAAATACGATTAAATAACATTTGTTATTTTAAACATGATGTAAAATCATAATTTTTGCTTTAGAACAAATTAAATACAGATTACATATGAGAAAAGTAATATTTACATTTTTATTAGTTGCAATTTCAACTTCTATTAATGCTCAAAGCATTTTTGGTAAATGGGAGAATAGAGATGAAGAAACTGGTAAAGTTGATAGTGTTATTGAAGTATACGAAAAAGATGGTAAAGCTTTTGCTAAAATTATTGAAATCACTGATTCTGAAAGACAAACTGCTGTTTGCGATAAATGTAGTGGTAAAAATAAGAATCAACCAATTTTAGGAATGAATATCTTAACTGGATTAGAAAAAGACGGTGATGAATGGTCTGGTGGGAAAATCTTAGATCCAAAAAATGGAAAAAAATATAAATGTTTTATCAAATTAGAGGAAGTAGATAAACTTAAAATTAGAGGTTATATAGGTTTTTCTTTACTAGGTAGAACAGCGTATTGGTTTAGAAAAAAATAAATCAATTTTTGAAGTAAATTTCTCCGAGGCAAGCCATCGGAGCATTTTAAAGAAATACGTTTTTAAACTTTAATCATTTACAAACGAGGCAAGTCTCGGGTTATTTACCCTGTAGAGAATAAAAAAGCTCCAAATTTGGAGCTTTTTTTATGATCTGTAGTGCGTTGCTATTTTTGTTAATTGGAAAGCTATCTTTAAAGAATCTTTCATTGAAAGCTTTGACCCATCCATATGAACCCATCTTTTTAAAGGTTGTTCACATATTAAATGTTTTGTTTCTTCTCCGTATTTCTTTTTGAGTCTTAAAAACATTTCAACATCAAAAAGCCATCTTGTAATAAACTTCTTTCCGAATAATAATGGAATCAAATCTTTTTCCATAATTTTAGCTCCACATTGTGTATCCTTAAAATTCATGCCTAGAATTTTTTGAATAATAAAATTGATTGTTAAACTAATAACTTTCCTTGCCGATTGTTTTGTAATATTTGCTCCCATTCTTTCGATTCTAGAACCGCTAACAACTTTATAATTAGAAGTAGTAATTGTTCTAAATAAATCATCAAAATCATGCAAGTCTGTGGATAAATCAGCATCTAAAAAACCAATATAATCAAATTTTAAATCAGTATTTTTAGCTAAATGGAGCATACCTAAACGAACAGCCTCTGCTTTACCCCCATTCTTTTCACAATTTAAAACACTAATATAATCTTCTCTTCCTTTCCTTAAAGCTTTTAATTCTTCCAACGTTCCATCTGAACTTCCATCATTTACAAAACATAAATGATAACCAATATTAGTACTAACAAATCGTTTGAATTCTACTTCAGAAAGCCTACTCTCTTCATTGTAACATGGAATAACAACTCCAATACACTTTTCCCTTATTAGAAGAGACTCTCCTTTTAAAAGTAATTCTTGGGGAATAGGACATAAACCTATTATTTTATTAATTCTAACTACAATTTCACTTAGTGTAGCTGGTTTTTTAATAAAATCATCGATACCATAGTCAAATAAATCAATAATGTCTGTATCTTCAGTGTCTTCAGAAATAATTACAATTTTCGTTTTTAATGAAGATTCTTTTAAATATTTTAAAACATCGATTCCAGAAAAATCTGAATCGCTGATATCTAAAGTGACAAGGTCTGGCTGAGTTTCTTCAATTAATTGTATAGCTTGTTTACTAGTTCTAGCTATTTTGGTACTATATCCTATTTCAGATAACTTTTTTTTAAGAGATAATAAGATCAATTTATTATGATCGAAAGCAACTATTTTCATACGCGATAGTATTGTGGTTAGTAAATAATCACTCTCTATCCCCGATATTTATATAAATTCTTTCCGTTTTAAATATACAATTTAAAATTCATATTTTAAAATAAAAAATAGGTTTATCTGTAATGTGTAGCAATCTTAGTTAACTGAAAAGCAATCTTTAACGAATCTTTCATTGATAATTTGGATCCATCTACATGTTCCCATCTTTTTAAAGGTTGTTCACATATTAATTTTTTAGTTTCTTCTCCATATTTCTTTTTTAACCTTAGAAACATTTCAACATCAAAAAGCCACCTTGTAACAAATTTTTTTTCAAACAAAAGAGGAATAATATCTTTATCTAAAATTTTAGCTCCACATTGAGTGTCTTGAAATTTCATCCCTAAAATTTTCTGAATAATATAGTTAATTGTTAAACTAATAATCTGACGAGCTGATTGTTTATTAATATTAGCTCCCATCCTACTAATTCTTGAACCACTAACTATTTTATAATTTGTTGTTTCAATGGTTTTTACCAAATCATCAAAATCTTTAAAATCTGTAGATAAATCAGCATCTAAAAAACCAATATAATCCAGTTCGACATTTTTAGCTAAGTGTAACATTCCTAAACGTACTGCTTCTGCTTTTCCGCCATTTTTCTCACAATCATATACACTAATATAATCTTCTCTTCCTTTACTTAATTTATTTAAGACATTAAGAGTATTATCAGTACTACCATCATTTACAAAACACAAGTGGTAACCTAAGTTTGCATATACAAACTCTGTAAATTCATCGCTTAACAATCGATCTTCCTCATTATAACACGGAATAACTACACCAATACACTTCTCTCTTATTAATCCATTTGAACTATAGGTTTCTAAATTATTTTTTTTCTTCTTATTCGGAGCTCCAATTAATCGTTTAACTCTTACAACAATTTCGTTTAAAGAGACGGGTTTTTTCATAAAGTCATCTGCTCCTAAATTATAACCTTTTATGATTGTTTCTTCTTGTGTTTCTCCTGATAAAATTATAACTTTTGCTTTTAAATTAGGCGATTCTTTAACATATTTTGTTATTTCTAAACCAGACATATGTCTAAGATTTATATCTACAATTACTAAACATGGATTTATTTTATCTATCAACTCAACACCACCTTGGCCAGTTTTAGCTGTATAAACCTCATAACCCAAATCAGAAAGTTTTTTTTCTATAGAAAGTAGAACTAGTTTTTGGTCATCAATGGCTACAATTTTCATTCGCTTACTTGTTTTTTTATGATTAACATTTACTATTGGGATAGTAAATACAATATAACAATTATAGATTTAAATACCTGAGTGTAAACCCCTTTTTAGACCAATTACTTATTTAAATCGACGAATGTTATTTCAAACTATATTCCTTTATTGTATATTTAAAGAAAAACTATTATTGAGTAAAAAAACCAATAAATATTTAATCTCCGCCTTACTAATAGGAATTGTTTATCATACTACTTGTATTTTCTTTACTTTGGAATATACTTATGATGCTTTAATTCATTTATTTTTTGCTAACCATTATGCTAATAGTTGGTTTGAACCATGGAATTATAGTTGGTATACTGGTTTTACAGTAATGGGGTATCCTCCTCTGGTTCATCAAGCTATTGGTCTTTTTTCTATGTTAGGTGGATTAAAATTTGGGTTATTTACTGTAGCTATAATAGCAGTAATATTATTCATAACAGGATCTTATCGATTTTCTTTACTTATTACTGGAAATAAAAAAGTTGCTGGTTACGCCGCACTTTTGGCTGTTTTTTCTTCTGCATTTGCTGAAACACTACATGTTTTTGGTCAATTACCTAGTATTATAGGCATTTCTGTTTTAATGCACTCTCTACCAGAAATATATTTATGGCTTAAAAAAGGGGAGTATAAATATTTTTTTAAATCTATAGCTTTAATATCAGTTACTGTTACCTCACATCATGTCACTCCAATTTTTGGAATGGTATTTTTTATTTTTCCTCTTATTGGAACTGTGATAATGGATTATGCCGCCGAAGAATCTGGAAGTTTAAAAAATGTAGATGTAAAGTTATTTATACGAGTTTTTTTAAAACTATTCAAAAGAATGTTACTTTTTGGTCTCACTTCTTTACTTTTGATTATAGTTTGTATTTTACCATATTGGATAAACACAAAGAAAAACCCTATAACACAAGTTCCAATTCCTCATGGATCACGAGATAATTTCTTAGAAGTAACTTCTTCTGGATTAGTATTTTTCATAATTCCTTGGGGAATATTACTCTTCTTATTTCCGTATATCTTTTTCAGGTATTATCACAAACGTTATATCTTTTTTGGTTTGTCAATCACTATGTTTACTATTTTAGGGACTGGTGGTACAACACCTATTCCTAAAATGCTTTTGGGAAATAATGCGTTTAATATTCTTACTTTAGATAGATTTACTTTATGGGCTTCAATTATGTCAATCCCTATTTTTGGTGAATTTGCTTACCGGTTTATAGAAACAGATTTAAAAGAATTGTATCAAAAAACATTTGGTGCTGTTAACCATAGAATAATTGGTGGATTACTGGCTTCTGGACTTTTATTCATGTCTATTTTCACTATTAGTTTAGGTTATTTTAGACCTTTACAACCCCAAAAAATAAAAATGCTTCCTATTGTTAATTTTTTAAATCAAGATCAACACGATCACTGGAGGTATTTAACTTTAGGTTTTGGTGATCAAATAGCCTGGTTAGGAGCACAAACAAAAGCTATGAGTGTAGATGGTAATTATCACTCGGCAAGAAGACTTCCTGAACTTACAACAAGAGCTGTTGAACGATTAGAAAATTCAAAATTTAGAGGAATAGAAGGCTTAGGTTCATTACAACAATTTTTAACAGTTCCTGAGAAATACAACTTAAAATATATTTTTTCAAATGACAAATTTTATGATCCCATCCTTTATTTCTGTGGATGGCAAAGACTTAGACAATTAGAAAATGGAATTATGGTATGGGAACGTTTAGGTGTTCCACCTTTATCTACAATTTTACCCAAAGAGGAAGTACCTAAATTTCAAAAAATAATGTGGGGAATTATACCATTCTCTACAGTTATTTTAACTTTATTACTTATTAATATTCAATCTATAGCAATTCGTGTTTTAAAAATCAGAAAACATGAAAAACCAGATTATTTAAATTTTAACTTTAATTATAATCATTTTTCTAAGAGGCTTTTAAAATTTTCTATTCTGTGGGGAGCCTTAATTTTAATTTGTATTAGTTATGGAATGTATTATTTTTATATTGAAAATAAAACTCAAATATCTCCTAAAAGTGTTGTTAAAGCTTACTTTGATGCTTTAGATTTTAAACGATTTGAACAAGCTCATTCTTTTGTAGATCCTGAAATCAATATTGGACTAGATCAATATATGTTAGAAATAGCTGTTAATGATGGATTACTTAGCTCTTATGCGAAATTAAACTCTATTGACATCATTATAAAAAATGAAACAAAAAATTTGGCTAAAGCTCATGTTAAAACAAAATGGGTTACTCCTTTAGAAAAAATTAATAAACAACATAATTTTGAAGTTATTAAACGTAAAGGAAAATGGTTTATAAAAATTCCTAAACCTAACACAGATCTTCCTCCTGATCAGTTAATGATTATTAATAAAACTACATACTTTAATCACGGTAGAAGAAGAATTACAACACAACAAACTTTACATGAAGATGTTTTAAAACAACCTGTTTTAGAAGTACTTCAAGCAAAACTTGTAAAAAAAGATAAAAGTTATGCAGTTATAGGAACAATTCAGAATGTAGATAATGTTCCTGCCGATGTAATAATAAAAGCTACTCTTTACAATAATAACGATAAATTATTAGCTCAGTTTAATGCAAAACATCATATAAAACATAAATTAATGCCTAAGGAAACTTCTAATTTCAGAATTGACTTTGAAGGTATTGCTTGGTCTAAAACTAAAGACTCTATTCCAAAAATCTTTAATCCAGATGAATTTACACCAACAGAATTTGAAGAACAACCGATATTATTTAACTTACATTGTGAAGGAAATGTAGCTAAAACAGATCTTTATAAGAAAATAAGTTTAAATGGTATAAAAGTAAATAAAACAGAGATTAAAGGAAATCTTTTTAATACAGGAACAGAAGAAGCTACCATAACACAATTACTACTTTCATACTATAATGAAAAAAAGGAATTATTATGGGTTGATCATAATTTTCTAAAAGAAAGTGTTCGCCAACAAAGAAAACAAAATTTCAGTTTTCATCCTCCTAGTTTAGATAGTATTAAAGTAATTTATGACAAGTTAGATTTTTGTTTTGTTAATGGTTTACCTAATGAAGATATATCTGAAAAAATGGTTCCGAAACGTTTAACAAATCATTTAAAAAATAATTTAATTAAAGTTAAAGGAAATGGTTTTAATTTTATTAAAATAGAAACTGACAACTATATTGGAAACCCTAATTAATGATATTTAAGAAACTACATATTATAATTAAAATTGTGTTAGTTTTTTTCTTTTCTTCTTTTAAAACAATTAAAAATGAAGAAAATAATAAAATAAATATAAAAACTCTAATCAATGAAACTAGAGCTGGATACCCTATCAATTTAATTTTTTCTTCATCTTCTAAAAGCTTTAAATTATTTTGTACTAATTCCTATTCAACAGTTGTGTTAAATCCAATAATAGAAGAAAATGAACTTCATTTTAAAATACCAGAGCATATTTCAAATAAAAGAGGAATTATTCAATGGAAAGTTTTTAATAAAAACAAAACTATTTTATCTGGAAGTATTAATGTTACTCCATCTAATAAAAAAACTATAATGGAATCTTATGCCGGACCTCCAAGTATAGTTGCTGGCGGTGTTGATTATTTTATGTTAACTGTTTCTCCAACTGATGAATTCGATAATCCTTTACTTGATGACACAGATGTTATTATTAATCATCAATTCGAATCTCGAATTATTTCTTCTACTGAAAAAATAAAAAGACTCGTTGCTTGGAAAAGAGTATTTTCTTATAAAAAGTCTGGACGTTTTTTAGTTAATTCAGAATGCAACAAAGTTCCTTCTAAAGAAATTACTGTAGAAGTATACCCTAACAATGCTGTAAATTTTACTATTTCTTCATCTAGGTTTCATGATTTTGCAGATGGAAATCAAATTACAAGTTTTAAAACTTCCATCATTAAAGATGAATATGATAATATTGTTAGCGATGGCACCCATGTAACATTCATAACCAGAAACTCTGAAGGTGATATACTTACATCATATGGAAATACAATTTCTGGAATAGCAACTGCTAAAATGTTACATCCAAATCATCAAGAATCATGGAAAACACATGCTTATATTGACGGAATTGCAGAAAGTGATACTTTAAACATTAAATTCAAAAAACTTTTTAACGATTTTAATATTAATTTTTCTAAAACTAACAGAGAAATTAAAATAGGACCTATTAAAAGTTTTATGAATCAATTAATCCCAGATGGTTTTTTAACTCAATTAAAAATTATAAAAAATGATTCTTTAATAGAGATTAAAGAAATCCCTACACGTAAGGGATATGCAAAATTCCATTTACACCCAGATTTTTATGTTAATGGATTTTATAGATTAGATGTAAAAACTGGAGGAATTACTAAAAGTTTTATTAAAGAATTAAAAAAATAATATGACTACTAAAAAAAGACATAAAGCTTTACTTGTTTTTCTATTTGTTTTTCTATGTTCTATTTGTATTTATGGAATTAGTGTCGTTTTTAGTTTTTTAAATACAGGAGCAGATCGTGCATCTATACTACACCTCCCGATTGAAAGTGTTCAAGTTTATCTACCCAAAATAAAATGGAGTTCTATAGAAAATCCTGGTAGACCTATGGAAAAACAAACATTAAAAGAAATTCAAAAAGATTACCTTAACGCTTGGCATATAAAAAATATAGCCTATCGTGAAAATAATCCTTATGGACTAAAAGATTATTATACAGATAGTGTTCAAAAGAACTTAATAAACACCATAAAATATAATAATAGTCAAAAATTAAATGTAGAAACTACCACTTTACAACATCAACCTAAAATAAACTTCTACAGTGCAGACGGACAATTAGTAACTTTTACTGATGAAAATGTTGTTGAATATCAACGTGTTTTTAAAGATGGGAAATTTGTTTTTGACACAGAATTATCTTCTACATATCATGTTATGATGCTTTTAGAAGATGGATTCTGGAGAATTCGTCATTTGGTTAAAGACGAAAACGAAAAGAAACTACAAGAAATAAAAGGAAGTCAATTTGCTACGACAAAAAATGACTCTATTTTCTTAAATAACATTCCATTTAAAATACAAGGAATAAATTACTATCCGCAAGAAACTCCTTGGGATATGTTTGGTAAAAAATTCAATACAGAAATTATAGATAAAGATTTTAAATTTATTAGTGATTTAAAATTAAATACTATAAGAATTTTTGTTCAGTATGAAGATTTTGGAAAAGCGAATGTTAAACCTGAAAAATTAAAAAAACTTGAAGAAACTATAAATCTTGCTAAAAAACATAACTTAAAAGTTATTGTTACTTTATTCGATTTTTATGGTGATTATACTGTGCAAGATTGGACTTTAACTCATAGACATGCAGAAAGTATTGTTACTTATTTTAAAGATAATACAACTATAATTGCTTGGGATATAAAAAATGAACCCGATTTAGATTTTAAAAACAGAGGAGAACTGAATGTTTTAAAATGGTTAGAGTATATGACTAAAGAGATAAAAAAACACGACTCAAATCATTTAATAACGATTGGTTGGTCGAATTTTAAAGCAGCTAAAAACTTAACAAACACTGTTGACTTAGTCTCATTTCACCATTTTAACGATAATTTTGAAAATGATTTTTCATCTTTAAAAGAAACTACTAAAAAACCAATACTGGTCGAAGAGTTTGGTGTTCCTTCCTATAAAAGTATTTGGAATTTATTTATGGGTGATTCTAAAAAATCTCAAGCAAAATACCATGAAAAAATGCAAGGTTACTTTACTAAGTACAATGTATCACACATGTCGTGGACGCTTTATGATTTTACAAAAATACCATCTTCTGTAGCAGGAAAAATGCCATGGAAAAGAAACAAACAAAAGCATTTTGGCTTTATCGATAAAAATGGAAACAAAAAACCTTCGTTTGAATTTATTACTCCGAAATAAATTCTGGAGTTTTAACTACATCATTTTTATTTAAAATTTTATCGAAATAATTTAAGTACATCTCTGCTACTTCAGACATAGGTAAAGACGCTGCTGCTTTATAATTAGCCTGAGCTAATTCTAAACGATACACATCATTTGTTACTACATTTTTTATAGCTGTTGCTAATGACTCAACATTATCTGGCTCAAAGAATTCACCTCTATAACCTTCATCTTGAATTAAATCTGTTAAGTCTCCTAAATTAGGCATAATTACAGCTTTACCATAACTACCTGCTTGATGCAAAACTCCAGAACTTCCAGTAGTTGATGTATATGGAAAAACTACTACTGTGCTTTCTCCAAAAATAATAGGAACATCTTCTTCTGCTACATATCCTGTAAAATGTAAACCTGGAACGTGAGCATATTTTTGCTTCATCTCTTCTATATAACCTGGTGTATTTGGGCTATCTGTTCCTGCCACTACAATTTCTAAACTCTCATTAGTTAACTCTCTAACTCTTTCAACAGCTTCAATCATCACCTCTACTCTCTTATAAGTTCCAAATTTTCCGAAAGCCATTACTTTTTTTGGTCCTTCAGGCAAAGCATAATCTGGTTCTGGCGGCATTTCAAAAGTTCCGTGAGGAATTAATATTGCCTTATCTGTCTTATATTTATCTTTTAATGTATCTACGAATTTTTGAATTGTTAGTGCTACATAATCTGCTTTTAATAAAAATCGCGTCAAAATAGTTCCTATTAACCCATAAGTTTTTTGCAACAACTTATTTTTAGTAATTCCTGCACTGTTTAGATCTACTTGTTCTAAAATATTATGTAATAAAACTATTGTTGGAATTTTCTTAAGTTTACTTAAATAAGGCATCATTAAACCTAAAGCTGCAGGTATTTTTTTATCTCCAAACTTTAAAAATTGAAGGTTATACAAAACAGCATCTGGCTTGGTTTCATTTAATGCTTTATTAACTCTAATTAAGTTTTTATAACTATTAAATTTCCAACAATTTTTAATACTTACTTTACAACCTTCTTCTTCAAAAAATAAGTGCTCTTCTTTTACAGTTTCATCGGTTAATAAAATTAACTCTTCTACTCTATGATTTAGTCTGAACTGTTTCACTAAATGATATCCGTACTCATTTAATGTTACTTTACTTGGAGGAAATGCGGTAACTATAGCTAATTTCATATGCTTGAGTTTTTTTTAGAGCACTACTAAATATCTACCTTAACCCACTAAAAAACAACCGATTTCGTTTATAAACATTAAACTTTAGATGAAATACATTTTATTGTAGTTCAGTCTTTTGTTTTTTGAAAGTTTTTAAAAAGAAAAAGAAAAGTTGTACAACTAGCAATACAGACATTGCAATTATTTGTACAATTACAACTTCCTCTAAACTACTATGAAAGTAAATAATTAAAAGTACCTGAGTTATACCTAAAATTCCAGTAATAATTACTGGTATATATTGATCTATTGATAAAAAATAATATGCAAAAACATTAGAGATTGCAAAAATAGAAGTTGCTAATGCATATTTCCATAATAGAGGAGCAATTGCAATATATGCTTCTCCAAATAAAACATTCACTACAAGTTCTGGGAATAAATAACTTCCTAAAACAATTGTAAAAGAAAGAATACTAATGTAGCCAACGTATTTTAAAAGTATCGCACCATGTGGTAATCCTTCTTTCTCTTTATTTACAACAGCAGGAAGTAATAACATTACAAACATCCAAGCTACAAAATACACTACTCTTCCTATTAAAGCGAGTGAAGCATATAAACCTGCATTATAATTATCGAAATAATATTTAACTAATAATATATCGCTATTGTTAATGATTATTTGAGTACACTCATAAAAAGCTGTTAGAATGAAAAATTTTATCACTAACTTTTTTTGAGATTCATTTAATGTTAAAACTGGTTTAAAAGCTTTTTTTAAAGCATAAGGGAACAAACTAAAGAAAAGTGAAATAAGAATTCCTATAGAAATTACTATTGATGACTGCATATTAGATAACAAGTACAATAATAAAATTGTTATTATTAACCTGCTTAACATTTCTCCTTGGTAGGTTATCGATAATTCAACAAATTTTTTATTCCCTTGAAAAAAACCTCTATTTACACTCATTACGAAATAAATAGGAACACCTATTCCGAAAATAGTAAACATTAATGACGTACTTGTATTGAATATTTCTTGAAGATTTTTTGAAAAAGCCACTATTACTATTCCTAGAATAATCCCTACTATTAAAGTCCTTTTGGTAATATATTTTATAAAGCTATCTTCTACTTCACCATCGAAAATCACAGTATATTTAGCGGTAACCAATTGAAAAGTCATTGCAATAAAAGACAAAACCAACAAAAAAGTAATTAGTATTGCTGCATCTGCAAAAGCAGTAGGTCCTAAAATTCTTCCTACAATTAAATTGTATAAATAATTACCTGCATTTACAAACAATGCACTAATCATGAATACTTGTTCTGGTCGAATTGATTTCGGGGATAATAATTTCGATCTCATAAGTTATATCTCTTCTAATTTACATATTTTTAACCTATTAACATATATTTTTTTTAAAAAAGAAAGAAGTATATTTAAGATCACTTTATTTATTATATTAAAATTTTGTAAATGAAAGAAAAACTGTCCCTCATAATTCTTATCATTTGTTTAAACATTTCTTCTTTATTCTCACAAGTGAATATGGATAAAGGTTTTAAAATGCTTGAAACTGGTGATTTTAAAAATGCCAAATTATTCTTCGAAACAGTATTAAAAGAAACTCCTAATAACAAAACAGCTAAACTTTGTTACGGAAGAGCCTTAGGTTTAACTGGAAGTACACAAGAAGCAACTTCTTTATTTTCTAAACTTTTAGAAAAGTATCCAAATGATTTTGAAATTAAATTAAATTATGCAGAATCTTTACTTTGGGGAAAAGAATACCCAAAAGCTAAAGCCTATTACACTACCCTTTTAAAAGAGCAACCTAATAGTTTTAATGCATTATTAGGATATGCAAATACATTGTCTAATTTAAAAGATTATGTACCGGCTTTAGAATATGTAAATAAAGCCTTGGAAGTTTCGCCAAACAATCCAAATGCAATGGTATCTAGAAAATTTATTCGATTAGGTTTAGCAGATCAATTGTTTAAACAAGAAGAACACAATAAAGCTTTATCTATTTTAGAAGACAACTTTAAAGACTTTAAAGATGATAAGCAATCACTTCAATTACAAACAAATATTTACTTATCTCAAAAAGACTATGAAAAAGCAAAAATTAATTATTCTAAAAATTTAAGCACTAAAAAAGATTCTATCATTTCCTTAAACGGATTGTCTTTGATAGCTCATTTAGAAAAAAATGACAGAACAGCATTAAGATTATCAGAAAAAGCTATCAGAAAACTTCCTTCTGATGAAGAAGCTCCATATATAGAAAGAACAAAAGAACGTTATGTACAAGCTTTAGTTTGGAATAAGAAAAACGGTTTAGCTAAAACAGAAATACAAAAACTATATAATGATTATGGTGAACGAAACTGGGTTCATGCATTAAACGCTACTTTGCAAATATATCGTGGTAATGCTTCAGAAAGCATAAACTATTACCAGAAAATTTTAGATAATGACACAAAATCTTTTGATGGTAATTTAGGAATTGCTAATGCTTTTTTTGCAAACACTCAACTTAAAAAAACATATGCTGCGGTTAAAAAAACTCTAGAAATATTCCCTAACCAAAAAGATGCCATATCTTTAGAGAAAAAACTCTTATTACAATTTACACCTCATATAAAGCAACGTTTTAATTATAGTTATGACAGTGGAGATAATGTTTCGTATGCTTCAAACACCTCTATTGAATATCCTTTAAATACACGTTTTACACTAACTTCTAGTTTAGATTTTAGAGATACAGAAAATAAAAACACTGGAGTTTCCACAAGTGCTATTAATTTTAATGGAGGTTTAAACTATGTTCTTTTACCTAGATTGAAATTAGTTTCTAGCATAGGAATAAATAAAGTAGATTCTGAAAATATTAGTTATAATCAATTCTCTGCCAATTTAGCTTTTCACATTAAGCCATTTAATCTGCAAAATCTTGAAATTGGTTACAGTAAACAATTAGAAAGTTTTAATGCTGATTTATTAAATAGAAGAATTGTAAACGATAATTACTATGCAAACTATAATATTAATACAAACTTCAATTTTGGTTGGTTTAATCAGTACTTTTTAACTCAATTAAGCGATGGTAATCAAAGAAACTTATTCTTTACTTCATTATACTATAATTTTATGGCTGATCCAGTTTTAAAAGGTGGATTGAATTATCAATTTATTACTTTTAATCAACAGGTTCCTTCAATATATTTTAGTCCTGAAAAGTTTAACAATGTAGAAATCTTCTTAGAATTATTGAAAGATGCCAATAATATTCTTCCTGAAAACTGGTATTATTGGATTAGCGGAGCTACTGGTTTTCAATTTATAGAAGATAATTCTAAGCAATTAACTTATAGAATTCAAACAAGATTAGGATATAAATTTTCAGATCGATTTTTTGCTCATGTTTTTGGTCAACACACAAATATTGCGTCAGCAACAGTTGGAGGTTTTACTTTTACAAATCTTGGTATTTCTTTGAAATGGTATTTTGGTAAAAGCGCATTAAAATAAAAAACCCTTTTACAAAGCTGTAAAAGGGTTTATCAACCAAATAAATCTAAATGCTTCTATATGAAGCGGGTTTTTCAAATAATGAAAAATAAAATTTTTAAGATTTGGGGTACTTCTATCTACTATAAACTATTCTAAAAAACTTATTAATAATTTAAAAATAAAAAGCATTAAGCATCTTTATTTATTAAAATCGATGTCTACTATATAACTATAGGTAAAATAGCATAAATATTCGACGAACTGTTTTCACAAAAAAATGACTCTAAATGTTTAAATTAAAAAAGCCTTTTGCAATTGGGGATTGCAAAAGGCTCTTATTAATTAACCAAATAAATCTAAACCTTTTTTTATCTAAAAAAATTCAAATAATGAAAAAAACTAAACTTTTATATATATAGGGAATAATATACTTTCTATCTTATACTTCAAAGATAGTACTGATATCTATTCTGATACAGCAAATTTCGACACATAATACAACTAACTAAGCTAAAACTACAATCAGTGTCGTTGAATTGAAATACATGAAAAAATAAAACTATCTAAAATTAAAATAAGAATTATAAAAGCATCTTTATTACTAGAATACCAACTATTTAACTACTTTATCTAAATAATAAAACCTTTTGCAATTGGGGATTGCAAAAGGTTCCATTAATCAACCAAATAAATCTAAAAAACCTTCAACTCTAAGAAGGATATTTTCAAATAATGAAAAAAACAAAAACTTTTAATATATAGGGATTAATATACTTTCTAACTTATACTTCAAAGATAGTATTGAAACCTATTATGACACAGCAAATTTCGATACATAATACGACTACCTAAGCTAAAACTACAATCAGTTTCGTTAAATTGAAATGCATAAAAAATAAACCTATCTAAAATTAAAATAAGAATTATAAAAGCATCTTTATTACAAGAGCATCAATTATTTAACTACTTTACCTAAATAATAAAACCTTTTGCAATTGGGGATTGCAAAAGGCTCCATTAATCAACCAAATAAATCTAAAAAACCTTCAATTTCTAAGAAGGATATTTTCAAATAATGAAAAAAACAAAAACTTTTAATATATAGGGATTAATATACTTTCTAACTTACACTTCAAAGATAGCACTGATATATATTATGATATAGCAAATTTCGACACATAATACAACTAACTAAGCTAAAACTACAATCAGTATCGTTGAATTGAAATACATAAAAAATAAACCTATCTAAAATTAAAATAAGAATTATAAAAGCATCTTTATTACAAGAGCATCAATTATTTAACTACTTTACCTAAATAATAAAACCTTTTGCAATTGAGAATTGCAAAAGGCTCCATTAATCAACCAAATAAATCTAAAAAACCTTCAATTTCTAAGAAGGATATTTTCAAATAATGAAAAAAACAAAAACTTTTAATATATAGGGATTAATATACTTTCTAACTTACACTTCAAAGATAGCACTGATATATATTATGATATAGCAAATTTCGACACATAATATAAGTTCCAAAGTTAAAAACACAATCAATATCGCTAAACTGTAAAAACATAAAAAACTAAATTTTTTAAGAACAAAGTTTTTTTGGATTTAAACTATGAAAAAATTAACCATTCTCTTTTACACGAACAATAACATGTCATTTCAAAATTTGTAACATAAAAAAAACCTTTTGCAATTGGGGATTGCAAAAGGCTTTATTAATCAACCAAATAAATCTAAAAAACCTTCAATTTCTAAGAAGGATATTTTCAAATAATGAAAAAAACAAAACTTTTATGTATATATTATACTTTTAATTTTTAATCTACAATGTAAATATACAACTACCTACATCTGTAAATCTATTTAATTAGTCACTATACGTTTTAGTTTAGACAAACGGTATAAAATATTCGATAAATAGAAAATTTAAACTATCACTCAAAAAATGATAGCTTTTAAATCAAATAAAAAGCCTTTTGCAATTGGGGTCTGCAAAAGGCTTTTTTTAATCAACCAAATAAATCTAAAAACCTTCAATTTAAAGAAGGATATTTTCAAATAATGAAAAAAACAAAACTTTTATGTATATATTATACTTTAACTATTTCTTATTTACACTTCAAATATACAGACAGTTACACTCTAAAAAATATTTTTTAGCTATTGTACATTTAACCTTAGATAAACGGTTTAGTATACTCGTTAAACTGATTTTTCATACTTCATTACTTCATAAAAATGCATAAACTTTTTATAAATATTTTTTAACCTTTGAATTTAAAAAATCAACTTATATTAAAATATAGGATTCCAATTAATAAAAGGAAAGTTTTATTAGACATAATACTTGAGTATAAAGTTATTAAATACGATATACACTTGTATTTAAACTAAAAACACAAACTTAAAATGTTTTGAATAGTGTACGTGGATT
Source organism: Tenacibaculum aquaeponti (assembly GCF_052084715.1). Taxonomy (GTDB): domain Bacteria; phylum Bacteroidota; class Bacteroidia; order Flavobacteriales; family Flavobacteriaceae; genus Polaribacter. Next base: position 3,653,738 of record NZ_CP197288.1, on the reverse strand, counting down.
TGGGCTCTAAATTATAGAGTTTGAAATAATATTAATAAAAAAAGTCTATAACAAATTTAATCTTTTCATTAATTCAGAACGATTAGATCTACTTACAGGAATAACGTCTTTTTCAATAAGAACACTATTATCTTCTATATCAACTATTTTTTTAAGATTAATAATATATGATCTGTGTACTTTTAAAAATAAGTCGTTTGGTAGTTTTTCTTCTATCTTCTTAAGTGTTGAATGTACTGTATAATTTTTATCTTTAGTTTTAATTAAAATATAGTCTCCTTTTGCCTCAACAATATTTATACTTGGTATTTCAATTTTAATTAATCTTCTATCAATATTAATATACAACTGTTGATCTTCTTCTTTTTCTTTAGATTCATCTTTAGCGGTATTAATTGAATTATTTTGAGTACTAAACGTAAACTTTTTGGCTTTCTCTACTGCTTTAATAAAACGCGGTAAAGTTATTGGTTTAACCAAATAATCTACAATACATTCATATTCAAAAGCATCAATAGCAAACTTTTGATCAGAAGTTGTTAAAATTATTCTTGGAGGATTTTTTAACGTTTGAATTAAATCGAACCCAGTAAAATCTGGCATGTGAATATCTAAAAATATTAGATCAACTTCATTCTGATTTAAATACTTAATTGCTTGTAAAGCGTTAGAAAACTCTTCTAACACATTTAAAGACCCTTCACTTTTACAAAGTTGGTTTACTATTGTTCTTGCAGTAGATTCATCATCAATAATTAAACAATTCATGTATTTAAATAATTTTTACGCATTGTCTAAAAAACTAGACATTTTAGTTAATATTTCTAAGAAATCAGCATGCCCTTTTATAACTCCATTTAAGAGTTCTTTTTCATATGTTACAGCTGATTCATATGATTTCTCTAAGCCTAAAATACTAATTTTATGTTTAATTTTATGAACTATCTCTGCTATTTGTTTAAAATCTTGATTTTCAACATGATTCTCATATGTTTTTATCTCTACTGGTAGTTCATTTTTTAAAATCGAAAGCATTTTCTCTTCAAACTCCTGATCTCCTCCAGATAATTCTTTGATGTAGTTAAGATTTGGTTTCTCCGAATTCATTATTTTATTTGTTAAATTCTATATAAAATGTTGTTCCTACCCCCTCTTCACTTTCCAACCATATTTTTCCATTGTAAACATCAACAATTTTTTTAACAATGGAAAGTCCAATTCCAGTAGAATCTTTATGATTTCCTAAAGATTGAAAAACTTCAAATATTTTATTATGATATTCTTTCTTTATTCCGACACCATTATCTTTAACACTAAAGACATAGCTTTTCTTTTTTTCTTTGACATGAACAGAAATTAATCCTTCTTTTTTATCAATATAGTTAACAGCATTGCTCATTAAATTTTGAAAAAGCTGTTGTATTCTTACCTTATCTGCTTTAATTTTAGGCAAGTTTTTATCAATTTGTATTTTAATATGCTTAGGCACATAAATTAGCTTACTTATGTCATATATTATTTTATAAGTATCAATTTCTTCAGAAGGAGCGCCATCATTGTTGATACTAGAGTAATTAAGAATATCATTAATTAAACGTTCCATTTTTTCAACCACCTCTTGAATCATGTCTATATTCTGAGTTCCTTCCTCCCCTAACTCTACACCGTAGTCTTCTTTCAACCAACTAGTTAAAGCAGAAATACTACGCAAAGGTGATTTTAAATCATGCGAAACAATATGAGCATACTCTTCTAATTCGATATTTCTTTGTTCTAACTTTTTTAATAATTCTTCTTTTTGAGATTCTAACTTTTTTATATGAGTAATATCTAAAACAATACCTATAGAACCAGTAATTTCTCCCTGAATATCAAAATTTGGTGCAGCACTTACTAATAATACTTTTTCCTGATTTAAGTTGTTAATAAATTTAAACTCATAAGAACCAGATTTTTTTCCTTTTTTATCTTTATTTCTTTGCTGAATAAATTCTATAATTTTTTCTTTTTTGAATAAATCTCTAATATCTTTATTAACAATTTTTTCTTCTTCAAAACCAGTCATTTTCATAAAATTATTATTCGCTGATAAAATTTTATTTCTTCGATCTAGTTCAACTAATCCTAGCTTAAGATTAGCAATTATATTGCTATATCTTTTTTTGTGAGTTTCTAAACTTTTTCTGTAATTTCTAGATAATGTAACATCTCTGTATGTCCATAGATGTCCTTTATATTCATCATCTTTAGATATCGGAATATAATCTCTCTCTAAAATCCTACCATCTATTAATCTCAACTCATCACCTAAAACTACTTTCTTATCTTTGATAAGTTTATTAATTCTAGCAGCGAAATAATCTGGTCTTTCAAAAAGATGCTTTGTATCATCCAACATTTTCAAACAATTCAACCCTATTAATTCCATAGGTTCCATTGGAATTGAAAAAATTTCACACATCTTTTTATTAGAAATTACAATTTCTCTTTTTTCATTTTCTAATAAAACGGCACTATCTAAATTCGAAATTAAAGATGTTAATCTATTTTCCGACTCAATTAACTTCTGCTTTGCTAATTTATTTTCTGTTATATCCTCAACAGTAGCTACTTGAAATTTTAAATTACTTTCTGGGCTTTTTACAGAATTCACGATAGTTTTTGCCCATAAAATATCACCATCTTTTTTAATGTACCTCTTCTCTTGAGTAAAATTGTTAATTTCTCCAGAAGATATTTTCCCCCTTAAAATTCTTGATACTTCTCTATCATCTGGATGAGTAAACTCATTTACAGTTAAAGCTCTCATTTCCTCTAAAGTATAACCTAGCATCTTAGTTATTGTATTGTTTGCAAACACAAAATCGTCATCATGTTCTTCAGACAAAACAATTCCGATTGGTGAATTATTAAAAATTATATCTAATTGATGTTTTTGTTCTTCTAATAATTCTCGAATTTTTATTTCCTCAGTAATATCTCTAGCAATACCTTGCGCACCAGTAACCTCACCTTTTCTATTATAAACCAAACTACAGTTAACTTCTAAAGTTTTAATTGTTTTATCTTTAGTAATAATTCTTGATCTATATTTTGAATAAAAACCTTGTTTGACTAAATTTTGAAAAGCTTTTAACGTATATTCATAGTCCTCAGGGTGAACTATTTTCATTAAGTTTAACGGTTTACTTGCGTCATAATTATAGCCAAACATAGCTATAGCTATATCATTCATTTTAATTACATTTCCTTTTAAATCAATTAAAACAAATGCATCATTTATATTTTCAAAAATTCCTTTGAGTTCAGAATCCTTTTGTAAAAGTTCTTCTTGAAATGAATGAGTCTTTTCCTTTAAAGCCTTAATTTTTTGTTCTGATTGACTAATATAAGCCTCTAATTTCTTTTCAGCTTCTAACCTTGCTTTTCTCTCATTCTCTAAAGCCTTTCTTAAGTCATTGATAACGATATCACCCATATTATTTTTTGGATATAGTTTAAAAATAACACATCCCGTAATTTTTCACAGGATAAGTTTGATAAAGATATGCTAACAAAAAAGACTATTAAATATTTATACTGAAATTAACTCATTAGCACTCCAGTAAGATAATACTTTTATTAGTTTATTTTGATAATCTTCATATTTAAGTGGTTTAACCATGTAGCCTGCAATACCTATTTTATAACATTCTAACATATCTTTTTGATTTGTTGATGTTGTTAATATGATAGTAGGTATATATTTTAAAATGTCATCGTTTTTAAGAATCTTTAAAAATTCTATACCATTTATTTTAGGCATATTTAAATCAAGAAGTATAATATTTGGTAAATTGTCTTTATCTTCTAATTTTTTCAAAGCTTCTTCTCCATTATTTGCTTCTATAACACGATGCTTTGATTCTATTTTAGATAAAATCCGATTGAATTTCATTACTTCTATTTGGTCATCCTCAATTAACAATATTGTTAATTTTCTTTGCATTTTTTTTATATTTTTAGGTAGCTTAAACTGCAATTTAATATAATACTATTCGTAATATCATTTCTTTAGTTTAATCTTTTATTTTAAACGATAAAATGTAGAAAAGTATAGACGAGTAGTTTTCTGCATTAACATATGTTTACAACATAAAACATGAACAAAACAACAACAATTACTACTTATATTTTCTTTTTAATTCTCTTCCTTTTTTTCACAAATAATTGTAAACAAAAAGAAAAATCAGATATACACCAATACACTAACTCTTTAATTAACGAATCTAGTCCCTATTTATTACAACATGCGCATAATCCTGTAAATTGGTTTCCTTGGGATAAAAAGTATTTGAACTTAGCAAAAAAACAAAACAAATTAGTGCTATTGTCTATTGGTTATTCTTCTTGTCATTGGTGTCACGTTATGGAAAAAGAAACTTTTCAAGACAAAGAAGTTGCAGATTTTATGAATAAAAATTTCATTAATATTAAGATCGATAGAGAAGAACATCCTAATGTTGACAAAACTTATTTAACAGCTGTTCAAATAATGACAGGAAATGGTGGTTGGCCTTTAAACTGTGTTATTTTACCTGATGGAAAACCAATTTGGGGAGGAACATACTTTAACAAAGAAAACTGGCTAACTTCTTTAAAAGAGATACAACGACTTTATGAAGAAAATCCTGGACGAGCAAAAGGTTTTGCTAATCAATTAACAGACGATTTAAAATCACTACAAGAATTTAATAACACAAATTTAAATCAGGAGTTCTCTAGAGATAAACTTGATAATTTTATATCTAATTGGAAAAAAAAAATAGATTCTATTAATGGGGGTTTAATTGGAAAAAACCAATTTCCGAGAGCTAATAATTATCAATTCTTATTAAGGTATGCCTATCAAAAAGAAGATAAAAAACTAGAAAAATTTATTTACAAAACTTTGAACAAAATGGCTAATGGTGGATTAAATGATCATTTAGCTGGAGGCTTTGCAAGATACACTGTAGATAATAAATGGCATATTCCTCATTTTGAGAAAATGCTTTATGATAATGCACAATTAATTTCTCTTTTTTCTTATGCTTATCAACTCACTAGAAACCCGAAATATAAAGCAGTTGTTTATAAAACCTTAGATTTTATAGATCAAGAACTTTATAACGACGGATTATATTTTTCGTCTTTAAATGCAGATAGCCAGAATGAAAATGGTGAGTTAGAAGAAGGTGCTTATTATACCTGGAAAAAAGAAGATTTACAGCAATTAATCACCACTGATTTTAATCTTTTCGAATCTTATTTTGGAATTGATAGCGTTGAAACTGTTGAAGGAAAACATACGTTAATAAAAGTATATAATGATGACGCTTTCAGTAAAAAACATCAATTATCTGTAGAGGATTTACAACTAAAAATCAACTCATGGACCTCTACCTTATTAAACGCTAGAAATAAAAGAATTAAACCAACTACAGATCAAAAGATTTTAACGTCTTGGAATGCTTTATTGTTACAATCATTTGTAGATGCATATAAAGTTTTTGGTGATCATAAATTTAAAAAGAAAGCGATAGAATGTTCAGAAACCATTAAAAAGAAAGCAATCTCTAATACCGGAGAAATTACAAGAAGCGTTACAACTACCGATAAAAATATTAAAGGATATTTAGAAGATTATGTTTTATTGACCCAGAGTTTTATTTCTCTTTATGAAATTTCTTTAGATGAAAAATGGCTTCAGGAAGCAAAAAAAATTACTGAGACTACTTTTACAAATTTCTTTAATACAGAAAATGATTTCTTTAACTACACTGCTAAAAATAGTGATCAATTAATTTCTAATAACTTTGAGATTGAAGATATTGTAATTCCTTCTTCAAATTCTGTAGCTTGTAAAAATCTTTTCAAGCTTGGGCATTATTTTGGGAATAATGAATATTTAAAATTAAGCGAAAAAATGCTACAAAAAATGTTACCTAAAATAGAAAAGTATCCGCATATTTATTCTAACTGGTTAGATTCTTATTTGAACTTAAGTTATCCTTTTTATGAAACAGCCATTTCGGGTAAAAATGCTTTGAATACATTAAAAGAACTACATCTAAATTACATTCCAAATCATTTAATAATTGGAAGTATGGAAAATAGTGACTTACCACTATTAAAAGGGAAATATAATAATGAAAAGACTTTGATTTATGTTTGTGAAAACAAGACTTGCAAATTACCTACGGAAAATATTAATAAAGCAGTGTCTTTATTACAAAAGAACTAATTAATTGTTTTGGAGAAATACTGAGTAATCGTGAATATTCATAATACCTGAAGTGTATGGTGCATTATTTTCTTTATTTGTTTCATCTATACTTTCAATAAATTGATTTAAACTTTTTAATTGAACTTTTCCTTCTGTGGTATTTGGGAAATAATACAGATTTGTTTGGGTACCTTCTTTCTGAATAACAAGATTACTTTGCTCAGATTTTGAATAATAATTCACTCCTATTTCCGATTCCTCTTGAAGTTGGAAGGTTCCTGTTCTTAAAATTTCTTTATCTATTCCACAACCTTCTTCTGTAAAACTAAAAAGTATTGTTTTCGGAAATGAAATAGGGTTTACATAAGGAATATTAAACTTTATTGTTGTTCTATAACAATCTGGAGCTCCACAGTCAAAACCGTGCAAATCGAACACTAAATTGAACTCTAAAGATTCTTCATTTCTATGAATTAAATTTCTTAAATACAATTCAGCCAACAGACTATTTTTAAGATTTTCGTCTGGTTTAGAAGCTAACAACTTTTGACGAAGTTCTTTTCGTTCTTTTTCTAAACGCTGTTCTTTCTCAAGAAGTTTTTCTTTAGGTTGATTTACCTCTTCTTTAGTTGTAATAACTTTTTCAATCATTTTATCTTCTTGTTTCTTTTCACCACAAGAAAATAAGATACAAGCTACTAAGATTAAAGCTACTCTCATAATTTTTCTTTCGACAAAATTACATCATCTATCCAAACTTTTCGATTACCTCCTCCTTTTTGATAATCTACCCAGCCTAACGTAACTTTTTCAAAGACAGGAAAACTCCATTCTCCATTATTTCCATTTTCTAAACAACCTTTATCAAAAGATTGATGCTCTTTTAAATCGTGAACTAATTCTTCATTAATCCACAATCGCATATTGTTAGTTTTTCTATTTACATACCAGTTTACAACAAACCATTCATTTTCTGGAATTTTCACTTTAGTATGATCCCAACAATCTGACTTTATTGGGTTTGTATCGTAATTTGCCATTAAACATTTGTGATGTTGTCCACCGTAACGAACCTCAGCATAAAAACCTTGAGCTGTTTTACCACTCGTTTGAATCATTGTCCAATGAATTCCATCTGGCGAAGCTTCTTCAACAAACATTTTTAAACTTCCATAATACTCATATTGCTTTATTAATTTTTCACTTGAAAAAGATAAAAATGCACGATTATCATATCCTTCTCCAGAAACAAACTTTAAAGATTTATTTCCTGAAACATGTTTTAAAGAATCTATTTCTATTGTACCATTTCCTGATGTTTCCCAAGGAAAAAAAATAGTTTGACCAACTGCATAAGTTTCAAAATCGTCTTCTATAATAATTTGATTTCTAAATTTTTTACAAGAAACCAAAGACAATAGAACTAAAATCACACTAAGGTTTTTCATAATTTTAAATAAATGAAGTACACATTCTAACGATATGATATGGTGATTTCCACATGGTAACTTTAGGTACAATTATTGGTTTTCTATCTACAGATAACTTTTCATGCCACTCACCATTTTCGTTATCAATAAAATATTTCTTGGTAAAATTAAATAACTTATTTAGATATGTTAGATATTTTTCATTTTTCGTAAACTCATAAAGCTTTTGAAAAGCAATAATAGTTTCAATTTGCATCCACCATTGAAACTCTTTAATGAAATTTTTATTTTTTACATTTTGAAACATATATATACCTCCTACTTCGTCAATTAACTCCATTGAAAGTTGACAATAATTTTCAAGTTTAGTAACTAACTTTTCTTGAAGTTTATGTTCATCAACCAACTTTGAAAAATCTAACAACATAGAAGGAACTTCAGCGTTATGTCCAATTGAAATATTTTCAGTTTTTGATTTCCAGTTCTTATCAAAATCTAGCTCACAAAACTCATTTTGATGTAGAAATTTATTCATTAAAATTTCAAATAAATTCTGAATTCGATCTTTAAGTTGATCTGTTTTATAAAATCTATAAAGATTAGTATATGCTTCCAAAAGATGCAAATGAGTTCCTAAATTTATTATCTCTCTATTTATTTTTAAATCACATGTTATTTCGCTTAAATAAAAATTACATTTTTCTTCATAAAAATTATCTTCAATAAACATAAATAATTCAACACATTCATTCTTTACAAACTCATTTTCAGAATACAAATAATACTCTGTAAATGCCAATAAAGTATAAGCCTGAGCTATCGCTTTTTTATTTCTCTTTATAGACCTCCCCTTATAATCAACATTCCAAAAATATCCCTGATGAATTATATCTAAAAAATGATTTTGTATGTATAAATAACTTCTCTCTATACATATAGAAAACTGTTCAGTTTTTAAATGATTTGCCACTTTTGCAAAAGACCATAACAATCGAGCATTTAAAATAATTCCTTTATCACTATTTGCTATAGGATTACCATAAAAATCAAGTTTACCATAAAAACCTCCATGATTAAAATCATGAGTTTTTGCAGACCAAAAACTCATGACTTCTGAAAGTACAGCAATCATTTCTTCTTTTAAAGAATACATTTAAAAACTGGTTAATTACTTTCTGCTGTTCTTTGGATTTTTAACTCTTCTTCGATCTCTTTCATTCTTTTTTGAGTTAATGGATAAGCTAATAATGCCACAACACCTAACAACACAAATACCGCTGGAACAATACTCATATTTAGTTTAATTCCTTGTAACATTTCTGCTGTTTTGACAGCTGCTTGTCCGTCGTAGTTATATAAATTCAGAACTGCTAAAGTGATAGCTCCTGCTACACCTCCACCGAATTTCATAGCAAAAGTTCCTGCAGAAAAAATTAACCCTGTAGCTCTTCTTCCGTTTTTCAACTCTGAATAATCAGCAGCGTCACCTAACATTGCAAAGAATAAAATGGGCATTAAACCTGCTCCGAATTCTGAGATAATTCCTAAAGTAAAAATGGAACCTATTTGATTTGCTTCTAACCAATACATTGCAGCAACAGAAGCTGCAGAAAATAAAATACTAAAAATGAATAATTTTACTTTCCCAAAAAACTTAGTTAAAGTTGGAGCAAAAAATGTAGAAATCATAGAAATAACTAACAGTGATAATAAATACAAACCTGCTAATCCGTTTTTACCACCCCAACTCGTTAAACTTCCGAAGAAATTATTTTCATCATTCACATAATGTGTAAAATAGAACATTATTGAACTTTGCTTAATAATGTTGTATGTAACAAATACAAAACCAATAAATAATAAAATTAACCACGGTTTATTATTTGCTAAATCTTTATAATCTTTTGATAAATCGCCTGTTTCAACAGATTTCACACGCTCTCTTGTAGTATAAAAAGTGATCAAAGAAAAACACACTAAAACAAATGCCAACACATACATAGTGTATTGATAGCCTGAATTTTTATCTCCATTTCCTAAAAAGTCAACTAAAGTAATTACACCAATAGTAGCAATTATACCTCCTAAATAGGCTCCAAAAAAGCGAAAAGAAGATAACACTGTTCTTTCTTTCTGACTCGTCGTCATTACTCCCATCAAAGCAGAATATGGAACATTATTCGCCGTATACGCGAGAATATAAAATATAGACGTTGCATATGCCCAGAAAATTTTTCCTCCTAAACTTAAATCGGGAGTTGTAAATCGTAATACTAAAGCTACACCTAACGGCAAAGCTGTCCAAAGTAACCATGGCCTGAATTTCCCCCATTTTGTTCGGGTTCTATCAGCAATATTTCCCATGATTAAATCTGTTGCTCCGTCTCCTAAGCGAACTACCAATAACAATGTTGCTACAGCTGCCGTTCCTAATCCGAAAACATCGGTATAAAAAATTGGTAAGAAAGGTCCCATTGTCCTCCATGCAATATTAGCTGCTGTATCTCCTAAGGCATAGCCTATTTTTTCTTTTAATGATAGTTTACTTAATTCTGACATATACTTTATTTGTATTTGGTTGTTTCTCTATGTATTAAACTGGTATCGATAACTAAAGTTTTGTTTTCTGACACGTCTTTTTTCTCTATTCTGTCTATTAATAACTGTAAAGCTCTTTTTCCGATTTCTTCGGTATGTTGGCTTATCGTTGTTAATTTTGGATTGGTAAAAACCACTACATTCTTTCCTGAAAAACCTATGATAGAAAGTTCTGAAGGCATTGAAATGTTGAATTTCCTAGCAATATTTAATGCAACTACACCTAACACATTATCAATTGCAATTATTGCATCAATATCTTTATTTGCTGCCATGATTTTTTCAATACTATCATCGACATTAGCGTCGTTAGTAACTTCAAGAATTATTGGTGAGTTTTTATATGAATTAGATTCTTCAATTGCTTTTTTATAACCATCTACTCTTAACTTTCCAACATTTAATCCTGTTAAAGAATCTAAGAGTATAATCTTTTTTCTTCCTTCAGAAATTAAATAATTCGTTGCTTCGTAAACAGCTTTTAAATCATCGATAATCACTTTATCACAATCGATAGATTTTATAAAACGATCGAACATTACCACAGGTAATCGATTGTATAACATTAATTCTTCTAAATGTTCTACTTCACCTGAAGTTTGCGTTTCTTCTGCTACAGAAATTAAAAATCCATCTACACTTCCATCAGTTAAAAGCTCGATACTCTTTTTCTCTTTATCGATAGATTCATTTGAAATACAGGTAATAACACTGTAATCGCGTTTAGAAGCTTCTTGCTCTATACTATGAAGTGATCTTGCAAAAAATGGATTCAAAATATTTGGTAAAACAACACCAATGGTTCTTGTTTTACTTTTCTTTAGACTTAGCGCAGCTTTGTTTGGTTTGTAATTATATTTTTTTGCTAATTCTTTAACTTTAGCAATGGTATCTTCACTTATTTCGTAACTATTGTTTAATGCTTTAGAAACAGTAGATATCGATACATTTAATTCTTTGGCTAAATCTTTTAGTGTAATCATGGCTTAAACGAGTAATGATAAAATGGTTATTATAGTAAAACTTGTTAAAGCTAATATAGTTGTCATTACCGTCCAACTTTTAAACGTTTGTTTTTCTGTTAATCCTAAATATTTTCCAACGAGCCAAAATCCACTATCGTTAACATGAGACATTATTGATACACCAGAAAATACAGCAATTACTAAAGTAGATTTTCCATTATCACTTACTCCCATTAAGATGATAATTTTACTACTCATAAACGAAACTACCTTTTAATCCTTCTGCAGAGTTTTTTCCGATCCAAACATTAAAATCTCCTTTTTCTACTCCGTAAATAAGTTCGCTGTTGTAATATTTTAAATCTTTCACTCCAATAGAAAAACTTACTTTCTGTTCTTCTCCTTGCTTTAAACTTACTCTTTTAAATCCTTTTAATTCTTTTACAGGTCTTGTTATGCTTCCAACAACATCTTGCACATAAAACTGTACTAATTCTTCACCGTCTCTTTCACCAGTATTCTTTACAGTAACCTCAACAGTTATTTCATTTGTATCAGTTAATTTATTCGTTGATAATTTTAAATTACTGTACTCAAAAGAAGTGTAACTTAAACCATAACCAAAAGGAAAATGAGGCGTGTAACCCGCATCTAAATAATGAGAAGTATTACCTAAAGAACTTTGCCAAGCTCCTACAGGAATATTGTTCATTTGCACAAACTCTTTTGGAATTGCTGGTCTTCCTGTATTTTTATGATTATAATACAATGGCAATTGACCTGCTACTTTCGGCCATGTAACTGGTAAACGCCCTTGAGGCTCTTTTACACCAAACAGCATGTCGTGAATAGCAGGTCCTCCCATAGTTCCTGGATGCCAAGCCATTAAAACAGCATCGACATCGTTAATAATATTTGTTAATGTAATTGGTCTACCTGCCATGATAACCAACACAATTGGTTTTCCTGTTTTTGCCAATTCTTTAATTAATTTTTCTTGCGCTCCTGGTAAATCTATATTCGCTCTACTATGCGCTTCACCAGAAAGAATTGCTTCTTCTCCACCAATAAAAACAATAACATCTGATTTTTTTCCTGCGGCGATTGCTTTTTGAAAATCTTTTTCAGACAAATCTCTACTGTACGATAATCCTTCTACGAAGTTGTAATTCACATTTGTTTTTTTAAAACTTGCTATTGGAGTTATTGTATGGGTTTTATCTCCATCGAAAGTCCAAGTTCCTAATTGTTCTCGTGGTTTATCAGCTAATGGTCCGATTACGGCAATTTTAGTTTCTTTTCTGAAAGGCAAAATATTTCCTTCATTTTTTAATAAAACAGAACTTTCAATTACAGATTTTTTTGCCAATTCTAAATGTGATTCAGCATATAAATTTCCAGTATGATTTTTATCTCTATTCGGATTGTCAAATAATCCCATTCTAAATTTTACTCGTAAAATCTCAGCTACTAAACTGTTGATTTGAGTTTCGTTTAATTTTCCTTCTTTTAGTAAATCTTTTATATGATTTTCATAGGAATTACTAGTCATTTCCATATTTAAACCAGCTGTAATTCCAATTTCAGCAGCATGTTTTTCATCTTTAGCAAATCCATGAGGAATCATTTCAGTTACGGAATTCCAATCACTAACTACAAAACCATCAAACTTCAATTGTTCCCTTAAGATATCTTGCAATAACTTTTTATCACCAGAAGCTGGAATTCCGTTAGTTTCATTAAACGAAGTCATTACCGTTTGACTTCCTGCTTCAAAAGCCGCTTTAAAAGGAGGCAAATACACATTTTGCATTAACTCCTTATTAAGGATTGCTGTGTTGTAATCTCGACCACCAATAGCTGCTCCGTAACCAATAAAATGTTTTGCACAAGCAATCATACTTGTAGAACTTGTTAAATCTTCTCCTTGAAAACCTTTTATATATGCTGTTGATAATTTTGATGCTAAATACGGATCTTCACCAGGAGATTCTGCGATTCTTCCCCAACGACTATCTCTAGCAATATCTAACATTGGAGCGAATGTCCATCGAATACCTGAAGATGAAGCTTCTACTGCAGCTACTCTTGAAGAAGCCTCTACAGTTTCTGGATTCCAAGATGCTGCCAATCCTAAAGGAATTGGGAAAATTGTTTTAAAACCATGGATGACATCTCTAGCAAAAATTAATGGAATTTGATTCGGACTTTCCTCTGTTGCAATTTTTTGTAATTCATCTACATAATCCGTATTCATTACATTTAAAAAAGCTCCTACTTTACCATCTCTCACCGCTTGTTTTAATTCTTCTGGTAACGAACCTTTTACTCTACTCGATGTTCCTCTTAAATTTAATTGTCCGATTTTTTCTTCAATGGTCATTTTAGCCAATAAAACTTGAACTTTCTCTTCAACAGGGTTATTACTTGTATTTTTTGTTTCTTCATTTTTACATGAAACCAACACTAATGCAAGTGTATATATGATTAATTTGGTTATTTTCATTTAAATAGTTGTTTATTTTAATTCAGCAATTTGAATACTTGGTTTCTTAAAAAAGTTGCTTTTAACTCCTTTTTCTTTTAGTTTAATTTTGAACACCGAACCTGCTAAAGGAAATTGTTTTTTCTCATCATCAGTCATATCTACAGAAGCTGTAGTTATGTATAATTCATCAAAATTATCGCCACCAAAAGCACATGAAGTTACGTTGTGTGCTGGTACTTTAATTTTCTTCTCTAAGGTTCCTGTTTTTGGATTGTACTTTGCCACAGCATTTCCATTCCACATACCAACCCATAACATGTCTTGATCATCTATTGCCATTCCATCAGGAAAACCATCTTTTGGATCGACAGTTACCACTACTCTTTCATTAGAAATTTCACTTGTTTTTTTATCATAATCGAAGGCACGAATTGTTCCTTTAGGTGTGTCGATATAATACATAGTAGATTTATCTTTTGACCAAACAATTCCATTAGAAATTGTAATTCCATCTAGCATTTTATCACTCTCTCCTTTTTCATTAATTTTATACAGGTTCGCATTTGGTTTATTTTGTGCTAAATGCATTGAACCTACCCAAAGATTTCCATTCGGATCACACTTTCCATCGTTAAAACGATTTTCCGTAATATCTGACTCAACATCTGACAACAACGATAATTCTTTAGTTCTTGTATTTACAACATAAATTCCGTCTTCTAAAGCTACAATAGCTTTATTTTTGTCTTCACTTGGGACAACAGTACCAATTCTACAAGGCATTTCTATTGAAGAATTCTGCTTTGAACTTGGATTATAAATATGTAATTTCTTTCCTTCTATATCGATCCAATACAATTCTTTAGAAATATGATTCCATATTGCTCCTTCTCCTAATTTTGCATCAATTTTAAACTCTAATTCTGCTTGTTCTTTAACTTGTTTTACATTCTCTTTGCACGCTATCGCGTTTAAAATTACCAAAAGGACTATTATTTTCTTCATCTTATTTTTCAACTTTTATAAACTGAATGTAATCGTTGTTTTTGATAGAAATTATGTGTTCTTCTCCTGCTATATGTATTCGCTGTAAATCTTTCACATCCCCATTTGTAAAGAAACCGCTTTCTGTAACCGGAACAGGATTTAAATTACCGTTTCCATCACCATGTAATAGCAATCCATAACCTGCATCGTTTCGAGGTGTTTCTACTTCTGAATTGTGTAAATTTCCTGCGATTAAAATGTCTTTATTACCATCACCATTATAATCATCTACAAGAATTTGATTAATGCTCGACAACTGTGCTTCTACAGGAAGCTTTTTAATTTCGAATTTTCCATTCTTATTTTCTAGATAAATACTGGCAAATGATTTTACTTGGTAATGCAACGAGTTTTCTAAATTCTTTTTCCCATAAACATCAATTAAAGTTGCTCTAGAAAACTCATCATAATTTTTAAATTTCTTTTTAATCCCAGGAACTTGTTCAGAAGAACATTGCCTTCCTCTTACAGGGTATTGCTTTCCTTTATTGTAGTAACTTAATACGATATCTGACTTTCTATTTTTATCAAAATCTTTCATGTAGATATCGAAAGTTTCATCTTCAGTAGCTTTATATTTATAGTTTAATCCGTTGTTTCCTAATACAAAATCTAAATCTCCGTCGTTATCAAAATCTCCACTTGCGATACTCCACCACCAACCTGTAGTATCTTTTGATAAACCTAATTTTTCGGAAACATCCGCAAACTTTCCTTTATTATTTTTAAATACTTTTATTGGCATCCATTCGCCAACAATGATAATATCGTCCCAACTATCATTATCAAAATCAACAACTAAAGCACTAGTTGCCATTCCTAAATCTTGAAAACTAGGCGCGATGTTTTCTGTAACATTATTAAATTGAACTGAAGTATTTGTAGATGTATTCTCGAGAATAAAAGAAGATGTTGGCATTGGATATTTCCCTGCTAATTGTCTTCCTAAAACTAAAACATCTTGTTTTCCATCTTTATTAAAATCAATTTTATACGCTTTAGATCCACTAATTTTTAATTCTGGAATTGATTTCGATTTCAAGAATTTTCCATTTCCATCATTTATATATAACCTATCTATAAATCTCTTAGAATCTGAAGAAAATTCGTAACCTCCGCTAACTACATATAAATCTTGATCCCCATCATTATCAGGATCAAAGAATAAAGTTCCTGTGTCTTCTGATAATTCATCTTTTTTGAAAATTGTGGTTTTATCTTCTTGAAAACCATCTTTGTTTTGAATAAATAATTTTGCTGATTTTCCATAAGAACCTCCAATATAAATATCTTCTAAACCATCGTTATTCACATCTGCAACTCCAACAGCTGGTCCTAAAGTTGACATTTTATGCGGTAACAAAACTTGCGTTTGAAAATCGTCGTGTTCGTTTTCAAAATGTTTGATTTCTTCAGATAATTTTTGATTGGTGGTAAATAATAAGTTTGCACTTTCCTTATTTATACTAACTTTTGCTATAGCTTTTTCTTTACTAAAAAATAATGTTTGGTTGGGTTTTATATTTTTTACAACCTCAATATTTTTTGTGTCCCAAATAACTTTTACACTATCTATTTTTGAAATATTTCCTAATCCGAATAATAATTCTGGAGCAACTGAAGATTGAAAACCTCTAGTTAATGTTAACTCTTGAACTTGTTTTTGATTTTTAGTAAAAACGAGAACTCTCGCGTTTATTCCGAAAGAATTTTGATAATCTCCTTTAAGTTTCACTTTTAAGAAGTTATTCTTTTCCGAAGCATTATTCTTAAAAATCGTGGCAACCTCATCAATATTATTCACAACTAAATCTAAATCTCCATCATTATCTAAATCTCCATAAGCTACACCATTTGAAAAACCTTTATGTTCAATTCCCCATTCTTGATTGACTTTTGAAAATTCTAATCCGTTATGATTTTGAAACATAAAATTATCAATCTTCTCACTTGGTATTTTTTTTGTTTTATCTAATAAGGTAAGATTATCGTATTTTTCATCACCAATACTATTAAAGAAATCTTTATTATTTACTTCTCTTCTTGTTCCATTTGTGATATATAAATCTTTATAACCATCGTTATTAAAATCGGCAAATAATGGAGCCCAACTCCAGTCTGTAGAAGAAGTTCCGGTTAAACGTGAAACATTAGAAAATCTTGGAATTCCATTTTCAATATATCCAGAATTTAACTGTAAGCAATTGTGCATATACTGATAATGAAAACCATATAAAACTGTTTCATAAAACAACCTTGGATTCATACTAGACATGTTGGCTTTTTGACGACGATTGTCATCAGAATCCATATCTGCTTGAAAAACATCCATAAAACCATCGTTATTGATATCTGCAATATCGATTCCCATACCATAAAAAGCTGTTTGTGAAGTAGCTTCTTTAATTACTTCTTTAAAAGTTCCATCTTGATTGTTGATGTACAAGAAATCTGGCACACTATAATCATTAGAAACATATAAATCTGTCCATCCATCATTATTAATATCTGAAGCTGTAATTCCTAATGAAAAACTATAGTTTTGAACTCCGCTTTCTTTAGAAATATCAGTGAATTTTCCATCATCATTTCTATACAACCTATCTGATTCTTCAGGTTTAATATTTTCCATACGATGCTTGTATACCATATTTGAAGTTGAAGGATGTGCTCGTGGATAATTAGCTATGTACGCATCTAAATCTCCATCATTATCATAATCGAAAAAAGTAGCTTGCACAGAATTTCCTGTATCAGCTAAACCATATTCTTCAGCTTTTTCAGTGAATGTACTGTCTTTATTATTGACAAATAATTGATTTTTTTTATCACCATCGATACCTGAAACAGAACAATAAATATCCATATAACCATCGTTATTGATATCGACCATTGTAGTTCCTGTATACCATCTATTATCTCCAGAAATCCCTGAAATATCAGTAATATCTTCAAATTTTAAATCACCTTTATTTAAATATAACTTATTAGAAACCTGATTTCCAGTAAAGAAAACATCTAATAATCCGTCATTATTAATATCTCCAATAGAAATTCCCCCTCCCATATAAATAGAAGTATAAGTGAAGTAATTAAATTTTTCTGTTTCCTTTAAATCATTACTAAAATTGACATTTGTCTCCTTAGAATCTACCTTAGAAAACATTTTAAAATTTATTTTTTTTTCAGTTTGAGGTTTGCATCCCAATAAAAGGGCAATAAGAAAAAAACTCTGAAAACTTCTCATAAATAACAGATAAATAATTAATAAAGCAGCATGAAAAATCATACTGCTTTACTAAGTTTAGATTATTAATTCAAATACAATCTACAGCTATGATATTTTATTAAAATTAGTATCCTGGATTTTGATCTGCATCAGTAAGTCCAGTATTCTTATCAATTTCAGTTTGAGGAATTGGGAATAAATCGTTTTTAGATGTATAACCAGTACCAGCTAATTCTGTAGCTGCTCTTCCCCATCTTACTAAATCCCAGAAACGTTGACCTTCGTGAGCTAATTCTAAGAATTTTTCATTCACAATAGCATCAAATAAACTACTCCCAGAAGTAGCAGGATCAATATCAGCTAAACCAGCTCTTTGTCTAATTTTATTTAACTCAGTTCTAGCAGCTGGGTCATTTCCTGCTTGATTGTATGCTTCAGCAGCTAATAACAATACCTCTGCGTAACGGAATAAACGGAAATTTGTAGTATAATTTAATTCACGAACTCCTCCTGAACTAGTATCTTCAGATTTTGTAGCGTACTTTAAACGTATAGCACCTTCATAATCCCAAATTACACCTCCTGTAGCTGAACCAGCATCTACTGCTCCACCTGCTGCAATTAACTCAGCTTCTGTCATTAAAGTTGCTCTTTTTCTCACTACATCACCACTAGTATCAAATGCCATTGCTAATTTATTCGTTGGTAAATTGAATCCCCAACCATTTAATAAACCAATAGAATTCACATCAAAAATCCCATCTCCTCTTGGCCCCATTAATTGGATATGTAAATTACTTTCGTTTCTACCTCCCCAAGCAATATTTCCCCAATCTCTTCCTGTAGTAGAAATATATCCTAATTCTAATAATGATTCTTGACCGAATTCATTATCTACAGACCAAACATCTGCTGGAGTTGCTTCTAAATCATGAGAGGGATCGTTTATTACTGATTCAAAAAATGGAATAGCTTGATTATAATTTCCTTCAAAAACTAAAACTTTCCCCATTAAAGCTTCAGCCGCTCCTTTAGAAACTCTAAACACATCTGACACTGCTGATTTTGATGGTAAAAACTGAATAGCATCTGTTAAATCTGCTTTAATTTGCGCATAAATTTCAGAACGTGGTGATTTACCTAAACCAAAATCTTCAGCACCTTGTGGTAATTGTAAACGTAATGGCACATCACCAAACATTGTGGTTAGCTCAAAATAACACCAAGCTCTAAAAAACTTAGCCTCAGCAGCTGCTCTATCTTTATTACTTAAACTACTACCATCTAAATTTTGAATAACTAAGTTAGATAATGCAATAGTTCTATAATACAAATCCCAAATACTTTGTATTGAAGAATTTGATGTAGATACATTTGTATAATCATCAATATCTTGTAATCGTTGCTGATCACCTGAATTTCCTCCGGCTGCATTTGCATCATCTCCTGGTAATAATTTCACTAAAAATGCACTATGCCAATCTCTAGCATAATTAAACTGCATTAGATCATAAATTCCAATAACAGCTTGCTCAACATTACTTTCTTCTAAAAAGAAAGTATCAAGATCTTGAACATTCTCTGGAGGATTGTTTGTAAAATCCTCACTACATGCAATAATTCCTAAGCAAATAAACGCTAATACAAAAATTATTTTTTTCATTTAATTAATTTTTATTTTGTTAAAAATGATTAAAAGTTAACTGAAAATCCAAAAAGTGCTCTTGCCGCTGTTGGATAAAAACCTCTATCTACCCCCGTATCATTAAAACTGAAGTTACCTACTTCTGGATCTAAACCATTATACCCAGTAAAAGTGAAAAAATCATCCAAAGACACATACAATCTTACTCTATTCATATGCAACTTATTTGCAAAAGTTTCCGGTAATGTGTAACCTAATTGAATTTGTTTAATTCTCATAAAAGAACCATCTTCTACAACCAAATCTGTGTCATATGCAGATGTAACATTTGCTGCAGAAGGGAAAGTAGCATTTGTATCTCCAGGACCAGTCCATCTTCCCTCAAAAAACTGAACTGGTTTATTTGTTATTGGTCTTGAAGGTTGATGATATGTTGCGAAAATATCATTCCCTATAGTTCCTTGAAACTGTAAATTAAAATCGAATGCTTTATAACCTAATCTTATATTACCTCCGAATAACATATCTGGATGCGGAGAGCCAATAAAAGTTTTATCAGCATTATTAATAATCCCATCACCATTAGTATCTACTTTATTAACTTCTCCAGTTGTAGCATCTATACCATTAGTTTCGAATCCATAAAAATACCAAGCTGGAAATCCTTCAGAAAACCTTGTAACACCATCATCATTTTGTGGTGCTCCTGCTCCAACTAAAGAAGTACCGTCTGGTAAAAATTTAATTTCTGTCACTTCATTATCTAAAGTTGAAATATTTGCATTAATTTGATAACTAAAATCACCTGAAGTCGTATCAGAATACCCAATTTCGAACTCAAAACCTTTATTTACTATTGTACCTGCATTAAATGAATTTGAATTAAAACCAGCAGAACCTGGAGTGATCAAACTACCATCTAGCACTATTAAATCTCTTGTTGTTTTCTGGTAATAATCTGCAGAAAAATTTAATCTACTTTCAAAAGCTCTTATATCAATACCAAAACCTAATTGTTCTGAAGTTTCCCAAACTAAATTCGGATTTGCAAAACCAGTAATTTGAGCTCCTACATTTCCTAAATAACTTAATGTAGCTCCATTATCTTCATTAGTTACTGCAATCACATCTGAATTTCCTGCTAAATTACCTTTGTTTCCGTTTTGTCCCCAACTAGCTCTGGCTTTAAAATAATTCACCTTAAAATCATCAGACCAAAAATCTTCTTTTGATATTACCCATCCAGCAGAAAATGATGGAAATATCGCAGCTCTATTTGCTGAAGGAAATTTATCTGACTTATCTCTTCTTACTGTAGCTTCAAATAAGTACTTCTCATTAAAATCATATGATAAGCGACCATACATTGAAACTAAATTATCCCTAAAAGTTCTAGTAATAGGTGAGTTAGGATCAAATGTAAATGCTGATGAATTAGGATTAAAACCTCTAAATAAATTTACTGGAGCAGATAATGATCTTGTTGTAAATGTAGGCCTTCTACTTTGTTCTGCTGAAAAACCTGCTAAAATTTTAAAATTATGTTGATCAAATGATTTTTCATAAGATGCAAAATTCTCCCATAACCATCTGCTAAAACGAACTTTAGAATCTCTAATATTATACTGAGTATTAGACGCTTCAGAAGCTACATAGTAAGCATTTGTATTGGTACTATTTAAAAATAAATTTTGTTCAACACCATATCTTGTTGTAAAATTTAACCCTTCAATTATTTTAGCCTTTAAATATAGTGTTGATAAAAATTGACTTGTACTACTTAAATTTTGTTGAATTGAGTTAGCAAAAGCTACAGGATTAATAACTTCTCCTGTTGAATAAGTTGGATAACCATAGACATTTCCGTTACTATCTCTTAAAACTGGTACTCCATTATCTCTTGATCTTTGTATTACACTTGCTGGAACACTTCCTACCTCATAAGTAACAGGCGTTAAAGGATCTATAATTAATAAATTTTGAATCACACCTCTAGTATCACTATTTTCAGAAATACCTCTTCTCTTTATAAATGCAGCATTAGCATTTCCACCAAACTCTAACCAATTTGTTATATCTGTTTTAATGTTCAAACGCATTGAATTTCTTTGAAAATTGGAGTTATCTCCCCCTACAATTCCATCTTGATCTGTATGACCAACAGAAAAATAATAAGAAGTACTTTTTGTCGCTCCTGACATACTAAAATCATAACGTTGCATAAATGCAGAATCAAAAGTTTCATCAATCCAATCTGTATCTACACCATTATCAACTACAGCTGTTATTCCTCCTTCATTCATGTAAGTTACGAACTGCTCAGCGTTCATTAATTCCATGTTAGTGTTTAAGTATTGCATACCTAACTGAGAACTAAAAGAAAACTGAGGACCTCCAACACGTCCCTTTTTGGTAGTTACAATTACTACTCCATTAGCTCCTTCAGTACCATAAATAGCTGCAGAAGCCGCATCTTTTAAAACCTCTATATTAGCAATATCAGATGGCGCAATATTGTCAATTGTAGTCACTTTCATTCCATCTACAATAAATAATGGATTTGAACTTCCACTTGATCCTGTACCTCTAATACGAATCTTAGTCTGTGAACCTGGAGAACCAGAAGACGAAGACACCGTTACACCTGATGCACGCCCCTGTAAAACTTGATCTACGCGTTGATTAGAAACACTTTGTATTTCTTTACTATCTATACTAGAAATAGCACCAGTTACCAAACTTTTCTTTTTAGTTCCATAACCTACTACAACTACTTCTTCTAATGTACTTGTATCTTCTTCAAGAATCACATTAACATTAGTTCTTCCATCTACAGCAATTTCAATTGTTTTGTATCCTAAATAACTGAAAACTAAAACATCATTAGGTTTTACATCTTTCAACGAATATTTACCATCAAAATCTGTCTCAGTTCCACGAGTGGTTCCCTTGACAATTATATTAACCCCAGGAAGCGGTCCGGATTTGTCGGATACAACTCCATTTACATTTTGTGCATTTAGACCGAAAGTAGATATCAGTATAAATGTTAGCAAGAAAAACGAAAAGATATTTTTTTTCATATTAATAAGTAATTTGGTCATTTTTTGATCAAAAAGCAATTTCAAAACATATTAATTAACATAATATCAAAATGTTTTGATACACTTTTAGCTACAAAAATTATTGTTTAACACAAAAGTATATCCAATATTAACTAATCGTTAATATAATTTTGTCATTCATTAATAATTTTTTAATATTATTGAACCATAAAAATTACAAACAATACAAAAACAAGCGTAAAATTTTACAAAATGAATAAAAACATCCACAGAGAAATCACACAACTATCTCCCTCAGATAGCTTTTTAGTTTACTATAGAATTAAAGATGATTTTGACTTTCCGATTCATTTTCATCCCGAATACGAATTAAACTTCATACACAAAGGCTCTGGAGTAAGAAGAGTCATAGGTGATCACATAGGAGAAATAAGCGACTATGAACTTGTTCTTGTAGGCCCTAATCTACCGCATTGCTGGGAACTACACAACTGTAAAGAAAAGGAAATACACGAAATAACAATACACATACACAATGATCTACTTGACGAAAAACTACTATCTAGAAGAGTTTTCAAATCAGTAAGAGATATGCTCAACAGATCTATTCACGGCATTTCATTTTCCGAAAAAACAATTAAAGAAATCATGCCTAGACTACTTGAACTACCTAAAACATCTGGAATAGACTACTTTCTAGAATTCATTTCTATACTTCATGATTTATCAATTTCTAGAAATCAAAAACTTCTATCCACATCTTTTTCAAACTACAACGATTTTGAAAATAGTGAAAAAATCAAAAAAGTATACGAGTATGTTCAAAACAATTTCAGTAGAAAAATTTCTTTAGACGAAATCTCTGAACTAGTTAACATGACTCCAGTCTCCTTCAATAGATTCATTAAAAAAAGAACAGGAAAAACCTTTGTATCATATATAAATAACACAAGAGTTAGCTACGCAAGCAGACTTTTACTTGAAACAGATTTAAGCGTTGGTGAAATCGCATATAAATGTGGATTTAACAACCTAGCTAACTTCAACAGAATGTTTAAAAAAATAAAAAACAACACCCCAAGTGAATTTAGATCAGAATTTAACGGAATACAAAAAGTTTTGTAATACTTTTTCATCATTTAAATAACAAAAAAATATTAAATAATTAAAAAAAATATCAAATTTTGATCATTTGAGTAAATTAATTAATGGATTTGTAGCTTAATTTTACACCACTTTTCTAAAAATACAGATCACAATGAAACATCACCTGAGAAAAACTACAATATATTATATGTCTTCTATATTTCTTTTTGGATGTTCTTACAAAAAAAACAATAACTCAATGATTGATACTAAAAACGAAACTATAAAAGAAAGAGTAGATTCTTTACTTTCTAAAATGACCCTTGAAGAAAAAGTTGGTCAAATGAATCAATACAATGGTTTTTGGGATGTTACAGGTCCAGTACCCGAAGCTGGAACAGCTAAACTTAAGTTTGAACACCTTAAAAAAGGATGGGTAGGATCTATGCTAAATGTAAGAGGCACCGAAAACGTAAGAGAAGTACAAAGAATAGCTGTGGAGGAAACAAGATTAGGAATACCTTTAATTATAGGATTCGATGTAATTCACGGATACAAAACACTAGCTCCAATACCTCTTGCCGAAGCAGCAAGCTGGGATTTAGAAGCCATTGAAAAATCAGCGAGAATAGCAGCAATAGAAGCTTCTGCTTCTGGAATCAACTGGACTTTTGCCCCTATGGTCGACATCTCTAGAGATGCTAGATGGGGAAGAGTTATGGAAGGCGCTGGAGAAGACCCTTATTTAGGATCAAAAATTGCGAAAGCTAGAGTAAAAGGTTTCCAAGGAGACGATTTATCTAAAAATAACACAATAGCAGCATGTGCAAAACACTTTGCTGCATACGGATTTTCGGAAGCTGGAAGAGACTACAACACCGTAGACATTGGAACTTCTACCCTTTACAATTCAGTACTACCTCCTTTTAAAGCTGCCGTTGACAGTGGAGTAAAAACACTAATGAACTCCTTCAACGAACTTAATGGAGTTCCTGTAACAGCCAGTAAATTCTTGCAAAGAGATATTTTAAAAGATAAATGGGGATTTAATGGCTTTGTAGTATCCGATTGGGCCTCGATAAATGAAATCATTATCTGGGGACACGCGGAAAACAAAAGACAAGCAGCAAAACTAGCATCAATCGCAGGATCTGACATGGACATGGAAGGTTACGTTTATATTAGAGAACTTACTAAATTAGTTCAAGATGGCATCGTTAAAGAAGAATTAATAAACGATGCCACTAGAAGAATTTTAACTGTTAAATTTGAATTAGGCCTATTTGATGATCCTTACAAATATTGTGATCCAGAAAACGAAAAAAATAACATTGGAAACAAAGAACATCATGATGCTGTTTTAGACGTTGCAAAAAAATCAATTGTTTTATTAAAAAACGAAAACAACCTACTTCCTCTTAAGAAACAAGGACAAAAGATAGCCTTAATCGGACCATTAGCAGACGAAAAAAACAGCCCCTTAGGAAGTTGGAGATTAGGCTCCGATGACAATACTGCCGTTTCTGTTCTTGAAGGAATGCAAAAATATAAAGGAAATACACTTTTATTTGAAAAAGGCCTAAACTTAACAGAAGAAAAAACTTCTTTTACCCAGCAAGTAAAAATAAACACAACAGATCGTTCAGAAATTAAACAAGCTGCTATCACCGCTAAAAATGCAGATGTAGTTGTTCTAGTTCTTGGAGAACACGGATTCCAAAGTGGCGAAGGAAGAAGCAGAACTGAATTAAACCTACCTGGACTACAACAAGAATTACTTGAAGAAGTTTATAAAGCAAACAAAAATATTATTTTAGTATTAACCAACGGTAGACCATTAACTATAGAATGGGCTGATGAAAATATCCCTACAATTGTAGAAACATGGCAACTAGGAACTCAGTCAGGAAATGCAATTGCTAGCGTTCTTTATGGAGACTACAATCCTAGCGGAAAACTTCCAATGACTTTTCCAAGAAATGTTGGACAAATCCCCATATACTACAACTACAAAAACACAGGAAGACCTAAAGAAGAACCTAATGTTTTTTGGTCTCATTATATCGACTCTAAAAACACTCCTCTATACCCATTTGGACATGGTTTAAGCTACACTACATTTAAATACAGCAACTTAAAAGTTCACGGAGAAATATTCAACATTAAAGACACCGTAAAAGTAACTGTAGATTTAAAAAACACAGGTAAGTTTGACGGAAAAGAAGTCGTTCAATTATACATAAGAGATCTGGTAGGAAGTATAACAAGACCAGTAAGAGAATTAAAAGGTTTTGAATTAGTTAACTTAAAAAAAGGAGAAAGCAAAACTATTGAGTTTAACTTGTCAAAAAAAGAACTTGGTTTTTTTAACAATGAAGGAGAACACGTAATAGAAGCTGGAAAATTTCTAGTTTTCATTGGAGGGAGCTCAACCACAACTCTTGAAAAAGGATTTGAAC
Source organism: Tenacibaculum aquaeponti (assembly GCF_052084715.1). Taxonomy (GTDB): domain Bacteria; phylum Bacteroidota; class Bacteroidia; order Flavobacteriales; family Flavobacteriaceae; genus Polaribacter. The sequence goes on along the minus strand of NZ_CP197288.1, from coordinate 3,627,479 downwards.
TCACTGAATAAGAAAATTTAAATTAATTTGTTTTTGGCATAATTTATGCTTACATTAAAGTACAGTACGGAAGACGTTCTGTACTTTTCTTTTTCATAGCAATTTTCCCACTCATTTTTTAATGAGTGGGTTTTTATATCACCAGAACTAAGCCATAGAATTCATTCTAACAGAAGCCTTAACCAAAGCCATAGCCCTAATTTTAGACATGTTAATATCTTTAGGTTGATGATGCTTGTTTTGAGACACTAACTTAATATAATCTTCACCTTTTTCTGATTTTTGGATATATTTCACACTTATAAATTCTTCACCAGCAACCTCTACCGATATTAAATACATTTCACCCCAAAAAATCTCTGATTGAAAATCATAAATTTGCTTATACGCCACAATATCACCACTTTTTAACAACGGATACATACTATCTCCAGTCACAAAAACCGCCCCATCACATTTAGGCAAATTAGGAATATTTAAAGTCCCAACAGGCTGAGTATCGCCATGAGATTGAAACAACTCCACTAAACCCGCAGCCGCTTCTACATTATATAACGGCACTGATTGCTTACCAATAGCATGATCTGTCTTTAATTTAAACACATTGTTTGCTACAACCTCACTATCTACAACCAAATCAGACTTAACCAACATCTCACCTTTTCCTGTTAACAACCACAAAGAATCAAAATGGGGATAATTTTCAATTATCTTAGTCAACCATTTACTTTGTATATCTGTCTTATTATTAAAAGCTCTACTTAGAACACCTTTACTTGCTCCTATTTGCTTTTCAAGAGCTGTAATTTTAATATTCTCATGATCAGCCAAAACCTTTATTCTATCTATAGTACCCATAATAATTTACTTTTATTCATATTCAACTTTTAAGAACAAACATAACCCTACTTATCCATAAGCCAATATAGCGCTATTTAAAATTACACTTAAAAACTTTACTCTAATTTATTCAGGAATTCTCGGGGGAAGTATCAAAAAAAATAAAATTTAATATAAAAAAAAGAAATAATTTTCTTCCTAAAGTTTTTTTATTGAAAATTATCAACTATATTTGTCATGAAATAATCAACTAAACAAATATAAAGAAATAAAAATCACTAAAACAAGATTTTAAAGTAAAAATAATTGAAAATTATCATTTTAATCAATTCTTCCAAGAATACTAAGAAAACAGGTTGAATTATTATTATAATAAAAAATTATAAAAAGTAAAAGAGATTCAAATTAAACAAAAACAAAACACAAATGAAAAAAGAAGAAAATTATCACTTAAAAAATATTCTATGAAAAACTTCCTTTTAAAAAACAGTTATACTAAAAACAAAATGTATGAAAACACAAAAAAAACTCCAAAAACGCATAGAGGAATACGAACTCATGCTAGCTCAGAACTTTGATGATGAAATTTATGCAGCATTATTAAAGGATAAAAATGAAATTGAATTAGAACTTAAAAAAAACCAAAAAAATGAGATTAAGAGAAATAGAAAATAGAATTAAAGAATTAAGAAACGCTATTGCTTATAGTAGAAACGAACAAAAAATTATGACTATTGGAGAGGGAATTTGCTGTAATCTCGAAATAGCTTCATGGTTTAGGGTAATGGACGGGCAAAGCTCTCAACCCAAATATACTGTTAGCGAAATTGTAAACGATAAGGTATTAGATATTAATGATTGCATTATAGAAGAAAACTGGATTAAACCTGAAATAATTTAAAAAAGAAAAAAAAGCTTATGAATGCCGCGATTAACCTCGACACATTAACTGAACATCAATTAGTAGCTGCTTTAGCAAAAAAACAACAAGAAAGAAAGTTAATTTATCAAAACAAAAGAGCTCAATTAGAAAAAGAAAATGAAAACTTTTGTAGTAAAACAGCTGAAAAATTTGCGATTCTTTCTAATCAATTAAAACAACTTAAAGACGAAACCATTAGAGAAGCAAATAGATTGTATAAAGAAATGTATAATTTAAACGGAAGACAACCAAAAGAAGTAAAATCATTCTCTAGAAAAAACAAAGAAGGCAATATAATGGTTACTGTAGATTATCAAGAACGTATAGAGTTTACAGAAGAAGCTAATGTTCATATTAATGCTATTAAAGAAATCTTTAAAAATAAGTTTGCAAACCGAAACAAAGGTTTATACAACATTTTAGATGGCTTGTTAATTAAAGGAAACAAAGGTGAATATGATCCAAAGTTATTAGCAAAAGCTCGTAAACAAGTTAAAGATATGGGAGACGAAAAACTAATTGAAGAATTTGAAAAATTAAGTGATTGCCAACGTGTTTCCGGGTCTTCTAAATACTGTCGCGTAAAGACTAGAGATGAAAACAATAAGTGGAAAGACATTAACATTCAATTCTCTAGTTTGTAAACCTTATGGAAAATTTCAGGCTTATTGTAATTGGTATTTCTTGTATTACATTACTGATTACAGTTGTTTTGATACAACTAACCTCGATTGACGTGAGTATGCTTCTAAAAATTCAAGCTAATACAGCTATGATTATGATTTGCGCAATAGTAATTCATTTTCTTTTAGAAGAAAAAAACAGTAAAAATAACTCTCAATAAAATCTATGGAATCTCAAAATTATTTAAAAAAGAAAGGAAAGAAAGCGTTAAAACTTGCTAAGGAAATAGAAAAAGACAAACTTAGTCAAGGCGCTAAATACAAAAGATTGAATAATAAAACAATTATTTTAAAAGATTAAAAACCAACTCGAAAGACTGTGTAAATAAAACTTTCACAGTCTTTTAAAACTTTACTACAAACCTCCATTTATAAACGAAATATCTATGGCAAGAAATAACAATTTAATTGTACTGAGAAATCAAAAAGTAAAACAACGTTTTAGTCAAATTTCAAATAAATATCCTAAATGGAAATACGACGCAGTATTAGAAACTTTATCTTTAGAGTTTTTTATAAGTAAACGAACTATCTCTGCAATATTAAATAATGAAGGCGCTTATAAAAGCGCCTTTTTAAACTAGTTTAAAATATAGTTACCAAGCTCAACTCGCTTTCTAATTTCAGTTGAAAATGAAATTTTGAAAGCGGGTTTTTCATATATAAAGCTCAAATCTTCTTCACCTGTTTGTGATAACTCTGAGAAGAAGCTTCCAGTAGCTCCATGCAACTTATCTACAGTTTCATCCATTATAGTTAAAATCTCCAAAGAACTAGGTTTATTTTTATCTAAGATATCTGTGTTATTAAACTGTTTAAAAAACACATAAACATCCACTACTGCTCTACCCTCAATAAAATCAACCGTCATTTCTTCATAATCAATCTTACTTATAGAAATGTAAACAGCTGGAAAATTAGTTATCCCATTTGCCTCTTCATCAGAAAACTGTCCTTTATAAATATCAATAATTTGAAAGAAATTCATGTTTTCCAACCTAGATGATAGCTCATTAAATATTTCTACTCTTACACTCATAATTACTTTTATTTTTTAATTATACTTCTTTATAAGGAGCATCTACAATAATATCTCCTGCTTGATTAAAATCCAATTGCTTTACTTCCATACCATCATATTGAAAATTTCTTCTGATTTGAGTAATAACATCTCTTGGATTTTCATCATTTAACATATTTGAAATTCCAACTCCTATTTCTGGATATTCTTTATATTCTCCTTTTTGAGCCAAAATAATATGCTCTTGATGTTGTAATGTAGCATCTGTAACTACAAAATCTCCGTTTACAATTAGTAAATCACCTGTTTCGTCTAATTTAAAATCATTCATATTTTTTTTAGTTTAAATTCTGATACAAAGTTGCTTTAACTACATGGATTTTTAAAACCCAAAATCAACCATTGCGAATCGAAATACAATCATTGTAAATCTACCTGCAAACACTGATAATCAAGTTGTCAGAACTCTAATTCCGTCCCATCTTTGCATCGTCAAACAACTCGAACGAAGTATAAAAACTATACTATTATAGAGTCACCAAAAGGCAGTTCACCTCTTCTTATGAATGAGGGAACTGCAAACCCTTCGGGGGAATTAAAAAAGAAAAAAGAATGAGAGAAATTAAACACATTGTTATTCATTGTACCGCTACTGTTGCAGGAAAAAAGTTTACAGCTAAAGATATTGACTTATGGCATAAAGAAAGAGGCTGGAAAGGAATAGGATATCATTATGTAATAGGATTAGACGGAACTATAGAAGAAGGAAGACCAGAATATAAAATCGGCGCTCATGTTAAAGGACATAATAGAAACTCAATCGGAATTGTATATGTCGGAGGTTTAAATAAAAGGCTTTCTCCAAAAGACACAAGAACAAGAAAACAAAAAAGAGCCTTAAGAGAATTACTATCAATATTAAGAGAAAAATATCCTCAAGCAAGAATTTTAGGACACAGAGATTTTTCTACAGACATAAATAAGAATGGTATTATAGAGCCTTTTGAATTCATAAAAGCTTGTCCATGTTTCGATGCTAGAAAAGAATACTGTAACCTTTAAAAAATAAAAATGAAGAGAAAAATTAAACTCTTAAGCTGTTTAATACTTCTCTCTCTTTTAATCAACTCTTGTCGAAGTTTTAAAAAGCTACCAGCAACACAAAACACTATTAAAATTAAAGATTCAATATATAAAGAATCTCATACAATAGACACCATTGTGATTGCCAGGAAAGCTGACACTGTAAAACTTAGAGAGACTATCAATAAACTTACTGAAGAAGCTATTGTAAAACGCTCAAACTACACCAAGCTGAGCATTAAAAGAGTGGGAAACACTATTGAAGCTGAATGTATTGCTGATGAACTAAAAGAACTTTTAGAATTACAGAAAGAAATTATAAAACACTATAAAGAAATTAATCAACAAAAACAGGAAACTATTGTGATTCCACAAAAATATATACCTGAACTGTTGAAACCCCTGATTTGGATTGGTGGAATTGTACTAATCCTTTTCCTAGGAGGAACGATTGTGAAATTTGTTAAACCAAAAATCCTATAAAAAAATGAATGGATTACCTAAAGTAAAAATTAATGTAAACAATGATGGTTTAGGGCAAGTAGCTCAAACCGAAGATGGCGTATCTGCTATGATTTTAACAGGAACTTCTGTTTCTGGAGGCGCTCAAGTTGGAGAATCATTTCAAGTATTTAGCTTAGACGAAGCTGAAGCAGCTGGTATCACATCAACTGCCAACCCTTATGCTTACAAACACGTACAACAATTCTATCAAGAAGCTGGCAATGGAGCTGAGCTTTGGTTAATGTTAGTTGCTGATGCTGTTTCTATGGAAGATATGGTTTCTTCAGACGAAAACTACGCTAAAAAATTATTAGATGATGCTAAAGGAGCTGTTCGCTTAATTGCAGTTTCTAGAAAATCTGATGGTTCTGCAACTATTGCAAATGGTGTAGATGCTGACGTTGATAATGCTGTAGTAAAAGCTCAAGCTTTAATTGAAAGTTATGCTGACAAATACAAAGAAGCTTCTGTTATTATTGACGGAAAAGACTTCAATGGAACGGTTGCTGACTTAAAAGATTATTCTACTTCAGATCAAGAATTCGTTTCTATCCTTTTATCAAACACAGACGGAAGTAAAAACGCTGCTGTAGGTTTATTATTAGGTAGATTAGCTAAAGATCCTGTAATGAGAAACCCAGGTCGTGTAAAATCTGGATCATTACCTGCAATTGAAGGTTTCTTTACTAACGAACAAGCTATTGAAGAATTAGAAAACGCATGGGATAATATCCACAATAAAGGATACATCTTTTTAAGATCTTTCGTAGGTCGTTCTGGATATTTCTTTAATGATGCTCCTACTTGTACTGTTGCTAGCGATGATTTAAACAACATCACAAGAGTTCGTACAATTTACAAAGCAAGACGTGTTGCTTATGGAGTATTTGTTAACGAAATCTTAGATGAAATTCCATTAGAAGCGAACGGTAAAATTGCTCCAGCTTTAATTAAGAGTTGGGAAGGTTTAGTAGACAATGCAATTAATTTAACTATGACTCAAAATGGTGAAATTTCTGCTGTTAGAACTTTTATCGACCCTGCTCAAGATGTATTAGCAACTAATGAAGTAAGAGTATCATTAGATATTTTACCCGTAGGATATGCAAAATATATCACTGTTGAACTAGGCTTTACTACTAGCTTATCGTAACCCCCTTAAAACTAACGTTTAACTTATTAATAAAATTTAAAAAATGACTTTTGATAGTAAAAGCCCTGAATATCGTTGGGCAGATGTACAAATTGTAATGTTAGGAAGAGTTCTTACTCGTGTCCGTGGAGTAAAATTTTCTGTAAAAAGAGAAAAAGAATATTTAATGGCAAGAGGAGAAGATCCTCACGCTATACAATATGGTAACAAAACTCCAGAAGGAGAATTAACATTATTACAAAGCGAAGTGGAAGCTTTACAATTATTATTAGCTCCAGAGGAAGATTTAACAGATTTACCTCCATTCGACATCACTGTTTCTTTCGTAAGAAACTCTGCTCCAGATAAAATTGCAACATATATGTTAAAAGGAGTAGAATTCACTGAAGATAACAGAGAATTAAAACAAGGTGATAAATTCATGGAAATCACTTTACCAATCATGTATTTACGCAGATTAGCTGCATAAACACCAACACTCGGTAATTAGTGTTTGTGAACAAAAGATTAGTTTTTTAGCTAGTGTATTTGTTTCATTCTTCAGGAGCAGGGCTAATAATATGTCCTTTATTAGAAAGCCTTGCTCCTTTCTTCAACAAACACTTTTACCAAAACAAGATTCAAAAACACAAATACTTTAAAACTATAAACATTTAATATTATGAAAATTAATAAAGAACAAATCAACAGCTGGAAGCAACAACACGGAGAAGTATTCGAAGTAGCCGTAGATGGTAAAAAAGGATATTTAAAAAAACCAGATCGTAAAACCCTTTCATATGCTATGACAAATGCACAAACGAATCCTTTAGGTTTTGCTGAAGTAGTATTAGAAAACTGTTGGTTAGGCGGAGACGATGATATTAAAACTAATGATAGTTTATTCTTCGCTGCTGCCGGACAAATTGACAAATTAATTGAAATAAAAGAGGCTGAGCTAAAAAAGTGCTAGAGGGTGCCCAAGGGGACCCGAAACATAACTGGATTACTTATGTAGATACACTTATGCAGTATCATTTAAATATTGAACCCTCTGTCCTAACCGATAAACAATGGGCAGAGAAGTTTAAACAATTAGAAGATATTAGACAAAAAGAAGCTAAAGCCGCAAGTTAAAATCATATTATAATCATGGAAGAATTACTTAAAGTACTAAAAGAACTAAATACAACCTTCGACAAAATAGTACAACCTATTTCTGAAACCATTGATAAAATAGAGAAGTTAGACGAAAATGTTAAAGAAGCTTCTAAAAACACAATCTCTTATCAAGAACATTTAGATAATTTAAAAAGCGGCTTTAGTGATATTCAAAAAGCCGCTTCAAAAACCCAGGAAAGTTTTAAAAACTTTACTGGAATTATAAGCAAAACTTTTGATCCTGTAAGAAAAGGAATTAATAAAACTGCAGAATCTATAAACGAAGTATACAATAATATTGCAGGGTCTGTAAACAAAAAATTTAAAGAAATTACAAACTTTGTAGATTCGAATTCAAAAAGAGCTGCCGATCTTATCAATAAAGGATTCAATAAAGCTTCTTTAGGAGTAGAGTCTTTTATTGAAAACTCTAAAAAACAATTTAAAGCATTAAGCTTTGCTGCTCTTTTTACATTAGGAACAGAAGGTATAATAGATAGCCAATTTGTTACTCATCTTATAAATTTTGGAAAAACAATTTATAATGTATCAACACAAATTAAAAATTTCTCAAGTGGTGTAGCTAGCTATATTTCTGAAGGTGTTAATAATTTAACAACTGCTTTATCAAATAAAATACAACCTCTAGCAGAAAAAACTTCAAAATTTTTCAATAGCTTAATTAACTCTTTACCTGGAAAAAGTGTAGTATCAAATATTGTAAAAATATTTGCTAATGGAATTGCAAAAATTGGTGGTGCTTCACTTGGATTAGTAGGCAAAGGATTAGCTTCATTAGCTAATACTGCATTAGGAGCAGCAAAAAAAGGAGCAAATGTAGTTTCAAAAATTATCTCTGCACCTTTTAAACTGATAAAAGCTACTGTTGAAAAATATGGTAAATTTAAAGCTAAATATGAAGCTTTTCAAAAAAAGTACGCTGTTCCTTCTCTAAATTTTAAAGGAATAAAAACAAAGCTAAAGTCAACATATGATAAAATTAGCAAGTTCGTTAAAAAATTTGGCGACAAAAAAAAACTAGCTAACCTTAACAAACTTTATAAAAAAGAGCTAAGTAGAATTACAAGTGTTTTTAAACCAGTCGCTAACAAACTAATTGATTTTGCTACGGAATTCGTTAAAGGCTTTAAAACTATATCTAAAGCAGCTGAACCAATAATTAGTATGATTGTTAATCTTGCAGGTACAGTAGGCGGATTTTTAAGAGCTATGTTCGGATTAAAAGAAGGAACTTCTGCAGCAGCTGGTGCAATAAGTATTTTTAAAAAAGTTTTAGATTTTTTAGTAACTCCAATCTCATACATAGCATTAGGACTAAATACTCTATTTGAAGTGCTAAAACCCGCTGCTCCAATAATTGGAGCCGTAGCTGGAGCTTGGTTAGTTTGGAATATTATCATGGGACTTAGCCCAATTACATGGATCGTTCTTGGTATTGTTGCTTTAATTTCCGTAATAGCCATTGTTATAAAATACACTAAAGGTTGGGCTACAGCATGGCAAGGTTTCAAAGACATATTAAGTGCAGTTTGGAGTCAACTAAAAGAAAACTTTAGTTTTTTCATAGATTCTATCGTTTACGGTTTTCAAAAAGCTTGGTATAACGTTGTTGACTTTGGACAAAGAGCAATTCAATATGTAAAAAATGTTGGGGCTGCTATTAAACTTGCTTGGAATGGAGATTTTTCTGGAGCACGTGATAAATTGAACGAAAAAATCACAACTGAAGCTGAAATCAAACTCAAAAAAATTGAAGAAGAAAGAAAGCAAAGAGTAAACGATTTTAAACAAAAAACAGCATCTAATGCATTACAAGCTCTTAACGGAGTAAGAAAAATGGGAAGCCTTTCTTTTGACTCAAAAGGATTTAAAGCCGACCTAAAGAAAATGCAGAAAGGTTTTAAGTTTCCAGATAAAGCTCCTACAAGTTCTACAACTAATAATACAACAACTCAAGGCATAAGTAACATTACTGATGGCGGCAAAAAACAAACCCATATTAATGTTCATTTTGATCGATTAGTTGAAAATATGGTTATTCAATCTGAAAACTTAAAAGAAGGAACTAACGATATGGAAGACATGTTAATTAAATCACTATTACGTGTTTTAAATTCTGTAAATCACATGCAAACAAATAATTCGTAATGATCAATATTTTTAACATTAGAGACTTTACACAAAAAGCTCATAATAAATCAGGAAAAGAGTTTGATAAATCTTTATTAAAGCAAAGTTTAAAAAACAAAAACTCTATTGGAACTGCTAGAATAGGTAGAACACATTTAGGAACTCCATTTTTTATGGATGTTGAAATTGGAGGAACTCGATTACCAAATGAACCTCTACTAACATTTAGCACTCAAAAAAGAATAATTCAAACTGTAGTTGTTGGTAGTCAAAACCGTGGTACAGTTAAAGAATTAATAAGTGCTAATGATTATAAAATTAAAATTGAAGGTGTTTGTATAGAACCTGGCAAACGTGAATATCCTACAGATCAGGTTAATAAAATCATAAAGCTTTGTCAACAACAAGAAGCTTTAGAATTAAAAAATGATTTAGCTCAACTATTTGGGATAGAAAAAATTGTAATAACAGGATATAGCATTGACAAAATGCAAGGTCAACCCTACTCTCAAAGATACACCATAGATGCAATCAGTGATGATGATTTCTTTGCTGAATTAAATAACAGAGATAAATTACTTTCAAAATAAAAAGAACATGTTTGTTTTAGACTGTAACATTAAAATAGGCGAATACACATTTAAACGTGTACACGATGTACAGATAGTAAAATCAGTAGACCTATTATCTGATACAGCTGTGATTAAAATGCCTGCCAGTGCGTTCTTTGATTCAAAAAACAACACAAAAGAACGAAAACAACTGGAAAGTGAAATAAAAACAGGAATGCCAGTAAGTATAAATTTATCTTACAAAGGTGTAGATGTGGAGCGTGAAGAGTTTAAAGGTTTTGTAAAACACGTAAGTCCTAAAAATCACATCGTAAATATAGAATGTGAAGATGCAGTTTATCATATTAGAAAGACAAGAATTAATAAAAACTTTAAAAAAACAACATTAAAAGAAGTTCTTGGTCATATTCTAGATGAAACTAATAAAACTCAAAACGATGTAAACATCGAATTAGGTGGAAATATTCCTGATGTAAATTTTGAAAAATTTGCTATAAAAAGCAAAAACGGAGCTCAAGCTCTTAAGAAAATAAAAGACGAATATGGACTTTCGATATTCTTAGACGATGATGGGAAACTTCATGCTGGTTTAAGAATGGATATAAATATTGGGAAATCTGCTAATTACCATGTTCAAAAAAATGTGGTAAGTCATGATTTAAAATACATTAAAAAAGAAGATGTAGAGCTGTATGTAAAAGTAATAGGTGTTCAAAAGGATAATACTAAAATAGAAACCATAGTTGGAGAACAAACTGGTGAGCAACGCACCTTGCATTTTTACAATTTAGGTACTGAAAAAGAATTAAAAGAAAGAGGCGAAGCTGAATTAGACAAACTTAAATACACAGGATATAGAGGCGATTTAACTAGTTTTCTAATCCCTTATGCTACTAGAGGTATGGGTGTTACCATTACAGATAACAGATACCCATACAGAAATGGGCAACAAAAGAACACAGATTCAGGTTCGACTCAATCTAACAATTCCTCTGTACAATATTTTGTTCCGAAAGTAACTACAACATTCGGACAAAACGGAGCAAGAAGAAAAGTTGAATTAGGAGCTATTATTGAACCAAAAGACAAAATCGGATAATATGGGAAGAGATAAAGATTTACAAGATGCATTCAGACAATTAGTTGCTAAAGAACCCGAAACATTCATTGCTACAGTGACAAAAGTTGACAAAGAAACAAAAACTATTGAAGTTATTGATACTGATGGTTTTGATTTTGATGATGTGCGATTAACTAGTGTAATAGACGATACAAATAAAGTAGTGCAATATCCAAAAGAAGAAACTACTGTTTTAGTTAGCAGAATTGGAAACGACGATAATACTCTTTTTGTAAGTGCTATAAGTGAAGTAGAGAGTATTGAAGGAACTATAGAAGATACTCACTTTTTAATTAACAAAGATGGTTATATAATTGAAAAAGGAGAAGATAACGTTCATTTCAATATCACAGACGACGGTTATCTTATTAAAAAAGGTAATGTCAGATTAAAAGACATTATCAATGAAATTCAAAATCAAATAGGAAGTCTTTGTGATGAAGTAAACAAAATTGTTGTTTCTGTTGGGGTTACTCCGAATGTTGCTGCAATAACACAAATTAAAACTGCTGTTACTAGTACTTTAAACACGAAATTAGATAAAATACTAAAACCTTAATTATGCCTTTAAATAAAATTGCTTTAGAAGCTCAAATCAAAAGTATTTTAGCTCCTTCTAACAATACCGAAAACAACTATGAGCAAGTAGCTGCAGACTTAGCAAGCGCTATAGATACTTATGTAAAAACAATGACCATAATTGGAGTTGGAAATCAAGGAGCTCCATTAAGCTTAACTATTACATAATATGAAAGAGTTTATCGTAAATCATATAGATATCATAATTGGTTATCTATTCGGAGCTGGCGGATTATTAACAGCCTGGACAGAAAGAAAAAAAAGAAGACAAGAGCTCATTAAAGAAGAAACCCAAAACCAACAACAAGTAGTGGATTTATATCAAGAAGCATTAGATGACTTAAAAAAGAGATATGACGAAAAATTCAACGAATTAGAAATAGAAATAAAACAATTAAGAACCAATTTAGACTTATGGAAAAGTAAATACAGAGGTTTAAAAGATGAATTTGAAGTTTATAAAAACGATCATAAAATAGCATAATATTTACAGAATTAACAAAAGTTTAAGGTAATCTATAGTTAAAAAGCACAGTATTAGCGATTAATTAAAATTCTAAAATTATTTTTCAAAGCTGTATTGAGAATCAAACAAAAAAAAATTAACAATGAAATTAAATTACCTAGAACTCCCATCGTTCATCCCTGTATCAAAATTAAATGCTATTAAAAACGGTTTTATAATTACAAAAACTATAGAAATAACACTCTCAGACGGAAGAAAGCTTTCAATACCAGAAGGATATATTATACAATCTACCAACATACCAAAATGGATTAAAAAGCTTTCTTTCTCTACTCAAAAAGTTTCGATTGCCACATTAATTTACGATAGATTATGGACTGAGCAAATTAGTGAAATAGAATATTTTGGTAACATTTACGAAGCTTTACAGTTTTCAAACAAAGAATTTCTTAAATGGAATAATGCTAGCAACCCTAGTAATAGATTTATAAACTTTGTCAAATATCAATTTTTAAAACACTTTTCTATTCGATACTATATTAAGAAAGGATTAGTTTAACCTCATCTACTTTTCTTTTAAAACTACGTCTAGTCAAACAAATTATAATAAAAAATATTACGAGCTAAAATTATTTAGCTTGAGTAACTATTTTATCTAACACTATAGAATTATGATAAATACAGTAACAGTTAGTAACAACCAATCTTTATTTGATATCGCTATTCAAACTACAGGTATAGCTGCTAACGCTTTAATTATTGCACAAGAAAATGGGTTATCTATTACTAATAACCTAACTGTAGGAAGTGTTTTAACTATTCCAAATAATATTATAGAAGATACAACTATAAAAAATTATTACAATCAACAAAATTTATCTCCTGCATCAGGTTTAACCAAAAGTGATGAAGGAATTACTCAAGGTCTTCAAGGAATTGGATACTGGATTATTGGATCTAATTTTAAAGTAGAAAGCAACGATATAAATAAAGAAGATATAGATGTTGTGATTAATGATGGATACCCATTATTTGAAAAATCTTAAAAGGCTATCAAACAAGAAAAAAACAAATGAAAACTAGTATAGACATATTAAAAACCTGGTTTCAAACTGGTGACAAACCAACTGAAAACCAATTTGAAAACCTTATTGATAGTTTTCATCATAAAGATGATGGAAATATCATTACACAATATCAAATACAAGATAACGGAAATATCTCTTTTACTTTTTCAGATGGTAATATTGTATCTATCGAAAAATTTGTTTTACCTAATACTATGCCTCAAAACTTTATTGACGGTTTAGTTGAAACCTTAAACTCTAAAGTAAATAAAGAAACTGGAAGACAATTATCTGATGAAAATTTCTCATTAGAATTAAAACAAAAATTAGAAGGCTTACAAAACTATATTCATCCAGAATTCCATCAAATTACAGATATAGAAGGTTTACAAGAAGCAATAGAAAGTAAAGTTAATATTGTACCTGGAAAACAATTATCTGATGAAAATTTTTCTACGGAAGAAAAAGAAAAATTAGCCAATTTAAAAAATTATATAGCTCCAGAATCTAAACCTATAAGTTATATAGAAGAACTAGAAGAGTCTTTAAGTAAAATCAATCAAGACCTAGAAAACAAAGTAGAAATCATTGAAGGCAAACAACTTTCTGATGAAAATTTTTCTACTGAAGAAAAAGAAAAGCTTGCTAATTTTAATATTAGCACCTTCTCTAGTGTGTCTGATGGTGAAAATAAAATTATTGCTAATGGTCAGGCAGATGAGTTGGTTTTTGATGGTGCAACTATTGACGTTGATAAAAATATAATCGTTATAGATCAACCTGAAATTCCTACTTCATTCCCTATCAGTAGTATTCAAAATTTAGAAAATGAATTAAATAACAAAGTAGACAAAGTTAGCTTAGATCCTATTGTTAAAAATCTAGAAAACCAAATTAATGAAAGAGTAACCGGAATTGAATTTCATGATGAATTAGATCAAATAAAACTTGAAATAGACAACAAGTTAAATGAAAATCAAGTTGATGATAAATTGGTAGAAATTAAATCTGAGTTAAACAACAAAGTAGATAAAGTACCAGGAAAGCAGCTTTCTACAAATGATTTCACAACCGCAGAAAAACAGAAACTTGCTGGATTAGGAAATCAAAGTCTTAAAATATATAAAGATTCAAAATCTGTTTTCTATGATCCAGAAGAACTTCAAGCTGGTAAAATTAATCTATTAGATCAATCATTTATCGCATATGAATTACTTAGGGAATTCAATACCATCAAATTAAACTCTACTCTAAGGTGCTACATTCCAGATAATGTTGAAATAACTCAAAAGAATTTCAATTTTTCAGTTGAACTTGGTTTAATTAGAAATTTAAATTCTGCTTATACTCTTTTCAATATAACTGTTATAAATTTTGAGCCCTCAAAATTAGTTTACTTAAATGATATTGTTTTAATAACCGACATAGTAACCCATAATGCTAATGGGGTTCGATTTATAACACAAAATATTGAAATCGATTGTGCTAAACCATTGCAAACAGCATACTCAAAAACAGAAACATACCCGAGAACATATTTTGATTATCCGTTATCAGAAACTCCTAATAAAACAGATAACAACAAATTGTTATTAAACTTTACTAACTCTCCATTTAGAATATGGACACAAGCATCAGTGGTGATGGTTTATTAATTTTTTCAAATTAAAAAAATGAAAACAAGTATCGACATATTAAAAACCTGGTTTCAAACTGGCGATAAGCCTACTGAAAATCAATTTGAAAACCTTATTGATAGTTTTCATCACAAAGATGATGGAAATATCATTACACAATATCAAATACAAGATAACGGAAATGTTTCTTTTACTTTTTCAGATGGTAATACAGCATCAATAGAAAAGTTTGTTTTACCTAATACTATGCCTCAAAACTTTATTGATGGCTTAGTTGAAACTTTAAATTCTAAAGTAAATAAACAAACTGGAAAACAGTTATCTGATGAAAATTTCTCGTTAGAATTAAAACAAAAACTAGAAGGTTTACAAAATTATATTCATCCAGAATTCCATCAAATTACAGATATAGAAGGTTTACAAGAAGCAATAGAAAGTAAAGTTGATATTGTTCCTGGAAAACAATTATCTGATGAAAATTTTTCTACGGAAGAAAAAGAAAAGCTTGCTGGTTTAGAAAATTATGTTGCTCCAGATTCGAAACCGATTAGTTATATCGAAGAACTTGAAGAAACCATAACAAAAATCAACCAAGACTTAGAAAACAAAGTTGATTTAATAGAAGGAAAACAACTTTCTGATGAAAACTTTTCTACTGAAGAAAAAGAAAAACTTGCTAATTTTAACATTAGTACTTTTTCAAGTATTTCAGATGGAGAAAATAGAATTATTGCTAATGGTCAGGCAGATGAGTTGATTTTTGATGGCATAACAATTGACTCTGAAGACGGAACAATCAAAATTGATAATTTAACTCATACATTGGGGACAAAAAACCATGATTTTTTACATGGTGTCTCAATAAATCAGAATTATAAAGGTAAAGGTCGTTTAGTAATGACCAATGGTTCAAATAACATATCTGGCATTGAAGGTACTGAATTTCTAAAAGATGGAAATGGTGATGTTAGCTTTTGGTACCAATTAACAATTATTACCCCTGAAAATGGAGCTATAGGAATAATTCTTAGTGAAATAACAAGTGATACATCGATGACTTTATCTGATGTTTATGAATATGCTACAGACACTTGGACAACAACTTGGAATTTCCCTTCTGGTGAATATACCTATTATGTTAATCTATTATCAATAGCAAAGGGTCAAGGTTCAAATGCACTAGGAGAAAGTACTTATGCTGGTTCAAATTGGTCTTTTGCAAGTGGAAATCAATCTAGAGCTACCGGTTCTTCTTCTCATGCAACAGGTGACAGAACAAGTGCTTCTGGAAGTGGATCAAGATCTTCTGGTCATATCACATCTGCTACTGGTCATTACTCAGATGCGTCAGGTTACAAAACATTGGCTTCTGGTAAAGCTTCGCATGCTGAAGGCACAGCTAACTCAGCTTCTGGTAATAATTCACATTCAGGAGGAATAGAAAATGAAGCTAATTCTTTTTCTGAAACTTCAATTGGAATGTATGGAACAAAAGCTTCTGATGGTAATCCTACTTCAATAGTTTTAACAGACAGAATATTTAATATCGGAATTGGTAACAGCAACACCAATAGAGCTGATGCTTTAACTGTTTTTAAGAACGGAAAAATAATTGCTCCGAGCTACAAAATCGCTGAAATAAACGAGCCTAAATCTTTAATTACAAAAGAATATGCAGACGCTAATTATTCCTCTAGTTCTGGTGCCACAGATTTAAGTTATAAACCAAGCCCTGTAAATGGAATTATTTACTCAAGCACAGGAAATGAAACTACTATACCTTCTGCAAATGCAACCAATGCAGGATTAATGAAATCTGATTTTTATGAAATCGGTTCTTTTAAACCCATATTAACAAGCGCATCTTCAGAGTCATATAGTTTTAATATACAAATAGCAAGTTATACAAGAATAGGAAACTTAGTTAGTTTTCAAATAATTTTAAATAATATTAATGATATAGAAACACCTCCTAATGGTACTTTATTTATAGAAAAACTTCCTTTTCCACAAGGCCCTAATAAACAACCTAATACATTTAATTATCAAGTAACTACATCTGGAGGTAATATTCCTTTTACTTCACTTGTAGGAACAAACTTCGGTGATGATAAAATAATGTTTAACAAAGGAACTGGAGAAACTTCTAATACTAATACTTGGTTTGGTTTGAGTTTTAAAAATGGTGTGATAAATGTATCTGGAACTTACACTACCAACGTTTATACCCATTACGTTTCGTCTCAAGTTAGATAAAATTATAATACTCTTTTTTTACTTAATTATAAACTAATGAAAACAAGTATCGACATATTAAAAACCTGGTTTCAAACTGGCGATAAGCCTACTGAAAATCAATTTGAAAATCTTATTGATAGTTTTCATCATAAAGATGATGGAAATATCATTACACAATATCAAATACAAGATAACGGGAATGTTTCCTTTACTTTTTCAGATGGTAATACAGCATCAATAGAAAAGTTTGTTTTACCTAATACTATGCCTCAAAACTTTATTGATGGCTTAGTTGAAACTTTAAATTCTAAAGTAAATAAACAAACTGGAAAACAGTTATCTGATGAAAATTTCTCGTTAGAATTAAAACAAAAACTAGAAGGTTTACAAAATTATATTCATCCAGAGTTCCATCAAATTACAGATATAGAAGGTTTACAAGAAGCAATAGAAAGTAAAGTTGATATTGTTCCTGGAAAACAATTATCTGATGAAAATTTTTCTACGGAAGAAAAAGAAAAGCTTGCTGGTTTAGAAAATTATGTTGCTCCAGATTCGAAACCGATTAGTTATATCGAAGAACTTGAAGAAACCATAACAAAAATCAACCAAGACTTAGAAAACAAAGTTGATTTAATAGAAGGAAAACAACTTTCTGATGAAAACTTTTCTACTGAAGAAAAAGAAAAACTTGCTAATTTTAACATTAGTACTTTTTCAAGTATTTCAGATGGAGAAAATAGAATTATTGCTAATGGTCAGGCAGATGAATTAGTTTTAAAAGGAGCGAAAATAGACACAGAGAATAATATTGTTCTTATTGGAACTAACAGTTTCGTCATAGAAAAAGAAATTAATCTCGACTACTTTAATACCATAGATGACAAAGAAATAAAAATATTATCTCTTTTAAAAAATCCTAAAACTAATAGTGTATTTGTTCCTAAAAATGTAACTATTACGGGTTATGCAGAACCTTTTACAGAATATGGTTATGCATTATCATTAGGTTTTGCCGATTTAACTAAAGAAAAGCCATACGAGAATACATTTCACATATTCCCATTAACAACTTTAAGTAATTTTTCAGCAGAAGCTCCATCAATTGTATACACACCTTTAACAATTCGATATAGTAACCTTAAAGATTATTCAACTGAATTTCAACAAGAAATAAGACTAATTGGTGAACCTAATAAGATTATCGATACTTTAAAAGGAACTATAACTATAAGAATCGAATATTTCACTATAGATATTAAAAAAGAAGAACCAATTATCTCAGAGACTGTTCCTCAGGCAACATTCTAGATTTTAAGATCCGATAAAAAGAAAATGAAGACAAGTTTAGACATATTAAAAAGTTGGTTTCAAACTGGAGACACTCCTACAGAAAATCAATTTGAAAACCTTATTGATAGTTTTCATCATAAAGATGATGGAAATATTATTACAAACTATGAAGTTCTATCTAACGGAGATGTTTCATTCACCTTTTCAGATGGCACCAATACACTAATTGAAAAGTTTGTTTTACCTAACACAATGCCTCAAAACTTTATTGATGGTTTAATTGAAACTTTAAACTCTAAAGTAAACAAAGAAACTGGTAAGCAACTTTCTGATGAAAATTTCTCATTAGAATTAAAACAAAAATTAGAAGGTTTACAAAACTATATCCATCCTGAATTTCATGAAATTACAGATGTGAAAGGTTTACAAGAAGCTATAGAAAGTAAGGTTGATCTTATTGATGGTAAACAACTTTCTGATGAAAATTTTTCTGCGGAAGAAAAAGAAAAACTTGCTAATTTAAAAAACTATATCGCTCCAGAATCTAGACCAATTAGTTATATAGAAGAACTAGAAGAGTCTTTAACAAAAATAAATCAAGATTTAGAAAACAAAGTAGAAATCATTGAAGGCAAACAACTTTCTGATGAAAACTTTTCTACGGAAGAAAAAGAGAAGCTTGCTAATTTTAATATAAGTACCTTCTCTACTATATCTGATGGAGAAAATAAAATTATTGCCAACGGACAAGCAGACGAATTAGTTTTCGATGGAGTTACTATAGATACTGAGCAAAATAAAATAGTTATAAATCAGGTTGAAAATCTTTCTGAATTAAATAACGATTTAAATTTAGCAGTAGCAGGAGCTCCTTTAAAAAACAATAATACTTTTCAAGTTATTCCATCTCAAATAGGGTATCCCGTAATTAAAGTTGGTGCTATTAAAATTAACGTACCTAAAGACATTCAGCTTAATTCTTTTACTTTATTTTTAGATATAAGCACAGGTTATCAAGGTCCTGATAAAGTATCTACAAGTATGATTATCAATGCTTTTATTTATCAAAACCCTGAAACTGGAACGAATTTCCATACAGAATCTGTTAGAACAATTGCTTCGGATAAAAAACATGACTATAATGTCCGTTTTGAAAGAGGAGAAAATGCAGCAATATATATTGGAGAACTAGATACTGATTTTAGATTCGCTAATGTTGCAATTACTAAAATTACTGGTAGATACAATGGTGGTTTAGATGACATTTTACTTAAAAGAATACAAAATGAATTTACAATAGAACAAACTGATACGTTTGGAACAATCACCAAAACTCTTAGTAATAATTTAATTCAAGGAAAAACTGACGAAAGCAAAGTAGACAAAATCACTGGAAAACAACTATCTACAAATGATTTCACAGATGAAGAAAAAAACAAATTAGCTAAAATTAATTTAAATAGTTTTAGTTCTATTACAGACGGTGTTAATACAATTTCTGCATCTAAAGAAAATGATGAAGTTACTTTTAAAGGAGTTACTATAGATTCAACAAACAATTCTATAGAAATTGATCAATCAGATCATCAAAATATTTTTCCAGAGTTTAATTTCTCATGGGGAAATGTATCAAGAAATTACACAAAAAGTTACACTAATGATTCAACTAAAACGTATTCAGGAAATGTAAATTTATTAGATTGTGAATTAACAAATGGCTCTAATAACTTTTTAAATTACGAACCTAAAATATTATTATACAGATATAAATCTAAAAAGAAAGTTACTTATTACGATAAAACAACTAATCAACCTTTCTTGTTTACTAAAAAGGCTAAATTTTATCATTATCAAGATTTTGGTAAAAGAAAAACAATTATTCCTATTACTAACAGAAGTTCAACTTTAGATTTCGGATTAGAACACTTCTTTAAAGATGAAATTTCTTCTACATCTAGTAGACTTTTAGCCATGGGAATGAAAAATAGTAATCAAAATACATTGTATAGGAAAAAGAGTCGTTCTCAAGCTCATTTTTACATAAAACTAAGGTTACAATTAACCTACAAAGGAAAAACTATGTTATCTCCTTTTTCTGAAACTTTAAGAGTTTTTATTGACAAACATGAAAAACATAAAATAAGTTTCGAAAGAGTTTAAAATATCTGATTAAATAGGTAACTCTTCGATGAGATACTCCTAAAATCGTAACTCTTTAACGAGATACGCAGAAAAAAAGCTCTTAAATGAGCTTGATGTCCTGGGAAAACGACAGTCACAATTGTGATTGTCGCCTTGGACACGAATTCAAAAAACTAAAAAATCATATATAAAAAAATGGTAACTCTTCGATGAGATACTCCTAAAATCGTAACTCTTGAATGAGATACGCAGAAAAAAAGCTCTTGAATGAGCTTGATGTCCTGGGAAAACGACAGTCACAATTGTGATTGTCGCCTTGGACACGAATTCAAAAAACTAAAAAATCATATATAAAAAAATGGTAACTCTTTGATGAGATACTCCTAAAATCGTAACTCTTGAATGAGATACGCAGAAAAAAAGCTCTTAAATGAGCTTGATGTCCTGGGAAAACGACAGTCACAATTGTGATTGTCGCCTTGGACACGAATTCAAAAAACTAAAAAATCATATATAAAAAAATGGTAACTCTTTGATGAGATACTCCTAAAATCGTAACTCTTGAATGAGATACGCAGAAAAAAAGCTCTTAAATGAGCTTGATGTCCTGGGAAAACGACAGTCACAATTGTGATTGTCGCCTTGGACACGAATTAAACAACAAAATAACATTTATTAAATAACAAGTATCATGGCAAGAAGCATTAATGAAATACAAGAAAGTATTCTTGAAAGCATTAATTCTGACACAGAATTAAATGCTTTAGAAGTATTAACCAATAATGAAAAAGATAATTTAACAAGTACTTCAAAGGTATCTATCTGGAGATTATTTGTATTTATTATATCTGTAAGTTTTTGGACAATAGAAAAACTATTTGACACTTTAAAACAAGAAATTGAAGAATTATTATATCTATTAAAACCACATAAACCAAGTTGGTACAGAAAAAAAGTATTAGACTTTCAATTTGGTCACGAATTAAATGAAAAAGATATTTATAATAATGACGGACTTACTCAAAAACAAATAGAAGATGCTAAAGTTGTAAAGTATGCAGCTGTAGTAGAAATTAACTCTATTTTATATGTAAAAGTTGCCGGAGAAAACAATACCGTAAGAGCAAAACTTTCAGATCCTCAAGAAGCTGCTTTAATTCAGTATATAAAATTAATTAGAGATGCTGGAGTAAAAGTAGTTCTAATTAACAGAGATGCAGATTTATTGAAATTAGAAATCGATGCATATTATAACCCATTAGAGATTGATGCTAATGGAGCTCGTTTAGACGGATCTGACAATGAACCTTTACAGAACAAATTAAAACAGTATTTAAAAGAATTTGAATTTAATGGGGAACTTGTTTTAACAAAATTAACAGATCAGTTACAACAAGTACAAGGTATAGAAATGCCAGTTATAAAAGAAGCATATTATAAGTTTGGAAACCAACAAGATTGGACTCCAATTAACGAGACTTATCAATCAGATGCTGGACACATGAAGATTAACGAAGATAACTTAACTATTAATTGGATACCTAGAGATGTCACGCTATAAAATATATGATATGGATTTTAATAAACTAGTAAGTTTATTACTTCCTACTTTCAAGAGAAAAACTAAAATTATAAACTTTTTAAAATCTCTCATAAAACCACTAACTGAGCTTTTTCAAATTTTTAAAAGATTTAGAAAAGATACTCTTTATAAAATTAATCATAATGGTCAGGTAGTGTATTTACAAAAAGTTTTAAATGACAGATTTGATAAAACACAAAGAAGAATTTACATATCAGACGGATTATTTAACAACCCTACTTATGTATATCCTCATGAAGATCAAAAAGATATTTACCTAAATACACAATACATTTTTAATCAAACTGAATTAGAATTTAAAGATGTTGATTTTGTTGTTGTACTTCCATCTGATATTTCGGTATCAGATGAGGAAGACATCCGAATGAGATCGTTAATTAATTATTACAAATTAGCTAGTAAAACTTATAAAATAACTACACAAGATGAATAGATTAGAACTTTTTGACGGAGGTTTTCCGTTAGCTACAGAAACTTTAGATTTCTTACAAGGTCAGAGTCATATGGCTTCAACTTTAACGGCACTAGGAGGAAGCGATACTTACATTTTATCAGGAGTAATTACTCAAGGGAGTAACGTTACTGATGGTATGATTGTTTATAAAGGAGAAATTTTACCTTTTACAGGTGGGCCGATTCAATCAAATGTAACCATAATTGAAGTTAAGGAAGAGGTAACATATCAAACAGATCAAGACGGAGACGGATTAGGTGATGAAAAATCAGCATATGTAAGAAGAAGGGCTGAATTTGGTACAGGTGGAGTTCAAACATTTAGCTTTTCTGAATTAAAACCATTTATTCAAGGTGTAGCAAATCAAATGTTTACCACATTCTTTAAAGATGTAAGATTACCTTATGTCGGTGCTATTGAGGATATTCCTGTTGGTTGGGAATTATGTGAAATCTTATCAGGACATTTCCCTGTAATTTATGATCCTACAAATCCAGATTATAACTTAATTGGTAAAACTGGTGGGGCAAATAGCAGAGTTTTAACACAAGCACAAATGCCTGCACATAATCACACTGGTACGACTTCTACAAACGGTCATCACTCTCATACTGGTAGCACCTCTGCCGCTGGAAATCACAATCACTCTGGAAACACCTCTTCTGCTGGTAATCACAGACATACTGGTAACACTTCTTATAATGGAAGTCATACTCATGGTATTAAGAATGATTATAATAGAACCCCAAGAAGTGTAGACACAAGTGTTGGTGAATGGGGAGGACATAACTATGGTATTGACCAATATATTCAAACTAATAGTGCTGGAAACCACAGCCATAGCTTTACCTCTAATTATGCTGGTACGCATACACATAGTATTACTACTAATACTGCAGGAAATCATACCCATAGTATAAATACTAATGCTACCGGAAACCATAATCACTCATTTACAACTCAATTGAAAGGAGGTAACCAAGCTTTTGATAACCGACCTAAATATAAAGTTATTGCTTTAATTAAATATGTTGGGATAAACCCAGTTTCTTAGATTAATTTTAATAATCTCCTTAAACCGCCTTCGGGCGGTTTTAAAAAATAATCTCATTTAAAATGTATTACAGTGTTTTTCCTATAACTAAACACTTTAAAATTACTTAACTTGTACTCTCATTATTCCCCCGCGTTCCCTTCAAGAAATCTAAACGCATTTAAAAGCCTCTTCTATGGAGGCTTTTTCTATTATATTTAAAAAAATAAAACCTTAAACTAATAAAAAACTTGTATTTTCATTTTATGAAAAAAACAATACTACTCTTAATATTTACCATAGTTAGTCTTTTAAGTTCTGCTCAAGAAAAAAATGAAAAATCAACTTATTTTTTTATTCGTCATGCTGAAAAAGAGTTAAATGTTAAAAATCCTGATTTAACTAAAAAAGGAGAGCAAAGAGCTTTAAACTGGGTTAAAATATTACATCACTATAAAATTGATGAAGTATTTTCTACTAACTTTAAAAGAACAATACAAACGGCATTACCCATAGCTAAAAAGTATAAATTACAAACTCAAATTTATCACCCATTCAAATTTAATATTGAAAAGATCTTATCTAAATATCAAGGTAAAAATATTGTTATTGTTGGGCATAGTAATACCATTCCTTCTCTTGTGAATAAATTTATAGGTCAGGAAAAATACAAAGATATTAATGAATCTATATATGGAAATTTATATATAGTTACAGTTGACAAAAAAAGTGTACACGATATTATGTTAAGTATTGAATAACTTTGTATCCAAAAGTTAAATCTAAATGGAAAATAGCTCATCTATTTATTAGATTCATAAAATTATGAAAAACATGTTTTTCATAATTTTATTTAGTTAAAAAAAAGTTAAAATTTAATATTTTTTAACATAATTTAACAAAATAAAAAAGACCTTATAATTTTTTAAAAATGATTGTTTTTTTAACCTCTAATTTAACTTAAAGCATGATTTTTACTAAAGCAACACTGTTGCTTTAAATTATTTAATTTCCACCTCACACACAAATAAAAAACTAAAAAACAAGTAGTTGACTCTACAAGTCTGTCTTTTTTTTTATCGGTTAATTTCTAAATTTGACCAATTTAAAAATTTAATTAACCCTTATAATCATGAAAAATTTTATCAAAATTTCTTTAAGTGCATTAGTAGTTTCAGCATTACTAATCACATCTTGTCAAAATGAAAACACATCAGACAATGATTTAAACACCAACATTGAAGCAAACGCTAAGGATGGTAACATTATTCCAGGCCAGTACATAGTTGTTTTTAAAGAATCTTCTGTAACTCCATCTTCTAAACTTTTGTCTAAAACAAGATTTACAAATAGAAATTTAAAAGCTAAAGCAGCAGATAATATTTCCGAAAAATCAATTTTAAAGATGAAAACTATTTTATCTGAAAATGGATTAGATCAGAATAATGTTTCAAATTACTACACTACAAAAATTTCAGGTTTAGCTGTAAAATTAACAGATGAAGAATTTAAAAAATTATCGCAAGATCCAAATGTAGCTGCAATTGAGCACGACAGAATCGTAGAGTTACCAGATTTCCAAGTAGAAGATGTACAATCTAAAGGTGTATCACAAAGAATGGCTCAACAAACTCCTTGTGGTATTTCAAGAGCTGGAGGTTTTACTAATGGTGCCTCTAAAGATGAATGGATTTGGATTATAGATAGCGGTATAGATTTAGATCATCCAGATTTAAACGTAGTAACAAATTCTACTTATGCTAGATCATTTGTTGGTGGTTCTGCAAACGATTGTAATGGACATGGTACTCATGTTGCTGGAACAGCTGCAGCAATTAACAATAATATTGGTGTTGTAGGTGTATCTGCTGGTGCTACAGTAGTACCTGTGAGAGTGTTTGGCTGTAGTGGTGGTAGTGCTACTTCTACTATTTTAGCAGGAATTAATCATGTTGGTAGGTATGATATTCCAGGTGATGTTGCTAATTTAAGTTTAGGTGGATACTTTGGTTCTGGTTGTGGTAGTTCTTCTTCATACATTAGTGCTATTCGTGCATTAGGAAATGCAGGTACTTTTGTTTCTATTGCTGCTGGAAATGATTCAGATAACGCAGCTAAGTATGATCCTGCTTGTATAAATGGGACAAATATTTTTACTGTAGCTTCAATGACTTGTAACCGTGGTTTTTCTTCTTTCTCAAACTATAACATGAACCCTATTGATGTAATAGCTACTGGTTCTAGTGTAAGAAGTACTTATTTAAATGGTGGTTATGCAACCTTAAGCGGTACATCTATGGCTGCTCCTCATGTTGCTGGAATTATGCACGCTAGAGGTGGTGCTCCAAGAACATCAGGAACTGTAAGTAATAGAGGAGAAAATTATCCTATTGCTGTAAGATAATTCTTACAAGAATTTATTTCATAATAATGCAAAAAACCATCTACTTAGTCGTAGATGGTTTTATAATTAATAATGTTAATTTTATTATTTATATTAACTTTCTATAATAAGATAGTGCGTTATTCTTTTTCTTTTAATGTAGCTCTTAACAATTCCAACATTGGGATCTTTAAATAGGTTATTTTGCTTTAATACAAAATGACCACTTTCATTTTCATCTTCAATCCGTACAATTGAGTTATTAGGTATTTCTTCAGAATTAATTTCAAACTTTCTTATCATTTGAACTTTATATCCTTTATGATTTAAATACCACATTATCTCTTTCTCTAAACTTAATTCATTAAAATTTTGTAATGTTTTTGCTATATGAAAAATATCATCTCCTGTTACCATACTCAAACATGCATGACCACATTTCTTAGAGAATAAAGGTTGTTCTATTACATCTTCTTTCATCTTATCATTTTTTTGTGATTTATTACTATATCCTTTCGTTTAAAACTAATTTAATTTTAAAAACGGTGTTTTACCTTGTATTAGTTATTTTAATAAAATTTATATTTGAATAACTTTCTTTCCCCCGGATCTTTGTAAAAAGATCAGGAAGTCTCTCGCAAAATTTGAGAGACTTTTTTGTTTTTTGTATATGAAGTGTTTATTGTAGTTCAGTTTGTTTCACAAATTTTACTTTGTTGATTTTCAATTCATATGAATTAAAAAAGCAAATTCATTTCAACAAAAATAACATCAGATTTAATGAAGTTAAAATTTATTATCAATGCTTGCTTTATTTCAAGTAACCATTGAAAAGCTTATAATGTGTTTATAATTCAATTTAAAAAATAAAAAACCTTTGAAAAGATTTTCAAAGGTTTTTTACAAAAGAAAATTAAGTACTTAATAATAAATATACTGTTAGTTTTTCTCTTTATAATTTATTTTTTGTGTTCGTTGCTCATTTCAAAAACAATTTCACCTCCATTTATAATATTATTATGATGTAAAAGAGTTCCATTTAATTCTTTCCCATTTATTATAACTCTTTTTACAAAAATATTATCCTTACTTTGATTTTTTGCTTTAATAGAAAGTGTTTTTCCATTTTCTAAATGTATCGTTGCTTCTTTAACTAAAGGACTACCTAAAGCATAATTTGGAGAACCAGGAGTAACTGGATAAAAACCTAAACTACTAAATATATACCAAGCACTCATTTGACCTGCATCATCATTTCCACATAAACCTTCAACGTTAGAAGCATACATAGTATCCATAATCATGCGAACTCGAGATTGTGTTTTTTCTGGATAACCTGTCCAATTATATAAATATGGAATATGATGCCCAGGTTCATTTCCATGAACATAATTCCCAATAATTCCATCACGTGTAATATCTTCATGATTTGCAATATATTTATCTTCAATTTCCATAGTAAATAATGAATCTAATTGCTGTGAAAATTTCTCTTTCCCACCCATCATCATTATCATTTTTTCTATATTCTGCGGTACATATAATCCATAATTCCAAGCATTTCCTTCAATAAATCCCTGACCATGTGTATCCATTGGATCAAATTTTTCTCTAAAATTTCCATCAGAAAGTTTTGGCCTCATAAAACCTATTGACGAATCATAAACATTATTGTAATATTCTGAACGCTTTGAGAAATTTTCCTCTACTGAAACTTCACCTACTTGTGCTGCCATTTGAGCTATACACCAATCATTATAAGCATATTCTAAAGTTTTAGATACAGAAGAATGACTTTTATCATCAGGAACATAACCTTTATCTATATAATCCCCTAACCCATCAAAATATCTGACCGATGCTGTATTAACCGAAGCTTTAAGAGCTCTTTCATGATTAAAATCTCCGATATTTTTAGCCATAGCATCGGCTATAACTGAAGTTGCATGATAACCAATCATACACCAATTTTCATTAGCATAATGTGACCATATAGGCAACATATTATGAACACTTTGATCGTGATGCGCTAACATAGATTTAATCATATCGTTATTCCTATTAGGCTGAGTTATGTTGAATAATGGATGTAAAGCTCTATATGTATCCCAAAGTGAAAAAATTGTGTAATTTGTAAAACCTTCAGAAGTATGTATATTTTGATCTAAACCTCTGTATTTCCCATCAACATCTTCATAAACTATTGGAGATAAATTAGTATGATACATTGCCGTATAGAAAGTTTCCTTTTGCTCTTTAGTTAACATTTCTACTTCGATTTTAGAAAGCTCTTCATTCCATTTTTCATTTGTTTCTTTATGTGTTTTATCAAAATTCCAATGAGGGATTTCAACTTCTAAATTCTTCATTGCTCCAGCAGAACTTACATTAGAAAGAGCAAATTTGATTTGAATTTTTTCATTCTCTTCAGTATCGAAGTTAAAATATGCGCGCAAATCTTTTCCCGCCATTTCAGGAAAGTTTTCATCTTGTTTAAAACGCCTGTAAAAACCATCGTATTTTACTTTTTCATATTTTTTATGTCCATAACTTTTAAAAGGTTTTGAAAATTTAGCGGCAAAAAATACTTTCTTATCTCGTGCCCAACCTTTAGTTTGCCTGTAACCTGTAATTGTAGAATCATTTTCTACACGAAGAAAAGTCCAAACATTTTTATTATCATGATGGTAAACATTGTAAACCATATCTAAAATAATATGTGCATTTTCCGACTTAGGAAATGTATATTGATGAAAACCAACTCTCTCACTGGCAGTTAATTCTGCTTTAATTTTATATGTATCTAAATCTACTTTATAATAACCTGGAGAGGCTTCTTCTTTGTTATGTGAAAATGTAGAGTAAAATCCTTTATCTCCTTCCTGTGTTTGTATTGGATCTAAAATTAACTTTCCAGTAGTAGGCATAACAAGAAAATCTCCCAAATCAGAATGTCCTGTTCCACTAAAGTTAGTATGTGCAAAACCAATGATAGTTGAGTCTTTATGTTGATAACCTGCACAATATTCGTAAGTTTCAGCATTATATCTACCATCTTCACTAAACATTACTTCAAAATTTGTTTGTGGACTTAATTGTACCATTCCAAATGGAGCTGTAGCACCAGGGAAAACATGTCCCATTTTACTAGTTCCAATAAAAGGATTAACAAATTTAGTGTAATCTGTTTTTGACTTTTTAGAATTACTGATTATTTCATCTTTTTTTTGGCAAGAGTTTAATACCATTAAACTCAGGAGAAGTACGGATAGTTTTTTCATTTTTTCAAATAACTTATATGAATAAATAATACAAGATCTTTTAATAAAATCTTATTTTAGGTATCAAATTAACATTAGTTTATTTTATAATATTCACGAATATAACAACAAAAACTACAGTACAAAATTTAATCAGGCTAACGTATGAAGACAATCAATCAAGCAGTAAAAAACAAAAAATAAACAACTAAAAAACAAGCACTTACAGATTTCAAAAAACACTTTTGTATTAAAAAGTATAATTAAACAAAATAAATAAAATCGTTTGTTTTTAAACATTTGAAATTCAACATTGAAGAACTCATTTTCTTAAACACAAAACAAAAATAATTAGTTTTTTTTAAAAGATCTTCACATTTATTTATTAAAAAATAAATTTACTATTTATTTAAATTCATTTTCTAATTTCTTTTATCCCTTCTATCTCAATTTTTTTATAATGAAAAATCAATTTATACTTACCTTCTTCTTTTCTAAACTCAAAATAATCTTCATCACTTGGCTCTCCAAAAAAAGTCTTTTCAGTTTCTGCTTTTAATACTCCATTTTTTTTACCATTCTGATACATGACTAGTTTCCTATTTTCAATTTTAAATTCAAAAATGTGATTATTAAACTCTTTAACTCTATATTTTCCTTCATACTCTTTAAGAACATTCTCTGAAATTTCTATTTCTTTTCTATTAATTTTTTTAGGTAATTCGTAAGGTTCATTTTTCATTATTTTATCCACGGTTTTTAAAATATCACCAAATGGTATTTCATCATAATTAGAAAAAAAAACGAATTCAAATTTTTTAGAAATGTCATATTCTGCATGAGATAAAATTCCATTTCCACCACCAGACCAGCTTATTTTATTTGAATGGTTTTTAATTTTTTCTCGATAAGATATTTTTTTAATGTGATTTATGAATAACATTAAATCTTCTACTGTTGAATAAATTTTAGCCTGATTTTTACCATCTTTTTCAATATTAGGAACTACAACTATTTCATTATCATTTTTTTCATGATTTTTAACTAAATTATTGAGATTGTTTTTCAATAAATTAAAATGAGCTCCTGTACTTTTCATTTCTAATGGTTGAAAATATTTTTCATCTAGATACTGAACAAAAGGTTTTTCTGTGAGTTTAGCAATTATATAGTAAAGTAACTGGTATCCTAAATTTGAATAAACAGTATCTGACCCTGGTTCAAACAATAGTTTTTCCTTTTTTATTAAAGCAATTATTTCTTCTGATTTCATTTCTATTAAATTATCTACTTTAATCGATAATTCTCTTGGGAGACCCGATTGATTTTCTACTAAATGTTGAATTGTTATTTTATTTCCATTAGGAAAATCAGGGATAAAATGAGATATTTTATCAGTTAATGAAATACGATTTTCTTGTTCTAAATCTATTATTGCAGCTTTCGCCATTAGTTTTGATATAGAATGAATATCAAATTGTGATTCTTTTTTTACATTAAGGCTACTTGTAGTACTTTCAGACATATTATATGTTTCAAAAAGTAAGCATTTCCCTTCTTGTTTGATTAATACTACTCCATTAAATTTTTTTAAAGTTTTTAGTTTTTGAAAATACTCATCTAACTTAATAGAAACGTTAGTAATCAGTTGTTCTTCTATTTCATTTTTTTTATTTTTAGAATTACATCCTATAAGTAGATAAATACTAATTAATATGAATATGAAATTATTATTGACTATTTGTTTGTTATTCATTCTTTGCTTTTTTTTTACAAAAAAACTACTCTTTTTAATGCTTTAATTGTAAAAAGGGAAACAAACTACTTGTGCCTTAACATAAATTCTGAAGGATTTTCGAAAAATTTTCTTGGAGTTACACCACAAACTTTCTTAAAATCTCTTATAAAATGAGATTGATCAAAATACCCATATTCATAACTCAATTGTGTAAGTGTGATTTCACTATTTTTAAGTTTAAATTTTACTAAATCTAAAATTCTAACAGTAATGATAAAACTTTTTAACGTGTAAAGAACTTCACTTTTAAAGATTCTATTCAAATATTGACGTGTTTTATTATAATGTGAACATAAATCGTTTACTGAAACTTTACCATTTCTTTTATAAATATGCTCACAAATACTTTTAACAAATTTCATTTTTTCAGTAAACATTACTTCTTTCTTATCAATATAATTATATATAAGATTTAATCTTTCCTTTATGTTTTTCTCTTCAAAAATTGTTTGATGAAATAATTCTAATTCTCTATTATCTTCTGATAAACTTACTATACCATTTGTGTTTAAATCAGAAAAAAAATAAGAATTCACCCAAGGTTGAAACTTAATTGTAACAAAAGAAAGTTTTTTATTTATCTGTAATTTATAAGGTGGTATATTTAAATTATGAATAGTAAACACCTTAGCTTCTAAAGGAATTCTTTTTTGATCTTTTCCGTAAATAAATTGCCCTTTTTGTTCTTTAAAAAATACCATATCATAACAGCAATCATCAATTAAGGGAATATATTCTCTTTCTTTATTCTCCTCTAT
This sequence comes from Tenacibaculum aquaeponti, assembly GCF_052084715.1. Taxonomy (GTDB): domain Bacteria; phylum Bacteroidota; class Bacteroidia; order Flavobacteriales; family Flavobacteriaceae; genus Polaribacter. Next base: position 3,595,579 of record NZ_CP197288.1, on the reverse strand, counting down.
TATTATATCGTAAAATTCTTTATAAATACACTTATAAGGTTCTTCTGGGATATAACTCTTTATCTTCATCAACTAATTTTAAATCTGAATTTTCTTCAAAATTACTTAAATGTTATCAAAATAAATATTTCGCTATCTACCCAAACAAATACGCACAAACACATAAACAATTCAAAAACAAAAAAATTAAAACATTATTAAAAATTACTCATAAAAAAACCTTTTGAGATTACTCAAAAGGTTTATAACATATAAATATCAATCTATTTTAAAACTATTTACTTAATTGCTTTAAAAACCATCTCCAGGAGGTTCTGGAGAAGCTGCTTGAGCTTTTTTAGGATTTAAAATCAAGTAAGTTCCTAACGCTGTTAACGCTGTATACTTACCATATTTACCGATCTTTTTCAATGCTTCTTTTCTTGTAATGTCTTCTTTATGTTGACTTGTTTTTTTCATAATAATTAAGAAAATTGTTTATTCTATGATAATTTTTTTAGAGACTTTACCTAAAGCAGAGTTTAATTTAACTAAATAAATACCTGTAGATAAATTATCTAATGTAATCTTAGTAGAACCTTTTGTGTTAATATCATTATTAACTAACTCTTTACCTGTAAGAGAAAATATTTTCACATTAGTTTCAACTTGCAAACCTGTAATTGTTATTTCTTGTTTTGCTGATTTATATATTTTAATATTAGCTACATTTTGAATAACATCTTCATTACTTAATCTTTGCGATGTTGTATGAATAAAATATTGACCTGCTCCGTTAATATTAGATTGAGTTGTAATCGTATGATTTTCTTCTGAAAGATTAAAAAAAGTATTATTCGTTCTATCTTCTAAATATATTTCAACTCCAGATGGTAAATTTGTTGTTGTTACAGAAAATGTAATTTCTTTATTAGCACTAGCTATTAAACCAATTGGAATTACCATAGTTTCTATATTTGAATTCGGTAATGTTTGAATAGCTAAATTTCTGCCATCGTTATCATTTAACAATTGAGTAAAAAGAGCAAAGTCATAATCTACACCACCAAATATCTTTGAATCATAACCATTATCAAAACCTTTAGTTTTTCCTTCGATATAAAACACTTTAGTTCCTTTTTTATCCTCTCCGCTTTCTATAAACAATTCAAATGAAGGGTTAGGTGTTTGCCTCATGAATGTATCTGTACTTTGATGACTTTGGTTAGAAGCAGCAAAAGTAACACTCCCATTTCCATTAGCTTCGACAAAGAATCCTTGAGTAGGTGCTATTTCAATAGGTGTAGAAGCATTATATGTTACATATTGGTTACCATCCCATAACCATATTGTTTCCTCACTTAACAAACCTGTATTAGCAACTGTAAAAGCGGTAGAATTCACATAAGATGTAAAAGGGTTACCTATTAAATTAAAATTATTTCTTGTTCCTGTAGAAATACTATTATTTATATTAACAGAATTAATTGATCCTGTAAATGATAAATTTCCTGCTGTTGCCAATTTTACTGAATATCCATGATTAGGAAGAGTGCCTGTAGAAGAAGCTGTAGCATAATTCCATGCCGAACCTATTAGATTAGAAAAAAAACCAATTCCTATATTATTTCCATTTCCTGTTGCAAATGAATTATTAATAATAAAATTATCATAAGTCTCTCCATTTACAGGCGATGAAATTAAATACCAATTCGTTGTCGGTAAATTTCTTGTGTAAGTAACATTTCCTGTAATTGAAGCATTAGCAATTAAACTAGCTCCAGAAGCAATGTTAATAGAGCTTACTGTAACTGCTGAAGAAATAGTTGGGTAATTTGTTAAGTTGTCAGGTATGGTTACCATAGAACTAGCAACTGGAATAGAATTAATATTCCAATTTGAAGCTGTATTCCAATCATTATTAGTTGCCCCTGTCCATGTAATAGCAGTATCAACCACAGAATTAAACCCTGTCCATAATGCTCCTGCATCTGTAACATAAGCTCCCATAGTACCCGATGGTATCGTTAAATTTACACCACTACGATTACCGAAAGTATCTTCTGATGGTGATGAAGCATGAGTTGCTATAGCAGGTGGGATTATACTTTCAGAAATAACACTAACCAAAGGGTTGTTATAAAAAACTCCCATCTCCATACTGGTAACACTATTAGGAATAGTTACACTTGTTAATTGATTTTGTGAAAACGCAAAAAGTTCTATCGTCGTAACACTATTGGGTATATTTATATTTGTTAATTGATTATTACCAAAAACACCTTCCTCTAGAGTGCTAATATTATTTGGCAAGGTGACATTGGTTAATTGATTTAGAACAAAAGCAAAATTACCAATACTTGTAACACTATTTGGAAATGTAATGTTAGTTAATTGATTATCTCGAAAAGCAGAATCCCAAATGGTTGTAACTCCATTAGGTATAGAAATACTAGTTAATTGATTATTCATTAAAGAAGCTGCTCCAATAACTAAAAGATTACTAGGTAAAGAAATACTCGTAAGTTGTTTATCTTTAAAGCTTATATAACCAATTTCTGTAACTGTATACGTTACACCATTATTAACTACTGTATCTGGAATATTTACTACAGTACCTCCAGCAACATCGTAACCGATAGTTTTTACTGTATTATTAGCTGTAGGAAGTACCTCATAAGTAATATAATTTTCTGTAAATGTTTGTACTTGCTCTGTAACACTACTAAACCCTGTCCATAATGCTCCTGCATCTGTAACATAAGCTCCCATAGTACCCGATGGTATCGTTAAACTTATTCCGCTGCGATCTCCGAAAGTATTTACCTGTACTGTAGGTGGAGTGCTACTTTCTGAAATAACATTATTTAAATTATTTGTTAAAAAAGCTCCAGCCCCTATACTTATTACATTATTAGGTATAGTAACATTATTTAATTGATTAACCTCAAAAGCGTAACCACTAATAACCTCTAAGTTATTTGATAGACTAACACTAACTAATTCGTTCGTTCGAAATGCCATATTCCCAATTGAGGTTATATTATTTGGTATTACAACATTTGTCAATTTATTAGTACGAAATACTCCTGATTTTATTTCTGATAATCCACTCCCAATTAAAACATTAGATAATAAATTATTACGAAAGGCTTCAATTCCAATTTCAGTAACACTATTAGGTATTTCTATACTTGTTAGTTTATTTGTCATAAAAGATTTGCTTCCAATTAATGTAACAGTATTAGGTATTATAACACTAGTAAGTAGATTATCATAAAATGCATAATCGTCAATTATAGTAACATTGCTTGGAATACTAATATTAGCTAATTTATTCTTACCAAACACTGCAAACCCGATTTGAGTTATATTATTGGAAATTGTAACGTTTTCTAATAAATTATCAAAAAAAGCATACCTATCAACAGAGGTAATATTATTAGGAATAATTAAATTCACCAGTTTATTTTTATGAAAAGCTTTTTCTTTTATTTCTATAATTCCTGTTCCAAGTGATACAGTTGTTAACTGGTTGTTTTCAAAAGCTTGTATACCTATAGTAGTTACATTATCAGAAACATCAACACTTGTTAACCCTTTATTTACAAAAGACATTGCTCCAATTTCTGTAACTGTATACGTTACACCATTATTTACTACTGTATCTGGAATATTTACAACAGTACCTCCAGCAACATTGTAATCAGTAGTTTTCACATTATTACTATTTGAGATAACTTCATAAGTAATATAGTTTTCTGTAAATGTTTGCGCATAACCAATAGTTAAAAAACTCATGGTTATTAAAAAAAATAATTTTCTAATCATGTTTTTTTGTTTAAAATCTTGCGCGAAGCTAAAGGAGTTTAAATGGGTACACTAATAGAATTAAACATCCGTGAACTCTAAATAAATTTTCGATTGATAGAAATTAATATTTAAGTTTTTATACATTTTTACTATTACCTATAGAATAAACCTCAAACACAACATTACTCTGTAATACATAAATAAAATACTTTAAAATTTAACAAAGTAAGTTTAACTTCTATAAAAACACCTTCTTTTTAAATTAACTTTTACGAATATTAATTGAAAGTACTCATCTCTTAAATTAAAGCTTTCAAAAAAAAAAACGCTATATCATTTTCCTAAATCATATACTAGTTTTATACCATGCTATAGCTAATTGTATGACAAGAAGGATAGTTATTTATAACAATATTTTAAATTCTAAATTTCAAATTTTACTAGGGAGTTTATGGTAATTACATATTGAATTTAAATGAAGAAATAAATATGCTTTTTTCTACATACAATGCCATTTTACAAACTTTAGGTAGCCGAAAATTTAGTAGGTAAAATGTGATACAACAAATTAATATAAGAGTAGGTATTAAACATTTTAAAAATGAAATTATTTAAAAAATTTACAAACGAAAAACTAGAAAAATCTGTATTAAAGAATATTACTGGTGGAAACTCTCGTGATCCTTATTATAATCAACGCACATATGATCCTAGATATGAAACGTATACAAAAGATATGGTACATGATGATAAATAAACACTAATACAATAAATAATTATTTAAATTTTACAAATCATGAAATTAATAGATTTTAAACCTCTTACAAAAGAAGAATTGTTAACTATTAACGGTGGTGTTTTAGGTGATATTACCGATCCTGACTTAGATGAAGATGGTAGTAAAATTACTGACCCTGGCGACGGTGAAAAATCACCTAATTACTGCTTAATTGCTCGTTAACTTTTATTTACAACCTATTAACTGATAGAGCAGTTAATAGGTTCTTAAACTTAAAAAAACTAAAAAAATATGAAAGCAACCTATTTTAAACCTCTTACAAAAGAAGAATTGTTAACTATTAACGGTGGTATTTTAGGTGATATTACCGATCCTGACTTGGATGGCGACGGTGAGAAAATTACTGATCCTGGAGACGGTGAAAAATCGTCTAATTACTGCTTAATTGCTCGTTAAAATTAATTTCTCATGAACCATTAAGGTTTATGAGAAATTTTAAAGACATTCTGTTCCATTAAAAAATCATGAAAAAACCTGAAATTCTTATTATATCTTCTGAGAAAGATTTAAATTTTAAACCAATTACTGAATGGCTTAGCTTTTATGATGCTAATTATTTTTGTATTAATATAGATAGAGATGTTATAAGCATATTTGATTACAACATGCAATCTAAAAACATGATTTTAAAAGTTACTAACGACTTTGAAAGTTGTAAAATTTCATTTGAATTCATCAAAACTATATTTATTAGAAATGGTAGTTTAAAATTTAAGATAAACAGTATTTCAGAATCGTTAAGATTTAAAAAAGGGATAAGCGATTATATTTTTTTTTATGATAAAACATTAGATAGTTTTTTAGAATATTATTTTTCACAAAATTTTAATGTAGTTGGTTTATGGAGCAATGCTTATATTAATAAACTTATTGTATTAGAAGAAGCCGTTAAAGTTGGGTTAAACATTCCTAAAACTTATTTAAAAACAAATTTAGATACACTTTCTTCACAACAATCTTACATCTCTAAAACTATAGCTTTACCACTAGTCATAGAGTCAGACTCTAAAAGATTTATGACCTATACTGGTAAGGTAGATTTTTCTAATAATAGAAAGAGTTTTATGACATCATTAATTCAAACGGAGATTAAAAAACTATTCGAAATTAGAGTCTTTGTTTTTTTAAAAAAGATGTACGCAATGGCTATCTTTTCTCAAATGAATGAAGAGTCTGTTGTTGATTATCGAGTATACAATCAAGAAACTCCTTATTTAGACGAGCCTTTTATTATTCCTAATGAATTAAAAATTAAAATCTTTGATTTAATGGAGCGACTAAAATTAAATACTGGTTCTTTTGATTTTATATATACTAAAACAGGAGAATATTATTTTTTAGAAGTTAATCCTATTGGTCAATTTGGCTATTTAGGTAATGTTTGTGGAATTGATTTAGATAAAGTTATTGCAGAAGAAATAATTAAACTATGAAAAACAGCAACGATTACAAAGAAAAAATGAAGGAAATTGCTTTTCCTATAGATGTACTTAACGTTAAGGCTTATCCGATAAAAGATTTAATTCCTACCGAAAAAAAACAATTTTATTCTTCAATTAACCGAGCTTTTTGGAGTTATTATTTTATTCCTAACAAAAAAACGTATTAATTCTATGTATGGCATTTCTAGTAGTGTTTCCTTTGTAAAAGGATACAGAAAAAGTTTTTTAATAAACTTTAAAAATCTTGATATATTTCATATAAATAATTCAGAAGCTGGAGAATTAATAAAACTTATTAAACAACGTTTTTTTAAAGAAGAAGAAATATCTTCGGATTTAATTTCATTTTTAAAGGAGTATAGAATGATTTATAAAATTAACTCTAAAATCACTCAACAATTTCCTCCTAAAAAAATAGAATACAACTCAAAACACCTTATTGAATATTTAGTTCTTGAACATAAAGATGATTTAACTGTACAGAAAGCTTTAAAAATTTGTTCTTTCTTTAAAATACCACATTTAGTAATTGTAACAAATAATGATTTAACTAAAAAAGTAAATAGTTTTTTAATCAATAATTCTTATCCAGAATCTGTGTCTATTGTTTCTGATAACGTAAAAATTTATGCTCAAGAAAATAAATTCCGAATATTGTATATAAAAAAAGACACAAAACCTTTTGTACACATAGATTCAATGGAATTAAATTCTTCTTTATTTTTAGAGTCGCAATTTTCTCATAATTACTTTAATAAAAAGATATTTATTGATGAAAATGGAAATATTAAAAACTCTCCAAATTCTGATATTTCTTTTGGAAATATTTATTCATATCATATTACCAAAGTAATTAAGAAAGCTATTTTTAATCCTAATTTCAAAAAATATTGGAAGGTTAAAAAAGATATATGTGCTATTTGTAAAGATTGTGAATTTAGATATATGTGTGTAGATGATAGAATTCCATATCAAAAAAACAAACATGAATGGTTTCATAAAACGGCATGTAATTACGATCCTTACACGGCTACTTGGAAAGAATTAAATAATTAAATTAGTTTTTAGCTTAACAAAGTTTATAAGGAATATATATTGTAACAATAGTTCCTTGCTCATTGTATTTTCTTCTATCTTCAATGGTTATTGAACTTTTCATATTAAAATCTTTTGACAACATTTTTATACGTTCTGAAGTTATTAATGTTGATAATGATTTTTTATCATGAAAATTCTTTTTTTGGAAAGAATCAATACCAATACCATTATCTATAATAGTACAAATTAATTTTCTCTCTTTATATATTAATTTAATATTTATCTGCCTATTTTCTTGTAAATTAGTAAAGGCATGTTCAATAGCATTTTCTACAAATGGCTGAATAAGCATTGGAGGAATTTTAATTGCCATTTCTTTTAAAGAACTATCTACTGTAATTGTAAACTCATAGTTTTCATTTTCTAAATTTTGAAGTGAAATATAATTCTTTAAAGCATCTAATTCTTTTGATAATAAGACTGTTTTATCTCTAGAATTTTCTAAAATTACACGAAGTAGTTTTGAGAATTTAGATAAATAAGAAATTGATTTTTTGTCTTCTTTGTTCAGAATCATCCCCTGAAGTATTGATAACGAGTTAAATATAAAATGAGGAGTCATTTGAGAACGCAATAATTTTTGCTCTATAATTGCACTTTTTATTTTAGATTTTTCATTCTTCAGTTTTAACCAGAAAAAATAAATTATAATCAATAATATCCCTGTGCTTATCAAAAGATAGAACCACCATTTTTTCCAATATGGTTTTTTAATAAAAAACGAATATGATAAAACTTCTTGTAACTCTTTTTGATTATGATTTAAATAAGAAGCATTAAAAGTGTATTGCCCTGGAGGCAAAGATGCAAATGTAATTTTTCTGTTTTTAGTTGAATACCAAGTATCATTTAATCCTGTTAACCGGTATGTATAAATCAGTTTTTCTTTAAAAGATAATCCTTCAATATTAAATGTTATTCTGTTTTCATTATGAGATAATTCTATGTTAGGTTTATTAACGATAATAGAATCATTAACAATTATTTGGTTAATTTTTAAATTAGGAGTTTTAACATATTGTTTATCTAATACATTTTTAGGACTTTTAAAAAGTCCACTGTTAGTGGCTAACCATAAAGTATCCCCAATAATTTCAAGATCATTTATTTTACTATCATGATTTATGTTCTTCAGAGAAATACCTTCTATTAAATATCCTGTTTTAGTAAATTTAATTTTATTAATACCTCTATCTGTAATTGCCCATAAATTATTTTTATCTTCTAAGTATAGCTTTTCAATATTGTTACTAAATAAACCATCTTTTTCTCTTATCGTTTTAATAGTATCTTTTGTATATGTTACGATACCATTACCAAGAGTAGCTAAAAACATTTTATTTTTATTATACTTTTTCTCTATGTCCTGTATTCTAAAGTTAAGATGTTTATGCGCTACTTTTTCTATGGTAGTATCTACTTCTTTAAAAAGACCGTTTGGAGTTGCTATGTATGCGTGATTATTAAAAAGAGAAACATCTATACATCTCTCAGATAAACTAATTTGCTTTAACTCTCTATCTTTAATCTTAGTTATTTTACCAATGTGTGAAGTTAATAGTGTTCTATTTTCAGGTAACGATAAATTTAAGGTATACCCTAAATTAGTTTCTAAATTAATTTTATGATTTAAACTTCGTTTCATAAAAGAAGAAGAAATATAATACAGTTCATTGGTTATATTATCAAATTCAACCATAACTGAAGTCTTTCTATGCTTAAACTCATATAAATTTCTTAGACTACCGCTAATAGTTCTTTTAATTACTCTTCCATCAGAAGTTCCAATTATTAATTCTTCCTTATTGTTTTTAGTAAGTGTTTTAATACCATAACTTTCAGTATTCACAAATTCTATTTCTGGTCTTTTTATATAATAAACGCCAGATTCAAGCGTAGTAAACCAATATCCTCCTTCGTTATCTTTTAAAAAACTTGTAACAGTTGTATTGTTTAAAAAATGTTTTTTCCTATTCCCTTCTATATCATATACAGTAGCTCCTCCATTAATAAATGTAACAATAAATTCATTTTCACTAACAGTTCCCAAACTAAGAGGTGATCTTCTTAAATTAGAAATAATTAATTCTTTTCGATTATCTTTAACAACTTTTACTTTTTGATTGTTTGACAAAATAAAGGTACTATCGTTGAAACGTAACCCGTCAAAAAAATTATCATTTAAGAGATATTTAAGTTTACAATCTTTTTTTTTATCATCGAAAAAATAAAAGTTTTTATCGTTTTTTATTACAAAACATAACTCTTTAACTTCACTGGATATTTTTTTGTTTTTTTTAGTTATTTCACCTAAACTGTTTATAATAATTTCACCAATTATATAACGTCCTGCTAGGTGTAAATTTCCTTTATCATCAAGGTATAAACTTTCAATAATTTGATGAGGGTTATTAATTAGTTTTTTTAACTGGTTATTATATTTATAAGATGTGAAATCTGTTTTTCCTTGATTAAAATAAAATAGTTCATTAGTATTTCTAGTCCAACACCAAATTTGTCCATTTTCTTGCGGAAAAAAATCAAGAATTACGTTTCCTGGTATTCCATGTTCTTTTCCAAAATTTTGAAATTCATAACCATTATATCTTGTTAATCCTCTATCAGTTGAAAACCACAAATAACCATTAGAGTCTTGATATGAATCATAAATTTCATTACTCGCTAAACCATTTTTTAAATTAAAGTTTATATAATTATAATTGTTTGAATCAGATAAATTGAATTTATAGTTACGATAACTTTTCTTATTCTCTTTCAATTTAATCTTCAGAGGAGTTATCTTTAACTTAGCACTTGTTGTTACTGTAAGGGATAAAAAAACAATAAATAAGCAAGTCTGTTTAATACTTTTAACCATGTATTGTTTGTTAGTTTACATGAAATGTAATAGTTTGTGCTAAGCTATTGTTTTTTAATAAAATTCTTAATCAGATTCAACTATATTTTATTTAAAAACATATTTTTTATAGATTTAAAACTCTTTTTAAAATCGCAATCTGTCCATTATGCCAACTTTGATGTTGAGGAAGCCACATAAGCGCCTCATATTTCATATTTACCGAAGGGTTAGGCACAGCAGTTTCACTATCCAAATCTTCAATGGTAATATTTTCTATAATTTCTATAATAATATCCATAGTAAATTTATAAACCTGGATTAATTCTTCTACAGTAGGTTTATCACTATCATAATTACTTGGTTTAGATCCTGGACCATAAAACTTTATATAATTAGGAAGACTTACTTTTTCTTTAAATTCATCATTTGCTCCAATTATTGATGCAACCCCATGTAAATAATTTGCCAAAATAATATGTCCCAATTGCCAATTAAGATTCGTATTTATTATATCTGGAGTAATATTCCATCTATCTTTTGAAATATTTTCTATTAATTCATTTGTTTTCTTATTTACTAAAAGAATTTGTTCTTTAAGTTGATTTACTTTAGTTTCCAAAAAATATTTTTTTATTTTAATTATTCTTACACTACTTTTTTTAGTATCTTATTTATAATTTTTGCAGCTAGAGAAGGGTTTTCTAAAGGAAATAAATGTCCAGTATCTAGTGTAATTACATCAAAATTGGGAAAACTTTTTTTCCACCATCTAACATCAGTTTTACTAAACATATTACTTTTTTTCCCATAAATAAGAGTACCTTTTAATTTTTCTATTCCCAAAGGAACTTTTGTATATGTACTACGGTATATTTCAGATTCTATTTCTTTAGAAAAAGAAAGTTCAAAACCTTTTTCTGTTTTTTTTAAACCATATTTAATGTAATCTATTAAGCAATTTTCATGAAATGTTTTAAACAGAGTTTTAGATTTAAAATATGCTTTAGCTTCTTCTCTTGATTTAAAAAAAGATTTTCTTTTTAAAGTACTTTTAGCTGGCCCGATATAACCAGAAAGCCCTACTCTTTTCATTATTTCAATTATTTTTCTTTTCCTTGGATGATATAAAATAGGTTCTATAACAATGATATTTTTGAAAAGTTGAGGTTTTTTTGAAGCTGCTATTAGCATTAAAACACCTCCTGTAGAATGTCCAATACCTGTAATAGGTTTATTAAATCGTTGTTCAATAGAAGTTATAAGTTCATGGGCTAAATTCTCTAGGTTACTATTCAAAAGAAACTTATTATGCCCCATTCGTTCTATGTAATTTATTTCTGCATTTTCTATCATGTTAAAAAGCGAATTAAAACATTGTGCTGGAAATCCATTCGAATGGGCAAATTGAATTTGATTTTTCATTTTTTAATAGCTTACATTTTCAATTCTCTTTTAATTCTTTCGAATATTATCTTCTCATCTCCTTTTTTATATCCTATTTTATGTAGTATTATTTTCTTGTTTTTATCAATTATCATTACCTGTGGAACTCCATACCATCTATTTAATAAACTATTTCTAAGGCGATAATTTTTATCAAAAAACATATTAAATTCCCATTGATTTTTTTTTGAAATCATTTTAGCAACACCATATTTTTTTGGACTATCTTCAGATACTACTATAATTTTTGAACGATTTTCTATTAACTTAAAATCGTTCATTTTTTTAAAATTATTCAGTTCTTTAATACATATACTACAAGTAGAAAGCCAGAAAAAAATTGTAATTGGACCATCATAATTTAAAAGTGCTTTACAATCTAAAGCAGATTCTTTTCTATTTTCAAAAGGGATTAGGTAAGTTTTTGAACTAAAATTAGCAATTTCCCCTATTCTGTATTGTTGCCCATAGTTTTTAAGACTAAAAAGGATAAGAATAAATATTATAATTATCTTCATTCTCTTTACAAATCTTTATACATGTTATTACCTTTAATTACTATTCCACTTTAAAAATTCATTCAAAAACTGTTCTCTTTTTCTAGAAGACACAGGTATCTTTTTGCCATTTTTTAAGTAAATGGCTCCAGATTTGTCATATTTATCAATAAAATCTAGATTAACTATATAAGATTGATGTGGACGTGTAAAACTAACTTTTCCTAATCGCTCCTCAAATTCTTTTAAAGTTTTAGAAACCACATATTTTTTATTACTATTACAATAAAAAGTAGTGTATCCTTTATCTGATTCACAAAACATTAATTCATTTAAATTTATAACTTGAAAACTATCTTGAAGTGATAAAATCAGTTTAGAATTTTCATTTTTCCAAACTTGTTTTGCTGTTTTTAACTGTTTTCTTTGTTCTGAAAAAGACAATTGCTCAACTTTGTTTAATGCTTCTTTAAGTTCATCAATATCTACAGGTTTCAAAATATAATCTACAGCTCCTTTTTTTAAAGCTTTTAATGCATGCTCTTCGTATGCAGTTATAAAAATGGTTTTAAAATTTAAATTTTCTGTTTGTTCCAAAAAATCAAATCCACTACCATCAATAAGATTAATATCTAAAAAAACCAATTCTGGTTTACAAGCGTTTGCTACAACAACTGCATCTTTTACAGATTCACATTCTCCAATTACTTTTACTTTGGCATCTACTAATTGTAATAAGTTTCGTAGTCCTTTCCTTATATATTCTTTATCTTCTATGAGCAATGCTTTCATCAGATTATCTCTTTGTTATATAATAGATTATAGATTCAATCATTGTTATTTATTATTATTTTCACACTTAATCATTACTTTATTATTAAAACTTTTTTTGAAAAGAAAAAGAAAATTCTTAATTACAAAGAAGATCGATTCTTTCAATTTAAAAGCTTTAAGTTTAACAATAATATTATTAAGCTTATATATCTTAAAAGTAATGTACCATGTATAATGGGCTCTAAAAAATAAAAATAGCATTTGTAAGGATTATGAAAAATAGCAATTATCTTTTTGAAGTATTTCCATTAATATGCGCTCTAACTCATTAAATATTCGACAAAAATCAACACATCAAAATAAAATCATTTTATTTAAACAAACACGCTACCGCTTTACACAGTATAAACTCTAGTGAGTCGTCCTAAAATAGGTTTACACCTATTTAATTTTTATAATAAATATTTACATTAGTGCGTTTATTGCAAATTGACAACAATTAAACTAATTTAAATGATTACATCCAATCCCATTTTATTTACTATTATGTGTGTATGTGGTTTACAAGCAATGATTTTAAGTGGTTTAATTGCTTTTAAACATCCTCGAAGATTAGCAAATATCTTTCTTGCTTCACTTGTGTTTTTTTATGCACTCATTGTTGTAAATATCGTTTTGGTAAATGTGTTAAAAGATCAAGGTTTATTATATGTATTTCGCTATATTCAAATGGAGATGCTTTTCGGAAGTGGTCCAGCTCTTTATTTTTATACAAAGTGCATTAGTGACCATAAATTCAAATTTAAAAGATCTAATTTCTTACACTTTTTACCACTTGTTTTAGAATTTATTTTTTATAGAACTTCTTTCTATAGAATTGGCTCTGATGGATTGTATTTAAATGAATTACCTACTTACTCATATGTATATCTAACTCAACAGTGGCTTGGAGTGTTTTCTATTTTTGTGTACAGTTTTATTTCATTACGCATTCTTATAAAACATCAAAAACAGCTAAAAGAATATTATTCTAAAATTGAAAACATCTCCTTAAAATGGCTTCAAACCCCTATTATTATTTATGTGAGTTACCAAATTTTATGGAGAATTATTTCGGATACAGATCGATTTGTTTTTGATAGTTATTATCGAGAATATTATTTTTTACCCAATTTTGTGATACTTGCAGTCATTAATTGTTGGATCGGTTTTAAAGGGTATATTCAAAAAGAACGTGACCTTGTAAACCTAAAATCGTTACCTCTAAAAATCAAAGAGCAATCCTATGAAAAAGATACTATTGAAAAAGATACTATTTTTTTATCCAAAATAAACACTTTAATGGATACTCAAAAACCCTACTTAAATCAAGAACTCAATCTTTCCATGTTGTCAGAATTGCTAGAAATGAAACCCAAACAAGTATCATTAAAAATAAATCAAAACTTCTCTAAAAATTTCTATGACTTTGTGAACTCTTACCGAGTTAAAGAGTTTCAGGAGCGAGTAAAATCTAATAATAATCAAAAACTTTCCTTATTAGGTCTTGCTTACGATTGCGGCTTCAATTCAAAATCCACCTTCAATAGTGTGTTTAAAAAACAAACAAAACTTACGCCTACTCAATATATTAAAACTCTAAAAAATTACTCTTAAAGGTAATCCTTACTTCTCCATTATACTCACAACGGTTGTTTTACTTTAATAAAAGCTGATTCTTAAAACAATTATTAATAACATTAGTTGTTTTTTAACAAACATTAACACTTATATACGTCCGAATAGAAGCATTCGGACGATTCAATCTCTTCTTACAGATAGATTTGCTGCTTTTAAAAAGGAATACATTATGAAGAAAATACTAATTATATTTTTTATAGGTATAACCAGTTTCTCTTTTGGTCAATCTATAGAAAAGATAATAGGAAAACATTTAGAAAGATTAGGAGGAAAAAATAGATTACTAAAACTAACTGGAACTATTGAAAAAAGAAATATTCATCTCGAACAAGCAGGAGTTTCTATTGAAAGTATTGTGGCTATTGATAAAAAAAAAGGAGTAAAAACTGAACTTAAAGCTTCTTCTGTTTCTGGAGAGAGTACAGAAGTTTTCAACCTAAAAGATGCTTATAAAATAGAAAAAGGAAAAGTTTCAAAAACTAGCCGCAAAAGAGCAAAATATTTAGCTAATATAGTTTCTGATTTCCCTAGTCCTTTATTAAAAGGGAGTTTTACACTTCTTAAAAAAGACAAATACAATGGAGTAGACTGCTTCGTAATTAAGAGGTCCGATGGTAATATTTATTGGATTAAGAATCATGATTACACACTTGCAAAATCAGAAACGAACTTATATCATGAAGAATTAGGTTTAGTTACTATAACTTCTGTCTTTTCAAATTATAAAAAAGTAAATGGTATTTTGTTTCCTTTTGAACGTGAAATTATAGAATACCAACAACGTATTACAACTGAAAGTATTGAGCTAAACCCTAAATTAGAAAAGAGTTTTTTTGAGGTATCTTCTGATAAAACCAAAAAAACATCCAAAATAAAGAAGAAGGCAATATTACCAAGTCCTGATAAAATTCCTCAAGAGGTATTTAATAAAACTAAAAGTTATTTCGCTGCTACGGAAAGCATGAGTACTTTAGAAGCAATGTACAAAGAAGATAGATTACTTAAGAACTTTTATTACGATCTATATTCAACAAATTTAGCCATAGCTGGAAGATATAAAAAAGCTTTAGAAGCTAGAGACTTAGCAAGTAATTATACTCGTTCATCAAAAAAAACTGTAAATCTAGATCAGTTTAAACCATACAAAGCTATTAATGAGATTACAACTTTAGGAGACCAACATCAAGCTATTTTTATAAATGAAGCTCATCATGTACCTCAGCATCGTGCGTTTACTCATCAACTATTACAAAAATTATACAATAAAGGTTTCCGCTATTTTGCAGCTGAAACTTTAATGCCAAAGGATACTGGAATCATTCAACAAAAAGAACGTATGCTTTCTTATATTAATGAACCAGAATATGCTGATTTAATAAGAACTGCTATTACGATAGGATATAAAATTATTCCTTATGAGCAAGAGAATCCAAAAATGGTAACCTTATCTGATAGTCAAAAAGCCCAGAGGCAAAGTATTATTGAAAGAGAAACAGCTCAAGCACAAAATTTAAAAGAAAGGATTTTTGATATTGATCCAAAAGCAAAAGTATTAGTACATGCGGGGTATGACCATATTATGGAAAAAGAACACTTTGGATTAGATATGATGGCAAAGTGTTTTAAAGAATTGACAGGTATAGACCCACTAACAATTGACCAAGTTGGATTGATGGAGAAAGGAAACTTTAAATTTTCTGATCCAAATTACCAACATATAATTAATAAAATAAATCCAGAAGAATATTTAGTTTTAAAAAACAAAAGCAAAGAGTATTGGGTGACAGAAGACAAAAAAGGAAAAGTAGACATTCAGTTAATTCATCCTAGGACAAATTATAAAAATCAAAGACCTCTGTGGAAGTCTCTTAATGGAAAACGTAAGCATATCACCATTACTTCCCCTAAAATGGTAAAAAAAGGGATAGCAGAGGTTTTTGTTTCAGATGAAAAAAACGGAGTTCCTATAGATCGAATTTATTTAAATAAAAAAAGACCTTCTCTAAATTTTTATTTACCAAAAGGCAAGTTTATTCTTGTTATCACAAATGAAAAAGGTAAAACCACCTATAAAAAATCTATTCATGTTAAATAGTATAAAAACTAGAAATATGAGGAAATTGTTAATTTTAGTCATTTTTTTAAAAATATGCAGTTGTAAAGAAGTTAACTCAAATAAAAAAATAACAACTAAGGATAACTTAGAGTTAATCAATATCTATAACGATGATCAAAATGAACGAAAAATTGATACTATAGATTGGCATAATCTTCATAGAAATGACAGTATTCGTAGAATAAGGGTACAACAATTATTAGATTCAGGAAAAATCAAAACTGGTAAAGATTACGCAAGAGCAGCCATGATTTTTCAACATGCCCGAGATGATTCTGTAAGTTATGCCAAAACAGTTGAACTTATAAAAAAAGCAATAGCTATTGATTCTACGATAAATAAATCACTATATGCTGCAGCTATAGATCGTTATCTTTTAAGTATTGGCAAACCTCAAATTTATGGAACCCAATTCTTTAAAGAAGAAGGTAAACCTTGGATACAAGAAAATTATGATTCTCTTAAAGTAGATGATCAAGAACGTAAAAAATATGGTGTAAAAACTCTTAAAGAACAAAAGGAAGCCTTAAAAAAAATGAATAATCAATAATAAAAAAACAGTTTTAATGAAAATCAAATTCATATTTATTTTTTCAATCATTAGTTTAAACATAGTTTATAGTCAAAATAAGTTTTCAAAAGCTGATATATTATCAGATTTAAAGTATTTAAAAACTTCTCTAGAAGACACCCATATAAATTTATATGCATATACCAGCAAAACTGAATTTGAAAAAAATTACAGTAATATTAAACAAGAAATTAAAAAAGATAGTTTTAGTGTCCTAGAAACTACAAAAACATTTCAAAAAATAGTTTCTAAAGTTAATAATGGACATACTAGAATTCCTTTTCCTGTTCAATCATATGTTACATATGCTCAATCTGGAGGAACTATTTTCCCTCTAGAAGTAGCTGTTGAAAATGGTAATGTTTATGTTAGAAAAAACTGGTCAAAAAACGCAAGTATTAAAGTTGGAGATGAACTTATAAGTATTAATAATACACCTATTGACAAAGTACTCCAGAAGATTTATCCACAAATCTCAGCTGAACGATTATACTTTAAGAACGCTCAATTAGAAAACTTAACTCTCCCTAGATTTTATTGGTTGACTTTTGGTGAGCTACAAACTTTTGAAGTTGATATTATTCGAGATGATATTAAAACCTCTTATAATTTGCAATCAATAAAAGCTATAGAAGAATATGAAATGAAGCGTGATGATATTCTTAAACACAATATGCTATTTAAATTATTGTCAAAAGAAATAGTATATATAAGACCTGGAGATTTTGGTGGTGATATAGATAAATACAAACAGTTTATAGATTCTTCGTTTGTAGAAATAAAAAATAAGAAACCTGAAAATTTAATTATTGACTTACGCAATCATTCTGGTGGAGATGATGCTTTTGGTGATTTTTTGGTATCCTATATTGCTGACAAACCTTTTAAATGGTCATCTAAGTTTCAATTAAAAACTAGCAAACATTTAAAAGAACACACAAGAAAATATAAAGATACAACTCAAAGATATTGGAAATCTATCTTAAAACATAAAGATGGAGATATCTATGATTATGACTTTGGCTTTTATAAACCGCAACCATTAAATAAACGTTTTCAAGGAAAAGTTTACGTGCTAGTTAATAGACAATCTTATTCACAATCAACAGTAACTGCTGCACAAATACAAGATTATAATTTTGGAACTATAGTAGGTGAAGAAACAGGTGAATATCCAAACTTATACGCTTCAATTTATAATTATCAATTACCAAAAACAGGGATTGTTGTAGAAGTTTCTAAAGGAAAAATTAATCGAGTAAGTGGAATCGATAATAAGAAAGGAGTTATTCCTGATATCATTATTAAAGATCATCTTTTAGATGAAAAGGATGAAATTTTGGAAGAATTGCTTGACAAAATTCCCCCTCAATAAGCATTTGTTATTTAAAAAATCATACTTGTACAAATGAGAAATCTAGTATACCGGTTAAAATTACGGATTGAAATATTCGGAATATTAATGATATTCGGATGCCATTTACAAGAATAACAATCGATCTTAGGAGAAAAATCCATTTATACAAAGAAAGTTGACTCACTTTTTCAAACCCTTAATGAGCAAAACCTATTTCACGGTGGTGTAGTAATAAACTATCTACGAAAACTACTTAAGGTTGGCTGATAGAACTTGGAATCTTCCATTTGACAAAGATGTAAAGTTAGACGCAGCTTCGGTGAACAAATCTATGATAGCTGCTTTGTTTTTAGTAATAATAGGAGACAGAACTAACGAGATGCAACTCGCACAGAAAATTGTAAACATATTAATTTAATGATAATAAGCATGAAAACAAAAATTATAATACTTCTCACTATAACTCTATCTTTCTCAAATTGTAAAAAAGATAAGACAGTAAAAGGATTTTGGATTGTTAAATCAGTTATGGTTGGAGATGAAATAATGACTCCAAATTCGAGATGGATGAAGTTTAATTCTGATTTTACCCAACAATCAGGAAACGGCTGGTTTCAACATTCTATTGGAACTTGGAATTTTAATCAAAATTCACAAGAACTATCAATTAAAAACACTAATGGTTTAACAGATCAAAATGAACCTTTTAAGGTTTCTTTTGACACTAATAAAATGATTTGGAAACGAATTGAAGAAGGGCAAAATGTAAAAGTAACTTTAGAAAAAACAAATCAGCTCCCAAAAACTTATGGAGATAAATTATTAGGTCTATGGAAATTAGAAAAATCGAATGGTAATGGAATTTTCTTTGACGAATCAGTTCAAAATAATGAATATTTATTTTTACGTTGGGACAAAAGATTTTTAATCAATTCTTCTAATGGAAGAATACGTGGAATATATAATGTTCATGGACATAAACCTGAAATTCAATTTATTCCTTATAACGATAAAATTAAAAGAAGTTTTTGGAAAGTTGAATATAATGATAAACAAATATCCCTAAGACTTTTAAATTCTGACAGCTTAGTTGTAAAAATCTTTACTAGGATACATGAGTTTCCTGGTAATTAAAAAACTACAAACAGTGTCCTTTAAATTTTCCTAATGATACCTTATTATGAAATCTAACGATTAAATTACCTTATCAATTAATAACTACATAATTTTAATTTGAATATAATAGTAACAAATTAATAATAGTTTTTTTGGATCAAAAAACAAGCAATTTTAAAACAAGAAAGACTTCCAGTTTCCTGAAAGTCTTTGTTTTCTTGTGATCGCGACAGGATTCGAACCTGTGACCGTCTGCTTAGAAGGCAGATGCTCTATCCAGCTGAGCTACGCGACCAATAAGTCTTTTTGTCGGGGTGGCAGGATTCGAACCTGCGACCTCCTGCTCCCAAAGCAGGCGCGATGACCGGGCTACGCTACACCCCGAGGTGTTTTTACAATCTTTTGCGGAGAGACCGGGATTCGAACCCGGGCATCCCGAAGGATGACAGCTTAGCAGGCTGCTGCATTACCACTCTGCCACCTCTCCTTTAAGTTTTGAAAACTTAAAAATTGCGAGTGCAAATTTAAGATTAGAAAAAGAATCTCACAAGTTTTTTTTAGAAAAAAAAATATTATTCTGGATACTCAACTCGTAAGTGATAGATATTCATCAACTTACTCTTAATAATTTTTTTTATTTTTTCTATTTCTCTAAACGTAATATCTGAATTTATGAACTGATTCATGTTTTTTTGGCCTTCCACTACTCTATCTATAAGTTCATCTATCGATTGTGCTGATGGTTTTTTCAAACTCTTAGAAGCTGCCTCTGCAGCATCACAAATCATTAAAATTGCTGTTTCTTTAGAAAATGGTATGGGTCCTTGATATCTAAACTTCTTTTCATCAACTTCCATATCAGGATTATTTTCTTGTTCTTTCTTATAAAAATAATATACTAGGCTTGTTCCATGATGTGTTCTAATAAAATCTATAATCCTATCTGGTAAGTTGTTCTTTTTAGCTATTTCAATCCCTTTTATAACGTGATTTAAGATAATTTGAGCACTATCTTTAGGTGATAAATCATTATGGGGGTTTACACCTGTAATCTGATTCTCTGTAAAATATTTCGGGTTTACCATCTTACCAATATCATGATACAAGGCTCCTGTTCTTACTAACATTGAATTTGCTCCTATCTCATTTGCTGCTGCTTCAGCTAAATTAGCGACTTGTATTGAATGTTGAAAAGTTCCTGGTGCTTTTTCATTCAATTCTCTCAATAATGGTGAATTTGTATTGGATAGTTCTAATAATGTTACATCTGAAACCAACCCGAATACTTTTTCATAGAAATAAATAAAAAAAACTGCTAAAAATGATAATAAACCATTCATAGCAAATAATCCAAAATAAATCCCTTTAATACTACTTACATTTCCTTCTTTTATAATTGAAAACGCAAAGTAGGTTAGCATATAAATCAATGTAATTTGAGCTACAGAAATAAATAAACTAGCTCTTTTATATAACTCTGAAGTTGAAAGTACAGCTACAATTCCAGCAATAATATGCAAGTAAATAAATTCAAAACTATTCGGCACAATAAAACCTAATAACAATACAGTTAAAATGTGTGTAAATAATCCTAAACGAGCATCGAAAAAAGCTTTTAAAACTATCGGTAAAATTGTTAATGGAATTACATATAAGTAATCTGAATTGTATTTAACCAACAAAGTTTGAACAAAAATCATCAGTAAAATATTCGAAAATATAAACGTGATTTTGCTATTATTATCAAAAATTTCTTTTCGGTAACGATGCAAGAACAAAAGAAGCATTAACAAAGCTAAAGACACCAAAATTGTATATCCAAAAACCAACCAGTTATAGTTAGATTTTGTCCAAATTTGAGACTTAGACGCTTCCTTTAAAGAATTTAACTTATTTAAATTCTCTCCTTCAACTATGTCTCCCTTTTGAATAATTAATTCGTCTTTATTAATCTTCCCTTTTGTATAGGAGATCTCTTTTAAAGCTAGATCTAATTCTTTCTGAGAAAACTCTTCATCGAAAGTAACATTAGGCTCTAAAATTTCTGAAAGTTTCTTAATTACAAAATCTCTTCCATAATCTTCTTTTAAAACAGATAATTCATTTACAATGATAGAAAGTATATCTTTCGATTGAATTAGTTTAGAAAAAGGGATATTAGATATTTCATTAGATTTCCTTAAAACAATTGTAGGACTACTATTTACTTTTCCTTTAGAAACCTCATCTACAAAGCCAAATTCATAAATTTTATTAATTACCGATACCCCCTTTTTTTTCAACCTATTAACATCATGTTCAGACAAACTATCTGAAACCTGAAGTGCATTTATGGCAGAAATAAATTCATTCTTAGTATACTCAGAAACTTCTGTATCAAAAGAAAAATACTGTTGAACAGATGATTTGATTTGATTTATTTCTTCAGAAATCTCATCTTTAGTTTTTTGTGTAGCAAAATCAAACGGAGCATATAAATTGTTATAAGACCAAGGTTTACCGGGGGAATAATCATAACGAAACTTTCCTCCTTTAGGTAATAAATACACAATAAAAAAAGCGGTTATAACAAAAAGAAAAACTCTGTAAATCGCTGAATTGTTTTTGTATAGACTGTTAATTATTTTATTCATTACCCTTAATTAATTATGTAAATATAACCTTTTGATATTATTTGAGAACTTATCATAAAATAGTTATTTTCGCATAACAAAAAGCAAACAAATTTAACATGAAAGAAGTAGTTATAGCCTCTGTTGCCAGAACTCCAATTGGAAGTTTCTTAGGAACTTTATCAACAACTCCTGCTCCAAAATTAGGTTCGGTAGCGATTAAAGGCGCTTTAGATAAAATTAATTTAAAACCTGAATTGGTTGATGAGGTATTTATGGGGAATGTTGTTTCTGCTGGTTTAGGACAAGCTCCTGCTCGTCAGGCTGCTATTTTAGCAGGAATTCCAGATACAGTTCCTTGTACTACAGTAAATAAAGTTTGTTCTTCTGGAATGAAATCAATCATGCTAGGAGCCCAAGCAATCGCCTTAGGTGATGCTGATATCGTTGTTGCTGGTGGTATGGAAAACATGAGTATGATTCCTCATTATCAACATGCAAGATCTGCGACTAAGTTTGGTCCAGTAAAAATGGAGGATGGAATGCAAAAAGATGGGTTAGTAGATGCTTACGAACAAGTTGCAATGGGAGTTTGTGCTGATGAATGTGCTGTAGAATATGATTTCTCGAGAGAAGATCAAGATAACTTTGCTATCGAGTCTTATAACAGATCTGCTAAAGCATGGAGCGAAGGAAAATTTGCTGACGAGGTTGTTCCTGTAGAAATCCCTCAAAGAAGAGGTGAACCTGTTATTTTTAGTGAAGACGAAGAATATAAGAATGTAAAAATGGAGAAAATTCCTGCTTTGCGTCCTGCTTTCACTAAAGAAGGAACTGTTACTGCCGCTAATGCTTCTACAATTAATGATGGTGGTGCAGCGTTAGTATTAATGTCTGCTGAAAAAGCTCAAGAATTAGGCATTACTCCTTTAGCTAAAATTAAAGGATATGCTGATGCCGCTCATGAACCAAAATGGTTTACTACTGCACCAGCAAAAGCATTACCAAAAGCTTTAGCAAAAGCTGGTGTTGCAATTGAAGATGTAGATTATTTTGAATTAAATGAAGCTTTTTCTGTTGTTGGTTTAGCTAACACCAAAATTTTAGGTTTATCTACAGATAAAGTAAATGTAAATGGTGGAGCAGTTTCTTTAGGACATCCATTAGGTGTTTCTGGAGCTAGAATTGTTATTGCTTTAACATCTATATTAAAACAAAACGACGCTAAAATTGGTGCTGCTGGTATTTGTAACGGTGGTGGTGGTGCTAGCGCAATGGTTATTGAAAGAATCTAAAATATAAAGATTTTCTATTTGTACGGAATTTGTAATTTAAGTATTGTACCGCTTCGACTGGAGCCAACTGATGTATCTGAAATGGTAAATCAATTGGTTTTCGGTGAGCATTTTACTGTTCTTGAGAAATTTAAAAAATGGAGCAAAATAAAGCTTTCTTACGATGGCTATGAAGGATATATTGATAATAAACAGTATGAAAATATCTCCGAAGAATTGTACCATCAATTAGATAATCAAGAACAATATTATTCAGGAGAATTAATTGATTTTATCTTTGATAAAGACAATAATTTAACAACCGTTCCTTTGGGTGCTAGACTTCCATTTTATAAGGATAAAAGTTTTTCATTAAACGATAAGAAATTTTCTTATGAAGGAAAAGTTAACCATGGTGTATTAAATAAAAATTCTATCATTGAAACTGCTTATCACTTTTTAAATGTTCCATATTTATGGGGTGGAAAAACTCCTTTTGGTATCGATTGCTCTGGTTTTACTCAAACCGTATATAAATTATGTGGTTTTAAACTTTTAAGAGACGCGAGTGAACAAGCTACTCAAGGAGATGTTTTAAGCTTTATTGAAGAAAGTGAACCTGGTGACTTAGCATTTTTCGATAATGATGAAGGAACTATTACTCACGTAGGTATTGTAATGAATGATTACAACATTATTCACGCACATGGTAAAGTAAGGATTGACAAACTAGATCATAGTGGGATTTATAATACTGACACACAACAACACACTCATAAATTACGAGTTATAAAGAAAATAGTATAAAATAAAAAAAAGGATAGTTTTTCAACTATCCTTTTTTTATTTTATATCTGTCTCGTCCTGAAATAGCGTTACACAAATTTGTAACCTTATGAACGACAACATTTACCGCAAACGTACTCAGAAAGATTATACGATGAGTTTTAAACTTTCGGTTGTATCGGAAGTAGAAAAAGGCGAATTAACCTACAAACAAGCTCAACTTAAATATGGGATTCAAGGAAGAAGTACTGTTTTAGTATGGTTGAGAAAATATGGTAACTTTGATTGGACTGATCAAACACCATCTAATATGCCAAAATCACCAGAACAAAAATTATTAGAGTTAGAGCAAAAATTACGTCAATTAGAAAAGCAAAACAATCGTTTAAAAGCTCAAGCAGCAGCATCAGAGAAGAAAGCGATACTGTTTGATATGATGATTGATTTAGCTGAGAAAGAGTATAATATTCCTATTAGAAAAAACTCCAAAACCGAGTAATTGATATGTTTGTTTTACAAAAGAAAGAAAGTATTTCTTCTACCTGTAAATTACTTGGGTTTAGCAGACAGGTCTATTATCGAGCTAACTATAGAGTTAAGAAATCTCAATCAATAGCCAATAAGGTTGTTGAATTGGTTAAGCGTGTAAGAATGGAACAACCAAGTATTGGGACAAGAAAACTGTATTATCTTCTTTCGGAGGAATTAAGCAGTTTAGCTGTTGGAAGAGATCGATTATTTGATATTTTACGAGCTAATAAACTATTGATAAAACGACAAAAGAGTTATCACATTACAACCAACTCTCATCATCGTTTTAGAAAACATACTAATCTTATTGAAAATCTGGAAATAAATAGACCAGAACAAGTATGGGTAGCAGATATTACATATTTAGGCAATCGTAAGAACCCTATGTATTTATCATTAATTACAGATGCATATTCTAAGAAAATCATAGGATATCATTTGGATAAAACTTTAGAAGTAAGCTCAACGGTAAAAGCCTTGGAGATAGCTATGAAAAATAGAGTATATCCAGAGAAGGAACTTATCCATCATTCAGATAGAGGATTGCAGTACTGTAGTAACATCTATCAAAATATTTTATCAAAACATAATATTAAATGTAGTATGACAGAATCATACGATCCATATCAAAATGCGATAGCTGAACGGGTTAATGGAATCTTAAAACAAGAGTTCTTTATTGCTACCACAAATCTAGATATTAAGATAATGAAGAAAATAGTAAAGCAATCAATAACTATTTATAACTCTAAAAGACCGCATTGGTCATGTCATTTTAAAACTCCTAACCAGGCACATCAACAAAATAAAATGAAGATAAAATCATATCGAAAAAAAACATCATCTAAAGCTATAGATTTAGATGATGTTTAATATATTTAATCAATAAATAACTGTAACGGTTATTTAGGACTAGTCAATCAAACAATTATTATTTCATTGATTTGTATATAGTTCTAAATTCTTTCGCTTTCGCTCCCATTTCTAAAACTTCATAAATACTCATTAAAGACTTAACAGTATCTACACTACGGTTTAAACTATCAGCCTTTTCTAAATATGGTAAAGCTTCCTTATAAACCTCTTTCTGTCTTAATGCTAACTCGTCATACTTTTTAAAGTTTGATAAGTTTTTATTCATTTCTTCTACTATAGTTTTCTCTTCCTCTAAAATTACAGCAGATAAATTCATATAAGCATCAGCATAATCTGGCTTTAATTCAATAGCTTTCTTATAATATTTAACAGCATCTTCTCTTCTACCTTGATTCGTATTTACCACTCCTAAATTGTAATACAATGTAGGGTTTTTAGGATCTAAACTAATAGCTTCATTCATTAACTCCCCAAATTTATCCATTTGGTTTAAATCAATGTATAATTGAGCTTCATTTAAAAGCAAGCTCAAATCACCTGGTAAAGCTTTTCTAGCAGCAGACATAGCTGCTAAAGCCTCATCTGTTTTACCTTGCTCTTTTAATATTAAAGCTATATTCTTTTTTATAATTGCGAATTTCCCTTCAGAAGTTTTATCTACAGGCTTAATAAAACTACCTGTTTTAACCATAAGATCTCTATTATCTTTAGTTCCCAGGTTTTTTTCTTCTCCTGTTGATTTATCTGTAGCTAAATACATCACTTCTTTACCCGTGTATCCAACTTTTTCTAACTCTCTATAATATTTTAAAGCAGCATCATAATCTTTTGCTTGAGTAGCACTTACTGCAGCGTTATAAGCAAAAGAAGTATCTCTAGGACTTAATTTATATGTTAAATAAAAGAACTTTGCTGCTTCAACGTAATTTTTATCATTATTATAAAAACCTACAGCTTTATCTGAAACCGATTGTATAATCTTATTTAACATTGGTCTTGCTTCAGATGAGTAACGTTCTTTTCCTATTTTTTTCTCATAATCAAATAATTGATTAAAAGAATTAGATGCTTCTTCATATTTTTTAATCCCTAATAATGCTTGACCTGTTAAAAAGTAATATTTAGTTTTATACTTATCGTCAGCACTCTCTATGGTACTCGTTAGAGAATTACCTATGGTAAGCGCCCCATTAAAATCATTTTTATTTATGGCTTTTTCCATAGATTTTAGCTCTTTTTTCTGTCCGAAAGAGGCTATTGTAATTAAACCTAAAGAAAGTGCTAAAACTTGTTTTTTCATTTTTGTTGTTTTAGTTATTGTTATACAGTTCTTTAATTCTCATTAATTTGGTTTTCAATTTCCGTGCCATTTTCATCCTCTTCATCTTCATGCATAACTTTAGCTACTGCTGCAATACTATCATTATTCTTAATATTTATTAGTTTCACTCCTTGCGTAGCTCTACCCATAACTCTTAAATCTTCAACAGCCATTCGAATAGTAATTCCTGATTTATTGATTATCATTAAATCATTAGAATCATCTACATTTTTTATAGCGACCAAATTACCTGTTTTTTCGGAAATATTCAATGTTTTCACACCTTTTCCTCCTCTATTAGTTATTCTATAATCTTCTAACTTAGAACGCTTTCCATATCCTTTTTCAGACACTACTAGAATATTGCTTTCCATATCATTTACAGAAACCATACCAATAACCTCATCTTCTTCACTTTGTAAAGTAATACCTCTAACTCCAGATGCAGTTCTTCCCATTGGTCTAGTTTTTTCTTCCTCAAAACGAATCGTTTTTCCAGAACGTAACGCCAACATTACTTGACTATCTCCAGTAGTTAATTTAGCTTCTAACAACTCATCTCCTTCTTTAATAGTAATAGCATTAATACCATTTGCTCTTGGTCTTGAATATTGTTCTAGAGGAGTTTTTTTAACCTTCCCTTTTTTAGTAGCCATAATTACATAATGATTATTGATATAATCTTCATCTTTTAAATCATCTGTAACCAAAAATGCTTTTACCTTATCGTCTTGTTCAATATTAATAAGATTTTGAATAGCTCTACCTTTGGTATTTTTACCTCCTTCAGGAATTTCATAAACACGCATCCAGAATACTTTACCTTTCTGAGTAAAGAAAAGCATATGTTGATGGTTTGTACCTACAAAAAGGTGCTCTAAAAAGTCTTCATTTCTGGTTGTAACTCCTTTTTGACCTCTTCCACCTCTGTTTTGAACTTTATATTCATCTAAATTCGTTCTTTTTACATATCCTGCATGAGAAATGGTTACTACCACTTTAGAATTAGGAATCATATCCTCTATTCTCATATCTCCTCCAGCATATTCTATAGTAGACTTTCTTTCATCACCGTATTTATCTCTTATTAAGATTAACTCATCTTTAATAATCTGATATCTTCTTGGTTCATTTGCAAGAATATCTTTTAAATCTGCTATAGTTTTAACAATTTCATCGTATTCTGCTCTTAACTTATCTTGTTCTAGTCCTGTTAACTGACGTAATCGCATTTCAACGATAGCTTTTGCTTGAATTTCAGTTAACTCAAAACGTTCAATTAAGCTTTCTCTTGCTTCATCAGCATTTGCAGAACCTCTTATAATGGCAATTACTTCATCTATATTATCAGAAGCTATTATTAAACCTTCTAAAATATGAGCTCTCGCCTCTGCTTTCTTTAATTCGTATTGTGTTCTACGAACAATTACTTCATGTCTATGTTCAACGAAATAATGAATTAACTGCTTTAAATTTAATTGCTCAGGTCTTCCTTTTACAAGTGCAATATTATTTACACTAAAAGAAGTTTGTAACTGCGTATACTTAAATAACTTATTAAGAACGATATTAGGAATTGCATCACGTTTTAGAACATAAACAATCCTCATTCCTTTACGATCCGATTCATCACGAATACTTGCAATTCCTTCAAGTTTTTTATCATTTACCAAATCAGCAGTTTTTTTAATCATTTCTGCCTTGTTGACTTGATATGGAATTTCAGTAACGATAATACACTCCCTTCCTTTTACTTCTTCAATAGTAGCTTTAGCACGCATAACAATACGCCCTCTTCCTGTATGAAAAGCATCTCTTACCCCGTCATAACCATAAATAATACCTCCAGTAGGGAAATCAGGTGCTTTAATGTGTTGCATTAACTCATCTATTTCTATCTCTCTATTATCTATATAAGCAACAGTTCCGTTAATTACTTCAGTAAGGTTATGAGGAGCCATGTTAGTTGCCATACCTACAGCAATACCTGAAGCTCCATTTACTAGAAGGTTAGGAATTCTAGTTGGTAATACAGTTGGTTCATGTAAAGTATCATCAAAATTAAGTTTTAAATCTACAGTCTCTTTTTCAATATCTGAAAGCATTTCTTCAGAAATCTTCTGCATTCTAACCTCTGTATAACGCATAGCTGCTGGACTATCCCCATCAACAGATCCAAAATTCCCTTGTCCGTCAACCATCATGTAACGCATACTCCAATTTTGAGCCATACGCACCATTGAATCATATACTGAAGTATCTCCGTGTGGGTGATACTTTCCTAGCACTTCCCCTACTACTCTTGCGGACTTTTTATATGCACCTGTAGATCTAATTCCCAATTCATGCATTCCAAACAAAACTCTCCTATGTACAGGTTTTAAACCATCTCTTACATCTGGAAGAGCCCTAGAAACAATAACCGACATTGAGTAATCAATGTAGGCTGACTTCATTTGCTCTTCAATATTGATTGGAATCAACTTTTCACCATCTGCCATATTAATCTTTTTTTAAAAAATTAGTATTTGTTTTATAAAAAAGTGAATTTTACTTTTATAAAATTCACTTTTCGTTATAACTTAATCACCTCCGATAAGCAACGCAAGATATTATTTTAACTAAAACTTGCCAAGTTTTCTTATTTTATTTTCATTATATTTATTAACAATTGAAAAGAATTTTTATGAGATAATTTCTTTTACTCAAACCTGCCTTTTTGTCTTTTTTTTTCACTGGCATTGTTTTTGTAATTTTTCTACAAAATTCTTACTAACTTTACAACAAAAGAAATTAATTTATGGACGAAAATTTTTCACCAGGAGTTAGAGATGTTATCACTTTTAGTAAAGAAGAAGCTTTACGATTAGGCCATGATTTCATAGGCACTGAACATCTTTTACTTGGACTTATTAGAAAAGGAGATGGAAAAGCTATAGATATATTATCAACTTTTGATATTGATTTAGATTTAGTTCGCAACAAATTGGAAAGATTAAATCCTGTTTCTGCTAATGAACTTAATCAAAAAAACAACTTACATCTAACTAGGCAAGCTGAAAAAGCTATAAAAACTACTTTTTTAGAAGCTAAGTTATATCAAAGCAATGCTATAGACACTGCTCATTTATTATTATGTATTTTGCGTAATGAAAATGACCCGACAACTAAGTTACTTCAAAAATATGATGTTGACTATGATCAAGCAAAAGCTCTTTACAAAGAATTAAATATTGAGGATGGAGATTTACCAATTAATCCAATTGCTGAAACTCCAGGTGATGATTTTGCTGACGATAAATCTGAACCATACGGGCAACAACAAAATCCTAGGAGTAAAACTAATAAAAAATCAAAAACTCCAGTTTTAGATAATTTTGGAAGAGACCTTACAGCTTTGGCTGAAAACGGGAAATTAGACCCTGTTGTTGGTAGATTAAAAGAAATAGAACGTGTTTCTCAAATACTAAGTAGGCGTAAGAAAAACAACCCTATGTTAATTGGAGAGCCAGGAGTTGGTAAATCTGCAATTGCTGAAGGGTTAGCTTTACGAATTGTTAACCGAAAAGTGTCTCGAATTTTATTTGACAAAAGAATTGTTTCTCTTGACTTAGCAAGTCTTGTAGCCGGCACAAAATATAGAGGGCAATTTGAAGAGCGAATGAAAGCTTTAATGAACGAACTTGAAAAGAATGATGATATTATTCTTTTTATTGATGAAATTCACACTATTGTTGGCGCTGGTGGAGCAACTGGATCATTAGACGCATCAAACATGTTAAAACCAGCTTTAGCGCGTGGAGAAATTCAGTGTATTGGTGCAACCACTCTTGATGAATACAGAACTAATATTGAAAAAGACGGTGCATTAGAACGTCGTTTTCAAAAAGTAATGGTTGACCCTACAACTGTAGAAGAAACAATTCAAATTCTTCATAATATTAAAGGAAAATACGAAGTACATCATAATGTTGAATTTACAGATGAAGCTATTGAAGCTTGTGTAAAATTAACGAATAGATATATGACAGATCGCTTCTTACCAGACAAAGCTATTGACGCTTTAGATGAAGCTGGATCTCGTATTCACATTACAAATATTGTTGTTCCTCAACAAATCTTAGAATTAGAAGCTAAGCTTGAGGAAATAAGACAACGTAAAACTAAAGCTGTTAGTGGACAAAAATACGAGGAAGCTGCAAAACTAAGAGATGACGAAAAAAACATTGAAGCAGCATTAGATTCTGCTCAACAACAATGGGAAGAAGATTCTAAATTACACAGAGAGACTGTTACCGAAGATAATGTTGCTGAGGTTGTTTCTATGATGACAGGAATACCTGTAAATAGAGTTGCAGAAGCAGAAAGTAATCGTTTAGCTGAATTACCTTCTTTAATTCAAGGAAAAGTAATTGGTCAAGACGAAGCCGTTACAAAAGTAGTTAAAGCAATTCAACGTAACAGAGTTGGTTTAAAAGACCCTAATAAACCTATTGGTTCTTTTATATTTTTAGGCTCTACAGGCGTTGGTAAAACTCAATTAGCAAAAGTTTTAGCTAAAGAACTTTTCGATTCTGATGAATCTTTAATCAGAATTGACATGAGTGAATACATGGAGAAATTTGCCATTTCAAGATTAATTGGAGCACCTCCAGGTTATGTTGGATACGAAGAAGGTGGACAGTTAACTGAAAAAGTTCGTCGTAAACCTTACTCTGTTGTTCTTTTAGATGAGATTGAAAAAGCACATCCTGATGTATTTAATATGCTTTTACAAATCTTAGATGATGGACATATCACTGATAGTTTAGGAAGAAAAATCGACTTCAGAAACACAATTATTATAATGACTTCTAACATTGGAGTTAGAAAATTAAAAGATTTTGGCGGTGGAGTTGGTTTCGGAACTAAATCTAAGAAAGATCAGGAAGACGAGCATGCTAAGAGTATAATTGAAGGAGCACTTAAAAAATCATTCGCTCCTGAATTCTTAAATCGTATTGATGATGTAATTATCTTTAACTCTCTAGAGCGTGAAGATATTCACAAAATTATCGATATCGAATTAAAGAAACTTTTATCTCGTATTTCTGAATTAGGTTATCATTTAAATCTTTCTGAAAAAGCTAAAGATTACATTGCTAATAAAGGATTTGATAAGCAATATGGAGCAAGACCTCTAAAAAGAGCAATTCAAAAATATATTGAAGATGCTCTAGCTGAAGAAATTGTAAACTCTAAATTAGATGAAGGTGATTCTATTTTTATGGATCTAAGCGAAGAAACTAAACGCTTAACTATAAAAATTGAAAAAGGTGAAAAACCTAAAGAAACCCGAACTGAAATAGACGAAGAATAAAAAAAACTAAAGCCCAAGTTAATCAACTTGGGTTTTTTATTTATACATTTTAAAAATGAAAAGATTAGCAACTATTATAACTTCGACACTTATAACTTTAACAATATATTCATGTATAAATTCAAACGCAAGTGAAATTAAACATTCAGCAATAATTGTAGAAAAAACAAGAACTGTATCTCCTGAAACAAAAAAATATTGGTATGATGGTAATGCTGAAATCTCAAGCTATAAGCTTTCACAAGCAAGATATGGAGAAATTCACGAAGGAACTGCTACTTTGATTTTTGTCACCGAACCATTTTCACAAACCTCAAACACTAAAGCAGATTACCCTAACCCCAATAATATTCCTGTTCTAAAATTAAATATGAATAAGAAGTTTAATACTGGAATTTATCCTTATTCAATGATGAATAGTACATTTTTCCCTTTTGAAAAAGATAATTATTCATTAAAAATAGCTTCATCAATGCAAGAATGGTGTGGTATGACTTATGTTGAAATGAAAAACAATAAAGACCACCTTCTTTTAAACTTTAATTCTTATTTTGAAGGAGCTTCTTTTCTAAATAAAAAAATCAAAAAAGTACTTTTAGAAGATGATTTATGGTCTTTAATCAGACTAAACCCTGAATTACTTCCTACTGGAGATATAGAAATCATACCTTCTTTCTTTTTTTTAAATTCAAAACATAAAGAATTTAAAAGCTATATCGCAAATATTGAATTAAATAAATCAGAAGATATATCAACTTATAAAATTTCATACTCAAAACTCAACCGAACTTTACAAATCAGTTTTGAATCTTCTTTTCCTCATAAAATATTGAACTGGAAAGAATCACACAATAGTGGTTATGGAAAAAACAAAAAAATATTGACTACAGAAGCTTCATTAATGAATACTATTAAAGTTGACTATTGGAATAAAAATCAAAATAAAGATTCTATCTGGAGAAATAAATTAAATTTGAAATAGCTAAACAAATAAAAAAACCTCAAGAGTATTCTTGAGGTTTTTAGTTATTTTTACCCCAATGGGAATAAAAACTACATTACTTAGAGAACATATTGAAGACAAATCAGTTGTTTGGTTTTCTGAAACTAATCAATACATCGTATTAGAAAATAAAGTAGCAGAAATAATTTTTAATCTAAATGAAGGAATCTCGATTGAAGAAATTAGTAAGGGACTTGAACAAGAACTTGAAGTTTCTTTTGATGACGCTTTAGATTTTACTGAAAAGATCTATTCAAATGTTTATTTATCTAACATTAAGAAAAATGAAAATTTAAATGAAACAGAAAGAAAGCATGAAATTCCAACTTTTCAAATTTCGAAATTCTACAAAATAAATAACTTAGTTTTTAAAGTAGATTTTCTTTCTGAATTTGAAGAATATTTAGTCCACCCTAAATTCTCTCATTTAGAAATTGAATACCAAACAGACAGTGATTACCATTTTCAAGTTTTTACGGAAAAAAACATCACTCATCTATTGATAGATAACAATCACATTGGTTCATGGCATAGAAAAGATATTCATTATTTTCAAGGAAAGTTCTCAATGTATATTGTTCAATATATACACAACAAACCAGAAGATGAATGGATGGGAATTTTTCATGCTTCAGGATTAGGAAATAAAAATAAATCTTTACTTTTATTAGGAGATTCTGGTAACGGAAAAAGTACATCTCTAGCAATCTTACAAGCCAACGGATTAACTTGTTTAGCCGACGACTTTGTTCCTATAGATATTAACAAACAAAATATTTATACATTTCCTTCTGCGATTTCTATAAAGAAAAACAGTTTGGAAACCCTACTACCTATGTATCCTGAATTAGAAACTTCTGCTGAGTTTCATTTCAAAAGATTAAATAAAATTGTTCGATTTCTACCTCCAAAAACAAATACCTCTGATTACAACTTACCTTGTAACGATCTTGTTTTTATTAAATATGAAAAAAATAGTGATTTAAACTTTAATTCTATTTCTAAATTAGAAGCTTTCCAACAGTTAATTCCTGATTCTTGGATTTCAAGTAAACCTGAAAATGTAAAAGTATTTTTAAAATGGTTCTCGAATACCAAATGTTATCGTTTAACTTATTCTGACAATGAAAAAATGGTAAAAACCATTAAAAATTTACTTAACGATGACATATAAAGAAACATTATTTTTTATTGGAAAATGTTTAACTATAAACCATGAAGCTCACAATAAACGTATTGTAGAAGAACATTTAAAAAATAATACTGTTGATTGGGACAATATTGTTAAGCTTAGTACAGAACATTATGTTTTTCCTGCTCTATATTGTAATTTAAGAAAAGCTGATTTTTTAAAATATTTACCCGAAGATTTGGTCGGGTATATGAAACATATTGCTGATTTAAATCGAGAACGTAATACACAAATAATTCAGCAAGCCAAAGAGATTAATGAATTGTTACTTTCTCATAATATTACTCCTATTTTTTTAAAAGGAACAGGTAATTTACTTGAAGGTCTGTATGACGATATTGCTGAGAGAATGGTTGGGGATATTGATTTTTTAGTTAACAACAACAGCTTTACTGAATCTATTAGGGTATTAAAAAACGATGGATACTACAAATTTCATAAGGATAAATTTGACACCACAATAACAAATAGGCACTATCCAAAAATGATAAAGAAAAATAAAATTGCATCTACTGAAATTCATTATAAGATGGTAAGTTCTTCTAAAATTTCGGAATTCAATTATGATTTTATTTTTCCAAACATCAAGAAAAAAAACATATCCACATTGTCTTACAGCGATAATATTATTTTAACGACCTGTAATAAACAATTTAATGACAATGGTAAAATTTTTAAGAATTTCAATTTAAGAAGTTCTTACGATATCTTTCTTCTATCAAAAAAATGTTCACCTATTACATCTGTAAAAAAACTCAAAAACCATAAACATCTAAACAATTTTCTATATAGTAGTTTTAAAATTTTTAATGAACCTAACTCCATTAGTTATGAAAATACCCTACTTGCCCAAACTTTCTTTTCTAATCAAATAAAACTTTTAGAACACCCAATGTCAAAGCTTAAAAAAAAGCTTGTTTCATGGCGAATATTTAATACTAAAGCCTTTAAAACAATTTTTAAATCAACCTACAAAAAGGAATATAGAATATATTTAAAATCAAGAATCCACCATTTTTTTAACTTCTTCAAAATCTAAACCACCATAATTACCCGAACTCATTAACAATAAAACAGAATCTTTTAAATTCTTTTTAAACAAATATTCTTTAAACTGAATTGGATTGATAAAAATCACTAAATCTTCTCTTTGAAAAGAATCTGCTATTTGTTTCTCTGTTACTTCATCTAATTCTTTAATCTTAACTGCGTGAGGAGAATAAAACACAATAGCTTCATCTGCTTTGTTTAGAGTGTTTTTGTATTCTGATAAAAAATCAGCATTCAAGCTACTATAGGTGTGTAATTCTAAACAAGCAATAAGTTTCTTATTTCTATATTGATCTTTTACAGCCGTAGTAGTAGCTTTTACTTTAGAAGGCGAATGAGCAAAATCTTTAAAAATAATAGTAGAATCATTCTCAGCTATTTTTTCTAATCTTTTACTCGCTCCTTTAAAAGACATAATAGCTTCATAAAAATCTTCTTCATCTACTCCCATATGCTGACAAATCCATTTAGCTCCAGCTATATTTTGTAGATTATGATCTCCAAACACATCTAAAGGTAAATCTCCTTCTACTGTATTTAAATAGGTAATCCCATTTTCTATAAAATGTTCAGGTAAACTATACGGATACCTTTTTATAGAATTTGTCGAGTTTTCAACTACTTTTTTTACATTTTCATCTTCTTCACTATAAACCATAATACCTCCATTTACTAATGAGTCTGTAAAAATCTGAAACTGCTCTATATAATTTTCAAAAGTTGGAAATACATTAATATGATCCCAAGCAATTCCACTTAACAATGCAATATTTGGCTTGTACAAATGAAACTTTGGTCTTCGATCTATTGGTGAACTTAAATATTCATCTCCTTCTAAAACAATAAAATCATTTTCCTCTGTTAAGTGTACCATTGTTTCAAACCCATCTAACTGCGCGCCAACCATGTAATCTACTTCTTTATCATGGTAGTTTAAAACATGTAAAATCATTGAAGTAATTGTAGTTTTTCCATGAGAACCTCCAATAACTACACGAGTTTTATGCTTCGATTGTTCATATAAAAACTCTGGATAAGAATAAATTTTCAAACCTAATTCTTGAGCTTTTATTAATTCTGGATTATCAATTTTAGCATGCATTCCCAAAATTATAGCATCAAGATCTTTATTAATCTTATCAGGAAACCAACCAAAACTTTCAGGTAATAAACCTTTAGCTTCTAATCTAGATTTAGAAGGATCGTGAATTGTATCGTCACTTCCTGTTATTTGATATCCTTTTTGATGTAATGCGATAGCTAAATTATGCATTGCACTACCACCTATTGCTATAAAATGTACTCTCATCAGATCTCTTATAATGATTGGCTAAAATAATCAAACTAAATCGTAAATATTAAATAATTGCAGTCTATAAATTTTATAGTAGCTTTGCTTTTCAGCTATTGCTTTTGTAAAATGAAAACTAGACCAAATACTATAACTCTTTCACTTATTGTGATTTTTTTTAATTTATTTTTTTCTTACTCACAATGCGCAGGAAATGATGCTTCTGCAACTATTTGCAACAAAGAATTAGACACTAATTATCAACAATTTAACCTTTTCAATCAATTAAACGGTTCACCTACTACTGGGGGAACATGGACTAGCGAAAACCCTATAAATAGATTTGCTTTAAATTCTAGTACTGGAATATTAAACCTTTGGAGTATCAATCGTTTTGGTGAGCATAAATTCATTTACACGAATGATGATTGTGGTGAAAGTGCTACTGTAACAGTTTTTTTAGGAGGATATCCTGGTGAAGACAACATAGATGGAGGAGCAAATGCTTGTGAAGACGACACTGCTGTAGATTTATTCTCTTTTTTAGATAATGATTTAATTAGTTTAAGTTCAGATATTAATGGAACTTGGAGTGTTGGTACTGGAACACCGCCTATTGCTTTAAATGGCAGCTTCTTCAATGCAACAGTTGCTGGTCGTGGAACTCATACATTAATTTATACTGTTGACACAATAGATTCGTGCCCCTCTAGAACAGCAACAATCATATTAGAAGTTCACAGAGCTTCAGATTCAGGAATTGCTTCTGAGCTTAATATTTGTGACACAGACAATTTAAGCATCTATAGCAATTTAGATTTATTTGATTATTTAGCGGGTAATGATAGTGATGGTATTTGGTCAGATAATGACACCACTGGACAAATTACTTCTCTAACTGATCATATCATCAATGTTGAGCAAATTTACAACGATTTTGGACCTGGATTTTATTCTTTTACTTATACTGTTTTTCCAATCCATGGAGTTTGTTCTAAAACTTCAAGTACTGTAAATATTTTTATTCCTGAAATCTCTGGAAAATTCTCCGTTGAAAAGTTATGTGATATAGAAAACACAACTATTAAAATTATACATGAAGGCTCTGAAGAAGCTCAAATGGTTTATAATATAGACTATGAAATAATAGATAAAAACACCGGATTAGTAGTATATTCAGATACACAAAATGACGTTCCCTTTTCTATTTTTGATGATGATTTAGGTACAAGAACCTTATTTGAATACGAATTTGAGCTTAGCTCATCTATTTTATCTCCTGGAAGTTACACCATAAGAACCGTAGCTATAAAAGATCTCAGAAATATTATTTGCGATACATATACTGTTGAAGAGTTTGACTTTACAATTTATAACGCAAAAGTTAATGTAGAGGATATTTGTTTCGATACTGATATAATAGATATCGATATTTCTGAATTAACCAACAATGACGGAACAATTACCAACAGTGAACACACACTTAGCTATGTAGTTTCTAATAATGTTAATTCTGATTTAATTGTAGTCAACGATTTAAATGTTTTATTTACTGATGGAAAAGCTACTTTACCTTTAGATTTTTCATCTTTCCCACCACAAATAGCAGAATATACAATCGATATAACTTCTCCAACAGCTATTGGTTTAAACTGTGTTGAAGAAACTTTTACCATCAAAAGAGTTCCTGAAGACATTACTCTCGATCTACAAGTAGATAACGCTTGTAATGCTACAGACATGAAAATCTTAATTGATGCTCCTAATTTAAGTAGCGGTGAATATACTATCACTTATGAGGTTACAGAATTAAATAGCTCTACTAAACTTATAGAAAATACAATTGTTTTCTCAGGAGGAAATGCAAATTTCAATGTAGATATTTCCGGATTAGCTCAAGGAAATTACAATGTATTATTAAAAAGTGTACAAAATGACACTGATCCTTGTAGAACACAATTTGAATTCGAACTCACAGAATCCTTCTCTATAAATGGTATTCCTGATGCTCCCGTTTTAGAAGAGAACCAAACTTTATGTTTATCTGATTTTTTTCCTAATCAACCAACTCTAAATAATATTACTGTAGATGAAGGAGAAAATCTAACTTGGTATGAAAATTCCAGCACTACAACTCCTTTAGATATAAATACAGCTTTAGAGGACGGAAAAACATATTTTGTAACAGCTAGTGACCTTAACAATAGTTGTGAAAGTTCAGATCGTTCTGTAGTAAACATCAAAATTATAACAACGGAAATGGTTAGTTCTACTGATACTAATCCTACTTTTTGTGGTTTAGATAACCCTACTCTAGCTGACTTTAATGCATCAGTTTCTACTGGTACTGTTATTTGGTATGATGCTAATACTGGAGGATCTATATTAGATTCTTCAACAATTATAGAGAATAATAAAAGCTATTTTGCTGTGTCAAAAATAGATGACTGTGAACATCATGAACGGTTAGAATTTATTGCATCTGTTATTACTCCTCCTACTCCCGAATTTACTGGTGATACACAACGTTGTGGATTAAGTAACCCTACTTTAGCTGATATTGCTTCAGAAATCACAATTGTTAGTGGGTATGATTTATTATGGTATGATGCCAATGAAGGCGGGAATGAATTAAGTGAAAACGATCCTATTGAGCAAGATACTACTTACTTTGCTGTTTATGTTGATCCGACAACTGGTTGTGAAGGAGAAAGAGCTGCAATAAATATCGATTTATCAGATTGTAACCCTGAAGACTATGACTTCTTCATTCCTGATGGTTTTTCTCCAAATAACGACGGAACTAACGATGATTTTTATATTCCTTTTATTGAATTTTTCTATCCGAATTACGAATTAGAAATTTTTAATAGATACGGTCAATCTTTATTTAAAGGAAACATTGATAATCCAAAATGGAATGGACAAAACGCTTCTGGATCGGAAGTTACTAGTGGTGTTTACTTTTATATACTTAACTACAATAAAGACAACTTAAAACCTAAACAAGGAAGAATTTACTTAAGTAAATAAAAATAGCTAATGAAAAAATTAATATATCTTATTTGTATTTGTTCCTTTTTTGAGCTCTTTTCTCAACAAGATCCTCAATACACACAATACATGTATAACCAAAACATTGTAAATCCTGCCTACGTTACAAACAATTTAGGAGTTATAAATTTTGGTGTAATGCATAGAAGACAATGGACTTCTGCAGTTGGAACACCTAAAACCTATAATTTTTTTGCACATGCACCTTTAAGTAATAATATAGAAGCTGGTGTATCTGTAGTTACAGACGACATTGGTGATGGAGTTTTAAAAGAAAATAATTTTTATGCAGATTTTGCTTATATGATAAATATTGCTGAAGGACATAAATTATCATTTGGTTTAAAAGCCGGTTTTACTAGTTTCAACACCAACTTCAATAATTTCAGGTTTCCTGATGAAAATATAAGTTCTGGTTTCATCCCTACTGATTTAGCTTTTGAAAATCAAAATAAAACTTTTGTAAACTTTGGAGCAGGTTTATTTTACTTTACTGATACATATTATATCGGAGCTGCTATTCCAAACTTAGTAAAAGGAGAACATTTTGAAGAAAATAATGGATTAAACAGTATTGGTGGCGAAGAAATTCATTTGTTTGTAAATGGTGGTTATGTTTTTCAAGTTTCTGATCTTTTTAAATTAAAGCCATCATTTATGGCCAAAGCTGTAAAAGGATCTCCAATTGTATTAGATACAGCTGTAAATGTTCTGTATAACCACAAATTTGAAGCAGGCTTAGCTTATAGAGTTAATGACGCTGTAAGTCTAATGTTTAACTTCCGCCTTTTTGATTCTTTGAGAATGGGATATGCCTTTGATTACACCACAAACAATTTAGGAAGTTTTAACTCTGGAACTCACGAATTCATGCTATTGTTTGATTTTGACACATTGGGATTAAAAAAAGGATACGACAAATCACCAAGATTCTTTTAAAAAGATTACTATGAAGAAAATAAGTTTTTTACTACTATTCAGTTCTGTTTTTATTTGCTTTTCTCAAAGTCAATCTCTTAAAAGAGCGCATAAATATTTTGAAAGAACATTTTATACCGAAGCTA
The DNA here is from genome assembly GCF_052084715.1 of Tenacibaculum aquaeponti. Lineage (GTDB taxonomy): Bacteria > Bacteroidota > Bacteroidia > Flavobacteriales > Flavobacteriaceae > Polaribacter. Next base: position 3,554,621 of record NZ_CP197288.1, on the reverse strand, counting down.
TTCCTCTGTATGAAAAAGCTTTAAAAGAAAGAGAAAGTTTTGAAGCAATAAAAAATCTAGCAGATGCTTACTACTATACATATAATATGGAAAAAGCAACTGTAAATTATCGTTACTTACTTAAAAATTACCATAAAGTTGTTTCTGAAATTTATTATCATAGATTTTCAAATTCATTAAAAGCATTAGGTGAATACAAGAAAGCAAATAATGTTTTACTGAACTACTATAAAACTAAAGATGAAATTAAATACACTCAACTTCAAAAAGAAATTGAGTATTTAGAGAATATTGAAGCTTTAGGGAATCGCTTTTCTATAAAAAATTTAGGTATTAATACTCCTGATTCTGAATTTGGTGCAATTCAAACAGGTAATTCAATCATATTTGCTGCTCCAAGAAAAGAAATTTACGGAAAACGTTTTGGTTGGAATGGACAACATTATTTAGATATTTATCAGGTTAATGCTAATCAAATTTATTTAGGAGACAGTATAGCACAACCTTTTTCAGAGAAAATTAACTCTAAACTACATGAGTCTAATATCATCTTTACCAAAGACGGAAAAACAGCTTACTTCACTAGAAATAATTTAGTAAAAGGAAAAAGAAATACAGACGATAAAAAAGTTACTCACGTTCAACTATACAAAGCAGAATTTATTGATAATGAATGGAAAAACATCACCTCACTATCTTTTAACTCTAACACTTACTCTACCGAACATCCTGCTTTAAGCCCAGATGAAAAAACTTTATATTTTGCTTCTGACATGCCTGGTGGATTTGGCGGATTTGATTTATACGCTGTAACGATTGATTATGACGGAAGTTTTGGAAAACCAAAGAACTTAGGAGAAAAAATAAACACTCCAAATAAAGAGCAATTTCCTTACATAAGCGAAGACAATAAACTCTATTTTTCTTCTAACGGTCACCCTGGTTTTGGATCTTTAGATGTATTTGTTTGCTCAATTTCAGATGGAAAAATATCGAAACCTGATAACATCGGATTTCCTGTAAATTCTGGTTATGATGATTTTTCATTTAATATTAACTCTAAAACTAAAGAAGGTTTCTTTGCTTCTAATAGAAAAGGCGGAAAAGGAAGCGATGACATTTATAAAATAGTAGAACAAAAGCCATTAAAAATTGAACCTTGTTCTCAATTCATCTCTGGATTAATTACTGATAAAGATTCGGGTGTAATTCTTAATGATGTACAATTGATTTTAGTAGATGAAAATCAAAAAGAAATCACGAAGATAAACACTTCTAACAGTGAAAAATTCAAGTTCAAGGTTAATTGTCAAACTACTTATACAGTTAAAGCTTCTAAAGTTGGATACAAAACCAATCAAAAAACAATAATTCTAAGGAAAGTTAGAAATAAAGACAACGATGCTTCAATGACTTTAAAATCTTTAGCAATTATAGAAAAAGAAAAAAGAGAAGCGCTTTCTTTAAAATTAAAAAAAGAACAAGAATTAAAACTAAAAAATGCTGAGAAGCTAAAATTTGCAAAGGATAAAAAACGTAAAGAAATCGTTGAGAAAGAAAAAGATATAGAAAAGCAAAAAGACAGAATAGTTATTAAGACAGACGAAATCAGTTTCGATTATAATTTATGGTATTTAAGACGAGATAGTAAAAAAGCTATTGATCGAGTTATTAATTTAATGAAAAAATACCCTGATATGATTGTTGAGGTAGGAACACATTCAGATATAAGAGGTAATAATCGTTATAACTTAGAATTATCTCAAAAAAGAGCAACAGCAGTTCGTATGTATTTCATGGAAAAAGGTATTGAACCTGATAGAATTTCTGCTATTGGTTATGGTGAAACACAACCTCTTGTAAAATGTAAGACAGAAGAATCTTGTACAGAAGAACAACATGAAATAAATAGAAGATGTGAATTTATTATAAAGAAAATTCTATAATTCTTCTTGTCTTATCAAAAATTGGTATAGCAATTGATTTAATTCATACACTAAATAAAAAGATAGTTTAACTTCAAGATCTAACTAGTTTACTTATTTAAACTTTAGTATATTGAACCTATCTGAGTACTTTGTAAAAAAGTATTAAAAATCATACCATGAAAAATAAATCGATTGCAATACTAATGCTTACGTTTTTCTCTACCGTATTATCTGCACAAAATAACTATGAAAAGTTATGGAAAGAAGTGCATCATTTTGAATTATTTAATCAGCCTAAATCTGCATTAAAAGTTGTTGAAAAAATTTACAAGCAAGCAAAAAAGAAAAATAATGCTCCACAAATTGTAAAAACACTTTTATATAAAAGCAAGTTTTCGTTGACTTTAAATGAGGATGCACAATTAAAAATTATTTCTCAGTTTAAAGAACATATAAACCAAAGTAACACTCCAACAAAAAACGTATTACAAAATATTCTTGCCAATATGTATTGGCAATATTTTCAAAGTAATAGATGGAAATTTTATCAAAGAACAAAAACAGCTTCTAAAGTTGATGAGTCTGATTTTAGAACTTGGGATTTAGAAACACTTTTTGCAGAAATTCATTTAGAATTTCAAAATTCATTAGCACAGAAAAACGAACTTCAGAATATTGATATTAAAACTTTTCATTCTTTACTTGTTAAAGAAAAGAATTCAGAAAAATATCGTCCAACATTATATGATTTTTTAGCACATAATGCTTTAAGTTTTTATGAAACTGATGAAACAAGAATTACCAAGCCTACCTATCAATTTAAAGTAACAGAAGAAAAACTAATTTCTGAAGCCGAACAATATGCTTCATTAAATTTAGAAAGTAAAGATAAATTGTCTTTACAATTTAATGCCTTAAAAATTTATCAAGATTTAATTGCTTTCCATTTACTAAAACAAAATATCAATGCTTTAGTAGATGTCGATTTAAAACGTTTAAACTTTGTAAAATCTAAAGCTACTTTTTCAGAAAAAAATGAATTATACTTAAAAACTTTATTAGACTCTGAAAAGAAATTTAATTCGCATGAAGCCTCTGGTTTATATACTTTTGAAATTGCGAACAAGTACCATAATGATGCTAATAAATATAGTAGTTCAAAAAACAAAAACAAATCTTTACGTTTTAAAAACCAAGAAGCTTTAAAGCTTTGTAATGCTATTATTCAAAAGTTCCCAAAAAGCTTTGCCGCGGATAAAAGTGAGTTATTAAAATTAAAAATAAAGAAGAAAAACATTTCAATTACTGCAGAAGAATATATTCCTTCTCAAACATTTTCTAGAGTTTTAGTAAACTATAAAAATATCGATCAACTTCATTTTTCTATATATAATGTCAACCAAAAAGAATTAGAAGAAATCAAGAAATCATTTCCTAATAAAATACAGATTAGTCGTATTAACAAACTAAAAAAAATAAATACTTGGTCTCAAAAACTTCCTAACGAATTCGATTATCAAAGTCATACCAATGAAGTCATTATTCCTAAACAAGAAAAAGGTACATATATACTTGTTGCCTCAATTAGCGAAGAATTAAATCATAAAAATATTTATGGTTTTGCTTCTTTTCAAGTTTCAGATTTAACTTTAGTAACAAGAACTCAAACTGGAACAACGGTTTATCAAGTTGTTGATAGAAATACTGGTAAACCTATTGAAAAAGCTCTAGTAAACTTCAGCAATAAAAAAAGAAGACATGGAAAAAGTATTAATGTTTCATATTTCACCGATGCAAATGGAGAAATAAAATATAATCCAAAAGATTATTATGGAAATGTTACTGCTAAAATCACATACAAGAATGATGTCGTATTAATAGATAACCTATACTTAAGAAGATTGTATAACGATTTTCATGAATCTACAAGACAAACCGAAACTTTTTTATTTACAGATAGAAGTATTTATAGACCTGGACAAACTGTATTTTTTAAAAGTATTTCTTTAGAAAAGTTAAAAAATAAATCAACAGTAATTGCAAATCAGAATATTGAAATAGCAATTAAAGATGTTAACAATGTTACGTTGCATACATTAAGATTAAAAACGAATGAATTTGGTTCTGCATCAGGAGAGTTTATACTTCCAAACTCCGGTTTAACAGGAAGTTTTCAAATTGTTACTACCATAAACGGAAGAAGAAGTTATGAATACATTTCGGTTGAAGAATACAAACGACCTAAATTCGAAACTGACTTTAAGCCAATTACTACTTCTTTCAAAATGTATGATAGTATTAAAGTTGTTGGTTTTGCAAAATCTTATGCAGGAACTAATATTACTGATGCAAAAGTCACTTACCGTGTTCATAGAAAAGTGCAATTTCCTCGTTGGTATTACTGGTATCGTCCTTCTTTTAACCATTCTGAATCGCAAGAAATAAGAAATGGTGAAGTGACTACTAACGATAAAGGAGAGTTTGAAATTGTTTTTAAAGCCTTACCAGATGAAAGCGTAGCTAAAGATCAATTACCTATTTTCAACTATGAAATCACAGCAGATGTTACCGATCTTAACGGAGAAACAAGAAGCAAAACTACGATAGTTAAAGTAGGTTATCATAGTTTAGTTGCTACTATTAATATTGATGATAAACTAAATAAGAATGATAAAAAACATTCTTTTGAAATTGATAGTAAAAATTTAAATGGTGAATTTGTTCCTGCTGTTGGTGAAATAAAAATCTATAAATTAAAAGCACCTAAACATCCTTTAAGACAAAGACCTTGGATGAGTCCTGATTACCAAACCATTTCTCAACAAGAATTTGAAGAAAAGTTTCCTCACGATCCGTATAAAAATGAAAATAATCGCAGACATTGGGAAAAAGGAGATTTAGTTTTTAATGAAAAGTTTAATACTGAAAAAGCTAAAGAAATTTCACTTAAAAAAATTAAAAACTGGATTTCGGGAAGTTATGTTATAGAGTTATCTTCAAAAGATAAATTCGGACAAGCTGTGAGTGATAAAAGTTATTTCACTGTATTTTCAGATCGAGATAAAGTTCCTGTAGATAATCAACTATTTACTTTTAGAACCGATAAAAAATCATACAAAATTGGAGAAACTGCTAAAATAACTGTAAGTACAAACTCTAATGATCTTACTGTAATGTTGTTTGTAGAAAAAAAACATGAAGTAATTTCTTCTCACTATATACATTTAAACAAAAACAGTAAAACCATTGAAATACCTGTTACAAAAGAAGACTTAGGAGGTTTTGGCGTTCATTACCATCTAGTAAATTACAATGATTTTAAACAAGGAAGACAAATTATTGATGTTCCTTATCCAAATACAGATTTAGAAATTATAACTAAAACCTTTAGAGATAAATTACAACCTGGACAAAAAGAAACTTGGTCTTTTACAATAAAAGGAGCTAAAAAAGAAAAAGTATCAGCCGAATTATTAGCTGGAATGTATGATGCTTCTTTAGATCAATTTAAAAATCACGAGTGGGATTTTTACCCTATTGACAAACCTAAATATTATAGTTCTAGCCTAAGTAGTTCAAGAGGTTTTGGAACTACACGTTTTGCTTTTCAAAACTTAAATCATAACAATTACACAAATTATCCTTCTTTAAAATACGATAGTTTTAATTGGTTTGGTTTTAGCTTTAATAATAGCAATTGGGTTAACAAACAATATTTGAGTCGATTAGGCCGCCCAACACAAGTTAAGAAATCAGGAAGTTTTACTGGTGCAGTTTCGGGTATAATTCGTGATGAAAGCGGACCTCTACCGGGTGTTTCTATCTTAGTTAAAGGAACAACTAATGGAGATGAAAGTAATATTGATGGTGAATTTTCGATTAAAGTTAACAATGGTGATGTTCTAATATTCAGTTTTGTTGGAATGAAAACTGTAGAAGTTCCAGTAAAAAGCTTTTCTAAACTAGATATTTACATGGAAAGTGATAGCGTACTAGAAGAAGTTGTTGTTGTAGGATATGGTGAAACAAGAGAAAAAGTAGCTGTTGCTTCTTCTGCAACTAAAATAAGAGGTAGAGCTTCAGGTATAGAAGCTTCTAATAAAAACTATGATTCTATTGATTCTAGAGGATGGACTCCTAAAGACTCTCAAGAAAAGTATAGCACAAAAAATGAAAAAACATTATCGAATATAAAAGCACGTAAAAACTTACAAGAAACAGCTTTTTTCTATCCTAAATTGTTAACTGATAAAAACGGAGATGTTTCTTTTACATTTACAATGCCAGAAGCCTTAACAAAGTGGAAACTACAATTATTAGCGCACACTAAAGCATTACATTCTTCTACTGAAGTTTTAGAAACAGTAACTCAAAAAGAATTAATGATTGTACCAAATGCACCTCGTTTTTTACGTGAAAAAGATCAAATTACAATTAGTGCTAAAATTAGTAATCTAACCGATAAAACACTTCAAGGTGTAAGTCAATTAATTTTAACTGATGCTATCACAGGAAAAGCTATTGATACTGATTTACAAAACAAACAAGTACAAAAAAGTTTTTCTGTAGATGCTAACGGAAACACAAATGTATCTTGGAACCTAGTTATTCCAGAAACAATTCAAGCTGTTGAATATAAAATTGTAGCACAAGCAGATCAATTTAGTGACGGAGAACAAAATGTACTTCCTGTACTTTCTAATCGAATGTTGGTTACAGAAACTCTACCAATGTGGGTAAGAGGAAACCAGACTAAAACATTCACTTTAAACAAATTAAAAAACAATAGTTCTACAACATTAAAACATCACCAACTAAGTTTAGAGGTTACTTCTAATCCTGCTTGGGAAGCTGTTCAGGCACTTCCATATTTAATGGAATATCCACATGAATGTGCAGAACAAACTTTTTCTCGTTATTACGCTAATACATTAGCTAGTTTTATTGCAAACAATAATCCCAAGATTCAGAATGTATTTAATCAATGGAAAAATAGTGAGACTTTAATCAGTAATCTAGAAAAAAATCAAGAATTAAAATCACTAATCATTCAAGAAACACCATGGTTACGGGACGCACAATCAGAAAATGAACAAAAGAAACGTATTGCCTTACTTTTCGATTTAAACAAAATGCAAAATGAGCAAAGTAACACAATTAACAAATTACAACTCATGCAAATGGAAAATGGCGGTTTTCCATGGTTTAAAGGATCAAACTATGCTAGTCCGAACATTACAAATCACATCGTAACAGGATTCGGTCATTTACAAAAACTTGGTGTGACAAATGAAGGTACTGTTTCAGAAGACATGATTATAAGAGCTATTCAATTTTTAGATGAACATATTGAATATCAATATAATTTACTTTTAGATAGTGCTAAACGTGTAAAAGTTTCTAAAAATAAAAAAGCATATGATGAATTTTTAGCTCAACAACATATCGGTTATTTCGAACTTCAGTATTTATACATGAAAAGTTTCTTTAAAGATTATAAAACTTCAAAGAAAACTAAAAAAGCTATTGATTATTACACTAAACAAGCTGCAAAATATTGGAATAGTTTTAATTTATATGGAAAAGGTTTAAATGCTTTAATTCAATTTAGAAATGGCAATAAAAAATCTGCCAATTTAATTTTAAAATCTTTAGAAGAAAACAGTATTACTTCAGAAGAATTAGGAATGTATTGGAAAGAAAATAAAGCAGGTTGGTATTGGCATCAAGCGCCTGTAGAAACTCAAGCTTTATTAATTGAAGTTTTTGCTGAAATTAAAAATGACACTAAAATTATTGACAACTTAAAAGTTTGGTTACTTAAAAACAAACAAGTAAATCGTTGGAAAACCACAAAATCTACCTCTGAAGCAATTTATGCGTTACTTTTACAAGGCACAAATTGGCTAGCTTCTGACGAGTTAGTAACTGTTACTGTTGGAAATAAAATCATCGATCCAACTCAACTTGAAAACACTAAAATTGAAGCTGGAACAGGTTATTTTAAAACTTCTTGGAACGGAAAAGAAGTTACTCCAGATAAAGCAAAAGTTACCTTAACTAAAAACAACAAAGGTATTGCTTGGGGTGGATTATACTGGCAATATTTTGAAGATTTAGATAAAATTACACACGCTAAAACGCCTTTACAAATCACTAAAAAATTATTTAAAAAGGTAAATTCAGATTCTGGTAAAGAATTAAGAAAACTATCGGAAACTGATTTGGAAATTGGTGATTTGATTACTGTAAGAATTGAATTAAAAGTTGATAGAAATATGGAGTTCATTCACATGAAAGACATGAGAGCTTCAGCTTTTGAACCTGTTAATGTATTATCAAAATACAAATGGCAAGATGGTTTAGGTTATTATGAAAGCACTAAAGATGCAGCAACTCACTTTTTCTTTGATCGTTTGCCTAAAGGAGTTTATGTTTTTGAATATGATGTTCGTGTAAATAGTAAAGGTAACTTTAGTAATGGTATAACTACCATACAAAGCATGTATGCACCAGAATTTACAAGTCATTCTATAGGAACTCGTGTTTCTGTAAAATAAACTTCTTCCTATACAGAAACTTAATATTATAAATAAAAATATATAATTAATCTTTATAACATATAGCCAAGTGACACTAAGAAGACCTCAATACTTGATTTAGATTGAGGTTTTCTTAGTCATATATTTATTTAAAAAAATGATCGACAATAAAAGTTTTGTGTTTTCACTAATTAATACGAATGCTTAGAATAAAAATCAAGGAGAGTTTGATATAAATCTCCTTCATTAATTAACAGATGGATATGTAGAATTAATATTATGTAGAGGAAAAGTTGCTTTACTTTTTAGATCAAAACTATACGAGTGATATTTAGCATAAAGCTAAGGGTCGTAGAAATAGTAACTATTTTAAATTTCAGAAAAAAAATAAAATTTGTACTCTTCAAAAAACTTAAGAAGATTAATGTCTGTGTATAAGAACACAACTATTAAATTAATTACTAATCTGCAACCTCAGTAAATATTCAAATTCCTTATTATTTAGTATACTTTCTTTTTTGAAAAAGTCTTCAGATTTAATTAATTCTAATATCATTTTTCTATCTGCGTTCTTAAAACACAACTTTTTTAATAGCATTGTATTGGTGATCATAACTTATAATTTTGGGGATTGTTATTTAAACAATTTAAAATTATAAATTACTTTAATAAAAAACAGGGTTTTATAGACGAATGAACTTAATATAAAGATAACACCAATAGTTACAATGATTAAAGTGATATAAATTTGAAATTTCAACCGGTAATTTCTTTAATTTTTAAAGTTTTTTTCTGTTTTAAATAAACTACAATACCAGTTAACACTATCAATGGAGTAATACCGTGAGGTAACCTATATATTACCTGATACAAATTTTGATGAAGAGATTGTATAGGAAAATCCCAATAAAAATTAGCGGCTACTCTAGCCAAAGCAGTCAACAAGCCCCAAACTACTGCATAAATCAATACATACTTACTTAACTTCGGAATAAAAATCAAGACCGCTATAACAAAGTCTAAAATTCCTGCTATATATAAAAATGAAAGCGCAAAAGATTCAGAGCATCCAAAGATATTTATTACCATATCTACAAATTTCCCCGGTACAGGATACACTCCAAAAGCATACAAACCATGAGAGAAAAATGTTACTACAATTAATATTTTTAAAATGACAATTAGTTTTTGTTTATTATAACCTTCTTTTAAAGAATACAATAGAACAAACGGCAAACCAAATTGAATACTATGTTCGAAAAATTGAGCAAAATGATAAAATTTTTCTTTGGTTAAAAGAATAGTTAAAATAACCAAACTTACTCCTCCTATAAATATTGGAATCTTTAATATTTTTTTATTAGACTTTGTAATTAACAAACTTGAAATTGCAGCCATCACATATAAAAACCCTTTTCCTATAATTAATGATTGTACTAAAAAATCAGTAGTACTACTTGTAGCATAAATTCTCCAAGAAACACCAAACCAATTTTCAATTATAGGCTTTAAAAGAGATTCATCCCAGAAAAAAGTTCGATAAGGAGCATCCCAAAAAAGATGTTGCCAAGCTCTACCAATAAAAATAAAAAAAACAGATAGTTTAAGGAGATTAATTTTATTCATACCCCAAATTAAGTGTAAACAATGTTAACTGATAAAAACGGAGATGTTAAATTTACTTGAAGTAATAGTTAAGTGATTTAATTTTTAATTAACAATTGAAAATCAACATAAATCATTTTATAAGTTTTATACATTCGTTGCAACTTAACCAATTAACCCCTACTTCAAAATGAAAAAAATTTTATCATTAGTAATTCTTTTATTAGTAGGATTCAATCTTAATGCTAGCAACGATAAATATCGTTTAACATTAAGAGGAAATCCAGCTACTTCTATCGTTATTGGATGGAATCAAATTTCAGGTAGTAACCCACAAGTATATTTTGGAACTACAGATTATGGAACAAATTATAGTAATTATCCTTATTCTGCTTCACCTAGTAGAACTTCTTTTTATAAAGGAATGAATAACCATTTTGTCCGTTTAACAGGGTTAAACCCTAATACTGCTTACTATTTTGTAATTAGAGATAGTGAAGGAGTAAGCAAAAGGTTATGGTTTAAGACTGCTACTTCAGATAACAGTAAACTTTCTTTTATTGCTGGTGGAGATTCTAGAAACAACAGAACTCCAAGAAGAAATGCTAACTTATTAGTTTCTAAATTAAAACCAAATGCAGTTTTATTTGGTGGAGATATGACAGATGACGACACTAATAGTCAATGGCAAACTTGGTTTAATGACTGGCAATTAACTATTGCCTCAGACGGAAGAATGTTTCCTATTATTACTGCAAGAGGTAATCATGAAGATAGTAATAATAGTATTTATAACCTTTTTGACACACCCTCTTCAAATATATACTATGCTATTACTTTTGGGAATAATTTAGTAAGAACTTATACTTTAAATACAGAAATTTCTATTTCAGGAAATCAAACAAGTTGGTTGCGTAGTGACTTAGCAAATAACTCAAGTACAAAATGGAAAATTGCTCAATACCACAAACCTATGCGTCCGCACGTTCGTTTTAAATCAGAAGGAAATAGTCAATACAGTAATTGGGCACGTACTTTTTATGACAATAAAGTACAATTAGTTGTAGAGTGCGATGCACATACAGTAAAAACTACTTGGCCAGTTAGACCTTCTACTAGTTCTGGAAATGATGAAGGTTTTGTAAGAGACAACACTAACGGAACAGTATATGCTGGTGAAGGTTGTTGGGGAGCTCCATTACGTTCTAATGATGATAATAAAGATTGGACTCGTAATTCAGGGAGATTTAATCAATTTAAATGGATATTTGTTGATGAAAAAAAAATTGAAATCAGAACTATTCGTGTAGACAATGCTGCAGATGTCGGTTCTGTTTCTAATAGTAATCCTTTTCAAATTCCTTCTAATTTAGATATTTGGAATCCCTCAAACGGTAGTGTTGTTACCATAAACAGGAATACTTCTGGAGACGGAGATTCTGATAACGATCTTAAAACTATTGAAGTTGCCATTGCTTCTGGGAATGATGATGTTGAAGAAAGTGAAAACGGTTCAATTTACACTAATAGTAGTGACTTAGAGCTTGTTTATGATAGCTATAATAATAATGGATATCAAAAAATTGGCTTACGTTTTACGAATGTAAACCTTCCCAAAAATGCAACTATTTCTAATGCTTATATACAGTTTAATGCAGATGAGAGCAATAGTACTAATGCCGAACTTGAAATAAGTTTACACGATAACAGTAACTCTCCTAGTTTCTCTAATTCTAATAATGTTTCTTCAAGAACCACTTTTAATTCAAAAATAGTTTGGAGTCCTAGTTCTTGGTCTAGTGGTCAAAATGGAAGCGCACAACGCTCCCCAAACTTAAAAGCGATGGTTCAAAGTTTAGTAAATAAAAGTGAATGGGCTTCTGGAAACAATCTTAGTTTCATTATTAAAGGTAAAGGAATAAGTTTAACAAACACTTCTGCTAAACGTGTCGCAGATTCTTACGAAGGCGGATCTGGAAAAGCAGCTCGATTAATTGTTTCCTATACAACAAATGAAAACCCTACTAATCCAAACGTTTGCTCGAGTATTCCTGAATGGAAAAGTGGTGTGAGATATTCAATAGGTACAAAAGTGGTTTACCAAGGTAATTTATTTGAGAAAACATCTAGCGAATGGAAATTTTTGAATACCTGTGAAACTATAACTAATCGATCTTATTCTAAAAATAATCTTAACTACCCTCCTACACTATCTGTTAATGATTTTGAAATAAAACCAAATCCATTTACAAACTACATTACTATTTCTATGAAAAAAATGTATATTCGCGCGCCGATAGAAATCATCATATATGATGTAAATGGGAGAATTGTATTCCAAGAAAAAAGCATGAAAGATATTAATGGTAGTAAAATAATAACACCAAAATCAGAAGCTTCAGGAATATATTTCATACATATTAAAGAAGGTGATGAAATTATAATGAAGAAAAAACTTATTAAGAAATAGATAATTAATCAAAAAAAACCGGGAGAATTTTTTTTGATCTTTATTCCGCTAATTCTGAAAAATGGATTAGCGGTTTTTTATATCAAAATATTATAATGCAAAAAAGCAATAATTATTATTTTGTATTTAAAAAAAGTTTACATTTGATTTACCTATGGTAAAATAAAATGTTAAGTTTTACTTATTTCGTAAACAATTTTTTAAGGAAGATAAAAAATTGTTTTGTGTTTGAGAAACACAACGAAAAAATTAAGGTTTCTTCCGATCTTACTTTAAACACACTTCAAAATCTTCGTTTACGAGGTGTGTATTTAGAACTTAGAGTTTAGTACCTCAATTTCAATTTTGGTTATATCAAATCAAGCAATTAGATAGCTAAAGGGTTTGTTATCTATAATTTTAATTGAAATTAAATGAATACTAAATATAAAGATTTAATCGAACAAACTTTTGATTTTCCACAAGAGGAATTTCAAACAAAACATGAAGATTTGTTTTTTCATGGTATCAATTTAATGGAGTTAATTAAACAATATGGAACTCCATTAAAATTCACGTATTTACCTAAAATTTCCGAAAACATTACAAAAGCACAGAAGTGGTTTAAAAATGCTATGGAAAAATATGACTATAAAGGTACATACAACTATTCTTATTGTACAAAAAGCTCACACTTTAAGTACGTTTTAGATGAAGCATTACAAAACAACATCCATATAGAAACTTCATCTGCTTTTGATATTGATATTGTTAAATCATTAAAAAAACAAGGAAGATTAAAAGAAGATGCCTTTGTTTTATGCAATGGTTTTAAAAGAGATCAATATATAGCTAACATTGTCAGCTTAATTGAAGGAGGACATAAAAATTGTATTCCTATAATCGACAACTATGAAGAACTAAATTTACTTTTAGAAGAAACAAAAAGTAAACTTAATATTGGAATTAGAATTGCTTCTGAAGAAGAACCTAAATTCGAATTTTATACAAGTCGCTTAGGAATTGGCTACAAAAATATAGTTTCTTTTTATGAAAAAGAAATAGCAAACAATCCTCAAGTAGAATTAAAAATGTTACATTTTTTTATCAATACAGGAATAAGAGACAACGCTTATTATTGGAATGAATTATTAAAATGTTTAAAAGTATACACTCAATTAAAAAAAGTATGCCCTACTTTAAATAGTTTAAATATTGGTGGAGGTTTTCCTATTAAAAACTCATTAGCTTTTGAATACGATTATCAATATATGATTGAAGAAATTATCAATCAAATTAAAACTGCTTGTGATGAAGAAAATGTTCAAACTCCTAACATTTTTACAGAATTTGGAAGTTTTACCGTAGGTGAAAGCGGAGGTGCTTTATACGAAGTTTTGTATCAAAAAAAGCAAAATGATCGAGAAAAATGGAACATGATAAACTCATCATTCATTACTACTTTACCAGATAGCTGGGCAATTAACAAACGTTTTATCATGCTCCCTGTAAATAAATGGGAACATAAATATGAACGTGTATTATTAGGAGGTTTAACTTGTGATAGTGATGACTATTACAATTCAGAACAACATGTTAATGCTATTTATTTACCAGTATACGAGAAAGAAAAACCATTATACATTGGTTTTTTTAACACTGGTGCTTATCAAGAATCTATCGGGGGATTTGGAGGATTACAACACTGTTTAATTCCACACCCAAAACACATTCTGATAACAAAAAACCAAAACGGAGATATTACAACTCAATTATTTAAAGAACAACAAAAAAGTGAAGAATTACTTTCAATTTTAGGATATGAAAACGAATAGAACTTATGCAGATATTCCTGAAAAATATGGGAAATTAGAAACCGCTAAAATAGTTTTAATACCTGTTCCTTATGATGGAACTAGCACATGGCAAAAAGGATCCGATAAAGGACCAGAAGCTTTTTTGCAAGCATCTGAAAACATGGAACTATACGATATAGAAACCAATAGTGAAGTGTACAAAGAAGGAATATATTTAGCTAATCCGATAACCGAAGATTCTTCTCCTGAAGCTATGGTTGAAGAAGTACATCAAGTCACTAAAAGATATATCAACAAGAATAAATTTGTAACTCTTTTTGGCGGAGAACACTCTATATCGATTGGTTCCATTAGAGCTTTTAATGAATGTTTTAATAACTTAACTGTTTTACACATTGATGCTCACGCAGATTTACGCAAAGAATATGAAGGAAGCTCTTGTAATCATGCTTGCGCAGTTTACGAGGCAAATCAAAATACAAATCTAGTTCAAGTGGGTATTAGAAGTATGGATATATCGGAAACCCGTATTATGAACAGAGATAAAATCTTCTTTGCTCATGAAATGGCGACTAATGAATATTGGATGGATGATGTTATTGAACAACTTGGTAAAAATGTTTTTATCACTTTTGATTTAGATGCTATTGATCCTTCTATAATGCCTAGTACTGGAACTCCAGAACCTGGAGGATTATTTTGGTATGAAACCTTAGAATTTCTTCGAAAAGTATTTGAAGAAAAAAATGTTGTAGGATTTGATATTGTTGAATTATGTCCTAACGAGCAGGATAAATCTTCAGATTTTTTAGCTGCTAAATTATATTATAAAATGTTGAGTTATAAATTTAACTCTAATGATGGAGATGATAATTATGAAGAAGAGGACACTAACGATTCACCTTTTAATAAACTAACAAAATTCAAAGACAATGATGAATACTAATACACATCCAGTATCTGAATTCATAGAAAAATACTTTCTTCACTTCAATGCAGCAGCTTTAGTTGATGCTGCTAAAGCTTACGAAAAACAATTAGAAGATGGTTCGAAAATGCTAGTATCATTAGCTGGGGCTATGAGTACAGCTGAGTTAGGTAAAATCTTTGCAGAAATCATTAGACAAGATAAAGTTCAAATTATTTCTTGTACAGGAGCCAATCTTGAAGAAGATATTATGAATTTGGTTGCACATTCGCATTACAAACGTGTACCAAATTATCGCGATTTAACACCCCAAGATGAATGGGATTTATTACTAAAAGGTTTAAATCGTGTAACAGACACCTGTATTCCAGAAGAAGAAGCTTTCAGACGATTACAGAAACATATTTTCAAAATTTGGAAAGATGCGGAAGAAGATGGTGAACGTTATTTTCCTCATGAATTCATGTATAAACTTTTGCTTTCTGGAGTTTTAGAGGAATATTATGAAATAGATATTAAAGATTCTTGGATGTATGCCGCAGCCGAAAAAAATTTACCAATGGTTGTACCAGGTTGGGAAGATTCTACAATGGGTAACATTTTTGCTTCATATGTGGTAAAAGGAGAACTTAAAGCGTCTACCATGAAATCGGGGATTGAATATATGACTTTCTTAGCCGATTGGTACACAAAAAATTCTAAAAATGGTATAGGATTTTTCCAAATAGGTGGAGGTATCGCAGGTGATTTTCCAATATGTGTAGTACCAATGCTATATCAAGATTTAGAGAGAGAAGACACACCTTTTTGGAGTTATTTCTGTCAAATTTCGGACTCTACAACAAGTTATGGTTCATATTCTGGAGCCGTTCCAAATGAAAAAATTACCTGGGGAAAACTAGATATAGATACTCCTAAATTTATTATAGAAAGTGATGCTACTATTGTAGCCCCATTAATATTTGCTTATATATTAAAAATGTAACTCTTATGAAACGAATAATTGTTGATTATGAAAAATTAACAGCAAATATATTAGACTTGCTGATAGAAAAGTATCCAGATGGATATGACTACGATGACATTATTTCTTTTCAAAATTCGAAAGGAGAAACCATTAGTGCTGTAGAAGTAAGAACTGATGACACTATTTATTTAGTGAAAATCAGCAGAAAACTTGAAAAAACTATGGATGATTATATGGAAGATGAAAATTCTTTTGATGAAAATAATCTTGATGATTTTACTGATAACGATTTTTAATTTAAAAACTTAAACATGAATTATTACAGTACAGAACAAAGCATGTCTGCTTTCGGTGTATATGCAGGTTACAAAGATGGGTATTATACTTTTGTTTTAGAAAATAATGATATTATTGATTTTGATGAGATTAATAAAATGATATTAGTTCAATTCGATTTAAAATCAAATGAATTTAAAGGCAAAAAGTTTGAAATTATTTATAAAGAAATCATCGATGATTTAGATGATGAAGATTTTGTTGTATTTAAATTACAAGAGATTAAGTTGATTAAATAATATGAGTGCTTCTTTTCACATTTCCCTTCCATGTAAAAACATTGAAGAAACAATAAACTACTATCGCGATCAATTAGATTTAAAAATTGGGAGAAAAACCAATAACTGGGTTGATATCAATTTATTTGGTCATCAAGTAACATTTGTTTTATCAGAAAAATTCGATTTTCAATTCCCTTTCTATTCTTTAGATAATGAGAAGTTACCTTCTTTTCATTTTGGTGTTGTTTTAGATCATGATGCTTGGGAAAATATTTATGAAATTTTAAATAGACAATGGTCTTTTGACACGATTATAAAAAAGACCTTCTTTGAAGATAAAAACGGTGAACAAAACACCTTCATTGTTCAAGATCCTAATGGCTATTACATTGAGTTCAAAACTTTTAAAAAATCTAATGAGATTTTCATGTAACAGCTAGTAAACTTCATTTAAAAATTAAAATCAATTCTTACACGATTCTAACTGAATTGATTTTAATTTTTTCTATTATAAAAAATTTAATTGTAAAAAGTAATACATATTTTAATTCGTGATTAAGTACACTGAAATTATAGAACCAAATACCTTTGAATCTGAAAATCACTGGTATGAAAAATCTTTAAATGCAACTATACATCCAATGGTTAGTTATTTTTTAAACTTAACTAATGATAGAATAGTAAAACGTTACTGCCATTTAAACCCTAAGGTAAACTCAAACGATTTAAAAGAGATTTTGAGTTATAACCCAAAATATTATCATCTATCAGGAGCTGATTTACTACATGTTACTACCGAAAAAGGTAAAAGACAAATGGTAATTATAGAAAATAATTCTTGTCCTTCCGGACAAAAATCTATGCCTCTTTTAAATGAATTTAAAGAACAAGGTGGATATAGAAAGTTTATGGAACACACTATTAAACCTTTACTTAAAAAGAAAATAAATAATGCTGTAGCTGTTATTTACGACAAAAATTATATGGAAGCTTCTGGTTATGCTCATGCCATGTCAGATATGCTAAATAAAAAGGTTTACCTTGTTCCTTACTATAATGACTTAGATAAAAATCATATAGATATTTCTGGAGATTTTATTCGTTTAAACATTAACGGAGAATGGATACAATTAGATTTAGTTTTTAGATATTTAACTCAAAAACCATGGAATCGTCTACCTATATCTTCAAAAACTAAAATCATTAATCCAACTATTGTTTGTTTAGCAGGAGGAAGAAATAAATTAATTGCTTCAAAAGCATATTCTTTTTATAATTCTGAATTACAACAAAAAAATTTAAAAATTATAACTCCTCATACAATTTGGGATGTTAACAAAAATGAAGTCCCTTTGTGGGTTGATAATCTAGGTGGTAAAGCTGTTGTAAAAATTCCCTATAGTAATGCAGGACAAGGAGTTTTTACTATAGTTAACCAAGAAGAATTAGATAATTTTATGAAAATGGATTTTGATTATAATAAATTCATTGTTCAAAGTTTAGTAGGAAACTATAATTGGAGCTCCACTACGTCGGAAGGAAAGTATTATCATGTAGGGACAGTTCCTAACCAAAAAGGACAGTCATTTGTTCTAGATTTTAGAATGATGATTCATGCTACCAAAGAAGGATACAAACCTATTTCTATTTATTCAAGAAGAGCTAAAGCTCCTTTAAAAGACACATTACAAGACGGTAAAGCTTCATGGGATATTTTAGGAACAAATTTATCTTATAAAAAAGAAAATGGTGATTGGGGTTCAGATACAAATAGACTCTTATTAATGGAAAGAAAAGAATTTAATAATTTAGGTATAGGGTTAGACGATTTAATCGAAGCTTATATTCAAACTGTTTTAACTTCTATTGCCATAGATAAAATGGCTATTCAATTACTGAATAAAAAAGGGGGGTTTAAACACAAATTATTTAAGTCTTTAAACGATGATGATTCTTTAATTAAAGAAATAATATAATGGCTAAATTCGAAAAAATTCCAATCATCAAAAAAATTAAACTAAATGAATATGATAATAATTCTTTATCGCATCGTTGGATACATTTAGTTTCTAACGGAATTGCTCAACCAATTTACGTTCCTGTAATTATAGGCAAAGGAATAAAAGATGGCCCTGTACTAGGAATAACAGCAGTAGTTCATGGTAATGAGCTAAACGGTATGTCTGTAATACAACGATTATTTAATTCTATTAACTTAGAAAAACTTTCTGGAACAATAATCGGTATTCCTGTTGTTAATGTTCCCTCAATTTTAGTTAATGAGAGAAGATTTGTTGATGGTGTTGACTTAAATAGAATTATGCCTGGTGATAAAGATGGCAATAGAAGTAAAGTTTATGCTAATAGAATTATAAATAGAATTATTAAAAACTTCGATTACTTACTAGACCTACATACTGCTAGTTTTGGTAGGGTAAATTCTTATTACATTAGAGCAGATTTATCTTCTAAAATAGCAAAACAACTAGCTTTAATTCAAAACCCCCAAATAATACTTAACGCTCCTCCAAAAGACGGAACTCTTAGAGGTGCTGCTGCTGACTTAGGTATTGATGCCATCACTGTTGAAGTTGGAGATCCTGATAAATTTCAAAAAGGTATGATTCGATCAAGCTTAACTGGTGTTTATAATACTCTTTCTTTTTTAAGTATGTATGATGACCCTATAGACAAAGCAGAGCAAAAAGCACTAATTTGTAAAAAATCATATTGGATTTACAGTCAAGTTGGTGGTATAATTCAAGTTCATTGTGAATTAACTCAACTTTTAAAAAAAGGAGATCTAATAGCAACAGTAAGAGATGTTTTCGGTACAATTTTAAAAGAATATTTTGCACCAGAAGACGGTATTGTTATTGGTAAAAGCACCAATCCTATTGGACAAACTGGTAGTAGAATTATTCATTTAGGTATATTAAAATAATTTATAAAAACTCTTCATATTCTGAAGAGTTTTTTATTATATAATAAAGTTTAAAATCCTATTTTTTCAATTACCTCTAGATATAAAAACTAAAAACATTAAATTGTTTTTAACAATTAATTTATCTGTAATCTATTAATTGCATTATAGTTAAAATTAGCATAATAATTAGCGAATTAAATAATTCTTTTTCCATTAGTTATATAATATTTGTAATTTTGTTTCGTAACAAATGAACATACTTATAAATAAAATAGTATCTATTTTAATGGCATTAGTAGTAGTATTTTCTACAATGTCGTTTACTATCAATAGTCATTTTTGTGGTGATACATTGGTAAATACAAGCTATTTTAATAAAGCAAAAACTTGCGGAATGGAAATAACGCAAGAAATAGATAATGAAAGATGTTCTATTACCAAGAAAAACTGTTGTAAAGATATCACACAGCTAGTAGAAGGTCAAAATAACCTAAAGAAAACTTCACTTGACAAAGTATCTTTCAATAAACAACTTTTCGTTCTATCTTTTTATTATTCATATATTAATTTATTTGTAGGATTACACAACAAAGTAATTCCTTTTAAAGATTACTCACCTCCACTCGTTATTAAAGACATTCAGGTTCTTGACGAAGTATATTTAATTTGATTACAAACATTTAGACAACCTATCCTTTGAAAACTCAATGGAGTTTTTCTTATACAAGGTATTTAACATACCTATATCTAATTGTTTAAAATCATTTTTATGCTCAACAAAAGCATCAAATTCTTAATAGAAAATAAACTCTTTTCAGTTTTAATTTTCATCATATTTATTGGATGGGGAATTATAACCGCACCCTTTAATTGGAATACAGGATTTCTACCTAATGCTCCTGTCGCAGTAGATGCTATTCCTGATATTGGAGAAAACCAACAAATTATATTTACAAAATGGGAAGGACGTTCTCCTCAAAATATAGAAGATCAAATCACTTATCCCTTAACCACATCCTTATTAGGAATACCAGGAGTAAAAACTATTCGAAGTTCTTCTATGTTTGGTTTTTCAAGTATTTATGTAATTTTTGAGGAAAATATTGAATTTTATTGGAGTCGCTCTCGTATTCTCGAAAAACTCAACTCACTACCAAACAACCTATTACCTAACGGTGTAAATCCTACTTTAGGACCAGATGCAACAGGTTTAGGGCAAGTTTACTGGTATACACTAGAAGGTAGAGACAAAAACGGAAACGTAACAGGGGGTTGGGACTTACATGAACTAAGAAGCATACAAGACTACTATGTAAAATACGCTTTGTCATCTGCTAGTGGTGTATCTGAAGTATCATCTATTGGTGGATATATTCAAGAATATCATATTGACGTTAATCCTGAATTAATGCGTCAGTACAATATAGATTTACAACAAGTTGTAAAAGCTGTTAAACAAAGTAATCAAGATATTGGAGCACAAACTATAGAGATTAACCAAGTAGAATATCTAGTTCGAGGCTTAGGTTATATAACATCTATAAAAGATATAGAAAATGCAGTGGTTTCCTCTACCAATTTTACACCTATAAAAATTAAAGATATTGCTAAAGTTTCAATCGGCGCAAAAGCACGTAGAGGAATTTTAGATAAAGAAGGTGCAGAAGTCGTAGGTGGAGTTGTTGTAGCTCGATATGGTGCAAATCCTTTAGAAGTAATTAATAATACTAAAGAAAAAATAAAAGAATTAAGTTCTGGATTACCATCAAAAGTATTAGCAGATGGAACAACTTCACAACTAACCATTGTTCCCTTTTATGATCGTTCTGAATTAATTCAAGAAACATTAAACACTCTCAATGAAGCATTAACACTAGAGATACTAATTACGATTTTAGTAATTATTATAATGGTATATAACTTAAAAGCATCTTTATTAATTTCAAGTTTATTACCAGTTGCTGTTTTAATGGTTTTTATTGCGATGAAAGCTTTTGGCATTGATGCTAATATTGTAGCCCTATCTGGAATTGCTATTGCTATAGGAACAATGGTTGATGTTGGTGTAATTTTATCTGAAAACATTTTAAATCATTTAGAAAAAAATAATCTCCCTATTAATACTGTAGTATATAATGCTACAATTGAAGTATCTGGTGCTATAGTTACGGCTGTAATGACAACCATTATTAGTTTTTTACCTGTTTTTACAATGATTGGTGCCGAGGGTAAATTGTTTAGTCCATTAGCCTTCACCAAAACCTTCGCGCTAATTATGGCCTTGTTGGTCGCTTTATTCTTAATTCCTCCTTTTGCTGCAATTATTTTTAAAAGAAGAAGTAGTTCTAAAAACCTTTCTTTTTTGATTAATATCATATTAACAACTTTAGGAGTATTTTCTATCATCCTTGAGCAGTGGTTAGGTATATTTTTAATTGCTTTTGGAATTACTAGTATCTCAAAGTTATTAGGTAAAATTTCAGATAAACAAACCAACCTCATAAATATTATTATTGTAACTATATTAATTATCTTATTATTAGCAGAATACTGGAGACCTTTTGGCTTAGAAAAAAGCTTACTTTTTAACGTATTATTTGTAGCAATTATCTGTTTTGGGTTATTAGGTGTTTTTTCTTTACTACGGAAGTATTATAGTTTGATTTTACAATGGGCATTAGCTAATAAAATACTTTTTTTAACTATTCCTACAACAATTACTATTCTTGGTTTTTTAATCTTTAAAAATACAGGCAAAGAATTCATGCCTTCTTTAAATGAAGGCTCTTTTTTACTCATGCCTACATCTATGCCACATTCAGGAGTTGAAGAAAACAAACGTGTATTACAACAATTAGATATGAGTGTTGCTAATATTCCTGAAATTAAAACAGTAGTTGGTAAAGCCGGACGAACAGAATCTGCTTTAGATCCTGCACCACTTTCAATGTACGAAAATGTAATTATCTACAAACCAGAATACAAAGTTAATTCTAAAGGAAAACGTCAACGCTATCAAGTAAATAACAATGGATTGTTTGTGCTAAAAAATGGTAAAACTGTCGCTAATCCAAATTTAACAAATCTTACTTCAGAAATATTTTATTCTAATGTTTCTACTAATGAGTTAATTGAAGATAGAAATGGTGAATTTTATCGTAATTGGAGACCACATATAAAATCTACTGATGACATTTGGAATGAAATTGTTAAAGTGACAAAATTACCTGGTGTTACCTCAGCGCCAAAATTACAACCTATTGAAACACGATTAGTAATGCTACAAACAGGTATGCGAGCACCAATGGGAATAAAAGTAAAAGGGCAAAATTTAAAAGAAATTGAAACTTTTGGAGTACAACTAGAAACAATTTTAAAATCTGTTGTAGGAGTTAAAAAAGAAGCTGTATTTGCTGATAGAATAGTTGGTAAACCCTATTTATTAATTGATATTAATAGAGAAAAAATTGCACGTTATGGAATTTCTATACAAGAAGTACAAAATGTATTAAAAGTTGCTGTTGGGGGTATACCTTTAACACAAACTATTGAAGGTAGAGAACGTTATACAGTACGTGTACGATATCCGAGAGAACTTCGTAACACTCCAAATGATTTAGAGCAAATTTATGTACCTGTTAAAAATGGAAATCCAGTACCTCTAAGCGAATTAACAAGTATTAAATACGAACAAGGCGCACAAGTTATTAAAAGTGAAGATACCTTTTTAATTGGTTACGTGTTATTCGATAAACTAAACAATTTTGCAGAGGTTACTGTTATTGAAAATGCACAAAAAACTATACAACAAAAAATAAAAAGTGGTGAATTAATTGTGCCAAAAGGTATCAACTTTCAATTTACTGGAACTTATGAAAACCAGATAAGAGCTGAAAAAACTTTAACAATAGTTGTTCCGTTGGCATTACTCATCATCTTTATCATTTTATATTTTCAATTCCGTTCAACCACAACGTCTTTAATGGTTTTCACAGCTATCGTTGTAGCATTTGCAGGCGGATTTATAATGATGTGGCTTTACGGTCAATCTTGGTTTTTAAATTTCAGTTTTTTAGGGCAGAATATTAGAGATTTATTTCAAATGCAACCAATTAACTTAAGTGTAGCAGTTTGGGTAGGCTTTATTGCCTTATTCGGTATTGCTACTGATGATGGAGTTGTAATGGCAACTTATTTAAAGCAAACTTTTAATAAGAATAAACCTGCAACAGAATTTGACATACGAAAATCAGTAATAGAAGCTGGAGAAAAACGTATTAGACCTTGTTTAATGACAACAGCAACAACAGTTTTAGCATTACTACCTGTATTAACATCTACAGGAAGAGGAAGTGATATTATGATACCAATGGCTATTCCTGCATTTGGTGGTATGATTATAGATATTACCTCGTATTTTTTATTACCTGTTTTATATTGTTTACGAGAAGAATTTTTATTAAAAAAGAAAAGAAATAATGAAAACTAAAAACATATTAGCACTTGTATTTATTTTAGTTTTTAATTGTTTTTCTAAAGCACAAGAATTACAATTTTTTATTAAAGAAGGCTTAGAAAACAATCCTAAAATTAAACAGTTTGAATTACAATACAAACGAATTTCAGAAAAAGTAAATGAAGTTAACTCTTTACCCAACACCAATATAGGTTTAGGATATTTTGTTAGTGAACCAGAAACACGAACAGGTGCACAACGCTTTAAAGTTTCTATTAATCAAATGTTACCTTGGTTTGGTACAATAAGTTCACGAGAAAATTATGTAAGTTCGTTAGCAGACAGTAAGTTTGAAGACATTACAATTGCTAAACGAAAATTAATAGCTTCAATATCTACCGCTTATTACAATCTACATACAATTAAAGCTAAGCAAAAAGTTTTAATCGAAAACATAAACTTATTAAACACCTACGAAACTATGGCTTTAAAATCAATAGAAGTAGGAACGGCATCAACTGTAGATGTTTTACGTTTACAAATTCGAAAAAATGATTTAAATCAATCAAAAGAAATTTTAGAACAATATTTTTCAACAGAACAAACTTCACTTAACAAATTATTAAACAGAGATAAAAGTATTTTTATAAATATAGATTCTGAGTTAAAAATTCCATTAAAAGACCAAATAATAAATATTGACAGTTTACAATTTCATCCTGAATTAATAAAATATGATAAACTATACCAATCAATTGAAAAGTCTGAACTCTTAAACCAAAAAGAAAGTAGTCCTATGATTGGCTTTGGATTAAATTATATTAATGTTATCCAAAGACCTAATATGAATTTTAACGATAATGGAAAAGATATTGTTATGCCAATGGTAACCCTTTCAATTCCTATTTTCAATAAAAAATATACTTCTAAAACTAAACAAAATCAAATTCAACAAGAAGAATTAAATGTACAGAAACAAGAACGTCTTAATAAATTAGAAACTTTACTTAACAAAGCTCTAAATCTCCGTTTATCTGCAAAAATAAGTTACAAAACACAAACCAAAAACTTAAAACAAGCCAAAAGTGCAGAAACCATACTTGTTAAAAGTTATCAAACTGGTACTATTGACTTTAACGATGTTCTCGATATTCAAGAATTACAGTTAAAACTTCAACTTAATCAAATCAAAGCAGTACACGATTACTATATACAAAGTACTATTATTAATTATTTAATTCAGAATAAATGAAACATATATATAACATAGATGGTATGTCTTGCGGAAGCTGTAAAGCTAACGTAGAAAATAGCTTAATTGATATAGAAAACATTACCAATGTAAATGTGAATTTAAAAAACAAGGAAGTTGAAATAACAATGAGTAAGCATGTTAATATATTAGAATTACAAAATGCTTTACCTGAAAAATACACTATTTCAGAAAAAAAATCTGTTAAAAATAAACCTACAAATACCTTTGTAGATGATGAAATAGATCTGGGTAAAAGTAAAATCGAACAATTAAAGCCTCTTTTTTTAATTTTATTATACATTTCTGTTTCTAGTATATTAATTCATTATAAAAACTGGAGTTGGAGTGGTTTTATGTTCGATTTTATGGGACTATTTTATATCGTATTTAGTTTTTTTAAAATGTTAGATTTAAAAGGTTTCCCAGATAGTTTTAGAATGTATGATCCATTAGCAAAGCGAGTTCCTATATATGCTAAATTGTATCCTTTTATTGAAACTTTTTTAGGCTTAATGTTTCTACTTCGTTTTGAAATAAAAGTAGCCTTAATACTAACTTTATTAATTTTAGGAATTACAACTATTGGAGTAACAAAAACTTTACTAGATAAGAAATCGATTCGTTGCGCTTGTTTAGGTACTGCTTTAAAACTCCCTATGACAGAAGCTACTTTTATAGAAAATGCTATAATGATAATTATGGCAATAATAATGCTCTTTTAACCCATCTTTAAATCAGAAAAATCATGAAACAAATAGTATTCTTTATAATAATTATTATGTTTTCTTTTAGTTGTAAAACAGAACATAAAAAACATAACCAAGAACAAACAACATCAGTATCTTCAAAGAAAAAAGTTTTAAGTCCTCATACTTCAGTAATGGAAATAATAGGAAATGCTCATATTCATATAGATTATTCTTCACCAGGAGTACGAGATAGAATAATCTTTGGAGGATTATTAGCTTACGACCAAGTTTGGCAAGCTGGAGCACATAACGCTACATGGCTTGAAACTAATAAAGATTTAGAAATTAACAAAACTATCTTACCAGCAGGTAAATATGGTTTCTTTACTATTCCTTCTAAAAATAAATGGACTTTGATCTTTAACTCAAATTGGAACCAACATGGTAAAGACGAGTACGATGAGAAAGATGATATTATTAGGCTTAAAGTAAAGCCAACATTTTTAGAGGAAAATGTAGAACATTTAAAATATGAAATAAACAAAACAAATGATGAGTCTGGTGAAATTAAATTGTCTTGGGAAAAAATAACTGTCAAATTTAATTTTAATGTAAAATGATAAAAAGACACATAGCTTTAAAAATAAGGAAAGCTCATCGTTATTTAGGTTTATTTTTAGGAATTCAGTTTTTATTATGGACGCTCAGTGGATTATACTTTAGTTGGACAGACATAGATGCAATTCATGGTGATCATTTTAAAAACTTAAATTATCAACCAAAAGCTTTCACTAACTTAATAAGTCCATCTCAACTAACAATTTCTGAAGGAATTAAAACTATAGAACTAAGAGATATAAATAATACTCCATATTATTGGGTTAATAAAAAACAACTATATAATGCGATTAATGGTATTAAAAAAAATCGAATATCAAAAAATGAAGCGTTATATATAGCAAAAAACCATTTAAAATCGGACTTAGAAATTATCTCTATTGAAGAGATCGATAAAGTTGATAAGCACCACGAATACAGGGAAAAATTATTACCAGCCTATGTATTATCTTACAAAACAGACGACTCATTAAAAGCTTATGTTTCTATTATAGATGGAAAATTTCAAACACTAAGACATCGTAATTGGCGTTGGTTTGATTTTTTATGGATGACCCATACAATGGATTATGAAAGTAGAGATAATTTTAATACTATGATATTAAGAATATTTTCTCTTTTAGGATTAATTACAGTTTTAAGCGGCTTTTTATTGTGGTATATATCTTCAACTACAATTAGAAAGTTAGTAAGAAGAAATAATAAATAAAGATGAAAAAATATATCATTTACATCATAATTTTAATGATTGGATTAATTTTGGGGAAAGTATTATTTGGTTACTCAGCTGAAACTAATCACAAGCATAATAACGAAGTAAGTATATCGCAAAAATGGACCTGTTCAATGCATCCTCAAATTATGCAACCTGAAGCAGGAGATTGCCCAATATGTGGAATGGATTTAATTCCTGCTGAAGCTGGAGCAGATGGTTTATCAACTAATCAATTTAAACTTACCAAAAACGCTATGGCTATAGCAAATGTGCAAACCACTATTATTGGTAATACCTCACAAAATTCAGATAACACAATACAATTATCGGGAAAAATTACTGAAAATGAAGAAGTCAATGCTGTATTAGTAAGTTATTTTTCAGGAAGAATAGAACGATTACATGTTAATTTCACAGGTGAAAACATTAAAAAAGGACAGTTATTAGCTACCATTTATTCGCCAGAATTAGTTAAAGCTCAACAAGAATTACTTACCACATTTGCATTAAAAGAAACACAACCTGAATTACACAAAGCAGTCCGTAATAAACTAAAATTATGGAAGTTATCAGAAAATCAAATAAATCAAATTTTAAAAACTAAAAAAATAAGAGAAAACTTTCCTATATATGCAAACACATCAGGAACAGTTTCAAAAAAGCTAGTAGAACAAGGCGATTATGTAAAACAAGGTCAACCTTTACTAAAATTAATCAATCTTAAAACAGTTTGGGCAAACTTTGATGTTTATGAAAATCAAATCAGTAATTTTAAAGTAGGACAACCTATAACTATTACAACGAACTCGTATCCTAACGAAGTTTTTACTTCAAAAATATCTTTTATCGATCCTGTTTTAAATCCACAAACAAGAACAGTAACAATTAGAGCTATTTTAACCAATAAAAAAAAGCTATTTAAACCTGAAATGTTTGTATTAGGAAAAATAGACAAAGAACTAAAAAACCTTAAAAAAAAGATAATCATACCCGCTTCGGCAATTTTATGGACTGGTAAACGCTCAATCGTATACATAAAATCTGACACAAATAATCCTGTATTTGAAATGAAAGAAATAGTACTAGGTGAAAAATTAGGTGAGAATTACGAAGTAAAAACCGGTTTACAATTAGGAGATGAAATAGTAACAAACGGTGTATTTACTATTGACGCATCAGCCCAATTACAAGGTAAAAAATCTATGATGAACCATCAAAAGATGATTAGTGAGCAATTTGATGTTAATGAAAAATTCACTTCACAATTACAAAAAGTTTACAACACATACATTAACCTAAAGGATAATTTAGTAAAAACAGATTTTAACTTATCTAAGAAAAGTGCATTAAACTTTCAAAAAGCATTAAAAGAAATTGACGCAAAACTATTAGTAAACAATAACGCCCATAAACAATGGATAATGTTCTTTAACACTCTAAAATTAAGTAGTAATGCTATCTTAAACTCTAAAAACATAAAAGAACAACGTAAGCATTTTAAAGAATTATCTGAACATTTTATTTCAACTGTTCAATCTTTTGGTATAAACGAGATTAGTTATAAACAATATTGTCCGATGGCAGATAATGATAAAGGCGCATTTTGGTTAAGTAAAGAAAAACAAATATTAAATCCATATTTCGGTGATATGATGTTGAAATGTGGAGAAGTAAAACAAATAATAAATAATAAATAATAAATAATTTTTCAAAAGATGAAAAAAGTAATTTTAAGTATTGTAATTATTGCAACTGTTGGTTTAGTTAGTTGCAAAAACGAAGTAAAAAAGGAATCTACTAAAACAGAAAAAACAACTAGTAATGAATTAGCTTCTACAAACTCAACATTTGGTGTACGTGGTAACTGTGGTATGTGTAAAAATACCATTGAAAAGGCAGTTAATAAAATAAACGGGGTAAAATCTGTAGAATGGGATAAATTAAGAAAACAAGTAAATGTTTCTTTTGATAAAGCCAAAACTAATTTAGATGCAATTCATAACGCTATTGCTGCTTCTGGATATGATACGGATAAAATTATGGGGAGCGAATCTGCTTATGAAAATTTACCTGCTTGTTGTAAATATGATCATGAAATGGAAATGAGTTTAAAAAGCGATGTGAAAGCGGATGAAAATTCTAATCATTAAAATCATTTACTATCTATTTTAACAGAAAACAACAAACCCTGTAAACATAATGCTTACGGGGTTTATTTATAGGAAGTCTTATCTTCTCTAGTTTATAAAAGATTTATAAACAGTGAACAATACTTTTTATTAAGTTTAATTACTTGTTGTTAGAGTAACTGTATTTGCACCTCCATTAGTAACAGTATTATCATTATATTTAGCGTAAGGCCTAAAATAATAAGTAGTACCAGCGGTTAAACCAGAAATAACTTCTGTAAATTCAGTAATTAAAACAATTCCTTTATTATGAATTCCATCATAATCAGAATCTGCTTTAAAAGTACTATTAGAAAAATCTTGGTTTATACTATACTCATACCCTATTTCCTTAGGCATCTCTTTAGTTAGATTTGATAAGTTTAGTATTGGGGTAATTTCAGTTTGAGATCTAAAGAATGGTGTATCTTCTATTTCTAATGTAATGGTTCTTGTACTACTAACATCAACATTCGTACTTACCTGAACTTCATTACCATAAAAGAAAGTACCATTTTCATATTTAAAATAACCTCTAATAAAATATGTTTCGTCTTTAATTAAATTTTCAATATACCCTGTTGCATTAGCACTTGCATCATGTACATTTGATGTGTTTGAAGTTGATACAGTTGGATTAGAAGTTCTACCAAAAACAAACCCCTTTTCAATAACATTTCCAAAAGAAGTATCCTCAACATAAGTTGCAATTAAATTTACATTTACACTTCCATCTTTATTAATAAAAAAGTCGTTAGTCGTGTTTGTTATAAAACTTCTTTTATCTACTATTTCAGGTTCATTTCTATCTGAAGAGCAATTAAAAAAAATTAAAGAAACAAATACTAAAACGATTGACTTAATTACATCTTTTACTTTCATAAATAATATATTTTGAGTTTTAAAATTTTTTGCAAAAATCTGTAATAGTGATGAATGTAATAGTATTAAAAAGAAATAATGAGTTCTGAAATCAGATTTCAGAACTCATTATTTCTTTTTAAGTATAAATCGTAAGGCTTGTTATTGTTGATTTTTAAATTTTGTAGGGGTCGTACCTGTTTCTTTTCTAAAAGCATCATAAAAAGCACTTTTACTTTTAAAGCCTACCTCTAAACTAATTCCTTCAATACTATAATCATTGGAATTAACATTTTTCAAAATGTCTTTAGCTTCATTAATTCTAAAACCATTGATGAAAGTTTTAAAATTTTTATTAGAAACTTCATTAATAACTGTAGATATTTTTTTAGGATGTTTATTAGTAAGATTAGCTATATCTATAATAGTTAAATCAGGGTTTTTATATATATTTTTTGAAATAATCATTTGTTCAATATGATTAAAAAGAACTTTATCAGTTTCATTAATTTCAACTTCATTTTTAGATTTACTTCTTTTTTCTGTAATAAAATCACTTTCTTGAACTAAGTTTTTAACGGTTTGTTGTCTAATTCCATGAATACATATCCAATACAGCAATCCAACATTAATAATTGCTTCAGTAAGATCTAAATAATAGTTGTTAAATTTTGAAGTAAAATGAATTATAAGTGTAAAGAACACTCCTACTAACATAAACGATTTTGCCCAATAAAGTTCTTTTCCTATTGTAGATGTATATTGATTATTAATTTCAATTGTATGCTTTTTTAAAAAAACATGTGTTAAAAAGTAAATAAACACAGTATATATGTGCCCTCCAATATGATGAATAAAACCAAAACTTTCAGAAAACCTAAACTTTTCTAATTCTTCGGATACATTAAAATATATCAGTAAGTCTATTACAAACATTAAAATTCCGGGAATTAAATAAATATAGATTCTGTTTGATTTAGGAAGTAATGAGAGGTTTCTTATATATAAATAAAACAAAGCAAAAAGTAGCCAATCAAAACTCAAAGGCAAATTATTTAGAAAGGTAAAATTTTCATCTAAACTTAAAAGATTAGTTATTGGTTTAAGGTAATTTATTGAATACAAAAAAATAAACAAGCTTAAAAGTAAAGTTGGATTATTTTTCTTTTTATCTAAAAAAATTAAAAGTAAACTAAAAATAAGTCCTTGAATAAGTCCTAAGATAAAAACTACAGTCTGTATTTTATTTAAAACATCCATAATATCATCAATAATTTCAGCGAAATTACATTATTCTGTTATTCTATATGGATAAAAAAACCTCAATTATTTTTAAACTAATTGAGGTTTTAATTAGTGGAGACGCCGAGAATAGACCTTCTTTTGCTTTACTATACCTTAATCCGCGCTACAACTACTATAAATACTGATTCTGTAAAATTTTTATAATTCTTTTTATGCTGAAATAGATGTTAAACACTACCTTTATTGACACCTAAATTGACACCTGTAAGCTATGACATACACATTCAATCTAAAAGAAAAAAGTAAAGATGGATTAACACTAATCTATTTGAAAGCCTATTTTAAAAACGAGGGTAAAAGATTTGTATACTCAACAGGAGAATTTATCCATCCAAAAGAATGGGATATAAAAAACAGACAACCAAATAACCTTACAGGAAGAACTTCAAAAGCCGATTCTCATCGAACAATAAAAAGACAACTTGATCGATATTCTAACTTTTTTATACAAGTAACAGAAACTTTCAAAAACACCAATCAAGAATTAACTGTTGAAAAAGTAAGAAAAGAATTTGACAAGGAATTCAAAAGAGTAGCTAAAGGAAAAAATAAGTTTTATGAAGCTTATGATGAGTTTATGTTATTCAAGCAAAAAAATCAAGAATGGTCTAAGGCTACTATTAAGAGATATTATAATATTAAGTCATTGCTTGAAGATTTTGAAAAAACAAAAAACTATAAAATCACTTTTAATACCATAAATCAAAAATTTTATACTGAGTTTACAGATTTTTGTATGGTTCATAGAGGGCATATCAATAATACTTTTACTAGAAATGTTGGATTAGTTAAAACATTTCTTTACTGGGCTTTAAAAAATGGTCATACCTATAAATCTGATTTTATAAAATTTAAAAAGAAACCAAAAGTAATAACCAATCAAATTGCACTAAGAAAAGAAGATTTAGAACTTTTATTAAAAGTTGAAATGCCATCTAAAAAATTAGAACGAGTTAAAGACATATTCATTTTTTCATGTGTAACAGGAATGCGTTTTGGTGAGTTAAAGTTTGTTTCAAAAAATACCATTAGCGGTAAAGTACTATTACTTAAAGAAGAAAAAGGTTCTGGTAAAAAAAGCAGAGAGATACCACTTAGCAATATCGCTTTACATATTTTAAACAAGTATAATTATACCTTACCTCTAATAGGTAATCAAAAATTTAATGACTATGTAAAAGAAGTTTTTGAAAAAGCTGGATATACACATAATGTTGTAAAAACATCTACAAGAGGCAAAGAAATACTTCGAGAAGAAATGCCTTTTTATAAAAGAATAAGCTCCCATACAGCTAGAAGAACATTCATTACAATGATGAAAAGAAACGGAAAAAGTGATAAACTTATCGCCGAAATATCTGGTCATAATGATATGAAAACACTTAATCAGTATTATCAAATTTCAAATGAAGATGTTAAAGATGCAGTACATGATACATTTAATATAGAGATATAAAAACAGCTATGAATTACGGAGAACAATTTGTTGAGATATATAATAAAAAATTTGCGTCTATTTGTTTAAACGCAAAAACGCAATTTGAGAGTTACTATAATACCAATTACTCTTTTGTTAAGGTAGAAAAAGTTCTTATAAAACAATTAGTAGAAGAGATTGATAAATTATTAAAGTCAAATAATTTAGAAAGAGAAATATATGAAACTTGTGATAGAATAATTAGAGGAAGTAGAAATCATTATACTTCAGAGGTTACTTTATCTTTAATTAATGATGAAATATATGAGATATTTGATCAGTTTACTTCAAAGAGTAAAGAAAAGGTGAATTACGAGGAATTCATATATGTATTCGCAAACAGGAAAGCCATATATGATTACTTTTCTTTTTTAGAAAAAAATAAAGAAGAGTTGACAAAAATATTTGATAATCAAAAAATAGGTAATTTCTTTAATGTGGTTAAAGCTAACAATGAGTTGTATAAACTTAATGATTTAAAAAAAGAGCCTCAAAAAAAAGATTCTCAAAAAATAGATCCCAAAAATAAAGTCATACAGAAGAAAAAAGTATCTGTTTATCATTTAACACAAAATGAAAAAATGATTTTACTTCATGTTCTTTTACATGAATTTAAAGATTCAGGGTTACATAGTTTAAGTACTGAGTATTTCAGAGTTTTATCTTTAACTTCAGAATGTTTGACGGAACAAGATGTTCAAAAAGCCAACACAAACCATACTAAATATAATTACTTCTATAAGGGAGTTAATGCTTCCGATAAACCTTCTTTTGAAAAAAGTATCATGATAGATGAAATTTTAAAGAAGATAGAAACAGTTAAGAATATTGAAAAGTTTAAAAGAGCTTTAGTTCGATATAAAAACTCAAAATAATTACCAGCAAAGTATAGGTGGTATTGAGCGCAAGATGATTTTTAATTACTTAAAAATAAACGAATTAAATATATGTTTAATGGTATTAGACTACCATTAAACCATCGATTATACCTTTTATTTTATCATTAAACACATAATCTTTGTGATATCAAAACATAAATATTCAATCCATGGATATTACTAATTACTGAATATGATGTGTTTTTAATTTATTAAAAAAATATATTATGAAAAGTATAATCGTAACAACACAGGAAGAGCTTACAAAAATAATTGATACAGCTGTTTCAACTAGAATGAGTTCTCTTGAAAATTTAATTAACAAAAAATTAAATCCTGAAAAAGAAAATGTAACTGTAAAAGAAGCTGCTGAAAGACTTAATGTTTCAGAGTTAACAATTCGAAACTATATTAAAAGAGGTACTATTGAAGCTTCTAAAATTGGTAGAAGAATTGTCATCAATCTAGAAAGTTTGGATAATACATTGGAGGAAGTTAAATCTTTAAAATATAGACGTTAGTATGGAGGATTTAAACTTACAAAATCAGAGTTTTACTAATAATTTAATTCTCATTGCTGATAATATACAATCAGAAATTTACAAATTAAAGATTAACAGATTTGCGGATTCTTTACTAAACAAGCATTTGGATTTCTATATACAAGAAATAGATAAAATCAAAGATTTAGCTGTATATAACCCGCGTTTTAAATGGCAACTTATTGAACAAGAAATAGATTCTTGTTTCAAATCGGATAATTCAGTTACCGGTATAAATATTGTTTTTGATTGGAAAGAAACATCTATTCCTAACAGACCTTTAATTAAGTTAAAATTATAAGATTTATGGAGTATGTTAGAATAGGAACAGATTATTTTAAGATTTGTAACGTACCATTATTTAGCGGTGATACAAATAAAACATTAATCAAGTGGACAAAAGGAGAACTTATTACAGATAAAGGAAAAGATTATTTAAATACTATAAAAAAGTATGATGGTTTTATCACAATTCCAGATCATCAAAATTATCAACAAGAAATCAGTTCTTTCTATAATCAATATGAAAAAATCGAACATAAACTCTCAAAAGGTTCATTTCAAATAACCGAAGGGTTTTTGAAACATATTTTTCAAGATCAATATGAATTAGGCATAGATTACCTTACTATTTTATGGCAATTACCAACTCAGATATTACCTATTTTATGCCTAGTGAGTAATTCTAGAAACACAGGTAAAACTTCATTTTTAAAATGGTTAAAATTGATATTTCAAGGTAATATGACTATAAATAAAAATGAAGATTTTAGAAGTAGATTTAATAGCGATTGGGCATCTAAACTTATTATTTCTGTTGATGAAGTTCTTTTAGATAAACGAGAAGATAGCGAGCGAATTAAGAACTTATCTACAGCAGGAACTTATAAACTGGAATCTAAAGGAAAGGACAAAGTTGAAACTAATTTTTTCGGAAAGTTTATTTTATGTTCTAATAATGAAGAAAATTTCATTCAAATCGACGAAAACGAAATTCGCTACTGGGTAATTAAAGTGAATTCTTTTCAAATTGAAGATGTTGATATGCTAGAAAAGTTAACCAAAGAAATTCCTCATTTTTTACATTATTTAAATAATCGAAAAATAGTATCGGAAAGAAAAACTAGAATGTGGTTTACGAAACAACAAATTTATACGCCTGCTTTAGACAAAGTTGTAAAAGGAAACAAGACCTATTTAAGTCAAGAAATTAAAGAAATTATAATTGACGATTTTGTTGCGTTTGAAGCTGATGTTTTGCGTTATACCGCAACAGATTTGTTTGAAAAACTAAATAAAGGAGTAAGAACTAATCGTTCAAGAATTTCTAAATGTTTAAAAGATGATTATAAACTAGAACCATATAATGGTAGTTATAAGAAATATTTTTTTACGCTAAACACTTCACAAAAAACAATTGTTGATTTTGAAACCAAAAAAGGGAGATACTATGAGTTTAAAAAAAGTGATTTTTTAGAAAATTCGTTGACTGTTGATAAAACATCCCATTTATGAGTGAAAAAGCAATGCTCAGTGGGTGACAAGAGTTCAACAGTTAGTCAACACAAAACACAAAATGCGTATGTTGACTAACTGTTGATTTTTTGTTGATTCTTTATCCGTTTGTTTTACTTGCTTTTAAAGTAATAGTTCAACAGAGTGACAGAAACTAGTATTTTTTAGTTTTTATCAATATTACAATTTTGCGTTTATACGTTGCGCTTTTTGCGTTATTTTAAGTGTAATTAGTAATAAAGAATAAATGTGTACTAGATAGCTTATTTGTAAGAGATTTTTGTTCTACTGTTTTTTTTTTCTTTTAATTGCGCTTTTGCGTAGAAAGCGCAATTAGTAAGAAATGCTTTAATATACCAGTTTGACTTAATTATATTTAATAATAAAACTATATGTTTGTAATATGCTTTATTTGGAGAGGAAGCAATAGGAGCTTTTCGCCTACCATTTAAGGCATTTTTTATGTAATAAAATTTCTTTTTTTTTAAAAAAAAACGAGGTAAATCCATAATTGTAGTAATTGTTTTTTACATTACGTTATATTAAATAGAATAGTATAGCTTTTTTTGAGTAACGTAAAAACGTAAATAGAATAAAAAAAGCTAATTATTGTTTGTGTTTTTATATGTTTCTAATCAGTTTTATAGAGATTTATAGGAGAATTTTATTTAAGCTCAATATGGCTTAAATCAATTGCTTTTATTATTTTTAAAACCTATGAATAAAAAAAGCTTATCAGAAAGAGACATTTGCTCAAAGTTTATTAATCCTGCAATTGTACAAGCAGGCTGGAATATGCGCACACAAATACGAGAGGAAGTCTCATTTACAGATGGGCGAATTATTGTTCAAGGAAAACTATATGCTCGTGGAAAACAAAAAAGAGCTGACTACATTTTATACTACAAACCAAATATTCCTATTGCAATTATTGAGGCTAAAGACAATAAGCATAAAATTGGTGATGGTATGCAACAAGCTTTGGAGTATTCAGAAATACTACAAATACCATTTATATTTACATCTAATGGTGATGGTTTTGTCTTTCATGACAAAACAGGGTTATCTGCACAGGTAGAACAAGAAATTGGACTTCATCAATTTCCTTCTCCTGAAGAACTATGGTTAAAGTATTCAAAGTTTAAAGGATTAGATACACCAGAAGTACAACATGTAGTAACTCAAGACTACTATACTGATGATAGTGGTATGACACCAAGATACTATCAACAAAATGCTGTAAACAGAACAGTTGAAGCCATAGCAAAAGGACAAAGCCGAATTATATTAGTAATGGCTACTGGTACAGGAAAAACCTATACTGCGTTTAATATTATATGGCGACTTTGGAAAAACGGAATAAAAAAACGCATCTTGTTTCTAGCAGATAGAAACGCATTGTTAACGCAAACTAAAAATGGAGATTTTTCACCTTTTGGTAATGATGTTATGCACATTATTAAAAATAGAAAGATTGATAAATCGTATCAAATATACTTTGCATTATACCAAGGTTTAACTAGCAATGATGAAACTAAAAATGCATACAAAGAATTTAGTAAAGATTTCTTTGATTTAATAGTCATTGATGAGTGTCATAGAGGAAGTGCATCAGAAGCTTCTGCCTGGAGAGATGTATTAACTTACTTTGATTCTGCTACACATATTGGTTTAA
Organism: Tenacibaculum aquaeponti; assembly: GCF_052084715.1. Lineage (GTDB taxonomy): Bacteria > Bacteroidota > Bacteroidia > Flavobacteriales > Flavobacteriaceae > Polaribacter. Next base: position 3,516,748 of record NZ_CP197288.1, on the reverse strand, counting down.
CTGCTACACCAAAAGAAACCAAGGATGTTTCAAATATGGAATATTTTGGCGAACCTGTGTATACCTATTCTTTGAAGCAAGGTATTGATGATGGTTTTTTAGCTCCATATAAAGTAGTTAGAATTGCAATGAATGTAGACGAAGGCTGGAGACCAACTGCTGGTTTACTGGATAAATATGGTAACGAAATAGAAGACCGAATTTATAATCTTAAAGATTATGATAAAACACTTGTTATTGATGAACGTACACAAGTAGTTGCTAAAAAAATAACAGAATATTTAAAAGCTACTGATCGCTTTGCTAAAACTATAGTGTTTTGTACAGATATAGACCACGCTAATCGAATGCGACAAGCATTAATTAATGAAAATGCTGATTTAGTTGCAAAGCATTGGAACTACTGTGTTAAGATTACAGGTGATGATGAAGTAGGTAAGCAAGAATTAGATAATTTTACAGATGTTGAAGAACGTTTCCCTGTAATTGCTACCACTTCTAAAATGTTAACCACGGGTATTGACACCAAAATGGTAAAATTTATTGTGCTAGAATCAAATATAGCTTCAATGACTGAGTTTAAACAAATTGTTGGACGTGGAACAAGAATTAGAGAAGCTGAAGGAAAAGTATTTTTTACATTAATGGATTTTAGAAAAGCAACCAACTTGTTTGCAGACCCTGATTTTGATGGCGATCCAGTACAAATTTACGAACCTTTAGAAAGTGAAACAGTTTTGCCACCAGAAAATGAAGAGTCATCAGAAATTATTGAAAATTTAATTGAAGAAAATACCGAGTTTTCATCTCCTATTCCTAACATCGACATAAATGACGATGAGGAAAAAATAAGAAAATTCTATGTTAATAAAATACCTGTATCGGTAGCTAATGAACGTGTACAGTATTATGGTAAAAACGGAAAGTTAATTACTGAATCATTAAAAGATTATACCAAAACTAATATTAAAAAAGAGTTTAGTTCTATTGATGACTTTATACAAAAATGGCAAACTACTGAACGCAAAGAAGAACTAATTACTGAACTCGCTGAACAGGGAATTCTTATAGAGGCACTTAAAGAAGAAATAGGAAAAGATATGGATGCTTTTGATTTAATTTGCCACGTAGCATATGATAAACCCGCCTTAACCAGAAAAGAGCGTGCTAATAATGTTCGTAAGCGCAATTATTTCACAAAATATGGAGATACGGCTCAAAGAGTATTATTATCATTACTTGATAAATATGAACAAGAAGGTATTGTGTCTATAGAACAAGGATCCATACTAAATGTGCAACCTTTAAGTCAAATGGGTTCAGCTGTAGAATTGGTACGCGCTTTTGGTAAAAAGAAAGATTTTTACCAAGCCATTAAAGAATTAGAAAACGAAATATACAACATAGCTTAATGAGTAACATTACAACAAACATAAAGAGCATTCGCGATATAATGCGCAAAGACACAGGAGTAGATGGAGATGCACAACGTATCTCTCAAATGGTGTGGATGCTTTTTATGAAAATATTTGCCGATAAAGAAGAAGAATGGGAAATTACCATTGACAATTACGAATCTCCAATTCCTGAAAACTTAAAATGGCAAAACTGGGCGGCAGATGATGAAGGCTTAACAGGGGATGCTTTAATGGAATTTATAGAAACAGATTTATTTCCTACCTTAAAAGATTTAGATATCTCCATAAGTCCGCAAGCTAAAATTATACGCTCTGTTTTTGACGACACTTATAATTATATGAAAAACGGGACACTCTTCCGTCAAGTAATAAATGTTATTAATGGAATAGATTTTAATGACTCTAAAGAGAGCCATCTTTTTAATGATATTTATGAAGGCATATTAAAAGAACTACAGTCTGCAGGTTCATCAGGTGAGTATTACACACCAAGAGCAGTAACCCAGTTTATGGTAGATATGATTAACCCTTTATTGGGAGAAAGCGTATTAGACCCAGCCTGTGGTACTGGTGGTTTTTTAACTTGTACAATTGACTATGTAAGAAAACAAGTAAACGATTCTAAAGAAAGAGACGTTTTACAAAAATCTATACGAGGTGTTGAGAAAAAACCTTTACCACACTTATTGTGTACTACCAATTTAATGTTACACGGTTTTGACTTACCAGCAGTGCGTAGAGATAATTTACTAAGTAAGCCTTATGCCGATTGGGGAGCAAAAGACAAGCTAGATATTATACTCTCTAATCCGCCTTTTGGAGGTGTTGAAGAAGATGGTACCGAAACCAACTTTCCTAAAAAATTTAGAACCAAAGAAACTGCCGATTTATTTTTAGCCTTAATCATAAAGCTTCTAAAAAATAACGGACGTTGCGCTATTGTATTACCCGATGGTACTTTGTTTGGCGAAGGAATGAAAACACGTCTAAAAGAAGAACTGTTGACCAAATGTAACCTACATACTATTATACGTTTACCTAATGGTGTATTTAACCCTTACACCAGTATTAAAACCAATTTGTTGTTTTTTGAAAAAGGAACACCTACTAAAGAAATTTGGTATTACGAACATCAATACCCTAAAGGTGCTAAAAGCTACAATAAAAGTAAACCGATTAACATTAAAGAATTTGATGTAGAAAAAGCGTGGTGGAACAAACGTGAGGAAAACAAATATGCTTGGAAAGTTTCTATTGAAGAGATTAAAAAACGTAATTACAACCTAGATATTAAAAACCCCTACCAAGAAGTTGACACTTTAGAAAGCCCAGAACTTATTTTAGAAAAATTTAGGACTACGGAAAAAAAAATAGGTAGCATACAAGACAAAATTATTAATGTATTAACCGAAGCTTTAAAGTAATATGCAACTACTACAACACTTTAAAGAACTAACCATTCATCCTAAAAATACTGAAGAATTAAAAGGGTTGGTTTTACAATTGGCAATTCAGGGTAAGTTGACTGCGAATTGGAGAGAAAAAAATCCTGCTATTGAACCTGCTTCAGAATTATTAATAAGAATTCAAAAAGAAAAGACGGAACTTGTTAAGAAAAAAAAGATAAAAAAAGAAAAAGTACTACCTAAATTAACTGAAGAAGAAATCCCTTACGAAGTGCCTAAAAGCTGGGTTTGGTGTAGAGTTAGAGAAACAGGATTTACACAAACTGGAAGTACACCTCCTAAAAAGAACCCTGAGAATTATGGAAATTTCATTCCTTTTATTGGACCTGCTGATATTTCAAATCAATTAATGAAATATCCAGTTGCAGGATTATCCAAATTAGGAATTTCGATTGGGAGATTAATTCCAAAAAACTCGTTAATGATGGTTTGCATTGGGGGAAGTATTGGAAAATGTAACATTAATCAAATTGATGTTAGTTGTAATCAGCAAATAAATACCGTTACACCAATATTTATTCCTTCTGTTTATATTAAAGCTGTTTGCCAGTCACCATTTTTTCAAAAAAATGTTTTAGGAAAAGCATCAGGTTCCGCAACGCCAATAATTAATAAAGGAAAATGGGAAGCGTTACCAATCCCACTTCCACCACTAGAAGAACAAAAAGAAATCGTAAAAGTAGTAGAAACCCTTTTTAAGGAAGTAGAACAATTAGAGCAATTAACGGTACAACGTATTGGTTTAAAAGAAGATTTTGTGACGTCTGCATTACACCAACTTACTACCAATAACGCAAAACAAGTATGGGCTTTTTTACAAGACCATTTTAAAAGTTTCTTTAATGAAACCACCAACATTAAAAAGCTACGAGAAACGATTTTACAATTAGCAGTACAAGGTAAACTCACAGCAGATTGGCGTCAACAACAATCATTGAGCGGAGCCAAAGTAGAAGATGCTTCTATTTTATTAAAACGTATACAAGAAGAGAAAGCACAACTCATAAAAGACAAAAAAATTAAAAGGAAAAAAATCTTAGCTCCTATTACCGAAGATAAAATTCCTTATGAATTACCTAATGGTTGGGTTTGGTGTAGGTTACAGGATTTAGTAAATGTTGGAACTGGTTCAACACCAGCAAAATCAAACTCTTCTTATTATGATGGTACAATACCTTGGTATACAAGCTCTGCTACAAATGATTTATATGCAAAAGAATCAGAAAAGTTAATTACAGAAAAAGCATTACAGGAAACGAATTGTAAAGTTTTCCCAAAAGGGACTTTAATTATAGCTATGTATGGTCAAGGAAAAACACGTGGACAAATAAGTGAATTAGTTATTCCTGGAGCAACTAATCAAGCTGTTGCAGCAATGGTTTTCTACAAAACTTCGAAAGACTCTAAAGAATATATTAAATACTTCTTTAGAAAAATTTATGATGAAATTAGACTTTTAGCAGAAGGTGGAGCACAACCCAATTTAAACGTTAGTAAAATTAAAAATACAATTCTTCCACTTCCACCACTAGAAGAACAAAAAGCCATTGTAGAAAAAGTAAATGCTTTAATGGGTTTATGTGATGCTTTAGAGGAAGAAGTACAACAAAGCCAAGAACATAGTGAGATGTTAATGCAGAGTGTTTTGAGGGAGGTTTTTTAACCTAATAATATAAATTAACTATGAGGTTAAAAGAAGTTCACATAAAAGGAACCTATAAAAATTTACAGGATTTTAAAGTTAGGTTTGAAGGCGATAATTTTTTAGAAGTATTTGTTGGTAAAAATGGAACAGGTAAATCTAATTTCTTCGAAGCCATTTTAGAAATATTTAAGCATTTATCAGAAGAGGATTATCCGATGACTTTCAATTATTCAATAATCTATGAAATAGAAGGAGAAACCATTTATTTAGAATGGAAAGATGTTAAATGGATAAATGAAGAACAACAAGATACGACACCAGATAAATTAAAACTGCCTGAAAACATTCTAGTTTACTATTCTGGTCATAATAAAACTATAAGCAGTCTTTTAAAAACATCCAATGAAAATCATAAAAAGCTTTTAGATACTAAAAGAAAAAATGAAAACTTATTAAGCGAGGTAACTAGACGTTTTACTGGTATTGATAATCAATACAAATCTTTATTGTTGAGTGTGTTATTATTACAAGAAGACACCAATAAAGCCAAAATATTTATAAAAGAAAAATTGGGCATTGAAACTATTGGAAATGAAATAAGGATAGACTTCAAAAGACCTAATTATGCCAATAGTAAGGATAAATTTCAATTTGATGAGTTTGATGAGACTAAAAGGTTTTGGTCTCCAGAAGGTTACTTTAAAGCTCTATTAAATAAAATTTGGAGTGTTACTAAATTTGATTATCAAGGACGAGCTAGAAACGAAGGAAATATAAATGAAGATGAATATATATTATATAAATCTTTTAGCAAATTCCAGGAATCATTCAATCACTATAGTCCTCTAGATTTATTTATTGCTTTTGATAATTTAAAAACTATTGGATACTTAAAAGATATTAAAATTGATATTACTTTAAACTCAGGTAAAACGATACAAATTGACCAATTTAGTGATGGTCAATTTCAATCCATTTATATCTATGCATTAACTGAGCTGTTTAAAGATAAAAACTGTATCACTTTATTAGACGAACCAGATTCTTTTTTACATCCAGAATGGCAACATAAATTTTTAAGTCAAGTAAATGAAATTAGTGAGGCTTCTGCTAAAACTAATCACGTTTTAATGAGCAGTCATAGCGCAGTAACATTGGTTGGTGATTTAGAAAAAAAAGTAAACTTATTCAGATTTCAAGAAAATGATTTGAAATGTCATAAAGTAGGAAAGAACTTTGCAGTAAGCCAGTTATCAAGTGAACTCTTTAAAGTGAATTACGATAAACAGTTACTAAGTATTATGCATACGCATAGTCAAAATAAACCAATTCTGTTTACAGAAGGTTTTTCAGATCCTATTGTGCTATATGAAGCTTGGAATCGTTTATATGATTATGAACCTCCATTTGATATATGTTTTGGATTTGGGTGCGAATATCTTCGAAAGATATTAAGTAGTGATAAATTTCAAACAGAAATGAATGGTAAACCTATTTTTGGTTTGTTTGACTTTGATGAAGCTTATAATCATTGGAATTCTCTTAAAAGCGATGGAGCTTTATTGGAAGCAGATCCTTACAAGGGTATTTGTAAAAAAGTTGAAACTAAAAATAGCTATGCTTTTTTAATTCCAGTTCCCAATATATCTGAAATAAAAAAACAAGTTATAGCTAATGAAAGAACTAATGAAACCTACGGATATCAATCAAAAGTAGAAATGGAACATCTTTTTTATTGCGATCAAACAAGTGATAAATTTACCACTAAAAACAAAGTTGGTGGTGGTCAAGTTTTAGAAATAAGTGACTCTCAAAAAATGGTTTTTGCACAAGAGGTTGTGCCAACAATAGATGATATTCATTTTGAAGTATTTAAACCCATGTTTGAATTTATTATAGATAAAATTTAGATGATATGAAGGGATTTAAGTTATTAGCAATACGCCCTTTGGAAGGGTGTGACACAAGGTTTAGTAAAAATCTAAATAAAGGAGAAATTTACAAGTTTTACCAAGAATATCAGTTTTTGGATGAAACTGGTGATAAAATTCAATTTAACTCTAAAAACAAAAACAGTAATGTAGCTGAAATTGAAATACCTGAAGATGAATTTGATTTATATTCTCCAATTAATTCAGATTTAAAAATTAATATTTCAGCTATTGTTGGTAAAAATGGAAGTGGAAAAAGTACGTTGATAGAATTGTTGTTTGTAGCTGCGTATTTATTAGCGTTGGATAAAGAGATTTTAAAACACCGTATTCATGAAGATGAAATTTCAAAAAATGTAAAAGATAGAAAAAAAGGAATATACGAAGCGCAATCGAACACTAAGATATTGATTTCAAAATTACGCGAAGAAGTTTTAGAAACTACAGAAACGGTAGAAACGCTCTCAAAACTTAAAAAGAAGATTTCTCAGCTTAATTGGAACGAAAACCACTTAAGGTATCTAACCGATTTAGAAAAAGAGATTCTTCAAATAAAAAAAGAACTTAAGGTAGAAATATATTATCAAATAGATGGCGATATTATACAATTCAGTTTTGATGGAAATGGAAATAGCCAATTTAAACCTGTAAATAAATCTGGTAAAAATAGTATTAAAGAAAATTTTATAGATTATTTCTTTTATTCATTAGTGTTGAATTATTCACAATATGCATTAAACTCAGAAGAAACTGGTGTTTGGATTCAAGAACTATTTCATAAAAATGATGCGTATCAAACACCAATCGTTATCAATCCAATGCGAACAGGAGGAAATTATGATATCAATACTGAAAACAATTTAGCGCGTCAGCGTTTACTAGCTAATATTTTGGAACCTTTAAATGGGGAATCTCCAGAAAATAGTATGAGGCAGTTAGCTAGTGGTCATCTAGCAACTAGGTTGAAGTTAGAACTTAATACTAAAAAGTTTGAAAATGATTTTGGGAAAGAAGAAGTATTAGAAAATACAACACACCAAAAAGAATGGGCATTTATAAAAGATACTTTTTCATTGGAGAGTTCGATAAGAACTAAAACCATTTATGATAAATATGCAAGACAATACATTATTGATAAGTTAATAAGTATGTCTGACAAGTATTCTCAATATGGTGAATTTTGTAAGGGTGATGAATTTTTAAATATAGAGGGGTATTTAGATGCCTTAAATATTGATTGTTCCCATATTACATATAAATTTTTTCAAGCTGTAAATTTTCTAAAATATAATTATGCTAAAGATTTAGTTATTTACAATGACAAAAACGAAGGATATAATAATGTAATTAGTTTGTCAAAGTTTATCAAAGAAAATAGTGACGGAGAATGGTTAATACACTGTATTCCTCCTCCAATTTTTAAAACAGAAATTTATTTTGATAATAATGATGAGAACAATTCTTTAAAAAGATTAAGTTCAGGTGAAAAACAATATATATATTCTATTAGTTCTATAATGTATCATCTAAGATACTTAAATTCAGTTGACGGAGACAAGGTTCGTTACAAATACCAATACATAAATCTAATCTTCGACGAAATAGAATTGTATTATCACCCAGAATTACAACGTAGTTTTATTAATGATTTGCTAGAAGCTATTAAAAGATGTAATCTTAATGATATTGAAAGTATCAATTGCATTTTTGTTACACATTCGCCATTTATTCTTTCTGATATACCTGTTACAAATATTTTAAAATTAGAAGATGGAAATATAAATAATACAATGGGTGAAACATTTGCAGCAAATATTCATGACTTATTGGCTAGTAATTTTTTTTTAGCAGATGGCTCTATGGGGGTATTTGCTAAGAAAAAAATTGAAGAAGTCATTGATTGGATTAATGAGAATGACAAAAATCACAAAGAAGGCAAAGGTTATGATAGAGAAGGAATTGTTAGAGTAAAAAAAATAATTAAGCTTATAGAAGAACCTGTTTTAAGGAACAAGCTAACTGAAATGCTTAGTGAGATTGAAGTTGATGAAAACTTTATTAATGATATGATTCATAAACAGACAAAATATCTACGAGACATTTTAAATAGAAACGAATGATTTTTTTAGATCCATACGCACCACATATATTAACTGCTAAAGAACAGCATTTAGAAAAACTTTTTCCAATAGTAAAAAAAAGAGTTAATGATTTACCAACAGGTGAGTTGAAAACGTTCCTTAATGAAGCACGAATTAAAAGAATATTAACGGATTTACCAAAAGATTTGAGTTATCATCATTATTCGTTATTGTATGCAATAACAGGTGTAAATACTACAGAATGGAAAGATTATTTGAGGATAAAGAAAAAAAGGGCTAAAAATAGAAATACTGCCGAAAATCATGTTTTTGATAGGTATAAAGAATTAATATTTAATATTAATTCTATTTTTAAATATAAAGGTAGTTTTGGTAAAAAAGAAACTGAATATTCTACTTATGATTTAGCAAACTCTTTAAATATTCAAACTTGTGTTTATTGTAATAGAATTTATACAAAAACGGTTATAAACCCTAATAAAATTACAAGACCAGAATTTGACCATTGGTATCCAAAAGAAACATATCCATTATTGGCTTTGTCTTTTTATAACTTAATACCAAGTTGTCATATTTGTAACAGTAGTGTTAAGGGGTCAATTGAAATGAATACTACTGATTTTTTACATCCTTATATAAAAGAAGATACCAATTTAAAATTTAGTTATTGGATAAAAGGTTTAAACCAGTATAAGTTTCAAATAAAAAGAATACCTAATTCAAAAGAGGATAACACAATTAAGGCTTTTAAATTGGAAGAAATTTATGAGACACATAAAGATGAGATTCATGATTTAGTTAATTTAAGAAAGCTCTATTCGGTGGATTATCTCGTAAAATTAAGGGGGCTATTGTCTAAAGTGGATCAAAAAATTTCAAACGAGGAAATATATAGATTAGCATTTGGTACTTCATTAGATGAAAAAGACTTTCAAAAAAGACCTTTAAGTAGGATGAAGCGTGATATTTTAGAAGAATTAGGTATGTTAAACGATTAGTTAAAGAAAATGACTAAAGCACAAACCAAACAGGTATTTTACTAGATGATTCATAAACTTGTATTTGTGAAGCAGAAATAATTAATAGGTTAGTAAAAACCACTTATGAATTGAAAAATAATACAAAAACTACTTATATTTCAATGGGATTTTGAACAAAAGTATCTATTATTAAGAAAGACGATAACTCCCAAATGAATGTTGTTTTGAAACTTCATTAAAATAATATGTTATATTCTATAAAGAACATAAAATTTTATCCGATGTTTTATGCGTTTTTGAGTAGTGAAAATTGAGGTAATAGAAAGGTTTAATAGTGATTTTAACTGTCACCTAAATTGACACCCGTAAACAACAAACCCTGTAAACATAATGCTTACAGGGTTTATTTGTGGAGACGCCGAGAATCGAACTCGGGTCCAAACAAGTAGCTCAAGAGCTTTCTACATACTTAGTTTTTATTTAATTTTCGTCTAAAAGCTGACTAAAAACAATCCACTTTTAGCTTATCTTCTTAAGTTTCGAAAACTTATCGAAGTACTAAGTTTTCTATGTTTACTTTTATGATGCCCAGAAATGAAACGCCGTAAACCAAGGCTTTCCGTGGACATTTAGCTTGTACACCTTGTGTACCGAGGCTTGAATCTTACTATAATTCAGATTATTAAGCAGCTAAAGCGTAATTATTTTCGCCATTTAAATTGTTGAAATAAGTTTAACGAGCATCATTTCAGTCCTCGGTATGCTTACAATTTCACTAATCTTGCTGTCAAAACCAGTCGTCCCCAATATGTCAAAGAATTAATTTAATACCAACAAAAAATGTACCAGTAGTTAAGTACAGACTTTTTGACATTTAATACATATTTCTTCAAATTTTTATTCTTCTCAAAAAATGCAGGTGGCAAAGATAAAAAAACAAACTTTTAGAAAACTAGTAAATCAAATTTATTAATACATAAAATTAATGCATTCTTTTTTATTAAACACTTTTTTATACATTTGATCATCTTCTGTAAATATTTATAGTAAAATACTATGCGAAAATATTACCTAACAATATCTATAATATTCTCATGTTTTTACATTTTTTCTCAAAATGCAAAAACTCTCAAAAATCCTCTAGAAGCTAAAAAACAAAAATTCAATTTAAGAAAGAATATAGGCATAGATAGTGTACTTTTTTACATGAATGAACTTATAAATTCTAAAAGTATTACATATAAAACTTATGGTTATGCTGCAACAGAATATTTAAAAACAAAAGAAAAAAGGAAACTAAATCAACAATTTTTTAAAGATAGTATTTACAAATATTTACCCCGAATTGCAATTTCACCAGAGAACTATTCTATACTTTTTGATATTTATATTCTTTTAGGTAACACCAATAAAAGAAGAAAAAAGCTAGAACAAGCACTAAGATATTATTTAACAGCTGAAACTTTTGCTAATAAAGCAGAAGACATTGAAAGAATGGTTAAAATTCAATCAAATATTGGTTTAATTTATCAAGATATAGGTTCTTTAAACAAATCTGTTCTTCAATTAAAAAAGGCTCTTAATTTTTTAGATGATCATAAGAAAAGTTTAGGCGAAAAATATTATCAAAGACGTTTTAAGACTTTATCTAATCTTGGAAACGTATACAATACTATTTATCAAGAAAAAAATACTAATAACGTATATTTAGACTCTTCATTAAATTGTTTTCGTAATATTCTTAACGATAAAAACTTTAAACTTACTGCTGACAAAACTGCTAAAATAGATTTATGCTTAGGTACAACCTATAGTTTGCGAAAAGAATATGTTCAAGCAACTGATTTTTTTGAAAAAGCATTATCATATTTTAAAAATAAAAAATCTCAATCAGACCTTTATAAAACACATTACAACTTAGGAGTTAACTACTTTAATTCAGGTAATTTAAATAAAGCTAAACAAAACCTCTTAGAACTTTTTAAAGTTAAAAAAAACGATGATTTAGATACTAACTTAGTTAATGCTCATAATTACATTTCTCAAATTTATTTAGAAGAAGGTAATATAGATTCTGCTCGATATTATTTTAAAAAATACAAAAAAATATTCACTATAGTTTCAGAAAATGAACAACTTCAAAAAAAGACAACTAAAAATTTAATTCAATTTAATGATTTAGAAAAAAGAATTAAAAAGCTTTCAAACGAAAATCAAAATTACAGTATTGCCATATCTTTTTTAATAGCTCTACTTATTTTAAGTATTTTTTTAATAGCTAAAAATAATAAAGAAAAGAAAAAGACAAGACTGAGATTAGAAGAATTACTTCTAAGTGTTACAAATAAAAATATCGAAAAAGAAAGTAATTCAAATATTACTATAAATGATAAACAACATCAAGAGATTATTAAAGGGCTTAAAAAAATTGAAAATAATTTATATTTCTTGAAAGAGGAATTTAATTTGTACAATGCTGCTAAAAAAATTGGTACTAATACTACATATTTATCTAAAGTAATTAAAGTATATAAGAAAATGAGTTTTAGTGAATATACCAATCATCTTAGAATAAATCACATCGTAAAAATATTAAGTACAGACAAAAAGGTAAGAGCTTATACTACACAAGCTATTGGTGAAATTGGAGGTTATAAAAATGCAAAATCTTTTACAAGAATTTTCAAAAAACACACAGGTATTACCCCGTATCAATTTATAGAAAAAATTAATACGGAAGTTTAACCTTAGTCAATTAATTTACTACAAACAATCTTCGTTACTTTTTTTCTTAGGCCTATCTGCTGTAGGATAACAATCTTCGTCTCCAGAGGTATCCAACTTACCTTCTTTTGCCATAATACTAATTAAGGCTTTTTTACTTAGTTTATACTTTTTTAGGTCTTCAATTGATAATGATTTCATATGACTATTGTTTTGATATTCTAAAATTAAACTATTTATCTTTCCTTTTCTTACTTTTTATCCATCGTCTACCACAAAACAAACAAAACACTAATAAACAACAACTTAAACAAATAAAACATGGGTACAATTTAAAAATTACACCTCCATTTTTTATAAATAACATCTATTCACATTTCTTTTTCTTCTAAAAACAAGCCAACTTTGGATTGAGTTAACTTAAAAATGCGAAACCTGAAAAGCATTAAAATAGAGTAAGGGAAACTATAAAACTTTAGATTATGATTAAATCAATTTCAAAAATTGGAACTCTTTTAACAAAAAAAGCACAACAATCTATTAAAGGTGGAGGTCCTGGCGACCCTAACTGGTGTAAAAATAGAGATAACTGGGGGCCTAAAAATAAACATTATGCTTGTCATCAAAATCAAGAAGCTGTTTACGACTATAACTTAGGATATTGTGTATGTAAGGATATTGCTTACGATTTATAATCAACTATTAAAATTGAATAATCATGTTAAAATCAATCACTCAAATAGGTACTATTTTAAATAAAGTAGATCAATTAAAAATTAATGGAGGAAATAAAAAAATTCCAGATTGCCCAGATGGACAACAACTTTCTTGCCATCCATTAGTTGGTTGTCATTGCGAAGCTATTAACACTACTCCAAGAAACTAATTACTTTCTTTTTTTCGGACATAAACTCCTATTATATAATAGGAGTTTTTTTATTATTTATTAAAAAAAATCTTTATTTGGTTTACTGTTAAATACTACTTGTATGGCTGATTAAAATCGTTATTTTTGCATTGCTTTGTTGTAATTTACAACAATTAACACTTAAATTGTTTAAATTTTAAATAATCACCCATGAAATTTGGAATAATAAAAGAACGTAAAAACCCTCCAGATAAAAGAGTTGTATTTTCTCCAAGTAAATTAAAAGAATTTAAACAACAATTTCCTCAAGCTGAAATCGTTGTAGAGAGTTCTGATATTAGAGTTTTTTCCGATCAAGAATATAAAGATGTTGGTTTTGAAATTGTTACTGATCTTTCTGACTGTGATATTTTGTTAGGCGTTAAAGAAGTACCAGTTGAAAACTTAATTCCAAATAAAAAATACTTTTTCTTTAGTCATACAATAAAAAAGCAACCTTATAATAGAAAACTATTAAAAGCAATGCTTGAAAAGAACATTGAAATGTTCGATCATGAAACTATTATTAAAGAAAATGGAGCTCGTTTAATTGGTTTTGGTAGATATGCTGGATTAGTTGGTGCTTATAATGGTTTTAGAGCTATCGGACTAAAGGAAAACACTTTTGAATTACCAAAAGTAGAATCTTTAGAAGATTTAGATGCTGTAAAAGCAGAATTGAATAAAATTACACTTCCTAATATTAAAATTTTACTTTCTGGGACAGGAAAAGTGGCTTATGGAGCCAAAGAGATTTTAGATCATTTAAAAATTAAAGAAGTAAGTGATGCTTTATATTTAACTTCAAAATTCACAGAACCTGTATATTGTATGGTAGATGTTATGGAATATGCAAAAAGATCTGATGGGAAAGTAGGTAACAAATTTGAATTCTATAAAGACCCTACCGGATACGAAAGTAATTTCATGCCGTATGCAAAAGAAACAGATTTCTTTATTGCTGGTCATTTTTATGGTGACGGTGCTCCGTATTTATACACAAGAGAAGATGTGAAATCTAAAGATTTTAATATTAAATACGTGGCAGATATTTCTTGTGATGTAGATGGCCCAGTTGCAACCACATTAAGAGCATCTACAATTGCTGATCCTATTTACGGTTACGATGCTGCTTCAGAAACAGAAATCGATTATAAAAATAAAAATGCTATCACTGTAATGGCTGTAGATAATTTACCATGTGAACTTCCAAAAGATGCTAGTGAAGGTTTCGGGGAAATGTTCTTAAATCATGTGATTCCTGCATTTTATAACAATGATGAAAACGGAATTTTGGCTCGTGCAAAAATGACAACAAATTCAGGTGAATTAACTGAACGTTATAGTTATTTACAAGATTACGTTGATGGTAAAGAATAGATGAAATATGTTAAGAAAATACTGAAATATACTGCATACTCATTATTGGGTATTCTTTTATATATCGGTGTTTCTATTCTTATTAGTTTCATTACAGTAAATGATGAACCTTTGGTAAATCAAACAAAGTTTGTGTATTTAAGTTCTAATGGAATCCATTTGAGTATTATTATTCCTAAGCAAAATCTTTCTCTTGATTTAAATAATGAATTACAGCTAAATTCAACTGATAATTTTGTTCGTTTTGGTTGGGGTGATGAAAATTTTTATATGAATACGCCTACTTGGGCAGACTTTAAATTTAAATATGCTTTTGGAGCTTTATTTTTAGATAATCCAACGTTAATAGAAGTTTCTTCTCATCGATTTCAACAAAAAAAATGGGTTAAAGTTCCTGTGAATGAAACCCAACTTTTTAAACTCAATATATTCATTTCTGAAACTTTTCAAGTAAATCAAAAAGAAGAAAAAATCATACTTACACAAACAATGTATCCAAATTCTAAACTGTATAAAGCTAAAGGTTCTTATTCTCCTTTAAAGACTTGTAATACTTGGGTAAATGATGGTTTTAAAAGTAGTGGAATGAAAGCTTCATACTGGACTTTATTTGATTTTGGATTACTAAACAAGTATAAAAAATAATGGAAACCGATAAACAGTTTTTGGTTGACACAGCCAATATGCGAATGCCTTTTGGAAAATATAAAGGAACATATTTAATTGACATTCCTGAATATTACATGGTTTGGTATAAAAACAAAGGCTTTCCTAAAGGAAAACTCGGACAAATGATGGGACTTGTTTATGAATTAAAACTAAACGGATTAGAAGATATTTTAAGAAAAATAAGAAAATAAAAAAAGGCGTTTTAAAACGCCTTTTTTTATTTTATGGTAATAATTTAAATCGATAAATTATATGTTAATCCAGCAGTATAAATTTGAGAATCACCTAAGTTTCTTCCATCAATTACTCTACCATAACCAACACTTACACCTAAAGAAGGAATAATATTTTTATAAACAGTAATTCCTACTCTACTATAATCTACATTAGTTTCTGGGAAATTTCCTCTAAATGCTGGAGAAGCAATATCTACTCCTTCTTCAGAATTTAAATAATCTGCCCAAGCTTCAACATAAATAAAACTACTAGAATATCCGATTTTACCTGTAGTTACAAATGCATTTGGAACACCAAATTCTCCTCCTGGAGTTAAATCATTATCTGCATCTCCTCTGAAATTATATCCAGCTAAAATAGTAGAGAAAAAACCTACATCTGTGTTTAAATGTAAACCAGCTGTAACATCAATTCCAAATGCTCCACTACCAAGACTTAAAATTCCGTTAGGCTCATAACCTGTTGGAATTACAGCTGTAACACCTGTAATAATATTTAAATCTGCTTTATTAAAATTAAACTTGTGTGCATTTAACTTTAAAGCAATAGAAATATCCTGTAAACCTGAAATAGAGTTTTCTCCATTTATAGGATCTCCCAAACCACTTGTATTATCTGCAGAAATAAAAGGTAAGTTAACCGCTACAGATAAACGATCTGTGATTCCATATTTTGCATACAAAGAGAAAATGTTTTGGTTAATTTTTTCATGTACTGGAACTGCATCGACTTTTTCTTTTCCTAAATAGAATTCATCAAACTGACTTCTAGAGTAAGAAGCTGTAACAGAAAGTGATCTTTTTTTTGGTGTGAAACCATCTAACATTCCTTGTGCATTGGCCATTGTTGATAAGCCTACCATCCCTAAAACTGATAGTGCTAATCGAAGGTTTTTTGTCATTATTTGAGTTTTTTAATATCGGTCTTTGGTCGATAAAAAAACATAGCATTACAATTAAATCTCTTTTTTAACATCTATTTCTCATTCTTAAAACGTTGAGTAAATCATTATTCTCTTAGTAAACTCTAACATACAATAATTTAACTTTCTCTTTTAGTTTTAAAAAAACTTAAAAAAGCATAAAAAAAGATCCATAAAAACATACCAAAACCTATAGTAACGTACCAAGCTTTAGGTAATTTAAAGCTGTACATTGTTTTTTCTACTAAAGAAATTGGTGCTGTAACTATATCCCAAGAATTAAAACGTAGAAAACGTCCTAAATAAATTCCGAAACCAGAAAGAAAACAAACAATTGGTATAAAAACATCTGCTATTTTCAAGCTCCATTTTTTCACAATAATTTGATATACATCTTTTAATGTTAGCATAGTTATCATAAGACCTGTTATTGCCGAACAAAACAGAAACAACAAATCAAACCATCCTAGTGGATTTTTTCTACTTGTGTTTAAATGAATAAAATCAGTGATAATATATGGTGCATTGGGTAAGAAAAATAACCAAATTACAAACAGTACTAATTGTTTCGCTTTTGATTTATTTTCAATATCCCTTTTAACCGCATATTCTGTGATAAAAAACGGAATTAATGCCAAAAAGATATTCCAGAGCATAAATGTAAAAAGCAAACTTTGTGTGATTTGCACTCTTAATAAAACTAAAAAAGTACACATTATCACTAGCATTAAAACGCCATTTTGCTGTCTTGTTAAATATTTTGTAATCATATTATTTATTTTCCTTAAAATATTTTTCTCTTTTCACTTCAATAAAATAGACTGTGATTATTCCTAATGTATACGCTATTAAATCTCCAAAAGAAAAAGTACTTCCTATTACTATTCGCATTAGTTTGTTATCCTGTACACCTAAAATTTCAACTATTTTGAAATACTGTAATATTTCAACTAAGAATGAAAAACATAAAACTCCAATAGCTATTTTTTTAGGTTCAACATTTATGAATGATTTTACAAAATAGTAGAGTAAAATCACGACTAGGAAATCTCCAAACGTGTGTCTTATAAATCCTGATGTTTTTGCTATCGCTAATTCTACTAAAAAGAGAATTATACAGATTATAAAACTTTTACCATCGAAACGAAATTTATTCTTATCCATTTTGCCAATCTATTTTTCTTGAAGTGTACATTACTGATGCTAAAATTACAAATAACCCTACACTACCTACTAATAAAGCATAGTTTTCTAACTGAATAATTACAAAGATAAAAGTGTAAAGTATCGTTAACGAAGTTCCTATAAAAAGAGGAAATTTTAGCACTTTTAAAATTGATTTAGAGTATAAAGAAATTAATAAAACTACTGCTGTAGATGCTATTAAATATGCATTTAAAAAATTACTGTGTTCTGATATTGAAATTAGCAAAGTATAAAACATAACTAAGGCAATACCAATCATTAAATATTGAAACGGATGAATTAAAATTTTACTCATTGTTTGTATTAAAAAGAACACTAAGAAAGTAAGTCCGATTACTAAAAATCCATATTTAGTTGTGCGTTCACTTTTCTGATATTGATCTACAGGAATCATAAAATTTACGCCAAAAGCATACTCTTTTAAATTTAAAATTCCACTAAATGATTGTTGAGGAAATGGTCTATTAATATCTAACACTTTCCATTTAGCATCAAAACCATCATCTTTAATTTTATCAGGATTATAAGGTAAATACTCTCCAAGAAAATTGGCTGTTTTCCAATTCGACTTGATATTTACACTAGTTTCTTTTCCTATAGGAATAAAACGAATTTGTTTGCTTCCGTTTACATTCATTTTTAAACTAAAACTCACATCTGAACTCACAGGTAAATCTGCTTTTTTGATAGATTTACTTTCTAACTTATGTAAACCAACATAACTATAATCGTTTGCTGAATGTTCATAAACTTTTCCTCTAGATACATTTCTTTTACCATCATATTTAGATTCGAAAGCATAGGTATTTTTATGAAACATAATTTCTACTAAACTACTTACTCCTTTAAAATTTGATGTTTCTATGATTAAACGAGATTTTTCCCATAAAATATCCTCTTCTTTAATATCAACTTCGCTAAAATCAGGTTTTGTAAAACTTCCATTTAAATTGATTTCACTTTCATAAACAGCAGTTTCATAAATTCCTCTCTTCTTTTGCTGAGGATTTACTGTAGTTTGAATATCTAATTTTTTAGGAAAAAAGTATCCGTAGTTGATATGCGTAATTGTTTCCTCTTGATGTGATTTGGTATCTGGATTATAAATCTTCTTTACACTATATGTTTTATATGGAATTTTTAACATTGGTCCGTATAACAACACTTCTCCACCCCACTTTTGATTGATCTCCGCTATAACTTCTTTCTGCCTGTACTTACGTTCCCTAATTAAATCTTTCACGTATGATAATGGGATTAAAAGAACCAATATTAATACTCCAATCATTAACATTCTTGCTGAAATTGATTCTTTTACCCACTTTCCTACTCGACTTGCTTGATTTTCTACTTTTTCCATTTTATTTCTATTTTATTTTAATAATGTGTTTTCTTTTTTTAAAAACTACCCTTCTATTTTTTATAGTTGGGTAGTTTATTAGCAATTTCCCCGTTGGCGATTTATTTAAAGTACTTTGAAATTCAAAGTTTAAATTCAAAAAAAATTTACTCTCCTTTGAGTAATCTTTCTAAAGCTTCTACATGCTTCTTAAATTCTTCCTTTCCTAATTTGGTTGCGTAATATTTTGTATTAGGTTTTCTACCTATAAATTGTTTTTCAACTCTTATAAATCCTACTTTTTCCAATGCTTTAGAATGGCTTGCTAAATTTCCATCCGTAGCACCTAAAAGTTCTTTAAGTGTTTTAAAATCTGCATACTCATTTACCACCAAAACCGACATAATTCCTAGTCGTATTCGATGATCGAAAGCTTTATTTATATTATTTAATAAATTCTTCAAAGATGCAGTTTTACTATTCTTGTTTTCTTTCGTATTTAAAATACATTAAAATGCCATATACAATATGCATTACTCCGAAACCTAAAACCCAAAACCAAAAACCGTATCCTGGGTAAATAGCACACAGTAATCCTAAAATTATTTCGGTATAACCTAAATATTTAACATAGCCTAAAGTATATTTCGAAGCATTAGTTAATGCCAAACCATAAAATAACAACATTAAAGCACCAGTTTGTCCATAACGTTGTTGATTTAAAATTGTGAGTGTATAAATGCCTCCTGCAACTAAAGGAATAAGAAAACTTAACAGTAGTCTCTTTGTTGTTGCATCCCATATACGTTCTCCATTCTTTTTAGCTTTTAGTGTAGTTAAATAAATAGCCGTTGCAATACTAAAAAACAACACTAAAAACATATCTAATAAGACTAACTTAAAAACTTTACCGTCTAAAATTAAATATCCCCTATCACTATTTGCAACTAACCAATAAGCATAAGCTGCACCAATTAGTGCATAAGTTCCCGCTAAAATTCCAGATAAACCACTTAACGAAATAAATCGTGAAGATTTATTCATCAATTTCTTGATTTCTGTTATGTCTTTTAAATATTCTTCTGAACTCATATTAAAGTACTTTGAAACACAAAGTAAAAATAAAAAAAACACTTACACAAAAAAAAGTTTCTTTTAATTTATGAAACCTGCAGTTATTAAAGAACAAGTTGGTTTTGGCGGTGGAAGTACAGAATTGCAATTTGTTGGTAATAATCCGAGTACTACTGCTAAAATCATTTACTACTTGAAAAAACGTCATACACTCGGAAAAATGACGTTAACTATCAAAGATCAAAATGATAAAGAGTTAATTACTCTTGTGCCTGGTAAATCAAAAGGTATCAATGTTGTAAACTGGGGATTCAGACAGAAAAACCCAAAAGTTGCTGCTGGTAAAAACTTTACTTTTGGTGGTTTTACAGCACCTGGTGTACCTGCAGGAAGGAAGGTATAAAGTTGTACTTAAAAAAGGAAGAAAAGAGTATGTAAATACTATTGAAGTGAAAAACCTTCTTTATCTCAACTTGAGAATAAAGAAGTACTAGAAACTCGATTACAAAAAGCTAAAAAGGATTTCGAAAAAATCAAAAATAAAGAGGTTTCAAAATTCGAAAAGCGTAAACTGAAAACTGATAAAAAGCAAATTAAACTACTTAGTAAAGAAGATTTTATTGCAAAGAAATAATAATAAAAATCCCCTTGATTTCGTCAAGGGGATTTTTTTATTGTATTAAAAATTCTGCTGCAACATCTTTTCCGAGTAAGAAAAATATTTTATCTGCATTCACAGAAGGTTTAGTTCTTAAAATATAATATCCTTCCTTTTTTATTGGTGTAGGAATAAAAGGAGAACCTTCTCCCATCCATAAAAAATAACGTTGATTAATCGTATTCAATTTAATTTGCACTCTTCCTTTTTCATCTCTTTTTAAAATACCTTCAGGTTCTACTAAATCCATTCCTGAATTTAAAAACTTATTACTCAAAATAGGTTGATTATAAAAATCCTCTTTTGTAATTCTTCCTACTCGCAATCTCCAAATACTTTCTTCTGGTAAATGTGTTTTGAAATACTTTTCTTTAGGAATATTGTAATAATACGGATTGAATTTTCTAATCCATCTTCCATTAAACTCTGCTCCTGCTCCCCAAGTTGCATCTATATAAACCCAATTCTTATTAATTTTAACTGCATTCCAAGCATGGTTTGCACTTCTTTGAGGCTTTCCTATGTCATGAAATGAATTTCTCACATACCCTGGTACAACTTCATTTTCAATATTCAAAAGTGTACAAACTTGAGCAAATGTTCTAGCAAAACCTTCACAAACAGCTTTACGAGAAGTCAATGTTTTTTTCACTATTCTTTCGTTAATAGCTTTAATTTTCTGCTGTTTTTCTTCTTCTGTTCGATATCTAAATGAAGTTCTAGTTTGTCTGTTCGGGTTGTAAAACTCTTTTAAATCATAACAAATATTTTTTGTTAACCAAGCATATAAAGCTTTAGTTTTATATTCATCTGTATTAAAATCTCTATTTATATTTTTTGCTAATTTTTCAGCTGTCATTAAACCCGAATATGTATCGGTTATTTTTTTTATTTCAGAAAAATCTTGGGCTTTAGCAACTAAAATTGAAAAAAAAAGAATTGTAAATAATCTCATCATAAACTTCACTTATCAATAACTATACCTTTAAAAAGAAAACTTCATTAAAAGTACAAAGAAAAAACAGTTCCTTCTCCTAAATTACTTTTCACTTGTATTCGTCCTTTATGTAATAACATAATTTGTTTACATAAACTTAATCCTATTCCACTACCTGTTTCCTTACTAGTAAAAAATGGTACAAAGATGTTTTCTTGTATATCTTCAGAAATTCCAATTCCGTTGTCGTAAACTTTAATAATTATACTTCTATTTACATTTTCAATAGCTTCTACTCGAATATGTGCACCTTTTTTTTCTTTACAAGCATCGACAGCATTCAATAATAAATTGATTAATACTTGTTCTATTAAATGAACATCGATTTGTAATGATAAACGTTCATTTGTATTGATAAAATCAATCTGTATTCCTTTAGCTTCGATAGAAGGTTGCATTAATAATTCGATATTTGTAAACAACTCTGTAACTCTTATTTTTTGCTTATTTAGATTGGTTACTTTATTAAGACTACGATAAGTTTTTGCGAATTTTAATAAACCTTCACTCCTATTTTTTATGGTTTTAATTCCAGCGTTTAAATCTATCAATTCTGTAGCTTCATCTTTTTCTTTCAGAATTAAATCTTCAAGATTTCTCTCCAAAGTATTTGCCAAAGATGCAATCGGTGTAATAGAATTCATGATTTCATGTGTCATTACACTCAGTAATTTTTTCCATGATTCCGACTCATTTTTATTTAGTGTATCATCTATATTTTGAATTACCAAAAGTTTAAATGTGTCTTCTTCAACTTCAAAAATTGTATCAGAAACTAATGTCTTTATTTTTTCATTTTCAGAAGTTATAATTACTGAATCTCCTTCTCTGTGAAAAGTCTCAAAAATTGTAGTGAATAACTCTGGTTTTCTTCGTTCTATAAAACTGATATTTTTAAATGAAGGAACATCTAAAATCTTAAGAAAAGAATCGTTACTCCACAATACATTACCGGTTTCTAAATCATAAGCAATAATACCAATATCTACCATTTCTAATATCTTTTGAAGATATACATATTGTGCATGGTTTTGCGCATTAATTTCCTTGATCGTTTGATGAACTTGATTAAAACCTTTATACAAAAAACGAATATCTTTAGCGGCTACATCTTCAGAAAAACCTCTAGAAAAATCACGATATTTAACCGCATTAAAAAAGTCTTCAATAACTAAAAAACGACGTTTTATAAAAGTATATGTGTTATATATAATCACGAATAATCCTATACCTAAGACAATCGCGTAAGTAAACTCATTTCTATATGAGAAATATACTAGCGTTAGAATTAAACTTACCATAAGTATAACTCTAATGAATATTTTTATAATGAAACTTTTATAATTCATATTTAGCCAATCGTCTGTACAAAGCTGCTCTAGTAATTCCTAATTCTTTTGCTGATTTTGAAATATTACCTTGGTGTTTTTCTAAAACTGTAAGAATTGCTTTCTTTTCTACTTCTTCTAAATTCAAGCTTTCATTTTCACTAGTTTTTTGGGTTACAGATCGCTCTATAGAAGAAAATACCAAATCTTCAGGTTTTAAAACAGATCCATCTGTCATAATTACTGCACGTTCTAAAACATACTGTAATTCTCTTACATTACCAGGGAAATCGTGGCTCTTAAGCTTGCTAATAAAAGCTGGATCGAAAGTAAAAGTACTTTTGTTATACTTTTCTGAATAATGTGCAACAAAATGCCTAGATAACATTGTTATATCTGTACCTCTTCTTCTTAATGGAGGAACTATAATATCAACTGTATTAATTCTATAAATTAAATCTTTTCTAAACTTGCTTTCATCTGCTAACTCAGCAGGAGTTACATTGGTTGCACAAATCAATCGAATATCTATTGGAATTTCCTTATTAGCCCCTAAAGGAGTGATACACCTATTTTGTAAAACAGTTAATAATCGTACTTGTTGACCTAAAGAAATATTTCCAATTTCATCTAAAAATAAGGTTCCTCCATTTGCTGCTTCGAACCGTCCAATTCTATCTTCATTTGCTCCTGTAAAGGCTCCTTTTTTATATCCGAATAATTCACTTTCAAAAAGCGTTGTAGTTAATGCTCCAACATCAACTTTCACAAATGGCTTATCTTTTCTATTAGAATTATCATGAAGTGCTCTTGCAATTAAATCCTTTCCTGTTCCATTCTCTCCAAGAATTAAAACATTTGCATCTGTCGGTGCTACTTTTTTTAATTTAGTAAAAACATCTTGCATGACTTCGCTTTCACCAATAATAGCAGTAGTATTTGTTTGTAAAGGAAGAACTTTTTTCACCTTTTTCTTATCTACAATTGTAGCAATTGCATCAAGTAATTTTTCATTCTTCCAAGGTTTCATTAAAAAATCAGATGCTCCTTCTTTTAAACCTCGTATAGCTAAATCAATATCAGCATAAGCTGTCATTAAAATAACTGCTGTTTCTGGTTGATATTCTTTTATTTTTCGTAACCAAAAAATCCCTTCATTTCCAGTATTTACTAAACCATTAAAATTCATATCAAGAATTACAATGTCATAACTAGCTTTTTCTATTTGTGAAATTATATTACTCGGATTTTTTTCAGTGACTATTGTTTTCACCAAAGGTTTAAGTAGCAAACGTATTGCAGTAAGTACATCTGCATCATCATCTATAACTAAAACTGTAGCTTTTTTTAATACCATTACCACAATATTACAATTTTATACTAAGGTTTTAAAAATTAGAAAAACAAAAAAACTTGATTTATAAAAGTGTACACTTTTGAACATTTAGTGTATCAAAAACGAACACTTAAAAGAAAATAAAAAAACTTAAACCACTGATATACAGGTAATTTTGTTTTTGGCATCATATTGACTATGAAACGAATAACGAAAAAGTTATTACAATGGACATTCAACTTCAAAAGAAAAAATTCTCAAATCAACATATCGCTATTGTAGCTAGTGTGATTATGTTTCTTGCATTACTATTATACATTTTTAAGCAGTCATCTGGAACTACTAAATTAAATGTAAAAAAGGAACGTATAGCTGTGAGTACTGTAATTAATGATGTTTTCCAAGAAAATATTCCTGTTAACGGAATTGTATTACCTATCACAACTATTTATTTAGATGCTTTAGAAGGTGGTAATGTTGTTGAAAAATTTGTTGAAGACGGAGCTAAACTAAAAAAAGGACAGCCTATTTTGAAACTTTCTAATACAGATTTAGAATTAAACCTGATTAACCAAGAAACTTCTGTATACAATTTATTAACGCAAATGCAAATTTCTCAAAATGCTGCTCGTCAAAACACCATCAATAGAAAAAATAGATATACTGATGTAGAAAGTAGTCATATTGAAGCTACTCGAGAATACAAATTGAACAAGAAACTATATGAAAAAGGAGTAATTTCTCGTCAAGATTTTGAATCTTCTGAAAATAATTACAACTATCAAAAAGAACGATTAAAATTAGCAAAACAAGTTTTATCTGAGGATTCTATTGCTTCAAGTTTAGAAATCAACAAAGCCAAAAGTTCCTACAGAAGAACTCAAAATGCTTTAGAACTGATGCGTAAAAAAGTAGGTGATTTAATTGTTCGTGCTCCTATTGATGGACAACTTACTTCTTTTGATACAGAAATCGGACAATCAATTAATAAAGGAACTCGTTTAGGCCAAGTTGATGTTACTTCTGATTATAAAGTTAGAATTGCTATGGATGAGCATTATATTTCTAGAATATATCCTGGGCAAAAAGGAAGTGTTATCCTTCATAATAAAACATATACCTTAGTCATTAAAAAAGTTTTTACTCAAGTTAATAATGGAAAATTTCAAGTAGATATGAAATTTGAAAAGGAAGTTCCTAAAGGGATTCGAAGAGGACAAAACCTACAAATAAAAGTAGCTTTAAGTGCAGAAAAACAAGCTTTACTTGTTCCTAAAGGAAGTTTTTATCAGCAAACTAATGGAAATTGGATTTTTAAAGTTAGTGAAGACGGAAAAAGAGCTTACAAAATAGCCACACAATTAGGTAGTCAAAACACCAGATTTTACGAAATCTTAAACGGTTTAACTCCAGGTGATAAAGTAATTACCTCTAGTTATGAAGCTTATAAAGACGTAGAAGAATTGATTTTACAATAAAAAAATATTAAATAGAAAGTATTATGATACAGATTACTGACTTACAAAAATTTTACAAAACCGAAGAAGTACAAACTATTGCTTTAAACAAATTATCTTTTGAAGTTAAAGAAGGTGAATTTGTAGCTATAATGGGACCTTCAGGATGTGGGAAATCTACTTTACTTAACATTCTTGGTTTATTAGATGATTCAGATGGTGGAAGCTTTAAGTTTAATGGAATAGAAGTTTCTGACTACAACGAACGTAAACGTGCAAACTTAAGAAAACATAATATTGGTTTTGTTTTTCAGAGTTTTAACTTAATTGATGAACTTACTGTTTTTGAAAATGTAGAATTGCCTTTAATCTACACCGGAGTAAAAGCTAAGGAGCGTAAAAAAAGAGTTGAAGAAGTTTTAGAAAAAATGCAAATCATGCATCGTAGAAATCATCTTCCTCAGCAATTATCTGGTGGACAACAACAGCGTGTTGCAGTAGCTAGAGCCGTTGTAAATAATCCGAAATTAATTCTAGCAGATGAACCTACTGGTAACTTAGATAGTAGTAATGGTAATGAAGTTATGGATTTACTTATTGATTTAAATGAGTCTGGAACTACAGTAGTTATGGTAACACATAGCGAACATGATGCTAAATATAGTCATCGAATTATTCGAATGTTAGACGGACAAAAAATAACTGAAAACATTTTAGCTTAATTATTAACCTTTAAAAACAAAGCCTTACGTTATGCTTAAAAATTATTTTAAAATAGCATGGAGAAATATTATGAAAAACAAAGTGTTTTCATTTATAAATGTTATTGGACTTACCATAGGTTTAAGCGCCTCTTTTATTATAGGCTTAATGATTTATTATGATTTTACTTTTGACAATTTTCATAAAGACAGTGATCGAATTTATAGAGTCGTTTCTAACTTTAGCGGTCCAAACGGAAAGTTTTTTAATTCTGGAGTTACTCTAGCTTTAGAAGATGCTATTAAAGAAAATTCTAACTTTGAAGTTATTAATGGTTTTACAATTGAACGTCCTTCTATTGTAGAAAACAAAGAAGAAAATATTATTAAAAAATGGCCAAATCATGTCATTTTCACCACACCTGAATACTTCGATATTTTTGACTATAATTTTCTAGCGGGAAATAAAAATGAAGCTTTGGTTAATCCTAATCAGGTAATTTTAACAGATACAAGAGCCAAAGAATATTTTCCAAAGCTAAATCCATCTCAAATAATTGGAAAAACTTTAGTTTATAATGATTCTTTACAAATAAAAGTTAGTGGAATTGTAGAAAACTTAAAAGGTAGAACCGACTTTATTTTCCAAGAATTTATATCAAGACCAACAGTTTTAAATACTCGTTTAAGAGATGATTTTATAAACAAAAACTGGAATGCAACAAACTCAAGTTCTCAATTATATTTAAAAGTATATTCTGGTACAAACCTAGAACAGATACGAAAAGAATTAAACGATTTAGCAGAAAAACATTTAGATGAATTTTCTCGTAAATACAATCAATCTAAAGAGTTTGTATTACAACCTTTAAACGATATTCACTTTAATAATAGTTATGGAATTTATGATTGGGAAAGAAGTCAACCAAGTAAACCTTTATTAAGAAACCTAGGATTAGTTGCTATTTTCTTGTTATTGTTAGGTTGTATTAATTTTATTAACCTCAACACTGCTCAAGCTACACAACGTTCAAAGGAAATTGGTATTCGAAAAGCTTTAGGAAGTTCAAGAAAACAGTTAATTATACAATTCATGGGGGAAACATTCTTACTGGTTTTTTTGTCAGGTATGCTTTCACTATTATTATCTAAATGGTTAATTCAAGTATTTTCAGACTTTGTTCAAGATGGATTAACTTTCTCTTTATTTGCAACCCCTATAATTATAATAGCAATTATTATACTATTACTAATTGTTACTTTTTTATCTGGATTTTATCCTGCTTTGGTGATATCTAAATTCAATGTAATTGCTGTATTGAAAAACAACTTAGGATCGGGAGAAAAAAAGGCTTTATTAAGAAAATTCTTAACGATATTTCAATTTACAATTGCTCAAATTTTTATTATAGCTACTTTATTGGTTGGAAAACAAATCAATTTCTTATTGAGTAAAGATGTAGGGTTTAAAACTGAAGCTGTTGCTTCTATTTATAATCCAAGAGGAGAACAAGAATTAGCAAAAAAAGAACTGTACTTACAAAAACTAAAAGCTATTCCGCAGATTAATAAATTAAGTATTGGTGGTGTACCCCCAGCATCTAATAGTTATAACACTTCTACTGCAACGTATACTGAGGGAAATGAAAAAATACAGTCTGACATTCAATTTATTTTTGGAGACACAAATTATGGTGAATTATTTGAACTGAAATTACTAGCAGGTAAAATGTTTAGAAATGACACTGTAAGAGAATTAGTTATTAATGAAACAGCTAGAAAAACATTCGGATTTAAAACACCAGAAGATGCTATTGGAAAATCCTTAGATTTTGGAGGGTCAAAAACTCCTATCGTTGGTGTTATGTCTGATTTCAATCAGCAATCGCTTCGATCAAATATTACTCCTTTAGCTCTTACAGGAGATTGGTATAGATCCAGATATAGTAGGTTTATGGCTGTTCATGTAGCATTTCATAATTTATCTGCTGAAGATTTAAAAACCACCTTAACTAAAGTTAAAGCAATTTATAGCGAGGTATACACAGAAGTTGAAGATTATCGAATTGAATTTATGGACGAAACAATTGCAAAGTTTTACAACAAAGAAAATAAGATTTCTAAACTATTAAGCTGGGCTACTGGACTTTCTATTTTAATAAGCTGCTTAGGTTTATGGGGACTTGTAATTTATACTACCAATAGACGTGTTAAAGAAATTGGAATGCGAAAAGTTTTAGGAGCATCTATACTACAAATCAACACGCTTTTGTGTAAAGAATTTTTAATACTAGTTAGTATAGCCTTTGTATTGGCCTCTCCTGTAGCTTGGTACGGGATTCATAAATGGCTTCAAGATTTTTCTTACAGAACAGACATTGGATTTGTAACTTTTCTTGTGAGTGGTTTTACCATGATTGTATTTGCTCTAATAGTAATTAGCATAAAAACTATTCAAGCCGCAAGTTCTAATCCTGTAAAATCATTACGATCCGAATAAATGCTATATAATTTTATAGATAAACAATCACCTGTAATTGCAATTACAGGTGATTGTTTATCTATCGACTATTTACTATTTCAAATTCTCTTTTAAATTCTTTCAAACTTCCATACACTCGGATAACGCATAATTTCAGCGTTTTCTTTTTGAGCATAAACACTAAGGAAAAGGAAATTTACAACGATGAATATTACAATATTTTTTATTTTCATTCTGTTTTAAATTATGGATGCAAAAATATTCTTTAATTTAGAAAGCAAAAATGAATCTTAATAAGCTATGAAAAAAAATCTTCTTTTAATTGTCGCATCAGTACTAATACTATTTATTTTAATGCGAATGAATCCGAAGGGAAAACAATACACTAATCAAATTGAAGCCTTTATTTCATTACCTAAAGAAAATTTAATTAATAAAGATGGAAAAACAATTAAATCTCGTATAAAACCACCTAAAGGTTATGAGCGAAATACTATAAAAAACAACTCTTTTCAATACTACTTAAGAAACTATAAATTAAAGAAACACGGTTCTGAAATCATTAATTACGATGGTTCTAAATATTTTGCTCAAGATTGGCACGATGCTATTTTAGAGGTTCCAGTTCCTAAAAATGGTTTGCAACAATGTGCAGATGCTTTAATGAGAATTAGGTCTGAGTATTTATGGAATCAAAACAGGAAAGATGAAATAGGTTTTAAATTTACTTCTGGTCATTATTGTTCTTGGAAACAATACGCTGCTGGTTATAGACCAAAAATCAAAGGTAACAAGGTAAATTTTCATAAAACAGCGAAACCTGATTATTCTAAAACCAACTTTTACAAATATTTAAACTTAATTTATACCTATTCAGGAACTGCTTCTTTGCATAATGAACTTGAAAAAGTAAAAATTAAAGACATTAAAATTGGTGATATGTTGGTAAAACCTGGATTTCCAGGACATATCGAAATTATTGTAGATGAAGTAAGTAATGAAAAAGGCGAAAAACTTTTTTTATTAGCCCAAGGAAACACACCTGCACAGAGTGTTTGTTTACTTAAAAACTTTGAAGATACAGATATCTCTCCTTGGTATAATTTTTCTTCAAACGCACCAGTTTATACTCCAAGTTATTATTTTGAAAAACCAGTTTTTGTTCGATTTAAATAAAATTAAAAAGTATTTACAAGCTTTTTAATTGCTACTAAATTAGAAAGTAATTGTTCTAAATAATCTAAATGTAACATATTAGCCCCATCAGATTTAGCATTAGCAGGATCAAAATGTGTTTCAATAAATAAACCATCAACATTATTTACAACTCCTGCTCTAGCAATAGTTTCAATCATATCTGGTCTACCTCCTGTAACTCCAGAACTTTGATTTGGCTGTTGTAATGAGTGAGTTACATCTAATACCGTTGGAGCAAATTTTTTCATCGTAGGAATTCCTCTAAAGTCTACTAATAAATCTTGATATCCAAACATTGTTCCTCTCTCTGTAATCCAAGCTTTTTCACTTCCAGAATCTTTTACTTTTTTAACAGCGTGCTCCATAGCTTCTGGACTCATAAATTGTCCTTTCTTTAAGTTTACTACTTTACCAGTTTTTGCTGCAGCGACTACTAAATCTGTTTGACGAACTAAAAATGCAGGAATTTGTAATACATCTACATATTCTGCTGCTTTATCAGCATCTAAAATTTCATGAATATCTGTAACTGTTGGTACATCAAAAGTTTCAGAAACTTTTCTTAAAATCTTTAAAGCTTTATCATCACCTATACCAGTAAAACTATCAATTCTACTTCTATTCGCTTTTTTAAAACTCCCTTTAAAAACGTAAGGAATTTCTAATCGATCTGTAATAGCAACAATCTTCTCTGCTATTCTTAAAGCCATTTCCTCTCCTTCTATTGCACAAGGACCTGCCAGTAAAAAGAAATTATTAGAATGGGTATGCTTTATTTTAGGTATAAGATTTAAATCCATGATCAAAATTTTGGCAAATTTAAGGAATAATATTAGCTATCTTTAGCTTTTAATTTATTTACTTATGAAATCTATTCTTTTAAAATTACCTCTCATATTTTCTTTATCTATTTTGGTTAGTTGCGCCATTAATTTGAAAAGTGCTAATGGCGCAGATGGAACTAAAGGAGAAAATGCTACTAATGGAAAAATTGGAAAAAACGGAGGAAACGGAGAAAACGGTCAAGATCAAGCTTTAATTAATCTTTCTAAATCTCCAGAACAAAACACACAAAAAACAAAAACACCAAATATTGATACTACATTAGTAAGAAATCATTTATATACTTTAGCTTCTGATGAAATGGAAGGAAGAGCTACAGGAACTCCTGGAATTGAAAAAGCTGCCCAGTATATAGAAAATGAATACAAAAAAATTGGTCTCAAAACATTTCAAAACCTTAAAACATACCGTCAAAATTTTGAGCAAAAAGGCATAAAAATGTTTAATGTAATTGGTCTTTTAGAAGGAAAAAGTAAAAAAGACGAAATTGTTATTGTATCTGCACATTACGACCACTTAGGTGTTAAAAAAAGTGGAGATGGAGATCGTATTTATAATGGTGCAAATGACGATGCCTCTGGAGTTGTTGGAGTTTTGACTTTAGCTAAATACTTTGCTGAACAAAACAATAATGAAAGAAGTATATTGTTTGTATGTTTTACAGCAGAAGAAATGGGGTTAATAGGTTCAAAATATTTTGGAAAGCAAATTGATCCTAAAAAATTTGTAGCTGGTATAAACCTAGAATTAATAGCTAAAGAACCTAAAACTGGACCAAAAACAGCATGGCTAACTGGTTTTGAACGATCTAATTTTGGGGAAATTATTCAGAAAAATTTAAAAGGTACTGGTTATAAATTATTTCCAGATCCTTATAAAAGTTTCAATCTTTTTTTTAGATCTGATAATGCATCTTTAGCTCGATTAGGAGTTCCTTCTCATACTTTCTCTACAACACCAATTGATATTGATCCTGATTATCATAAAGTAACAGATGAAGCCGAAACTTTAGACGTATCTATTTTAACTGAAACTATTAAAGCTGTTTTTGTAGGAACTGCATCTATTATAAATGGAAAAGACACACCAACCAGAGTAAAACTTGAAAAATAAAATACCATATTACTAATTACAACTCATAAAAAAAGCATATCTAACAATGTAGATATGCTTTTTTTATTAAATATTCTTTTTTAACACAAAAACACATCTAGATCAATAAACACAATAGCTAAAAGCATTCACTTAACAAAGTTTTTTATCAAAAAACACAAAAAAACATACTCAAAATAAATATTTGATAATTTTTTTATGATTTTTTTAATATATTCGTGTCAACAAATTAAAAAACCCTTCAAAGAATGAAAAAACTATTATTTACCCTAGCGGTAGCTGGGGTTATAGTTTCGTGCTCTAAAAATGACGAAACTATAGATCAACCAATTCCTGAACAACAAACAGAATTACTTTCTAAAAGTAAAATCAACACAATCATTCAAGAATCATTGGAAACTAAAGGTGATTTCGACTGGATGGACACTAATGCACAAACTATCTGGAGTGCTGTTAAGCATGGTAATAACTTATTAACCATTGGATATGGTAGTGATCCTGGACAATTTCAGAGAAGCACTGCTTCTACAAATATTAAAGATAAACTTATCAATCTAGTAAGATCTATTGAAAGCAAAGATAACTCTACTGCTTCTAGAGCTACAGACGATTTATATATTGATGATAATATTAATGTAATAGATATTAAGGTTGAAAATATTGCAACTATAGAAGCTTTATTAGCTGACCAAACTGTTCGCTATTTGGAACCTGCTTCTTATAAACTTGAAGAAGATAACGGATTAAGCGCAAGATCTGGTGAAGGATTTGGGTGTGGTTTCAGATCACAAAGTATTGCTTCTGCTGATTATAGAACCGTATCTCCTGCTGCTAGAGTACCTTGGAATTTTGACATTCACAATATTCCTTCTGCTTGGAATTATAGCACTGGTAGAGGAATAACAGTTGCCGTTATAGATTCTGGCTTATCTTCTGGACAAAGATTTATGAATCAAAACTTCAACACAGGACAATCTTCTGGTAGAACAGTACAAAAATATGGAACTTTTGTAGATTCAATTTGGCCTTGGTCGAATAATTATGATGGTGTTAACGATAAATGCGGACATGGTACTAGTATGGCATCTGTGGCTACAGCTCCTAGAAATGGTAATAATTTACCTGTTGGAGTTGCATATAACGCGAACTTAGTTAGTTATAGAGCTGTACAAAATGTATTGATAGATGATTATCATGAAAAAAGAGGTGTTGCTGAAGCATTAACTGCTTTAGGTAATAGAAGTGATGTGAAAATAATTTCAATGTCAATAGGTTCTCCTTTTAGTATTTCAAGAGTAAAAGATGCAGTTAGATATGCCTATAATAGAGGAAAAATGATTATAGCTGCTGGTGGTACTTCTACTTCTTTAACAACTTGGTACGGAGTAATTTTTCCTGCTAGTATGGATGAAACAGTTGCTGTTACTGGTTTAAAAGAAGGAAGATATGAAAGATGTGGGAACTGTCATTCTGGTTCTAAAATAGATTTCACAATTGAAATGGAAAGAAATTCAGGAAATTTTGTTCCTGTATTAAGTTCTTACGATAATGCTGCAAATTATGTAGGAGGTTCTTCTGTAGCAACGGCTACAACTGCTGGTATTGCGGCTTTAGTATGGTCTAAAAATCCTACATGGACTAGAGCACAAGTATTAGATAAAATGAAACGAGCTGGAGAATTTTATCCTAACAGAAACTCTAGTTTTGGTTATGGAAATATCAACGCATTAAAAGCTGTACAATAAAAACAAATTTTATACTTTCTTTATTAATAATTATCTTAAAAGTCTTGCTTTATATAAAGCAAGACTTTTTTCTATTAAATTACAACAAACAGAAAAATCAATTTTACTTTGGCATGAAGTTAGCTTATAGTTTTATATATCTAAAAACAGATGTATAAATAACTTTTATAAATTTGCATCATAAATAAATTAAATCAAAATGAAGAAAATTACTTTTATCATTTATTTCCTTTTCATTTCTATTGGACTTTTTAGTCAAAACAGAGAAGGATCTATATTTTATTCTTTTGTTGAAAAAACAGACTCTGAATATAAAATTAACGTAGACATTTATGAAGTGGAAAAGGTTGAATTTATTAAGATAGAACTTGTTGATGAAAATAAGAATGAGTTAGTCGTAGAAACAGCTGAATTAGCATTAAGAGAAGGAAAATACTATTTAAAATTTAATAATACAGAAAAAGAAGTCGTACCTGAGGACATAAACTTATCTATTAAAAATGAATATAACGACATTAAGTACCCTCAAATAAACATTAAATTATTAGATAAACTACTGAGAATAGTAGATTATTCACAAAAAGTATTTTATTAAAAATAAAAATCCTGAGAAATAATTCTCAGGATTTTTTTTATAAATAATATAAATTACTACTTAGTATAAATACTGTAATGCAATAATATCGTTTGGACCAAACTCACCATCATCACTTGAATTAAAACAAGCAATCATAACTGAAGTAGGATCATATCCAGCAGGAGTTCCAGGTACTGGATTAGCTCCAACACCAGCACTACCTTCATTTACATTTTGCCCACAACTTTGTCTTGTTTGATAATCTGTATGACGGAAACCTACAGAGTGACCTATTTCATGAGTAATTACATGCTCATTTACATTAGTTGTAAAACCATCTAAGCCGAAAATTTGAACAAACTTAAATGGGTTTCCTCCAGAAGGAAAACCAGCAGAACCTCCTGAACCATTTTCGTTAGGATTATTGTAAACTACCATGTCTTGTGGTTGATAATTAGTTCCAAAAGTTAAGTTAAATCTAATACTTAAATTTAATCTGTTATAATTGTTCACAGCCCATTGTAAAGCTGTTCTTGCCTTACTAGACAAACCAAAACCTCCACCACCAGTGTACCCGATGATATCAATAACAGTATTTTGAGCCACTAAATTGTTAGTGTAATAATTTCTTCCTGAAAGATCTTGTAAATTAGGAAGACTGTTGATTTTTTCTTCAGTCATATGAATATCACCTTCAACCTGGTACATAGGAGTAGTTTCACCAGAAGGCAACACAAAATCAACTTTCTTTACGTTATTTGTATTCATATCAAAATTTGCTAACCTTGATACAAGAGTAGAAGAAATACCATTATCAGCTACAGCTTCTGGCTGATTATTGTCTTCTGACTGACATGCGAAAAAACTCGCACCAATTAATAATAATGCAACTCGGGAGAATTTCATTTTTTTCATCTTTAAATTGTTTTTTAATGGTTAATAATTAAATTTTTAACGAAATTATAACTTTTTTTTTACCATTTTAACATCTATATATTATTTCACAAGATTTACTTAAATGTTAATAAAACAACAAGATAGATAAAAATTTAACATTTTTATCTAAAAAAAACAGTAATCAATTATCCTACAATAGTATATAATTTGACAACTAACTTATTCATTTTCAATTTCATTTTGCAACTTAAATTAACACTAATATTTAAAATTAACATTTAGTTAACGATACAAACATTAAAAAGCATCACTAAAACAAATCCTATAAAACCTATCAAAAAAATAGGAAATAAATAAAAAACTCTACTTTAAAATTCATAAAAAGCAAAAAAAAATCTCAAAATGAGATCTTTTAACAATTAACCAAACTTAAATTATTTATACTTTTTTCTATTACTCTTGTTATTACAATATGAGCTTCTTCTTTAGAAGAGAAATTCTCTGGGGGAAGAAGCTCTTGGTTTTGGGGATTATATTAAGGTATTGGGGATTACCTAGTTTTATTTTAATTATATTTTTATATAGTTATGACACATTTAAACATAAAAAGTCACTACTAAACAAAAAAAGAAGACTTCAAAATTAATTGAAGCCTCCTTGTCTAACCAAACTTAGTATAAAAACTAACTACTACTATTTTTATTTTATATTCTTGAAAATTTAAAAATCATTATTCTTTTATTATAGTTATTAAAAAAGGGACTTTAAAAGTCAAAGCCCCTTTGTCTAACCAAACTTAGTATAAAAACTAACTACTACTATTTTTAACTACTATTAACTATTTAAACACTTTTTTGTGTTTTTTACATCTTTATAACTTAGGGATTATAAAATTGTAATTTGGGAATTACTATATATTGTTAATGAACTTATCTAATTTTAAAACAGTTATTATACTGTTACATTTATTTGACACACTTTTTTTTAATTGGTCACAAAAAAAGGAGATTCGAAATAAAATATTTTAAATCTCCTTGTCTAACCAAACTTAGTATAAAAACTAACTACTACTATTTTTAACTACTACTAACTATTATACTTTATGTGTTGTTATATTACTATAACTAGGGATTATAAAATTGTAATTTGGGAATTACTATATATTGTTAATGAACTTATCTAATTTTAAAACAGTTATTATACTGTTACATTTATTTGACACACTTTTTTTTAATTGGTCACAAAAAAAGGAGATTCGAAATAAAATATTTTAAATCTCCTTGTCTAACCAAACTTAGTATAAAAACTAACTACTACTATTTTTAACTACTACTAACTACTATACTTTAAGTGCCGTTATATTTCTATAACTAGGGATTATAAAATTGTAATTTGGGAATTACTATATATTTTCAATGAACTTATCTAATTTTAAAACAGTTATTATACTGTTACATTAAATAAGACACATCTTTTTTTGATTGGTCACTATAAAAAGAAAAAACTCAATTTAATTGAGTTTTTAGTGAAGATATTTTCTTAAAATTATTCTATGTTCGGGTATAGATTTATCGTAGTTTTCTACCAACAACTCTAGTATTTCTGGGGGCTTCACCCCTACTTCTTTCTTAGACAAGAATTTGGAAACATATAAATTATAGCCATCTATTTTTTTTTCAAAAATTAAAAAATGTTCGCTATTCAATTCTGTAAAAGCTATTTCGTTTCCAGAAAAAGTGTTTGATTGATCTTCAGAAAATTCTGAAAAATCGTAGTACTTAAGTACATTCTCCATGTTATACTATTTCAGCAGATAAACCTAATTCTAACAATTTAGAACATCTTGGTTCTAAATCTTTATATTCTCCTGTTTTAACAGCACACTTACCTTTATAATGCACAAGTATTGTACATTGTTCTGCTTGTTCTAAAGTATGATCACAAACATCAATTAAACTATCTATTACAAAGTCAAATGTATTTACATCATCATTATACAAAATAATTTCATGCTGACTAGTTTCTTGTACTAGCACATCTAATTCTTCTTGTATTTTTTCTATCGTACTCATCTTCAATTTTACTTAATATACTTTAACGACACCCAGTTATTTCTTTTAATAACTACATCTAAGGTCATTCCGTATTTAGATACTTCTTTATCTATAATTGGAATATCTTCCTTATAAAATCCACTTAAAAG
Organism: Tenacibaculum aquaeponti; assembly: GCF_052084715.1. Classification (GTDB taxonomy): domain Bacteria; phylum Bacteroidota; class Bacteroidia; order Flavobacteriales; family Flavobacteriaceae; genus Polaribacter. Next base: position 3,479,214 of record NZ_CP197288.1, on the reverse strand, counting down.
TAATATTCCTTTCTCACTTATACAACTCATATAAGCATTCATATCTTTTAAAAGAATATTTCTATTAATATTTGCGATAATGACGTCATATTTTCTATTAACTAGTAACTCTGCATCTCCTTCTAAAACAGTAATGTTTTTACAAGAATTTCGCTCTACATTCTCTAAAGAATTTACATAACACCAATTATCAATATCTATAGCATCTATAGGGTTAGCACCTTTCATTTCAGCAAAAATTGCTAAAACTCCGGTACCACATCCCATGTCTAATACTTTTTTATCTTGTAAATTTAAACCTATAAGATGTTGTATCATCATGTATGTTGTTTCATGATGACCTGTTCCAAAACTCATCTTAGGTTCAATAACAATATCGTATTCTAAATTTGGATTTTCATGAAAAGGAGCTCTAATACTCACCTTATCTTCTACTTGAATTGGGTTAAAATGTTTTTCCCATTCTTCATTCCAATTAGTTTGTTCAACTTCTTTGAATTCGTAAGTTATTTCAAATTCCGTTGATTCAAGTATAAAGATTTCCTCTAAAACATCTTCTTTCCAATCTTTCTTTTGAATATAAGCTAACAAACCCGTTTCATTTTCAACAAAACTTTCAAAATTTTTCTCACCTAATTCAGCTATTAAAATTTCAATTGCTGGCTGTTTCGGTTCTACTACAAAAGAATACTCTATATATATATTATCCAATTAAATTGATTTTACAATAGCAGAAAAATCTTTTTCTTTTAATGAAGCTCCTCCAATTAAACCTCCATCAACATCTGGTTTAGAAAAAATTTCTTCTGCATTATTTGGTTTTACACTACCTCCATAAAGAATAGAAACACTATCAGCCAATTTAGCATCATAAGCTTTAGCCAATAAACCTCTAATAAACTCATGCATTTCTTGAGCTTGATCTGCTGTCGCTGTTTGTCCTGTTCCTATTGCCCATACAGGCTCATAAGCTAAAATGATATTTTTAAATACTTCTGCCTGTAACCCGAAAAGCGCTTTTTTTAATTGGCTTTCTACAACTGAGAAATGATTTTCATTTTGTCTGTCTTCTAATTGTTCTCCAAAACAAAAAATAACATCTAAACCTTTTGCTACTGCTGTATTTACTTTTTGAGCTAAAGCCTCATCTGTTTCGTTAAAATAAGCTCTTCTTTCCGAATGCCCCAAAATAACAACATTTACTCCAATATCTAACAACATATCAGCAGAAATCTCTCCTGTAAAAGCTCCATTTTTAGCTTGGTGTAAATTTTGAGCAGAAACTTCTAAAACACTCTTCGCTGTTTTCTTTACAGCATGTTGTAGATTCACGAATGTTGGAGCAATAATTACACGGGTATTATCTAACTTTACTCCTTTTAATTCTTTTTTTAACCCTTTAAGCAACTCTTTAGTTTCATTTAAAGTGTTGTTCATTTTCCAGTTACCTGCTACAATTTTTTGTCTCATTGGTTTTGTTATAAATACTTCTGTTATTGAAGGTTGATTATTATTAGTTTATTAGCACATTTATTTTAAAAAAACTTTGTAGTGCAATCACACAAAACTACTTTTTTAATAACGAAGTTTAAAGATTAAGCTTTAGTTTTTTTACGAAAACGTAATAATTATTTGAGGGCATTTAAAACCCTAGAGTCATTAACTCTAATCGCATTAAAGACTTCAATACCTCCTACTTCATTTATAATTAAATATCTTGGAATCCATGATAAATCTAAAAATTCACCTAAATCTCCATCCCAACTTGAAGGTAACAAATAATGTTCTCCATTAATTCCATATTTACTTATTCCATTCTGTAAATCAGTTAATGAATCATCTATAGATAAAAATAAAAAAACTATATCTGGATTATCTTTTTGAAGTTGTGAAACTTTAGGCATAGATTTAATACAATCTGAACACCAAGAAGCCCAAACATCAATTAAAATCTTTTTTCCTTTATATTGATTTAAAACATTCTTGAAAGTAATTGAATCATTTGATAATGTTACCAATTGATCTTGCAAAGCCTTTTCAGAAAACGAAGATTCTATTCTTGGCTTACAGCTTAAAAACACCATCAAAATAAATAATAAAGAAAGTAACTTCATTTATTTTAATTTATCTGATACTTTGGATGTTTTAAAAACTTCTATATTTCCTTGCTCATCTATTTTTAGAAATCTAGGAATACTTTTTAATTTTAGAAATTTCCCTAAACTTCCTTCTCCTTTTTCAGGGATGTAATAAAATTGTCCTTTAGGTTTTACATACGCTAAACCTCGCTTCCAATCGTAATATGAATGATCTACCGATAAAAAAACAAAACTGAATTCAGGATTTTCTTTTTGAAATTTTAAAACATCATCAAAACTATCCTGACTCACAGGACAATAACTAGCGAATATTTGAGCAAAAATCTTTTTCCCTTTATTACGTTCTAAAACTTCTTTAAAGGTTATTGTTTCTCTATTTAAAGTTTGAATTTTCTCATTTAATGCAGATTCTGAAAACACTTTCGGTGAAGTACAACTTGCGAAGAAAACTATAATTACCAAATAAAAATATTTCATTTAATTCAATTTTACTCTTGGGTCTAACCAAACATAAATGATATCTACCAAAATATTGATTATTATAAATATACTTGAAATCACTAATACACTTCCCATAATAACTGGTAAATCTAAAGTATCTAAAGCATTAACGATCTCTTTTCCTAAACCATTCCAGTTAAAAATATATTCAATAAAAACTGCTCCTGCTAACATTGAAGCAAACCAACCTGAAATTGCAGTAACAACAGGGTTTAACGAATTCTTTAAAGCATGATTTTTAATCACTTTAAAATTAGATAATCCTTTTGCCCGAGCTGTTCTTATATAATCCTGATTTAAAGTTTCTAACAAGGAATTTCTCATTAATTGGCTTACAACAGCTAGTGGTCGTATTCCTAAAACAATTGATGGTAATATTAAATTTTTCCACTGTATATGTGTTCCTTCACCAAAATCATCTACGACAAATAAACTTCCTGTCATTTCAAGTCCTGTAAATTCATGAAGTACAAATCCGAAAAACCAAGCGAATAAAATTGCCGAGAAAAAGGAAGGTAAACTCATTCCTAATGTACTTAAAACAGCTATTAATTTATCTAAAGTAGAATTTTTATAAACTGCAGAAAACACTCCTAATAAAATTCCTAAAACAATAGCCATTATGATAGCAAAACTTGCAAGAACTATAGTATTAGGTAATGTTTCTTTAATTACTGAAGTTACAGATTTTCCATTTTTTTGAAAAGATTCCCTTAAATAAGGATATTTTACAACTATACTTAAATCACCAATGGAAAAAATATTTTTAAATGTATATTTTTCTGAAGCTAAAGAAGTATAATGATTTTCATTTTTGCTATGAAAAGACAAAGGTGACAAATCATTCAAATAATATAAATATTGAGTTCCAACTGATTGATCGAAACCATGCTTTTTTCTAATAATCTCTAGCTGTTCACTATCTTCTCTTTGTCCCATTAACATTCGAGCTGGATCACCAGGTAAAATATTAAAAAGAAAGAAAACAACGGTTACTACTCCTAAAAGTGTTAGAAAACCATAAAAAATCTTAGTTGTTATATACTGAAACATTTGAAAACAAAGATAACAGAAACTTTAAAATAGTTACTTTTGCCTAACTTTTTAACAACAAACAATGACAACTGAACAATTAGTAGCTGAAATACGACAAAAAAAATCGTTTTTGTGTATTGGGTTAGATGTAGATTTAAATAAAATACCCAAACATTTATTAGCGTTAGAAGATCCTATTTTTGAATTTAACAAAGCAATTATAGATGCTACTCACCATCTTTGTGTCGCCTATAAACCGAATACTGCTTTTTATGAAGCTTATGGTATTAAAGGATGGAAATCTTTAGAAAAAACAATACAATACATAAACGAAAATCATCCTAATATTTTTACGATTGCTGATGCTAAGAGAGGAGATATTGGAAATACTTCAACAATGTATGCTAAAGCTTTTTTTGAAGATTTATCTTTTGATTCAGTTACAGTTGCTCCTTACATGGGGAAAGATTCTGTTGAACCTTTTTTAGCTTTTGAAGACAAACATACCATTTTATTAGCTTTAACTTCTAATGCTGGGGCTTTTGATTTTCAAACTCAAAAAGTAGAAGGGAAAGAAGTTTACAAACATGTTTTAAACACATCTAGAAAATGGAGAAATGCTCATAACTTAATGTATGTAGTTGGAGCTACAAAAGCTGAGTATTTAAAAGATATTCGTGAAATTATACCAGACAGTTTCTTATTAGTTCCTGGAGTTGGTGCTCAGGGTGGAAATTTACAAGAGGTTTGTAAATATGGCATGAATTCTTCTGTTGGTTTATTAATCAATTCTTCTAGAGGAATTATTTATGCCGGAAACGACGAAAACTTCGCAGAAGCAGCTTCAAAAAAGGCTAAAGAATTACAATTGCAAATGAATGCTATCTTATAAAAAATAAAAAAGTCAAGGTTAACAAACTTCCTTGACTTATTGGTTGATTAATTCAAACAACTATACATAAAAACAGTTGTTAATTCAAAGATAAACACTAAAAATGTGCCTTAAATTAGTTTTGATGTAAGTTGCTTAAATTTTGAACTAAATGATCGAAAATTGATTTCAAATCATTCTATAAAAAAACTGAAGCTGTCTAAAAAGACAGCTTCAATTAATTACTAATTAATACTAAAATTTATAAAACAAATTTATACTTTAAATTAGTATCCTGGATTTTGAGCTAAGAAAGGAGATAAATCTCTAACCGCTTGAGGGATTGGGAAAATTGTGCGATCCATACCTGGAGCAGATAAATTTGCATCTGGCTGCCCTGGTCTTCTTAAATCCATTCTATTTCTCATTAAATCCATTCTTCTTTGTCCTTCGAAAGCTAATTCTTTTCTTCTTTCATTTAAGATGATATCTAAATCAACAGTAGTTAAATTAGGTAAACCAGCTCTAGTTCTTAATGTATTGATATCTGCTAAAGGAGTAGCTCCAACAGTAGAACCAGCTCTAAAGTTACCTTCTGCTCTAGTTAAATACATTTCTGTAATTCTAATTACAGGAGCGTCATCTGCATTATTATTACCATCAGGGAATTTACTAGTAAACGTTCTCACATTTCCTTGTGCGTCATTACCTGTTTGATTTAAAGTAGTAAATCTTAAATCTCCTGGTTCTGCAGCATAAGCTGCTAATAAATCATCAGAGAAAGGAGCATCTCCTCTACCTAATGGATTTGGATTAGTTAATCCAGAAAAACCTTCACCACTATCTTGAGCATCGTCTGCATTATTTGCTAACGTAAAGATATGTTCCATAGAACCTCTTTGATTATAAAAAGTATAATCTGTAGCTAAAGCATAAAAACCATCATTAATTACTTCATTTGCCATTTGAGCAGCTTCAGCAAATCTCTCTTGATATAAATACAACCTAGCAAGTAAAGCTTTGGCTGCACCAGAAGTTGCTTTAATTCTTGTTGTAGGTGCTCCTAAACTAGGAATAATAGCTAATAATTCAGATTCAATAAAATCGTGTACTTCACCTAAAGTAGCTCTATTAACCTCTAAACCAATCTCAGAACTAATTACTAACGGTACACTTAAATTATTTCTTCCTTCAGCTACTTGTAAAGGCTGACCAAAGAATGATGAGATATTTAAATATACTAAAGCTCTCATAAATCTAGCCTCTGCTATAGCTTGAGTTCTTTGTGCTTGAGTAAAAGTTTCATCCTCTACTAAAGGAACATTATCAATTACCAAATTTGCTGATGCAATAGTTTCGTAATTATCATCCCACATACCATTAATTGAGGTATTAGTAGATAATGTAGTATACTGTCTTATTTCATTAAATGTAGGAAATGTTCCTTCAAAATCAACATTATCAGATTGCCATTCTCCACTTAATTGTAATGTACCATTTAATACATCATCTTGCTGAGCAGCACTATACATTCCTTCTAAAGCTCCTAAAGCTAATGTTCCATTAGAGAAAACAAGCTCAGTTACGGGAGAATCTTCAGGTAATACATTTAATTCATCTTCACAAGACGTAAAAATCAATGACGATACTGCAAGACTTAAAATCCCTGCTCTTTTTAGTATTATGTTTATATTATTTTTCATGATTTACGTTAGTTAAAATTAAAAAGTGATATTTACACCTAAAGTATAAGTTCTTGCTTGAGGAATATTAAAGAATTCCTCTCCAATTGCTCCAGCTCCATCAGCGTTTCTTGAAGTTTCAGGATCATATCCATCTAAACCATCACTTTTAATTGTAAGTAAGTTTGTAGCTGTTGCATAGAATCTTACGTTACTTAAGAAAATGTTATCTAATAAGCTATGAGGTAAACTATAAGCTAAAGTTACATTTTTAAGTCTTGCAAAAGATCCATCTTCTAATTGTAAAGTAGAATCCTGTTCAAAAACCCCATAAGTACTACTACTTGTAGAAGGGATAAATGCATTATCTCCAGGATTTTGCCAAATATTTAAAACTCTTGTTGTTTTATTAAATCCAGATCTTGGATTTTCTGAAAAACTTCTTGAAGCTAAGAAAATATCATTTCCAACAGAGAAGTTAAATAAAGTACTCAAGCTCCAGTTTTTATATTTGAAAGTGTTTGTTAAACCACCAACAAAATCTGGGTTTGCTTTACCAGCAACAACTCTATCTGCTTGAGTTGGATTATTCGTAATGTTACCATTAGCATCTAACCACTCAGCATCACCAGTTTGAGGATTAACTCCGACATATCTAATTAAATAGAATGAGTTAGCAGATTCTCCTTCTATTGCTCTCTGACCAGAGAAACTACCTCCTTGAGCAACAAATCTGTTTCCTCTTTCATCAATATTATCATCTGGTAATTTAGTTACCTCATTTTTGTTATATCCAACATTTAAATTAGTTGTCCATTTGAAACCACTCTCAGTATCAAAGTTAACAGAAGTAATATCTACATCAACCCCAGTATTTTGAATTTCTCCAATATTTGTAGCTACAGCATTTAAACCTAAATTGAATGTTGGATCAACAGGCACATTTAAGATTAAATCATCAGTGATTTTCTTATAGAATTCAACTCCTACAGTTAATCTTCTATTTAAGAAAGATGCAGAAATACCAGCATCAAATCCTGTTGTAGTTTCCCAACGTAAATCAGGGTTAGCTAAACTATTAGGTCTTAAACCTGGATTATTATTATAAGGAGAGTTAAAGAAAGTACCTAAGCTAGCAAAGTTTCCAATTCTATCGTTACCTGCTGTACCTGCACTAACATTTAATTTTAAGTCTCTAATCCAGTTTACATCAGCCATAAAGTTTTCATCAGAAATATTCCATCCGAAAGCTGCAGACCAGAATGTACCAAATTGATTATTAAATCCAAATCTTGAAGAACCATCTCTTCTTAAAGAAGCTTCTAAAACATACTTCCCATTGTCATAATCATAAGATGCTCTACCAAAATATGAAACTAATCTTGAAGTAGTACCATCTGAACTTGTTGTTGTGAAAGTAGATGCTGAAGTAACATTGATAAATGAGTCATCTAAGAAACCTGTACCAGCTACATCAATATTTCTAATATCATTTTGATCGTAAGAATAACCTGCTAATAAGCTTAAATTATGCTTTTCTCCTAACTTATTATTATATAAGAAAGTTGGAGTAATTGTAAATCTATTCTGTTGAGAAATTCCGTTAAAAGCCTCTCCACCTGGAGTTAACAAATCAACTTCACGAGTTTGAGCTTCAACAAATCTTCTATCAACTCCAAAATCTGTTTTAAATGACAATCCGTTTAAAAGAGTAGAAAAATCAATATCAGCAAAAGCATTACCAGTAATTCTAGTTTCAGTTGCTAAATTTAAGTTTAATAATTCTTGAGCAATTACATTACCTCCACCAACGTTTCCAGCAGTAGTAAAGTTCCCATTTTCATCGATAGGATTAACATCTTGTCTTTGTAAGTTTGCAATTGTGTAAGGTGCAGCAAAAGCATTCTCTTGAGGTGTTCTGTCAAATTTATTAACAGAAATACTTGTGTTTAAACCTAAAGTCAACCAGTCGTTAGCTTTAGTTTTAATATTCCCTCTAAAACTAGTTCTTTCTAATTCATTTCCTACTAAGATACCTTCTTGATCTTCTCTTGTAACACCTATATAAAAACTAGATTTTTCATTTCCTCCGTTTACTCCTAGATTGTAGCTTTGAGAAACTGCATTTCTAAAAACGGCATCAATAAAATCAAAATTACCATCAAAAATAGTTCTTGTAGGAGCTGTTATAGCACTAAATTCTCTAAACTGTTGAGCATTTAATAACTCTGGAGTATCAGTTACACTAGAGATAGATGTTGAAAAATCTAAATTTACTTTAACACTACCATCTTTAGAACCTGTTTTAGTTGTAATAATTACAACACCATTTGCTCCACGTGAACCATATAAAGCTGTTGCAGCAGCAGACTTTAATACAGAAATATTCTCGATATCATTAGGATTAATACTAGATAATGGGTTTAATCCTTGCCCACCACCTTGAGCACCAGTTAAGAAACTATCACCTAAAATTACTCCATCAACAACAAACAAAGGTCTAACATTAGTACCAATAGAATTTGTTCCACGAATTCTTAACTCAGGAGCAGCACCAAGAACACCAGAAGAAGATACAACTTGCACACCTGAAGCCTGACCTTGTAAGATATTTTGTGGAGAATCAGTAACTAAATCTTTAATAGCTTCTTGATTTACCTTAGAAACACTCGTAATAACTTTTTTCTCAGATTGAGCTCCATAAGCTACTACAACAATTTCTTCAAGGAAATTATCATTTTCTAAAGTAACATCAATCTTGTTAGAAACTCCTACTTGTCTTTCAACAGTTTTCATTCCTACAAAACTAAACACTAAAACATCTCCAGTTTTAGCTTTGATAGAATACTTACCTTCTGCATCTGACTCAGTTCCTTTAGAAGTATTCTTAATAATTATGTTAACCCCTGGTAATGGACCAACATCATCTGATACAACTCCACTTACTGTTTTCTCTTGTGCATTTACTTTAAGTATAACGCTCAAAAACAATAGCAAGTACATTGCATTTTTAAAACGAAATTTCATAAAATTATTTAATTTAATTGATTAGGGGGTTAAATTTATCCCGTATCCTTCTTTGTTAAGATTCTTTTGAAGTAAAACACCTTTTTTTTGATGTAAGTAATCGTTTTTAACGGATAAAATTTACAAATGTTAAAATCTAGTTATATGAGTGTTAAAGAATACAATAATTTAGCTCAAACCTCATTTACTTTTTATAATTTCGCTAGCCGATCAACTCAATAATAATGAAGTTAACATGAACATAAAGTACATTATAGTTGATAATCAAAAAGTTGCCAGAACTAGAATAGAAAAATTGCTAAATAATTATCCCTCTTTTGAATTAATAGGTAGCTTTTCTGATGGTACTGACGCTATAGATCATATTAATTATCTGAAACCCGATGTTGTTTTTCTGGATATTCAGATAGGTGATGTATCTGGTTTCGATATCATAGAACACACTACAAGTGACACAAAGCCTTTATTTGTATTTGTTACAGAACATGGTGAATTTGCGCACAAAGCTTTTGATTTTTTAGCTTTTGATTATATTGTTAAACCTTTTAGTGATAATAGAATTTATCAATCGATAAACAACATAGTTAATCACAAAAAAAAGGATGAATTATTAAATATACAATCTAGTATTAAAGATATACTATCTATAATTCAACAAAAAGAATCTCCAGAAAATAAAAAGATTAGTATTAAATCTGGTAATAAGATTTTATTTGTAGAAACAGACACTATTAAACATATTTCTGCTTCAGGTTATTATGTAGAAATTTTTACTACAGACAACAAAATGCATTTATTAAGAGAATCTTTATCTAGTTTAATTAGTAGATTAAATTCCCCTAAATTTATGCGTATTCATAGATCTACTATTATTAATTCTAATTTTATAGATGAAATAATAGTTTCAAATTATGGAGAAACAGATGTAAAAATAACAGGTGTAAAGACAACCTTTAGAGTTAGTAAAGGATATAAAAAAGAATTTCAAGAGTTAATGGGAATAAAATAATCTAAATTATTTATTATTTTCGATTAAATGAATATTGAAATTACAGACCAACTTAATAGATTAGTTACACTAAAAAAAGTTCCTCAAAGAATTATTTCTTTAGTTCCAAGTCAGACTGAACTTCTTTACGATATGGGTTTAGAACATAATATTGTTGGCTTAACTAAATTTTGTGTACATCCGTATCATTTGAAACAAACAAAAACTATAGTTGGTGGAACAAAAAATATAAAAGTTGATAAGATAAAGCAATTAAAGCCTGATATTATTTTATGTAATAAAGAAGAAAACACTAAAGAAATTGTTGAAATTTGCGAAGAAATTGCTCCTGTTCATGTTTCTGATATTTTTACACTTAACGACGCCATTGAATTAATTAGACAATATGGTGAATTATTAGCATGTAGAACAGACTCCCAAAAAATCATTCAAAAGTTAGAATTTAAAATTTCTGATTTTAAAGAATTTATGAAAGATGTTGAACACAAAAAAACAGCATATTTTATATGGCGAAATCCATGGATGGCAGCAGGAAATAACACTTTTATAAATCATATTCTTGAACTTAATAAGTTCGAAAATATTTATAAAAATAAAGAAAGATATCCTGAAGTAGAATTAAAAAAAATAAGATTAGAAGGAGATCCTGACCTTGTTTTCTTATCTTCTGAGCCTTATCCTTTTAAAGAAGAACATGCATTTGAAATTGGACGATTTACACATCATGCAAAAACTGTTTTTGTGGATGGTGAATTATTTTCTTGGTATGGAAGTAGGCTTTTAAAATCTTTTGAATATTTCAAAAAATTACACCAGAGAATTGTCTAAGTATTTTACTCTATTAATTTTTTCTAAAACTTTCATAGCTTTATAAAAAGCCATGTCACTTTTAACTTCATCCACATATTTATAATCATTAGATTGCTCTATCAGTTTAAGATAGCGCTCTTCTAAATGTTTTTTATATTGTGATAATTGAATTAAACGCGACATGGCTTTTCATATTTACTTTTAAATATAAGAATAAATTACTGAAAAACAAACATTTAAACTTATTTATTATCTTGTAAAGCAAACACTTTCCTTAATAAATCTGTGTTACGCAAACCTATTTTATTTCTAATTCCTTTCTCTTCTACTGCAATCATAGTATACACTCCATCTAATGCTTCTGTAGTAACATAGTCTGTTAAATCTGGATTTACCCTTTTTACAAAAGGAATAGCATTGTATTTAGATATTAAATTTGCCCAAATTTTATCTGCTCCAACTCTTCCAAAAGACTTTTTAATAACAGGATTAAATTTAGAATATAATGCTGTTTGGGTTCTTCCTTCTAAATAACTTGTTGCAGCTCTATCATTTCCTAATAATATGTTTTTAGCGTCATTAAACGTAATATCTTTAACCGCAGTAACAAAAATTGGTGTAGCTGTTTTTACCGCATCTTCTGCTGCTCTATTTAAAGCTTTTATTCCTTCATCCGCTAACTTACCTAAACCAATCTTTCTTAAACCATCATCTACTGCTTTTAATTCTTTTGGTAAAATAATTTTAACTAATTCATTTCTATAAAAACCATCTTTAGCTGTAAGTTTTGTTACTTGATGTTGAATACCATTATCTAAAGCCTGTCTTAGTCCTTCTCCTATTTGAGCCTGTGTTAAACCTCCTGTTTGAGGTAGTTGACTTGCTATTTTCTGTAATTCATCACACCCTACAAATTGTAACGCTATACATATTATTAAAAGTCTTTTTATCATATTTTAAAAATTTATTTACTTCCTAATTAAGATACATCATTTTATATAAGGTCACTCTTTTTTAAAACTATCTGTTTTTTTATCATAACCATATGGACAATGTTTACATCCGTTTTTACAACAATATCCTCTTCTTAAATGATACTCTTCTTTAAAAACTCTATATCCTTGTTCGTTTATATAATATTCGTCTGGGTTAGCTTTTAAAATTTTATTTCTCATAAATGCAAAAATAACACTTAGAAAGATTTTTAAACAATTAAGAAACTTTTTAACATCTTTCATAAAGTTAGCCTTATACTTTATAATGATTATCACCAACTTAGCCAAAAATTAACACTCATTATTAAAATTTCAAACCAATGAAAAAAAGATTTATTTTGGCTATGACATGCCTCAGCTTATTATGCAACAGTTGTAATTCAGACAACAACACAGAACTACTAAATGACTCACAATTTTCAACTAAAATTTCACAAAAGACATCGAATGAACAACTTTCTATTACTCAAAAAATAGGTACTATTTTCGACAAAATGCTTTTGGACCCTAGTGTTAAAAAAGCTTTATTTTCTTTAACCCAAGAAAAAATCCCTACATATAATGGTGCTACTTTAAAAGGATCAACTTTTAAAAATCATTCTCTTTTATATTCGGATTTTGTCACTGAAGACCATGTTATGTTACTGTATAACAGCCAATTTAAAAAAACTCACCAAGAAGAACCAAATGAAGATGTTTTAAATAATAATTTCATTATACATTCTAATTGGGTTTTTGAAGATAATATTATTATGCTTTCCAACAATGATATAATTGAAAATCATATTATGATGAACATAAAGACAGTAAATGATCGAATTAGAATTGAAGGAGAGCGTTCAATAACTTTTGAAGAACTTTTTAATGAAACTTCTAAATTTTTATACGAGGATCAAACCATTGAATTTAATTATGTAATGGAAAAATATCCTAATTTGTTTTTTAGCGCTAATAAATCTTATTTAAGTAGCTACAACAGTAATATGAATTTTCCTTTAACCAATGTTAGTATTCATAGTACACCAATTTGTAATGGTAGCAGTACTAATCCTAATAGTGTACGTTTAACTCTTATTAAAGATGGAGAAAATGTATTGAATAATTATTATTACAGAACTAATATTAGTTCTGCTCAGTTGCAAACCTTAAGTGGAGTTGTAAAAGCTACATATAACGCAGGAGGAACTGGAAATTTAACTTTAGATTCTTCAAATAGATTTTTTACTTACACAGACAACAACCCTATAAACACTACAGATAGATATATTCTTGTTATAAATTACAATAATATTATAGGAGGAACCAATTACTTTAGTATCTCTACAACCAACACCCCTCATTTAGAACTTTTTATGCATTATGAAACCAAAGAAAATTTAGATTATAGTGTTTACAGACATCAACAATATTTGCACTCGTTGAATAACAATACTCATCTTGTAACTAGAGTTTTTCATGGCAACAATGAACCTATTACTCTAAACCCTTGGCTATCTAAAGGAATTTCTTCATATAGTTTAACACTTACTGAAGTTTCTACAGGAATAACAGAAACTTTAACAGGTTTAAATTTGAGTGGTTTTGACTTTGCCGTAGATTTAAAAAGTCGTTTTAATATGTATATAGGAACAAATTTATCTCCTCAATACATAAGAAATGAATACACTTTACAAATGGTAGCTAACGACTGTAATAACACTACTATAAGCAAAACTATAACATTTTATGTAGATTCAAGAGCAAGATTACATCCGTAATAAAACTAAAAAAAACCTCCTTTTTAAAGGAGGTTTTAAATTTATAATTTTCTTCTATTATCACCAGATTGAGTATCTATTAACTTATTGTATGGATCTACTCCAACTTCAATCGGTTTTTTATCTACAATAATAGAAACCGTATTGTTTATTTGAGTAATCTTATGTTTCTTTAAGTACAATTCAACTTTTTTCTTTTTTCCGTCAACTTCTTCCTCTGTGAAAACACCTACATCAATATAATCTGCTAAAGGAACAGAAAGTACTGGTTTTTTCATTTTTTCGGATTTGTAAGAAATAGTATCACCTATTTTTTCTCCATAATAACGTTTACCTAAATCATCATTTCTATACTTACTCACATTAAATGTAATATCTACTTGATATTTCCCATTTTCTAGTTCTTTTGAAGAAGCTTTCACTATTTTATTTCTATATAATGTAATTGTTTCAAACATGTCTTTAATTACATATTTTAAGCTATCTGGTGTTTTCTCTCTTATATAATCAACCATTTCTATTGAGGTTGTATATGGAGCTTCTTGAAACTTCACCTTTTCCACATAAGATTTTAAAGCTTTATTTAAATTCTCTTCTCCAATATAGTCACTTAATGCATAAAAGACTAAAGATCCCTTTTGGTAACGAATATAACCTTGTCCGTCATTATACATTAAAGGTTTTTCCCTTTTTCGTTCGAAGGTTCTTTGCGTTAAATAACCATCTAAAGCTTTCTTTAAAAATTTACGCATTTCTGTTTTACCTGCTTTATGCTCTAATACTTTTAATGACACATACTCTGATAAACTTTCTGAAAGCATTGTAGCTCCTAAAACATCTGCTCCAATTACTTGATGTGCCCACCATTGATGTGCTAATTCATGAACTGTAACAGCAAAAGGATAATCTACTCCTTGATCTTCTTTGTCTACAGCTGCAATAAATCCAATAGATTCTGAATAAGGGATTGTATTTGGAAATGATTGTGCAAAACTTCCTGCTGTTTTAGGAAATTCTATAATTCGAACTTGTTTGTGTTGATACGGACTAAAGTTTTTTGAATTATAATCTAAAGAAGCCTTAATACCTTCCATCATTCGATCTAAATTAAACTCATGTCCTTTATGATAATAAATTTCAAGGTTTACATCCTTCCATTTATCTTTTTTAACTTCGTATCGTGCTGAGTTAAATGCATAGAAATTTAAAATTTTACTATCCATTTTGTAATTAAAATACCTTCGACCATCTTTCTTCCATTCTTTCTGTAAATATCCTGGAGCTATTGCTATTTGATCTTCACTTGTAGATACAGTAGCTTCAAAATCTATCCAATCACTATCTTTTGAAATATAAGTATCTCCTAAGGCTGTACTATCAGAAGGATGAGGTTTCAAATCATTTTTAGGCAAACCATACTTTTTCCTAACCTGATCATCTTTCAATTCACTTCCGTCAGAATAACCAAATGAAGGAAAAATACCACTATTCATAAAAGTTCCGTTTTCTCGTACAGGAGAGTTTTTTCTCCAAAATGTGTTTGGTTTATTTTTTACAGTGAAATTTAATTCTAAACTATCTCCAGGTTGCAAAGGACTCTTTAGCTTATAAATATCAAAGTTCTGAATAGTGTCCTCTAATATTAAATCTGCTTCTTTATTAAATTTAAAAGTACTTGGATAATTATTATGATTTAAAAAGAGACTATCAATTACTTCCTCCGTTTTATTTATCATTTTATAAGTACCAGAAGAATTAAAATCGTAAGTACTTGGATATAAATCCATATTTACATTAACTGCTACAATTCTTGGCTGTGCTTTACCTTGATACTTCTTATAATTTTTTTCCCATTTTACTCGAAGTTCTTCATTTTCTTTACTAGAAAATCGTTTGTTTTTTATATTATTTTCATAATAAATTCTTCCCCCTAAACTTGCAAAAGCAATCAAAGCAACTGTTAATATTAATCCTTTCTTGAAATTAAAACGTTGCATAAAAATAGACAGACGTTCTTTTATAGAATGTGGAATTCCACGTACCCAAAACAAACTAGTTAATATCAATAAAACTAAACAAAATAAACTCCAATAAATTTTGTAAGTAAAATATCCTCCCAATGAAGATCCGTAACCATTCATATCTGAATAATTAAATCCAGCTCCTTGATTGAATTTAAATATCGATTGCTCTACACCTATACTTCCTAAAAGAGGTATACCAATACTTAAAACTAATAAAACTACCAATCCAACATATGGATTTCTTAACATTGTTTGCACAAACAATGCTAAAACTGCCCAAATTGCGAAATGCCAAAATTTCAAAACATATAGTTCATAAAAATAGTGCCCAAACTCATAATTATAATATCCTTTATAAGTTTGATATATTACACCAGATAACATTACTAATGTTAAAATTACTAATTGAACTTTTAATAAAGCAGTTAATTTAGATAACCATAAAACCCAGTTTGGAGTTGGTGTAACATCTACCAAATGGTTTGCATTAACCATTCTTCCTCTATGTACAAGTAAACCTGCATATAAGAAAGTAATTATAATCATAGAAAGATTAAAACCATTCATACTAACTCGTAACATTTTCCATGTTACAGGTAAAGTTTTAGTTCCAAACACCAATCCTGTTTGTGATAAACCTAAAATAGCTATAATAACACCAACTAAAGCTATTGCAATAAAAGGCAATGATTTCACTACATATTTAAAATCTATCGTAGAAAGTTTCCAAACATTTTTTAAACTATGCTTGAAAGAAAAATCGTGAGTAACTTTTGGTAAATTTATTCTCGTAATTCCTCCAAAATTCTTTTTAATTGCACGTATCTCTTTTTCCTTTTTAAACCAATTAAATGTAACCGGACTTTGACTAAAAGAAAACTTTTTAAATACAAATCCGAAAATTAAAGCTGAAACACCTAACCAGATAAGTCTATTATAAATAATTACACTTCCAATTGGTAATTGAGCCTCATTCTGTTCTGCGATAGTCCAATAACGTGTGTAATAATCTAATGCGCCAAACCCATAAGGATCTATCAAACCAGTTAATAATCTATTATCCTGTTCTGAAACCATAGATACCATTAATCCTTGAATAAGCATTACTGCTAACACACTAATAAAACCAGCAGCAATATTTCTACTAAAAGTTACTATTGCAAAAACAATAGCTCCGAATAATATTAAATTAGGAATAACATAAACAAAATAGGAATGTAAATAAGCTATAAAACTAAAACTGCCAACTATTTCAGGATTTGTTCCAGGCAATCGAAATCCAATAATTAATCCAAAACCAATAGCAAAAACAACCAGGGTTACAATGGTTAAACCACTTAAAAACTTTGCAAATAGATAATTAGTTTTAGTAAAAGGATAGGAATATAAAATAGAGTGCATCTCACTCTTATAATCTCTAAAAATAGTAACACCAATTATAGAAGGCAATAAAAAGAAGATTAACTGACTCATTCCATTAAACAAATCATTAACTCCTTTAGGTGAATTTACTATTTTATGACTTCCTGTACTTACTGTTATACTATCGAAAATTCCAGCACTAGCTGCTGAAAAAAATATAGATATTAAAAAAAGTATTGCTAAATATATATAAAAGGCAGGTTTCTTAAACCAATACCTTACTTCGTGTTTAAATATTGTAGAAAACATAATTTAATAGTATTAGTTAAGCTAAAGTAACTTGAGGTTCATCTGCCTTTAATGCGATAAAATACACATCATCTAATTGAGCCGCTACAGCTTCAAAATCGTTTGAAGGTTTTTCTTCTGCATAAACACGAATATTTAAAGTATTATCTTGATTAAAAGTAGATGACAATACATTAAACTCTTTTTCACTCTGTTCTAAATCATCACGATCTATTTTTTTGGTCCAAATAAAACCTTCAATCTCACTAGTAGCTTTTTCTGGAGTTAAATGTTTTAAAATTTTTCCACCATTTAAGATGGCCATATCATTACACAACTCTTTAACATCCTCAACAATATGTGTAGAAAAAATTACAGTACTATTTGTTCCTACTTCTCTTAACACATTTAAAAAACGACGTCTTTCTGCTGGATCTAAACCTGCAGTTGGTTCATCAACAATAATTAATTTAGGGTTATTTAATAATAATTGAGCAATACCAAACCGTTGTTTCATTCCTCCTGAATATCCTGCTACATATTTTTTTCTAACCTCATATAAATTTGTAATCTCTAAAACTTCTCTTACTAACTTTTCGCGATCCGATTTCGATGCAATCCCCTTCAAACTAGCAAAATAATCTAACAGTTCTTCTGCAGACATTTTTGGGTAAACACCAAATGATTGCGGTAAATATCCTAATACTTTTCGAAGTGAAATTTTATCTTCTAAAATATTAACTCCATCAAAAGTAATTGAACCGCTATCTGGACTTTGTAATGTGGCAATAGTTCTCATTAAAGAAGATTTTCCTGCTCCGTTTGGCCCTAATAATCCAAACATTCCTTTTCCTATTTCTAAATTTAGGTTATCAATAGCTTTTACACCGTTTTTGTAAGTTTTAGTTAAATTTTTTATGGTTAGTTTCATTGTGATAAATTTTATAATAAGTAGATTAAAAAGAAGTTTTGTTACAAAAAAAACGTCAAATTAAGAAAATTCTTAATTTGACGCTTAACCCTTCTGTATTATTTTATCAATTATTTTTTTTACTTCCTGGAGGATACTTAGCAAGAATATCTTTTACAAATTTTTTAATTCGTTCTTCTCTCTTTTCTGCATTTCTTAGTGCTAATGCTCCAGAACCTATTCCTTGCCAAATTAACTCTTTCTCCTTAGCATCTATAACATCAATAAATAAAGTTCCTTCAGTATATTGGTTTACATTTAATCGACCAGCTCCTCCCCACATCCATGGGTTCCAACCCCAACCATAACCAAATCCATAATTAAAATTATCATTAATATTAACTCGTTCACGAGATTTCGTAAATAAACTTATCAAAACATCTGGGTTAGATGACTTTTGCATTCCTTTAGCTAATAGCTCTGCTTCTATAGCTCGCATTATTCTTTTCTTATCAAGATCTGAAACCTCAGCTTTATCTATACCTGGTTTGTAAAAAGCAAAAGTTTTCTTATCATCGAAATTTGCTTTTGTATCATAATCTGAAACAACTCGTATAGAATTGCATGAAGTAAAAATTAAAAAAAGTAGCGGTAAAAAGAGTTTAGTTAACTTCATAATAGTAAACGTTTAAATATTATCAAATAATGCATCATCAACAATATTAGGCAATGTTACTTTTAAATTTTCTTCTACTTTCATAGCGCGTTCAATTGCAAAGATAGCTTCTTTATTTCTTGCCCAACTACGTCTAGCTATTCCGTTATTTACATCCCAAAAAAGCATTGACTTCAAACGTTTTGATGCTCCTTTACTTCCATCAAGAAGCATGCCAAATCCACCATTAATAACTTCTCCCCAGCCGACTCCTCCACCATTGTGAATTGAAACCCAAGTTGCTCCTCTAAAACTATCTCCAATTACATTATGAATTGCCATATCTGCCGTAAACCTTGATCCATCATATATATTAGAAGTTTCTCGATATGGAGAATCTGTTCCGGATACATCATGATGATCTCTTCCTAAAACAACTGGTCCTATTTTCCCTTTCTTAATTGCCTTATTAAAAGCTTTAGCTATTTTAATTCTTCCTTCAGCATCTGCGTATAGAATTCTTGCTTGAGAACCTACTACTAATTTATTTTCTTGTGCTCCTTTAATCCACTGAATATTATCCGCCATTTGTTGTTGAATTTCTACAGGAGAATCTTCCATAATTTCTTGTAACACTTTACAAGCGATTTCATCTGTTTTCTTTAAATCTTCCGGTTTTCCTGAAGTACAAACCCAACGGAAAGGTCCAAAACCATAATCAAAACACATCGGTCCCATAATATCTTGTACATAACTCGGGTATTTAAACTCTCTTCCAATTGTTGGATTAGGATTCATTACATCTGCTCCCGCTCTACTCGATTCTAATAAAAATGCATTTCCATAATCAAAGAAATACGTTCCTTTGGCTGTATGTTTATTTACAGCTGCTGCATGTCTTCTTAAAGATTCTTGTACTTTCTCTTTGAATTCTTCAGGCTGATTTGCCATCATTTGGTTTGCTTCTTCGAAAGATAATCCAGCTGGATAATATCCTCCAGCCCAAGGATTATGCAATGATGTTTGATCTGAACCTAAATCTATATGAATATTAGCTTCATCAAACTTTTCCCAAACCTCAACAACATTTCCTAAGTAAGCAACAGAAACCACTTCTTCATTTTCTTTCGCTCTTTGAATCCTCACAACAAGCTCATCTAAATCTGAAATTACTTCATCTACCCAACCTTGAGAGTGACGAGTATGTACAGCTTTTTCGTTTACTTCTGCGCAAACCGTGATACAACCTGCAATGTTACCTGCTTTAGGCTGTGCACCACTCATTCCCCCTAAACCTGCAGTTACAAATAAATTTCCTTTAGGTGTCTTTCCTAATTTTCTAAATCCATTAAGTACTGTAATTGTTGTTCCATGTACAATACCTTGTGGACCAATATACATGTAACTTCCAGCAGTCATTTGTCCGTATTGAGTAACTCCTAAAGCATTAAACTTCTCCCAATCATCTGGTTTTGAATAATTCGGTATCATCATTCCATTAGTAACCACAACTCTTGGTGCATTTTTATTCGATGGAAATAATCCCATTGGATGACCAGAGTACATTACTAATGTTTGCTCATCATTCATTTCAGATAAATACTGCATCGTTAACAAATACTGGGCCCAGTTTTGAAAAACGCCACCGTTTCCACCGTAAGTAATTAATTCGTGAGGATGTTGTGCGACAGCATAATCCAAATTATTCTGAATCATCAGCATAATAGATTTCGCTTGAGTAGATTTTCCTGGATATTCCTCGATAGGACGAGCATACATTTTATAATCAGGACGAAAACGATACATGTATATTCGACCATACTTTTCTAATTCTTCCTTAAATTCAGGAAGTAACTCTGTATGATGTTCTTTTTTAAAATAACGTAACGCATTTTGTAAAGCTAATTTTTGCTCTTCTTCAGATAAAATTTCTTTACGTTTTGGTGCGTGATTTATAGTTAAATCGTATTCTTTTTTTGAAGGTAAAACTGAAGGAATACCTTGTTTTATTTGCTCTTTAAATGTCATCTTCCTATTTTTTTAATTCACTATAAATTGTTGCGTTTTAACCATATATACCAATGCATTAATATCATCTTTCAATACACGATCTTCTTCTAATTTGGCTACTTTCTCTCTAATTAACTTAAAGTTTTCTTCAACTATTTCCGAAAATGTATTCGGCCTTCTAAACTCCATAGCTTGTGCGGCATACATTAATTCAATAGCTAAAATTTTATCTATGTTTCCTAAAATCTGGTTGAATTTTCTTCCTGAAATACTGCCCATAGACACATGGTCTTCTTGACCTAAAGAAGTTGGAACACTATCTGCCGACGGAGGAAAACACAATGACTTATTTTCGGTGACTAAAGCAGCTGTTGTATATTGCGGAATCATAAATCCAGAATTTAAACCTCCCGCTTCTGTTAATAATCTTGGTAATCCATATTTTCCTTCCAATAATAAATAACTACGACGGTCAGAAATATTTCCTAATTCAGAAGCTGCAATTGATGCATAATCTAAGGCCATAGCTAATGGTTGTCCGTGGAAGTTTCCTCCAGAAATAGCTTCTGTTTCACTTAAAACAATTGGATTATCAGTTACTGAATTCATTTCTATCTCTGCTAATTCTTTTAAGTGCTGATATGCATTTCTAGAAGCTCCGTGTACTTGAGGGATACAACGTATAGAATATGGGTCTTGAACTCTATCACATTCTAAATGATTTTCTACATTTTGTGAATTTTTTAAAAACATTCGCATTCGATTTGCTACTTTTAAATTCCCTTTAAAAGGTCGAATACTATGCAACGCTTCTTTAAAAGGTGAAGCACTTCCCTGAAAACCTTCTAAACTCATTGCTCCTGCTAAATCTGCCAAATCTAACACATATTCCATTTTCTTTAAACCTAAAATAGCGTGTGCTAAAATAAATTGGGTTCCATTTATTAGTCCTAAACCTTCTTTGGCTTGTAATTGTAATGGAGTTAAATTATGAGCTTTTAAAACTTCTTTTGACGATTTAATCTCATTATTAATCCAGAACTCTCCTTCTCCTAATAAAGGTAAAAACAAATGAGAAAGCGGCGCTAAATCTCCTGAAGCACCAACAGAGCCTTGCTTTGGCACAACAGGTAGTAAATCATTTTCAATAAAGTAAATAATTCTTTCAATCAATTCTAATCGTACACCAGAAAACCCTTGACATAAAGCATGAACTTTACAAATCATCATGATTTTAGACAAAAAACTTTCTATTGGTTCTCCCACTCCAACAGCATGAGTAATTAGTAAATTTTCTTGTAACTTACTTGTTTCTTCGGGTGTGATTTGCACATCGCATAGAGGTCCAAAACCTGTGTTAATTCCATAAACAGCAACATCTGAATTTGCCATTTTTTCTACCTTAGTTCTACATGATTGCACTTTAGCCTTGGCCTCATTATTAATCTCTGCTTTCAATTCACCCTTGGCAATTGAAATAACTGCATCTACTGTTAAATTATCTATACCGTATTTAAACATTATAATCATTTTCTATTTACAAAGTTATTTTTACTTTTGATAACAAACAACATCATTTAAATCAACAATTAATAACTATGAGTTATCAAATAGAAATTCGACATATTAAATATTTTTTAGCTGTTGCTGAAGATCTGCACTTTAGAAAAGCTGCTGAACGACTATTTATTTCTCAACCTGGTTTAAGCAGACAAATCAAACAAATGGAGGATGATTTAGGAATTCAATTATTTATTAGAAATAACAGAAAAGTTATTTTAACTTCTGCTGGAAACTATTTAAAAAGAGAATTCACTCAACATTTAACAAGTATTAGTAATAGCATAAAATATGCAAAACTGTTGCAAGATGGTAAATTAGGTGAATTAAAATTTGGTTATGTAGGTTCTGCTATGCAACGAATTATTCCAGATATTTTAATTCAATTTAAAGAAGTTCTTTTAGATGTTAAATTTGGTTTTAAAGAAATGGATAACCAAAAGCAAATTGAACACCTACTTTCTCAAGAAATTGACATTGGATTTGTGCGCTTAGATCGTGTGCCTAGAGATATTGCTATTAAACCTATTTTAAAAGAACCTTTTTGTCTTGTATTACCAAAAGAACATATTATAAATAATTTGAACTATAAAAATTTATCACAGCTAAAAGATGAATCTTTCATTCTGTTTGATCCATCTTACAGTCCATCTTATTATGAAAAAGTTTTACAAATATTTGATGAAAGTGGTTTTGCTCCTATCGTATCACACAATACAATTCATGCAGCTTCCATTTATAAGTTAGTTGAAAATGGATTTGGATTATCTATAGTTCCAAAATCATTGCAACAAGGTTATGATTCTAATGTAAAATTTATTGAATTAACAGAAATATCACAACGTACAACCTTATCTATTGTTTGGAATAAAAAAAATAGAAATCCGATACTTCAATCCTTACTACAAGAAATACAAAAGCATGTTTAAAATGAATTTAAACACGCTTCTTTTTATATAATTCCTTCTTTATTTAACGAATAATTATCTGTTTTATAATCTGCTGTTTTTGAGTATCTATTTTTAAAAAGTAGTTTCCACTAGACAAAGAATTTACATCAAAATTGATATTATAAATTCCTTTTCCTTGACGTTTTGTTTTTAATAAACTCTTTACTTTTTGTCCATTTGTATTATACACAGAAATTGAAACTTGAGTTTTATTTTGAAGTAAATAATGAATATTACCAGATTGACTCATAGGATTTGGATAAACTCCTAAAATTACTAAATTTTCGTTTTCTTCATTAGATACATTTGTCCCTATTTCAATAGGTTTTACTCCGTAAACAACCCTAGAACTACTTTTCGCAGGAGTATTGGTCGACTGAATTCCACAATCGTTTTTATTCACGTAATATCCTTTATGAAAAAACTCTCCTGAATTTGGACGAGTTATATCATTAATATAAAACCAATCTGCTTGTACTTTATTTTCTTTTACATCTAAAATAAAATATCCATGTGCATCTAAATCAACTTCTTTAATATGTCTGTTAAGTAATTTTGTATAAAATTCAGCTAAACCAGTTGCAATTCCTCCATAGGCATCTAAATTTTGAGAAGTTACACTTGGTACTACAAATTCAGAACCTATACACTCTCTGTTATATCTTAAATTACCCGCAAAAGTACTATGAATATCTCCTGTTAACACAACTACATTTTTTATATTATTATCATTAATATGCTTGTATAAACGTTCTCTATCTTTCTTAAAACCATCCCAAGCATCATTTGTTGGAACTCCGTTGTAACTCATCATCATTACTTGATTACCTATAATTTTCCAAGTCGCTGAGGAAGCAGATAATTTACTTAATAACCAACTAAATTGCGTTGCTCCTAAAATCGATACATATGTTGCTCTTTGTGCTAGTTTCTCTTGAGAAATAATTGATGTTGCTTTAATTAAAAGACTTTCTAATTTTTCTTGATTTTTTCTTGAAGCTAAATTTCTATTTCCATAATTCTTGTAGTTATAAGCAATAGTTGCAAACTTTTCAATCACAAAATCTAATTCTTCCTTCGTTAATTTCTCTTCTTGAATAAAATATGGAGCAATTTTATGAATAGCTTTTTTAAAATCATTTACTGAATTTAAAGGATCTTCTGCTATAATTTGTTTTACTTTATATTTTAATTCTTTTTTAGATTTTAACGTAATACGTTGTGAAGTAACTGTTTCTCCTCTTCCTTCAATTCTAGTGTCTAACATTAATAAATCAGCTAAATTTCCGTAAGAAAAATCTCTATACAACCTGTATTCTTGAATCGAATTTGCTCTTACAGGCATCCATTCAAAATAAGCCTTATAAGCGTTGTTTTTTCTTACTTCCCAACTTCCTTCTGTAGAAGGATCATGATTTTCTGCTCCAAACTTATTTGCATCATTGGAAAACTCGTGATCATCCCAAATTAAAATAAAAGGATGTTGCTGATGTATCCTGCGTAACATCGGATCTAATCTGTAATACGAGTAACGGACACGATAATCACTCAAAGAAACAATTTCATTTTTGGGTAAATGTCCTCTTCCAACTTCATCACTATATCCATATCCTCCAGTTTCATATTCATAAATATAATCTCCTAAGTGAATAACAGCATCAATATCTGTTCTCTCTGCTAATTCTTCGTAAGTATTAAAATATCCATTCTGATAATTTGAACATGACACTACTCCAAACCTAACATTGTCTACATTTCCTGTTGGTGAAGTTCTAGTTTTTCCTATTTCTGATTTTTTATTTAAAGCTTCGAATTGAAAATAGTAAGTTGTATTTGGATTTAAATTTGTGACATCAACTTTTACCGTATAATCTTTTCGTTCATCTGTAGTAACTTCTCCTTGTTGAATTACATCAGACATTGTTGGATTAGTAGCAACTTTCCATGTAACGTTAACATCAGGTTGATTTGTCGTAACTCTAGTCCAGATAATGACAGCGTCCTTTAACGGGTCTCCTGATGCTACTCCATGATAAAAAGGAACTAAACTCGCATTGAAAAAACTCTCAATATTATCTGAACTAAAACGATCAATTTTAGTTACTATTGCTGAGTTTTGAGCTAAAAGTGTAAAAAAAGGAGTCGTAATAAATAGTGCAACAAGCACAAAAAAATTAATTTGTTTCATTTTTCGGGGTTAATTTGTTAATCTGTTGCGAAACTAATTTTTAAAGCGCTAACTTGCTATGCATGCATAATAATTAACTCAATGATAATTCTGTTAACATTTTTATATTTTTAATAACCTAACAACTAACATTTCAATGATAATTTCTTTACATAAAAAATGTAAGCCAGTTGTAAATAATGATAAATTACTTTGATTATAATCTCTAAATATATCGTTCCTAAAGGTTTTACTGGTATTACTTTATATCCGTTTATTTTTCTTAAAAACTCTTCAATTAAAAATGATAAAATCACGATTAATCATGAGAAAATTCATCTGCGACAACAAATAGAAATGCTTATTATTCCTTTTTATATTTTCTATGGAATTGAATGGTTTTTTAAATTTTTAAAATATAAAAATAGTTATCTTGCTTATCGAAATTTAAGCTTTGAGCGAGAAGCTTACTCATTTGAAACAGACATCAATTATTTAAAAAACAGGAAATTTTGGGCATTTATAAAACATCTATAAAATTTTCATCAATACTATTTTTAAGCATTTTCTTTAACTGTAAAACTGAAAAGAAAATTAAAAAAGAAGAAGTTATCGAAATAGCTAAAGCAGCTATCGTTAAAAAAGACACTACTCCAAAATACCCAAAGTATTTAACAAAAGAATATGTATTAGGTAAATTTGATTATAAAACGCACCCTGACTTTGGTAAAATACCGAAGAATTTGTCTTCTAGCGAAATGTATTTAAGAAAAGAAGTGTTAGAACAATTTCTTAATATGGTAAATGCCGCAAAAAAAGAAGGTATTAAATTAAAAGCAGTTTCAGCAACTCGAAATTTTCCACACCAAAAAAGAATTTGGGATTATAAATGGACAGACAAATACAAAAAATACCCAGAAGACAAACGCGCTTTAAAAATTTTAGAATACAGTTCTATGCCAGGAACTTCAAGACATCACTGGGGAACTGATGTTGATATTAATGATTTAGAAGATGAATATTTTTTACAAGGAAAAGGTAAAAAAGAATACGAATGGTTAATGAAACACGCAAACAGTTTTGGTTTCTATTTAGTTTATACATCAAAAGATAACGGAAGAACTGGATATAACGAAGAAAAATGGCACTGGTCTTATGCTCCATTATCATCAATTTACTTAGAATTTTACAACCAAAACATTACACATCAAGACATTACAGGATTTCAAGGTTCACAGTTTGCAAAAGACATTCACATGATTACCAATTATGTAAATGGAATAAACCCAAAAATATTGACTTATAAGCCCTAAGCTTTTCTTAAACATTGCTTAATTTTTTTGAGATTTTCGTAAATTGCAACTCAAAATAACAACTAAATTTACGAATGGAACAAATAGCTCCTTATAAACCCAAGCATAAAGTAAGAATTGTAACTGCTGCTTCATTATTTGATGGTCATGATGCTGCAATAAACATAATGCGTAGAATTATCCAGTCTACTGGTGTAGAGGTAATTCATTTAGGTCATGATAGAAGTGTTGAAGAGGTAGTAAACTGTGCTATTCAAGAAGATGCTAATGCAATTGCTATGACTTCTTATCAAGGTGGTCATAACGAATATTTCAAATACATGTACGACTTGCTTAAAGAAAAAGGAGCAAGTCATATCAAAATTTTTGGTGGTGGTGGTGGAGTAATCCTTCCTGAAGAAATTAAGGAATTAATGGATTACGGAATTACTCGTATTTATTCTCCTGACGATGGTCGTGAAATGGGATTACAAGGTATGATTAATGATCTTGTACAACAATCTGATTTTGCCATTGGTGATAAATTAAACGGAGAAGTTAATCATTTAGCTGAAAAGGAAATCGGAAGTATAGCTCGTGTAATTTCCTCTGCAGAAAACTTCCCTGAAGTTTCAAAAGAAACTATGGATATTATTCATAAGAAAAATGAGACTTCTAAAACTCCAGTATTAGGTATCACAGGAACTGGTGGTGCTGGTAAATCGAGTTTAGTAGATGAATTAGTTCGTCGTTTTTTAATTGATTTCCCAGAAAAAACTATCGGTTTAATTTCTGTTGATCCGTCTAAAAGAAAAACAGGTGGAGCTTTATTAGGAGATAGAATTCGTATGAATGCTATTAATAATGAACGTGTATATATGCGTTCTTTAGCAACACGTCAATCTAATTTAGCTTTATCTAAATATGTAAATGAAGCCGTTGAAGTTTTAAAAGCTGCTGAGTTTGATTTAATTATTTTAGAAACTTCTGGTATCGGACAATCTGATACTGAAATTATAGAACATTCTGATGCTTCTTTATATGTTATGACTCCTGAATTTGGAGCTGCAACTCAGTTAGAAAAAATTGACATGCTTGATTTTGCTGATTTAGTTGCTATTAACAAATTTGATAAAAGAGGTGCATTAGATGCATTACGCGATGTTAAAAAACAATACATGCGTAATAATAATCTTTGGGATGTACACATGGATGATATGCCTGTGTATGGAACTATTGCTTCTCAATTCAACGATCCAGGAATGAACTCGCTATACAAAGCGATTATGGATAAAGTTGTTGAAAAAACAGGAGCTGATTTAAAATCTACTTTTGAAATTACTAAAGAAATGTCTGAAAAGATATTTGTAATTCCACCAGCCAGAACACGTTACTTGTCTGAAATTGCAGAAAATAACAGAGCTTACGATAAAAAAGTAGATGACCAAGAAAAGGTTGCTCAAAAGTTATATGGAATCTTCAAAACCATTGAAAGTGTTTCTGAAGGAACTGTCGCTTTAGATAAATCAGGAATTGATGAAACTTCAATTCAAAAAACAGACGAAAACAGTGATTTTCTAAAATTATTAATCGCTGAATTTGATCGCGTAAAAATGAATTTAGACCCATATAACTGGGAAGTCATTTTAAACTGGGCAACTAAGGTTAAAAAATATAAAGATCCTATTTATACGTTTAAAGTACGTGATAAGGAAATTAAAATTGAAACACACAGCGAATCGCTGTCACACAGTCAAATTCCAAAGGTAGCTTTACCTAAATATCAAGCTTGGGGAGATTTATTACGCTGGAATTTACAAGAAAATGTTCCTGGAGAATTCCCATATACATCAGGATTATATCCTTTCAAGAGAACTGGAGAAGATCCAACCAGAATGTTTGCTGGAGAAGGTGGACCAGAACGTACGAACAGACGATTCCATTACGTTAGTTTGGGAATGCCAGCAAAGCGTTTATCTACTGCTTTTGACTCAGTTACTTTATATGGAAATGATCCTGGACATAGACCTGATATTTATGGTAAAATTGGAAATGCTGGAGTATCTATTTGTTGTTTAGATGACGCTAAGAAATTATACTCTGGATTCGACTTAAGTCATGCTATGACTTCTGTATCAATGACTATTAATGGTCCGGCTCCAATGTTATTAGGGTTCTTTATGAATGCTGCAATTGATCAAAACTGTGAGAAATACATTAAGGAACACGGTTTAGAATCGAAAGTAGAAGCAAAATTAAAAGAGTTATACGACGATAAAGGTATTGCTAGACCAAAATATAACGGTGATTTACCAGAAGGAAATAATGGTTTAGGTTTATTACTTTTAGGTGTTACTGGAGATCAGGTTTTACCCGCAGACGTATATGCAGAAATTAAAGCCAATACATTATCTCAGGTTAGAGGTACAGTTCAAGCAGATATTTTAAAAGAAGATCAAGCACAAAATACGTGTATTTTCTCTACAGAATTTGCTTTACGTTTAATGGGAGATGTTCAAGAATACTTTATTGAGAAAAATGTACGCAACTTCTACTCTGTTTCTATTTCTGGATATCATATTGCTGAAGCTGGTGCAAATCCAATTACTCAATTAGCTTTAACTTTAGCTAATGGATTTACCTATGTAGAGTATTATTTATCTAGAGGAATGGATATTAATAAGTTTGGTCCAAACTTATCGTTCTTCTTCTCAAATGGTATCGATCCAGAATATGCTGTAATAGGACGTGTAGCTCGTAAGATTTGGGCAAAAGCTTTAAAATATAAGTACGGAGCAAATGCACGTGCACAAATGTTGAAATATCACATTCAAACTTCTGGACGTTCTTTACATGCACAGGAAATTGATTTTAATGATATTAGAACTACGTTACAAGCATTATATGCAATTTACGACAACTGTAATTCGCTACATACAAATGCTTATGATGAAGCTATTACAACACCAACAGAAGAAAGTGTTCGTAGAGCAATGGCAATTCAGTTGATTATTAATAAAGAATTAGGATTAGCTAAAAACGAGAATCCAATTCAAGGTTCATTTATTATTGAAGAATTAACTGATTTAGTTGAGGAAGCGGTATTAACTGAATTTGATAGAATTACAGAACGTGGTGGAGTTTTAGGAGCAATGGAAACAATGTATCAACGCTCTAAAATTCAAGAGGAAAGCTTGTATTACGAAACTTTAAAACACACAGGAGAATTCCCGATTATTGGTGTAAATACGTTCTTGAGTTCTAAAGGATCTCCAACGGTTACTCCACAAGAAGTTATTCGTGCAACAGAAGAGGAAAAATTATTCCAAATCAACACTAAAGAAAACTTAAATAAAGCAAATAAGCAAAAGGTACAAGATCAATTAAAAATTGTACAACAAGCTGCCATTCAAAACGAAAACATTTTTGAATGTTTAATGGAAGCTGCTAAAGTTTGTTCATTAGGTCAGATTACATCAGCATTATTTGAAGTTGGTGGACAATACAGAAGAAATATGTAATAATATATACGTCAACCTGAACTTGTTTCAGGTTTTCATTTATAAACTATTTCTTAAATAGCTTTATGAGATTCTGAAATAAATTCAGAATGACGCAAAACCAGATATTTATATATAAAATTAAGAGCAGTAGAAATGTTAAGTTTTTACTGCTCTTTTTCTGTAAAGAAATTATATTGTTGAACTAAAATACATTCCAAACCTAAAATTAATGTGTGAACTAAATTTAAACATTTTTAATCTTCTTATAGTAGCGTCGATTTTTATAGGTACGACATTTGGAACTTTACTAATTTTTACGAAACGTATCAATAAAAAAGCTAACTTACTTCTTGGCTTAATTGTTTTTATTATCGTTTTGTGGAATATTTGGGTTATAAGTTTAGATTTTCAGTTCACTCGTTATTTCACTTATTTTTATTTAATTCCGCTACACTACTCTTTAGCTCTTGGTCCATTAGTATATTTCTATGTAAAAAGAATCACTAATTTTAGTTTTCATTTCTCTAAAAAAGAACTCCTTCATTTTTTACCAGTAGTTATAGAACTTAGTGTCCATTTTCTAATTAGTATAGAGGCTTTTACAGATCAAAAAACGAGTATTGAGACAGCTATTTTTCATCAAATAATTCCAATTATTCAATTTCTTGCTATTATTTCCGTTGTTTCGTACAGTATTTTTGCTTTAAAAGAAATCAGAATTTATCACAACTGGCTTAACGAGAATTATAGTGACAACGATGCATATAATTTAAAATGGTTATATCGATTAATCGTCATATTCGCTATAATTTGGATATTATGGTTTCCATATACTTTTATAGATTATTTAGTGTTTAATTTTCAGTTAGGTATTAGTGATTATTATCCTATTTATATAGCCCTTTCTATAATTACAATTTGGATTAGCACTGAAGCTTTTTTAAGATCTGAAATTGTTTTCCTAGAAGCAAACAGAAAAGAGGTTCTCCACAAAAAAGAAGATCCGACTGAAGAAATTCTTGAAAAAGCATCTTGGTTAAAAGAGGAAATGAAAAAGAATCGTTTTTACTTAAATTCTGAATTAACCTTAAAATCTCTTGCAGATAATCTTAATATGCATCCTAACATGTTATCAAAAGTAATTAATGACGGATTAGATAAAAATTTTTCAGACTTTATTAATGAATATCGTGTTAATGCAATTATAAAAAAATTAGAGAGTGGTAATTATGATCATATTACTTTATTGGGATTGTCTTTTGAATGTGGTTTTAATTCAAAAACGACTTTTAATAGAGTATTTAAAAATATAAAAGGGATTACTCCTTTGCAATATAAAAAGTCCATAGAAAACAACTCTAAATAGTATTAAATGAGTCCCATTTTATAAATTGGAGCGTTTGACTTTTTTGTTAAACCTATGTTTGTTAGCAATAAAACACTAATAAACATGAAATTAAATTTTAACTTACTGTGTATTGTTTATCTCTTTATTGCTTGCAATACTATAAGTTCTTCTCAGAAAAAAAATCAATTAGAAACACCTGAAAACACCTTGTTTTTTTCTAAGGCTGATTTCAAAACTAATAAAATCACGTCAGATAATTATACAGATGATTTCACATTACATAAAGATCAATTTTTAAATATTCACTTTACGTTAAAAGAACCACTTATAAAAAGTCTTCAAAAATTAGCTCCTCATTTAACTGATGAACAATTATTAGACAATGGAAATTTTCAATTTACTTTTTTAGTAAATGATAAAAAAGTACATGTCGAAAACTTAAATAAAGGTTCCGGTACTTTAGATACTAAAACCAATCAACTTACCTATATACTCCCATTAATTTACCCTGAGCAAATTGATTTTTGGAGTTGGTTTATGTGGTTAAAGTTTATGAAATTAAGTGGTGGTGAAGATATTTTAACAGAAGGGAAACATTCGCTGACTGTAGAAGTAAGACCTTATTTGAAGGATCAAAAATTAAAAACAGGACCTGTTTTATCTAAAGGAACTATTAAAATTGAAGTCGCTAGAATTAAAATTGACGAAAATTTAGTCCCTGTTCAAAAAATAAAAACAATTAATGATTGGAAAATTTCAAAAGCCAACTATAATAAGGGTAAGATTGAAGCTTTAAATAGAAAAATTGCTGAGAAAAGATTTAATCAAATTAATGGAATTGTTGTCATAAAAAACAATGAACTTTTAATTGAAGAATATTTTAATGGTGCAAATAGAAACAGTTTACACGATGCTAGATCTGTAGGAAAATCTTTTGCTTCTACACTATTAGGAATAGCAATTCAAGAAAATTATATTAATAATGAAAAAGCCCTTTTAAAAGATTTTTACGATTTAAAATCATTTAAAAACTATACTCAGAAGAAAGACAGTGTCACTTTAGAATCCTTGTTAACTATGAGTTCAGGTTTTCTTGGCGACGACACAAATTATAATAGCCCAGGAAATGAAGAAAAAATGTATCCAACTAAAAACTGGGTTAATTTCACATTGAACTTACCCATGGAAAAAGATAAAAAATTAGGTGTTGATTTCACTTACTTTACTGCTGGAGTAGTTGTTTTGGGTGATATAATTCATAAATCAGTTCCTGAAGGTTTAATTTCTTATACTCACAAAAAATTATTTAAACCTCTTGGAATTACTAATTACAAATGGCAATATACACCTCAAAAAGTGGGAAACACAGCTGGTGGAATTCAATTAAGAGCTATCGACTTTGCTAAATACGGACAATTATATAAGAACAAAGGAGTTTGGAAAGGTAAACAAATTCTTAATGAAAAATGGATAGAGAAAACCTTATCAAAAAAAGTTTCTCTCACTAATATTGGATTAGAACACGAATATTATGGTTTTCTTTTTTGGAATAAAACATACACTATAAACAAAAAAAGTTATGAAGTTTCATATTGTAGTGGTAGAGGTGGGAATAAAATTTTCATTTTTAAAGATATTCCTTTTGTAATAGTTATTACATCTTCTGCATATGATATTCCTAATGCACATTCTAATGCAGATAAAATAATACAAGAATATATACTTCCTGCTGTAATTGACGACAAATAAAAACTATTGAATATTTCTGATACAAAAACTGAAAATTTGAAAAAATTATCCCTAAAAATTACATCTCTAAAAATAGATTTGTAAGCCTTATAAAATCTGATAAAATTTAAATCTAGAGAATAACTAAAAACAAAATATTTCGTAAAACACTGTAACAAAAAGACTTATTATTCTTCTTATATGTGTAATCAAAATTATAAAAACAATAAATGAGTAAGACGTATTTTATTTTTAGTTTAATCTTCGCAACAGGCTTAGGAACTTCTTTAGGAGTTAATTTCGGAACTTTAACTGGAAATCTTTCAGTAGGTATTTTACTTGGTAGTATAACAGGTTTATTATTAGGTTTTGGAGTGGGTTATTCTCTAAAAGCTTATGTTGAAAATTATAAAATTCAAAATACATTATAATACCACAACACAACTAACCTTTAGAAACTTATAAAATTTAATCCTGAGTAAACATTACTCAGGATTTTTTTAGTTAAATAATTCTCAAAAACAAGCTGTTATTTATAAGTTTTGAATTTATTTTATATTTTTTGTTCCTATTGTTATTATGTAAAACTATGAAGTTTTTTCTCCTTCCCTTTTTTAAATTTATACTTAGCTTTTCATATTTATATTCTCAAAATTTTAAATCAGAATATGAGTTATTCAATAAAATAATTAACTATACACCTAAAGAATTTAAAACTATTACGAATTTTAAATATTTTCCAAGTGAATATGAAGGGAAATTGAGTTCTATAGCATTATTAAGTCGAATTTATCAATTTCAAAAAAAATTAAAATTAACTGTAAACCAAATACATGAATTAGAAGAAAGAATCGATCAACTTTCACTCTCTTTTTATTTAGAAAACAACCCCATTCTAATTGAATATTATGGCGGATATTCTGGTTGCAATGAATCTCCTATAGCTAAAAAAACTTTTCAAAATAAAGAAGTAATGATCATTAAGTTCTGTCATACTTGCTCAGATCAATATAACAAAGTTATAGGACAATTTATTGATATATTTAACTTCAGAACAAATCAATTATTAAAAACTAACAATGAATGAAATCTTTCAATGGGTATACGAACTCTTAAAATGGATGGCTAAAGTTACGGGCTTCAGTTACAATGAAATCAACATTATTGTGTACTACATTATTATTCCTTCTTTGTTTCTTTATTTACTTAGTAGAATAATAAAAAATTACACTGTAGTTCTAGGCTTTATTGCTTTTGTTATCGTCACATTATTTTTTATAAAAGATTTTAAATTATTTTCTGATAATCTCTTTAAACAATCTGTAAACTTTTTAAACTGGTTCGAAATTATAGGTTTAAATTATACTCAAGCTTCTGTAGTTATTTGTGTTTTCATTCCATTTCTTATCATTTTAAGCTTACTACTATATCGTAAAAAACATACTTAAATATTTAATATTATTACTTAAATCCTCAAGATTTTTGAGTAATTTAACCCTAAATTTAAACGACCAAAGCTCCTATTTTACATGAAAAAAACAAACATTGTCTTACTCATAGTACTTTGTATTATTGGGGTTTTTAACCTGATAAAAGTTTTTACTTTAGATAGCCATTTAAAAAGTGCTAAAGAATCTTTACAAAAGGCTCAAGGTGAAGTAGAAAATGCCCAACAACTAAATAATAAAGCACAAAAAGAAATACAAGGTTTAAAAACTGCTATAAAAAAATATGAATTCAAAAATGAAGCCTTACAATTAGAAATTGATTCTATTGTTTTAACTAAAAGAGCCAAAGCTCCTAAAGATTGGGCAGATCGCCAAAGTATAAAGAAGAAACAAAAAGAAATTACTGCCCGATTAGAATACTTACGTCAAAAAAATAATGAATTTGAATAATGAAAAAAATCATCAAATTAACCTTCATCATTTCCCTAATACTATCAACTTTTAGTAGTGTTTATGCTCAAAATAAAGTAAAAGACACCATTACTATTGGTAAAGAATATGCTCGTTCTCGTAAACTTCCAATCACTGTTAATAAAGGAACCGTTATTATAAACCAGATCGATTCACTTCATTTAGTAAATCAAATTCGATTTCATTATTATGAAGAATTGCGAAAAGAATTATTTAAAAATGATTTCGGTAAAGACATTGAAAATATTGTTTTAAAATATGAACGTATTGTAGAAGAAAATAATAACTTATTCAATCAATTAGAACTAAAATCTAAAACGCAATCTGATTTGTTTCAAAAAACAATAAATGAATTAAAACTTTCATTAGATGAAACAGATCGTACCTTAAGTTTAACTCAAAAATCCTTAGATAATGCCAATACTTCTTTGGAGTTAAGCATGAAACAAATAGAAAGCGCTCAACGCAGACAATTTTGGAAAAACTTCGGATTAATTGGTGGCGGTATTGGAATGGGACTTCTTTTAGGTTTATTAATTGCTAACTAAACAATAATGTTATGATAAATAGAAAATTCTTCTTTGATTATGTAAAACAAAGACTACATTTTGGTCGATTAAAACAAAGTCAGGTAAATGGTTACAATCAGATTTTAGATTATTGGGAAGACGAAAATTTAAAAGATGTAAGGTGGCTCGCTTATGTTCTTGCTACCACGTATCATGAAACTGATAAAACGATAAAACCTTTGCGAGAGTATGGAAAAGGTAGAGGTAGAAAATATGGGATTCCAGATTCAGAAAATGGACAAACATATTATGGTAGAGGTTATGTACAATTAACTTGGAGAAAAAATTATCAGAAATATTCAGATATCCTAGAAATTGATTTAGTTAACAATCCAGATTTAGCTTTAGATCAAGAAATTGCTACAAAAATTCTATTCCATGGAATGATTAATGGGGTTTTTACAGGAAAATCTTTAAAAGATTATTTCAACGAAAATAAATCTGATTGGTATAACGCAAGAAGAATTGTTAACGGAACTGATAAAATGTATACTATTGGCGATTATGGCAAAGAGTTTTTTGCTGCTATTTCGTTCAATTATATTTTATAGCCTTATCATTTTCTTGACATCTCATTTCAATTAATTAAATTTAACTGTTGTATAAATATTTCTTTAACTTTTAAATAAAATCAATATATGGAAACTATTGATTTCAATGAGGTTTTAAAACTTATTCAAGAAAAAGCCATACTATATTTCCCTAAATTACTTTTAGGTGGACTTATTTTATGGATTGGAATGAAACTAGCAAACCGATTGGTAAATTTCTTAACTAAAGTATTAGAAAAGGCAGGTTTCGATGATACCATTCGTCCATTTCTTGTTTCTATGCTTAGTTTTATTTTGAAAGGAGCTTTATTGCTTATTGTTGCTTCTATTTTAGGTGTAAACCTATCTAGCTTAGTTGCTTTACTTGCTGCTATTGGTTTCGCTATTGGTATGGCTTTGCAAGGAAGTTTAGGGAATTTTGCTTCTGGTATATTAATTTTAACATTAAAACCTTATAAGTCTGGAGACTGGATTCAAGTTGAAGAAAAGTTTGGAAAAGTTGAAGAGATTGGGATTTTTAGTACTACTATAGTTTCTCCAGGTCATAAAACATTAATAATTCCTAATGCTAAAATTACTGATGGAGTTGTAACTAACTACTCTAAAAAAGGAATGGTTCGTTTAGAAATTAACGTAACTATGCCTTATGCTGAAAGTTTTCCAAGAGTAAAAGAGATTATAAAATCGACTTTAGTTAATGTAAATAATATATTAACGGAACCAGAAACTGAAATTGGAATCGAAACTTTTGATTCTCACAGTATAGAATTAACGATTCGTCCGTATGTTCATCCTGAAGATTTTTGGCAAGTGACTTTCGACACTCATGAGGCCGTGAAAAAAGCTTTTAGTGATAATAAAATTCAGGTTGCTTATTCTGAAGGTGTTGAACTTGGTAACATAGGTGAATAATTGAAATGACTTTGTAAGCATTTAGGAAGAATCAGTCTAATATTATAATTAATTATGAATTAGACTAATGGAGTATTATTCTTTAAACCATATTTCTGAGCAACTTTTACTAACTGTTAAACAAAACAAAGATACGACGAAGCTAAAGTTAGAACTTTCATTCACTCCTTTCAATGAATTAATAAATAGCTTAAAAAATGATGAGGAAAAAAAAGCGTTTTGGATTAATATTTATAACGCCTACTTTTTAATTTTAAGGAAAGAGTTTAATATATCTAAACCTAAAATATATACTGAAAAAATAATTAAAATAGCTGAACATTATTTCAGTTTAGATGATATAGAACACGGGATTTTAAGAAAGTATCGTTACAAATATTCATTGGGTTTTATAGCTAATTTATTTGCTCCAAAATTAATTAAACAACTTGCTGTAAATTCAATAGATTATCGTATTCATTTTGCTTTAAATTGCGGAGCAAAAAGTTGTCCTCCTATCGCTTTTTATAATACTGAAAATATAAATAACCAACTCGATTTGGCTACACAATCTTTTTTAGAGTATGAAACAGAATATATTCATGCTAAAAAAGAAGTTCATACAACAATGCTTTTCAAATGGTTTTTAAAAGATTTTGGAAATTTTAAGGGAATTAAAAAGATTTATAAAACACAGTTGAATAAAGATATTTCTGATTATTCAATAAAATTTAAACCCTATTCTTGGGAAGAGAACCTGAATAATTTCACACAATAAAAAAAAACCTTATGCTCTAAACATAAGGTTCTTCTTTTTAAATATATAAATGACAGTCATCGCACATTTTAACCTCTCCATAATACGTTTCTCTGTATTTGTGTAACGTAGCTATTGGTAGAAATAAAAAATATTTTTTGATGTATGTTACTTTCGTCATTAATCTTCCCATTTTAGGAGAAAATCTGTTTTCTAATTTTGTTTTTCTTTTAATGTGAAATAATTTCATGTATATATTTTATGTTATTATGTTGATTATAAATTTTAGGCTAATACAATATCGGCCTTTAATTGAGATACTTTACTTTTAGTCCAAGCATTTAACATCCAGCTTGTTTTCTCTAAATCTTTAACGTATCCTCCGATTAAATCTATTGTTCCTTCATCGTGTACTTTTTCAGCTTTCTTAATTACTATATTCATTTGATATAATAACTTCTTATGATCTTCTAGTAAAATCATTACCATATCTCTATCTGTTTGAAATGGCGAATTTTCTGAAATTGATGATATTTTTAAATATCTACTGTATCTGCTGACTGGATGAAATTGCAGAGTTAAAATCCGTTCGGCTATTTCATCTATTTTTCCTCTTGCGTCGATATACATTTCCTCAAATTTTTCATGCAACTTAAAAAAGTTTTCTCCTACAATATTCCAGTGAAAATTTCTTAATTTTTGGTAGTATATATGATAGTCTGCTAATAACTGGTTTAACTGTTTAGCTACTAATAAATTTTCTTCTTTATTTCTTGTTAAATAATTCATTATCTTAATGTTTTTTGCGCAATCACTATATGGATTGCTATTCGTAGTTTTTTAAAAAAGCCCTGCACTGTTATGTACAGAGCTTGTAGTAGAGTAATGGTATTACTCTGATTATTGGGGAAACCAAAATCTATTGAAAATCTTTATTGGTAAATAAATTGAATTTGAATCCCTCTTCTTTATCCTTAGTAAAAATTATTTTTACTTTTATTTTTAATAAAAACTCTATGCTTTATATCGAGTTTATTACAAAAGAGTTAGAACGCTCTAGGTATTAAAGTAATTGAATATTTTAATCTGTTGTTGTAAGTATAAACTCAAACTCCTCGTTATTATCGTCTATTGCTGTAATTTTAAAATCTCGATTTTCATTTAACCTTACTTCTCCAGTTAAATTATCTAAATTATTTAGCGTAGTCGTATCCATTAATATCATATCTGGATTTGCCTTTTTCTTTGCGAGTAATGAAGTTTCCTTATCTAATTCATAATTTACCATATAAGCATGGTCGAAATACTCATCTTTATCAAAATCTGTCATAATTATTTTAGTTACTTCTATTGGAGTATCTATTCGATCTTGATTTAATTTGTAGCGATCTTTTTTATCGAACCTAACAGGCGCTTCTTTTAACGTAATTACTTTTACATTTCTGTAAGTTCATTTATCGTTTTCTAAAACTTTTATTTTTCCTTCTTCAACAATTTTAATAAAATCTGTTTTAACTATATCTTGTTGAGAGAATAACATTCCAAAACTAAAAATCATAGCTGTTAAAAATACTTTTTTCATAATGTATATTGTTTTTAAAGTGAGTAGTAAATTGCTTTTTAGATGCTTACTATTTGACATCTTGCATTTATGCTTTTAAACAAATACATTACAAAATTAAGCAGGCTTTATCTTCTTCTTTAGCTCATTTAATTTCATTCTTAACTCATTTAATAAAAAGCTTTATTTATTTAAAAATTTATAATAAATGAATCAATATAAATTATCACTTTTTCTCATTTAAAACTTATATTTAATAGGTAAATATTGAAATATGAAAAAAATAAATAAATATTTAAAAATTAGACGAAAACGTTCTAAACCAATAGATCAAAAATATTATAAAGCCAATAATATTGTAGTTATTTTAGGTGTTATTGCTTTAATCGGTTTTATAATCCTTGCTATAATTTTAAATTTTAAGCGATCTTAATTTTAGATTCTTTTTTGTTTTTTAAAAACTGACTGGGAGTTAAACCATATTTACGCTTAAAGATTTTTGAAAAATAACTTCTACTACTAAAACCTATGGTATATACTACTTGAGATATGTTATAGTCTGTATTATTAAGTAAATCTCTTGCTTTTTCTAAACGAACATGTCTTAAATATTCAATTACAGTTCTAGAAAATAATAATTTGAAACCTTCTTGTAATTTTACTTGAGTAAGCCCAATTTCATTTGCCATGTGTTCTACTGTATAATCTTCAGAAACATTTTTTGTGACTTTGGCAGCTAGCTTTCGAATTAATTTAATCTCTTTTTTTGTTAAATCTGTTACAAACTCTTTTTGTTTTTCAACATCTTTATTGTGTTGTAACATATGTTCAGATAGGATCTGGTAAATGATTCCTTCTTTCATTAGAATGCGAATCATTCCTTTCTGTTTTATCTTATTTAATTGTTTTACAAGATTAGAAAGTTTTAAATTGTAAGTTCCAAAGTAAGCAAAAGTATTTTCATGTTGTTTATCATGAAATACTTCATATAGTTTTTGATTAAGAATTGAAGCATCATTTAACCGCTTATTAATAAACTCTTTTCTACTTACTTGTATAAGGTTAATGTGATTTTTCACATCTTTTTCAAAATAACCAAAATTATATCCACCTTTTTTACTTGTAATTATTACTGGTTGAAACTGATCTAATTTTCTTTTTTTATCTTCTAATTCAAAGCGA
Source organism: Tenacibaculum aquaeponti (assembly GCF_052084715.1). Classification (GTDB taxonomy): domain Bacteria; phylum Bacteroidota; class Bacteroidia; order Flavobacteriales; family Flavobacteriaceae; genus Polaribacter. The sequence continues at coordinate 3,438,201 of NZ_CP197288.1, read as the reverse complement.
TGTAGAGAATATCCTTCTAAAGTGTAAACGAAATGAATAGGATTATACATTGTAGTATCCATAATCAAATGAATATCATGAAAAAAAGTAATATCATATTCTAAAAGACTTCCTCCCCATTCAAAAGTTATAAAAGTAATTTTCCCAAAAGCATTTTCGTTATTTACATTCAAGATATATTCTCCCCATCTTTCAGTGATTTTTCCTCCAATAATTTCTTGAATTTGTTTAACAGTATCTTCTGTTGTTGTTGCAGTAATATGAATTTTTTTCATGTTTTAAAATAGGTACAAACAAATATATTAAATATCACCTACTAAAGTATTCCTTAGCTTCCACAGAAACTTAAGAAACTTCTAATAAAAAACTGGTATTCCTTTTTTAATATCTTTTTAGTTTAGAAAAACACAATTAGATAAAAATATTTAAAGTCATCTTATAAAATTCAAACCTTATTCTTGGGAAGAAAATTTAGACAACTTCGTATCCCAAGCTAAATAATAAATTCAAGTATTATAGTTTCCAATTATAAAGTTTGAAAGGAGACTTTATTAAACTGGTTTTACCAAAAGGTGTAATTTCAACTTTGTTCTCAAAAGCGTGTATTAAAAGATCTTTTTCGTCTATTTTTCCTATCACACCTTTGTCTTCATATAAAACCGATACTTGAAAACCAAAATGAAGAATTGTACCGGGTTTAATATTATCTGTTTCTTCTACATATTTATAGAGATTTCTTGGTCCGCAATAAGGAATTTTATGTCCTAGTTGTCTCATACCATAAATTGCTAATTCAGCGCAATCACTACCAATGGCTAAGTCAGTTTGGTGTCCATAATCTGGAATAGTTTTCGGCGGAATAATAAATGGTAAGTTTAATAGCTCTGTTAAAATACCAGTGTAAGAATTATCTCTTCTAACTATGATTTGAATAATCGATTCAGACTCAAAATGAATTGGTTTATTCGATTTTATTAAACTTTTAGGATTCTTAAACCTCCCGTAATAATAAGTTCCAGATGATAGGTTTGATAAATCAAGTATTTTATTTTCTGACTTATTTTGTACTTCAGAAACCTCATAATCTATCTTTAGTATATTTTGTTTCTTACTTGATAAATTATCGTATTCTTTTAGAACTGGCTTGATATTATACCACTTTCCATGAGCATCTGTTTCTAGTTTTATATGATCTCCTTGAATTATTCGAATTGTTGATTCATAAACAGGAAGATTATGATTTATAGATACTCGTATTTTAGAGTTAAATGAATTTTTTCCTATGAATAGTAGAAATATATAACAACTTATTATTTTCATCTATACCCTAAAAGAAAAAGTTCTGTAATACAAGTATCATTATACTTAGTTCCTTTATACACTTCTAAAATAGTAATCGTTACTTTTTTTATTTTCAGATATCCTTCACCAAAATCTCCAACCTTGGTTACTAAATCATAAAAATTATTGGTATTGATACTCGAGTATTTTTTGTCTTCAAAAGTTTTTTCGAAACTTGAGGTTTGTGTCTTTTTAGGATCATTATAATCAACAAACTCCATTTCAACTTTTATCTTTTTTAAACGATTATTCTCTAAATATGTACTTGCATTTTTAGTATAGCCGTTGACTAAACAAATCGCAGCTAAATTGTAATTATCTAACTCAACTTCTATTTTTTCACCTATTCCAGCTCCTTTTTTTCCTTCAACCCAAACAGTTTTAAAATTACCATCAAATAAGTGTGATTTTTTATAATTACCTTTTAATTGAGAAGAAACTTTTATCTTTTTAAGATACTTTTTATCTATTCGATTCTTCAACAAAAACTTAGAATACTTCTCGGATTCGTTTCTATAAGAAACAAATAGTGGTAATTCTTTCTTTAAATCAAAATTACTTTTACTAAGCGAGTAAACGCCTTCGTTTTCTTGAAGTTCAATTCCTTTAAACTCTAACTTTCCTCCTTTATTTATAACTTCTGTAGCATCTACTTGTATATTCATTGTTTGAACTGTTCCATTTCCCCATTTATGAGCAGGACTGAAGTCATAAATAAATTTTCTATCATCATAATTTTCAAAAAAGCTTTTACTTGTAGACCAATCTGTAAAACTGTTTTTAACCTTATAGCTTACTTTAACTGTAATTATTTCATCTTTTTCTATTGAAAAATTCATCACATGCCATTTTCTTTTTACTGAAACTTTTTCATTATCAAAATTTCTAGTCTCAGATTCGAAAACAGAAAGATCAATTTGACTTTTAAATGGTAACTGTTTAGCATTGATTGAAAAATTAAAATTCGATAACAAATCTTCATCAAACCCCCAATCTGAATCAGTAATAAATTCTACAGGAAAACCATATGTAATATCTTCTTTAGAGTAACCTATATTTTTTAGAACATAATTTACCATTACATAGCTATAATCACCTTCTAACTTAATTTTTAAATCCTCATTGATTAATTTAACACTGGCATGTTCCATTAAAATAATATCGCCAGTTTTGTGAAACGTTGAACCATCTATTGGTCCGCCATTGGCAAAAATTTTAAGTGTAATTATAAAAAATAAAGCAAATATCTTTTTCATAGTTATTCATAGTTTTAAAATGTAAACTTAAAAAAATTACAGCGATTTTTTTCCTTCTACAGAAACTTCTGAACCTTCTAATAAAAATACTGATGTTGGTTTTTTATCTTTTAGAAACTCAAAATCATCTCCATAATTTGTTTTGAAATCTAATTCTACTTCTGTTTTATGTACTGGATAAAACTGCCACGATGGGTGTTTTACTTCATATTCTGTAGTTTCTCTTACATTCTTTTCTGAATATCCCCAATAATGTTCAGCTATGAATTCAATTTCTGAACCTGGTAATATTTCTTGTTGTTTGGTTGAAGCTTCTACAGCAATACGATTCCATTTTTTTTGCTTCTTCCATTTATATTCAACATTTATCTTTTCCTTAGTAATATTCCAATGATGTTGCATTGGCAACGTCTCATAATGTTCGTTATAAATTGTATTTGCTACGAAAGTAATTGCAGATTTGGGTACAATTTCTTTAATAAAAACAACTCCTCTTTTTGTTTCTCCTTCGTGTTCTCTTTTTACATAAAACCTTAGGTTGACTTCTTCAAAATTGACATGAAAAGGGACTTTTATACCTAATAATTTTGTGTTCAAAAACATAAAACCAACCACACTCACATAACATTTTCCATCAAAGAAATCTAGCGATGTTCCTTTTGGTACATAAGATTGTAATATTTCTGGATTAACTGAATAATTAATCATCACTAACTTTCGCCATTCTGCTTTTAAAAAACTCATATTTCAAATGTATTAAATAATATTACCTCAACTTTTTAAACTGAATTTTAATGCCGCGTTAAGATTACATAATCTCTTTCCATTTACCCGATTCAGCATAAGACTTTATCGTATTATTTCTTTCTACTAAAAAGCGAATCATGTACTTTTCTAAGAAAAGATAATCTACAAATTTACCAAGTAATCCAAAAGGTGAAATATATTCCATAACATCTACCAATAATGTGGTATTATTTTGATACGAAAAGAAATGTTCATGTCTAAATTTCTTAAACGCTCCTTTCACCATTTTATCTGCAAAATAGCTCGACGGAACACAACCTGTAATTTTAGATGTAAAATTCTGATAAACTCCTAAATGTTTTGCGCGCCAAGTAACAGTTTCTCCTAATTCTATTAATCCTGATTTTCTTCCAGCTACTACTTTTTCATTTGTTTCATGAGTTGAAATTTTATGCAACTCAATACTTCTTGATAAATCGAAAACTAATTGTTTCGGAGCTTTTATTTTAGTGAATAACATGATTGTTGGCATAATTTTATTTTTAATTGTTCAACTTCTATTTACTACTTTTCTTATTTCATCATATTTTAAATTCATAAAAATTATCCGTTTGAAATTGAAACCCTAAATCCAATAATTTTTTCGGATACACATTTCTACTTTTTAATAACAATTCCGTTTCTGTTCCAATAAATTGTACTCCTAGTTTTAACATCCATTTTGGTGATGGTAAACCCAATGGAACTTTTAATTTTTGTCTCAATTCTTTTTGAAATGCTCTATTCTCAATAGGATTAGGAACACACAAATTGTAAACTCCGGATTTTTGAGTAATTAAAAAATCTATGGCGTTTATATAATCTTGCTCTGAAATCCAACTGATATATTGTTCTCCATCACCTTGCTTCCCTCCTAACCCTAGTTTTGTCATTCTTTTCATTATTGGAAATGCTCCACCTTTATTTCCAATAACAATAGATGTTCTTGTAATTATTTTTTTAGTTTTTAGTAATTCAAAAGCATTAAAAACTTGTTCCCATTTCTTGCATACATCCATAGAAAAATCTATTCCTATTTCTCCGTCATCTTCAGTCATTAATTTATCTTTTGAATGCCTGTAAATCGTTGCTGAAGAAGACTGAATAAAAACTTTAGGAGGAAACTTTAACTCTTGGATAACTTCACATAATACGCTTGTACTTTGTAATCTACTTGAATAAATTTCAGCTTTATTTTTAGCTGTATATCTACAATTCACCGATTTGCCGGTTAAGTTGATTAATAGATCTGTGTTTTCTAAAAAGTTAGTCCAATAACCTTTTGTTTTTCCATCCCATTGTAAGTAATTTACATTTTCAACATTTAACTGTTGTGTTCTAGTTAAAATGTAAATCTGATTTTCTTTCTTTTTTCTATAGTATTCGGTAAGCAACTTCCCCAAATATCCAGCTCCTCCAGCGATAACGATTTTCATAACTAACCCTAATTTTGTGTTCTTAAATTTTCTCTTTTACTTGCTTTTCTTCCTTTTAAAAAAAACATGATAAATACAATCATTACTACACCTAAATAGACTGAAAAACCTCCAATTTTTGCACTAAGTGTTTCTACTAAATCTTTGTAATCTGTTAAGGAATAAATTTTTATAATTTTTAAAGCAAAGCCAATGTTTACTAAGTAAAAACCAATCTTAAATAGTTTATTTGTAGCCATAGCAATTTCTTGTTGCTGATTGAAAATATCTAGCATAAATATTTTACTATTCTTAAATAAATGTTGCGATACAAAAGTGGTTAATCCAGTACTTATTGGTAAATAAATGGCATAAGCTATTAATACTAATGTTGTGTTCATAATTACTTGTTTTTAAAATGTTTGTGTGATATATATATTGTGATTAGATTTATTCCGTGTAGAAAGGCAATGAGTAATAAAATAAGACTCAATCTTCCAGAAATTTCTTCTATCAATTCTTGAATATTTACGATGTTATTTAAACTATTTAGCGTGAAAACAACAATTCCTAAATTCAATAGATAATAGGCTGTTCGTAAAACTTTATTGATTCCGTTTGCGAAATTTAGATCGTTTGGAAAAAAATTAGTGATGTATGTTTTTCCGTTTTGATAACATTCATTTCCAACATAAACTATGGTAATTCCAGAGATGAGAATGTAAACTATGTAGGTTACAATATCCATAGTATTATCCGTTTAAGATGAAAAATAAAATGATCGCTCTATATCCAATCCAAGTCCAACTTAAATAATTTGGTAACTCTAATAATTTGATTCTTCTTTTATGTTCAAAAAACATGAAACCAACAACTCCAGAAAAAGCAAATAAAATCAACCATTGTGGAAAACTAACTATACTATTTAATACGATTAATTGAAACAAACCAATACAACCGATTAATGAAACAGTAATGAGGTTTCCGGTATAATTCAAAATGCTTTTAAAATCTTTATTGATAATAAATACAGTTTGAGTAACTATTAAACCTAATGCTAGCCAAATTTCTCTTGTAAAACTCGCTTTTGGTAAAGCCTGAATCATATGCGAAAATTGAAATAAGGTTATTGCAGTTATTAAAGTTCCTAAAACAATAAATAACAATCTGTATTTCACATTAAAATCTGGAGTGCATTCTAATTCTTCAAATGCTTTCTTTTCTGAAGGAATAATTACTTTTCTATTATAAGAAATCAAAGAATATAACTTTGATAATCCATATTTAATAGGTTTGAAGTTTCCTATTTTTTCTACAATTGGAAATGAATTTCCTATTACTTTTAATAAACTATCGATACCATAAGTAACTTGTTTATTTTCTCTATCGACTAAAGCTATTTCATTTACAGCTCTTTTTACATCTATAAACTTTCTCTCTTTTGCTGTTATTTTACCGAAAGACTTTCTTCCCTCTGTATCTAACATTTTAGCTTTAACAAAAACGCTAGTATAAAAGTTACATAACGGACAATCGGTATCGTATAATAATGTATGTTGATTTAAAGTTTTCATATTTTCAAAAATTATTGAAAGTTAACAGTCAAATTTTTTTAACTCTATAAAAGCAGTTAAACTATAAGCTAGAATTAAAGGCAGCCTAATAAAAAATATTGATAAAAGAAGACCATTGAAATTTGGATTTTTTATCAAAAAAATGAAATAAACTAAAACAATTAGTAAATAACTTCCTATAAAATATTTACCTTTTATATTTAATGTTTCCCATCTTAATCCCAAGGAAATAGCATATAACAATTGTAAAAAACCCAAAGGAATAGCGAATAGAGCAGCAAAGCCTAAATTGTTACTATCAAAAATACCTGAGAGTAATAAAATCGTAAAAATTAACATTAGTATTCTATTTATATATTTCATAGTTTCAGAAATTATTGAAAGTTTGTTTTTAAATTTTTTTACTTTTTTATTAATTTGGTAAAATTAGATAATAACCAGTGCTCGTCTGCTTTAATTGCTTTCTCCAATAATCCATTAAACATACCTGTTACTGATAAAATATCTTTCATTAGTTTACGAAAAACCTCAGCATCTTCAGAATCTTCACTTACATCGTTTTGCAACTCTTCTAATACTTTAAGTACAGGTTCTATTTCTCTTTTCTTACGTTCTTTGGTTACTTGTTTAAACAGCTCCCAAATATCTTTATCAGCTACAAAAAACTCTTTACGCTCTCCTGCTACAAACTCTTTTCTTACAATTCCCCAATCGATTAATGCACGAACATTCATATTTACATTTCCTCGAGAAATTTTTAAAGCTTCCATAATTTCATCTGCAGATAAAGCTTTATTAGTCGCTAATAATAACGCATGTACTTGAGCCATCGTTTTATTTATGCCCCAACTTGTTGCTAAACTACCCCAAGTTTGTATGTACTTTATTTTTGCGTCTTCTAACTTCATGGGACAAATATATATGTTTTTTCTAAACTTTCAAAAAATATTGAAAATTAAAAATATTAAAATATATTTTTAATATCTCTAAAATTGTAAATTTGAAAAAAAAACTATGTCTAAATACATCTACATTTTACTCATTTTGTTCATTATTTCTTGTTCGAATGAAGATAATAACCTTCCTACAATAGAAATGGAAAAATTTTATGGCAAATGGTATACTAGAAAAGGGTGTGAAGATCAAAACTTCATGATTTTTTCTGAAAATGGAATTTACTCAAATCGATATTCTTTTAATGAAACATGTGCTACAAACGAAAGTAATACTTTTGAAAGCACTGCTAATTATACAGTAATAAGAAATGAAATAAACTATGATTTTTTAACTATAGGTGAAGTTATAATTGAAGGATCTAACGACAATACCGCAACAACCGTAACTGATATAAATTACTCACAAGAAAGAGTTATTGAACTTACTGATGAAATTATGGTAATAGAAACTGAAATAAGACACGATTATAGGGAAACCAGGTACTACACTACTACTTTCTATAGAAGTCCAAATTAATTTTATTATTTTTTTACTTTCTATGTAATATTTTTAAACCTGAAATTACTAATCAGGTAAAGAATATATTTTTGAGTAACGATTTTTATATTACATCAATATTACCTCATTCAGGAATTATAATTAAAATCTGTAGAGCCTACACAGATTCTGAAGAAGATTTTGAAGATTTCTATCAAGAGGCTTGTTTACAAATTTGGAAAAGTAGAAATGCATTTCAAGAGAAATCGAAATGGTCTACTTGGGTATACAGAATTACTTTAAATGTTTGTTTAACCTTAACAAAAAAAAATAAGAAAAAACATTTAAATAGTGATCATTTTTTAGAACCATCTGAAGGAAATAAAGCTTTTGAGAATGAACATTTGAATTTATTATACGATGCTATTAAAAGGCTTTCTGAAGTAGATAGAGCTATTATTTTATTACATCTTGAAGAAAATCCTTACAAAGAAATTGCTGCAATTATTGGAACTAGCGCTAACAATATTGCTGTTCGAATTAACAGAATTAAAAAACAATTAAAAATATTACTTGATGGAAAAATCAATTGAAAAGATATGGAATGAAGCTTTTATTGATGAACAATCTTTAATTGCTCCGAGGATTAATAATTTATACAATCAGAAATCAAAATCTATAGTGAATAAAATTAAAAGAACCTATGAATTTGATAATAGAGGTTTATTACCAATCGCTGGAATTGTAGCAATTGGAGGAATATTATTATCGGAAACCATTATTGGTTTGTATGGAACTATTTTGATTCTATGCTTGTATTATTATAATACAAAACTACTAAGTAGATTCTCTAACTTAGATGTAAAATCAGATAATTTAACGTATTTAAAAAACTACAGAAGAGTAGTAAAATCAGTTTCTTTAGCAACAAAACGAATGTTCATTTTTGTAATTCCGTTTGTTGTTTTATCAATTTTCATTTTAGCGTTCTTTGTAAAAGAAAAAAGTTTCTTGTCTCGATTTATTAAGGAAGGAACTACATTTTTAGAAATTATAGGAATTGGCGGATCGATAGCTCTTATTTTTTCAATAATTGCTATGCTGGCATTTAAACTTTCAACTAAGTTATTATATGGTACTTTATTCTCTAAATTAGATGATCTAATTAACGAAATCGAAGGATTAAAAAGTTAATAAACTATAATCGTCATCTCAGTTTATGAAGATGACGATTTTTATTTAGTATCAAATTGATTTCTTCTGTAAAATAGTTAAAGCTACTCGAATTTGTTCATACGGAACTTTCTCACCAAGAAATTCAAAATACGGCTTTAATGCAGTTTCATTTTTCAATACTTTTTTCGCATTTGCAACTTCTTTTATTGTTTCTGGTGAAGTAAACTGGTCTAAATTAATATCTTTTCCTTCTAGATATAATTTAGATAAATGCGAAAATATTGTTGGCGTTTTTAAAGCTCTAGCTTCTGCGATTTCTTCAATAGTTAAACCTTGACTGTATAATTTATAGGTTTCTAAAGCTGTGTTTTTTTTACCTCTTTTCTTTTCTTGAAGGAAGTTTTTAATCTCTTCCATAAACTCACCTCCATATACTTCAAGTTTACGCTGCCCTACTCCACTAATAGATAAAAACTCATTATCTGTTAACGGACGTTCTTTTTCTATTTCACGTAATGTGGCGTCATTAAAAACTAAATAAGCTGCAATATTTTCTTCCGTTGCTATTTTATAACGTAATGCTCTTAAACGCTCAAATAAACTGTCTTTTTTAACAGTCTTAGTTGTTTTAGCTACTGTTCTTTTTTCTTCTTTTTTGATTTCTAAAGGTGATGTTAATTGAATTTTTTCTCCATCGAACAATACCTTTTTAGAAAAATCTGTTAACTGTAAAGCATTATTTAAATGAAATGCAATTTGACAATAACCTTGATTGACCAATTGCACTAAATAATGCTGCCAATCTCTCCAAGAAATATCCTTTCCTACTCCGTAGGTTTTTAGTGTGTTGTAATTTTTATCTAAAACTGTAGCATTTTGTGCTCCTCTAAGAACATCAATTACTGTTCCCATCGCTTCTTTTCCTTTCAACCTGAAAATCGCTGATAAGGCTTTTTGAGCAATTACAGTTCCATCAAAAAATTGAGGCGGATTTTTACATACGTCACAATTCCCACAGTTTTCTTCAATTAGCTCTCCAAAATAACTCAATAAAATCTTTCTTCTACAAACTGTAGCTTCTGCAAACTGTTTCATTCGATCTAGTTTTGCTTCTTGAACTTCTTTATTCGTCGTATTTTCTATGAATTGACGCAATTGTATTACATCTGCATAACTATGAAATAATAAAGCCTTAGCCGGTAAACCATCTCTTCCTGAACGTCCAATTTCCTGGTAATACCCTTCAATATTTTTAGGCATATTATAATGAATTACCCAACGTACATTCGATTTATCGATTCCCATTCCGAAAGCAATAGTTGCACAAATAATTTGAACATCATCTTTTACAAAAGCTTCTTGAGTTTTTGCTCGTTCTTCAAAAGATAATCCAGCATGATATGCTCTTGCATCTATATTTTGTTCTTGTAATTTTTTAGCTAATTGCTCCGTTGCTTTTCTACTTAAACAATAAATAATTCCAGCTTCATCTGGAGTTCTTTTTATAAAATTTACAATCTGCTTAATTCTTTCATTTCCTGGACGAACTTCTAAACTAATGTTAGCTCTATTGAATGAACTGATAAAACGTGTAGCGTGAGTAATTACCAATTGTTCTACAATATCTTCTTGTGTTGCCTTATCTGCTGTTGCTGTTAATGCAACTATTGGAACTTCTGGTAACGATTTTTTTAGAAAAGCAAGTTGCTTATATGATGGTCTGAAATCGTGTCCCCAAGACGAAATACAGTGTGCTTCATCTATAGCGATACAACTTATATAAGTCTGATTTAAAACATTTTGAAGTAATGGTAAACTTTCTGGAGCTACATATAACAATTTAATTTTTCGTTCTGCAACAGCACTAAAAACAGCGTCTTGATCTTCTTTAGATTGACTACTATTATAAAACATCGCCGGAATACCATTTGCTCTTAAACTATCAACTTGATCTTTCATTAAAGCAATTAATGGTGAAATAACTAAAGTAACTCCTTCAAAAAATAAAGCTGGTAATTGGTAACAAATTGATTTACCTCCTCCAGTTGGCATAATTACAAGTGTATCTTTTCTATTTAACACATTTGTAATTATTTTTTGTTGATCTAATCGAAAACTATCATAACCAAAGTTAGTTTTTAACTTCTCTAACAATTCTACTTCTTGGTATTCCATTCGGCAAAAATAGGTATAAAGAGGCGTTTATTTTTAGTTATATTTATTGAAATTAAAGGTAAAAAAAGTTAATTTGCTTCTATCAATTTATCGATACTTTCTCTAAAACCTTTACTATTCCAATTTGCAGACCCTGATTTATCTACCCTAATATTTCCTTGCGTATCTATTACAAAAGTTCTTGGGATAGAAGTTACAGGTGGTAGTTCTTTTGGAAAATCCTGATTGGATTGATAAACAGGAAACTCATATCCATGTTTTTTAAAGAAGTCGTTTAGTTCTTTAGCACTATCGTTAGTTATAAATACAAATTCTACTTTTTCTTTGTAATCATTATAAAATTCTTGAATGTAAGGTAATTCTGCTATACAAGGAGGACACCAAGTTGCCCAAAAATTTAAAAAAACAACTTTTCCTTTAAATTCAGAAAAATTGGCGTCATAAGTATTTAAACCTGTTAGCTTCCAGTTATAATTAAATATTCTTGCACTTCCTTCTACCTTTTCTACTGTAGGTGAAAAAGATATTTGTCTTATGAACCAAACTCGACTTGGTTTATATAAAATTAAAAATAACAAACCTATAAAAAGGACGTTAGATAATGTAAAGTATTTCTTCAAATCTGTTTAAATTAAGAAAAAGTACGAGCAAAAGTACTCATACTTTTTTTCCCTTGGTCTATCAATTTAAAAAAAACTAACATGTAGTAATCTAAAACTTTAGTTAAACTTAATGAGAAACTCCTGGCGACTTTAACAAGTACATATTGGTTCTCAGCTGTTTTAAAATAAAATCTGCTACATCTGCTCTTGATATTTTTAACTTTAAAGATTGTAAACTAGATGGAAATCCGTGTAAATATTGTTCTGTTTTTTCTCCGTCAGTAAAAGCACTTGGTTTTACAATCGTCCAGTCTAAATTACTTGCTCTTACATATTTTTCTTGTAATTCGTGATCTAGAAAAACTTGCTTTAAAAACCATCCGAACATAATATACTTCCAAAAGAAATTTAAATTATTATTGCTTTCTCCTGTACCTAAAGTACTCTGACAAATTAATCTTTTAACATTATTTTTTTCCATGGCTTCTATAATATTTTTTGTTCCGAAAGATCTAACTGAACTTTTTCTACTCTTACCAGAACCCAAAACAATAATTACAGCTTCCTTTCCTTTAATGGCTTCACTTACATCTTTTTTATTAAAAACATCTCCTTCGAAATATTGTAGTTTTTTATTACTCACTTCTGATAGTTTACGTTTATCTCTACAAAATGCTGTTACATCGTAACCTTGTTCTAACGCCTGATTTACAACATGCTTACCTACTGTTCCTGTTGCTCCAAATATTATAAGTTTCATATGTATTTATTTTAAAATTACACCACAAAATTATTTGTAATGTCTATCTTAAAATTGAACAAAACCGACAAAGTGAAGATTTAAGCAATTTGATTTAAATAAAATTTTGGTGTTTGACCTGTGTAACTTTTAAAGGTTCTTATAAAATGAGATTGATCTGAAAATCCGCTATCTAAACCAACATCTAACAAAGTATCGAATTTAGATTGACTTAATAAATGAATAGAACTTTGAAACTGAATAATTCTGGCAAACTGTTTTGGTGTTAAACCTACATAATTGATGAAATTTCTTTCTAAGGTTCGTTCTGTTATAGGAACTATCTCTAGAATTTCTTTTACTTTTATTTGGCCTTTTTTCTCTATAATAATTCGAATTACTCGTTCTATCATAGCATTTTCTGAAACTGTATTCGCCTTAATTAAACTTCTTATTAAGTTAAATAAAATTGAAATCTGCTGATTTATTTCAGAAGTTTTTACTAATTCGTCTCGATAAAAGTTCGTATTTACATGATCTAATTGTAATAAATCGTAACAGTCATCATTAAGAACTTTTGGAGCAATTCCTAAGAGATATTTTGAAGCAAATGGATATAGTTGAACTACAATATATTCGTGAACACCTTTTACACCCAAAGAAATAGGCTGTAATGTTTGTCCGTATAAAAACAACTCTGAGAGTTTTTTCTCTTTTGGAAATAAATAAAAACCTTCATCAGAAGATTGATACATAATGCCAGGGTAACCATCTGCATACAAAGGAATGTTCGTATGAGAATTTTCATTTGTATTACTTCCAATCATAATACAATTCACATAAGGAAGTATATCGTTTGGTAATATGTATTCTGTCTTATACATTAGGAAATCCTAAAAATATAAATTTTACTTAAGTTTTTTTTAAACTCGTATTAAAATTAGATCTAACTCAAAAAAACAAAAATTAATAAAGCGGCTATAAAACCAAAAATACTTGTAAACCAACCCAAAGATTTAGATTGTGTCCAACCAGATAAACTTACAACAGTTATTTGAGAAGCAATACCAATCATAAATGCGATAAAAGATATTATTCTAGGAAACATAATTTTTTCATGACTTGCTTCTAAAGGATAACCTTTAGTAGTCATCAATAGGATTTTCGTCATTCCAAAAATTGCTATTAAAAATGCTAATGAAGAAATTACAGAAGTTTTAAAAATTATACGCTTTAGCTTTGTATCAAGTTTTCCAATTAATAAGGTTACAACGGTTGTTAAGGAAAAACCTCCTAAAAAAGTACATATAAGAATAAATTGTCTTGCTAATTCGTTCCAATATTCAAAAGATAGATTATCTAGTTGCATTATGTAATAATTATAAGCATTAAAAAATAGTGTAAGTTTCAACTATCTTTTCCTACAAATAGAAAAAATAGTATCATTTTTTAGATCATAAAAAAAGATCAAAATAAACTTATGAAAAATACATTAAAAATAGATATAGTTTCTGATGTTGTTTGTCCTTGGTGTACAGTTGGATACAAACACTTAAAAAAGGCAATTGATGAATTAGGTATTGCAGATCAAATAGAAATTGAATGGCAACCTTTTGAGTTAAATCCACATATGCCTGAGGAAGGACAAGATTTAACAGAGCATATCACTCAAAAATATGGTTCAACAAAAGAACAACATGAAGCATCTAGAAACAGGTTAGTAGAAGCAGGAGCTAATGTTGATTTTAAATTTGATTTTTATGAAAACATGAAAATCGTAAATACTTTTGATGCACATGTTTTATTAGAATATGCTAAGCAATTTGGAAAACAAACAGAATTAAAAATGCGCTTAACTACAGCCTATTTTAGTGAGCGTAAAGATGTTTCTAAACAAGAAGTTTTAAAACAAGCTTTATTAGATGTTGGACTTAATGCAGAAGAAGCTTTAGCTAAATTAAATGACGATAACGCTCGTTTTGAAGTTCAAAGTAACAAACAAAATTGGCAAAACTTAGGTGTGCGTTCTGTACCGACTATTGTTTTTAATAGAAAAGAAGCGGTAACTGGAGCACAACCTATTGGAGTATTTAAAAATATTTTAAGAGAATTAACTACACAACCTTCAGCAATTTAAGGTTGATATTAATTATATGTTTGGTCGAAAACCTCACTAGCTTTATGTTAGTGAGGTTTTTAATTATTCTTTAACTTCTTTTTTGAATTTCTTATCGTTCTTACTTTTATCATCAAACAATAATCATCTTAAATTTTTCTTTGCGTTTAAACCAAAATGTGTAATAGAAACTTTACCAAAATTATACACCACAGATCAATTTTGAAAATCATAAAAATTTAGTTTTTTAGCATTTTCTATATTGTAAATTAAATCCAAATTATCTTTATTTTTATCATTAAGAAAGTGCCAGTCATGATTCATTTTTGATTTGTAAACTTCATAATCACATCCTCCATTTTCCGTGATAGCTACTTTATTTACTTTAAAAGTCCCTTCTCCTAAAAATTCACGATTAAGATTCCAAAACTTCCACTTCCCAACTTTATATTCATAATTATAATTCGTTGGTACAACACCGCAAAAAGTAAAACTTGCTTGTTCAAACTTTCCTTGTCCATAGATATTACCAAAATCATAGATCCAATCAAACCTATCAATATCTGTTAACACATCATATTCATCATCAGCAATTCCTATTTGAAATTTTCTAATACTACCTTCAGGATTTTTATGTACGATATAAATCGTATCCCTATTAATTAAGATTCTAACATTTTTACCTATAATTCTGTAATAAGTGGCTTCTTTTAGTTCATCTACTTCTTCTAGTTCTGTTAAATTATTTATTAATTTCTGTATTGCTAAAAATTCTAAAGAATTTGGTTCTATTAAAATAAGTTTTCTATGAAAATCTGTCATAGTAAAATCTTTTCTAAATTCTAAAGTATCGTTATCCTTTATAATTTTATCTCTTTTATTACTACAAGAAAACATGAAACAAATCAATATTGATAAGCTAATTTTAGTAATATAATTTTTCATATTTATTTTTAAAACTTCCAATCTACGACAAATACACAAAAATTTTATCTCAACCATTAATAAATATGAAGTAACATTAATTTAACAAGTAATTATTCATAAAAAAACTGAAATATTCAAACTAATTCAGTTTAAATATTTCAGTTTTTAAAAATTATAAATTAAGGTATAGTTTTATCCTTTAATTCCTTTTACGAAATCTGCAATTCCATCAACTCCATTTTTATCTAAGCTTTTAATAAATGCTGAACCGATTATGGCTCCATTACCATATTCACAAGCTTTTGAAAATGTTTTGTTATCTGAAATTCCAAAACCAATAATCAATTTACTTTTTAAATTCATTGCTTTAATTCGCTCAAAATAATCAATTTGTTGTTGAGAAATTTCTCCTTTTGCTCCTGTAATTGCTGAAGATGCTACCATATAAATAAAAGATTCAGTTAAATCGTCTATTTTACGAATTCTTTCTTCAGAAGTTTGTGGCGTGATTAAAAACACATTTGTTAATCCGTATTTTTTAAATAATGCTCTATAATGTGATTCGTATTCAACCATTGGTAAATCAGGAAGAATTAACGTATCAATACCACAATCTACTACTTTCTGGCAGAAAGCTTCTTCTCCGTATTTTATGATTTGATTTACATATCCCATTAATACTAATGGAGTTGTATTCGTATCTTTTATCGCTATTAATTGTTCAAAAACAACATCTAGGTTCATTCCATTTTTTAAAGCAACAGTACTACTATGCTGAATTGTTGGTCCGTCTGCTAACGGATCAGAAAAAGGTAAACCAACTTCGATAAAATCTACACCGTTACTTCCTAATTTATCTATAATTTCAGCAGTTTGATTTAATTCTGGAAATCCTGCAGTGAAAAATATAGATAATAAATTATGTTCTTGTTTTTGAAATATTTGTTGAATTGAGTTCATGATATATAATGTCAGTTCGAGCGGAGTCGAGAACTAATTTAATTGTCAAACCTTTCGACTCCGCTCAAGGTGACAACACTATTTTTTTATTATTTCAAATGCTTGATATAAGTTTCTAAATCTTTATCTCCTCTTCCTGATAGGTTAATTACTACCGTTTGATCTGGCTTTAAATCCATTTTTGGCAAAACAGCTAAAGCGTGAGCAGTTTCTAACGCTGGAATAATTCCTTCAATTCGGGTTAACTCATACGCCGCTTGTAATGCTTCATCGTCTGTTGCATTCATAAACTTAGCTCTCTTTGTATCATGTAAAAAAGCATGTAATGGCCCAACTCCTGGATAATCTAATCCTGCAGAAATAGAATAAGGCTCTACAATTTGTCCGTATTCATCTTGCATTAAAATTGTTTTACTTCCGTGAATCACACCTACTTCACCTAATTGAGAAGTTGCTGCACTTTCACCAGAATTCACTCCTAAACCAGCAGCTTCAACAGCAATTAATTCTACTTCTTCATCTTCTAAATAATGATAAAAAGCTCCCGCTGCATTACTTCCACCACCAACACAAGCAATAATAGTATCTGGATTTTCTTTACCTGTTTTTTCTTTCAACTGCCATTTCATTTCTTCTGAAATAATAGCTTGTAAACGCGCTACCATGTCTGGATGTGGATGCGGACCAACAACTGAACCGATTAAATAAAACGTTTCTGGGTTTTGAATCCAATAACGAATGGCTTCGTTAGTTGCATCTTTTAAAGTTTTACTTCCACTAGTTGCAGGAATAATTTTTGCTCCTAACATTTTCATACGAGCAACATTTGGTGCTTGACGTTCAATATCAATTTCACCCATAAATACGGTACACTCTAATCCCATTAAAGCACAAACTGTTGCGGTTGCTACACCATGTTGACCAGCTCCTGTTTCGGCGATAATATTAGTTTTACCTAATTTTTTTGCGATTAAAATCTGACCAATCGTATTGTTTACTTTATGAGCTCCAGTATGATTTAAATCTTCACGCTTTAAATAAATAGTTGCTCCATATTTTTCAGATAAACGCTTTGCTAAGTATAACGGACTAGGTCTACCCACGTAATCTTTTAACAATGCTTTATATTCCTCTTGAAATTCTTCTGATTCTATAATTTGAATATAATTATCTTCAATCTCTTTTACATTTGGGTGTAACAATTCTGGAATAAATGCGCCTCCAAATTGTCCGTAGTACCCATTTTCATCTGGATTATATTTCATGATACTTTTATTTTGTGTGTTGTGTTTGTTATTTCTTAACTATTATTTCTTCGTTTTTAATCCACTTTTCAAGTAATTGTTTATTCGTACTTAATTCAACTAAATAAAACTTAAAAAATGAAGCAAAAACTGTTGATTTCTGTATGGTTTCTATACCTACTTTTCCATCTAAATAATTGGAATGAATGAGATATAATTCTCCTTTTTTCTTAAGAATATATCCTACATGACTTTCATCAAAACCAATAAAATGAATCCCTTCGGATAATACTTCTTTTATTTTCTGAATGATTTTGTCTGTCTCATGATCAAAAACCTCAATTACTTTATTGTCTAAAACTAGTGTTTTAGCTTCGTTAATGGGACTTTGCTGTGCTAATTGATATCTATTTATATTGAATCCAATATGTTTTAATGTTGTTGAAATAAAATATCCACATGCAATTTCTCCTTTTTTAGGCATTGATGTATGCCCCTCAAAAGACCAAACTGTTCCTTCCCATTGAGGAATAATTCTATGCAATAATGCTGTTTCAAAAAACTGACTTAAAGAATCGAATTGCTTACGCGCTAACAAATTTCTTTTTTGTTCAAGAACTGTATTTCTTATTTGCTGATATGTTCTTGTCTTATCTTCAGTTAAAACAAATTCTTGAAGATTTTTAATTTGATGAATTTTAGGTTGATTTTTTTCTTCAACTATCTTTTCTACTTTTTCTTTTTCTTGACTTTTACAAGAAATTAGAACTGTAGTAAACAGTATAAAAAATTGACCTAACTTTCTCATTATAAAACTTGATTAATAAACTTCTTCAAATCTTTTACCGACTTTAAACCAGGTTTTTTTTCGAACTTACTGTTAACATCCAAAGCATAAACTGGTAAATCTGTTTTTATAATTTCTTCCACCTTTGTTACTTCATGTAATCCAATTCCGCCACTTAAAAAGAATGGTTTCTTAGAATTATAATCTTCTAAAACTTTCCAATCGAACGTAACTCCGTTTCCTCCGCATTCCTTTCCTTTGGTATCGAACAAGAAATAATCGACTACAGCTTCATAAGGTTCTAAAACAGAAAAGTCGAACTCATCTTTAATTCCAAAAACCTTGATGATCTCTACTTTTGGTAATCGTTTTTCTTCTCGACTGCTCTCGAGGTGACCTTTCAATTCTTTTATATATTCGACAGATTCATCACCATGTAATTGTAAAGCTTCCAATTTATATTCTTCAGCAAGAGAAACTAAAATCTCTAAATACTCATTTACAAATACGCCTGTTTTTTTTATTCCTTTAGGAATTTCAGGAATGATACCTTCAAAATTTCGTTTTGATTTTTCGTAGAAAATAAAACCTAAATAATCAGGCTTTAATTCAGCAACTTGCCGAATATTATCTACATATTTCATTCCGCAGATTTTTAATTTCATTTTATCTAATTTGATTGATGAAATCTAAACAAGCTTCTCCTGGATTTTCTTCTTTCATAAAGTTCTCACCAATTAAGAAACCTTGGAATCCGTATTCTTTTAATCCAGTTACAATTCTAGGGTTACTAATTCCACTTTCAGAAACTTTTACTGCTGAACTTGGGATTTGGTTCGCTAGATTGATAGAATGCTCAAGATCTACTTTAAATGTTTTTAAATCACGGTTATTGATTCCTATAATCTTATGATCTAAATCTGAAATCTTGTCTAAATCTTGCTGATTATGTACTTCATATAAAACTTCTAATCCTAAATCGTTGGCTAACTGACCGTAATTCTTAATTTCTTCAGCAGTTAAACAAGCTGCAATTAATAGAATAACATCTGCTCCAATTGCTTTAGCTTCTACAATTTGAAATCCGTCTACAACAAAATCTTTACGCAAAATCGGTTTAATCGAATTTACATTTCTAGCTTCCATTAAATCGGCCATTGTTCCACCGAAAAAAGAAGTATCGGTAAGTACAGATTGCGCCGCTACGTTTGCATCTAAATATCCGTTAGTAACTTCAGCAACGGTAACTTTATCATTAATAATTCCTTTTGAAGGAGATTGACGCTTAAATTCTGCTATGATTCCAGTAGAATTTTGTGCTGTTAAAGATGCTTTTAATGAAATTGGAGTTCTTTTAAAACTCGGACTTTCAACTAGTTTTTTAACAGGAACTTCTGCCTTTATTTTTGCTATTTCCTGTTTTTTAAAGTTTACTATTTTCTCTAAAATTGTCATTATTCTATTTTTTCTGTCACTTCGAGTGAAATTATTTGTAATGAAATGAAAAATAATTTTGTATCGAGAAGTTAACAAACTGTTCTCAATACATTTTTTCTTCTGATTTCGATTTTACTCAATCATCCGTAAAAATACTCGAACTGACATTTTATTTAATTCACTAATTTTTCTAAACACGCTTTTGCTTTTCCTCCAAATAACGAATCTTTAGCCTCTTCAAAAGCTACTGAAAATTCTTTTTCTGGATTTACAATAGTTAAGGCAAAAGAAGCATTGGTTAAAACCACATTATTTTGTGCTTCTGTTCCTTCACCGTTTAAAATCGATTTAAATATTTTCGCTGCAGCTTCTACAGAATCTCCTCCGTAAATATCAGATTGTTGAACTCTATTAATTCCAAAATCTTCAGGAGTAATTAATTGTTCTCCCGCTTTGGTAAATAATTTGAATCCTCCAGTTAAAGAAATTTCATCATAACCATCTAACGCATGAACAATACCGTAGTTAGTATCTTCTTCTTGTAAGATATAGTTATACAATCTTGCCACTTCTAAATTGTATGTTCCTAATAATTGATTTTGGGCAAAACTAGGATTTACTAAAGGACCTAACATGTTAAAGAATGTCTTTAATTTTAAAGCTTTTCTTATTGGTCCTACAGCTTTCATTGCCGGATGAAACTTAGGTGCATGTAAAAAACAAATATTTGCCTTTTCTAATTGCGATTTTAAAACTGATTCGTCGTTGGTAAACTTATACCCGAAGCTTTCTAACATATCTGAAGATCCAGATTTAGAAGACACTGAATAATTTCCGTGCTTCGCAACTTTTTGTCCAGTTCCTGCAACAATAAAAGAAGTTAATGTGGAAATGTTAAATGTATCTTTTCCATCTCCACCTGTACCTACAATATCAATAGTATTAAATTCAGATAAATCAACTTTTACAGCTAACTCCAATAATGCTTCTCTAAAACCTGCAAGTTCTTCTACTGTAATTGGACGCATCATGAAAACCGTCAAAAAGGAAGCTAAATGTGCATCGTTATATGCTGATTTAGCAATATTGATTAAAATCTCTTTTGCTTCTGATTTCGATAATCTTTTATGCTGATATAAATCGTTTAGAATCGATTTCATTTGAATTAATTTTTAGAAACTGAATTAATAAAATTACGCACCAACTGTTCTCCTACTTCTGTTAGAATGCTTTCTGGATGAAATTGTACAGCACTAATTTGATGTTCTTTATGACGAATAGCCATAATTCCACCTTCTTCATCTATTGCAGTAACTTCAAGTTCTGCTGGTAAATCTTCGTTTGAAGCAATCCAAGAATGATAACGTGCAGCTGGAAAAATCTCTGGAACTCCATTAAAGATTACAGCTTCTGGCTTTGTAACTTTCATATCTGTTGCAACACCATGAAATACTTCATTCATGTTGATAATTTTTCCTCCAAAAACTTCAGTAATTGCTTGTAAACCTAAACACACGCCAAAAATTGGCTTTTTGCCTGCGTAAGTTTTAATTACTTCTTTTAAAATTCCTGCTTCATCTGGAATTCCAGGACCAGGTGACAACATGATTAAATCGTATTCTCCAACATCTTCTATTGAAATTTCGTCATTTCTGTAAACATCTGGATATTTATCGGTAATTTTTTCAACCATATGCACCAAGTTGTATGTAAACGAATCGTAATTATCTAAGATTAATATTTTCATTTTTTTCAGTATTTGAGCTAAGTTTTCAGTAAAAAATTCTTGATTATCTTCAAACCTTTCACCTATTACTTGATGCTAGTTTATATTTTTTCTGCTAAGGTTAATGCTTTCTTTAATGCTGCTAATTTGTTATTTACTTCTTGCAACTCTTTTTCTTCATCTGAATGAATTACAATTCCTGCTCCTGCTTGATAATACAACACATTGTTTTTACTTACAAATGAACGAATACCAATGGCTAAGTTTACATCTCCATCTAAGCCTAAAATTCCTACTGCTCCACCATAAAAACCACGTGACTGATTTTCATATTTATCAATCAATTGCATTGCTTTATATTTTGGCGCTCCGCTTAATGTTCCTGCAGGAAAAGTATCTCCGACAACCTTTATTGGATCTCCATTTAAATCTCCTTGTACTGTAGAAACTAAATGAATTACGTGACTAAAATATTGCACTTCTTTAAATACTTCTACTGTTACATCAGCAGCGTGTTTACTTAGGTCGTTACGAGCTAAATCAACTAACATTACATGCTCGGCAGTTTCTTTTTTATCTTCTGAAAGTTTTTTCCCCAGCTTAATATCTTCTGCCATATTACCCGTTCTTCTGAATGTTCCAGCAATCGGGTTAATAATAGCTTTTCCTTCATTAATTTTAATCTGAGCTTCAGGTGAAGATCCCATTAACTTAAAACTTCCATAATCGAAATAGAACAAATACGGTGATGGATTTATAGATCGTAAAGCTCTATACACATTGAACTCATCTCCTTTGTATTGTTGTTGAAATTGACGAGATAATACTAACTGAAATACATCTCCTCTTTTACAATGTGATTTTGCTCTTTTTACATTTTCAATAAACTCTTCTCCTGTTAAATTCGAAGTTTCATCTCCAACTATTTCGAACTTCTGTGTATTGAATGTTTGAGCTTCAATAATTGTTTCTATTTCACTTAATCGAGAAGTTTCTCCTTCTTCTAAATTCTCAATTAATTTCATTTCATCATTGAAGTGATTAATCGCAATCACAAAACGATAAAAACTATACTGCATCATAGGAATTGCAGAAGGTGCATCTGGATTATTTAATTTGATAGTCTCAAAATACTGAACACTATCGTAAGTTGTGTAACCATATAAACCATTGAATGCTTTTAATTCTGGCTCACAGTCTAATTCTATTAACTGTGTAAAGTCATTAAATAATTCATTGAAGTTTCTATCGATTTTATCTTTTTTCACTTCTTTATTCTTGTGAAAAACTGAAAATTCATCTTTATCTGCTTTAAAAGAAACCATTGGTTCTATACAGATAAACGAGTAACTTTCTTCTTTACTATGATAATCTGAACTCTCTAATAATAAAGTATTTGAATATTTATCTCTCAAACGTAAATACAAACCAACAGGTGTAACCGTATCTGAGATTTTTTGTTCAAAAAGTGTTTTAAATTTTATAGGTTTCATTGTATTTAGTCAATAAAAAAAGGCTTATCCATGAGATAAGCCTTTTTTAGTTAATATTTATATATAACAAGATGGTCTCACTAACGCAAGTTATGAGTTTTCCACCACCAGTTATTTAATTGTATCGTTTTCATTTACGACAAATTTATAAAGTCTTTTTTACCTAAACAAGTATTTATTTATTTTTTTGTTTGATAATATTGAAGTGCATTTATAACATAAACCATAGGAGCATTCCAATTGATTGTTACTTCATTAGATGCATAAGAACACCAACTATCTGAATACGATTTTGCAGGCATTTTACTCATGTATTTGCATTTATCTTGCTGCCCTGATTGAGGACCACCAACTACCATACCTGGCACAGGTAAATTTACCTTATCTGCTTCAGAAGTTCTGTGGTGAGGATATTTTGGAGGATTAGTTCCTGCTCCTGTGATATAAGAAATTCCTGTTCCATTTCTTCCTAGTAAATAATCTAAACCAATAAAAACGGCTTCTAAATACGATTGCTCGTAAGCTTTTAAAACATACATTAACTGATTTCCTGCTACTCCATTACTTCCCCAAACATAATCTTTTCCGTTCATTGCTATTCGCATTGGAGAATTCCTAACTCTTTCTTTTAATTCGTCTGCTTTGCTTAAAAACTTACTTTTTGCTTTTTTAAATGGAATTCTATCCTTAAAATTCTCACCATATTTTACAAGAGTGAATAATGTTAAAGCACTTGCATTTTTCCACCAAGGAACTTCATTGGAAATAGTTTCAACTGAAATATCTTTTGCAAACTCTTCTCCTCCAGTAACCACAAACAATTCAGTGGCGGCCCATTGAAACTCACCTTTTAAATCAAAATCTTCATATTGCCCCGTGCGCACACCTTTTGGATTTGTAAAATAATCTTTAGGATGCTTTTTCGCCCATTTATATGCATTTAAAGCTGCTGTCAATAATTTACTACTATAGGTTTCTTTTCCTTTTACATTTGAAAAAGTTCTAGAAGCAATCGCACAAACTGCCGCAAAATTAAGAGCAGCTGAAGTACTCTTTTTAACTACATATCTATCTAAATTGTATTCATGAGGCATAATTACTCCAGAAAATTTTAATCCTGAAAGCTTATGATACACTCCTCCATCATTAGGATCTTGCATAGCTAACATCCAATCTAAATTCCAAATTACTTCATCAAGAATGTCTGGAATATCATTTGTGTTTTCTGGAATCTGATAACTTTTCCTATTATAATATTCTTGAAAATTTTCAAATGCACTTAATAAAGTATACGTACTTATTCCACTATTAGTAACATACATATTGTAATCTCCAGCATCAAACCAACCTTTTGTAGCAGAAATAACTGTTCCTTCAGGTCTTTCTTTACTTGCCGCAGATTTATGTATAATCACTTTGTTATCTTTTAAACCGCTTGGTCTTTTCCATACTCCTGCATATTCTTCTGTTAATTCTGTTGAAGCTCTATTAAAGTAATAATACTTAAAAACATCATCAGCTAGTTTCTTGTATGGATTTTTAAGAATTTTAATGCTTGATTGTACTCCTGAAACAGACACAGTATATTTGCCTTCTTTGTTTATAGATGTGAAATCTATAATTCCTACATATTCATTCGCATCTTTCCAAAAATTATCTACTTTCAATTTCCCTGATTGAATCACATTGTTTGATTTATCTTTTATTTGATATACAGTTTTAACTTTTGAATTCGCATTTACAGCAATTAATTTTGTTCTACCAATAGTATAACCTACTTGATTCACTCTTATTTCAAGTTGATTTTCTTCTGAAGTTTGAGAAGCTAATTTTATCGTAACAACAAGTAATAGCATTTTAAGGAGCACCTTCATCATTGTTTCACTTTTATCTTAATATAGTTGAATAATATTACAAGTTAACATAAAAAGACAATTGAAAAATAGCAAACTTTAATTCAAATTAAACATTTTACTTAAAAAAGTTACATTTAAAATCAAAAAATATCAAAATAATTAAAAATTAAAATCAATATTTATTTTTTTGTTTTTAATAATAAGTATATTAAATTAATTTGCTCCATAATTAAAAGTAAAACATCTAAATAAAAAAAATAAAAGATTATGTGTGGAATTGTATGTGCGTTTGATTTAAAAGAGAAATCTGATCTATTAAGACCTCAGATTTTAGAAATGTCGAAAAAGATTCGTCATAGAGGGCCAGACTGGAGTGGAATTTATAGTGATGACAAAGTTATTATGTCTCATGAAAGACTTGCCATTGTAGATCCAACATCTGGGCAACAACCTCTTTTTAGTAGCGATAGAAGATTTGTTTTAGCTGCAAATGGAGAAATATACAATCACCAAGAGTTAAGAAAACAATTCGAAGATAAATACGATTTTCAAACAAAATCTGACTGTGAAGTAATTCTTGCTTTATACAAAGAAAAAGGAGTTGAATTTTTAGATGATTTAAACGGAATTTTTGGTTTTGCTATTTATGATGCTAAAACTGATGAATATTTAGTAGCTAGAGATCATATGGGGATTATTCCTTTATATATTGGTTGGGATAAAAAAGGAACTTTTTATGTAGCTTCAGAATTAAAAGCTTTAGAGGGTTTTTGTAATAAAGTAGAAGTTTTTCCTCCGGGGCATTATTATACTCGTGAAGACGGATTACAACGTTGGTACTCTAGAGATTGGATGGAATATGAAGCAGTTCGAGAAAACCAAACTAGTATAGATGAGTTAAGAGATGCTTTAGAAGCTGCTGTTCATCGTCAATTAATGAGTGATGTTCCTTACGGAGTGTTATTATCTGGAGGGTTAGATTCTTCAATTACATCTGCCATTGCAAAAAAATATGCCTCTAAACGTGTAGAAAGTGGTGATAAGGAAGAAGCTTGGTACCCACAATTACACTCATTCTCTATTGGTTTAGAAGGTTCCCCAGACTTAGCTGCTGCTAAAAAAGTATCTGATCATATTGGAACAATTCATCATGAAATTACATTTACTATTCAAGAAGGATTAGATGCTATTCGTGATGTAATTTACAACTTAGAAACCTACGATATTACTACTATTAGAGCCTCTACACCAATGTATTTAATGGCTCGTGTTATTAAATCTATGGGAATAAAAATGGTACTATCTGGAGAAGGTGCTGATGAAATTTTTGGAGGATATTTATATTTCCATAAAGCCCCAGATTCAGAAGAATTCCACAAAGAAACAGTTCGTAAACTAGACAAATTATATCAGTACGATTGCTTAAGAGCTAACAAAAGTTTAATGGCTTGGGGAATTGAAGGTCGTGTTCCTTTCTTAGATAAAGAATTTATGGATATTGCTATGCGAATTAACCCTGAAGATAAAATGATCAACGGAGAACGTATGGAGAAATGGGTATTGCGTAAAGCTTTTGAAAGTTATTTACCAGAAAGTGTAGCTTGGAGACAAAAAGAACAATTTTCTGATGGTGTTGGATACAACTGGATTGACACTTTAAAAGAATTGGTTGAACAAGAAGTAACAGATGAAATGATGAAGAGTGCTCATCATAGATTCCCAGTACAAACACCAAGAGCTAAAGAAGAATATTATTATCGTTCTATTTTCGAAGAACATTTCCCTAGTGAAACAGCCGCTTTAACAGTGCCTTCTGTACCGTCTATTGCATGTAGTACACCAACTGCTTTAGCTTGGGATGAAAGTTTTAGAAACCAAAATGAACCTAGTGGTAGAGCAATTAAGATGGTTCATGAAGATGCTTATTAATACAATTTTTATTTTTATATTTTAGTGATTGATAAATCCCGAGCTAAGTTTTTGTCCTTTTGCTCGGGATTTTCTTTTTTTAATATATCCTCCTGAATTTTATTTTAAAACAGAAAATTCAATACTTGAATCTGTAAATACAGTATGTGTTTGCGTTTTAAAATCTTTTGCTTCAGCTTTATAAATATTATCCACATAAGTTTGCGGATTTAAATCTATCAAAGGAAACCAAGTACTTTGCACTTGAATCTGTAATTTATGACCTTTCTTAAACGTATGAAAAACGTCTTGTAATGTAATATTTACATCTGTTTTTTTGTTTGGAGAAAATGGTTCTGGCTTTGAAAAACTATTTCTAAATCTACCACGCATTACTTCACTACGCACCATCATGTGATAATTACTTAGTTTTAAATGCGTTTGCATGTCTTCATTATCATTTTTTAAATCTGAAGGATGTACGTCTACAACTTTTACAATCCAATCTGCTGCTGTACCAGTTGTAGCTACTTTCAATTTTGCTAAAATATCTCCAGCTAATGTTAAATCTTCAGTTAACACATCTGTTTCAAAAACTAATACATCTGGTCTACGAGCAGCAAAACGCTGATCGTCTGTCATATATTTTCTTGGCGTAAATACTGTTTTAATATCTTCTGAATACGGAACAGGACGTTTTACATCACTGATAAACTGAATTTTTGTACTTCCTGCTTTTACCGATTTTAACTCTTGATTTTCTCCTAAGTAAAAAGATTCTTTTTGAATGTTCTTAGGAGGCCAAGCTTCGTAAGATTTCCATTCTTTTTTTCCAGTATCAAAAACGTAAGCTTCTGGCAATCCTGAATTCTTAGACCCATCTCCTTTTAAGAAATGATTGAAAAACTTTGTTTCAATATCTTTTTGAAAGTTTAAAGAAATAGAATCTCCAAAATAATAATTTCCTACTTTATTTTTCACTCTACTTCTCGACCAACCTCCATGATCCCAAGGACCAAAAACCATCGTATTATAATTATTTGGCTGATTCTTTTCTATCCCTTTGTATGTTTCTAAGGGTCCGTATAAATCTTCCGCATCAAACCATCCACCTACAATCATTGTTGCAACAGTTGATGGTACTTTATTTAAATGTTGAATAATACCTTTGCTTTGCCAAACAGAATCATAATTTGGATGTTCTACAATTTCTTTCCAAAAGAAATCATCAATTCTATTTTTATCATTAGTAGCAACTTTTGTATCTAATTTATCGTACTGAAAATATTCGTTCAGGTTTTTCAATGGACCTTTATCTAAGAAAAACTGATATTGATCTTGTGTATTCATCTTTGGAAATGAGTACCAAGCAGAATCTGTTGGTTGATCTTTATATGTTCCGAACAAAGAAATTGCTCTGAAGTAACTCAATAAGAAAGCTCCATTATGGTGAAAATCATCAAAAAAGAAATCTCCAATACAAGCTTGAGGCGAAGCTGCTTTTAAAGCTGGATGCGCATCAATTGTAGATACTGTAGCATAATGACCTGGATAAGAAATTCCCCAAGTTCCAACTTTTCCATTATTATTTTTCACATTTTTCACTAACCAATCGATAGTGTCGTAAGTATCTGTAGTTTCATCAGATTCTTTTTCTTTCTTATTCGGTATATAAGCACGCATATTATCATATACACCTTCGCTCATCCAACGACCACGAACATCTTCATATACAATAATATTTCCTTCTTTCATTAAATTCGGATTCGGCCCTATTCTTCTTCTAAACTTATCTTCTCCATAAGGTGCACAGCTATATGGAGTTCTTTGTAATAAAATAGGATATGTTTTAGTAGTATCTTTTGGTGAATAAATGGTAGCATGGAGTTTAACACCATCTCTCATGGCAATCTTAACTTCTTTCTTTGTGTAATTGTCTTTCACAAAGGTGTCTTGTTTCTTAACTGCTTTGTTTTCTTCCTCATTCTTTTTAGCTGTAGTACAACTCAGAATAAAACTAGCGATTACGAAAAGTTTTAATACTTTTTTCATGTTTAGTTTTGATTGATTTTGAAATAAATTTAAATAAAAAAGAGGTCTAAAAAAGACCTCTTTTTGGAGTTCCTAATTATTTAGGATCTAAAATATTATTGATTCGTTCTACAGCATCTTGTAAGTGATATCTACTTAAACGATCTGATGTTCTTCCGATAGCAGCTTTAACATTTCTTCTTAAAATTTTTAAGTCCGCTCTTACAATAGCTCTAATATCAGACTGACTTACATCCACTCTTGTTCCTCCGAAAAAAGCTCTAAATCTAGCTGGTACTGGTCGTTGTTCTTTTTCCATTAGGAATTGTAAACGCTCAATATGTGCTCTTTGTAAGTTTCTTCTGTAAGTGTCTATTTTTCTTCCACTATTTAGTTCACTCCATAAACCTCTTCGTAATTCACCTAACATGTCTATAACACTATAAGCTTGCGTATTGTTTAATGTTTCATTTTCAATCATTCTTGCTAATCTACCAAAGTCTAAAACATTATTTAAAGTTCTTACCTGAGCACTTCTTAAACGTTCTACACTACCAGAATTTTCAATCTTGTTGAAAATATTTTCATCAATTAACCAAGTTGGAGTTTTAAACAATTCATCTTGTAAAAATTTCATTGCTTTTTTCTGATGTGCTTTACTTACATGAGTATATACTGCTCCTTCTTGGTCATATGTTTTATAATATTCATATACACCTCCAATATTAGAAGAAACATGTCCCATATATCTGTTATACTGTCCTAATAACTGACCATACATTGTTCCTAATTCACTATAATTCTGACCATCTTCAGCCGTCCATTTAATTAAATTAGGTAAAATTCGTTTTAAGTTAGCTATACCATACTTACTTGCTTTTACAGCATCATCTCCCAAATCTTCAGTTTGTGAACTTGGATCTATAACTCCAAACTGTTGTCTCCCGAAACGATACATAGGATCTCCCGCATGTTCTAAAATCCACTGATCTAAAACTGGTTTTTCACCTTCAGCTGTTTTATCTAAAATAGGACGATATCCCCACTTAATAGAATACTTATCATAAATACCAATATTTGGCATTAACGCTACTCCTTTATCTTCTGGCTGAGCAACGTAATTAAAACGAGCATAATCCATAATAGATGGAGCTGTACCATATTTCTTTGTGAATGAAGCAGAGCGTAAAGAATCTACTGGATAAGCAACAGAACTCCCCATATTATGAGGTAAACCAATCGTATGACCAACTTCGTGAGCTGAAACGAAACGAATTAAACGTCCCATAATTTCATCTTTAAACTGATTTGATCTTGCTTCTGGATTAATTGCTGCAGTTTGAATAAAGTACCAATTATGTAATAAAGTCATTACATTGTGATACCAATTGATATCTGATTCTAAAATTTCACCAGATCTAGGATCACTTACGTGAGGTCCGTTTGCGTTTGGAATAGGAGAAGCTAAATATCGTACAACAGAATAACGTACATCTTCTGGACTCCAATCTGGGTCTTCCTCTTTACTAGGAGGATCTTTAGCTATAATAGCGTTTTTAAATCCTGCTGCTTCAAAAGCAACTTGCCAATCTTCAATACCTTGCTTAATATATTTTCTCCACTTTTCTGGTGTAGCTCTATCTATATAGTAAACAATTGGCTTCTTTGGCTCTACTAACTCACCTCTTTTGAATTTCTCTATATCTTCATCCTTTACTTCTAATCTCCAACGATCTAAGTAACGAACAGATTTACTTTTTTGTACATCTAAACCATAATCTGTTTGAGACCTAGCAAACCAACCTACTCTTTGATCAAAGTAACGACGTTTCATTGGTTTTTCTGGAAGTAAAATCATAGAATTACTCATTTCTAAAGAAATTGAACCTACACTTCCATTTGATGGTGGTTCACTAGAAAAATAAGTTTTTACATGACGTACTTCAATATTTTTAGGATAACTACTCATACGGTCTATAAAAGATCTTGTTTTATCCATCCTAGTGATTTTGAATTGTCTTCTTCTAGATTGTGGAAAACCTAATGCTTTTACATCTGTTGAAAATAAAGGAGTAGCATCGATTACAGTCGCTGTAGAATCTTTACTAAACGCTTTAATTGGAAATGAAAATAAAATAGGTTCGAAATTAGAATTTACAACAGCTTCATGAACAGGTAAAATACTATCTGCTACGACAGAATGGGAAACTACTCGTAATAAAACATTTTTTTGTTTCTTTTCCCATCTTAAAACTTGAGTGTTTTGTTTACCTCCACCAAAGCCAATTCCGCTTGCAGTTTTAGCTATTCTAGTTACCATTAACATTTCTTTACCTAATAAAGAATCTGGAATTTCGAAAAGATAACTTTGATCTTTAGAATGTACTTTAAATAAACCTTCGTCTGTTTTGTGCTTTTTTGTAACTACTTTTCCGTAAGGTTGTATTCCTCCTTTTTTAGGTTTCTTCATCGGAGGCTTTGTAGCATCCTTGTCATTTTTTTTACTATGATGCGTCTTGTTCTTATTTTTTCTTTTTTTCCTTTGCGCATCTACATTTACTGTAACACCCAAAGTAATAAGAATAGCAAGTGCTCTTGTTATTAATCTTATATTCATATAAATTAGTTGAAAAAAATTTATCGAAATTAACAAATGACCATCCCATAAGTTCTTAATAATATGTTAAAGAACTTTAATTATTCTTAATAAAAACAGAACTTATATAAAATACTTATTTTTAAACATTAAAATTTATCATAATATTAAAGAAATGAGAAAAATTCTACTTTTTGTATTCATTATCACTTTAACTGCTTGTCAACAAACCAAAAAATCAGAAAAAACCACAAAAACTTCCCCAGAGTTAAAGCCTAATAGATACAATGTTGCATTTCTTATTATGGATGGAACTTATAATACTGAACTTACTGCTCCATACGATATTTTTCAACATACCATTTTTAGAGAAGGAATAAAACCTATGAATGTTTTTACTGTAGCAGATAAAGATGAACCTGTTACCACTTTTGAAGGAATGCGTATTATTCCTGATTTTAATTATCTAAAAGATAAGTTACCTAAGATTGATATCCTTGTTGTACCAAGTGCTGAACATCATTTAGATACTGATCTAGAAAACAAGGAAATGATAGCCTTCGTTCAAGAAGTAGCTAAAGATGCTAAATTTGTTACTTCACATTGTGATGGTGCTTTTGTTTTAGCTAAAGCTGGTTTACTTGACAAAAAAGTTTCTACTACATTTCCTTCAGATATTGATAAGATGCGTGAAATGTTTCCTGATTTAGATATCAGAAAAGAAGTACTTTTTGTTCATGATGATAAATATATCACTTCAGCAGGTGGTGCAAAATCTTTCGAAGCGGCTTTATATTTATGTGAACTTTTATACGGAAAAGACATTGCTAAATCTATTTCTCGCGGATTAGTAATTGATTGGGATATTACTAAAGTTCCGCATTTAGTTGTAGAATAACATTACATTTTAAATATATCTGGATTTTTAAACCCTATAATAACACCTATAATTAGAGTTAAAACCACAACAATAAAAAAGAAAATTATAGCAAAAATTGTTAGCACTAGTAAAAATCTAAAAAAGCGAATTATTCCTTGCTTAAAATTAAGCCCATGTAATTTATTTAACACGTACAAGTAGTATATTGTAAATACAACAATATTCGAAAAATAAAAACCAGGATGTACTAATAAGGCAAGAAAAAACATTACTATAGAAACATACATTGAAGTACCAACTAAATAACTATTTATTACAATATGTTCTCCAAAATTATAAGGCTTTCTGTATGTAAAACTACTTACTAATGCATAGATTGGAATTAATAGAAAAGTAACTAGATTAAAAAACTTTAAAAACAATGTCATTATTTTATCTTGTACTTTTAACCTCATATTAGCTGTCATTTTTTCAACTTTCAGTTTTTTTAGTTGTTCGGCAGACACATCTTTAAACTCAGATAAATCTTGATTAGCTATCTTTTTTAAAGTTTCTATTTCTACTGAATTAATAGAGTTTTGAATTTCGATAAAATCTTGAGCAAAAAGATTAAAAACAATTAATGATAATGCAGCACTAATAGCCAAATAAGTAAAAGGATTTAAGTATCTTTTTCTAATACCACTAATGTATTCTCTTAAAACGACATGAGGCTCTGTAAACATTTTTTTTATCGTTACAATAAAATAACTATCCCAACCAAAACTTGCAAAGAGTTCTTTTAGTAAAAAACGAAATGTAATACGATCTTTTAAAACTTTAGCTCCACAATGATCACAAAATAAGGCACTATTTTCTATTGTTCCATTACAATTTTTACACTTCATCTTTACAATTACTTGAGTTTATCCTGCTCAAATATATAAGAATTAACCAATATTACCGTATTTTTGCAAAATATGAGGATAAGAAGACTTTCTGACTGGTTACCAACAACTAACAAAGAAGTAAAACTTCGAGGTTGGGATGAATTAGATGTAATTTTGTTTAGTGGAGATGCGTATGTAGATCATCCATCATTTGGCCCTGCAGTAATTGGACGTATATTAGAAAGCTATGGTTTACGAGTAGCTATTGTTCCGCAACCTAATGTGAACGATAACTTACAGGATTTCTCAAAATTAGGAACTCCAAGACTTTTCTTTGCTATTACTGGTGGATGTATGGACCCTATGGTTAGTAATTACACAGCTAACAAAAAGAAAAGAGATAAAGATGCGTATACCCCAAATGGTGACATTGGTTTTAGACCAGATTATGCAACTTCTGTATATTCTAAAATATTAAAGGAAAAATTTCCGGATGTTCCTGTACTTATTGGTGGAATTGAAGCTTCTTTAAGAAGAGTAACGCATTACGATTATTGGTCGGACAAGTTACTTCCTTCTATTTTAGAAACTTCTAAAGCAGATATGTTAGTGTATGGAATGGGAGAACAACCTTTACGTGAAATTGTAGAATTATTACAAAAAGGTGTTCCTTTCTCTAGTTTACGAACGATTAAACAAACTGCTTTTTTAGTAAACCCTGATGAGAAAACTCCTAAAAACAAAAACTGGGAAGATGTAGAAATTGCTTCTCATCAAGCTTGTTTAAAGGATAAAAAAATATTTGCATCTAATTTTAAAATCATTGAGCAAGAATCTAACAAGTTAATTGCTCGACGTATTTTTCAACAAATTGGAGATAAAAAATTAGTCATCAATCCTCCTTTTCCAACAATGACGGAAAACGAAATTGATGCTTCTTTTGATTTACCTTATACAAGATTACCGCATCCAAAATACAATAAGCGTGGACCAATTCCTGCTTTTGAAATGATTAAATTCTCTATAAATATTCATAGAGGATGTTTTGGTGGTTGTAGTTTCTGTACAATTTCTGCACATCAAGGAAAGTTTATTGCTAGTAGAAGTCAGGAATCTGTTTTAAAAGAAGTTGATAAAGTTGCTCAAATGGACGACTTTAAAGGATATTTATCTGATATCGGTGGACCTTCTGCTAACATGTATAAAATGAAGGGAAAAATACAATCGATTTGTGACAAATGTGTTGCTCCATCTTGTATTTCACCTGTTATCTGTAGTAATTTAGATACTTCGCATAAACCATTAACAGAATTGTATAAAGCTGTTGATGCGCATCCGAAAGTAAAAAAATCATTTATTGGAAGTGGAATTCGCCATGATATGTTGGTTCCTGAATTCAATAAAAATGCTGATCCTCAAGAATTAGATGATTATACTGAAGAAGTAATGAAAAATCATGTTTCTGGACGATTAAAAGTTGCTCCAGAACACACTTCAGATCCTGTTTTAAAATTAATGCGTAAACCTTCTTTTACATATTTCCATAAGTTTAAAGATCGTTTTGACCGTTTGAATAAAAAGAACAAACTGAAACTTCAGTTAATTCCATATTTTATTTCTAGTCACCCAGCTTGTGAACCAGAAGATATGGCAAATTTAGCCGCAGAAACTAAAGATATGGGGTTCCAATTGGAACAAGTTCAAGGATTTACTCCTACTCCTATGACTGTAGCTACAGTAATTTACTATAGTGGTTATCACCCGTATACTTTAAAACCAGTTAAAACTGCGAAAACGCGTCAGGAAAAATTAGATCAACATAAGTTTTTCTTTTGGTATAAAAAGGAAAATAGAAAGTGGATTAAAGACACGTTAACTAAAGTTGGAAAAACAGATTTAGTAAAAAAATTATTACCTGAAGATAATTCTTGGCGTAAAAATAAGCCCGGAAAAACAAAAAATACGTTTAACGACACAGTAACAAGTGTAAAAGAATCGAGAAGAAAGAACAAAGGATTTAAAAAGAAGAGAAGAAGATAATTTAATACAACTTCATTACTTCATCGAAAATAGCATAAATTTTAGTGGTTGGAATATCTTGGTGTATTTCAACCATTAATTTTGATGTAAAGGTTCGTTTTTCTTTGATCAAATCTGGATGATTGATATGAATTCCTTTTCCAATAGCGATATATGGCGTTTGACTTTTTTTATCAATCCACAAATAACAAAATATTTGATTCTTATACATAAAGCAAGGCAATCGATAATACCATTTGTGCGTAAATTCTGCATTGTACTTTAATATAATACTTTTTAACGCCAGTAAACACTCTTTTACTTCATCTTCTTGATTGTAATAAAACTCTTCTAAAGATTTCATATCAACTTTACAATTATCTACAGATCTAATGTATAAAAAAACACCATTCAAAATTTATATTTTAAATGGTGTTTGAAAAATATAAAGTAAAACTATATCTCTTTATTTCAACTGTAAATCAGCAACTAAATCGAATTCGTCATAAATTGCTTTATCTTTTAAGTTATCGAAGAAACTAGAAGAACCATATTTAATATCAAATTTCGTTCTATCTACTTTTAATGAAGCTGTTGCTTTGTTTCCATAAATAGAAATTAAAAACTTTACCGATTTAGTAATTCCCTTAATAGTTAATTTCCCTGTTACTTCATATGCATTCTTTCCTTTAGCTTTCACTTTAGTAAAATCTAAAGTTGAAATATTGTATTTTTCTACATTAAAGAAATCTCCTGACTTTAAATGACCATCTAACTTGTTTTTATAATCTCCTGTTAAATCTGTAGTATTAATAGTTGTCATGTCAATCGTTATTGATCCTCCAGACAATTTCCCATCATCAAAACTTAAATATCCTGATTTAATATTCACTATTCCTTTGTGAGAACCTGTTACTTTATAAGCTTTCCACTCAACATTACTTTCACTGATATTAATTTGTTTTCTTTCTTTTTTAATCGTTGTGAAAGAAACTGTAAAAAGAGCGATTAAAGCAATTCCTAATCCTTTTTTGAATAAATTCTTCATCGTATTTGTTTTTAATAAAAATTATACGACAAATTTCTGCAAGAAAGACGAAGGTAAAAATGATCTATTTTATGAAATCATGTTAAACTAGTTTAACTTTTTGTTTCTCTTACTAGTTGACTTTTTATCCTACTCAAAAACTCTTTTGTAATTCCTAAATAAGATGCTAGTAAGTATTGCGGAACTCTCTTTTCTATTTCCGGATAATTCTCTTTAAAAATTAAATATCGTTCTTTAGCAGTTTCGCTAAAGTTGGTGATAATTCTCTTTTGAGAAGCTACTAAAGCTCGTTCTGTTATTTTTCTAAAACAACGTTCTAGCTTTGGAACTTTTTTAAATAATTCTTCTACCGTAGTATAGTTTAACTGTAGCAACTCTGTATTTTCAATACATTGAATATTATAATCTGCTGGTGCTTGAGTTATAAAACTTCCCATATCTGAAGTCCACCAATCTTCTATAGAAAACATTACAATATGCTCATGACCATTAGAATCTAGGTAAGATGTTTTAGTACATCCTTTCAATATAAAATTGATGCATTTACAAACGTCTCCCTGCTGAACTATATATTGATCTTTTAAGTATTTTCTATGTATTAAAGCATCAATTATAATTTGTTCTTCATTTGAATTTAACTCAACTATTTTATTAATATAACGTATAAGGCT
This sequence comes from Tenacibaculum aquaeponti, assembly GCF_052084715.1. Taxonomy (GTDB): domain Bacteria; phylum Bacteroidota; class Bacteroidia; order Flavobacteriales; family Flavobacteriaceae; genus Polaribacter. The sequence goes on along the minus strand of NZ_CP197288.1, from coordinate 3,401,135 downwards.
TAATGTGTGTTCCAAATCTTATTTTATAAATACTAGAGTTTATAGTTTTTAAAAAAACTTTACTTATTCTCAAATGTAACATTTATAGTGAAGTAATTCCAGTTTTAACTCAAAATTGTAAATGAGTTAATATCTAAATCTTTTGAGCAAAAACGAGTTAGGTCTTGAATGTACTTTTGTAATGAAAGGAATGATTAACCAATTAATTATAAATGATTATGAGAGATTTAATAAATATAATTTTAATGAATTTAAAGCAATTAGGTAAAGCAGCAGGTTATGCTTTACGACATTAAAAAACAGTAATAAGACTTTTATTAAACACTGTTTAAAACAAACTATAAAATATTATATGTTGTTTCGTAGTTTTTAATAGTAGTTTTTCTTTTTCATGGAGAAAAAAACCACTCAATTGCTTGAGTGGTTTTTTATTTAGCTCTTATTATAATTGCTTCAATAATAATTCTGCAACTAATTCTGAAGATGCAGGGTTTTGTCCGGTAATTAAATGTCCGTCTTCTACTGCATACGGATGCCAATCTTCTGCTTTAGAATATTCACCTCCATTTTCTTGTAACATATTTTCTACTAAAAAAGGAACTACTTCTGTCAACTGTACAGCTTCTTCTTCTGTATTACTAAAACCTGTGACTTTCTTTCCTTTAACTAAAGATTCTCCATTAGCTGTTGTGTTTTTTAAAACAGCTGGTGCGTGACAAACTGCTCCTACAGGCTTATTGCTATTATAGAAATCTTCAATTAAACGAACTGAATCTTTATCTTCTGCTAAATCCCAAAGTGGTCCATGACCTCCTGGATAAAAAACAGCATCAAAATCTTCTGATTTTACTTCGCTCAATACTTTTGTATTAGCTAATTTATTTTGAAGTTGTTCATCTTTATTAAAACGTTCTGTTGATGGTGTTTGAAAATCTGCCAATTCACTTTTTGGGTCAATTGGAGGTTGACCTCCTTTTGGTGAAGCTAATGTTATTTCAACTTCTTTATCCGCTAAATAGTAATAAGGGTTTGCAAATTCTTCTACCCAAAAACCTGTTTTTTCTTCTGTATTTCCTAGCTTATCGTGGCTAGTTAAAACAAATAATACTTTTTTCATGAGTTAAGTGATATAAATTATATTACAAATTTAAAATCTAACTCAGAGATAAAAATTGATGTATGGTAATTTATGCTTTTAATGAAATTTCTTTTCGTATTCTACTTAAACTTTCAGTAGTAATTCCTAAGTAAGATGCGATATGGAAGTTTTTTATATGTTTTTCGAAATCTGGATATACTTTTAAAAAGTCTAAATATCTTTCTTTTGCCGTTTTTGTAAGATTTGCTAAAATTCTTTTTTCTTGACGAACAAAAGCGTTCTGTAATTTTAATCGAAAAAAAGCATTTAATTTAGGGACTTCAGAAAAAAGTTGATCTAAATCTTGTTGGCTTATTTTTACTAATTCTGCATCTTGAATACAAGCAACATTTAAAACAGATTTTCTATTTGCCCATAAGGCAATATAATCACTTATCCACCAATCTTTAATAGCAAACTGTAATGTATGCTCCTTTCCAGAATCATCAAGATGATAAGTTCTTAAACAACCATTCAACACAAAAAACTGATCTTTAACATCATGATTTTGCGTTAACAACAGCTCTCCTTTTTTCACCTGAATATACACCAACTTAGAAAGTATATTATCTTTTTCTGTTTGTTTTAAATCAAGAGTTTTAAAAATAGTATTTACAATGATTTCCGATAACATTATTTACACACTTTACAGTCTTTTTTGTCCTGTATTTCGCCCACTAATTTACCATTTTCATTTATCGTATAACCACAACAATCCATAAAACCTTTTGCTATTAATTTTCTTCCTCTTTGAATTTGAGATTTAACTGTAGGCAAAGGTAAATTCAATTGTTTTGCTATCTCTTGCTGTTTTACTCCTTTGATATCATACAAGAAAAGTGGAGTTCTATATTTCTTAGGTAAATTTTTAATTATTCCTGGCAAGCAATCTCTTTCCGTATGCTCATTACTTTCTTCTTCAAACTCTATATCTATGTTATCGAATGTTATTGTTTTACCATTAGATTTAAAGTAATCGTACATTGTATTTCTAACAATTGTAAAAACCCAGGACTTTAATTTTGACGGTTCTTTTAATGTAGATAATTTACTATGAATTCTAATAAAAGCATCTTGCAAAATATCTTCCGATGTTGCTTCTTCTTTTACTTTACTAAGAATAAAACGCTTTAAATCTTCACTGTAATTCGTCCAAACCTCATTAGTATTCATATATACAAAGATAATTTACTAAAAACAGAGTTTCAATATATAATTATTGAAACCCTGTTTTAAACTATTTTAATTAACAATTACAGTTAGAACAAGTACAGTTATCACATGTACAATTAGAACAATTCCCTGTTTTGCATCCATCACAATTACATGTGCATTCTCCTTTGTATATCATAATATCTATTTTTAAACTTCATACAATAGACATTATTCTTGTGAAAAAGATGCAAACTTGTAAAATTATTTTTCTTGAAGCTGCAAAATATCTTCGAAGTATTTTTCCCAAACACCATTTACTAAACGTTCTCCAAACTCATGAAATTCTCCTTTTTCTGTTTTTGTAAATATTAAACGTCTGCTTTCATTAAAATATACCATAAAATTTCCATCTACTACTTCACCTTTATAACCTTGTTTATTTCCGTTTTTTGTAAATGGATAATAGTAATAATTTTTGTCCTTAAGATTATAACTCACAATAGTATGTAAAGCAATCCATGGAGATTTTACGTTAAGTTGAATTAAATTACCATCCATTAAATAACTAACATTTTCTGTTACGGATACTTTTTTAACTCCATCTTTACCGTAAGAAATTGAAGTTCCTTGCCAATCACCTATTAAAAATGAAAGTTTTTGCAATGCTTGTTTTTCTGATTCTTGAGCATTTACTACAAATATGACACAAAAGAATACAATTATTAGTTTTATTGATTTCATAATATAAAAAACGGGTTATTTTTTAATTCCTTACAGAATATAAAAATAACCCTTTATAACTATTTTAATTACTACTAAGCTGTTAACTCTTTTTATTTCTGACAAAAGAATTTAAGTTTTACCTTTTAAATAGTTTTCAGCCAAATTGCTAACGCTAATAGTATCCTTTTATTTTATTGACTTGTAAAATTACTTTACTTTTTGTCCAGCTAAGTAAGTTTCAAGAACTTTTGTCTTTGGAACTTTATTAATTTCAACAGTCATAATATCTTGATCTAAGATGATGAAATCTGCCATTTTACCTACTTCGATACTTCCTTTTTCATTTTCTTCGAAATTAGCATAGGCATTCCAAATTGTCATTCCCTTTAAAGTTTCTTCTCTTGTTAAAGCATTTTCCATTTGATATCCGTTTTCAGGATAATTATTTAAATCTTTTCTAGCAACAGCTGCGTAAAAAGTTAAAAACGGATTTACTTTTTCTACAGGATAATCGGTACCTAAAGCTACTTTTCCATATACATTTAAAAGCTGTTTAAATGCATAGCCTCCTTTTATTCTTTCTTCTCCTACTCGATCTGCTGCCCAGTACATATCTGAAGTTGCGTGTGTCGGCTGAATAGATGGAATTACATTTTTAAACAAATCGAAATCTTGTTGATCTACAATTTGTGCATGCTCGATTCTCCAACGCCTATCAGTTTGACCTTTTAAAACTTCTTGATACGTTTTCAACATTAAATAATTTGCTGAATCTCCAATTGCATGTGTATTCATTTGATATTCTGAATCTGCAATTTGTTTGGCAATTTCCTTGTAACGCTCAGGTGAGAAAATTAATGCTCCGAAATGATTATGACGATCGCTATATGGTTTTTTAAGTGCAGCTCCACGAGAACCTAAAGCTCCGTCTCCGTATACTTTAAAAGAACGAACATTTAAACGATCTGTTTTAATAATTCCTTTTTTAATGTAGTAATCCAAATTCTTTTGTGTTGCAGAAACCATTGCATATATTCTAATTTTTAAATCATCAGCTTGCTGTAAACTATCGATTAGTTCGATTGTTTCTTGATCTAAACCTGCATCAACAACAGTTGTTAATCCGTAAGAAAAATTAATTTTCTCAGCATCTTTTAAGGCTTGAATTTGTTCTGCTTTAGAAGCCACAGGAACTTTTACAAAATCCATTGCATTGTCGATTAAGACTCCTGTTAGTTTTCCATCTTCTTTGATAAACTCTCCTCCTTCTACTTTAGAATCGTTTGTAATTCCAGAAACATCTAAAGCTTTTTGATTCACCAACATTGCATGTCCGTCAACTCTTGTGATTGCTACAGGAGTATCTGGGAAAAGTTGATCTAGTTTCTCCTTAGTAGGAAACTTTTTTACTTCCCAATCATTTTGATCCCAACCTCTACCTGTGATAAAAGGAAGGTTTTTTTCTTTCTGAAAAACGACTAATTTTTCTAAAACAGCATCATAACTTTCAGTTCCAGTAACATCTACTTTTTGTAATTGCAATCCGTATCTAAAGAAATGACAATGTCCATCTATAAAACCTGGATATACTGCTTTTCCTTCAGCATCAATAACTGAAGTTGCTTCGTATTTATTTTCAATTTCTGATGTTGATCCAACCGCTACAAATTTTCCATCTTGAATGGCAAAACTTTCAACAGTTTCGAAATTTTTATTTACGGTATAGGCATTCGCATTTTTAACAATAACATCAACTTTTTGTTTTTGTTGACAAGAATATGCTAAGAATCCTAATGCCGATAATAGAATTATTTTTTTCATTTAAGTTAGTTTAGTTTTTTGAATAAGAACCATGCCCACGCTATCAAAACAAATTGAATAACAAGCCTAATGTAAGCTCCTTTTTTTGTTTTCATTGCTGGTTTTTCTCTTGTGATATCCCAAATATGTAATGGTAAAAACGTAATCATAAGCAAAGCCATTCCTAAAGCTGCATATTTCTGATAATTTGGAATACACAAACCTATTCCTATTACTAATTCTACCATACCTGAAGCATATGTAACAAAAAGCTTTGGAAAAAAAGCTGGTATGATTGGATAATAAAATTTAGGTTTATAAAAATGATGAAACCCGATAGCTATTAACATTACTGCCATAAGAAACCTTGAATACAAAAACATTTGCTCCATATTATGGTTTTACTTTTTCGTCTGTATATAAATATTTATCCATTAAGTACACTAAACTTGTCATAGATGCACTACCCAACTCTAATTCTCTTTTATTTACTTTATCGAAAGTATCTGTAGACGTATGGTGATAATCAAAATAACGCTGACTGTCTGGTCTATATCCAGCTAAAGTAACATGATCGTCTTTTAACGGAGAAATATCTGCTCCACTTCCTCCTTTAATTAAATCGTGCAAACCGTAAGGAGCCAATAACATTTTCCAACTTTGAACCAAAGCTGTATTTTCAGCATTTGCATCAATAGAAAAACCTCTAGGAGTGTGTCCGCCCGCATCACTTTCTAAACCAGCAACATGAATTTCTTTATTCAATTTTGCTAATCTAGCGTATTCTTTAGCTCCACGAGTTCCGTTTTCTTCATTCATAAAAAATACAATTCGAATTGTATTTTTAGGTTTTATATTATTCTTCTTTAATAAATATGCAACTTCTAAAGATTGTACAACTCCTGTTCCATCATCGTGAGCACCTTCACCTAAATCCCAAGAATCTAAATGTCCTCCTACAACAATAATTTTCTCTGGATTTTCACTTCCTTTTATTTCACCAACAACGTTATGAGATGGCGCATCTGGTAATGTTTCGCAACTTTGCTTGAAGTAAAACTGTAAACTTGGATTCTTTTTTAAATCTGCACTTAAATTTTCTGCTGCTCTAGAACTAATTGCTGCTGCAGGAATATATTGTTCTTTTGGCATTTCTCCGTAACTCATTGTTCCGGTATGAGGATAATCGTTGATTCCATTAGTCATTGAACGAACAATTACTCCTTTAGCACCAAACTGTCCACAAATTCTAGCTCCAGAAAAACGTTGCCCAACACAACCTCCGTAAGCTTGAAAAGTATTGATTAAAGTTTCATCGAAAGCTCCGTTAAAGAATACTATCTTTCCTTTTAGTTTGTCGCCTAGTTCTTCTGCTTCTTTTAAACTTTTTACCTCAATAACTTCAGCTTTAATTCCAGATGCAGGAGTAGCAATTGAGAAACCTAAAGCACAAACAGGAACATCTTTTTTCTTTCCGTTTATAGTATAATACGCTTCTTCTTTTTCTCCTCGAACCCAATGTGGCACCATAACAGGTTGCAACCACACAGAATCTAAACCTACGTCTTTCATTAGTTGTTCACCCCAAACAACAGCTTTAGCAGCTTGAGGAGAACCCGATAAACGACCTCCAATATTTTGAGTTAAATCACGTAGCCATTCATATGACTTTCCTTCAGTTAATGCTGCATTAAAAAAATGTTTAATATTAGCACTGTCTTTCTTTTGCTCTGCTTTATTTACAATAGCAACAGCTTTCGTTTCATCAGCTTTTTCTTTTTTATCTGTATTACAGCTACCAATTACAGTTGCTGCCAATAAAAAAATGAGAGTTTTTTTCATGTTTTGGTTTAATTAATGGAGTTTAAAATTACGGTTTTATTTTTTTTTCATTGTAAGTTTCACGTTCTTATAAACACATTTTTGATTAATGTTTATTTTCCTTAATCTTCAACTTATATTTTTTTAATTCTTTTAATACTTGTGGAGCTAAAACTACTAAACCTATCATGTTAGGAACCATCATAGAAAAAACCATAGCATCAGAAAAATCGGTTACTGCATTTAAAGTAGCTGCCGCTCCAACAACTGTAAATATGCAAAAGATGACTTTGTAAATATTTCCGATAGTTTTATTTCTTCCGAAGAGAAAAGTCCAGGCTTGATAACCATAATACGACCAAGAAATCATAGAAGAAAATGCAAACAAAATCACAGCTATAGTTAATACATACGGAAACCAAGAAATACTACTTTCCAATGCTTTAGAAGTTAAAATTGCTCCTTGTTCAAAAGACACTTCATTTCCAGCAGTTATTTGTCCTGTTATAATTAATGCTAGGGCTGTCATGGTACAAACAATTACAGTATCGATAAAAGGCTCCAATAAAGCTACTAAACCTTCACTAGCTGCATAATTTGTTTTTACTGCTGCATGTGCTATCGAAGAAGATCCGATTCCAGCTTCATTTGAAAATGCACCACGACGAAAACCTTGAATCATTACACCAATAAAACCACCTGCGATTCCTTCAGGATCAAACGCTCCATTGATAATTTGTGATATCGCATTTGGAATTTCAGAAAAATTAGTTAATAAAACTACAATAACAGCGAACACATATACGACCACCATAACAGGTACAACTTTGTCTGTTACTTTAGCTATTTTTTTGATTCCACCAATAATTACTATTCCCGAAAAAATGGCCATGATACATCCGAAAATCCAACCTTTTCCATAAATAAAACTTTCTTCTGCTCCAGTAACATACTCAAATAATTTAAATGCTTGATTTACTTGAAACATATTTCCTCCTCCAAAAGAACCTCCAACACACATTACTGCAAATAAAATCGACAACAATTTTCCTACTTTAGAAAAACCTAATTGTGAAAAACCTTTTTTAAGATAATACATCGGTCCGCCAAAAACAGTTCCGTCTTTTGCTATTTCTCTATATTTTACACCTAAAGTACATTCGACAAATTTTGACGCCATTCCTAACAATCCAATAACAATCATCCAAAATGTAGCTCCAGCTCCACCAATGGATAAAGCAATGGCAACTCCAGCAATATTACCTAAACCTACTGTTGCTGAAAGTGCGGCTGTTAATGCTTGAAAATGTGAAACTTCTCCATGACCTTCAACTCGTATTGTTTCTTTAACATCTTCTTGATTTGGAATATCAATATGATCATATTTTCCTCTAATGATATTTACTGAAGTTAAAAAGCTACGGATATTTATTCCTTTGAAATAGATTGAAAAATACAATGCACCAAATACAAGAATGATTAACACCCAAGGAATAGAAATGGTATTTGTTATCGGAATTTGATATAAAATTGCATCGGTAAACCAACTCGTTGCTTCATGAAAAGATTGATTAATTTGTTGATCTAAACTTTGTGTTTCTTGAATGAGAAATGCCATATTTTGTGTGATTAAAATGTTTCACACAAAAATGTTTGTAAAGACAAAACATGTAAAGGTTACACAATGCTCTTTTTAAAAGCAGCAATGATTAAGCATATGGTTAATCATGCTGAATCGTAGCAAAATCAAGCAATTCGTGATCTTTAGCGTAAGCAATTAACTGTTCTTTCCCACCTGTTCCAGAAATATTAAGTACTTTTTTGATTTGATAAATATGAGTTTGAAATCCATCGACACTTATATTCATTGCTTCAGCAATTTCAGTATATGATTTTTCTTCTCCACAAATGCCTAAATTTCCTAATACTTCTTTTTGACGATCAGACAACTCTACTTTAGACGCTAATTGCAGTTCTTTAAATTTCTTTTTCTCAGCTAAAATTTCTGATTTCAAACTTTTTATTGTGCTTAAATGACTTTCATTCGCAATTTGTAGCTTTTCATTTTCTATAATTAATTGCTCTTGTAAAAGTTTTGTTTCTTGTAATTCTGTTTGTTTTTCTTCTTTCTCAGCTAGTAATTTCCAACTATATAGTAAGATCGTAAATAAGAGTATGAATAAAAACTTAAATGATATACTAGATACCACACCTAAAATCCCCCAAGTAGTAGTATTAATCCAATTTGACAGGCTTTCTTCAGGAAAAATTCGATGTGTAACTGCAACAATAATCAATAAGAATAAAGCTAGAGTTGGTAGAAACATAAAACGCATTCCTCTATTTTTAAATGCTTTATTTAACTCTTGTAAAAGTGCAAATGCGACCACGATAGATATTGGAATATCGATTAACCAAATGACATTATTACTTGATTTTGATGGTGTATTTGTAAAAAATGAAATCAGAAAAACGAAAGCGTTCATAACCAAAACACCTCCGAAGATTACAAATACTTCTTTATTTGTAAAACGTTCTATAATTCGAATTACAATGTTTCTTTTTTCATTATGTTGAATTGAAGGAATTGATAATAATATAAATAATGAGTTTAGCAGTGAGAAGAAAACTCCAATACTAATTATGATACTATTTGACTGCTCTAATTGAAAGACTTCATTCAATATAATATTCAAAAAAGCTCCAATTCCCCAAGAAAATATTGCTAAAGCAAACCACTTAATACCGTCTACCGAAGTAGAAGTTTGACTTTTAGATTTTTCTTTGCGATAAACACGATGAATCACAAAAAAAGTAATTAAACATACAATTGCAGTAATATAATTTGAAACATGAATTAACATATTTTCAAGGTACGTTTTTTTATCAAAACAAAAACACAACTATTGTTTTATAGTTGTGTTTTTGCATTTAAAATTGTTTATCATTCATTAAAATAGTGCATCAAACTTCCAAATGAATCCTCCAATAATTTGGAATCCTTGGGCATCGAAATTGGTAAATCTTTGATAATTACTATTGGTTATGTTATTTGCTTGTAAGAAAACTGAAAATAAATCATTAAAATGATAACCTCCATTAAGATTTAAATCGATATAAGCATTTAAATCTATTGCTGTAAATGCTGCGCCATTTCGTTGAGCTCCTTTTCTACTCCCTACAAAATATAAATTTGCACCTGCATACCATTTCTTCACTTTATAGTTTGCAAAGACATCAGCTTTAATTTGTGGTAAATTCCAAGCTTCTTCTTGATTTGTTGTACTATAAGAATTGAACTCTGCATTTAAACCTAAGTTTAATTTTCTAGAAAAATCATAAGTTACTTCTCCGAAGAAACCAACTGTAGTAATATCGTCATAAATTACGTCGAATGAATTTCCAAAATTATATCCTCTGAATAAAATCCCACTTGGAAAACCTATTGTAATTCCGTTTGAAGCAGATTCATTTAACACAAAAAATGCTCTGTTTTCTTCTTTCTTAAAACTAGCTCTAACATTGTAATTTAAGTTTCCACTTAAAATTCCTCGAAATCCACCAAAAGCATCAAAAGCCTCACTAGATTGCTGAATGTTTAATGTTGGAGAAACATATGGATTTTCTCTAGAAAAACTCTCATAAGAATTTACAGTTAAATCTCCTTTAGCTCCAGCGTAAATATTAGCATACCTAGGAATAATCGGATAATTTACTTCTACATCTGGATATGCAAAAAACTTTCCTTCTGTATTTTCCAAATCGAAAGAATAATATGCTTTTCCTCCTAATTTGATATCAAAATCTTTAAATGAAAAAGCATAAGTAGGATGAATTCCAGCCGTTGCGAAACTATAGTTTATTTTTTGAAGAGGATCTGAATATGCTCTATCAAAACCTCCCATGATAAAGTTTATAGACGTTCTTAGGTCTAAATCCTCATAATTCAATCCGAATCTTCCTAAAGGAATAGCAAACTTTGCATCTACATCAGCATGAATCTCATCAGAATCTTGGTCGTCTGAAAAATACCCAATCGATGTATTTACTTCTTCTATTGCACTGTATGGAAAATAAATAGATCCTTTTAAATTATAATATTTATATAATTGTTCTTCTTCTATAGTACTAATAGTTGGATCTAAAAAGACTATATCTGAAGGTAAACCATACCAATTATATTTATTTCTATAAGCGTTTAAACCAACTTTCCAGTCGAAATTTCGCATTTCTTGTTTTAAAAATAAATCAACACTTGCATTATAATAACTGCTGTTTAATATTGTATTTTGAACAGGATCTTTAGATGATATAAAATTTATTTTACCTCCATATTCATATTCAAAAGCACTTGTATTTTGAAAATAAGCTTCTACAAAAGGAGTTAAATTATTTCCGAAACCTAAAGAAAAATAATTATCAAATAAACGCTCACGTTCACCAACATCAATTCCTTTTAAAACACCACTCTTAGGTTTAAATTTAGACGCGACTGAAACTGGTTGAATCTTATATTCTAAAGATTTACGTTTAGCTTTATCTGATAATTTAATTACAGGTTTCTTTTTAATTTTAAAAGCATCTGTAACTTTTGGTGCGTAAGAAGTTACTACCTCTACTACTTCTGTTTTTATAATTGAATCTTTAGATTTCTCTGTCTTTGGTTTATTTTGAGCTATACTAAAGCTTACTACAAACATTGCTATAGTGACTACTATTCCTCTTTTCATTCTCTTTTAACTTTTATTGTTTAGAGTTAATTGATTCATTTGTTTTCGCTTCTTTACTCTTAATTTTATTAAGTTCGTTTTTAGCTTCTTCATTAAGATCTTTAAACTGAGTAAAATTTTTCACGATATTATCTAAGATATATGTAGCTTGGTAAGCATCTTTTAGTTTATAATAGTTCTTTGCCATTATAATGTAACTCTTTACTCCCCAATATTGATATTTAGAGTAATTTGCTATTAAATTCTGAATTTCTTCATTTGAACTTTCATAAGCTTCTTCTTCATGTAAAAAGAATGCTTTGTAATATAATGTTTCGGCTTTAAGTTCTCCTGTAGCTGTATTATCTAAAGCACTGTAATAATCTTGAGCTGTTGTAAAATCATTTGTTTCAATAGCAGAACGTGCTAAAATAATTTGAGCATCTTCACCAACAACCTGATCTATTTTACCATTAGTTAATACTTTCTCTGCATAAGTTACTGCCTTTTCATAATCTTTTCTATCATAATATCCTTTCATTAAATTACTTTGAGCGAAAATTAAATTCTGATCAATATTACCTTCTTGTTCTAAGCGCTCTAACAAAGGAATTGCTTTTTTCCAATTCTCCTTCTCTAAATATAATTGACTTAGTTTAGCTAAAGCTTCTTCTGAAAACTCATTAACTCCTGCTTTAATCACATAAGCATAATGTGGAACAGCATTTTGTTTTTTTGTTCCGTTAAAGTATAATTGACCTAGATAGAAATTTGCTTTTAAAGCATGAATTCCGTTAGGAAAATCTCGTAAATATGTTTTAAATCCGCTAATTGCTCTTACTTTATCATTTTCTAAAAATTTATTTTCCGCAGCTTCATAAGTTGTGTTGTCTATATCACTATTAGATACATTTACAAAATCGATAGTTTTTACCCAAGCCGCATATTCATTTACTTTTCCAGTATCTACATAAACATTTCTTGCACTAGCAACTGCTTGTTTAGCTTCATTAGAATTTGGGAATTTTGCAACTACTTCTTTAAACTTTATAAGTGCATCTCTATTATTTCCATTATTATACTCTAATAATCCTTGGCGTAATAACACTGTTGGCACATAACCACTTTGGCTATGCTCCTCTAACAATTGATTATATGCCTTTTTAGCTTGATTTGCGTTTCCTTTAGAAGTATATGTAATTCCTAATTGATACAGTGCATCATCTTTTAAATTTGAAGCTGGATAATCTTTAATCAACTTTTTTAAATCATTTATTTTCTCGCTACTATCACCAATTAAACCATCACTCATTGCTTTTTGATATTGAGCATAATCTGACCCTGCACCTCCTTCTTGGATTACCTTATCATACGCTTGCATTGCTTTTCCGTAACGTTTCGTAGCATAATAAGAATCTCCCAAACGATTTGATGCATCATCATTTAAATCGTTTTCATCAATATTTTCTTTCAAAAATTCTTCAAAGTATGTTGTAGCATTATCATAGTCCTTTTGCTTAAAAAAAGCGTAGGCTATATTATAGTTTAAGTATTTAGCTTCCTCAAAATTTGAATTTTCTATTTTAGAGAAAGATGCAACAGCATTTTCATAGTTTCCTAACAAATAATTAGTTTCACCTAGCCAATAATGACCTTTATTTTTAATTGTATCATTTACCGCATCGGTAGCAATTAAAAAATGTGGTAATGATTTTTTTAGTTTTTGTTCGTTAAATAATTGGATTCCTCTGTATAATGAAACTTCGTTTGCTAAAGCATCATTTTCTGGATTTTGATTTGCTCTTAAATAGTCTATAGCACCTTGATAATCTTGTTGATTTAAATAAGAAGTAATTAATAATCCAGAAATTTCTTTTGAATTTTGTGATTGTGGATATTTTGCTAAATGTGCTTTTAAGACATCTGGAACACTTTTGTACGGGTTACCTTCTTCGTAACTTAATTTCGCATAATTAAAATCAGCATCTGCAGTAATTACAGGATTGAAATTCATTTCACTTGCATTTTTAAATGCATTTAAAGCTTCATTCTTCTTACCTGCTTTTAAATAACATTCTCCTAAATGATAATAAGCACTCTGAGCAACACTATTTTGACCGTTTATAATTTTATTAAACTGCCCGATTGCGCTTTCGTAATCTTCTAATTTATAGTAAGAATATCCTAAATAATAATAATCAGTATTTGTCCATTTTCCTTTTTTCCCTTCATATTGATTCAAATAAGGAACAGCTTTATCATATTTTTCTAAGTTGAAATAACTTTCTCCAATAATTTTACTGATATCTGATTTTTGTTTTTCCTTAGCTTTCGGAAAAATCTTTTCTCCAATTTGAGCTGCTTTATCAAACTTTCCGCTTTTAAAAGCCATATCTAACAGATAGTAGTTCGCTTCAGACTTATAAGTTTCATTATCTGATAATTGTTGTAAATTATCTTCAGCCTCTCCGTAGTTTTCTTGTCTATACGCTATATATCCGTAGAAATATCTTGAATCATTTCCATATCTAGGATCTCCCAATAACTTTGCAAACTTCTTTTTAGCATCTTCAAAATAGTTAGAAACTAAAAGCGCATAACCCATTTTATAATTCAGTTCTTTATTCTCTTCAACATTTAATAAAGCAGGATTTACTTTAGAATACCATTTTAAAGAATGTGAAGCTTTTCTATTTGCGAAATAATAATTTCCAACATTTAAAAAAGCTTTTTCCTTTTTACTACTGTAAGGATGTTTTTTAACAAAATCGAGCACTTTTTTATCTGCATCTGTCTGATTAAGCTTAATTGCGCACATGGCATCATAAAAATCTGCATCGGTTTGTAAATTGTGTTTCGCCGTATTTTCTGATACTTCTTTGAATACTCTTTGTGCCCCTGAATACGCTTTATTATTATACAAAGTTATCGCTCTGTGAAACCTTGCATCAATATTAGTTTGGACTTCAGTGTTTTGCCCTTCAACATTTAAAAAACTTAAAAAGTAACAAAGTGTTATAAATAAATATTTATATTTCATTTTAGAATTTATCTTTGTATCGTTCCCTGTAAGATAACGCTATTTTTTTTGTTTTGTTTGATCAATAATCGCCAAAAATAAAAAAAGTGGTTTAAATTGATAATAAATAATAGATTTGTAAAAACTTTCTTTTTATGCAAGAGCCAATACTGCATTTAGAAAATGCAGATATCTACCAAAGAGACATTCTGGTTTTATCGAAAATTAACTTCACCTTAAATAAAGGTGATTTTTACTATTTGATTGGTAAAACTGGTAGTGGAAAAAGTAGTTTATTAAAAACATTATACGGAGATCTTAGACTACAACGTGGTTTAGGTAGTATTGTTGGTTTTGATTTAAAGAAAATGAAAGAAAAAGACATTCCTTTCTTAAGAAGAAAACTAGGAATTGTTTTTCAAGATTTTAAGTTATTAAATGACCGTAATGTTTTTGATAATCTTGAATTTGTTTTAAAAGCTACAGGCTGGAAAGATAAAAATGAGCGTAAAGAGAAAATTTACGAAGTTCTAGACAAAGTAGGTATGAAAGAAAAATACTATAAAAAAACTTTCGAACTTTCTGGTGGTGAACAGCAACGTGTAGCTATAGCTAGAGCCTTACTTAATGATCCTGAATTAATTTTAGCAGATGAGCCTACTGGTAATTTAGACCCTAGAACTTCTTTAGAAGTAATGGAACTTTTAAATGAGATTCATAAAAGTGGAAAAACTATTTTTATGGCCACTCATGATTATCAGTTAATTGTAAAATTTAAGCAAAAAACGGTAAAATGTGAAGGTGGAAAACTATTTGAAGTTGTTCAACAGACTCCGCCTCCAAAAAACCAGAATAAAAAAGAAAACGAAAACACTTAGTTATTGAAGAAAAAGATTTTTGTTGCTGTTACTAATGATATTTCTACAGATCAAAGAGTTCATAAAGTTTGTACTTATCTTTTAAAAAACAACTTTGACGTTTTGGTATATGGTAGAGTTTTACCCTATACTATTGAAATTGATCGACCTTATAAAATAGTTCGAAAAAAACACTGGTTTAACAATAATTTTCTTTTTTACGCTGAATATAATGTTCGATTATTTTTCTATTTACTTTTTCATAGATACACTTACATCTTATCTAATGATTTAGATACATTACCTGCTTGCTTTTTTGCAAGCTCTTTAAAGCGAAATACACAATTAGTATATGATAGTCATGAATTATTTTCTGAAGGTCCTGAATTACAAGGACGTAAATTTGTACAAGGGTTTTGGCGGAAATTAGAATACTTTTTCTTACCAAGAATTAGAAAATCTTACACTGTTAGTCAATCTATTGTTAAGTTTTACAATGATCGACATAACAATCATATGGGACTAATTCGAAACTTACCTCAACTTCACAGAGAAATTATTGAAGAAAAAGTAAGCTTTCCTACAAAAAATAAAGTGATTTTATATCAAGGTGTATTAAATCCGGGGAGAGGAATTAAACCCATGATTAAGGCTCTACATTTACTTTCTGGTATTGATTTAGTTATTATTGGCTATGGGAAAGTAGAACAAGAATTAAAAGATTTTGTTCAATTAGAAAATCTAGAATCAAGAGTTCATTTTTTAGGTAGAGTTGCTCACGAAAAACTACCAAACTATACAAAACTAGCAGATCTTGGTATGGTATTAGAAGAACCTCTTGGCAAGAGCTTCGAATTTTCTTTACCTAACAAATTATTTGATTATATTCATGCTGAATTGCCATTAATTTCTGGTAATCTACCTGAAATTATCAACATTGTTAACACATACAATGTTGGTATTGCTGTAGATTCCTATCAACCTGAAGCTATAGCTAAAGCTGTTTCTTCTATTCTTAATAACGAAACATTAATTAATGAAATAAAGCAAAATCAAAAAATAGCAAAAGAAGAATTATGTTGGGAAAAAGAACAATTGAAATTAGATTCATACTTTAATTAGTTACATTATAAAAACTAAAGTTTCCATAATCATTCCTACATTCAATAACTTAGAAAAGTTAAAGCAATGTATATTTAGCCTACAAATTCAAAGCTATACAGAATTTGAAGTTTGGATAATTGATGGAGCTTCCACAGATGGGACAATAGATTTTTTAAAGACATTACCTTCAAAGTTTAAATTTATATCAGAAAAAGATAATGGTATTTATGATGCCATGAATAAAGGAATTGATTTAGCGCATGGAGAATGGTTATATTTTATGGGAGCTGATGATAAACTGTTCTCTAATCTTACATTATTTTCAATATTTTCTTCAAAAAATTTTGATGATACGAAATTAATTATTGGTAATGTTACCTATGATGGAAATCAAAATTTTAACTCTAGTTTTTCTAGTAAATTATGGATCAAAAACACATTACACCATCAATCTGTATTCTATAAAAAGACATTATTTAAAACACGAAAATACGACACTTCGTTTAAGGTTTTATCAGATTATCATTTCAACTTGTATCTGTACAATAAAAAGATTAATCACATAAAAATCAATGAAACTATAGCTATATGTGGCGCTGAAGGAATTTCAAAAAACTATGATTGGAATTTATACAGAGAAGATATTCGTTTAAAAATTAAAAACTCAAATACTTTATTTACTATTTTTTTCTGGATTTTAGGAATATCTAAATATCTGTTTAGAACATTAAATAAAAAACCCGCTTCAAAGTAGAAGCGGGAAATTGCTATGAAAAACTATGAAAAAGAAACTTTAAATACGTCTCTGGCAATGTAGACGGAGCTTTATCTACCTTCTTACAAAACCTTTTTGACTTTAACATTTCTTTCACATTTATAGTTACTTACTTCAGTTCTTTTAACATCCAAACATTACAACTTGAATGTCCCGAATTCCCTAATTGTGTATCTAAAATTTTAAATCCAGATTCTTCGTACATAGCTATTGCTTTAGAAAAATGTGGTAAACTTTCTAAATATATATTTGTGTATCCTAATTCTTTAGCAGAATTAATACTCTTTAGCATTAATTCTTTCCCTATACCTTTTCCTCTAATTAAATTAGAAATATAAAACTTTACCAATTCACAAACTCCTTCTTCTAAACCATCTGTAGGATAAATACCACAACAACCTACAGCTTTTCCATCTAGTTCTGCAACCCATAAAATTGCTTTTGGGATATTGAATAATTCAAATAAATGATCTGTCGATTCATCTGAATATACTGTTCCTGTTCTAGGCGCATCGAACTCTTCAATTGTATTCCTAATTACCTTTGCTAAAAATGGATTATCTTCTGACTTTACTTTTCTATAAATTACACTCACTTTCGAAAATTTTATTACTAAGATAAAACAAAAAAGCAATCTCAAATGAGATTGCTTTTTAATATTGTCACTTAAAATTTATTATAATTCTAAGTTTGCATTATTTGTTTTTACAGCATCAGCAGAAGCAGCTAAGTGTTCTTTTTCAGCATCACTTAAGTTAATTTCTACTATACTTTCGATACCATTTCTTCCTAACACTACAGGAACTCCGATACATAAATCAGATAAACCGTACTCTCCATCTAATAAAGCAGAACATGGGTAAATCTTCTTTTGATCACAAGCAATTGCTTGAACTAAACCTGATACAGCTGCTCCTGGAGCATACCAAGCAGAAGTACCTAATAATCCTGTTAATGTAGCACCACCAACTTTAGTATCTTGCTTTACTTGCTCTAATCTTTCTTCTGATAAGAATTCAGAAACTGGAACAGAGTTACGAGTAGCTAAACGAGTTAATGGAACCATACCTTTATCAGAGTGACCTCCAATTACCATTCCGTCTACGTCAGAAATTGGCGCTTCTAAAGCTTCAGCTAATCTGTACTTGAAACGAGCAGAATCTAAAGCTCCTCCCATACCGATAATTCTATTCTTTGGTAATCCAGTAGTTTTATGAACTAAATATGTCATTGTATCCATTGGATTAGATACTACGATGATAATTGTATTTGGAGAATGCTCTATTAAACTAGAAGAAACTGATTTTACAATACCAGCGTTAATTCCTAATAATTCATCACGAGACATTCCTGGCTTACGAGCGATACCAGAAGTAATAACACAGATGTCTGAACCTGCAGTTTTGCTGTAATCTCCTGTAGTTCCTACGATTTTAGTATCGAATCCGTTTAAAGAAGCAGTTTGCATTAAGTCCATTGCTTTTCCTTCAGCAAAACCTTCTTTAATATCTACTAACACAACTTCTGAAGCGAAATTTTTTATTGCAATGTACTCAGCACAACTTGCACCTACGGCACCTGCTCCAACAACTGTTACTTTCATTTTATATATTTTTATTGAAAATTAATAATCTAAGATGAGCAAAAATAGCTATTTAACTAATGATATAAAAACAAAAACTCATGGAAATGACCATGAGTTTTTGTTTTTTATATTTTATTTTAGACTATTATTCTTTAGCCTTCATTTTTGTATAATCTAATACATATTGACTAAAATATCGCCACTTTATTTTCTTAATAGGATTTTTCTCCATGAACTCCTTACAATCTCCGAATAACTCTTCATATTTATCATCTAAATCTTTCTTACGCAACCAAAATATTTTACCATCTTTTTTTACATAATATGATTTTGCCAAACCTCCTGCTACATTGAATCCGAAAGCTCCTAATTTTGTAGTTTCTTTTGCATTTGGGTCACCAAAAACCTCTATATACTTACTAAAAGTTGGGTTTATTAGTTGCATCATATACTCTTTCTCTTTCTTTTTGTTTTTTAATGATACTTTTTGATTTTTGAAATAAATATATCCTTGATTAATTACATCATTATCCATATCAGATCTTTCCCATTGACGAACATCATACACATGTCTCCATGATTTTGTGAATTTTTCAAATCCACTTGGGTATAAATACATCTCTTTTATCTCATCAGATTCTAATTTTATTTTTTTTCCTGATTTTGCTTCTTTTAATTTTATATAATAAATCTGACCTTTCTTTCTATCAACATCTTTCTTAAACCCTTCTATTCTAGTTCCGTCTTTCAGAACAACTATCGATTTCTTCTTCCCTGAATAGCGATTGTAAACTTTATCAAATAGGTCTTTTCCGTTACCTTCTTTTTTTTCTTTTTTCTCTTCTTGGCTATAACCTAAGAAAGTAATTAATGATAATGTGATTAATAAAAATTTAGTCTTCATAATGTATTTTAACGTTAAGCTTGCTAAATTAGTTAAATATTTGAAAAACAAAAAGTCTAGGAAATCCCCTAGACTTTTCATTTAAAATTTATCGCTTTAATATTATCTAAAACTAAAAGCTATACCTGCACTAACTGTATTGTACTCTTGTAACGTGTAATCTGCAAATATTTTAAAGAAACCTAAACTTAAACGTGTTCCGATTGTTGCTCTCATACTACCAGCTGAAAATTCTTGTTTAATTGGATCTTTAAAATCAGCTCTTACCCTTTGAGTAGAACCTGATACATCATAAATAACACTATAATCTCCTAAAACATCAACAGTAGCATTACCTCCACCGTATCCTACTGCTCCATAAAAATTAATTATTGGAAAATTTAAAGATGCTAACAATTGAATTGTGTAGGAGTTTAACCTGAACTGAGTTTCAGCATTTCTTACAATAAAATTAGCTTCAGTAGAATCTTCAATTTGTCCATCAACATTCATATTTGTATAAGTCCCCATTACAGCCAAATGTAATGGTAATTTATCTAGGGGTCCTAAAATATCTGTAATTTCTTTCTTTAACCCTATTCCAAAAAGCGATCCTTTCACATCATCAGAACCTACTTTGGGAACAAAACGTACAGAAGTCTCTAATTTCCATGGCAAACCTACAGTTACTTGAACCGCAGGCGCAGGAACTAAACTTCCAGGTAAATCTTCTTTAAACCCTTCTGGTAATTCTAATGGGACATCTACAGTTACATTATCTACTGTAGTACCATTACCTACATCTATACCAGAAACTGTAGTTTGTAGTGTTAGTGTTCCACCATCTCCTTCTCCAAAAATTGTTGGAGCTGTTTCCGGAGAACTTATTATTGTTGAAGTAAGCCCTAACGCAGAAATTTGATATGTTTCTCTTTCAGAAGGCACAAATGATCCACTTGCTCCAATAGTAATATCAAAACCAAATTTCTTGTGTACTTTGGCTGTATGAAACCAGCCATTATTCATGCTATAAATTAGACCTTCTAAAGCTGGCGCTGAATAAGCATTTGCTATTTTATTAGCGTCTCCAGCTGCTTTAACTAAATTTTCGATTTCTTGAGAAAAACTGCTAATTGCAGAACACATAAAAAGTGATAGTAAAACCTTTTTCATTGTATATGGTATTAGTTAGTTTTTGTAAAAATATAAAAACTATCTTCAAAATTACTACCAACTTTTAGGTATTTAACCTAAAAAACTATAAGTGATTCTCCTAAAAGGATTCTTATTTTTTTTAGCTTTGCTTTGATGAAAACTATTTTACAATCTAAATATACAGTTCCTGTTTTTTTAATATTACTTATGTTAGTTAATATACTTCAAGGCTATTCTACTGAATTATTAGCAGATGAGGCATATTATTGGGCATATAGTAAAAATTTAGATTGGGGATATTTTGATCACCCTCCAATGATTGCTTTATGGATAACTATTTCTAAACTATTTTTTAGCTCTGGAGAATTAAGCGTTCGTTTTTTCTCATCGATATCATTAACTTTTTCTTTTTACTTTGTTTGGCTACTTATTAAACATCCTTTAAAAAGAGAATATACTTGGTTGTTTTTATTATTATTAATTACAACTTCTTTATTTAATGTTTATGGCTTTATAACTGTCCCAGATACTCCTTTGGTTTTCTTTTTTTCTCTATTCTTAATTGGCTATCAAAAATACATTCTTCAAAAGAATTTTAGTAGTTATGCAATTTTAGCAATAGCAATGGCCGGTATGCTTTACAGTAAATATCATGCTGTATTAATTATATTCTTTGTACTGCTTTCTAACCTAAAAGTTTTAAAAGACTGGAAAATCTGGTTAACAACTTTAGCTACAATCATCTTATTTTCTCCTCATTTGTATTGGCAATATGTTAATGATTTTGCTTCAATTAAATATCATTTATTTGAAAGAAATACTAAAAGTTACAGAATTGATTATACAACAAATCATATTTTAAATCTTATAGCAATTATAGGACTTACCTTTCCTATTGTTTATTTAGCTTTCTTTAAGAGGTTAAAAATAAAGGATCAATTTGAAAAAGCTTTACGTTTTTTAGTTTTAGGATTTGCCATATTCTTCTTTATATCTTCTTTTAAAAGTAGAGTACAAGCACAATGGGTTGTTCCTATATCTATCCCCTTGATAATTATCCCTTTTTATTATTTAATTGATAACCCTAAGAAAATAAAAGCTTTTAAAATTCTAGCTTTTATAACAATAGTTGTAACTATAGCTTTACGAATTATTATTGCCAATGACGGACTAGTACCTAAACAATTTGAAATGCATGGAAATAAAAAATGGGTACAAAAATTAGACAATACATTAAAAGGTAATACTCCTTTATTTCTTAATTCTTATCAAAACACGTCTATTTACTGGTTTTACTCTGGTAAAAAACCTCTTCAAATTAATTCTTGGAACAGTAGAAAAAACCAATATGATTTATATGATTACAATAAAAATTTTAACCTAGAAAAATTTTCTCTTATCACATTTAACAGAACTGGTAACGCAACAGATTCAATTATTAAGAAAAATAAAAGTTTACTATTTATTGAACATAATATTATTGAATATGTAAAAAGGGGAAATGCTACATTTGAATTGAACAATCCTGTAGTTAACAAAGAAAATAAGAGTATTATTAATGTTTCTTATAATACAGAACTAATTTCTGAACTTAAAAACCTACAACTATATATAGTATTTAAGTACGAGAGATCTAGAAATATTACTCAAGCAAAATTAATTGACAATACAATTGTATTTACAACACCAAAATTAAATTGGTCTCCTTCACACATTCAAATAGTAGGAACAACAAACCCTAAAGTTCCTCCTTTGAGATTTAGCCATATGGTTGAATGTTCGTACAAAAAATAAATAATATTTAAAGAAACTTATACTTATAAAGTTTCTTTAAATACCTTTTGAAATAACATCTTGTATAACTTGTAGAATAATGTCCCTAGAATAATACCAGAAACATATCCTGTAGAAACATCTATAGGATAGTGAACTCCTAAGTATAATCTACTATATCCAAATACTAAAGGAAATAAAATTAACAAATAGATATACTTTATTCTCTTACGCAAGAGTAAAATAATAAAAGTTGTAAACGTTGTTGATAAAGAAGCATGACCAGACCAAAAACTTTTCCCTCTAGGTTTGTATGAAAACTGCCTTAAATACTCTTGCATTTCAATAGCATTACATGGTCTTGTTCTTCCTGTTAAATTCTTAATCAAGTTTGTAAATTGATCAGAAAAAGCCACAAAAATTGCTATAAACACTAAAGTAAATAATGTTTTTTTAACACCAAATTTCCATATCAATAAACCAAGTATTACAACAAATAACGGTATCCAATTAAATTGATGTGTAATCCACAACCATAAATTATCCCATTGTTCGTTTCCTAGGTTATTCAGATAAATTAAAAGCGCTTTGTCTTTTTCTATAAGCGCATCGAGCAAACTATTTTCCAACTTTAAGAACTTCTATTTCAAAAATAAGATCTGTATTCGGTTTAATTACCGGTAAACGACCAACTTCACCATATCCTAAATAACTCGGAATGAAAAGACGGGCTTTCTCTCCTTCTTTAAGTAACTTAGCACCTTCTTTCCAACCAGCTATTAATGGATAATTAGGATCATTAATAGTAAAAGTAAAAGGTTGATTCTGGTCTCTACTTGATGCTATTTTATTTCCTAAGTCATCTTGTAACATGTAGTGAACTGTAGTTGGTAAATCTGGATTTACCTTATTACCTGAAGTCTCTTTAATTTTCAATATTTTAAGCCCAGATTTAGTAGTAATAGCACTATAATAATCTAACTCTTTTTTAAGATTCTCTTTTGCTATTTTAATCTTTCTCTCTCTTTCTTTCTTACGCTCTTCTGAATTTGACAACTCTGTTAAAAACACTTCTGGAGCATTAAAGTCTTTAGCTTTTTTTCCTACTCTAATAATTTCTACTTTGTTAATGAAATCATTTTGTACGATGGTATCTACAATATTTTGGCCATAAGTTACTTTTCCAAAAACAGAATGTTTACCATCTAACCAAGGAGTTTCTTTATGGGTAATAAAAAATTGAGCTGAATTTGTAGCTGGACCAGAATTTGCCATTGATAAAACTCCTGCACTATCGTGCTTAAAAATTAACTCTCCTTTTTCGTTTAAAGGAAATTCATCATCAAAACGATATCCTCCACTACCTCTTCCAGTTCCTGTAGGATCTCCTCCTTGAATCATAAAATTTTTAATAACTCTGTGAAATTTAATTCCATCATAAAAAGGCTTCCCTTTTAAAGAGTCTGTTACTTTAGGGTTATTTCCTTCTGCTAAAGAAACAAAGTTAGCTACAGTCATTGGAACAATTTCCGAATGTAACTTAATTAAAATATCTCCTTTATTGGTTTGAATATCTGCATATAACCCATCTTTCAACTCTGGATACTTAACAGTTTTACAAGATGAAAATATAATTACTACTAATGATATTATTAAAAACTTTATTGATTTCATATTTTAAAATTAAAAAAAGAAAAGACATTGATAAAAATAACCAATGTCTTTTTAATATTTTTATTAGTGACCGTGTCCGTCTCCTTTAGTGTGTCCGTCTCCTAATGGTGCTGGAGGAACAACTTCTAATAATTCTACATCAAAAACTAATGTTGAAAAAGGCTTTAAAACTGGTCCTCTTTGTTGATATCCGTAAGCTAACTCCTGAGGAATAAAGAACTTATATTTAGCTCCTGGCTTCATTAACTGTAAACCTTCAGTCCAACCTTTAATTACTTGTGTAACTCCAAATTCAGCTGGGTCTTTTTTAGGTTCCATTGTACTATCAAAAACAGTTCCATCGATTAAAGCTCCGTGATAGTGAACTTTTACTTTGTCTGAAACTTTTGGAGCATCTCCACTACCTTCTTTAATTACTTGATATTGCAATCCACTAGCAGTAGTTTTAACTCCTTCCTTAGTTTTATTTTCTGTTAAAAACTTTTCATTTTCTTCCTTATAATCTTTGAAATCTGCCTCTGCTTTTTTCTTCATTTCTTCTTCTCTTTTCTTCATTTGATCCATTCTTAACTTTTGAAAATAGCTACTAATTATTTTCTCAGCATCTTTTCTATCAATTAAAGTAGCGTTTGAAGAATCTCTTCCTTCAGAATACCCCTGAATATATAAGTCTGGATTTAATTCTTTTGCAGCTGCATCTACACTCATTCTCATTGCTGTGTTTAATCCAATAGCATAACTCACAGTGTCTATATATGTATCTAGACTAGCTTTTGTTTTTACTTGATTATTGTTACATGAAACAATAGTCATCCCCATGGCTGCAACAGCCAAAACTTTAGTTAATTTCATTATTTACTTTTTTAATGTCGATTAATGTTAGTTTGCTTTTTAACGTTTGATTCATTCTTATCTTACCTCCATCACCTGTAACTCCATAAGCTCTGTAAGAAGGAATGACAAATGTAATAGTTTCTCCCTTTTTCATCAACTTTATTCCATCTTGTAATGCTGGTATAAAATCTTCTTTATCCACCTTATACTCTATTGTTTGTTCATCGTATAATGGAGTATTATAAAAATCTGTAATAGTATATCGAATAGTTACTACATCTCCTTTTTTAGGTGTAGTAGAGTTTAACGTGTCCTTTTTATTGTACATATACCAAAAACCATTTGGAGAATTTAAATAGTTGTTTAAAGTATCTTTAGCTAAACTATTTTCTATTTGTTTCTTCTCTAATTGATTCAGTTTTATGTTTTCTTCTATTACTTCTTTATAAAAATTAGAAGTAGTATGTTTTTTAGGTCTCCTAGCTTCTGGTGTATTACAAGCTCCTAAAAAAACACATACAATTAGTATAATAATCCACTTACTACCCATAAGAATTAGATAAGTCATTTTTATATTCTGGTAATAATGATGTAAATTTCTCAATAGTTTCCTCAATATTTACATCTGATCTACCTCCTGCCGCATTATCATGTCCGCCTCCATTAAAATGATTTCTCGCAAATTTATTTACAGAAAAACTACCTTTTGATCTAAAAGATATTTTTACAATTCTTTGCTCTACGTCTTCGATAAAAATAACAGCAAATACAATTCCTTTAAGAGATAAGGCATAATTCACTACACCTTCTGTATCTCCTTTTTCGTAATTAAACTCATCTTTGTCTTTTTGAGTTAAAGTAATGTAAGCTGTTTTATACTCTGAAATTACTTTCAAGTTACTTAATGCTCTTCCTAACAACATTAATCTACTATGAGAATTGGCATCATAAACATTATTATGAATTCTATCGTTTTTAGCCCCTTTATCTATTAAGTCAGCTATAATTTTATGTGTTGTACTAGTTGTAGAGCGAAAACGAAAAGATCCTGTATCTGTCATTATTCCTGTATACAATGCAGTAGCTATACTCTCATCTATAAGATCTAAATCATTGAACATTTCAATAAAATTATAAACCATTTGACAAGTAGAAGACATTGCTGTATCTGAATACATATATTCAAAATTGTCTGGTTGCTGATGATGATCTATTAAAGCAAAATCATTTTCATATTTCTCTAACGTATTTTTCATATCATCACCTACTCTATGTAAAGCATTAAAATCTAAAAGAAAAATAATATCCGATTTAGCCAATGCTTTTACACTTTGATTGTTTTGACGATCAAAACGATATATAGTTTCAACTCCTGGTATCCAATGCAGAAAATCAGGGAATTCATTCGGCATTAAAACCTGTGTTTTATGTCCTTTTTTATCAAAATAATGCTTTAGTCCTAAGGTAGATCCAACAGCATCTCCATCAGGATTTTTATGTCCTATTATTACAATACGTCTAGACGTTTCAAGGTACTTAGAAAGCTCTTTAAAATTCTTTAGAATCATAGACAGCGAATATACAATTTAATATTCTTTTAAAAATTTAATAAAATCTTATTTGTTTATTTGTTCATCATTTAAAAATAATCATGAAAAAAATATTTCTACTACTTCTTAGCATTTGTTTTAATTCATCCATTTATAGTCAAAATGATTTCACCATTGCTTTCGGCTCTTGCAACAAACCTTCAATAGAGAACTTATTTTGGGACGATATAGTATCTCTAAACCCAAATGTTTGGATATGGGGAGGAGATAACATTTATGCGGATACAGATAACATCCAAGAAATGAAAGCTTTTTATAAAGCACAATGGAATCAAAAAGGATACAAAGAATTAACAGAAAAAGTTAAGATTTTAGGTACTTGGGACGATCATGACTACGGAAAAAATGATGCTGGAACTGAATATGAAATGAAAAAAGAAAGCCAACAATTGTTTTTAGATTTTTTACAAGTGAGTAAATTAGACTCGAGAAGAAAACGTGAAGGTGTTTATCATTCTGAAATATTTAAAACTAAAAAAGGATCTGTAAAAATTATCATTTTAGATACACGTTATCACAGAAGTTCTTTAACAAAAGATAAGAATAGCAGTCAAAAAAAATATATTTCTAGTAAATTCAATGAAGGAACTATTCTTGGTAAAAAACAATGGAATTGGTTAACTAATGAATTAAATAATTCAAAAGCTGATTTCAATATTATCATGAGTAGTATTCAAGTAATTTCTAGTGAACATCGATTTGAAAAATGGGAAAATTTTCCTCATGAAAGAAAACGCTTATTTGAATTAATTAAAACTTCAAAAGCTAAAAACACAATATTATTATCTGGAGACAGACACATTTCTGAATTCTCTAAAATTAGTATTAAAAACTTACCTTATCCTTTAATCGAATTTACTTCCAGCGGATTAACTCATGCTTATAAAGGATTTAAAAATGAATTAAATAGCAATCGTATTGGAAACGTAATCTTTAGAGAAAGTTTTGGGGTTTTAAAATTTGATTTCAAAAAGAAAAAAGTGAGTTTTCAAATGCGTAGCGATGGAAATGCCATTTTACAAGAATTCTCACAAATTTATCCTTAACTTGCTAGTAACATTAAAAAGCGTATTTTTGCGCGAAATTAAAATAGACAAAAAAATAAAATGGCAACAAATAGAACTTTTACAATGATTAAACCAGATGCTGTTGAAAACGGACATACTGGAGCTATATTAGAAAAAATTAATGCTGCTGGATTTAGAATTGTAGCTTTAAAGAAAACGCAAATGACTAAGCGTGATGCTGAAACTTTTTATGCAGTACACAATGAGCGTCCTTTTTTCGGAGAATTAGTTGAATTTATGACTCGTGGTCCTATCATTGCTGCTGTTTTAGAAAAAGATAATGCAGTTGAGGATTTTAGAACTTTAATTGGTGCTACTAACCCTGCTGAAGCTGCTGAAGGAACAATCAGAAAACTTTATGCTACCTCTATTGGAGAAAACGCTGTTCACGGTTCTGATTCTGATGAGAATGCTGAAATCGAAAGCAATTTCCACTTTGCTGGTAGAGAGATGTTCTAAGAACATAAAAATATTAAACAAAAAACTCGCTATTTTTCATAGCGAGTTTTTTTATACTTTTAGTTAATCTTTTAAACTAACATTAATTTTCTAATTACATCCTCACCCATTTCATGGTTAAGCATATTGATAATTTTCTCTTTACCGTAACTCAATTCTTCTCGTAACACAGAAGAATTTAATCTGACGATTAAAATGCCATTTTGAAGTTTAACTTCACTAGTATAAGATTGTACACCTGGGCCCATTAGCTTTTCCCAAGCTTCTTCTATTTTTATTTTTTGAAAACCTTTTTCTAACTTATTCTCTTTAATAAAGGCTCCCATTAAATCTTTTATCGAAATACTATTATTTTGTCTTTTTGCCATAACTAAAGATTAAAAATCTGATACGGTTTATTACTTTGTTTGATTACATTTTCAGTTCTTTCAAAATGCGTGTCTGTTATAAAAATTTGACCGAATTCATCATTATTTACTAAATTAACTATTTGTGCAACTCTATTTTCATCAAGTTTATCAAAAATATCATCTAATAACAATATTGGTATTAATTCAGATTGCTTTTTAATAAACTCAAACTGAGCTAATTTTAAAGCGATTAAATATGATTTTTGTTGGCCTTGAGAACCAAACTTCTTGATCGGATACGAACCGATTTCAAAAGTTAAATCATCTTTATGAACCCCTGCAGAAGTATACTGCAAAATTTTATCTTTCTCTAATTGTAAATCCAATAAATCGTTAAAAGATATTGTATTCAACTGACTCTTGTAAGATAAATTCACCTGTTCATTATCGTTAGATATCACTTGATATTTCTCGTTAAAAATTGGAGTAAATTTCTCTAAAAACTCTTTTCTTTTCTTATGAATTTCTTCTCCATATTGAATTAATTGTTCATTATACACTTTTAAATTCAATGCATCAAAAGTTCGATTAGCTGCAAAGAATTTTAACAATGCATTTCTTTGATTTAATACTTTATTGTATGCTATTAATGAAGACAAATACTTTTTATCTTGTTGAGAAATAACACCATCAATAAATTTTCGACGAGTTTCACTTCCCTCTATAATTAAATCTCTATCAGCAGGTGAAATAATAACTAAAGGAAATTGACCTATATGATCTGAGAAGCGATCATAAACTTTACCATTTCGCTTCAATACTTTTTTCTGACCTCTTTTTAAAGAACAAATAATTTTTTCAGAACGTTCTTTCACCAAATAATCGCCTTCAACCATAAAAAAATCTTCATTATGTCGAATATTCTGACCAGCAACTGGATTAAAATAGCTTTTAGCAAAAGATAAATAATAGATTGCATCGAGAACATTAGTCTTTCCCACACCATTGTTCCCCACAAAACAATTAATCTTCTTTTCGAAATTAAATGTTTGGGCTTCAATATTTTTAAAATTCACTAAAGATAATTTCTGTAAATACACTACACTATTCGTTTTCAGACAGGAAATGCAAAATAACGAAAAATCGTCTTTTAAAATTCAATTAAAAAAACTATTTTTGCGCCACTAATTTTATAAAAGTTATGGCAACATATAAAAAGCGAGGATATAAACCTAAGAAAGAAAAGGTTGTAGAAGAAGTTATTGAAGACACATTTGATGAATCACAAAGTGATGTAGCAAAAACCTTTGAAGGACTTGATGAAGTTGCCAATAAATCTGAACAATGGATTGAAAAAAACAGCAAGCCATTATTTATTGGTTTAGTAGGTATTGCTGCATTAATCTTAGTGTATTTAGCTTTCAATAAATTTATTTCTGAACCAAACGAAGTAAATGCATCTAATGAATTAGCTTACCCAAGATCTTTCTTTGACCAAGCAGAAAAAGCTGCTGGAGCAAAAGCTGATAGTTTATATAACTTAGGTTTAAAAGGAGGTGCTGATGGAAAATACGGATTCATTGATATTGCTAAATCTTTTGGTGGAACTAAAGCTGGAAACTTAGCGAATTATTATGCAGGAATTACATACTTAAGGCAAAAAGATTATAAAAATGCAATATCTTACTTAAGTGAATTTAATTCAGATGATGAATTATTAGGACCAACTGCTTTAGGTGCTATTGGCGATGCTTTTGCTGACATTGATCAGGCTGATGAAGCTTTAGAATATTATGAAAAAGCTGCAAATAAGAAAAGTAACGAATTTACTACTCCTATGTTCTTATTTAAAGCAGGGCAAACTGCCATGAAATTAGGAAAGCACGAGCAAGCTTTAGGGTATTTTACTACAATCAAAGAAAAATACGCTACTACTCAAATAGGTAGAGATATTGATAAGTACTTAAACAGTGCCAAATACGCTAAATAACATAAATGGCAACAACAAACTTATCATATTACGATAAAAATACAATCCCAAATGCGAAAGATTTTCGATTTGGGATTGTTGTTTCAGAATGGAATCCTGAAATTACAAAGAATTTACATAAAGGAGCTATCGATACTTTAATCGATTGTGGAGCAGAAGAAAAAAATATTGTTTCTTGGGATGTCCCTGGTAGTTTTGAGCTAGTTTATGGCTGTAAGAAGATGATCGAAACTGAAAAACTTGACGCCATTATTGCTATTGGAAATGTGATTCAGGGAGAAACCAAACATTTCGACTTTGTTTGCGAAGGTGTTACTCAAGGTATTGTTGATCTTAACACAGCTTATGACGTACCTGTAATATTTTGTGTATTAACAGACAACACGAGACAACAATCTATTGATCGTTCTGGTGGAAAACTAGGAAACAAAGGTATTGAATGTGCTGTAGCTGCAGTAAAAATGGCTGCATTAAAGAACATCGGTATAAAAAAGAAGACTGTCGGTTTTTAAAAGAAACTTTTAAAAAAATATGTTAAAATAGCCAAGTTACACACTTGGCTATTTTAATTTCATAAGTATACGATTTGATAGCTTATCTTTTATTCGTAATTTTGAATTGATATGTTTTTTGGTGTGGTTTTTGAATTGATACCTTAAATTTTAAAATCAATTATTATGTTAGGATGGAGTAAATTTAAAGGAAAGACTCATAATGTTTTTGAGTACAAACCTCGTTATTATAAGGGAGATGGAAATCCTTATGAATTCAAACACAAGTTTGATGAATACAGAACCACTGTTGGAAAAAAGAAAAACTTAAAAGAGAAATTTACGGCAGCTATTAACGAATTTAAAACTTCAGAAAACGGAGGAATAAACAAAACTATCATTATTATTGCCTCTATCTTAACTTTTATATTTTTATACGTGATAGATTTTGATCTATCTATATTTTTTAGCAAATAATTAATGTCAGATATTATTCAGTTACTTCCCGATCATGTTGCTAATCAGATTGCAGCTGGTGAAGTTGTTCAGCGTCCAGCCTCAGTTGTAAAAGAATTACTAGAAAATGCAATTGATGCTGGTGCAACTAGCATCACCTTACTTTTAAAAGATGCTGGTAAAACTTTAGTTCAAGTAATCGATAACGGAAAAGGAATGAGCACCACAGATGCTCGTTTATGTTTTGAGAGACATGCTACTTCTAAAATTAAAGATGCAAAAGATTTATTTAATCTAAACACCAAAGGTTTTAGAGGAGAGGCTTTAGCTTCTATAGCAGCGATTGCTCATGTTGAATTAAAAACAAGACAACATAACGAAGAAGTTGGAACTGCCATTAAAATTGAAGGAAGCTCTGTAATATCTCAAGACGTAGTTTCTACAGCCAAAGGAACAAGTTTAGCCGTTAAAAACTTGTTTTATAATATTCCTGCACGAAGAAACTTTTTAAAATCAGACACCGTTGAAACTCGACATATTATTGATGAATTTCAACGTGTTGCAATGGCGCATCCTGACATTGCTTTCCAATTACACCATAATGGAAATGAAGTTTACCATCTTAAAGAAAGTAATCTAAGAAAACGTATTGTTGCTATTTTTGGTAACAAAATGAATGAAAAATTAGTTCCTTTAGATGAACAAACAGACATTATGAAAATAAGAGGTTTTGTTGCAAAACCTTCATACGCAAAGAAAAAAAGAGGTGAACAATTCTTTTTTGTTAACGATCGTTTTATAAAAAGTTCGTATTTAAACCATGCTGTAAATAGCGCTTTTGACGGTTTATTGGAAAATGGCTATCATCCAACTTATTTCATATATTTTGATGTTCCACCTAACACTATAGATATTAACATTCACCCAACTAAAACTGAGGTGAAATTTGACAATGAAAAAGCTTTGTATGCCATTTTAAGAGCAACAGTTAAACATAGTTTAGGACAATACAGCGTTGCTCCTGTTTTAGACTTTAATAGAGATGCAACTTTAGACACGCCGTATACGTTTAAAGACAAACCAGCTGTTTCAACACCTAAAATAATTGTTGATCCTGATTTTAACCCTTTTAAAAACGAACAAATTAGTTCTCCTTCACCAGTAACTCAAAAAAGAGAATCGATACCATCATCGTCTCCTGTTCAAAAAACACCATCTTTTAAAACTGACTACAAAAAAGACGCAGGAAGTTGGGAATCTTTATATGTAAACACATATGAAAGTACTCAACAAGAGAAACTTTTTGAAAGTGAAAAAGAAACAGAAACAGGTAAAACATTTCAAATTCAAAAGAAATATATTTTAAGCACTATTAAATCTGGAGTTGTTTTAATTCACCAATCCTTAGCTCATCAACGCGTTTTATATGAAGAGTTTTTAACGAATATTACCATTAAAGATGCTAATAGTCAACAACTATTATTTCCAATAAACATTTCATTTTCTTCGTCAGACATTGAAATGATTTTTAGCATAAAATCTGATTTAGAAAGTGCTGGATTTGTGTTTAATGAATTCACAAAAGAAAGTGTGGTTATTGGTGGAATTCCAACATCTATATCTGAAAGTCAAATTAGTTTAATTTTAGAGCAACTTTTAGATGATTTAAAATTAGAAGTTCCAGATGCTAGCTTTAGCCATTATGATGTTATGGCTAAATCATTTGCTAAATCTTTAGCTATAAAAACGGGAACTATTTTATCTGTAAAAGAACAAGAAACTTTAGTAAATAATTTATTTTCTTGTAAAGAACCTAGTGTTTCTCCCCTTGGGAAACCAACATTTAAAACCTTAACTTTACAAGAAATTGATAATATTTTTAGTAATTAGTTATGCAACAATTAACACCTGCTATTAAACACCTAATTATAATAAATGCTATTCTATTTTTTGCACCTCAACTGCTGAATTTAGATTTAACAAATATTCTTGCCTTACATTTTCCTCAAAATGATCATTTTGGTTTTTGGCAATATGCAACACACATGTTCATGCATGGAAGTGTAGCTCATATTTTATTTAACATGTATGGTTTGTGGGCTTTTGGAACTCCTTTAGAACAAATGTGGGGAAAAAACAAGTTCCTGTTCTTTTATTTTTCAGCTGGTATAGGTGCTGGTTTAATTTATACTTTAGTGAATTACTACCAATTTAATGGTATTTTTCAACAGCTTTTAAACTTAGGATTATCCAGTAACGACATCCAAGAAATATTAACATCTGGTAGATATAACAATGAGATTATCACATTAGGCAGCAAACAAATGTCTGAATTTTATTCACTTTATCATACACCTGCTGTTGGTGCTTCTGGAGCTGTTTATGGAGTGTTAGTAGCATTTGCTTTGGCTTTTCCTAATGCAAAACTTGCTATGATATTTTTCCCTGTGCCTGTAGCTGCAAAGTATTTTGTGCCTTTAATAATAATTAGTGATTTATTTTTTGGACTAACTAAATACTCAATTGGAAATGTTGCTCACTTTGCTCATGTTGGTGGTGCTATTATTGGATTTATTATTGCTTGGTATTGGAAAAAAAATCAATTTAGACATTACTAATGGAAACTATTAACAATTTAAAACAGCGATTCCTTAATGCCGGAATGTTAGAGAAGCTAATCTATATAAACATTGCTGTTTTTATCTTAGGGTTATTATCAATTTCCTTTTCAGGATTATACGGACATAGAATTAACTTTTTAAGCGATTGGTTTGCCTTACCTTCGGACCTCGATAAATTCATAACCAAACCTTGGTCGTTAGTCACTTATGGTTTTTTACATGGTGGTTTTTTACACATATTATTTAATTGTATCTGGTTATATATTTTTGGAAGATTATTTTTAGAATATTTTAGTGAAAAGCAAATATTAAGCTTTTATCTATTAGGAACTGTTTTTGGCGGAATGCTATTTATTTTTGCCATGAACTCTTTTCCTATTTTTCAAAATACAAAACATATAATAGTTGGTGCTTCAGCTGGGGTTTCAGCAATTATTATTGGTACAGCAACTCATATACCTAATTACGAATTACGAATTCCTTTGATTAATGTCTATGTAAAAGTTTGGCATTTGGCATTATTTTTCATTCTTATGGATTTAATTAGTTTATCTGGTGGAAATGGTGGCGGTCACTTTTCTCATTTAGGTGGTGCTTTATTTGGTTTTCTTTATGTGAAATACGCAGGCAATAAAGAACTCGATATTTTTACTTCATTTAAGCGAACTTCTAAAAAGAAAAAAACCAAGCTTAAAACAGTACATAAATCAGATAATTTAAATCCTAGAGGTCCATATCGAACAAAATCTAACAATCAGAAGAAAATCGATACTATCTTGGAAAAAATTGGAGACTCTGGCTATGATTCCCTAACTCAAGAAGAAAAAGATTTTTTATTTGAACAAGGAAAAAAATAAAATACGTTGCCAAAGAAAAAGAAATATTCGTTTTTAGATAAATTACTGTACTTCATAAATTCTATCGTTGCTACAGCATTACTTTTATCTTACTTTTTAGCCTTCGTGTCACCTAAAACAGTTCCTGTTTTTTCTGTGGCAAGTTTAGCTGTTCCTTTTTTAATTATAGCTAATGCTATATTTTGCATGTATTGGATTTTTAAATTAAGGAAACATTTTATTTTATCTGGATTAATATTATTACTTGGATGGTTATTCCTTCCTCCTTTCATTAAATTTTCTTCAAAAAATACAGCAAGAAATACAGATGTTAAAGTGATGAGTTACAATGTGAGAATGTTTAATCTTTATAACTGGATAAAAGAAGAAGGAATCAGCGAAAAAATCACTGAGTTCATTAAAGAAAAAGATCCAGATATTTTAGCCATTCAAGAATATCATCATTCTAAAAAAAGAAATTTAAAATTTCCATATTCATATTACGTTCCAAAGTCGAAAAAAAACAATTTTGGACTAGCTATTTTCTCCAAATATAAAATTGTTAATAAAGGCTCTCTAGATTTTAAAAATAGTGCTAATAATGCGATTTACATTGATATTTTAAAAAACAAAGACACTATTAGAGTTTATAACTTGCATCTACAATCTTTACGTTTAAACCCTAAAAAAGAAAATTTTGGTGAGTCTAGCTCTGAAAAACTGATTGGACGTTTAAAAAATGGTTTCATAAAACAAGCTTCACAAGTTGAAGTTTTTCTTGCTCACGAAAAACAATGGAATCGTAAAAAGGTAATCTGTGGTGATTTTAACAACACTGCATTTTCTTGGGTTTACAGACAATTATGTAAAGGAAAAAAAGATGCTTTTGAAATAGCTGGAAATGGTTTTGGAAAATCGTTTAATTATTTTTTTCCTATGCGTATTGATTTCATTTTAACTGATGAATCTACAAACATCAATAATTTTAAAACTTACACACCAAAATATTCAGATCATTTCCCAATCATGTCTCGAATAAATTTTGAATAGTTTATATTAGCAGTCTACTAAACTATTTACTCTTTATGAAACATTTTGAAGTTGCAGTAATAGGAAGTGGTCCTTCGGGAGCTTCAACTGCTTTTCATTTAGCTAAAAAAGGAATTTCAACAGTAATTATAGAAAAGGAAAAATTACCGCGTTATAAAACTTGTGGCGGTGGTTTTGTGTATAGAGGTAGAAAGGATTTACCTTTTGATATTTCTAGCGTAGTTGAAAGAGAATTTAATACAGTGGATATTTTATTAGGTAAAAAACTTCATTTTCAAACTGTACGTAAAGATCCTACGATCACTATGATAATGCGTGATTCTTTCGACAATTTAATTGTTGAAGAAGCTAAAAAATTAGGAGTTACTTTACTTGAAGACAACAAACTAATTGGATTAGATTTTCAAGAAGAAAAAACAATAGTTACCACTGATAAGCAACAAATTTCTGCTCAATTTATTATTGCTGCAGATGGAGCTTTAAGTCCGACAGCAAAAATGGCTGGGTGGAATGAAGAAACTCGTAAATTAATTCCTGCCTTAGAATATGAAGTAGAAGTTTCTGAAGAAGATTTTAACCGATTAAAAGATAGTGTACGTTTTGATATTGACGCTATTCCTTACGGTTATGCTTGGAGCTTTCCTAAGAAAAATCACTTATCAATTGGTGTAGCTTCTACTAAAAAGGCTAGAATCAACCTAAAAAAATATTATCAAGAATATTTAGAAACGTTGGGAATTACAAATATACTGAGTGAATCTCAGCATGGTTTTCAAATTCCTATTGCTCCGAGAACAGATGGCTTTGTAAAAAACAGTGTATTTTTAATTGGTGATGCAGCTGGTTTTGCCGATCCAATTACTGCAGAAGGAATTTCTAATGCAATTTACAGTGGAGTTTTAGTTGCTAATGCTATTAGTGAAAGTAATTCGAATGTTGAAAAAGCTAGTGAATTATATCTTGAAAAATTAAACGAAAGATTGATACCTGAAATTCAAACAGGATTATGGTTAGCAAAATGGTTTTATGAGCAAAAAACTATTCGTAACGTGTTATTGAAAAAATACGGACAAAGATTTAGTGATGCTATGGCTGATATTTTTCATGGCGATCGTTCTTATCCGACCGATATTAAACAAGCAATTACTAAAAAAGTAAAAGAACTTGTTTTTTAAAAAACATTACCACTTGGTTTAAACCAAGTGGTTTTTTTCTAAGAACAGTAATAATCTATTAACAGCAAATTATTAAAACTCAAATATTTTAGTAGTTTGCTGCTTCTAAAGCTTTAGATTTTATATAATCTTCAACTTGATCATGAGGAACTTCTTCTACCTTCACAGGGAAATCCCCATTAGATCCTGAAATAATAATTTCTTCTTGAAAAGCACCTTGAAAAGTTCCATGAACTTTGTACGGAGTAGTTCCTTCTCCTAAAGGACCTGTCCAACCCATTGCATCAATTTTTAAACCTCCAACGAAATGCGGATCCCTAACTAAATCAAATCCATATGAATAATTTTGTGCTTCTCCTTGAACATAAACACTGAAAAAACCTGGAGTTCTTAACCCAGTCCATACATACACTACTTTGCACTCACTTGGAGTAACTGGTTCTTTACCGTAAAATCCCATAATTTTGTTTTTTTTGATTCCCTACTCTATTTACTGATTGGCTTTTCAGGTGACGCCATCACTTTTCTTAAAACAGTGGCCGCTGTACATTGATTAGTCACTTCTAACTTACACACATAACCAACTCAAAAACAAACAAATACCTTAAAAGCAGATTATTTAAACTTTACCGTTTGATTTTTATTCTTAACTGAAGCACATAAAAAAACCTCTTGATTTCTCAAGAGGTTTTAAAAAATAGATTTTCTTAAAATTACCTGATTATAAATCGTTTAGTTTCTTTCATATATTCATTTTCTAACTTTAATATATACACTCCTGATTCAAATCGATCGATATTAATTGTTCTTCTCTTACCTAAAGGAGCCTTTTCAATTACTTGTCCTAACATATTTATAATAGTATATATTGTGTCCGACAGTTCTTTATCTGATCCACCTATTAAATTTAATAAATATCCTTTTTGAACCGGATTAGGAGCAATTGTTAACGAAGTTAACCCTCCTTCATCTTCATCACCTAAAACATCTACTCTAGTTCCAAAATCGTTTATCACAACAGCAGATGAACTACTACAAGTTCCTTCGTAAATCCTAACATTAGTAAATGTTGAATTATTTCCTGAACCACCATCATTATCATTAATAAATACTAAACGATCCATTGTTCCTGTGTAAGAATCTCCAACAGGAATCACATAAGTAGTTGTTCCACTAGTGTAATTATCAAAATTAGTGATTCCATAATTTTGAGTTCCATGTACCTTAAAGTAACGTGAGGAAGTTAACGTGTTATCATCCTCAAAACCAACTCCATGAATTTCCCCTTGAGATGTACTACTAAATTCGAATTCTATAACTGTATTTGGAGTTACAGTATAATTTAATGGAATATATTTCCATGTATTATTTGTTAATGTTAACGATGCACCACTAGATCCGATAGAGAAATTACCTGACGCATCTTGATTTGAGAAAGGAGTTATAGTAAAATCATTAAAATTCAACGTAGCACATCCTGGATCTGGATCAGGATCTGTTCCTCCAGTTGATAACGAAATTGCATCAATTGCAATATCACTAGACCAACTTGAACCTGTTGTTCCTACAAAACGTAATCGCACTGCCGTTTCCCCTAAATAAGCTGCTAAATCAACATTAACTGCATTCCATTGATTTCCTTGGTTTCCAGATTGATTCCAAATACTCGTCCATGTTGCTCCGTCAGTTGAAGCTTCTAATTTTAAAGAACCAACACTTGTACCATACATATGATTACTAAATGAGAAGGTAGCATTGCTAAGTGCAGATAAATCATAACACGGGCTCAATAATATTGCTGTAGCATTATTCCCAATTTGTCCTGTACTTCCATTAGTTGAAGCTTCTAAAAACATATAAAAATTGCCGTCAGCTCCAGAACTTGGTCCTGTTCCAGAAGATGGAGTTCCAGACGCATCTCTTACCCAATTCCCATCATCATTAGTAATTTGGGTCCAACCATCATTTGCTTCAAAACTTTCGCTATAAGGAAAAGTGTTTACTGTTGAAGTACAATCTGTTGGTGTTGGGTCTGGCCCACCACCATCACAAGGATTTGTAAACGAAACTGTCTGATCTGTTTGACCATTAGATCCTCCATTATTATTTTCGTCAGCTCCTTCTCCTACACCTCTTTCTGCAAAAGCTTTCCAAATTAAACACTTATACTGGCCTCCATATAAATCTTGATCAGCCTGTAAAATTCCATCACGTCCAGAAACAAAACCAGGATTTGCAGCTGTATTTTTTAATCCTTCAATTACTAAAGCCATAGCAATATTATTACCTCCTGTACCATTGTAAAAATCAGGATCAAAACCTTCTTGATCTATTAATAACCATGTCATATCCCATAAAATAGTTGCAAAGGCATAGCCTACTCCATGTGGTCTTGCCAATCCTCCAATATCAGCGTAGTCAGTATCATTTAACGATCTATCTGTAGAATATACTGTAGGCCTAATTCCTACTCCATCTAAATCCTGACCCAATACATAAGTTCCAACACCTCTTTTATCTGTTCCTTTATCGCCTGCTTTCATTGTTAACATTAACCCAAACCAATCAGACCAACCTTCACCCATTTGCTCTGAACCACCAAGAACGTTAGAGTTTCTTCCTCCAACTAATCTTGTAGAAATCCCGTGTCCGTATTCGTGCGCGATAATTAAATTATCAAAAGATCCATCTCTACCTGGTGTAGTTCTATTCCATAGAAACATTTGCATTCTTGGATTACTTCCATCTGGTGGAGTTCCAAAATTGGCATTATTTGTACCACTTCCATCTTGAGAATCTGCGTTTACCGAATCACTTCCTGCACCTCCTTTTCCATAATTATTTTCTTGAAAATTTCCACTAGCTTCATCAAAACCATACTGATACCATACATCATGCATAATGTTATTCCAATAAAATAAATTTGTTGTAGAAGCATCTCTATAAGTACTTGGTGCTTGATTTAAGTTTACTGGAAAATCAAAATCTAAAGTTGATCCTCCACTTGGAGAAGCTCCTGTGCCATTATTTCCATTAGCATCTTCTTGAGCCCATACATTATTTCCTCTTGTAATTGTATACTCTGCTCCATTTAATCCATTAGTGTCATGCCATCCATAAGGAGAAGCTGTTGAATTTGCTGGATTTGTGACAATACTCCTACCTCCATCATCTGGGTTCATTAAAGGCATTGCGTACACATTATAAGAATCTGGAGCAAACATCATAGAAGTATTAGCATAAGGAGTCATTACATGATTTTCTTCATTTTTATGTTCTTTACGTTTTAAAACATGTGTATGATCTGCATCTCCAAAATCACAGGAAATCACCCAGTTATCTTCTGTCACTATAGTATTTGAGGAAACATCTACAAAACTATTCCACCAGTTTTGCCCTCCTTCTTCATACAGAGTTACATTCCAACATAAATATAATTTCCCTTCATGAGAAATATACACCTTCTTTACTGTTATAGGTTCATTATCTTGAGTATTACCTGTATTAGAATATACACTAAAATTATCACCCTCAGAAGAACGCTTTAACGCTTTTACTAAACGCAATGCTGGTTTTAAGTTATGAGAACGAATTACTGTATTTATTGCAGCTTCTTCAGTAATTACCCCTCCTCTTTGTTGTGGAATTTTAGCTTCTAAATTAGTAATGAACTGATTTTTCTCAAAATTAATCTTATTATTAAATACAGATAAGTTAGATGTTGCATTTACTATTGGAATCCCTTTATAATACTGAGTAACATAGTAATGTACAAGTCCTTTTTTAAGTGATGATGCAGTACTTGTTACTTTCCACTCCTTAAAATCTGCTGGAGTATCTTCACTCTTTTTTTGAAGTAATTTAAAATGTTTGTCTATAACATTTAAATCTTTGGTTGAGTTTTGTGAATAACTAACCTGTAGTGCTAGAAATAGCACTACAACAATGTAGATTTTTTTCATTTTGTTTTGATTTTGAAAGGTTAACTGTTCTAAAGTTATCAAAATCAATTCTTTGTAAATAATTTATTTTTAAAATCAACAAAAAGGCAAAAATTGTTTTATTTTAACATAATTTATTAAAAACAAAACACTACTTAAGTTAAAAAACAATATTTTATTTAATTAAACTGTTTTTTTTAACCTTTTTTAAAGTCAACAAATCTATAGGATTGATACCTAAGCCTCTTACATTTTTCTGAGAAAAACGAATTACTTCATCGTAATATAATGGTACAACTGGAGCCTCATTAATAATTATACTATCCATTTGTTTATATAGATTATAACGTTTACTGTTATTGGTTTCTTTTATTGCTAATCGATATAAAAAATCAAAAGTTTTATTTTTAAAATGTGTATAATTTGGCCCGTTAGGAGTGAAATTCTTACTGTAAAATAAAGACAAATAATTTTCTGCATCAGGATAATCTGCTATCCAACTTGCTCTGAATATAGGAAGTTTACCATTGGCTTTTCCTTGTCGTAAAGTAGACGGTAAAATTACTTCTACTTTAACATCTAAACCTATATTTTGTAATTCTCTTTGAATGAATTCACATAAATCTAAATAATTGCTGTTTGTTGTAATTGTTATAACAATTTCTTTTTGTCTTGTTGATTTTTTAAACTCATTTATAAGTTCTATAGCTTTTTCTGGTTGATATGTATAACCTTTCATTTCTGAAAACGACGGTAATCCCTTAGGAATAAAACCATGTATTGCAGGTTCCCCTATATTATTTCGCAAGAATTTCATCATTTTTTCTCTATCAAAACCGTAATTAATAGCTTTTCTAATTAGCCTTGATTTTGTGGGATACTCATCAGCTACATCCATATAAACTCCTAAGTACTCTGTATTTAAATATGCTCCTTTTTGCATATTTACTTTAGACTTATATTTTTCTTTTAAAGTTCCATCAGTAGCTAAAATCTCATCTTTATAAGAAGCGTCTAAACTTTTCATAAAGTCAATATTTCCTTGAATAAACTGTAAAAACTCACTTTGTTTATCAGGCAAAAAAGTAACAGCTACAGCTTCCAAATACGGCAAAGAGTTTCCTTCTTTATCTTTTTCAAAATATTTTTTGTTTTTTCTTAAAACTAGCTTGGTATTTTCTACCCATAATTTAAATTGAAAAGGCCCTGTTCCTACTGGATTAGATCGAAAATCATTTTTATAAAAATCTATAGCTTCTTTAGGAATTACCGAGCAATACTTCATACTTAGTAAACCTAAAAAAGGTGGAAAAGGTTGTTTTAATTCTATTTTAAATATAGAATCATTTATTGCTTTGAAATGATTTACATGTTGTAAAACCCATCTACCTGGTGAAGCTACTTTTTCATCTAATAATCTACGAAATGAATATTCGAAATCATTTGCTACTACTTTTCTTGTTTTAAACTCACCGAAAAGTTCATTTTCATGAAAAAAAACATCGTCTCGTAATACAAAAGTATATGTTAATCCATCTTCAGTTATAGTCCAACTCTTAGCTATATCTGGTTTCACCTTTAAACCATCATTTAATTGAACTAAACCATTAAATAACTGATGAACCCCCCATATATTGGGTTGATCTTTAGCAAAAGCTGGATCT
This sequence comes from Tenacibaculum aquaeponti, assembly GCF_052084715.1. GTDB lineage: Bacteria > Bacteroidota > Bacteroidia > Flavobacteriales > Flavobacteriaceae > Polaribacter. The sequence continues at coordinate 3,358,420 of NZ_CP197288.1, read as the reverse complement.
AAAGAAGAAATATTAGAATGTTCGTTATAACGAAATACTTGATCATCTTTAAATTTAGATGATTCTTTCTTACAAGATCCTAAAAGCACACATAATAATAGTATAAAACTATTTCTCAAAACCATATTCTCTTTCTACTTTACATATTCGTAATTGGTATTGTTGATACCATTTTTGTCGTCCCTTTTCCCTTGCATATGTATGTTCTACATTATTTTTCCATTTAGATATCGCTTCTAAACTTTTCCAATATGATACTGTAATACCAATTTCACTTCGGGCAGATTCTATTCCTAAATATCCTTCTTGTTCTTTAGCTAAATCATCCATCTTTTCTGCCATTTCATGATATCCTTCTATATCATCTGTTAATATTGTTGTAAATATTACTGCGTAATATGGTGCTGTAAAAATTTTCGCTATCATAATTTTAATTCGTATTTAGTTTCAGGTAAGCCAATGTCTTTGCTTACAAACTGATGCACTGGTTTAAAATTTAATTTTTCTAAATTTTTTGCTGAGGCTATGTTTTCATTTATAACATTACCAATCAGCTTTGTCATTTTTATTTGCTTAGCATACGCTATTAATCCTTCACAAATTTCATATCCATATCCATTCCCCCAATACTCTCTAATAAATCGATATCCTATTTCATCTTCATTTTGTTCATCTTTTACTAGCGCTAGTGTTCCTAAAAAATTCTTTTTTTTTTATCTTCAATTGCATAAATCCAGAAATCATTATTCGGCAATGTATATTTAGCTATTACTTCTTTTAAATTCTGCTGAACACCTTCATAAGTATCAACTTCTCCTGTAGCGTATTTTAAAACTAAAGGATCACTTTGTAATTTATAATATCCTTCTATATCTTCTAATTTTAGATATCTAACTTCTAGTCTTTCAGTTTCAAAAATCATTTTCAATATTGTACTTTTGCAGTCGGTTAAATGTACAAGAATGAATGCGGAAAAAAAAGTAGCTTTTTACACATTAGGATGTAAACTAAATTTCTCTGAAACTTCTACTATCGCTAGAAACTTTGTTAATGAAGGTTTTGAACGTGTTGAATTTGAAGAAAAAGCTGATATATACGTAATTAACACTTGCTCTGTAACAGATAATGCTGACAAGCGTTTTAAAACAATTGTTAAGTCTGCACTTAAACAAAATGACGAAGCTTTTTTAATTGCTGTAGGTTGTTATGCCCAGTTAAAACCAGAAGAATTAGCAGCAGTAGATGGTGTTGACTTAGTTTTGGGTGCAACCGAAAAATTTAATGTAACTAGTTACATTAATGATTTAACAAAAAATGATGTCGGCGAAGTTCATTCGTGTGAAATAGAAGACGCTGATTTTTATGTTGGATCTTATTCGATTGGAGATAGAACTCGTGCTTTCTTAAAAGTACAAGATGGATGTGATTATAAATGTACATATTGTACAATTCCATTGGCTAGAGGAATTTCTAGAAGTGATACCTTAGAAAACGTTTTAAAAAATGCTAAAGAAATTTCTGAAAGAGGTATTAAAGAAATTGTACTTACAGGAGTTAATATTGGTGACTACGGTAAAGGAGAATTCGGAAATAAAAAACACGAACATACATTTTTAGAATTGGTTCAGGCATTAGATAAAGTTGAAGGAATTCATAGATTACGCATTTCATCTATTGAACCTAACCTACTGAAAGATGAAACAATAGAATTTGTTTCTAAATCAGATACTTTTGTTCCTCACTTTCATATTCCATTACAATCTGGTAGTGACGAATTACTTAAGAAAATGAAACGTCGTTACTTACGCAAAGTATACACTAATCGTGTTACTAAAATACGTGAAGTAATGCCACATGCATGTGTAGGTGTTGATGTTATTGTTGGTTTTCCTGGAGAAACTGATGAGCTTTTCTTAGAGACATATAATTATTTATCTGAGTTAGATATTTCTTATTTGCATGTTTTCACTTATTCTGAAAGAGCAAATACAGAAGCTGCAGAAATGGATGGTATTGTCCCTAAAAACGTTAGAGCAAAGCGTAGTAAAATGTTACGTGGACTTTCAGTTAAAAAACGTAGAGCTTTTTACGAAAGTCAAATAGGAAATACCTTATCTGTTTTGTTCGAAGGTGAAAATAAAGAAGGGTATATTCATGGTTTCACAGAAAATTATGTAAAAGTAAAAACTCCTTGGAATCCTGAATTAGTAAATACTATTCACAATGTAAAATTAATTAAAATTGATGAAGACGGATTAGTACGTTTCGATTTTGTTGATACGAAAGTTATTCATTAAATTGTTTGCTCATAAAATCAAAAAAACACCTCGATAACATTATGAAAATTTTTTTCCTATCTATTTTTTTACTTGCTTTAAGCTGTGGTGCTCCCAAAGGAGATTCTAATAAAACAGAGGCAAACTCAGAAAAAGAAACACCTACAAATACTGAAGAAACAACTAATATTGATCTTTATAAAAGACAATTAGTTTTAGTTTTAAATGATCCTACTCGTGAAGATAAAACTAAAGAGTTCTTAAAGAATAGTGGAGTACAATGGAAAAAAATGGTTTTCGATAATGGAGCTTCTAAAATTGCAGTTGTAGAAATTCCAAATGATAAATATGATTTTTGGCTTAAAGCGCTGGGGTCTTCAAGTGAATTTAGGTCTGTAAAAGTAAATGCTAAAAATGTTGTTGAAGACCTTATAAAGAAAGAAGAAAACACTTTATTAAGCATGCGTAAAACTGGTTGTTTTGGAGATTGCCCGAGTTACGATATTATAATAAACAAACAAGGTGTTGTTTTATATAACGGAAAACAATATGTTTTACAAGAAGGTGAAAAGGAATTTAAACTTTCAGACAAAGAATTAGAAACAATAAATAATAAATTAAACAAAAAGAAATTTTCATCCTTTAATGCTGTTTATGACAATCCTAAAATAATGGATTTACCTTCTACTTACATAGTACATCAGGGTAAACAAGTAAAAATTCGATTATGGAATGATGACGTTCCTGAAGAATTAATGGATTTACATGAATATATTGAAGGAATTTTACTTGAAAAGAAATTCTTTGAATAAAAAATTATATGGAAAAAACTCATTTGTATTTCGTACCAGGTTTAGCAGCAAACACGAAAATATTTGAGTACTTAGATTTACCAAAAGAAAATTTTGAAACCCATTTTTTGGAATGGATTTTGCCCTTATCAGTTGAAGAAACTATAGAAAGTTATGCCAAACGAATGTGCGAATCAATTCAGCATGACAATCCTATTTTAGTTGGTGTTTCTTTTGGTGGAGTTATGGTACAAGAAATGAGCAAACAAATAAACTGTAAAAAGGTAGTTATTATCTCTAGTATGAAGAGTAATAAAGAACTTCCAAATAGATTAAAGCTTGCTCAAAAAACTAAGGCTTACAAATTGTTTCCAACTAAAATAGTTGAAAACATAGAAGAATATGAACACCTTTTCTTTGGAGATTATTTAAAGAAAAGAGCTGAATTATATAAAATGTATTTATCAATCCGTAATGCTGATTATTTGCAATGGGCAATACATAATGTCTTGAATTGGAAACAGGATTATGAATTAGACAATATAATTCATATACACGGAAATAAAGATGAAGTATTTCCTATCAAACATATTAAAAACGCTATAGAAGTGGATAATGGCACTCACATTATGATTTTAAATAAAGCTAAAACTATTTCAAAAATTTTAGCTGAAAAATGCAAGTGTTAAATCCCTTTCTAATAAAAATACAAACATATTTATGCAGGTAAAATTATTACGCATCTTTTACGTCCTTTCTTTTTTAAGTATTGTTTTTTTATTATTGAATTTAAACAATGTAAAAACAAATAATAACAAACAAATTACATCTTTAAAAGACACAGCCATTATTAAAACAGAAAAAAATGTTAGTCATCTATACGAAGTAAAGGCTGTAAAATTACCTCAACAAATGGAGTTTGCAGGTGAATCTGTTCCTTTAAATCAACTTGATGTACAAGAACGTTTAGATCGTGAATTATTAGTAAATACATATTGGCAATCTAATGGTCTTTTACTAATGAAAAGAGCTAACAAATTTTTCCCGCTGCTTGAACCATTACTAAAAAAACATGGTTTACCTGACGATTTTAAATATTTATGTGTTGCTGAAAGTGCTTTAATTCAAGTTCCTTCGTATAAAGGAGCTGCTGGTTATTGGCACTTTATGCCTAGAACAGGAAAAGAATATGGTCTTGAAGTAAATAGTAATGTAGACGAGCGTTATAACCTAGAACTATCTACAAAAGTTGCTGCTGAATATTTAAAGAAAGCTAAAAATAAATTTGGAAGTTGGACTTTAGCTGCTGCTGCTTATAACGCTGGAGGCGGTAGAATTTCTAAACGTTTAAAAGAACAAAAAGTAACTAATTATTATGACCTTTTATTAAATCCTGAAACCGGAAGATATGTTTTTAGAATTCTTGCTTTAAAAGAAATCATGTCGAATCCAAAAAAATATGGCTTTGTGTTTGATCAAGAAGATTTATACACTTTCCCTAAAGTAAAAGAAATTTTAGTGGATTATCCTATTCCTGATTTAGCTGATTTCGCAAAACAATATAATATTACTTATAAAGAGTTAAAATTAGTAAATCCTTGGTTAAGAGAAACCAAATTAAACAACAACAGCAAAAAGGAATACACGATAAAAATTCCAATTCATTAGATTTTCTCAAAAATAATCTTTCGGATTTTACAAATCCTCTACATTATAACACTACATTTTATAAAAAAACACATGCAATAAGAGCTTAGATTTAATTCAGCTTTTAAAAGGTATGTGTTTTTTACTTTCCTGTTTATTTTTTTCTTAAATAAAACTAGTAAGAACAGTAAATTCATTACTTTAAACCAAAAAGAAAAAGAAGCTGTTTAATAAAAAAACAGTACAAAAACAATCCGACTTTTTATAAAAAGTACACATATATAATTTGTCAAACAAGCTAATCCTTATTTTTTCCAACGAACGCTTCATAAATTTGATAAGAGAAAAATAGTTTTAAATTAAAATAATTTATTTCTTTTTGAAATTACATTATTAAACTGCTATTATCTCATAACCAATTTAAGATCATTAAAGAAATTTTCGCGATAACAGACATAAACCTTGAATGTCTATAAATGCTCAAGGAAAATAAATTTTAAAAATTCAAATATTATGAAAAAATCAATCTTAAACTTAGGTAAATCATTAAACAAAAAAGAACAACAAAATATCAATGGAGGTTTTGGATTAAGACAACCTTGTGCTCCTAGCTCTAGATACACACTTGAACCTGGTAATAACTCATGTGGAGGAACTGTTGGAAGAGCTTGTTCTTTCCCTACTTCTTCAACTTCTTTTCCTGGAGGAAGATGTTACGGAACTGTAATTAACAATGTTTGTACTGTAAATTGTTAATTAAACAATCTGTGGGTTGTTGTTTTCAAACAACTTATTTTCAATACAAATAAAAAGTGCGGTTTTAAAAACCGCACTTTCATATTTATAGTAAATTTCGATTGGTTTATTAATCGAAAGGTGTATCCATTTTAATATAATCTAAAAATTCTCTTTTTGTATCTCTGTCCTTAAATTTACCTCCAAATTCAGCAGTAACAGTAGAACTCTCTATATCTTTAATTCCTCTAGAATTTACACATAAATGTTTTGCATCTATAACACAAGCTACATCTTCTGTACCTAAAGCCTCTTGCATAGCTTGTACAACTTGCATTGTTAAACGCTCCTGTACTTGTGGTCTTTTAGCAAAATATTCTACAATACGGTTCATTTTAGATAAACCAATGACTTTTCCATTAGAAATGTATGCTACATGAGCACGACCAACAATAGGTAACAAGTGATGTTCACAAGTAGAATATACAACAATGTTTTTTTCCACCAACATTTCACCATACTTATAGTTATTATCAAAAGTAGATGCCTTAGGCTTATGTTTAGGGTTTAACCCCATAAAAATCTCATTGACAAAAGCTTTAGCAACACGCTTAGGTGTGCCCTGTAAACTATCATCTTCTAAATCCATACCTAAGGTTTCTAATATCACCTTAACACTTTCTTGTATTTTTGCTATTTTCTCTTCGTCCGAAATATCAAAAGCGTCTGCACGCAATGGCGTTTTAGCTGAAGTTCCAATGTGGTCCTCTCCTAATTCTTCAATTCTTTCGTCTCTCATATTATTGTGGATCTCGAACATACTTATTTGTTTAATGTTTTTCCGTAAAGATAAAACAAAAAGTTGTCTTTATTGTATTAATTTAATTATTTCCTTGATTGTAAGGAATTTTTCATCTCTAGTTTCTGTGTTCTTAAACTTAAATTTATCTTCCTCTACTGAAGTTATTACAAACTCTATGCCTCTTTTATCAACATATTTCCACTGCTTCTTTTGCTGATTATTACTAACAGCAAGATCTGGATATAATTCAGTTTTAATTCCATTTGCTCTTAACTCCGTTATAGCCTTCATTTTTGTTAAACTTTCTTTTTCATCAAAATTTAAAAACAAAATTTTAGGTTTAGGTAGTTCTACTTCTTCAAAAAGACCTAATTCTTCCATAACTAAATAGATACGGTCTAACCCAAAAGATATTCCTACTCCACTTACATCTTTTAATCCAAATATTCCTGTTAAATCATCATATCTACCTCCTCCTCCGATAGAACCTATCTTTACTTCTTCAGGAGCTGCAACTTCGAAAATTGCTCCGGTGTAATAATTTAAACCTCTAGCTAAAGTAACATCTAACTCTAAAGTTGCTGTTTGTAAACCTAACTCAGCAATACTATTTATTACAAAAGTTAATTCTTCAACTCCTTTTAATCCTTCTTCAGAATCTGATAACATTGATTTTAACGATGCCAATTTGTCTGCATTACTTCCTGTAAAATCAAATAACGGTTGTACTTTTTCGATAGCTTCTTCAGAAATATCTTTCGAAAGCATTTCTTTCACAACTCCATCTTTACCAATTTTATCAAGTTTATCTAAAGCAACTGTAAAATCAATTAATTTATCTTTTGCTCCAATAACTTCTGCAATACCTGAAAGTATTTTTCGATTATTGATTTTGATAGTCGTTCCTTTTACATTCAACTTACTAAAAACTGAATCGTATAATTGAACAAACTCTACTTCTTGCCATAAAGAATCGCTACCAACTACATCTGCATCGCACTGATAAAACTCTCTAAAACGTCCTTTTTGAGGACGATCTGCTCTCCAAACAGGTTGAATTTGGTAACGCTTAAATGGAAATGTAATTTCGTTTTGGTGTTGCACAACATAACGCGCAAACGGTACAGTTAAATCGTAACGTAAAGCTTTCTCTGAGATTTGAGTTGTTACTTTATTACTGTCTTTAGCTGAAAGTAAATTTTCATTTACTTTATTTAAATAATCACCAGAATTTAAAATCTTAAAAATTAAACGATCACCTTCTTCTCCATACTTCCCCATTAAGGTCGAAGAATTCTCAAAACTTGGTGTTTCAATAGGCTGAAAACCATACACTTCAAAAGCCTGCTTTATCGTGTTAAAAATAAAGTTTCTTCTTGCTACTTGTGTTGACGAAAAATCTCTAGTTCCTTTTGGAATTCCTGGTTTCATATAGAATAATCTATTTAATTCTTTTAACTACATCGTTTTGAGCCTGCAAATATCTGAATTTATTAGCGGATTATGAAGTTTTATTTCGACGTTTTAATTGATAGATTGAAGCATTTAGTTCAAAGCCTAATAATAACACTATTGCATTTAACCAAACAAATAACATTAAAATTAAAAGTGTACCTATAGAACCATATAATTGATTGTATTTCGCAAATTCTAAAACATAAATTCCAAAAAGATAAAAGGTAAACAACGATACAACTGTCGTTAAAAAGGCTCCTGCTGAAAAGAATTTTGTAGTATTTCCTTGTTTTGTTCCGTATCTAAACAACAAATAAACAATGGTATAAATCATAACTAAAAACAAGAATCCTCTTCCTAAATAAAATAGATTTAATTCACTAGTATCAAACCAACCTATCTCATCAATTTTTGATAAAGCTATTTGATACAATACCACCAAACATACTACTATAATTAAAAAGAAAGACATTAAAAGCGATACTCCTAAAGAAACTAAATATGTTTTAAATACATTTCTAAATTCTTGAACATGATACGAATACTCAAAACCTCCAAAAATGGCATTTACACCATTTGTCATTAAAAAAATTGAAGTTAAAAAACCAAAAGAAAGTAAACCTCCATATTGATTATTTAAAATATCTTTTATTACTCCATCAACTGCATCAAAAGTTTTTGGTGGTAAACCTTCTCTAATTAAATCGAATAAACCTTCTTGAAAACCATCAACAGGTATGTATGGAATTAAGGTTAAAATGAATAATAAAAATGGGAAAATTGCCATAAAGAAACTAAAAGCAATTCCTCCTGCTCTAGTCGTTAATGCTCCTTTAACAATTCCAATGATATACATTTCTATAACATCGTATAAGGATAAGCCTTCTAAACCAGGAATTTTAATTTCTTTTCCAAATTTAACTAACCAATTTACTACTGGAATTTTCTCTAAATTTTCTTCTATTCTTTTTGACATTAATGCAAAAATCTGATTTTTATCCTTGATTTAAAAATGAATAGACCATTTTTGAATCTGATTCACTATTAAATTTAATTTTTAATTGAATAGAATTCTTTTCAAATAGTCTGTTTTTGGTTCCAATAATTTTGATTGTTTTGTTTTCTATTGATGAAGATTGATACAGAATTTTAAACTTTAAATCATTTTCTAAATTCGTGTTTAACTGGATTACATCGTAATTATATTTACTCTTTATTAGAATATAGTTTTTAAATAATTTCACATTACCAATCCAAAAGCTTCTCTTTATGGATTCTATATTTTTTATTTCAACATTAGCAAATGAATTTATTAATGGTTCATCAGAAAATAAACGCATTGTTTTCTTTTTTTGATTCATTGTATACATTACACCTGTTATGAAAAACAAGATCATAATAGAAATAAAGAAAGTTGAAATGATGGAGTTTATATCCAATTTACGAAACAATTTTGATTTTATACTTTTCTAGCAAATTAGCAACATTATCTTTTGAAAAAATTGCTTTTTCTACTCTATTAGACTCTAAATCGATAGAAAAGTTACGTGCTGTTTTAAAATTTACATTTCTTAAATCTGAAGCTTCGAAAATTGACCCAAGTAAATCACAATCATCAAAATAACTAAATTGAAGATTTGCTTCGGTAAAATCTACCTCTTTTATACTACAATTTACAAATTGAAAGTTTTGCATTTTTAACTGATAAAAAGAAGAGTAATCAACTTGACAATCGGTAAAATTTATCTTCAATAAAAAAGGATCTATTTCATAGAACTTAATTCCTAATAATTTTGAACTACAAAAATGTACATCTTTAAAACTACTTTCTTTCAATCTTGTATTACTCAGATTACAATCGATAAATTCACATTCTAAAAATTCTGAATTTACAACGTGCATATTCGAAAAATCGCAATTCTCAAATGTACAAGAATCAAAATCTGATCTACTTATTTGATCATTTGTAAAAGCTACTTTTTTAAATGTTTCATTATCATAATAATCATTCATTGTATTATTCTTCTTTAAATTCATAAACTATAATTTTTCCATTCGGATAAGTTATAGAGCCAAATAATTTTTTGTTTTCAATAGCAAACTTTATTTCTTTAAGATGAGTGTACTCAACATCTTCTGGTTTTAAAGCTATTAGGATATCATTTTCTTTTATTTCATAGTTATACTTAAACTTTCGTATGTATGTTTCTTTATCACAAGACGAAACTCCTTTTTCTGCAAGTTCAACCTTATCTTTTAAAAATTTAACAACCACATAAATTTCTTCTCCAGCACAAGGATTATCATCTGGAGTTTCTTCACAAACCGAGTTTACACGGGCTATAAATTGTTTTCCAATTACATTAAAGTTTTGTGCTTGAATAACAGAAGTGAACAATATAAAAAGTACACCTAATCTCATTATTTATTTTTTAATAAAGATATTATATATTAACAAAAAACGATCAAAAGAATATTCTTCTGATCGTTTTTAATTTATAACCGTTATCGTTTAATCTATTTTAGTCCTCTAGCTTTTAACATTGGTTCTGCTTGAGGATCTCTTCCTGCAAATGTTTTATACATTTCAGCATAATCCATAGTACTCCCTCTAGACAATACTTCTTTACGGAATTTATCTCCATTTTCACGAGTTAATAGTCCGTTATTTTTAAACCAATCATAAGCATCGTGACTTAACATTTCTGTCCATAAATACGAATAATAACCAGAAGCATAACCTCCGCTAAATATATGAGCAAAATAAGTAGATCTGTATCTTGGAGGAATTTGATCTATATTTAAATTCATTTTTTCTAAGGCTTCTTTTTCAAACTTTGCAACATCTTCGATTTTTACATCTTTACCGATAGTATGCCATTGCATATCTAAATTTGATGAACATAGATTTTCTATAATTGAATACCCTTGATTAAATGTTCCTGCAGCTTTTATTTTTTTTAATAAAGTATCAGGAATTACTTCTCCTGTCTTATAATGTAAAGCATAATTATTTAACACCTCTGGATGTGTTGCCCAATTTTCATTAAATTGTGATGGAAACTCAACAAAATCTCTCGCTGTACTTGTTCCTGAAATTGAAGCATATATTTGATCTCCAAATAAACCATGTAACGCATGACCGAACTCATGAAACATTGTTTCTACTTCATCAAAACTAATTAAAGCAGGCTCTCCTTCTGCTGGTTTTGGAGAATTACAAACATTGTAAATTACAGGTTTTTGATTACGCAATTTTGATTGTTTCACAAAAGCACTCATCCAAGCTCCTCCTCTTTTGCTATCTCTAGCAAAGAAATCACCATAAAATAAACCTAGTTTACTTCCATCTTCTTCGAACAATTCATAAACTACAACATCTGGATGATATACTGGAATATCTTCGCGCTTTTTAAACGTAATTCCATATAATTTATTCGCCGCAAAAAAGACTCCTTTTTCTAAAACATTATTAATTTCGAAATACTGTTTTACTTCTTCTTCATCTAAATTGTATTTGGATTTACGAACTTTCTCTGCATAATGGTTCCAATCGTATGGCGTTAATTCAAAATCTCCACCTTCTTTATTGATTTCTGTTTGAATTTCTTTTATTTCTGAAGCTGCTTTTTCTAATGAACCTGGAATTAAGTTTTTAAACATTTCAAAAACTTTATCTGGTGTGCTTGCCATAGTTCCTTGCAAACTCCAACTTGCATAATTATCAAAACCTAAAATTTCAGCTTTTTTAGCTCTTAATTCTACCATTTGTTTTACTAAATCTGAAGTATCATAAGCTCCTCCTTCAGTTCTACAAAAAGATTTTTTGAATAACTTTTCACGAAGTTCTCTATTCTCTAATGTTTGTAAAGATGGTTGTTGTGTTGTATTAATTAATTGAATTTCATACTTCCCATCTTTCTCGATAGATTTAATCTTTTCTTCAGAAAAACCTTTCAACTCACTTTTATCAGTAACTAAAACGCCTCCTTTTTTCATAGCGTCTACTCCTTTTTTCCCAAAATCGTTAGATAAACTAGCTAATTGAGCATTAATTGCTTTTAATTCCTCTTTTTTATCTTCTGATAAATTTGCTCCTGCTTTTACAAAATTCTTGTAGTATTCACTTACTAAATGTTTAGACTCTGGATCTAAATTTAAACTTTCTAAACTATTATAAACTGTTTTAATTCTTTCAAACAATTTTGTGTTTAATAAAATATTATCTCCGTGTTTAGAAAATTTAGGCGCTAGTTCTTTTTGATTTTCACGAATAACGTCGTTTGTATGTGCACTAGTTAATGCAGAAAAAATAGCATTTACATTATCTAACGTTTTACTACTTTCTTCTAAAGCTAAAATTGTGTTTTCGAAAGTTGGTGCTTCTGTATTCGCTACTATTTTTGCTATTTCAGAATTTTGAACTTCCATTCCTTTTAAAATAGCAGGCATAAAATGCTCATTCTTTATTTTGGTAAAATCTGGAGCTCCGTAATCTAAACTACTTTTTACTAATAAAGGATTTTCAGAAGTACTCATATCTTCGGTATTTTCTTTTTTTGGTTCTTTTGTATTACAGCTAAATGCTAGAGCTAAAACTGTAACCATTAGTATATGTTTTTTCATTTTGGATTGTTATTTAAGTTTATCTATTGAATTACCAGTTAAATTTTGAAGATTTTCCGTGATTTTTTCAATTGGCCAATCCCACCATTTTAACATTAATAACTCATCTATAGTTTCTTGATTAAAACGTTTTTTTATTTCTTTTGCTGGATTCCCTCCTACAATTGTGTAGGGAGGAACATCTTTAATTACTGTTGAATTTGTAGCAATTATAGCTCCATCACCGATAGTAACTCCGGCCATTATTGTTGCATTATGACCAATCCAAACATCGTTACCAATAACTACATCTCCTTTATTTGGATAAGATTTTCCTTCCATTGATTTCTCCCAACCATTTCCAAAAATGGCAAAAGGATAAGTAGAAATTGCATCTGTTAAATGATTTGCTCCATTCATAATAAAACTGACTCCAGAAGCAACCATACAAAATTTACCAATGATTAGCTTGTCTCCTGTAAAATCAAAATGATACTTTACATTTTTTTCGAAATTTTCTACATTTTCAAAATCATCATAATAGGTATAATCTCCAACAATAATATTTGGATTTTTAATTACATTTTTCAGAAAACATAATTTATCGTAATTAGGCAAAGGAAACTTACTATTCTTATCAGGTCCGATCATGAATTAATCTACTGCTTTTAAACTTAAATCTAAATTATAAACAGAATGAGTTAATGCTCCAGAAGAGATAAAATCAACACCACACTCAGCATATTTACGAATTGTTTTTTCATTAATCCCTCCAGAACTTTCAGTTAAACATTGATCACCAATAAGCTCTACAGCTTTTCTTGTATCTTCGTAATTAAAATTGTCTATTAAGATTCTATACACTCCTTCATTAGATAAAATTTCTTTAATTTCATCTAAATTTCTAGCTTCTACTATAATTTTAATATCTAAATTTTTCTCTGCTAAATAAGCTTTTGTTTTTGTAATGGCTTGGGTTATTCCGCCAGCGAAGTCGATATGATTATCTTTAATCATAACCATATCATATAAAGCAAAACGATGATTTTCTCCTCCACCAATTTTTACAGCCCATTTTTCTAATGCTCTAATTCCTGGAGTTGTTTTACGCGTATCTAATACTTTTGTTTTTGTTCCCTCTAACAATCCCATAAAGTATCCTGTTTTAGTTGCAATAGCACTCATACGTTGCATTGCATTTAAAACTAAACGTTCTGCTTGTAGTATAGATTGAGATTTCCCGGAAACATAAAAAACAATGTCTCCATATTTTACTTTTTCTCCATCATTTATTAAAGTTTCTACTTTTAAATCTTTATCTACATAAGCGAAAACTTGCTTAGCAAATTCTACACCTGCGATTACTCCTTCGTCTTTTACTAATAATTTTGCTTTACCTGTAGCGTCTGCTGGAATACAAGATAATGAAGTATGATCTCCTTCTCCTATATCTTCACGAATTGCATTTGCTATAATTAACTCTAGTTCTTTATTAAATTGTTCTTGAGATATCATGTAAATTTTATTATAGAGGTAAAAATAATGTTTTACCTCTATAAATAAAATTCAACTCGAACTATTAATTATAAAAACTATGAAATAAACTCATCTCCGTAATAAAAAAACAACAAGCTTAATAAAAACTTAGATCTTTTTAACTGTCCTTCCATTGCATAATACCAAGCTCTTTTAGTTAAAAACTGAACAGCATAATCATCTGGAAATTGTTTCTTTAACTTATAGATATAAAATGGTATTCTTAAATCTTCTTTTCTGTAATTAACTCCTGTAAAGCTTTGTAATTTTTCTAAATGCTGAAAACCAAACTCTTTAGTAGGCTCAATAATTGTACCTTCTCCAAAATCATTCCATGTAGCTATTTGAATAAAGTTTGTATTTCTATTTTCTGATTCTACAAAAGACTCTTCAAAAGTATTTGTTCCATTACCCTCTAATTCCCATTCACCTTCATTTACATCTCTCCAACCACCTTCTTTATAAAAATCATTAAATCTAGGATAAGCTACTCCTCCAATAATTTCATCATTAAAATTAGCTTCATAATTATAATAACCTTTAAGTGTTTGTAAATGTTTTTTATCAATCCATGCATATTCTCCAGAACAAATATCAGTTCCTAAAATCTCTCTACTATTCCATAAAGTTAATACCTCACTTTGATTCTGTACAGATGCTAAAATTTTCTCCCAATCTGATGAATCATCTATATAATTTGGACCGAAAATCATTAGTAAATTCCTACCATTAACTTTTATATAGTTTCTATTCCTAAAATATTTTTTATTAATATGATCTATATCCGCAATAGCCTGATTTAATTGCAAATCTGTTAACCCTCTTGCTTGTTCATTTACTACTCTATCTTCATACATTATAGCAAATTTCATTCTTGAAGTTTCTAATTGAGAAATAAAATTATCTGTTCCTCTTTTAATCAAATCAAAATCCCAAACATCTCTAATTCCATACCAATCAAAAATTACACCGTCAATACCACTAAATTTCATTAATAAAAGATGATACTCTTGTAAATCTTCATCATTTGTTGAATAAGGACCTATTAAAGGATAATAATGTGATGCAATTTGCCTTTTTCCGTTTTCATCAGTCTGGTCTGGATCTTGATTCATCATAGTCCAATGTTGCCCCCAAAAACCATCTATTGATTTAGTTTGAAACCAAGGCATGTAGTGAACATAAATTTTTTTCCCAGTAACTGCTCCTCCTCTCCTGTAAAGTAATTCGTTAGTAGTATTCGAAATACTTTTACTTTCTTCTTCTTTTATTACATTTTTAATATCATATTCTTCTTCATTAAAGTTCCACTTTTTATAAAACTTTTCTTCTTTGATTTTCTCTTGAACAAATTCAACTGGAGTTTGTTCTTCTAAATAATCTTTCGAGCAGCTAAAACAAACACTACACAGAAAAACTATTATGATCTTTTTTAGGGGACTTCTCATAATAATATAATATTCAATAATTTACACCTTAAATTTAGTTTATTATTTTTTTAAATAAAAGAGGGAATTAACTGATTTTTAATCTAGTTTTGTTTTAAATCACCAGATCATGAAAATTAAATTACTTGCTGTAGGTAAAACTGATGACAAAAATTTAATTCAGTTAATTAACATCTATCAAAAAAGATTAAAACATTACGTGAAATTTGAAGTTGAAATTATTCCAGATATAAAGAATGTTAAGAATTTATCAGAAGCACAACAAAAAGAAAAAGAAGGTGAACTTATTCTTTCAAAACTTCAAAATACAGATCAACTTATTCTTTTAGATGATAAAGGAAAACACTACACATCTATTGAGTTTTCTAATTTTCTCCAAAAAAAAATGAATTCAGGTATTAAACAATTAGTTTTAGTTATTGGAGGCCCATATGGTTTTTCTGACGTTGTATATAAAAAGGCTAACGGAAAATTATCTTTATCGAAAATGACTTTTTCTCATCAAATGATTCGTTTATTTATTATTGAACAAATTTATCGTGGTTATACCATTTTAAAAAACGAGCCATATCATCATGAATAAATAAAAGCATTTAAAATTCAAACTTTTACAAGATATTACAAGTATCTTTTTAGAAGTTAATTCAGGCATTATTCACACAATTTATTTATGCAACAAACCACCTTAGAGATGATAAAAAATCCTACTTTTGTTTAAGTAATTTTTAGATATGAAATTAGTTTTTGCAACCAATAATTTAAATAAACTAAAAGAAGTTCAAGAAATGTTACCTGATTCTATTGAACTTTTATCATTAAAAGACATTAATTGTTTTGAAGATATAGAAGAGACTGCAACTACCTTAGAAGGTAATGCTAAAATTAAAGCCAATCATATCACTAATCATTATAACTATAACTGTTTTGCTGATGATACAGGATTAGAAGTGGAAGCTTTACAAGGCGAACCTGGTGTATATTCAGCCAGATATGCAGGTGAACCTGCTAACGCAGAAAATAATATGACTAAACTTCTAAAAAACCTCAATCAAAACACAAACAGAAAAGCTCAATTTAGAACATCAATTTGTTTAAATTTAAATGGGGAGCAATTCCTTTTTAATGGTATTTGTGAAGGAAATATTTTACTTGATAAAAAAGGAGAGAAAGGCTTTGGTTATGATCCAATTTTTCAGCCCAAAGGATACCAACAGTCTTTTGCTGAGATGAGTTCAGAAGCAAAAAATAAAATTAGTCATAGAGGTTTAGCTATTCAAAAACTTGTTGAGTTTCTAAAAACTTCATTAATTGACTAACTTAAAAAAAACATATTATTCCCATTTTACAATTCTTTGTTTTGCGCTATTATTTTTTAGTTTAGTAGATATTAGTTTAGGTTCGGTAGCTATTCCTTTCAAAGAAATTATTAATACTTTACTAGGAAAAACCCCATCTAAAACTAGCTGGGAAACTATTATTATTAATTATAGATTACCAAAAACAATCACTGCTATTTTAGTTGGCTCGGGGTTATCTGTTAGCGGCTTATTAATGCAAACATTATTCAGAAACCCGTTAGCTGGGCCTTTTGTATTAGGCATCTCTTCTGGAGCAAGTTTAGGAGTTGCTTTATTTGTTTTAGGCTCTGGGTTTATAGGAGGTTTTTTAGGTTTTGATATACATACTTTAGGTTTGCCTTTAGCAGCTAGTTTAGGTGCTTTTTTAGTTTTAATTGCAGTTATTTTAGCAGCTAACAAAGTAAGAAACACTATGTCTATATTAATTATAGGATTAATGTTTGGTGCTCTTACTTCCGCTATAATAAACGTTCTTTCATATTTTAGTGAAGCTGAACAAGTTAAACAATTTGTTTTTTGGGGATTTGGTAGTCTTGGAAATTTAACTTGGAATGAAATTTTAATTTTCTCTGGAATATATTTTATATGCGCATCAGGAATTTTTGCTTCAATTAAATCTTTAAACAGCTTTTTACTTGGTGAAAATTATGCCAAAAGCCTAGGAATTAATACCAAAAGAAGCAGAAATATAATATTAATTATTACTAGTGTTTTAACCGGAATTATAACTGCATTTTGTGGACCAATTGCTTTTATAGGTTTAGCAACACCACACATAACCAAGTTAGCTTTTAAAACTTCAAATCATAAAATATTGATCCCAGCTGTAACTATTACAGGAGCAATTATTTTATTAATTTGTGATACAATTGCTCAGTTTCCCAAACACCAATTTACTTTACCTATAAATGCAATTACCTCATTATTTGGAGCCCCTGTTGTAATTTGGCTTTTAGTAAGAAAGAAAAAAATTTACGTGTAATTTGAACATCGATAAAGAAAATATAATTCTAAAAACTAAAAACTTATCTGTTGGTTATCAGTCAAAAAAACAAACTAACACTATAGTTTCAGACATCAATTTATCTATTTCTAAAGGTAAATTAGTCGCTTTGTTAGGAAAAAATGGTGCAGGAAAATCTACACTTCTAAGAACATTAAGTAAAGTTCAAAAACCTATATCTGGAGAAATTTTAATTCAAAACTCTCCTTTAGAAAACTATACTCATGCAGAGTTAGCTAAAATTTTAAGCGTTGTACTAACTGAACGTTTACCTGAAAGTCAACTTTCTGTCTTTGAAATTGTAGCCCTAGGAAGACAACCTTACACTAACTGGTTAGATCGTTTGTCAATTAATGATATGAAAAAAATTCAAACAGCATTGGATTTAACCGATATCACTCATTTAAAAAGCAAACCTTTTTATCAATTAAGTGACGGTCAACTTCAAAGAGTACTTATTGCAAGAGCTTTAGCTCAAGATACTGAAGTTATAATTTTAGATGAACCAACTGCTCATTTAGACATTCATCATACTTATAAAGTTTTTTCTTTATTAGAAAACCTTGTAAAAAACACGAATAAAACGATTATCATCTCTACTCATGAAGTTAATCTCGCAATGCAACTTGCAAATGAATTCATTTTATTAACTCAAAAACAACTCTTTAGTGGAGATTTATCTACTTTAATAGATTCTGATGCTTTTTCTTTATTATTTCCTAAAGATAACATTAAGTTTAACAAGAAATTACAACAATTCGTAATTAACAAAAATTAAATTTGAAGCTCTGTAGGTTTTAACCTACATTTGATTCCCGCATATTTTATAAAACAAATTTATTTATAATGAAGAATTTTATTTTCGCTGCATGCTCACTTGCTATGATAACATATAACAGTTCTGCACAGCAAAAAAACAAATCTAAAAAGGACGATGTTACTATATACGCAGAAACAATAACCGCTAAAGATTTAGGAAAACACCTCTTTATTTATGCTTCCGATGAATTTGAAGGAAGAAACACTGGAGAGCCAGGACAAAAGAAAGCCGTGAATTATTTAAAAGATTTTTATATCAATGAAGGTATAGCTTCTCCTTTAGGAGGAAATAATTATTTTCAAAAAGTTCCTTCTGCTTATCTAAGCAATAATCGTAGAGGAAAAAAGCTAAATGATTCCGAAAATGTTGTTGCTTTTATTAAAGGTACAGAAAAACCTGATGAAATTATTGTAATCTCTGCTCATTTAGACCATGAAGGTGTAAAAAATGGAAAAATATACAATGGTGCTGATGATGACGGCTCAGGAACAGTTGCAATTTTAGAAATTGCTCAAGCATTTAAAAAAGCAGCTAATGAAGGAAAAGGACCTAAACGATCTATTTTATTTTTACACGTTACTGCAGAAGAAAAAGGATTAATTGGCTCTAGATATTATACTGAAAATCCTATTTTCCCTTTAAAAAATACAGTTACAGATTTAAATATCGACATGATTGGTAGAATTGACGCTCGCCATAAAGGAAATCCTAATTATGTATATCTTATTGGTTCAGATAAATTAAGCACAGAGTTACATAATATTTCTGAAGAAGCTAATAAAAAATACATGAATATTAATTTAGATTATAAGTATAATGATGAAAACGATCCTAATCGTTTTTACTATCGTTCCGATCATTATAACTTTGCTAAGCACAACATTCCAATTATTTTTTATTTTAATGGAACTCATGCAGATTATCATCAACCAACAGATACTCCTGATAGAATTAATTATGAACTACTAGAGAATAGAACTCGTTTAGTATTTTATACTGCATGGGAAGTAGCAAACAGAAAAAATCGAATTGTAGTCGATAAAGCTCAATAAAAAAGAGACTCGTCGTTTGGCGAGTTTTTTTATTTTTATATTTTAGAGAAAACTTTTCATATGAATATTTTAATCAATGCATTAATTGGATTTATAGCTTTTTTTCACCTTTATATTTTATGGTTTGAAATGTTTGCTTGGGAAACAAGAGGACCAAAAATTTTTAAACACTACCCTAAAGAATTATTCCCTAAAACCAAAACTCTTGCAGCGAACCAAGGATTATATAATGGTTTTTTAGCAGCAGGATTAATCTGGACTTTCTTTATTGAGAATACAGAATGGAAAATTAATGTTTCTATTTTCTTTTTAAGTTGCGTTGCTGTCGCGGGTATTTATGGAGCTATCTCTACAAGTAAAAAAATCTTTTATGTTCAAGGGTTGCCTGCTATTATCACTCTTGTTATGATATTATTAAAATAAGTTATTTCTTATTTATTGTTCGTAATGCTCTTTTTATAATGTAAGCTGTTTCTTTAGAAGAAGATTCCTTCTCCCATTGTTTACAGATGTTTAAAACCCACTCTGGCTTAGATTTACTCGTATCATTTAACCAATTTGCTACTGCGTCTCGAACATACTTTGACGAATCTGATTTTAATGGCGTTAATAAAGAAATTCCTTTTTCAGGATTCTCTTGAAAAGCTGCTATTTTTTTAGTCCATACTCCAACTGGTCTTAACGACTCTACAGCATAACGCCTTACATTTTCGTCAGTATGAGTAGCCCATGAAGACAAAATAATTATAGATTTATCTAAATCTTCAATCATTCTTTCTTTAGTTGCGAAAATCACTACTTCTCGTACTCCAAAATGAGTATCTGCAGCATAAACTTGCATTGCATTCAGTAGTTTTTCTATTTCATCAAAATGTAAACTTTCAGCCCAACAAGCCCAACATCTCACCACATCAGAAGTATGATTTTTTAAAAAATCGTAAACATTTTTATCTTTAGTTAACACCCCAAAAGTCTGCCCAATAACTTTTGTATTACTATTTGCAGTAGGTTTCTTTTGATTATTAACCGCTTGTTCAAAATCAGAAAACCATGTTTCCTTTCCTAAAAATTTTAAAACTAGTTGTAATAAAGTTAATTGATCAACAGCTAACCATTCCATTAAATTTTTAGTCTCTATTAATCCTCTATTTAAATATTCTATTGCTTCTGGATTCAAATCTTTAGCACTTCTAGCTCCCTTTCTATTTAAAATAGCTTCTGGAATTTTTTGCATGAAATAACTTTTTATATAGTGTTGTTAACTAAAAAACTAATTGAATAAAGTTTTAGTTTTCTATAAATTTAGAAAAAAGCTTTATTTTTCTTATATTAAGGTATTGCTAATTGAAAATTCAACTTTAAAAATTGTTTATTATGGACGGATGGGGCTCACTAAAAATGTTGATGAATAGACAACAAGGTAATCAACAGAGAAAGAAAAAACTAAAAGACGTTAGAGATAAAAAACTAAGTTCTAGTGTTTATTCGAAAACTAGATTTAACTTTCCTAAGGCTTCTAAAAGTGTCATTAAAAAATATGGTGAAGAAGCTAAGAAAACTCAAAAAAAAGAATCTATTATTAAGTATTCTGTAATTTCTATAATTATAGTAACTTCTTTAATTTACCTATACTTCATAGGGATTTTCTAGCTATACTCCAAACTGTGTTAAATGATGATCTAAATGTTTATAAAATAAATTATTCCATTCCTGTTTGGTTAATTTACCAAATGAAGTTGATTCTTTTCCATCGAAATGATTTTCACCTAATTCTTGGGTTTTATATAAATAATCAATTAAGATTTGCTTTTCTTTTTCAAAGTTTTTCTCTTCAGTAATTAAAAACTGAGGTGCTGTTCTACCGTTTTTCGGATAAGGTTTTTCTGAAACAACTTGATTTTTTACTAATAACTTCAAAACAAACCTCATAAAAGCATTTGGTTTTGGATGCTTATCTGTATAAATTCCCTCATAGGAAACTGAACAATGTGCCATCATTTGCGCCACATTCATTTTTCCCCATTTAGGTTGAGTTTGTGGAGTTAATGTATTGATTCTAGAAATCACTTCTTCTGTAATTTCTTTACTAAAGATATTTTTCATAATAAGAGCTTTATTTAGTGTAATACTTTAAAAATTAATTCTTTTAAAATATCTCCATGGGATTGATTTGCTCCTACTCCTTTACTTTTCACATCTGCTTCTCTTAACAATCCTATAACTTGAGATACTTTACGCATCGGATAATTTCTTGCTGCGTTTGCATAATCATCTACAAAATAAGGATTTACTCCTAACGTTCGTGCAACTGAAGCTTTAGATTTATCTTTTAATCCATGATACGATAAAAGTTGTGTGAAAAAACTGTTTAATAATGAAATTGTCATTACTAAAGGGTTATTTTTTGGATTCTTACTGAAATAATTAATAATTCTATTTGCCTTAACAACATCCTTATTTCCGACAGCTTTGCGTAACTCAAAATTATTAAAATCTTTAGAGATTCCAATATTCTCTTCTACATGGCTTGGATTGATTATTGTTCCTGCATCTAAAACAGAAGTAAGTTTATCTAATTCATTACTTATTTTACTTAAATCTGTTCCTAAAAACTCAACTAACATTTGAGCTGCTTTTGGCTCAATCGTAAATTTCTTACTTTTTAAAACTCTAGCAATCCAATCACCAACCTGATTTTCATATAACTTCTTACTTTCGAAAATCAATCCATTTTTAGCAATTGCTTTATATACTTTCTTTCTTTTATCTAACTTCTTGTATTTATAATTGAAGACTAAAATTGTAGATTTTTGCGGATTATCAGCATAACTATCTAGTTTTTCAATAGACCTACTTAAATCTTGAGCTTCTTTCACAATAATAACCTGATGCTCTGCCATCATTGGAAATCTTTTTGCTGAAGAAACAATTTCATCTACTGTTACATCTCTACCATACATAACCATTTGATTAAATCCTTTCTCAGATTCATCTAATACATTATTTTCTATATAACTCGAAATTTTATCAATGTAATATGGCTCTTCACCCATTAAAAAATAAATCGGTTTAAGATTTCCTGCTTTTATATCGTCAACAATTTGTTTTACTTCATTCATTAATTTTCAACAAAATTTAAATCAAACTTTTAGTACTTTTGATTGATGCAAAAATTGAATTTACCTTCATATACTTTCAATATCAAAAGTAATGAAAAACACTATCTGATTTTTGATGAAATCAGAAAAAAATATATTGTTTTAACTCCAGAAGAATGGGTTAGGCAGCATTTTGTACAGTTTTTAATTCAAGAAAAAAATTACCCAACTTCTTTAATTGCTATTGAAAAACAATTAACAATAAATAATTTAAAGAAAAGGAGCGACATCTTGATTTTTAGTTCAGATGGCACTCCTGATATTATTGTAGAATGTAAAGCTCCTTCTGTTAAAATAACACAGGATACTTTTGATCAAATTGCGCGATATAATTTAAAACTAAACGCTAAGTATTTAATAGTGACTAATGGTTTAGAACACTATTACTGTATGATGAATTCTGAGGACGAGAATTATATTTTTTTAAGAGATATTCCTACTTACAAACGTTAAGCGCTTTGTGCTGTATTATCTAATAACTTGTATCCTTCACCTCTAACATTAACAATAGCAATGTTTTCATCGTACATTAAATACTTTCTAAGTTTGGTGATGTAAACATCCATACTTCTAGATGTAAAATAATTATCATCTCTCCAAATCTTAGTTAATGCAATTGCTTTTGGCATTATTGCATTTTTGTATTCAGATAAATACTTTAACAACTTACTTTCTTTAGGTGTTAATCTTCTTTGTTCTTCACCTTTAAAAGAAAGCTGACGGGTTCTATAATTAAATGTAAAATCACCTATAGTATATTCCACTGCACTAAACATTTTATTATGTTCTTTTTCTTTAGTTTTTAAAATAGATTTAATCTTTTCAATTAAGACTTCTGTAGAAAAAGGTTTTTTAAAACAATAATCTACCAATGGTATTTTATTAATTTCAAATACATCCTCTAATAAAATTTCTTCTGAAAGGAAAATTACTGGAAAATCTTTACTATGTTTTCTTACCGAATTCACAAATTCAGCTCTAGTTGTTGTAATTAACTTAGAATCTATAATAGATAAATCGAATTTAGAACTATTTACCAATAAAGAAACATCGCTTAGAGTACTTGTAAATGTAACATTATACCCGTTTAAAAGCAGATAATTCTTTAAGACCATTCCAAAGTCTACATCTGCATCTATCAATAAAATTTTTATCGACCTCATTAAAAATATTTTTTTTACCCCCTAATTTTCTAGTCGTACATTTTTGAATAATCTTACAAAAGCTTAATTTGAATTATATTTTCAATTTTGTGTTACCTTATTCTCCTCTCCTCCCTAACAGAGAATTTCATGTACATATATAAGACAATTGAAACTTAAAAACTCCTACCTACATCTTCATGTTTTTTTTAAATATTAAAAAAATTAATAGTTCTTTATATTTTAAAATAATATTATTGATGTATGTTTGCGGACTTGAAAACTGCTGTAATCATATTAAATTGGAATGGTCAAAAATTGCTAGAACAATTTTTACCTTCAATTGTAAAATATAGTTCTGAAGATATTGCAATTTATGTTGCCGATAACGCTTCTACAGACAACTCTATTCAGTTTGTAAAAGATAATTTCCCTACTATTAAAATTGTTCTGAACAAAGAAAATGGCGGATATGCCAAAGGATATAATGATGCTTTACAACATATAACTGCTGATATTTATTGTTTAATTAATTCTGATATTGAAGTAACTAAAAATTGGCTACCTCCAATATTGAATATTTTTGAACAAGAAGAAAACACAGCTATTATTCAACCTAAAATTTTAGATTTTAAAGAAAAAAATAAATTTGAATATGCCGGAGCTGCTGGTGGTTTCATTGATTTTTTTGGATATCCATACTGTAGAGGAAGAGTTTTTAACAATTTAGAATCCGATAAAGGACAATATGATTTAACTTCTGATATTTTTTGGGCTTCAGGTGCTTGTTTTTTTATTCGCAGCACTGTTTTTCATCAATTAGGAGGTTTTGATGAAGATTATTTTGCACATCAAGAAGAAATAGATTTATGCTGGAGAGCACAAAATGAAGGTTTTTCAGTTAAATATGTTGGAAACTCTGCTGTATACCATGTTGGTGGGGCAACATTACAAGAATCTAATCCAAGAAAAACTTACTTGAATTTTAGAAATAGTTTACTAACTATCTTAAAAAACGTTCCAAGTAAAAACTTATTCTTAGTTATTTTTACTCGCTTAATTTTAGATGGAATTGCTGGTTTAAAATTCGCTTTAGAATTAAGACCAATTCACACATGGTCTGTACTTAAAGCACATTTAAGTTTTTATAAAAATTTATATAAATTCTTTAAAAAACGTAAACAAATTCAACGTAAATCAAATTACAGTATTCATACTTCTGTAGTCTGGCAACATTTTGTTTTACAGAAAAAGAAATTTAATTCATTAAAATAAGCTCAAACTTAATTGAGCTTACTTATTCCTCTAATTAATAGAAATATAAATTTTCACTTCTGTATCATCTGTTTCATTTGTATGCTCTGGATAAATTTCGAAATCAGCTTTATACTTTCTATCAATAGTTGAATTCCAAATCTCAATCCATTTATTATAAACAATATTATCTTTCAATTTTCCTTTTACTGAAAAGGCTTCATAATTACAATTAGGAATTTGAATACCAATCATATTTTCTGGTATTTCACCTAAAACATCAACCTCACAACCAATAATAATATCGTAAGCTCCTGTGTAATCAGATTCATAATTCGTGTAAACCGCATACACCTTATTATTGAGTTTATTTTCTACTTTATTAGCAATATTGTCATCCATAAACTTTTGCCATAAAGCAGGAATATCTTTAGCAGCTTGCATATCTGCATTTGTAGTTCTTGTTTTAATTCCAATAATGTTAAACGAGTCAATTTGTGTTTTGTTCATTTTTTTTAGTTTCAAAATTATTTATCACAAATCTAAAAGAGGTTTATGTCAAAGGTATGTCAGGGGTTTTATAAAATTTTGCTTTACAAATTTCAAAATATTCTTTTAGTGTCATTTTATGGGGAGTGAAATTTTCAGTTAGATTAATAATTCGATGAATTAAATCAATTCTAAAAACTCTAAAGTCATTTCTGAGTCTGCAGTATGCTATTAACAACCAATTCTCATTTGTACTATATAATGCAAATGGTTCTACTATTCTTTTGGTAAAATTATTTTCTAGAGAATTATACTCTATCTCTAACAAATTAAAACCTGTTATTGCAGTTTGAAGTGTAATTAAATTTTTACTTGTAATTGCTTTTTCTGGATTATAACGAAACTCTATTCGTTGGGCTAATAGTTCTGATTTTTCTTGTTGTCGTTTCCTAAAAACTGACTTAATCTTAGTAATAGCATTTTCATAATTCTCAACTAAAGATTGATCCTTATTTTTTCCAATTAAATAAGCTGCAGTAATTAAGGCATTGGCTTCTTCTTCTGTAAACATTACTGGAGGTAAATAATAACCTTCTAACAATGAATATCCTTTTCCTTCTTCTGTATATACTGGCACACCAGAATCTTCAATTGTTCTAATATCTCTGTATATTGTTCTAACACTAACTCCAAATTTTTCAGCAAGATAAGTAGCTGTCACTAACTTTTTAGATTGAAGCTGTGTAATAATAGCTGTTAAACGAGAAATTCGAGGTTTGTTACTCATAGGGTAATCTTTTCCTTCCTTTTATTTTATAAGATTCAAAAACACTTCTTAATATCATTAAAAGTTTTAATTCTAAATTACATCTAAGCTACCTTTACCTTCTCTAATTACTTCTGGCTCATCTTGAGTTAAATCAATTACTGTAGATGCATAATTATCTCCATAGCCTCCATCTATAACTAAATCAACGATTTGCTGCCATTTTTCGAAAATAAGTTCTGGATCTGTTGTATATTCAATCACTTCATCTTCATCATGAATTGACGTTGAAACAATAGGATTCCCTAGTTGTTTTACAATAGCTCTTGCTATATTATTATCTGGCACACGTATACCTACAGTTTTTCTTTTTTTAAAAGCTTTTGGCAAAGTTGTACTTCCTGGTAATATAAAAGTATATGGACCTGGTAATGCTCTTTTCAAAATTTTATAAACAGGAGTACTTATTTGTTTAACATAATCTGACAAATGACTTAAATCATTACATACAAAAGAGAAATTAGATTTTTCTAATTTCACTCCTTTAATACGTGCAACTTTTTCCATCGCTTTCATATTAGTAATATCACAACCTAACCCGTAAACTGTATCAGTTGGATAAATAATTACGCCTCCCGATTGTAATACTTTTACTACTTTTTCTATTTCTTTAGAATTAGGATTGTCGTTATAAATTTTTAAAAATTGAGCCATTATCAATTAATCTTTAATATAAATCTAAAAAGAAAAACTTCCAATATAAAATCATATTGGAAGTTTTTTAAATATTTTTTAGTAGTTAAGCTTCGTTGTCTATTAGTCTAAAACCTTCTCCATGTATATTCAAAATTTCTACACTATCGTCTAATTTTAAATACTTACGAAGTTTTGCTATATATACATCCATACTTCTAGATGTAAAATAGTTATCATCTCTCCAAATTTTAGTTAGTGCTAACTCTCTCGGCATTAAATCGTTCTTATGTACAGCTAACATTCGTAATAGCTTACTTTCTTTAGGAGATAATTTTAAAGGATCATCTCCATTAAATGACAAATGCCTTAATTTAGAATTAAAAGCAAATTTACCGATAGTAAACTCAAACTGATCATCGTCTTTAGATTTCTCTGTTTCTTTCCTTTGTAAAATAGCTTTTATTTTGTGTAATAAAACCTCAGAATCAAAAGGTTTATTCAAATAATCATCTGCTCCAACTTGATATCCTTTTAAAACATCTTCTTTCATTGTTTTAGCAGTTAAGAAAATAATTGGCACTTCTTTATTAGTCGCTCTAATATCTTGCGCTAATGAAAAACCATCTTTCCTTGGCATCATTACGTCTAAAATACATAAATCATATTCAGAATTTTTAAACATAATTAAACCTTCGATTCCATCTTTAGCATGAGTTACATTGTAATCATTTAATGCTAAGTAATCTTTTAATACTGTTCCAAAATTTGGATCGTCTTCTACTAATAGAATTTTTCTAGTTCCCATTGTTACCCTTCAATTTATATTAATGGTAGTTTAACTGTAAATGTACTTCCTTTACCTTTCTCACTTGCCACATGAACCGTGCCATGGTGGTTATCGATAATCTCTTTTACATAGGCTAATCCTAAACCATGCCCTTTCACATTGTGAATGTTACCTTTATGCTCTCGATAAAATTTATCGAAAATATATTTTTGGGCATTTTTACTCATACCTATTCCTTCGTCTTTTATTTTAAATATAAAATACTTGTTCGTGTTTTCTGTATATACATCTATTTTGGGTGCTTCCTCTGAATATTTTATTGCATTTTCTAATATATTTACAACTACATTAGTTAAATGGAACTGGTTCCCTAAAACCTCAGAAGAAATCGCCTTAAAATGTGTATTTATTGTTCCTTGTTTGTCTGACACTAATAAACTAACATGATCTATTGCTTCTTCAATTATATCTGTAGCTTCAACTGCTTCTTTTGTTATTTCTATTTGATTTTTCTCTAGCTTAGATATTCTTAATACATTTTCTACCTGACCATGCATACGTTTATTTTCGTCACGAATCATTTTAACATAGCGTTTTACTTTTTCTTCATCATTAATAATCTTAGGGTTTTTAATCGCATCTAGAGCTAAATTTATAGTAGCTATAGGTGTTTTAAACTCATGTGTCATATTATTAATGAAATCTGTTTTTATTTCTGATATTTTCTTTTGTCTTACTAATTGATATAAAGAAGTAGAAAAAGCAGCTATTACAATACCTATAAAAAATAATGATAATAATAGCGCATACATCATACTAGAAAGAAGGCTCTTTTTTTCGTTTGGAAAAGTAACATATAACTTGTAATTACTATTTCCACTATCATCTTCTAACAACGGATAGAAATAACTATTTTTTTCATCTATTTTAAAATAACCAGATTTAATTTTCGTAGCCAAACCTCCTTCATATACACCAAATTTAAATTCTTGATCTATATTTCTTTTACCTAATTCATCTTTAAGAGTACTATTTAACTCTCTTTTGCTTATTCTTTTATGAATAGGCATATGTTTCTGATTTTGGCTAAATAAATATTCTACTTGTTTCTTTTGCCAACTAGGATATTTTAAAAGTCTCGAATATTTATTCTCATCTGTGTAACTTTTAAAATCTCCATTATCAGAACTATAAGTAATGGTTTGTGAAAAATCCTCTTTCCCAGAAAACCTTTTAATGATTATTGTATCGCTATTAACAAAATCAACGGGGATTTTAAAGTTTTCTTCTAGAATAGTTGCTCCAAAAGTAAATTTCTTTTTTGCAACTGTATCTATTTGTTGGAATAGGTAATTTTTAAGCTCAGCTGTGCTTATAGATTCACTATTTTCAAAGACCTTTTTATGTTTATCAACAAATTCGTTATACTCTCTTTCTTTAATTCTTTCTGATGTTTTAGCCAATGCAATCTTCACATTATCCTCAAACTCAGAACGTTTACTTTTTACTGCATTTTTCACCCAATATAATTGAACTGCAATTATTCCTGTTAAAGAAATACTCATAAGCAGAACAATTAGAACAAAAATTCTTTTTCCCATCGATCAAAAATAAACTAATATGCTAAAGCCTAATCGCTTTTAACTTAGATTAACAAAGATAATATGTTTTTAAGAAAAAATTAAGAAATACCTTAAGATATCGACAATTAATTAAAATTAATATGTTAATTTATTATGAATTCTCTTCACATCAAACCAGACATTAGTTAAATCTAAGTTAATAATCAGATAATGAGATTGAATTGTTTTTTTTGTGTCTGACCATTGATTTTTCACCCTATTTAAAACAGTTTCTTTATCAACTCCATCTCTTTTCATTACTCGTTTAATCCTAATATCCTGCGGAACAGACACTGTTATAATCTTATCGCATAATTTATGACTTCCATTTTCAAAAAGAATGGCATTTTCATACAGAATATAATCTTTTTTGTTATGTTTTGCTATAAAACCTTGTAGATGTTTGTGCACTTCAGGATGCACAATTGAATTCAATACTTTTAATCTTTCTTTACTTTCAAAAACAATTTTTGCTAAAAAAGATCTATTCAACCCTTCTTCACTATAGGCTTCTTGAGAAAATTCTTTGATAATTTTTCTTTTAATTATTTCAGAAGTATTCATAAGTCTTTTTGCTTCTTCATCTGCATGATAAATTTGAACATTTTCAAATTCTGAAAACATTTTTGATACAGTAGTTTTTCCACTACCTATTCCTCCTGTAATACCTACTAACATTTTTTATTTATGAATTAAAAAATCTACACGTTGTGGTGTAATCCTTATTGTTGAAATCAATTCTGGTTTATTTTTAATTTCGGGCACTAAATATTGTAAATTATCTTTTTTTGTTTTTTTATAATCACAAACAATTTCAAATAAGTCCTCTGTAATTTTTTGATAATTCTTTAATCCAACTTTAAAAAACACCTTTACTTTTTTTGGAAAAGTATTCAACTTCATTCCTTTTGGAATTCCAATAATTTTTATAGGAATTTCGAAACTACCTTCTGTAAACTTATCTACCAGAACTCTAACTTTTACTTTTTCTAAATTGAGTTTTATTCCAACAACATCTTTTGGTAGCTCAAAATCCAAATCAACACTAACATCTTCACTAACCTCTTGAAGTGTTAATTGCTTTGTTTTTATAAACTCTATTTTATTCAATTGTAACTCTGGACCTGAAAGTATCACACTATCCCGTTCTAAAGCAATATTCTCCATCCCATAACCTAATTTATAATCTAGATTGAGATCTATTTGAATAGGCACTTTTTTTGAAGCTAAAGTACCTAACTTAAAATAAATTGAGTCTTTACTAACTTTAACTAATTCCAAACCTGATTTTAATTTTTTTTGAATTTCTTCCTCTTGGGATTTTGTTAATAAAACAAACTCTCTATTACTTTTCTTAATCAATTTTTCTAAAGAAAAAAACACTTTCTTAGTAGAAAAACTTGCTGCTAATAAATTAAAACCACTTCCTTTAACTGTTACAGATATTTTCTTTAAAGGCTCTTCTTGTAGTATTTTATTCTGAGGTAAATCTTTATACTCTATAATATACACAATTTTAGAGGTATATTTTTTTGATAAATTTATTAACATCCACATTAAAAATGACGCTATTAAAAAACTAAAAAATATTTTAGGTATGTGTAATGCTTTAGCCAATTATCTTTTATTGCAATCTAATTAAAAAGAAAAAGGTGAGCAAAAAAGCTCACCTTAATTTTATTCTGAAAATGATTCGACTTACTTGTTTTCTATGTATTTATTTGTTAACTCCATAGAAATAGCTGCCCTCTCAAACTTAATCTTACCTGCACCAGTTTCTATAACTACAGTATTGTTTGTATCATTAATTTCTACAATTCGTCCATGAATACCGCTTGTAGTAACAACTTTAGTTCCTTTTTTAATTTCAGATCTAAACTGTTTTTCCTTCTTTTGTTTAGCCATTTGTGGACGAATCATAAAGAAATAAAAAACAGCTATAAAAGCAACTAACATCAGCATGTTCATCATCCCTGGTTCTGACGCTTGTAAAAAAATCATATTTAACATGTTATGCTTTCTTTTTTGGAGTTACCATACCTGAGATTTTCACCTCTTCTCTTCCTTTAACAGTATTTGTGTATAAAGTAACTGTTTTACTTTGTTTATTGGGTTTACCTGAAGTATTAAACTTTACTTTAACTTCTTCTGTTTCTCCTGGTTTAATAGGTGTTCTTGGCCAAGTTGGTACTGTACACCCACATGAAGCTTTTGCATCTGTGATTACTAAATCAGACTTACCTGTGTTTGTAACTTTAAATGAAGTTTCTACTACAAACCCTTCATCTACAATTCCAAAATCGTGTAATTCTCTATCGAAAACTATTTCTGGAGCTCCTACATTGATTGCTTTATCTCTCTTTTGAGCCTCCTCTACGTTTCCTATTTTCACCTTAGATGCAGCATTACCTTCTTTACAAGATACTAACACAACTGATAAAAGCACAGTTGTTAATGTTATAATTGCTTTTTTCATTTTGTATAAATTTATTGGTTAAAAATAACTAATTGAAATAGCTATAACAAACCTCTACCGATTTTTACCATTTTATTACTTTCTTGGTAATCTTTGGATAGTTTATCTAAAACTCCGTTAATAAAATATCCACTTTTATTGGTAGAATAATCTTTAGCTAATTCTATATATTCATTAATTGTTACTCTACTTGGTATAGAAGAGAAATGTAAAAACTCTGTAATTGCCATTTTGATTAAAATCATATCAATATCAGCAATTCTATCTGTTTCCCAATTAGGAGTTTTCTCTTTTATATCTTCGTCGTACTTATGTTGATTAAGCATTACTTTTTTAAATAACTCTGAAGTAAACCTCTTATCCTCTTCATCTTTATATAAATTTCCTAAAACAAAAGGAGAAGATGATTTTTGTTTATTAAGTGTTTTGACAACCCAAGTATTCACAAAAGGAATATCATCTACCCATGAAATCATTTTATCTTCAAAATAATCTGCTAATTTTTCATTAGGTGCGATAATCTCTTTAAAGAAAGTAATAACAAAATTCTTTCCAGCATTGTAAGAGTTATCATCTGAAGCCATATACTCCTTATAAAAATCACTCTTATTTAACTCTTCCCAGATAATTTTCACATATTCGTCATCTAAATCCCAATTATCAAGTTTATTTAACTCTACATAACCTTCTAGACTTACACTTTCTCTTATTTGATTTAAGAGTATATTATCAATAAATCTTGTATTAGGATTTAAATCTTCTTTTGTGGCTAAGATTTTCTTTTTTGAAAGCTCAATTTTTTTATGAGCCAATTTTTGTACTTCAAGAAGTAATTGGAAATTCAAAACATATAGATCAAACATCTTTTGAACACTAAATTTTAAGAACTTCTCTTCTTTAACAAGATCGGTATTATGTGATTGCTGCATTGCATATACTGATTGCATCACCTTTAAACGAATATGTCTTCTGTTTATCATTAAATTGAGGACTTTAAAAAAGGCGATAGAATTTTTTCTATCGCCTTGCAAAAATAAAACTTTTATCGACTTACCTTAGCTATTTTGTTCTTTTTTACGTGCATCAATTCTTCCTTGTGCAATATTAAAAGCTGCTTGGTGAGTTGTAATATTCTCTTTATCTGCTAAATCAAAGATTTCTAATGTTGTATTATATATGTTTTCTGTTCTTTTTAAACTTTCTTCTTTACCGTATCCAGCTACTTCAGCATAAACATTAATAATTCCTCCAGCATTAATTAAAAAATCAGGGGCATATGCGATCCCTTTTTCTTTTAACAATTTACCATGTTTTAATTCATTTGCCAACTGATTGTTTGCTGCTCCAGCAATAACCTTAGCATTTAATTGAGCAATACTATTATCATTTACAGTTGCTCCTAAAGCACAAGGTGCATAAATATCTAAATCTAAACCATAAATATCGTTACCTAAAACAACATTTGCGTTATATTTTTTACTTAACTCTTCTAATCTAGCTTCGTTAATATCATTTAAAATTACCTGAGCTCCCTCATCAGTAATATGTTTAACCAAAGTTTCACCTACATGGCCAACTCCTTGAACTAAAACTTTCTTTCCTTCTAAATTATCTGTTCCAAATTTATATTTAGCAGCAGCTTTCATCCCCATGTAAACACCATAAGCTGTTACAGGAGAAGGATTTCCTGACCCTCCAATAGCTTCAGAAACACCTGTTACATGTGGAGTTACCTCACGAATAACATCCATATCTCTTGTTTCCATACCTACATCTTCAGCAGTAATATATCTTCCGCTTAAAGAGTTAACAAACTCACCGAATTTACGCATCAATGCATCGTTCTTTTGAGTTTTAGCATCTCCGATAATTACAGCCTTACCACCACCTAAATTTAAACCAGTGATAGCAGACTTGTAAGTCATACCTCTTGATAAACGTAACACATCGTTTAAAGCTTCCCATTCTGTTTTATATTGCCACATTCTTGTACCTCCAAGTGCCGGACCTAAAGTTGTATTGTGTATACCAATAATTGCTTTTAAACCTGTATCTTCGTCGTTGCAAAAAACAACCTGTTCGTGACCATCAAAAGATAACTGTCCGAAAACAGGATCATTTTTAAGGTCTTTAGTATCAATAATTTCAGACATCATAGTATATTACGTTTTACTTAAAAAGAATTTAACTATTCCTTAATATTAGGACTGCTAAAATACAGATTCCGTAATTACAAACCAAAAAAAGACTTGTAATTTGAGAATTTATTAACAAGAAAACGTTTTCTGCTAGTAAAATCATAAAAAAACAAATAAAAAAATTCATTTTTAAAATTGAAAGCTTTACAATACTTAAATAAATATTTTATAAAATATAAGTGGAGATTATTAATTGGGATTCTTATTACAGTATTATCGAAGCTGTTAGCTCTAAAAATTCCTGAAATAATTAAAAACTCACTAAATATTGTTGAAGATTATTTGAATGGAAAAACCACAGATCTGAGTAATGTAAAACAACAACTTTTAATTAATATTTTAATAATAATTGGAATTACTTTACTCGCTGGTTTTTTCACATTTTTAATGCGACAAACCCTAATCGTGATGTCTCGTTTAATAGAATTTGATCTAAAGAATGAGATTTACGAACAATACCAAAAGCTTTCTGTTAATTTTTACAAGAAGAACAGAACTGGAGATTTAATGAATCGTATTTCTGAGGATGTTTCTAAGGTTAGAATGTATTTCGGACCAGCAATTATGTATTCTCTGAATATGATTGTGTTATTTACTATTGGTTTTTCTAAAATGTTAAAAACAGATGTTGAACTTACATTATACACACTAATTCCTTTTCCTGTTTTATCTGTTTCAATTTTCATATTAAGCAAACAGATTAATAAAAAGACTACTATTGTTCAAGAATATCTTTCAAAATTAACCACTTTCAATCAAGAGTTTTTCTCAGGAATTAATGTTGTTAAGTCTTATGTTATTGAAAAATCTGTTTTAAGCAATTTTAATGAACTAGCAGATAAAGCCAAAGAAAAGAATATTGAACTATCTAAAATACAAGCCTTATTTTTCCCTTTAATGATTTTACTAATAGGAATTAGTAATATTTTAGTACTATATATTGGAGGAAAACAGTACATAGCTGGAGAAATACAGATTGGAGTTATTGCCGAGTTTATTTTATATGTTAATATTTTAACATGGCCGGTTGCAGTTGTAGGCTGGGTTACTTCAATTGTTCAGCAAGCTGAAGCTTCACAACAAAGAATTAATGAGTTTTTACAACAAGTCCCTGAAATCAGAAACTTTAACAACTCAAAAACAAATATTTTAGGAAAAATACAGTTTAAAGATGTTTCATTAACCTATGATGACACAAATATTACAGCTTTAAATAAAATTAATTTTGATGTTAATCAAGGAGAAACTATAGCTATTATGGGTAAAACAGGAAGCGGAAAATCTTCTATAGCTAATTTGGTTTCTAGGATGTATGATTCTACTGAAGGAACAATATTTATAGATAATCAACCTATAAAAGACCTAAACTTAAACGAGATTAGAGATCAAATAGGTTTTGTTCCACAAGACCCTTTCCTATTTTCTGACACTATAGAGAATAACATCAAGTTTGGTAAAAATGATGCAACTCAGGATGAAATTATAGAAGCAGCTAAAAATGCTGTGATTCATGATAACATTTCTGGTTTCACAAATGGATACCAAACTATTTTAGGAGAAAGAGGCGTAACACTTTCAGGAGGACAAAAGCAACGTACGTCTATTGCTAGAGCCATCATTAAAGATCCTAAAATTTTAATTTTCGACGATTGTTTATCAGCTGTAGACACTGAAACTGAGGAAAAAATTCTTAGCAACTTACAAAGAATCTCTAAAAACAAAACCACTTTTATTATTAGCCATAGAGTTTCATCTGCTAAAAACGCTGACAAAATCATCATTTTAGACGAAGGCAAAATAATAGAACAAGGAACTCATAATCAATTAATAAACCTAAAAGGGGTATACAATTCACTTTATGAACAACAACTTTTAGAAAAAGAAATTTAGCGTTTTGTGTGCACAAGTAAAATATTTTGTTAGATTTGTTAGTGAAAAAAACAATTAACTAGTATTTTAAGATTTGAATTATGAGCGAGAGAGTTGAACAAGAAGAGATCTTTTCACAGGTATTAAGAGCAGGAAGAAGAACGTATTTTTTTGACGTAAGAGCCACTAAAGCTGACGATTATTATTTAACCGTAACAGAAAGTAAAAAATTCACTCACGATGATGGATCTTTCCATTATCAAAAACATAAAATTTATCTTTACAAAGAAGATTTTAACGATTTTAAAGAGATGTTAAACAAAGCAACTGATTATATTGTTACTCAAAAAGGTAGCGAAGTAATTAGCGAGAGACATCAAAAAGACTTTAAAAAAAGCACTGAAAATTTTGTAGAACAGACTGCTGAAAGTTTTACAGACGTTTCATTTGACGATATATAAACGATTTAGTTCAAATTCAATTTACACAATGTAAAACCACTAATTAACTTTTAAGTTACATTGGTGGTTTTTTATTTTATTGTAATACTTGCTTCATCGCTAAAGATTTTACTTTGGTTTCTTCCCACTCTTTTTCAGGGTTACTATCTTTTGTTATTCCACCTCCAACATAGAGAATTGCTTTACTCTCTTTAATTTGCATACATCTTAAATTCACATATAAACTTGAAGATATTTCATCATTCTCCTTAGAAATATTTAATTCCCCAAGAAAACCTGTATAAAAACTTCGATTATAATTTTCGTTCTCCAATATGAATGTCTTTGATTCTTGCATTGGGAAACCACAAACCGCTGGAGTAGGATGCAAAACTCTAATTACACTAGCTATATTACTTTTAGCTTTACCAGAAATTTTAGTTCTTAAATGAAGTAGATTTCCAATTTTAAAAGTTTCTAATTGCTTAACCTTTAAGTCAACACTTACCTCCTGAAGCCTGTCAGTTATATAATCTGTTACTAATTGTTGCTCATCTAATTCTTTCTCTCCCCAAGAAATTTCTTTCTCTGCATTATAAACTTGCGTACCAGCTAGAGACATTGTAGAAAACTCATTTTTATTTATCTCTAACAAAGTTTCTGGTGTTGCCCCCATCCATAATCCAACCTTTGGATGAAACCAGACATAACAAAATGCTGCTGGATAATTAGCCAATAATCTTTGATATATAGTTACAACATCAAAACCATTTAATTCAACCAACTCCTTTCTAGATAAAACTACTTTTTTAAAATAGTTTTTCAGGATTGCATCAACACCCTTTTTCACTAGTTCAATATGATTCTTTTCATTACTATTAAGAGAATCATAATTATCTAAAACCTTTGTTTTATCACCTTCTGAAACATCTACACTCTCTTTGAAAATTCTAGATTGCTTTGAAGGAATTAAAATAGATTGCTTAGAATTATCAAAAGGAGCAAAAACAAACCCCTCTTCAATAAAATCATTTGACAAATATAAAGCAGCGTTGTTTTGAAAAAAACTTTTTACTTCTTTAGAGTTTG
This sequence comes from Tenacibaculum aquaeponti, assembly GCF_052084715.1. GTDB lineage: Bacteria > Bacteroidota > Bacteroidia > Flavobacteriales > Flavobacteriaceae > Polaribacter. The sequence continues at coordinate 3,320,906 of NZ_CP197288.1, read as the reverse complement.
GCTTTCTATAAGCCACAAAAGGTAAATCATCTTTCAAAGACGATTCTATTTCTTTAAATATTTTCAATCTAAAATCTTTAAAAATTGACTTTTAACCGCATCAAAATTAGACCAAACTAATCCATGATTAGCTTTATCTATAGTTATTAGTTTAAATTGGTCTTCTGGAAATTGATCTTCCAATAACTTTGAATTTTCATAAGGCACAATCCAATCCCCTGAACCGTGAATACTAATTATTTTATTAGGTGTATTTTCCCAATCACTTTCAAAAAGCTTTAAATCTTTCTTATGAGAAAGTTTCTCTTTAGATGCTTCTTTCCAAATTCTTGGCACCAACCAACGTGTTAATTTCCATTTATAAAAATTAACCATCCAAGGCATAGGTTCTACACTACTAAAAACTGCAGGAGCTAACAAAACAATTTCTTTAACTTTTTTCTTTACCGATAATACTATTGGACCACCATATGAATACCCTACCAAAATAGTTTTGTTAGGAGATAAATCTTTGATTACATCTTTTAGCATATTTCTTTCAAAACTAATGCTTTCTTGTACGTGATTTTTATCGTTGTAATTATAGCCTATTCTATCATAAGCTATGATATTACATTTGGTTTGTAAATCATTATCTGATATATATTTTGAAAAATCATTAATTGACCCAATCGTACCATGAACAAAAACCATAGTTGGTAAAGAGTCATTAACCACTAAAGAAAGCTTTCGGTAATTAAAATCATTATATGTTTCATTTGTTAAAACAGGCTTTAAACGACTATTTTGATAAGCTTCAAGAATTTTAACATCGGATTTAGGAGCTGTAAAAATTCTAAAAGCAAAATACAATCCTATAAAAATTAAAAGAATAATTACACCGATAATTTTAAGCACTTTCTTCAGCATTATTTTATTACTTTTTATCTAAAATAATATTTGTGAGTTTACATATAGAAATGAGATTATCTTCTTCATCTAAAATTTTAACCTCCCACAAATGCGTTGTTTTCCCTTTATGAATAGGTGAAGCTGTTGCATAAACTACACCTTCTTTTTTACTTTTAAGGTGATTTATAGTCAATTCAATACCTTTTACAACTTTATTTTTTTCTTTTAAAAAAAACAAAGAAGCAACACTTCCTACTGTTTCCGCCAAAGCCGCAGAAGCACCTCCATGTAAAATACCAAAAGGCTGATGAACAGTTGAATTAACAGGCATTTTTGCAGTAATTGATTTTTCTCCAACAGCTACAAACTCTATACTTAGAGTTTCCATTAGCGTATTTTTATTGTAAGAATTAAGTCTTTGTAACGTTTCTTCTAAATTCATTTTTGATAAAAATATCAATATAAAATTATGGAGGATAAAAATACGTATTTTTGTAGTGATTAAAAATTGAATAATGTACAAAGTTCGGGTAATATTAGACGTAGAAGAAGATGTGATTAGAACATTAGTTGTAGATGAACATCAAACATTAGAAAAGCTACATATACAAATAGCAAATGCTTTTGGATTTGATGGAAATGAAATGGCTTCTTTTTATACTAGTGATAATGGTTGGAATCAAGGAGAAGAAATACCTTTGTTCAACATGTCAGAAACCGGTGTAGGCTTATCAATGACTACTTGTATTTTAAATGAAATTTTACCACATCAAAACGATAAATTAATTTACGTCTACGATTTTTTAGAAATGTGGACATTTTATGTTGAAGTAATTGAACAATCAGAAGAAAAAATTTCTGAAACTAAAATTATTTTAAGCATTGGAGATGTTCCTAAAGAAGCTCCAAATAAAGTTTTTGAATCTGACAAAATCGTTGACGATTTTGATTCAGAATTTAACGATTCTTTTAATGATTTTGACAATATTGATGATATTGATTTTGATAAATATTAGAAAATAGATTTCTAAACCTCAAAACATTACTAATATTCGTAATTTTATTTTTTTATTAAGCTAACCTTATTAACAGTAACATTTTGGTATCTTGTTCGTCAAATAAGAAATTAACTAAACTTTTTTGCGATTGGATACTATTTTATCTATTAAGAATCTCGACAAGAAATTTGGACGAGTTCATGCAGTTAAAAATCTTTCTTTTGAAATTGAAAAAGGAAACGTATACGGAATATTAGGACCAAATGGTAGTGGTAAATCTACCACCTTAGGTATCATACTAAACGTTGTCAATAAAACTTCTGGGGAATTTACATGGTTTAACGGAACTATGTCTACTCATGAAGCTCTAAAAAAAGTAGGTGCTATTATTGAGCGACCAAACTTTTATCCTTACATGACAGCTGTTCAAAATTTAGAACTTATTTGTAAAATCAAAGGAGTTTCTAAAGAAAGCATCAACGATAAACTAAAGACAGTCAATCTTTTTGAACGTAGACACAGCAAGTTTAAAACTTATTCTTTAGGAATGAAACAAAGACTTGCTATTGCCTCTGCATTATTAAATGATCCTGAAATTTTAATTTTAGACGAACCTACAAATGGATTAGATCCTCAAGGAATTCACGAAATCAGACAAATCATTAAAAAAATTGCTAAAAACGGAACAACTATCTTATTAGCTTCGCACTTATTAGACGAAGTAGAAAAGGTTTGTTCTCATGTGGTTGTAATTAGAAAAGGAGAAAAGTTATATAGTGGACGTGTAGAAAACATGGTTGCCTCTAATGGAATTATTGAAGTTAAAACTGATGGTGATCAAGAAGCCTTAGTTAACGCTCTTAAAAATTATTATGATATCGCTACAGTTAACATTGAAGATAACTTAATTATCGCTCGATTAGAAAACGAAGCTTCTGCTACCGACATTAATAAATACTTGTTTGAGAAAGGAATAATTGTTTCTCATTTAGTGAAGCGCAAACCTAGTTTAGAAGAACAATTCCTTAATCTTACAAACCACTAAAAAAATAACTATGCTACGTCTTTTACAAATAGAATTTCATAAATTGATGCACAATCGTGCTAGCAAAGTATTGTCTCTAATATATTTTGGATTATTAACTTCCATAGCATTAATAGCAGTTATAAAGTTTAATATTGGACCAGTAAAATTTCATCTAGCAGATCAAGGGATTTTTAACTTTCCTTATATATGGCACTTTAACACTTATGTCGCTGCTATTTTAAAATTTTTCCTATTATTAGTTATTGTATCAATGATGGCTAATGAATATAGTTATAAAACATTAAAACAAAATCTGATTGATGGATTAAGTAAAAAAGAATTTATACTATCTAAATTCTATACTGTAATTGCATTTGCCTTAATTTCTACTGTATTTGTTTTTATTGTTTCTTTAATTTTGGGATTAATTTATTCTGATTTTAATGAACTAAGTATTATTCTTTCAGATTTAGAATATTTATTAGCTTTTTTCATAAAGTTAGTTGGATTCTTTTCTTTCGGATTATTCTTAGGTATTTTAATTAAAAGATCAGCTTTTGCAGTAGCAGGAATGATTGTATGGTTAGTTATAGAGAGCTTGTTTAAAGGATATTTATTATGGAATTTCAGACATCTAAAACAACAATCTTTTGCACAGGCCAATGAAATCATGCAGTTTTTCCCTCTTGAAGCAATGTCTAATTTAATACGAGAACCTGTTACTAGATTAAGCGCTGTAAAATCTGTTGCTCGTCAAATAGGAGAAGATATAGTAGTAAATCATTCTGTTCGCTACACAGATATTATAATTGTTTTATTGTGGACAGCTGTGTTTGTATACCTTTCTTATGCCTTGTTAAAAAAACGTGATTTATAGGCTGTTTTCCTTATTTTTGATCTTCTTAAATCGGGACGTTCAAAAATGAAAAAAGCTTTACTATTAATCACTATTCTCTCAAGTATTCAGCTATTTGCTCAAAAAGAAGCTAACATTTGGTACTTTGGAAGAAATGCTGGTATCGATTTTAACACCTCTCCTCCTACTGCTATAACAGATGGGCAAGTTAATACTCTTGAGGGGTGTTCTACTTTTTCTGACACTAATGGAAACTTACTTTTTTATTCTGATGGAATTACAGTTTGGAATAAAAATCATGATATCATGAAATATTCTGATGGTAGGTTAGCTGTTGATTTACTCGGAAATCCTTCAAGTAGTCAGTCAGGTATGATTATACCAAAACCTAAATCAACATCTATATATTATTTATTTACTGTTGATGACGGACCAAGTGGGGGTGGAGCTTCAGGAAAAGGATTAAATTTATATACTATTGATATTTCTAAAAATAGTGGATTAGGGGAAATTATAGATGGACCTACTCCTTTATCTGGTAGTTTAGAAGATATTTGGACAGAAAAAGTTGCAGCAGTTAGAGGAACAGAATGTAATACATTTTGGGTAGTTTCTGCTGTTAATAATACGTTCTATGCATTTAAGGTAGATGATACTGGTGTTAATACAACTCCTGTAATTTCTTCCGTACCTAGTAATACAACCAGAAGAGGTTATTTAAAACTATCACCTGATGGAACTAAATTAGCAGTTGCAAACCAATTGTCTTCTGCTAATTTATATAATTTTAACGCTACTAATGGAACTGTTGACCCTAGTTCAGAAATTATCTTAACGAGAATTGCAGACGGACAACCATATGGTGTTGAATTCTCTGTAGACTCAAAGAAGTTGTATATATCTACTGTTTCTGGTTTTAGATTAGATTTGAATGATCCTCAAACTACATATAGATTACTTCAATTCGATTTGAATGATGCTAACATCCCTGGTTCAAAAAACATAATTCATCAAGAAATTGGTTTTAGAGGAGGATTACAATTAGGCCCTGATAGTCGTATTTATGTTACCATTCCATTAGCTTTTGATGATACTAGAGGTGATGCTACAAGTTTAGATGTAATTGAAAATCCAACAGCTAATGCTAGAGACATTATTTTTACAGAAAATGCTATAGACCTTAGAGGTAAATTATCTACTCAAGGATTACCCCCTTTTATATCCTCTCTTTTATTACCTATTGAAATTATAGATCTATCCTCAGGAGATATCATAAATAATCAAGATAGAAAATATTGTATTGGAGATTCCATTGAAATAGATTCTGGAAGTGTTACTGGTACAGGAATAACTTATGAATGGACATTTGATAACGGAACAACTTCAACTATAATTTCTAATCAATCAAAACTATCTCTAAATAACCTTAACACAAATAATAGTGGTAAATATAAACTAACTGTTAATCTCACAAATGATTGTAGTGAAGTTATAAAACTTGAAGGTAGCTTTTCTATTGGTGTTTTTACTCCTGCTGTAGCTAATCCTGTTAACGAAATTAATTTTTGTGACACAGATAGAGATGGCCTAAATAGTTTCGATTTACAAAATGATGTGACTCCTCAAGTTTTAGGTACTCAAACACCTAGTCAGTTTGAAGTTAATTACTATTTAAGCCAAGCTGATGCCGATGCTAATAATACTGCTAACGCATTACCTAACCCTTATACCAACCCTTCTCCTAATAGTAGCCAAACAATTTATGCTAGAATTCACAATAACGGAAATCCTGATGTTTGTTTTGATACAACTTCTTTCCAATTGAATGTTACCTCCTTGCCTACTCCAACTCAACCTATAGATTACGAAGTTTGTGATGATACAGCTAATGGTGGTGATACTGACGGTTTTTTTAATAACTTTATACTTTCTTCTAAAGACAGTGAAATTCTAGGAAGTCTTTCTTCAACACAATATAATGTTAGTTATCACACTACACTTACAGGAGCAAAAACCGATAATTCAACTGATAGTATAGATAAAAACTCTGCTTATAGAAATACTTCTATTAATGAGCAAACAATTTATGTTAGAGTAGAAAATAGAACTAATACAAATTGTTTTACTGCTTCTGAAGCTGGAACCAGTTTTCTTCCTTTCAAACTTGTCGTTAATTCATTGCCTGTATTAGCAAATCCTAATGTTCTAATTGAACAGTGTGAAAATGATGGAGATCTTGCAGCAACTATTAACTTAACTCAAGCTCAAATAAATATTTCCAATAATCACACTAACGAAACTTTTAAATATTATCCTTCTCAAGCTGATGCTATTGCTGATTCTGCCGAAATCTCTGACCCCATTAATTATGATGCTAATAATGGTGATACCATTTGGGTAAGAACTATTTCTGATAAAAATTGTTATCGAATTTCGCAACTTAATATCTCAATTAATTTTGCCGCTGATATTCTTTATGATAAAGAATTTACTGCCTGTGATGATTTTTTAGATGCTGATGGAAATAATACCCTAAATAACGACGATACTGACGGTATTACTACTTTTGATATTTCTGATGCTGAAACTGAAGTTAAAAATCTTTTTGCTCCTGCAATTAGAAACGATTTAAACATCTTATTTTTTGAAAATGAAACTGATAGAGATGCAGTAACCAATCAAATCACTAATATTAGCAATTATAGAAATACTAATATTCCTGCAAACACACAGCAAACCATTTTCATTAAAATTGTTAATAAAATTAATAACAATTGTACAGGATTAAGTAAACTCTTTATTAGAACGCTACCGCTTCCTAATTTTGACATTACTTCTCCTCAAATTTTATGTTTGAATAACCTTTCGAGTATTGAAGCTGAAAATCCTGATGGAAATTATAGTTATGAATGGACTAGAAGTGGTGATCCAACCATAATAGGTAATAATCAAACACTTGATTTAACACAGGGAGGAACATATAAAGTGACTGCAATTAATACAACTACTTTATGTAGAAGATCTAAAACTATTATTGTTAATGAATCAATCATTGCATCTGTAAATCAAAATGATGTTACCATTGTAGATGATTCTGAAAACAACTCAATATCTATTAACAACTCTGGAACAAACTTAGGTATTGGTGATTATGAGTTTGCGCTACAAAATGAAAACAATCAAATCGTTGTTGACTTTCAAGATTCTCCAAAATTTGAAAACTTAAAAGGTGGTATTTATACTATTCTTATTAGAGATAAAAACGATTGTGGAATAGCTCAATTAGACGTTTCTGTTTTAGAATTCCCAGATTTTTTCACCCCAAATAACGACGGGGTTAACGATCTATGGAATGTTAAAGGAACAAACTCATTCTTCTATCCTAAAAGCAGTATTAATATATTTGATCGATTCGGAAAATTAATTACCTCTCTACAAATCGACGGAGAAGGTTGGAACGGTTTATACAATGGAAGAAACTTACCTTCTAACGATTATTGGTTCAATATAGAACTTACTGATAGAAACGGAAAAACATTTACAAGAAGAGGACATTTTTCGTTACTAAGAAAATAAAATTAGTATTTAAAAGGTAGGAATTCACTAACTTTAACTGTTATATTGCAAGAGTTATTTACTAACTTTTAATCGAATAATCCCACTTTCAAGAAATTATGGTAAGAAAATTACTTTATATCTCTTTTTTATTTTCTACTTTATTTTGGACGTACGCCCAAGACGGAGCTTCTACTTGTAATGCAGCTGAACCTATGTGTTCAGATAGTAGTGGTGTTAAAATTTTCTCCAATGTTACAGGAGTTCCTAATAGTGGTTCGGTTGGGTGTTTAGGTGAAACTCCAAACCCTGCTTGGTTTTTTATTCGAGTAGAGCAAACAGGGGATTTAAATTTCCAAATTATTCAAGCTGCAGATTTTGACGCTACAGGAAATCCTGTTGGTGTAAGGATAGATGTAGATTTTATAGCCTGGGGACCTTTTGCTACTCCAGACAGTAATTGTACTAGTTTAGCTCAAACATGTACAGATGCATCTGGCTCACCCGTAAGCTGTCCTAGTAACACAGGATCGCCTAATTTTTACACTAATAATTTAGACAACACCAATATTGTCGACTGTAGTTTTGACCCTTCTCCAATAGAAAACTTCTCCATTAATAATGCACAAGCTGGTCAATTTTATGTATTACTTATCACAAATTATGAAGGCCTTCCAGGAAAAATTAAATTAGAACAAACCAACTTTGGTGCATCTTCAGCTGGTGCAACTGATTGTTCTATTGTAACAGGAGAATTAGGAATTGATCAAACAGCTTGTAATGGAACTCCTATTACTCTGGACGGAACCCCTACTAGAGGTGTTGCAACAGCTTTTGAATGGCTAATTAATACTGGTTCAGGATTTACTACAATTCCAGGAGAAACTAACGCAACTTTAACAATTAACGATAATAGATCTGGAATTTATAAAGTAATTATTACAGATGATGTAGGGGGAACTGCTGAAGATGAAGTTGAAATCACGTATTTACCTGTTCCTATTGCTAATACAGTAACCAACATTAATTTTTGTGACACAGATAGTGATGGCCTAAATAGTTTCGATTTACAAAATGATGTGACTCCTCAAGTTTTAGGTACTCAAACACCTAGTCAGTTTGAAGTTAATTACTATTTAAGCCAAGCTGATGCCGATGCTAATAATACTGCTAACGCATTACCTAACCCTTATACCAACCCTTCTCCTAATAGTAGCCAAACAATTTATGCTAGAATTCACAATAACGGAAATCCTGATGTTTGTTTTGATACAACTTCTTTCCAATTGAATGTTACCTCCTTGCCTACTCCAACTCAACCTATAGATTACGAAGTTTGTGATGATACAGCTAATGGTGGTGATACTGACGGTTTTTTTAATAACTTTATACTTTCTTCTAAAGACAGTGAAATTCTAGGAAGTCTTTCTTCAACACAATATAATGTTAGTTATCACACTACACTTACAGGAGCAAAAACCGATAATTCAACTGATAGTATAGATAAAAACTCTGCTTATAGAAATACTTCTATTAATGAGCAAACAATTTATGTTAGAGTAGAAAATAGAACTAATACAAATTGTTTTACTGCTTCTGAAGCTGGAACCAGTTTTCTTCCTTTCAAACTTGTCGTTAATTCATTGCCTGTATTAGCAAATCCTAATGTTCTAATTGAACAGTGTGAAAATGATGGAGATCTTGCAGCAACTATTAACTTAACTCAAGCTCAAATAAATATTTCCAATAATCACACTAACGAAACTTTTAAATATTATCCTTCTCAAGCTGATGCTATTGCTGATTCTGCCGAAATCTCTGACCCCATTAATTATGATGCTAATAATGGTGATACCATTTGGGTAAGAACTATTTCTGATAAAAATTGTTATCGAATTTCGCAACTTAATATCTCAATTAATTTTGCCGCTGATATTCTTTATGATAAAGAATTTACTGCCTGTGATGATTTCTTAGATGCTGATGGAAATAATACCCTAAATAACGACGATACTGACGGTATTACTACTTTTGATATTTCTGATGCTGAAACTGAAGTTAAAAATCTTTTTGCTCCTGCTATTAGAAACGATTTAAACATCTTATTTTTTGAAAATGAAACTGATAGAGATGCAGTAACCAATCAAATCACTAATATTAGCAATTATAGAAATACTAATATTCCTGCAAACACACAGCAAACCATTTTCATTAAAATTGTTAATAAAATTAATAACAATTGTACAGGATTAAGTAAACTCTTTATTAGAACGCTACCGCTTCCTAATTTTGACATTACTTCTCCTCAAATTTTATGTTTGAATAACCTTTCGAGTATTGAAGCTGAAAATCCTGATGGAAATTATAGTTATGAATGGACTAGAAGTGGTGATCCAACCATAATAGGTAATAATCAAACACTTGATTTAACACAGGGAGGAACATATAAAGTGACTGCAATTAATACAACTACTTTATGTAGAAGATCTAAAACTATTATTGTTAATGAATCAATCATTGCATCTGTAAATCAAAATGATGTTACCATTGTAGATGATTCTGAAAACAACTCAATATCTATTAACAACTCTGGAACAAATTTAGGCATTGGTGATTATGAGTTTGCGCTACAAAATGAAAACAATCAAATCGTTGTTGACTTTCAAGATTCTCCAAAATTTGAAAACTTAAAAGGTGGTATTTATACTATTCTTATTAGAGATAAAAACGATTGTGGAATAGCTCAATTAGACGTTTCTGTTTTAGAATTCCCAGATTTTTTCACCCCAAATAACGACGGGGTTAACGACCTATGGAATGTTAAAGGAACAAACTCATTCTTCTATCCTAAAAGTAGTATTAATATATTTGATCGATTCGGAAAATTAATTACCTCTCTACAAATCGACGGAGAAGGTTGGAACGGTTTATACAATGGAAGAAACTTACCTTCTAACGATTATTGGTTCAATATAGAACTTACTGATAGAAACGGAAAAACATTTACAAGAAGAGGACATTTTTCGTTACTAAGAAAATAATACAATCAACATGAATAAGCATAGATTTTCACCCAAACTATGCTTATTTTTGTTATATGGATTTCAAACTAGTTTCAGAATTTCAACCAACTGGAGATCAACCACAAGCTATAAAACAATTAGCTGATGGAATTAACGCAGATGAAAAATATCAAACTTTATTAGGAGTAACAGGATCAGGAAAAACATTTAGTGTTGCTAATGTTATTGCAACAGTAAATCGTCCGACCTTAGTTTTAGCTCATAATAAAACTTTAGCAGCACAATTATATTCAGAGTTTAAACAATTCTTTCCGAATAATGCTGTTGAATATTTTGTATCGTATTATGATTATTATCAACCAGAAGCGTATATTCCTGTTACTGGAACTTATATAGAAAAAGATCTTTCCATAAACGACGAAATTGAACGTTTAAGAATTAGTACTTCCTCTTCTCTTTTATCTGGCAGAAGAGATGTCATTGTAATCGCCTCAGTTTCTTGTTTGTATGGTATTGGAAATCCAATTGAATTTAAAAAGAATGTGATTGAGATTGAAGTCGGACAACAAATTTCAAGAACAAAATTCTTACATCAATTAGTTACTAGTTTATATGCGCGTTCTGAAGTAGAAATTAAAAGCGGGACATTTAAAGTAAAGGGAGATGTAGTTACAATTTATCCTTCTTACGGAGACAACGGATATCGTGTTCATTTCTTTGGTGATGAAATTGAAGAAATAGAAGCTTTTGATATTGAAAACAATCAAATTGTAGAAGAATTTGAACATCTAAATATATATCCGGCAAACTTATTTGTAACATCTCCAGATATTTTACAAAATGCTATTCATCAGATTCAAGATGATTTAGTAAAACAATGCGATTACTTCTCTGAAATAGGAAAGCATTTAGAATCTAAACGTTTAAAAGAACGAACAGAATTCGATTTAGAAATGATTCGTGAACTTGGTTATTGCTCTGGAATAGAGAACTACTCAAGATATTTAGACGGTAGAGAAGCTGGAACACGTCCGTTCTGTTTACTAGATTATTTTCCAGATGATTATATAATGGTTATTGACGAAAGTCATGTAACAGTTCCGCAAGTTCATGCTATGTATGGTGGAGATAGAAGTCGAAAAGAAAACTTGGTAGAATACGGGTTTAGACTTCCTGCAGCAATGGATAACCGCCCTCTAAAATTTGAAGAGTTTGAAACGTTACAAAATCAAGTCATTTACGTTTCTGCTACTCCTGCAGATTATGAGCTACAGAAAACAGAAGGTTTATTTGTAGAACAAGTTATTCGTCCAACTGGTTTATTAGACCCAGAAATTGAAGTTCGTCCGAGTTTAAATCAAATTGATGATTTAATTGAAGAAATTCAAATTCGTGTTGAAAAAGATGAACGAACTTTAGTAACTACTCTTACAAAAAGAATGGCTGAAGAACTGGCTAAATATTTAACAAGAATTCAAATACGATGTCGTTATATTCATTCCGATGTAGACACACTTGAACGTGTTGAAATTATGCAAGATTTACGAAAAGGTTTATTTGATGTACTTATTGGAGTAAATTTATTACGAGAAGGTTTAGATTTACCTGAAGTTTCTTTAGTTGCCATTTTAGATGCTGATAAAGAAGGCTTTTTACGCTCGCACAGATCTTTAACACAAACTGTTGGTAGAGCTGCACGTAATGTAAATGGTAAAGCGATTATGTATGCTGATAAAATTACTAATAGCATGCAACAAACTATTGATGAAACTAACAGGAGAAGAGAAAAACAGGTAAACTACAATACTAAATTTGGTATTACTCCCAAACAAATTAATAAAAAGATAGACAATACTTTGTCAAAGAATACAACCACTTCTTATCAATATGAATCGGCTACGCAAAAAGCTGCTGAACAAGATTTAGAATACTTACCTAAACCAGAACTAGAAAAAAGAATTAGAGAAAAACGTAAACAAATGGAAACTGCTGCAAAAGCACTTGACTTTATAGAAGCTGCAAAATTACGTGATGAAATAAAAGTTTTAAAAGAACATTTAACTTAACTATTTTCGTATTTCATATTTCTAAAATTGTTTGAACAATCAATTGGGTAACATTTTCCAATTAAAGTAACTCTTAACAAAATTTAAACTGATAAAATCAAAATGAAACAAATTATTATTGTTTCTTTATTTGCATTTATTTCTATAAATGCACAAAGAACAACTCACCAAAAAAAATATCGCTATTATAATGCTGACTTTAAAGAAATATCATTTTTAAACTTCAAACAAAACGAAGACTCAGAATTGTTTAAAACTGTAAATTACGAAAACGATTCTTCATTTATACGAAAATTAATGTATAAGGAAGTTTTTGGTAAATTAGATAAAAGAAGACATCATCAGCTTAAAAAATTATATAGTTTACGCTATAAAATAGACACTACTAAAGCTTGGTTTATTCATTATGTCGATTCAATTCCTAATAAAGAAAAAATGCCGGCTCAATCGGGTATAGCTTACTATAACAAACAAAAAGAAGTCATTGGCTTTGTTCCTTATGGTTCTGACTCTAAAACTCCTAAAAAAGATTACAGTAATGCTGCTTATCATGCTCATTTGAGCAGTTATAACGATTATGTTCACCACATAGAAAAAGAGATCAGTTCTTTTGGAAAAGAAAAAACATCAGAATTAATTCACTTTTACAATAAGAATCATGGTTTTCCTAAAAATGTGCTATATAATCTTAGTTATTTTAAAGATGATAATTTAATTTTAAAAAAATCTTTTAGAGAAGCTGTAAGAAATTATGAAGTTATAGTTATTCATCCTGATGGACAATTTTACCTTTCTTTCTTTGGAAATAGAAATTATATATCTTTTAGCGGAAGAAAAAATATCACTAAAAAATTATTGAAGAAAAGTTTTTTCAATAGAAAAAGAAAACAATGGAAACGAAAAGTAAAACAATTACAATAATAACATATAAAATAACAATCATTTTCTTTCTTTTTGTAAGTATTGCATCAAAAGGCCAAACATATTCTACTGATAAAAAAGTGTATTTATTAGATCATGAGCTTAATGAAATATCTGAAGAAAAATTTACGAATAGAATTAATAGTGATCTTTTTAGTTATGTTAAACTAGAAAACGATACAATCATTTTAAAAAAACTTTTTCTTAATGAAATATTTGGCAAACTCGACAAGAAAAAACACCAACAAATAAAGAAATTATTTGCACTTAGAAATAGAATCGACAGTACTAAAACTTGGTCTATCAATTACAAGGATACAATTCCTAATAAAAATGATATGTCAGAACAATCGGCATATATTTATCTCGATTCTTTAAATAACAAAATAGGCTATTTACCTTATAATTCAAAAAAGAAAAAACTAAAAAAATTCGAGAGAAAAGCTTTCAAAGTTAAGAGAGTAATAGGATATAAAAACTATTTAGAAGAAATTGGAGGTGACCGAAAAAGGTCTAAGAAAAATAAGAAAGTAGTTTTTTTTAGTGTATACGATATCAATAAAGGATTTCCTTATCAAGATTTAGAAAGTCGAAATTACTTTAACGATCCTAATAAAATTATTAAAAAAACTTTCAAGAGCGCATTTAAAAATCCTTCCAGTATTATAATTTTTCCTGATGGATATTACCTTATTAAATACACAGGGACCTATTGGAGAAATCAAAAGAAATTAAAAAATAATAAAAGTTATTTTATAGAAAATAAAATTGAATGGGATAAAAAAATTAAGAACTTAAAGTAAATTCAAAAAAGCTTCATAATATATACTATGAAGCTTTATTTTTTTAATGAAAACTTATTTTTTAGACACCATTATCACTGGTAATGTATATACTTTTGCTTCTATTTTTTCGGATAATTTCTTATAATTCAATCTGTTTTTAATAAATGCTTCAACTTGATAATTGCTTGTTCTTGAATTTACAGATAAAACAACAATTTCATTTCTTTTATTTACTGTTAAACGTACAGTGATCTTCATATCTTCTTCTACTAAAAAACCTGGATTCTTTAGTAAATTTTGAATTTCCTCTCTTACTTCTGTAAATACTTTTTTGTCTGTAGAACTTGTATTATTGGCATAAATAATTGAACTAAATGATAATGTTACAATAATTAATAAGGCTTTGATTGATTTCATAATGGTAGATTTTTTGTTTTTTGTTTTAATTAAAATTGATCTTCTTTTACTCTTTTAACTTTTGTTAATCGGGGGTTCTAATGTTAGTAATTAACTTCATCAAAAATATAACACACTACTAAACAAAAAGTTACCTAAAACTCAAGAAAATGAAAGTAATTAGTTATCAAAAACTAATTTTAATGTTAACAATATCAACAAAGATTAACCCAAAATTAAAACTCTAAAAAACAACAATTTAACACATATAAAAATAAAAAGTGAATATTAAAATTTTAGCTAAAAATTAATAGGTTTATTAAACAATTTATCAGCCAGATTAACATTATTTCTAATGTTCATTATCTATTTTTATATGTCTCCAATTGTATTTTTTATGTCGTTTGTCGATTTTATTTTTTTAAAAAACACAAAAAAAATAAATTAAAACCCTAATTAACAACCTATTACATATGAAACCCTATTCTTTTATTAGAAAAAGACTACTAATTGTATTCTTTTTCACTACCACAATTCTTTTATCACAAGTTAACACAGGTGGAACTGCCACTACATCTAATCATCAAAAACAAGTTATTGGTTACATTACTAACTGGGATGCTTGGAAAGCGACCAATGCAGGACTTCCTGCTCAAGGAGCTTTAACACATTTGAATATTGATTATTCAAAGTATACTATTTTAAACTATTCCTTTTTTGGAGTAGCTAATGATGGATCGTTACATAGTGGAGATCATAGAAATAAGCAAATTTATAAAAACGGAGTAAGTCAAGAACCTAAAGACATCTTTTTTACAGATATTTATAGTAGTTGGGATATGCATATTTTATTCGGTGAAATAGAACCTCTTCAATTCATCAATGAAAATGCTAAACAAAGAGCAGAAGCTCAAGGTTTTCAAGTTGAAGTTAATGGAAATACATGGACTCACCCTACATGGGGATTAAGTGGAACTCTTCCACTCCCATTACATAAAGAAAATGGTGCCCCTGGTTTAATCAATTTAGCTCACCAAAAAGGAGTTAAAGTTATGGCATCTATTGGTGGCTGGAGTATGTGTAAACATTTTCCAGAAATGGCGGCAGATCCTGTTAAAAGAGCACGATTTATTAACGATTGTAAAAAGTTAATCGCAACTGGATTTGATGGTATTGATTTGGATTGGGAATATCCTGGTCCTTATTCTGGAATGAATTTTACAGGTACTCAAGCAGATTTTGAAAATTTCGAAAAATTAGTGGAAGAGATTAGAGCAGCTATAGGATCAGACAAATTAATAACAGCTGCAATGGCTGCTGATCCAAGAAAGCTTGAAGGTTTTAACTGGAGTAGATTAGCTAACTCTATGGATTACTTTAACATGATGACATATGACTATAATGGAGGTTGGTCTAACAAAGCTGGACATAATGCTCCCGTTTATCCGTATACAAATGCTGAGGTATCTTTTTTTAGTTGGAAATCAACTTTAGATAAACTAAATGAATTAAATGTTCCTAAAAATAAGATTTGTTTTGGAGCTCCATTTTATGGAAGAGGAGTTATAACTGCTGGTAATGCAGATCTTAACGCTTCTACCGTTAAAAGATCAGAAAACGTTCAGCCTGATGGTCCAATACAAACAGCATCTGACTTTACAAACTGGCCTAGAGATGTTTATGACGGAACTCCTAATTACTATTATATCAAACAAAAAGCACTATCTGCTAATAGTGGCTGGACAAGAAAATGGGATAATGAAGCTAAAGTGCCTTATTTAGTGAATGGTAAATATTTTTTAAGTTACGATGATGAAGAATCTATAGGTATAAAAGCACAATTTATTAATGATAATCAATTAGGTGGAACAATAGTTTGGACTGTATATGGTGATTTAGAATTAAGTGGTTCTGTCACTTCGTTTGGAACAAAATTAAAAAGATGGTCTAACGTAAAATCTCCTTTAGTAAATAAAATAAATGAAGTTTTTGCTAGCGGTACAACTGACGGAAATACTCCACCATCAGTAAGTATAACGTCACCAAACGACAATACAAATTTCAATCAAGGTGATACTATTAATATATCCGCAATAGCTTCTGACAATGACGGAACGGTAATTAAAGTAGAATTTTATAATGGCAATATTAAGTTAGGAGAAGATACTACTATTCCATACGAATATACCTGGCAAAATGTTTCTCCTGGAAATTATTCTTTAACCACTAAAGCTATTGATAATAACAATGCTTCTACGACTTCTTCTGCTATTACTATAATAGTAAATAGTGACAACTCTAA
Source organism: Tenacibaculum aquaeponti (assembly GCF_052084715.1). GTDB lineage: Bacteria > Bacteroidota > Bacteroidia > Flavobacteriales > Flavobacteriaceae > Polaribacter. Next base: position 3,304,086 of record NZ_CP197288.1, on the reverse strand, counting down.
TGAATCACCAACGGTAAACATATCTTCTCCTACCAATAATGACTCTTTCAACACAGGTGATAATATAACTATTTTAGCTACAGCTTCAGATAACGATGGAACGGTAACCAAAGTAGAGTTTTTTAATGGAAATACTAAACTAGGAGAAGATACTACTATTCCATACGAATATATCTGGCAAAATGTTTCTTCTGGGAATTATTCTTTAACAGCCATAGCTACTGACAATAATAATACTTCTACCACTTCTACAGCAGTTTCAATTACGGTTAAAAATGGAGATACTTCAGACACTTGTAATGGAATTCCTGATTGGTCTTCTACAACTACATACAAAGGAGGAGAAAATATTGTATATAAAAATGTAAACTATCAAGCGAAATGGTGGTCGTTAAATCAAACTCCAGATACTCATACAGGTGATGGACAACCTTGGAGAAAAATTAAAAATTGTGGCGATACTGGAGAAAACACCCCTCCATCAATTAGTATTATTAGCCCTAATAATAATACTTCATTTAACGAAGGCGAAACGATAACTATTACCGCTACTGCTACGGACAGCGATGGAACTATTGCTAAAGTAGAATTTTTTAATGAAAACACTAAACTAGGTGAAGATACAACCGCTCCTTATACTTTTACTATAAATAATTTCACTGAAGGAAATTATTATTTAACGACTGTAGCTACTGATAATAAAGGATTAACAACAACATCTTCAACTATAAACATATCTGTTACATCAACTACTGGAGGTGGTAATTGCAATGGGCTTCCTCAATATGTAGCCGGTAATTCATATGGACAAGATCAGGAAGTTCAAAATGAAGGTGAAAAATTCAAATGCAAAATCCCAGGATGGTGTTCTTCTTCTTCAGCTTGGGCATATGCTCCAGGTACAGGAGCTCATTGGCAAGATGCATGGTCTAAAACAGGTAGCTGCAATGGAGGAAATAATACTTCTCCTCAAGTAAATATTACATCTCCATTAAATGGTAGCACCTATAATTCAAACAATAATATTGTTATTAATGCTGACGCTAGTGATGATGGAACCATTTCTAAAGTAGAATTTTTTAATGGGAGCATTAAACTAGGCGAGGATTTAACTTCCCCATACTCCTTTACTATTACTAACGCACAAGATTCGAGTTACTCACTAACAGTCGTTGCTACTGATAATGATAATAATCAAACTACTTCAAGTGTAGTTCTAATTAGAAAAAATTCTGGTGGTGGTAATAATAGTATTCCTGAAAAAATTTTAGTTGGCTATTGGCATAACTTTAATAATGGATCAACTACTCCACGATTAAGTGAAGTATCTACAGATTGGGATGTAATTTGTGTTGCCTTTGCAGAGCCTAAAACAGGAAGTACAGCAGATATGCAATTTACGCCATATGAGATTTACCAAGGAAATACACAAGCGCTCATAAACGATATAGCTACAGTAAAAGCTAGAGGTCAAAAAGTTTTAATCTCAATTGGAGGCGCTAATGCAAAAATTGAGTTGAATAATGAAAGTGAAAAAAATGAATTTATAAGTTCAATGACAAACATAATAAACACTTATGGTTTTAATGGATTAGATATTGACTTAGAAGGTAGTTCTCTTTCATTAAATAGTGGGGACACAGATTTTAGAAATCCAACTACGCCTAAAATTATTAACTTAATCGATGCTACCAAAACAATAAGAAATAACATTGGTGAAAATAACTTTATTTTAAGTATGGCTCCAGAAACAGCTTACGTGCAAGGAGCTTACGGTAATTATTCTGGTATTTTTGGAGCATACCTTCCTGTTGTTCACGCACTACGCAATGAAATGAATTATATTCATGTTCAACATTATAATACAGGATCAATGTTTGGTAGGGATGGAAAAATTTATCAACCTGCTACTATTGATTTTCATGTCGCTATGGCAGAAATGTTAATTACTGGATTTAAAGTAGCCCAAACTGGATTAACTTTCCCCGGCTTAAGACCCGATCAAGTTGCTATTGGTTTACCTGCAACAACACAAGCTGCTGGAAGTGGTTATACTTCTGAAACTATGGTACAACAGGCATTAGATTATTTAATTAAAGGAACTACTTACCCAGGAAGAACTTATACTACAAATGGTATTTATCCAGACTTTAGAGGATTAATGACATGGTCTATTAATTGGGATTTATTTGGAAACTCAACATTTTCTTCAAGTCATAGAGCATATTTAGATGGGTTAAGCACACTAAACAGAAGTAACTTAATTTCTACTGACACTAAAAATGATTCATTTAAAATTTATCCTAATCCTGTTAATAATTTCATGACCCTTGAGTTTTTAAATTCAAATAATGATAATAATAATGAGTTATTAATTTATGATAGTAAAGGAGCTATAGTTTTTAAATCTAAAGTAATCTCAGAAAAAGGAAAAAATAATTTTAATTTAAGCTTATTAGAAAGTGGTTTATATTTTTATACTCTAACAAACAATAAAACAAAGTATTTTGGTAAGTTTATTAAAGTAAAGTAATACTCTAATACAGAATAAAAAAGGGCTGTCTTAAGAAAGACAGCCCTTTTAAAAATATATTTAATTAAGAATTAGTTTACACACTAATATCTTTATGCTTTTAACACTTCACCTACTTTATCAGCAGCTTCTTGGAATTCTGTAGCAGAAATGATCTCCATTCCGCTATTATCAATTAATTCCTTAGCTTCTTTAGCATTTGTTCCTTGTAAACGACAAATGATAGGCACATTAATTTTATCTCCCATGTTTTTGTAAGCATCTACAACACCTTGCGCTACACGATCACAACGTACAATACCTCCAAAAATATTTACTAAAATTGCTTTTACATTTGGATCTTTTAAAATGATTTCAAAAGCAGTTTCTACACGTTTAGCATCAGCTGTACCTCCAACATCTAAGAAGTTAGCTGGATCACCACCTGCTTGCTTAATTAAGTCCATAGTTCCCATTGCTAAACCAGCTCCGTTTACCATACATCCAACATTTCCATCTAAATCTACATAATTTAATCCTGCAGCTTTAGCTTCAACTTCGATAGGATTCTCTTCACGTTCGTCTCTTAAAGCAGCATAGTCTTTGTGACGGAATAAAGCGTTCTCATCTAAAGTTACTTTAGCATCTACAGCTAAAATTTTATCATCAGAAGTTTTTAATACTGGATTGATTTCAAATAAAGCTGAGTCAGACTTAACATAAGCTGTATATAAAGCAGTAACAAATTTTACCATTTCTTTTAAAGCTCCACCGCTTAAACCTAAGTTGAAAGCAATTTTACGAGCTTGGAATGGTAACAATCCTGTTCCAGGGTTAATCTCTTCAGTAAAAATTAAATGTGGAGTTTCTTCAGCAACAGCTTCAATATCCATACCACCTTCAGTAGAATACATAATCATGTTTCTTCCTGTAGCACGGTTTAATAAAACTGACATATAAAATTCATTTGGCTCGCTATCACCTGGGTAGTAAACATCTTCAGCAATTAAAACTTGATTTACTAACTTACCTTCAGCAGAAGTTTGAGGTGTAATCAACATCATTCCTAAGATATCGTCAGAAATGCTCTTTACCTCGTCTAAATTCTTAGCTAATTTTACTCCACCACCTTTTCCACGTCCACCTGCGTGAATCTGAGCTTTAATTACATGCCAACCAGTTCCTGTTTCTTCAGTTAATTTTTTTGCTGCCTCTACAGCTTCTTCAGGAGTACTAGCAACGATACCGCGTTGTGTACGAACGCCGAAACTACTTAATATTTCTTTACCTTGATATTCGTGTAAGTTCATTCGTTATGAATTTTAAAAGTCGAACAAAAATACAAATTCAATTCAAACTAAAATAGCTTTGACACATTAAAAAATTATCATTTCACTTTTCTTTTAAATGATTTTTCTCTGAACTCTAACTCTCCTAAAAAATTGTTAAAAAAAATTAAATCTGTAACGGTCTATTTTTTCACTGGTCTTTACTGTAATCGATCAATTTTTTCTAGAAAAACAAACACACTATAAATCTATTACACTATTTAACTATTATCAAGTGCTATATTAAAAATGAAAAAACTAACTATATTACTAATCATTTGTGCATTAAATATAATACATACAAATGCCCAAGTAAACATCAAAAGAAAAAAGCTTTCAGCTACAAGAATAAGCTCATCTCCTAAAATTGATGGTAATTTAGATGACACTGTTTGGCAAAATGTTCCTATTGCTAAAGATTTTGTTGAATTTAGACCAGACAATGGTAAGAGTGAACTATCTGATTATAAAACAGAAGTGAAACTTATTTACGATGATAATGCTATTTATATTGCTGCAAAAATGTTTGACCCTAATCCAGATAAAATCCCTTCAGAATTCACTAATAGAGATAATATTGGTAACACCGATTTTTTTCTAATTACGATAAACCCTAATGATGATGGACAAAATCCTTTTGAATTTATAGTCACAAGTTCAGGAGTTCAAGCAGATGCTAAAATTTCTAATGGTAATGAAGATTTTAATTGGAGTGCTGTTTGGGATAGTAATACTAAAGTTACAGAAAATGGATGGGTTGTTGAAATGAAAATCCCCTACAGAGCTTTACGTTTTGCTAATCGTGAAATACAGTCTTGGGGAATAAACTACCATAGAAGAATTCAAAATTTAAATTCACAGTACACTTGGAATCACATAGATAATAGTATAGGAAGATGGACACAATACGATGGATTGATTGAAAATTTTAAAAATATTTCTCCCCCTACAAGATTAAACTTATATCCATACGCATCTGGAACAATAATTACTGAAAATGGAAATACAGATACCGATTGGAGTGTTGGTATGGATATTAAATATGGTTTAACAGAAAACTTCACATTAGACGCTACATTAATTCCTGATTTTAGTCAAGTGGGTTTTGATAATGTACAATTAAATTTAGGCCCGTTTGAACAACAATTTACAGAGCAACGCCAGTTTTTTACTGAAGGAACAGAATTGTTTTCTAAAGGTCGTTTGTTTTATTCAAGAAGAATTGGTGGTTCTCCCACTGATCAGTTTAATATAAAAGGAAACTTACAAAATGATGATGATTTTATTGCTGGAAAAAAAATAAATGAGGAAATAGTTGATAATCCAAATAAAGTTCAAATGTTGAACGCTATAAAAATTTCAGGAAGAACAAAAGATGGATTAGGTATTGGTTTTTTTAACGCTATTACTGAAAAAACAGAAGCTACTATCGAAAGAACAGAACAAACTCAAATTGGTACCGAAGTTATCACGACTAAAAGTCAACGTAAAGCTGTCACTGAGCCTTTTACCAATTACAATATTATGGTATTAGACAAACAATTCAATCAAAATTCTTCTATTACTTTAATTAACACAAATGTTACTAGAGATGGAAGATTTAGAGATGCAAACGCTACCGGATTATTATGGCATGTTGAAGATAAATCTAGTACATATAATATTGATGGTAATTTTAGAATGACAGATATTAGTGACGATCCTGCCAATGCAACAACTGGTTATTCTTTCGATACCAGTATTGGTAAACAATCAGGAGCTTGGCGCTGGGAAATTGGATATAATTTTGAGAACAAAGACTTCAATCCAAACGATTTAGGAATTCTATTCAGCAATAATGAACAAACTATTTATGGTTTTACAGGTTATCGTCAATTAAAACCTGTTGGAATTTTTAATAATTTCGGAATAAATTGGTGGTATAATGTAAATTTTCAACATAAATCTGGAATTTATACAGGAACAACTACTGGAATTTCATTTTGGTCTGAAACCCGAAATCGATTTAATTTTGGAGGAAATATTAATGTTAGAACAACAACAAAAGATTTTTTTGAACCAAGGCAAGGAAGTACTTCTGGAGTTTTCTTTGAAAGACCAACAAGAATAAACATTCATCACTGGGCATCAACAGATTACAGAAAAAAATTAGCTCTAGATTATCATTGGTTTTATACTTTTTTTAAAGATATTGAAAAAGAAGCTTATGGATTTGGTATAGGACCTCGTTATCGTTTTAATAATAAATTTTCTTTAAATTATTTCTTCAGGTTTAATAAAACAAATAATGATTTAGGCTATATAGATCAATTAGAAGATAATTCAATTATTTTCGGACAAAGAGATAGAACTAATTACGAAAACACATTATCTGGTAAATATAGTTTTAATACAAACTCATCTTTATCCTTAAGTTTTAGGCATAACTGGAGTAAAGTTCCATACAAAGACGAATTATTAAAATTAGACAGATCTAATGGGCAGTTAATTTCTAGTTCACACACAGGAAATTACGACAGGAACTTTAACAGCTGGAATTTAGATTTAAATTATGTGTGGCAATTTGCACCTGGAAGTCAATTAATTGCTTTTTACAGAAATTCAATTAATCCGAATTCAGACTTTGCTCCTGCCGATATTGGCTTTTCAGATAATATTAATCGTCTTTTTGATGAAAATATGAGACACACATTCTCTTTACGATTAGTATATTTTATCGACTATAATAATATTAAAAATCTTTTCTAACCATGCGTTAGTTTGTTTTTGTAAGAAATCAGATTATATCTTTTAGTCTGATTTCTTTTTTTTACATTCGTTGTATCGAATTCGTAACATGATTACAGGAAAAAATATACATAAAAGTTATGGTGATGTTGAAATCTTAAAAGGTGTAAACGTCAAAATTGAAAAAGGAGAAATTGTTGCTATTGTTGGACCTTCTGGTGCAGGTAAAACCACTTTATTACAAATCTTAGGAACATTAGATAAAGCTAATCAAGAGCAAAACTATCAACTTTTCATTAACGATATTTCTATAAAAGAGCTTTCTGGAAATGAACTCGCAGCTTTTAGAAATGAACACATCGGTTTTATTTTTCAATTTCACCAATTACTTCCTGAATTTACTGCTCTAGAAAATGTTTGTATTCCTGCTTTTATTGCTAAAAAAGGAAAAAAAGAAACAGAAAAAAGAGCAAAAGAATTACTTGAATTCCTTGGACTTTCTCATAGAGAAAATCATAAACCTAGTGAACTTTCTGGTGGTGAACAACAACGTGTTGCTGTAGCTAGAGCTTTAATTAATAGTCCTTCTGTAATTTTTGCAGATGAACCTTCTGGTAATTTAGATTCAAGCTCTGCCAAAAACTTACATGAATTATTTTTTGAACTTCGTGATAAATTCGGACAAACGTTTGTATTAGTAACTCACAATAAAGAATTGGCAAACATGGCCGATCGCACTTTAGAAATGAAAGACGGTGTTATTGTTGAATAACAGTTACTTTAAAATTGTAAATCATTTGCATTAATGCGCATAGAAAATATACCTGAAAGTTACATAGCAAACGGCAACCTAAATAAAAACTTATTTATTTATGACTTAAAAATGACCGAAACTGCTATTAAAACTAAGGTAAATTTAAACATGCATATGTTTAGTTTTTTACAAGTAGGAAAAAAACAGGTTCATTTTCTTGACACTTCTGTTATTGTAGACAATAAACAATCGATACTTATTCCTAAAGGAAATTGTTTATGGAGCGAGTTACTTGATAAAGAAAACACATACTATTGTAAGTTACTTTTCTTTTCTGAACAACAATTAATCGATTTTTTGAACAAACATGTTACCAAAGAAAATTCTTCAAAAAAAATTCCTTCTTATTTTGTTATTGAAAATGATACATATATTACAGCTTACCTAAACTCATTAACATCTATAAGTAATTCTAGTATGGAATTTACAGAGAACTTACTTACAGTTAAATTTGAAGAATTGTTGTTATACCTACAGAGTAAATACAAAAATGATTTTAACAACTACTTACTTTCTCTTGTTCATAAGGAAAAGACTTCTTTTAAATATAACATCGAACAAAATATTTATTCTTCTTTATCATTAGAAGAGATTGCTTTTCTATGCAATATGAGTTTATCTACTTTTAAACGTCATTTTATAAAGGAATATAATTTATCTCCAGGAAAATGGTTCCGTGAAAAACGTTTACTGAAAGCCAAAACTATTTTAGAAGAAGGAAAACTTAAAGCTTCTGATATTTATTTAGAATTAGGTTACAGTAATTTACAAAATTTTAGTAGTGCCTTTAAATCAAGATTTGGCATTTCTCCATCTTCAATTTAAAATTGACCTTTTTTCATAACAATATGGACTTTAATCGTTAACTCGTTTCTTCAGTCTGATTCTATTTTTGCCTCAGAAATTTTAAAACTAAAAAATAGAACACATGAATATTACTTTAGAACAAGCAGAAAAAATAATTGCTGCTGCTAAAACTAAATCAGTTGAATTAAATACTAAAATGAACATTGCCGTTGTAGATTCTGGAGCTAATTTAATTGCTTTTGCTCGTATGGACGGAGCTTGGTTAGGTTCTTTAGATATTTCAATTAAAAAAGCAAAAACAGCTCGTTTCTTTGATATGAATACAGGAGTAATTGGCGAATTATCTCAACCTGGTGGTTCACTTTACAATATTGAACATTCTAATGGAGGACTAATTACTTTCCCAGGTGGAGTTCCTGTAAAAGATGCTAACGGAAATGTTATTGGAGCTATTGGAGTTAGTGGTAGTACTGTTGAAAATGATCATGCTGTAGCTGAAGCTGGTAGGGAGGCTATTTAAAACAAAAAACAATAAAGAGTAACATTAAGTTGCTCTTTATTATTAATAATATGAAAAATTATTTAGCTGAATTTATAGGAACTTTTGCTTTAGTTTTTTGTGGAACAGGAGCAGTAATTGTTAATTCTTTAACTAATCAGAGTTTAGGGTTACTTGGTATTTCAGTAACATTTGGTATCGTTATAACAACAATAATTTATTGCTTTGGAAGTATTTCTGGAGCACACATAAATCCAGCTGTAACTATAGCTTTAGTAATCGGAAACAAAATTCCAAAAAACAGTATTTTAGGTTATATTACTGCACAAGTATTAGGGGCATTTGCTGCGAGTTTTTTATTGCTATTGATTTTCCCTGAAACTAAAACATTAGGACAAACAACACCTCAAAACGGTGCTTTATCATCAATAATTATAGAATTTATTTTAACTTTCTTTTTAATGTTAACTATTTTAAAGAGCACTTCAACAAAAGAATCTTCGAAAATAGCTGGGATTATTATAGGAAGTTCAGTAATTAGTTTTATTTTGTTTTCTGGTCCTATATCTGGTGGCTCATTTAATCCTGCAAGAAGCTTAGCTCCTGCTGTAATCTCAGGTGAAATTTCAACGCTTTGGATTTATATATCAGCTCCAATATTAGGTGCTGTTTCAGCAATGTCTATTTGGAAATTCATATATAACAAAAATTAATTTTTTAACTTAAAAAGAATTATAATTACATAGTTCTTTTTTTAAGTAATTTTATCAGAAATATTAAATTCTATGATTTGTATTTCTTGTAGTTATGAACATGATGAAAAATTTTGCCCAAATTGTGGTGAGAAAAGAGACATTCCTAAAATAACTTTTGTTTCTACTATTACAAGTACTGTTGCTACTGTTACTAACATGGATAAAGGTTTTTTATACAACTTAAAAAACCTGACTTTAAACCCTAAACATACTATTGAAGAATATTTAAAAGGGAAAAGAAAACACATTTTTAACCCTATTTCCTTTTTAATTATTGCTATTACTGCTTATTTAGTTCTAGAATCTTTCTTTAGTACAGCATCAATAGTCTCTGAAAAACAAGCAAATACTGTGAAAGGAACTTTACCTTATAAAATAGGTTCTACAGGTGCTGCTTTTATTTATAATTATTTTAAATTCTTTTGGGTATTTACCGTAATTCCTCTCTCGTTAATTACAAAACTATTTTTCAGACGATACAATTTTGCTGAGCATATTACTATAAACTCATTTATACTAGGTCACTTAACTTTAATTGTTGGTAGCATTAGTTTTCTAATCTTTAGAATACCATTAATTTTAAATCCTTTTATTTTTATTGCTTTAACGTGGTACATCTATAGAGTATTTCATCAAAAAAATGATAAAATAGGATCATTTATAACCGCCTTTGCTTCAGTATTATTTTTTATCATAACTTTATTTGCAATAATCGTCATATTAGGATTAATCAACCTTATTTAAAAATCTATATATCAAATGAAAAAACTCACTCTATTATTATTCTTTTTCTCATTTCTATTTGTAAATGCTCAGGACATGAGAGTTCCTGTAGATACTACTGTAATAACTAGTAATACTGTTACAATAAAAGGGAAAAAAGTTAGCTATAAAGCTCAAACAGGTACGCAACCTGTTTTTGATGCAAACGGAAATATAAAAGCTACTTTATTTTATACTTACTATCATCGAACTGATGTGTCTAATCAATCGGAACGTCCTTTAATTATGTCTTTTAACGGTGGACCTGGTTCGGCTTCTGTTTGGATGCATATTGCTTACACTGGACCTAAAGTTTTAAAAATAGATGATGAAGGTAATCCTATTCAACCTTATGGAATAAAAGATAATCCGTATTCTGTTTTAGATGTTGCTGATATTGTTTTTGTAAACCCAGTAAACACCGGATATTCTAGACCAGTAGTAAAAAAAGGAGAAAAAGTTGATAAAAAATACTTTTTTGGAGTAAACGCTGATGCAAAATATTTAGCGGATTGGTTAAATACTTTTGTTACAAGAAATAATAAATGGAAAGCTCCAAAATATATTATTGGTGAAAGCTATGGAGGTACAAGAGTAATGCAGTTAGCTTATGAACTACAAAGCAGACAATGGATGTACTTGAACGGAGTTATTATGGTTTCTCCTGCAGATTATAAAATCATCCGTACTGAAAGTTCAGAGAATTTAGCAGTAAACTTCCCGTATTTTACTGCTGCAGCATGGTATCATAAACAATTACCTCCTGCACTGCAACAAAAAGATTTACTAGAAATTCTTCCAGAATCTGAAAACTTTGCAATTAATAAACTTCTTCCTGCTTTAGCGAAAGGCGGTTATATTGGTGAAACAGAAAAAAATGCTATTGCAGAACAAATGGCTTATTATTCTGGAATAGATAAAAGAGTAATTCTTCAACAAAATTTAGAAATTCCTACTTCTTACTTCTGGAAAGAATTATTACGAAATTCTTCTGGAAAAACTATAGGAAGATTAGACAGTAGGTATTTAGGTTTAGACAGAACTGAAACCGGAACACGACCAGATTATAGTCCTGAATTAGTTTCTTGGTTACACTCCTTTACTCCTGCTATAAATTATTACACACAAAATGTTTTGAATTTTAAAACAGATGTAAAATACAATATGTTTGGTTCTGTTCATCCTTGGGATTTTTCTAATAATAATGCTAGAGAAAATTTACGAAAAGCTATGGCAGAAAACCCTTACTTACAATTGTTAGTGCAATCGGGTTATTATGATGGTGCAACTACATATAGTGCAGCTAAATACACTATGGGAAAAATAGACCCTAGTGGAAAGTTAAAAAACAGAATGTTCTTTAAAGGATACAGAAGTGGTCATATGATGTATTTAAGAAAAGAAGATTTAGAAAAAGCCAATGATGATTTGAGAGCTTTTATTTTGAAAAGTTCTAAAAATACAGGAGCCGCTAAATATTAATTAAACTGTAACTTTTTCAGGTTTCTGGCTACTTATTCATAAATACCAAATTATGCGAGAAACCTTTAATGAATTAATTTCTTATTTAAGAAATCCAGTTTTAGAACAAGATCCTAATACTGATCCTAAATATAGATTGAAAAAATTTTTTCACACTTTAGTGATCAGTATTATTTCTATTGGTTTATTAACTCCTTTATTAGGTTTAGTTGAAGCTTCTGGTTTGGTAGACATGGAAAATCATGCAGTTGCTGAAATGATTAATCAATATTCCAAAATTGCTGTATTTTTTTATGCTGCTATTTTAGCTCCATTAATTGAAGAAGTTGTTTTTAGAGCTCCTTTAACCTTATTTAAAGGAAAAGCATTATTTAGAATTGCTTTTTATTGCTTTGCCATTCTTTTTGCACTAGTACATTTATCAAATTATACAATTACTAACAATGTTTTAATTCTTGCTCCTATTTTAGTAGCACCTCAATTAGTTTTAGGTGGATATTTAGGTTTTCTTAGAGTACGCTTTGGTTTAGGTTGGAGTATTTTATTACACGCTACATATAATGGTTTCTTTATTTGCCTTAGCTTTGCAGGTCTTCCAACATAAAATAAAACATGACTACAAAGGAGCTTAAAGAATTTTTAGACGAAAAAGCTGATTTATACGAGAATAATCAATTTATTGATAGCGACCCTATTCAAATTCCTCATTCATTTTCTTTAAAAGAAGATATTGAAATTGCGGGTTTTCTCTCTTCTATAATTGCTTGGGGAAATAGAACGATGATTATAAAAAATTCAAAACGTATGATGGATTTAATGGGGAATTCTCCTTATGATTTTGTTTTACATCATTCTGAAGATCAACTTGATAATTTTGATGGATTTGTACATCGAACTTTTAATGCTGAAGATTTTAAATTTTTTATTCGTTCATTAAAAAACATTTATGAAAATCATAATGGACTAGCATCTGTTTTACTCCCTTCAAAAGAAGCAGATAATTATCAATTTGCTATTCATAACTTTAAAAAAATATTTTTTGAAATCCCTCATTTACCAAGAACTCAAAAACACATTTCCGACCCTGTAAAAGGTTCAGCAGCAAAACGTATTAACATGTTTTTACGTTGGATGGTTAGAGACAATAAAAAAGGGGTTGATTTTGGTATTTGGAAAAACCACAAAGCAAGTAACTTACATTGTCCTTTAGATGTTCATACTGGTAATATCGCAAGAAAACTAGGTGTTTTAAATCGTAAACAAAATGATTGGAAAGCAATTAAAGAATTAGACCTAATGTTAAGGGAATTTGACGCTAATGACCCTGTTAAATATGACTTTGCTTTATTCGGTTTGGGTGTTTTTGAAAAGTTTTAGATGAGATTATTTCCTTACATTTGACTATCAATCAAATATTAGGTTCAATGCGTTTAAAAACTTCTTTAGTTATATTATTCATAACTACGTTACAGCTATTTTCTCAAAAAATACAGTCTCCTTCAGAATTTCTTGGTTATCCTTTAGGGTCTCAATTCACAAGACATCATCAAGTTGTAGATTATTTTAACTATTTAGCAGAAAATTCTAATAATTTAAGTTTGGAAAAGTACGGAAAAACGTATGAAAGAAGAATTTTGCAGGTTGCCTACTTATCAAGTAAAAATAATCTTACAAACATTGAAAGTATTAGAAAACAGCATCTAACAAATGCTAATATTGAAAAAACTTCTTCCTTAGAAGACAAAGCAATAGTTTGGTTAAGTTACAATGTTCACGGAAATGAAGCTTCATCTAGTGAAGCCTCAATGTTAACTGCCTACAAATTACTTACCGAAAAAAAAGCTTGGCTCGACAAAACTATTGTGATTATAGATCCTTGTTTAAATCCAGATGGAAGAGATCGTTATGTAAATTGGTTTAATCAAGTATCCAACAGAAATGTAAACCCTAATCCTTCTGCTATAGAACATAATGAACCTTGGATTCAAGGTAGGCCAAATCATTATTTATTCGATTTAAATAGAGATTGGGCTTGGGCAACCCAAACGGAATCTCAACAACGTTTAAATGTTTACAATAAATGGTTACCTCATGTTCATGTTGATTTTCACGAGCAATACATTAATAATCCTTATTATTTTGCTCCTGCCGCTGAACCTTTTCATGAAATTATCACAAAGTTTCAACGTGATTTCCAAGGAGAATTAGGGAAAAATCATGCTAAACATTTTGATAAAAATGGATGGTTGTATTTCACTAAAGAACGTTTTGATTTATTATACCCAAGTTATGGTGATACTTACCCTACTTTTAACGGAGCAATTGGTATGACATACGAACAAGCGGGACATGGAATGGCTGGTTTAGGAATAAAAACTGCTGAAGGAGATATTTTAACCTTAAAAGATAGACTTACACATCATACAACTACTGGACTATCAACTGTTGAAGTTGCCTACAACAATGTTAAAAAATTAAATTCTGAATTTAAAAACTACTACAATACAAACTCATACAAATATAAATCATATGTTTTACAAGGTAATTCCGATAAATTAAGCCAATTAAAAATACTTTTAGATCGTCATGAAATTTCTTATGGAAAAACTACAGAAAACTCTGTTTCTGGTTTAGATTATAATACTGGTAAGAATAGTCAATCTAAAATTAACAAAAATCATATGGTTGTAAACACAAATCAACCTAAAGGAAAATTAATTGAAGTTTTATTTGAACCTAAAACTAAAATTAAAGATACACTAACTTACGATATTACAGCTTGGTCTTTACCTTATGCTTATGGTTTAAATGCTATAGCAAGTAAAAAACAAGTGAATACATCTGCTAACAATTCTGAAAATAAAAAAGCTACTTTAAAAAATAATGTTTATGCGTATGTTTTTGATTGGAATCATGTTTCAGACGCAACATTGTTATCAGATTTATTACAACATAAAATTAGAGTAAGAACTAATGAAAAAGTGATGAAAAACAGCAATAAAGAACTACTTCCTGGTTCTTTATTTATTACTAAAAGAGATAACAAACATATTCCTAACTTTGACCAACTAATTTTAAAAATTAGTTTAAAACACAATAAAGTGAATAATTATATCTCTACAGGGCTATCTGAAAATGGTGTGGATATGGGATCTCCAAGTGTTAAAGAAATAAAGAATAATAAAATTGCTGTTTTAGGTGGTAGAGGAATTTCTACATTAAGTTATGGAGAAGTTCGTTATTTTTTAGAGCAAGATTTAAACTATAATTACAGTTCAATTTCTACAAGTAGTTTATCTGTTAAAACTTTAGCGAAATTCAATACTTTAATCTTACCTAATGGGTATTATAATAGTATATTAAATGAGACTAAGTTAAAAGCTCTTAAATCTTGGATAAATCAAGGAGGTAAAGTAATTGCTATTGGAGGTGCTAACCAAGTTTTTAGTGAGAGTAAAATCTTTAATTTAACTCCTAAACAACTTAAAAAGAAAAAGAAAAAAAATGAAGAAAAACCAATTGTTAAATCAATTTTATTTAAAGATCAAGAAAGAGAGCAAATTAAAAAATTAATAACAGGTGCTATTTTTAAAACAAAAGTAGATAATTCACATCCTTTAGCCTTCGGGTATGATGAAAAATATTTCACTTTAAAATTAGGTAGTAACGCATATGATCTATTAAAAAAAGGAACTAATGTTGTTACACTTGATAATAATAATGTTATTTCTGGGTTTGCTGGTTCTGAAACATTAAAGAAGCAAAAGAATTCGTTGATCTTCGGAAATGAATCTATTGGAAAAGGTAATATAATATATTTAGCTGATAATCCTTTATTTAGAGGTTTTTGGGATAATGGAAAACTTTTCTTTGCTAATGCCATATTTATGGTTAATTAAATTAAAAACAAAAAAGTTTTAGTTATTTTTAACTTTCAAACTAGAAAAATGAGAAATGGTATAACAAAAATGAAGAGTTTAGATATTTATTTAAATTCATTATCTAAAAGTAAGTACGAAGAAATTAAACCTCTTTTAGTTGATAAAAATAAAGCTAGAATAAATATGCTTAGTTTCGACTTACATATACAAAACTATCATTCTTTACTTAAAAGTTCTTCTCTTCAAAAAGATATTTTTTCTTTAAAAAATATAGCTAGTAGTTTTTCTTGGGAAAGTAACATAGAAAGTATTTTAACTAAAAACTCTTTTGAAGCTTTAATCTTAACGGATATCGATAGAAATATTCTTTGGGTTAACGATGGTTTCTCTAAAATGACTGGCTATCCAAAAAATTATGCAGTTAGAAAAACTCCTAGTTTTTTACAAGGACGATCAACATCCGCTGAAGTTAGAGAAAGGATTAGACAAAAACTTCAATTAGGTAATCCTTTTAAAGAAGTTATCATAAATCATAAAAAAGATAAAACAGAATATAAATGTGAGCTTCATATTTTCCCATTAAAAGACAAAAATGAAGTAACTCATTTTTTAGCTTTAGAAAAGCAAATAGCTTAGTTTTTAAGTTATCACAATACATAAAAAAACCTTGAAATTCTATAAAAGAATTTTTAGATATACCAAAATATATTTTAATAATTTGATAAGTCTTGATCAAATCGATGAACTTGACCTGTAGTATCTACATAAATAAATACAAAAAACTTAGTTCTTGGTTTTAAATTAGAAAACTTGTACCATTTATTATTACCTAAACTACCAAGAACTTTAACAGTGTCTCCAGAAAAACGACCTTTAACCCATAAACCTTCGTTAGGCTTATGGAAATAAATTTTCTTTTCAGACAATTTGGATAAAGACATTAAAGAATCATATGTTTTGCCTACGTTATAACTATAGAAAAACAAACTATCTTTTTCCAATTTGTTTACTATATTCATACTATTAATATCTGCTCCATCAAAATTTACATCTAAAATATTAATTATACTGTCCTGTTTCACTTTCATTCTCTCAATAAAAATACCATTGTGATCGTTTATCCAATTTTCATTTATAATATATTCTTTTGTAATTATAATTTTTTTATGTTCAAAAAAAGAACAATTTGAAAAACAACAAACTAAAGTACTTAAGATAAAAAACTTCTTCATTTTAAATTATTTCTTTTTGAAAGCTAATAAATGATAGCGATACTAATAATATTTTTCTAATCATAACAAATTTGACTTTAGTAAAACTAACTAATAATATCCTCACTAAAAAAACAACCTCAAGAATATTTTTAATTCTCAAGGTTGTTATTAATACAAACAATATAATCTTATTAACTCTAACTCTTTTTTTTATCTAATGCAAAAGCTACTAATTTAGAAGAATCATAAGCATCTATTTCATGATCTCCGTTAGTTGCCAAAGCATTAACATATAATCGTTGTGCAAAAGCTGCTTTCTCTTCACTAGCACAAATACCCAATAAATCTGCAGGTTTAAATGTTTTTGTGTATTCACTAAATTCATTTCTAATATAATTTGGACTAGTTGTTGTTATTGCATTTCCAATAACCATTCCTCTTGCATTCGTTTTTCTTGTTTGAACAGAATCACTACATGTTCCTTTTTGAACCACAAAACTTAAATCAGCAAAATTGTGAGGATGATATGCTCTAAATTTAATTTCAATGTTAGAGTTTACATTTTCATAAGGTACAAAACCACAACAAGTAGGATTTACCTCTACTCCATCAACTTTTATTTTATAAATATCTGCTTGAGTAGAACTATTATCAATTCTCATGACCATTTTAAATGCACTACAAGTATTCGTTCCTATATTATTAACTAGATTTATTGCTGGCGCATTTATTGAAGGTGTAAACGTATCAAAATCTGGAACTTGAAATAATTGATTCGGTATATTAGTTACTTTGTTACCGTTTTTATCAAAAAGTTCTAATATAAACTCATATAAACCATCTCCTTCTAAAGAAGAATCAAAAGCTATAGTTCTTGTATTTCTATCCCAATCTGCGTCTTGTTCTGAAGCGTTAAATGGTGCATCTTGCGGTGAACTCGTTGGAATTAAATATAAATTTCTTTCTGAAGCAACATCAAAAGGACCTAGCTTAACACTATTGTAATTAAAATGTAAATGTCCGTTGCTATCTCTAAAAGTATATGAATATGATTTTCTAACTAAATTATCTAAGCTTTTATATGTACTTACAACGTCGGATAAATCAGCATTTTTAACTTTCTTAAACGACCATCTGTAATAGATGTATTTATTACTAGGTAAGTCTTTACTAAATTGTACTATAAAAGATAAATTCTTTCCAAAAGGCCTTCTAAAATTCCCTTTTGTTTCATGCTTATCTGTTAATCCTTGTCTTTTTAAAATTTTACCTTGAATTGGAACTCCATCCACATCTCTTTGTTCTATGTGAGTAACACTAGTTCCCCAATTAATTGTTTTAATCCAAATTAATTCACCATCTAAATCGTTAGAACACTCCCAACGAACTCTTTCATCTGTTACATTTATATTTACCTCTGTACCACATTTATAATTCCAATATGTATTACATGATAACCATGGCTTATATACTGTTACCCACTGATCATCTATAAATGCTTCTACCCAGAAATATAAATCGGGATGATCTCCAAATATTGCATAAGAAATTTCAGTATCAAAATCTCCATTATTATCAGTATATACAGTAGTTAAGTGATCACACTTATAAAAATAATGCCACAACCAAGGAACTAAACAAATCACAGGATGAAATAAAGAGAAGTTATTTAAAATTGCCTCTCTTATTAATTTTGGATTTTTACTTTGTAGTAAGTTTAAAACTTTTTCATTTTCAATAATTGGTTGAGTAGCCTTGGATAAAATTAATTTATTTTCTTTTGGGAACTTTAAATTTAACTCAGGTCTTTTAGTACCCTCAAAAAAGTTAAAATCGAAGTTTAAATTTGGTAATGGAAATGGCCTTGGTATTTCAGGAATTTCTTTTATAGTTGGAATAGGCATTGGTATTTCAGGATACAATATTAAATCTGGAATTTTAATAATGATATCATCTGGTACTTTTGGTAGTAACCATTCTATCCTATCTACTTCGCAAATATGAACTCTAACATTACATAAGCCTTTTCTATCTTTAAAATTATTGATATTAAAAACTTTAGATACATTTCCAAGAACTCTACATTTTTTTCTAAACCAAAATGCAGTTAATTTATCAGGAATGGCTAGTGCTTCTAACTCATTGTTTCTATTTATTCTAACTTTTGGTCGATAAGCTTTGTGTTTACTCGCTAACACAGCAAAATCAGTCTCGTTTGAAATTGCTTCATCATTTGGTAATACTAAAATTGATGAATTATCCCTTCTATCAAATTTAGTTTTAAACTTAGCCTTATCATCTTTTATGATTACTTTTTCAACTAACTTCTTATTTCTATCAAATAAATAAGCAATTAATTCAAGTGATTTCGTTTTTTCACTTGACTTAAAATGAATCGTAGTGTTTTTTTCTTTGGTTGACATGATTTCAAAAGGTTTATAATTTACCTCTGCAATCTAAAACACAGCAAAGAAGCCAACTCAATGATAAAAACTACTATTTATCAGTTTTTTACCTCAAAAAAACAACGGATTTACACTTTAAAAAAAAGGAGATTTTTATATTATAATAGAGTATTAAACTGGGGTTAAATCACAATACCAAAAACTTGTATCATATTCTTTTATATCTTCTGAAGTATCTGTGTGACAACTTTGATCATCATCTTCATTAAGTGTATATGATTTTAGTACTTTCTCTCCTATTTCAAATCTTACAGGATTTTTAAAAATAGGACCATCAAAACAAAAAGTATGAAATTCACCATTTTCACCACATGGATCTATATTGTCAGGCAATTCATTAATAAAATCTTCATCTATAATACGTCCAACAAACTCTTTTCCTAACAACTTGGCATTTACACAAACTGTAATAGTTTTAAATCCTAATTGTAAAAATTCTTTAAGCAATTCTTTAGTATCTCTTTTCCATAATGGATACACTCCTTTTAAACCAACTTCTGCTAACTTTTGATCTCTATATTTTTTTAAATCCTCTAAAAAAATATCACCAAAAATCGCATAATCTAAATGTTCATCTTTAAAAGAAGTTAAAGTTTCTTTCATCTTTTGATTATACATTTCCATAGTTACTTGAGCAGGAAAATATAATTTCTCTGAAGGAAAGCCGATAGCTTTAACTTGCTCATCAAGTAATTCTTCTCTTAATCCATGCATAGAGATTCTACGATACTCTTCATTAACATTTGTCAATAATTTCTTAATATCGTATTCTTTATCTTGTAATACTTTATACAATGCGAATGCAGAATCTTTACCTGAGCTCCAATTAAAAAATGCTTTTTTCATGATGTAAAAATAAAAAGAACACAACAAGTGTGATCCTTTTATATAATTTTTTCCTGTAGTGTTTCTTTTTTAATTAAAATATAATTCCTTCAAGTTATTATTGAACAACATATTCCAAATAAAATTTAATGATTGTTAATGATAATATTTTCTTTAAATCCTTTGATAAGTAACCAAATTGGTAATAATAATTGAATAAACGCCATTGGTAACATTAGACTCATACTTATACCGTGACCGAAAATAGAAGACAACATTTCAATAAACATCAGTATTGATGCTATTATTCCGACTAATGAAATCAATTTTGGTACTAATTTAGCAATAAATAAGGTATAGTATAATACAAAAACTGGAAAACAAGAAGTTAATAATGAAAAATAATGTGTCCACCAGTGTTTCTCAGAGAATACTTTTTGAAGAGCATTTAAGGTATCAATATTCTTAATATCACTAGAAACTTTACTAAGTTCTAATAATGAAAACACACTTCCATTATCAATAACAATTGCTATAAAGTTTAACAAAGTAAATGCAAAATAAAGTCTAGCTAAATTGGTGCTATATGTTTTAAAAACTGGAAATAATAATACTGCAATACTAATAGATAAAATTCCACTTAGCATATTTAACAAAGTAGAACTTATTAGTTGATTTTGATGAGTAGCAGTTTCTTTTAAAATATCATCAGATAATAATGGTGCTTGCAAAACTTGATAAACAGTTACTCCTGCAAAAAAAATAAAAAGGAATAAAACACCTACAATTCTTGCAGTTTTTTGATTAGATTTCATAGTTTGTTCATTTGATTAATTAATCAGAAGACGAACTATAAATCAAACTGTTACAATATGAATGAGATTTAACTACTTATTTCTTTTTTGATTTAAAGGAACAGGACGTTCTTGTTTTACTGTTGGTTTTCCATATAAATCAAAATCTCCAGCATCATAAATTTCAACATCAATAAACTCTCCTAATTTAATATAATGTTCTGTTGCATCAACAATAACATCATTATCAACATCTGGCGAATCAAACTCTGTTCTTCCGTAATAATACTCTCCATCTTTTCTATCGAATAAACAACGGAAAGTCTTTCCTATTTTCTCTTGATTCAACTCCCAAGAAATCTGACTTTGAACTTCCATGATTTCATTTACTCTACGGAATTTTACATCTGCAGGAACATCGTCTTCTAAAACATAAGCTCCAGTATTTTCTTCGTGAGAATATTCAAAAGCACCTAAACGCTCGAAACGCATTTCTTCAACCCAATCTTTTAACTCTTGGAATTGCTCTTCTGTTTCTCCAGGATATCCAACAATTAATGTCGTACGAATTGCCATATCTGGAACAAACTCTCTAAACTTATGAATTAAGCTTGTTGTTTTTTCGTGAGTTGTTCCACGTTTCATCGATTTTAAAATCTCTGTATTAATATGTTGTAATGGAATATCTAAGTAATTACAAACTTTAGGCTCTGTTTTCATTACTTCTAATACGTCCATTGGAAACCCTGTTGGGAATGCATAATGCAAACGAATCCATTCAATTCCATCAACTTTTACTAGCTCTCTTAATAAATCTGCTAAAGCTCTTTTCTTATAGATATCTAAACCATAATAGGTTAAATCTTGAGCAATTAACATAATTTCCTTAATTCCATTTGCAGCTAACTTTGTAGCTTCAATCACTAGATCTTCAATTGGTGTAGATTTATGTTTTCCTCGCATTAATGGAATTGCACAAAATGAACATGGACGATCACAACCTTCTGCGATTTTTAAATATGCATAATGCTTTGGTGTTGTTGTTAAACGCTCACCAATTAACTCGTGTTTGTAATCTGCTTCTAATACTTTTAAAAGATTTGGCAAATCGTGTGTACCAAAATACTGATCTACATTAGTGATCTCTTTTTCTAAATCTGGTTTATAACGTTCACTTAAACAACCAGAAACAAAAACTTTATCTACTTCACCTCTTTCTTTTTTTTGCGCATAATGTAAAATTGTATCTACACTCTCTTCTTTGGCTTTACCGATAAAACCACAAGTATTAATAACTACAATATTTCCATCATCTTCTGGATCTTCATGTACAACATTTTTACCATTAGCTTTTAACTGCCCCATTAACACTTCACTATCGTAAACGTTTTTAGAACAACCTAAGGTTACCACATTGATCTTATTTTGTTTTGTAGATTTAGTACGCATCTATCTAAAAATTTAAGGTGTGCAAAATTATGATTTATTCGTCATAAATCACTCATAGTCTTTAGGTAATTTTCTAGCTTTCGATAATTTTTCAAAAGCCATTCCTAATGATAACAATTTAAATTCTGTTTTTGGTAACCCAATGAAAGTTAAATTAATAGGCTCACCTGTTTCTTTATATCCCATCGGGATTGTTAAATTAGGATATTCGGCTACAGCTGAATATGCTGAATGAAAATTATTAATAGAAAGGATTGCATCTAATTTTTCTTCTTCGAACACTTGATAAAAAGAAACTCCTGCCTCTTTCAAATTTAATTTTACTTTCTCAAATTCTTGAGTAGTTGTTGAATCGTTTACTATTCCTTCAAACAATTGCTGACCGTAAGGCGCTCTCAAAATTGAATCTTGCTCATTAAATATGACAAGATCTTTTACTGTTTTTTCTGAAACTTTCTTATCACCTAAATACTTAGATAAATCATGTTTCATATCAATATTTAATAAGGTTAGGAAACCTTGCAAACTTCTTTGTTCTGGTGATATTTCAACAATTGTAGCTCCTGCTGATTTTACCTTATCTATTGTTTTCTTGTAAATAGAATCATTTAATAATGCTTTGAAAACTCCTAACTTTTTCCCTTCTAAACTTTGCTTTTTAAACTGCTTCTCGTTTTCAGTTAATTCAAACGATTTTTCGTCTGATGTATCTTTCCCTAATAAAGCTTTCAAAAGAATATAATTATCTATTACATTTTTTGTCATTGGACCAGGTGTATCTAGTGTACTAGAAATTGGAATTATTCCTGAACGACTTAGCAAACCGATTGTTGGTTTTAGTCCTACAACTGAATTCTGACTTGAAGGTGAAGTTATTGATCCTGCTGTTTCTGTTCCTATAGTAGCTACGGCATAATTTACAGCAGTTGCGACACCACTTCCAGAACTTGAACCTCCTGTTTCAAATATTTTTCTTCCATAAGGATTTAAAGTCTGGCCTCCAATCGCACTATATCCTAACGGACAACCAGTACAAAAATAGTATGCCCATTCGCTTAGATTTACTTTTCCTAAAATTAAAGCTCCATTTGCTTTTAATTGTTTTGTAATAAAAGCATCACTTGTTTTATTATCCTTTAAAGCTAAAGCTCCTGCTGTTGTAGGTAAATTTTCTGTGTTAATATTGTCTTTTAATAGAATAGGCATTCCGAATACCGATTCATTAGAAATATTTTGATCTTTTAATTCTTTATCTTTTTGTTTCGCTTCCTCAATTACTTTAGGATTTAAACTAATAATTGCATTTAAGTATTTTGTGGAATCACTTTCAAACTTTCTAATTCTATACAAATAAAATAGTGTAAGATTTTCATATGTTAACTTCCCATCTTTTATTGATTGCTGAATTGAAGGAATAGATTGTTCGATAATTAATGGCTTTAAACTTTTATAATTTTCTTCTGAAAATTGCTTTAAATCTTTTTGAAAAGGTTTAAAAACTTCATTCATATCCAAAAATTTAGATCGTAGCAGTTTAAACTTCATTCTTGGGTTCTCATGTTCTTGCTGTGCTTTTAATTCAGCAGTTTCATCATAATTTGTAAAGTATTGAATCTCCTTCTCTTCTTCCTTTTTACATCCTATTAAAACTAATATAGCGAGTAGTGTTATTATATTTTTCACGAAGTGGTTTTTAAATTGATTGACTTTATAAAGATATGAATATTTTAAGTCGCTAAAAACTACGTCAAATCAGGTTATTGTGAATATCTTATATTTGAGTTTGGAAATACTATGTTATGATAAAGAAAGTTTTCTTAATATTAATGATCTACTTTTTATTTTTTTCATGTAAAAATGAAGGAGATAAAAAAACATCAACTTTAACGAGTTCTACTTCTGAAAAGACTGTGGAAGCTAAAGAAACTGTAAAACCTATTGAAAATGGCACTACTTTGAAGGATACAATCGTTGAATCTAAAGATTTTCGTATTTCAAAAATTGAAAAAAGTAATGTTGACATTTCTGACAGTCAAAGAACCCTTAACTTATATGATAAAACTGGAAAAGTAATTTCTGCTTTAGAGATTGATGCTGAATTTTATGAAAACGATGCTAAAGTTTTTGAAATTAGGCATCATAATCTAGATAATGTAAATAGAGTTATCACTTTTGATATAGATGAATGCCCTTGTGCTTGTACTATAACTAAAGTTTATATTTTAGAAACTCTTGATCGCAAATATATAAAACTACCTGATGTAACTTTCGATATTGAAGAATTCGGAGAACCAGAATCTTACTATACTTTTGGTAAAAAAAACACCATATATAATACATTAAAAACTTATAAATATTTAGATGGTAAACCAAAAGTTGATCTTATTTTAAGACAAGAAAAACTTACTTGGGGTGGATTGGATATTAAACAAAAACATGATTTATCGCAAGATTTATTAATTACTACAGCCAAAAAAGGACTTGTTGTTCGTGACAAACCTAGTCTTAAAGGAAATAAAATAGGCAAATTCCCTTTTAGAACTCAAATTATTGTACAAGAAGTAACAGATCAAAAGCTAGAACTTTACGATGAAGGAAAAATTATCAAAGGAAACTGGGTTAGAGTAGAAAACTACACTAATAATAACTGGACAATAGGTTATGTTTTTAATGGATTTACTGAAAAAATCTTAAATGAATAAATTAAATCCTTCCATAAAACTTCATACTTATGTAGACACTTTTTTAAGTCTTTGGATTTTTATTTTCACATACTATATAAGACCTTTCGATAGTGGGAATTTTGGAAATTATCTTTGGTGGGAGTTTTTAAGTATTGGATTTAGCTTTATTACTTTTTTAAGCTACTTTATCATTTCGATATTACAAGATTCTATTTATCAAAGATTTGAAAAATGGAACATTGTACTAGAAATTCTATCTATTTTATGTTTTCTTTTTCTGAATTTAATTCTTACTTTCTTGTATTATAAAAGTCCTTTTTTAAATGGAATTTGGTCATTTAATCAGTTCTTTCATGGCAATTTAAAATCAGCTCTAATTTTTATCCCAATTATAATATTTGCAAGAAACCTAACTCTTAAACAACTACCAAAACAGATTAAAGAAACAATAATAGAACAACCTAAATCTATAAATAAAGAAGAGAAAAAAATCACTATAAAAGGTGAATATAAATTAGATATTTTAAAGATTAAAAAGGAAGATTTAATCTGTATTTCTAAATCTCAAAACTATGTTGAAGTCTTTTTTTTAGATCAGAACAATATCAATTCTAAATTAATTAGATCATCCTTAAAAAAAATTCATTCCGATTTCAATTTTCTTACTCAAGTACATCGATCTCATTTGATAAACCCTTCTCATTTTAAATCTTGGAAAAACTCAAATACTATTTTACTTACACAAATTGAAATTCCTGTATCTAAAAGTTTTAAAAACAATCTTAGGTCAATCTGATTTTCGCACCTAAAAACAAACCTTTCGCAACTATCAGCTGTTCTTGTAGACTTTCGTAGTGTACAACCAAATATTTTTATTGCAAAATATTTACATACTATGAGAACACTTTTTGTGCTTAAAGCACTTTTTATTTTTACTTCAATATTTTCTCAAGTCTCTTCTGAATTTTCAAAGGATATGGAAAATGATATTACACATTTTATTGAAAGTAAAAAGCAATTTTATAATTCTCCGAATATTGCTGTAGCCATTACGGATGAAAATAATACAATATATCTAAAACACTTTGGAAATGGAAAGAAAGGAGATCGATATTTAATTGGATCTATGTCTAAATCTTTTACAGCATTACTAATTCTTAAACTTCAAAAACAAGGGAAACTTAATTTGAAAGATCCTGTTTCTAAATACTTAAAATGGTTTCAGTATAAGGATAAAACGAGATCAGACAAAATTACCATCGAGAATTTACTTCGACACACTTCTGGTATTTCGACTGAGTTGGGAAGAACATTTAAAACAAATACTAATTTTAACTATGTAGATTTCTACATCAAAAAACTCAAAAAAATAGAGTTGAAAAACAATTCTAAAATACCTTTTATTTACTCTAATGTTAACTACAGATTATTAGGTTTAATTATTGAAAATATTACAGGTAAAACTTATGATGAATGTTTAAGTGAAATGATTTCTAGCCCGATGAAATTAAATAACACCTCAGGTAAAACAAACACTAACCTTATCGATAGTTATCAATATTTTCTTAAATATCCTATTCTAAAATTCAATAAAGATTTACATTCTAAAGAAGTTCCTTCTGGTTTAATTTCCAGTTCAGCTAATGATATGTCTATTTATCTCCGAAACATTATGAATAGCTACAATAACGACTCTAATACTATTTTAGATTTTAATACTGTCAGACTATTGTTTACTGCAAATGAAAAATCTAATTATGGATTTGGATGGCGAATTGTTAATGATATATTTTACCATTACGGGACAAATAAAAGCTTTGAATCTAGCATGTATATACTACCTTCTATCAATAAGGCTATTGTCGTATTAATTAATTCTAACCAAGCTCCTGATGCGGAAATTATTGATGGTATTGCAAGCATTCTATTAAACCAAAAATTTAATAACAAATCATCTTTCCAATATTATAGAAATTTACCTCTTATTGTTTTTGTTTTGGCTCTTGTCTTTTTGTTCCAATTTTGGAAGTGGAAAAAATTAAAATTTCCTAGACGAGTTTCTTTTAAAATAATCACTAATTTATTTTTATTATTAGGTATTACTTTAAGTGTATCAATTCTTATTATTTTTCCAAAATTAAATGGAGTTTCATTGAAAACAGCTTTACAATTTGATCCATCAACTGGATATAGTTTGATTTTGAGCATTCTTTTCTTAGTTCTTACTTTCTTTTTAATATACTTTAATAAAGCTTGTAAACAGTTAAAAAAATAGCTTCAAAATAAGAAAGCTACTTTTTAAAAAGTAGCTTTCTTATTTTTTGTATACATCCATTATTTGAAGAAACTATCTACAAATTCGTATTTATTAAAGACTTGTAAATCGTCTATTCCTTCTCCTACTCCAATATATTTTACTGGAATTTGAAATTGATCTGAAATTCCAATTACAACTCCACCTTTTGCTGTTCCATCTAATTTAGTAACTGCCAAAGAAGTTACTTCTGTTGCTTTTGTAAATTGTTTTGCTTGTTCAAATGCATTCTGACCTGTTGAGCCATCTAAAACTAATAACACATCGTGTGGAGCGTCTCCTACAACTTTTTGCATTACACGTTTAATCTTCGTCAGCTCATTCATTAAGTTTACTTTATTATGTAAACGTCCGGCCGTATCAATAATAACAACATCTGCCCCTTGGTTCACTCCTGACTGTAAAGTATCAAAAGCTACAGAAGCAGGATCTGATCCCATTTCTTGACGAATAATAGGAACATCAACTCTGTCTGCCCAAACCTGTAGTTGATCTATTGCAGCTGCTCTAAACGTATCTGCCGCACCTAAAACAACTTTTAAGCCTTTCTTTTTAAACTGAGATGCTAACTTACCAATAGTTGTAGTTTTGCCCACTCCATTTACTCCAACAACCATTAAAACATATGGTTTTTTATTCTCTGGAATTGTAAAATCAGTTTCATCTCCAATATTCGTTTCAGAAAGTAAGCCTGCTATTTCTTCACGTAATATTTTATTTAATTCTTCGGTTCCTAGATATTTATCTTTAGCTACACGTTCCTCAATTCTTTCAATAATCTTTAAAGTAGTGTTAACTCCTACGTCAGAAGATACTAAAATCTCCTCAAGATTATCCAACACATCATCGTCTACCTTAGATTTTCCGGCAACCGCTTTAGACAATTTAGAGAAAAAACTTTCTTTAGATTTTTCTAATCCTTTGTCTAAAGTTTCTTTTTTCTCCTTCGAGAATATTTTTTTAAAAAAACTCATAGTTAACAGTTATAATCGTAATAGTTTGGTGTAAAAAATCGTACCAGTATTAAAATACAGCCAAAATGTCATTTTATTTTGCTTTATACCAATACATTTTCTTCAAAAATACATCTTTTTAGCATATACAAAAAAAGCTACTTTCGTAATGAAAGCAGCTTTTTCGTAAACTGTATACAAGAATTACTTTTTTGCTAAAAAGTCGTTAACTTGTGTAGGATCCATAATAGACTCAACAAAAGTATAAGCACCAGACTTTGGCGATTTTACCATTTTGATAGCCTTAGTTAATCTCTTAGAACCTGTTTGTAACGTTGCTACTGATTTCTTTGCCATGACCTACTTATTTTATTTCTTTGTGAACTGTCATCTTCTTTAAGATTGGATTAAATTTCTTTAATTCCATTCTATCAGGAGTATTCTTTTTATTCTTAGTTGTGATGTAACGAGAAGTTCCTGGTTGACCAGAAGCTTTATGCTCAGTACATTCTAATATAACTTGAACTCTGTTTCCTTTTTTTGCCATCTCTCTAATACTTTATCTAGAAGTAATTACTTAGTTAAGAAACCTTTTTCTCTAGCTTCCTTAATTACAGCTGTAATTCCTTTTTTGTTAATGTTTTTTAATGCAGAAGCAGATACTTTTAATGTTACCCATTTATCCTCTTCTGGAATATAGAAACGCTTAGTCATTAAATTAGCGTTGAATTTTCTCTTTGTTCTGTTTAAAGCGTGAGATACATTGTTACCTACCATCGCTTTTTTTCCTGTTAATTCACAAACTCTAGACATCTTCTTGACAGTTTTTGTTGTTATTTCTAAACGAGGTGCAAATATACATATTTTAAACTCAATAAAACAAACTATATAACATTAATTTTACATATTCTTTTTCAACAAGAGCTCTAGAGCCTTATTTACGGTTTTATTTATTACTTTTTCTCTTGGTTGCCCAAAATTAAATTCATGAACTTCAACTTGTTGTTTTGAAGCTATACCTATATATACAACACCAACATCTTTATCATTATGATCTGTTGTTGGTCCAGCATTACCTGTAATTGAAATTGCGTAATCTGTATTTAATTTTTCTAAAGCTGATTTCGCCATTACTTCTGCCACTTCTTTACTAACTACAGAAAAATTATCAATTATAGACTTTGGTACATCTAATAGTTTTTGTTTTAACTCAGAAGTATATACTACAAAACTACCTTTGAAATATGCTGATGAACCAGGAACTGAAATTAAAGATGATGCTATTTTGCCTCCTGTCATACTTTCTGCTGTTCCAATTGTCTTGTTTTTTTCTTTTAAAGAATTCCCTACTAATTTTTCAATTGTTAATCCTTCATCTAATCCAACAATAATATCTGAAATTAAAACTGACAACTTTTTTACTTCTTTATCCAAAGTTTTAGTTACAAAGTCTATATTATCTCCTTTAGCACTTAGTCGTAATCTTACTCTTCCAAAAGATGGTAAATACGCTAACTTAATATGATTTGGTAAATTATTCTCGAAATCTTCGATTTTTTCTGCAATTACACTTTCTCCTTGCCCATAGGTTTGAATTGTCTTATGTAATATATATGGTAACTCAAACTTTTCTTGAATTCGAGGTAAAACTTCATGAGTCATTAATCCTTTCATTTCATAAGGCACTCCTGGTAACGAAATAAATACAGTCTCGTTTTCATAAAACCACATTCCTGGAGCTGTTCCATATCTATTAGGAAGCAACGTTGCTTTTGATGGTAAATGTGCTTGGTATTTTTGTACTTCATTAAAAGGATGATTCACCTTTTTAAACAATCTCTTAATATTCTCTATAACTTCAGGATATTCAACAATTTCATTATCATTAAAGTATTCAGCTATTGTTTTTTTAGTTATATCATCCTTCGTTGGACCTAATCCTCCTGTTATAATGACAATATCTACTCTATCTTGAGCTTCTTCTAAAGCGTTTAAAATATGCTGTTTTTCATCTTGGATTGATGAAATTTGATATACTGATACTCCAATCTTATTTAACTCCTTCCCTATCCACTGTGAGTTTGTATCTACTATTTGCCCTATTAAGATTTCATCTCCAATTGTGATGATTTCTGCTTTCATATGTTTTTATTCTATTTTTGATTTTCAGCAAATTGTATCCTAATTATTTATTAAACTTAGTTGTTTTCTTGTTTCGAAAACATTTCAAGAATACATTTGCAATCAACCAAAGACAAAAATACTCACATATTTTCTAAACGTTTTGTAAAAAATGATTAAAAATCATAAGTAGTAATGTAACTGAATGTGATGTAAATAGTCTTTTCTGAAAAACCAATAATGAAAAACAACTTTGCTTTAATTACGGGAGCTAGTCAGGGACTAGGTTTGGCCTTAGCTAAAGAACTAGCTAAACAAAAATTCAATCTACTTTTAGCTGCGCTTC
The DNA here is from genome assembly GCF_052084715.1 of Tenacibaculum aquaeponti. GTDB lineage: Bacteria > Bacteroidota > Bacteroidia > Flavobacteriales > Flavobacteriaceae > Polaribacter. Next base: position 3,273,354 of record NZ_CP197288.1, on the reverse strand, counting down.
CTAATGAAAATTTAAGTGACACTTCTAAAAGAATAGCTAACGATTTTAATGTTACTGTTGATTATTTTGAAGCAGACATGACAGAAAAAAGCAATGTTATAGCGCTTGGTGAATGGGCTAATAATTATAATGTATCTATTCTTATTAATAACGCCGGAAGTGGTGGTTCGAAACGTATTACTGAAGTTTCCTTAGAATATATTGAGAAGATTATTCAATTGAATGTAACATCAACTTCAATGCTAACAAAACTTTTACTTCCTAATTTAATCGAAAGTAAAGAAGGATATATTATGAATATTTCTAGCATGGCAGCTTTTAGTCCGATGGGATATAAAACCGTTTACCCTGCATCTAAAAAATTTATCGATCATTTTTCAATGGGACTAAGAGAAGAATTAAAAGACAAAAATGTTTCGGTTACTGTTGTGTATCCTGGACCAATGAAAACAAATGATGAAGTTACTTCACGAATTGAGAGTCAAAGCAAATTTGTAAATCTTGGTGTAGTTGAACTTGATGAAATTGCAAGAATGAGTATTTCTAGAATGTTTAAAGGGAAAAGACGTGTTGTTCCTGGCCGATTAAACAGAGTTAGTAAATTTATTTTAAGCGTTTTACCGTCTAACACTAAAATAAAGATGTTAAGTAACGCCATGAGAAAAGAAATTCAAGCCTAATGAAAGTTTTAGTTACTGGTGCTAATGGTTTATTAGCTACAAATATTATCGCAGTTTTACTTGAAAAAAAGTATCGTGTTATTGGTTTATTACGAAATGAGAACAGTTTTGCTTTACCTGCTCATGAAAATTTAAAACTTCATGTTGGTGATATTACCAAAAACGAATCTTTTGAATCTGTTTTACCAGGAGTTGATTGTATTATTCATGCAGCTGCTCTTACCGGACAAGACATTATAGATTATAATGTATACAAAAACGTAAATGCGACAGCTACAGAGACATTATATAAAAAAGCGTTACAGCATAATATTAAAACCTTTATATATATAAGTACAGCCAATTGTTTTGGTTTTGGAAGTTTAAATGATTTGGGAAATGAAAAGAAACCAATTCGCTTTCCTTTTTCTAAATCATTATATGCAAAAAGTAAATTAGAAGGACAAGAAAGGATTCTTCAACTTGCAAAAGGTAATTCTGAAACAAAACTTGTAACGTTAAATCCAACTTTTATGATTGGATCTTATGACACAAAACCTAGTTCTGGAAGATTAGTTTTAAGTGCACACAATAAAAAAATTATTTTTTACCCTCCTGGAGGAAAAAGTTTTATTAATGTAACCGACGCCGCTAATGCCGTTGTTAACGCTATAGATTTAGGTAAGCATTGTGAGAGTTATATTTTATGTGGAGAAAATTTAAGTTATAAAGAGTTTTATAAAAAGGTTACACTCCAACTCGAACAAAAATCATCTTATGTAAAAATTCCTAAGTTCTTGTTATATGGTATTGGTTACTTCGGAAATTTATTGCGCTTCTTTAAAGTTAAAACAGATATTTCCTTAACTAACGTTCAAACACTTTGCGTGAATAATTATTATTCGAATCAAAAGGCTAAAGAGGAATTAAAACTTGAACAAAACCCTATTGAAAACGGAATTTTAGAAGCTATTAAATGGTTTAAATTGGATTAACCTTCACCTATCTCATTTATAGCTTCTTCAGCTTCAATATTTTTCCCTTTTAACCAGTTTTTCTCCAAAATAAAATGTAATAAAATTGAAGTTAAAACCCCTACTAAAAACGCAATAAGCCTATGTGTTTCAATATCTATATTATTTGAAATCTCACTAAAAAAGGCATATAAAACAGCGTTAACAAGAACTACTCCTACAAAAGCTATAATACCAACTAAAGTATAAACCCATTTATTTTTTTCATATTTCTTGGCAAGCCTATAAAAAGCCCAACCTATAGTTATTAGAATTATGATTAATAAAATGGTTATTAAACTCATTTTACTTTAATTTGAAATGATTGTTTTCCATCTATAGTACCAGTTAAAATATCATTTTCTTCAACTTTACCAACTCCTGCCGGAGTTCCTGTAAAAATAAGATCTCCTTTTTTCAATGTGAAATATTGAGAAACATATGCAATTAATTCATCGATCTTCCATAACATTGAAGATGTGTTTCCGTCTTGAACAACCTCTTCATTCTTTTGTAATTGAAATGATAAATTTTCTAAATCGAAATCTTCTTTTGGAAAAAACTGCCCTACAATTGCACTTCCGTCAAATGCTTTTGCTTTTTCCCATGGCAATCCTTTTTCTTTACATACAGCCTGAACATCTCTGGCTGTAAAATCTATCCCTAAACCAACAGTATCATAATATTTATGAGCAAATTTTGGTGAAATATGTTTTCCTACTTTATTAATTTTTACTAAAACCTCTACTTCGTAATGAATCTCATTAGAAAATGGAGGTATAAAAAAGGGTATGTTTTTAGGAAGTATTGCAGAATCTGGCTTTAAAAAAATTACTGGACTTTCTGGTTTTTCATTCGCTAATTCTTCTATATGCTTTGCATAATTTCTACCAATACAAATTATTTTCATGTGGTTTCTCTACTTAATTTATATAAATACTATTCTCCAGATTCTGGAAAAACAATAGCTCTGTTATCTGAAACAATGATTTGATGTTGTAAATGACACTTTACAGCTTTTGCCAAAACTAATCGCTCAACATCTGCTCCAATTTGCTTTAGTGTTTTCGGAGTACTTTCATGAGTAATTCTTTCTACATCTTGCTCTATAATTGGCCCTTCATCTAAATCAACCGTTGCATAATGCGCAGTTGCACCAATTAACTTCACACCTCTTTCATATGCTCTTTGGTATGGGTTTGCTCCTTGAAAAGCTGGTAAAAAAGAATGATGAATATTGATAATTCGCTGTGGATATTGATTAATAAAATCTTCTGAAAGAATTTGCATGTAACGCGCCATAACAATTAAATCTACATTATGTTCAGATAATAATTGAATTACTTGCGCTTCTTGCTCAGCCTTTGTTTCTTTTGTAATTGGCAAATGATAATAAGGCACACCGAACATATCGGCTATCGGTTTTAACTTATTATGATTACTAATAATTAAACTGATATTACAATCGATTGTTCCTTCTCTTTGTCTTTCTAACAAATCGTATAAACAATGACTTGTATGAGAAACTAGTATTGCTACATTCTGTTTTTCACTATCGTAATGAACCGACCATGTACAATCTAAAACTTTCGCTAGCTTGGAGAATTTATCTTCTAGATCTTTTTTAGAAATCCCAGCATCTTCAGCATCTAAACGAATACGCATATAATAACGATCTGCAATTCCATTTACATACTGCTGACAACTTAATATATTAAAACCTTCTTCATAGAAAAATGAAGTAAACTTTGCGACAAGCCCTTTTTGATCAGGACATTTAATTAGAAATGTTACTATTTGCGATTTCATCAAAAATAATTATTCCTCAAAATTATTAATTTCTATTTTCTTTTCTCTACTATTTTTAATTTCCTTTTCCAATATGCAATATAAAATGATCCGATTATTGTTGGAACAATCCAAAAAACGAAACTTCCTAATCCAATTCCTGCGACAATAAAAGCAGTTACAGAAGCAATAAATGCTCCAACCATTTTGCTTACGTGATTAGACAACCAACCGTTATTTCTAATCTTTTCAAACTTCCTGAAGAATAAAAAATCTCCGATAGATAACGACACTCCAAAACCTCCAAAAAACACAAATAATAGAAAGCCGTTTCCAACAGTTAATAATCCATAAGCTCCAAATAAAATCATACCAGCAGAAATAATTAACATAAAAGCGGATACCGTTTTATCTAAAGTGTTTGCTTTTTCTTTAGTTTTTGATTTGAAAGACAACATTAGTTTACCAGAAATTACCAAATACACAGTAAACAAACCAATTAAAAAGAGAAAAGGATTTTCGTGATTAGGAAGGCATGCAATCACTAAAGAAATTAAACAACTTGTAATCATACTAATTGAAAAAAGTTTTCCTAATTTCTTATGATTGGTATTTCCTTTTTTTACAAGAATACTACCTAAGCCAGATATTAAACCCAAACCACCAAAAAAAGCGTGTATATAAATAAAAATCTTAACTGTTACTTCCATTATTGTTTGATTAATTTTCACCAAACTTAACTGAAGGAAAAACAATTAAGATTTTTTTATTACCGAATTGATTAAAATATAGGATGATTTGTTATTCTCCTAAAATTCTATCTACTATGGAATCCATTTTTTCTCAAAACTTGGCTTTCTTTTTTCTAAGAATGCATCTCTTCCTTCCTTAGCTTCATCTGTCATGTAAGCTAAACGAGTTGCTTCTCCAGCAAAAACTTGTTGCCCAACCATTCCATCATCTGTTAAATTCATAGCAAACTTTAACATCTTGATTGATGTTGGTGATTTTGCTAAAATTTCTTGAGCCCATTCGTAAGCCGTTGACTCTAATTCATCGTGAGGAATCACTGCATTTACCATTCCCATTTCATAAGCTTCTTGAGCAGAATAATTTCTTCCTAAAAAGAAAATTTCTCTTGCTTTTTTCTGCCCTACCATTTTTGCTAAATAAGCAGATCCGTAACCTCCGTCAAAAGATGTTACATCAGCATCTGTTTGTTTAAAAATAGCATGCTCTTTACTTGCTAAAGTTAAATCACAAGTTACATGAAGACTATGTCCTCCTCCAACTGCCCAACCAGGAACAACAGCAATTACCGCTTTTGGCATAAAACGAATTAATCTTTGAACTTCAAGAATATTTAAACGATGATAACCATCTTGTCCAACATAACCTTGATGACCTCTTGCCTTTTGATCTCCTCCTGAACAAAAGCTCCAAATTCCATCTTTAGTAGACGGACCTTCAGCAGATAATAAAACAACACCAATTGAGGTATCTTCGTGAGCATCTCTAAAAGCGTCTAATAATTCAGCTGTAGTATGTGGCCTGAAAGCATTTCTAACATTTGGTCTGTTAAAAGCAATTCTTGCCACACCGTTATGTTTCTTATACGTGATATCTGTATATTCTTTTGCAGTTTTCCAGTCGATGTGCATCATAATTTGAAAAAAAATTCGTTATTTAGGAAAGCAAAAATACTATAATTATAGTTTAGTAGTTCAGTACTAAACAAGAAACACAAAATATGTCGATTAAAAATTTACTTGTATTAACTATCTTATTTATAAATCTCACTATTTTCTCACAAGGAATTACAAATAAAAAAGTAAATTCTGTTGAGTTTAATAGAGATCGTAATATTAAATTATATGTTCCTGAAGAACATGATCGTGATACGATTAGAAAATATCCTATTGCAATTGTTTTAGATGACGATTACCTTTTTGATATTTATGTTGGTAACTCTAAAATATATGCTAATGCAGATTTAACACCGAAACAAATTGTTGTTGGTTTAGATGTAGACTCAAGAAAAAACCAAGATGTTTCTGTAGTTACTAAGAGTGGAAACTTAACCTCTAATGCGAAAAAGTTTTACAACTACATCAAAAAAGAACTGATTCCTTATCTAGAAGCAAATTATAGGACTTCTCCTTATTTAACGATTGTTGGAGATCAGGATGCTGGTAACTTTTTACTTCATTATTTGAAAGAGAAAAATCCAATTTTTAATGCTTACGTTTCTATTTCTCCTCGACTGACTGATCAAACACTTCGCTTGATGAGTACTTTTGATTTGAAACGTTTAGATGAAATTGATAATCAATTTTATTTGTATGTAAGTTCGAATCCATACGAGAAAAAAGAACGTAAAAATTTACACGAACAATTAAAAACAGGTTTAGAAACTTTAAAAACAGAAAAACTTCATATTGCTTTTAATGATTTTAAAGATGAAGCCAATAAACCAACAGCATTAGTAAAAGCTTTACCTGATGCTTTTAGTAATATTTTCGGGTTATATCCTAGAATTTCAAAACAAGAATACGAAGAGAAAATTAAAGATTTAGAACCTTTAGATGCCATTAAATATTTAGAAAAAAAATATTTAGATATTGAATACTTATATGGAACCAATTTAAATGTTCGCTTTGAGGATATTTACGCTATCGAAGGTATTGTAATAGATAAATTAGATGGTGATTACTTGAGGGTTCTTGGAGATTTTGTAATGATTAAACATCCTGAATCTCATTTAGGAGAATACTATGTTGGAAAATTTCATGAAACTGGCAAAAATTACGAACAGGCTCTTTTCTATTACAAAGAAGCATATGGAAAGATGGAACTTTCTGACCGAAATGCTGAAGCGTTCTATGAAAATATAATTCGTATTGAAAACGCCATGAAAAATGCTCCTAAAGAAAATAATTCTCCTTTAGAGGATGATCCTAAAGAAGAAGAAGAAGAAGAAGACAACGAAGAAGATAATAAATAAGCCCATTACTTTTTTAAAAAAATAAAAAGGAGAGTACTCTATACTCTCCTTTTTATTTTTACATATTGTCTCGTCCTGAAATAGCGTTACACAAATTTGTAACCTTATGAACGACAACATTTACCGCAAACGTACTCAGAAAGATTATACGATGAGTTTTAAACTTTCGGTTGTATCGGAAGTAGAAAAAGGCGAATTAACCTACAAACAAGCTCAACTTAAATATGGGATTCAAGGAAGAAGTACTGTTTTAGTATGGTTGAGAAAATATGGTAACTTTGATTGGACTGATCAAACACCATCTAATATGCCAAAATCACCAGAACAAAAATTATTAGAGTTAGAGCAAAAATTACGTCAATTAGAAAAGCAAAACAATCGTTTAAAAGCTCAAGCAGCAGCATCAGAGAAGAAAGCGATACTGTTTGATATGATGATTGATTTAGCTGAGAAAGAGTATAATATTCCTATTAGAAAAAACTCCAAAACCGAGTAATTGATATGTTTGTTTTACAAAAGAAAGAAAGTATTTCTTCTACCTGTAAATTACTTGGGTTTAGCAGACAGGTCTATTATCGAGCTAACTATAGAGTTAAGAAATCTCAATCAATAGCCAATAAGGTTGTTGAATTGGTTAAGCGTGTAAGAATGGAACAACCAAGTATTGGGACAAGAAAACTGTATTATCTTCTTTCGGAGGAATTAAGCAGTTTAGCTGTTGGAAGAGATCGATTATTTGATATTTTACGAGCTAATAAACTATTGATAAAACGACAAAAGAGTTATCACATTACAACCAACTCTCATCATCGTTTTAGAAAACATACTAATCTTATTGAAAATCTGGAAATAAATAGACCAGAACAAGTATGGGTAGCAGATATTACATATTTAGGCAATCGTAAGAACCCTATGTATTTATCATTAATTACAGATGCATATTCTAAGAAAATCATAGGATATCATTTGGATAAAACTTTAGAAGTAAGCTCAACGGTAAAAGCCTTGGAGATAGCTATGAAAAATAGAGTATATCCAGAGAAGGAACTTATCCATCATTCAGATAGAGGATTGCAGTACTGTAGTAACATCTATCAAAATATTTTATCAAAACATAATATTAAATGTAGTATGACAGAATCATACGATCCATATCAAAATGCGATAGCTGAACGGGTTAATGGAATCTTAAAACAAGAGTTCTTTATTGCTACCACAAATCTAGATATTAAGATAATGAAGAAAATAGTAAAGCAATCAATAACTATTTATAACTCTAAAAGACCGCATTGGTCATGTCATTTTAAAACTCCTAACCAGGCACATCAACAAAATAAAATGAAGATAAAATCATATCGAAAAAAAACATCATCTAAAGCTATAGCTTTAGATGATGTTTAATATATTTAATCAATAAATAACTGTAACGGTTATTTAGGACTAGTCATATAATATAATCAATTACTTCATTGGTATCCTCCAAGAAACTCCTGTACTTACGGTTAAAAATTTATTTGCACTTATTCCATGCCCAACAAGAAAATCGATTAAAAGATTTTTATTTAACAAATAAGAGGTTCCTCCATTTACACTTAAATTAAAATTAGTATCACTAAACTTATCATAACCCCCAAAAGGCTCAACAAAAATAGTCCATTGATCATCTAAACCATAAGAAAAATTCAATGTGTACACCCCTTGAAACTGTACAACTTCACTTGTTTTTGGATTTCCTTCTCCGTCTACACCTATTCTTGTTGAAGGTTCTAAATCCACATTAACCCCAAGGTTTGCTGTAATATTTAAACCTCCATAAAATTGATGGTTAAAAATAAATAACGCTGTAGAAGAAGGTTTAATTAAAGAATTATTAGAAAAATTAAAATTTACAAAAAAAGCAGAAGAAGGCATCATCGTATCTCCTTCAAAAATATTGAATTTAGCCCCTAGATTATAAGATACTAAATCCGAGTTTGAGAAATCATAACTTACCCCTCCATTAATCTCTATCTTCTCAGTAATTCCATATCTTAAAAAAGGATTAGATGAAAACACCTCTAAATTATCCGAATAATCTAAACCCAATTCTACTTGCCCAACATTTTTACCGACTGTAAAAACACTAATTGCGTTGCCTGGTCTTCCTGAATCAATATTTTCTTGAAATTGCGCATAAGAAATTGACAATGTAAATATCATTACAATTGTGAAAACAACATTTTTCATAACACTAAAATTTATTTCTTTTTTATTAACTTAACTCTATCTTCTAAAAACTGAATTCTTCTTTGTTTATACAAACTTCCTATAGCTTTTTTAAAAGCCTTTTTACTCATTTGTAAATGAAATTTTATAGATTCAGGTGAACTTTTATCAGTTAACATTAACTCTCCTTTCTCCTCTAATTTTCTTAATACCTTTTCTACATCTTCATCGATTACATTTTTAAACCCCTGAGGTCTAAGAGAGACATCGATTTTCTCATCCTCTCTAATCTTTTTTATGTAACCAAATGTTTTCATTCCTTCTTCTACATCAGAAAAAACTTCATTATTGTATAATAAACCTTCATAGGTTTCGTTAATTAAAACTGTATACCCAAGATCTGTTTGAACTCCGATAATTAAATCTACTTTATCTCCTTCCTGTAATTCCATTATAAATTTTTAAAATATGATTTTAATATTGTATCGTTTTTATTAGATGGTGTGAAAATTTCTAAAATCTTAGGTTTTTCACTTTTCTCATAAAAACTATTTAACTCACTCTCTACACCATTTAATGACGAAGCGCTAGAGTACTCTAAGTTATACATTTTAGCCAAATGTTCTGCTGTTAAATTGTGTGGTGTTTCAAAATAACGTAATGCATTCGTAGATTTAGGACCTGGTATAATTTTAAAAATCCCTCCTCCTGAATTATTAATTAGAATGATCCTAAAGTTTGATGGGATATAATTATTCCATAATGCATTACTATCATAGAAAAAACTTAAATCTCCAGTAATTAAAACTGTATTTTTACCGTCTACCACTGCAGCTCCAATTGCTGTTGACGTACTCCCATCTATACCGCTTGTGCCTCTATTACAAAACACTCTTAAGCTAGTATTTACATCATACAATTGCATGTAACGAATAACCGCACTATTACTGACCTGTACTTGAGACGAATCTGGCAAAGTGTCTAAAATATTTTTAAAAACCCTAAAATCTGAATATTCAGCTTTTTCAATAAAATTTTGATGCGCAATTTGTCTTTGAGTTTTTTCTTGCACCCATTTTTTTTGATAACCACTATATTCTTTAATTCGAACTTTCGTCTTTAAAGTTTTAAAAAAATCAACTGAATCTTCTTTTATATACTTTGACAAGCAGAAATATGTATCCATTTCCACCAGTTTATCTACATGCCAGTGATGTTTAGGTTGGTATTTTCTTAAAAACTGCTTTATTCTTTTAGAAATAACCATTCCTCCTAAAGAAATTAACAAATCGGGCTGTAAATCTTTAAACTCTTTTTCTTCAAGTTTAGTTATTAATTGATCTATTGAGTTGATAAATTTGGGATGACTTACATTTGAAGTAGTTTCTGTAAAAACCAAAACAGAAGTATCTTCTACAAAATACTTTAATAATTCTTGAAGACTTTCATTTGGATAATTAACACCAACTAAAATCAACTTCTTTTCTGAAGTGTTCCAAATATCAATAAGTTCAGTATCCAAGTCATATTTTTCTTTTATATTATTACTTTTTGACTTGAACTCAAAATCTTCTAATTCATTGACAGTTCTATAAATTGGTTCATTAAATGGCACATTAATATGTATTGGTCCACTTTCTGAAATACAAGTAAAAATAGCTTTTTCTACTTTTTCTTTATTATACTCTACGTTACTTTCACCTTCAATAAGATTTGCAGAATATAAAATATGATTCTTAAACACGTTTTCTTGACGAATTGTTTGTCCGTCTCCAATATCAACAAGATGTTTAGGTCTATCTGCAGAAATTACCAACAAAGGAATTCTACTGTAAAAAGCTTCAGTAATTGCTGGATAATAATTCAACAAGGCAGAACCAGATGTACAAACAATGGCCACAGGCTTTCGAGTTTGCTGTGCCATTCCTAAAGCAAAAAAAGCTGCACAACGCTCATCTACTACACTAAACGTTTCAATCTCATCAACATTTGAAAACCCAATTGTTAATGGTGCATTTCTCGAACCTGGAGAAATCACAACCTTATCAATATCATAATATTGACAAGCTCTTATTACTAACTGTGCAAGTTGTTTTTCTGGATACATTAGTCTGCAAAAATATTACTAAAAAAGAAAATCCACACTATATGTGTGGACTTCTTAATTATTTATACTAAATATTATTTAGTTACCTTTTTTGTAGTCTGCTAAAAACTTTTCTAAACCGATAGTTGTTAAAGGATGATTTAATAATCCTTCAATAGCTTTTAAAGGCCCTGTCATTACATCTGCTCCAATTTTAGCACAATCGATCACATGCATTGTGTGACGTACAGAAGCAGCTAAGATTTCAGTCTCAAACATGTAGTTATCATAAATTTGACGAATTTCAGCAATTAAATTTAACCCATCTGTAGAAACATCATCTAAACGTCCTATAAAAGGAGAAACATATGTTGCCCCAGCTTTAGCTGCCAATAAAGCTTGACCAGCTGAAAACACTAACGTAACATTTGTTTTAATTCCTTTATCAGAAAAATACTTACACGCTTTTACTCCATCAGCAATCATTGGTAATTTAACAACAATTTGAGGATGTAAAGCAGCTAAAGCTTCACCTTCTTTAACCATTCCTTCAAAATCTGTAGCAATCACTTCAGCAGATACATCACCATCAACGATTTCGCAAATTGCTTTGTAATGGTTTTTTATATTCTCTTCACCTGTAATTCCTTCTTTCGCCATTAACGAAGGATTTGTTGTAACTCCATCTAAAATACCTAGAGCCTGAGCTTCACGAATTTGATCTAAATTTGCTGTATCTATAAAAAATTTCATTGATTTTTTTGTTTTATTGTTGTGTTTCGCGCAAAACTACAATTTTATACCATTTTAAAATAAAGTTCCTAAATTATTTTTATTAAAAAACAACAACTTAATAACCCAATCTTTTAAAACAAAACAAACAGCTCTTATTAAGAAGCTGTCTGTTTGTAGTAAAGGAGGATTTACTAATTCAAATTATTTACATTGCAAAACTATTTCATTTACCAATGAATTATGTAAAATAAACATTACAAAAACGATTTAGCTTTACTTTTCTAAACATAGTATAACAAAAAACTTTCAATCAACATACTTAAACCTTAGATCATCAATATTTTCAAAATAAACTTCATTTGATTTCTTCTTATTAAAAACAACAGAACTACTATCAAAATTACAAGTTATTGATTAGTTAATCACACAAACTAGTTCTTTACATTTATCAATATTTATTTTTATCGCTTAATTCTTTTTTATGGACTTATCAAATGTTAAACTAATTGTTACAGATTTAGACGGAACACTTTTAAACTCTAATCATGAAGTAAGTGATTTATTTTTTGAGTTATTTAATAAAATTAAAAAACATAATATCTTATTTACTGCTGCGAGTGGAAGGCCTTTATATAGTATGAAAGATAAGTTAGCTAAAATTGAAAACGACATTATTATAGTGGCTGAAAACGGAGGTTTAGCTGTAAAGAAAGACAAAACTTTGTTATCCACTGCTATGGAAACTTCTAATTTATTCATGATTGATAAATTATTAAAAACACTACCTGAAGCACATCCTGTTTTTTGCACTAAAGACCAAGCATTCACCACTAGTAGCAATCCTGAATTATTAAAACTTCTTGCTGAATTTTACAAAAATTACGATGCAATTAATTCTGTTAACGATATAAACGAACCTGTTTATAAAGTAGCTATTTACCACGAAGTTAGCAGCGAACAGTTTTTGTATCCACATCTGAAACATTTAGAAGGAAACCTCAAGGTTAAAGTATCTGCAAATCATTGGGTTGATATTTCTGAAATGAAAGCAAACAAAGGTCATGCTGTAGCATTAATTCAAAAAGAATATAATATTTCCTACGAAGAAACTTTAGTTTTCGGTGATTACAACAACGACCTTGAAATGTTGAAAAGAGCTCATTTTAGTTATGCCATGGAAAATGCGCATCCTCAAGTAAAAAAAACAGCTAATTTTTCTACAAAAAGTAATGATAATTTTGGTGTAGAATCTATTTTAAGAAAACTACTCTATTCTAAAGAAAAGTAAGTTTACAATTTATAATGATTCATAATTAGTTTTTCGTAAACCCTATCAGGTAAAACTCTTTTTAAAAAAACAGAAAAGCGTTCCATAAAAGCGCCTACTTTATAATGAAGTTTTGGTTTATTAGTCAATATAATTTTATGTATTGCTTTAGCCATAACTAAAGGATTTAAACCTTTATCTACATATTCATCAGTTACTTTTAAGTTTTCCTGATAAATTTCTTTATACGGTGAATTTTCTAAAACAGGTGTATAGTATCTTCCAGAGGCTATATTTGTTGCAAAACTCCCTGGAGCAACACTAACAATATTTATTCCAAATTTTTTCACCTCCATACTTACAGATTCAGTTAATAATTCTAACGCTCCTTTACTTGATGAATAGACACTTCTAAAAGGCAAACCTGAATATCCAGCTATAGAAGTAATATTTATAATCAAACCTTTATTTTGCTTTCTCATATGAGGCAAAACTGCTTTCATAACACGAATAGGACCTAAAAAATTTGTATCAAAACCGTTTTCAACTTCTTCTATAGAAATATCTTCCATAGCTCCCATAATACCTTTTCCTGCATTATTAATTAAAACATCTACTCGCCCTTCTTTATCTACAACCTCTTGCACAGCTGAAAAAACAGTTTCAGATTTTAAGACATCTAATGCTACCAAAGGAAATTTTGAATCTTTAATACGATCTGGGTTTCTGGAAGTCCCATAAACTATGCATCCTTTTTCATTAAGATATTCTCCAATAGCTCTTCCTATGCCTGAAGACGCCCCTGTGATAAAAACCACTTTTTTCATATTCGGAAATTGAATGTTTTAAAACTAACATTCCTCTAAAAAAACAAAACATTCTTATTTACAAATATTTAACTCTTTTTCAGAAGAAAAAGTATTTTTGATTGATTTTACTGATCAAAAGTCCGCAATCATTGTATTTTTTCCAAATTTTTCCTGTAAAGATTTTGAGGTCTTTTAAAAATTAGGTACTTTCGGTGTTGAAACACGTAATTTAATTATTCCCTATAAAGTAAATTTTATAATTATGAAAAAATTGTTGCTTATACTATTCGCAATCTCACTTGTAATTTCTTGTGAGAAAAAAGAAAAGCCTAAAGATTTCTTAGTGCTTTCTGGCGAAGTTGATAATTTTAGAAAACGTACAATTGAACTTACCGGTCATAATTTTGAAAAGAAAATTCGTTTTGATAGAAAAACGAAAACATTTCTTGACACTTTAACAAATATTACTCCTGGACACTATATTTTAAAAATTGGTAAAAGACCAGTTCAAGTATATTTAAGTTCTATTGATGATTTAAAGTTAATTGTTGACGCAAAAAAGAGAACAAAAGATCCTGTTTTTCAAGGACCTACTGCAAACATCAACAATTACATTACTGAAAAAGCTAAAAAACTTGGTGTAGTACTTGGTAACGCTAACAAACTTTTCTCTATGAATGAAGAAGAGTTTTTAAGTAAAATGGATGAATACAAATCTACTTTAGAAGATTTAGCAAATAGTTCTCAACTTCCAGCTGATTATTTAGAAAAGGAAATGAGAAATATTAACTATGAATTCGCTCTAGCAATTAAGAACTACCAGGGTTTCCATAGGATTTTATATGGAGATGAAGAATTCAAAGTATCTAGTCAGTTTCCAATTGATATTCCAAGAGATATTGATTTAAACAACAGTGAAGATTATGTTAACTCTAAACCTTATAGAGATTTAATCAAAGCTAGATTAGATGATGTTACAAATAAGAAAAATAGAACCGATGGTGATTTCGACTTATCGTATTTAGAATCTGTTCATACAGAAATCAACGATACATTAATAAAAAATGATTTATTACATAAAGCCGCAGAAAAGCAAATCACCACAACTATAAACTTACAAGAATACTATAGAAAATATAATAGTTATTCTACTAATCAAAAAAATAAGGCCGAAATAGGAGAACTTTACAACAAGTTAAAATTAACTGCAAAAGGTCAACCTTCTCCTAAGTTTAATAAATTAGAAAACTATAATGGAGGCACTACATCTTTAGATGATTTAATAGGTAAAGGCAAATATGTATATATTGATGTATGGGCTACTTGGTGTGGTTTCTGTAAAAAAGAAATTCCATTACTTAAAAGATTTGAACAGCAATTTCACGGCAAAAACATTGAATTTGTTAGCTTAAGTGTCGACAGACCAGCTAACAAAGAAAAATGGAAACAAACTATTAAGGATAGAGAAATGAGTGGAGTTCAGCTTTTTGCTGGTAAAACACAAGAAGAATTACAATTCACTAAAGATTACTTAATTAAAGGGCTACCAAGATTTATTTTAATTGACCCTGATGGTAAAATTGTAACCGCTAACGCACCAAGACCAAGTCGAAGTGAAGAACTTAATGAATTATTTGAAAGTTTAGGTATCTAAAACATATTTAAAACTAAAAAAAAGAGTTATGTTCATCATAACTCTTTTTTTTGTCTCACCTCCAAACCAACTTATTAAAATCAAAATAGCATGAAAATCAAACATTACCTATTAGGTATAGTTATCACATTTATAAGCTGTAAAGAACAGAAAACAAAAGATTATTTAATATTATCTGGTAAAGTAGAAAACTTCAAAAAAAGAAAAATCAAACTTTCTGGTTATAACTATAATAAAAGCATTCGTTTTCACAAAAAATCCAATAGTTTCTCTGACACCTTGAGAAATATAAAACCTGGTCATTACAAACTTCAAATAAATCAGAGAATCGTCAATATGTATCTATCTAGTTTTGATGATCTAGACTTGGTTATAGACGCTAAAATGCGATTAAAAGACCCTATATTTAATGGCAAAAATGAAAGCATAAACAACTACTTAACTAAGAAAATAAAAAAGCACAGCTTTATTCTTGGGAGTGCAGAAAAATTATTCTCTTTAGATGAGAATGAATTTCTAAGTAAGATGGATAAATATAAATCTGCTTTGGATGATTTAGCCTTAAGCTCTAAATTACCTAAAGAATATTTCATTAAAGAAAAAAGAAATATTCACTACGAATTTGTTCGCAACATTAAAAATTACCAACCTTATCATAGAATGCTTTATGGTAATAACAAATTTGTTGTTTCAGAATATTTTCCTTCTGAATTGGTAGAAGAAATAGACATCAATAAAAATGAGGATTATATAAATTCTTTATCATATCGTTTACTTGTAAAAGAACTTTTAGAAAAAAAAGCAAATGAGAGAAAATCTAAAAAAAGAGATTTCAATTTAGCTTTCCTAGAAACTATACATGTTGAAGTTTTTGATACTTTAGTAAAAAATGACTTGCTACATAATGCTGCAAAAGAAATTATCTATAGAGTTGATAATTTAAATGAGTATTATAAAAAGTATATGCTTTACTCTACTAACGAAGAAAACAAAAAGGAAATTACCAAAATATACAACAAGCTAAAACTTACTGCTAAAGGAGAGATTTCACCTAAGTTTGAAAATTTAGTTAACTATAACGGAGGAACAACTTCTCTGGATGATTTAATTGGTAACGGAAAATATAAATACATTGATATTTGGGCCACTTGGTGTGGTATCTGTAAAAGAGAAATTCCACTTTTAAAAAGATTAGAGCAAAAATACCATGGTAAAAACATTGAATTTATCAGTATTAGTGTTGACAAAAAAGAAGACAAAAAGAAATGGGAATCTATTATAAAAGATAGAGAACTTGGAGGAATGCAACTATTTGCTGGTGAAACTAAAGAAGACTTTAAGTTTACAAGTGATTATTTGATTAAAGGATTACCTCGATTTATCTTAATTGATCCAGATGGAAAAATAGTAACAGCTAACGCTCCTAGACCAAGTGAAGGGAATAAATTAGAAGACTTACTCAATAAGTTAAGCGTTAAATAATAAATTAAAAAAGGTATAAACTAAGTTTATACCTTTTTTAATTTATTTCTTTTTACTTCTAATAATTATCTCCATCTAATAAATCTCCAATTCCTCCTAAAATACTTCCTTCTCCCTTACTCTTTCCTCCACCAGGAATAGAAGAAAGAACCCTTCCTGCTAATCTACTAAAAGGTAAAGATTGAATATAAACTGTACCCGGACCTCTTAATGTTGCAAAGAACAAACCTTCTCCTCCAAAAATTGTGTTTTTAATTCCACCTACAAATTCTATATCATAATCTACATTCTGTGTAAAACCAACAATACAACCTGTATCTACTTTTAAAACTTCCCCAGGTTGCAATTCTTTTTTTGCCATAGTCCCACCTGCATGTATAAAACCTAAACCATCACCTTCCATCTTTTGCATAATAAAACCTTCTCCACCAAACAGACCTCTTCCTAATTTTTTCGAAAATTCTATACCAATAGAAACTCCTTTAGCTGCACATAAAAACGAATCTTTCTGACAGATAAACTTACCTCCAAACTGAGTTAAGTCAATAGGAATGATTTTTCCTGGATAAGGCGAAGCAAATGATACTTGTTTTTTTCCATGACCTTCATTAGTAAAAACAGTCATAAACAAACTTTCTCCTGTTAATATTCTTTTACCTGCAGAGAAAATTTTTCCCAACAAACCTTTTTCTTGATTTGATCCATCTCCAAAAATAGTGTTCATTTTAATTCCTGAATCCATCATCATAAAACTTCCGCTTTCTGCCACTACTCCTTCTTCTGGATCAAGTTCTATTTCTACAAATTGCATTTCCTCACCAAAAATGCGATAATCTATTTCGTGAGCATTTTTTAAAAACATAAATTCTATTTTTATTTGATTAGACTAAAAATATTTCTATTTGTTACGATTTTACTTTAATACTCCATTCAAAATCAAATTTAGATACAGAAACCCCATTTTCATTAAATCCTTCTGAAGTTAAAATTATAGTTTGCCCTTCTTTAGTTTCAATAGCTTCTTGTATTTTCTTCTGAATTAATTCTCCTTGGTTGCACTCGAATATAATTCTACCAGTCGCTTTTTTAGTAAAAGTTGCATTCATATTAGTTACCAACATAGAAATACGCTCACCAGAATCTTTAATACTTTTTACCATTAAAATACCTGTTGAAAATTCAGCTGCCATTCCTTGTACTGCCCAAAACATAGATTTAAATGGGTTTTGATTAATCCATTTATGTTTTACTGTGATAACTGCATTTTTATCAGATATTGTTTTTACTCGTATACCTGTAATAAAAGCAGAAGGTAATTTATATAATAAGTAAAGATTAATTTTTCTAGGTGTAAACTTCATAAAAATGTATTTAATCGCAATTTAAGTCTTTTTATTTCTTAATTATTATCATAAAACCACTTAAAAAATGTTAAAATACGTTAAATTACAGTACTATGTATTGCATAATACCTTTTTTTAGACATATATTTGCAATGTAAAGTATTATATAAATCATTTTATTATGAAAAATCAGAACGAAAACACTAATGCTTTTTTGATACACATTTCATCTTTCGCAGGATATTTATTTCCTTTAGGAAGTATTATTACTCCTCTTATTTTGTGGCAAGCACAAAAAGATAGAAGTCAGTTTTTAGATGAACATGGTAAAGAAGCTGTAAATTTTAATATTAGTTTTGGTCTATATATTTTTATTCTAAGTGCTTCTTTTTTCACGTTTTTCATAAGAAACATTTTTAGAATATTAGATAGATTCGATCATATAGATTTTGGTAATCAAATTAGCTTTAATGGTGATTTTTTCAGTTTCTTTGGAATTTTCTCTATCGTAGGAATTGTGTCACTTATTAAAATTGCTTTGGTAATTATAGCTTCAATGAAAGCAAATAATGGAGAACATTACAAGTATCCATTTATTATAAAATTTATAAAATAACATCCCTTATTAATGAAGATAGAAAATACAAAAGCACAGATGCGAAAGGGAGTTTTGGAGTATTGTATACTTTCCATTTTACAAAAAGGAGACGCATACACTTCAGAAATCTTAGAAACATTAAAAAGTGCAGAAATGATAGTAGTAGAAGGTACAATTTATCCGCTACTAACAAGGCTTAAGAACGCTGGACTTTTATCGTACAGATGGGAAGAATCTACATCTGGACCTCCAAGAAAATATTATGTATTAACCGAAAATGGTAATATGTTCTTAAAGGAACTCGATAAAACGTGGAATAATTTAGTAAATGCAGTAAATCAAGTAACAAGTACAAAATCAACATCAGATGAATAAGACTATCAATATAAACTTAGGTGGATTCTTCTTCCATATAGATGAAAATGCCTACCAAAAATTAAAACGCTATTTGGATGCCATATCCAAATCGTTAAGCGATGATCCTCAAGGAAAAAATGAAATTATAGCAGATATTGAAGCTAGAATAAGCGAATTATTATCAGAAAGAATTACTGATGCAAGACAAGTAGTTAATGAAGGTGATATTGATGAAATCATCGCTATAATGGGGCAACCTGAAGATTACACGGAAGCAGAAGAGTCTTATAACGAAAACTACACATACACTAGAAAAAGAAACACTAATAAGAAATTATTTAGAGACGGTGATAGTAAATTTTTAGGCGGTGTAGCCTCTGGTATCGCACATTATGTAAATGTTGATATCATTTGGATTCGTTTAGCATTTATTCTTGCAGCAGTAACAACTGGAGTTGGAGTTTTAGCTTACATTTTATTATGGGTTTTATTACCTGAAGCTAAAACAACAAGTGAGAAATTACAGATGGAAGGCGAGCCTGTGAATATCGATAGCATTGAAAAAAAAATTCGTAACGAGTTTGAATTCCTCTCTACGAAGCTAAAAGATGGTGCCAATGAGCTCACAGACAAGATTTCTAGTGCTGATTATGAGAAATTACGCACTAACACCAAATCTGGTCTGCAGGATTTTCTAGATACTGTAGGAAAAATTCTATCCTCACTTTTTAAAATTTTTGGAAAGTTCATTGGTGCTTTACTTGTATTTGTTTCTAGTATAACTCTAGTTTCGTTATTATTTGCTCTATTTTCTGTAAGTAGTTTGGAAATATTAGGGTTTGAAGGTGATTTTGTAGATGCTCCTCCGTTCTTTTATGATTCAGTTTTTCCTAAATGGTTATTAACGGTCTTCGGTTTAATCGTTGTAGCTGTTCCATTTTTCGCACTATTAATTTTAGGGTTAAGAATTCTTTCTCCTAACATTAAAAGAATTAACACAACTACTTCATTAAGCTTATTCGGTATTTGGTTAGCCGCATTACTTATTGTTGGATTTTCGGGAATAGAATATGCAACTTCAAGAGCAAGAACAGGAATTAAAGCTAGTAAAAAGAACATTCAATATAACGCTACTTCTCCTTTAAAAATAGGAGTTCAAAATGATAATGATATTTACTACTTACATAATTTAGAAAGAAGAAGAAATTCTAAAGAAGTTTATGTTGATGATAAAAAAATGAAATACTCTAACAACATTAAAATTGATGTTGAAAAGAGTGAAACAAATGAAGCTTACATTGAAATTAAAAAAGAATCTGAAGGAAGAAAAAAGAGATTAGCCATAAAGAATGCAGAAAACATTATTTATAAGTTTGATTTAGAGAATAACAAAATTGTTTTTGACGCTTATTTCTTATCTGACTATAAAAATATTTGGAAGAGAGAAGAAGTATACTTAACGCTTTTTATTCCTGAAGGCACTACTCTTTTCTTTGAAAAATCTTCAAAAAAATTTTTATACGACATAGAAAACACTCAAGATATATATGATAGAGATATGGGAAATCATTATTTTAAAATGACTACTAATGGTTTAGAGTGTACAGATTGTGAATCTACAAACCAGGAAGATGCTCCTTCTCGTTTTAAAGATGACAACGACGAAAATAATGACGACAATAACGATGATGAATTAACTTTTTTATTCGATAGCACAATTAACGATACAAAAGCAGAGTTCATCATTAGTAAACAAACTACGGAAAAACAATTAAATCGTTTAATCAACTGGTTTAAAGACAAAAAGAATATTGATATAGACATTTACGATCCTCTATTTGACTCAGAAGATAAAATTAAGAGAATCACCTTAAAAATAGATTGTAACGATGGACATAGAGGTGAATTAAAAATTACAAATGGAACTTTATCAAACATTCCTAAAGGTTTCCTTAGAAATTATGATGAAAATGAAGGAATTTTAGCATTTAAAATCTGGTAATTAAAAAGCTAACTCAAAAAACAACTAACTATGAAAGAACTTTTCGACTTTTTCTTTAAAGGAGACCTATTTTGGAAAATAGTTTTATTAATTTGGTCTCTGTTATCAGCTTTGTTTGTAAATGGACAAGTTGATCAGAACTCGGAACTATTTAAAACTTTAAAAAGTAAAGACAGTATAATTTTCGAACGTACATTTAACAAATGTGAGTTACAAAAGTTAGATGATATTATCGACCAAGATTTTGAATTTTATCATGATTTAGGTGGTATTGAAAATCGAGAAGATTTTTTCAAGTCTGTTCAAAAAAATATTTGTGCAAACAAAAACGAAAAGCCAATAAGAAAATTAGTTGATAATAGTTTAAAGGTGTATCCTTTAACAAAAAATGGAAAAATATATGGTGCCATTCAAAAAGGCAAACATACATTTCATATAAGAAAGAATAACAAACTCACGCCTACAGGATCTGCATTATTCACACATGTATGGATTCTAAATAACAACATATGGAAGCTGAAACGAGTTTTAAGCTATAATCATCTTCCTGTACAAAATTAGTTTATCGGTTAGCTAACTTCTAAACTAATACTTGGTTTACTTTGCCAAAGCTCTTTAGAGCTTTGGCTTTTTTGTTTCTTTTCTTAATTTTACTACATGAAGAAAATTTTCACATTCTTTTTTTACTGGACAACTTTAATTCTTTTTGCTCAAAAACTACCTAAAGGATTTTCATACATAAAGGATATTGCTCCTAGCATCCAACAAGAGTTACGCTATTGTTACACAAATAACTTTGTAGGAACATCAATAAACGGATATGAAGAACCTGTTTTAATCACCTCTACAAAAGCCGCACTTGCATTAAAAAAAGCCCAAGATCAACTTATAAAAAAAGGACTTAGTTTAAAAATTTTTGATGCTTACAGACCACAACGTGCAGTAAATCATTTTGGCAGATGGGCAAGAATTCCAAAAGATACATTAACCAAACAACAATTCTATCCAAAATTAAACAAACGTAATCTTTTTAAATTAGGTTATATTTCAAGTAGATCTGGTCATTCCAGAGGAAGTTCTATAGATTTAACTATTATTAATTTAAAAACTAATAAAGAACTAGATATGGGCGGACCTTATGATTTTTTCGGAAAAGTTTCTCATGTTTTTTATAAAAACATTACTAAAAAACAGAAAGAAAACAGGATGTTACTACGTAATATTATGTTAGCTAATGGATTTAAACCTTACTCATATGAATGGTGGCATTTTACTTTGCGTAATGAACCTTTCCCTAAAACTTATTTTGACTTCCCTATTAAGTAAGAATTAACATTTCTTATCGACTATATTCAGCAAATCGGCACTATCTTTGCAATAACTTGTTTATTATGCGATTACTATTAAACATTTTTATTTTTTCTTTATTGACTAATTCATTTCATGCTTTAGCTCAAGTTGACGGAAGTACTAGCGGTACAAAAAAAGGCACATCTATTGGAATTGTTGCAGCTCCTGCAAAAAAAATAACCAAACCAAAATCTTTAGGTTTCGGTAATAATGATGGATTTAAAAAAGCTAATGACGAATTACAAAAAAAGAAAAAAAGAGAAAAAGCTGAAGAAGATCTAAAAAACAAAGGGATTTTAACCAAAGCTAAAATAGCTGAAGAAAGATATTTAAAAAACTTCCAAAGAATAAATGGTCAATTTAGTTATCCTGTAATCGATCAAGATTTAGGAAGTATTACTACCAATTCAAAAACAATTAATATTATCTGTAGAGACCATCAATACCCTGATGGAGACAGAGTTAGTATTTATATTAACGATATTCCAGTTATAACAAATTTAACTTTAAAACAAAGCTTTCAATCTTTCAAAATTCCTTTAGAAGAAGGCGTTAATAAAATTAAAATAGTAGCTCTTAATCAAGGGTCTTCTGGACCAAACACAGCTGCTTTTAAAGTTTTAAATGATGCAGGAATGGTACTTTCTTCTAATGAATGGAATCTAGCAACAGGTGCAAAAGGCACCCTTGTTGTAGCTAAAAGTAAATAATTCTTCGATAACGTTTGAGATAAATCCTACTTATTGCGTTTTTTATTCTACAAAAAACAGTTATTTTTGTTCTTGCATTTATATTAAGCAACTAGAAACAAACAACATTCAGAATGAAAAAAATAACTAAAGAAACCTATCTTGATTGGTATAAAGACATGCTATTTTGGAGAAAATTTGAAGATAAATTAGCAGCTGTATACATCCAACAAAAAGTAAGAGGTTTTTTACACTTATACAATGGGCAAGAAGCAGTTTTAGCTGGAGCTTTACATGCGATGGATTTAACTAAAGACAAAATGATTACCGCTTATCGTAATCATGTTCAACCTATTGGAATGGGTGTAGATCCAAAAAGAGTAATGGCTGAGTTATATGGAAAAGCTACAGGAACATCTCAAGGTTTAGGTGGTTCTATGCATATTTTTTCTAAAGAATTTAGGTTTTACGGAGGTCATGGAATTGTAGGTGGACAAATTCCTTTAGGTGCTGGAATTGCATTTGGAGATAAATACCACAATAGTGACGCGGTTACTTTATGTTATTTTGGTGATGGAGCTGCTCGTCAAGGTTCGTTACACGAGACTTTCAATATGGCAATGAACTGGAAATTGCCAGTAATCTTTATTTGTGAAAATAACGGTTATGCAATGGGAACTTCTGTTGAAAGAACAGCAAATCATGAAGATATTTGGAAATTAGGTTTAGGTTACGAAATGCCTTGTGGACCAGTTGATGGAATGAATCCTGTTAAAGTTGCTGAGGCAGTTGATGAAGCTATCCAAAGAGCAAGAAAAGGCGAAGGTCCTACTTTCTTAGAAATGAAAACATATAGATATAGAGGTCACTCTATGTCAGATGCTCAACACTATCGTACAAAAGAAGAAGTTGAAGAGTATCGCAAAATTGATCCTATTACACAAGTATTAGACATCATTAAAGAAAAGAAGTATGCTACCGATGAAGAAATCGATGCTATAAATAAAGAAGTAAAAGAAATGGTGAAAGAATGTGAAAAATTCGCTGAAGAATCTCCATTCCCAGAACTTAATATTTTACACGATGTAGTTTACGAACAAGAAGACTACCCTTTCATTAAATAATAATAACCAACAAAACTAAGTACAAATGGCAACAATCGTAAATATGCCTCGCTTAAGCGACACAATGGAAGAAGGAGTAGTAGCTTCTTGGTTAAAAAAAGTTGGTGATAAAATCGAAGAAGGAGATATTCTTGCTGAAATTGAAACTGATAAAGCTACAATGGAATTTGAGTCTTTCCATGAAGGAACTTTATTACATATTGGAGTTCAAGAAGGAGACAGCGCTCCTGTAGACACTTTATTAGCAATTATCGGAGAAGAAGGTGAAGACATTTCTACTTTATTAAACGGAAACTCAACTCCTAAAGTTGAGGAAGCTAAAGAAGCTCCCAAAAAAGAAGAAACTGCTAGTACCAACAATAATTCAACTGCAATTCCTGAAGGAGTTCAGGTTGTTACTATGCCTCGATTAAGTGATACTATGGTAGAAGGTACTGTAGCATCTTGGTTAAAAAGTGTAGGTGATAAAGTTGAAGAAGGTGATATTTTAGCTGAAATCGAGACTGATAAAGCTACAATGGAATTTGAGTCTTTCTATGAAGGTACTTTATTATATATTGGTATAGAAGAAGGCAACAGTGCTCCTGTAGATAGTCTTTTAGCTATTATCGGAAATGAAGGTACTGATGTATCTACTGTCATTGAAGCTCATAAAAATGGAGGAGTTGTTACAACTACTCCCAGTACAGAAGACAAAAAAGAGGAAAGTAAGCCTGTTTCAGAAACTACTTCAAATGCTCCAAAAGCTGTAGAAAATACAAACACGAGTACTGGAGGTAGAATTTTTGCTTCTCCTTTAGCGAAAAAAATAGCTAAGGATAAAGGCATCAATTTAGCAGATGTAAAAGGTTCTGGTGAAAATGGTAGAATTGTAAAGAAAGATGTAGAAAACTACACTCCTTCTGCAGCACCTCAACCAGTCGTTACTAGTTCTACTCCATCAGCAGCGCCTCAAGTCACGAGTTTTGCTATCGCTGGTGAAGAAAAGACAGAAGATGTTAAGAACTCTCAAATGCGTAAAGCTATTGCTAGAAGTTTAGGTAATTCTAAATTCTCTGCTCCTCACTTCTACTTAAATATTGAAGTAGATATGGATAACGCAATCGCTTCTCGTAAAACTATAAATGCTATTCCAGATGTAAAAGTATCATTCAATGATATGGTAGTTAAAGCATGTGCAATGGCATTAAGAAAACACCCTCAAGTAAATACTTCTTGGGAAGAAAATGTAACGAAATACCATAGTCATATTCATGTTGGTGTTGCAGTTGCTGTAGATGAAGGTTTAGTTGTACCTGTAGTGAAACACACAGATGCTTTAACATTAACTCAAATTGGAGCAAGCGTTAAAGATTTAGCAGGAAAGGCTAGAAGTAAAAAAATTAAGCCAAACGAAATGCAAGGTAGTACGTTTACAGTATCTAACTTAGGTATGTTCGGAATTGAGAGCTTTACTTCAATCATTAATCAACCAAACTCAGCGATTTTATCTGTTGGAGCTATTGTTCAAAAACCAGTAGTTAAAGACGGACAAATTGTTGTGGGTAACACAATGATGTTAACTTTAGCTTGTGATCACAGAACTGTTGATGGTGCTGTTGGAGCTCAATTCTTACAGACATTAAAAACGTTTATTGAAAACCCTGTTACCATGTTAGTGTAACTTGTTTTTAAACATAAATAAAAAAACTCGAAGAAAATTCTTCGAGTTTTTTTGTTTCTAATATTAATTAAAAATCAAATCGATAATTCATTTTGAATGCAACTCCCCAATTCGTTCGATTAAAATTATCATCAAAGTTATCGGTAACAACCAAATAAACATAACTTAATGGTTTGTATTCCCATTGTAATCTACTATTCACATTAAAGTTATTTCGTTGATTATTATACTGAACATAAGTCGTCCAATTCAAACGATTATTGAAAAAAATCTGACCAGTGAATCGATTTAAATGAAATACTTCTTTTCCTAAGTCATGTAAATCAATAGAATTCACATCATGTGATAATTCTAAATTAGCAAAAGGAAGCAATTGATAATTTAGATATACTCCTCCTGAAATTTTATCTCCTCCATAAAATTTTCCTTTTTGAATATTTACTCGATAACGAAATTGTTGATTATTTGCTGAGTTGTATCCAACTTTCACATTCCAGTTTTGATAATTATCAGGTGAGATTGCATTACCATTTCCAAGAATATCAAAACCATATTTCAAATCAATATCATCATAATTCAACACATAATATACTGCTGAAAAATCTTTAAAAAATACAGCTGAATTCAAAAAATGACTCATTTGATTTAAACTTCCATCTATATCAAAATAAGTATCGTTGACATAATTTACATATCGAATAGAATTTAAATTTTTAGATTTATCATAAAACTTAGTGTATTGCAAACTACTTGAAGCTTGATAATAACCTTCTCTAACTAGCAAATCATTTATCGCATCGTAAGTAAACAATCTTGGTGTAAAACCTACATCAGTTAGATAATTATCTTGAACATTTTTTATAGAAAAACCACCTTGTAATCCTCTGTCGTTATAATCTATACCAAGATTAAAAAATTTATTTTCTCCTGAAATATCATTATTAAAACTCATCGCCATATTCGCTAATCCAATCCATTTTTTATTATCAGATTTAAAATTTAAATTAACTCCTGTTACGCGATTGTAATCATCAACAAAATTAAACGCATCTGTCTCTTGCCTATTTATTAAAAAAGCTGTCGCAGATAATTGTTTTAATACTTGTTGCTCTCCAACCAATACTGTATAATTTTGAGCATTAATATTCTCATTCTTATCTGTTTGAACATTCATTACTCCTACTCTAGTTTTTTGAGCTATGTTTCCAGATAATTTTAATCCGAATTGAATTTCATTCTCAGCTCCTATTTTTCTAGAATAAAACGGATTCACATCTGAAGTTCCTAGATTTGAAAATAAATCTGCGTTCTCTAAAAAGAAGTTTCTTCGTTCTGGAAAAAAAACTGAAAAACGAGATAGATTAGTCACTTGTTGATCTACATCTATCTGAGAAAAATCTGGATTGATTGTAGCGTCTAACTTTAAGGAAGAAGACAGATTATATTGTACATCTAAACTCGGCCTAAACATAGTTTCTTCATCACTATCAACATTCTGATAATTCAAAGTTATAGAAGGAGAAACTGCAAATCGAGAACGAATCGTTTCGGGTACTTTTTCCAAAGTAAATGCTCTCGTAAAACGTAAATCAAATGTTGGATAATTTCTACTTAAATCAGTAAGTATCGTCCATGAATTGTTTTTTATATCTCTTACATAAAATTGCACTCCAAATGTTGTATTCTCTTTATCAAAATTTAGAGCTTTGAAAGGAATAGCAATTTCATAAACTTTATCATTTCCAATAACCGATGTTTTAGTTCTCCAAACTGCATTCCAACTAAAATTTAAACCATAACCAGTTTCATTTCTCTCAACCAAAGCATCGACTTGGGTTCCATAAGTATTAACAGCAAATAAATTTCCGTTTTGTTGTTGATGTTGTGTATCTAAAACCATTACAAAAGCATCACTTATACCTATAGAAACATCTCTTTTTAAAGAACTTACTTGTTGTTTAGAAGTGGTATCGTGATATACAGCTCCTATATATAGAAATTCGCCATCATGATATATTTTAACTTCTGTTTGATTTTTAGCTAAACCTTCATCAGTCGGTAAAAGGTTATGAAAATTTGTATGCGTTGGAATAGTTTTCCAAACCTCTTCATTCAACTTTCCATCTATCTCAATAGCAACAGCTTTAAATGGGATTGACGAATTTTGAGCATAACCAACTAGACAGACAAGAAAAAGAACAGCAACTTTAATTATTTTCATGCTACTTACTGTCGTTTACTTTTGTAGCCGTTTTACTAATAATTTGCCAGTTCTCGTTAACTTTTTTCAACAAGAATAAATCTATGTAAACCCACTTCCTATCTGGGCCAGCAATTTCAACCTTTGCAATAGCAATATCTTTTATAATATCAATTGATAATACTTTCCCTACACGACCGTTAAATTCTCCTTTCTTACGATTCTTGAAAAAACCAGCATATTCTTCAGGAGTAAATCTTTTGAATCCGTCTCTTGTTGTTAAGTATAATGTTGCATTTTCAGCAAAAGCACTTTTTAAAATATCTAATTCGTTATACGAGCTTCCTTTGATATAATTTTGAAGTGTTTTTTCTAGATTACCAAACTCTGATTGACCTGATAAAACTTGTGATAAAATAAATGCACATACTAATAAAGTTCGTTTCATAATTTTGAATTTAAATTTGATTCAAAACTCTTGAAAGACTTTTTTAATAAAATGATTTTTTATAATTCAGGTGTCCAGAATTATAAAATTAGACTATAAAAACTGTTTTTGAAATTGCAATGGTGTTAGTCCAACTACTTTTTTAAAGGTTGCGTAAAAATTTGATTTAGAAGAAAATCCGGCTTCAAACCCTATCGCCTCAAGTGTCAATTCTGTTCGTTCTTGCAGTAACTTTTTAGCTTCTTCAATTCTATACTCATTCATATAAGCCGCAAAACTTTTCCCTAAGTTATCATTTAATAATTGCGATAGTTTATGCGGTGTAATATTGATTCCTTTTGCTACATCTGAGATTTTCACATTAGTATCTTTATACAAAGCTTGAGTAATAATTAACTCATTTAACTCTTCTAACAAACCTTTAGCTTCTGTCTCTATAATTTTCTTTGACGCATATTTCTCTGGAATATTTTTAAAAATTTCTTCTCTATTTTTCTTTGATAAAAAGAAAATCAGCAATACATAAAAAACAATCGAAAATGTAATTGTACCAATTAAATACAGATAAAACATACCTATTAAGTAAGCTACAAAAATCAACAAATTAGCTACATAAACCCAGATTAACCAAAGTTCGGAAGTGGTACAATCTTCAGATTTTTTAAATAGCTTTTTAAATGTATCTTTTAGAATAAAACCTGTAGCTAACACATAAATCCCCCAGACAGCATAAATGAAATATACAATATACATACTCCATAGTTTCTGAGCGTTTTCGTAAGGATAATTGAAGCCTAAAATAATAATTACTGAAGTTAAAAAAACGAAGTTTAATTTCCACTTTAAGGGAAACTCTTTTCTATTTTCCAACGATGATTTTGTATAGTAAAAAAGGCTAACTCCTATTAAAAAACATGCAGATAACCCTATCTGTAATAAGGTAATATTTCGTTCTTCCTTTGGTGTGAAAATCACATATAACGATTTACCAATTCTAATACTAAGAAACAGTACTAACAACCCAAATAACAAATTCTGTGTTCTTTTTTCTTTATTAAAAAAAAGAAAGTAAAAAGCCACAAGAAAACCATTAAATACTCCTAAGCCACAAATAAAAAACAGTATTGGGTTATTAAACATAATCTTTAAACAAAATTTTTGACTAAAATAAAAAATGATTCTAATTATTTCTATTTACTATAAAGGCTTTATTTTTTTATAGTTTTTGTAAACGAATTATAATTCAATCGACAAATAGTTCAATATAAAATATGAAATAATGAAACAATTGTCCATTTTACTCCTATCTATCTTCTTATTACAAAGCTGCGTACAAGACGATATTATTAACGATCGAGTTGATGCATCTTTTAGCATTACAAATCCAATTACTGAAATTACGCTAAACGATACTTTTCAATTAACAACAAAATATACAGATAATGTTGGTAAAACTGTCACAACAAACATTACTTGGTCAAGCTCAAATGAAATGATCGCAACAGTTTCTAACTCCGGATTAGTTACAGCTGTAGCTCAAGGACAAGCAACTATTATGGCCTCTATTGTTTCTGAAGAAGGTGAAACAATTACCGATGAAATAGTAGTTACTGTAACTATGGATCAAGTGGACAATAATACTAATCAAGAAAAAACAGGAACTATAAGAACTACTAGTAGTTATGTATTAGAAGGAACTTTTACACTACATGAAATACCTGATACAAATAATTTAGAACTTGTTATAAATGATAATTATAGAGCTTCATCTAGCTTACCAGGATTATATATTTACCTAACAAATAATCCGAACACTGTAAATAACGCAAAAGAAATTCATGCAGTTAGAGTATTCAATGGTGCACATACTTACATTATAGAAAATACTGGTATAAACGATTTTTCTCATATTCTATATTGGTGTAAACCTTTTAGTGTAAAAGTAGGAGAAGCTAAAATTCAATAATCATTTAACAAGAAACAAAAACAATGAAAAAATATATTTTACTATTCGTTATTACTTTTTCTTTAGGAAATTCTGTTTACGCTCAATGGAGTAAAGGAAAAGGAAATGGTTATTATAAATTATCTGCTTGGTATTTACAGTACGATCAACATTATACAGACACTGGAGCAATTGATCCTAACGCGACAAGAACCCAATTTAATACAAACATTTATGCAGAGTATGGTATTACTGATAAAATAGATATTCTAGTTTATGTTCCTTTTGTTGCTGTTTCTTCTCAGAACAATCAAATCTCTGGAACTAATGGAGGAGTTATACAATCGGGGGAATCTGTAACTTCTTTTGGAGATGTAGATCTAGGTATTAACTACGGATTTTATAAAAAAGGAAAGTGGGCAGCTTCTGTAAAATTAATTCTTGGTTTACCTACTGGTGAAGATGCTGGAGGAAGTGACGGAAGTTACCAAAATGGAGATGGCGAATTCAACCAATACTTATCTACACATTTAGGATACAGTTCTACATTAGGAGATTTACCTTTTTATGCAAAATCTTATTTAGGGTTTAATAATAGAACTGAAGGTTTTTCTGATGAATTTAGAACAGGACTAGAAGCTGGAATTAACTTTCTTGACTCTAAATTATGGGTAATTACTCGATTAAATGTTGTAAAATCATTTAACAACGGAACATTAAGTGCTGTAAATAGTAATGGTAGCATTTTCGCAAATAATATCGAATTCAGTAGTTTCGGCTTTGAAGCTGCGTATTATATCACTAAAAAACTAGGAATTTCTTTAGGTTTTGACTCTGCTTTCGACGGAAAAATAATTGCCGCAAGCCCTTCTTTTTCAGGAGGAATATTTTTAGACCTTAAATAGATCTTCTCTTATTTATTGAAATACCCCAAACTAAATAGGTTTATTGAATTTAGGATTTTATACTAAACTTAATAAACCTATTTAAATTTTCAAAGTAAATTACATCCTTCTAGTTTTATCCATTAGGTAAAAATCTGCTAAAACCAAAGCCGTTAAAGCTTCAACAACTGGTACTGCTCTTGGTACAACACAAGGATCATGTCTTCCTTTTCCTTGTATTTCTGTTGCTTCACCTTCAGAGTTAATTGTTTGCTGATTTTGCATTATTGTAGCCACTGGCTTAAATGCTACTCTAAAATAGATATCCATTCCATTAGAAATTCCTCCTTGAATCCCTCCAGATAAATTTGACTGTGTAGTTCCATCTGGATTAAAGATATCATTATGTTCTGAACCTTGCATTTTTGCCCCGCAGAAACCACTACCAAATTCAATTCCTTTAACTGCATTGATAGACAACATTGCTTTTCCTAACTCTGCATGAAGTTTATGAAAAATTGGCTCTCCTAAACCAACTGGTACATTTTGAGCAACACAAGTAATTGTTCCTCCGATTGTATCACCTGCCTTTCTAATTTCTTTAATCTTCTCTATCATTTGTTCAGCAGATTTTTCATCTGGACAACGAACAATATTAGATTCAGTTTTAGAAAAATCTAAATCCTGATAAGGTTTATCTATAAATATATCTCCTACTGAAGATGTAAATGCGTTAATAGAAATATGAGCAAGTAATTGTTTTGCTAAAGCTCCAGCAACTACCCAGTTTGCAGTTTCTCTAGCAGAAGTTCTACCTCCACCTCTATAATCTCTTATTCCGTATTTTTTATCGTATGTATAATCGGCATGTGAAGGTCTGTATACATTTGTATTATGATTATAGTCTTTACTTTTTTGGTTTGTGTTTTTAATTACAAAACCAATAGGCATACCTGTACTTTTACCATCAAAAATTCCAGATAAAAACTCTACAGTATCTGGTTCTTTACGTTGTGTTACGATTTTTGACTGACCCGGTTTACGACGATCTAATTCTTTCTGAACAGCATCAAAATCAATTGTTATCCCAGCAGGAAAACCATCTATAACTCCTCCAATTGCTACTCCATGTGATTCTCCGAAAGTAGATACTCGTAATATATTTCCAAAGGAATTAAACATACTTTCTAATTTTGAAACGAAGGTAACTATTTCACTTAAATCGAGAAGAAGAAGCACTAAGAAAAATGAGAATTATTATTGACTATATAATTTTGACTCGCATTTTTAATTAATTTCTAAGTCTTATTCAATTAATACATTTTATTAGCATTAAAGGTCAAAAAAAATCAACAATTAAAAAACTGATAGTAAATTATTTATAATTTTATTTAAAAATACTTTTCAAAAAAGTTAGATTTTATTTTCTCTAATTAAAAAAGGTTCTTATATTTGCACCCGCAAAACGGTTAAACGTTTTCGGCCTGGTGAAATGGCAGAGTGGTCGAATGCGGTGGTCTTGAAAACCATTGACTGTAACAGGTCCGGGGGTTCGAATCCCTCTTTCACCGCAAAAAGCTTCAAGGAAACTTGAAGCTTTTTTGTTTTTATGCACTTCTCCTAATGTGACTTTCTTCTTTTTTTGTTTCTAAAGAACTGTAACTCCCCTATTACGAACTTTATAAATCAAGAAACAAAATGTCAAAAAAAACAATTTATCTATTAGGTATTTTAATAACGATTATTCTAGGCACATTTTTAAGTTGGAAATATTGTTGTACCACAAACACAGATGATTTACAAGAAACAATAGCTCAACCTATACCAAAGCCTGAACCTATAAAGGAAGAAACTCCAAAATTATCTTTTGGGAATATTGATGAGAAAGGCAATATTAATTTTTCTTTTGATAATATTAAATTCAAAAAATCTAGTATGGATTTTTCTCCTTCATTTATGACTGGATTAGACACTGAACTTAATGAATTAAAAGATTTCGTTATACAACCTAAAAACGAAAAAGCTTTATCGATTATAGGATATTATATGAGTGACGAAACGAATAATTCTATTTTTCCGAATATTGGATTGGCACGTGCTGTAAAAATCAAAAACTACATGTTTTCTCGTGGAATACCTACAAAACTAATTGATATTTATTCTGAAGTGAATGATGACCTTGAAGTTGATAATAATAACGTTATGAAAAAACCTATTAAGTTTAGCGTTGGAAAATCTAAAGATTACAGTAAACTTATACAAAAAATAATGAAAGAAATCGAAGAAAATCCTTTAGTCTTAGAATTCGATTCTGGAAAATTACATTCTGAATTCACATCTGAACAAAGAATAAAAATTGTGAATATTTCTACATATTTGGATAAAGTTGACAATTCCAATTGTTTAATTACTGGACACACAGACAATACTGGATCTACAGAAAGTAATTTAACCTTAGGTTTGAAAAGAGCTAATTTCTTAAAGGATTATATTATTAGAAGTGGAATATCTGAAAACAAGGTAAAAACTACTTCTAAAGGCGAAAGTTCACCTATAGCAAGTAACAAAACTGAAGCAGGAAGACAGAAAAATAGACGCGCTACAGTTTCGATAAATTAAAAAAGTATGCTTAACCACCTATGGTAATCATACTTCGGTTATTATGGTTGGTTAAGTTTTCAAAATCTTTGCTATCTGTCATTCCAGAACGAACTGCTTTCTTTTTAAGAATTGCACTTTGAATTATTGATTCAATAGAAATTCCCGCTCTGTATGTACTTAATAAATCCATTTCTGAAGTAGAAAACAGACAATTCTTTAATTTTCCATTTGCCGTTAATCGGATACGATTACAAACATCACAAAACGGATTAGTTACTGAAGAAATGATTCCGAAACTACCTTGGTAAGACTCTATTTTAAAATTTCTAGCTGTAAAATTATCTTCATGAGGTAAAGTAATAATAGCATTTTTCGAGAACTTAGATTCTACCTGATTTAAAAGCTCATTATAACTTACTAATTTAGATTTATCCCATCTATTTCCGTCGAAAGGCATAAACTCTATAAAACGGACTGAAATTGCTCTATCTTTCGTAAACTCTACGAAATCGATAATTTCATTATCATTAAAACCTTTTAACAACACAACATTCAGTTTTACATTAAAACCTTCATCTAATAATAACTGAGTGTTTTCAAAAGCTTTTTTAAATTGATCTCGCTTTGTTATTGTATTGAATTTTTCAGGGTGCAAAGTATCTAAACTTACATTGATTGTTTGTAACGATGACTTTTTTAACACTTCAATATTTCTATCAACTAGAATTGCATTTGTAGTCATTGAAAGTTCTACTGGCAACTTAGAAAGTCCAGAAATAATTTCTTCGAAATCTTTTCTCAATAAAGGTTCACCACCTGTCAATCTAATTTTAGTTACTCCATGTTGCACAAACAATGTTGCAATATCGATAACTTCAGCAGCTGTCATAATTTGATTTCTAGGAGACAACACTACTCCACTTTCGGGCATACAGTAAGTACATCGCAAATTACACTTTTCAGTAAGTGAAATTCGTAAATAATTATGATGCCTTCCGAAAGTATCAGTTAGTATGTTTTGTCTCTGATTCATTAATGACGTTCTCCTGTTAACACTTTATAACTATGAAATAAATGTGGAAAAACTGCATCTAAACTTTCTACAACTCCTTTGCTTGATCCTGGAAGTGCTAACACTAAACAACTATTATCAATTGTTCCCACAACACTTCTAGATAACATTGCATAAGGCATACGTTCTTGTCCGTATCTTCGAATAGTTTCCTCTGCCCCTATGATTCTTTTATCTAATAAAGGTAAAATTGCTTCAGGTGTTGTATCTCTAGCTGATAAACCTGTTCCTCCTGTTAATACAATTAAGTTATAACCTTCCTTTAAAGCTAAAACCCTTTGTTGAATTGTATCAAAATCATCAGGAATAACTTCTACTTCTTTTGCAGCTACTTGATAAGCTTCCAATTTCTCTTTGATTAACTTTCCTGATTTATCTTCACCTTTCCCTTGTGAAATTGTATCAGAGCATACTATAACTGCTGCTTTTATCTCTGAAACATCCCTTACTGGGTAAGATGTTTTTCCTCCTTTTTTCTGAAGTAATTTTATTTCATGTATTTCAACTCCTTTATCAATAGGCTTTAACATATCATACATATTTAAAGCAACCACACTCGCTCCGTGCATTGCTTCAACTTCTACTCCTGTTTTATAAATCGTTTTTACTGTAACTTTTACAACAACATTTAACCCTTCTATTTCATAAGTAATACCAGTAAACTCAATTGGCATTGGATGGCAATCTGGTAATAATTCAGGTGTTTTTTTCACCCCAAGTAAACCTGCTGCTTTGCTCATTGCAAAAACATTTCCTTTAGGTACAGTGTCATTTTGAATAGCTTCTATTGTAGCTTGTGAACTCACTTTTACAATTGCTTGTGCTGTTGCTATTCTTAATGTATTTGATTTATGTGTAATATCTACCATTGTTAATATTTAATGCTTATCGACTCCGCTCGAACTGACATAAATTAAGCTTTAATTAAGATTAAACATTTGTTTTCCATTGATACGATTCGTCTTCGAAAAGCTCTTTTCCAAATATTGGAACTTCAGATTTTATTCTATTTACAATATACTCTGTTGCTTCATAAACATGTGGTCTATGGGGTGCCGAAACAAAAACAAAGAAACACACTTCTCCTACTTTTACTTTACCTAAACTGTGATATGTATGCATACACGTTAAATCAAACTTTTCAAAGGCCTCTTCTCTGATTTCATGTAGTTTTTGTTCTGCCATTTCTTGATAACAAGTGAACTCTATTGCACTGACAGTTTTATCCTTCACAACATCTTTTCTTATTTGACCTAAAAAGATATTATGTGCGCCTATTTGAGTTTTTACTTGATGTTTAGCTATCGCATTAGCGATAAATTCTGAAGTAATTTGTCCTTCTATGAAAATTGTTTTTTTCTTCATTTTCTTATTATTCTTCACTTATCTTAAAAACACTCTGTTTCTTTCGTACTGTGTTAATGTATTTGCTACAATATCAATTCCAATTACCGATATCCAAAATGCATCTGTATCTGGAATAAATTGATGCGTTACAAATATATTTTCTTCATTAAGCGTTGTTGGCACAGAAATTATTTTAGAAATCAGGTTTTTATTAATTATAGAATCTAAAGGTTTTTTATTTCTAAATAGATAAAATGCATGTTTTGCAGTTTCTTCTTTATACTGACCAAAAGACAAAAAGGAAATAGTATCCTTAGCCTTTATCATTTTATAATGTGCATATACATCTGTCGGTTTAAATCTGTTTTCCTTTAAAGTCGCTTTTAAATAAATACTATCTTTTATAAACCGATAATTATTCTTTTTCACAAAGTCATTTACAGTCATACAAACATATTCTTTATCTTCTTTTACTTTCTCTGTGGCTTTGTACGTTGCAATGACCTGACTTTCTATTTGGTCTGAAAAGTATTCGTAGTTTTTTAATTGTAGTGTATCCAATATATTTTGATTTTCATCAAAAACTAAAATTGAATTCAGATTACTAATTTCAAAATATTTATTCGCGACAGAATCTTCAATTTTATATCTAGTATACTCTATATTTTTCAGGATTAAATCACTTGTGAAATCAGCATAATTATTATAAAAATCTTCTTGTTTTATATCTGAAACCAAAGGTTTAAAGCTCACTGGTAAATAATAATCTTTTCCTTCAGGTATTTTTGTAAGCAGACTAATATAAATTGATTTTGAATCTATTACTATTAATTTATTTGTCGCTACCTCTTTTTGTTCTTTTTCAACAGTTTCGACTTGTGAGATTGTATCTTTAATAACAATAGTGTCTTTTATCGTTTCATCTTCAGAAACAAGTTCTTTTTTCAATTGCTTACCTACACAAGCGTAAATTAAAAACACAAAAACTATTACTATACTCCTCATCTTGACAATATTTTAACCTCCTGCAAAAGCTGATAAAATTGCTACCTCATCTGTTTCTTTCAACATCAATTCATCAGATTTTGAAACTAAATTATGATTAACAGCAATTTGCATATCATCTAATTCTAACTGATATTTTTCTTGTAAAAAATCAATTAAACTAGCTATTGAATTCTCCTTCAAACTAATATTTTCTGACGATTTATTTGACACATCAGCTATTTTTCCAAAATAAATAACATTCATTTTCTTACACTAAAAATAATTTTACAGCTGCTATTGTTAACACCCCTGCTAATACATACTTTAACGTATTCATAGAATACTTTTTACTTCCATAAATAGCACCTAAACTTCCACCAATTAATGCCACCGGAATAAAGTATAAAACCTCTAACGGAACTATTCCTTCATTTATGGTAAAACCTATTAATCCTGAAATTGAATTCACAAAAATAAATAAAGCTGAAACTGCAGCTGCTTGTTTCATATTTCCCCAAGCCAAAAGCACAATAACCGGACTTAAAATTATACCTCCTCCAATACCAATCATTCCTGAAAAAAGTCCGATACAAGCTCCTATTAATAGTGAAATTACTAAATTATTCTCTTTTAGTTCTTCCTTTTCACCTCCAAATACATTCAACATCTTAAGAATTGCGAAAACCAGAAAAAAACCTAGTATTTTTTTATAAAAACCAGCATTCACAGAAATATAACCACCAATAAAAGCTGCTGGAATTGAACTAATCGCAAACGGATAAAACAACTTCCACTTAAAATGTTGATGCTTCCTGAAAAACCAAAACGATACTCCAGAAACAAAAATATTGAGCACTAAAGCTATCGGTTTCATAAATAAAACCGGAAAAGTAAATAAAGCCATTAATGCTAAATACCCACTTGCTCCTCCATGCCCGACACTTGCATATAAAAAAGCAACTACAACGAGAATTAATAAAAATGGAACTAATACTTCTAGCTGTAATACCTCCATCGATTAACTAAGTTTTATGTATGTAATTTCTTCTCCTTTTTTTATTTCTTGTACATCTTCTGGAACGATTAATAAACCATTTGCGACAGCAAAAGATTTTAACATTGAAGATGCTTGACCTGTTAATTGCGTTGCCTGTTCGTTTTCTATTATTCCTTTTAAGAATAAAGTTTTACCAAAAGCGTTTTTAATATCACTTGTTGCTTTAGCTATACTTCTTGGTAAATGATAATTTTTATACCCTAATTGTGCTTTTATTACCGGAAGCACATAAGAATAAAAACAGCTTAAACTAGAAGCAGGATTTCCTGGCAAAGCAAAAATTAATTTCTCATCTTTTTGACCGAACCACAAAGGTTTACCT
Organism: Tenacibaculum aquaeponti; assembly: GCF_052084715.1. Taxonomy (GTDB): domain Bacteria; phylum Bacteroidota; class Bacteroidia; order Flavobacteriales; family Flavobacteriaceae; genus Polaribacter. The sequence goes on along the minus strand of NZ_CP197288.1, from coordinate 3,234,663 downwards.
GGTTTTTGATTTACCTTATAAAAAACTTCCGACACATTATTCTCTTCCAAACCACGTTTTACAAAATCATAATCTCCAACAGAAATTCCGCCTGAAACTAAAATAATATCAGCAAAATCTAACTGATTTTTAATTGCTATTTTTGTTGCTTCGAATGTATCTTCAACCTTTACAACTTCAACTTCATCAATCCCTAATCTATGTAAAGCTAATTTTAAAGTAATCGAATTACTATCATACACTTGGCCTTCTTCTAAGACTCCTCCAACAGCTTTTAACTCGTTTCCTGTTATTAAAATACTAATTTTAGGTTTCTGATAAACTTTTACTGTACTTAACCCTAAACCAGCGATGAATCCAATTGCCGCTTCGTTTAAAACTGTTCCTTTTTCTAAAGCTATTGCTCCTGTTTTAATTTGTTCTCCCAAAGGTCTTACGTTAGAAAATTTTACAGGTAATTTATTAATTGTTAGTTGATCACCTTCAACACTTGTATGCTCTTGCATTACAACAGTATCGGCTTGATCAGGAACTCTAGCTCCTGTAAAAATTCGTACAGCTTCACCTTCTTGTAGCACTACATTTTTTGAATCGCCCGCCTGAACTTCGCCAACTACAGTAAAACTTGATATTTCATTGTGAATAAATGCATATCCATCCATAGAAGACTGCTTGAATGGCGGCATATTAATTGGAGAAACTATAGATTCTGCTAAAACTAAACCTAACACTTCTTGTATTGGTTTCTCTATAATTTTATTGGGCTGACAGTAATTTTCTATATGTTGAATTGCTTCAGAAACTGAAATCATGGATTGATTAATTTTTGGTAATCTTCAGGTGTATCAATATCGAGTAATTTTCCTGAAGAAGCTACAGTTTTTATAAAATTTAACTCAGAATTTAACAATTGTTTTGCGCCTTTATCACCAGTTAAATTTAAGAGTTTAGGATAGAATCTTTTAGAAAAAATTGCTGGCACACCATTGAAGCCATCATATCTAGAAGCAACAATAAATTCTTTATTTTGCTGATACAAAGTTACCATTTCCTTGATGTAGGTAACATCAATTTTAGGTTGATCTCCTAAAGCGATTAAAATAGCATCGTAATTTGAAAGTTCTTTTACTCCTGAATAAATACTAGAACTTAATCCTGAAGTAAACTCATCGTTAATTATAAAGTTTACTGTGTATTTTGGTAAGTTTTCTTTTATTTTTCGAGCATTTGCTCCTAAAACAACATAAATATCTTTTGAATTAAAAACCTTTATACCGCTTTCTAAAACTGCTCCTAGTATTGAGCTATTTTTATACGGAAGTAATTGTTTTATACTTCCCATGCGAGAAGCTTTTCCTGCTGCTAAAATTAGCATTGCTATTTTCATATCTTACTTCTGAAGATGGATTTTCCCTTTTATTTTTCGTAAAGAATACGGTTCTTTTTTTCGAATTACTGATAAAATCTCAGCAACAATTGAAACTGCAATTTCTTCTGGTGTTATTGCTCCAATATGCAATCCTGCTGGGCTATAAATTTTATCTAATAATTCTTCCGACACATCTTCTTTGTAATGAAACAAATCATTTTCTAACTGATCTCTTCTTTTTGTAGAACCTAAAATCCCAATATACATCGGATTGAAATTTATAATCTTCAATAAATATTTTAAATCTTGAACGTAATTGTGAGTCATTAGCACTACAACAGTATCGGAATCTATATTTAAATCAACGATTTCTGGAGTGCTTGCGGTTACTTTATTTGCTTCAGGAAAATCAGTTTTTGATTTTGGATCTTTAATTGAAGTAATCACATCAACTTCCCAACCTAATAAACTAGATACTGATGTTAATTTTACAGCATCGTGTTCTCCTCCAATAATTAATAATTTTGTTAGTGGTTTTAGTTTCTGAGAAAACTTTTGTAAATCATTTGAGAACTCCAGTTTTTCATTAAACGTATATTGTTTATCATTTTGAAAAGCAATATTACTTCCGTAATCTCCTTTAACATCATCTTCAGCTACAAAAGAAGAATGAATGGTAAACTCTTCTCTATCCGATAAGCTTTTTTCAAAATCATTGATAAAATCATTTGAAACATAAAAAGGCTCAATTAAAATATACAAGATACCTTCACACCCCAAACGATATCGTCCATCGTAGGTAATAACTTTAGCAATTCCATCTTTAAAAACAGACTGCGCTCTTAGCTTTACTTCCTTTTCTACACAACCTCCACTAACTGCTCCAACCATTTTTCCATCTTCACAAATCAGCATTCGAACACCAGGTTTTCTGTAAGAGGAACCTTCTAAATGAACTACAGTTGCTAATACATTTTTCAATCCTTTTTCTTGATGAAGTACGGCTTGTTTTACTATATCTACAAATTCATGTGTCATGATGTTAATTTAACAATAAAAAATCACTTAAACATAACTGTTAAATATTTCAACATTTATTTAACTCTTTAAATTAAAATAAAAAGCCCAAGCTTTCGCTCGGGCTTCCTTGATTTTTGTTAGATATTTATGTTAGATCTATTGATTATTTTTGATCAATAACTCTAAATGTAGTTCTTCTGTTTGCTGCATGCTCACGTTCTGTACAAGAAACTCCGTCTTTACATCTGTTTGTTAATCTAGCTTCTCCGTAACCATTAGCAGTTAACTTACTTGGGTTAATCCCTTTAGAAACTAAATAATTAACTACTGCTTGCGCTCTTCTTTCTGATAAAGATTGGTTACTTGTTTTTGATCCTCTAGCATCTGTATGAGATTCTATTGCTACAGCTACTCCGTCTTTTAAGATTGGTAATAAACGAGCATCAATAATTCTTTTTGCCCCAGAGGTTAATATAGCACTTCCTAAATTCCAATTAATAGGTAATGGTGTATTATTTACTAATTTACATTCTACTTCTTTCCAAGTGGTTAAACCTCCTTTAGAAACCAACACTTCTTTAGTTACTGTCTTATATTTAGCTTCAACAGGCTTTTCTTCAGAATAAGCATCTCTCTCCAATAAAGTTTTCTTTATAGAAGCATATTTAGGGTCGATTTTAACAGTTCTCGTTGTAGGAGGAGTTGCCATAACCGTTTTCTTTAATGTAGTTGTAACTTCAGGAATTTCAATCTCTCTAGTTCCTTGAACTGCAGGAATTGTTTTTTTAACCGTAGTTGTAACTTCAGGAATTTCAATAGATCTAGTACTTGGTGGTGTTACCATTACCCTCTTCTTAACCACTTTAGTAATTGCAGGTACTTCTACCTCTCTTGTAGTTGGCGGAGTAACCATTACTGTTTTTTTAACTACTTTTGTAACCGCTGGAATATCAACTAACCTTGTAGAAGCAGGAACATCTACAACCGTTCTTTTAATAGTTTCTTTTACCTCAGGAATTTCAACAACTCTAGTGGCTGGAGGCGTTACCATCACTCTCTTCTTTACTATTTCTGTTACTTCTGGAATATCTATTGTTCTAGTAGTTGGTGGAGTAACCATTACTCTTTTCTTTACAACTTTAGTTACTTCTGGAATATCTATTGTTCTAGTACTTGGTGGAGTTTTCATTACTCGTTTCACATAAGTTGCATTTCCACATCCACCTGGAGTAGTACTTTCATCACATTCAGGCGTTGTAATTACAGAAGCATCTGCAGATAAAATGGTTTTATCTACTGTTGTAAATTGAGCAGGTACTTCCTTGTAACACCAATAACGACAATCATTAGGGTCTGAAGAAGTACAATCAGGAGCTCTTTCACTCATTTGCCATTTAGCCGACTTAGCTCTAACTTCAATTACTTCACTATCTCTTGAAAAAGAAGCAGGTACAACTCTTAATTTATTTCCATATTCTCTTTTCTTATAAGAAACTGTTTCAGTACCAAAAGTAGCTGGTACAACCTCTAAACGTTGGCTAGCTTCTTTTACAACAACTGTAACATCACGCATTTCGTATTTTGCTGGAATAATCTCTACTCTTTGAGAAGCCTCTTTTACAACTACAGTAACATCACGCATTTCATATTTTGCCGGAATAGTTACTAAACGTTGGCTAGCCTCTTTTACAACAACTTCTTCTGTAATTGTTTTCATCTTAGCAGGTGTTACCTCCAAACGCTGACTAGCTTCTTTTACTGTTATCACCTCATCGCGAACTTCAAACTTAGCTGGTACATTGATTAATCTTTTGTACCCTTCTTTAACAGTAACAACCACATCACGCATTTCATATTTTGCTGGAACTACTTCTAATCGCTTAGACGCTTCTTTTGTTACAACAGAAACATTCTCTACTGATGGCCTTCCTAAAGTTTTTTCTAAACGTTTAGAAGCTTCTTTAGTTACTACTGTAAAATTTTGTGTTTCATATTTCGCAGGTACTACAACTAGTTTTTCTCCTCCTTCATCTACTAACACCCTTTCTGTTATAGTTTTATACTTTGCAGGATAGGTAACAATTCTTTTATAAGCTGGCGCTACTTCAATTGTTACATCTTCGTTTTTCCAAACTTCAGGAGTTTTACATCGAACGTAACACTTTCCTGGTTCTGCATTCGTTGGTAGATCCTGAGCAGATACCGTAAATCCGATTGCTATTAAAGCACCAGATAACATAAGTCTTTTCATAATGGATAAAATTTGTTTTTTGATTACTTAGCTTTTTTGTGACACTTTTTCGGGGGAAAGGTCACATGCCTAACAAATATAAACAAATTTTATCAGTGTTAAAGAGATGTTAAAATGTTTTATAATTTATTAAAATACAAACTCTTAACAATACCATCAGACAACCCTATTTTAGGAACAAAAATTCTTCTCGCACCACTCCATTTCATTGCAGAAAGATAAATTTTTGTGGCCGGTACAATTACATCTGCGCGATCGGGATTTAAACTTAATTCAGAAATTCTATCCTCATAGGACATTTTTTTTAAGTATTCAAATTGCGCATTTAAATAAATATATGATATTGGTCTACCAGCATCTAATCCAGACATTTTAAAAATCTTATTGATGTTTCCACCGGAACCAATTAAAGAAATCCTTTTATATTCTGCTGTGTTTTTAGTAATCCATTCTTCTACTTTGCCAAATATTTTTTTATTTTTTTCTTTTGAATTGTTTATTAAACGAACAGTACCAATTTTAAATGATTTAGAATTAATAATTTTGCCTTCAGAGAAAATAGTAAGCTCTGTACTACCTCCACCAACATCTACATACAAATAAGTTTCATCAGAATTTATTAGATGTTTTAAATCTGTTGAAGAGATAATTGCAGCTTCTTTAGCACCATTAATTACATCTATTTCAACACCTGTTTTTCTAAAAATCTTTTCAACTATTTCTTCACTATTAGAAGCTTCTCGCATTGCTGAAGTTGCACACGCTTTATACTTTTCAACACCATGAACCTTCATTAATAATTTAAAAGCTTTCATGGCGTCTATCATTCGATCGATGTTATTATCAGAGATACTTCCATCAACAAAAGCATCCGCTCCTAAACGAATAGGAACTCTTACTAAAGATGATTTTTTAAATTTAGGTTCTTTCTTTTTATCTTCTATTACATTCGCTACCAGCAACCTTACTGCATTCGAACCTATATCTATGGCGGCGTATTTCCTTATCTTCAAAAGTGATTCGTTTTATTTATGATATTTAGGAAACTCAACAAGAACTGTGGTTCCTTTTTTAATATTTTTCCAATGTTTTTCTTTAAACTGAATACCAACTACCCCACAAGTAGTTACATGAGCTATAGGCTTACTTCCAAACTTATTCACAAAAGTATTTATACCATGATCGTGACTAAAGATAATTGCACTATCAAAACTATCATCTAATGCTTTTACTGTTTTCACAAGATAACCATCACTAAAACTATACAATTGCTTACTAATTTTTAAATTAGCCATGGGATAACCAAAGTTTTCACAAAAAATTATTCCTGTTTGTAATGCTCTATTTGCACTACTAGAAATAAACACATCTGGCCTTTGAATATTTTTCGCTAAATATTTAGAAACTAAATGAGCATCATTAATTCCTCTTTCTTTTAGCGGTCTATCGTGGTCTTTTACACTTGTATATTTCCACGATGATTTAGCATGACGAACTATGTAAATTGTTTTCATTCAACTAAAAAAGAATGTTCAAATATAGTATTACGGAGCTAAACGTTCAAGCTTCCAGTTAAAATCTTTTTGTAATTCGTAACGAATTCTATCGTGAAGTCTGTTAGGACGTCCTTGCCAAAACTCTATTGAAACTGGCTTCACTATAAAACCTCCCCAATGCTCTGGCCTTGGTATTTCTTTGTTTTTAAACTTCTCTTCAAATTCAGCAAGGCTATCTGACAACACTTTTCTGTCAGCAACCACTTCACTCTGATTAGATGCCCAAGCTCCTAATTTACTTCCATCTGGTCTTGACTCAAAATATCCATCAGACAAATTCTCTGCGACTTTTTCTGCAGTACCTTTTATAATAATCTGTCGTTCTAATCCTGCCCAAAAAAACGATAAACAAACATTTCCATTTTCTGCTATTGCCTTTCCTTTTTCAGAATTATAATTGGTATAAAAAATAAAACCTTCATATGTATATTTTTTTAATAGAACAACTCTAGTTTTTGGAAAACCATCTAAACCGATTGACGCAATACTCATTGCATTAGCTTCATCTACTAATTCAGAATCATTTGCTACTAAAAACCAATCTCTAAACAGTTCTATAGGATTTTCTGGACAATTAGATTCTAACAATTCTGATCTCTCATACGACTTTCTGTAATCGCTTAAATCTTGTGACATTTGTATTTTTTTAGCTTTGTAAAAATACAATATAAATGCGAGTTCTTTATAAATAGTATACATTTGTTCATCTGAAAATAAAAGGTATGAATAACAATATTGCGGTTAGAATTTATAAAGCTATTCAATACATAGAAGAAAATAGTAACGCTAAACTTTTGTTAGAAGATGTCGCCACTAAAGCTCATTTTTCTCCTTTTCATTTTCATCGTATTTTTAAAGCTATAACAGGCGAGACTTTTAATAATTTTATTGTTAGAAAGCGTATTGAAAAATCTACCGATTATTTGCTTCACAAACCGGACAAAAGTATTTCTGAAATTGCTTTTTCTTCAGGTTTTAGCACAATATCTTCATTCTCTAGAACTTTCAAAAAGTTTTATGGGATGAGTCCTAAACAATTTCAAGAAAGTAGTTCGAGTAGATTTAGCAAGATTTGCAAAACAGAAAGCAAGAATGGTAAAATAGAAACTCAACTGGAACAATACATTTGTAACATGAATGAACATTTACAATTTATTGATAGTAACGCAAAAAAAATAGATACTGTTTTCATTAACGACATTGATGTAGCTTATATTCCACACATAGGACCTTTTGAAAATTTAGGTATTGCATTTCAAAAACTACTTCAATGGGCTTACCCTAGAAACTTAATGAATGGAGAACATCAAATTATGTCAATTTACCATGATAGCCCAAAAATCACTGAACCTGATAAGCTAAAAGTTAGTGCATGTATTAGTCTAAATGGAATTAATATTGATACAACTGATATAAACACTCGTACTATTCCTTCAGGAAAATATATTAAAGCTAATTTTGAATTAGGAATAGATGAACTTCCTAACATGTGGGAAGGTATTTTCGTTTGGATTTTTAATAAAGGATATAAAATTAACAGTGAATTAAATCCTTTTGACATTTATCATAACGACTTTAATACGCATCCTCAAAAAAAATGTAATACCACTATTTATATTCCTGTACTTTAAAAAAACAGTTCAGCTTATTTTTTTCACAATTCAGTATTTCTTTTTATGAAAAAAAAGAAGACAAACACACCTTTGTGTCATCAAATAAAAAAACGACATGAAAACCAAACTATTTATTTTTTCTCTTTTAATGAGCTTTGTAACTTTTGCTCAAGTAGAAATTTCTGGTAAAGTTATAGACACTAAAGGAAATCCAATTCCTGGAGCAAATGTATATTTAGAGGGAACTTACGACGGAGCTTCTACAGATGAAAATGGAAAATATAGCTTTACAACTTCTGAAGAAGGAACACAAACCATAATAGTTTCATTTATCTCTTTTGAAACTTTTTATAAAACAGCCTTGTTAAGTAAACTAAATAATTTAGTAATAAAACTTAGAGAAGATGTTAACACTTTAGATGCAGTTGTAATTAATGCAGGAAGTTTTGATGCTGGAGAAAAAGCAAGAGCTGTAGCTTTAAAACCTTTGGATATTGTTACCACAGCAAGTGCTTTAGGTGATGTAGTTGGAGCTTTTCAAACATTACCTGGAACCTCAGCCAATGACGAAGATGGTCGATTATTTGTTCGAGGTGGTGACGCAAATGAAACTCAAATGTTTATTGATGGAATTCGAGTTTTTAACCCTTTTGTCCCAACATCTAGTAATGTTCCAACCAGAGGACGTTTTTCTCCTTTTCTTTTTAAAGGAATGACTTTTTCTACTGGTGGTTATTCTGCCGAATACGGACAAGCGCTATCGAGCGTACTTACTTTAAACACTATTGATCAACCAGATCAAGAAAAAACTGAAATCCAATTAATGACAGTTGGTGCTGGAATTGGAAACACTCAAATTTGGGGTAAAAACTCTTTCAGTATAAACACTTCTTATATCAACTTAGCTCCTTATCAAATTGCATTTCCAGGAAGAGAAGAATGGAATAAACCTTTTGAAGGTGCAAGTGGTGAAATGGTATATCGTTATCAACCAAATGAAGATGGATTATTAAAACTTTATAGTGCTTTTAACTACTCTAATTTAGATGTGATTCAGGAGGATATTAACTTCGCTAACGGTTTCAATTTTGCTTTACAAAACACCAACCTTTACTTTAATGGTTCATACAAACAACGTTTAGGAAGCAGATGGTCTATTTCTGGAGGAATGAGTTATACTAATGAAAATACTGATTTTACTTTGCAAGATAATCTGATAGATGATCAGGAAAATTCTGCTCACTTTAAAATAAAAGTTTCTAAGCGTTTTTCTAGTCGAATAAAAGTAAACTTTGGTTCAGAATATTTTATCACAAACTTTAAAGAAAAATTTACATTAAATAACACCAACTCTTTTAACTACGGATTCAATAATAATATTTTTGGAACATTTGCGGAAACAGATATTTTCTTTTCTAAAAAACTAGCAGCTAAAGTTGGACTTAGAGCCGAAAACAATGAGTTTTCTGATCAAATGACGTTTTCTCCAAGAGCTTCATTAGCCTATAAATCAGGAGCTAAATCTCAATTCTCTTTTGCTTATGGTAAGTTTTACCAGAATCCAAGAAGTGAATATTTAAAATTTTCTACCGATTTAAATCCTGAAAATGCGACACATTACATTGCTAACTATCAATTTATGAAAGACAAGCAACAATTTAGAATTGAAGCTTACTACAAACAATATGATGACTTAGTTAAAGTCGACGATCAGTTTGCTTCTCCTTCTTCTAATTTTGATAATAATGGAGATGGTTTTGCAAAAGGTATAGATGTTTTTTGGAGAGATAATAAAAATATTAAAAACTTAGATTACTGGGTATCGTACTCTTATTTAGACACGGAAAGAGATCATAGAAATTTTCCTACTAAAGCAATTCCAAATTTTGCATCATCACACAATGCTTCTGTAGTTGGTAAGTATTGGGTTGATTCTTGGAAAACTCAACTTGGTATTTCTTATAGATTTGCAACTGGTAGAACATATACAAACCCTAATAAAACCGGTTTTTTAAATGAAAAAACTAAAAATTATAATTCCGTAAGTTTAAACGCTGCTTACTTAATTAGCCAACAAAAGATATTATACTTCTCTGTGAACAATGTTTTAGGAACAGAAAACGTTTTTGGCTACAATTACAGTAACCAACCGAACATAAACGGAACTTTTGAAAGACAAGCATTAAGACCTACAGCAGATCAATTCTTTTTTATCGGATTTTTCTGGTCTATTAGTGATGATAATAAAAGTAATCAACTAGATAATCTTTAATATGATTATCAGCAAACTATAAATAACAATAATCAAATCACAATTCGGTAACCAAAAATAACAACTCGGTAAGAATTTTGATTAAATAAAAATAAATCGAAAGATATTTGAAATGAATTTAAATCTTAAAACTATGCAAAGACTTATTTTACTCCTTTTCGTATTCGTGTTAAGCACTTTTTCAAGCATTTTAGCACAAGAAACATATTCTATTACTATTGATTTTTCTGGAATGAAATCAGACAAAGGTGATTTATATATCGCTTTATATAACTCTGAAGATACTTTCTTAAAAACTCCAATGAAAGGTGAAATCGTAAAAGTAAGTGACAAGAAAGCTACAGCTGTTTTTAAAAACATTAAAGCAGGAAATTATGCAATTTCTGCTTTTCATGATGAAAATGATAATAAAAAAATGGACACTAAAATATTTGGTATTCCAAAAGAACCTATAGGAATTTCTAATGATGCCAAAGGATTTTTTGGACCTCCAAAATATAAAGATGCACAATTCACTGTCGATAAAAATATTTCTTTAGCCATTACGATAAAATAAAAACGCTTATCATGAAAAAAATAATCACTTTATTCTTATTAACTGTATCAGTTTCAATTTTTAGTCAATCGAAATACGATACAGGAATGCGAAAAGCTTTCGAACTTTGGGGAGCGAATAAAAATGATCAAGCATCTCAATTATTTGAGAGAATCGCTAAAGCTGAACAAAATGAATGGTTACCATCTTACTACGTGGCAACCATTGAAATACTAGGAAGTTTTGGTTTAAAAGATGAAGCTAAACTAAACTCTAAATTAAAAAGAGCACAAGAATTTTTAGATATCGCCAAAAGCATTTCTCCTAAAAATCCTGAAATCATGATTAATCAAGCTTTATTAAATACAGCTTATATTGCTTTTGATGGACAAAAATATGGAATGACTTTATCTGGTAAAAATGCAGTTTTATATAACGAAGCTCTAAAATTAGCTCCAAAAAATCCTAGAGTTATTTTAGGAAAGGCTGAATGGGACATGGGAAGTGCAAAATTTTTCGGTCAACCTATAGATCCATATTGTAAAGATGTTGAAAAAGCCTTAGCCTTATTTGAAAAAGAAGAACTACCTAAATACTATCCCAAATATGGAAAAGAAAGAGCCGAAGAAATTTTAAAAAATTGTAATCAAGATAAATAAAAACCAAAAAGAGCATTCTAACGAATGCTCTTTTTTAATTACATATTATTTTTTTTTATTTCTTAAGAATTAAAGTATCTAATTTCATTTCTTTCTGTAACCATTTCTTTAATTCGATTTCCTTCTTAGCTACATAGTCTTTCTTCAATTTACTACTCCAAATCACAGTAGCTTCTGGAAGTGTATCGATTTTAATAAAATCTTTTGTTGATAATACTTTAGAAAAACGAATTTCTTGAATATCATTAAATCTAAGCTTTGCTCCACCAGCAATCTTACTAAAAGGAATACTACTTTTATCTGCTTTTTCTATTGTAGACGTTAATCCTGAAATTTCATTTTCCAATTCCTTTATCTTATCCTGCAACCCATTAATAACATAATCTTTCTGATCTAAGTTATTATATGCTCTTTCTAAAGATTTAGAAATATCATCTATACTTCTCGATTTATTTCCAATAACAAAAACTTCATAATCAGAAATTTTATCGTAATCTTTAACTTTCAGCTTTAAGTTTGTTTCTACAGCAGGAGCTATTTCTCCATTAAATCTAAGTCTAATTTCCTTTAAATCATCATCCTTTTTAGGTTCTCCATTTAACCATAAATTATCATTATCTGTAACTTCTTTCTTTATGTATTTATTAAAACTAGCATCTAAAACAGTTTCCTTATACACTTTTAAGAATGTCATAACAGCAGGTACCATTACTAATAATGCTATTAAAGAAGCAATTTGAGCAACACGTTTTCTCTTTTTAGAATTCACATAACGAATCATAGTAAACCCTAACAACTTTAACACAATAAAAGTCGCTAAAGCAATAAAAATAGCATTAATCGTAAATAAATACATGGCTCCTAAGAAATAATCGATATTACCAATAGCTAAACCATAACCTGCTGTACATAATGGAGGCATTAATGCTGTAGCAATTGCCACACCAAAGATTACCGAGGCGATCGTTCCTTTTTTAGTTCGTGCAATAATTAAAGCTAATCCTCCAAAGAACGCAATTAATACATCACGAATATCTGGCTTTACACGCCCCATTAATTCAGATGTATCTTCTTTTAATGGAAAAATAAAAAAGAAAAAGAAAGCAGTTATTAAACTTAACACGATCATTGTAGCTAAGTTAATTAACGATTTTTTTAGTGTATCAATGTCATTTATAGCTAACGACATTCCTACACCTAAAATTGGCCCCATTAACGGAGATATTAACATGGCTCCGATTACTACTGCAGTTGAGTTTGCATTTAAACCAATTGATGCTACAAAAATTGAACAAATTAAAATCCAAGCAGTAGCTCCCTTAAAAGGAATATCTCCTTTGATCGCTTCAATTGTAGCCTCCTGATCTGTATCATGTTTAAAATCTAAAAGTTCATGCAGAAACGTTTTAAAACTAGACCAAAGACCTTTTGCATCTTTTTTTACAGCTTCCTTTGATTTATCTATATTTTCTTCTTGCTTATTTTCATCCATACTTACATTCTATTTTTTGGTGGAAAGATACAAAAAGATGAATTATTTTTCTAAACATCCAACAGTTAACCCTATGAGATTATATGAATTTAAAAAAACATTCATCTACAGTAATTAACCAATAATCTAAACTTAAATCCTTCTTAAATAAATTCTAAAACTATTTTTTATACATTTTTCTATTTTGACTGCATTAATTAAGACTACTTGATGATAATGAAAAAATTAAACATATTATTTATTGATGATGACGAAGTAGAAAGAATGAAGTTTTCCCGTGTTTGCAGGCAAAGTAATCATATTACTGAAGTTATAGAAGCTACAAATGGAGAAGATGCATTAGAGAAATTAAAAAGTTCTTCATTATCTCAACTCATTTTTTTAGATTTGAATATGCCAAAAATGAATGGAATTGAATTTTTGGAAATATTAAAATCTGACGAAAGATTAAAATATATTCCAATTATTATTCTTTCCAGCTCTGACAATATGCAGGATCTTAAAAGATGTTATGAACTTGGTATAGCAGGTTATATATTAAAACCAATTCGTTACGAAGATTATAGCAAAAACGTTACTACTATGCTCGATTATTGGACTAGTAGTGAATTAGTCAGTTAAATTATGAAAGGAATCGTTTTTACAGAATTCTTAGATTTAGTAGAATCTAAATTTGGACTCGAAACAGTTCAACAAATTATTGATGAATCTGAACTAGAATCCAAAGGTATTTATACAGCTGTTGGCACATATAAATTTACCGAAATGGTATCGTTACTTACTAATTTAAGTAACCTTACAAAAATCTCCAAAAACGATCTTTTAAAAGTTTATGGTTTACATTTTTTTGATGCACTAGCAAACAATTACGGAGTTATTTTAAAATCTTATAAATGCCCTATTAAATTACTATCATCGATTGAAGAACATATTCATGTACAGGTACGAAAATTATATCCTGATGCTGAATTACCAGAATTCGAAACTATAGAGCAAACTGACGAAAAATTAATCTTAATTTATCGTTCTTCAAGATCTCTATACACTTTTGCTCATGGATTAATGGAAAAAAGCTTCAAACATTATGGTTTAGATTGCGATATTAAATATGAGTTACTTAAAGAAGATGGTACAGAAGTACGCTTTGAAATCTTAAAAAAATGAGTGACACTAAAATAGTACTTTTAGAAAAAGCTCTTCATAGAGAAAAACTAGCTAGAAAAGCTGCTGAAAAAATACTTGAAGACAAATCTTTAGAACTTTATCAAACTAATCAAAATTTAAGAAACGTCATTTCTGAAAAAGAAATTCATCTCGAAAGTCTTTTTAAAACGATCGTAGATCCATATATATTAATGGATTTATATGGTAATGTTTTAAAAATGAACAATGCTTCTCAAGAATTCTTCGGTTATACAGACACTTTTAATGTTGTTCATACTCTATATAAAGAAGATATGGAGTATGCCATGGAGTCTTATGCCATTTTATTAGAAAAAGGCACTTTTAGAAACTTTAGGGTAAGAGTGTATAATAAAAACAAAGAAGTAAGATGGATAGAAATAAATTCTAGTTTAGTTTATAACGATAAAAATGAACCTATTTTTGCACACGGAATTGTTAGAGATATAACAGAAGACCTAATTGTTCAAAAAGAAAGGGAAGAACTTTTAAATCATTTAACCATAAGCAACAAAGAACTTAACGATTTTGCACATGTTGTTTCTCATGATTTAAAAGCTCCGTTAAGGAGTATGAATGCTTTAGTTACTTGGCTTCATGAAGATCTAAGTCATTTAATTAATAATGAAGACATAGAAAAAAACTTCAAATTATTAATTAAGAAAATTGATAAAATGGACCATTTAATTAATGGTATTCTGAAATATGCTGGTGTTGATAAAATTGAAAGATCTGAAAGACAAGTAGATTTAGATCTTGTTTTAAGTGATATTATTTATACAATTCACATCCCAGATCATGTCAAAATTAATATTCCGAAGAAACTTCCAACTATTCGAGGTGATAAATTTAGAATACATCAACTTTTTCAAAATTTAATTAGTAATGCTGTTAAATATGCCAACAAAGAAAACGGATTAGTTACTATAAGCTACGAAGACAAAAGTGAAAATTGGGAATTTAGAATTCAAGACAACGGTAAAGGAATAAAGGAAAAATATCACAAAAAGATTTTTGATATTTTCCAAACCCTAGACGACCACCACAACTCAACAGGTATTGGTTTAGCCATAGTTACAAAAATTATTGCTTTATATAAAGGTAAAATTTGGGTTGAATCTGAATACGGAAAAGGGGCTACTTTTATAGTTTCATTACCAAAATGATAATTCTTACATTTAATTTAATTTTCATTACCCCACTAATAAAAGAGCTTTATAATCAAAAAAAACGCCCAACTCCCTCAAGTTAAACGCCCTTAATAAAAATCCCCTAATTAAAGTATAAATGTAGTGGGGAGAGCAGGATTCGAACCTGCGAAGTCGAAAGACAACGGAGTTACAGTCCGTCCCATTTGGCCGCTCTGGAATCTCCCCAAAATTTTCAAAGAAAAAGCCCCCTCAAGGAAGCTTTATTGTGACCGGGCTGGGGCTCGAACCCAGGACCCTCTCCTTAAAAGGGAGATGCTCTACCAACTGAGCTACCCGGTCATTTTTTCTTAGCGGTTGCAAATATATAAAGCTTTTTTAATTCTACCAAACATATTTTCAGAAAAAATAAATGTTTTTTTCAATAAAAACACCACCTCACTATCTATCAGTAATTTACCCATTATTTAAATATGCTTCTCTAACTTTCTTAAATAAATTAGAAGAATAAACAAAATCCACTACAGCTTTATTATCTGTTTTAAAAATCTCCTTACTGCTTCCTTCCCATGCTTTCAAGCCGTTTTTCAAAAAGACAATCTTATCTCCAATTTCCATAACAGAATTCATATCATGAGTATTTATTACCGTTGTTATCTGATACTCTTCTGTAATCTCTTTAATTAAGTTATCAATAAGTATAGAAGTGCTTGGGTCTAATCCTGAATTAGGTTCATCACAGAATAAATATTTTGGATTCATTACTATTGCTCTTGCGATAGCAACTCTCTTTTGCATTCCTCCAGAAAGTTCAGCAGGAAATTTCATATTTGAATTTTCAAGATCAACTCTCTTAAGCACAAAATTTACTCGCTCTAACATTTCATTTAAAGATTGCTTAGTAAACATTTTTAATGGAAACATCACATTTTCCTCTACATTTAAAGAGTCAAACAAAGCACTTCCTTGAAAAACCATTCCTAACTCTTTCCTAAACTCTCTCTTATCATCAATAGTCATTTCTGTATTAACTTGACCATTGTATACTATAGTGCCTTTCTCAGGCACATGAAGTCCTAATAAACTTTTTAGAAAAACTGTTTTTCCAGCTCCACTCTGACCTATTATTAAATTAGTCATGCCAGGTTCAAAAGAAGTTGAAATTCCTTTTAAAACCTCAGCTTCACCAAAACTTTTATGTATATCATTAACCTTAATCATATTAAGTAAGCAACATTTGAGTTAAGAAATAATTACAAACCACTATAACAACAATGGTCCAAACTACAGATTGAGTACTTGCTTTTCCTACCTCTAAAGAACCTCCTTTAACATAATATCCATGATAGGATGGAACTGTAGCGATAATAAAAGCAAAAACTATTGTTTTTATTAATGCATATACAATCAAATAAGGATCAAAATCGAATTGTATCCCAACAATATAATCTTCTACAAAAAACATATTAGTAGCCTTACCAGCTACCCAACCTCCAAATATGGCTAAAAACATACCCAATACAACTAAAAAAGGGTAAAAAAAGATCGTAGCTATTAATTTTGGTAACACTAAATAATTTAAAGAATTAACTCCCATAATTTCCAGCGCATCAATTTGCTCAGTAACTCTCATAGTTCCTATACTTGAAGTAATATAAGACCCAACTTTCCCCGCCAAAATGATAGAACAAAATGTTGGAGCAAATTCTAATATTACAGATCTTTTAGTTGCGAAACCAATAAGCATTTTTGGAATTAAAGGATCACTAATATTTAAAGCAGTTTGTAAAGCTATAACTCCACCAATAAAAAAAGATATAAATGCAATTATCCCTATAGATTTTAAACCTAATTCCTCTATTTCTCGAAATAAAGACTCCCAAAAAACTCGAAACTTTTGTGGTGCTCTAAAAACTTGACTCAGCATCATAAAATACTTACCCACATGCTCGATATAATTCATCTACTACAATTTATTTTGCTAATGTACTAAAGAATATTCATTTGGATAAATTCTTGAATAAGATTAAAAAATCATTAACATCACTGTATAAAAAACACTTTTTTAGTTTCTAATTATTTAATTTTGAAATTCAAAATTAAAGCAATGAAATATTACATAAAACTTATTATTGTTTCATTATCTATTGTGCTTTTTAGTTGTACTTCTAAAGAAAAATCAAAAGATAATATAACTCAAAAAAACAAGTTAATTGTTGGTATTGTTGTTGATCAAATGCGATACGACTATTTAACAAGATTTGATACTAAATATGGAAATGGAGGTTTTAAACGACTTATAAATAATGGATTTTCTTTAGAAAATGCTCATTTTAATTATATTCCAACATATACAGCAGTTGGTCATACTTCTGTTTACACAGGAACAACTCCAAATAATCATGGAATAATAGGAAATAATTGGTATGATAAATTTGAAAAAAAATCAATTTATTGCGTTGATGATAACAATTATAAAACTGTAGGTAATGAAGGGGATGGAGGAAAAAAATCTCCATATAGAATGTTAACTACGACTGTTACTGATCAATTACGATTAGCTCAAAATATGAAAGGTAAAACCATTGGAATTGGAATTAAAGATCGTTCTGCTATTTTACCTGCTGGCCATACAGCTAATGCTGCTTATTGGTTTGATGGTGGTAGCAAAGGAGAATGGATAAGCTCTAGTTTTTACATGGACAAATTACCAAAATGGGTTTTAGATTTTAACTCTTCTGGTAAAGTAGATGCATATTTAAATGAACCATGGAAAACTTTATACGATATTAACACTTACACTGAAAGTATAGCTGATGACAATGAATTTGAAAATACTTTTAAAGGTGAAGACAGACCTGTTTTTCCTCACGATATACCTAACTTAAGAAGCAAAAACAATAACTACAGTATCATTAAAGCAATTCCAGCAGGAAACTCTTTAACTACAGATTTTGCTAAGGCCGCTATAATTGGAGAAAATTTAGGACAAAATGAATATACTGATTTTTTAACTGTTAGTTATTCTTCTACAGATTATGTAGGACATCAGTTCGGTGTAGATTCTAAAGAAATAGAAGACACATACTTAAGACTAGATAAAGAACTTGAAAGTTTATTGATTTTTTTAGATGAAAAAATAGGAAAGAATAATTATAGTATTTTTTTAACCGCAGATCATGCCGCAGTTCAAGTTCCAAGTTATTTAAAATCTGTAAAAATCCCTGCTAATTATTTAAGCAGTGTTAAATTTTTAAAATATGTGAATGAAATCACTAAAAAATATTTTAAAGCTGAAGATTTTGTTGAAAACATATCAAACTTTCAAATATTTCTTAATAAAGAAAATATTGAAAAGAAAAACCTAACTGTAAAAAAAGTAGCAGAAGTAATTAGTGAAAATGTAATTAATTACAATGGAATATATAAATCTATAACTGCAACAACTTTACAGAACACACAATTTAACAATGGTATTTTAAGAAGTTTACAAAACGGATATAATCAAAAATATTCTGGTGATGTATTATTAATTCCTAATCCTTCTACAATTATATATTCTAAGAAAGGTTCTACTCATGGATCAGGTTATTCTTATGACACTCATGTTCCAATAATATTTTACGGAAATGGAATTTTAAAAGGTAAATCAAAAGAATATCATGAGATTATAGATATAGCGCCAACAATTTCTAATCTATTAAAAATAGAATCCCCAAATGGATCAACTGGAAAAATAATACACAAGGCATTAAAATAAAAAAAGAGTACCTAATGGTGCTCTTTTTTATTTATTTGTTTTACATGTTTCGTCTGTATGAATGTAACATTTTTTTGGTTTTCTCCTTTTATTTCTATATCGCAAGCGTTTTGTTCTTTTCACTATTCTTTTTAATTCAATTTCTGTTTTAATAGTTTTAGTTTTTTGTCTTTTATGTTGTTTTTCTGGAATTTTAATAGTACTTAGATCATTAATAGAATTTTCTTCTATATACTCTATTTCTTTACTTTTAGTTATTTTTTGAGCTTTTATTTGCTGAATACTTAAAATCAACAGCACTGATATAGGAAAAAGTATGTTTTTAATTTTTGAGGTCATAATAATTAATTTTTAATCTTGGTTTTAATTTTAATTATTCAATTCAGCATGCTTATAATAGTAGTCTCACAAGAACCAATAACTTTACAAAAAAACATAAATTTTTCTTATCCTAAATCTAAACACAATAGATCTAAAACAACAAGAAACCGTTTATAAAACGATTTCTTATTATATATTCTTCTTAATACTTTATCTATATAGATTAATTAATTCTCTTTCTCAATCATCTTCCCCCGTTGTTTAAGCAAATAAAAAAATTGCCTTTACAGACAACTTTATTTATTTCTTTTTTGGTTTAGATTCACATTGTTCTTTTTTTACATCTTTAACACACTTCTTTGAATCTTTTTTCCTTTTATTTCTAAATCTTAATGTTTTTCTTTTTTGTGTAATTTTACTCAGCTTCTGTATAGCTATAGCTTCTTTACTTAGTTTTTTACCTTTCTTGGTTTTTGCGTTTATTGTAACGGTATTAGAAGGAGCGGTTATAGAATTTAATCCTCCATCTTCTTCAGCCTCTTCAAGATATTCAACACCATGTTTAACAACTACTTTTTTTTGAGAAAAAGTTTCTTGAGAATATGTAAATAGTAAAATTGAAATTACTAATAACAGGGGATTTTTAAAATGCATAATTCATTAATTTGGGGATAGAACTAAAATACAAAAAAAATATGTTTTTAAAAAGCCTTTATCGATAAAATACAATATTGTATCGATGAATGGTAAACAACAAAAAAGATCTCTTAACTAACTCTTTTCCATTATTCTATTTTTTCTTCACCTCTATTTTACATGGAGAATTATTTTCTTTATAACATTTATTCGGTTTTGTAACTCTTTTCTTTCTAAACCTTAACGAAGATTTTCTCCTTTGAGTTATTTTTTTTAGAGTTTTAATAGTAACAGAATTAACACTCTTCTTTTCATTTTTTTTCTTTACCTTAACAATGAGGGTTTGGCTTGGAGCTTCTATTGAACTTAAATCTTCTGAAAGATTTTCTTCTTCTAAATATTCTACTCCATTTTTAACTACAACTTTTTGTGCAGCTAAAGTTTCAATTCCTAAAAAGATTGAAAATATTATAACTGATATAAATTTTATTTTTAAAGTCATAGTTTATAAATTTTAATTACACTATTATGACACTATTTTTTTAAAAAAGTCACATGAATTTAAGCTATAATATAATTACCTCAATTTATAGTTTAGACAAGAAAACTTCAGCCATCATACATCTAGCACTTCCTCCTCCACAACCTTCAATAATATCTAGAGAACTAAAGATTATTTTACAATGTTTTTCTATCTTTTTAATTTGATCTTTTGTCAAAGATTCATAAGCTGCTTTGCTCATTACTAAAAATCTTTCATCATCTTTACCTCTAACTTGAAGCATATTTCCTGCAAAACTATTTACCTGATTTTCTGTAATATCTATTATCTCTTTTCCATCATCTTTTAAATGTTTCACAACATTTTTTCTTTCTTTTTTATCATCTATAGATTCCAAACAAATAACTGCAAAAGTTTCTGCTATACACATCATAACATTAGTATGATATATAGGTTTCCTTTGATTGTTTACTGTTTGATTAGCTGTAAAAACTACAGGTGTATATTCAAAATCTTCACAGAATTCAATAAATAATTCTTCATCTGCTCTTGGTGACAATGCGCAATAAGCTTTTTCATTAACTCTATCCAACAATATACTTCCTGTACCTTCTAGAAAAATATTTTCTTCTTCAGCAGAAGTATAATCAACAACATTTTCAATAACAAAACCATTATCTTCAAGAGTTTCTAATACATCTTCTCTTCTTTCTAACCTTCTGTTTTCTGCAAACATTGGATATATAGCAACAGTTCCATTCTGATGTAATGAAATCCAATTGTTAGGAAATATAGAATCTGGTGTATCAAAATCTGTAGTATCTGGTATTACAATTACATTTACTCCGTAACTTCTTAATTTTTTTACATAATTATCAAATTCTTCTTGTGCTTTAGCATTTACTGTTGACGGTAAAACATTATTTAATACCTTTTGGTAATAGTTATTTACTGCTGTTTGTTCATTCATCCTAAAACCAATAGGACGAATCATTAGAATCGTATTGGTAGTTTGTTTCATTAAAACAAAAGTATAAATTTATTAGGCCTTGTTTTATAAATATTACTCCTTTATCAAAAAAATAAGAAATTCAATTTAAATTGTTTTTATATAGTTTGCATTTAATACAATTTTATAGAAAAAAGGTGGAAGTATATGAGGAATACATCAAAAGTAATTATAATACGAATTACTTTTTCGACTGAAATGATTCAATCTAAACAATAACTTTTAGAAAAAACTGAATATTAATCTAGTTGTAAATTATTATTACTAGTATACTTTATTTTTTTCTCTAATTGTTTGATCCTCTCTTTTTGAGCTAATAATAATTTAAAAATTTGAGAATCTCTTTTTTCGTACTTTATAGAGGTTATAACAACCTTATTACTTTTAGGTTTCTTTTTTAGCTTTATTTTAAGAATGTATTCAGGCCTTATCGAATCTGTAATATTATTTCTGTTTATAACTTTTTCTTTATTCTCTTTCTGACCTAATAAAGTTGATAAGCCAAAAACTACAAACACCAATGAAAAATAGATTTTTTGAGTCATAACATCAGTTTTTTAGATTTATCTCTTCACAATTTAATTCTTTACTATACGAATTAATATATAATAAAGATCAATTACAAATTTCTTACTATAAAAGGGGATAAACACTCTTTAAACAGGTTTAAATTTAGATTATATCTTTGCCCTTTATTTTTTACAACGGTATTTATGAATTTAAAAGATCTTGAAGGTAATTTTTCTGTAATAGGATCAAATCAAAACGATAGCGATTCAAATTATAAAGGTATTTTAACTTTAAAATTAAATGATTATCAACAGGTTTTAGCAGATTGGACAATCAACAACGATCAAAAACAAAGAGGAATCGGATTTTTTAAAGACAATATCTTAGTTATAAATTTTGAATACGAAGGGAATGACTCTTCTATTTATAAAGGTGTAGTAGTATATCGATGCTTAACGAAAGATATACTAGATGGATTTTGGTCAGAAGAATTTGGAGATCCTAATTTTTTAGGTTCTGAACGTTGTTTTAGAATAAAAGATACTATTCGTTTGGACTAACTTAATCGATTACCTTCTAAAAAAAGAACTTATCTTCTTAAAAATACCTCCAATTTTAGATTTAGAATCTTTTTTCTCTTTTAAAAACTTGGCTTTATGTTGTTCTTTATATTCATATTTATTTAAAATATTTTTGACTCTTTCTTTATAAACTTCTCCTTTCAACTTGTCCACCTGATAAATATAATTCGCGAAACCATCTATTTCTGCAAGAACATTTGCTCCACCATTCCAAGTTTTTCCCTCTAAACCTTCATTTTCGATTTGAAATAATAAAGCTCTAAATCTTTTTAGAGATTTTTTATTAATATTTATTTTTTCATTTACAACAATACCAGTTACTTCTTGTCTCTGATTTTGTTTCATCACTCTAAGTTTGTCGGGATGTAATTTAAAATTCTCTTCTCTAATTATTTTTTTAGAATATTTTAAAATTGCTGTGATATTTGGAAATTGTTCAACATCACCTGAAAACGTAATATCATCTACATAACGAGAAAAAGTGAAACCATATTTTTTAGCTAGTCCGTCTAATCTAAAATCTAATTTTTTACATAAAATATTAGTTATAGCTGGACTACATGGAGAACCTTGAGGAAGGGAACGATCGCCTCGTTGCGTATAATAATTTTCCCCAAGTAAACTAATATCTAATATTTTTGGTTCTGAACATAATAATGCAAAAATAACAGATAATTGTTCTGAATACCCTAGCGATTTATATACTCCCTTAATTCTATTGTATGTTACTGATGGAAAAAAGTTTTGAAGATCTTGATTTATAACTACTGCTTTATTCACATGTAAAGCAGCATTACTAACTATTGATTTTTTTTGAACACATCCGTGAGCTTTTTCATGTACCGTTACTTTATTTAAAATATTTTCTAAAATAAAGTGTTGCGCCTTTTTTAAACGAGGCATTGGAGCAGAAATTAACCTGAAGCCTCCTGTTTTTTTAGCTACTTTAAATCTCTTATAATGTGAAATTTTTGAATTCTTTCTTGAAAAAGCTAAAAACCTAAGTTCATTAACAGAAATCCCCATAGCCTTGGCTAAATCTTTAACCGAATTGTATATTGGTAATCCATTCTTATTAAGCCTACCAACATTTGAATCAGTATGATTTAATTGATGAGAAAAACCTTTTCCCAAATAAATAATATCCTCTTCTTTGGTTTGTTTCCACTTTTCAGCTTTTGCTTTCTTTAACTCTTCTCTTCTTAACTTGGTTTCCTTTTGTCTTTCTTTAGACAGTTTCTTTCGTTCTGAATGCTTTCTAGCAATAAAAGCCTCAGTATCTGTAAGATTTTTTTGTTCTCTAGTTAACTTATGAAGTTTATTAGAAAGCTCTCTTTCTTCTTTTAAAAACGCATTTACTTTTTCAAAATCTACACTTCCTTCTTTCCAGAAACCTAAACGTTTCATTTCAGAAAGTATATATTCATCTTTCGATGATTCTTTGATTTTATCGTAAATCTCTTGTTTTCTCGTAGCTGAATTATTCATAAACAAAAAGGTAGCAATAAGATGTATTTTTTAGTTTCCCTTCGTACGATTCTAAAGACTGAATTGAACAACTCCAGTGAAATAGGTACTATAGTACTATTTCACTTCGCAGAAGTATAACCGGAAATGGTACTATAGTACCTATTTCACAAGTTAAGTTCGAGTCAGTGACGCGTTCGGTATCTGTGTGCAAGATTGGCGATACACCAATCGGGTTGCAAGGTTTTTATCTTATTACTACCAAGGTTTAAATATATTAATTAATCTTTATCAAATGTTATTCTTGTAGCTAAAATATGCTCACAAGGTCCTTTTGTCATCTTATTTTTATAGTAAAAACTACATGTGCATGAAGCTTCCTCTATTTGTAAATCATTATTAATAACAACTTTAGTATCGTAGCGATCATCCACAATAGCTGTTATTTTAATTTTTCTATTTTCTTCTACTTTTAAATTTTTAACAGCTCCTGATTCCATTAATCGGTATGCCTCTTTATCAATTTCACTTGAAAAACGAAGTTCTTCAATATTTATTCCGTCTTTTTTAAGTTCTCTAATTCGGTAAACCTGATTTTTTAAATCATAAACGATTTTTCCAGCTTGCGTAAAAGTTTGTAACGCCTGTTGAACTGAAAATTCATCTATCCCAAGATTTTCAGTTAATTTCTGAGATGTATTGAACCAGTCCTTACGCAAAGCTAAATAAATACTTTGCATTGTAGTCGTTGGTACTTTCTGCCTAGGTGAAAGTAAATCTAGACTTGTAGATTTTGTCCAATCGTTAGCCGTCCAACCTGATAATCCTAATGTAAAATACATTTCATTAGTTAAATGCGCTATGTAAAAAGAAGGCATACCTGTTCCTAACAAGTGAACAGTAAACTTGTTTGTAATTGGTAATAAACGCTCAAGTAATGTTATTCTTCTTCTTCCCCAAACTCTTATTTCATGTTTCTCATTACCTTTATATATAGACTGAGAGCATACAATCTCAATATTCCACGGTTCAAAAACTGCCACAATTGGTTTATCTGGCTCTAAAACATATTTTATAGCTCTTGGTCCTGTTTTCTCTTTATGCCTTTTTAAAACTAATATAAAATTAGTTATATCTATAGGGTGCAAATCAAAAGTTACTTTATCATTCGTCATTGCAGTACTCACCTGTAAAAACCCTCTTACCCAGCTATCTGGCAAATCTATCTTCACTTCTCTGTAAGCAGTTTCACCCGTTGTTTGCACATCAAATCCTCCAGGATCTACTTTAAAGTTCGTTTCTTTATATGTTCTTATTTTTTGAAATTCATTATATAATTTCTTAGAATAGTCAATGTTTGTTGTTCCGCATTTAAAATCACTTATCGAATTAAATACATCATAGCCACAAGATAACTTTCCATAAACCGATTCATCTTTACTAAAACACTCAAAGAAAATCTGATCTGGATGAACAGTGATCACAGGATCTAACACAAACCAAGCTGCATAATCTCTTACAAATAAATATTTAAAATATTTTCGTTGTGCTTCGTAATACGGTTTAGTAATTACATCTCGTTTAGAACGTAGTTCTTTTAGTTGCTCTTGTAAATTCTTTATTTCTTCCTTTACAGAAACCAAATTTTCAGAAGCTTCTGCTACCCATATATCCTCTTGACTTTTCAACCATGCCAAATATTCGGTATTATCTTTAGGCTGAAAATTAAAATCTGCTGTAACGACGTGATGTAAAGCTGAAATAGCTTCTCTAAAAGGAATTTTCTTATCTAAAGTCCCTACAAAATAAGTTGGATCTCTTAATACATCTGGAGCAAAACTTACTCCTGTTGACGAAGCATTATTCTGAACAGAACTATTACCGCTATATTTAAAATTAAACTTCATTCTTTTTCTAAATTTCTTTTATTGTTAACGGAACTTCTATGTCGTTATAAGTCTCCGTTATCATTAACAAAATATCTAAAACATAATCTCTATCTGTAATTGTTTTGGACCCTAAAACAGAGGTCAAAATACGAACCGACATTAAAGCAACTTCTTTATATTTTTTAGATTCCTGTTCTAAAAAAGAATAAACTCTTGTTTTGGTAGACCTGTTAGTATTGATATAAAATAATGTTGTCTTAAAATAACTCTCTAACTTCAAAATTACTGGAACATTATCTGTTGCGTATTCTTTTAAATAGTTCGTTACAAAGAATTGCATTTCTTTAGTTGGATGCTCTTGTAGTTTTAATAATAGAGGCAATCCTTTTTCTTCTGAAAAATGTTTAGTTATTAAACTTCTTCCAAAAGATTGCACACGTTCTTTAACATGATCGCATACATAAACCAACATATCTACTGTCCAATTTTTAGTATCTATATGTTTATCGAAATAATCACATGCCCATACTACAACATCTTCCCAATCAGAATTAAATATTTTTAAAGAAATTTCTAACTCATAATTAATTCTTGGAATATTTTTTTCGAAATATTCATACATCAACTCTCTAATAGCAATTACATCGCTATCTGAAAGGCGGATTACGTCACTCATTTCTAAAGTACTTAACGACACTCGTTTTTGAAACAAAGGAGTTCCTAGTTTTTGAGCAAATTCATATTTAGATAAAACGAGCTCTATTAAGTGCTCCTTTGAAAGTTCTTTTAAATCTTCGCCATAAATATCAATTAATAACTCATAACTATTTTGATGAATTCCTTCATACACTTCTGCTTCTGAGATCTGTAAAAGCAACTGATTTAATAAACTTTTTTTGAATACATCATCTAATTTTACAAGCTTATGAATACTTGGTTGAATAGCTTTTCTTATTTCTTCATATTCAGAAAAACAATACAATACTATATGCTGTTTATTTTCTAATAAAAAGACATCCGGAAAGTGTGCTAGAATTTCTACTCCCGCTTTTCTTAAAGCTGAATCATCTGATATAATATACTCACTATAAGTATCTTTAAACAATTCATAAACAGAAACATTTGCGTGTTTAGCTAAATTTATAGCAAAGAGTTTATTAGAAATTGAACTAGAGCTAGCTAATTCTATAATTTTCTCTTTAGTTATATTTTCAATTAATGTTCCGAATTTAGTATTTCCTATTAATTCATTTACCTGATTTAAAAATAAATTTGAGAAATTTGATGGTATTGCAAATAAAGCACTTAATGAAGCTAATGCAATCTTATTTTCATACTTCACTTTTTCAATAAATAATTCAGATAAATAATTAATTACTCTTACCTCATCTGTATGTAATAACTCTACTATAAAAGTAACATCGGATAAATATGTAATTTCAAATTTCTGTAACCAGCCTAAAGCTAGTGTTATTGCTTTATTATTTTTAGACTTTAATAAATTAATTAATATTACGTTTTCAGGCTTATCTTCTTTATATTTTTCTTCTAAAAAAGAAGTTATTAGATTTAATACTTCCTCTTGAGAATGTTGCAACAGTTTTAATAAATTTTCATTGGAAATTGAATTTAAGAAACTTGGATTATCATTAATTACACGTAATGCAAAGTTAATAGCAATAGTACTTTTAGCATTCGCTAAAATATATAAAACCTCTTCTGGTTTATCATTCCATAATTCAGGAAAAATTTCTTCTCTAGAAGCAGTGTTTTTTTCTTCTTCTGAAAAATAAATTTGATGTTGATCACTAAATCTATTTGAATTTCCATACAACACATACATTAAGCCTAAGTAGTTAGAATATGCTGGAT
Source organism: Tenacibaculum aquaeponti (assembly GCF_052084715.1). Lineage (GTDB taxonomy): Bacteria > Bacteroidota > Bacteroidia > Flavobacteriales > Flavobacteriaceae > Polaribacter. The sequence goes on along the minus strand of NZ_CP197288.1, from coordinate 3,207,019 downwards.
AAAAACTCTTCACTGTTTCGTAACGTCTAGTTTCTGAATTGTAATTATAGTTATAATCTACTCTTTCACTAACACGATCATTATCATCATTTAAAGCACATAGCATTCCTGTCGCGAATTTCACATAACTTTCTTTTTTTGCAATACTTAAATTATATATTTTCTTGTAACTATTCTTAATAAAATATTGCTTCGTTTTTCCTGAAAAAGCAATTCCAGGATTTTTCTTTTGCTTTTCTTCTTGAGCAGAAACCCATTGATTTCCTACATAAAAATAATCTGATGTATAACCCGAGTTGCTTACTGCCATTCGTTTCGATAATAATCCAAAGAACATCGCGTCTTCAGTAATTACTGAAGTTCTGTACATATATCTAATAGACTTAAATGTATTTACCTTTAATGGTAACTGTTCTATAATTGAATATAATTGTTCTCGGTAAGCAGTTTCTTTGTAAGAAAATAAATAGGCATAATACAATAACATTGGATTCTTAGGCTTTTCACCTAAAAGTTGTATAGGTAAATTTTGAATTTGCTCTGAAGTGATGTACTCTTTAACTAGTTCATGAAGTTCTTCTTTTTCAGAAATGGTTCCAAATTTCAGAATATATGCACAAGCTATTCTTCCTGTTATTGTTTGAAATTTATTTTCTTTTAATACTTTTAAAATCGTTGATGTGTATTCGGAAACCTCGAAATGACTTAAAGCCGCTATTGCATTATGCTGTTCAAATTCATCTTTTGATGTGATAAATTGACTTACTAAAGGAACTGCTTCTTTAATTTGAAGTACTGTAGTTCGAGAAATTATTTTTGAAACTTTCCAACTTCGAGTATAAGTTCCTGACAAGGCTTGTTTAAGATACTTAAGAATCGTATCCTTTTGTATTGTATTCTCTTCTTTATGAACTTCTTTAATAGCTCCTAAATCTTCTGAATATCCTTTTTTTTCTTTACTCTCAACTAATTTAGAAAAAACACTTTCTGCTTCTTCTAGAGATACAGGAAAAACAGTTTTTGTACCTTCTCTTAGATTTGCACCTCTTCTTCCATATCTGAAATTAACCACGAACAATTCTTGGCTTTCACATAAATCTACCTCATAAACTTTATCTGACTTTCCTTCTGAGAAGTATAGCGTTTTTTGTTTAATTAATTTCAAGTCTTACATTTTTTGGAGTTTAAATATATAAAATCCATTTGTATGATAAAGACTTTTCTGGAATAGAAATTAATTCATTTTTTTAAAGTCCATTTTTCAAATTAATAAAGTTTCCTTGTAATTCTTGCTCTTGTAAAAAATCGATAGCTCTGGCACTACGAATTCCTGATTTACAATACACAACTACTGGTTTGGATGTATCGATTTCAGAAAAACGGTTAGGTAATTCTCCTAATGGAATATGTTGCCCGCCAATATGATACTGTTCACGTTCCCAATTTTCACGTACATCTAACAAATTGTATTTTGTTATATTCTGATTCAAATCTTCAAGAGTTATTTCATCTTCAATAATCGTAACTCCACAAAATGCTTCATAATTTTCATCTAAAGTAGTTACTTCAGATCTCTCAGTTTTACTGTAATTTAACACTAATTGACGCATCGACAAAACGTCTAACACTAATAATTTATTTGCAAGTACATCTCCTAAACCAACAATCATTTTAAGTACTTCATTCGCTTGTAAACTTCCAATAACTCCTGGTAAAACTCCTAAAACTCCAATCTCAGAACAATTAGGAACATCTTTCGGATTTGGTGGTGTCGGATACAAACACCTATATGTTGCACTTCCTTTATAATTAAAAACACTTACTTGACCTTCAAATTTAAAGATAGATCCATAAACTAAAGGTTTATTGGTAATTACAGCAGCATCATTGGATAAATATCGAGTTTGAAAATTATCGCTTCCATCTACAACAATATCATATTGTTTAAATAACTCAATTGCATTATGTTTAGTTAACTGCTCTTTATATATCTGAAAATTGATAAAAGGATTTAATTTTGATAATCGATTTGCAGCAGTTTCAGCTTTAGATTTTCCAACGTCTTCAATAGTATACAAAATCTGACGCTGTAAATTGGTTTGATCTACAATATCATCATCGATAACACCAATTGTACCTATTCCTGCAGCTGTTAAATATTGTAAAACAGGACAACCTAAACCTCCTGCACCAATGACTAAAACTTTAGCCTCCTTTAATTTTATTTGTCCCTTCTCTCCTATTTCTTCTAAAATAAGATGACGGTTATATTGTTTTTTTTCTTCTATGGTTAGCATTACTCTTTTATACTTTCAATAATTTGTTGTAGAGCTTTTTTTGCTTGTGGTAAAACTGGTAGCAACGGATAAATATGAGGCATTTTAGCTCCGTTTATAAGTTTTACATCTACTCCTTCTTCCTGCATTTTCTTAACTCCAATTTTAGCATCTGGATACATAATATCATACGCTCCAATATAAATCTCTGTTTTAGGAAATCCTTTAAACGTTCCATATAAAGGAGAAATGATTTTATCTTTTAAATCTAAACCATTTGCACACATTTCTTTTGCAGAAAGTATACCCAACACATTTAACATTGGATCTTTTTCAGCTATAATTTCTATTTCAGGATTAGACATACTCGCATCAAAAACCGGAGTAATTAAAATTAACTGTTTAGGAATTTCTTTTTTCTTTTCAAGGAGTCTTTGGGTTAAAGTCATAATTAAATTCCCTCCAACAGAATCTCCTATCAAAGTAATATTTTCAGATAAAACAAAAGTTTGAGTTACAAACTCGTAAACCCAATCTATGTTTTGACAAATTTGATGAATGTTATATTCTGGGGCTTTAGGATAATCTATTAACCACAATTCTTTGCCTGTATGCTTTACTATTTTTTCTATAGTATTCCAATGATGTTCAGCCGGGCCAGAAATAAAAGCACCTCCATGTATAAAAATTATTAAATCCTTACTAGTTGTATTCGGCTTTTTAATTTTATAAATTTTAGTATCATCTAAATCTAAACTTTCTACTGAAAACTTTTTTAAAAAATGTTTAGGTGGTAATTTTCTATCTGACTTTCTTAATTTTTTATAATCAACAGGTTTTTTCGAGAATATCTTTTTTATTCCCATCATTTTCAAAATAAAAAAAGTAAATTTTCTTAACATTTAACTTTAATTAAAATATTCCCAATCTTTCCAAACTACTTCTAACCCTTTATCTTTCAACATAACTGTGATTTCTTCTGTGCTACGTTCATCCGAAATCTCAAATTGTTCTAAAGATTGAGGTTCTACAGCATAACCTCCAGGGTTCGTTTTCGATTCTGCACTAATCGAAGTAATACCTAAATGTACAATATGATTTCTGAAAATTTCGCTTTCTCGAGTAGAAATAGACAATTCTACATCTTCATCAAATAAACGATACGCACAAATTAATTGTACTAAATCAGCATCTGTCATTTCTACTTTAGGTTCTAAACCTCCAGAATGCGGTCGTAATCTTGGAAAAGAAATGGAATACTTTGTTTTCCAGTATGTTTTTTGTAAATATTTCAAATGTAATGCGGTAAAAAAACTATCCGCTCTCCAATCTTCTAATCCGAATAAAGCTCCTAATCCGATTTTATGAATTCCTGCTTTACCTAAACGATCAGGTGTATCTAATCGATAAGAGAAATTAGATTTTTTCCCTTTTGGATGATGCTTTTTATATTCTTCTCTATGATAAGTTTCTTGATACACTAAAACGGCATACAATCCATTTGCAATCAATAACTCATATTCATCTTGATCTAATGGTTGAACTTCAATAGTGATATTTGAAAAATGTGGTTTTATTAATTGAATTGCATTATTAATATAATCTACACCAACCGTACGGTTCGCTTCTCCTGTAACTAATAAAATATGATCGTAACCTTTATTTTTTAAGAACTCTACTTCTTTTAAAATTTCGGCATCTGTTAATGTTCGCCTTGGAATTTTATTTGTTAGACTGAATCCGCAATATGTACAAATATTTTGACATTCGTTACTTAGATACATCGGAGCATACATTTGAATTGTATTTCCGAAACGCTTTTTGGTTAACTGATTACTCAACTGAGCCATTTGCTCAATATAGGGTTTTGCAGCAGGTGAAATTAAGGCTTTAAAATCTTCTAAATCTCTTTTATCTGAAGCCAAAGCTCTTTCTACATCAAGAGATGATTTAGAAAGAATCTCTTTCATTACTGAATCCCAGTCGTAATTATCAAATATATTTTCGAAGGTGTTCATTATTTTATTCTTAATGAATTCTTTAATCTTTACATTTTCTTTTTCTATTGATGAAAAAAGAAACAAAAAAATCTAGTCGTATTAGCTCAAAAACGAAGTTAATGGGCTACTTGCTTCTGCATGTTTTTTTACTGGGGCTAATTTTGCTTCATAAGCTATTCTTCCAGCTTTAACCGCCATTTTAAAAGCTTTTGCCATTTCAACTGGATTTTGAGAAACTGCTATTGCTGTATTTACTAAAACTGCATCTGCTCCAACTTCCATCGCGTGAGCCGCATGTGAAGGTGAACCGATTCCTGCATCTACAACTACAGGAACATTAGATTGTTCTACAATAATCTCTAAAAACTCTAATGTTTTTAATCCTTTGTTACTTCCAATTGGTGCTCCTAATGGCATTACACATTGTGTTCCTACTTCTTCTAATCGCTTACATAAAACAGGATCAGCATGAATGTAAGGCATTACAATAAATCCATTTTTCACTAACTCTTCAGCTGCTTTTAATGTTTCTATAGGATCTGGTAATAAGTATTTTGGATCTGGATGTATTTCTAATTTCACCCAGTTTGTTTCTAAAGCTTCTCTAGATAATTCAGCTGCAAAAACTGCTTCTTTAGCATTTCTTACTCCTGAAGTATTTGGCAATAAATTGATTCGTTGATGATTTAAATGTGTTAAAATATCATCTTCTTCATTTTGTACATCAACTCTTTTAAGCGCTACTGTTACTAATTCACTTTCACTTTCTAATAAAGCATCACGCATTAATTCTGAAGAACTAAATTTTCCTGTTCCTGTAAACAAACGTGATGTAAATGTTTTATCTGCTATTTGTAATGAACTCATAATAATTAGTTAGTTGTTTGTATCTAATTTAAAAACTTGCTCTTGTGAACTTCCTGCTTTTAAAATTTGATAAAATTTTGAAATGGAATTAAAATCTTTAGTTATTTCTCCTGATACTGCTATACCATGAATATTTGTTTCTAATAACGATGCTACATCTTCTAAAACAATTCCTCCTATAGCTATTATTGGAGTTTCTGTATTCAATTCATCTAATAATACTTGATAACCTGCAAGACCTAAAGTCGGACTTAAATTTTTCTTTGTAGTCGTATATCTAAAAGGTCCTAAACCTATATAATCTACTTCCTTTTTAAGTAATACTTTACAATCCTCTAAAGTATTTGCTGTACCTCCTATGATAAACAAGTCTCCTAAGTATTTTCTCACTTCAGCCGGACAAGCATCTGTTTTACCTAAATGAACTCCATCTGCTTTTACTTCCTGTGCAACTTTATAATGATCGTTTATGATTAATCTTGTTTGAAAATGACTCGTAATCTCTCTTGCTTTTTTAGCAATTTCTAAAATAACCGCTTCTGTTTCATTTTTCAAACGAAGTTGTACCCATTCTGCTCCAGCTGTACAAGCTTTTTGAATATTTTGCAAATGTGCTTCAGGAGTTTTTCCTTGTGATATATATTGTAATTTACTTATCATTTGTTTTAGTTGTGATATCCTAATAATGTTTTGTTAGAACTCAATACTTTCTCGATGTAACGTTTTCCTTTAAAACATGATTTTACTAACGGGTATTTTAAAGCGATGTAACTTGCAATTGCTGATGATAACACACAACCACTTCCATGCTTTCCAAATATTTTAATTCCTTCTTTAGGATTGAAAGGATGTATTTTTCCTTCTTTTGTATATAAATAATCTATTCCTTTTTTTTCAGGATGATGTCCTCCTTTTAAAAATAAGTGAGTTTTCAACTGAATATGATGTATTGTTTCTTCAATCGTTTTTTCTTGATATAAATTCTGGATCTCTAGATAATTCGGAGTAATTAGATAGATCTTCTCTAAAATTTTATCGAAATCACTTTCACTGAAATCGTTTTGAAACACAAAACCTGTGGATGATTTTAAAACTGGATCTAAAACAATTTTAGCGTCTGGATTTAATTGTAAAACCGTATCAATAATTTTAGATAATTTTTGCCAATCTTCAACAATCCCGATTTTAACAGTGGCAATCGAAAAACGATCAAACAAAACTTGAATTTGCTCTATAATAGTATCCAAAGCAATCCAATCACATTTCAGAAATTCTTTATCATTTTGAATTGTATTAGCAGTACAAACTGATAATCCGTAACATTTTAATTGCTCAAATGTTTTTACATCTGCTGTTAAACCTGCTCCGTTTGATGGATCTAAACCTGCAATTGTTAATATGTATGGTCGTTGTTTCATTTATTATTTCAGTCATTATGATCGAAGTATGAGAGAAGTAATCTGTTGTTCAATGAAAAGATTACTTCGTTTCACTCGTAATGACATTATTTAATTTCTTTTATATTGATCTTTTATTTCTTCAAAACTTTTTACAGGATCTTCTGTATTCCAAACGCCACCAAGCACGCCAATACCTTTATAACCTAGTTCTAATACTTTAGAAATTGTATTTGCATTTACTCCACCCATTCCTATAATCGTTTTATCAATACTGTTTACATCAAAACCTCTTCCTTGGTATCCTTGTTTAGATATTGAAGAAAAAACTGGACTCAATAAATGATAATCAAAATTGATTTCGCAAGCATCTAAAGCCTCTGGTTCATGAAAAGAACTACTTACTTTAAAACCTTCAGACATGTATAATGAAACATAACCTTCTAGTTTTTCTCCTAAATCTAATCTAGGTTGTTCTTGAATATGAATTCCTTTCAATACGAACTCTGCACATAAATCATGAAACTGATGTATCATAATTTTTTGATAATGCTCTGGATTGATTTCTTTTAATAAACTTCGATATCCTTCAATATCAAAAGAAGGCTTTCTTAAATGCAATACTTCTAAACCATTTTCAAACAATTGATTTAAAAGTGTCGCTTCATTTTGTATCTCCTTTTCGGATGTTAGAACAATTAACATAATATGTCATTAACAGCTGTCATTTCGAGTGAATTTCACGATTGAAAATGAGTGAAATTTATATCGAGAAATATTCGTTTGTTCTCGATACATTTTTTCTTCTTTTCTCTTCGAAAAACCACTCGAACTGACAAACATTATTACAATATCAAATTTAAAATATGCATTACGAATGGAATAAAACAATCTTTTATTCAAAAAACAGATTACATCGTCGTTCCCTCCTAGTAATGACAATCAAAAATTCGTAATTCTTATAAGTATACTTCTGAACCTTTTTGCTTGAATTCTTCAGATTTTTCTTTCATTCCTTCTGCAATTGCATTTTCAGCTTCTAAATCTTTTTGAGCAGCATAATCTCTAACTTCTTGAGAAATCTTCATTGAACAAAATTTCGGTCCACACATAGAACAGAAATGTGCAATTTTAGCACCTTCAGCTGGTAACGTTTCGTCGTGATATTCTCTAGCTAATTCTGGATCTAAACTTAAGTTAAACTGATCTTCCCAACGGAATTCAAAACGAGCTTTACTTAACGCATCATCTCTATGTTGTGCTCCAGGATGTCCTTTCGCTAAGTCAGCAGCATGCGCTGCCAATTTATACGTTACTACGCCAGTTCTTACATCATCTTTATTTGGTAAACCTAAATGCTCTTTTGGTGTTACATAACATAACATTGCAGTACCATACCAACCAATCATTGCTGCTCCAATTCCTGATGTAATATGATCGTAACCTGGAGCAATATCGGTAGTTAATGGTCCTAATGTATAAAAAGGAGCTTCACCACAAGCTTCTAATTGCTTATCCATATTGGCTTTAATCATATGCATTGGCACGTGACCTGGACCTTCAATGAAACACTGTACTTCGTGTTTCCAAGCGATTTTAGTTAACTCACCTAAAGTTTCTAATTCTGCAAACTGCGCTTCATCATTTGCGTCTGCAATACAACCTGGACGTAAACCATCTCCTAAAGAGAATGCCACATCATAAGCTTTCATGATTTCACAAATCTCTTCGAAATGTGTGTATAAGAAACTTTCTTTATGATGTGCTAAACACCATTTTGCCATAATTGAGCCTCCACGAGAAACAATTCCTGTAATACGTTTTGCAGTCATTGGAACATAAGCTAAACGAACTCCAGCGTGAATTGTAAAATAATCTACACCTTGTTCTGCTTGTTCAATTAATGTATCTCTAAAAATTTCCCATGTTAAATCTTCGGCAACACCATTTACTTTTTCTAATGCTTGGTAAATTGGCACAGTTCCAATTGGCACTGGTGAATTACGGATAATCCACTCACGTGTTTCGTGAATATTTTTCCCTGTAGATAAATCCATAATATTATCTGCTCCCCAACGACAAGCCCAAACAGCTTTTTCTACTTCTTCTTCGATTGAAGATGTTGTTGCCGAATTACCAATATTTGCATTGATTTTCACTAAGAAGTTACGACCTAAAATCATAGGTTCTGCTTCTGGGTGATTTATGTTAGAAGGAATTACCGCTCTACCTCTAGCGATTTCTTCTCTTACAAATTCTGGAGTAATTTTTTCTGGAATACTAGCACCGAAATCTTGACCTGGATGTTGTTTCGCTAAACGTGTCATTTCGTCTATACGCTGATTTTCACGAATTGCAACATATTCCATTTCTGGAGTAATCATTCCTTGTTTTGCATAATGTAACTGTGTTACATTTTTTCCTTCCTTAGCTCTATACGGCTTATTTAAATGATTAAATCTTAAATGATCTAGGCTTTTATCATTTAAACGTTCGTTACAGTATTCTGAACTGAATTTATCTAACTGCTCTACATTTCTTCTATCTAAAATCCATTGCTCACGAATACGCTCTAAACCATTATGAATATTGATTTCTTTTTCTGGATCGGTATATGGTCCTGAAGTATCATAAACAGTTACTGGTTCATTTGGAGTACGAGTTTTAGTCATTGAATCTACAGTATCATTCAATGAAATTTCACGCATTGCAACGTTAATTTGAGGATGTAATTTACCTTTTACATAAATCTTTGTAGAATTTGGAAAAGGTTTCCTTGTAATTCCATCTTGCTTTGGAGCCGTATCTTTTTTCTTCATTATGAGAGATGTTTGTTTTATTGTTAGTTTATCCACCTTGGGTAGATCTTATAATTAATACATTGTCATTTTCGGACAATGTATGTTTTTCCCAATCAGACTTTTTTATAATAGAGTTGTTTATAGCTATAGCAATTCCGTTAGATTGAATTTGTAACGTTTCAATCATTCTATCTATAGTGGTTTCTTTTGAAAATGTTTTGCTTGTGTCGTTTACTTTTACAGTTATCATATAAAACTAATTAAAGTAAACTCTAGAAATAGAAGTTGTACACATAAATAATAGATATATGTACACTAAAGTTAAGATAACTTTTCCCTACGTTGGTGTTAACCAAATCAGGTTCTAAGGATATTTCTCAAACTAGTAACCTAGCTACTCCTAAAGTTTAATATGAACAAATATAATGGTTTATTTTTTCTCAAAACATCATTAACTAACTTTCTTGGTTTAAATCTTTACACTCGTACTTTTTTTTAACTCTCTCATTACACTCTTTTAATTATCCATTCATTAATAAAATAACTTTATAAGTACCAATAATCTTAATATCAAAAAAATGACGGATAATATTTCTCTAAATTTTATTAATAAATCTAACAATACTAATAATAGTCAAGTGGTTATTTTTCAAAATAACATCGCTCAAAATTTTGATGAAATTGCTATTGCTTGGAAAGTTATTAAAAACTGTGACAGATTGAATAATCATCCTTTTATTTTTCCTTTAAAATTTAACATCTCTGTAAGCGATTCTTATGGAAATTACACTCCAAAATTACAAGCTTTTAATGGACAAGCTTTTGAGATGATAAAAGATACTTCTGGTGATATTTTACGATTATCTTCAACTCCTGTAGTAAACACAAATGAAGTAGAAATTTTAAATAATTTAGCCAATGGCTCTATTGACGTTAATTGTTATAAAGATGGAAAATTACTAGCTAAAAAAACTGGAGTAGCTCCTGGGCAAAAAGCTGTCTTTGAATTTCGTCCTATCATTTACATTGGAGTTGTTTCGCAAGTTGAAGAAGGAGAAATAATGAATTCTGAAATGATTTCTCAAATTACTACTTCAATTAATTTATTTGGAATTACAAGTGCAAATATTGTAATGACAGGAGCAGGACCTGATAATAATGCTACACCCTTTAATTTTCATTTAGAAAATATTAATCAGTAATACTGAATTTTCTTATTCGCATAAAACATAAAAAATTAATAATGGATACTATAACAAAAAAAACATGGTACTCTGGTGATTGGAAACAAAGAAATAATGATCAAATTCCTTACAACGGTATTAAAATAGAAGCTACTGCAAGCTATAATGATTCTAATAAACTAGATACAGTTACTGCTATTTTAACAGACTACACAAAAGATCCTAATGGAATTTCTAACACTGTACAGCTCAATAAAACTAATATTTGGTACGATATTCCTATTCCTATAGATGAAACTATTGAACCTCCTCAACTAAATACAAAGTTTACTATAGAGGGGATATATTTAAATGGTGATTTAGGAAAATTACAACTATGCAGGATGACTACAGGTATTTATCTACGTGTTCAATTTCGATATGGCGAACAATATAGGACTCGAGAAGAGTTAGGATTTATCCTTCAATTTGACGAATCTATATCTCTTTAAAAATCATAATTATAAAAAATAAATCATTTAGAATTTTCTATAAAAAATATAGAAGGCGACAAACCGAAAAGCCTTATGAGTAGGTATTTAAAATTCAATATTATGGCAAATTATAACGTACAAAATTTCACTTACAATGGCCCTGGCGATAGTTTATGTTTTGGCAGACAGGATGATCACAATCATCATCAGGCAAATCAATTTACAATTGATGTTACTAATTACCTTAAAAATGAGGGATGTCAAAACATTAATCCAGGTGTTTTTAGATCACATCAACCTAAACCTGCAAACGGGAAAGAGTTTGTTTGGAATGGAAACCACTGGATTCATGTATAAAAGTAAATTAGGCTATCTGAAAATACGGATAGCCTAATTAAAAAATGTAAAAGTTTTAATTTTATAAACTCTCTATTTTTTTAGTAACTTCATTTAAAATATCAAATGCAGTTTCTGCCATTTTGTTCCCTTTAAAATCTAACAAAGGATTTACCTCAACAAACTCTACGCAAACTACCTTTTCACTATCTAAAAGTCCATTAATAATTTTTATAATTTCTTTATCATCAAATCCTTTTGAAACTGGTGTACCAGTCCCATAAGAAATCATATCACAATCCATTGCATCAACATCAAACGACACATAAATAACGTCGCAATTATCGAGTTTTTGAAGTGCTTCCTCTACACATACGCTTAAACCTCTATAACGTACTTCAGCAACTTTATAATTCTTAATACCATACTTTTCAATTTGTTTATCTTCTGGTTCTTCTGTATCACGAACTCCAAAAAAAACTATATCTTCTGGTATAACTTTTTGCCCAACGATCGCAATGTTTTTCATACGATCCCAGTACTCAGCAGTTTCACGGTCAATTTCATTAACCTGACAATCTAAATTATCATCATTTATAGCAGCTCCTAAAGGCATTCCATGAGTATTCCCTGAAGGAGAAGTATATGGAGTATGTAAATCACCATGAGCATCAATCCAAACTACTCCAACTCTTTTGGTTGGATATGCAGCTTTAACACCACTTATCGTTCCTAACGCTGAGGAATGATCTCCTGATAAAACGATAGGAAATCTTCCTTCTTGTAAATTAACTTTCACATGATTACTTAATCTCTTACATTGATTAAAAACACTTTCTATTTGCTTACCAAATGAATTGTTAACTTTATTATAGATGGATTCATTTTCTGTTTTTACATCTTCAAATTCGTATCTATTAAAGTAATCATTCTCTTTATTAATAGCTGCAATTTCAATTGCGTCTATTCCCATATCTGAACCACGTGTTCCTGCACCTATATCTGACCTATTCTTAATTAATTTTATGTCTTTCATATTTTCTGAATTTAATCAGTATTTAAAAATATAATATTAATTCAAAAAAAATGTCATTCTGAGTTAAACTTCAGAATGACATTATATCATTTTAATTCTCGTTATCTTTTATTGATTTTTACGAAAGGACGGTAATTCTCACCTGTATAAACTTGACGAGGGCGACCGATTGGCTCTTTACGCAAACGCATTTCTCTCCATTGAGCTATCCAACCTGGCAAACGACCTAAAGCAAACATTACAGTAAACATTTCTACAGGTATTCCCATTGCTCTATAAATAATTCCAGAATAAAAATCTACATTTGGATACAACTTTCTTTTTACGAAATAATCATCGCTTAATGCTTCTTGCTCTAATCCTTTAGCTATATCTAATACTGGGTCTTCAACTCCTAAATCATCTAATACCTCATCAGCAGCAACCTTAATAATCTTTGCTCTTGGATCAAAGTTTTTATATACTCTATGTCCGAATCCCATTAAACGGAAAGGATCTTCTTTGTCTTTAGCCTTAGCCATGTATTTTTTAGTATCTCCTCCATCAGCTTTAATAGCTTCTAACATTTCTAAAACTGCCTGATTTGCTCCTCCATGTAATGGTCCCCATAGTGCAGAAATCCCAGCAGATATAGAAGCGAATAATCCAGCATGAGAAGAACCTACCACTCTTACTGTAGAAGTAGAACAATTTTGTTCGTGATCTGCATGTAAGATTAATAATTTATCTAAAGCATCTTTTACTATTGGATTGATTTCATAATCTTCATTTGGTTTTTCAAACATCATTTTCATAATGTTTTCAACATAACCTAACTTACGTGACCCATAGTTTAATGGAAGTCCATTTATTTTACGCATAGACCAAGATACTAACACTGGGAATTTCCCCATTATCTTAACTATTGCATTATACATTTCTTCTTCTGAATCTACGTTTACTGAAGAAGGGTTAAATGCAGTTAAAGCAGAAGTTAAAGAAGATAACAACCCCATTGGATGTGCATTCTTAGGAAATGCATCTATAATCTTTTTAACATCATCATCTACGATTGCATTATCTAAAATATCATTATAGAATTTATCTAATTGTTCTTGGGTTGGTAATTCTCCAAAAATTAATAAATAAGCTACTTCTAAAAAATCAGCTTTTTCTGCTAGCTCTTCAATTGAATAACCTCTATATCTTAATACTCCTTCTTCTCCGTTTAAAAATGTAATAGCACTTTGACAAGACCCCGTATTTTTAAAACCTGGATCTATAGTAATGACTCCTCCTGTAGCTCCTCTTAATGTTTTAATATCTATTGCAACTTCATCTTCCGTCCCTTTTATTAACGGAAATTCATAGGTGTTTTCGCCAATTTGTAATTTCGCTATTTCTGCCATTTTCTATTTTAATTTATTAATAATTGAAATGATGCACGAAGATACCATTTTTTAAAGTATTTAAAAAATCTTCATCTATAGATTTTATATGTTCAAACAATAAGTTTTTTTTATTTCTTTTTTTTAAAAAAAATGGTTCGTGATTGTTTTTTAGTCTAAAAAACTAAATAAACATTACATTAAAATTATAGTAAAAAAATGATAATTTTTAAGTTACTTTAACTTATTATTATTTCATGAAAAAAGCCTCGAAAAACGAGGCTTTAAATTAAATACGATCTAATATTTTTAAATCTTAAATGCTTTTTTCTGCGGATAATAAGCTACATCATCTAATTGCTCCTCAATTCTTAATAACTGATTATATTTAGCCATACGATCTGATCTTGAGGCTGAACCTGTTTTTATTTGGCCTGTATTTAAAGCTACAGCTAAATCTGCAATAGTATTATCTTCAGTTTCTCCAGAACGGTGACTCATAACAGATGTGTATCCTGCATTATGTGCCATATTAACAGCTGCGATTGTTTCAGTTAAAGTACCTATTTGATTTACTTTAATTAAAATTGAATTCGCTATACCATTTTCAATTCCTCTAGATAAACGTTCTACATTAGTTACAAATAAATCATCTCCAACTAATTGAACTTTATCTCCAACTTTTTCAGTTAAATACTTCCATCCATCCCAATCATTCTCATCCATTCCATCTTCTATAGAAATAATAGGATACTTTTCTGTTAACTCAGCTAAATAATCTGCTTGTTCTTTACTTGTTCTAACTTTTCCTTTATCGCCTTCAAATTTTGTGTAATCATATTTCCCATCTACATAGAACTCAGCAGAAGCACAATCTAAGGCTATCATTATCTCGTCACCTAATTTATATCCAGCATTTTTAACAGCTAAAGCAATCGTATCTAAAGCATCTTCTGTACCTTCTAATGTTGGTGCAAAACCGCCTTCATCTCCAACTGCTGTGGATAAATTTCTATTATGTAATACTTTCTTTAAGTTATGAAAAATTTCAGATCCCATTTTCATTGCATCGGTAAAGTTTGCTGCTTTTACCGGCATTACCATAAATTCTTGAAAAGCAATAGGAGCATCTGAATGTGATCCTCCATTGATGATATTCATCATAGGAACTGGTAAAGTATTTGCGCTTACTCCTCCAATATATCTATATAAAGGCATTCCTAATTCGTTTGCTGCTGCTTTAGCTACAGCTAAAGAAACTCCAAGAATTGCATTAGCTCCTAATTTTGATTTATTTGGTGTGCCATCTAAATCAATCATCATTTTATCGATTAAGTTTTGTTCGAAAACAGAAACTCCTAATAATTCTTGAGCTATGATAGTATTTACATTTTCAACAGCTTTGGTAACCCCTTTTCCCATATAATCATCTCCTCCATCACGCAACTCAACTGCTTCATGTTCTCCTGTTGAAGCCCCTGAAGGCACAGCTGCTCTACCTAACACTCCGTTTTCAGTAGTTACATCTACTTCTACTGTAGGATTTCCTCTAGAATCAAAAATTTGACGTGCGTGGATATTGATAATAATACTCATCTTTTATATTTTTATTTATTTTTTGGCTGTAGCTAATTTACAAATGCTACAGTATTTTAGGTTGATTTTTAATTATTTTCTACGAAATCGTTTTATCCTGAAACAGCTAGCTACCTTGAATCTAATAAGGTAGTTTTACGATGTCATTCTGATTTTAAACAGTATTTATTTTTAGTAAATTCCATAAAAGTTTAACTGATTCATTTTCTACTAAAAATACATAATCTTCTTTTTTAGTTAGCTCAAAAACAAATCTACTACTATTCATCTTAAACAGAACTTAACTTTTATATTTCTGTATAATATGAAACGTATGAGTTATACACAACTCATACGTTTCTTAACTGAAATATTTTTAAATGATTTTATTATTTCTAAATTGGTAGCATTAGCAACATCTTTGAATTTTAAAAGACTCAGACTTACAATTTTTCTTTTACATTTACTTTGATAGTACATAAAAAAATCTCTTACTGACTCTTGTATTACTACTACATACCTTTTCATAAAATCAATTACTTAACTTTTTTAATATTTTCAATGAATTGATCAAATAAGTATTCTGAATCATGTGGTCCAGGGCTTGCTTCTGGGTGATATTGAACAGAAAACACATTCTTATTCTTCATTCTAATACCTGCTACAGTATTATCATTTAAATGAACATGTGTAATTTCAACATCTTCATGCGCTTCAGTTTCTTCTCTATTAATAGCAAAACCATGATTCTGAGAAGTTATTTCTCCTTTACTTGTAATTAAATTTTTTACTGGGTGGTTAATACCTCTATGCCCGTTATGCATTTTATATGTTGAAATACCGTTAGCTAAAGCAATTACCTGATGTCCTAAACAAATACCAAATAAAGGTAGATTTTTTTCTATTATCTCTTTTGCTACGTTTTGTGCATCAATTAAAGGTTCTGGATCTCCAGGACCGTTTGAGATAAAATATCCATCTGGATTCCAATCTTGTAATTCTGAAAACTTAGCATTGTAAGGAAACACTTTAATATAAGCATCTCTCTTAGCTAAATTTCTTAAAATATTCTTTTTAATTCCAATATCTAAAGCTGCGATTTTAATTGAAGCATTTTCATCTCCAACAAAATATGGCTCTTTTGTTGAAACTTTAGAAGCTAACTCAAGCCCTTCCATGTTAGGAACACTAGCTAATTCTTCTTTAAGTTTGTCGATGTTATCTACATCTGTTGAGATGATAGCATTCATAGCTCCGTTCTCTCTAATATAAGACACTAATGCTCTTGTGTCTACATCAGAAATTGCAACTAAATTATGCTTTTCAAACCAATCTTTTAAGTTTCCATCAGAATCTACTCTAGAATGTTCAAAACTGAAGTTTCTACAAATTAATCCAGAAATTTTGATTCCTTCAGACTCAACTTCCTCGTCATTAACCCCATAGTTACCTATGTGAGCATTCGTTGCTACCATTAATTGACCGTAATAAGAAGGATCAGTAAAAATCTCTTGATAACCTGTCATTCCTGTGTTAAAACAAATTTCTCCAGTAACTGTTCCTTCTATACCAATAGATTTACCGTAAAAAATTGTTCCATCTGCTAATAAAACAAGAGCTTTCTTTCTAGTTGTGTATTTCATGTTAAAAAAGTTTGTCAAAAATAGTTTAAAAAAAAAGGACAAACACAATTGTTAATCCTTTTTATAAAAATTTAAATTTTACAATATTTTATTAATAAATTAATTAAAACACCTTTCTTTTTTAAAAAAGGTAATAACTGTTTATTGCTTTCTTTAAGATTATTTTGTTGTTGATAATTATATGTTAACTCTAAAATCAAATTCAAATATTTATTTGGTATCCAAAAGTATTGATCAATTATTATATTGAAGCATAGAACTTAATAATCTTTTTTAATTCATTTTCTTTTTTAAATGATAAAGAATTATCCTTAGCGTATTTTTTTACTTTCTTTGCTTTATCTCCATCCATTAAATTTAAAACCTTTTTGGATTTCAATTTAAATTTATTAACTATATTATTTTCGACAATATGATAAGTACTATTAATTTTATATTTATCATTCCCTACTTTTTCTTTTGAAAAAGGATTTACTTGTCCTTTCAAAACAGTTAATTTATGAAACTTAACAATCATTGAATTGTTTACTACAGTAATAACTTCATAATAAGTTCCATTTACTTTTACAAATTGAATTCCATTTAAGTAAATCTCTTTGGCCTTAGAATCGTCAACTTTGAAATAAGATTGAAAACCTTTATTTACGACAAATAAATTTTCTTTTACATTAAAATTTGTATTGTCGAATTCATAAATTTTACCAGTTTTACTTTTTACTGTTAGTTTATTTGCCCAATTCTCTTTTAAATAAACACTTCCTTTAATAAGATTTCCATTGTCCCTTCCTTTATTGCTTACCTGATTGGTAAGCTGATTGCTTGGAGATAAAATTTCTAAAGATGGTAAATTTTGAGAATAGACACACTTAGAAACAAAGATTGATAAAATGAAGATTAGTCTTTTCATAAGGTTAATTTTTTAATTTTCAATAATATATAAAAAAAAGGATAAACTTAATAGTTTATCCTTTTATATTATTTCAAATCACCAGACATCTTATTCTTCTTCTTGTGAAGCTTCAACATCTGCTACTGGTGTTGATTCTACTTTTTTAGCACCACCACGACGACTACGACGAGTTGTCTTCTTAGCTTTCTTACCGTTAGGGTTGTATAATTCGTTGTAATCAACTAATTCTACCATAGCCATAGGGGCATTATCTCCTTGACGATTTCCTAATTTGATAATTCTAACGTAACCACCAGGTCTATCTGCTACTTTAACGGCTACTTCTTTAAATAACTCAGTAACAGCATACTTATTTCTTAAGTAACTAAATACTACACGACGATTGTGCATATTTTTTTCTTCTGTACCGTTATTCTCAGCTTTAGCTTTAGTTATTAAAGGCTCAACAAACTTACGTAATGCTTTTGCCTTTGCTTCAGTAGTGTTAATACGCTTATGCTCGATTAAAGAACATGCCATATTAGCTAACATAGCTTTTCTATGCGCAGTTTTTCTACCTAAATGGTTAACTTTTTTTCCGTGTCTCATGACGTTTAGTTTTAGATTAACATCTTGCTCAACTCATTTTAGAGGAGCAAAATATGCTAACCTTGATTAATTTAATCTCTATCTAATTTATATTTTGATAAATCCATTCCGAAGCTTAAGCCTTTATTGTTCACTAACTCTTCTAATTCTGTTAATGATTTTTTACCAAAGTTTCTGAACTTCATTAAATCACTCTTATTGAATGATACTAAATCTCCTAATGTATCTACTTCTGCAGCTTTTAGACAGTTTAAAGCACGAACAGATAAATCCATATCTACTAATTTCGTCTTTAATAACTGACGCATGTGAAGCGATTCTTCATCGTAAGATTCAGTTTGTGCGATTTCATCAGCCTCTAAAGTTATTCTTTCATCAGAGAATAACATGAAGTGGTGAATTAAAATCTTAGCTGCCTCTGTTAAAGCATCTTTTGGATTGATAGATCCATCTGTATCAATATCGAAAACTAATTTTTCGTAATCAGTTTTTTGCTCAACACGGAAATTTTCAACTGCATACTTTACATTTTTAATTGGTGTAAAGATTGAATCAGTAAAAATTGTTCCTAATGGAGCTCCTGATTTCTTGTTTTCTTCTGCTGGTACAAATCCTCTACCTTTTTCAATTGTAATCTCTGCATTAATCTTTACAGATTTATCCATATTACAGATCACTAAATCTGGATTTAACACTTGAAAACCAGAAATAAATTTCTGTAAATCTCCAGCAGTTAACTGCTCTTGACCTGAGATTGCAATAGTAACTGTTTCTCTATCTGATTCTTCGATTTGCTTCTTAAAACGTACTTGTTTTAAATTTAAAATCATTTCAGTTACATCTTCTACAACACCAGTTATAGTAGAAAACTCGTGATCTACTCCATCTACTCTTAAAGATGTAATTGCAAATCCTTCTAAAGATGATAATAATACTCTTCTTAAAGCATTACCAACAGTTAGACCAAAACCTGGTTCTAGCGGTCTGAATTCAAATCTACCCTTAAAATCAGTAGATTCGATCATGATTACTTTATCGGGCTTTTGAAAATTTAAAATCGCCATTTATTTTTCTTCTTTTTAATTGTTACCCAGTTGCGCGGTCCGTAAGTTTGAAGAAGAACAAACGGACCCTTTGGCTGGATACCAATATGGTTATAATTAATTTATTATTTAGAATATAATTCTACGATTAACTGCTCCTTAATGTTTTCAGGAATCTGTAATCTTTCTGGAGCCTTTACAAAAGTTCCAGATTTTTGTTCTGCATTCCAAGTTAACCACTCGTATACAGCGCTATTTGAAGCTAATGCATTTTCGATAACGTCTAAAGATTTAGACTTTTCTCTTACAGCAATAACATCTCCAGCTTTTAATCTGTATGAAGGAATATTAACAATATCTCCGTTAACTGTAATGTGGCGGTGAGAAACTAACTGACGAGCAGCACTACGAGAAGTAGCTATTCCTAGACGGAAAACAGTATTATCTAAACGAGATTCACATAATTGTAATAAAACCTCACCAGTAATACCACCAGAAGCTTGAGCTTTTTTGAATAAGTTACGGAATTGACGTTCTAAGATACCGTAAGTATACTTAGCTTTTTGCTTTTCCATTAACTGTACAGCATATTCTGATTTTTTTCCTCTACGTTTACCATTACCGTGTTGCCCTGGAGGATAGTTTCTTTTTTCGAAGTTTTTATCATCTCCGAAGATCGCTTCACCAAATTTACGAGCGATTTTAGTTTTTGGTCCTGTATATCTTGCCATTTCTTAAAATTTAAACAGGGATTGTGAATTAAGGCTTACTCCTTCGACAATCAAATTTCCTGCTTTGTTAAAATATAATTATACTCTTCTTCTTTTAGGTGGACGACATCCATTGTGTGGAATTGGAGTTACATCAATAATTTCTGTAACCTCAATACCTGAATTATGGATAGATCTGATAGCTGATTCTCTACCATTACCTGGTCCTTTAACATACACTTTTACTTTGCGTAAACCTGCTTCTTTAGCAACTTCAGCACAGTTCTCAGCAGCTAACTGAGCTGCATAAGGTGTATTTTTCTTAGACCCTCTAAATCCCATCTTACCTGCAGAAGACCATGAAATTACATCTCCCTTTTTGTTAGTTAAAGAGATGATAATGTTATTGAACGATGCAGTGATGTGAGCCTCACCTGTAGACTCAATTACTACTTTACGTTTCTTAGTTACTTTAGATTTTGCCATGATTCTTTACTAGTTTAGTAAAAATAATCTAATGATTATTTTTTCTTGTTTGCTACAGTTTTTCTCTTACCTTTTCTAGTACGAGAGTTGTTCTTAGTTCTTTGTCCTCTTAAAGGTAACCCTAATCTGTGACGGATTCCTCTTTGACAACCTATATCCATTAAACGTTTAATGTTTAATTGAACCTCAGAACGTAATTCACCCTCAATAGTGTACTTTCCTACTTGCTCACGAATAGCTGCAATTTGATCATCGTTCCAATCTTGAACTTTAATACTTTCGTCTATTTTTGCTTCAGCTAAAACTTCTTTAGCTCTGCTTCTTCCTATACCAAAGATGTATGTTAAAGCGATTACACCTCTCTTATTCTTTGGAATATCAATACCTGCGATTCTTGCCATAACTAACCTTGTCTTTGTTTAAATCTAGGATTCTTTTTGTTAATTACATATAGTCTGCCTTTTCTGCGTACAATTTTACAGTCGGCACTTCTTTTCTTTAATGATGCTCTTACTTTCATCAGTGTGTTTTTTTAATATCTGTAAGTAATTCTTGCCTTAGTTAAATCATAAGGACTCATTTCTAACTTCACCTTATCTCCAGGTAAAAGTTTAATATAATGCATACGCATTTTCCCAGAAATGTGTGCTGTAACAATATGTCCATTCTCTAATTCTACACGGAACATTGCATTGGATAATGCCTCCGTAATGGTTCCGTCTTGTTGAATTGCTGGTTGCTTAGCCATAATTACTTTAATGATTTTCTATTAGTATTACCTGTTTTCATTAAACCGTCGTAACGACTGTTTAATAAATATGAATTAATTTGCTGAATAGTATCTATTGCAACACCTACCATAATTATTAATGAAGTACCTCCATAAAATAACGCCCAGTTTTGAGTAATTCCAAACTTAGCTGCTATAGCTGGTAAAATTGATAAACCTGCTAAAAATAAAGATCCAGGAAAAGTAATTTTTGATAAAACAGAATCTAAATGATTTGCTGTTTCTTCACCTGGCTTATAGCCTGGTACAAAACCATTACTTCTCTTTAAATCTTCTGCCATTTTATTTGTTGGTATAGTTATCGCTGTGTAGAAATAACTAAATATTATAATTAATAATGCAAAGATTACATTATACCATAACCCATTAATATCAGCTAAACTAGCTAAAGTTGGATATTTCTGACCTAAAGTCATTGGTAAAAACATAATTGCTTGTGCGAAGATGATTGGCATTACACCTGCAGCATTTAACTTTAAAGGAATATATTGTCTAGCTCCCTCTACGTCTTTAATGTCTGCTATAGCTGTTCTTCTAGCATATTGAACAGCAATCTTACGAACCGCTGTAACAAGTAGTACAGTTAATAATATTACAACAAACCACACTAATACTTCAATTAAAATCATCATTATACCACCACCTCCAGCATTAGTAGTTTTAGCAATAAACTCTTGCATAAAAGCGGCTGGGAAATTTGCGATGATACCTACAGTAATCAAAAGAGAGATACCATTACCAACTCCTTTATCTGTAATTCTTTCACCTAACCACATGGCGAAAATTGTACCTGCAGTTAGTAAAATCATTGATGAAACCCAAAAAGTAGCACCACCAACTAAGAAAGCAGATTCTGGTAACCCAAATTGAGTTTTAATTGCCGTAATATATGTTGGTCCTTGTACTAAAGTAATTAGTATTGTTAACCAACGAGTAATTTGTGTAATTTTCTTACGTCCACTCTCTCCATCTTTTTGTAGTTTTTGTAAATACGGAACAGCTATTCCCATTAACTGAACTACAATCGATGCAGAAATGTAAGGCATAATACCAAGCGCCATTACAGATGCTCTAGCAAATGCCCCTCCTGTAAATGCATTTAATAAACCTAAGAGTCCACCTCCTGCTTGATCTTTTAAAGCTGCTAACTGAGTTGGATCAATTCCTGGTAAAGGAACTGCAGCCATAAATCGATATACAGCGATTAAACCTATAGTTAAAAGTAACTTATCTTTTAACTCTTCAATCTTAAAAATGTCTCTTAAAGTGTTTATAAACTTCATCTTTTAACAGGGATTATAAAGTTACTGCTTCACCTCCAGCTGCTTCGATAGCCGCTTTTGCTGTTGCAGTAAATTTGTGTACAGTAATATTTAATTTAGCTTTTAATTCACCACGTCCTAAAATCTTCACAAGATCATTTTTACGTGCTAATCTATTTTGAACTAAAACTTCCATATTTACTGTATCAGTAATTCTACCGTTATCTACTAACTCTTGTAATCTATCTAAGTTAACTCCAACATATTCCTTACGGTTGATGTTAGTAAATCCAAACTTAGGCACACGTCTTTGAAGTGGCATTTGCCCTCCTTCAAATCCGATTTTACGAGAGTATCCAGAACGAGATTTAGCTCCTTTATGTCCTCTTGTAGAGGTACCACCATGTCCAGATCCTTCTCCACGAGCGATTCTCTTTCCGCTCTTAGTTGATCCAGCTGCTGGTTTTAAGTTATGTAAACCCATTTTAATTATCTTCTTATTTAATTTCTTCTACAGAAACTAAGTGTTGAACTTTATTAACCATTCCTAAAATTGTAGCAGACGCGTCGTGCTCAACAGTATGATTAATTCTTTTTAACCCTAACGCCTCTAACGTTCTCTTTTGATTCTTAAGGCGACCTATTTGACTTTTTACTTGTGTAACTCTAATCTTACTCATCGTCTTAATTTTTAACCGTTAAAAACTTTATCTAAAGAAATACCTCTTTGTCTAGCTACAGTCTCTGCACTACGCAATTGTAATAAAGCATCAAAAGTTGCTTTTACTACGTTATGAGGATTTGATGATCCTTGAGACTTAGATAATACATCATGTACTCCTACTGATTCTAATACTGCACGCACAGCACCACCTGCAATAACTCCGGTACCATTTGAAGCTGGTTTAATAAAAACCTTAGCTCCACCGAATTTACCTTTTTGTTCGTGAGGTAAAGTTCCATTTAAAAGCGGAATACGAACTAAATTTTTCTTTGCATCTTCTACAGCTTTAGCTATTGCAGAAGAAACATCTTTAGACTTACCTAATCCATGTCCTACAACACCTTTACCATCACCTACTACTACTATAGCAGAGAAACCAAATGCTCTACCTCCTTTAGTAACCTTAGTAACACGTTGTACCCCTACTAATCTATCAACAAGCTCTAATCCGCTTGGTTTTACTCTTTCTGCGTTTTTATATCCTAACATAATATAATTTCTTAAAATTTTAAACCAGCTTCTCTTGCAGCGTCAGCTAATACTTTCACACGCCCATGATATAAGTAACCATTTCTATCGAAAGCAATAGATTCAATCCCTGCTTTTACAGCTTTTTCAGCAATTGCTTTTCCAACTGCAGCAGCAGATTCTGCTTTAGAACCAGATGCAATTTCTTTATCTCTAGATGAAGCAGATGCTAATGTAACACCGTCTACATCATTAATTATTTGAGCATAGATTTCTTTATTACTCCTGAAAACTGATAACCTTGGTTTAACAGCTGTTCCTGTAATATCTTTTCTAATTCTATACTTTATACGTTGTCTTCTTTCAAGTTTTGATAATGCCATAACACTAATATTATGCAGATTTACCTGCTTTTCTTCTAATTACTTCACCAACAAACTTAACTCCCTTACCTTTATATGGTTCTGGCTTACGGAAAGAACGTATCTTTGCCGCTACCTGACCAACTAACTGTTTATCATGAGAAGTTAATTTTACGATTGGATTTTTACCTTTTTCAGATACTGTCTCAACCTTTACTTCTGGTGCTAACTCTAAAACAATGTTATGAGAAAATCCTAAAGCTAAATCTAATTTTTGTCCTTGATTAGATGCTCTATAACCTACTCCTACTAACTCTAACTCCTTAGTATAACCTTTACTTACACCTTCAACCATGTTACTGATTAAAGCTCGGTATAAACCATGTGCAGCTTTATGTTCTTTACTATCTGATGGTCTTTCTAATGTTAAAGTTCCATCTTCAATCTTTAAAGTAACATCAGAAGTTAACTTTTGACTTAACTCTCCTAACTTACCTTTTACTGTAACCACGTTATCGTTTACTTTTACTTCAACACCTTGTGGTAATGTGATTGGGCTTTTACCTATTCTACTCATTTTACAAAATGTTTAAATTAGTAAACGTAACAAAGTACCTCTCCTCCAACATTCTCTTGTCGTGCTTTCTTGTTTGTCATCACACCTTTAGAAGTTGAAACAATTGCAATTCCTAGACCGTTTAAAACTCTCGGCATCTCTTTAGCACCAACATACTTACGTAAACCTGGTGTAGATACTCTCTGAATTTTTCTAATAACCGGCTCTTTTGTTAAACGATCGTACTTTAAAGCTATCTTGATAGAACCTTGAACAGAATCATCATTAAATTGATAACTTAAAATGTAACCTTGATCGAACAAAATCTTGGTCATTTCCTTCTTCAATTTTGAAGCAGGAACTTCTACAACTCTGTGACCAGCTGAAATAGCATTTCTCACTCGAGTAAGAAAATCCGCGATTGGATCTGTATACATATTGATTTGATTTGTGGTTTTGGTATTTAATAACTTCTATTGTCCCTACGAAAACGTAGCTATTAAACCTGAAACCAGTTAAAAATTATTTAATTACGTTATTACAAGACATAATTTACCCTGTAAAAACAGTGTGCAAATATACATAAAGTTTTCTAAAAAAAAAGAGAATTTTTAATTATCAGTTTGACTATTAATTTATTGCTACTTATAAAGCTTATTAAAAATGGTTTTATAGATTAAACAACAATTTAATAAGACACTAGACAAGCAGCTAAATAACAAGCAATTACAAACAACCAAAGGTTTTATCAAGAAAACTAAATAATTATCCTAGATTAGCCATTAATAATATCAATTACGAGTTATATATCTACAATAGCTTTCAAAAACTGTTACACTCAGCTTAATCATATTTTATAGATTCTTTATTATATTTTCTTAAAAGATCAGATAAATAAGCTTAATACCATATTTATAAACTAGGAAAAATTTAATAATATCTATTTTAATATTTATAATAAATATTAAAAAACAAAAAATCCGATTAGTAAAAAACTAATCGGATTTTTGTTTAAAAGAAAGGCGACGACCTACTCTCCCACCAGTGGCAGTACCATCGGCGCTAATGGGCTTAACTTCTCTGTTCGGAATGGTAAGAGGTGAGCCCCATTGCTATAATCACCTTAAGTTGTTTCAGTATATTTCAACTGTATAAGTTAACATATTAGTAAAATGGTATTTTAAATAATCAAAAGAGTTGTCTTCCCCTCATTAAGAGGGGAAGTACGTACATAAGCCTATGGGTTATTAGTACTACTCAGCTACATACATTACTGCACTTACACTTATAGCCTATCAACGTTGTCATCTTCAACGACCCTTTAAAGAAATCTCATCTTGTGGTGGGTTTCGCGCTTATATGCTTTCAGCGCTTATCCCTTCCGAACGTAGCTACTCTGCAGTGCCCCTGGCGAGACAACAGATACACTAGAGGTTCGTCCAACTCGGTCCTCTCGTACTAAAGTCAGATCCACTCAAATTTCTAACGCCCACAGCAGATAGAGACCGAACTGTCTCACGACGTTCTGAACCCAGCTCGCGTGCCACTTTAATGGGCGAACAGCCCAACCCTTGGGACCTTCTCCAGCCCCAGGATGTGACGAGCCGACATCGAGGTGCCAAACCCCCCCGTCGATGTGAGCTCTTGGGGGAGATCAGCCTGTTATCCCCGGAGTACCTTTTATCCTTTGAGCGATGGCCCTTCCATGCGGAACCACCGGATCACTATGCTCTACTTTCGTACCTGATCGACCTGTATGTCTCTCAGTCAAGCTCCCTTATGCCATTGCACTCTACGCACGGTTACCAAGCGTGCTGAGGGAACCTTTAGAAGCCTCCGTTACTCTTTTGGAGGCGACCACCCCAGTCAAACTACCCACCACGCACTGTTCTCATCGCTGAGTTAGGCTCTAGATAAGCAAAGGGTCGTATTTCAAGGTTGACTCCACAGCGCCTAGCGACACTGCTTCAAAGTCTCCGACCTATCCTACACATTACTTATCCAAAGTCAATACGAAGCTATAGTAAAGGTTCACGGGGTCTTTTCGTCCCGCTGCGGGTAATCGGCATCTTCACCGATACTACAATTTCACCGAGCTCATGGCTGAGACAGTATCCAGATCGTTGCACCATTCGTGCAGGTCGGAACTTACCCGACAAGGAATT
>NZ_CP197288.1:882500-3175000 GCF_052084715.1 Tenacibaculum aquaeponti | reverse complement strand
TAAACATGTGGATGTCATCTAAAACTATCACTTCTTTTAAAACCTACACATTTTCTTAATGAAACCCAATATATCTTTTAGTTTCATCTTTATAACCATAAACAGCTTCAGTATCTAACAGGTTATCAATTTGAATAACATACAACTCAAAAGCTATTTTCTTATAACTAAACTTTGGTATCTTATAACTTTTATCGTTAAGCTCTATTTTGCCTTTACTAATTTCTTTTAACTTTTGCTTTTGTAGAAAAGAATTATACATAAAGTTTTCTAAAAAAAAGAGAATTTTTAATTATCAGTTTGACTATTAATTTATTGCTACTTATAAAGCTTATTAAAAATGGTTTTATAGATTAAACAACAATTTAATAAGACACTATACAAGCAGCTAAATAACAAGCAATTACAAACAACCAAAGGTTTTATCAAGAAAACTAAATAATTATCCTAGATTAGCCATTAATAATATCAATCACAAGTTATATATCTACAATAGCTTTCAAAAACTGTTACACTCAGCTTAATCATATTTTATAGATTCTTTATTATATTTTCTTAAAAGATCAGATAAATAAGCTTAATACCATATTTATAAACTAGGAAAAATTTAATAATATCTATTTTAATATTTATAATAAATATTAAAAAACAAAAAATCCGATTAGTAAAAAACTAATCGGATTTTTGTTTAAAAGAAAGGCGACGACCTACTCTCCCACCAGTGGCAGTACCATCGGCGCTAATGGGCTTAACTTCTCTGTTCGGAATGGTAAGAGGTGAGCCCCATTGCTATAATCACCTTAAGTTGTTTCAGTATATTTCAACTGTATAAGTTAACATATTAGTAAAATGGTATTTTAAATAATCAAAAGAGTTGTCTTCCCCTCATTAAGAGGGGAAGTACGTACATAAGCCTATGGGTTATTAGTACTACTCAGCTACATACATTACTGCACTTACACTTATAGCCTATCAACGTTGTCATCTTCAACGACCCTTTAAAGAAATCTCATCTTGTGGTGGGTTTCGCGCTTATATGCTTTCAGCGCTTATCCCTTCCGAACGTAGCTACTCTGCAGTGCCCCTGGCGAGACAACAGATACACTAGAGGTTCGTCCAACTCGGTCCTCTCGTACTAAAGTCAGATCCACTCAAATTTCTAACGCCCACAGCAGATAGAGACCGAACTGTCTCACGACGTTCTGAACCCAGCTCGCGTGCCACTTTAATGGGCGAACAGCCCAACCCTTGGGACCTTCTCCAGCCCCAGGATGTGACGAGCCGACATCGAGGTGCCAAACCCCCCCGTCGATGTGAGCTCTTGGGGGAGATCAGCCTGTTATCCCCGGAGTACCTTTTATCCTTTGAGCGATGGCCCTTCCATGCGGAACCACCGGATCACTATGCTCTACTTTCGTACCTGATCGACCTGTATGTCTCTCAGTCAAGCTCCCTTATGCCATTGCACTCTACGCACGGTTACCAAGCGTGCTGAGGGAACCTTTAGAAGCCTCCGTTACTCTTTTGGAGGCGACCACCCCAGTCAAACTACCCACCACGCACTGTTCTCATCGCTGAGTTAGGCTCTAGATAAGCAAAGGGTCGTATTTCAAGGTTGACTCCACAGCGCCTAGCGACACTGCTTCAAAGTCTCCGACCTATCCTACACATTACTTATCCAAAGTCAATACGAAGCTATAGTAAAGGTTCACGGGGTCTTTTCGTCCCGCTGCGGGTAATCGGCATCTTCACCGATACTACAATTTCACCGAGCTCATGGCTGAGACAGTATCCAGATCGTTGCACCATTCGTGCAGGTCGGAACTTACCCGACAAGGAATTTCGCTACCTTAGGACCGTTATAGTTACGGCCGCCGTTTACTGGGGCTTCATTTTAGATCTTCGCCGAAGCTAAACCCTCCACTTAACCTTCCAGCACCGGGCAGGTGTCAGGCCTTATACATCATCTTTCAATTTAGCAAAGCCCTGTGTTTTTGATAAACAGTCGCCTGGATCTTTTCACTGCGGCCTACCGAAGTAGGCGACCTTTCTCCCGAAGTTACAGGTCGATTTTGCCTAGTTCCTTAGCCATGAATCTCTCGAGCACCTTAGAATTCTCATCCCAACTACCTGTGTCGGTTTACGGTACGGGCTGCTTCACTCGCTTTTCTTGGAACCTCTTACTTGCTTTCGCTTTGGCCGAAGCCTAGGCTCAACGGGGACTTCCGTCACCCCGTAAGCACCTGGGAGATCCGTCACTTTTAATGTGAGCAGGTACAGGAATATTAACCTGTTGTCCATCGACTACCCCTTTCGGGTTCGCCTTAGGTCCCGACTAACCCTCAGCTGATTAGCATCGCTGAGGAAACCTTAGTCTTTCGGTGAGGGGGTTTCTCGCCCCCTTTATCGTTACTTATGCCTACATTTTCTTTTCTATACGTTCCAGCATGCCTCACAGCACACCTTCAACACATATAGAATGCTCCCCTACCACTCTCGTCCATAGCTTCGGTAGTATACTTATGCCCGATTATTATCCATGCAAAACCGCTCGACTAGTGAGCTGTTACGCACTCTTTAAATGAATGGCTGCTTCCAAGCCAACATCCTAGCTGTCTAAGCAGTTTCACCTCGTTTATTCAACTTAGTATACATTTGGGGACCTTAGCTGATGGTCTGGGTTCTTTCCCTCTCGGACATGGACCTTAGCACCCATGCCCTCACTGCTGAGAAACATTTTATAGCATTCGGAGTTTGTCAGGAATTGGTAGGCGGTGAAGCCCCCGCATCCAATCAGTAGCTCTACCTCTATAAAACTTTTACTCAACGCTGCACCTAAATGCATTTCGGGGAGTACGAGCTATTTCCGAGTTTGATTGGCCTTTCACCCCTATCCACAGGTCATCCAAAGACTTTTCAACGTCAACTGGTTCGGTCCTCCACTATGTGTTACCACAGCTTCAACCTGCCCATGGATAGATCACTCGGTTTCGCGTCTACTACTACTAACTATACGCCCTATTCAGACTCGCTTTCGCTTCGGCTCCGGACCTTAAATCCTTAACCTTGCTAGCAACAGTAACTCGTAGGCTCATTATGCAAAAGGCACGCCGTCACCCAGTTAATGGGCTCCGACCGCTTGTAGGCGTACGGTTTCAGGTTCTATTTCACTCCCTTACTTAGGGTTCTTTTCACCTTTCCCTCACGGTACTAGTTCACTATCGGTCTTTCAGGAGTATTTAGCCTTACCGGATGGTCCCGGTAGATTCATACAGGATTACACGTGTCCCGCACTACTCAGGGTACTGCTATATCATCTTCGCTTACCTATACGAGACTATCACTCTCTATGGTTCGTCTTTCCAAACGATTCTAGTTCACTAAGATTCTAATGTCGCAGCCCTACAACCCCAATATTGCCGTAACAACATTGGTTTGGGCTAATCCGCGTTCGCTCGCCACTACTAACGGAATCACTATTGTTTTCTCTTCCTCCGGTTACTTAGATGTTTCAGTTCACCGGGTTTGCCCCTTTCGGTACTATACCTTCAGTATAGTGGGTTGCCCCATTCGGAAATCTACGGATTATAAGGTATGTGCCCCTCCCCGTAGCTTATCGCAGCTTATCACGTCCTTCATCGCCTCTGAAAGCCTAGGCATCCGCCATACGCCCTTATTTAGCTTATTGTACTTTTTGCTTTGACTTACGTCAAAACGAGCTCTTTATAATTCTTTATAAAAATATTTTTGTTAGAGTATAACCTCTAACTCTCTATCTTGATTCTTTACGATATCATTTTACCAATATGTCAATGAACTTGTTATGAGTCATCACAGGAAACTAAACCTATATAACTCTTTGTGGAGAATACCGGAGTCGAACCGGTGACCTCTTGCGTGCAAGGCAAGCGCTCTAGCCAGCTGAGCTAATCCCCCATATACTAGTAGTTAGTACATAGCAGTTAGTAGTTTCTAACAACTACATCCTCAACTTCTAGAATTTCCTAATCTTTAAATAGTAGTCTCGGGCAGACTCGAACTGCCGACCTCTACATTATCAGTGTAGCGCTCTAACCAGCTGAGCTACGAGACTATTTTAAGATCTTAGTCTTTAGTATAAAATTAACAGCAGAGTAGTAAAATAACACACAATTACTCTTGTAACTCACCATCTTTCTCTAGAAAGGAGGTGTTCCAGCCGCACCTTCCGGTACGGCTACCTTGTTACGACTTAGCCCTAGTTACCAGTTTTACCCTAGGCAGCTCCTTGCGGTCACCGACTTCAGGCACCCCCAGCTTCCATGGCTTGACGGGCGGTGTGTACAAGGCCCGGGAACGTATTCACCGGATCATGGCTGATATCCGATTACTAGCGATTCCAGCTTCACGGAGTCGAGTTGCAGACTCCGATCCGAACTGTGATATGGTTTATAGATTCGCTCCTATTCGCATAGTGGCTGCTCATTGTCCATACCATTGTAGCACGTGTGTAGCCCAGGACGTAAGGGCCGTGATGATTTGACGTCATCCCCACCTTCCTCACGGTTTGCACCGGCAGTCTCGCTAGAGTCCTCAGCATTACCTGCTAGCAACTAACGATAGGGGTTGCGCTCGTTATAGGACTTAACCTGACACCTCACGGCACGAGCTGACGACAACCATGCAGCACCTTGTAAAGTGTCCGAAGAAAAATCTATCTCTAGACCTGTCACTCTACATTTAAGCCCTGGTAAGGTTCCTCGCGTATCATCGAATTAAACCACATGCTCCACCGCTTGTGCGGGCCCCCGTCAATTCCTTTGAGTTTCAATCTTGCGATCGTACTCCCCAGGTGGGACACTTATTACTTTCGCTTAGTCACTGAAATAATCCAACAACTAGTGTCCATCGTTTACGGCGTGGACTACCAGGGTATCTAATCCTGTTCGCTCCCCACGCTTTCGTCCATGAGCGTCAGTATACACGTAGTAGGCTGCCTTCGCAATCGGTATTCTAAGTAATATCTATGCATTTCACCGCTACACTACTTATTCTACCTACTTCCGTATAACTCAAGTCAACCAGTATCAAAGGCAGTTCTACAGTTAAGCTGTAGGATTTCACCTCTGACTTAATTAACCGCCTGCGGACCCTTTAAACCCAATGATTCCGGATAACGCTTGCACCCTCCGTATTACCGCGGCTGCTGGCACGGAGTTAGCCGGTGCTTATTCTTATGGTACCGTCAAGCCTCTACACGTAGAGGGGTTTCTTCCCATATAAAAGTAGTTTACAACCCATAGGGCAGTCTTCCTACACGCGGCATGGCTGGTTCAGGCTTGCGCCCATTGACCAATATTCCTCACTGCTGCCTCCCGTAGGAGTCTGGTCCGTGTCTCAGTACCAGTGTGGGGGATAATCCTCTCAGACCCCCTACCTATCGTAGCCATGGTAAGCCGTTACCTTACCATCTAGCTAATAGGACGCATAGTCATCTTGTACCGATAAATCTTTAACTAATAAGCGATGCCACTCACCAGTATTATGGAGTATTAATCTTCATTTCTAAAGGCTATCCTCCTGTACAAGGCAGATTCTATACGCGTTACGCACCCGTGCGCCGGTCGCCATCCAATTGCAAGCAATTGATGCTGCCCCTCGACTTGCATGTGTTAAGCCTGCCGCTAGCGTTCATCCTGAGCCAGGATCAAACTCTTCATTGTATAATCTTTAATATTATTTATGAATAAGTTTCAAAAGAATTTAACTTTGTTAAAGCTATGTTACTTTACTCTCTATATTTACGCTGTCAATTTCAATATTATCAATGAACTTAATTAATCTCAGCACTCAATCTGTTTCAACCGAAACTTCAACTAATCTAATCTTTGTAAAGACACCAGAATCGAACTGATTAACACTATTATTTGTTATTCCAAAATCTCTGTGATCGTTGCTTTCATTTCCGAAAGCGGATGCAAAACTATAACCTTTTTTTAATCTGACAAAACTTTTTTTGAAATTTTTTTCGATTAATTTTAAACCTAATCTTGCACCAAAAAATCAATGAACTCACGCCTCAAAAACGGACTGCAAATATAGAAACTTTAATTCTAATTCCGCAAGTAAAATTTTAA
Source organism: Tenacibaculum aquaeponti (assembly GCF_052084715.1). Lineage (GTDB taxonomy): Bacteria > Bacteroidota > Bacteroidia > Flavobacteriales > Flavobacteriaceae > Polaribacter. The sequence continues at coordinate 3,168,884 of NZ_CP197288.1, read as the reverse complement.
TTATTTTTTAACCTTAATTTTACCAACTATCTACACTCTGTTTATGAACTTCTGCAAACTTCTAAACTGCGTTTCTCCGTTTGCGGGTGCAAAACTACACACTCTTTTTAATCTACACAAACTTTTACAACAAAAAAAAATAAAAAAAATCACAATAAAAAAACAACTATCAAATAGTCAACACTTTGTATTCAAAATAAAAATTTATTGAAATTAAATATTCTTACTTTTCATTCCGAATAAAATACGGACAAACTTAAAAGGACGTATTAAAAACACATAACAAAACAGTATTAAAAGAAAAGAACTTATTAATAATAGAACTATTTTAGTTGCAATAGACAGATTTATTTTTACAATATAGTAAGCTAAAACAACAATGATAGTTTGATGAAGCATATAAAATGGATAAATTCCTTCATTAAGTTTCACTAGTAAGTTACTTTTTTTACTAAGTAATACTTGACTATATCCTAATATAGTTGTAATCATAGACCAAGATAACAAAGCACAAACCAGATACCACAGTCTCCATCTGTTAGATAAAGTAATATAAGGCTTTATAAGTTCACTAGGTAAAAAGTAATATGCGTAAAATAATAATGAGAAAATTATAGTGAGTTTGAAGTTTAATTTTCTTTTGTTTAATAATAAACTCCATAATTGATCTACATTAGAAATTAGAATGCCACTGAAAAAAAAGAAACCAAAGTAAAATGTAGTAGATAAGTTAAAAAAACTTTTAGAATCACTTGGGAAAAACTCTTTTGTTATTATTCTAATAGCAATTAAAAATATCCCCCAAAACATCATACCATACTTATCGGTTTTAATTCTTATCCATTTTTTAAAGTTTTTACTCTTACTAGATTTTATAAAAATCACGAAAGGAATAAAAAAAATCGACATCAATAAAAGATTTTCTATAAACCATAAATGATTAACTTTTAGTTTTGATACCAAAACAGGGTAAGAAGAAAAATAACTTTTATATCTTGAAGTGTTTTCAAAAAACGTTTGAGGCGGTATTAAAAATAAAACTCCAAAGACTAAAGGAATTAAAAGCCTAAGCATTCTTTCTTTGATAAAAGAAATCCAATTTCTCTTTGAAAAAGCAAATACGGTTCCTACTCCTGAGATAAAAAATAAAAGAGGTAATCTGAATTGTTCAAAATACACCATAATATCATCTAACAATTTACTATGAGTATTATTCATAATATGGAAATTATCTCCATTGAAAGGCATTAGAACGTGATGAAGAAAAACTGCAAAAACAGAAATAACTCGTAACCAATCTAAATCGTATCGTCTTTGTTTTGTCATTATTAGTCGTTTAATTTTTCACGAAACTAATTTCAAGAAAACAATTATTGATTAATTATTAGGAGTTTGGGACGAGTAACATAGTAAATGTTATCAATAACTTATAGATTTTGGTTTTTAAACTTGTATTCGAATTCGGGTATTAATTTTCTTGACACTGGTATATAATCTTTATCATTAATCCAAAGCTGTAACCCTTGAGAATTACCTATCACTTTTTTTATAACTTTTAAGTTAATGATATATGATCTGTGAACACGACAAATATTAGCACAATCAGACAATTGCTCTTCAAAACTTTTAATTGTGATCCTTTTTAATAACACTAGATTATCTTCTAGATAGATTTCTAGATAATTTTTATCTGATTTTGCATAAAGAAAATTATTCAGATTAAGAGAAAAATCATCTGATATGACCTGAGTTTTTATTTCAATATGTTTCTCAACTTTATTTAGAGTTGCATTTAAAGTTGAATCTAAATCTTTGCCTTTTTTTATATAGATATTTTTTAGTCTTTCAATATTTATTGAAGTTATAACAAAAATTAAGAGTCCGCCTACTAAAATAGTATTCCTAATTTCTTCAACTAAATATTTAAATGACCAATTATCATCTTTTAAGTAAATAAAATCTCTGATTAAAAACTGAGAAACACCAATAATTAATAAAACTAAAAAGAGAAAAGAGAATTCATTTTTGAGTTTCCATTCATTCTTATTATCTCTAAAAACATTTAACACAAAAACCGAGAACATAAAAACAATGAATGATACTACTGAGTGAATAATTGATATAAATAAAAAACTAAACTTTAATTCTTTATAATTTACTTCAAAAGGTTCAAATAAAATTGAAAATAAAGTAGACAGAATAAAAACTAGTATTGATATTATGATAGAAGTTTTTATATCATAATAGAATGGGTAAGAAAGGTTGAAATATTTTCTCAATATATTTTTTATGCAAAATAAAAAAAGGCACACAAACTTAAATAAGTTGTGTACCTTTTTATTATTTAATAAACTGATAATTCTACCAGCTTGCTTTTTTAACTCCAGGAATTAAACCTTGGTTAGCCATTTCACGGAAAGTAACACGTGAAATACCAAACTGACGCATATAACCTTTTGGACGTCCAGTTAATTTACAACGATTGTGTTTTCTAACTGGTGAAGCGTTTTTAGGTAACTTTTGTAATGCCTCGTAATCTCCAGCTTCTTTTAAAGCCTTTCTTTTTTCAGCATACTTAGCTACAGTTTTAGCTCTTTTACGCTCACGCGCTTTCATTGATTCTTTAGCCATCTTTTAATTCTTTTTAAATGGTAAACCTAATTCTCCTAATAATGATTTAGCTTCTTTATCAGTTTGTGCAGATGTTACAAAAGTAATATCCATACCACTAATTTTCTTCACTTGATCAATATTAATCTCTGGGTAGATGATTTGCTCAGTAATACCTAAATTGTAATTACCTCTACCATCAAAACCATTTGCTTTTATTCCATTAAAATCTCTTACACGAGGTAAAGATGCAGTAACTAAGCGATCTAAAAACTCGTACATTATATCTCCTCTTAACGTAACTTTTGCTCCGATTGGCATTCCTTTACGCAATTTGAAGTTTGCAACATCTTTCTTAGATATTGTTGGAACTGCTTTTTGACCTGTGATTGAAGTTAATTCTTCAATTGCATAATCAATTAATTTCTTATCAGCAATAGCAGCACCTACACCTTTACTTACAACTATCTTTTGTAACTTAGGTACTTGCATTACGTTTTTATATCCGAACTCATCAGTTAGAGCTTTTATCACCCTAGCTTTGTATTCCTCTTTTAATCTTGGTACGTAACTCATGATTATATTGCTTTTTTAGTTTTTTTAGAGATTCTAGTTTTAGCATCTCCTTCAACTTTATAACCTACTCTTACAGCTTCTCCGTTCTCTACTAAAGCAACGTTTGAAATGTGTAATGGAGCTTCTTGTTTTACGATACCTCCTTGAGGATTAGCAGCATTTGGTTTGGTATGCTTAGAAACCATATTTACACCTTCTACTACTACTCTATCCTTATCTTTTAAGATACGTAAAACTTTTCCTTCAGATCCTTTGTGATCTCCTGCGATAACTTTAACAGTATCTCCTGATTTAATTTTAAATTTCTTCATCTTAAAATCTGATTTTATAACACCTCAGGTGCTAATGATACTATTTTCATAAATTGTTTCTCACGTAATTCACGAGCCACAGGACCGAATACACGTGTTCCTCTCATTTCCTCAGAAGGATTTAAAAGTACACAAGCATTGTCATCAAATCTGATATATGATCCGTCTTTACGTCTAACTTCTTTCTTAGTACGAACAACAACTGCACGAGAAACTTGTCCTTTCTTTACAGTTCCGTTTGGAGTTGCAGACTTAACAGTAACAACTATTTTATCTCCAACGCTAGCGTAACGCTTTTTTGTTCCTCCTAAAACTCTAATCACTAAAACCTCTTTAGCTCCAGTGTTGTCTGCTACTTTTAATCTTGATTCTGTTTGTAACATATTATTTAGCTCTTTCTAGGATTTCTACTAATCTCCAACGCTTAGATTTACTTAATGGACGAGTTTCCATTATTTTAACTGTATCTCCAATGTTGCAATCGTTATTCTCGTCATGTGCAACGTACTTCTTAGTCTTTAATACGAACTTTCCGTACATTGGGTGCTTTACTCTTTTTACCTCGCTAACTACGATAGACTTCTCCATCTTGTTGCTAGATACTACACCTATTCTCTCTTTTCTAAGATTTCTTTTTTCCATCTTTAAAACTGACTAGAATTTATTGTAATTCTCTTTTAGTTAACTCTGTAGCAATTCTTGCTACAGTTCTTCTTAAGGTTTTTAACTGCAAAGGATTTTCCAATGGAGTTATAGCGTGAGCCATCTTAAGATCAGTATAGTTTTTCTTCAACGCTCCAAGCTTACCTTGTAAGTCAGCTGTTGATAATTCTTTTACTTCTGATTGTTTCATGATATATTAGAATTAAGCGTTATAATCAAAATCTCTTGCAATAATAAACTTTGTTTTCACTGGAAGTTTTTGTGCAGCTAAACGTAATGCTTCTTTAGCTACTTCCATTGGCACTCCACCAACTTCAAATAATATTCTTCCTGGCTTAACAACAGCAACAAAATGATCAGGTGCACCTTTACCTTTACCCATACGTACCTCTAACGGTTTCTTTGTTATTGGCTTGTCTGGGAAAATTTTAATCCAAAGTTGTCCCTCTCTTTTCATGTAACGAGTTGCCGCGATACGAGCAGCTTCTATTTGACGAGAAGTAAGTAAGTTCTGGTCTAAGGATTTGATACCAAACATTCCGTTTGATAATTGAGTTCCTCTTCCAGAGTTTCCACTCATATTACCTTTACCCTTCTGAACTCTACGAAATTTTACTCTTTTTGGCTGTAACATCTCAAATTTCTTTTAAAAATTATTTTCTTCTGCGAGGTTGACGTCTACCACCTCCACCTTTGTTATTTGAATTACCTTTTTGCTTAGATAATCCAACTAACGGAGATAATTCACGTTTTCCATAAACCTCACCTTTCATGATCCATACTTTCACACCGATTCTTCCGTATGTAGTATGCGCTTCAACAAGTGAATAATCGATATCTGCTCTAAAAGTAGATAAAGGAATTCTTCCTTCTTTATAGTGTTCAGAACGCGCCATTTCAGCTCCGTTTAAACGACCAGAAAGTTGTACTTTAATACCTTCTGCGTTCATACGCATTGCAGCCGCGATAGCCATTTTAGTAGCACGCTTGTATGAAATTCTATTTTCGATTTGACGAGCAATACTAGCTGCAACTAAGTTTGCATCTAATTCTGGACGCTTAATTTCGAAAATGTTAATTTGAACTTCTTTTCCTGTAATCTTCTTAAGCTCTTCTTTTAACTTGTCTACCTCTTGACCTCCTTTACCGATAATAATACCAGGACGTGCAGTTGTGATAGTAACGGTTACAAGCTTTAAAGTACGCTCGATGATGATACGAGAAACACTTGCTTTAGATAATCTGGCTTTTAAATACCTTCTTATCTTATCATCTTCAGCAATTTTATCACCGTAGTCATTTCCACCATACCAGTTAGATTCCCATCCTCTGATGATTCCTAAACGATTTCCTATTGGATTTGTCTTTTGTCCCATTTCTACTAATGATTAATTACTGTTATTTTTAGTTCCTAACTCTAAAGTTACGTGGTTAGAACGCTTACGAATTCTGTGAGCACGTCCTTGTGGAGCTGGTCTTAATCTCTTTAACATTCCAGCGCTATCTACATAAATAGATTTCACGAATAATCCAGCGTCTTCGATACTAGCATCTTCATTCTTTGCTTGCCAGTTAGCAATTGCAGATAATAATAACTTTTCTAAGTTACGAGATGCTTCTTTTGGACTGAATTTTAAGATTTGTAAAGCTTTTTCAACTTCTACTCCTCTAACTTGATCCGCTACTAAGCGCATTTTTCTTGGTGACGTAGGACAGTTAGTAAGCTTAGCAAAAGCTTTTTGCTTTTTAGCTTCTTTTAACTGTGTTGCCATGTTTTTTTTACGACTTCCCATAATATCCTACTATTTTTTTCCTTTATTTTTAGCACCAGCGTGTCCACGGAATGAACGTGTTGGTGAAAATTCGCCTAACTTATGACCTACCATGTTTTCAGTAACGTAAACAGGTACAAACTGACGTCCGTTATGAACAGCAATCGTTTGTCCAACAAAATCAGGAGTAATCATACTAGCTCTAGACCAAGTTTTGATTACAGATTTCTTACCTGATTCAACGTTAGCTAACACTTTTCTTTCTAATTTATAGTGAACGTAAGGTCCTTTTTTTAATGATCTTGCCATGATTTATTATTTCTTTCTACGTTCGATAATATACTTATTACTAGCCTTAGTCTTAGATCTAGTCTTATATCCTTTAGCTGGGATACCATTCTTAGATCTTGGATGTCCTCCAGAAGAACGTCCTTCACCACCTCCCATTGGGTGATCAACTGGGTTCTTTCTAACTGCATTAGTTCTTGGTCTTCTACCTAACCATCTAGATCTACCAGCTTTACCAGAAACGATTAACTGATGATCTGAATTAGATACAACTCCAATAGTAGCTAAACAAGTTTGTAAGATTAATCTTGTTTCTCCAGAAGGTAACTTAACTGTAGCATATTTTCCATCTCTTGCCATTAACTGAGCAAAAGATCCAGCAGAACGAGCCATAACAGCTCCTTGACCTGGACGTAATTCGATACAAGAAATAGTTGTTCCTAAAGGAATATCACTTAAGAACATAGCATTACCAACATCTGGTGTAGCTTCTTTTCCTGAAACGATAGTTTGTCCTACTTTTAATCCGTTTTGTGCAATCACATAACGCTTTTCTCCATCAGCATATTGAACTAACGCGATAAACGCTGTACGGTTTGGATCGTACTCGATAGTTAATACTGTTGCAGGATCGTTATATCTATTTCTTTTGAAATCGATAATACGATATCTTCTCTTATGACCTCCACCTCTGTTAGGAGTAGTCATACGACCCTGATTGTTTCGACCTCCAGTTCTTTTTCTCGGTGCCAATAATGACTTTTCCGGCTTATCAGTAGTGATGGTGTCGAACCCATTCACAACTCTAAAACGCTGACCTGGTGTTATTGGTTTTAATTTTCTAACTGACATTTGTCTTGCTTATTCTTATAGATTGTTATAAAAATCAATTTCGCCTTCTGCTAACTGAACAACCGCTTTTTTATAACCGCTTGTTAAACCAGAAACTAAGCCTTTTTTAGTATACTTAGTTTTTCTTAATGCTGGGTGATTTAAAGTTCTCACCTTTTCAACTGTTACTCCGTAAGCAGCTTCAACAGCATCTTTAATTTGAATTTTGTTAGCTTTCTTGTTTACAACAAAAGTGTAACGATTGAATCTTTCGCTATCATTTGTTGCTTTTTCCGTAATAATAGGTTTTATTAAAATACTCATATCTGAAAATCCTATTTACTTAAGTTAGATTCAATTCCTTCTAAAGTACTTTCAGCGATAACTACTTTACCCGCGTTTAACACGTTGTAAGTATTTATTCCTGTAGCACTTACTACTTTAGAATTCTTTAAGTTACGAGATGATAAGTAAACATTTTTACTTTCGGCTCCTAACACGAATAAAGATTTTTTTGTATCTAATTCTAAAGCTTTTAATACATTAACAAATTCTTTAGTCTTTGGAGTTTCAAAATTGAAATCTTCAACCACTACTAAATTGCTATCTTTTGCTTGAATACTTAAAGCTGATTTACGAGCTAAACGCTTTAAGTTTTTGTTTAATTTGAAAGAATAATTTCTTGGTCTTGGCCCGAAGATACGTCCTCCCCCTCTAAACACAGGAGACTTGATACTACCAGCACGAGCTGTACCTGTTCCTTTTTGTTTTTTAATCTTTCTTGTACTTCCAGCAATCTCACCTCTCTCTTTAGATTTGTGAGTACCTTGTCTTTGATTAGCCAAATATTGCTTTACATCTAAGTAGATTGCATGATCATTTGGCTCTATTCCGAATACTTCGTTAGAAAGTTCAACTTTTCTACCAGTATCTTTTCCTGTAATATCTAATACTGCTACCTTCATTACTTCTCAATAATTACATAAGAGTTTTTGTGACCTGGAATAGCACCTTTTATTACTAAAAGATTCTTTTCTGGAACTACTTTTAATACTCTTAAATTTTGAACTTTAACTTTATCGCCTCCCATACGTCCTGCCATACGCATTCCTTTGAATACTCTTGCAGGATAAGAAGCTGCACCAATAGAACCTGGTGCTCTTAAACGGTTATGTTGACCGTGAGTTGCTTGTCCAACACCACCAAATCCGTGACGCTTAACAACCCCTTGAAAACCTTTACCTTTAGAAGTTCCTGAAACATCCACGAACTCTCCTTCAGCAAAGTGCTCAACTGTAATTGAGTCACCCAATTTAAACTCTCCTTCGAAACCTTGGAACTCAACGACTTTTTTCTTAGCTACGGTACCTGCTTTTTGAAAGTGACCGTCTAAAGCTTTATTAGAGCTTTTTGCCTTTTTGTCATCGAAACCAAGTTGTAAAGCATTGTAGCCATCAACCTCTTCGGCTCTGACTTGGGTAACTACGCAAGGACCTGCTTCGATCACAGTACATGGGATATTCTTCCCATTCTCGTCGAATAAGCTGGTCATTCCGATTTTTTTTCCTATTAACCCAGACATATCTGTTAATTTTAAGACGATTAGATTTTTAATTTATCCAGCGCGTCTATTCATAAATATTTATTTGAAACAAAAGTTTCTACGTCTTTAAAATTTCACTCAAAAAAAAAGAGCGTAAAACACGTTTTTAGCTCTTAACTTACTGTGTTTTACCATTTTTCCTTTGCGAAACCCTCCGGACATGTTGTTGAAATTGTGTGTAAAAAACTGATTAACACTCAATTTCGGACTGCGAAAGTATAAAAAAACAAACACATAACCAAAATAATTTCAATTATTTAAATGATTTCATGATAGTTAAGTTACCTTTTCTTTTATCACTTAATCAGTAAATCAATTTATGCAGTAAAACAAATTTCAAAATCATCAAATTTAATCTCTATAGTCAAAAACCTTAAACAGCAAAAAAGGCTTTTACATAATTGCAAAAGCCATTCTTTCGTTAAATACTAAATGTACTTATACTTTGATCTCTACCTCAACTCCGCTAGGTAATTCAAGTTTCATTAAAGCATCAATAGTCTTAGAAGAAGAACTATAAATGTCTAATAAACGCTTGTAAGCAGATAATTGAAATTGCTCTCTCGATTTTTTGTTTACGTGTGGTGAACGTAATACTGTAAAAATCTTTTTATGAGTAGGTAAAGGGATTGGTCCGTTTACTACCGCACCTGTACTTTTTACTGTCTTAACGATTTTCTCAGCTGATTTATCAACTAAATTATAATCGTAAGATTTTAATTTTATTCTAATTTTTTGACTCATCTTAATTAACCTTTTGCATTAGCGATAACTTCTTCTGAAATATTAGAAGGAGTCTCAGCATAGTGTGAAAATTCCATTGTAGAAGTAGCTCTACCTGAAGACATAGTTCTTAAAGCTGTTACATAACCGAACATTTCAGATAATGGCACAGTAGCTTTTACAACTTTTGAACCTGCTCTATCAGACATATCTGATACTTGTCCACGTCTTCTATTTAAATCTCCTACGATATCTCCCATGTTTTCTTCAGGAGTTAACACTTCTAACTTCATTATAGGCTCCATAATCTTAGCTTTTGCAGCTTTTGCAGCAGCTTTGTAACCCATTTTAGCAGCTAGTTCGAATGATAATTGATCAGAATCTACAGGGTGGAAAGATCCATCCGTTAAAGTTACCTTCATCGAATCCATCTCGTATCCTGCTAAAGGACCATTCTTCATTGCTTCTTTGAAACCTTTCTCTACTGAAGGAACAAATTCTTTCGGTACGTTTCCACCTTTAATAACAGATTCGAAAACTAAACCTTGAGTTCCCTCTTCAGCTGGTTCCATAGTAAATACGATATCAGCAAACTTACCACGTCCACCAGATTGTTTTTTATAAACTTCTCTGTGTTCAGCAGTAGCTGTAATCGCTTCTTTATATTCTACTTGAGGTTGTCCCTCATTAACTTCTACTTTAAACTCACGCTTTAAACGATCTACAATAATATCTAAGTGTAACTCACCCATTCCAGATATAATTGTTTGACCTGAAGCTTCATCTGTTCTTACTGTAAAAGTTGGATCTTCTTCAGCTAATTTCCCTAAAGCTATTCCTAATTTATCAACATCTGCCTTAGTCTTAGGTTCTACTGCGATACCAATTACTGGATCAGGGAAGTCCATTGATTCTAGAACGATTGGATTCTTCTCATCAGATAAGGTATCACCAGTTTTGATAGATTTAAATCCTACAGCAGCTCCAATATCTCCAGCTTCAATATACTCAATTGCATTTTGCTTATTAGAATGCATTTGATAGATACGTGAAATACGTTCTTTTTTACCTGAACGGTTATTTAAAACATAAGAACCTGCATCTAAACGACCAGAATAAGCACGGAAGAAAGCTAAACGACCTACGAAAGGATCTGTAGCAATTTTAAATGCTAATGCTGAAAAAGGCTCTTTTGCATCTGGCTTACGAGTAATCTCATCACCAGTGTTTGGATCAGTTCCTACAATAGCATCTTTATCCACTGGTGAAGGTAAATAACGACATACTGCATCTAATAAAAACTGAACTCCTTTGTTTTTAAACGCCGATCCACAAATCATAGGAATGATAGACATGTCCATTACAGCAGCACGAAGAGCAGCATGCACTTCTTCTTCAGTAATAGAATTTTCGTCCTCCATGAATTTCTCTAAAAGATTTTCATCGTAAGCTGCAACTTCCTCAATAAGTTTACCTCTTAATTCTGCTGCTTCTTCTTTTAAATCTTCTGGAATATCGATAACATCAAAAGTAGACCCTTGAGTTTCATCATGCCATACAATAGCACGGTTTTTTACTAAATCTACAATACCTTTAAAATCAGCTTCATCACCAATATTCATTACAATTGGCACTGCATTAGACCCTAACATATCTTTAACTTGCTGACATACCGCCATAAAGTTAGAACCTTGACGATCCATTTTGTTAACAAAACCGATACGAGGCACTTTATAGTTATCAGCTAAACGCCAGTTAGTTTCTGACTGAGGCTCAACACCGTCAACTGCAGAGAATAAGAAAACTAAACCATCTAACACACGTAAAGAACGGTTTACCTCTACTGTAAAGTCAACGTGACCCGGAGTATCAATAATATTGAAGTGGTAACCTTTTGTATCTGAAACTGCCTTTCCGTTTTCAGTTGGGAAGTTCCATGTACAAGTAGTAGCAGCCGAAGTAATTGTAATACCTCTTTCTTGCTCTTGCTCCATCCAGTCCATTGTAGCAGCACCATCATGTACTTCTCCAATTTTGTGAGAAACCCCTGTATAATAGAGGATACGTTCTGTTGTTGTAGTTTTACCTGCATCAATATGAGCAGCAATACCAATGTTTCGCGTAAATTTTAAATCTCTAGCCATTTTTATTAAAATCTAAAGTGTGAGAATGCCTTGTTAGCTTCAGCCATCTTGTGAGTATCAACTCTCTTTTTAACTGCAGCTCCTTCTTCTTTAGCTGCTGCTAAAATCTCAGCTGCTAAACGTTGTGCCATAGTTTTTTCATTACGCTTACGTGCATAACTTATCATCCACTTGATCGCCATTGACACTTTACGATCTGGTCGGATTTGCATTGGTATTTGGAATGTAGCACCTCCCACACGACGTGAACGAACTTCTACGTGAGGCATTACATTTGACAAACCATCTTTCCATACTTCTAAAGCTGACTTCTCTTCGTCAGTTTTCTTTTGGTCTACGATATCAATTGCATCGTAAAACACTTTGAACGCTACAGACTTCTTACCATCCCACATTAAGTTATTTACAAAACGTGTTACTAATTGATCATTAAATCTTGGATCTGGTAATAAAATCCTTTTTTTCGCTCTTCTTTTTCTCATGTCTTTACATTAAAAAAGTTACTGAATAATTACTTTTTGTCTTTAGGGCGTTTTGCTCCATATTTAGACCTACGTTGAGTTCTCCCTTCAACACCTGCAGTATCTAATGCACCACGTACGATGTGATATTTAACCCCTGGTAAATCTTTTACCCTTCCACCTCTAACTAATACTATCGAGTGCTCTTGTAAGTTGTGCCCTTCTCCTGGGATATACGCGTTAATTTCATTACCATTTGTTAATCTAACACGAGCTACTTTACGCATAGCTGAGTTAGGTTTCTTTGGTGTTGTAGTGTATACACGCGTACAAACTCCACGTCTTTGAGGACATGCCGTCAATGCAGCCGATTTACTCTTCTTAGTTATTTTGGTTCTTCCTTTACGAACTAATTGTTGAATAGTTGGCATACTAATTAATTACTTGTTTTCGTTTGTACTTATTAATATTAATCTCTATTTTTAAGAGTGTGCAAATGTACGATTAATTTCTAATTATTCAAATATCAGTAAGTTATTTTTACATCAACACAACAAAAGAAGGGGAATCTACTGATTTTAATATACTTTAGCATTTAATTTCAAATTGTGAAGCAAACACTATTTTTACTAGCATACATACTACTTTTAATCAATTCTTTACTTTTTTCTCAGGAAAGAAAATTGAAATTTATTTTTAGAAATGCTTCTGAAGAAAAAAACATACAACTTAACAAACTCAATCAAATAAAACCAAATAAGTCATTCAAAAAAACTTTAGACTCAATTTCTTATGTGTTAAAATTAAAAGGATATTTCTACAACAGAATTGACTCTACAGTAGACAATAAAAACCAAAAACTTGTTTACCTCCATTTTGGAAAAAAAATTGACTCCATAATCTTAACTACACCCGACACCAAAATCGCCTCTTCAAGAATCAAAAAAGAAATCCGTACTGAAGAACTACTTGAAACCTTGAAAGAAATTAATTCAAAGCTTGAATCTCAAGGCAAACCTTTCTCTAAATCTCATTTAGAAGAAATCAAATTAATAGATAATAAAATTTACGCTACCTTAAATATTAAAGAATCAAGAAAAAGAACTCTAGATAAAATCTTAATTAAAGGGTATGATAAATTTCCTAAATCTTATCTAAAGCATTTCGTAAAAATAAAACCGAAATCAACCATCAACAAAAACTTAATAAAACAAGTATCTAATCGAATTAATGCTATTCCTTTTATAAAACAAAAAAAAGAACCAGAACTCTTATTCAGCAAAGACTCTACTATTATATATATATATGTAGAAAAAGCAAAAAACAGCAATTTTGACGGCCTTATAAATTTCAATTCTGAAAATACCGAAAGACTAGAAATTAATGGAAATATAAATCTAGAGCTAAACAACCTTTTAAACACAGGAGAAAAACTACATCTTAACTGGAATGCCAACGGTAATGATAGACAAAATTTAATTTTGAAAATCTTTACACCATATCTTTTCAACTCCCCAATATCTAACCAAAGCTCTTTTGAAATATATCGCCAAGACAGCACTTTTTTAAATTCGAACTTCAAAACATCCTTCTTATATGACATTAACAGCAAAATAAAAACAGGAATTCAATTTGAAAATCAAGAATCCAACGAAACTTCAACAAACAACTTTAATACTCCTAATTTTTCATCATATTTCTTTGGTTTAAATTTCTATTACCAAAGTTTGAACTTAGACAAAAATCTTTCACCCAAATTCACTTTCAACTTCACTCCTCTTATTGGAAAAAGAAAAACAAACAACAACTCTTCAAAACAAATAAAAACAGAAATAGAAGTTTCGTTAACGATTGACATTAATCAAAAAAATTCAGTACATATAAAAAACAAAACAGGTCTACTTTTTTCTCCTAATTATTACCTAAACGAACTATACAGAATTGGAGGAATTAAATCCATAAGAGGTTTCGAACCTCAAAGTATTTTTACTCAGAATTTCTCCTACATAAATTTAGACTACAGATATTCTACATCAAAAAAAAATTACATTTATAGTTTTATTGACCCAGGAGTATTCCAAGATATCAATAAAAACAATTTTCACATCTTGGGTTATGGAATCGGGTATGCATTTAAAAGAAAAAATTCCTCAATTAATCTATCTATATCTAGTGGAATTTCAAAGATTCGCAACAACACCCCATATAATTTATCAATCATATTTAAAAACTACCTTTAAAAACAAAAACCAACCTTTTTTAACACCCATAATTAGATATTTACATTTTATTAACTCTTTTTGTTGTTTTTTTAAGTTTTATTTAAGATTTTAGCACACATTAATTCAAATAATTACATAATGAAAACAAAATTTAATGGAATTTTGACGTTTATTTTGGCGTTGCTTGTGCATGTTTCCTTTGCACAAGACAGAACTATTTCCGGTATTGTTACAGATGGATTTGATCCATTACCTGGAGTTAGTGTATTAAAAAAGGGAACGACAACAGGAACAGAAACTAACTTTGATGGTAAATACACGATCAAAGCAAAAACAGGAGATGTTCTTATTTTTAGTTTTGTTGGTATGAAAACAGTTGAAAAAACTGTTGGTAATTCAAACAAAATGGATGTTACCCTAGCTACAGATAACCTTCTTGAAGAAATTGTACTTACTGCTCTTGGTACAGAGAAGAAAAAAGACAATGATTTAAGTTCTACTAGTATTGTAAAAGTAGACCAATTACAAAAGTCTGGAGAAGCAGGGGTATTACAAGGTTTATCTGGTAAAACTTCCGGAGTTAACATAACAAGAAACTCTGGAGATCCTGGAGCTGGAGCTTACATTCAGATTAGGGGTCAAAACACAATTTTAGGAGATAGTAGTCCTTTAATTGTATTAGATGGTGCAATTATTTCTAATAGCGCAGTTGGTGGTGGTACTGCTGGTGTAGTACAACAGTCTCGTCTTAACGACATTAACCCAGAAGACATCGAATCTATCTCTGTATTAAAAGGAGCATCTGCTGCTGCTATTTACGGTACAGGTGCTGCAAATGGTGTAATCGTAATTAAAACCAAAAGAGGATCTAAAGGAGGAAAAAGATGGCAAGTAAATGTAAAGTCTGCTCTTTCTATTGATGAAGTAAACAGAGAATGGGCTAAACAAGATCAATATGGTCAAGGTTTCCCTAATGCTTGGTTAGGTCAACCTGGATTTACAGGAGTTGATTTACCTACTGCATCTACTTCTTATGGTGCTAAAATTTCGACCAGAGCAGGTGGTGCTGATTCAGTAGACACTACTGGTCAATACTTCGTAGCTGACGATGGTACAATTTACTATCCAATTACACAAAAAAATTCAAGACAAACATTTAATCAAGAAAACAGAGATGCTGTTTTTACAAACGGTATTGTTTTTGACAACAATGTAAGTTTTAGTTATGCTGGAGATAATTCAAGAACTTTTGTAAGTTTATCTAACTGGGATCAAGAAGGTATCTATAGAGGAGCTTCTGACTACAAAAGAACTTCAATTAAATTAAATAACGATACAGATATTTCAGACAATTTTACTGTAAAATTATCTACTACTTATGTTGACATTAGCTCTAACAGAATCCAAACTGGATCTAACTTAAATGGTCTTTACTTAGGTTATTTAAGAACTCCAGCTGATTTTGACATTAGAGATTATAAAGGAACAAATTTTTCAGCTTCAGGAATCCCTACTCCTAACTCTCATAGAGGATATAGAAGATATTTAGGTTCAACTAGAACATTTGATGCTGAAACTGGTACTTTCCAATATTCTGCTCCAACATATAACAATCCACTTTGGACTTTAAACGAGCAAAAAAACTTAAACGAAGTTGATCGTTTTATTATAGCACCAGAATTCACTTATAAGATAAATGACAATTTAGCTTTTACAGGTAGATATAGTTTAGATTACTATCAAGACAACAGAATTAACTTTTGGCCTGCTGGATCTGCTGGAGACGGTAGTCAAGGTTTATTTAGCGAAGATAGAATTACTGAAAGTAACCAAAACTACAACTTCTTCCTTTCTGGTAACTATAACTTAACTAATGATGTAAAGTTCAACTTCACTACTGGTATCCAAATGTTTGAAAACAAATTCAAAAGATTAAGCGGTACTGAAACTAACTTTACAAACCCTGATGAAGTATTTTTAAATTTAGGTAATGCTACTTCTGAAAACTCTAATCCTTCTGACTTTATCCAAAACACAAGAAAATCAGGTGGTTTTGCAGTATTAAACTTTGATCTATGGGATCAATTATTAGTTGAATTAACAGGTAGAGGTGAATATGTATCAACTATTCCTGGCGATTTTATCTTTTACCCAAGTGCATCTTTAGGATGGAACTTCTCTGATTATGTAAAAGACTCTTTTGTTTCTTTTGGTAAAATTAGAGCTTCTTATGGTGAAGTTGGTATTGAGCCAGTACCTTATTCAACAAGAACAGTAATTACAACAGGAGGAATCACTTCTTCTTGGGGAGACGGTTTTGATGGATCTTTATATGGAAACCCATTAACTCAATCAGCTACACGTGGTAACCCAGACTTAAAAGAAGAGCGTATTAAAGAATTTGAAGTTGGTTTCGATACAAGATTCTTCAATAACAGATTAAGCTTATCTGCTACTTACTATAACAGAACTTCGGAGGATGTTTTACTTTCTTTACCAACACCTCCTTCTAACGGTTTCTCTCAAGAGCTTAGAAATGCTGCTACAATCTCAAATAAAGGTATTGAAATTGATTTATCTGGTAAGATTATTCAAAACGAAAACTTTACTTGGAATGCTAATATTAACTTCACTCAAAACAGAAGTTTAGTTGAAAACATGGCAGGAGCAGGTTACTTCACTTTAAATGGATTTACTTCAACTTCTTCTGGTGTTGCTGAAAATCAACCTTTCGCAGTACTTAGAGGTGGAGTTTATGACAGAGATGCTAATGGCGACCTTGTATTAAACGCAAATGGATTCCCTACAGCGGCTGCTACTAACGAATTTATTGGTGACCCAAACCCTGATTGGAGAGGTGGTTTAGGTACAACTGTTTCTTATAAAGGTATTACTTTATCTGCTCAAGTTGAAACTTCTCAAGGAAATGATGTATGGAATGGTACAAGAGGAGTACTAAACTTCTTCGGTATACACCCAGACACAGCTAACGAAACTATTGCTTCTCAGGATTTATTAAACGCAGACGGTGATCTTATTGCTGCTGGAACTGCTTTCAGAGGATATGAAGTAGATTTTGGTGGAGGTCCTGTTGCTGTTGACTATGCATGGTGGACAACAAATGGAGGAGGATTTGGAGATGTTTCTGAGCCATTTATTGAAGATGCATCTTGGACAAGATTAAGAGAAGTTTCTTTATTCTACGATTTCGATAAAAATGTTACTGATAAACTTGGTATTGAAAGTCTACAAATCGGTGTAACTGGAAGAAACTTATTTATATGGACTGATATCGAAGGATTCGATCCAGACAACAATTTAACTGGTGCTTCTAAAGGTCGTGGTTTAGAATACTTTAGCAACCCAGGAACTAGATCTTTTATCACAACTCTAAGATTATCATTCTAAAAACTTAAAAAATGAAGAACATAAAATATTTTATATTATCCTTAGTTATTTTAGCTTCATGTAAAGATTTTACTGAAGGCTTAAATACTGACCCAAATAACTTTAGTTCTGCTGCTCCTGAACTTATTATAGGACAAGCTCAACTAAGTTGGATGCAATTAGCAGAAAGTAATGGTGCTAGATATGCTGGTATCTTTATGAATCAATTTTCTGGAGAAGATCGTCAATATTTAACTGTAGAAGCTTACTCTATAACAGCTGGTGAATTTGATGATCTATGGGATGATGCCTATGTGGAAGGTATTACTCAAGCTAAATTAACTAAAAAATTAGCTTTAGAAGACGGGAACACACAACTTGCAGGGGTTGCTCAAATTACAGAAGCTGTTCTTTTTGGAGAATTAGCAGCTCTTTTTGGAGACATACCATTTAATCAAGCAAGTGACGCAGACAACAACTTTGCTCCAGAATACGATTCTCAAGCTTCTGTTTTAGCAGGAGTACAGAATCTTTTAGATCAAGCAATTACAAATATAGGTTCAGCTCCTGCATCATTATACGCTGGAAATAGAATGTCTAGTTCAGCTACTTGGGCGCAAATCGCTCACTCTTTAAAAGCTAGATATTATTTATTGGCTAAAGATTATGCTAATGCTTTAACTAGTGCTAGATTAGGAATAGATTCTCCTGCTGGAAGTTTAGTATCTTTACACGGCACTTCTCCAGAAAATAGAAACCTATATTATCAATTCATGGTTGATGAAAGAGAAGGATACTTAGGAGCTACTGGTTCTTATTTAGAACAACTAATTGATTTAGGAAACACTTCTGTAAACAGATTAATCAATACTCCTGGTGAAGCACAAAGACATGCATATTACTTTACTGGAACAGATCCAAACACAACTGCTACTGGTGTATTTGGACAGACTCAATCTTTCCCTTTAATTTCATATGAAGAAGTAAAATTAATTGAAGCTGAAGCTGCTAATAGAACAGGAGATGCTGGAGATATTACAGCTTTTAATGCTGTTAGAGACAAGCTTGCTTTAGATTACAAAACAAGAAAATTTGAAGTAAACTATCCTACCACATTTTCAGATAGTGTAAGGATCTCTATAAATAACCAACCAATAAATGGTATAGCTAGCGTAAATAATAATGGAACTAGTGATAACTTAATTGATGATTATGTAGAAGTTATCATAAACGAACAAGATATTCAATTTTCAGGAGTAGATAATTTAACATACGAAATATGCGACTTAAAAGCTTCACCTATTTCTTGTCAAACTGGCACAATAAGTTTTAGTTCCAGTTTCCCTCACTCTACTTCTTCTGGAGATGCTTTATTAAGAGAAATTATAGAAGAGAAGTATATCACTTTAATTGGTCAATTACAACCTTTCCATGATATCAGAAGAACAAACAACATATTAGGTATTCCTGCAAAAACAGGAAGTCAAATCCCTCAAAGATTCTTATATCCACAAGTAGAAGTTGACAACAATCCAAATACACCAAACCCATTACCTGGTTTATTTGATGCAACACCAATAAATTTATAGATATAAATTTTTTAAAGATTTATCATAAATATAGAGAAGCTAACCTTTACAGGTTAGCTTTTTCTTTTTTTTGTTAAAAAATTGTTTATTTAAGATAAAATTAAGATTTTAGCGATTGATTAATTCAAACAATTATACAATGAAAACAAAGTTTAATGGGATTTTAACGCTCCTTTTGGCGTTGGTTGTGCAAATATCATTTGCGCAAGACAGAACAATTTCAGGAACTGTTTCGGATGAAACCGGGCCTTTACCTGGAGTTAGTGTATTAAAAAAAGGTACCACTTCTGGTACTGAAACTGACTTTGACGGAAAGTATTCAATTAAAGCAAAAACTGGAGATGTTTTAGTTTTTAGTTTTGTTGGTATGAAAACTGTAGAAAAAGTAGTTGGTGCTTCAAACAATATCAGTTTCACTATGGAAGGAGATAATGTTTTAGAAGAAGTTGTAGTTACTGGTTATGGTACAGAAAGTAGAGAAACGGTTTCTTCTTCTGTAACTGTATTAAGTGCAGAGGACGTAGAAGGAAGACCTACTGCATCTTTAGTACAAGCTTTACAATCTCAATCACCAGGTTTAAATATTGCTACAGGTAACGGTCAACCAGGTGGAAACAGTGTTATTTTATTAAGAGGTATTAACTCTTTATCTGGTAACTCTGAGCCATTATTTGTTATTGATGGAGTTCCTGTAGATGAAGATAACTTTAGATCTATCAACCAAAATGATATTGCTTCGGTAACAGTATTAAAAGATGCATCTGCAACAGCTATTTATGGTAACAGAGCAACTGGTGGTGTTATTTTAGTTACAACTAAAAAAGGTAAATCAGGTCAAAAATTACAAATTCGTTATTCAGGAAGAAGTGGATTTACATTCAAACAAAACCCTAACTTCACATTAGCAAACTCTAGACAAATTTTAGAAATTGAAAGACAAGCTGGTGTTGGTGTTGGTAGTGGTGCTTATGATGACTACATTGCTTCAGTTACAGGATTACCTGTAAGAGCTGCTGGAGCTGCACCAATTCCTTTAACTGATGCACAAATTGCTACAGCTTCTCAAACTAACACAAGCTGGCAAGATATTTTATTAAGAGTAGGTAATTTTACTTCTCATGATCTTTCTTTTTCTTCTGGTTCAGAAAACATTAATTCATATACTTCTTTAGGATATTTTGATCAAGAAGGTATTACTTTACGTTCTGGATTACAGAGAATGACTGTTAGAAATAACACTACTTATAAAGCTAACAAATTTACATTCAACTCAACTATTGGTATTGGATTTAGTAGATCTGATTTTGCAGGTGGTGTTGGAACAGGAACTGGAAGTGGATCTTTAAGTAACCCTTTTATCGTTCCTTTTGTTGCTAAACCATATTTACCAGCTTATAATGCTGATGGAACTTTAAATGTAGAAGGTAACACTGACCCTGATGACGATGATGGATTCTTAAACACTCCATATATCGCTCAAAATGTTGCTAGATTTGATACAAACAGAACTACAGAATTAAGAATTACTGGATCTTTAACTGCTGATTATAACTTTACAGATAAATTAAGAGGACATATTGGATTTGGTGTGGATATGATTGAAAGTGAAAACTTCCAATTACAACCAACACATAGTATTAGAGGTAGAAATGCAAATGACCCTAATGCACAATTCCAAGGATCTCAAAGTCAAAACTACAACAGAGACACAAGAACTATTTCTGATTTCAGATTAAGTTACGATGACACTATTAACGAGAAACATAATTACTCTGTTATAGGTATTACGGAATTTTTATATTCACAAATTAACGGATTCAGCTATGCGCAAACTGGTTTAATACCAGGTTTAGAAGGAGTTGGAGCTGGTTTCGTAGCTGGTACTACTACTGAAGACCCTAACAATGATGGTGTAGATGATTATTTCTATATACCTGGAGTAGGTTCTTTTAAAAATAAAGTATCTCAGTTCTCTTTAGTTGGAAAAGCTACTTACGACTATGATAAGATTGCTGGATTTGATGTTACTTTACGTCGTGATGGTTCTTCTCGTTTTGTTGGAGACAATAGATTTGGTTTATTCTGGGCTGTTGGAGGTTTTGCCAACTTAACAAAATCTTTATTTGAACCTTCAGATATCGTAAACGACATCAAGTTAAGAGGTAGTTATGGTATCACTGGTAACGATAGATTATTAGGTGGTTACTATGGCGGTTTAGACGTGCCTTTTGATCAGTTTAATACTGGAGGTGGTTATAATGGTAGTGTTGGTTTATTCCCTAGTCAATTAGGTAACCCTAATATTAAATGGGAAGAAACTGCAAAAGCAAACGTAGGAGTTGATTTTAGATTATTAAACAACAAACTTACTGGATCTTTCGATGCATATATTAATAAAACTACAGATTTATTTGGTACTAACTTAGTAAGTAACTTAACTGGATTTACTCAAGTTCCAGGTAATATTGGAGACATGGAAAACAGAGGTTTAGAAGCAGTTTTAAATTATAAATTAATTTCAAACGAAAATACTTCATGGACTGTTAATGTTAATGGATCTTTAAACAAAAACGAAATTACAAGATTAGAAGGTGTTGAAGCTGATGCTAATGGAGATATTATATTAAATCCAGGTCAAAGAGCTCCTGAAGCTGTAGGACATAAATTTAATGAATATTACGCAGTTAGATGGGCTGGTGTAAACCCTGCAAATGGTAGACCTCTTTATTTAGATAGAGATGGAAACATTACTGAACAATATGACCCAGCAAACAGAGTATTTACTGGAAAGTCTACTATACCAACTTACCAAGGAGGATTTAGTACTTCTTTCTACCACAAAGGATTCTCTTTAGATGCTCAATTTACATTTGCTGCAGACGTTTACAGATACAATGGTACATTAGGTGTAGCTGAAGATCCAGGTTTAATTGGTATAATTAATGCTACTACTAACTTATTAGATGCTTGGCAACAACCAGGTGATATCACTGGTATCCCATCTTTAAACTCTGGTTCAACTAGAAACTTACTTTCTGACAGATACTTAGAAGATGCTTCTTATTTAAGATTAAAAAACATCGCTATTGGATATGAATTAACAAACTCTTTAGTTAAGAAAAGTCCTTTTAGTTCAATGAAAGTGTATTTACAAGGAGAGAACTTATTAACTTGGTCTGCATGGAGAGGATTCGATCCAGAATTTGATCCTTTTGCTTCTAATGATTTCTTCTCATTCCCGAACTCACGTATTATAACATTAGGTGTTGATTTAAAACTTTAAAAAAAATGAAAGCAATTAAAAAAATATTTTTAGGATTAGCTCTAGCTTCATCAACATTATTTATTTCGTGTGATGAGCAGTTAGACATTTTACCTAACGACTCTTTACTTCCTGAAACAGCTTTTCAGAATGTAACAGATTTACAAAATGGACTTAATGCTGCTTATAGTCAGTATGATAATAGTTCTATTACTTTAAATTCTATTTTTACAGATAACACAAAAGTTGGTGTTGATAATGGTGGTCAGCAATTAAACTTACACGGTTTAGTTATGAATCCAAACACTGGTATCGCTCAAACTATTTGGATTACTAGATATAGAATGATTAACTATGCTTCGAGAGTTATTCAAGCATTCCCTACAGTAGATAAAGCAGGACAAGAAACTGCTGCAAATCACATATTAGGTCAAGCTCGTGCTTTACGTGCTTTTGCTCATTTCGAGTTATTTCAATACTTTACTCCAGATTATTTAGATCCTAATGGACTAAGTGTTCCTGCTGTAGATTTTGTTGTTACAACAGAAAATTTGACAAGAAATACTGTTTCAGAAGTACTTCAAGCTATTCAAGCTGATCTTACTGCTGCAAGTGGTTTATTAGATGCTACACAAACTGATAATCGTTTTGTTACTGCAGATTTTATCACTGCTTTAAGAGCTAGAATTGCATTATTTACTGGTGAATATACTACTGCTTTAAGTTTAGCGAACCAATTAATCGCAAAATACCCTTTAGCTGATCAAGCTCAATATAGAGCAATGTTCTTAGATCAAGATAATACAGAGGTTATTTTTAAAGCTGCAAGAATACAAGGAGATGCTAGACCAGGATTTATTTGGCACTTTTCAGGAGGTGGACCATTTATTGAAATGTCTAATTCATTCTTTAATCAATTAGATCCAGCAGATATTAGATATTCTACTAATTTAAATGTTGCTGATAGTGACCCTGGAGCTAACTCACACTTAATCAACAAATACCCAGGTACTGCTTTAGAATTTTTAGCTGATGTTAAAGTATTTAGAGTTTCTGAAATGCATTTAATTAAGGCTGAAGCTGAAGCTAGAGCTGGAAACTACGCTGCATCACAGATGACAATAAAAGGATTAAGAGATGCTCGTTTTGGTTCTAATACTACTCAACCAACTTATGTTAACTTAAATGATGCTTTAGATTTTATCTTTAATGAAAGAAGAATTGAATTAGCTTATGAAGGCCATAGATGGTTTGATTTAGGTAGATTAGGTAAAGGACTTAACAGAGCTTCTGAAGATTGTGCATCATTAGATAATGCTTGCACATTAACTCCTGCAGATCAAAGATTTACTTTACCTATTCCTGCATCTGAAATAAACGCTAATCCTAATTTAGTACAAAACCCTGGTTACTAATTAGTAATTAAAATTTAATAATTATGATTAAAAAAATAAGTTCATATATATTCATTCTTGCTGTATTGGTTTTAGCAGGATGTGATCCAACTGAGAATATTATCACTGATATTCCTGAAGCTGGTTTTATTCAGCTAGCTTCTGAAACAGGAACTGTATCTGAAGGTGCTACAAATGTTGAAATAGACGTTTTATATGGTGCAAAATCAAATCAAAACGGTGTTACTGTTAAATATACAGTTACTTCTGAAGATCCTTCTAGATATGTAGATGTAACTGGAGGAACTTTAGAGATTCCTGCTGGTGAGTTTTCTGGTAAAATTGTTATAGCACCAGTAAACAACGCTGCTACTGACGGAGATTTAAAGATAGCTGTAACATTAACATCAGATAGTTCTGCTCCTGTAGGTTTAGTAGGAGGCGTTAATAACGTAACTCAAAATTTAACTTTAATTGATGATGATTGTCCTATTTCAATCAATGATTGGGTAGGAACATATACTGTTGCTGAGGTATTTAGTGCTGGTGGTACTAATGCTGGTTTAACTTTAGCAGGTGCTTTTGGTGAATCTTATCAAATTGAGTTAGCTTTAGATCCTACTGATACTGATGGTATTAAGTTAGTAGTTACAAATTCTGCTGGTTTCAATACTTATTTACCAAACGGAACAGTAATTACTTTTGATACATGTAATGCTAAAGTTTCTTATAGCAATGATCCTTTAAACATTGCTGCTTTTGCTAACCTAACAATTAGTGAAACAGCTTACAACGAAGGTGGTTTCTCAATTTCTACAAATGGTTCTTTAGGTAACTTTGGAGCTTATGAGTTTAAATTAACGAAGCAATAAACTTTATTTCATAGTATTTAAAAACCATCTCTTAAAGAGATGGTTTTTTTATTATACTTATTATACCTTTGCAACATGGAACAGACTACAACAATTTTTGGTATTAGAGCTATTATAGAAGCTATTGAAAGTAATTCGACAATAGACAAAGTATATCTTCAAAAAGGTTTAAGAGGAGAACTTTACTTTGAATTAGAAAAACTTATTAAAAAAAATAAAATATCTACAAGTGTTGTTCCTGTAGAAAAATTAAACAGGCTATCTAAACATAATAATCACCAAGGAGCTGTTGCTAAAATATCTCCCATTACTTTTTATGAATTAGATATATTAATGGAGAAAACTTTAAATTCCGATAAAACACCTCTATTTATTATTTTAGATCAACTATCTGATGTTAGGAATTTTGGTGCAATTATAAGGACTGCTGAATGTACAGGTGTAGATGGGATAATTATTCAGAAAAGTGGTAGTGCTCCAGTAAATGCAGAAACTATAAAAACCTCTGCCGGTGCTGCGTTTAAAGTTCCTATCTGTAAAGTAGATCATATAAAAGACGCTATATTTCAATTTCAAGCAGCAGATATTAAATTAGTAGCTGCTACTGAAAAAACAGAAGATTCAATTTATGATGTAGACTTAAATCAACCTACGGCAATCATAATGGGATCTGAACATAAAGGAGTTAGTAATTCAGTTTTGAAAATGGCTGATTACAAAGCAAAATTACCTTTATTAGGAGAAATAGAATCATTAAATGTATCTGTAGCTTGTGGTGCTTTTTTATATGAAACCATAAGACAAAGAATAAAATCATAAAAAAAAGGAGCTTTAAAGCTCCTTTTTTTTATTCTTCCTCCTCTTTAACATTAGGTATATAAATATATCTGTAATTAATTTCTTCAAAGTTTTGTTCTTCTTCTAAAACAGGAGGTACATAATTCCCTTCTTCATCAAACATTTCATCAAACTCCGTTTTAGAAAACACAAATTTCTCTTTAACTATACCCACTTTTCTATAGTAAATAGCAAAAATTAACCCAATTAAAAAACCTGACAAATGCCCTTCCCAAGAAATTCCTTTTTCTATAGGAAATAAATACCAAATCATACTTCCATAAAGAAAAATTACAATTAAAGACATAGCAACCAAACGAAAATGTTTTCTAATAATTCCACTAAAAAAAATAAAACTGAATAATAAATAAACAACACCACTTGCTCCAAAATGATAAGCTTCTCTACCTATAATCCAGGTAAGAAAACCTGTTAGTAGACCACCAATAATTAGCAACTTCCCTCCTACCTCTTTATAAAAATAAAATAAAGCCATTAAAAGCACTGTCAGAGGAACTGAATTATTAAACAAATGTTTTGTGTCGATATGTATGAAATGAGACAAAAAAACACCTTTAAAACCTTTTAATGTTCTTGGTAATACGCCAAGTTTGTTAAAATTAAAACCAAATTTAATTTCTACCCAATAAACGAACCATATAGCGAAAACAAATAATAAAGGAATCACTATTATATTATTCTTAAACTGAAATTGTTCCTCTTGTTCCATATTTTATATAGTTATCAAAAAGAAAACCATTTTATATTTCTTGTTAATCTGTCATAAATGTTTCCTATTTTTACTTTATGAGTGCACCTTTGGCAGAAAGAATTAGACCCAAATCTTTAGACGATTATATTAGTCAACAACACTTAGTTGGTAAAAATGGTATTTTAACCAATCATATTAAACATGGAATTATTCCTTCATTAATTTTTTGGGGACCTCCTGGAATAGGAAAAACAACCTTAGCTAATATTATTGCCAAAGAGTCCGATAGACCATTTTACACACTAAGTGCAATAAGTTCTGGCGTAAAAGATGTTAGAGAAGTAATTGAGAAAGCCAAAAAAAGTGGAGGATTATTCACTCAAAAAAATCCAATCTTATTTATTGATGAAATTCACCGATTTAGCAAATCACAACAAGACTCTTTACTTGGTGCTGTAGAAAAAGGATGGGTAACATTAGTTGGTGCAACTACTGAAAATCCAAGTTTTGAAGTTATTCCAGCACTTTTGTCTCGTTGTCAAGTATACATTTTAAATTCTTTTGATAAAGATGATTTAATTGCACTTTTAAATAGAGCGATTAAAAAGGATGAGATTTTATCTTCTAAAAAAATAACATTAAAAGAAACAGATGCTTTGTTACAAATTTCTGGAGGTGATGCTAGAAAACTTTTAAATGTATTTGAACTAATAGTAGCTTCTGAAAATGAAATAGAAGTTACCAATAAACTTGTTTTAGAAAAAGTACAGAAAAACACTGTTAGATATGATAAGACAGGTGAGCAACATTACGATATTATTTCTGCCTTTATTAAATCAATTAGAGGAAGTGATCCTAATGGAGCTGTGTATTGGTTAGCTAGAATGATTGAAGGCGGTGAGGATGTAAAATTTATTGCTAGAAGATTATTAATTTCTGCTTCAGAAGATATTGGTAATGCTAATCCTACTGCTTTAATTTTAGCTAATAATACTTTTCAGGCTGTATCTGTAATTGGATATCCAGAATCTAGAATAATATTAAGTCAATGTGCTGTTTATTTGGCTAACTCCCCAAAAAGTAATGCTTCTTATATGGCCATAGGTAAAGCTCAAGATTTAGTTAGAAAAACTGGCGATTTATCTATTCCTTTACATTTAAGAAATGCTCCAACTAAATTGATGAAAGATTTAGATTACGGAAAAGATTATTTGTACTCTCATAATTATGAAAACAACTTTGTAAATCAAGAATACCTTCCCGAAGAAATTTCTAATACAAAACTTTATGAACCTGGAAACAATGCTAGAGAAAACAGTTTCCGAGAAACATTAAGAAAACGCTGGAAAGAGAAATACAATTACTAAAACTTTACACTATAAAGTTTAGTAACTAGTTTATCATTTTCATAAAATTCGGCAGACCAAATATTACCTTGTTTCTTTGTAAATGTTCCATTTTTATCTTTTATAATAAATGTATTCGGATTTTTAGTTTTTAAAAGTTTAAAAACAACTTCTGGAATATCATTAATTAATTGAAATCCGTAATCTTTAGGCTGTGCATAAAGAATTCCTGAGACTGCTTCATTGACTTTCTCTTCAACATTAACATCAGCCTGTTTAACTGTATTCTCTACCTTATTTACAGCTACCTTTGTAGAAGAAACACTATTATTAACAGCAATAGGTTTTTCATTTGCTTCAGGAATATATTTATAATTTAGTTGTTGAATTGACTTAAAAGCATCTCTTATTGCCTTATGATAAGCTCTCTTATAATCTTTTAATTTATTTTTTCCTAATACGGAGGTGTATATTGTTTTATTAAAACAATCTTTAAATTCAATTTGAACTTTGGTGCTAAAAATTCCTGAATCATTGAGTAAATTTGCTGTTAATGCCTTACATCTATCAGTTGCTAAATCTGTAGGTAAAGATTCATCCTCTAAAAAAACAGTAAAATTACTTTTTTCTAATAAAAACTTAATTAATGAACTAGTTTGGTATTGATCTGCTTTTTTAAAACCATCAAATTGTTTAGGTACTAAAATATATTTATAATTATTTACATCTTTCTGAGCAAAAACAGCTGTTGTGGTTAAGAATAGAAGAATAAGTACTTTTTTCATCATTAATAAATTTATATCAAAAACGACAAGATAGTAAAAAAGCTTTTAAAGCTATTACAATATTGTTTATCTAGAAACAAAATTAATTCCAAACTGGAAAGATGCACTATTCGCTGCTGCTACATCTGAAAGTTGAAATACATTATCTACTGCTGTATAAATATTAAGTTTCCATACATTCGCTGATATTCCTAAACCAATATTTGAGTTTGAAAAATCATCAACTGTATATGTAATTTTAGTATTAAATCTATTAGATATTTTTCTTTCAAAAAAACCAGTTAAAGCAAATTTTGGTCCTATTGGTGTCAGAACAGAAAAGATTTGTCCTCCAACTGTATTATTATAGTAATCGTTAAATGACATATCGGAACAACTTTCTTCTCGTCTTGATTTACCAAAACTATATTTACCGGCTAAATTTAATTTTAAAGGTCTCATTACAGAATAGGATTCTGCATTTTCACTTCTTGGAATTCTATCATTTATTTGATCATTTAAATCTTGCCAATAATCTGGATTTGTATTATCAAACCTAAAATCAATTCCACTAAATATATAATCTCCTGTAACATTTCCATTTCTAACTTTATTCGAATAACTTATAAAACCAATATCTAATAAACTTGCCGATAGTTCGGTTTGATCATCTACCACATAAGTGAAACCTAAATCGAATCCTAAACCTAAGTTACTTCCTAAAAAAATATTTCCTGTAATATCTTCAGCTTGAAGATCAAATTCATCATTTTCATTATATAACCCAGAGCTATAACCATTAATATTTACATTATTTAATGCATGTTCATACAAACTAGAAGTTCCTAAACGAGTAGTAAAACTCCCTCTATTACCTGTAGATGTAATATTTATAGCTCCTGAATAAATCTTTAATCTGGCACCTGCTATGAACTTATCATTAAGTTTTCTAGTAATCCCTGCATGAATAACTCCTAATACATCTGCTTTTGTAGCTAAATCAGAGAACAAAAAACTTCTATTTATAAAAGGGGCATTTCCATCTTTTATTAACTCTAAAAACTCTTTAGGTATTTTTAAAAAAGCATCTACTTCTGTATAATAACCTACACTTATATAATCTTTTTTATTTAATTGATACCCTGCATTAATTACTTCTATCTGAGAATTAATGTAAGCATAGTCGTTACTACCTAAATTATTAACTACATTATTGAATTTGGTGGTAAAATCGATATTATCATCTCTAAATAAATCAGCAACGGTAAAGCCTGATGTATTTACACTCATTGAAATTCCTGATAATACAGGAACTCCTACATGATATTTATAATCTGTTTCTGCCCCAGGGTTTAATAATAATCCTTGCGGAATTTTATCAAAACCATATAAAACTTGTTTATTTTGACTAAAACTTAAGCTTGTATATACAAAGAAGAAAAATAAAAAGATTTTATTCATAAATTTAATTTACTCTAAAATATAAGGTTCCTGCTGACCTAAAATTTAATGAAGCTGGTACATTAGCATCAATTATTGAACCATCGGTACTTGGTAATAATTCTACTCTTACTCTAACTTTTCTCGTATTAGTAAAAGTTGGTTCGTTAGTTAAAAGAATTTCTTCTTCTTGTGTAAAATCTGATTGATTTGGAGCTATATTTAAAGTTATTGGGTCGTATGTTGAATTATCTGCATTATCTAAAAAAAAGAAGTCTATTCTAAAACCTCTATTAAATTGATTATTTATTGCAAATTGCAAAACAACACGTTCTAAATTATCATTTGACTGTTGATTATTAAAAATAGTGAAAAGAGAAGTTTGTTCAATCGGAGCACTTACTTCTAAACCACCAACAACTAAATCATTTTGAGTAATTGTAGCATTTACCAAAGATGCTAAAACTGCTGGGGTAATTTCTAAATCTTCTGCTTGGTTAAAATTAATATCTTCAACACAAGAATTCATCATCAACAAAATACTGCATAAGATAATTTTAAAAAATAACTTCATTCTATTTATTTTTAATTCTGAACGTAAAATCTCTAGAGAAATTGTTTAATTTCTAACAAAGAAGAAATACTTTGAACATTAGGAATTCCTATTTCCTTGTTAGGATTGTAAAAAATAGCTTGCATTTTCATATCTATAGCTCCTTTTACATCAGCTTCTAAACTATCACCTATCATTACACATTTTTCTGGCTCTGCGTTAACCTCTTGTAACGCAAAATCAAATATTTTCGGATTTGGTTTCTTTAATCCTACACTTTCAGATGTTACTACTAAGTTGAAAAAATCCCTAATTCCTGATTTAATTATTTTTTTATGTTGAACTTCTTTAAAACCATTTGTAATAATATGAAGTTGATATTTTAGCTTTAAATATTCTAATATTTCTAATGCTCCTTCGATTAAGAAATTATAATCAGAAAGATACTTAATATAATCTTCTGATATTTTATGAATTAATTCATCTGTTACTGAATAATTTAGTTTTTCAAAAACATCGTGTAATCTTCGATATCGAAGTTCTTCTTTAGAAATTTTATCTTCTCTAAATAATCTCCAATATTTAAGATTTAACGGAATATAAACTTCTAAAAACTTATCAAAATCAAGTGTTATCTCTTGTTCTTTAAAAATTTGTTGAAATGTTAATGCCGAATTCTTTTCAAAATCCCATAAAGTGTGATCTAAATCAAAAAAAATATGTTCAATCTCTGTCATAAACCAAAAGTAAGGATATAATTCAGCTAAGATTTAATTTAATTGTTAAAAAAATATATCTTGGTACTCCTAAAAAAAGTACAATTGCAATTATCAGAATTTTTTAATTTATTTTTAATTATTAGCGCTATTCACGGTTTTGCTTTCAATTTTTTCTTAATCAAGAAGAATATTAAAAATAAAGGAATATTATTTATAAACTTGATGATTTTAGTTATTGCTTTAAATAATTTACAATCGTGGTTCTTAATTAAAGACTTCTTTGTTTTAAAATATATTCAAATTCCTTGGCATTTTTTAGTTGCTCCACTTTTTTACACATTTTTAATTCATTACTTACATATTAAGGAAAACTTTTTTAATGTTTTAAAGATTGTAATTCCTATTTTCTTTATCAGCATTATTTTACAAGTAGTGAATTTATCTTTTGTAAATGATATTAGTAATGATGGCAATTATCTATTATTCTATGAAAAATACACTGCTGTAGAAGAGGCAATAAGCTTATTAATTTCTCTTACTTTATTTTTTTATTGTTATAATATTTTAAAAAATAAGTCTCACTTATTTAAGGAGATATTAAGTTTTGATAATTTAAAATGGCTGAATACTTTTATTTATTTAGCTGGTATAACTTACATTTTATGGATTACAGCCTTAAGTATAAAATTTTATTTAAACTTTGATAATTTTATTGTTTTCTATTACCCTTTAAGAATAATGACCACTGTTCTTATTTACTGGTTAGGATATGAATTGGTTTTCGTATTAAAACAAGTAAACGAAAGAAAATCTATACGGGAAAAAATTGTTGCGAAGCCTAAAGAAGAAAAAGAAAACTTATCTAAGAAATTTATAAAAATTACTACTTATATAAAAGATAATAGACGCTTTTTAGACAATCTTCTTAGTTTAGAAACTTTGGCTAACGAATTACAAATAAGTAGTAGTCAATTATCGAAAGTTATTAATGAAGAAACTTCTCAAAATTTCAACTATTTAATTAACACCTACAGAGTAGATTTTTCTAAAAAATTATTAATCGATCCAGAATATAATAATTACACAATTACTTCTATAGCTTTAGAATCTGGCTTTAATTCTAAGTCTACTTTTTACAATGCTTTTAAAAAGCATACTGGTATTACTCCTTCAAGTTTTAGAGATCAAAACTCCTAAAACTGAGTATCCAAAAATCATCAAACTTGTCCTATTTCTAGCATAAACCTTAATGTTGGACTAAGAAAACACGAGCTAAAAATACTTTTGAAGAAACTTTTTAAATCTTTTTATTATGAAGAATTCTTCAAAATTTTCAGTTCTGAAAAATTTATGTTTTACCATTTTTTTCATTTCATTTTTTAAAGCACATGTTTATGCACAAAACATCAACTTATTTTCTTTAAAAAATGATTCTGCTAACATAGGTTTTATTCCTTCGGATATTTATTTAATAAACGGAATAGGTATTAAATATTCTGAAACGATGTTTGATTCTGCTGATACAGATTGCGATGTAAATGGGATTCGATTAGGAGTAGATCCATTTACAATTTTTATGCCTTTTCTAATGGCTATACACGCTTATGAAATAAGTGATGAAGATTATGATAGCATACCAAATGATATTACTCAATTCAATATTGTTAACGGAATTGACTTGAGTTTGTTTAATTCTGAAAGAACAAAAGTTAATGGACTAGAGGTAAATCTTTCGGGTAATTTCGGTTCCTTTTCTAACGGATTATCTATTGGATTAGTTAATAATCATTATAAAATAAACGGTCTTGGAATCGGAGTTTTGAGAAACAAAAGCTCTAAATGTAGAGGAATTCAAATAGGAATAGTTAATGAATGTAGTGATTTAAAAGGCTTACAAATCGGATTA
Organism: Tenacibaculum aquaeponti; assembly: GCF_052084715.1. Taxonomy (GTDB): domain Bacteria; phylum Bacteroidota; class Bacteroidia; order Flavobacteriales; family Flavobacteriaceae; genus Polaribacter. Next base: position 3,135,899 of record NZ_CP197288.1, on the reverse strand, counting down.
TGGAATAAAAATCAAAAAAGAAACTCAGCTTTAATTAATTGGAACTTTTAAAATTTTAAAAATGAAAAATATTATAACCTTCTTACTTTTTACATTGATAACAATTAATGTGAATAGTCAAAATATCAATAATAAACTAGATCAAAAAAAAATAGAAAATGAAATACCTCAACTTACAGAAAAAACAGGGAGTGTTTCTATTATTACTTCTGTAAATACTTCAGAAAAGTTTAGCGGACTCGCATTTGGAGCTGATATTAGTTTCAACCTTGATAAAAATGCAATAAAACTAGAATTAACCCGTATATGGGAAGTTGATTTTTTAGACATCTTGTTTGATTCTTCTCATCGGAAGAAATCATTTACTGAATTTAATGTTTTATATGGTAGAGAATTTGAAATAACAGAGATAGTATTTTTAGATGTTTTTGCTGGATTAGGACATGTTCAAGGAAATTATTATGACATAAAATATTCTGAATCTCTTTATGGTAGCGGTATAGGATTTCCTTTTCATGGGAAATTACGTCTTCAAACCGGACCTTTATTTTCTTTAGGTATTCAATTAGGCTTTAACATTAATAATATTGAAATTATTAGAAAAATGGGAGTCTTCGTTCAATTCAACATCTAAAAAATGAAATTAAAATTATACTTTATTATCTATTTCATTTTATATGGAATAAATAGCCAAAATAAAATATCTTTTGACAGACTTCAAGCTATTGAAAATGGAGGCCTTGTTTTTTACAATATTGATGGTATTAGAATTACTCGACAAGATTTTCCGTATTCCTTTAATCAAAAAGGCTTAAAAAAAGTGTACAGAAAATACCGAATTAGAAAAAAGGAAATTAGAAAAACAGATGCTATTATTAAATACAATCATTTTTTAATTACTTCTGAACAAAAAATTAATGAAAAACTGACTCAGAAAAACTCAATCTATTTTGTAGAAAATAAAAAGAAGCAAATTTCGGTCATATTTTTTAGCGCTCATTTAAGAGACACTAAACTAGAACAAGAATTCATACCTCTAGCTTTGGAAAATAAAATTCCGCAAGACAGATTTGCTAGACCTGAATTAAGAATTGTTGATTTTGGAGGCAGACAGATAAAACTTGGGAAAAAATGTGATTGGAGAGATATTAACAGTATTCAATGTCCTGGTAGAGGACAAATGAATTGGTCTATTCATAAAGAAATAGAAAGTGCTAAAAAAGCCATTGATTTTCAATTAACAATTACAAAATCTAAAAAAATGAAAGTCATTTCTGAAGAAGAAATTGCGATTGAATTTGAAGGAACTTCTACAAAAGCAACAAAAATGACATATGAGTTTACTGGAGGCACTTCTCTTTTTTTAGGTTTATCTGGTGGAAAAAAATTAATTGTATACTATGTTGCCTGTAAAGTAAGAGATAATTATATGAGTTGTGTACTTAGTCATTGGGAGAGTGATCCTACTGGATCCAGTGGCTTACCTTCTTTTTTAGAAGAAGTAATGAAAATTAAATAGCGGGAAAATTGCAAATTGAAAAACTCTTTTAAAGGCGTTGTGTAAACAACGCCTTTATTAGTATTTTAGAGCCCATATTTTGGACTCTAAAAAACAACATATTCTTTTTCTTTGTGGTTGGTATCCGTCTCGGGTATTACCCAATAATGGTGATTTTATTGAGAGACATGCAGAAGCTGTTCAATTATATCACAACGTTTCTGTAATTCATATTATAACAGATTCAAACTGTAAAAAGAGTATAGAAATTGTTAGTAATGAAAATGTTCATATAGCATATATAAAGCCTTCAAAAAATAAAGTTTTAAAGGCATTTCATTTTTATCGAGCCTTTAAATTATTGCTACAAAAGATTGATCATTTTGATAGTGTGCATTTAAATGAATTATTTCCCTTTGGAATATTAGCTCTGTATTTGAAATGGTTTAAAAAGAAGAATTTTATCATTTCTGAACATTGGACAGGTTATCATAAACCTTTATCTGAAAAAATTTCTCATACGGCATTAAAACTTTCTAAATTAATTGCTAAACAAGCTCAATATATTTGTCCGGTTTCCAAAGATCTTCAATTATCTATGGAAGAATTAGGATTGAAAGGGAATTATACTATCATTCCAAATGTAGTAAACACCAATATTTTTCAACCTAATGTAAAATCTAACAAAAAATTCACCATACTCCATATTTCTAATATGGTAGATTCTCATAAAAATGTTTCAGGAATTATTCGAGCTATTAAAAATTTTGAACAACAAAACATTCCATTTGAACTTATTTTGGTTGGAGAAAACTCTAAAAAATATCAATTCATTTCAGATAAATTAAAAATTACCAATCAAATTAAATTCATAGATCATATATCACATAAAGAAGTTAAAAGACAAATGCAACAGGCTGATGTTTTTGTGCTTTTTAGCAATTATGAAAATCAACCTTGTGTTATCTTAGAAAGTTTTGCTTGTGGAACACCTGTAATTAGCACTAATGTTGGAGGTATTTCTGAATTTTTCCCGAAAGATTATGGAATTTTAATTGATTCGAAAAATGAAGATCAACTTGTTAAAGCATTAGTTGACATTTATCATAACAAAGAAAAAATTAACAGTACTGTTTTACACAACTATACGAAACAAAACTTTAGCTACGAAACGATTGGCAAACGCTTTTCTGAACTTTACAAAACCTGTATATCTTGAATAAATTTATAAATTACATAAAAGATTTTTTTAACCGGTCTGGAGGTTTTGTTTTAAGCGCAACAATAATAGCTAGAGGATTATCTTTTGTTACCTCTTGGATCGCTTTACAATTAATTTCTAAAAAAACTTTAGGAGAAGTTCTTTACGCTTGGAATATTATAACATTTATACTTCCGTTAGTTGGGCTGGGTTTGCACCAAAGTTACATTCGATACGGAGCTTTATTAAAATCGAAAAAAGATAAAGAGCAATTGCTATTTTATGTTTTAAAAAGAGGTGTTTTTATATCACTAATCATGAGTTTTTTTGTTGCTCTTTTTGGATTTAGCTTTCATTTTTCAATAGATAACTCAGGAAGATATTTAGCTATTTTCTCATTAATATTTGTTCCTTTTTTCTTGTTTGAAATCTTAAAAATAAAAACTCGATTATTCCACAAGAACAAAAAACACGCTTTTATAGATATTTCTTATTCTCTTATCATGGTAACTCTTGTTACTATTTTAAGTTTTACATTTCAAGAAATTGGTTACATAATAGCATTATTATTATCTCCCACGATTTGTGTTGCGTTTTATTTCAAGGAATTTAAAGGAGTTTTACAATTATTAACACGTCCTAAATTAAATATTATTGATATCAATTTTTGGAAATATGGTGTATTTGGCGGACTTTCAAATGTAGCCACTATATTACTCTTTGCTATCGATATTCTTTTAATAGGAAACATTTTGCAAGAACCTGAAAAAGTTACAGTATACAGATATATCTCATTATTACCATTTAGTATTTTATTCTTACCAAGAGTATTTATTACAACTGACTTTGTAACGCTTACAGAAAAAATTAACGATATTAATTTTATAAAAAACTATTGTATAAATTACTGTAAATTATTCTTAGTTATTAGTATAATTTACGTTTCTTTTTTTTATGCTTTTGATGATTTTTTCTTAAACATATTAGATGCATCTTTCGTTGATTATAAAGAAAGTTTTTTCATCCTAAATTTAGGAATATGTGGAATCTTAATCTTAAGAGGTCTTTTTGGTAATCTACTTTCTTCTTTAGGACTAGTACACATTAATTTCTACATTACTTTAACAGCTTTAATTATTAACTATGTAAGTAACCAAAAACTAATTCCCGAATACGGAATTAAAGGCGCTGCAATAACTTCAGCTAGTTTGCAATGGTTTACAGGAATTGTTTCTTTAATCTTCTTCTTATTATACTACAGAAAAAAGAATTCTATTTCTTAAATAAGCGTAATAAAAAAGGCAATTTATTGTAATGTAATTGGTAGTAATGTTCATCTTTTGCGCCAAAACTATGATAATATTTTGCGATATTTTTCATTGATGAACCACCAAAATCGAACAAATCAAAATTACGTTCATATTTAAATATTGCTCTATCATTCATAAAAGTATTAGCGCCATTATTTCTATTTTTAAAATCTGAAGAGCAAACCAATTCTGTTACTCTTCCTTTATGTTTTAAGAAAAAAGCACCTGAAATTAATTGATTGTTTTTATCGTAAATTGTTAGTAATTCTCCTACTTTATTTTGAATACAAACATTCATCAACTTATAAAGTTTCAAATAATCTTGATCTTTAATTTTCTGAACTCTCTTTCCTACATTCGACTGGAAAAGCTCTATTAATACTTTTGGTGAATCATCCCATTTTTCAATTAAATCTGCTTGCTTAGCTTTCTTTAATTCTCTTTTCCTATTTCTATTATAGTCCTTAAAAATTTTAGAATACTCTTTTGTAAAAGGAATTACTTGCAATTCTTTTTGAAGTCCATAATCTTGAAACATATTTAACGAGTTTTGCATATTCATACGAATACTCACATATTTAAACTCAGAAAATAACTCAATTAAAAATTCATTTTCATCTTCAATCTCTTTAGAAAAAATTCCTAATTGAATAGTCCAAAAAGGTTGATAAACATATTTAATAAATAATTTTCTTCGCCAAGGAATTGGCATTACAGCTTCATAGTCATTTAATACTAAAACACTCCATTTTTCAGCAACCTTATCTAAATACCATGAAAAACCAAAAACATTTGACTGTATAGAGTTTTCAATACAATCATTATACTTATCTACTTCTAGATTTTTTCTAGATATCAATTTGATCATGAATTCGCGATAATTTTTAACATCGATTCATAAACTCTTCCCCAGCCTTTCCAACGCATATAACCACTTAAACTTTCATTATGAAATAATGTAATAAAAGTTCCATTTACTTTTTTAACTTGCTTATTTAAATCATTTATTTTCCCCAGAGATTGCTTAGGTGTAAGCTTCATATAATCATTTAAGGTTGTATCCATTAATGCAAAAGGAAATACTCGTAATGGTGTTTGGATTTCAAAATCTAAATCATAAAAATAAAAAGGAGTACATGTACTTGCACGAAATCCGACATGACTTGCATATCCCATAGAATAATCTTCATGAATTTCTAAATCGATTAATTTTTGAAATGTATCTGGTAAAGCAAATCGTAAATAATGTTGTCTCGACCTAAAAATTGGCATATTAGTAATTCCTTCTAAACGCTCTTTTTCAGTTTTTAACTTTTCAAAATTGTTCATGGTATAAAAAGAAGGATGCAATCCAACCCTAGCATAATCTACCATGTCTTTAATTAATAGACGAAATTTATTTTTTGATGCAGAAATATTAGTATCGTATGTAGAATAATCTCCTATTAGAAAAAAGAAAATTGTTCTAACATTGTATTTTTTCTTTAGTGAAATAATTTGCTCGAAAGTATTATATGGATCTTTTCTTAAATTGAACCTAACAGCAATGCGATCGATAGCGTGTAAAAAATTCAGTTTATAAACATCTTTTATAAAACCTCCTATGGCACGAATTGAACTTTTGTATTTGTAAGCATAGGCATGATCAACATCGATAGTAGAAATGAATTGATACTCTCTTTCTTTATATTCGTAATCTGGAAATCGTTCTTTTAACTTGGTTAAAAGTTTATAAGCCCAAATATCGATAACCGGTTTTTCTAAAAAACCATTCTGAAAAGCTAAACTTTGATTTGCAGGAAATCGATCATATTTATCTTTAATATGCGGCAAATACTCTTCATATCTTGTAATGAGAAAAAAACTTGCCGAAAAAATATCGAATGGTATTGTTGATTTCTGACCCTGAAAAAAGAAACATGGCACATCTTCCCATTTAGACACATCAATTTCAACATCACTAACACCTTGTTCAAATAAAAGACTGGTACTTTTTATAAAAAACTCATTCCCTAAAGGTACTTTCGTGTATGAAATTTTTGGTCCAGCAAAAGCCACGAAATCTTCTACTTTAGAAGTAAAATCGATATCTATCTGCAAAATACGCGTAAAAATATGTTTAAATATATAGCGTACTCGTGGAGTAACTTTATGTGTATAAACTAGTATCAAGTTTCTATGTTCAATTATCGATAATCAGTAAACTTTACTCCTTAATAAGTTAATAATAATTTACTGATTACAGCATTCCTTCATCTGCAAAGCTAAAGTAATCTTTTTCAGTTATAATTAAATGATCGAGAACTTTTATATCTAATGCAACTCCAGCTTTTTTTATTTTCTCTGTAAGTTGGATATCTGAGGTACTCGGAGATAATTTTCCAGATGGATGATTATGAATTAAAATAATTCCTACAGCTGCTAGTTCTAACGCTTTTTTATAAATTAATCGAATATCTACTAAAGCACTTACCAATCCTCCTTTACTAATTTGATATTTATCTAACACTGTATTCGAGTTATTTAAATACACAACCCAAAATTCTTCATGTGGTAAATCACCTACAATAGATTGCATTAAATTAAAAACATTATTAGAGGATTTTATTTTAAACACATCTTTACCTTCTTCAAAATGACGTCGTTTACCTAATTCTAAGGCTGTAATAATACTTATAGCTTTTGCTTCTCCAATTCCTTTAAACCTCATCAACTCTTGAATTGAGAGTTTCGCTAAATCATTTAGATTATTATTTACAGAAGATAAAATTCGTTTCGATAATTCTACAGCACTTTCTGTACGATTTCCCGAACCTATGAGAATCGCAATTAACTCGGCATTAGTTACAATAGTTTTTCCATGATTCAACAATTTTTCTCTTGGCCTATCATCTATAGCCCAAGATTTTATACTTAACTTTTTCATTTCTTTTCTTTTTCACAAATATAATTAAAACATAGTGTAGCTAAATTTAATCTCATTTTTTGCTAAATCTTTTCATTTCAAAAATGTATCTTTGTACCCTATTCGTTAATTTTTAATATGAAAATTATAATAGCCGGAGCTGGTGATGTTGGATTTCATCTGGCTAAACTCCTATCATACGAATCTCAAGACACTTATATTGTCGATTTAGATGGCGATAAGCTGAATTATATTAATAATCACTTGGACGTTATTACTAAAAAAGGAGATGCTACTTCAATAAAACTTTTAAAAGAAATAGGAATTGGAAATGCCGATTTACTTTTAGCTGTTACAGAAAATCAAAATACAAATTTTACGATTGCTGTAATTGGAAAGGCTTTAGGAGTGAACAAAACAATTGCTAGAATAAAAAACCCTGAATTTTTAAGTAGTGAAGCAATAGACTTTAAAGATTTTGGTGTTGATTTTATGATTTCTCCTGAAGAATTAGCTGCTGAAGAGATCAAATTATTATTACATCAATCTTCTTTTAATGATACTGTAGCCTTTGAAAATGGTTTATTTAACGTAATGGGAACTACTTTAGGTTATAAATCACCTATTGTAAATCTTTCTGTTAAAGAAGCTAAGGACAAATTTAACATGGTAGATTTTATTACCATCGCTATAAAAAGAGAAGGAATTGCTCAAACAATTATCCCTAGAGGAGATACTGAGTATAAAATGAACGATCAAGTTTATTTCTCTGTTCCAAATTATAGTATTGAAAAATTATATCCAATTATCGGAAAAGAACATTTAGATATAAAAAATGTAATGATACTTGGTGGAAGTAGTATCGGTAAAAAAACTGCCAGAAATCTTTGTAAAGATAATTTCAAAGTAAAACTTATTGAAAAAAATAGAGATAAAGCATTAACTCTTGCTGAAGATTTAAGAACTACTTTAGTTATTAATGGAGATGGTAGAGAATTAGAACTGCTTGAAGAAGAAAACATTAGAGACATGGACGCTTTTATCGCTGTAACTGGTGATTCTGAAACGAACATCATGTCTTGTTTAGTAGCTAAATCTAAAGGCGTAAAAAAAACAGTAGCTTTAGTAGAGAATATGGATTATATCAATATTTCTCAAACTATCGGTATCGACACACTTATTAACAAAAAACTTATTGCTGCAAGTAATATTTTTAGGCATATTCGCAAAGGTGAAATTTTAGCACTTGCAAACTTACACAATATTGATGCTGAAGTTTTTGAATTTGAAGTACAGCATGGTGCTAAAGTAACTGAAAAACCTATTAGAGAGCTTCGTTTTCCTAGAGAAGCTGTATTTGGAGGAATTATTAGAAACGGAAAAGCATTAATGTCATTTGGTGATATGCAAATTCTTGCAGGAGATTATGTAATCGTATTCTGTCTTCCTGAAGCTATTTCAACAGTAGAAGATTTATTCAACTAATGGAAAATTTAAATCTTAAATTAATCTTTCGTTTTTTAGGAATTACTGCAATTCTTAATGGTTTTTTTATGTGGCTTGCTATCCCTTTTAGTTTGTATTATAAAGAAACTGATGTTCTCTTAGGAATTTTAAACTCTGGTATAATTACTATCTCTATAGGACTGCTTTTATTTTTTTTTAACAAACCAACAAATAAAAACCTCTTAAAAAAAGAAGGATATCTTATAGTTACTTTAGGGTGGGTAATTTTAACATTAACAGGAATGTTACCCTATTTATTAACTGGAAGTATACCTTCTATTCCAAATGCACTTTTTGAAACTATTTCAGGATATTCCACTACTGGTTCTTCTATTTTAACAGATATTGAAAGTATGCCTAAAGGAATACTTTTTTGGCGAAGTGCCACACATTGGATTGGCGGAATGGGAATAATTGTACTTACAATTGCTATTTTACCATTATTAGGAATTGGAGGAATGCAGTTATTTTTAGCAGAAGCTCCAGGACCTTCTGCTGATAAATTACATCCTAGAATTACTGACACTGCTAAACGGCTTTGGTTAATTTATGTAGGGTTAACTATTGTTGAGTTTCTTTTATTAAAAGTTGCAGGAATGACTTGGTATGACGCAATAAATCATGCTATGGCCACTGTTAGTACTGGAGGATTCTCTACTAAAAATGCCAGCGTAGCGCATTGGAACGGTATGCCTTTAATACAATATATTATTATTTTTTTCATGTTTGTTGCTGGAACAAATTTTGTATTAACTTATTTTGCTTTAAAAGGTAAACTAAGAAAAGTAATACAAAGTGAAGAGTTTAAATATTATGGATTAGGAATTTTCTTAGTAACTATTTTAGTTACACTCTCTATTGTTTTCTTCCAAGATGATTCTTTAAAAACTACTATAGAACACCCTATGGTTTTAGGCAAAGTTGAAAGTTCTTTTCGTCATTCCTTATTTTCTGTGATTTCTGTAGTTACTACTACAGGTTTTGTATCTGCCGATTTTACTATGTGGAGTCACTTTGTAACTGGTATTTTCTTTGCTTTATTTTTCGTGGGGGGATCTGCTGGATCTACTTCTGGCGGAGTTAAAATTGTACGTCACATTATCATGCTTAAAAATAGCTTTTTAGAATTTAAAAAATCTCTACATCCTAACGCTATTATTCCTGTTCGTTATGACGGAAAAGCTGTAAAACAAACTATTGTATTTAATATTCTTTCATTCTTCATTTTATACATGCTAATTTTTATCGTTGGTGCTGTTGTTTTAGCTTTAATGGGATTAGACATTAAATCTGCTCTTGGTGCTTGTGCTTCATCCTTAGGTAATATTGGCCCAGCAATTGGTAGTGTTAGTCCAGTAGATAATTTTTCACACCTATCGGTTAGCGCAAAGTTATTTTGCTCCTTTCTAATGTTAATAGGTCGCTTAGAGCTTTTCACTGTATTAATTTTATTCACACCTTTTTTCTGGAAAAAGAATTAGAAAATAACTTCACCTTTCTTTTTTCAAAAACCTCATTAAAAACCCTTTAACATTAATTAGTGTTAAAAAAAACATATATTTACAATGGGAAACATATATATCTATTTTAATTACACTTATTACTAAAAACTACACGCTCAATACTTTTTAGAGAATTCTAAGCATCGTTTGATGGTACATTTGTTTTGGATTAAAATAAGAACATATATAAATTTTTACTAACTAAAACTAAAACTATTATGAATTCAACGAAAAAAATTATCGGGTTACTATTTATAGTATTTTCTCTTTCTGGATCAATTAAAGCAGAAGCTCAAGAAGCTTATTTAGGAGAAATTAGAATGTTCGCAGGAAACTTCGCTCCTAGAGGCTGGGCTTTTTGTGACGGTCAGCTATTAGCTATTTCTTCAAATAATGCTTTATTTTCATTATTGGGAACTATGTATGGTGGTGATGGTAGAACAACTTTCGCTTTACCTGATTTACGAGGAAGGGTACCTATGAGTGCTGGATTACACCCTGGGTCTTCTTATAACTACAGAGTAGGACAAAGAGGAGGTATTGAATCTCCTACATTATCAACATTACAAATGCCTCAACATAATCACACAGCAAGTGTAAGCGGTGGCGGTGGAAATATATTATTAAGTACAGATTCTGCTCAAAGAAGTACTCCTCAAGCTGGAGATGTTCCTGCTTCAGCTCAATTCGGAAGTGGATTAAGTGCAACTCAAGTAAAAGCTTATGGACCACCTACAAATACTGTAAACGGACAAACAGTTTCTGGTGGTAATGTAACAATAGGCTTCACAGGAGCTTCTCAACCTTACGAAAATAGACAACCATACACAATTGTACGTTATATTATATGCTTACAAGGTGTTTATCCTTCAAGAAGCTAACAACATTTTTTACAAAAAAACTCTAGTATTAAAATATTAGAGTTTTTTTTCACGAATATAAACCTCTTGTAATCAGCAAACATTTTCCTTATATTTAGATCACTAACTAAAACTTAAAAAATGAAAAAAAACTACCTAAAACAGCCAATGCAAATTTTGTTCTGTTTTACACTATTACTGGGTTTTCAAAATTTATTTTCGCAAGCTCCCTCACCAGGTACAATGGAATTTGGAGGGACTTTAACTGTTTTATCTAATTCTACAAATCCATCAGTAGATTCTTCTTTCGATCCTTTATTAAATAACTTTGATGTTTCAGGTGTATCTAGTAACTCTCGTTTCATCGCTTTCGCTAATACTGGAAATGGAGGTGGTACCAGTGCCATTGGAGATGCTGGAGATCACGTTTTAGTTTGGACTGGTGATTCTTTAGGGACGTTCACATCTGGGACAATGAGTTCTAATGACGGATCTGAATTTGGTATTACAGCAATGGAATTTGCTTATGAATTTTCATCTACTCCTTCTTTATTAGATTTTACTATTCAAGGAAAAAAAGATAATAGTATTGTTGGTACAATTCTTCTATCTTCTCCTGCACATAATACAGAAATCAATATTGATTTTACCAATCCTACTACTGGTTCTTTTGCTGATATAGATGAGATTGTAATTTTACCTGCATCACCAATTGTTGGTGGTTTTTCAGTTGATGAAATGGTAATTGTTGCTGCTGTTTCTAATACAGATCCTACAATTTCTATTGATAACTCAATTTTGAGCTACATAGAAGGAAATACAGCTACACAAATAGACGCTTTAGGTACAATTAATGATGCTGATGGTGATGCAGACTGGAATGGTGGTACCTTAACAGCTCAAATAACAGCTAATGCTGAAGCTACAGATGAAATTAGTATTTCTGATACTGATGGCGACGGAACTGCTATTACAGTTAGCGGTACAAATATCTTAGCCAACGGAACAGATATTGGTGATTTAAGCACTAGTGGAGGAATAGTAACAAACGGGACTATTCTTACTATTACTTTCGACAGTGATGCTACCAATACTAACGTTCAAGAAGTATTACAATCTTTACGATACAGAACGACTTCAACTAGCCCTGGAACATCTAATAGAACAATAACTATTACAGCTAACGACACTAATGCTGGTACAGCTAATGACACAAGAACAGTTAGTGTTAGCACAGTTCCTAACACTACAAGTGTAAACGTTCCTTTTAACGGAACATATATTGCAAGTCAAAACTTAGATTTTACAATAAATTTTGATGAAAATATAATAGTAAACACAACAGGAGGTACTCCACAATTAGCATTAACAATTGGCTCTACTCTTCGTCAAGCTAATTATGTTGGAGGATCTGGTTCTTCAAATTTAGCATTCAGATATACAGTTCAATCTGGTGATGTTGATTCTGATGGTATTACAGTTGGAAGTTTATCAGCCAATGGAGGTACTTTACAAAATGGAATTGGCACAAACGCTAACTTAACATTAAACAGTATCGGCAATACTACAAGTATATTGGTAAATGCTCCTATTCAATTAACCATAACAGGTCTTACAGGAGGTAATAAAGAATATGATAACTCTACTGCTGCTAGTGCATCTGGAACTGCTACTTTGGTCGGTGTAGAAATTGGTGATGATGTGTCTTTAGGTGGTAGTCCAACGTTTACTTTTGCTTCTGTAAATGTGGGAACTGGTATTACAATTAATACTACCGGATATACTATTTCTGGGACTGATAGTGGTAAATATACCTTAACACAACCTACTTTATCTGGAAACATAACAACTAAAGAATTAACTATTACCGGACTTACAGGAGGCAATAAAACATATGATGACTCTACTGCTGCAAGCGCATCTGGAACTGCTACTTTAGTTGGTGTAGAAATTGGTGACGATGTATCTTTAGGTGGTAGTCCAACATTTACTTTTGCATCTGCAAATGCGGGAGCAGCTATCACTATTAACACTACTGGATACACTATTTCTGGAACTGATAGTGGAAATTATACGTTAACACAACCAACATTATCTGGAAATATTAATCAAGCAGAACTAACTGTAGTAGGACTTACTGGTGACAATAAAGTATATGACAACTCTACTGCTGCAAGCGCATCTGGAACTGCAGTACTAGCGGGGATTTTAGGACCTGATGTTGTAAATATTGGAGGTAGTCCTGTATTCACTTTTGCAAGTTCAAATGTAGGAACAGGAATTACAATCAACACTACTGGATATAATATTTCTGGAACTGATAGTGGAAATTATACATTAACACAACCAACCTTGTCTGCTGACATTACTACCAAGGAATTAACTATAACTGGACTTACTGGTGATAATAAAGTTTTTGATGGAACTACCATTGCTTCAGCTACCGGAACAGCAACCTTAGTAGGTGTTGAAACTGGTGACGACGTTACTTTAGGAGGTAGTCCTGTATTCACTTTTGCAAGTTCAAATGTAGGAACTGGAATAACAATTAACACATCTGGATATTCTATTTCGGGAACAGACAGTGGAAATTATTCGTTAACTCAACCTACTTTATCTGCTGACATCACTACTGCTTCAATTACTTGGACAGGAGCTACAAATAACGACTGGAACACTGCTTCCAATTGGAATACTAATAGTATCCCAGTAACTAGCTCTGAAGTAACTATACCTAATAGCTTAACAAATTACCCAACTATAACATCAGCAGTAACTGTAAACTCTATTAATATTGCTTCCGGAGCATCATTAATTGCAAATGCTTCAGTAACCGGTAGCACTACATACACAAGAAACTTACCAACAACAAATTGGTATTTAGTTTCTTCACCTGTTTCAGGTGAAACACAACAAGATGTTATAGCAAATCATACATTTGCTTCCGGATCTGGAAGTAATATTGGTATTGGAGCTTATACGAATAATGGTGCAGCACCATGGACTTATGCAACAACATCAACTACTGGCCCATTAGTTTCTGGAGCTGGGGTTTCAATGAAATTAGCTACAGCTGGTAATGTATCTATTACAGGTACTATTAACTCTTCAAATGTTAGTTTCCCTATTGCTACAGGAACCAGAAATAATTTTAATTTAATTGGTAATCCTTTTACTGCTTTTGTTAACTCTAGTAATTTCACAGCCGATAACACTGGATTATTAAGTGAAGAAACAGTTTGGTTATGGGATGGGTCTCAATATGTAACTTATAATGTTATAAGTCCTATTGAACTTGCTCCATCTCAAGCTTTCTTCGTAGAAGCTAATGGCTCTGGAAATATAACATTTTCAACAACAAATCAAAGTCATCAAACTTCAGACACTTTTATGAGACAAATTTCTCATCCTTCTTTTGAATTATTTGTAGAAAATGCTACAGATAAAAAATCAACTAAAGTATTTTATGTTGACAACAAAACTAAAGGATTTGACAATGGTTACGACTCTAAAATGTTTAGCGGTGTAAACGTAAACTTTGGTGTATTTACTGAATTATTAGAAAACAACCAAGGAAAAAAATTAGCTATTCAAACATTACCAAACTCTAATTATGACACCATGATTGTACCTGTTGGTGTTATTGCAAATGCTAATGAACAAATCACATTCTCTGTTAATGGTAAAAACTTACCAACAGGAATCGAAATTTATTTAGAAGACAAACTAAATAACAGTATTGTAAACCTAACTGAAGGAGATCATACTTTAACTTTAAAATCTTCTTCTAATAGTACTGGTAGATTTTACATTCACACGACAGCTAAAAGATTAAGCAATGAAGAAATCTTAAACAACTTTAGTAACATTAACATATATAAATCTGCTTCACAAGAACTTACAATAAACGGTTTACAAGGTAAAGCTTCTATTAAAGTATTCTCTATCCTAGGTAAAGAAGTGAATAAAACTGTTATTAATTCTAACGGAAATAGCAAAATTAATTTACCAGAATTACCATCAGGTGTGTATATAGTTAAACTAACATCTGATTTAGGTAAACTTACAAAAAAAATAATTTTAGAATAGTTTAATCCTCTAAACGAAGTAATCATGATTAATAAAGATAATAAGAAAGAGATCACTCGAAAAGAGGCTCTTAAGAAAATAGGTCATTATGGAAAATATACTGCTTTAACTGCACTAGGAACTTATTTAATTTTAAACCCTAAAAAAGCACAAGCAGCTTCTCCTGAACCACCAGGAAGTGGATTTTAAAGAATAAAAAAACACCTAAAAACCTCAAGGCAACCTTGAGGTTTTTTCATTCTTCTCGTTACTAAATTGTTATTTTTTAATAAAAAAAACAATTCAAATAGCTTCAAGTTCTGATTTTTAGTAATTTGCACGCCCTAAAAATTATAAAAATGAGAAAAAATTACTTTTTTATTTATCTAATACTTTTTATTACACCACTGATATCTAATAGTCAGACTACGGTAAAGTTCCAAAGTTTCGAAAGTGGATCTGATGACTGGAACTACACAATAACCCCTGCTACTTACAATATTTCCGGTGATGTATGGGCTTTAGTATCTTCTTTAGGAGGATCAGTAAACGGACCACAAGATGGCAGCATATTTTGGGGAATGAGAGATTTAGATAATACTAATGGTGGAGGTAGTTTTAATCACACCATAGCATTTGATAATGTAGACATATCATCTTCTACTGGAGTTAACATCTCTTTTTATTACATTACAGACGGCTTTGATTCAACAGATAATATTAGTGTTGAAATTTTCCATGATGATGTTTCTCAAGGAGTAACAGATTTAAATAAAAATACTGACACTTGGACTGAGTTTACAGCCTCTGTACCTGATACTGTTAATAATGTTAGAGTAACAATTATTGCTAGTCAAAATGGAGGAACTGATTATGCAGGAGTAGATAATTTTAGAATCACTGAAGCCTCAACTAATCCTTCAGTCTCTTTCGATAACAGTACTAGTAATATTAACGAAACTAACAGCACTGTAAACACGTTAATCCCAGTTACGTTTAACAACTACTCTTCTGACGTTACTGTTGGAATTACGGTTGACCCTTCTAGTAGTGCTCAAGCTGGTGATTATACACTTAACACAAATTCTTTATCATTTACTGGAAACGGAACTCAAAATATTTCCTTAGACATAAATAATGATGCAGATTTTATCAACGAAACAGTAATATTAAACTTAACTGTTAGTAGTGGTTCTGCAGACATCATAACATCTCAACATACTGTAACTATAAATGATGATGACATACCTTTAGTGATAAACGAAATACACGCAGATCCTGATGCTACAAATGGTGATGCAAATGGTGATGGAACTGTAAATACTTCTCAAGATGAGTTTATTGAAATTTATAATATTTCCGGTAGTGACTTAGATATTTCTGGGTGGGTTGTCGCAGACGCAGTTAATGACAGACATACTTTCCCATCTAATACTATAATACCGGCTAATGAATCTATTGTTGTATTTGGAGGAGGAACACCAGTAACAGTACCAGGTTTAGTTCAAACTTCAAGCAGTAGCACACTAGGGTTAAACAACGGAGGAGATTCAATAATAATTAAAAATGATACTGGAATCACAATAATTTCCGAATCTTATGGCAGTGAAGGTGGAAATAATCAATCAATTGCCAGAAATGATGACCTTGTAGGAACATTCATTCAACACTCAAATATTGTTAGCAACCCTGTATTATTTTCTCCAGGTAGAGACAATACAGATAACACACCTTTTTCTTCTTCTATTAAGTGGACAGGAGTTACAAACAATGACTGGAATACCGCTACGAATTGGTTAGGAGGAGTTGTTCCTTCTGGTAGCTCTGATGTTATTATACCTGCTGGGTTAACTAATTATCCGACTGCATCTAGTTTTATTTTTGTAAACAGTATTACATTCGAATCTGGAACATCTTTATTATTCAATTCTTTTGTAAATGGACAAATAACTTACAACAGAAATGTAACTTCTAACTGGCACTTAGTTGCTTCACCTATTGATAATGAAACTATTAATAACTTAATTAGTAATAACGATTTTTCAACAGGTACTAGCACCAATATTGGTATAGGTTTATATGATAATAATAACGCAACCACACCATGGCAATATCAAAATAATTCCTCTACAGGGGCATTAACTAGCGGTACAGGAATTTCTGTAAAGTTAAACACCTCTCCAATGGTTTTCAAAGGAAATATGTATACAGGCTCTGATTTAATTCCAATTACTACTGGTAGCAGAACTGATTTTAATTTAATTGGAAATAGATACACTGCCTATTTAGATTCTAATGCTTTTTTAACCAACATAACCAACACACCTGCACTTGCAGAGCAAACTATTTGGTTATGGGATGGAACACAATATGTAACAAAAAACTTGGCAGAGTCTATAAAAATTGCTCCAACTCAAGCTTTTTTTATTAGAGCAGCTATTAACACTAATGTAGCTTTAAATCCAGCTATGCTTTCTCATAACTCAACTGATACTTTTTTACGTCAAACTCCAAAATCTTCTTTTGAGTTATTTGTGAATAATGGTGAAACTGAAGGTTCAACTAAAGTATTTTACATAGATGGAAAAACCAAAGGTTTTGATAACGGTTATGACTCTAGAATATTCGAAGGTGTAAATCAAAAATTTGCAGTATTTACAGAATTACTAAATAATAATGATGGAAGAAAGCTTGCTATTCAAACTTTACCAAACAACAATCATGAAACAATGATTATTCCTGTTGGTTTAACTGCTGAAGCTGGAGAAGAAATTATATTCTCAATCAAAGAAAACAATTTACTTTCTGGTATAAATATTTATTTAGAAGATAGAGTAAATAATACTTTTGTAAATCTTTCAGAAAATAACCACAAAGTAACTTTAAAAGAAGCGTCTAACGGTACAGGACAATATTATATTCATGCTACTTCTTCTAGGTTAAGTAATGAAGAAATTACAAATAATTTCAATAATGTTAGTATTTATAAATCTGCTTCGCAAGAACTTACTGTAACAGGATTACAAGGTAAAGCTTCGGTTAAAGTATTTTCTATCTTAGGGAAAGAAATTAACAATACTATTATTAATTCTAATGGAAAAAGTAAAATTAACTTACCAAAGTTATCTTCAGGAGTTTATATAGTTAGACTTTCTTCTGATTTAGGTAAACTAACTAAGAAAATAATATTAGAATAATTTAATCCTCTAAACGAAGTAATCATGACTAACAACAAAGAAAATAAGCAAGAGATCACTCGAAAAGAGGCTCTTAAAAAAATAGGAAATTATGGTAAGTACACTGCTTTAACAGCATTAGGAACTTATTTAATTTTAAATCCAAAAAAAGCACAAGCTGCTTCTCCTGAAGATCCAGGAACTGGATTTTAAAATAAAATTATTACAAATAAAAAACCTCAAGATAAATCTTGAGGTTTTTTTTGAACTTAGTATTAAATAATTGACTATGCATCTATATTAGCATATTTCGCATTTCTTTCTATAAAATCTCTACGTGGAGGAACTTCATCTCCCATTAACATAGAGAAAATTCTATCAGCTTCTGCCATATTTTCAATTGTAACTTGACGTAATGTTCTGAACTCAGGATTCATTGTTGTATCCCATAATTGTTCAGCATTCATCTCTCCAAGACCTTTATAACGTTGAATAGAAGCTCCTCCTCCCATCTTTTGGTTAATTAAATCTCGTTGATTATCATCCCAAGCATACTCTCTCTTCTGTCCTTTTTTCACTAAATATAAAGGTGGTGTAGCAATATAAATATATCCTTGCTCAACCATTTCTCTCATGTAGCGGAAGAAGAATGTTAAAATTAATGTAGCAATATGCGAACCATCTACATCGGCATCACACATAATTACTACTTTATGATATCTTAATTTTGATAAGTTTAATGCTCTTGGATCTTCTTCAGTTCCAATTGTAATTCCTAAAGCTGTAAACATGTTTTTGATCTCTTCATTCTCAAAAACTTTATGTTGCATTGCTTTTTCTACATTAAGAATCTTACCACGTAATGGTAAAATTGCTTGGAAATTACGGTCACGACCTTGTTTTGCTGTTCCACCTGCCGAATCTCCCTCTACTAAGAATATCTCACAAACTGCTGGGTCAGTTTCAGAACAATCAGATAATTTACCAGGTAAACCTCCAATACTCATAACTGTTTTACGCTGTACCATTTCTCTTGCTTTACGAGCCGCATGGCGAGCTTGAGCTGCAAGGATTACTTTTTGTACAATCGTTTTAGCATCGTTAGGATTTTCTTCTAAATAATCAGTTAACATTTCTGAAACTGCCTGAGATACTGCTGAAGTAACCTCTCTATTTCCTAACTTTGTTTTAGTTTGCCCTTCGAATTGAGGTTCTGCTACTTTTACAGATACAATTGCTGTTAAACCCTCACGGAAATCATCTCCTGAAATTTCAAACTTAACATTCTTCAACAATCCAGAAGTATCTGCATATTTTTTTAAGGTTCCTGTTAAACCTCTTCTAAATCCAGATAAATGCGTTCCTCCTTCATGTGTATTAATATTATTTACATAGGAATGTAGATTTTCTGCATATGAATCGTTATAAATCATTGCTACTTCAACAGGAATTCCATTCTTTTCTCCTTCCATTGAAATTACATGCTGAATAACAGGTGTACGTGTACTATCTAAATACTTTACAAACTCAGATAAACCTTCATTACTATGAAAAGTTTCAACAATATCATTTCCTTCATCATCTTTATTACGCTTATCTGTTAAGGTAATTGTAATTCCTTTATTTAAATACGCTAACTCACGCATACGTGTTGCTAGAGTATCGTAGTTATATTCTGTAGTCTGCTGAAAAATACTTTTATCTGGTGAAAAGGTTACTTCTGTACCAGTTATATCAGTTTCTCCAACTGTTTTAACAGGATATAATGTTTTTCCTCGTTCATATTCTTGTTGCCAAATCTTACCTTCCCTATGAACTGTAGCTTTTAAATGATCAGAAAGTGCATTCACACAAGATACACCAACCCCATGTAAACCTCCAGAAACTTTATAAGAATCTTTATCAAACTTTCCTCCTGCTCCAATTTTAGTCATTACTACTTCTAAAGCAGAAACACCTTCTTTCTTATGTAAACCTACAGGAATACCTCTACCATTATCTCTAACAGTAATAGAATTATCTTCATTTATGTCAACAGAAATCACATCACAATGCCCAGCCAAAGCCTCATCAATAGAGTTATCTACTACTTCATATACTAAGTGATGTAAACCACGAACACCTACATCTCCGATATACATAGAAGGACGCATACGAACATGCTCCATTCCTTCTAGAGCCTGGATACTATCGGCAGAATAATTGTGCTTTTTTTCTTCGCTCATATTTTGAGTTTATTATATTTCTTAATTTTACATTTAGGAACATTAAAAACTTAATTAACTGCTAAAATTCAATTAATTATTAATTTTTATTGATTAGAAAAGTTCCCCTACACCATCGTACTAATTTCAAACGATAGCCTACAAATTTACATTTTTTAAAACTCAAAATCAATTTTTAAAGCATTTTTATCACTAACTTATCAACAATATAAAAAAAAGACAAAACCTCTTAAATCGGCTAAAAAATAGCTTAAAACTAAACCTGAGTTTTTTTTTCAACTTAACCACCAATTAAAACATCTATCTTGCTTTATATCGTCTCTATTTAAACTAAAAATATTTTTTTCAATTATTTAAATCCCTCTATTTTCTTTAAAGCTACATCTTGTTTTTCAATGAAAAATATCCAGCAGAGCATTGAATAACAAATAATCTGTTATTCCCAAACAACAATCTTTGTTTTTTTTCGATATTATCTTTAATTATAGACCAGATAAGTACCTTATGAATTACAATAAACTAAGATACTAGAAATGTGTATTCAGAAAATAATTATCTATTAGACTTTTAATTTAAACTCACACAAACAATCATATTTCTGTTAAAAAATCATAAAACAATGAATTTTATTTATTTTTTTAACAAAAAGAACTAATTTTAATAGTCATTTTATATATTTGAGGAAATTATTATTAACCTCAAAATTAAAAAAACATGAAATTCCCCCGAATTTTAATTAAGGCTGTTATTGCCTCTGCTCTATTAACTAATTGCAACAACTCTAATGATTTAAACCCCGAACCAGACACTTTAGGTTTTGAATCTTCCTCTTTAACAAAAAAAAGAGAAATAACTCTAGAGTTTATTGACTTGATGCAAAATCAAAACTTTAAAAACAAAACAATTAGCTTATTAAAAAATCAAGAACCAAGTGTTCTGCTGTCAAAAATTTTAAACGAAAATTCCGAATTTGTTAGTCAAAAAAAAACTTACAGTAATTTAGTTTCAGAAGCCACCAAATCGGAAACTTTTTCAGAAAACGAAATGCCTGAAAAAATTGAAGTTTTAGAAGTTTGGATGCATAATTCTAATGAAACCTCTGACTTTTCAAATGTTTTATTTTCATTTGCTCCGGATGGTGAAGAAAAAGATTGGTCTGTAATTGAAGCATATACTATAGATAAAAAAATAGTTCATTTAGATGCTAAAACCCCTCCTAACCAACCAGTAATAGTTATTGAAACTAATGGTTTCGAAACTTTAAAAAAAGAAGTTGAATTAATGAACAAACAATTAAGGTTAGAAGGTGTTCAAAATTCTAGATTTGATAAAATTGGAAATAACTTTAACTCATTGGCTAAAATGAGTAGAAATCAAGGATTGGAAACTACCAAGCTGAATAAAATCCGCTTAAACGATGACGAAGAACCATGGATTAGCGGGGCTGCTGAAATTTACGCAATTACTTCTGGTATAAAGGATAGTGATAATTCTCCAGAGATAAAAGTAATACCTATGTATTATCTAGATCATGATGACACCAATTACTACCCTAATCAAATTTTATTATTCTGGGACGATTACAAATATCAAGCTGCAAATATTCAGTTATTTGAAAAAGATGATAATATAAATTATAAAGAGTTAACGTCTACAATTGTCAACGGAGTATTTCAAATCATTGGAACAATCTCTACACAACCGTGGGTTAATGCTCTTGGTCAGGTAGCTGGTGCAATTATTCAGGCGATGCCTGATCAATGGTATACAAATAATGACGATTATGTAGATTCATTTTATACTATAGAAAAAAACAAAAGTTACACAGACTATTATGGTGCAAGAGGAAATGCAAAAGTAAATTTAGCCCCTTTCTTTGTCGCTTCTAATTAGCATAAATTTCATTTACATTGAATCATGTAAAAAATAAGAAGGAGTAATTACTAATAATTTCAGGTAATGGAACAAAAATGTATATTTGAAATTCATTAGTAATTAAGTCTTTTCAACATCATAGTAATTTAATTACTACTACTAAACAAAGGGGCTTTATGCCCCTTTTAAATATTTTAGAAAAATATTTCGAGGTATTTCTCTAGCCCCCAAACTTTCTAAATGACTGTTATGCACCTGACAATCTATAAGTTTATAGCCACATTCTTTAACCAAATAAATAAAAGCAACCTTACTCATATTACTTGCTTTACTAAACATACTTTCTCCACAGAAAATTCCATTTCCTAAATCTATTCCATACAAACCACCAACTAATATTTCGTCTTTCCATACCTCAATAGATTTTGCAAAACCAGCTTGAAAAAGATTCAAATAAGCTCTTTTCATATCATTTGTAATCCAAGTTCCATCTTGATCTTTTCTCGAAATATTTTTACAATTAGAAATAACAGCTTCAAAATTAGTATTTGTAGTAATTTTAAAGTCCTCTTTTCTTAATACTTGTCGCATCGATTTAGACACTTTCAACTCATTAGGAAACAACACCATTCTTTCTAAAGGTGAATACCAAACTATAGGTTCACCTTCATTAAACCAAGGAAAAATTCCATTACTATATGCGAAAATTAAACGCTCTACAGATAAATCTCCTCCTAAAGCCAAAACCCCTTCTTCTGAAGCAAATTCATGTGCAGGAAATTCTAACTCTTCTCCAATCCAATAATACATTATAATATAATTAAGCCTAAAATATAAATAACAGATCCAACCAACATGGCTATTAACGTATATGGTAAAATCTCTTTTGCTTTTAGTTTTGTTATTCCTAATAAAGGTAAAGCCCAAAATGGCTGTAACATATTGGTAATTTGATCACCATAAGCCAATGCCATAATCGCTTTGGGCAAAGGCACACCTAATTCTAAAGCACTTTGTAAAACTATTGGCCCTTGTACAATCCATTGTCCACCTCCACTTGGGACAAAGATATTTACTAATCCTGCGCTAAAAAAAGTAAATATTGGAAGGGTTGTTTCTGTAGATATAGAAACAAAAAAATCTGAAACTAAAGTAACCATCCCTGTACTATTCATAATTCCCATAATTCCAAAATACAAAGGAAACTGAATTAAAATTCCAGATACATCTGAAATAGCAACACCAATAGCTTTTATAAATTGTTTAAAATTACCATGTAGAATAATAGCCAAACCTAACATAAAAAGATTAATAAGATTGGGCGTTATTTTTAAACTCTTAATATCAGAAAAATATCTAAATCCGAAAGCTATTAGAATTATTACTCCAAATACAATACCTAAAAGCTTTGAATTATCTAACTTTTCTGCTTTTGTATTCACTTCGTCTTCCGTTTCTAATTGATAAATTTCTAAATTAAAAGTCGTTGGTTTAACCTTTTTCCCAATAAAATAAAAAACTGAAGCCACACTTAACATGACCACAAAAAACAACAATAAATTCCACCAGCTAAACACAGTTTGATTATAACTAATTACTTCTGGAATTTTAGTTAAGTGTAGATTTTCTGGACTTACCATACTTCTTAAATGTCCTTCTTCATTGATTTTTATTGGTGCTGAACCAGAAATTCCTCCGTGCCAAACCATTAACCCTACATAACCAGCCGCTCCTATTAAAGGGTAATTTAAATCCAAACCTTTTTGTTGAGCATCTTCCGCAACTCTTCTTGCTAATAAAGCACCAAATATTAATCCTAATCCCCAATTAAAAAAAGAAACTAACATTGTTGCAGTACTTACTATAAAAGCACTATTAGCTGTATTTGTACAATATTGTGTTAGTTTAGCTATTAAATTACTCATAGGTTTACTCAAAACCAATACATGCCCAAGTACTAAAATCAACATCATTTGGTAAGCAAATACCAAAAGATTATTACTCCATAATCCTTTTTCCCAAAAACTTAAAACATCAAAAAAATAAGCAACTGTATTTGTAGTTTCTGGTTTAGTAAACAACAATGCTAATATTAAAGTTAAAAAGGTGAGTAATACAGCAATAGTAAAAGGAGAAGGAATATACTTTTTGAAAATATTTTCAATAATTTTAGTAATCTTCATAATAGTTTAAATTGGAAGTTAAAAATAGGAAGATTTAACTTTTCTAGTCTGAAAAAGCTCACTATTTTTGCGCTCTTAAATGTTTGATGGAGACGCAAATGAAAAAAAAAGTCGGTAAAAAGAATAAAGATGCTCATGTAAAACGCTTACACAATTATTATCAGCGTACAGGTTTTTATATGTTTATTTGGGAAAGTTTAAAAAAAGCTTTTATTCCAATTGTTCTTGTTGTTATAGGTTTATTTGTTTTTAACAAATATGTATATAATATCAATGAAGGTTTACAATCCATGACAGAAACATTTTCTAGAACAAGCTTATTAGTTACTTTTTTTGTTTCTGAAACTATTTTAGGTTTAATTCCACCAGAAATCTTTATCGCTTGGTGTAAAAAAACTCCAACACCTGTAGTTAATTTAGCTTTACTAGCAACCCTTTCATATGCTGGAGGAATTGTTGCTTACTATTTAGGTAAAGCTTCTTTAAAAATAAATGCAGTAAAAGAATACTTAGAAGTAAAAATGGCTAAGCATTTAAAAAACACAAAAAAATGGGGAGGTTTTTTAATTCTAGTAGGAGCATTATTACCATTACCATTTGCAATAAGTTGTTTGACTGCTGGTATGATTAAATACCCTATAAAAAATGTAATTATATTTGGTTTATTCCGTTTTTTACGATTTGCAATTTATGGCTGGGCTATTTTTTCAGTAGTAAAT
The DNA here is from genome assembly GCF_052084715.1 of Tenacibaculum aquaeponti. Lineage (GTDB taxonomy): Bacteria > Bacteroidota > Bacteroidia > Flavobacteriales > Flavobacteriaceae > Polaribacter. Next base: position 3,110,871 of record NZ_CP197288.1, on the reverse strand, counting down.
TAATTCAACTTTCATTATAAAATTTCAGTTTTAAGAATTTAAAAACATACATTACAATATTATATAACTTAACCCTTTACTAAATGGCATTAACAAATAATGATATTTTTAAAAAATTGAGAGTAGCACACAAACTACGAGATACCGACATTATTGAAATATGTGCCTTAGTGGATTTCAAAGTCTCAAAAGGAGAATTAGGAGCGTTTTTCAGAAAAGAAGACCATCCAAAATATATGGAATGCGGAGATCAAATTCTTAGGAATTTTTTAAATGGATTGATTATACATTTAAGAGGTCCAATGCCTCCGAAAACCAAATAAAAAAGAGAACTAAATAATATTTAGTTCTCTTTTTTATATATACCATATTACTTTTTAAAAGATTAAAAAGGTAAATCGTCTGGCTCATTATCTGTTAAGTCTGGAGCTGGTTGAAACTGATCTACTGGCGGTACATTTTGTCCTGCAGCAGCTTGTTGTAAACTTTCAATTCTCCATCCTTGGATTGAATTAAAATACTTAGCTACACCTTCTGGATTAATCCATTCTCTACCTCTTAAGTTAATTGAAACTTTTACATCCTGTCCAACTTGAAAAGAGTTTAATAAATCACATTTATCTTGGATAAATTCAATAAGTATCATTTGCGGATACTGCTCGTCTGTAGTTACAACAAGTTCTCTCTTTCTGAATCCATTACTTCCAAAAGTTTGAGTCTCGTTAATAATTTTAATTTTACCTATAACTTCCATAATCTTACCTATTTATCAAAAGTACCTTCCAAGCACTTTCTACATCATTTTTGTCTAAATATTGTTGTGCAAATGTATGCTTTTTTTCTTCTGACAACCCCAAATATTCAGGATGTTCTTGAGCAAAGTTATCAACAACCTCAGCATTTGGCAAAGCTTCTACATTAGCTAAAACACCTAAATTATTCCCTGTTAAAACAGTACTATTTCGAATTGGATCAGGAATTTGATCTACACCAACCCCTAAAGTAGATAACGGTTTAGGTATTTCAAAGAAACCATCTCTTGCTCTAGAATAAAAGCTTCCTCCTGCTCTAGATACTAGATCTATTTTATACTGATCTATTAAACCTTCTTCATTTAAAACCTCTTCTTTAATATGAACTTTAACTACTTCACAAACGATTAAGTTTCCAGCGCCACCTTCATTTCCTGTATAAATAATATCGTTTACTTTACATTCAAATTGAACAGGAGACTCTGCAACTCTAAACGGTTTTACTTCTTCTGAAGGCAACATCGTTAATCCTGCTTTTACAAATTCGTTTACTCCTTTAGGATACATTGTACTACTTAACGACATTTGCTGAACAATATCGTAATTAACAATATTGATTACTACTTCTTTTATTTTCTCTACATTGTCTAACGTATGCTTAGTCGTATTATTTCTAACACTTCTTGCTGGAGAAAAAATCATAATTGGAGGATTAGCTCCAAAAACATTAAAAAAACTAAATGGAGAAAGATTTGGATTTCCTTCTTCGTCGATAGTACTAGCAAAAGCTATGGGTCTAGGCGCTACTGCACCTAATAAATATTGATGTAATTTTCCTGTAGATACTTCTTTAGGATTTATCGTTAACATGAATTTTTATTTTGAATACTGTCCTGTAAATATACTACGGATTAAGTTATAAAGTTATACTCTTAGAATAGTTTATATTTGACTAATGGGTTTTCTTAAAAATATCTTCTGGATAAAACGATTTATAATATTCATTTGTTTTGCTATTGTTTCTTTGATTTTATGGAACACATATTCTTTCTTTAAAAAGTTTAAAACAGATGAAAGAGTAAAAATGGAATTGTTCGCCATGTCTATTGAAAGATTTGGAAACACTGCTGATTTAGATGCTGACATGAGTTTAGAACTTAAAGCTTCTGACAACATGAATATTCCATGTATTTTAACAAGCTCTAATGGTACAATTAGAGAGCATCATAATTTAGATCCTAAAAGATCTTCTGATATTCTATATCTAACAGATCAGTTAAGAACTATGAAAAATCAGAATAAACCTATAGAAATTAATTACCTTGGAAGAAGAGAGTACATTTATTACAGAAACTCTGATTTACTTACTAAACTTACCTATTACCCTATTACTCTAATTTTAATTTTAGGCCTTTTTTTAGCTGTAATTTATTTGTTTTTTAACTCTAGTAAAATTGCTGAACAGAATAAATTATGGACAGGAATGGCTAAAGAAACTGCCCATCAAATAGGAACACCTTTGTCTTCTCTTTTAGGTTGGGTGACTATTCTTAGAGAAGAAAATATTGACCAAGATTATGTTGATGAAATTGAAAATGATGTTCAAAGATTAAGCACCATAGCCAATCGTTTTTCTAAAATTGGATCTCTTCCTAAACTTGAAACTGAAAATATAGTTAGTATAACTAAAAAAACTTTCGATTATTTAGAATCAAGAAGTCCGAAACAAACTTCTTTTACTTTTAATACTACTGATGAAAATATTCAAACAAATTTGAATAATGAATTGTATGGTTGGGTTATAGAGAATTTAATTAAAAATGCTATTGATGCAATGGAAGGAAAAGGAAGTATAGATCTAACGATTAAAAACACTGAAGATCATATTAAAATATTAATTTCAGATACTGGAAAAGGAATTCCTAAATCGAAATTTCATGTAGTATTTAAACCTGGTTTCACCTCTAAGAAAAGAGGTTGGGGATTAGGACTTTCTCTCTCGAAACGTATTATTGAAGATTACCACAAAGGGAAAATTTTTGTTCAAAAATCTGAATTAGGAAAAGGCACAACTTTTGAAATTCAACTCAACAAAGTAGCAACCAATTCCTAAATTAGATTTTAATTTTTATTCAAAATTATTAGCAATATTTTCTGCTAGTGAAATAAACTCTTCTTGAGATAACTTTTCTTTCTTTATAAATTGGATATCTTCCATTGCTTGTAAAGGCACTAAATGTACATGTACATGTGGTACTTCTAAACCAATTACACTCATCCCAATTCGCTCACATGATATTGTTTTTTCTAAAGCCTTAGCAACTCTATAACTAAAGTTCATTAAGTCTTTATATTCTTCTGGAGATAAATCAAAGATTTTATTCTCCTCTTTCTTAGGAATTACTAATGTGTGTCCTTTAGCATTGGGATTTATATCTAAAAAAGCAAAATGCTTTTCATCTTCTGCTATTTTATATGAAGGAATTTCTCCTTGAACTATTTTTGTAAATATTGAAGCCATTTTAATTTTAAATTGATCTGTTTGGTAAAAATAAAAAAATCGGATTTAGACCATATCTAAACCCGATAAATATTTTTTGTAGTTAAAAGTGGTTATCGAGAAATATCTAATATTTCAAACTTCATTAATCCGTTTGGAACCTGAATTTCAGCTATATCTCCAACTTTATTACCTAATAATCCTTTACCAATTGGCGAATTAACAGATAATTTACCATTACGAACATCACTTTCACTATCTGCTACTAAAGTATATGTAAACTCCATTCCGTTAGTAATATTTTTTAACTTTACTATAGAATGGATTAGAACTTTAGATGTATCTAATTGACTTTCATCTAAAATCCTTGCATTAGCAACTACATTCTTTAATTTAGCTATTTTAGTTTCTAGTAGCGATTGTTCTTCTTTAGCTGCATGATATTCTGCATTCTCACTTAAATCACCTTTATCACGTGCATCAGCAATTTCTTGAGAAACTCTTGGTCGCTCAACTTGCTCTAAATGCGCTAATTCATCCTTTAGCTTTTTTAAGCCTTCAGGACTATAATATGAAACTTCACTCATAACTCTAAAATTTAAAAAATCCCAGTCCGTTAGGAATGAGATCGTCTAACAAATGTACAAAATATTTGTAAATTAGCCACGTTAGCTTATAAACAAAGATATTCTTATGAAGAAAATTATTATTATCCTATTCGCTGTTCTTTTGTACAACTGTACTGATACTGATGATAATAACAATTGCTTTCTTGGTGTAGTTTTAAACGAAACGATAAATTTATCGAATCCTCAATTCATAAACATTCAAGTTCCGGGTGGCCACACAATTGCTAATATTGGTGGACGAAACTTAATTATTATTAGAAATAATACCAGCAGTTTTAAAGTTTTCGATTTACAATGCCCTGAAAGAGATTGCACTTCTCCAATGACTTTTGACGGTTTAAAATTAATCTGTCCATGTAGTGGTAAAGAATATAATTCTTTAAATGGTTCTCCTATAGACGGTGAAGGTTGTTTTGCTTTAGAGTATAATGTAATTCAAGTAAGTAATACTGCACTGCAAATAAGCAGATAAAAATAATTTTATCACCCAATTTAAGATTAGTATTTTTGTGGCAACAACACAAAAAAATAATCGTGCAAAACTATTTTTCTTCTCACTTTAAATTAGGTGTATTAGGAGGCGGACAGTTAGGTAGAATGTTATTATCTGAAACTCAAAAATTAGATATTCATACTGTTATCTTAGATAAATCTGCAGATGCTCCTTGCGCACAAATATGTAACGAATTTCATCAAGGTGATTTACTAGATTTTGATACTGTTTATAATTTCGGTAAAAAAGTAGACTTACTTACTATAGAAATTGAAAATGTAAATATCGATGCCTTAGATAAATTAGAGAGTGAAGGATTACCTATATATCCTAAACCAAGTAACTTAAGAATTATTCAAAACAAAGCGCAGCAAAAAAAGTTTTATAAGGAAAATCAAATTCCTACTGCTGATTTTAATCATTATGCTTTTGTTGACGAGTTAAAACATTCTTATGAAAATGGATTGGTGAAATTTCCTTTTGTTTGGAAATCTGCCCGATTTGGTTATGATGGAAATGGAGTAAAAGTAGTTAAAAACTATAGTGATTTAGAAACACTACCTGAAGGTGAATGTATCGCTGAACAAATGATTCCTTTTAAAAATGAATTAGCGGTTATAGTTGCCAGAAACCCGAAAGGTGATTTGGTAACCTATCCTGTAGTTGAAATGGAATTTCACCCAGAAGCAAACCAAGTAGAATATGTGATCTGCCCAGCAAGAATTGATGAAACTGTTGCTAAAAAAGCTAGAGAAGTAGCTTTAAAAGTAGCTGATGCTTTTGATTTTGTTGGTTTGTTAGCTGTTGAAATGTTTCAAACACAAGATGATGAAATTTTAGTAAATGAAGTTGCTCCAAGAACTCATAATTCTGGTCATTATAGTATTGAAGCAAGTTATACCAATCAATTTGAACAACATTTGCGTAGTATTCTAGATTTCCCTCTAGGAAATACCGATAGTAAATTAGCTGGAATTATGGTAAACTTAGTTGGAGCTGAAGGTCATACTGGTGAAGTTATTTATGAAAATATTCAAGAAATAATGAATATTGATGGAGTAACCCCTCATATATACGGTAAAAAAACGACAAAACCTTTCCGTAAAATGGGCCATGTTACTATTGTAAATCAAGATGTAAATAAAGCTAGAGAAGTAGCTCAAAAAGTAAAAGAAACTGTACGAGTTATTTCAAAATAAAAATTAGTAAACAAAACTTTAAAAGTTCTAAAAGAACTTGAACAACAACATAAAATTATGGTAGGAATTATAATGGGAAGTGATTCGGATCTTCCAATCATGCAAGATGCAATTGATGTATTAGAAAGTATGGATATTCAAATAGAGGTGGATATTGTTTCAGCTCACAGAACTCCAGAAAAACTATTCGATTACGCTACAAATGCTCACAAAAGAGGAGTACAAGTAATTATTGCTGGTGCTGGTGGAGCAGCTCACTTACCTGGAATGGTAGCAAGTATGAGTCCATTACCTGTTATTGGAGTTCCTGTAAAAAGTAGAAACTCAATTGATGGATGGGATTCTGTTTTGTCAATTTTACAAATGCCTGGAGGTGTTCCTGTTGCAACAGTTGCTTTAGATGGAGCAAAAAATGCAGGAATTTTAGCTGCACAAATTATAGGAGCATCAGATAAATGTGTTTTAGATAAAATAATCGCTTACAAAGAAGGCTTAAAACTAAAAGTTGAAAAGGCTTCTGAACGAGTAAAAAAATAAGTATCTTAGTACTATGAAAACATAAAACCTCACAGATTGTTTATTTGTGAGGTTTTTAAGTTTTAAAAACTAAATTGAAATGACTAAAAATCCATTATTACAAGAATTTGATACTCCTCCTTTTCAATCGATAAAAGAGGAACACTATAAATTAGCTTTAAAAGAAGCTATAGAGATTGCCAAAGAAGAAATTAATGCAATTGCCAATGCAACTTATACCCCAACTTTTGAGAATACTATTGTTGCTTTAGATAATACAGGAGAAAAATTAGATCGTATCACTTCTATATTTTTCAATTTAAACTCTGCTGAAACTAATGAGGAAATTCAACAAATTGCAAAAGAAATTTCTCCTTGGTTAAGTGAATTTAAAAATGACATGATTTTAAACGCCGATTTATTCAAAAGAGTAAAAACTGTTTACGATCAAAAAGACACATTAACACTTAGTCCAGAACAAAGTATGTTATTAGAAAAACAATACAAAGGTTTTTCTAGAAATGGAGCTAATTTAAATGATGAGCAGAAAAATGACTTACGAAAACTAGATACTGAATTATCTAAACTTTCGCTACAATTTGGAGAAAATGTACTAGCAGACACGAATGCTTTCGAAATGCTAATTACAGACGAAAAAGATTTAGCAGGCCTTCCTGATGGAGCCAAAGAAGCTGCTAAATTAATGGCACAACAAAAAGAGAAAGAAGGATGGCTATTTACATTAGATTATCCTAGTTATATTCCTTTTATGACATATGCAGACAATAGAGAACTTAGAAAAAAACTTTCTATTGCTATGGGTAAAAAAGGATTTCAAGACAATAAAAACAATAATGAAAAAATTGTTTTAGAAATTGTTGAACTTCGCCATAAAAGAGCACATTTATTAGGTTATGATTCTCATGCACATTTTGTTTTAGAAGAACGTATGGCTGAATCTCCTGAAAAAGTATTGTCTTTTTTAAATGACTTACTAGAAAAAGCGAAACCTGCTGCTGAACGTGAATTTAAAAACTTAGAGAATTATGCTAAGAAATTAGATAACATTGATCGTTTAGAAAAATGGGATGGTTCTTATTATTCAGAAAAATTAAAGAAAGAACTTTTCGATTTAGATCAAGAAGCTTTAAAACCTTATTTTAAATTAGAAAATGTAATTAACGGTGTTTTTGAAATTTCTAATCGATTATTTGATTTAAATTTTGAAGAAATTAATACTATCGATAAATATCACGAAGATGTAAAAACCTATAAAGTTACCAATTCGAAAGGTGATTTTATTTCTCATTTTTATGCAGATTTCCATCCGAGACCTGGAAAAAGAAATGGAGCTTGGATGACATCTTACAAATCACAGCAAATTAAAAATGATTTAAATGATAGACCTCAAGTTTCTATTGTTTGTAATTTCACAAAACCTACTGAAACCAAACCTTCTTTATTAACTTTTAACGAGGTTACAACTTTATTTCATGAATTTGGTCATGCTTTACATGGAATGTTAGCGAATACTACATATAAAAGCTTATCAGGAACTTCTGTTTCTTGGGATTTTGTAGAATTACCAAGTCAAGTTTTAGAAAACTGGTGTTACGAAAAAGAAGCTTTAGAGTTATTTGCAAAACATTACGAAACTGGAGAAACAATTCCTATGGAATTTGTTCTGAAAATTAAAGAATCTGCTGCTTTTCATGAAGGAATGCAAACTTTACGTCAATTAAGTTTTGGATTATTAGACATGAGCTGGCATTCTGGAAATACCGAAAACATTTCTTCCGTAAAAGATTTTGAATTAAAAGCTTTTGAAAACACCAAACTATACCCTGATGTTAATGAAAATTGTATGAGCACGGCTTTTTCTCATATTTTTCAAGGAGGATATTCTGCTGGATATTATTCGTACAAATGGGCTGAAGTTTTAGATGCAGATGCTTTTGAATACTTTAAAGAAGAAGGTATTTTTAATAAAGAAATCGCTACTAAATTCAAAGATCATGTTCTTTCCAAAGGAGGAACAGAAAAACCAATGGAACTATACAAACGTTTTAGAGGTCAAGAACCAAAACCTGAAGCTTTATTAAAAAGAGCTGGACTTTTAAACTAAAAAATAATACTAAGAACTACGATTTTTCGTAGTTCTTTTATTTGTTAAAAAATGCACGAAAAAATAGTTACTTTTTTTGAAACAGAATATCCTTTAAATCAACATGGAATTGATGAACTTTTATCATTATTCCAATTGAAAACTATAAAAAAGGGAACAGCTATTTTAAAAGCAAATCATTTAGAAAGAGAGTTACGTTTCTTAAATTGTGGAACTGTTCGTGAACTTTACGCAACAGCAGATAAAGAAACTAACATTAACTTTTATACCAAACCTCAGTTCATTTCTGATTTATTCTCTTTCAGCAAAGATTTAAAAACAAATAAAAATCAAGAAGCAATTTCTGATCTTGAGATATTATCTATTGAAAAACAACAATTTCGAGAACTTTTACAAAGATATGAATGTGGTAAATCATTTATTGAACTTTCATTTCAAAAACTTTTAAAACAAAAAGAACTATTAGAATTCAATAGAATTACTAAAACCCCAGAAGAGTTGTACCAAGAGTTGTTTATTTACAAACCTAATTGGTTAGAAAAAATTCCTCAATATCATATTGCTTCCTATTTAAATATTACACCAGAAACACTAAGCAGAATACGAAAACGTATTTCTTGATTTGAATCAATGCAATTCAGTTCCATTGGTTATTCCTTTGTCTAAAAAAGTAATATCAATGAAAATTCAACATTTAAGAAATGCATCTTTAATTATTGAAGCTGACGATAAAGTAATTTTAGTAGATCCAATGCTTGGTAAAGTAGGAACACTACCTCCTTTTTCTTTCTTTAGATTTAAAATGAAGAAAAACCCAACTGTTCCTTTACCTGAAAACTGTAAATCAACACTTAAAAAAGTTACTCATTGTTTGATCACTCACAATCACCCCGATCATATTGATAGCGCAGCTGAAAAGTTTCTTACTGAAAGAAACATACCTGTAATTTGTAGTGTGTTAGATGAAAAAACGTTTCGTAAAAAAGGCTTGAATGTAATTCAAACAATTAATTATTGGAAGAAATCACCTTTTTTAGGAGGAACTATTGAAGGAATTCCTGCGAAACATGGTTATGGTTTTGTAGCCAAACCTGCTGGTAATGTGATGGGTTTTTTTATTAAACTACCTAAAAAGCCTAGTATTTACATTAGTTCAGATACGATTTACACTGATGATGTTGATACTGTACTAAAAAAATACAATCCGGAAATTAGTATTGTAGCCGCTGGTTCTGCTCAATTTGATATTTTTAAACCTTTACTGATGACTATAGATGATATTGTAAAATTTATTAAAAATGCTCCTCATAAAGTCATAGCAAATCATATGGAAGCTGTTAATCATTGTCCTACAACAAGAGTTAAACTTAAATCGATTTTAACTCAAAAAGGGCTTTTACAAAAAACTTTCATTCCTAAAGATGGAGAAATCATTACTTTTAGTTAATCGATAATTTCTTCTTTAAAAAATTATTGCTTTTAAGTTTAAAATGTTAATCATATCTAAAAATCTCTTTCTAAGAAAGGGATTTTTTTATTTTTATAAATCTTATAAATTGTTCTAAATGAATCTGAAATTTACTTTTTTCTCCTTCTTTATTGTTTTGTATAGTTTTTCTCAGACTAATATCAATGGTATTATTACATCTAAAAATATTCCTTTAGAAGGTGCTTCTGTTTATTTAAACAATACTACTATTGGAACTATTACTGACGAAAAAGGAGCCTTTGAATTAAATTTTAAAGAAGGAAATTATACGCTTGTCGTTTCTTTTTTAGGTTATAAAACTTATCAAAAATCAATAAATACCATAAATCAAAAGAAGATTGAAATTACTATTTCTTTAGAAGAGGATAATGAGTTTTTAGATGAAGTTGAAATCAAAAAAATAGTATACGATGATGAATGGAAATATAATTTAGCTCGGTTTAAACAAGCTTTTCTTGGGAAAACTAAACTGGCTTCAACCTGTAAAATTTTAAATGAAAAAGATCTATTCTTCGATTTTAATTATAAAACAAATACTTTATCTGCAACTGCTAGAAAGCCCTTAAAAATAAAACACAACGGACTAGGTTATTTGATTGAATATGATTTAATTAATTTTGAACTTGGAAGCAAAACGTTATTCTTTAGTGGTTATGCTCAATATAAAAACCTAAGAAAATCTATCCGAAAAAAATGGAAGAAAAACAGAAATATAGCTTATAATGGTTCTCGAATGCATTTTCTAAGAAGTTTATTAAATAAAGAATTAAAAGAAGATGGTTTTGTTATTAATAAGTTCAGAAGAGTTGCCAACAAAGAAAGACCTTCCGAAGAAAAAATTCGATTTGCTAGAAAATATTTAAAACTGCATGGTAATCGTATTAATTATTCTAGAAAAATAGAAGAACCAAAAACTACTTTAGATAGCGCTATTGTAATAGCCAACAAAGCTCGGTTACCAAAATACCGTGATTATTTATACAAGAGAGATGTTCCTGTAAACGAAATGATTTCTTTTCAAAAAACTACTCCTTTTTTAGATTTTACTGATTATTTAATGATCATTTACACCAAAGAACCTGAAGAAGAAAATTATGTTCAAGGAATATTTGGTAAGAAAAGAAAACAAAGCGATGTTCAAACTTCTCATTTAGTTTTACTACAAGGAAAATCGGAGATTGATAAAATAGGAATTATGATTAATCCTAACGCTGTTTTTAATGAAGGTTATTGGAGTTTTGAATCTTTTGCTAATATGCTTCCTTTAAATTATCAACCTTCAAAAAAATAGTTTTAATAGGCTATTTAACAAAAACATAGTTCTCTATTTTCATCATTTTTTATTATATTTATTTGGTGAAAAATGAATTATGAAAACGAAATTAATCTTCTTATTATTTCTAGTTACGCTTATTTCATATGGTCAGGTAAATATCAGAGGAACTGTATTATCTAAAAACAATACTCCTTTAGAAGGTGCTGCCGTATATCTAAACAATACTACTATTGCTACTTTCACCGATTGGAAAGGAAAATTTAAACTTTATATTGAAGAAGGAAAACATACACTAATTGTTTCTTATTTGGGACACAAAACAATTCGAAAAGAAATAGTAATTGAAAATAAAAACATTGAACAAACTTTAGAGTTCCATTTAGAAGAACAAGACAATACTTTAAATGAAGTAGTCATCAATTCAACAGATGGAGAAAACAAATTAAAACTTATAGAATCTACAAGATCGAGATATTCTGATTTTCAAAAATTCCGAGAAGGTTTTTTAGGACGATCTACTTTTGCCAATAGATGCAAAATTGTAAACAGAGAAACTTTAAGTTATTATTACGTTCCTCAAACAGATCATTTTATTGTTACTGCTAAAGAACCAATTGTTGTTATTAATAAAGATTTAGGTTATAAAGTACATTACGACCTTATTAAATACGAACAAAAAGCTCTTGTTATTGGTTATGTTGGTTATTCTAGATATGAAGAATTAGAAGGAAGTAAAAGAAAACAAAAACGATGGAAGAGAAATCGATTAATAGCTTACAAAGGCTCAATAATGCATTTTCTAAGATCGTTAATTCGTGTAAACACAAAAGAAGAAGGATTTGACATGGATTTAATGATTAGAATTCCTAACATCAACTATCCTACTGAAAAAGAATTACGATTCTCTAAAAAATTATTTAGAGATTTAAATCGATATGATATTCCTGTGGATTACGCAAAAACGATAGTCGTTCCTGAAACTAGAATAGATAGTGCTATTTTAATCCATAGAAGAGAATTAAAGTATAAAAAAATTAGAGATACTATTATTCGAAAAGATATTAGATACAGTGATGTTACTTATCGATTAAGTGGTAAAGCTTTTATGGCGTTTAATGGTCTTTTAAAAGTGACTTACAATAACGAAAAAGAAGAATTTGAATATAAAAACGATTATAAAACTTGGTCGGGAAAACAAGTTTCTAAATTTATTTTACTTAATACTCCGCAAGAAATATTACCTATCGGACAATTAGCCGATCCAACAAATCACCTTGTTGAAGGTTATTGGTCTTATGAAAAATTTGCAGTAGCACTTCCTTTAAACTATCAACCTCCTGAAGAACCCAAAATAGCTTCAAATTAATTAAATCACATATCCAAACTAAAAAATGAAACTAAAACTAACAATTGCTTTGTCCTTTTTTCTATCCATTGCTTTTGGTCAGATTTATGTAAAAGGAAAAGTTACCTCAAAATCCAATCAACCTTTAGAAGGTGCTGCAGTGTTTTTTAACAGTACAACTATTGCTACCATTACAGATGCTAATGGAGAATATAAATTAAGTGTTCCTGAAGGAAAATATAAACTTGTTGCTTCCTATTTAGGGTATAAAACTGTAGAACGTGAAGTAGAAATTGATAAAAACACACCTTTAGATGATTTAAATTTTACGCTAGAAGAAGCTGACAATGTTTTAAATGAAGTTGTTATTGGAGGAAAAAAAAAGATAAAGTCTAAGAAACCTAAATATGAAGATTTTTTAGTGTTTCGTGAAGCTTTTTTAGGACGTACAGACTTTGCTGAAAAATGTAAAATAGATAATAAAAAAGCCTTAAAATATTACTTTGATGAAGCTACAAATACTTTTAGTGTAGAGGCTAAAGAACCTATTATTATTCTCAATAGAGACTTAGGTTATAAAATTTCTTATAATCTAGAAAAATTTCAAATTAAAGATCGAATTATTAGTTACTTCGGATACTCTAAATATGAAGAATTAGAAGGGAATAATCGAAAGCAAAAGAAGTGGAAAAAAAACAGACTTAAAGCTTACAATGGTTCTTTACGTCATTTCTTAAAAACCTTTATTACGGCAAGTACAAAAGAAGAAGGTTTTAAAATTGATATTATGAATCGTAAAAGAAACGAATTACACCCAACGGATAATGAATTAAATTTTTCTAGACGAATTTTTAATATTCAAGATCAAAAAGGTATTGCGATTAACTTTAATAAAATTATTCTAAAACCACAATCGAAATTAGATAGCGCAATTGTTATTCATCAAAAAGAATTAAAATACCCTAAAATTATAGATGTTCCTCATAAACGAAATGTTACATATAATGATGTAAGCTATAGAGTAGAAGGAAAAGTTTTTTTAAAATTCGATGGATTTTTAAAAGTAACTTATCAGAATGAAAAAGAAGAATTCAACTACAAGAAAGATGTTAAAAAAAGACTTGGAGTACAAGTATCTCATTTCTTATTATTTAAAAACAATGAAGAAATATTACCAATCGGGCAAATTGCAGATCAAAACAATCGTTTAGTTGAAGGCTATTGGTCTTACGAATTGTTTGCTAACGCACTTCCTTTAGATTATAAACCACCAACAGAATAATATTTATACGAGAGTTAGTTTTTTAAAATTAACTCTCTTTTTATGTCTATTAAATTTCCAGAACTTGTAATTCCTTTTATCGATAAAATTAAATCGGTAACTCCTTCGGGAATAGCAGCTTTAAAATTAGTCCAACTTTTAGTCGTAGAAAGTTTTACATGAGGTTCCCAATGTAGTATCGCATATTTTAAATATTCACTATCGCCTTCTTGATAAATATATTCTGGTTTTTTAAACTTCTTTTGAGGTTCATATCCATAAGAAATCTTAAATTCAAATAAGTTTTTATTTCTTTTCTTATCACTTGATTTTTGCTTTTTATAAACCGCTTTTTTATTTAAATAGATTCTTACATATCCAAAAGGATCTGTTCCTCCAGAATTAATCCCTGATTTATTTACACGAATACTTTTTACTTGTTCCATGGTAATTTCCTTGAGCATTTCAAAATCTTGTTCTCTCAACTTTTGAGTATTTACATAAACATTCATACTCGTACTTATATTACCTCCGTTTATAGTCCCAGAAATTATTGTTTGTCTGGCTGTTCGTTCTGACTTTATTTGTACATATCCATTTTTGTTATCTATTATTAAACCAGATTGCGCTATTAAATATTCTAAAACAGTTCTATATCGATTTACATTTTCTCCAGAAACAGCAAAAGTTTTCACAAAAGTTGAATTATCAATAGGGTTAATAAATTTCTCTTTTTTTTCTTTTTTAATTTTCCCTTTTATTTCAATTTCATCTAAAAGATTGCTATCATCATTAAAAAAAGGATTCACAATACTTTCTACAACAGCAGAACTGTTCTTTGAATTTACATTCGGATAATAAAACTCATCTTTATCAATTATTATATGATCACAAAACACAACATCTTTCTTTGATGGTAATACTGGCTGAATTTTTATAATCTCATCTTTATGAACCTCTAAATTTTTAATTTCAAAAAAACCTTTAGCATTTGTTTCTACATAACCAATTTCTTTCTTTGTAATATAATTTACTTTTAAATGAGCAGATTTTTCTCCACTAAGTTTTCCTTTTACTGTTATTCCTGATTCAAAAAAATGACTTACCTCTTTTTTCTTTTGTTTTAAAATAGAATCCCAGTTATAGATTTTACTTGTTTTAATAGGAAATAAATCTTTAGCTTTTTGAAAACGGTTTAGAAATTTCTTAGAATCTAATTGCTCATTATCTAAAAAAGTAACGTTATAAAATTTTTGAAATAAATCTAATTGGGATATATCTTCATTCTCTTTTGGCAAAATAGATATAGACATATCAATTACAGAATCTTTAGTATGTTTATAGATAGAAAACTCTACGGAATCTTTATTAATTCTTCTTACTGTTTGTGTAATTTCTTTTTCTAAATCATGTAATTTGTGTGCATTAAAAAAAGTTTGCTCTGCAATGAGTTCTTTATTTTTAAATAGAGAAATAGTATTAATTCCATTCAGTAAAGTAGATTTATCTATATATCTATAACTCTTATTGTTTTTATAATTTAAACGTGCTCCTTCAGCAATTTTCCCATTACGATGAATTAAATAAAAAACAACATCTTTTTCATTTAAGTAGTTTTTACTTATACTTGAACTTAAGTAAATTTCCTCCCCTTTATCTACTAAGTTTAATGTAATTCCTTCCTTGGTATGATTTGGTAATTCTTCTACTTTTTTTCCTTCTGAATTTATATATTCTAAATAATATCTTCTATCATGTTCAGGTTTTAAATAAAACTTCCCTAATCCACGATCATTAAATTTCACAAAAAAAATATCATCCCCTAAATCATCTTTTAATATTGCCTCTTTTATACCTATATCTTTTTTAGGTAGCTTTACTTCTACAGCATTTACAACATTTGAAAGTAAACTTTTTGTATTGTTATAGAATTTTACCTTTTGTACGTCCTTAGTAAATCTTTTTACTTCGCATCCTTTTATTTTAATAAAATTCTTTTTTTTCACTTCTTCTTTAAAATTTTTAGACCAATTTGTTATAATTCTATAATGAATAATACAGTCATTAAAATCTGAAGGTATTTTAAAAACTCCGCTGGCAGAACCTTCATTAAATTTAAGTGTAAGTTTACCTAGAAAATTTCCTTTATTATCATTAAAGTACAATTTAGCTGTTTTCGTTTGATGAAATAACTTTAGATTTTTATTATCTACCACAAAAACTTTAAACCAAATTTCTTCGCCAGGAAAATATGTAGATTTATTAAAATGGAAATAAAAATTTTCTTTTGAATATTTAAAATGATTCACATATGAATCTACAACTTCATCTACTACAGTATTTTGTTGAGCATAAAAATTACAGTAACAAAAAAGGAGGATAATAATTTTTCTTAGCATTTTATATCGTTTGGCTATTAAAACTAAGAAATTTTATTGATTAATTTTCAATTATTTTTTGTTCTTCTCTTCTATCCATTTACTCATATATTTTGTTGCTTGTAAAGTTTGGTGTTGTAGTAAACTTCCAAGGAAATTTGATGTTCGATGAGAATTTAAATCCTCTACAAGTTGAGATATTTTCTGTAAAAAAACACGACTCAAAACATTTTTATCATAAATGGAATTAATAATTTTTATCCCATTATTTTGAGCTTGAAGCCAAATTTTTTTTTCTGAGTAAAGTTTAACAGCTAAATCGGAAAACACGTTTAAATCGTCTTCAACAAAACCATTCCAGGGAAACTCATCACGCATTCCTTCTGCTCCTATTGAAGTTGTTACACTTGGTGTTCCACACACCATAGCTTCTGTTAACTTCCCTTTAATTCCTGCTCCGAATCTTAAAGGAGCCAAAACTATTCTGGCTTTACTTACTTTTTCAATAGCATCGGGAGTATAACCATGTAATAAAAATCCTTGATCTGGTTTGTGTAATTGCTGAATTTGCTGACTAACATAAGCTCCATAAATATGAATATTTACTTTGGGTAATTGGTCTCGAATACTTCTCCACATTCTTTTTAGTTCTAAAACAGCATCTACATTTGGTTTGTGAAAAAAATTACCAACAAATACAAAATCTTCTCTTTCTTCGAAAGGTAACCAGTTCTCTTGATCTGTTTCTTCAATTGTATCTAAAAGAAAAGGTAGATATAATAAAATACTATCGTCTATTTTAAATACTTCTTTTAATAATTTCATTTCATAAGAAGAAATAATCAGACTTAAATCACATCTCAAAATAGAGGCTATTTCTCTTTTTGTTTCATCTGATTGTAATAACGCTTGATTTGAAAATTCTTCTCCTTTTTTTAATTGCTCATATCTTACTTTTCTTAAAAAATGTAAATCTTCTGTATCTAAAATACGAACTGCATTAGGACAACATTTAGCTACTCTCCAACCGAACTGTTCTTCCATCATAAATCGATCGAAAACAACAATTTGAGGATTTAAGTCTTTAATAAAGGAATCGAACGAAGATGAATTTAACTCAATTACAATTTCTTCAACTCCATATTCAATTAGTTGTACTGCATTTTCTCCTTTTTGTGCCGGACTAGCAAAAGTTACATTATAATTTTCGCTTAAAAACAATTCTATTAATTGCATCATTCTACTTCCAGCAGCAGAAGAATTTGGTTCAACCCAAACATAACCTATAAATAAAACAGTAGTATTCAATTATCGTTGTTGTTGGTATTTATACTCCTTCTCTATCTCTTTTGCCCATGTCACAACTAAATTGATATCATCCTCACTTAATCGAGCATCACTATGAGTCCATGTATAAGAATCTAAAGGCATGTGTTTTTCCTCTACTTCTTCCCAAAGCTCTTCCATTTTATGTTCTTTTTTTCTTGAAGAATAAGTTGCCCATTTTGAAAAATTTAAATGTTCTTTACCTTCTTCTACATGATGGTTTATCCAGAAATTAACTGGTGCTATTGCATGATACCAAGGATATTCAGTTACATTACTATGACAATCGAAGCAAGCATTTTTTAAAATTGTTTGTACTTTAACTGAGGGATTTGTTTCGTTTAAAAAAACATCTAGAGATGAAAACTCTCCATTATTTTTTTTTGTGGGGATAAATTGAATTACTAGTAAAACTACAAGCGCAATCCAACCTATTTTTTTTAATATTTTCATACAAATACTTCTTATCTGTTTTAAAAATAGTAATAATAACTAATACTCTCTTTTAATTCGCAAATAATTGTAATTTTGTATTAAAATAAAACAACTCATGAAATACGATATCATCGTTATAGGTTCTGGACCTGGTGGATATATTGCTGCGGTTAGAGCTTCTCAATTAGGAAAAAAAGTAGCCATTATTGAAAAATATTCTACCCTTGGTGGTACATGTTTGAATGTTGGATGTATTCCTTCAAAAGCTTTATTAGATTCTTCTCATCATTATTACGATGCTGTTCATCATTTTGAGGAGCACGGAATTTCTGTTGAAAATCCAAAGTTTGATTTTTCAAAAATGATTGATCGTAAAGCTAAAGTTGTAGAGCAGACTACGGGAGGTATTAAGTTTTTAATGGATAAAAATAATATTGATGTTTATGAAGGTTTAGGATCTTTTGAAAATGCAACTCACGTTAAAATTACCAAAAACGATGGAAGTTCTGAAGTTATTGAAGGAACTAACATTATTATAGCTACAGGATCTAAACCATCTACTTTACCTTTCATTTCTATTGATAAAGAACGTATTATAACTTCTACTGAAGCTTTGAAGCTTAAAGAAGTACCTAAACACTTAATTGTAATTGGTGGAGGTGTTATCGGATTAGAATTAGGCTCTGTTTACAAACGTTTAGGAGCAGATGTTTCTGTAGTTGAATATGCGCCAACAATTACGCCAACAATGGATAAAGATGTTTCTAAAGAACTTACTAAAGTATTAAAGAAACAAGGAGTTAAGTTTAACGTTAGTCATGGTGTTACCGCTGTTGAAAGAAAAGGTGATGAAGTTGTTGTAACTGCTACAAATAAAAAAGGAGAAGAAGTAACTTTTACTGGTGATTACTGTTTAGTTGCGGTTGGACGTAGACCTTATACTGATGGTTTAGGTTTAGAAAATGCTGGTGTTAAAGTTACTGAAAGAGGACAAATAGATGTAAACGATCATTTGCAAACAAATGTTTCTAATATTTATGCTATTGGAGATGTAGTTCGTGGTGCAATGTTAGCTCATAAAGCTGAAGAAGAAGGTGTTGTAGTTGCTGAATATTTAGCTGGTGAAAAACCACATATTGATTATAATTTAATTCCTGGAATTATTTATACTTGGCCAGAAGTTGCTGCTGTAGGTAAAACTGAACAAGAATTAAAGGATTCAAATGTAGATTACAAGTCTGGTAAATTCTCTATGCGTGCACTAGGAAGATCTCGTGCTAGTGGAGACATCGATGGCTTTGTAAAAGTATTAGCTGACAAAAACACTGATGAAATTTTAGGAGTTCATATGGTTGGTGCTCGTGTTGCTGATTTAATCATGGAAATGGCTGTAGCAATGGAGTTTAGAGCATCTGCAGAAGATATTGCTCGTATTTGCCACGGACATCCAACATACTCTGAAGCCGTTAAAGAAGCTGCTAAAGCTGCTTGGGATGGAAAACCTTTGAATGCTTAATACAACATTTAAAAAAATATTTAAAAGCAATCTAATCATTTAGGTTGCTTTTTTATTTATCATTTCAAACACACAACAACTCAAAAATAAGGTTAATTCAGTTTTTATGTTAATTTTTTAACTATATTTAAAAACGTTAACAAATAAACCCTTATTTATGAAATCTAAAATTAAAGTGCTATTCTTAGCGCTACTCCTCCCGTTTTTTTTATTTTCTCAAAATTTTATCGAAAAACAACTCCCCTCTCCGAGTAAACTAAGTTCATTTTTTATTGGTCCATTAATAAAATCTACAATTCATTACGGAGAACGGCCAGCAAATTACAATGGTAAAGTTTTATTATTCAATCATGGTTATATAGATTTAAATCAATTATTTTTTACTAATAATACTTTTTATCAAAATGCTTATAACGAAGGTTATCAAGTAGTTTTTGTTGCTACAACTAGAGGTAAAGGCCTTTGGGAAAACGGAAAATTACTTGCTGAGTCAATAGATATTATAACTAATAAATATCAAGTGAATGATCTTATTATAATAGCTCATAGTAATGGTGGAAAAGCCGCAGAAGCCGCTATGTTTTCATACAATAAAAGAGACAAAGTAAAAAGAGTAATCGCTTTAGGAACTCCGTATTGGGGAACTTATTTAGCTGATATTTCTCAACAATGGTGGTTTAACTGGATTTGGAAAAATACTGGTTTAAACGAAGGTGCAGCTACATCAACTACTTATTATTGTAGAAATGTAGTTAGGCCACTTTTTGATAATGCTACTAATAATCAACCTGAAAAATTTATTATACTTGGAGCTTCGGGTTTTAAAAACGGGCATACACTTTTAGCTCCTTTAATGTTTACTAGCGGTGGAATCTTATATTTAGCTCAAGGCACAAATGATGGTGTAACTCCATATAGTAGTTCTTTGCGTCCAGGAGGAACCTATGTTTTCGACAAAGGAGAAGCTAAATTAGATCATGTAGATGTAGCTTTAGGTCAATATGTATGGAATACAATAAAACCATATTTAAACGATAATTTTAGTAACAAAAAAACTTTTGAATCAACTGAATTTAATTATAATGATATTGTAAGCGATTATCAGATTATTAACTCAGAAAACTACTATGATAAAATTATTTCTCCGAGTAATTCATCAACTGTAAACGTTGACATCTTTCACGAAAAACCAATTGAAGATTTTAAATTATACGGAAATTCTAAACAATTGTCTCCTGTCATTACAAATCAAAATCGTAAAAGCATCAACAGTTACAATAGTTCATATAAGATTAAATCTTCAGAACAATTAACTGCGAATTCTAAATTCGCTGCATTTGTTCATTTTCCAGAAGGGCCAAAAATGAGGTATATAAATGAACAAAAAAATGATAATCGTATTTCTATTCAATTTAATAATGTTTCAGTTCCATTAGAAAGCATAAAAGTTGATGCTGTTATTACAAAAACAAGTGATTTATATGGAAAAACGATACATGGAGATTCTTATGTTTATTCTTTTTCTTTAAATGGTAATGAATTCAACTTAGACACTTCAGGTTTTGAAGATGGAGTTTACAGTATTCATATTACTGGTAAACACTCTGATTTCATACGTTCAATTGCTTCAGGTTTTGTAAAAGGTAGGCTTTCTTCAGAAAATATTCAAGAAGATATCGTTGATAAAAACAAAAGTTTTAACATTAGTTTAAAATCAAATATAATTGTTGATTACGTTGAAATTATCTCTACAAAAAAAGATAATCAAAATATTAAAGTTTCAATATTTGATTTAAATGGTCAATTACAAATAATAGAAAAGTTTAATTCTAATGAGAATTACACCATAACTAAAAACATAAATTCCTTAGCTAAAGGTTTGTATATTCTTACTGTAGAGAAAAACAATTTAAAAAAGAGTTTTAAAATCTTAAAAAAGTAATTAATTATTGTTTTTCATCTGCTTAATTCTCAAATTAATGTAAGTGATTATACGAAACATAAAATACAGAGAAAAGATAATTAAGAAAAGGATTAAGAACTGAAGTACAAAAAGACCTAAACTAAAATCTGAAAAATTTGTTTTAGTAATCATAGCTATTTTAAATAAAAAAAGCCGAGTTTTTAATAACTCGGCTTTCTATTAATATATTTTTTATCTACCAACTCCGTAGTAAGTACTTCCAACTTCATTCTCTATATCAGATGCTTTTTTAACTGCCTGATACATATTGTAAGTTTGATTTTTTCTCTGATTAGCAATACGTTTTCTATAAGTATCATAATTAGGTAAATCTGTTGGTAAAACTCTAGCAGTAACAACAAAAGCATAAACTCCTCTATCACCTACTATATTTTTCTTTATTTCGTTTTCTTTAGCACTTAACATAGCTCCAACAACTTTTGGTTCATATCCAATACCTGTAATTGTTGGTGATTTTAAGTTTATATCACTAAATTTTCTTACAGATTGTTTAGTTGAAGTTGCTATATCAGTTAATGTAGTTCCTTGCAACTTTGCATTTAAGATTTCAGCCTTCTTTTCATTCGTTAAAATTGGACGAACTCTAGAAATAGCCTGATCAACAGGCATTAAGCCTTCTTCTGTAACTCCTGTTAAAGTAGCAACCACATAACCTCCATCTATATCAAAACGCTTAAAATCTCCCACTTTTAAATCTTTACCAAAAGCCCAAGAAACAATTTGTCTTTCATTTCCTAAAGCAGCAATATTTTCATCTAAGGCCTTTAAACCTACAGCAGGTGAAACTGTTAAGTTTTTATCTTTAGCTATTGCATCAATTTTTCCTCCGTTAGAAATTTCTTGAGCAAAAGATTCTGCATTTTGGTATACTTCATTTTCTGTAGCTTCAGAAGCTTCTATCTTACGAGCATAAGTAGCTAATTTTAATGCTTTTTGGAAGTTCTTTTGATCTTGTATTTCGATTACATGGAATCCGAAAACAGTTTTTACAACTCCAATATCACCTTTTTTATTATTAAAAGAATAATCTCTAAACTCAGGAACCATTCTTGTATATGAAAACCAATCTAAATCTCCACCTTTATCAGCATTAGATTTATCTGCTGAAAGTTCTTTAGCTAATTCAACAAATTTAGAACTGTTTTTCTTAACTAAAGTAGCAATACTATCTGCCTTTGCTTTTGCTTGCTCTTCTGTTTCTTTAGTTTCTGGTGTAGCAGAATTAGATCCAATAAATGGGATTAAAATGTGTCTTGCTTTTACAGAATCTGGAATCTCTAAAACTTCAGTAATTTTAGATAATTTGAAATAGTTTTGATCTTTATATGGTCCGTAAACATCTCCAACATTCCCTTTAAATAAAGTGTCAGCAATTACTTGTGGAACTTGAACTTTAAATTGAATGTTATCATTATATGGTAAATCAGATTTTGTAGCTTCTAAAAAGGCTAGATAATCAGTAGTATTTTTTAAACCAACACCAGAATCACTATCGTTAATTAATTTAGCTACATCAGCTTTAATATCATTCTCATCTTGAGCGCTAGCTTTAATATCGAACTTTACATAACTAATATCTCTTGATGCTTCTACTTCAAATTCAGAAGCATGATTTTCGATATACTTTTTTACATCTCCTTTGGTAATTTGAACTAAAGAATCTGAAACACTAGTATATGGTAAATACACTAATTCTCCACTAATTTTAGTGTTTTCGTTATAGTATTCAGTTTTCCCTTCTTCTAAAGAAGCTCCTAAACCAGCAGCTACTAAATTATCATAAGTAGTTTTTTGTAAAGCGCTTTTTACATTACTCATGTATTCTCTCCATGCTTTCCACTGATCTCCGTTTTCTTCTCTAATAGTTGCTAAAAATTCTTTAAACTTTTCTTTATCGAAAACTCCTGAAGTTTGGTATTTTGGATCGTTTTTAATGAAATCTTTCTCATAAAGATCATTTAAAATATCCGCTTCTCCAACAGTAATTCCAGCTTCAGCTAATTGGCTATCGTAAATTTTTTGACGCACTAAGTTTTCCCAAACATTCTTTGCTGCTTGCATTTCAGAAACTCTATTTCCTGTTTGAGCTCTATAGTTATCTAAAGCTTGTGCAAATTCTTGACGAGAAATTGACTCTCCATTAACTTGTCCTACCTCATTAATCTTCTGAGAATTGAAAAAATCCTTTAATGTTGAAGGATCTAATACAAAAGCAAATAATGCTAAACCTATTACAAGAATCAAGAACAATGAGCGTTCTCTAATTTTCGATAAAATTGCCATTTTAATTTTATTTTATATACAGTTTGCGAAAATACAATTTCGCATTTAATAATGCAATGTTTTTAATGCTTTTAGCTATAGAATTTTAAGGAATTATTTTAAGAACTACGACTTTCTTTATCTAGTAGTTTAAAGTAAATTGTATCAATCTTTGCTGAACTCACTTTTGTAATGATAATTTTATAGTTCTCTATAAACAATTCTTGATCTTGTTCTGGTATCGTTTCTGTATGATTAATTATAAATCCTCCTAAAGTTTCATAAGCCTCTTCTTTAGGAATTTCTAAATTATATTCATCATTTAAATAATCAACTTCTAATCGTGCTGAAAAATGAAATTCATTATCATTAATCTTATCTTCTAACAATTCTTGATTATCATGTTCGTCTTCAATTTCTCCAAACAACTCTTCTACAACATCTTCTACAGTTATTATCCCTGATGTTCCTCCATATTCATCAACAACAACAGCTATACTTTTTCTCTTTTTTATTAACGCATTTAAAACATCATTAATAATCATAGATTCTGGAACAAATTCAACTGGTAATAATATCGATTTTATGGTTCTAGGTTTTTTAAACAATTCAAAAGCGTTCACATAACCTATTATGTCGTCTAAAGAATTCTTATAAACTAATATTTTAGAGAATCCTGTTCCAATAAATGTATTTTTTAAATTCGTAACGGATTCATGAAGATCTACAGCTATAATTTCTGTTCTAGGCACCATAATTTCTCTCGCCTTTACTTTATGAAATTCTAGAGCATTTTGAAATATTTGAATTTCAGAATCTACTTCTTCATTTTCTTTATTTGTTTCTAACTGTTCAGAAATATAGTTCCCTAGCTCTTCTTTACTAAACTCCGTTTGAACTTCATCTTTCTCTGCTTTGAAAAACACACGTAAAAAGAAATCGGAAATTCTAGAAATCAATCCAGCTAAAAAATAGAACAGTATGTAAAAAAAATACGCTGGTAAAGCAAATAATTTTAATGCTTCATTTGCGTATACTCTAAAAAGTGCTTTTGGAAGAAACTCAGCAGTTACAAGAATTATTAATGTAGAAATTACTGTCTGTGTTAATAATTCTAATTCTTTAAATAATGTATTTATAATTATAAAATCTGATGGTAAAAAATTTTGAAACCACCGCATTAATAATTCTCCCATAAAGTAACTGTAAATTACTAATGCTATGTTATTTCCTACTAGCATAGAAGTAATAAAACGAGAAGAATTACTGGTGATTTTAGACAATATTTTTGACAATATACCATCTCCCTTTTTTTCTAATTCTATATGAAGTTTATTTGCTGATACAAAAGCAATCTCCATACCTGAAAAAAAGGCTGAAAAAACTATAGAACCTAGTATGATTAAGATTTCATAATTCATTTTTGTTGCTTATTCCTCTGCTCAACTTTCTTTCTAAAATTCCTTTTGAAAAAGAAAATAATTGTGATAAATATAGCAAATCCAAACATTAAAAAAGCTTGTGCTCTATCCGAATTCCATTTTAAAACACCTTCTATTAAGAATATTATTCCTACTACTAAATAACCGTACTGTGTGTACTTCCAAATTGTATTCATTTATAATCCTTCTTTTTGAACTTCAACTTCACCTGTAATATCTTTCAATAACCATTTTGATAAATCTTGTTTAGATTCAAAACCAAAACCATTAATGGTATCTTTTATACTGGTTACTCTAAAACCATCTTCTGTAAAAAAATATTCTTCTCTTTGATCCCAAAATAATTGATTTGTTTCTAATCTTCTCTGATTGGTATGATTAAAAACGATTACATTTCCTTTAATTTCTGAAACTCTAGTTGATGTGTAAGACAATGCATAATTACCTGTTATAGTAGTTGAATCTCTTCCATCATTATCGTAGGTGACAATTTTAATTCCTTTTGGAAATTCGTTATATGGATGTCCTTTGTTTGTAAAATCTTTTAAAATCGGAGCAATAAGTTTAGATGTAACCTTTCCTGAATCTTTATATACATGAAAAACATGCTTTCCGGTTGCAATAGGTAAGTTTTTATCTGCTAAAAAATCTCTAACTTTTTTAGTATCGTTTGTACATGAAAAAAACATTGCCACCATGAAAATGGCAGCAATGTTTAGAAATATTTTTTTTTGTGATGCTCTCATTAGTTTGGTACACGAACTGATTCACCAATCCAACACTTAACTCTAAAAGAACTTCCTGGTGCTATACCTTTATTGAATATATCTTTCTTTGAAGGCACATTCTTTTTGTAACTCTGAATATATCTACCAGCTCCAGAACCTGGATCTACTCTTTGTGCTTTCATTGCCTTATTTAATGCCGCAACATAAGTCATTTTCTTTTCAAAAACATCACTACCACAAGTGTTTGCACTCTTAGCATATAAACTTGCTATAAATAAATATGCTTTCCCCATATTAGGATTGTATTTTAGTGCTTCATACGCTAATGCTCTTGCTCTAGACTTATTAGATGTACCTTGAGCTTCTCTTAATTTTAACCTAGCTTTCTTTAAAGGATCTGTTTCTAAGTCGAAAGCTTTTTTTCTCATTTCAGCAGCTCCTTTTGTATCTCCATTTTTCTCTAAAACACCAGCAGCAAAATTAATTGCATCTGCAGATTGAGTTACCTCCGCATAAGAAGTTACTAACTTTTCAAATAATGGATCTTCTTGACATTCTTTATTATACATTCTAGACACTGCTCTTTTTAACCAAACTCCATTAGTTTTGTTAGCTTCGTAATCTCTAGAATAAATTGGAATTAATCTTTCACATGTAGCTATTTGAGATAAAATAGCATCTAACCCTCCTTCTACTTGACCTAAAGCTTTAGAGTTTGTAGAATAAATTTTCAAGTTTTTTTTCTCTTTTTTATCTAAAGTTCCTGAAGAATCTTTTTCTAATAAAGGACTTAATTTTTTATTGTAATCATCTAATTTTTCTTCAACTGACTCCATTACATCATCATAAGTATCGAAAACTTTTTGAGGATTAACATCTTTAAATCTAGAAACAATACCTTTAAAATATCTAAAAATATTTTTTACTCCCATATCTTTAGGAGAAATCTTATATGCTTTTTCTAAAATACCAAAGATTTCATCATCAGAACCTAAATTATTTTTAATTAAAAAAGATGCATAATCACTATGAGCTTTAGCTACATTTTTATTTGGGAAATTAGCTAACCTACCTTCATAAACTCTTTTTGCTAAAACAGCATCTTTAGTTTTGTCTGCTACTTTTGCTCCATACTTATAAATATTAACAGAAAGTGTAGGACAATTTTCCATTAACCAATTTAAATCTGGCTTTGCCTCTGCATATTTCTTAGTTGTAACATTTCCTTTAAACAAGTTGTATTTGATATTACACTCTTGTCCTCCCTGTGCTTTAAGTCCTATTGTTAATAGGAATAATACTGTGAATAAATACGTAATTTTTTTCATAATTATCGTTAAATTAATCTATTTGTCTCTTCTTTAACCAATTTCTTCCATTTAGTGAAAGGCTTAATCTTACATTAAAATAACTTTCTTTTATCAAGTTATTAGCTGTTGAACCTTTCTGTCCGTATTCTAATCCTATATTAAGATTAGAAACTTGCTTTGGTAATGGTAAACCAAAACCAACATTTATGCCAAAATCGGATATTGAAGTAAAATTATTTCCTGTTCCTGTTCCATCTACTAATAAACCAGTATCTTCAAACCTTAAACCAGCTCTATATGTTATTCTATCCCAGTAACTTGAAATAGAGTTTATTTTTGGTATATAGTAACCACCTATAGACAATCTATTTGAAGAATCAAATCTATATGTAGACCCTTGAATTAGGTTCCCTTCATTTTCGAAAGCGGCCTGAGTTTCATAATCTACTCCAGCATACCACTTATTTTCTTTCCCTACACCAATACCTAAAATAGTTTTTAAAGGCACTGATAATTTCCCAG
Organism: Tenacibaculum aquaeponti; assembly: GCF_052084715.1. Lineage (GTDB taxonomy): Bacteria > Bacteroidota > Bacteroidia > Flavobacteriales > Flavobacteriaceae > Polaribacter. The sequence continues at coordinate 3,083,383 of NZ_CP197288.1, read as the reverse complement.
ACACTCTTCTATCATACAAAGTATCTCTAGGAATTTCTCTTCCATTGGATGCAAAAGAAAAAGAATAAATACGTTCTCTACCTGACAAGGTAAAATCGTTTTCTAATTGTAAAGCAGCACCAGCAATAACATCTAATCCTTTGTATTTCTGTTTATATTGAGCACCTAATTTAAATTGACCTCCCCTTACGATGGCATTTCTTTGGTATTTAGTCGCTAAAGCCACGTTAGCCTGTTGATTAATCGTATTGTTATCAATATTTCCAAAAACAAAACCTGCTTCAATACCTAAAGCAAGTCCTTTGTAAACATTAATTCCAAAAGCACCAAACAATCTGTTTGTTCCGCCATTTCCTGTGAATCTTGTAGCTTCAGTTACATTATCATCTCCATCGAAAGTATTTGTTAACAAAGCATAACCCACATTAGAAACTGGTTGCAAACCAGCCATAAAACCAGCCTTTTCACCAATTGGCAAACCTAATGCTATGTATCTTAAACTTGTTGTATTATTAGATTCACTTCCAGTATTACTACTTACATTTAAAAGAGAAAGCTCTCCTCCAATACCATAAGTAGCAAGTCTTAAATCTGCATTTGCTGCAGGGTTAATAAAGTTAAGATGGTAAATATCTTTAAGCGCAACACCTATTCCCCCCATCGAGGCTTGTTCTACCGTTGTTCTACTCACTTCTTCTCCTATACCGAAAAAAGAATAAGGTGAAGAACTATTTCTTTGCCCCGTTATCTTTATTGAAATTAGTACTAATACTACAATAAAAAATCTCTTAATCATCCGCTCTGTTATAAGTCAATATTTGATATAATCCCTCCAAAACCAAATTTGGATTGGCAAATATGTAATTTTTTAATTGTTTGGCCAAAAAATTTGTATCTCCTCCTGTTAAAAGTACTGTTAAATCTTCAAATTTATTTTTATATTGTGTAATTACACCATCAATTTCTCTACTTATTCCGTTAACTACACCTGAATGAATTGATTCTTGAGTATTTTTTCCTATAAAATTATTTGGTTCTTTTGATTTTAACAATGGAAGTTTAGATGTATAATTATTTAACGATTGATATCTCATTTTTAATCCAGGGGATATTGCTCCGCCTAAATATTCAGCATTTTCATTAACAAAATCAAACGTTATACATGTACCTGCATCTATAACTAAAACATTTTTATTTGGATAATTACTTACTGCATAAGCCGCTAAAGCAATTCTATCGACTCCTAAAGTTTTTGGGGTTTCATAATTATTTTTAAAAGGAACTTTTGTTTCACTATTAAGCTCTATTAGATTTAAAAACTTGTGTAATTTTTCAAATTCTTGAGTTGTAAGTTTAGATACAGCAGAAATAATTGCTCCTTGAATTGAATACTTTTTTGAAATTTTTTTTATTTCTGTGATAATTCCTTCTTTATTAAAAACAAACAACTCCTTCAACTTATCTTTTTCAAAAACAGCAACTTTCGCTCTTGTATTACCAACATCTATGATTAAATCCATGCTTTAATTTTATAGTGGCAACAAATTTATAATAGATTTTTCATATTTTTATTTGGCTCAATTAAAAAAACTATTATATATTTGCATCCGCTAGCAAGCTGGTACCTTAGCTCAGTTGGTAGAGCAAAGGACTGAAAATCCTTGTGTCCCTGGTTCGATTCCTGGAGGTACCACTTACAAAGCCCTGATTTTTTCAGGGCTTTTTTATTTTTATACTTTTAAGACTATATTATTTTGTTTTTATAAAAGTCTTGCTCTACTAAAACAAGATACCACATGCTTAATTAAGTTTAATTTTTAATTTAGAAAACATCAAATAATCTATTTTAACTTTCTAGCTCTTTATCAAAAGATTAAGTATTATAAATATTTTTCTAAGCAAAAAATAAAAATAAACTACAAAATTTAGCACAGATATTAAATTTTAAATTATATATTCGCACCCGCTTATGAGCTGGTACCTTAGCTCAGTTGGTAGAGCAAAGGACTGAAAATCCTTGTGTCCCTGGTTCGATTCCTGGAGGTACCACAAAAAAACCCTGAATATTTCAGGGTTTTTTGTTTTTATAATTATTAGTTTTTCAAACAAATTGAGAAAAAAAAGACTGTCTTTTTCAGACAGCCTCTTTAATTAAAATTAGTTAATTACTAATTTATTTCATTATTAACTTACGTTGCAATCTTTGCCCACTTGTTCTTAATTCATAAATATACACACCTTTCTCTAATTGACTTCCACGTACTAAACCGTTCCATCTTATTTTGTGTTTTGTTTTTCCTTTTACTTCTTTATGAATTAAAGTATGAATTTTTTGACCTATAGTATTATATATACTAATATCTACTAACGCATCTTCAGGAATACTAAAACTTATCTCTGTATGATTCTCCATTGGGTTTGGAACATTTTGAGATAATGATAATAACTCTCCAGAATCTAATGAGTTTTTCTTTAGAGTAAAACGATAAGGATTACTCAAACTACCCATTGTTTTGTATGCTGAAAATGTTTCAACATTTTCTAAATCTACAAGATCAACACCGTCATAAAGTTTAAATTGAACTTCTTCAATTTCATTACTACCTATACCAATATAATAATGATATTCTCCGTTAATAAATTCAACTTTAGAAACTCCTCTTAATTCTTCACCCACAAAAGCTAAGATTGTATTTGCTTTAAACTCTAGATCTTGATTATTAACAATACCATTTATATACATAAAATTAATATACTTATTAACATTAATTGTTAAGTCTAGATCTTTGTAAGAAGGTGTTTCTTCTAATTCAGTAGAATTAGCATCATAGAAATTAGAATCAGAATTTCGTGAAAGTAATCTATTAGATGTAGCACTTACAATACCAGAATAGTTAATAGCTCCTGATTTAGTAGATTTAAATATATAACCTAAACCTGGTGTTAAATGTGTTAAGCTACCTCTCCATCCTTCAGACGCTGAGTATTCTGCAAACAAACCTCTTCTTTCAATTCTATCACCATCACTAACATTTGTAGAAGTAAATGATCGTAATGCATAATTTGTACGCTCTAAATTATTAGGATAGAATGGAATTGCATTTACTACTTTACCTCCTAAAACAGAAAGGTTGGTATTTAAGTCTACGGGTAATCCTACAATCTCAATAAACTTAACATCATCTGTTGTTACATTAACTAGATAAGATTTTTTAACATCAATTTCAGTTAACGTCCCTGTAAAATTACCATCTACTCCTACAAGTGCACTTATTGTTGGATTAGCTATTTCAAATATCTGAGAATTATATGGCAGTCCTTTTATAGCTGATAACGATAAACTGTTAGATGTTTTAGTGTCTTTTAAATTAAAACTCAACTCTTGAAAACCTCTAGTAACAGGAATTCTTCTTTTTACTTTTTGCCCCACTGTGAAAGTAACTGGCATTTGGTTTGTTCCCTGAGAAGTAGTAGAAAGGAAATTATAATTTTCTAATATACCTTCGAACTCTGTACATTCAGAAGCGTCCCAAATTTTAAAGTTTAAAGCACGTGTTTCTCCTATATTACCAAATACTGTTAAATTAACTATTCCGTTACTTGTTACTTTCGCATAACCTCTTGGGATATCTCCAATAAAAGCAGTTATAGAATCATCTACATCTAATGATTTTTGGTTATTTATTATTAAATTCCCTTTAAAATCCATAGTAAAAGGGTAATCATTTTTAAAACTCTGAGAAACTACTGGCTCTGGACAAGTTACAGTAACCTCAACTCTAAAACTTTCTACCCCTAATTTAACACCTGTATTTTTATTACTTGTTTTGATATAAATATTTGCACTATGTACACCAGGATTCAAAAAGCTTTTTACCTCAAACACTAAATCACTATTGGTTTCTCTAGCTCTAATAGTATTTGTTGCTCCTTCTGCAGCGCTAGCGCCTGATTTAACCTCAAACCATACAGGCAAGTTTTCAAAAGTATAATCAACATCTACACCTCCATCTTGATTAATTAAATCAATATTTTCAATAGTAGTAGATTCTCCTTGATTTTGAGCTATAGAAATATTATTCTGACTCCATTTCAATTTGCTTCGATCTACTATAAAACTCCATGATGCCTTATCAACTTTATTACCCAATGGATCCTCTAACTTCTTATCTTTTACAAACACTGTTAATTGCGCTCCTTCAACAAACTCTAAATCTTCAATTTTCATATTAAAGTTGATGATTGTATTATTCTCAGACATTGTAGTTGTAAACTGAATATCCTCTACAGTTTTTGTTATATCTAAAGGAGCGGCTTCTTCATTAGTAACGAAATCAATTCCTGTTGCTGTAGTACCTTGAGCATTTCCTGTAAAATCTTGGATTGCTTCATCTGGTTCTCCATTAATACCTTGTTTAGCCAAAGTATTATTATTAAACACAAAATATGCTTCTAAAGTATCTTCATTACCAAGCAATTGATTTTTCATATGACTAACAATTTCTGCTGGTGTTCGTTGTGATCTCCATAAACGAATTTCATCTAAAGAACCAACAAAAGCATCACTATTAACTACAGGAGCAATTAAGATTGGATTTTCATTAGTTTTTAAAACTGTTGAAATTCTTCCTGAACCTACAGGATTTCCATTGAAATAAATAGTAGCATTTCCATTTACTTTATCTGCAACTACAGCTACATGAGTCCATGTAAAAGGTTGTAATCCTACAGAAGACATAACACCGTCTCCTACTTCTATTTTTCCATTTGAAGTTAGAAGAACACCAAAATTATTACCTTTATGTATTATAGGCACACTACCAGTAGCAGGGAATTTTGCAGGGTTTACCCACATTTCAATTGTTGCTTCTTGATCAAAATTAAATCTGCTATTATGTGGAATACTAATTACATCATTAATATTATCTAATTTAACAGCTGTTAATGGCTTAGGAATTCCTCCTAAAATACCACGCATTGCCAATGAATTCAAGTTTACTGTTGCAGGATTAATTGGCGCCGAAAATTTAGCTGAAATTGTTCCTGTTGTATGAATTCCTCCATTGTCTGGTGTTGTTAACACTAATTTAGGAGCATTTCGTGCTATTTTACCTTTTACAAAAGCTGTTGGATTTTTCCTATTATTAGGATTATCGGATCCTCCATCACCACAAACAGGAACAATTCTAAAACTATACTCACCATCTGTTAAGCCAGAAACATCTGCACTATACGTTACTTGATCTGTATTAGCATCTAGATTTGCTTTTAGAGTTTTTAAATCTAATTTTTTTAATATTCTAGGAGTATTATTTCCTTGAATAGTGTATTCCAAATCAACCGAAAAATCATCTGTATCTGGCTTATCTTTTAATTCTGGAATTCTGAACTTAAAATCTAATTTTTTCTTATCAGATCCATTAACTATCCAATCATTTTGAGGAGCATCTGCCGTAATTTCTTCAATACATGCACCTGTAAAATGAGCTGTTACTAAAATTTCAGATAAAGGCTTAACACCAACCTCATTATATTCATCAACTCCATATGAACGATAGCGATCTCCACTCTGCTCACATTCTGAATACATTTGAATTTTAATATTTTCATAAGAAATTACTGAAGGAGCATCGGTTCCTCTAGCTATACGCAATTGTGCTTTTATTTCTTGCTGAACCCCAGTTGGAGAACTTGGATCTAAACCAAAAACAAATTTAGATGAAGTTGTTGGTTCAAAAATAGGTGATTCATTTAAATTCACAACTGCTCCTAAAGAATTTGATGCTCCATCCATCCCTACAATATATGTTTTCCTAGTTGCATCTTTCGCTATTTGAGTATTTCTTAAAGTAAGGTTAAACAATATCGATTCATCTCCTGTTCCATAGCCTACTACTTTATCTACAATTAATTCCACTCCTTCTCTAGGCACTGTTCCTGATTCAAAAGGACAAGAGCTTCGACCCGCATTGGTTAAAAACATTGGTGTATCATACTGAGGATCTCTCCTTATAGAAACATCAAACTGATCTCCCGCATCATCATCATTTAAAGTAAAGCTATCTACTCTACTATTATCATTTGTATTAGATGTAGTACTACTGAAAACTCCTGAAATACTAGTTGTTATATTGGTTGTAAGCCCAATACCAAATGCCTTAAAACTTAAATCTTTAGAAAAACCTGTAGAAAAACCTCCTCCGTTAGTAGATCCTGAATCTGAATTATTACTCCTAGATAAACTATAACTTATTTCCGTTAAAGCATCAAAAGTAATTCGCCTATCTAAAACTGAAGGATTTAACCCTGGACCAGATCCTAAATCTACATCTCCAGATTGAACTTGAGTAAGTTTTTCTGTTGTACTACTAAAATCAAGTCCTTTACTAAAATTCTCTTTTTTTAGTTTGTCACTATTAGTTTTTATAATATCCTCCCAAACAGACACTTGATGCACATAATTTGCTATATCTTTATCTTGAGCATCTTTAGGTGAAGCTTTTAATAATTCGGACACTGTTTTTTCTAAATCTAAATGATCTCTATCTTTTGGAGGTGTTACTATATTATTATTCGCATCATATTTAGTTATAATTTGTCTTCTTAAATTTGGAATTACAACATCAATTAAACTTTGTTTTGTATACGCAAAAGGAATAAGATCCTTAGAAAGCAAGGTTTCATTCTTACTCTCAACAACTGGTACACAATTAGTTACTTTTACTTCTCTACCTGTTCCAATAGAAAGCACATTAGAAACCCCTACAAAAACATCTGCATCCTCTCCTACATAAGTTGGATCTGAAGGAGTTGAAATACTTTTTTCTAAAGTAACCGAGTAACCTGAACCACTAATTGTTCTATGAGAATAATCTCCTCCTATTTGCCCCGCTAATGTAGAAGTGCTTTGAGCTACAGGTGTTCCAAAACCAACAGCAGCTCCAACACCCATTGGTGCTGAAATATTTAAAGCAATACTTGTAACTTCTGTACTAACTGTAGCACCTGTATTTGTTGCAATTGAAATATCTGTTCCATTTTCAGAAGAAGAACTAAAAGAAAAAGTAGACCCTTTAGCTAAGGTAGAAAAACTATTATCACCTGGAGGATCATGCAAAACAAAACCAACTTGAGGATTTAATAATGTAAAATCTGAATTACTTTGAGTTGTTCCTTCCATTATTGCTTTTTTATCAAACTGAAACACCCTTCCTTCATGATTAACAGATATTAAAAATTTCCTTGATAAATCCCCAACAAAATTTGGACCTGATACCTGTGTTATAAAATTTGAACGACCTAAATTATTTGATTTTCTTTTTAAACCATTAGCTACAATTATAGCATCACCTCCAAGAGAAACTTCTGCATTGTTTATATAGCATTTGTTTGTTCCATATTCTTCAAAAACAGCTACAGACATAACAATTCCTTGCCCTCCTTTTAACACAAGTAAATCACTACACGAAGAGTTAATCTCATCTCCTACATATTTATTTGCCTGTTTTAAATTCCCGATACCTTCTAGATTAAAATTACGAATCTCAACTATTTCAGCTTTAAGAGGATTTCTGTACTCAAAATCATACACTACATTACCAGCTCGTAAATCTATTATCGGTGTTTCTTCTGTTTTACCAGAACTAGTATTCGTGATTTCTACACGATACCTACCTGGTAACAAATCGTTAACTGTAAAAATAGTATTATCAATATTAAAATTTTCTGCTTTAATTATTTTCTCAAACTTAGGATGTTCAATATCTGTACGCACTATTTTACCTGTCCATGCTCCTACATTATAATTACAAGGAACTGCTATATTTCCTACAAAACTATATCTAGTTATGTTCTCAAAATTTATATTCTGTAGCGGCTCTTCAATTACCAATTCATAATTTTCTCCTTTAGGATTAAATTTTGGATTAGTTGCCTTGTAAGAATATTCAACTTCTCTTAAATATTGTTTTCGTACCGTATTATCAAAACTACAACCTTCAGTAATTTCTAAATAATTATTTTCATTATGAGTTAAATTCGCTAAATTGATTACTTTAGTTCCATATTTTTGATCAAACGAATAAGACAATACTAATTTAGATCTTTCTGGAGTAATATATTTTCCTTCCCTTAATTTGGTAATATCTGTCTCAACAAGAGCCGTTGTTCTGTATTCTAATATATCTAAATGTGATTTAGAGTAATTAGTAAACTTATTGTTTATCTTTTCACTACCTACAATTAACTTATCATTTATAGCCAAGGTACTTACTGCTGTATTCTTTTTTCTATTGTTAATATAAAGGGTCATAATACCACTCTCTTTATTATAACTTATTCCAAAGAATACGAATTGATTCTGTTCAGTTGTAGAAATAGCTTCAGACAATTTTTCTTCAGTTCCTGAAAAGACTTTAAATGTTGTGTTATTAATTAATTTTAACGAAATATCTCCCCATTGTAAAATTGTTTGGGTAGTTGGCACAACATCTGTATCTTTCTTTTTTAAATAAGGCTTAACAAAACCTGACCAAGTAAAACTTCCTCCTTCATTATCAACAACTTGATTTGACTCCGCATACCCTGTTGTCCCATCGAAACGTAAACTCGCTTCATTTAAACGCTCTAAGTTTGTTAAGTTTGGTCTCGTATTAGGTGTAATAATATGTTTTCCTGGAGCTGCCTTAATTGCATAACTTCCTGTATTATCTGTAGTAACTTTAGCATCTTCTACACTTTGAATTACAGTTCCGTCTACTTTTAAAGATGTTCCTTTAAGTACTGGGAATAAATCATTTCCAACTCTATAAGTAATTACACCTGTTATTGGTAAACTTGATACATCTGTAAAATCCACATCAACCACCTCTGTTCCATTCAATTTTCTTGGAACACCAACTACTTTTGTCTTAGGTAAAAACTCAAATCGAGGCTTCGATGGTAGAATAGTAAATTCTAACTTAGTGTCATTATTAGTTACTCCTTGAATTCCTGTATTTAATGTCGTAAACTCATAATTCCCTACTTCATCTGTATATGTAGCATAAGTAATTTGTGGTTGTTCTGCTGCTGGTAAATGTTTTAATTCTTCTTCACTTTCAGCTAAATACTGACCTCTTCTTGTTGAAGAAAAATTAAATAACTTATGTGAATGATTAAAATCAAAACGATAATACGCAAATAAATCATCTACCTTTCCTCCAATGATATGATTTGCATATTGTCTGATTTGTTCAGGTGTTCTCTCTACATTCCAAAAACGTACTTCATCTAAATAAAATGATAAACTTGTTGTATTAGCTATACTAAAATAACTACTCCCTAAAAGATTTACCCTAAATAAATTCTTAGTAGCTCCATTTTCCATAACCTCTCCATCTTCATATAATTGCCCGCCATTTGCACCGAAAGTAAATGCATATTGATGCCATGATGTATCTGAGGTTCTTGTAGCTTCTAAATAAGTATTTCCATCTAATGTTACTTTAATCGTATTTTTTTTGACAATTAATTCTGCATTACCTACTATTAGAATTTTATTCTCTCCATCACCTACAACAGGAGTTTTATACCAAAACTCTAATGATGCTCCTCCTTCTGTTTTCCTAAATCCTTCAACATTTTTCACGAAAATAGGTTTTGCTCCTTGCTCTATATGTAAAGCTCCACCTGGATTAGTACCTACAACAGCTTCTACTTTAGCATTCTTAGTTGGTACACTAGAAGATGTTTGTATAGTTCCACTAACTTTACCATTAGGTAACACAAAGCCAATATCTTTTCCTACTTTTGTTGGTGCACCAGCCTTTTTAGCTTGTATCGTATACTCATATAACTCATTTGGTAAAACCCCTCTATCTTCATACGTTAACTCTTCTGAAACTTTTTTATCAGCAACATTACGCTCTGTATGTATCACTCGACTTATAGTTCCTGAACGGATATTTCTTCTTAACACCTCATATTCATCGGTTTCTTTTGCATGTAACCAACTTATAACTATTCCATTTGTTCCAGATAATAATGCATGATTTACTCCATCTCCATCGCTTGCTTTTACTATAATTTTATCTAAACCTAAAATAGGATGATTAATATCTGTACTTATTTTAGCTATTGCAGTATTTTTATATGAAGTTACAAACTCTGCTTTTTCTACTAAATTATCATTAGGAAAAAAACTATACATCAAATTTTTCCACGATGAACTCACAAATGCATTACTTCCAAAATTCTCGTAACTACTAATATTATTGGTCGTATAAACAATCTCTAAACCAGTACCTTTTAATTCGGTTAATTTATTTTGTGTTTCCTTATAAAAACTTTGAAATTTTTGAAATTCAATTTCCTCTTTAGTTTTGGCAGTAGACCACGCTCTATATTCTGCTAAAAATAAATCTGTTTTAGTATCACTTACTAGATATAAATCTTGAATATCAAAATTAGGTGCATTTATAAAAATTTTTTCTTGCCCATTAATATAAACACGTAATTCTTGAGCATTTTTATCGATTGTAATAGCAAAATGATACCAGGTATCTTTAAATAATTGATCTCCTAATAACAGATTTGCGTTTAATTTTTGATTTGCTACTTGTAACTCTACCTTATTTGTATTTACATCTAACGAAAAAGACTTAGTATTATTCTCAAAGTTAGTTAAATACCAATGTACAGGATCACTAGCTAAACTACCTTCAGTATTATGCATTGCCCAAAACTCTATTGTAGCCGCATTATTACCTCCTTTGTCTACTAGTTTTTTTAAATTAGTTTGTGGCGTAAACACTCTATTATATTTTCCTTTACTTTTTATATGCATTACAGCCAAATCATTGGTTTGCGCATGTAATAAAGTAAATGAACTCCATAAAACTACTAGTGAAAAAGCAAGAAGTAGTTTACACTTTATTTTTATTGTATTTATTTGCATTTTCTAATAAATTAAATTGAGTTTTTTAGTTTTTGAATAATGATAACTTGTTTATCCGCTATTCTTTCTCCCTTAGGCACACCACTTCCATCTGTTGGAGTTTTTATCCCTTTTGTATCTTCTATCCTTTGTAATTTAAAAACACCATTATCAAATGTTAACGCTCCACTTGTAGTATTATCTAGAGGGCCTTGAAAATAAACTTCATTATTTCCTCCTGCATAATTTAAATGCCATCTATAGAAATAATCTTTGGCCCTATGTGTATCAGTAAAATAATTCCCTAGCTCAAGTTTTGATGCTGAATAATCTAATTTTAAAAAACTTTTTTTATCTCTTGCTGAAACAATTAAAACCTCTCCTTTTTTCAAATTTGGATGCGGCATTACTATAAATGCATCTAAGTAGCCTGTTTTTAAATTAAAATCTTCATTCGTTATTTCTTTTGCCAATAAATGCCCATTTTTTATTTCAGGCGTTAACACATAAATTTTCCCGTTTTCTTGCTTTTTACTTAAAAACCTAAATAAAGTTATATCTTCTTGTGCTTTTACGACTAATCCCAGTAGTAAAAACAGTATGGCTATACTTACTTTTTTCATTGGTGATTATTTTTTAAGTGTGGTTAATTTTGCTTGTAAATTTTCAATTAATTTTTGTTGTTGAATAGTATACAAGGTTAACTCCTCTACTTTTTCCACTAATTTTAAAGTCAACTCTTTCAACTCCATCCCTTCTTTTACTACTTCTTTTTCCGATTTCATATTAGGTAAATGCTTATACTTTCTAATAAAACTATCTACTTCATTTAAAGGCATTAATTCATAGTCGTTTGCAAAAACATAATCTGGAAAAGAGCCAACTCTTAAGGTAACTTTATTAGCTACAATATCTTCTGCAGCAATATTTTTTGTTGAAATATCATTTTTTGTTACAAGTTTGGTACTAATAATAACATCTTCTTTTCCTGCAGACAGCACTTCCTTTTTTTCACTACCGTATAACACCTTAAATTTATCTACTTGAGAATTATTGTTAACATCAACATTTACAGTAAAACTTCCATCATTTGTAGATTCAAACTCCCTTGAAGCTAATTGAGTTTTACCAATACCTACATCTAATATTTTGGTTGCATTTGTCCCGTATAAAACTTTAAATGTATCTACATTTGGATCGTTACTATTTTTATCTATATGAGCAATGAATGAAGCTGAACTTTTTGAAGAAAAAGTACCTATATTAAAATCTACAGATCCCGAAGTTACTTTGTATCCGTTTCTGAAGTCTACTAATTGACCAAATTTAGCTTCTTTGTTAAAATATGGAATTCCATTAAAGTGTGTAGTACTATTAAAATGTGCAGAACTTTGAAAATTACTTCTAGCTTCAAAAAAAGTTCGTACTCTATGGGTTATGTTATCAGGTGTAAACCAAGCTAGTGTTGAATTTCTAGCCAATAAACTTATACCTTCATTTCCTCCTGCGCTATCTGTGTCTGAACTTATATTAATAGATCTTTGACTATCTATAACATACTGAGCGCTTACTGTAGTAAAACTACTAACTAAAACTGCACCTAATAAAAAAATTGTTTTTTTCATGATCTTTATTTAATTTTTATAATTAATTCAGCAGCAAATTTGATGTTAGTTTTTTTACTTTTTTTAGCATGAATCACTATTTCACATAGGTCATTATTTAACATAGATCACAATTTCATAAACATCACATTTTCACTGTTAATTAATTATTTTCATAAAAAAGGTAGGTTTTCCTTGTTTTTATCTGTTTTATATTAACAATCATGAATTTTATTAAATATTTTAACCTAAAAAACAGACATTAAACAATTATGATTTTACCCCCGATGTTAGATACCTTAAATGAAAATATATGTGAATTAATATTTTCTCAAGCAATAGAAAAAAAATACAATACTGGAGATCTTATTGTTTTGAAAGATGCTCCATTTCATAGAACAGCTCTTCTTACTAAAGGAGTATTAAAAGCCCATTTAGATGAAGACGATAATAATTCTTTACTGTATTATATTTCACCTTCCGAAAATCCATTCATTTGTCCTTTGGTGATAACTCAAACATCTATTTCTCCTATTTCAATAACAGCTATTGAAGATTGTTCTTTATTATGGATTAATAATGACAAACTAGAAGAATGGGAAAAGGAATATAGTTTTCTAAGAAATAGTAAAATAAAAAGTACTTTATATAACATTAGTAAAATTACATCGAGAATAAGTAATCGTACTACTCTTACTTTAGAAGATCGTTTATATAACTATTTATATGAAAAACATCATATTTACAGTACTAAAAAACTTCAAATTTCAAGAACTGAAATATCGTTAGATTTAAAAGTTCCATTACCTTCTATCTCTAGAGCATTAAAAAAACTAGAGTATAGAAAAAAGCTAATTAACAGAACTCGCTCTATACAATTAGTGTAAATTATTTTTTTTGTAAATTGTAAACTGTAAATGGTAAAAAATACTGCAACAAGTTATTTAAAATACTTGTTGTCTAATCTCTAAAATCTCTTTTATAATTATCTCTAAAATTAGTAACGTTTATTCATAAACTTGAATGAATTGTATTTGTTTATTTTTAAATTAACCTTTCAAAACATGCTACAAAACTTACCTTTTCCAAGAGATTTAATTGATTTAATTCAAAAAAAAACTACTATTCAAACTTTTAAAAAAGGGGATTTAATACTAGGAGATAGTCATAGTCTTATTGATACTTCCGTAATATTACTTTCTGGAGCTTGTAAAACAGCTACAGTCTTAAACAATAAAAAAACCCATTTATATTGTGTTGAAGCTAATCCTGAGTCTCCCAAATTATTATTTTGTTCTGATTTAAATAAAATTACTGATATAAACTTTTCAATCACTTCCTTAATAAATTGTGACGTTATTTTTATTCCTCATAACTTTATTATTGAATGGGCTATAAGATTTACTGAATTTGATTTTCTCATTAAAGAAGGCCTTAGATATATATTTCTAAATATTCTTAATGAAATGAAGAACATAAGTAGTTTTTCTTTAGAAGATCGATTGATAAAATACCTTAAGTATAAAACTTCTTTTTATGATGATAATGAAATTAAAATTCCATTATCTGAAATTTCAGAAGATTTAAATTTTTCAAGAGAAGCAATATCTAGAAGCCTTAGAAAATTAGAAGAAAAAAATCTAATAATAAAAAAACCTAGATCTATAATAGTTTTTTAATTTTTTTGAGAAAAGTTAGATTATATTGAGTTTCAAAATTGATTTTATAAAAAAAACCACATTTGAGTCTTAATTATAAAACACCTAATCTTATACACAACAAAAAACCTTTGAAGTTAACTTCAAAGGTTTAAATAAATTTTTATAAATCTGTCAACCTATTTTAGGACGACTCAAAATTAAATAAAATTAATGTTTAATTGGATTTTGCACTTTTCCCTTAAGGTGTTTTGCATAGAATCCCATCATTGATTTATATAATGCTATTCTATTTTCTTCTTTTCCGAAACCATGTCCTTCATCATATCTTACCATGTAAGGAACATCTACACCTTTAGCTCTAAGTCCTTCTACAATTTGATCTGACTCATCTATATTTACTCTAGGATCGTTTGCTCCTTGAACTACAAATAAAGGTTTCTTAATTTTATCAATATGGAAAACTGGTGAAACTTCGTTCATAATTGCTTTTTCAGCTGCCACATCTTCGTCGTACCAAATTTCTTTGATAATTTTTAAATAAGGTTTCCAATAAGGAGGAATAGTTTTCATAAATGTGAATAAGTTAGATACGCCAACATAATCTACACCACAAGCATATAAATCTGGAGTTTTAGTTAAACCTCTTAATACAGCATAACCACCATGACTTCCTCCATAAATTGCAGCTTTTTTTGCATCTACCCAACCTTTTTCGGTAACATATTTTAATCCATCTTCTACATCATCCATTGCTTTTCTACCAATTTCTTTAAATCCTGATTCTAAGAATTTCCTTCCATATCCACCAGAAATTCTAAAGTTAACTTGTAACGTAGCATAACCTCTACTTGCAAATAATTGTGATTCTGGATTGAATCCCCAAGAATCTCTAATTCCTTGTGGACCTCCGTGTGGATTTACAATAACAGGAACTTTTTCTCCATTTAAAGCTGCTTTAGGTAAAGTGATATATCCATGAATTGTTAAACCATCTCTACTTTTAAATGTAATTGGACGCATCTCAGCCATGTCTTCTGGATTTAACTGAGGCATTGTATTATAAATCTCTTTTAATTCATTTTTCTCTAAATCGTAGATGTAATAAATACCATATACTTTATCACTAGTGATGTATAACATAAATTTAGTTTCATCATCAGTTTTTCCTGTAACATAATATTGCATTCCAGGAAGCTTCTTCTTTACGGCTTTATCTAATTTCTTGTAGGTTTTACTTACAGGAATTAAAATATTCTTTTCTCCTTCGTACGATAAATAATCGATAGCGTAGTTGTTCTTTTTAGATAATCCTAAACCTCTAACATCGTACTTTTCGTTTGAGAAAATTTTCTTAATTGTTTTTTTCTTCTTTAAATCATATAATAAAATTTCGGCTTTATCTGTTTCTAGATTACTTAATACATAAGCATCGTGTGGATACTCTGTAGCATAGTTGAATGAAATAATACCGAAACTATCTTTCCAATTTAATTGTTTCCATAATTCATATCCTCCTTTTCCGTCTTCATAATACACCTCCATATTTACACCATCTTTCAACTTAGTGTAACCTCTTAAATTTCCGTCTTTATCGAACTGATATCCTGCAATTGGATTACTAGCGTCTTTATTCACAAATAATTGCTTGATATCACCTGTTATTACGTTCAGTTTATAAGGCTCAAAAATTTGTGGATTGTTTTTGTTTAATTGAACAATGATATGATCTTTATCTTCTCTTAATAAAGATTCGAAATTAGCTCTAACACCTTCGAAAGGAGTTAAATCTTTATTATTGCTTCCGTCTAAATTTACAGCGTAAATATGATAATTTTCATTTCCTCCTTTATCCATAGTATAAAAAAGGCGATTAGAATTTAACCATCCGTATCCTCTGATTAATTCTTCTTTTTGTTCAATAACTCTTCTAGCTTTTCCTGTTTGAGTATTTTTCACATATACATGTTGCTTTCCATTAGCATCACTTTCTTTGTATGATAAATATTTTCCATCAGGTGAAAAACGAAATGCACTACCTTTTGGATTCGCAAAATAATCTTCAACAGAATATTTATACGTTCCTTTTTCTAAAGCTGAAAGCTTATTTAAATCTTGCTCTGAAGAAACTAATGTTGGATTTCCCGGAACCGTTTTTTCTGTTTTTTTCAATGATAATGGAATTTCCATACCTCCTTGTTTAAAAGTTCCTTTGAACTCTTTTTCTTCTAATTTTGCTGAATAATTAATTCCTGCTTTTTTAAATACAATTGTTAATGTATTATCTGTAAACGTAGTTGTGTCCATTGGAATTCCTGTCGCTCCTTGAGATGGACTATCCATTGTTGAAGAAAATGCTCCATCCTTTTCAGAAATATTAAAAACTAAAGGCATTTCCATACCTTGAACTTTTAATGTTCCTTTCCAAGAACCTGTAATTTTTTGAGCACTTCCTACAGTAACACTAACTATAAAAAGTAAAAGTGTTAATAGATGGCTGTTTTTTTTCATTTGAATTTGTTTTAGGTTTTTAATCTGACTTTATAGTAGTTAGTAGACTCACCTCACAAATTGTTACAAACAGTTTCTATTTTTAAAAAACTTCTTTAGCTATTTTCTTGATATTATCTGATTTTCCCATTGAATAATAATGCAATACAGGAACACCTGCTTTAATTAATTCTTTACTTTGTTGAATTGCCCATTTAATACCAACTTCACGTATTTGTTTATTGTCTTTACA
Organism: Tenacibaculum aquaeponti; assembly: GCF_052084715.1. Taxonomy (GTDB): domain Bacteria; phylum Bacteroidota; class Bacteroidia; order Flavobacteriales; family Flavobacteriaceae; genus Polaribacter. The sequence goes on along the minus strand of NZ_CP197288.1, from coordinate 3,066,463 downwards.
AGCTTCTATTTGTTCAACAAGGTCTTGAGGTAAATCTAAACGAAACACTTGAGGTAAAATATGCAGATGTCGTTTTACTGCAATTGGTTTTATTCCTGGAATAATAGGCACATTAATTCCTGCTTCTCTAGCTTTTTTAACGAAATTGAAATATTTCTGATTATCGAAAAACATTTGAGTAACTACATAATCTGCACCCGAATCTACCTTTTCTTTTAATCGTTTTAAATCTGATTCGATACTTGGCGCTTCTAAATGCTTTTCAGGATAACCAGCAACTCCTACACAGAAATCTGACTTATAAGGTGTTTCAATGATTTCATGCAAATACTTTCCTTTATTTAAATCACTAATTTGTTTTACTAAATCTGAAGCGTATTTATTTCCTCCATTAGAAGCTTTAAAATATTGCTGATCTTTTCTTGCATCACCACGTAGTGCCATTATATTATCTATTCCTAAATAGTGACAATCAACTAAAACATACTCTGTTTCTTCTTTGGTGAATCCTCCGCATAATACATGTGGAATAGCATCAACATCATATTTATATTTTAATGAAGCACAAATACCAACCGTTCCTGGTCGCATTCTTGTTATTTTCTTCTCTAAGAGCCCATTATCTTTTTCAATATAAATATATTCCTCTCTAGATGTTGTAACATCTATAAATGGAGGTTTAAATTCCATCAATGGATCAATATTATTATATAATTCTTGTATGTTTTGTCCTTTTTGAGGAGGAACAATTTCAAATGAAAATAATGTTTTCCCCTTTGCCTTTTTAATATGTTCTGTAACCTTCATCCTTAATTTCTATCTATTAAAGCAACTGTTCTTGAATTTCATTAATATCTCCTTCATATTCCCAATAAATCCATCTTCCATGGGCATAATCTGTAAGAATAAACTTTTCACTAACGGATTTTATCCTATCTAAATTGACTAACTTTTTATTAAAGCCATCGACAGTTACTTCTTCAATTATTTCTTTATTTTGATCATCGAAACCATGAACAATTTGATGACTTCCTAACTTTAATTCTATAAATCTTTTACTCATTTTATTTTAATTGAATGTCTGTGTTCTAACGTCATTCCGAATTCATTTCTGAATCTAATTATATCATTAAACAATTCGTTATGAGAAACTGAAACAAGTTCAGGTTCATGTGAACTTATCATTATACATTCCTAATATTTTTTAATCTGCAAGTACTGGGTTCAACCATTTTTTTGCATGTTCTAAAGAATTTCCTCTTCGGTTTACATAATCTTTTAACTGATCTTCTTTTATTTTCCCTAAACCAAAATATTTAGATTCTGGGTTTCCAAAATAATAACCAGACACACTTGCTGCTGGCCACATTGCTAAACTTTCGGTAAGTTTAACTCCTATTTTTTCTTCAACTTTTAAAACATCCCAAATGATATTCTTTTCTAAATGATCTGGGCAAGCTGGATATCCTGGAGCTGGACGAATTCCTTTATAGCTTTCTTTAATTAATTCTTCGTTAGATAAGTTTTCTTGATTCGCATATCCCCAATGTTTCGTTCGTACTTCTTTATGTAAGTATTCTGCAAAAGCTTCTGCCAAACGATCTGCGATAGCTTTAATCATAATTGAATTATAATCGTCGTTATCTTTTTCGAATGCTGCTGCTAATTCTTGAGTTCCGAAACCTGCTGATACACAAAAACAACCTATATAATCTTTCTTTCCAGTTGTTTTTGGCGCCACAAAATCTGCTAAAGCAATATTGGGCACGCCTGATTTTTTCTTTAATTGCTGACGAAGTGTTACGAAAGTAGCCTGAGTTTCTCCCTTTTCATTATATACTTCAATATCATCTTCATTTACTGTATTCGATGGGAATAGACCAAAAACTGCTTTCGCTTTTAGTAATTGTTCATCTATTACTTTTTGTAATAAAACTTGTGCATCTTTATATAATTCCGTGGCTTGCTCTCCTACAATTTCATCAGTTAAAATATTTGGAAACTTTCCATGTAAATCCCACGATCTGAAAAACGGACTCCAATCGATATAATCTAACAACACTTTTAAATCTAGGTTTTCAATAACTTGAATTCCTAAAAAATTAGGTTCTTTAATTTCTGAATTTTCCCAATCTATTTTGAATTTATTTTCTCTTGCTTCAGCTAATGAGATGTAATTCTTCTGCTTTGTTCTATTTAAAAACTGATCTCGAAATTTATCGTATTCTTCACGTATCTGTTCTTTATAAATTTTATTGTTTTCTTGTAACAAATCACCTACAACGGTAACTGCTCTAGATGCATCGTTAACATGCACAACTGCATTTGCATATTTTGGAGCAATTTTTACAGCTGTATGTGCTTTAGATGTTGTCGCTCCTCCGATTAATAATGGAATATTCATTTGTTCTTTCTCCATTTCGTTGGCCAAATACACCATTTCATCTAAGGACGGTGTAATTAATCCGCTTAAACCAATAACATCTACTTGCTCTTTTTTAGCTGCTTCAATTATTTTTTCTGGCGGAACCATTACGCCTAGATCAACAATTTCATAATTATTACAACCTAAAACTACACTCACTATATTTTTACCAATATCGTGTACATCTCCTTTTACAGTTGCCATTAAGATTTTTCCAGCAGAAGATGTGCTACTATCTTTAGATTCTTCGATAAAAGGTTGTAAATATGCTACAGCTCTTTTCATTACACGAGCCGATTTTACTACTTGGGGTAAGAACATTTTTCCACTTCCGAATAAATCTCCAACTACATTCATTCCGGCCATTAAATGACCTTCGATAACTTCAATAGGTCTCTTAACACTTTGACGAGCTTCTTCTACATCTTCTTCAATAAAAGCATCAACTCCTTTTACCAGACTATGTGTAATTCGATCTTGTAAATCTTTTTCTCGCCAAGCTTGCTGTTTTGCTGGATCTTCTTTTTTAATTCCTTTTACAGTCTCTGCAAACTCTAATAAACGTTCAGTTGCATCGTCTCTACGATCTAAAAGTACATCTTCAACATGCTCTAACAAATCTTTAGGGATATCATCGTACACTTCCAACATGGTAGGATTTACAATTCCCATGTTCATTCCATGTTGAATCGCATGATACAAGAAAGCTGAATGCATTGCTTCACGAACCGTATTATTTCCGCGGAAAGAAAAAGACACATTACTTACTCCACCAGAAACACTTGCATAAGGCAAGTTTGTTCGAATCCATTTTGTAGCTTCAAAAAAATCTACTGCATTTTTTCGATGCTCTTCCATTCCAGTTGCTACCGGAAAAATATTTGGATCGAAAATAATGTCTTCTGGAGCAAACTTTACTTTATCAACTAAAATTCGATAGGAACGTTCACAAATTTCAATTCTTCTTTCGTAATTATCGGCTTGACCTTTTTCATCAAAAGCCATAACAATTGTAGCTGCTCCGTATCTTTTAATCAGTTTTGCTTGACGAATAAAATTCTCTTCTCCTTCTTTTAAAGAAATAGAATTCACTACACATTTCCCTTGTGCTACTTGCAATCCAGCCTCTATGATTTCCCATTTAGAACTATCGATCATAATTGGAATTCGAGCAATATCTGGTTCAGAAGCAATCAAGTTTAAAAATGTTACCATGGCATGTACACCATCTAACATTCCTTCATCCATATTGACATCAAGAATTTGAGCACCACCTTCTACTTGATCTCTTGCAACTGCTAGTGCTTCTTGATATTTTTCTTCTTTAATTAACCGTAAAAATCGTCGAGAACCTGTAACATTTGTTCGTTCACCAACATTAATAAAGTTACTTTCTGGAGTAACAATTAACGGTTCTAATCCTGATAATTTTAAATATCTACTACTCATTCTCTGCTACCAAAACTTTTCTTGGTTTATAATTTTTAGCCACATCTGCAATTGCTTTAATGTGCTCTGGAGAAGTTCCACAACAACCTCCAATAATATTAATTAATCCATCTTTTAAAAAGTTCTCAATTAGATCTCTCATTTCTTCTGGAGTTTGATCATATTCGCCAAAAGCATTGGGTAATCCAGCATTGGGATGTGCCGAAGTAAAAAACTCTGTATTATGAGACAATCGTTTTAAATAAGGCTCTAGTTGCTCTGCACCTAGAGCACAATTAAACCCTACACTTAATAAAGGAATATGAGATATAGAAATTAAGAAAGCCTCAACTGTTTGTCCTGATAATGTTCTTCCACTTGCATCTGTAATCGTTCCTGAAATCATTACTGGAATATCGATTCCCCGTTCTTCTTTTACTTCCTCAATTGCGAAAATTGCCGCTTTTGCATTTAATGTATCAAATATTGTTTCTACCAACAACACATCTGAACCACCATCCATTAAAGCTTCTACTTGCTGTTTGTAAGCTACACGTAAATCATCGAAAGTAACAGCTCTATATTCCGGTCTATTTACATCTGGAGATAAACTTGCAGTTCTGTTTGTAGGTCCAATAGAGCCAGCTACAAAACGTGGTTGATCTGGATTTTTGGCTGTAAATTCGTTAGCTACTTCTTTAGCAATTTTTGCAGACTGAAAATTTAGTTCGTATACCAAATCTTCCATATCATAATCTGCCATAGCTATTGTTGTTCCAGAAAAAGTATTGGTTTCAATAATATCTGCTCCAGCCTCTAAATATTTTCTATGTACTGATTTTACAGCTTCTGGCTGTGTGATTGATAATAAATCATTATTTCCTTTTAAAGGAATATGATGTGAAGTAAATCTTTCTCCACAAAAATCTTCTTCAGTGAATTTAAATTCTTGAAGCATAGTTCCCATTGCACCATCGAGTACAAGGATTCTTTTTTGTATTTCTGTAAAAATGTTATGTGACATTCCTGATGTTAAATTTTGTATGCTATCAGGAAAAGAAGAAGTATTCTTTGGGTTATCTCTCCACAATATTTAAAATATTGAAGTAGAATTTAGCACCTTCTTTGTTTACACAAAGGGTTGCTAAGGTTTCAAAGGGTCTATTCCCTCCACCTTTCTTGATAACTATAAAATGTTTATGAACTGAATTGCAAAGTTATTGGTTTATTTTTTATTACACAATAATAGATTGTTTTTATATTTAGAATTATTATTTATAACCTCCAAAATGGATATTGAAAAAGTTAAACAGAAAATTCAATCTTATAAAGATGAAGTTAAAGATCTACATCCTTTTTTAAAAAACTTCTTTACTCACCTACCTTATATTAAACATATAGAATACACTCATGGAAACAGAGAATACGGTTCTAATTTTGTCTTAATACAAGAAGATCAAACATTGCTCAAAGAAAAATATACAGGTGTAGTTGTCAAAAGTCAAAAAATTCACAGTCAGACATTGAAAATATTGAACGTCAAATAAATGAATCTTTTAGAATGCCTAAAACTATTTTTAATGGACAAAAAAGAATTTCATTAGATAATGTATGGTTTATAACTAACAATAAAATTACTATTAATGCTCAAGATAAAATCAAAGAATACTTCAGTGATAAAAACCTAACCATTATAGATATAGACCAACTGACTAATCTAGTTTTAGATCATTATAAAGAATTTCAAAATATTTTACAGTAGAAAATAATCACATAAAAGGTAATGGTAAATTTCCGAAAATTGATATGGAAGGAAAATATTTAGGTTATTATGAAAATAACTATATAGAACAATTTATCTTCATTGGTGATCAAAAAAATCAAACTGCCACGATATACGGAGGTGATTTAGGTTGGGAAACAGAAATTAAATTATCAATGGAAATGGATAAAACAGATTATATTTTCAGTAAAAATGAAATACTATGGATATCAATTTGTTTTTCAAATATGTCTTCAAAAGATGTAACAGAAACTAACTCTTTTTTTACAGAAAAATTAAGCTACACTTTATAATTAAAAAGCCTTTTCAAAAATGAAAAGGCTTTTTAATTATAAATTTTCGACGACAATCGAACTAAAATTCTCTATACAAAAATATCTGAAGATAAATAACGATCTCCTCGATCACAGATAATTGCAACAATAATGCCTTCGTCTAGTGTTTCCGCTAATTTTAAAGCTGAAGCTACTGCTCCACCACTACTCATTCCTGAGAAAATTCCTTCTTCACGAGCTAAACGAATGGTCATTGCTTTTGCTTCTTCTTGATTTACCTCTAAAACTTTATCAATTTTTTCTCTTTTAAAAATTGCTGGTAAATATTCTTCTGGCCATTTACGAATTCCTGGAATGCGAGCTCCTTCTTTTGGCTGAACACCAACAATAGTAATATCTTTATTTTGCTCTTTTAAATAATCTGAAACTCCTGTAATTGTTCCTGTAGTTCCCATAGCAGAAACGAAATGAGTTACTTTTCCTTCAGTATCTCTCCAAATTTCTGGTCCGGTTGTACTATAATGTGCTTTTGGATTATCTAAATTATCGAACTGATTTAATCTAAAATATCCCTTTTTGTATTTTAATTCTAAAGCATGATCAATAGCTCCTTCCATACCAACTTCAGAAGGTGTTAAGATTACTTCTGCTCCGTAAGCTCGCATTGTTTTTACACGTTCTATAGTGGCATGTTCTGGCATTACCAATACCATATTTAATCCTAAAACTTTTGCCATTAATGCAAGTGCAATTCCTGTATTTCCACTTGTTGCTTCTACTAAAGTATCTCCTTTTTTAATGTTATTCTTTTTCAAAGCTTCAGAAATCATGTAATACGCTGCTCTATCTTTTACACTTCCTCCTGGATTATGTCCTTCTAACTTTAAAAACAGACGAACATTTTCTTTATTTATAATATTTGTAGCTTCTACTAAAGGCGTATTTCCTACAAAATCTGTAATATTTTTTGCGTTCATATACTAGTTATAAATACTATTTTGTGATTTATAAATCACAGTTGAATTTGGCTCTATAGACTTTGTTATGCAAACATTTGCTCCGATAACTGTATTTGCTCCAACCACAATATTTCCTAAAATTGTAGCATTTGCATAAATGGTTACATTACTTTCTATCGTTGGATGTCTTTTAACTTCAGCTAATTCTTTTTTTACTTGAATTCCACCTAAAGTTACTCCTTGATAAATACTAACATTATTTTCGATAATTGTAGTTTCACCTATTACGACACCTGTTGCATGATCGATAAAGAAAGCTTCTCCAATTGTTGCTCCTGGATGAATATCTACACCGGTTAAACTATGTGCATATTCACTCATCATTCGCGGTAAAATTGGGACATTAATTTTATACAATTCATGACTTAAACGATATATCGCAATGGCGTGAAAACCTGGATACGCTAAATATACCTCACCTAAACTTTTACAAGCTGGATCTTTATTTTCAAAAGCTTTTGCATCTAAATCTAATTTCTTTCGGATATCGCAGAATGATGTTTGATAATACATCCAAATTTCTTCGTGTTTTTCTACAGATAATCCTTTTAAGATTTTTACAAACTTACTTTTTAAATGATTGGCTTTTTCCTGACAAACATCTTCAAACAATGCATAAAATAGTTGTTTTGTAAAATATTCTACATCGTCTTTTAGTGATAAGTTGTAATTACTGAATTGCATTTTATTTTTTTATATAAATATAATTAACTTTCTGGAGCTAACTCTACTTCTAAACCTTCTAATTCTGGAGTCATTCGAATTTGACACCCCAATCTACTATTATCTTCTACATCGAAAGCTTCTGCTAACATCGCATCTTCATCATCTGACATTTCTGGAAGCTCGTGGCTAGATGTAACATAACATTGACAAGAAGCACACATGGCCATTCCTCCACAGATTCCTATGGTTCCTTCTGGAGCTAATTCGTAAGAACGAACAACTTCCATTAAATTCATTGCCATATCTGTCGGAGCAACTACATCATGAATTACACCTTCTCTATCTTTTATTTTTATATTAATATCCATTTCTTTCAGTATTAAGAAATTAGTATTAAGTCCTGAGTACTTTGACCTTCAGACTTAATACTTAACGCTAATTGATAGCTTTTACTACTGCTTTTGGTGCCTCTTTTTTAGTTCCGTCAAAACCTTCTACTCCTCCTACAGTTGTATATTTCATTACATACTTTTTGTCTGGAAAAATTCTCTTATATGCACTCTGACACATTAAAGTAGCTTCATGGAAACCACATAAAATTAATTTTAATTTACCTGGATATGTATTAACATCTCCAATAGCATAAATTCCTGGAATATTTGTTTGATAATCTAAAGAATTGTCAACTTTAATAGCATTCTTTTCAATTTCTAATCCCCAATTTCCAATCGGACCAAGTTTTGGGGCTAATCCGAATAAAGGAATGAAATGATCTGTATCGATTATAAAAGGCTCTTTATCTTTTTGTTCTACAACAACACCTGTGACTTTATCGTCTCCAAGAATTCCTTTTACTTCAGCAGGAGTAATTAAATTAATCTTGCCTAAGTTCTTTAATTCTTGAACTTTTTCTACTGAGTCTAAAGCTCCTCTAAATTCATTTCTTCTATGAATTAATGTTACTGATTTTGCAACATCTGTTAAGAAGATTGACCAGTCTAAAGCAGAATCTCCACCACCTGCAATAACCACATCTTTATCACGATATAATTCTGGTTCTTTAATCATGTATTCAACTCCGTTATCTTCGAATTTAGCTAAATTATCAATCTTAGGTTTTCTTGGCTCAAAACTTCCTAAACCTCCAGCAATTGCCACTACTGGTGCTTTATGTTTTGTTCCTTTATTTGTTGTAACGATAAATGTTCCATCGTCTTGTTTATCGATTGTTTCTGCACGTTCTCCTAAAGTAAAACCTGGCTGAAACTGCTTTCCTTGCTCTAATAACTTCTCCGTTAAATCACCTGCTAAAATCTCAGGATAAGCTGGTATATCGTAAATTGGTTTTTTCGGATAAATCTCTGAACATTGTCCACCTGGTTGTGCTAATGCATCTATTAAATGACAACGTAATTTTAATAATCCTGCTTCAAAAACTGTAAATAACCCTGTTGGTCCTGCTCCTATTATTAATATATCTGTTTCTATCATTTTTCTATCTTTTCTACTAAACCTTTAGTAAACTCGTTTAATGTTTCTACTTTTTGTTCAAAATTTCCTTTAATTGTTTTTCTATACTCGTTTAAATTCTGCACGAGGTCATCTATTTTATCTGGAATTACTTCTTCAAAAAATTGTCGTAATCTTTTTGCTGTTGTAGGTGATTTTCCATTGGTAGAAATTGCAATTTTCACATTTCCTTTCGTTACAATTCCTCCCATATAGAAATCGCAATACGGTGGATTATCTGCTACATTTACCAACTTACTTTGCGCTCTACAATCTTTGTAAACCTCAACATTTATTTCTGGAATATCTGTGGTTGCAATCACAATATGTTTTCCATCTAAATACGAAGTTTTGTATACATCGTTAATTAGTGTAACGTCGTATTTTTCTGCTAAAGCTTTTGTTCCTGTTCTAAACATTGGTGACACAATAGTAACTTTTGCATCTGGACTCGATTTCAACAAAAACGTAAGTTTTTCTTCTGCAACAAAACCACCACCGACAATTAATACCTGTAGATTTTTCACTTTAAGAAAAACAGGATATAAATTATTTCTTTCTTCATTCATTACCTACCATTTCTAAACTTGTTTCATTAACTATTCCTTGAAGAGTTTCTCTATGTTTTACTACTTCTCCAATTACGATAATTGCAGGATTACTTAATTGTTGTTCTTTAACAATATTTTCAATAGAAGCAATAGTACCAATTCCAACTTTTTCTCTTGGAGTAGTTCCTTCTTGAATAATTGCCACAGGTAAATCATGTTTTCCTTCTAATCGAAATAATGTAGTTATTTGCGAAAGTTTCCCCATTCCCATTAATATCACAACTGTTGCTTTTGATTTTGCTGCTAACGCAACATCTTCAGAAAGTTTATGTTGTTTTGTTGTTCCTGTAATTACCCAGAAACTTTCTGCACTACCTCTTTTTGTTAATGGTACATTTTGATATGCTGGAACTGCTATTGATGATGAAATTCCGGGTACCATCGCTACTTGTAATCCATATTTAGCAGCATATTCCATTTCTTCAGCTCCTCTTCCGAAAATAAAAGGATCTCCTCCTTTTAAACGCACTACATGTCCATGAGAATATCCTCTAGATACAATAAGTTCGTTAATTTGTTGCTGTTGATAACGATAACATCCTCGTCTTTTTCCAACAAAAATTAATTCAGCATTTGGATTCACATAATCTAATAATTCAGCATTTACCAGAGCATCGTATAAAATAACATCTGCATTTTTTAACGCTTTAATAGCTTTTACCGTAATTAGTTCTGGATCACCAGGACCAGCACCTACAACTGTTAATTTAGGAATTGCATTCATCATCTTTATTTTACTTCAACTTCTAACTTTCTGTATGCATCTACTTTATGATAAAAACTCTTTGCTTTTTTTACATAATTTTTAGCAAATTCTTCTGATGGTTCATTTTTATTTATTGCATAAACAAAATCTGCAAAAGAACTTTCTAAAACTATTCGATTAGTCTTTACAAAAACCTCTTCAAAATTTGCTACTATAGAAGCTTGAGTGTTTGTTTTAGCTCCTTCAACTGTTAATAATGCTTTTGCCGTGTTTATAATAGATGCATAAGAATGATAAATACTATCTGCCCACTTTTCTTCTTGAATAGATAATTCGGCATTTTCTATTTTCTCTTCGCTTTCAAATAATAATGTAGCTACTAAATCGATCACAACTCCTGCACATTCTCCTACACCAATAGCTTTAACATATTTTCTATCATGCCCCCAATCCACAAAATCATCTTCTGTTAAATTATCAGTACTTGATAAGTGCTTTAATAAATCATAGAAATATGTTTTTCCTTGTTTATCGTAATAATCTAAAAAACTTTCATTTTTAGTTTGATTATTTTTAAAATCATTTAATAAAACACGTAATGATTCTGGTCCTCTTTTACTAGGTATTTTAATTACTTTATCTGCAAATCTTCCTTTTCCATCTCCTAAAACACCTCCTCCTAATAAAATCTGCAATGCTGGTGCAACTAAATTTCCTGTTTTTATTGACATTCCTTGGAAACCAATATGAGCCATATTATGTTGACCACAAGCATTCATACAACCACTAATTTTGATTGTAATATCTTTATTATTTACATATTGTGGATACTCACTTTTTAAAACACGCTCTAGTTCAGCAGAAATACCTGTACTACTAGAAATACCTAAATTACATGTATCTGTTCCAGGACAAGCTGTGATATCAAATACACTATTATATCCTGCTTCAGTAAAACCAAGTTTATTTAATTCTGTATAGAAAAATGGTAAAAAAGCTTCTCTTACATGACGAATTAAAATATTCTGACGTAATGTAAATCGTAACTCGTTTGCTCCGTATTTCTTGATTAAATCGGCTAACTTTCTAGCTTTATCGGTATAAAAATCACCTAAATGTACTTTTATTCCAATAGCAAATAAGTCATCTTGTTTTTGTGGAATTACATTTGTAGATTTCCATAAATCATATGCTTCTTGATCTTCAATAGTTACTGAAGGAACTTCTGATGTTTCAAAAACAATTTCATTCTCAAAATCAGTCGTATCAATAGGATAAGATTGATATGCTAAAGCTCTTTTCTCTTTATCTACTAAATTTAAAAATCCATCTAAACCTAAATCTTTAACTAAGAATTTTAAACGCGCTTTTGCTCTTTTAGTTCTTTCTCCGTAACGATCGAAAACTCTTAAAACACCTTCAATAGTTGGAATTAATAAATCTGTAGCTAAGAAATCATACATTACATCTGCATGTCTTGGTTGAGAACCTAATCCACCTGCAAGTACAACTTTAAATCCATGAATTTCTTGATCTCCGATCTTTTTAGTTTTAGCAATAAAACCTAAATCGTGAATAAAACTTAATGCAGTATCATCATCTGTCGCAGAAAAAGACATTTTAAATTTTCTCCCCATTTCTTGACAAACAGGATTTCTTAGAAAGAATTGAAATGTTGCATGTGCGTATGGTGTTACATCAAACGGTTCTTTAGGATCTATTCCTGCGGTTTCTGATGCTGTTACATTTCTTACTGCATTTCCACAAGCTTCCCTTAAAGTTATATCATCTTTTTCTAATTGTGCCCAAAGTTCAGGGGTTCTATCTAAACTCACATAATGAATTTGAATATCTTGTCGTGTTGTAATATGTAATCTTCCTCTAGAATATTCATCAGATACATCAGAAATACGATGTAATTGCTCACTTGTTACTTTTCCGTAAGGAAGTTTTATTCGTATCATTTGAACTCCTAGCTGTCTTTGCCCATATACACCACGAGCTAAACGCAGACTTCTAAAACGTTCTTCATCTATTTTTCCTTCTTTAAAAAGTCTAATTTTTCTTTCTAATTCCAATATGTCTTTTTCAACAACTGGATTTTCTATTTCGCTTCTAAAACTTTGCATGGTAATAGGGTTTAATTATGCAAAAATTGCTGCTTGTTTAATAATTCTTCTTCGGTTTCTACATGATTCTCATCAGGAACACAACAATCTACAGGACAAACTGCTGCACATTGTGGCTCTTCGTGAAACCCTTTACATTCTGTACATTTATCTGGTACAATGAAATAGTATTCATCAGATATTGCTTCTTGATCATCTTCAGCATTCAGCTTAATTCCATTCAACAATTCAATATCTCCTTCTAAAGAAGTTCCTTGACCGTAATTCCAATCTTCAGCTCCTTCATAAATTGCTGTATTCGGGCACTCTGGCTCACAGGCACCACAATTGATACATTCGTCTGTTATAATAATTGCCATTTCCTGTTTTTTTAATTGATGAAACCTACACCCGAAGTATTATTTGTTTTCGGATTAATTAAGATAAAAGCTCCATTCGCTTTATTTTTTTTATAACTATCCACAAACAATGGTTTACTTACTTTCAGGCTAACTTTCCCTATTTCATTCAGGGAAAGTTTTGAAGGGTTTTCATGTTCGCCCGAAAAGTCAGTGTTAATAATTGTATTTAGACTGGTAATTTTAGCTTGCGCATCATTTACTCCGTGCTTGATATAATATTTTTCTGAAGCTCGTAATGGCGTACTATCCATCCAACAAATCGTAGCTTCTAATTGTTTTACAATTTTAGGTTCTTGACCAGTTTTCACTAACATATCACCTCTACTTACATTCACATTGTCTTCTAATGTTATGCTTACAGAACTTCCACTTTTAGCTTGTTCGAATTCTTGATCGAAAAACTGGATACTCTTTACTTTAGATTTTGTTTCAGAAGGCAATACTGTAACTTCATCACCAACTGCTAAATCTCCTCCATATAATTTACCAGCATAACCTCGATAATCATGATATTCATCTGTTTTAGGACGAATTACGGTTTGAACAGGAAAACGAACCTTAGATTCTACATTCAATTCACTTTTAACATTCAAACCTTCTAGATGGTCTAATAAACTTTTACCTGTATACCAAGGAATATTATTAGAAGTTGAAACTACATTATCTCCATGTAAAGCTGATATTGGCACAAATGTTAAATTTTGATCTTGATAATCACTTTTTTGAGACAAATATTCTATTTCACCTTTAATCTGATTGAATTTCTCTTCAGAATAATCTACCAAGTCCATTTTATTTACTGCGATAACAACTTCTTTCACTCTGAGTAGATTATTGATAAAGAAATGACGATATGTTTGCTCTACCACTCCATTTCTAGCATCTACTAAAATTATAGACGCTTGAGAATTTGACGCTCCAGTAACCATATTTCTGGTATATTCGATATGCCCAGGACTATCGGCTACAATAAAACTAGTTCTTGGTGTAGAAAAATAAATATGTGCTACATCGATTGTAATTCCTTGTTCTCTTTCTGCTACTAAACCATCAGTAGCTAATGAAAAATCTAGATAATCAAATCCACGCTGTTTACTTTTATCTTCAATTGCTTGAAGTTTATCTTCAGTCAATGAATTTGTATCGTATAAAATTCGTCCTATTAACGTGCTCTTTCCGTCATCTACACTTCCTGCTGTTGCTATTTTTAGTACGTTCATTTTTTTTTATTGATAGAGAGCTTTAGACTGTAAGAATTTTATAAATAATCCCCAAAACAATAATCACTTACAGTCTTTCACCCCATAAATTTTGTAATCTTTTAAAAATATCCTTGTTGTTTTCTTTTTTCCATTGCAGCTTCAGATCGTTTATCATCAATTCTAGCACCACGTTCTGAAATTTTAGAATCTCTAATCTCTGCAACTACAGATGCGATATCTACAGCATCAGATAAAACTGCGGCAGTACAACTCATATCTCCAACTGTTCTAAAGCGAACCATTCTTTGCTCTACTTTTTCATCTTCATCTCGATATACAACTCCATCATTTGCAGACCAAATAAGTCCGTCTCTTAAAAAAGTTTCACGCTGATGCGCAAAGTATATAGAAGGAATTTCAATGGCTTCCTTTTGGATATATGACCACACATCTAACTCTGTCCAATTTGAAATAGGAAACACACGAACATTCTGACCTAAATCTATTCTTCCATTTAACATATCGAATAATTCTGGTCTTTGATTTTTTTCATCCCACTGACCGAAATCATCACGAACTGAGAAAATTCTTTCTTTTGCTCTTGCTTTTTCTTCATCTCTTCTTGCACCACCGATACATGCATCGAATCCGAATTCTTCAATTGCATCTAATAGAGTTTCTGTCTGTAAAATATTTCGACTAGCATACTTACCAGTCTCTTCTTTTACTTTACCAGCATCTATATTATCTTGAACATTACGAACAATTAACTCAACTCCTAATTCTTCAACTAATCGATCTCGAAACTCAATAGTTTCAGGAAAATTATGGCCTGTATCGATATGCATTAAAGGGAATGGAATTTTTGCTGGGTAAAAAGCTTTTTGAGCTAATCTTACCAAGGTAATACTATCTTTTCCTCCAGAAAACAATAGTACAGGTTTTTCAAACTGAGCTGCTACTTCTCTTATGATATAAATTGCTTCGCTCTCTAATGCTCCTACTCTAATTACATTCGTATTCATAATCATGTTTTTTAAATATGTAAACCACATTCTCTATTACTCTCTACTTTAGTTGGATCGAAATATTTAAACTCGTTAGGTAAATCGAACTCAGCCAAATATTGATCTAACTCTTCGTCAGAAAAATTATAAAAAGGACTTACTTTTAGTACTCCATCTTTACTGACAGAAACAGTATCAATACTATCTCTAAAAGCAGTTTGTCCTTTCCTTAAATTAGTAAACCATACATCTGGTTGATGTTCGTTCATTGCTCTCTTAAAAGGCTCTAACTTAACTTGTTCTGTAAAAACAGCATGATTAGGATCATCTACACTAGGTAATCCTAAGACGATATTTCTGTGTGCAACTGTTTGCTTTGGCACGTATAACTTTACATTTAAACTTAACTTTTCTATAAGTTCTTCTGCGTGCTTATAAGTTTGAGGTGTATTATAACCTGTATCACACCATACAACAGGAATATCTTTTTGCTCGGTCACCACTAAATGTAAAATTGCACTTTCGTATGGTCTAAAATTAGTTGTTACTACTGGCCTTTTAGCTACTGACAACGCCCAATTCACAATCTCTTGAGGAGATTTCCCTTTTAATTCTTTGTTTATGTTTTCTATATTCATTTTCTACCCCATTTTATACTATTCCAAACTCTTTCATGAAAAAAATACAATAGCATTTTAGTTACTAATTCAATTCCTCCAATTGATAATGCTGTATCTATTTCTCCTGTAATTAACCATGAAATAACTATTGTATCTATCGTCCCTACCGCCCTCCAACTAAATGATTTAACAACACTTCTTAATGGTTTCTCAGAGTATCTATCTTCCTTAAAATTTGATTTATCTTCTATTATTTGTTCAAATATCATTTTAAAACACATTTACCCTATCGGGATGGTAGGTTTATGAGGCAAATATACATATGATTCACTAATATCAAAGTAAAAATCAAAAAATTAACACTTTAGTAATATTTGTTTAACTAAACTAAATCAGCAAGTGTAGTGTTTCTTAATACATGTAATGTATTATCACGCACTTGAATCATTAATTTATGTACAGCGCATGCCTCTTCATCTGGACAATCATCGCATTTTTCATAAAAATTCAAGCTTACACATGGTACCATTGCAATTGGACCTTCAAGAGTTCGGATTACTTCTGTCATTTTAACTTCAGAAGGGTCTTTTATCATATAATATCCTCCACCTTTTCCTTTTTTGGCCCCAAGCACACCTGCTTTTCTTAAGGTAAGTAATATACTTTCTAAAAATTTATGAGATATATTTTCACTTTCAGAAATTGTTGCAATCTGAACCTTTTCTCCTTTTTCTTGCTTCGCTATAAAAGTTAAAGCTTTAATCCCATATTTTGTTTTCTTAGAAAGCATATTACAAATATATACTTTTTATAAATTTTTATCCATCTAAAGCTTGTTTTAGATCTTCTATAACATCATCTACAAATTCTAAACCAATAGAACTGCGTACCAATCCATCTGTAATTCCAACTTCTAGTCGATCTTTTTCGCTTAATTTACTGTGAGTTGTAGAAGCAGGATGTGTTACAATTGTTCTTGAATCTCCTAAATTTGCAGATAAAGAACATAGTTTAATTTTATTTAAAAACTTTCTTCCAGCTTCGATTCCTCCTTTAATTTCAAAAGCTACAATATTACCTCCTAATCTCATCTGCTTTTTAGCTACTTCATATTGAGGATGTGATGGTAAAAAAGGATATTTCACAAAATTTACTGCTGGATGCGCTTCTAAAAATTGAGCAACTTTTAATGCATTTTCACAATGTTTATCTACTCGAACAGCTAAAGTTTCTAGACTTTTAGATAAAACCCAAGCGTTAAATGGTGACATAGCAGGACCAGTATTTCTAGCAAATAAATAAATTTCTTTAATCAGTTCTGCTTTTCCTACTGTAACTCCACCTAAAACTCTACCTTGTCCGTCAATTAATTTTGTCGCTGAATGAATTACCAAATCTGCTCCGAATTTTATCGGGTTTTGTAAATATGGTGTTGCAAAACAATTATCTATCACCAATAACAAATTATGCTTTTTAGCAATTTGAGATAAAGCCTCTAAATCCAAAACATCTACTGCTGGATTTGTAGGTGATTCTGCATATAATATTTTAGTATTCGGTTGAATTAAACTTTCAACTTTATCTAATTCATTTACTTTAAAATAACTAGTCTCTATATTCCATTTTGGTAAATACTTCGTAAATAAACTATGTGTAGAACCAAAAACAGAACGAGAAGAAACAATATGATCTCCAGCATTTAATAATGCTGCGAATGTTGAAAACACAGCTCCCATTCCTGTAGCAAATGCATAACCTGCCTCTGCTCTTTCCATTGCAACAATTTTATCTACAAACTCTGTAGTATTCGGGTTAGAAAATCTACTGTATAGATTTCGCTGCTTCTCTTCTGCAAAAGAAGCTCGCATATCTTCTGCATCATCAAAAACAAAACTCGATGTTAAATATAATGGTGTAGAATGTTCTGAAAACTGTGAACGTTCTGTTTGAATTCTTACTGCTTGTGTTTCAAAATTCTTACTCATATCTCTTCGTTATTCAAAATAATTTTATAATTTATTTTAGCTGTTTTTTCTATAATTTTAGCTACAGAACAGTATTTTTCTACAGCCAAACTTGTTGCTTTTTTTACTTTTGCACTACTCACTGTTCCGTTAAAATTATATGTAATTGTGATATCTTGAAAAATTGCTGGTATTTCATCTTCTTTACGAGTAGCATCTATTGAAACATTATAATCGAAATCGTAAACCTTTTGTTTGTTTAGAATCTTTACGACATCTATGCTACTGCAACTTGCCAGACTTACCAACATTAATTCCATAGGACGAATAGCGTTTACTGAAGTTTCATCTTGAGTTTGTCCTACTAATAATGAATAACCCGTTTGATTTTTTGCTTCAAATAATAGGTGTTTGTTATAATTTTTTAGTTGAATGTTCATTTGTTTTATTTTTTTGTTAATCGTAAAATATCTCCGAATACACCACGTGCTGTAACTTCTGCTCCAGCTCCAGCTCCTTGAATAACCAACGGTTGATCTCCATAAGATTCTGTATAAATTTCAAATATAGCATCAGATCCTTTTAAGCTTCCAAGTGGCGTATCTTTAGCTACAGAAACTAATTTCACATCTAATTTTCCTTTATTTTGTTGTAAGTCTCCATGTAAATCTCCGATGTATCTTAACACATGATTTTCTTTTTGATCTAACTTTTCTTCAGTGTAATACGGATCTAACTTTGTAGTATTTGATAAGAAATCTTCAACACTTCCAGATCTTAGTTCTTCTGGAATTAAATTCTGAATTTGAATATCTTCAAACTCATTTTCTAAATCTAATTCTCTAGCTAGAATTAAAAGCTTTCGGGCTACATCATTACCACATAAATCTTCTCTAGGATCTGGCTCAGTATATCCATTTTTAATAGCTTCGGATAATACTTCTGAAAATGTAGTTTCTTCTTCAGAAAATGTATTAAAAATAAAACTTAATGACCCTGAGAAAACTCCTCTAATTCTCGTTATATTTTCTCCTGAATCGTGTAATAATTTTATTGTATCAATTAATGGCAACCCTGCTCCTACATTTGTTTCGTAGAGATATGTTTTTTTGTTTTCTTCTAAAACATCTCGTAATTCTTTATAGAAAGAATGTGCAACTGTATTTGCTATTTTGTTGGATGAAACCAAATCGAAACCTGCTTTTACTAGAGGAATATAATTGTGTACAAAATCTTTACTGGCCGTATTATCAACAGCGATTAAGTTTTCTAAATGATGTGCTTTTGCAAAGTTTATTACTTCTTCTATATTGTTACTTGTATCGCTATTATCCAGATTATCTTTCCAGTTTTTATCTACTCCATTTTTACTTAACAATACATTTTTAGAATTGGCTACAGCAAAAATATTTAACTGAACTTTTCTTCTTTCTAAGATGTTTTTTGCGCTTGCTAAAATTTGTTCAATTAAGGTTCCACCAACTAAACCTTTTCCAAAAATTGCAATATTTATTTTCTTTGCTACTCCGAAAACTTGACCGTGAATTACATTAACAGCTTTGTGCAATTCTTCCTTTTTTACTACCAAACTCACATTCTTCCCAGAGATTGTATTATTGAATAATAATGGAACAATTTGATTCTGAATTAAAGCATTGTATGGTAAATGGAATTCACTAAGATCTTGACCAATAATTGAAATAACAGCAACATTATTCACTATTGTGATTTGATTAACATCTTTAGTAATTAAGTCTTGTGCAAATTCTTGTTCTAAAGCTTTAACTGCTAATTCTGATTTTTCTTTATCAACCACCAATCCAATTCCTCTTTCGGAAGAACCTTGAGAAATAATACTAACGCTTATTCCATGATTTCCTAAAGATTTAAAAATACGTGCATCAACTCCGATTTTACCTAACAAACCTCTTCCTTCAAAATTTATTAAAGCTACATTTTCTAATACTGAAATTGACTTTATTCCTTTAGTCTTACTCTTTGAAGTAATTAAAGTCCCATCATCCTTAGGATTAAACGTATTTAAAATTCTAAGATTTATATTCTTTTCTATTAACGGAATAATTGTTTTTGCATGCAGAATATTCGCTCCGAAATTTGCTAACTCATTAGCTTCAGAAAATGAAAGTTCTTCAATCTTTTTAGCTTCACTAACCAAATCTGGATTTGCCGTAAAAATTCCATCAACATGAGTATAATTCTGTAACTCTTCTGCATCTAAATAATTTGCCAATAAAGACGCTGTATAATTACTTCCATTTCTACCTAAAGTAGTAGTTTCATTCTTTAAGTTTGACGCGATAAAACCAGAAACAATATTTACTGTACTTCCATTATGTTCTTTGAAATGATTTACAACATTCTCTTTAGAAAGTGTATCTATAGGTTGTGCATTTCCGAAACTTTCATCAGTTTTTAGTAAAATTCTAGCATCTGTTGCATGAGCTGGAATTCCTCTTTGCTGTAATAATTCTGTTACTGTTTTTATAGAAATTAACTCACCTTGTGCTAAAACCTCGTCTTTTGTTTTGTTACTGTAATCACCTAATAAGCTTACACCTTCAAACAATTTTTCTAATTTTTGAAACTCGTTAGAAAAATCTAATAATGGTGTAATTTTAGTTTGTTCGTATTTAAAAGCTTCTAATTGCTCTTGATAGGTTTCACTTTTTGAGGCACTTTCAAGAATTGATTCTAACTCATTTGTAGCATTTCCTCTAGCAGAAACAACAACAGCGATATGCTCTCCTTTATTTATTTTATTTTCTATAATATTGATGACATTATCAATTCCTTGATTTGATAATGATTTCCCTCCAAATTTTAAAACTTTCATCTTTTTAGCTTTAGAACTTTCTTTAAAAATTGATCCGAATATTTTTTCTAGCTGTTCATATTCAATTAAAAACGCATCGTGTCCGTGTACTGAATTAATTTCATTGTACGTTACATTAGGATGTTTTTGTGCTAACTTTTTATGCGTTTCTCTATTTTCTTCCGCAGTAAAAAACAAATCAGAATCCACTCCAATAATGTGAATATTAGCTTTAATGTTTTCTAAAATATCTTCTGTGTTTTTACCTTGAGTTACATCAATCGTTTTTAACAACTGATTCATTAATTTATATGAAGCCAATTGATAACGCTCTTGTAATTTTTTCCCATGATGTAACAACCAACTTTCTACATTAAAAATTTGTAAACTCTCGTTTTTACTTCTTTGAAATCGTTGTTTAAACGAGGCTGGTGTTCGATAACATAACATCGCATGAATTCTAGCATCGTGAACTGGGTTTTTAGAATTGGTTAAAAACAATTCTTGAATTTGACAATTGGCAATTAACCAATCTGTAGATTTCCAATCTGTTGCTATAGGAATTAAATGTTCTGTTATTTCTGGTTGTAAAACTGCCATTTCCCAAGCAATTCCACCTCCTAAAGACCCCCCAATTAGAGCAAAAAGTTTTTCTATATTCAACTCTTTTAAACCTTGAATAAAGATTTGAGCGACATCTCTTGCTATAAAACTTTTATACTCATCAATTAAAAAATCGTCATAGCCATTACCTGGAATATTGAAACATAAAATGGTATACTTATTTGTATCAATAATTTTATGCTCACCAATTATGTCTTTCCACCAACCGTCTTCTCCAGCAACATTACTATTTCCTGTTAACGCATGATTTACTAAAATCACTGGTGCTTCATGAAGTGATTGTCCAAAAAGCTGGTAAGACAAACGAATTGGTATTGTCTTACCACTTTCTGTGATATAACTAGGTAAATTAATATGGCCTAATGTGTGCATTGTACTATGAACTTAGAAACAAATTATTCTTGAACTACTAACTGATTTACAGCTTTAAAAGCTTCTTTTAAATCAGATTTTAAATCTTCTACATTTTCTAATCCTACTGAAAGTCGAATTAAATCTTGTGTTACTCCTGTTGCTTCTTGTTCATCATCATTCAACTGCTGATGTGTTGTACTTGCTGGATGAATTATTAAAGACTTTGTATCTCCAATATTTGCTAATAATGAGAATAACTTCGTGTTATCTGCTATAGTCTTTGCAGCTTCGTATCCTTTTTTAGCTCCGAATGTTACAATTCCACTTTGACCTTTTGGCAAATATTTATCAGCTAAAGCTTTGTATTTATTTCCTTCTAGACCTGGATAATTTACCCAAGCTACTTCATCTTGTTCTTGTAACCATTTTGCTAATTCTAATGCATTTTCACTATGCTTTTGAATTCTTACAGGTAAAGTTTCTAAACCTTGAATAATTTGAAATGCATTGGTTGGACTTAAAGCTCCTCCAAAATCACGTAATCCTTCTAAAATTAATTTGAATGTAAATGATGCAGCTCCTAAAGTCTCGTAATACTTTAATCCGTGATAACCTGCTGAAGGCTCTGTAAATTCTGGAAACTTACCATTATCCCAATCAAAATTTCCTGCATCAACAATTACTCCACCAAGAGAATTTCCTTGTCCGCCAATGTATTTTGTTAAAGAATGAATAACAATGTTTGCACCGTATTCAATTGGATTCAGTAAAGATGGTGTAGCTACAGTATTATCAACAATAAAAGGAACTTTTGCCTTTTTAGCTTCAGAAGCAATATTTTCTAGATCTAATACATCTAACTTCGGATTTCCTAACGATTCAGCAAAAAATGCTCTTGTATTTTCTTGTACTGCTTTTCCAAAATTTTCAGGATCTGACGGATCTACAAAAGTGGTTGTAATTCCTAATCTTGGTAAAGTTACTTTCAGTAAATTATAGGTTCCTCCATACAAACTACTTGAAGCTACAATATGATCTCCAGCTCTTAATAACGTTAATAATCCTGTTGAGATTGCTGCTGTCCCCGAAGCAAAAACAACTGCACCTACTCCGCCTTCTAAAGCTGCTAAACGTTCTTGTAAAATTTGATTAGTTGGATTATTTAACCGTGTATAAATAAACCCTAATTCTTTTAATGAAAATAAATTAGCTGCATGATCTGCATTATTAAACACATATGAAGTGGTTTGATAAATAGGAACTGCTCTTGTTCCTCCTGTTTGTGTTACATCATGCCCGGCATGTAATGCATTTGTTTCGAATTGTAATGTACTCATTTTTCCTACTTTTTTGAGTTAATAAAAAATTAATCTAAAAAGTCAAACCACATCGTTTTACGATGCCGCATATAGAAAAATGTTATTAAGAAAAAATAAGAAGTTTCATTAAGTTAGTAGAAACTCTATTTTTGTTATCTATCCCGATATTTTTGGGTAGAATTTAGCACCTTCTTTGATTGAACAAAGGGTTGCTAAGGTTTCACAGGGTCTATTCCCTCCACCTTTCTTGATAACATTATCGATAAGTGTTTGAACTTTACGTTTGCAAATATTCAATCATAAAAACTTAAAATCCAAATTTTTTAATACTTTTTTACAAAAAAACTATTTTAGTTTAAATTTCATAAGCAACGGCAGGTGATCTGAAACTTGTCCGAATTCCTTTAAAACTCTAGCTTCTAAAGGAATTATATTTTTTGAAGTATAAAAAATATAATCTAATCTTTTGGTTGGTTTATCACTATCAAAAGTAAATTCATAATTTTCATCAGAAAAAGCTGCATTTCCTATATTAGGTATATTTAAAATATCATTTATAGCTGCATCTTTAAAACTTGGATCACTATTGAAATCTCCAAGTAAAATTGTTGGATAATTCTCAGCGTATTTTTTAAATAATTCTACAACTTTTTTCATATGATTAACACGTGTGTCTTTATCAAAAGCTTCTAGATGAACATTTAAAATGACAACTTCTTTTCCTTTAATTTCTGCAGTTACTACTTGTACAAGCCTATCTAAATAAAAAGCATCTCTATAAAATGGGTTATTAGGTACTCTTTCCAAAACAATTCTTGAGTAGTTTTTCAATTTATTTTTACTTAAAATTGATTGACCAGACAATACTTTCCCGAAATTTACACTTGGTAAACCATAAGGAAAAGGAACGTAATTTTTATCCCAATTTATAGCTCTTGCAATGTATTTGTATCCTAATTTAGCTATCTCTTCTTCTTGATTTACTCTAAAAGAACGACCTGAATTATAATCAATTTCTTGAAAAGCTATAATATCTGGATTCAAATTTTTAAACTCTTGTACTGCTTTATTTAAATTTTGAGTAAAAAAATCCTTTGTTTTTGCTATTGGTTTGTTATTAGTCATTCCACTTAAATAACCAATATTATATGTAATTATACTGTGTATTGAATCATTTTCAAATTTGGTTTCATAAGTATTTGTCAGTAGCTTCTCATAATCTTCTTTGTTTAAAGAAGCACTAGAACCCCAGAAGTAAAAAACTACAAATAATATTAACAATACCGTTAATATTTTTACTAATACTGAAATTACTCTTTTATAAATTGGTTTACTCATCTTGTTTCTTATAAAGGACGACTAATATACATATAAAGTTTTTTTACTCTAGGATTAAACCTTTTTAAAAAAGGTTAGTCATAAAAGTATTAATAATTTTCTTAAAAAGATATGAAGAAAGCAATAACACTAGCACTAGTTTTTGGTTTAATATTAACTAGTTATGCTCAAAAGAAAAAAAGAAGAGGTGATGATTTTTCTGTTGAACAAAAAACAGAATTAGCCCTAAAAGAGATGACTTTACGACTGGATTTATCTGAACGTCAACAAAATAAAATCCGACCAATTTTAGCTAAGAAGATTTCTAAACGTATGGAGTTTAAAAAACAACATAAAAAAAGAAGAAAAGAAGCTACAAAACTAAGCAAAGAAGAACGTTATGAAAGAAAAATGGCTCATTTAGATAGTAAAATTGCTTTTAAAAATTCAATGAAAGAAATCTTAAACAGTAAACAATATGAGCGATTTGAAAAGATGAATGGTAGACGAGCTCATAAAATGAAGAGAAAAATGAAGATGAAAAAAAGAAAAAGGCATGAAAAGCAAATGAATGCTCCTGAAAGAGCATAGTAGTTTGATAATTGGTTTTTAGTAAAACCCCAATTCATTACTGAATTGGGGTTTGTTTTTTAACTTTCTCCATTTAAGACTTTCCATTCACCATTTTCTCGATATGTATTTACTTTATCTAAGGTTCTTCTACCATCAGGGAAAGTACAATACTCAGTTACTAAACAGTGATCGTCTGATTTAAATTCTCTTCTAAATGCTCTTTTAACATTATTAAAATCTGGCATTCCGTTTTCTTGCATATGCTGTACAAAAGACAATTCTATAACTTCAGCTGTTTTATCTAAAATTTCGTCATCCATTGGAAGATTTGTCATATTACCTAACATAAACTCAGCTTCTTTTCTAAAGTTCTTACAAGTTAAAGCTTTAGATAAATTATTTTCATTATAAGCTTCTTCAATAGATAAAATCGCCCCTTCAGGAGTATTAAAATCTACTGGAAAATGATCTTCGCCTTCATCTATAATCATTCCTAAACTTTGATCAAAATCAGGAAGCTCCTCTTCTGAAAGTCCATCACGAATTGCTCTAATTGTATAACCTCCAATTAAACGAGCATTCTCAATAATCATCCAATCTGAAACTTCATTTTCAGCAACTCCAATTTTTTGCCCTAAAGAAACATTAGAAATATCTGCAGGTTCATTTCCTACAACACCGTAAATATTTCCATCATCATCATAACTAGGTTCACCTAACCAAATATGTTCGATAATACCATTCTCTTCGATCTTAGCTTTTACTGAAAAATATAATTGATCTTCTCTTGGTTCAGTTATAGAAGATTTAAAATAATGAAGTGTTAATCTTGCTTTTTCCATTGCCCAATTCATTCTATCATCTTCATCTGCTATGTAATGAACATCTGGTTGATCTTCTCTTTCTAGAACTACTTTTTCTTTTTCGTTTTTCTTTCCGAATAGCTTTTTAAAAATCCCCATTGCTGTTATTTAATTGTTTACTGATTATTTTCTGTAAGATAAGAAAAAGTACAATGCAGAATTTATTATTTTCTATTCTTTGAACCAACTTGCATATTTCACATAATTGTTAGCAATTCTATCTACTTCATCCGAAGTTAATTCCGGAGAAATATCTTTTACTTTTTTCGCAGGAA
Source organism: Tenacibaculum aquaeponti (assembly GCF_052084715.1). GTDB lineage: Bacteria > Bacteroidota > Bacteroidia > Flavobacteriales > Flavobacteriaceae > Polaribacter. Next base: position 3,040,560 of record NZ_CP197288.1, on the reverse strand, counting down.
CTCCAGCGTAAATACTTCCGCTTTTTACGTGGGTGTTTTTAGTAACTACTGCACCGGCTGCAATAATAGTATTACTTTCTATTACACAGTCATCCATAATAATACTTCCCATACCTACTAAAACATTATCATGAATTGTACAACCATGTACAATTGCATTATGTCCTATAGATACATTATTTCCAATTGTTGTTGGAGATTTTTCATATGTTGCGTGAATTACTGCTCCGTCTTGAACATTCACTTTATTTCCCATTTTTATAAAGTGAACATCTCCTCTAATTACGGCATTAAACCAAACACTACATTGTTCTCCCATTGTTACTTCTCCTACAATAGTTGCATTTTCTGCTACAAAACAATCTTTTGGTATTTGAGGCTCTTTACCTCTTACGGATTTTATTATTGGCATTTTATAATCTTAAGCTTATTATTATTCCATTCAACTATTTTAAACTTTTTCTTCTCTCTGACAACTTTATTCTCTCTCCATGGCCATTTAGTGATTTCAAAATCAATTGTTATTAAATTTCTTTCTAATTTATAACTATGAACTCTTTTTTTAGGTTCACCAACAGGACAGAATACGTTATTTGTATATAAAACTATACCATTCTTTTTAAACCTTATTTTTTCTCCAAATAAATTCTTTTTCTTCTTTTTTAAAATTTTAGATTCACTTAACCCTTCGTAATTAATATCCGGCTTTTCCTTAGGCAAAAAATAAATTGAATCATTTTCAAACCAATGAGAGATTTTCCAGTCTTTTCCTGTTAAAACTTTTAATGAATCTAGCTCTTGAGATTCACAGAAAAAAACCGTTAATAAAATAAATAGTGTACTTATTTTAATCATTTAAAATACGCTAATAAATTTCCTTTCTTAGAAGCAGAAACTAACACTTCCTTTCCGTTAATTAACTCTACACTTCCTCCTTTTCCTTTTTTATACTTTGTGATATGATTTATGTTTACCATATAAGATTTATGAATTCTAGCGAAAGGATATTCTTTTAAAACTTCTTCGAAATGTTTTAAAGTTTTACTAACTATTTTCTTAGAGTTTGAAAAATGAATTTCTGTGTAGTTATCATCTGCTTTACAAAAAATAATATCTTCTACATTAATTACTTCAAAACCATCTTGAAGTGGAATGGTAATTTTTCCTTTTATTGTTGTAGTTGGAGTTAAAATTTTATTCTGTAATTGATTTTCTTTTTCTTTTATTTCTAATACTAAATTCACAGATTTAATTAACTCATCAATAGAAATTGGTTTTAGTAAATAATATGTTGCTTGATTATTTAATGCTTCAATTGCATAATGGTCGTAAGCAGTTACAAAAATAGTTTCGAAAGTTTTATCTTCTACCTTCTCTAACAAATCAAAACCATTACCAAAAGGCATTTCAACGTCTAAAAAAACAAGATCTAATTCATGTTGTTGAATCAATTCATAGGCTTCTTCAATATTACTCGCCTCTCCCATTAACTCGATACTTGGGCAATATTTTTTTACATAATTCTTAAGAATTTCTCTACTGATTTGCTCATCTTCAACAATAATAGTTTTTAATTTCATAACTTATTTTTTTAGGGTTAGTTCTACTTTAGTTCCACTTCCGTCTTCTAAAAGATCTGTTATAATTACATCTACTTTATCTTGGTACATATCATTTAAAATAGCTATTCTATTTTTAATTGTACTCATTCCTTTAGATTTTTGTTTTAATTGATTTTTCGTCTTCATTTCTAAGGATCTTTTCCTTCCTATTCCATCATCTTCAATAACAATAGTAACTGAATTATAATCTTTCTTTTTAATTGCTATAGTTAAATTTCCTTTCTCTTTTTTATAACGTAAACCATGCCATATTGCATTTTCTATGTAAGGTTGTAATAACATTGGTGGTATTTGAAATTCTTCTAAATTTATTGCTTTATCAACATTTATTGTATAATCGAATTTATCTCTAAATCGATTGTGTTCTAATTTTACATAAAGCTCTAATAATTCTATTTCCTTTGTAAAAGGGATAAAATCTTCATCTGAATTCTCTAATACGGAACGCATTAAAGCTGAAAATTCTGACAAATATCTGTTCGCATTTCTCTCATCATTTACTGCTATAAAACTATTTACAGAATTTAATGCATTAAATATAAAATGTGGATTCATTTGTGAACGCATGGATTTTAAAGCCAATAAGTTATTTGCTAACTGTTGTTTTTGATTTGCTCTATGCTTATAAAAAGTTAATAAAGTCATTAAAATTAAACTTCCCACTAAGGAATAAATTACAATTAACTGTGTTTTACTTTTGGCTTTAGTTAATTGTTCCTCTTTTATTGCTAAACTTACTTTATTATCTGAAAGCTCATTATTTCTTTCTAGCACTGTTATTCTACTTTGATAATCAGAAATTTTTTTAGTTAATCTTTTTGCCTGATAAATTTCTTGCTCTTTTCTAATATATAATGAATCTACAATATCAACATAATTTCTATAGGTTTGAATTGCTTTTACATGTTGACCAACTGTAGCGTATACTTCTGACAACTTTCTAGTTGCATGTTTTTGAACTTCTAGGTCTTCTTTTTTACCAGCTTCTTCAACACTCTTTTCTAAATATTCAATAGCTTCTGTATAATTTTCTTTTTGAACATAAGCATTACCTATTTTATAATTCAGTTTTTGAGAAGTTAGTGAATCTGTATTCTCTTCGTTTTTTTCATCTCCTTTAGGTATAGAAAATGATAAACTACCTAAATCATCTGCTCTACCTTTAAAATTAGCTTTATCTACACTTTTTAACAATTCTTTTCTTAACTTAATTTCATTGTCATACTGCCTAGTTTCATTATAAAAATCTGCAACTTCTTGCTGTATTTTTAACGCAGGTTCTTTAGGAAGGTCTGATGCTTCTCTAAGCGTATTTAATGTTATTGTATTAGCTTCTCTTAAATTCCCTTCTTTAGCGTAAATATTTGCCAATTTAGTATTCAAATCTAACGTTTCATTATCTATAGATTTATTTTTAGCTAATTCTAAAGCTCTTTCATAATACTTCTTTGCCTCTTTATCTTTATTCTGTTGAGCTAATGCATCTCCCAATCCTTCTAAAACCTGAATTTTATCGTAATTACTTAAGTTTTCATTTTCTAGTAATTTATATGATGTTTCACTATCTTCATACTTTTTAGCTAAAAACTGAGTTTTTGCTAATTGCAACCTTGTTTCGAGTTTATCAAAAATTTGTAATGATATTTTGTAATTACTTATTGCAATATCGTACTGTTTCCAAAAAAAATAAATATCTCCTAAAACTTTATACGTGTTTGCATTTCTCTTTTTAGATTCATTTGCTTCTAAAGCCTCTTCAATAAAAGAAATACTTCTATCTAAGTTTTTCTCTTTATAATACAGCGCAGAATCCATGATTTGTTTGTAATCTTTTGATATCGCTTTTCTTTTTAAAAATTTTCGCGAACTATATTTCGTTTTCTCTCTTTTAGAATAACGAGGATTATCTCTAACCTCTATAGTAATATCATCTTTTACATCTATAGTTTTTCGAACTGTTTCAAAATCTGGATGCCTTACAACTAGTTCATCTTTAATTCTAGCTTTTAAACGGTAATACCCATTGATGTCGCTTATAGAAGTCGTAAATGCATTTATACTAACTTGAGCATTTCTTATGTATTCATTATTTTCAGTATCGAAAATTCTTACTCTTAATTCAAACCCGCCTCCTTTATCCAATACTGGTCCCTGAGATTTTACTTTCAAGGCACTTAGCGTTAATATGATAAATGCTATATAATATTTTAATTTCACTTTCAATTCCTCTTAATAAATAGTATGTAAACTTATCACCAAAAAATCAATAAAAAAAATGGACTAAGTTGCATTTTACACTTAAAACAACCTAAAAAGTAAGCTTTACTCAATTTATGAAACCATTCACTAAACAAAAACGACATTTTACTCATATTCATTTTTTTTCGAAAAATGTTGCTTCTAATTTTGGCTACAGAATTTAATGAGTTATGAAAAGAGTATTATTTATTGTTTTAATTTTTGTTTCTTCTATTAGTTTTTCTCAATCCAATAATGAAGTTAAACCTTTTATTGAAGTTACTGGAGTTGCTGAAAAAGAAGTAATTCCTAATGAAATTTATTTAGATGTGCCAGTTGAAGAACGCATTGAGAAAGGAAAGAAAATCACTATTCAAGAAATTGAGACTGAATTAAAAAAAGGATTACAATCTTGTGGAATTCCAGAGGAAAATTTATCGATTTCCAATTTAAACTCAAAACTTGTAAAAACAGGATGGTGGAATAAAGAAATATTAGCTACCGCTGATTATGAGTTGAAAATTAATGACGCTAATATACTAAAAGATCTTTTTGAAATATTCGAGCGTTTAAAAATAAAAAACGCAAGAATAACTAAAGCTTCTCATGATAAAATTGAAAAGATCAGAAAAGAAGTTCGGATTTCGGCTATAAAGGCAGCTAAAGAAAAAGCCGATTATTTATTAAATGCTATTGGTGAAAACACTGGAAAGTCTTTAATTGTAAGAGATGTAGGAAATCAACAAATTAATAATTTTTCATTCGCGAATGTGGCATATAAACAAAACAAGTTAATGTCTAGAGACGTAAAAATGAAACAAGGAAATATTCAATTTCAAAATATTAAGATTTCATCTAGCATATATGTAAAATTTGAAATCAAATAAATGAGGGGAAAAAGTGACGTATAAAGAGTAGCAATTGTTACTCTTTTTTTTATTTCTTTAAAATTAATTCTTGTCCAATACTTAATGAATTCCCTTTTAAGCCGTTTAATTCTTTTAAAGACTTTACAGATGTTTTAAACTTTCTAGCAATAGAATATAAAGTATCTCCTTTTATCACTTTATAAAAAAATCGAGTATTGGTATCATCTTGAACTATTGTAGTTGTATCCACCTTATTTTCAATCGGTTTAATAGGTTTATACGTCTCTCTATCGTATTTTGTTAGATCGTACTTTTTAATTAATGCAATTAATTTCTGAGGATACTTTTTATCCGTTGCATAACCTGCTCTTTTCAATCCGTAAGCCCAACCTTTGTAATCTGTAGTTCTTAATTTGAATAATTTTGAATATCGTTTTCTTGATGTTAAAAATTTAGAATGATCCTCATAAGATTTTTCCGGATGTACATATTTTCTAAAACATTCTGCTATTCTATCATCATCGTGAGTTACACTTTTTCCTTTCCAACCACGGTGACATTTAATTCCAAAATGATTATTAGAACGTATTGCTAAATTACTTCTTCCACTACCAGATTCTAGAATTCCTTGAGCTAGAGTTATACTTGCAGGAATTTTATATTTGTGCATTTCTCTTACTGCTATTGGAGCAAATTTTGCTACATAATCTTTAGTCGTTTTAACAATACTTTCGTAAGATTTTTTTTTCTCTTTGTTTGGCGTTACCGTAGGTATACCTGTACGATTATTTATCTCATGATCTTCTACTACAACAGGCTTTTGTGGAGTTCTATTTATAACTTGTTTTTTCGACCCACAACTAGACAACATGAATATTGTTATACACAGTAAAAAAAATCTCAACTTCATTTACACCTTTATTAAATCTATATTTTTCTTTTGTAGTTTCTTATTAAATCCATCAATCCCTTGTAAACCTCCTGTATGAATTACTAAAATTTTACTTCCTTTTTCAAATTTATTTTTTGTAATCATATCAACAATTCCGTAAAGCATTTTTCCTGTATAAATAGGATCTAAAGGAATTTCGGTTTCTAATTTAAATCGATTTATAAAGTTTATTAATTCTTTATTGAATTTACCATATCCACCAAAATGATAATCAGTATTTAAACTCCAACAGTTACTTTTTGTAAACTTAACAATTTCGTTTTTCAAAAAATCACCTTTTAAAGCCGGAAATCCTATTATCTTTTGATTTTTATTTGCTGCATTTATCAAACCTGCAATTGTTCCTCCTGTACCAACAGCTGTACAAATATAGTCGATTTTTTGATCTTCAGTTGACAATATTTCTTCACAACCTTTCACTGCCAAACTGTTAGTTCCTCCTTCAGGAACTAAATAAAAATCACCATACTTTTCTTTTAAATTATCTATAAAACTTGCATCGTTTTTATTTCTGTAAGCTTCTCTAGTAATAAACTCGAATTGCATTCTGTTAGTATAAGCTACATGTAAGGTTTTATTCTCTTTTAATACTTTATTGAGATTATCAGCTAACTCTTGCCCTCTAATAATCCCAATAGTTTTAATATTACTTAAATTACCTGCAACTGCTGTAGCTACAATATGATTAGAATAAGCGCCTCCAAAAGTTACAATAGTTTTCTTTTGCAAACGCTTAGCTTCTAAAATGTTATATTTTAATTTTCTGAATTTATTTCCTGATACATATTGATGAATTTTATCTTCTCTTTTCATCCATAATTCAACATCAGTATTTTTTAATTCTTCAAGAAATACTTGCTGATTTTCAGTAATAAACTCTTTATCGAACATATTATTCAAACTCTTTTTCTAACCATTCTATAAATGATTTCATTTTTTCCTCGTTATTATCTAACCAAATTTTAGATTTCGTATCTAATTGAGTAATAAACTTACAATAAGTTTCTATATGCTCACTATTACCAATCTTACTAAACATAGGAACATAAAAATTCCACCAAACACTTTCTTTATTCTTCTTGTCGGCAAACTCACCTAACATTTTAAATAAACTTTCGGTATTTTCTACAAATAACTCGCTTTCACTTTTACTTTTGTTTTCTTCTAAATTTTTAGAAGCTTCCATCATAGAAATCATTAACTCAATAGCACTAAATTCTGAATTTAAATTCGGATTTAAGTTAATTGTTACATCTTTTCCGTTATCACTTTTTTTAACACCACTCTTTAAATTTTCTTTTAAAATATCGTAAATCTCACTAGCTCTTATTGTTTCTGGTTCAACTAATAAAAAATAATAACTAGCTAATAACGTTGGAATTCTTTTTTGATTGAAGTGGTTAATTTTTGCTAAATAAAAATGGCTTGAACCATGAAAAGGGTTATTCTGCACAGCTTCTTTAAAATGTACTTCTGCCTTATCAGTTTCATTCATTTTTAAATGGTTAATAGCTAAATTGAAATGTAATAAATAATGATCTCCTAGTTTTTCTATTGCTTCTTCAAAAACCTTTATCGATTTTTTACTTTTACCCATCATATCTAAAGCATTTCCTTTATTAATGTAAGCTGGTAAAAGATGTTTCTTTCCTTTCTTTAAAATTTTATTACAATACTTTACAGTGTTTTTATAATCTTTTAAACTAAAATATGAAAGTGAAATCTCATAAAGCGCTAATTCAGATTTGGGTTGAAGTTCCAATGCTTTTTCATAAAACTCAATGGCTTCTTTATATTTTCCTTTATCGTGATTAGCAATTCCAACTTCCATTAATTTTTTAAAATCATCTCCTTCCTGTGCACTAACAGCAAATGTGCATAACAATAAAATTAAAATAATCTTTCTCATAGTTCTATTTATTTAATTTAGTTTAAAAATCAGATATCTTCTCTTCAACTTCTTCCCATTCTATCATTAAATCATCTAGTTTATTTTTCTTTGCTTTATATTCTTCAAAGAAATTTGGTCTTGCAGAAACTTCATCGTAATTCTGTGCTAACTCTAAATCTATTGCTTCAATTTCAGCTTCTAAATCAGCTATTAAATTTTCTACTTTAGATGATCTATTTTTTAATTTTCTCAGTTCTTTCTCTTCTTCTTTAGATAATTTATACGCTTCTTTTTTACTTGTCGATTTCTCTTCTTTTACAACTGTTTTCTTTTCAGCTTCACGTAAGCTTTCCATTTTATGTTGTTCTAAGAAATAATCAATTCCTCCTAAATATTTTTTAATTTCTTTATCCTTGAAACCATAAACATTCGTTGCTAAACCTTGAAGAAAATCACGATCGTGCGATACTAAAATTAAGGTTCCTTTAAAATTCTTCAGAGCTTTCTTAAGAACATTTTTAGAAGCAATATCTAGGTGGTTTGTTGGCTCATCCATTATTAAAACATTAAAAGGTGTCATTAACAACCTACATAATGCTAATCGGTTTCTTTCTCCTCCAGATAGCACCTTTGCTTTTTTATCTACCGCTTCTCCTCCGAATAGAAAAGCTCCTAGCATATCTCTAACTTTTATTCTGTTGGTATCGTTAGCTGCTTCTTCAACAATTTCTAAAACTGTTTTTTCTGGAGGTAAATATTCAGATTGATTCTGAGCAAAATATCCAACTTCAACATTATGTCCTAACTTCAAACTTCCTTCAAAAGGAATTTCACCAACAATCATTTTTGCTAAAGTTGATTTCCCTTGTCCGTTTTGTCCTACAAAAGCAACTTTTGCATTTCTTTCAATCATTAAATTTACATCAGAGAGTACATGCTTGTCGCCATAACTTTTACTAACACCTTCAGCTTCTACAACAATTTTACCTGGCTCTTTAGAAACTTCAAAACGAACATTCATTACTGCATTTTCATCTTGATCTACTTCTATACGCTCAACTTTATCTAATTTTTTTATCAAAGATTGCGCCATAGATGCTTTACTAGCTTTTGCTCTAAATTTTTCTATGAGTTGCTCTGTTCTCTTGATTTCTTTCTCTTGATTTTTCTGAGCTTGTAATTGTTTTTCTTTAATATCTGCTCTTTGTTCTAAATATTTAGAATATGCTTTTTTGTAATCGTAAATCTGTCCTAAAGAAATTTCAATAGTTCTGTTTGTAACATTATCTAAAAACATTTTATCGTGAGATACAGTTACTATTGCTCCTGCATAACTTTTCAAGAAATCTTCTAGCCAAATGATCGATTCTATATCTAAATGGTTTGTTGGCTCATCTAACAATAAAATATCATTATTCTGCAATAATAACTTTGCTAACTCAATACGCATTCTCCAACCTCCAGAAAATGTATCCGTAAGTTTATCAAAATCTTCTCTTTGAAATCCTAAACCTTGAAGAATTTTTTCTGTATCTCCTTGATAATTATACCCTCCAATAAGTTCGTAACGTTCAGTGAGTTCATTTAAATCAATAATTAATTGATTATAACTTTCACTTTCGTAATCTGTACGCTCTGCTAATTGTTCATTAATTCTTTCTAATTTACCTTCTATTTCCTTAATTTCTTCAAAAGCTTGATATGCTTCTTCTAAAATTGTTCTTCCTTGAACAAAATCAATATCTTGACGTAGAAAACCAATACTAATATCTTTATCAAAAGCTAAAGTTCCTCCACTACTTTCAATATCTTTAGCAAGTACTTTTAATAATGTTGATTTTCCTGCTCCATTTTTACCAATGAGTCCTACTCTATCTCCTTTTATCAATTTAAAAGTAATACCTGAGAACAGATCTGTTCCCATAAAAGAAACGGTTAAATTATGTACGTTTAGCATTTATATTAGTAATTATAATTTCTTAATAAGTATATTTTATATGAATAACTATTAAGTCCTATTTATTTTTCGGAAATTTGTACAAACTTACAAAACTGTATTCGTACAACATCCCAAAATTACTACAATATGCTAGGCAAAGGTTCTAAATTAAATAGCATTTTAAACAATAAATGTCCAAGATGTCAAAAAGGTGATTTTTTTAAACACAAAGCATCGTTTAATATTAATAAAGTAACAACAATACATGAAAACTGTTCGAATTGTAATTTAAAATACATGATGGAGCCTTCTTTCTTTTTTGGCGCCATGTATGTAAATTACGCTTTAGCTGTAGCTTTATTTGTTGCTATTTTTATTATTTCGAAAGTATTTTTACAACAAACCATTTTAACAAGCTTTATTGCTGTTGTTATTATCTCTTTATTACTGACTCCTTTTACACTAAGGTTATCAAGAATAATTTGGATTAATTTATTCGTACATTACGACAAGAAATATTAATGATTACTCCTTCTTTTATTGTACTATAGTTATTTATAAAATCTATTATTAATTTATTTTTATTAAATTATACATTGAATAATATTGATAGATAATTTTAATGAATTCTTTAAATTATTCTTTAGTTTTTATTTTTTTCTTTTTTTTATTAGGCAACTCTCAAAAAAAAGAGCTTGAACCTCTAAATAAGCTTGATAGTTTAATAAAGGTTTTTAAATCACCACCTAATGACTCACTTTTTTTGTATACTGAAAAGTATATAAATGTTGCTGTAAAAAACAAAAAATATGTAGAAGCTTTTCAACAAACTTTAGGTGTAATTCATGATATAAATCAGACATTAGGAGAAAGGGAAAAAGCTCTTTCTCTATTAAAAAAATTAGAGTTTTTAATTGATCAAATTAATGACTCTAGTTTAATTGGTCGGTTTTATTTAAAACAAGGAGGTGTATTTTTTAATGGTAAAGATTATTCAAAAGCCATAGATTCTTATACAAAGTCTATTACTAATTTTACAGAGAAAGACTCAATATTTAAAGCTGATTCTTATTTTTTTAGAGGACAAGTTTATTTTTCTACTAATAACTTTTTTAAAGCTTTAAAAGATTTTGAAATAGCTTTAGAGTTTTACACTAAACTGAAAGATTGGACTTACGTTTTTTATACAAGATCTGATATCATTAACATTTATGGAGCTAATGATTTTGTTGAAAAATCTATAAAAGAACGTAAGCAACTTATTGCAGATAAAATAAAATCAGACATAACAGTAGGTTTATCTTCTGACTACTCGAACTTAGCTCAGGATTTAAAAAAAAAGAAACAATATAAAGAACAAGAAAATGCTCTTTTTCTTGCCATAAAAAGAGCGAAAGAAGAAAATAATGCTTTAAATAATATTTCTTTGATTTATGCTAATTTATGTAGATACTATTTAGAACATAATAATTTAAACGAAGCAGACAAATACTATCAACTAGCTAAAGAATCTGTAAGTGGTTCAGAAAACTACAATTCTTTTTATTTCAACCATTTAAAAGGATATTATCTATTTAAAAATCAAAAATTAAACGAAGCATTTCCCGTTTTATTTAACACATTAAAAAAGGCTGAGGAGCAAAATTCAACACAGTTTATTATAGATATTAATAAACTAATATCTGACATCTATGAAATAAAGGGAAATTATTCTAAAGCTAATAATCACAATAAAATTTACAATCGATTAAAAGATTCTATATTTAATATTAAAAAGTTAAATATACTTTCTTATTATCAATCTTTACACGAAGCTACTTTAAAAGAGAGAAAAATAACACAACAACAAGTAAACATTGATATTTTAATTAGAGATCAAAAAAACAAACGTCTTTTATTAATAATCCTTCTTACATCTTCATTTTTTTTAATAATTCTCATTTACCTTTTATTAAATCGTTTCTATTTAAAAAGGAAGAAAAAATTACAGACCATTTATTCTCAAAATTTATTGTTAAATATTGATGAAGAAAGAAAAAGAATCGCTAAAGATATACATGATAGTCTTGGTCATAAATTATTACTGATAAAACATTATGATATAGCCAATAAAAATGATTTAATTGATGAAGCTATAGATGAAATTAGAATCATATCAAAAAACCTACAACCTGTTCAAATACAACAAATTGGAATTACAAAATCCATAAAAAATCTAATCCATAATTTAAATCAATCTTCAACCAATATTTTACTCTTTGGAGATATTCGAAATATTGATAAATTATTATCTTATAATGACGAAGTTAATTTGTATAGAATTATTCAAGAATGTTTAAATAATATTTTAAAACACTCCAAAGCAGATTCATCTAAAGTTAGTATTTATTATAAAAACAACCATATTATTCTTACTATAGTAGATAATGGAATTGGTTTTAACTTTCAAGAAAAATATAAAAATGTAAAAAGTATTGGTTTAAAAAATTTGAAAACCAGAGTTCAGCTAATAAAGGGTATTTTAAAAATATCATCTCTAAAAAACCAAGGCACAACTATTAATATAAAAATCCCTCAAAATGAAATCTAGTATATACATAGCAGATGATCATCCTATTTTAGTTAAAGGTTTGGAAGAATTTTTAAAAGAGAAAAAATTCAATGTCATAGGAACTGGATATGACGGCACAACTGCTCTAAATTTCATTTTAAAAAATACTCCTGAAATTGCTATACTAGATATAGATATGCCTAAATTATCTGGCATAGAAATAGCAAAAAAGTGTTTAAAAGAAAAAGTAGGTACTAAAATTATTCTTATTACTCTTCATAAAGAAATAGAATTATACCTACAAGCTAAAAAATTGAATATTTATGGCTACTTATTAAAAGAATTTGCCATAGAAGAAATACAATGTTGTATTGAATCTGTTCTTAACAACACTCCTTTTTTTAGCTCTAAGATTAGAGAAGTTTTAAATTTTTCTGAAGAAGATTGTAAAATTTTAAATCAATTTTCTATGGCTGAAAGAAGAATATTAATGTTAGTTTCTCAGCACAAAACTAATAAAGAAATTGGAAGACTTTTATTCCTTTCACCTAGAACAATTGAAAAACATAGAAGTAAAATTATTTTAAAATTAGATTTACCTCCAAAAACAGGCGCTTTACTTCAGTGGACTCAAAAAAACAAACATATATTTACTAAAAGTAATATTGGGTATTAATACCCAATATTAGATTTCAAATTAAACTTTAATTTGCAGATAGATAATTATAATTTGTAGAGATAATTATAATTTAGGGATTTTAAATTTTTAACATTTACAGCAAGCAGTCTAATTCTTTAAGAACAGACTGCTTTTTCTTTTTAAGAATATTTAATTTTGGGTATTAACACCTATTATCAGCTTCTTAATTTTACTTTAATTTGAAATAATATAAAGAAACAAATGGGGGAATTTGTAATTTCGAGTATTTATGGAGGTTGTTTTTCTAAAAAACAACCTCTTTTTATATAAAATGAATAATTTATTTTTTCAAGAATCTATTAATATTGATTTCGGGATCTAATTCCTCTCCTCTTTCTAAATGATTAAATAAATTTTTAGCAACAGTTGGAGCAATCATTACACCTCTAGTTCCTAAACCATTTAAAACAGCCATATTTGAATGTTCTCTGTTTACCCCAACTAAAGGCCTTCGATCTTTAACTGTAGGGCGAATTCCTGCAGTTTGATCTATAATTTCATATGGAACAGAAATTGTTTTTTCTAATTTGTCTACTAATTCTTTCTTTCCTTCTTCTGTAGGATCTAAAGTTTTATCTGTCCAATTAAACGTTGCTCCTACTTTATAGAGGTCATTTCCTAAAGGCAATACAAAAACAGAAGACTTTAAAAGAAAATCTATATTTAATTCTGGAGCGTGAATTGTTATGATTTCTCCTTTTGTTCCATTTAAAGGTAAATGATTAAAATAAGGGTTCTTTTTTAATCCAAAACCTTCACAAAAAACAATCTTAGAAGCTTCTAGTTCATGGTAAAAAACTTTTTCATCTCCTATAATTAACTCATCGTAATTAAAAGAAACAGCTTGTAATTTATTGGCTCTTTTTAGGTAACCTCTGTAATTAACCAGTAAATTTTTGGTTGCAATTCTTCCAGTTCCTAACAATTCACCAAAGCCAAAATTTCCAATAACTCCTTCTATTTTATCTTTAGATATTTCTGGCTTCATATATTGAGCTAACATTGGTTTATCTGAAGCAATAAACCAATTATTTTCATCTCCTATGGAATTGAATACTTTTTTGGTGGCAAATTTTGTATCAAATTCTTTTCCTAATTTTTCTGAAACTCTTTGATAAAAAGGAAGCGCTAATTTTAGTTGTTGATGCCCATTCCAAACTGGAGTGAAACGTTTTAAAATTACAGGATTATAAGTACCACTTGCTACACTTGATGAATTTTGAGAATTATCTTCAAAAACCATGAAGCTTTTATTTGCCTGAATTAATTCTTCGCAAAAGGCTAAACCTGCTAATCCTAAACCAACAACGATATAATCAACTTTCATAAAGTAAAAGTATAAAGATTGATTTTTACTACAATATAAAAATGAAATTTCTTTATTTTTGATAGTAAATAAAAATTGCCTTTTTCCATGTATATCTCTCCAATTGACATTTTAGACATCTCCTTAGAGGATTTAGAACAAATTGACAAGAAAAATATTATTCGTTTGGAGAAACGCTTAAAAGTATTAAGACTTCAAAATCAAGATGAGTTTTACAACCTTGATGAAATGCACTTGCTTATAGAACAGTTGAAAGATTCAGAAAAACGTAAGTCGATTATTTTCATTGAAAAACACCCTAAATTTAAAGAATTTATAAGTTCTGGAAATGATGATGGACCAAGCACTTTTTTTTTCGAAGAAGAATTCATTAAAAACTTATCTCAATATTCTGATTTTCTAGCTCCGTATTTAGACACCTATTTTTTTCCTCTTTTAAAAAGAGATTATCAAGCTAAAAAATACGACACTATCATTGAAGCTTTAAATTATGAAGAAATTTTCAGTAGTGATCTTTTATTACGCTGTTACAAATATTTAGAGCAACAAACCATTATTTTAATAGAGACAATTAAAATTACAAAAGCTAAAACACTCTATGAAAAATGCCCACAAGTAACTTATGATACTCATACCGATTTATTAAATTTATTACCCTATGGAATTTCAGATGATCTAAAATTAGATTATGTAAATGCTTTGGTTGATTATTATAATAAATCTAGAATCAACAATAAAGAATATAATAAGATTAAAAAAGCCTATCGTTTATTTGCAAAACTATCAACAAGTGATTCTTTTGTTGAAGATCAATTTAAAGATTTAGCCTCTTTAGGATATCAAGATAATGGACTTCAAGGAAGTGGAAGTAATAACTTCGAAGCATTTAGAGTTTTTGCTTTTTTAATAGCTGTATTTGTTGGAATTGCCAGATTTGCTAGTAATAATAGTTCTTCTAACTATACTTTTGATACAACTAAGATTTATAATAATTCTGAAATAAGTGAAAATCTTACCCATATTTATAAAAAAACACAAAAAGATTTTATTTGGAATTTATATTTTCGAGCGAAAGATTCTTCTTTAAAAGCTTCTAAAAGTTTTAGAAAAATAAGTTTAAAAACAGGAGACAAAGCTTTTAAAACTAGGTTTGATTTTTATTATACTTCAAATTTTAAAAAAAGTTTTAAAGTCACACATCTGTTAGATTCTATTACAATAAAAAACAAAAGCGATAAGTCATTGGTATTGTTTACTAAATACAAAGGTGAAAAATTAATGAGTACCGTTTTTATAAATAGTAAAGATTCATTAAAAATTGCTTATCAAAACTATTTAAGGTTAATCTATTATTTAGGGGAAAATTTTTCTGAAGCAAAAATTAGGAATAAAACTGAAAAACTTTTTTCTAAAATAGATCCTAAAGACACTGAAAATCTTTTAAAAATAAATAAAATCTATAACAAAAAAGATAGTACTAGCCATATTCTAATAACCAACGATAGTATTATTTATCACAAATTAGAAGTAAAAACTTCTGAAAATCCAGATTATATTTATAAAAGAAAATACGATACTTCAACTGAAATAACTGCTCCTGAAAAAGAAATCGCATACGATGATTACAAAAGAACATCCACAAATTGGAATAAGTCTAAAAAATTATTTTTTAAAAGATTAATAAAAGATATAGCCAACAAAAAGAAACAAATAATTCCAGATACTTTTGTAACCGGACAAAATCTTTATCCAGATTTCTTTAGAAATTATTCTCATGTTGATGTTAGTGGATATCCTGTATCTATAAAAAACCACACTGATAAACATTTAGTTATTTTTAATAGAAATTTAGCATCAAAAAGAGATTTTACAACTTATATAAAACCTCATGAAGAATTAAAAGTTTTTTTATACGATACTGGTGATTCTTTATATTTCTACAAAGGAAAATATTTTTACACTTATAAAGGCACACCTATTTTAAAACGAGATTTATCAGATATTCAATTATTTAGCAAACCTGTTATCATCAAATCTGTTAAAGGTGAAAATCCTTTTATTGAGGTAAATGAGAAAATAACTAAAATTGTTGGATTACAATACTAAACTATTGTAATCCTGTTTTATTTTTATTATCCATTTGTTGCTTTTTATCTCTCATTTCAGGTGGTAATAAGTTATATAAATTAATCACAATAAACTTTAGAGCTTTATAGTCTTGTTTTTCCATGGCTTTGTCTCCTTCTTTAAACAATTTTTCAGCTTTTCTGGTATTAGTAAAAACTTCTGGATTAAATTTATAATTCATGAAAGCATAAACGTAATTTTCATCTTTTGCATTAAAGATTACATTCTGCAAGGTTTCTAATTCCTTTATCTTTGATTTTAAAAGGTATTTATTTCCAGAATTTAGAAGCTTTTTCTCGTCTTTAATGATAGTATTTAGTCGATCTGTAAACTGAGGTAATTCATCTGTTTCTATATCATATTTAATATCATCGACAATTCTCTTGTAATTACTTATCTCTTCATCTAAAATAACATGTCGTGTTAACAAATCATATTGATTGATAAGTTCTCGTTTTTTATTATCGATACTGAACTTTTTATCTGTAGTATCATTATCTGATAATAAAGTTAACTCAATTTGTAATTCAATTAAATTATCACGAATCGATTTAAATTTAGCTAACAATTCATAATCGTCTCCGTGATTTTGCAACTCTTTATCTAAATTTTCTATTACTAAATATAAATCTTTATCAATTTTAGCTCTGCTAATATAACGCTCTGTAGGTGTAAATGTATTTTTGAATTCTTGTTCTGTTAATGATAAAAAGACATTCACATGAATATCTCTAGATTCAGACATTTTAATTTCTATTTCTATATCTGTTCCTTTAATTAAATCTTCGGTTAAATCTTTACCAGAAACTTCTATAAAACCAATTGTTAACCCTGAACTTGGTAGTCCATTATCATCTCCTTCTACAATGTTTATTTGCAATAAATCATCACTTCCCTTTACAATTGTTTTAGAAGCTGTTTTGTAGATTACTTTCTTTAAAGGAAGAATACTATTTTTAGTAAAAATAGCTTCTAATCTAGTTTCTCCAAATTCTATATCATCAATTTCTAAGCAAATCGCTTGAGGTAATAATTGTCCTTTTACATTATATTTTCCTTGAGAAATTTTAATATCTCGAGTACTAAAAACCTCGGTTTGATTTTCATCAAATATTCTAAATTCAAAACTATTTACTGTGCCTTTTAATAAATCTACATAACAGAATATATCTTTATCAAAAGCTATAGTTCCTGTATCGAAACCTCCATCTAATCGTGTAATTCGATAATAACCTGAAGCTTTTAAAACATTCTTTACATTAATAAGTTCTTCATCGTCATTAGAACTTTTTTCATAGAAAATTTGAAATTGATCTCCTATATTTTGATCTACTTTATTATCTATAGTTTCTTTTTCTTCTGAGCTAGTGATTGTTTTAGGTTTAGATCCAGCATAAAAAGCAGCTCCAATTCCTACAGCGGCTGTTGGATCTACATTTGTATCTACAGTAATTTGTGTTTCTGTTCTTACTTTTTCTCTAACGTATGGTATTAGTGTTGTTCCACCAACCATTATAATTCGTTCGATATCTGAACTATGTAAATTATTATTAGTTAAAACCTGCTTAGAAAAAGCTATTGTTCTATTTAATAATGGACTGATTAAAGCATTAAATTGATTTCTTGAAATTTCTACAGTCTCATAAATATCTTTTTCAGGGTAATCTATTTCTATCTCTACATTTTCAAAAATTGTAAGTTCTTTCTTAGCTTCTTCTGCTTTAAATAACAATTCATAATATAATTTTTGATATGCATTGCCAGTTTCTTTAAATTGCTGCCAAAGGTTTTCTTCGTTTATTTCTTTCTCAAGAAAAGGGACAATAATTTTTTCAATAATTAAATTATCGATATCTAATCCTCCTAAGAAATTATCCCCTTCATTGTCTATAACATTAATCTCTCTATCATCAATCTCAATTAAAGCAACATCAAAAGTTCCTCCTCCAAAATCGTAGATTAACCATTTTTTCTTTTCTTCTATATTTAATTTACCTTGATTAGCAAATGCTAAACTGGCTGCAATAGGTTCTTGTAAAAGGTACACTTTGTTAAAACCTGCTTTTTCTCCAGCAATTTTAGTAGCATTAGACTGAATTGTATCAAAAGAAGATGGAATAGTAATTACAATTTCATCTACAGTTTCTCCTGTATGAATAAAGTTCTTCAGTTCTTGTAATACTAATGTTGATAATTCAACAGGTGTAACCTTCTTATTTAAATTAGGTACAAAATAAGATTCTGAAGTTCCCATTTTTCTTTTAAAGCAAGTAAATACATTCATAGCATCACGTTCTAATAACTCTCTTGCTTTGTCTCCAACAATAATTTTATTTTTTCTGTATGCTACTGCAGAAGATAATGTTTGTTTTAATCCTAACGGATTTTTAAACACTTCTAACGTTCCGTTTTCATATTTAGATATCAAACTATTTGTAGTTCCTAAATCTATACCAAAATTTACTGTTTTCATTACTGTATTTACTCAACTATTACTACTCCTCTTTGCACTAAAGTCATATGTCCGTTTTCTGACTTATAAATAATAGGTTTTAACACCTTTGTTATTTTCATTTTACTATGAAAATCATTCATTAAAGTTGCTTCTATATCTGTTCTCTCTAATGAATATTTTTCTCCTAAAGGGTTTTTAATTTCAAAACCTAAACCCTCAATTTCATGATATAAACGTCTGATATTTCTATCGAAAACATGTAATTCATTTTTCTCTGACTTTTGTTCTATATCAAAAATTTGATTTAAAATTTCTTTCATAATAAGAAGTATTGATTCGGACTTTAGCTTTTTTTATGTAATAATACGAAAAAAAAGCGCCCTGATTACTCAGAGCGCTTTCAAATTATATCTTCAAAAGAATTAATAATTCCACATGTCCATTTCACGGTCACGTATTCCTTCTTTAATTCTATTAGCTTCTAACAACTGGAATAAAGAATTTCCACGGATATAGTCACTAATTTGACGGTCACCATATAAGTTTTCTTCTTTAATTACTGTTGAATTAAAACGACGAGCATTTAAAAGGTTATCATAAGAAATAGGATGAGCAGAATTCTTAGGATTAAATACTTTAGACTCATGCAACACTTCACGTGCATCTGGAAAGAATACCCAGAAAAGCTCATAAATTTCATCATCTTCAACATCTTCAACTCCCATTACCTGAACATCTGGCCCCATAGGTGCAATTGCTAACATTCTGTATTTTAATTCACCTTGACGCTTATCAAAATACCAAATCCCCTTAATTCGATACCCTTTAATATCTTGAGATTTAACATAATAAGGATCTGAATAACCTCCATTTTCTTCACCTCCATCAACTTCTCTCAAATTATAGGTTTTTTCATCTATCTCCTTCATTCCTATCTTAGAAGTAAAATAAGAATCGTTATACACCTCTTTAATTTTACCTTCTTTAATACCTTTCATTAAAGTATCGAACAACGAACGTCTATTATTAGAGGTACTTGCTGTATCAATTGGGTAATAGTAAGGTAAGTTGATCTTTTGGTTTAAGTCTATAAACTCCCACACTACTTTAGACCATAATACGTCTCGATCGCTTATGTAACCATACGGTAGCGGTTTATCATCATCAGAATCAATTTGTTCTTGACTCTTCACTCCAATCTCCTCTACTTTTTTAGCATTTAATAGATTGGCCTGTGCAAAAGTTACACTGGTTATAGACAATGCTATAATCACCAAATTAAAACGCTTCCAATTCATACTTTCTTTATTTTAATTATTAATTCGAAACTTTGATATTAACACCACCAACTCTCTTAACTGGAACACCAGAACCAGCAACAGTAGCTTTAATATCAAAAATTGCTATAATTTCACCTCTTCTGGCTTTAGCTATAGCTTGTTTAGCTCTTCCGCTCATTTTAGTACCTGTAACTGGTACAGCAGGCTGCCCTGGTACTTTTACTTTAAAGCTTTGAACTTTTAATGTTAAATCAAATAAGAAATCAGGTAAACCTGCTCCTATTGTAGTTCTTCCAATACTTGCTTTAGGCATAGAAACTGTTCCGTATTGACCTCTTACCATACCTAACGCTGGAGGTATGTCTTTTATTCTAAATTTCTTATTAGAACTTACTTTTTTTCCATCTGGTAATGTTCCAGTAACACGAATTGTTACTTCATTTCCTTTACCAGGTCTCATGTTATAACTATCTCCTTTAGTTCTTTTTAAACCTGGAGCGTTAGCGATAACTTTATTAGAAGGTACACCTGGCATAGAAATCGTCATTGGATTTACTAATCCGCGGTATACAGCATTCATTTTATCAGCAGAAATAACAGCTTCATTTGGTCTTGGAATTACTGAATAACCACCATTAATTGGAATTTCAACTAAAGAGTCATTCTCTTTGAAAGTAAATGTTCCCTTAATTGATCTGTCTCCAACAGAACCAGCAGGTCCATCTAAAATAACCTGACCAGCTTTAATTTTATCTTCTGGCCAATCTTTACCATTGATAGTTACTTTCTCTGCTGTTAAATTTGGATCGTTTTTACCTAATACAATTTTTCCAGATAACTTTTCACCAGGATAGTATGCATTCTTTTCGAATACAACCATTGCTTCATAATTCTTCAAAGAAACTGCACTTTCTAATTCACCTTGTAATAAAGTAGACAATGCATCAGATTCAGTTGCTTTAATATCTGCCTGAATTTGAGTTAATTTTGTTAAAGAAGCAATTAAAGGGAAACCTTCATAATGATAGTTTAACCAATTTAATTGTTTGCCATCTTTATTTTTTACAGGATCTGTACTAAAACGACTAGATACAACTCCAGATAATTCTGTTTCTCCTAAAACCTCTAATGAAGCTTTTTTAAACTCATCCATTTTAGACACGAATTCTTTTCCTGCAGGTGTGATTGTTCCACTTACAAAAAACAATTCATCTAAAAACTTAGATTTATCCATTGTTTCGTAATCCTTTTTATCTTTAAGATCAGAAGTCATTTTTCCTTTTAAATCTTCTAAATATGCATAAAAAGAATCTGCTTGAGCTTTAAGAGCATCTGTTTTTTCTTTAGCCTTCTCAAATTGTAAAGGTTGCTCTACAGCTTTTGTTGCTAAATTTGCGTAAGCTCTATTATTTGAATCAGTTGCTCTAACATTAGCATCTGATAATTTTTCGTTCATCAATCCAAAAGCTGATAATACCTCTTTACTCATATTCATTGCTAACATTGCAATGAAGATAAGATACATAAGGTTAATCATCTTCTGTCTTGGAGATTGTTTTCCGCCTGCCATAATTTAAAATTAGTTTGCTTAGTTAATATTAAATTATTTTGTACTCATAGCAGTTAACATACCACCATATACTCCGTTTAATGAAGATAAGTTAGTTGCTAAAGATTGCATTTGCTCTTGTAAACGTTGGCTATTTTCTACCATTGCTGAGTTTAACTCAGTTTGTCTTGAAGCATTTTCTACTTGAGTTTGGTATAAGCTATTTAAAGAAGCCATTTGAGAAGCTGCTTTAGAAACTTGCTCGTTATAGCTATTTGTAGCAGAAATAGCTTGAGAAGCTTGTGCTAATGGCTCAACAGCACCTTGAAACCCTTTGATGCTATCACCTAATCTAGATACTAATTGAGCATCTAATTTAGCTTCTTTTAAAATGTTATCTAATTTCTGAGATAATAATGATTGAGCTTCTTCTGGAGTAGCTTCTTTTTCTTTCTTTTTTCTACCCGAACCACTTGCATCAGCTAATTCTGGGTAAACTTTAGTCCAATCTAATTCGTCTTCTACTGGTTCAAACGCAGATAAAGCGAAAACGATAGCTTCTACAGCCATACCAATCGTTAACATAACTCCACCGGTTAATGGCCCAATCTTAAAGTGCATAATTTTGAATAATGCTCCTAAGATTACTACCGCAGCTCCTAAACCGTAAGCCATGTTAAACATCTTTTTTGTTGATTTTGATTGTGCCATAATTCTTGATTTTTATTAATTAGGGATATTATTTATTATGTTTATTTATTTACTGTTTTTTTGTACCAAGATAATCTTGAACTGTTCTAAAACCAATGTAACTTCTTGCAGTATCAGCATATTCCCAGTCACGAGAACCTACTTCTAAGAAATAAGCTACATCTTTCCAAGAACCTCCACGTACAATTTTACGTTCATTTTCTCTGTTTTCAACATTTGGGTTCATTGTAGACCCCATATAATAAGACATTTGGTTGTAAGCTGTATTAGTCCATTCAGAAACATTTCCAGCCATGTTGTATAATCCGAACCCATTTGGGTTGTACGAAATAGCTTCAACAGTATATAAAGCACCATCAGCAGCATAATCTCCACGAACTGGTTTGAAGTTTGCTAAGAAACACCCTCTATCACTTGTAGTACTTGGTCCTCCCCAAGGGTATTTAGCAAAATCTAAACCTCCACGTGCTGCATATTCCCACTCTGCTTCTGTTGGTAATCTGAAAGCAGGAACTAAACCTAAGTTCTTCTTAGACCTTTGATAAGAATTTTTGTTTTTTGTTCTCCAATGACAGAAAGCTCTAGCTTGATGCCAACTAATTCCAACTACAGGATAGTCTTCAAATGCTTTATGAGCAAAATACTCTTGGTGCATTGGATCATTATATGAATAGTTGAAATCTTTAATCCATACTGTGGTATCAGGATAAATATTTAAAGTTTCATCTTTTAAGAAATCTTTTCTGTTTTTTCCAGTTCTTGCAGCTTCTTCGTTATCAAACCAGAAGTATCTGTAGTTTAACAACTTTGTATTAAATGTACGAATTCCATTTAAAGCTTCATCTTTCTTAAGATATAAAGAATCCATAACCTCTACATAATCTTCATCTGGATAATCTTCTTTATTCCAAATCAATTCTTCTTCCCAATTTAATGGTTTAATAGAGTCTATACCTTCACCAACTTCGTAATAATTTTCTCTCATATATTTTTGATATGGAGATTCGTTGGCCGTATCTTTTGAAGCAAAAGCATACAATTGAATCCCTTGCGGTTTATTTTTACCATCTGAAAGCTCATCACCTCCAGAAGCAAATTCTGCTTGGTAAGCTAATTTAGTTCTTACAACAGAATCTCGTACCCAATTAACGAACTGCTTATACTCACTATTTGTAATTTCAGATTCATCCATATAAAACGGTTGTACGGTAACCGTTCTTGTTGGGGCATTCATAGCGCCTAACGGGTCTTCATCTTGCTTACCCATAGTAAACGAACCACCTTTAATAAAAACCATTCCGTATGGTTTTTCCGCGAACCATTTTCTCTTCGATTTAACACCAGTAAGCTCTCCTCTATCGTTGTTAGATCCACAACTGTAAACAAGTGCTATAATTAGGGTAAACAGTGCTACTTTCTTCATATTTTTCTTATTAAAGAGTTTGTAACTTTTTTATAATTTTATTCAACATTTTCTATCAAGGAACGCAAATATAACTTTTTTATGTAAGTTTTTGCTGTGCTTTGTACCATCTTTCAGGAATTTTTTGTTCTATAGCCTTCAAATAATCTTCGTATGCACATGGTATTAACGCGTGTCTTCTATATTTATTATCTGTAATCAGATTAATCTCCATCCACCAACGACCACTTTTATCGCTTTTATAAAAATTTATTGGATCATCGTCTTCTAAAATTACACTAAATTTTTGATAACTTTCTTTACTTGAAAACGGATAATCCTTAGCTCTAAAGTTAACTCCTTCTACAAAATACCATAACGCTTGTGCTATTAAGTTAGATGTTTGTTTATTACCATCTAACATACTGTTATATTCATAGACACCAAAAGAAGTTACTTTGTCACTTATTCCTGCGTATCTAGCTATTGAACATAACTGATCTCCAAAGAAACCATTAGGGTTCGCATTATTATTTGCTGGTGCATCACTTTGTTTAACACTTCCTATATCTATACTTACTATATCTGCATCTCTTAAAATAGGTTCAACTAATTGAATTTCTCTCACCACTTCTCCTAACCTATATGTATCAAAATACAAATTTTGCAGCAATTTCACTTCTTGTTGAGAGTTTAAATAGGTTTGATACCCAATATTACTGTAATTAAACAAATTATTAGGTTCTTCCATTATTATTTTACTCAAAAAAGATTCAGAATTTAATTCGTCTTCTAATGCTCCTAAGTTAAAATGACTATCAACAGATACTAAATTAATAGTTTGTTCTAATACGTCATAAGCTCTATAATTAGCATAAGTAATATCTTGACTCCCTCCCAATAAAACTACTACTATATTTTTTTTTACTAAATCAGAAACCACTTCAGCTACAGCAAAATATGTGTCTTTAACCGCACTTCCTTGCTGAATATTACCTAAATCAGCTATAGTTAAATTCCAATCCCCAATAAACAACTTGTAAAATGCTTCTCGAATTTTTGTTAGGTCTTCTCCACATCCTAGGTTATCTATTCCGTTTCTTCCCTCTTTAACCCCTATAAGAGCTACACCCACATCTTCTAAATCTGGAAAATCATTTTGAGATGAGTAAATCTTTATATTTCTCCCTAAAGTATCTGGTGATTGCTCTTCTAATTGAGCGACTACTCTTTCATTAACAGGAGACAAAAAATCTGTATTCATTAATTTGGGGATTAGTGAATGCTGAGCAATATATAAATTTATTTCTTTTTAGAAGTCTTTCTAGTTGTTTTTTTAGTTGTTTTTTTAGAATCAACTAACTTAACCGCATCTTCTTTTGTGAATTTTTCAATCTCGGTAGTTTTAGGTAACTCTATTTTAGTTTTACCCTTAATAACATTAAACCTACCCCATCTTGCTTTCTCTACTCGAATACCTACATCTTCCCAATTATGAATTAATTTCTCTCTTTCTTTTCTCTTTTTATCTTCTATTAATTCTTCTAAGTCTGATTGAGTTAAGTTATCGAAATCATATTTTTTATTCACATTAATAAAAATAGAATTCCACTTTATAAAAGGCCCAAATCTCCCAACACCTTTTTGAATTGGAAAACCTTCATATTCTCCTATTGGAGCATCTGCTTTTCTTTTTGCTTCGATAAGTTCAATTGCTCTATCCATGTCAACAGACATTGGATTTTCATCTTTATCTAAAGAAACATATTTTCCATCAAATTTTATATATGGACCAAACCTTCCATTAGCAACAACAACTTCTTTTTCTTCGTAATTCCCAAGGGTTTTAGGTAATTTAAACAAATCCATAGCTTCTTCATAAGTAATTGAACTCATCGTTTGATCACCTTGTAAACTTGCAAACTTAGGTTTTTCTTCATCTGTAGCCTCTCCAATTTGAACCATAGCACCAAACCTACCTAAACGAACGTATACGTTCTTCCCAGAATCCGGATCGACTCCTAACAACCTTTGTCCGCTAGCTCTTTCCGCATTTTCCGCAACATCTTTAACTGTTGGATGAAAGTCTTTATAAAAATCTTTAATTACTGAAGTCCAATCTTCTTTTCCTCCTGCAATATTATCAAAATCACTTTCTACTTTAGCTGTAAATCCGTAATCTAGAATACTTGAAAAATTCTCAACTAAAAAGTCATTTACAATGTTACCAATATCTGTTGGCATCATTTTTCCTTTATCTGAACCAACTTTTTCTATTAAAACCTGCTCTTTAATTGAATCTGATTTTAATACTAATTGAATGTATTCACGTTCAACTCCTTCTGCAGTTCCTTTTTCTACATAACCTCTTCTTTGTACCGTAGAAATTGTTGGTGCATAAGTAGAAGGTCTACCTATACCTAACTCTTCCAAATGCTTCACTAAAGAAGCTTCTGTATATCTTGCAGGAGGACGAGTATAACGTTGCGTCGTTGTAATATATTCGTTATTTAACTCTTCTCCTACTTTCATTTTTGGCAACATTCCTGCTTGTTCTTCCTCTTCATTATCTGTTCCTTCTAAATATACTTTTAAGAAACCTTCGAATGTAATTACCTCTCCATTTGCAGAAAAATCTTTATCATTTTTATTGTTAGAAATTTTAACATTAGTTCTTTCTAACTGTGCTTCACTCATCTGAGAAGCAATAGTTCTTTTCCAAATTAAACTATACAATCTATCTTGATCATAATCTACAGAAACAGTATGAACCGCCATATTAGTAGGTCGAACAGCTTCGTGAGCTTCTTGAGCTCCTTTAGATTTTGTAGAAAAACTTCTAGGCTTACTATATTCTTTACCATACGAAGCTTTAATTTCTTCTGCTGCTGCATTAACTGCTTCAGAAGATAAATTCACGCTATCAGTTCTCATATAAGTAATCAATCCAGCTTCATATAAACGTTGCGCCATTAACATCGTTTTTGCAACAGGAAAACCTAACTTACGAGAAGCCTCTTGTTGTAATGTTGATGTTGTAAAAGGTGCAGCTGGTGATTTCTTAGCTGGCTTTGTTTGTAAATCTGAAACTGAAAAATCTGCAGACAAACATGAATTTAAAAAAGCTTCTGCTTCTTCTTTAGTGGAAAAATTCTTCGGTAATTTTGCCTTAAATTTTTTACCTTCTGTATTAGTAAACTCAGCATCTACTCTATAAGAAGCTACAGGTTTAAAGTTTTCTATATCGCGTTCACGTTCTACAATTAAACGCACAGCTACAGACTGAACTCTACCCGCAGATAAACCTGCTTTTACTTTTCTCCATAGCACAGGAGATAATTCATATCCTACGATCCTATCTAATACGCGCCTTGCTTGTTGAGCATCTACTAAATCATAATTAATAGTTCTTGGATTTTCTATAGCTTTTAAAATAGCATTTTTAGTAATTGAGTTAAATACGATACGTTTTGTATTGTCTTTATTTAACTTTAATTGCTCCGCTAAGTGCCATGCAATAGCTTCTCCCTCTCGATCTTCATCGGACGCTAACCAAACCATTTCTGCTTTCTTAGCTAAATCCTTTAATTTTTTCACTACCGATTTCTTATCTGAAGAAACAATATACTTAGGTTTAAAATCTCCATCGACATTAACACCTAATTCTTTAGATGGTAAATCAGCAATATGCCCATAACTTGACTCAACTTGAAAATCTTTACCTAAAAATTTCTCAATTGTTTTTGCTTTTGCAGGAGACTCTACAATTACTAAATTCTTTGCCATGTATCTTTTCTTATAGATTTTTTGTTACACCATATATATAGTGTATTTTAAATTGCAAAAGTATACAGTTTTTTTTTATTAGGAATTGTTTTGAAAGAATTAACGCTAATTTAAATTTGAAACGACGTATTATTTAATGACAATTTGTCACGCAATCATAAAATTGGTTGTATATTTGCCCTCTACTTACAAGAGATAAGATTATGGATCAGGTTGAAAAAGTTATAGACGAAAAAAAACAAGGAAAACCTTTATTAACAGAGCAGAAAGAAGGCAACAGCAAAAAACTTTTTATTGAAAGTTATGGCTGTCAAATGAACATGAACGACAGTGAAATTGTTGCAGCAATTCTTGCTGAACAAGGATTTAATACTACTAGCGATATTAATGAAGCTGATTTAGTTTTAGTAAATACTTGCTCTATTAGAGAAAAAGCAGAACAAACTGTTCGTAATAGACTACAAAAATACAATCATGCTAAAAAGCACAATCCTAAAATGAAAGTTGGAGTTTTAGGTTGTATGGCAGAGCGTTTAAAAGCTAAATTTCTAGAAGAAGAAAAAATAGTTGATTTAGTTGTTGGACCTGATGCTTATCGTGATTTACCTAATTTAGTAGAAGAAGTAGAAGCTGGTAGAGATGCTGTAAATGTAATTCTATCCAAAGAAGAAACTTATGCTGATGTTTCTCCTGTTCGTTTAAATTCTAATGGAGTTTCTGCATTTGTATCTATTACTAGAGGATGCGATAATATGTGTACTTTTTGTGTAGTTCCTTTTACCAGAGGTAGAGAACGAAGTAGAGATCCGCAAAGTATTATTGAAGAAATTCGTTCGATGCACGAACAAAACTTTAAAGAAATCACTTTACTTGGACAGAATGTTGATTCATATTTATGGTATGGTGGAGGATTAAAGAAAGATTTCCATAAAGCTTCTGAAATGGCTCAGGCAACTGCTGTAAATTTCGCACAACTTTTAGATATGTGCGCTACTGAATTTCCTAAAATGCGTTTTCGTTTTTCTACATCGAATCCACAAGACATGACTTTAGATGTGATTCATATTATGGCTAAACACAAAAATATCTGTAAATACATTCACTTACCTATTCAAAGTGGAAGTAACACAATGTTAAAAGCCATGAACAGATTACATACTCGTGAAGAATATTTAGAGTTAGTAGAAAATATTTATAAAATCATTCCTGAAATGAATTTAAGTCAAGATATGATTGCTGGTTTCTGTGGAGAAACAGAAGAAGATCATCAAGACACTTTAGATTTAATGGAAAAAGTAAAGTATAGCTTTGGTTTTATGTTTGCTTATTCTGAAAGACCAGGAACGCTTGCAGCTAAAAAAATGGAAGATGACATTCCTTTAGCTATCAAAAAAAGAAGATTACAAGAAATTATAAACTTACAACAAGAACATAGTTTATATAGAGCTAAAGAACATGTTGGAAAAGTTCAAGAAGTTTTAATTGAAGGAACTTCTAAAAAGAGTGAAAATGAATGGAAAGGTAGAAATACCCAAAATACTGTTGTTGTATTCCCTAAAGAACACTATAAAATTGGTGATTTTGTAAATGTAAAAATAGAAGATTGTACTTCTACCACATTAAAAGGAACTGCTGTAGGGTATTCTGAAAATAATTAAATAAGTGATAAAAGAAATTAAAATAAAACCAACATTCTTAGTAAGGGAAATTTTTAAAGTGAATGTTTACTTGATGTCCAAAAGCTGGAAAACATGGGCTCTTTTATTTTTTTTAATTTACTTTTTTATAATCAAAAGCCTTAATGACCCCATAAATACAGTAGCCCTTAAAAGTTTAGCTTTAGTAATCTGTGTTTTATTTTTTTTCTTATCACTTTACAAAAAATCAAAAAAACTAATAAGCGAAAATCCAAGATTAAAAGAAGATATATATTTCATTTTTAATCAAGAATATTTTGAAGAAAAAGGAGACACCTTTTCAGTAAAGCATTACTGGAAGAATGTTATTAAGATTGAAGAAAAAAGAGATTGGTTTTTAGTTTACATAAAAAAAAGTAATGCTATGATTATTAGAAAAAATGATCTAAAAGAACAAATAACTGATTTCAAAAAGCTGATAAAAAACATCAATTTAAAAGCCTAGTAGTTGAAAAAATAAATTTGAAAATGGAAAGTTTACAAGCTGTAAAACAACGATTCGGAATTATTGGTAACGATACTCAGTTAAATAGAGCTATCGAAAAAGCAGTTCGTGTTGCTCCTACAGATATTTCTGCGTTAGTTATTGGAGAAAGCGGTGTTGGAA
Source organism: Tenacibaculum aquaeponti (assembly GCF_052084715.1). Classification (GTDB taxonomy): domain Bacteria; phylum Bacteroidota; class Bacteroidia; order Flavobacteriales; family Flavobacteriaceae; genus Polaribacter. The sequence continues at coordinate 3,010,857 of NZ_CP197288.1, read as the reverse complement.
AAGAAAGCATTCCTAAAATTATTCATCAGTTATCTCACAGAAAGCATGCAAAATACATTGCTGTAAACTGTGGTGCAATTCCTGAAGGAACTATCGACAGTGAACTTTTCGGTCATGAAAAAGGAGCTTTTACAGGAGCTACCCAAACAAGAAAAGGATATTTCGAAGTTGCAGATGGTGGAACAATTTTCTTAGATGAAGTTGGAGAATTACCATTAACAACTCAAGTTCGCTTACTTCGTGTTTTAGAAAATGGTGAATTTATTAAAGTAGGATCTTCTCAAGTACAAAAAACAAATGTTCGAATTGTGGCTGCAACCAATGTTAATATGCATGAAGCCATAAAAAAAGGAAAATTCAGAGAAGATTTATATTATCGTTTAAGTACTATAGAAATCGGACTTCCCCCTTTAAGAGAAAGAGGAACAGATATTCAATTATTATTTAGAAAGTTTGCTTCAGATTTTGCCCAAAAGAATAGAATTCCTGTAATTCGTTTAGATGAAAATGCTAGCAATTTATTATTAAATTATCATTTTCCTGGAAATATTAGGCAACTTAAAAATATTGCTGAACAAATATCAATTATGGAAGAAAACAGAATAATTTCATCGGAAATTATTTCGCAATATCTTCCAAATATCTCTGGTAACTTACCAATGGTTGTTGGAAATTCCAACTCTTCGAAAAATGATTTTGCAAATGAAAGAGACATTATGTATAAGATTTTGTTCGATATGCGTAATGACATTAACGATTTAAAGAAACTTACTTTAGATTTAATGCAAAATGGAAATAGTACTGAGGTTCAAGAAGAAAACAGAAATTTAATTCAACGTATTTACAACGAAGAAACACCTACACATAATGTAGAAGTAGTTGAAATTCCTGAAATAACTTCTCAGAATAATTATGATTTCATTGAGACTATAGAAGAACACGAAAGTTTATCTTTACAAGAAAAAGAGGTTGAGATGATAAAAAAATCACTAGAACGCAATAAAGGAAAACGTAAACTGGCCGCTAAAGAATTAGGGATTTCTGAGCGAACTCTATATAGAAAGATAAAACAATACGATTTATAAATCGAAAGCAAAGCCTACCAAAAAATGAAAAAAAGCATACTTATATTTTTCTACAGTTTTAGTCTTGTTATTTTAATGGGATGCGGAGTTTATTCTTTTACAGGAAAAGGTGATATTGGTGATGCAGAAACTATTCAAATAGATTTCTTCCCAAATCAAGCTCCTTTAGTAGAACCAAGTTTAAGTCAACGATTCACTCAAGACTTACAAGATTTATTTACTAGACAAACAAACTTAACTTTAGTAAGAGCTGGTGGTGATTTACGTTTTGAAGGAGAGATAGTTGATTATAGAATTACACCAATGAGTGCTACTTCTAGCCAAGGAAATCAAACTGCTGCTCAAAACAGATTAACTGTTGTAGTTAATGTTAGATACACAAATTCAAAGAAGGAAGAAGACGACTTCGAAAAACAGTTTTCTTTTTATTCAGATTACGGTGCAGCTCAACAATTATCTGGATCAGTTTTAGAAGCTGCCTTAGATGAAATTTTAACTAGAATACACCAAGATATTTTTAATGCTTCTGTAGCTAAATGGTAAAAGAAAACTACATAGAAATCCTTAATCATCCTGAAAAAATCAAGGATATAAACTCAAATAATTTGAAATCTATTGTAGATAAATATCCGTATTTTCAATCTGCTAGAGTATTACATTTAAAAGCTTTAAAAGATCAAAAAAGTTTTCGATACAATAATGAATTAAAATTAACTGCTGCACATACTTTAGACAGAGTTATTTTATTTAACTTCATTACTTCAGACATTTTTAAAGAGTCAAAAATCACTAGTAAATCTCAAGAAAACAATAACCTCAATAGTGACACTAAAAAGAACGAAAAAGAAAGCATTGAAGAAGAACTTAACATAGGAAAACCGTTAACTTTTACTAAAAATGAAGCTTTTTCTTTCAATCAATGGTTGCAATTATCTTCAGATATCCCTAATACACCCCAAAAAAAACTAGAGAAAAAAGAAAGGAATATTCAAGAAGATATTATTGAACGTTTTATTAACAACAACCCTAAAATTTCAAGAATTAACAAGAACGCTTCAGTTCCTTCAAAGCAAAATGTAGTAAGCCAAGAACCTACATTAATGACCGAAACTTTAGCTAGAATTTACCTTGAACAAAAGAAATACGACAACGCAATAAAAGCTTATGAAATATTAAGTTTGAAATATCCAGAAAAAAGTGGTTTCTTTGCAGACCAGATTAAAAAAATAAGAATTTTACAAAATATAAAATAATGACAACGTATAATTTACTTTTAATATTAATCTTAATTGTTGCAGTAGCTTTAATTTTAATCGTAATGGTTCAAAACCCTAAAGGAGGAGGATTATCATCTTCTTTCGGCGGTGGCGGTGGTATGAACATCGGAGGTGTACAAAACACAAACAACTTTTTAGATCGTACTACTTGGACTTTAGCCATTGCTATGTTCGCTTTAATCTTATTAGCTAACTTTGCTATACCTAGAGCCAACAGCACAAACACACCTGATCTTAAAGAATCGTTAGAAGGTATTGAAACTACAGCTCCTGCTGAAACAACACCTCCAGCAACTAAAGATTCTGTACAGTAGTAAATTTTATACAAAAAAACAAAAATGCTAACGATGACACGTTGGCATTTTTTTTTATATTTTTTTAAGAAAAGAATCCTCCTCAGTAAAATTGTCAGTTTTGTTTCAATGGCACAATTTCTGTCAATTAGAATGGAGAATATAAATTAAGATTAATCAATAATTTTTAAATAAAATGGGATTAAACATCAAACCTTTAGCAGATAGAGTTCTTGTAGAACCAGCTGCAGCTGAAACTACTACCGCTTCAGGAATTATCATACCTGATAATGCAAAAGAAAAACCTCAAAAAGGAACTGTTGTAGCGGTTGGAAATGGTAAAAAAGATGAGCCTTTAACTGTAAAAGTTGGCGATACGGTTTTATACGGTAAGTTCTCTGGAACTGAACTTAAATTTGAAGGAAAAGATTACTTAATGATGAGAGAATCGGACATTTTAGCGATCATCTAAACAATCAATTAATCTATTAAAAACAAAACACAAAATGGCAAAAGATATAAAATTTGATATTGAAGCTCGAGACGGATTAAAACGTGGTGTAGATGCATTAGCAAATGCTGTAAAAGTAACCTTAGGACCAAAAGGTCGTAACGTAATCATCTCTAAATCTTTTGGAGCTCCTCATGTAACTAAAGACGGAGTTTCTGTAGCAAAAGAAGTAGAATTAGAAGACGCTCTTGAAAACATGGGAGCACAAATGGTAAAAGAAGTTGCTTCTAAAACTAACGATTTAGCTGGTGACGGTACTACTACTGCAACTGTTTTAGCTCAAGCTATCGTTAAAGAAGGGTTAAAAAACGTTGCTGCTGGTGCAAATCCAATGGATTTAAAAAGAGGAATCGACAAGGCTGTAACAGCTTTAACTGAAGATTTAGCAAAGCAATCTAAAGAAGTTGGTGATTCTTCAGAAAAAATCCAACAAGTTGCTTCTATTTCTGCAAATAATGACAAAGTAATTGGTGATTTAATCGCTACAGCTTTTGGTAAAGTTGGTAAAGAAGGGGTTATTACTGTTGAAGAAGCTAAAGGGACAGACACTTATGTAGATGTTGTAGAGGGAATGCAGTTTGACAGAGGTTATTTATCTCCTTACTTCGTAACAAATGCTGATAAAATGATCGCTGAGTTAGAAAACCCGTATATCTTATTATTCGATAAGAAGATTTCTAACCTACAAGAGATTTTACCAATCTTAGAGCCAGTTGCTCAATCTGGCCGTCCTTTATTAATTATTGCTGAAGATGTAGACGGACAAGCGTTAGCTACTTTAGTAGTAAATAAGTTAAGAGGTGGATTAAAAATTGCTGCTGTTAAAGCTCCAGGATTTGGTGATAGAAGAAAAGCAATGTTAGAAGATATTGCAATCTTAACTGGTGGTACTGTAATTTCTGAAGAAAGAGGTTTTTCATTAGAAAATGCAACATTAGATTTATTAGGAACTGCTGAAACAGTAACTATCGATAAAGATAATACAACTGTTGTTAATGGTGCTGGTGATGAAGAGCAAATTAAAGCTCGTGTAAACCAAATTAAAGCACAAATCGAAACTACAACTTCTGATTACGATCGTGAGAAGTTACAAGAGCGTTTAGCTAAGTTAGCTGGTGGAGTTGCTGTATTATATGTTGGTGCTGCCTCTGAGGTAGAAATGAAAGAAAAGAAAGATCGTGTAGATGATGCTTTACATGCTACTCGTGCAGCTGTAGAAGAAGGTATTGTTGCTGGTGGTGGTGTTGCTTTAGTTCGTGCTAAAAAAGTATTAGAAACTTTAACTACTGAAAATTTAGATGAGACTACAGGTATTCAAATTGTAAACCGTGCAATTGAAGCTCCTTTACGCACTATCGTAGAAAATGCTGGAGGCGAAGGCTCTGTAGTAATCAATAAAGTATTAGAAGGTGAGAGTAATTTCGGATATGATGCTAAAACTGAACAGTATGTAGATATGTTAGAAGCTGGTATTATTGATCCTAAAAAAGTGACTCGTGTTGCCTTAGAAAATGCTGCTTCTGTTGCTGGTATGATCTTAACTACCGAGTGTGCTTTAGTAGATATTAAAGAAGAAGGCGGTGCTGGTGCAGGAATGCCTCCAATGGGTGGTGGAATGCCAGGAATGATGTAATAAAAACTCAATCATAAAATTTAAAAAGCAATCTTAAAAAGGTTGCTTTTTTTGTATTTATTGTCTCGTCCTGAAATAAGTTGACACAAATTTGACTTATTTATGAAAGATTCAGAAAAACCTAACAACTCTATTTCATATTAAAATCTTTTTAATTGCTATCCACAAGGAGCCTTATTATATAGAAATACACCCTTAAAATAACAAAAGTTTTTAAAACGTTTGTTTAAAAAACAAACACACTTTTAGTATCACATCTTGTTTATATTTATTAGTAAATTTATAGTGCTATCAACCAATAAAATTTAACATTTATGTTATTACAGGATTATCTTAAAAAGTTGAAGCCAATGCCTGATAAAGATGCAGATGAAATAGCTTCTTTCTTTAAACAAGAAACAATTAAAAAAGGTGAATTAATAATTAAAGAAGGGAAAACAAGTAAAAAATCTTATTTTCTCCAAATCGGTATTATTCGCTGCTTTATTTTTGATTTAAATGGAAATGAAGTTACTACAAGATTCTATTCTGCTCCAGATTTTTTAAATGATTATTTATCTTTCTTTAAGCAAGAACCAAGTGAAGAAAATTATGAAGCTCTAACTGATTGTAATGTTTGGAGCATTAACCATAAAAATGTTCAATTTTGTTTTCATAATATTTCAGAGTTTAGAGAATGGGGACGTATGTTATTAACTTTAAATTATGTAAAAATGCATAAGCACATGATTTCTTTCCATAAATATTCTGCTCAACAACGCTATGAAAATTTACTAAAATCACATCCTGAAATTATTCAAAAAATCCCTTTAAAAATAATTGCATCTTATTTAGGTATCACTAAATTTTCTTTAAGCAGAATAAGAAAGAAAATTACTTAATTTTTTACCTGATTCTCAAAAGTTGTCATACAGCAACTTTTTTGTTATTAATCTAAACTTACTTTGTATAAAAAATAAGTTATTATGGATTTATCTATCTCTTCTATTCCTATTTGGTTATCTGCTTTATTTACAATTATTTTTTTTATTATTCCACCGTTAATGATTGCTAATACTGCAAAAACAGCTATAAAATTATCAGGGGGATTAAATAGTAAAGAAATTAAAAAAAACATTTTAGTATTTTATTGGTTTTTTTTTATTGTTGTAGCTATTATTTCTTTGTTAGGAGTATTTTCAGTAAACACTTTCCCTCCTAGAATTATTATAATTACTACACTGCCTTTATTTCTTTTTTATTTATTATATGTTTCCAAAAAAAAATGGTTCCAAATCGTTTTTAAACATGTAAAAACCGAACAATTAGTCTTTATACATATATTTAGACTAGTAGGTGTTTTCTTTTTTATAATTAATTATTATGGATCATTACCTGATTTTTTTGCTCAAGTTGGAGGAATTGGAGATATTCTTACAGCAGTTTTAGCAGTTCCTGTTATATACGCTATAAAAAGAAAATTAAGTTTTGCTAAAACACTTGCTTGGATATGGAATATAATTAGTTTTATTGATATTACCTTAGTTATATCAATAGCTATCTATTTAACAAAAATAGCTTTAAAAAATAATGAAAATGGCATTTTAGAATTAGGTGTTTTTCCTTTTAGTTGGATTCCTGCTTTTGCACCAGCTACTATAATATTTTTACACATATTAATATTCAAAAAACTATTAGAAAAACAAAAAACTCAGGAATAATTCCTGAGTTTTCTTTATTTATGATTTTTGCTTCTTTTTATGATCTTCTTTTACTTCTTCATCTCGATACTTACAACATCCGTGTAAATTATCATAAACTTCTTGAGTGGCTTTAATTTCTTTACTATCGTGACCTACGTTAGCTACACTCTGACAAACTTTTTTCTTGTCTGTTTTTCGTTCATCGATAATTACCATTAACTGATGTGTATCTACATTCCAATTGGCAAATTTCACTCCTTTTGTATTTAAAGCAGCTTTTTCTATACGTTTTTTACACATCACGCAAACACCATCTACTTCAAAAGATAACTTTGCATTTTTTTTCTTTTTTTGTTGACTATAAGTTGTTACTACAACTAGTAAACATAATAATGATATAATTTTTTTCATTTTTTTTATTTTTATTATTTTAATCTATTTTAAATCTAAATCCAGCGTAATAAGCACTACCAAAAATAGGTGCATACACTATTGTACTATCAAAATTAGCTCCAAAAGGATTATCACTACCTAAGATCGGATTCCTTTGTTTCACATTTGTAATATTCTCTCCTCCTATATACATTTCTATTTTTTTAGAAAACACCTTTGTTATTTGAGTGTTTAATAAATTAAATCCATTAGAATAACTAGGTAAACGATCTTGAACAGGGTTAATGTTAGTATTTGGTAATCTTTGTTTACCTATAGAATTATAAGTTACATCAAATTTCCATTGTGCTCCATTAGTTTTCTTATGTGTTTCATATGATATATTTGCAAAAAAACGATGCTTAGCTTGTAAAGGCTTTGTTAAATTGCCTGAAATATAATCTGTAGACACATCAAAAAACTTGTAAGCTGTTCTTAAGTTAAAATGCTTCATTAAATTATAATTAACTTCTACTTGAAAACTATTAGCAATACTTTTTCCTTCTAAATTATAGAATGAAATCTCTCTTGGATTTTCCCAGTCTACAACCGCTTGATTTTCAAAATCAGTAATATAATAATCAAAAGTCACATCGCCTCTTTTCCCCAATAATTTAAATCCTTGTAAAAAAGAAACTCCATAATTCCAAGCAATCTCAGGGTTTAAACCATAAATATTACCTCCTATACTATTAATATTTATTTGCCTAGAAGAAGCGAATAGTTGTTGGTTTTCAGCAAAAATATTAGCACTTCTTTTTCCTCTCCCTATTGAACCTCTTAGCACACCTTTCTCCCACGGTACATAACGCAAATGCAAGCGAGGTGTTAAAAATGTTCCTAATAAATTGTGAAAATCAACCCTTAAACCTGCTGTTAAACTAAAATCTTCTGTATTATCATAAGCGTATTCGAAAAAAGCTCCTAATGAATTCTCATCTCTACTAAAATCTCTTACTTCAACCAGCTCTTTATAATCATCATAAGTAAAACTTAAGCCTGTTTTAAATTTATGTCTTGTATCTCCAATTATAGAATTGAAAATGAAATTTGAATACACACTTTGATGTTCAATATTATAATCTCTTAAACCAAAATATGATTCTTGATCGTGATTACTATACGCTAATTGTAATCCCATATTTTGATACGGGAGTTCTGGAAAAACATAGCCTAATTTACCAGAAAAATCAAATCGAGATGTTTTAATTTCACTTCCCCAAGCATTTGTTGTTTTCTTATCTATATCAGGATTAAAATTAAGTTCACCAGTTTGTTTTCTATCATTTAAATATCTAAAATTCAAAAAACTCACCCATCCAGTTTCATTATTTACATACTGCCAACGATTCATTACATTAATTTGTTCTGCTAATGGTGCATCTATAAAGTTATCATTATTATTATCAAACTTTTGAGATCTTAAATTACCATGTAAGTACAAACCTGTTTGCCATTTATCACTAACTTTTTGATTAAAATGCGTATTTAATTCTAATCTTCCATTTAAATTACCATATCCATTAACAAATATTTTTTTATCTGTTGATGGCTTTACTAACTCTGCATTAATTTGACCTGATATACTTTCAAAACCGTTTACAACACTACCTGCTCCTTTTGTAATTTGAATACTTTCTACCCAAGTACCAGGAGTAAATGTTAATCCATAAACTTGAGATGCTCCTCTTACCATCGGAATATTCTCTTGAGCAATTAATAAATAAGGACTATTAAGTCCTAACATTTGAATTTGTCGAGTTCCAGTTAATGCGTCTGAAAAATTCACATCTATAGATGGATTTGTTTCAAAGCTCTCTGCCAAATTACAACAGGCCGCTTTTAACAATTCTTCGCTATTTACAGTAAATACATTTTCTGTTTGTAAAAACGATTTAGCAGTCGCTTGTTTTTTTACAGAAATAGAAACTTCATCTAATGTAGTTTGTTCTGTTAGAAAATGATGAATTGGCTTTGTAGTATTGATTGTTAGCGTATCTGTTTTATATCCTACAAAACTTACAATTAACTTTTTATATTCTTTTTTATAAGGTATTTCGAACCATCCTTTTTCATTTGTAGTGGTTCCAATTTTTGTATTTAACCAATGCACATTGGCTCCAAACACTCCTAGGTTATCTTTTGGATTATTTTTATCCATAATCATACCTTTAAATGTTTGCTGTGCAGAGACTTGTGAACTTATTAATATAAGCACACAAATCAACATTTTAAAATTCATGATTTTTGTATATAATTTATATGTTTTACTTCTTCTTATCTATTGACTTAAAGTCATTAAAAAAGATTCATAAATCATATTATATATACCTCATATAAAACTTGTAAATCTAGATTTAGATTTGGCGGTGTATAGAATTCATTTAAATTAATTTGTTTGTTAAAATCTGCAAACAAATTATAATATGAAGAGAGAAATGCTACAACAAACTGTTGCTTTTGGATATCAAATTTCTCGAAAGAATTTTTTAAATCATCTTGACCCTGAATTTGTTGAATTTCATCTTTACAACATTTTTTTTTCTTTATTACTTGTGGGTCATCACAATCTTCTTCTCCTTCTTCGTCTCCACAATTTACTGAATTTCCAAAATAAGATATACTAACTAAAAACTCACCACAATAGTGTTTTTCTACAGTAAAAGAAAATGTAGAGAACAACACTAATAGTGCTAATAAGGTTGATGATATTTTAGAAAATACTATTTTCATTATGCTATACAAAAATATAAAAGTTCTAATAATAATCTTACAACATTAACATTTTGGTAACTAAATAATGTTGAATAGTATGATTTAATCGGTAAGTGGTTATTATTGGAAGTTTAAGATTAAATCTTTCTTTCAACAACATAATCAATCATCATTAATAACGATTCTTTGTATTCTGAGTCTGGATAATTTTCTAAAATTTTTAATGCTTTGTTTTTATAATCATGCATTTTATTTATAGTATAATCTATACCTCCATTTTCTTTTACAAATGTTATAACTTCTTTAACTCTTTTTTTATTTTTATTATGTTTTTTCACAGAGTTAATTAACCATTTTCTATCCTTCTCACTACAATTGTTCAATGTATAAATTAGAGGTAAAGTCATTTTTTGCTCTTTAATGTCTATACCTGTAGGTTTTCCTATTTTTTCTTCAGTATAATCAAATAAATCATCTTTAATTTGAAAAGCTATTCCTATATATTCTCCAAATTTTCTCATTTGTTGAACAACTTCGTTACTACAACCTACAGATGCTGCACCAATTCCACAACATGCTGCAATTAAAGTTGCTGTTTTTTGGCGAATAATTTCAAAATATACATCTTCAGTGATATCTAATTTTCTTGCCTTTTCAATTTGAAGTAATTCTCCTTCACTCATTTCTCTAACTGCTATTGAAATGAGTTTTAATAGATCGAAATCTTCATTATCAATAGATAATAACAAGCCTTTTGACAATAAAAAATCACCAACAAGTACTGCAATTTTATTTTTCCAAAGCGCATTTATAGAAAAGAAACCTCTTCTTCTATTACTATCATCTACAACATCATCATGAACTAATGTTGCCGTATGAATAAGCTCTACAATGGAAGCTCCTCTATATGTTCTTTCATCGAAGCCTCCATTAGAAACCATTTTTGCAACTAAAAAAACAAACATCGGACGCATTTGTTTCCCTTTTCTTCTTACGATGTAATATGTAATTCTATTTAATAATGGAACTTTAGAAAGCATTGAATCTTTAAACTTAGATTCAAATAGTTCCATCTCCTTTGCTATTGGAATTTTGATTTGTTCAACAGGTTTCATTAAGCCTTCCTTATACTCGTCAAAAATAAAGAAATAAATTAAGATGCTTATATTTGATTATAAAGTTTAATTAATGAAAAGAGTCATTTCTATTTTAATATTTCTCTCTTCTATTTTGGCTATATCACAAAAGAAAAAAGAGACTTTTCCTAATTCATTTTTAGGTAAATACAGTGGTACACTTGAGATATTCTCTAAAAAAGGGACACAAAAAATCCCAATGGAATTTCATCTCACTAAAGCCGAAAAAGATTCCACTTATAACTACACTATTGTTTACAACAAATCACCTCGTAATTATTTTTTAAAAATAGTTGATGTAGAAAAAGGAATTTATCAAATTGATGAAAATAATGGTATCATTCTCCCTGCATCTTTTCATAAAAATGTGCTTCATAGCATTTTTGAAGTACAAGGAAATATTTTAAGTACACGATTAGCTTTTAATTTAAATCAGGTAGAATTTGAAATTTTATTTTCTCGCCTAGAGAGTAAAACAATTACTGGCGGAACATCTAAGGAAATTCCAAAAGTTTTTGGTTACCCAATAAATGTATTTCAAAAAGCGACCTTAAGCAAAAAAAATTAATTGTTTTTATAATTAATTTTAAACACTTTTTCCATTGAAATCAATTTCCCATCTTTTGAAATTCCTTCTATAAATACTCGAACAGATTCTTGTTTTAGCTTTGGAAAAGTAATTGAATGTTCTTTTTTATTTTCATCTAAATAAATATTAGGTTCCCAATGTACTGCTCCGAACCTCTTAAAACTATCACTATTAGTATTTAAATATTTTGGTTGATAATATTCTTTTTGAACATGAAAACCTATTGGAACTTTGTATTCATAAAAAGCATTAACATAGTTTTCAGTTTTAACCCTGTCTTTAGTGTATAAGTAAATGCGTAAATCAAAAACGTCTGTAATAAAGATTTCATCATACTCACCTAACTTTGTATGCCTAAGATTTAAAAGTCTTTTAGGATCTAAAGTAATATCTTGATTATCTAAAAACACTCTAGTTTTTGATTCTAAAATCTCTCTTTGATCTGCAGTTGAATCAAAAGCTCTTTCTTTAGTCATATTCACTCCAAAATCACTAGCTCCAGATCGTGCAACAATGCCTTCATCAGCAGGATTATTTCTTAAACTAAATGCTCTTTGTCTAGATCTTCTTATTCGAACTGTTTCTGGGTTTGTTAAAATATCAAGACCAACAGATCTTAAAAAACTAAACAAAGCTTGATGTTTAGAATAATCTTCACTTACTTTATAACCTCTAGCTCTATCACCTATTAATGGAGTATGATTAAATTTTAATTTGCCTTTAATTTCAATTTCATTCAATACTTCTTCTGTTTCTGTTAAAAGAGCTGCTAAATCTTGGCCTTCGTCTCGCTTTTCTATTTGATCTTGTTGTTCTGGAATTTTAATTTTTCCTTTATTTATTATTTGAGACGGCTGAACATATAAATTCGGCATCTTAAACTTCCCTTTTTTATCTGAATATGATATATATACTTTAGAGTTATCTTTAATAAATAAGTTATTAAACTCAAATTTATTTCCTTTCAATTTTCTACTCGTAAACAACTTGTTTTGTCCACTTCTAATAAATACATCTACATCATTACCTAAGCCAGTCATATTAAAAGTTCCTTTTACTTTAATTCCTCTTTCAAAATCGAACCTTTCTGTAGGTGGATTATTAAAAATATTATACCAACTGTATTTAGACCATCCTTGAGTTAGAAGCAATAAATCTAACTCCCATAATTTTTTTCTATTTATATCTGTAAAGAAATAATCTCCATTTTTAATGCTCCCTTTAATATAAGGTGCTAAAAGAAATTTAGAATAAATATTTTGATAAGGTTTATATGCCTTAGTATCATATGGTAAAACAGATGCACTTAATTTATATTCTCCTAAATTATTTGTACTCTTAACATTTAATGACACACTATCTTTTCCTTCATTAAGATTGATTATCACATTATCAAATAATGACTTTTGATAATTAAAAAATAAACGTTCTGCAATAGGCTGATCATCATCTGTAAATAAAGTAACAATATTTGTTCCTGGCTTGAAAAGTTTTTTACTTATAAATAGAGAATAGGTTAATAAATTCTCTTTAAATTCTATATCTCTTCTTAGAAATGAATTCGTGTTATGAATTAAAACATAATATTTTCTATCTACTAATTCATCTATTGTTTCCTTATTTGTTGAAACAATCACTTTAGTCATATTACTACTAATATTCTCGAAAGCCAAAGAAACTCCTCTATTGTTTTTTACTGGAAATTTAGTTGTTATTTTTTCTCCATTTCTAAGTTTTATTTCTGCTTTATAATCTTCCTCTAAATTAATATAAACAGGAATTTTAACCATTCCGAATCGATTTAAAGTAAAGTCTTTTATCACTTCATTTTTACTATCAATAATTTGTCCTTTTTCAACCTCAGGGATATTTCCGTGTTGATCTTTTAAAATAATCCCTACACTATTTGTTGAATTGGCAAGTAAATGTCCTCCTTCAGGTAAAACTTGCAAATCATATTTTGTTTGATTAGTAATAGTAGATTCTTTTGTTTGTTCCTTATTTATAATTTTTATTTTCTGAATAAAAGACTGATTCTCCTGAAAATTCTGCATATAATTTGTTGAAGCTTTTATGTAAAAATTCTTCCCCGCAAAAGTTGAATCTACTTTAAAGCTACCATTACCTACCCCGTCATTTAAATAAATGAGTTTTGTTTTTTTAAAAACTCCTTTATCATCGTAAATAGAGCAATATAAATTAGATGTAGATTGATGCAATTTTTGTGTATTTGTGTTTAATACATAAGCTTTAAACCATATTTCTTCTCCTTGCACAAAAGTTGTTTTATTTAAATGTAAATAGGGGATTTCTCTCTCATATCCAAAGTACTTAACATAAGCACTATCAAGAACCTTATCCTGAGCTAACAATGTGTAAACAGAGCTAATAAATAGCAGCAACAATTTTTTAATTTTCATATTAGAATTTTTGGTCTATCTAAAGATACAAAAAACAAACTAACACACTGACTACTATACAAACACAACTATTCTTCTAATATTTTTGAATTTTTATAAGCTTTTCTATAGCTATTAGTTTTCCTTCTTTAGTTATACCTTCTAGGAATACTGTAATCTCATTTTGTTTTAAACTAGGAAAAGTAAATATTTGTTTTTTATTATTCTCATCTAAGTTAACATTAGGTTCCCAATAAATAGCTCCATAGCTTTTAAAGGTGTCACTTGTTGTTGATAAATATTTGGGGTGATAATATTCTTTTGAAACATGAAATCCTAAAGGTATTTTATATTCATAAAAGCCGTTTGAATTATCTATAAACTCAGCTTTATCTTTACTGTATAAGTAAATTTGAAGATCGAAAACATCTGTAATAAAAATCTCTTCATACTCCCCTAATTTTGTGAATTTTAAATTCAATAATCGATGATTATCTCTTGTTATTTCTTGATTATCTAAAAAAACTCTTGTCTTAGAAACAAGTATTTCTCTCTGGTTTGGTCGAAAATTAAATGCACTCTGTCTGATCCTTCTAATTTCTAACGTTTCAAGAGTTGAACGAACTTCTAATCCTTGATTTCTAAGAAAACTTAATAAATTTTGATGAACCGAATAATCTTCACTAACCTTATATCCTCGTGTTCTATCTCCTATTAAAGGCGTGTGATTAAACTTAATTTTCCCCTTCACTTCTACCTCATCTAAAACTTCCTCTGTTTCAGTTAAAAATATTTTTTGAACTTCCTTGGTTCTCCCTACTTCTTGTTCTTTTTTAAGGGGTAATTTGATATTCGATTTATCGAAATCTGGATATGAACTAACATAAAGATTTGGAGATATAAACTCCCCTTTTTTATTTGTATATGAGATGAAAATTGAAGAATTATTTTTCAGCTTTAAATTTTTAAATTCAAATTTATTATTAACAGTCTTTTCATTTACAAACAACTTATTTTGATCACTTCTAATATAAACATCTACTGATTTTCCTAATCCCGAAACATTTAAAGTACCTTTTACATGTATTCCAGTTTCAAAAGGAAACCGTTCAATTGGTGGATTATTAAATACATCATACCAATTGTACTTAGACCATCCTTGAGTTAATAATAACAAGTCTAACTCCCATAGTTTTTTTCTAGTTATATCCTTAAAAAAATAAGCCCCATCATTTATATTCCCTTTAATATAGGGTTGAATAAGAAATTTAGAATAAATATTTTGTGAAGGCTTATAAGCTTTTGTTTGAGCAGGTAAAATCGATACACTTAATCGATATTCATTTGATAATTCTTCTTTGCCTATGATTAAAGAAACACTGTCTTTTTTTTGTTTAAACTCTACTTCAACTGCATCAAATAATGATTTTTGATAGTTAAAAAAAACTCGTTCACCAATAGGTTTATCTGCATCTGTAAATAAGGTAACAATATTTGTTCCTGCTTTAAATAGTTTTTTATTTAAGTATAAAGAATAGGTTAACAGTTCAGGTTTAAACTCTATTTCCCTTTTTAGAAAAGCGTTTGTATTATGAATCAAGACATAATATTTCTTTCCTTGTAGGTTTTTAATTGTTTCCGGATTTGTTTTCACAATAACCTTAACCATATTACTACTAATGTTTTCAAAAGCTAAAGAGACTCCTTGTAATTCTTTTGGAGGCAAAAAAGTTTCTATTATTTGACTTTCACTTCTTTTAACTCGAACTTTTAACTGATCCTTTTGTGAAATAAAAACAGATACTTTAACCATTCCAAACTGGTTTAAAACAAACTCTTTAATCACTTTTCCAAATTGATCGACAAGTTCTCCTTTTTTAAAACCTATCGGATTCCCTGTAGCATCTTTTAAAATAATCCCTAAAGAATTTGTTGTATTTGCTAGTAAATGTCCACCTTCAGGTAAAATCTGTAAATCATATTCCTTTTCTTTATTTACAGGTTTTACGGTTTCTTCTTTACCATCTACAATAGTTATTTTTTGAACAAAAGATTGATTTTCCTCAAAATTTTTCATGTAGTTTGTAGAGGCTTTTATATAGTAACTTTTTCCTGTAAATGTAGAGTCAATTTTAAAGCTCCCATTACCCACACCATCTTTTATATAAATCAAATCTGTTTTTTTAAAAACACCTTGATCATCATAAATTGTGCAATGTAAATTTGTAGTATACGGATGTAGTTTTTGTGTATTTGTATTTAAAACATAAGCTTTAAACCAAACCTCTTCACCAACGGCAAAACTTATTTTATTTAAATGTAAATAAGGAATTTCTCTTTCATATTGAAAATATTTCACGTAAACACTATCAATATTTTTATTTTGAGCACTTAATTTTACAATACTGAATAACAGTAAGAATAATACGCTTTTACTTTTCATAATAGATTTTTAAAATCTATTAAAAGTACAAATATTTATTGAGTTAAGTTTCGAATAGTTTTAAACCTAGTCCAGACTTGTTTATTTCTTCTTTTATATATTGAAAGTGTTCCTCTATCTAATCCGTAATAAAAGAAACAAATTCCAGAAGGAGGATTTGCACTCGGTAAAAATTCGAAAAAATCAAAAGCTTTAGAGGGCCAAAACCAACAATCTAAAGATGTTCCTACAATCTCAATAATTCCAACAATAAAATACATTGCTAAATAGAATAATCTTTCCTTTGGATACTTTCTTAACGAATAAAAAACTAAACCTGTTAACACAAAACCAAAAACATCATTTTTAAACAATAAGAATATAAATGCATAAGCTACAATACTAATTGTAAAGAATAACTCTATTTGTTTTCTAAACTCTTTTACTTTAGATTTTCTAGAAAAGAAATATACGCCTAAAAACACAACAGCATGCCCAAAAGGAATATAATGTGGTATATTATGATGTCTATAAGTATACATTCCTAGACCAATTGAAAAGATATATTCTCCAATTACTCCAATTATAAAAGCGTAAACTAATTGTTCTCTTACCCTTGATGTTCCTGTTTTAAAAAGATAAATATAAACTCCAATTACTAAAATTGTATTTAGCAATTGACCTTTATGATATATTTCTTCTTCAAAATATTTACTATCCAAAAACAGTCCTAAAAAGATGATAAAAATTAACCATCCAATAGACTGAATAGTTTGCCCAAATAATGTTTTAGAAAGATTCATTTACGATTTATTGGCTAATTGTCCGCATGCTGCGTCTATATCTTTTCCTCTAGATCTTCGAACATTTACAACAATATCATGCATCTCTAAATTTGAAATATAATTGTTTAATGCATTTTGAGAAGCTTGTTGAAATTCACCATCGTCAATTGGATTATATTCAATCAGATTCACTTTTGCAGGCACATATTTACAGAACTTCACTAAAGCATCAATATCTTCTTTTCTATCATTAATCCCTTGCCAAACAACATATTCATAGGTTATTTTTCTGTTTGTTTTCTCATACCAATATTCTAATGCTTCTCTTAAATCTTCTAATGGAAATGTAGAATTAAATGGCATTATTGACGTTCGAACTTCATCAATAGCTGAATGTAACGAAACTGCTAAATTAAACTTTACCTCATCATCAGCCATTTTTTTAATCATTTTTGGTACACCAGAAGTTGATAAAGTAATACGTTTTGCAGACATTCCTAAACCTTCAGGAGATGTAATTTTATCTATTGCTTTGATTACGTTATTATAATTCATCAGCGGCTCTCCCATTCCCATAAAAACAATATTTGTTAATTTATGATTATGATACAATCTACTTTGTTGATCGATTGCTACCACCTGATCGTAAATTTCATCTGCATTTAAATTACGCATACGTTTTAAACGAGCTGTTGCACAAAATTTACAATCTAAACTACAACCAACCTGACTAGAAACACAAGCTGTGGTTCTTTTTTCTGTTGGAATTAAAACAGATTCTACAATTAAACCATCGTGAAGTTTAATCGCGTTTTTAATGGTACCATCGTTACTACGTTGCATAGTATCGACTTCGATATGATTAATCACGAAATTTGTATCTAACATTTCTCGTGTAGCTTTAGAAAGGTTGGTCATATCATCGAAAGAATGTGCAGCTTTATTCCACAACCATTCGTATACTTGATTTCCTCTAAAAGCTTTATCTCCATTTTCAACAAAGAAATTTCTAAGTTGTTCTTTCGTAAGCGCCCTAATGTCTTTTTTCTGTGATTTCATCTCTGCAAAAATACAGTATTGATTCTAAAGCCAAAATCTTTAGAAAAACTAATACTTAGAATATTTCAAAATAGTTGAAATAACAATTCAAAATATTTTCATAACACAAAAAACAATTAAATTTATATTTCAAAAGTATTAACAACAACTTTAAAACATCTGAATATGAAAATCTTAAACAAGGCAAAATTATTTTCATCTGCTTCTGAAGTAAAAAAACAATCTATTTATGATATTCAGATTAACGATATTCGTAATCAACCTATTTCACTTTCAGAGTTTAAAGGAAAGAAAATATTATTTGTAAATGTTGCTTCAAAATGTGGATTTACAAAACAGTATAAAGAATTACAAGAATTAAGTGAAACCTATAAAGATCAACTTACTGTAATTGGTTTACCTTGCAATCAATTTGGAAGTCAAGAACCAGGAAACGAAACGCAAATTCAAGAATTCTGTGATATCAATTTTGGTGTTACTTTTCCGTTAACAGAGAAAATAAAAGTAAAAGGTAGTCAACAACATCCTTTATACAACTGGCTTACATCTAAAAATTTAAACGGAAAAAAAAACTCAAAAGTTCGATGGAATTTTCAAAAGTATTTAGTTGATGAACAAGGAAATTTAATTGATTATTTTTATTCAACAACTCATCCTAAAAGTTTAAAAATAATTAAACACCTAAAATAAAAAAACAGCTCATTTCAATTAATGAGCTGTTTTTTCACAAAAGAACGAACAATACTTTCTTTACTTTTTATATAATTAACATCGCATCTCCGTACGAGTAAAATTTATATTTTTCTTTTATTGCTTCATGATATGCTTCCATTACAAAATCATGCCCAGCAAAAGCAGCTATCATCATTAATAATGTAGATTTTGGTGTATGAAAATTAGTAACCATACAGTTTGCTATACTGAAATCATATGGAGGAAAAATAAATTTATTCGTCCACCCTTCATAAGCATTTAATCTTTTGCTAGCAGAAACAGAAGATTCTACTGTTCTCATTACGGTTGTACCAACAGCACATACTCTTCTTTTTTGATCTAAAGCTTTATTTACAGTATCACAAGATTCCTGTGGAATAATTATTTGTTCAGAATCCATTTTATGCTTTGACAGATCTTCTACCTCTACTGGATTAAAAGTACCTAAACCAACGTGTAAAGTCATTTCTGCAAAATCAACACCTTTAATTTCTAAACGCTTCATTAAGTGTTTAGAAAAATGAAGTCCAGCAGTTGGTGCAGCTACAGCTCCTTCATGCTTTGCGAAAATAGTTTGATAACGCTCTTCATCTTCTGGCTCTACATCTCTCTTAATATATTTTGGTAATGGTGTTTGACCTAATTCGATAAGCTTTCTTCTAAACTCATCGTAAGAACCATCAAACAAGAAACGTAATGTTCTACCTCTAGAAGTTGTATTATCGATTACCTCTGCTACTAAACTTTCATCATCACCGAAAAACAATTTATTTCCGATACGAATTTTACGAGCTGGATCAACTAAAACATCCCATAATCTATGCTCTGCATTTAACTCTCTTAATAAAAAAACCTCGATTCTTGCTCCAGTTTTTTCTTTATTACCGTACATACGAGCAGGAAATACTTTGGTGTTATTCAACATCATTACATCTCCTTCATCAAAGTAATTAATTAAATCTTTAAACAACTTATGTTCAATAGTTTGCTCTTTACGATTTAATACCATCAAACGAGCTTCGTCTCTGTGCTCAGAAGGATATTCTGCTAATAATTCACTAGGTAAATCAAAGTTAAATTGAGATAATTTCATTATAGTTATTTATTAATGGCGGCAAATATACGATTTCAACATAGGGCTTGTCAAGCGTTTCATCTTTTATTTTAAGACTTCTTGTTCAATTCCAACCTTTTCAAAATCAGACCAAAAATCTTGGTATGACTTTGTTACAACGGTAGCATCTGCTATTTTTATTGGAACTTTTAAGGCTAATGGAGCAAAAGCCATTGCCATTCTATGATCGTGATACGTCTTTATAGTTACATTTTCTTGTATTGAATTTGAAGTATTTAAAAATAACTCTTCATTCGTTACAGAAATATCACCTCCTAATTTAGTAATTTCTTCTTTTAACGCTTCTAAACGATCTGTTTCTTTTATTTTTAAGGTGTGCAATCCTTTTAAATCACAAGGAACTTTTAAAGCAAAACAAGTAACAGTAATAGTTTGAGCAATATCTGGTGCTTTTACTAAATCTAATACTAATTTATCTTTACTTCCTAATCTTTCTTTCTTTAGCGTAATTGTATGATTATTGAATTCGGTAGTTACTCCAAAATGTTCATAAATTGAAGCCAAACAACTATCTCCTTGCAAACTTTCTTTTTTGTATGAAGACAACGTAATTTCTGTACCTACTTCACTTAAAGCAACCAAAGAATAGTAATACGAAGCCGAACTCCAATCTGCCTCAACAATAATATTTTTTGAGGAAACACTTTTTTTATTGAAAACTTCTATTGTATTTCCTTCAAACTTTGTTTCAATTCCAAGCTGATTCAATAAGCTTAAAGTCATTTTGATATAAGGAATAGATGTAATTTCTCCAGTTAATTCTAACTTTAATCCATTAGGTAAACTTGGTGCAATTAACAGTAAAGCTGAAATATATTGACTACTCACATTTCCTGCAATAGCAACATGATCTTTTGTAAAAGCTTTCCCTTTTATTTTTAGCGGAGGATATCCTTCTTTTTCTAAATAGGTAATATCTGCTCCTAAATCTTGTAACGCATCTACTAAAATTTTAATTGGTCTGTTATGCATTCTTTCAGATCCCTGTAAAACTTTTGTAGTTCCTTCTTGCGAGGCAAAAAGTGCTGTTAAAAATCGCATTGTTGTTCCTGCGTGTCCTATATCTGCAACTTCTTCATTACTATTTAAGGCATTTTGCATATGTACAGAGTCATCCGAACTAGAAAGGTTTTCAATAACCAATTCTGGGAATAACTGCTGAAGAATTAACAATCTATTCGATTCACTTTTAGAACCTGAGATCACTATACTATTTTTAAATAATTGATTTTTAGGAATCTTTAACAATAAGTCCATTAACAAAATTTTATATTTAGCTTCTTAATCAACTAAATCAAATGAAAAAACTACTTTTTGGAGGAGTAATACTGCTCCTTTTCTTGAGTATCAAAGTTAATGCTCAAAATAACAATAGCCAATTTTCTGAAGAATATTTTAACGCAATCGATTGGAGAAACATTGGTCCACACCGTGGAGGGAGAAGTTGTGCTGTAACTGGAGTTCCAAAAAAACCGAATTTATTCTACATGGGAACTACTGGTGGTGGTATATGGAAAACGATTGATGCTGGAAATACTTGGCAGAATATTTCTGATGGATTTTTTGGTGGTTCTGTAGGTTCTATAGCTGTTAGCGAATGGGACAATAACATTATTTATGTTGGAATGGGAGAAAAAACTGTTCGTGGTAATGTTTCTTCTGGTGACGGTGTTTGGAAATCTGAAGATGCTGGTAAAACATGGAAACATATGGGACTACCAAATTCTAGACATATTCCTAGAATGCGTATTCATCCTAAAAACCCAGATATTGTTTATGCTGCCGTTTTAGGAGATTTATATAAGTCTACCACAGAAAGAGGTGTTTACAAATCTACCGATGGAGGAAAAACTTGGAAAAAAGTTTTATACAGCAATGCAGATGCTGGAGCAGTAGATTTAGTTATCGATCCAAATAATCCTAGAACTTTATATGCTTCTACTTGGAATGTAAGAAGAACTCCTTATAGTTTATCTAGTGGCGGTGAAGGTTCTGGAATTTGGAAAAGTACCGATGAAGGTGAAACATGGACAAACATTTCTAAAAACTCTGGATTACCGAAAGGTATTTGGGGAATTTCTGGTTTAGCTGTTTCTCCTGTAAACTCTGAAATTGTTTACGCACTTATAGAAAATGAAAAAGGTGGTGTGTACAAATCTTTAAATGGTGGAAAAACTTGGCGATTAATTAATAGCG
Organism: Tenacibaculum aquaeponti; assembly: GCF_052084715.1. GTDB lineage: Bacteria > Bacteroidota > Bacteroidia > Flavobacteriales > Flavobacteriaceae > Polaribacter. The sequence goes on along the minus strand of NZ_CP197288.1, from coordinate 2,988,794 downwards.
AGCGTAAACTTCGTCAAAGAGCTTGGTATTACACAAGAATTTATGCAGACACAAAAGATGAAGACATTGTATATGTTATGAATGTACGTTATCATAAATCTACTGATGGTGGAAAAACCTACAAAACATACAACGCTCCACATGGAGACCATCATGATTTATGGATTGCGCCGGAAGATAATCAGCGTATGATTATTGCTGATGACGGAGGAGGACAAATATCTTTTGACGCTGGTGAAAACTGGTCTACTTATTTAAACCAGCCTACTTCTCAATTTTATCGCGTTACTACAGACAATCATTTTCCATATAGAATTTATGTAGCTCAACAAGATAATTCTACTATTAGAATTGCGCATAGAACAGAAGGAAGATATATTACTTCACAAGATTGGGAATCTACTGCAGGTGGAGAAAGTGCTCACATCGCTGTAGATCCTTTAAATAATGATATCGCTTATGGTGGAAGTTATGGTGGATTATTAACACGTGTTGATCATAAAACTGGTGCATTTAGAGCAATTAATGTTTGGCCAGATGATCCTATGGGACATGGAGCAGAAGATTTCAAATATCGTTTCCAATGGAATTTCCCTGTATTATTTTCTCCTAACAACAAAAAGAAATTATACGCTGCTTCAAATCATTTGCATGCAACTACGAATGAAGGGCAGTCATGGGATATTATTAGTCCAGATTTAACAAGAAATGATCCTAAAACTTTAGGACCTTCAGGAGGACCAATTACTAAAGACAACACTGGTGTTGAATACTATGGAACTATTTTCGCAGTTGCTGAAGTTCCTGGTGAAGATGGAGTTATTTATACTGGTTCAGATGATGGTTTAGTTCATATTACTAAAGATGGCGGAAAAAATTGGACAAACATTACTCCTAAAAAAATGCCAGAATGGATGATGATTAATTGTATTGAAATTGATCCTTATACAAAAGGTGGTGCATATATTGTAGGAACAAAATATAAAACAGGAGATTATCAACCTTATATTTATAAAACGGAAGACTACGGAAAGTCTTGGAGAAAAATAACTTCTGGAATTGGTAATGAGGATTTCACAAGGGCTTTACGTGCTGATCCTAAAAGAAAAGGATTATTATATGCTGGTACAGAAAGAGGAATGTATATTTCTTTTAACGATGGTAAAAACTGGCAAAAATTCCAATTGAATTTACCTTTAGTTCCTATTACAGATTTAGCTATTAAGGAAAATAACTTAATTGCAGCTACTCAAGGTCGTTCTTTATGGATTATTGATGATTTAACCCCACTACATCAATTAAACAGCAAACTTACAAACCAAGATTTCTTTGTTTATAAACCAAAAGAAAGTTATAGAATGGGTGGTGGAAACGGAGCTAAATCTAGAAGAAATGGAACTAACTATCATGGAGGTATTCCTGTGAACTTTTATGTTAAAAATTACACCAAAAAAGATACTGTTTCTCTTAAGTTTTATGATAGTTCTAAAAATTTGATTCGTGTATTTAGTACCCATCCTGACAAAAAACAAAAAGAAGGAAAATTAAAAGTAAAACAAGGTGATAATGTATTTTACTGGGATATGATGTATACTGGAGCAGACCGAGTGAAAGGCATGATTTTATGGTGGGCTTCTTTAAGTGGACCAATGGCTTTACCTGGTGAATATAGAGTTGATTTAACGGTAAATGGAAAAGTTAAATCTGAAAACTTTACTATTAAAAATAAGCCAAACTCTGAATCAACTCCAGCTGACTTAAAAGCGCAATTTGATTTTATTAATAGTATCAATTCTAAAATGACTGAAATTCATAAAGCATTAAAGAATGTGAAGAAAATTAGAGCTCAAGTAAATACTTTAAAGAAATCTATTAAAGATAAAAAGAAACATAAAGACTTATTAGATTTTGCGAATCAATTGGTAAAAGATATGACTGTTGTTGAAAACAACTTATATCAAACAAAAAGCAAGAGTAATCAAGATCCTTTAAACTTTCCTATTAAGTTAAACAACAAATTAGGACATTTAAATTCTTTATCTCGTATTGGTGATTATAAACCCACAGATCAAGCTGTAGCATTTAAAAATGAAATCACTAAGCAAATAGACATAGAATTAAATAAGTTATACGATATTTTCAATAACAAAGTGAAAGATCTAAATCAAAAAGTTAAAGCTAGTCAAATTGATTTCATTCAATTAGATTAAAAAAAACTTTTAACCTATAAAAAAGGCTGTTTAAAATATTTTAAACAGCCTTTTTATTTAAGGATTATTTATATAATTACTTAACTATAATTTGCTTTGTAATTTTCGAATAATCATTGCTTAAGTTTAATAAATAAACTCCTGTAGCTAAATTATCCGTAGCTATTTCTGAATTCTCTAATCTTCCGGTTTTTAATGCTTGTCCGAATGTATTAAAGATTGTGTAAGAAGTGTTTGTTAACTCTTTAGAAGAAATTATTCTTAAAACATTTCCTTTCACAACAGGATTTGGTCCTATTTTAACTGAAGCTAATAAATCTTCATCTTCATCTCCTAAAAGATCATTTCTTACATCAAAATCTTGAGCTGAAACCACAGCAGCAGCAGACGAACAAGATCCTTCGTAAATTCTTACGTTAGTAAACGTAGAAGTATTTCCTGAACCTCCATCATTATCGTTAATAAAAACTAATCTATTCATAGCTCCTGTGTAAGAAGCTCCAACAGTAATTGCATACGTACGAGTTCCTCCAGCATAATTATCAAAATTAGTAATACCATAATTTTGGGTTCCATGAAGTTTGAAATAGTTATTAGCCGATAGGTTATTATCAGTTTCAAAACCAATTCCGTGAATTTCACCTTCAGAAGTACTGCTAAATTCGAACTCTATTACTGTATTAGCTGTTACTGTATAATCTAAAGGAATAGATTTCCAAGTATTGTTTGTTAATGTTATAGAAGAACCATCAGTACTTACAGAGAAATTCCCTGCATTATCCTGATTTGAAAAACTAGACACTGTAAAATTATTAAAATCTAAAGCCTCACAAGCAGGATTTGTTGGAGTTCCTGAATCTCCTCCAGTAGTTAAAGCTAGATTATCAATTGCAATATCACTAGACCAGCTTGTTCCTGTAACTCCTACAAAACGTAAACTAACCGTTCCTCCTAAGTAAGCCGCTAAATCTACAGATACATCATTCCATTGGTTTCCTTGGTTACCAGAATCTGTCCATAAATTCACCCAAGAAGTCCCATCTGTAGACGCTTGTAAAGTTAAAGAACCTACACTTGTTCCAAACATATGATTACTGAAAGAAAAACTTGCAGAAGATTCTCCAGAAAGATCAAAACAAGGACTTTGTAAGATTGCTGTAGCATTATTCCCTATTTGTCCAACACTATTATTTGTTGATGCTTCTAAGAATAAATAAAAACTTCTATCAGCTCCATTACTTGGTCCAGTTCCATTTGAAGGAGTTCCTCCACTATCTCTTAACCAGTTTCCATCATCACCAGTAACTTGAGTCCATCCATCATTCGTTTCAAAACTTTCACTGTATGGGAAAGAAGCAACTGTTGAAGTACATGATGAACTAGCTCCTCCAGACGTAGTTACATTCACAGCAGCACTTGCGTTAGATTCGTTATTAGCTGCATCTTTTGCTATCACTGTAAATGTGTAAGCTGTATTTGCAGTTAAACCTGTAATATTTGTAGAAGTTGTTGCTGTAGTTCCTATTAAGGTTGATCCTTGATACACATCATACCCAGTTACTCCGACATTATCTGTTGAAGCACCCCAACTTAAAGTTAATGAAGTAGAGGTTATATTAGAAACTGTAACATTATTTGGGCTACTTGGTGCTTGAGTATCTGCTACAACATTTGCTGTAAACTCTCCTGTAAACACTCCTCTACCGTAGGTAGATGCAATAATTTTATTTTCTGTATGGTTTCCATTAATATTCCAGTAATCAAAAGCAGTAACACTAACATCACTCATTCCATTATAAGCTTGCGTCCAATTTGGAGCAGCATCATTAAAATTTGAAGTTGACCAAACTCCTAACTGCGTAGCTAAAATTGCTTCATCTCTATCTAATGGATTTTGTAAGATATCTCTAACAGGAATATTTGGTAAATTTCCTTCTTTATTTATCCAATTTGTTCCACCATCTGTAGTAACCCAAACACTCACAACTCCGTAATTATGCATTGTTACAAAAATATCATTCTCGGTAGCACCAAATCTTACAGAAGAAATAGAACCTACGAAAGGTGTATTTATTTGAGTGAATGTTGCATTACTATTATTTACTCCAGAAAGTCTTAATAATCTACCATTAGCTAAACCAACAAACCATCTGTTGTTTGTGAAAGGAGAAGCTCTAAATGCTGTAGGAGATGTATTTAACAAATCATTTGTTAATGTTCCTCTAGAATTTGCAGCTACATTAATACTTAAAATTGAAAAAGCAGCAGGTGTAGTACTTGTAGCTCGAGTTGAGTTATTCGATAATAAGCGATTAGCATCACTATCATAATCCATAGGATTCACAAAATCACCTGTAGTACGACTATTTGATAAAGTTGTTGCACCACCTTGCAATCTACTTCTACCATTCCATGGCAAATCAAAACGATAAATTACGTTATTTGTAAATGTCGAGATCATAAATTGACCATCTTTATCAACAAACGTGTAGAATCCATCTCCATCGCTCAATTCAGTAGAACTATTTATTCCTGCATTAGCATTTCTAAACACCTGAGTTCCGTTATCTTGAGCCCCAGCCGTAAAAATCCCATCAATATCTCCAGCACCATCAGGGCCAATTCCTGCTTTTACAAACTGAGTAACATTATACCCTCTGTTTCTTACACTTATTGTTCCTCCACCATTATCTGAAAAATACACACCTCCATCGTTACCAAATAACATTCTAGTTGAAGAATTACCAGCAAAAACAATTGCATGATGATCAGCATGTACTATGCTTGCATTTCTAAGTCCTAAATTTCTCCATTGAGATATTTGTGTCCAAGTTCCACCACCATTATTACTTCTAAACAAATCGATACCTCCAACATAAAGAACATCATCATCATTAGGATCTGTTTCAATAACTAAATCATAGAACGCTTGTCCTCTTGTAAAATCATTTGCAGGAATATCTCTATCAGCATCATTGGGAAGATTCAAAGTTGTCACTGTATTAAATCCGTTTGTAGTTTCAAAAATACGCACTGGTGTTGCATTTGTTGTTCCTTGTGCTAAAGCATATAATCGATTGGGATTTGAACTTGAAGGCTCTAATTCTACTCTATTAGACTCTACTAAAGGAGAAGCAGCAGCTTCTGTCCAAGTAGCACCATTTGTAGAACTAAATACCCTTCCTCCACCTTGTCCTAAACCAGGAGTAGTAATTGTTCCCATCCATAACCTGTTATCAGATCCAATTTCTAAATCGTTAGGAATAAAATAATAATTAGCTCCGCTAAACTCAAAACTCATACCTGCATTTTCTACTCTATTCCAAGTATTTCCATTATCTGTAGAACGATATAATCCGGCAGATTGTAACCCTAACCAGTTTGTAGGAGAACTAGCATCTGCATACACATTAGCTCCAACTCCCACAAATAACTCTGTAGAGTTTCCATTATCCCAAGCTAAAATATCGTTTACATAGTTGATTCCTGATAAAAAAACATTATTTGCATTAAAATCGAATGTAGCAGCTCCTGCAGCAGGAATATTAACAGCAGCCCATGTTGTACCACCATCTGTACTTCTATATACACCATTACCTACAACATCTCCAGCAGTATATTGTTCTCCTGTACCTAAATACCAATTATTTGAATTTCTAGGATCAACTGTGATTGAAGTTACTGATAAATTTCCTGGAACATTTTGTACTCGTTGCCATTGTGAATTTGCGTTAGTTATATCGTTATTTACCCATAAACCACCACTAACTCCTCCTGCATAAACACGTCTGTTATTTGCATCGTTGGGATCGAATAACATCGCTCTAGTTCTACCTCCAACGTTATTAGGTCCTCTTTCTACCCAAGGCGAATTATTATCCCCAGGCACTCTACGAGCTATACGTTGAGCCGTTAATTCTTCACGAAGTTTAATTACATTTTCATTTTCCAATCTTCCCGTTGCTGGGTTAATTGTTAACTCCCACATTTGCTCGAAATACTTATTAGGTGGAAGTCCATTTAATTTTCTTGTTTTTTTATCCCATTGTAATCTTTCATTAAATGGGCTTTTGTTTAAGAATTTTGCATGAGTTTGTCTTTTATTCTCAATCTCTTCTTCAGCTTTATAAGATTCATATCTCTTATAACCTAAAGTAGCAATTAATGATAATGACAAACCTCCAATTAAAAGTTTAAAGTTACTTTTCATTGTAATAAAGGGTTTTTAGCGATTAACTTCAATAAGAAAATATTTTAACTATTTTCTTAATTTTTAATAATTAAAGCACTAAAAATACAAAAACAATAAATTATTCTCATTAAAATACCTTTTTTATTGAATAATTATTAATCTACCAAAACAATAGACTATTAATGAGTTATTACACATATTTTTAACCTTAAACATACATATAAATCAAAATATTAAGTTAAAATCAAAATATATTTCAATTTAAAAAACATAAATTTTATCAAAAAAAATAAAGAAGCAGACCCTAAAAGAGTCTGCTTCTTTAAATTAATACTATTTTTTTTGAAAATTATTTCATTTTTTTCATCGTAGTATACATACCATACCCAAAACTTATAATAAGCCTTGGTACTAAAAAATTGATCCATTTTCCATTTTTAAACTCTTTTTCCAATACTGCATCGAAATCTCCTGAAAAAACCAATTTCCCGTTATAAAAAAGCAGTGAAAAAATAATTACAAAAATGAAAAAAGGAATAGCAACTTTAACTACATTTTTCCAAAATAATGGATTCTTTAATTTATCTACAACTCCCATTATTTTAGTTTTTCATTATTATGATGACGATCGTGATCTCGTTTTGTTTTTATATCTAATTTCTTATCAAATGCTTCTTGTAAATTAACACCTGTTTGATTCGCCAAACACAATACTACAAAAACTACATCTGCTAACTCTTCACCAAGATCTTTTTGTTTATCGCTTTCCTTTTCACTTTGTTCTCCATATCTACGAGCAATAATTCTAGCTACCTCTCCTACTTCTTCTGTTAGCTGAGCCATATTCGTTAATTCATTAAAATAACGAACTCCGTGATTTTTAATCCAATCGTCTACTTGTTTTTGAGCGTCTTGTATATTCATATTTATATTGAATTTTCACTTTCAAAAATACTATACTTATCATTAAAAATAAATCTTCACTTTAGATTTATATCAACTATTTAATTTAATATTTAAAAAACTTTGTTATGAAAGAATAACTTCTATATTTTATCTATTTGTTTGGTTTTATAATGTAATACTAATAAAAATACTCCACTTAGTAAAGACAAACCAAATATGATATACCAAGTATTATCGAAACCTATTTTATCAATTAAATGCATTCCTGAAAAATGTCCAAAAACATGAGCTAAAGAAAATGAAATGCTGTACCAAGACATATATTGCCCTTGATTTCCTTTTTTTGCTCTTTCCATTGCGTAAGCATTAGAAAAAGGGAACATTACCATTTCTCCAATTGTCATAAAAAACATTCCAACAAGTAAAATTCCAACCCAGCTAGTCATATTCAACACAATAAAACTCAAAGTGACTAAAACCCCACCAACTAACATAAGAGTAATTTTAGTTTGTTTAGAATCTTCTAACCATTTAACTAAGGGCATCTCTAATAAAAAAATAATAAATCCATTTGCTCCTAGCAACAAACCAATTTCTAATTCTGACAAATGATGCACATCTCTATAATATAAAGGAATTGTAGAGAAATATTGTAAAAACACAATTCCAAATAATGCCATAGCTACAAAAAACACCCAAAATAATTTATCAGTATATATAGAAACGGGATTTTCATTCTCTATCTTATCCAATACTCTTGCCTTTTTAGGGTGCAAAACATTTACCAATAAAATTGTTGCTAAAACACAAGTAACACCATCTACCCAAAATAATCCTTGGTATCCTAATGTTGTAATAATTAAACCACCTAGCGCTGGTCCAGCAGAAAACCCTAAATTAATTGCTAAACGGATTAATGTTACCGACCTTGTTTTATTTTCTGGTTTGCTATAAGAACTTAAAGCTACGAACATTGCTGGACGAAATGTATCTGCTACTGTCATTAACACAAAAATTGAAATACAAAAGCCAAATAATGTTGTTACATATTGTAGTAAAACAAATAATACCCCTGTAAAAAACAAGCTTACGAGCATTACTTTATAATACCCGATTTTATCGGTTAAATATCCCCCTAATTTTGATCCAGCCACAGAACCTAGTCCGAAAAAAACCATAATTAATCCCACATCAGAAAAGGTAAAACCTAATCCTTCTTTTAGATACAATGATAAAAATGGAATTACCATTGTTCCGGCTCTGTTAATGAGCGTAATTAAAGATAACCACCAAACCTCTTTAGAGAGTCCTTTGAAAGTTGCTAAGTAATTTCTAAATAACTTTTTCATAATTGTTTGTTTTAAGTTGACGTAATAAAAAATAAAAAGTCCGGCTAAATAGCCGGACTTTTGCAATTGTATATTTTTATATTAATATAACATTTACACATAAATAGCCCGACATGACGATGGTCTTACAACCGACGTCCACTGCTTATATGTACAAATGTTTTTCATGTTTACTTTTTAATTACCGTACAAACATAGAAAAAAAACAAATAGGTTGTATATGAAACACTTATTTTGTTTTTAATTCTATTTCGAGTAATTTCGTTACTACCATAATTTATTATGATAGCAACTAAAGTTAACAATGTTATGAATAATGAAAAACTCTTAAGCATTCTGAAACATTATGCAGATCAAATAGAAGGAGACAAAGGATATTGGAGTTTTCAAATTAATGAAATTACATTTATGTGTTTAACCGATAAGCTTCATAACAGAATGAGAATCATTGCTCCGATTTCTGAAGCAAGCGACTTAACAGGTGTGCAATTAAAAAAATGTATGGAAGCTAATTTTCACACAACATTAGATGTTCGTTATGCTATCTCAGACAATATTTTATGGTCAGCTTTTATTCATCCATTAAAAGAACTAACAGAACATCAAATAATAGATGCACTATCTCAACTTTATTCTAGCGTAAGAACCTTTGGTTCTACTTACAGTAGTGGTTCTTTAGGTTTTTTAACTGAAGAAGAACGAAAATTTAAATTAAATTAATCACATCTCAATTTTTATTAAATTCATTTATGAAGAAAATTATTATATTTCTTTTTGTTTATACACTTATTATATCATGTAATTCTGGAAAAAGAATACCTCAAGGAAAATCTGAATTTCAACGTGAAATGAACGCCAAATTTAAAGATGCTTCAACCTCTCCATTAACCAAGAGTGGATTGAAAAATTTTAAAGGATTAGACTTTTTCCCTATTAATAATAAGTTTAAAGTAATTGCTCAACTTACTAAAACTCCAGAAGCTAAAACATTTAATTTTCCTACTACCACATCAAGAATAGCTAAATATAAAAAATATGGTATTATTAATTTTTCTATAGACGGACAAAGTTTTGAATTAGATATTTATAAAGACCCCAACCCTGAGCCTGATTATATAAATCACTTGTTCCTTCCTTTTTTAGATGAAACTAACGGAAAAGGTTCTTATGGTGGTGGTCGTTTTATTGATGTTTTAACTACAGATATTAAAGAAGATGGAACGGTTACTATAGATTTTAATACAGCATACAATCCTTATTGTGCTTACAGTGATAGATATTCTTGCCCGATTACACCAAGAAATAATTCTTTAGCTATTGCTATTGAAGCTGGAGTGATGGATTATAAAAAATAGTTTATGAAATTCTATCGGCTTACACTTTTAATTATTTGTTTGTATTCCTTAACATCTTGTAATAAAGATGAATATACACAACTAAAACTTCCAAAAGAGAATTTAGAATTCTATTCTTTCGGTCTTGAACAAATGGGAAGAAAAGAGAATAAAATCATACTAAAAAACTCTAAGAGCTATAAAGAGTTAGAAAAATATATTTCAGAATTAGATAGTTTAAAAACTACTAACAGCATTAATTTTCAACCAAAATATACTATTATAAGCGATAGTTTTAAACTTAGTCTTAATTATGAAAAATTAGGAATTGAATATTTAACTAAGGAAAACAAACATGTAAGACTTATTAAAAATATCCATTACGAAGAAATTTTTTCTTTAAATTTTCTTGGTAGTGAAGCTAATGAATATAAAAAGTTTGGAGATTTTTATGGAATTGGACAATTTAAAAAACACACTTATCTTTTTTGTGGACTTGAAGCTGATTCTGTAAAATACTGGTATAAAAAAGGAGATTGGAAATTCTTAAACAAAGAAAAGCAATTGGTTGCCGAAGGAACATTTGATGTTTTAACAGATACAATTAAAGGTCATGGTGGTTGTTTTTATCCTTATAAATATTCTAAAATTGACACTAAAAAATGGAAATTTTATAATGATAAACAAAAATTAGTTAACCCTTCTTTATCTTTAATTTATAAACTAGAAAATCTTAAAAGAATAAAATAGATGAATTATCATTTAGAATATTTTTAAAAAAACAACACAAAACCCCACTTATTTAAAAATGGGGTTTGTTTTTTTAAGCATCAAAAGATAATTCTTGAGCGATATCTTCTTCTATTGCTTTCTCTAATCTTTCTAAAGATTCTTTACGAACTTTTAGTTTTGTATCTCTATGTGCTTTTTTATTTAGTTGGCCGAACATTTGCGCAACTTTAGTTGCTGTTGGTAATAAATGTTCTTGAGACACAATTTTATCTAAGAATCCTGCTGTAACAGCATCTTCAGGATTATACATTTCTGCATTAGCTACACTTCTTTGGAAATATACTGGAGTTAATTTTCCTCTAGCTATTTCAACACCAGCGTTGTGCATCGTCATTCCGATCATTACTTCATTTAATCCGATTTTAAAATCTCCCGCAACTCCTAATCTATAATCAGCAGACAGTAATAAGAAAGCTCCTTTTGCTACCGCATGACCTCCACAAGCCATAATAACAGGATAAGGAAAAGACAATAATCGAAGTGAAAGTTTAGAACCTTTTGTTACTAATTCTTTTGCAGCATCAGGAGATTTAGTCATTACTTTTAAATCAAAACCACCAGATAAAATACCATCTTGCCCAGCAATAATAACTACTCTTTCTTCTTGTTCTGCTTTATCTAAATAAGTATTTAACTCATCGATAACTTCATGAGAAATCGCATTTACTTTTCCATTTACAATTTTTAAAATCGCATAATTTGCTTCTGTACTATAGTGTACTACATTACTCATATGATATATTTTATTAAATAAATTCCTAAAAAAACAGCTAAAAAGCCTAACACGAAACTAGATATCGTATATAACGCAAAAGACATAAAGTCTCCTGATTTTAAAAACACATGATTTTCATAAGCGAAAGTTGAAAATGTTGTAAATCCCCCACAAAAACCGGTGGCTAATAATAATGAGTGATTTTGAGTTAATATTTCATTTTTTGCAGCTAAACCTAAAATAAAACCTATAAGTAAGCTTCCTAAAATATTAGCTAAAAAAGTACCCAAAGGAATACCTGTTTCTGAATTATTTAAAGCTTTACCTAAAAGAAATCGTAAAACACTTCCAAAACCTCCTCCAATAAATACTAAGAATAACTGTTTCATGAATCACGAAAATAAGAAAACCTCACATTTTTGTGAGGTTCTTCTTCTATTTATTTTAAGATCTTTTATTCTACTAAATAATAAATATCTGTTTGAATGTCATGCTCTTTTACTTTAGAAGGATCATTAACATACAATTCATAAAGTGGAAATTTAGGTGTTAACTTATTATCTTTAATGTAAGTTCCTATTTTATTATGTGCTTCTACATCACCAATTCCGTAAGCTCCACATTTGGTTAATGTCACATATTTCCCTCCAGAGACTGTAATTTTATCCATTCCATCAGCCGCAGGAATATCTTTATTTAATAATAAACCAATATGAAAATCTGCTTCTCCTGTTTTTTCATCCCATTTATGATATAAACCTCCAGGAACATAATCTCCTTCTTTTAAACCAGACTTTGCAGCATAGATTCCTGCTTTCGGTAATGCTTCCATAAAAGCTTTTTCCATTGCATCTTGATCAATCTTCAATTTATAATGATAACCAATGAATGATTTATCTTCGTGCTCTATAGTTCTGATTTCTCCTAAACGGAAAGGGTCTGGTGTTAATGTAACTACTTCATCTAAATTATTTAATCCATTTTCTAACATTGGACCTAACATACTATCCCAACCTCCACTAATTGCAGAAAATATTTTAAAAATAAATGGTGCCTTATCATCTTTCATAGTCCAAGTTACCTTGGTACCATCCTTTACCTCTTCAAAATTCCAAAGAATTTCTCCAGGTTCATTATCTCCAAACTTAATTTCTTGTGTAATCGATTTATTAGATTCTAAAGCAATTGTTTTCATACTTCCAGGACCATCTTTACTAGTCCAACTATCACTTGCCCCAACTCCAACAGTTTTTTCTCCATAAGTTACTACTATGGTAGAATCTTCATCATGCCAAGGCCCCCATTTTTCCCAAGTTTTAAGGTCGTTAACTGTATTGAAAATTTTACTAACCGGTTGATTTATAACTTTAGATCGATTTACATCATAATCTGACGGCTGAACTGTAACATACAGCAAACCAATTAACACTAAAGCTAGTATAAGTAACAAGATGTATTTTAAGACTTTCATAGTATAAGGTTTTGATTAACAGTTCCTAAATATAGGAATTAAACTGATAATTAAAACTTTATTTCATCTACATCTCTCCATTTCTTCTTATTCTTAATTACCCCTTTTTCTACAATAATAATACCCGGATTGGCTCTAATAGCAGTTTTAATTGCCTTTTCATCACAACTACCAAAAGTATAAGGTAAATTATATTCTTTAGTAAAAGCATCTAATTTTTCAGTGTTATCTTCATAAATAACATCAGCCATCATTATATCTGAAGTTAAGACATAAACTTCATACCCATTTTGTTTTGCCTTAGCTGCAGTTTCAGAAACAGCTTTTAAACCTTCTTTATTAACTTTTTCAAGAGTTGTCATTAGAATAAGCATTGCTTTATCTTTATTAAGCATCTCTTCTAAAACATCTCCTTCTGAAGTACTAATTTCGAAATCATGAATTTTAGGATCTTCTCCATTTGGACCGAAAGCCATTCCGTCTGCAATATTAGTTCCAATTGCATAAGCTCTAAAATCGATTATAGGCAAATGCTGTAATACATAATAAGCTATTAATGAAGAAATAACTAAAGATCCAACCGTAGTATATGAAGCAATTTTATCTGAAATTAAAGGCTTAATGTATCTTACTCCTAAAATTAAAATTACTATGAATACCATAAAAATAATATTCTTATAAAAAGTTTCTTTAGGTGTTAATTTAATTGCATCTCCAAAGCAACCACAATCAGTTACTTTATTATACGCATAAGAATACCATGTTAAAAACAGGAAAATTAAATTAATACCAAACAAGCTCCAAACAGTAAATTTTGGTTTATATCCTACTAAAAGCATTACACCCAATACCAGTTCTGTGATGATTAATAATATTGAAAAACCTAAGGCTACTGGTATTAAAAACTCAAGATTTAATACATCTGCATTAAAGTATTCTTCAAATTTGTATTTAGAACCTACAGGATCTACTAATTTTACAAATCCAGAATAAATAAATAATAATCCAACAAGAACTCTTGAAATGTGTGTAAGTATTTTTAACATGATTATAGGGATTTTATGATGTCTCTTCATTGAAATGAATCATGGCAAATACAGCATAATTTATCATATCCTGATAATTTGCATCAATTCCTTCAGAAACTAATGTTTTACCTTTATTATCTTCTATTTGTTTTACTCGTAATAACTTTTGTAAAATTAAATCTGTTAAAGAAGAAACTCGCATATCTCGCCACGCTTCACCATAATCATGGTTTTTCTTCTCCATTAATTCCTTCGTTATTTTAACATACTTATCGTACAAGACAGTTGCTTCTTCTGTTGACAAATCTGGTTGTTCTACTACTCCCAAATCTAACTGAACTAAAGCCATAACAGAATAATTTATTATTCCAATAAACTCAGATCTTTCACCTTCATCTACCTTTCTAACTTCATTTTCTTGCAACTGACGAATACGTTGCGCTTTAATAAAAATTTGATCTGTTAACGATGGTAAGCGTAAAATTCTCCATGCGCTACCATAATCTTTCATCTTATTTATAAATAAATTTCGGCATTCATTTACAACCGAATCGTACTGCTCTGAGGTATTATGCATTTTATATATTCAGAAAAAACTACGTAAAAATAGCAAATCAATTAGGTTTTCAGTTATTTTTACATAGAAATTTGTACCAGTAACCAGTAAAAAGGTATTAATGACAATTAATTGCAAAGGCACACTTATCGATTTATCTTCTCCTAAAGTAATGGGAATCTTAAATATTACTCCAGATTCATTCTATGATGGAGGGAAATATAAAAGTGATGTAAGTATTTTAAATCAAACAGATAAAATGCTTACAGACGGAGCTACTTTTATTGATATTGGTGCATATTCTTCTAGACCTGGAGCTCAACATATTTCAGAAGAAGAAGAGTTAAAACGTATAGTTCCTATAATTGAATTGTTACTAAAAAATTTCCCTGAAATTACTATTTCCGTTGATACTTTTAGAAGCAAAGTTGCAGAAGAAACAATTGTAACTGGAGCTAGTCTTATCAACGATATTTCTGGAGGAAATATGGATAACAAAATGTACAGCATAGTAGGCAAATTACAAGTGCCTTACATTTTAATGCACATGCAAGGTACACCTCAAAATATGCAGAAAAACCCTTCATATGAGAATATAATTACTGATTTAATTTCTTTTTTTGCTGAAAAGATTTTTGAACTCCGTAAACTAAAACTCAATGATGTTATTATTGATGTTGGTTTTGGTTTTGGAAAAACAATTGATCATAACTATCAACTTTTAAAAGACCTTGATCTTTTTAAGAACTTAGACGTTCCAATTTTAACAGGAGTATCTAGAAAATCGATGTTATACAAACTTTTAAACATCACTCCAAAAGAAGCTTTAAACGCTACTACCGTTGCTAATACTATCGCTTTGTTAAATGGTACAAATATCCTTCGTGTTCACGATGTAAAAGAAGCCATAGAAGCTATAAAAATTGTAGAACAAGTTTTATAAAAAAACCAAGATCTAAGAATTTAAATAATAACTTTAAACTAGCACTTACCTTTCTTTTTTATTCTTCGGCATCGTTTTTGCGAATAGCTCTTCATACCAAAAATTGCCTAGTAGCCAAACTTTTAAACTATTTATTAATTTTTAAAAACTACTAATTATGAAAAGAGGAACTATTCCTGAAATTAATGCTGGATCTATGGCTGATATCGCATTTTTATTACTCATTTTTTTCCTTGTCACAACTACTATGGATGTAGACAAAGGTATTTTTAGAAAAATGGCCGAAAAAAATGATAATCCACCTCCTATTGATATCCACAAAAGAAATCTCTTCGAGATTAATATCAATTTAAACAATGAAGTATTAATAGGTGATACTATTGTTGACATTAATGAAATTACCGATTTAGCCATAAAATTTATTGATAATGGTGGTGGTAAAGACATTAATGGTCAAGTTTGTGATTGGTGTGATGGTGAAAAAAGAGCAGATTTATCAGATCATCCTTCTAAAGCTTTAATCACAATTACTGCCGATAGAAATACCACTTACGAAACTTATATTAAGGTTTTAAACAACGTAAACCGCTCTTATAATCAACTTCGTAATAAACTAGCCTTAAAACTTTACAACACAAGTTTTACTACTATGGAAGAAGAATTTAGACGAACAAAGGATGAAGAAATTTTTGGGAAAATTAAATTTATTCGTAGCAAATACCCTCTTTTAATTGGAGATATTGAAACTACTATGGCTCAAAAATAATCTCAATCTGCATCTTTATTAAAGAATAAAACCAGTTACTTCTTGTAACTGGTTTTATTTTTATTATTTCTATTTAGCTTTAAAATGCACAAATACCAGAAATAAACAATGGAGTTCCATTATTGTCAATAGTAATTCCGCACCCACTACTACATGGAGGACAATCTCTGTGAGAATCACATTGAAGTAATTGTGGCTGACATC
This sequence comes from Tenacibaculum aquaeponti, assembly GCF_052084715.1. GTDB lineage: Bacteria > Bacteroidota > Bacteroidia > Flavobacteriales > Flavobacteriaceae > Polaribacter. The sequence continues at coordinate 2,972,328 of NZ_CP197288.1, read as the reverse complement.
CAAAAAATCCTCCTTTGATGTTTTTTTGATCGTTTTTAGAAAGTGCTTTTCCTAAACTTGAAATTTGATTTTTCATAATAGTAAGGTTTTAAATTAAAAATGATTAATTGTATTTAACTTCATTAAAATACGAAATTCTCATCGAGAACATCTACAGCTAAAACTCTAAAGTTTTGTTAATACTCTCTAGTTAATGTTTTTTATTTTTCTTACTGAAGTTATACTTCCATACAAATTAAAGAGACGTAAATTATTAGTACATTTACGCAAATACAAATAGTTAGATGCTAGATTTTTTAGATTTTTCTTTTTTAGATGTATTAGATATCATTTTAGTAGCAGTACTTCTTTACTATACATACAAATTATTAAAAGGAACTGTAGCTATTAATATTGTTATTGGAATCACTGTAATTTTCTTAATCTGGAAAGCTACTCAAGCACTTCATATGGAAATGCTTAGTGGAATTTTAGGGTATTTACTTTCTGGTGGAGTAATTGCTTTAATTATTGTTTTTCAACAAGAAATACGAAAGTTTTTACTTATGGTTGGAACCAATAACTTTACTAACAAAAGAGGATTTTTAAATCAATTAAAGTTTTTACAATCTGAAATTAATACCGAAACAGATACAGATACTATTATTAAATCTTGTAGTACGTTATCGAAATCTAAAACTGGTGCCTTACTAGTTATTGAACGAACTAATAAACTTGATTTTTTAGTTAGTACTGGAGATAAAATGAATGCTCAGATAAATGATGCAATTATTCAAAGTATTTTTTACAAGAATAGCCCATTACATGATGGAGCAACTATAATTAGAGATAATTACATTATTGCAACTCGTGTTATTTTACCAGTTTCAGATAACACTAAAATTCCTTCGAGATTTGGTCTTCGTCATAGAGCTGCGATTGGAATTACTGAAAAAACAGATGCTGTTTGTGTTATTGTTTCTGAAGAAACAGGAGAAATATCATATGTTAAAGATGGTAGTTTTGTCTTATACAAAACCAAAGAAGAACTTTCTAATATTTTAAAGCAAGATTTATCTAATTAATCTAGACCTAAAACTATCTTCCCTAAGAATTTAGTTTTTGTTTATTCTCTCTATAATTTTTGAAAGTATTGAGTTTTGTTCTCTGTAAAACAAACAGAATTCCCTAAAGACGTATAATAATAGTTTAAATTAGTTAGCCTTTCATTATTAATAACAGACTCTAGGAAATCTGTAAGACATACAAAACACAAACAATTAAACATTAAGAAATTGTATTTAAAACATAAGGAAAAGAAGAATGATGAACATCTATTTTTAACTCTCCATTATCTAATTTATATCCAAAGGTGAATTCTACTTTTGCTTCGTTCCCCTCAATATCTGTAAAGTAATAGTTTCCCATTGCTATAGCTCTTTTCTCTTCTAAAATGATACCTGAATTTTCAAACCTTACTTTTTTCCATGGTTGCAAAGCAAAGCCTTTATCTTCATCACATTTACGATCTTCTCCTGCTATGAAATACGATACAGCTTCTTCTTTTTCTGATCTAAATTGCTCTAAAGCACATTTTGTAGGTTTAAATACTACTGGACCATTTAAATAAGCATAACGCTCATCTATAAAATCTTTTGTAAAATGTTCACACGCTTTTCTGTTTTCTTTTAAACTACCTATTTTAACAACTCCATCTCCCCATTTCTTCTGTACTTCTAAAACTTGCTCTTTTGTTATCATTGATTATAAAATTTAAATTACATCTATTATTTTAATGCAACATTGTTGCAATATAGTTTTTTTTCTTGTAACATGTAAATTTTCAAACAAATTCAACATTGGTTTTATATAAAAAACCGACATTCTAAAATAGATGTCGGTTTAAATTTTGCTTTTAAAAAACAGAAAAACCTTTGAAATTAATTTCAAAGGTTTTTATAACTTTTATCTTATTGTAAAGATTTTAGTTCATAATACTTATTTCGCTGGAGCCATTTTTGCTTGAATAGCCGTCATTACACTATTAAATTTCTTAGAAGCTTCCTCGTCTAAACCTCCAACAATTTCTTTACCCTTAGCTAATAAGTCTGCTCCTTTTTTTACTAAAGCTACGTTTTTATATGCATCTTTACCTTCTGCGATATATTCTTTAGCATACTCAGAATATGCTTTTAAATGCTCACCAACTTTAGGGTCTTTGAACTCAGGAATTGTTACTCCTTCAATAGCTGACTCTACAGTTTTTACTGCTTCCTCAACTACCTCTTTAGCTTCTTCAACTACTTCTTTAGTTTCTTCAACTACAGTATTTGCAGCATCTCCTGTTTTTTCTACTACAGTTTCAGTAGCTTCCTTTACCTCTTCCTTAGCTTCTTTAGCTTGTTTACAAGAAGTAGCTAATAAAGAACCAACTACAAAGACTGATAAAATTACTTTTTTCATCGTTTTATGATTTTAAGTTTAAGATTGAATAACAAATGTAATATTTTAATAGAATTACACAAGTTTAACACTAAGAATTACATAGTTTCTGCACTAAATTGTTTTTCGTACAAATTTCTATAATAACCTTCTTGCTCTAAAAGTTGTTGATGACTACCTAATTCAACAATTTTTCCTTTATCCATTACAATAATTTTATCTGCTTTTTTGATTGTCGCCAATCGATGTGCTATAACTATTGATGTTCTATCCTTAGTAATTTTATCTGTAGCATATTGAATCATTTGTTCAGACTCTGTATCTACAGAAGAAGTTGCTTCATCTAAAATTAAAATACTTGGATTACTTACATAAGCTCTTAAAAAAGCTATTAATTGACGCTGACCAGAAGACAACATAGCACCTCTCTCTTTTACATTATAGTTATATCCGTTTGGTAAACTTTCTATAAAACTATGAATCCCTATTTGTTTTGCAGCTTTTTCAACTTCTTCTAAAGAAATATTTTTATCTCGTAACGTAATATTATTTAAAATTGAATCTGAAAATAAGAATACATCTTGTAATACTACAGCTACTTGATTTCGTAAACTTTCTAAATCATAATCTTCAACAGGTGTTTCGTCTACTTTTATTTGACCACTATCTATTTCATAAAAACGACTAATTAAATTAATAATTGTTGATTTTCCTGCTCCGGTAGAACCAACTATTGCAATAGTTTCTCCTTTTTTAGCTTGAAAAGAAATTCCTTTTAGCACTTCTTCTCCTTCGACATAACTAAAGCGAACGTCTTTAAACTCTATATTACCTTTTAAATAATTAGCTGAGATTGTTCCAGATTGATCGATATAACTTTCTGTATCTATTACTTTAAAAACACGTTCACCTGATACAATTCCCATTTGCAATTGATTAAACTTATCTGCTATTTGACGTAGTGGTCTAAATAACATTTGCGCCATTTGAACAAAACTAATAATTGCTCCAACCGTAATTGCATCTTTTGCTATTACTTGCAAACCTCCATACCAAACTATTAAACCAATTGCTATAGAAGACAAAATTTCTGCTATTGGAAAAAATATCGAATAATACCATACGGTTTTAACATGAGCTTTTTTATGCTTTTCATTAATAGCTTTAAAATTTTCGTATTCTATTTTCTCTCTATTAAACAATTGTACAATTTTCATTCCTGTAACACGCTCTTGAACAAATCCATTTAAATTTGCCACCTGATTACGAACATCTTGAAATGTTTTTTTAATTGCTATTTGAAATAATTTTGTTGCATAAATTAAAATCGGTAATACTGCTAGCGCTATTAGAGCTAGTTGCCAATTAATAACAAACATGACAATTACAACTACCAACATTTTTAACACATCACTCACAATCATAAATACACCTTGCGAAAAAAAGTTTGCAATAGTTTCTATATCAGAAACCACTCTAGTTACTAATCTTCCTACTGAAGTGTTATCAAAGTACGACATTTTAAAACCTAAAATATTTTTAAAAATTATAGCTCGTAAATCTTTAATAATGTGCTGACCTACCCAATTAGCATAGTAAATAAATAAAAATTGTAGTATTACTTGAACTAACAACACACCAAACATAACCATTGTAAAAAACAACAATTTTGCTAAGTCTTTATTAACTGTAAAATCATCTATCGCTTTGTATAATACTACTGGACTAGCTGCTGCAAATACTGCCAATAAAATGGTAGATATTGTTGCAACCCAAAATTGAAAACGATATTGTTTTGCAAAACTCATTAAGCGTGCAAAAATCTTAATATCAAATGCTTTTCCTGAACTACTTTTACTCAAAATTTAAATATAATCGTATGTTACTTCTGTTAAAAATAATGCTTTTGCAGGTACAGACACTCCTGCTTTACTTCTGTTCTTACTTTCTATTACTGCTTTAAAATCGTTTACTGTTATTTTTCCTAAACCAACATCTAGTAAAGTTCCAACAATTGCGCGAACCATGTTTCTTAAAAAACGATTTGCAGAAATAAAAAAGGTTAATTCATTTCCTTGTAAAACCCACTCTGCATTGGTTACTTCACAGTTAAACGTATGTACATCTGTTTTTACTTTCGAAAAACATTCAAAATCTTCATACTCGTAAAGTAATTTCGCAGCTGTATTCATGGCTTCAATATTTATATTTTTATAGTTTAACTGCCATGAGGTATCTAAAACAAATGGATTTCTACCTAACCATATTTTATACTCATAACTTCTGCTTGTTGCGTCAAAACGTGCATGAGCATCATTTGCTACAAGAATGGTTTTGTAAATAACAATATCATTCGGTAAAATTGCATTTAACTTATAGGTAAAGTTTTCATCTAAAACCTTATCAAAATCAAAATGCGCATACATTTGAGAAGCATGAACTCCTGTATCTGTTCTACCAGCACCAACAATACTAATTTCTTTTCTTAAAATAGTACTAATAGCTTTGGTTAGCTTTTCTTGAACCGAAATTACATCTGGTTGCACTTGCCAACCATAATAGTTTTTACCGTGGTATGCTAGCTCTAAAAAATATCGCAAAGAAATCCTTTTTTTAAAGAGCTAAACTACGGATTTTATTTGGTTATTTGTACTTTCGTTTTGTGAAGAAAATCTTATTATTATCGGATACACACAGTTATATTGATGATCAAATTTTAAAGTTTGTACAACAAGCTGATGAAGTTTGGCATGCTGGTGATATTGGTAACTTGCGTGTTACAGATACAATTAAAGAATACAAACCTTTACGTGCTGTTTATGGAAACATTGATGATGCCGAAGCTCGTGCAGAATTTCCTTTAGATGATGCTTTTGAAGTGGAAGGTGTTTCTGTTTGGATGACACATATTGGTGGCTACCCCGGCAAATATAAAACTCGTGTTTATGGAGAACTTCAAAAAAATAGACCTAAAATTTTTATTTGTGGTCATTCTCATATTTTAAAAGTACAATTCGACAAACATTTTAATTTACTTCACATTAATCCTGGAGCCGCAGGTAAACATGGTTTTCATAAAGTACGCACTATGATACGTTTTGAATTACGTGCTGGTGAAATTGAAAATATGGAAGTAATTGAATTAGCGAAAAATTAATGATCTTTTTAAGCCGATGCCATTTCTTTTTTTCGAACTATGCGAACTAAAGGAATACTTGCAATTACTTTTGTTCCATTTCCTTTAGATGACTCTATAAAAAAGTTTCCATTCATCATATTAATTCTGGCTTTTATTTGGTTTAAACCAATACCCACATCCTCATCTTTTGCTTGCTCAAAACCAATACCATCGTCTTTAACAATAAGGTTAATCATTTCTCCTTCTTCTTCTAGCATAATGTAAGCGTTTTTCGCCTTACTATGTTTTAAAATGTTATTAATTAACTCTTGAATAATATTAAACACTTTAATTTCAAAATCTTGAGAATAACGATATACATTACTAATTGCTGTGCTTATTTTTATTTCTGAGTTAGAGAATTTCTTTGCTACATCTTTTATTGCATACTCTAAACCGAATTTTAATAATACAGATGAAACCAAGTTGTGTGATAAATCACGAATTTTTTCTGAAGCTTCTGTAATTATCTGTTGTGTTTTTTGTAATTCTTCTGGAATATTATCTCCGTATTGTTTTTGCGTTGCTTCTAAATGCATATTTGCAGAAGATAACAGTGCACTTACGTTATCGTGTAAAATTTCAGCAATTTGTTTACGCTCTGTTTCTTTACCATCTAAAGTTGCATTTAAAATTTTCACTTGTGCTTGTGAATTTAAACGCTCTAATTTTCGTTGCTGACGTAATTCGTTTTGTGATAGTTTTAAACTTAAGTTACGTTGACGTAGTTTATATAAGTTTGCCAAATACAATAGTAATATAGATATTACAACACCAGCTGTACCTACAGCCCAAGTTTTTTGTTTTTGTTTTAGTTGGTTTTGATCAGCTTTTTGTTGAACGACTTTAACATCATTCTCTGCCAATACTCTGTCTATTTCTTTTTTTAATTCTCTTTCTTTTAAACTATCTCTAATTTCATAAGATTCGGTTACAAACTCGTACGCTGTGTAATCTTTTAATTTATATAGTGTCCAAGCAAAATTCTCATAGATCATTTCTTTATTCTGAACAGCTTCTAATGATCTTTGATTTTCTAAATATTTAATCGCTTTTGCATATATTTTTTTTGCTTCTTTATAATTTTGCTTTTCCAAATATATGTTAGCTAAATTGTTCAATGCTCTAACTAAAGAGACTTCATCTAGTAGTTTTTCATTAATTTCCACAGATTTTAAAAACATTTCTTCAGCTGTTATCAAATCTCTTTTAGAAACATTTACTATTCCTAAGTTAAGATACGCTCTTGCTTTTTTATCCAAAACTTCATTATCAAAACTCTCAATACCAACTACTTTTTTAGCATAATATTCTGTACTATCCTTTCTTTTAGCCCCAATATAAAACTTAGATAATGATAAATAATTTTGTGCTAACAATCTCTTATTTTCTATATTTTCGCCTAACTCTAAATCATTCAATGATTTAAGTGTCTCGAGTGATTTTTCTAAATAATAAGATGCTTTATGGTGTTCAATTCCTTTTGTAAGCTTGTATAATTGACTGGCTTCTCTAGAATCAACATACTTGTTTAAGATCTTGCCAATCAACAAATTAACCTTAACTTCTAAAATTTCGTCTTTCAAATCCATTTCCGAAAGAGGTAAAATCATTTTTAGAGATTTAATGTAATCCGCCTGTTCAAATAATATTTCTGCAACTTCATATATTTTATGTTCCCTTAAATTTACATCTGACTGATAATAATCATAGTAACAACTAAAAGCCGAGTGGGCAGACTCAGCTTTTAGTTTCAAACATAAAAATATAAAAACAAGGGGGACTATGTTTTTTATCAAAATAATTTCACTTTTAAGTTATTATTCACCTTGCCCGTATCTTGGAATTTTTCTTTCAACGTATGCAATGCTTTTTCCTTTTAGATTATCATTATCACTAACAACCTTAATGTAATTTACAAAATCTATTTTTAATGGTAAATGTTCCGCTTTTTTGTACAATTTAGTAAAAGCTGTTCCATTAGAAGGACCCTCTTTTAAATGCACTTCGTAAATATTTTCATCTGAGTTATATTTAAAATCTACTTGAATTCCTTCTCTTACTGTAAAATCAAGAACGAATTGATCGTCTCCAAAACTTTCAACACTATAAGTCTGTAAAAAATTAATATTTACTTCTCCTTTTGCTAAGATAATATTCTCATCTTCAACTGTTATCGAATTACGTTCTTCCCCATTTTCAAAAACACCTAGTTTAATTTTATTATTCTGTAATTCAATATCTGATATATTACTTGTAGTTTTGTACGATAATGCATTTTTACTTTCAAAAGCATGTAAATTTGTAGTTTGTGTAGCATCATCTTTTACTAAATTTGCTTGCGCATTTTTAGCTAAAGTATAATCTATTGTATATTTTCCTGAAGCATCTCTGCTTATTTTATGTGATTGTAAAAGAGATTCGTTAACTCCTTCTACTTCAGCATTTACTATATCATTTTCTTCTGTGCTACATGATGAAATTAATGTAGCAACTATCATTAAAAAAGGTAAGTATCTTTTTATCATCGTACTATAATTTTTGAATATTGGATTATATTAATTTTTTATAAAAAAAGGTAGTTGCTCGGGGGGACTACATTATTTATAAAAAAGAGTGAAAAAGTAGTAGGCTTGACAATACTTCAGATAATACAGCTTCTTTGGGGGGGGAACATATATAAGGACGGGGAACCTCTATATAAAAATTGAAGGGAGGTCGATTAAACTATATTATTCTTAACAGCATATATTGCCAAACCTACTACATTTTTCACTTTTAACTTTTTATATAAGTTTCTTCTGTGAGTTTCTATTGTTTTAACCGTTAGGTCTAATTTTTTTGCTATTTCAGAAGTACTTAATTCTTGTGTTATTAGTTTTAATACTTCTATTTCTCGCTCTGTTAACGGTTCTGTCACAGAACTGCTTTTAATAGCATCATCAGTTTTAGTATCGTTAATATATAAGTCGAATAAACTTTCTTTTATATTATCACTATAATACTTTTCTCCTCGATGCACAGCTTTAATAGCTTTAATTATGTGGTCGCTTGCCGAACTTTTTTCTATGAAACCTTTAGCTCCTAGTGCTATCATTTCATGAACAAGTTTCGGGTCGCTTAAACCAGATAGTATTATGGTTTTTTGATCTACGTTTCTATTTTTAAACGCTTTTAAAACACCTATACCATCTAATTTTGGCATGTTAATATCAAGTACAAGAACGTCGGCTTTATTTTTACGAGCCCATTCAACAACATCTTTGCCCGTAAGTGAGTAGCCTTCTAACTCAAGTTGATCTTCTGTCTTTATTAACGCAGATATTCCGTCTATAATAATCTGGTGATCGTCTGCGATATGAACTTTGATTTTCTTTATCATTGTTACATGTACAAATTTATAAGGTTAATGCGATGTAGCCAAATTACAAACACCCTGAAAACCCTCTCAGGGTTTACCCTGAGTACCTAAGGGTTTTCCCTTAGATGAGTCTTACGGAGGCCTTTATTTATCTGGTATTAGCTTTTCAAAAGTAGGGATTAAAATTTTACTTTTCAGCATAAAAAAAATGCAAAAAAAGCTAGTTTGGTTTAAATTTTAACATAATAGTACTATAACATAAAAAAACCGAGAATAGTATCATTCTCGGTTTATTCGCACTAAATATATTAAGATGTTAGGTTTATCGTAATCTATCTACTGATTTTACAAGATCTTCATCCTTTTTAATGGCTTTGTTTGCGAACACTAGTAAAACTAATGATATAACAGGAATGAACATCCCAATACCTTTCTCAGAAACCGAAGCTTCTCCAGATAACGTTAGAGATAAATATACCAACACCCCTAATAAAAAAAGGTTTGTCAAAATATTAAGACGACCTATAACAAATTGTAATTGTCTATTCTTAAATAAGAATATAGCTACTACAGATAATAAGGCCGATAAGAAGAATGATACAGGAATACTTTTTTGTAAAAAAGATGCTGTTTGCAATAAATCTATTGAAAATATTGTCTCTTTAGGAGTACTCCATAAATTGAATACAAAAGTTAATCCTCCGGAAATTATTCCAGCTAAAAAAAGGTATAACGTTTGAATTCTTTGTATCATATTTAAAAATTGGATTGCAAATTTACATTTTCTTTTTTTAAAAAGAAACTTTGCAAATCAAAATATTTATATATATTTGTCGGGTAAGGATACCTCACACTACTTACTTAAATACAAGTAAGCTATTCAAAAAAACGAAGACCTAAATTACATCCCCTTATTTTCAAAAAGATACATTTAATTTAAAAATATTCTAATGTTCGAAATCTCGGATTTAAAAGCTAAAAAATTAGTTGAATTACAAGAAATTGCAAAAAAAATTGGTTTAAAAAAAACAAGCCAATTAAAAAAGCTTGATCTTATTTACAGGATTTTAGATGCTCAAGCAGAGGCTTCTAAAGAGCAAAAAAAGGAAAAACCTGCAACTACTGAGGCTAAACCAAAGACTACTCCTGAGAAAAAAGAAGTAGAAAAACCTACAACTACTGAGGTTAAAACTGAAAGACCTAAAAGAAAACGTATTTCTAAATCTGTTGAACAAGCTGCAAGTACAGTAAAGCAAGGGACTAATGCTGTTCCGAGCACAACGAAAAACGAACAGAAAAAGCCTCAACAGACTAGTAATAACAATCAGAACAACAATCAAAATAATAACACTAGAGCTCAAAAAAATTCTTCTGGAGATCATCAGAGTAATAAAACTCAAAACAATCATCAGAAGAACAGAAATAATAACAACCAGAATAAAAATAATAAGCATCAAAATAAAAATCAAGGACCTAAACATAAAAGCGGGAACCGTTACCGCGATCCTGATTTTGAATTTGATGGAATTATTGAAAGCGAAGGTGTACTAGAAATGATGCCAGATGGTTATGGTTTTTTACGTTCTTCTGATTATAATTATTTATCATCTCCTGACGATATTTATGTATCACAATCTCAAATTAAATTATTCGGTTTAAAAACTGGAGATACTGTAAAAGGAAATGTTCGTCCACCAAAAGAAGGAGAGAAATATTTCCCTCTAATTCGAGTATCTAAAATTAATGGATTAAGTCCAAATATTGTTAGAGATCGTGTTTCTTTCGAGCATTTAACACCACTTTTCGCTAATGAAAAATTCAATTTAGCAGAAAAAGGAAGTTCTTTATCTACAAGGATTATGGATTTATTTTCTCCTATTGGTAAAGGACAACGTGGTATGTTAGTAGCACAACCAAAAACTGGTAAAACCATGTTATTAAAGGATGTTGCTAATGCTATTGCTGCAAATCATCCTGAAGTATACCAAATCGTTTTATTAATAGATGAGCGACCAGAAGAAGTAACAGATATGAAACGTAGTGTTCGTGGAGAAGTTGTTGCATCTACGTTTGACGAGCCTGCTGATAAGCATGTTCGTGTTGCTAATATCGTGTTAGAAAAAGCAAAACGTTTAGTAGAATGTGGACATGATGTAGTTATTCTCTTAGATTCTATTACTCGTTTAGCTCGTGCATATAACACAGTAGCTCCTGCTTCTGGTAAAATTTTATCGGGAGGTATAGATGCTAACGCTTTACACAAACCAAAACGTTTCTTTGGTGCGGCACGTAACATTGAAAATGGTGGTTCGTTAACAATTATAGCTACAGCGTTAACAGAAACTGGTTCTAAAATGGATGAAGTAATCTTCGAAGAATTTAAAGGAACTGGTAATATGGAGCTTCAATTAGAGCGTAATATTGCTAATAGAAGAATTTACCCTGCAATTGATTTGATTAAATCAAGCACTCGTAGAGATGACTTATTATTAGACCCTAAAACAGTTCAACGCATGTGGGTATTAAGAAAATATTTAGCCGATATGAACCCTATAGAAGCTATGGAATTTATCCAACAAAGAATAAAAACTTCTATTAATAACGATGAATTTTTAATTTCTATGAATGGTTAGTATTAGTTTTCAATAAAATTAAATAAAAAAAATACCCATTAATGGGTATTTTTTTTATTTAATTAACATATGTTAATTTCCATTCACCTTTTCATACATCTGTTTCATCGATACATTTAGGTTATTCATCTAAGCTTTTAGCACAATAGCTCACATTTAAAGTATCTTTAATAACAGAAGCAAGGGACAAATATTTGGTCACAAGCATTTTAATAATTTGGGAGCGATTTTAACATTTTTACATTAAATAGACAGGCTCAAATATATTGTCACATTCCCCCGATTGACATATGGATTTGGATAATTTACAATTATCCAAATCTTTGTTTTTATACTTATTTAGAGCAAATCACCTCACTATTAAAATTAACATATGTTAATTTTATCGACACTTTAATCGTATCTCATCTATTCTTTAAACTAAAAAAAGATATTTGCCTTAATTTTACATTATGAGTAAGGGACTATATTAAGCCTTTTTATTAACTAATTTAGGTACAATTTTAGTGTTATATCAGATAAATAAGGTTTAAATATGGAGGGATACCCCTAAAATATAAAAATTTGGATAATGGTTAGTTATCCAAATTTTTACTTTTTAGGATATATTACTTTTTGTAAAGGAAAATCAAACTCGTTTAAATCATCTATAAAATGAATTGGTTTATAATAGTTTAACCCAATAGTTTTTACACTTTCTTTACAATCACTTAAAAAACGATCATAAAACCCCTTACCATAACCAACTCTATATTGCTTTTCATCAGAAATTAATAAAGGAACAAAAACTAAATCTATTACTTTTACACTTACTCTTTTTGCATTTTTAGGTTCTGGAATTCCATATTTATTGAGCTCTAAAACTGTCTCTTTTTCAAAGAGATAGTGTGTTAGTGTAGCATCCGTAAAATTACTTTTACTAATAATTATATTTTTCCCTTGATTTCTAAGGAAATCTATAATAGGATAAGTATTGATTTCTTTTTGTTTTTCTATCGGAAGAAATATATGAATATTATGAACTGTAGAAAAATCATATTCAAATACCTGCTGGTAAATATCTTTTTCTAATAAATGTATTGTTTCACTAGAGAGTTCATTTCTTTTCTGTTTGTAAATTTTTCTTAACTCATTTTTATTCATACTACAAAAATACTAAGAAAATCGCTCGACTTGAAAAGGAGTAATATCCATACTTGTTTTCTTTTCATTTAAAATTTCTGTGATTAACTTACCTGTGGCAGGACCTAAACTCCACCCCATCATAGCGTGTCCAGTACCTACTGTAACATTTTTCAATTTAGTCAATCTTCCAATATAAGGAAGTCCGTCTGGTGAACATGGCCTTAAACCACATTTAGCTGAAGTTTTTTCTTTTTCATTAATTTCAATCTCATTATAATAACTTTCAGCAGCATTAGCTATGGCATTTACTCTTTTATTATTTACAGTATGATTTATCCCTCCTAACTCCATAGTTCCAGCAAAACGAGTAACACTATCCATTGGAGTTACAGCCACTTTTGCTTCCAATAAAATTGACGGGATATTAATTTTGGTTCGATTAACCACATCTATCCTGTACCCTTTACCTGCTTGAATAGGAACATTAACTTTCAATTTCTTTAATAGATTTTGAGACCAAGAACCACTTGCTACAACTAATTCGTCAAGCTTTATTAATTCATGATTGGTTTTTACACCTGTAACCAGATTAGATTGTATTTCAAAATCTTCTACTTCTGTATGTTCTTTAAAAATTACTCCTTTAGCTGTTAAAAAACTTTTCATTTGTTGCATAAATTGGTGTGGGGTCATATGAGCATCGGACAAATAGTGCACTGCTCCTTTAACTGAAGAATTCACTGTTGGCTCTATTTCTTGTAACTGTTTTTGTGAAATTTGCTCCACTTTTAAACCACATTCAATTGCTTTTTTACCAACATTCCATTCTTCTTCTCCAGCCTTGTCTGTTTTATACAACATCAATAAACCTTTATGTTTATAAAAAAAACTAAAACTTTTATCAGATATCATTTCTTCGTAAAGCCTCCTACTAAGTAAATTAATATCTCTAATTACAGGTATAGAAGTGGTTACTTTTTGAGAAGTTGCTGATTTTTTAAATAACCAAGTCCATTTTAAGAAATCGTAATTTAACCTTGGCTTTACATAAAAAGGACTCGATGCATCAAACATCCATTGTAATCCTTTTGTAATTATTCCTGGGCTGGCTAAAGAAATAATATGACTTGGAGTAATTAAACCTGCATTTACATAAGAAGCCCCTGAAGAAAAATCTGATTTATCAATCACAATAATCTCAGCAGCTTCTTTTTGTAAATAATAGGCTGTGCATAGCCCAATTATTCCCCCTCCAATTATAACTACTCTTTTTTTCATTTTTATATCACTTGAAACCCATGTGCATATGGATCATCTTCATCATCTATAATTATTGTATTATAACCATATATCTTAGCCCATCCTTGAACACTTGGTATTATCGCTTTCTTATTATCTATTGTAGTTTCTTCTTCAATCTTACCTACAAACTTGCTTCCTATAAAGCTCTCATGTACAAAATCTTCTCCTTGTTTTAATTTTCCTTTAGCATATAATTGAGCCATTCTTGCAGAAGTTCCTGTTCCACAAGGACTTCTATCTATAGCCTTATCTCCGTAAAAAACAGCATTTCTACCAGAAGAATTTTCATCTAAAGGACTACCTGTCCACAACATATGAGATACATCTCTAATGGTATCATCTTCTGGATGCACAAAATAATTCGGGTATTTTATATTTATTCTATCACGAACAACCTGAGAATACTGTATAATTTTAGAGGCAGTAAAATCTTGTATTCCTGAGAAGTTTTTTTGAGGATCTATAATTGCATAAAAATTTCCTCCATAAGCTACATCAAAAGTTAACTCTCCCAATTCAGGACAATCTACAGTTAATCCTTCTGCTGCTAAATAACTTTTTACATTTTTTAATTTAACCCACTCAACTTTACCTTCATTTTCTTTATAAACTATTTCGACAAGTCCAGCAGGAGCTTCCATTTTAATAACCCCTTTAGTTTTAGGCTGAACTAACCCCTCTTCAACGGCTATTGTAATAGTACCTATTGTTCCATGTCCACACATTGGTAAACAACCAGAAGTTTCTATAAATAAAATCCCAAAATCATTTTCTGGATTTTGTGGTGGATACAAGATACTTCCGCTCATCATATCATGTCCACGAGGTTCAAACATTAAACCTTTACGAATCCAATCGTATTCTTTAAGAAAGTGCTGACGTTTTTCACTCATTGAATTACCAATAAGATTTGGTCCCCCTTCTTTTACTACTCGAACGGGATTTCCACATGTATGACCATCAATGCACGTAAAAACACTTTTCATCTTATTAAAATTGATTTAATTGTCCGTTTACTAATCTTGTTATACCTAATGGATTCTCATCCTTTAACTCGTCTGGCAATAATTCATTAGGCCAGTTTTGAAAACTAAACGGACGAACCCAACGTTTTATAGAGTTAATTCCTACAGCTGTAAAACGGCTATCTGTTGATGCAGGATAAGGTCCGCCATGGACCATTGAAGGACAAACTTCAACTCCAGTTGGAACTCCATTAAAAATTAATCTTCCTACTCTGTTTTGCATTTTAGCCACTAAACTAGGATACTCTGATATTTCATTATCATCTGAAATTATAGTTCCTGTTAATTGACCTTCTAAATTTTCAATAATTTGCTCTAACTCATTTGTGGTTTCACATTGAATTACAATTGAAAATGGCCCAAAAACTTCATGATGCAATGTAGAGTTTTCTATAAATGTTTTTCCTGACACAACAGCAACAGCTTGAGAACCATAATTTATTTTTAAATCAGCATCTAAATCTGCAATTACTGTAACTTTGTTTTGACTTATTGCTTCTGATTTTCCTTTTTTGTAAGCCTCATAAATATTAGGATGTAACATACACGAAGGATTTATTCCTTTAATTTTTGATCCTAATTCTTCAATAAAACCAGATAATCCCTCTCCAGCAACTCCTAAAATTAATCCTGGATTTGTACAAAACTGCCCAGCTCCTAAAGTGATAGAACCTGCAAAAGTTTGAGCAATAGTTTTCCCTCTGTTTTTCAATGCTTTTGGCAATACTACGACAGGGTTCACACTACCCATTTCTGCGAAAACAGGAATTGGCTCTTCTCGTTTAGCCGCAATATCTAATAAAGCTCTTCCTCCTTTGATACTTCCAGTAAAACCAACAGCCTTTATTTTGGGGTGGCTAACCAACTGTTGACCAACTGCATAATCTTTAGAGTTAACATTTGAAAAAACTCCTTTTGGCATTCCTGTTTTTTCTACAGCTTTTATAATTGCTGAAGCTATTAATTCACCAGTTCCTGCATGCATTGGATGTGATTTCACTATTACTGGACAACCTGAAGCCAAAGCAGCAGCCGTATCTCCCCCAGCAGTTGAATATGCTAGCGGAAAATTACTCGCTCCAAAAACTACTACAGGTCCTAAAGGAATATTCATTTTCCTCAAATCTGGTTTTGCTACAGGAGTTCTATCTGGAATTCCTGTATCTATACAAGCTTCTACCCAAGAACCTTCCTCTACTAAATCTGCAAAAGATCGTAATTGAAAAACTGTCCTACCTCTTTCTCCCGCAGCTCTTCCTTCTGGAAGACCAGTCTCTGAACAATAAGTATTAATTAAATCGTCTCCCAAGGCTTCTATCTCATCGGCTATTGCTCTTAAAAAATCAGCTTTTCGCTTTCCTGAGTAATTTTTATAACTATGAAATGCTTCTTCAGCTAAATTTATAGCTTGATTTACTTCCTCTTCAGTAGCCTGAACAAATGAATATTCATTCTCTGCATTTAATTCAGGATTAATTGTTGTAAATGTGATATTTCCTTGAGAAGATAATTGATTTCCAATATGATTTTTTCCAGTAATCATGGTTTTATAAACTTTTATAATTTGGTAGTGATGGTCTTTTTTTAAGTCCGTCTTCAATAATTTGAAGCACTTTACTTCGTTCCTCACCTATTAATGGTAATCGAGGAGCTCTTACAGTTTCAGTTCCTATTCCTGTAGCAACTTCAGCTAATTTAATATTTTGAACTAATTTAGAATTTATATCTAACTCTAACAATGGTAAAAACCATCTATAAATCTCAATCGCTTCTTTTATTCTCCCTGCTTTTTGTAACTCATAAATCGCCACAGTTTCTCTTGGAAATGCACAAACCAAACCAGCAATCCAACCATCTGCTCCCATTAATAAACTTTCTAAAGCTAATGTATCTACACCTGTCATTATCTTTAATCTATCTCCAAAATTATTTTTAATTCTGGTAACGTTAGATATGTCACGGGTAGATTCTTTAACAGCCTCTATATTATCACAAGACAATAATTCATCAAACATACTTAATGTTACTTCTATACCATAATCTACAGGATTATTATATACCATAATTGGCAATGAAGTATTTTCTGCAACTGCTTTAAAATAAGCAACAGTCTCTCTTCCGTCGGCCTTATATCGCATAGGTGGTAACATCATTAATCCTTTAGCACCATCTTGTTCAGCTTTTTTTGCTGCTGCTATAGCTGACTTAGTTGTTTGTTCCGCAATATTTATTAAAACAGGCACTTTACCGTTAACTACATTTACAGTTGTTTGTGTTAAAATGCTTTTTTCTTCATTAGATAAAGTACTCGCCTCTCCTAAAGTCCCTCCTAAAACAATTCCGTGAACACCAGCGTCTAACTGAGCATTTATATTTAACTCAAAAGTTTTAAGATCTAATTGATCATCTGATGTGAATTTTGTAGTTACGGCTGGCATAACTCCGTTCCATTCTATTGACATGATAGTTTGTTTTTTTTATGACAAAATTATCAGAGGTTTAGAAATGTAAAATCATCAAAATTACTCAAAACTAATACTATATTAATCATTTTTGTTCTTAATTAGTTAAAATCTATTAATTTTATACTTAACAGTATTTTATTGTTTATTATGAAAGTGTTACCATTTAAAATTCCCAAACCGAAAAACCTAGGTTTAATTTACCAAGAAGACAAAGGTGTCTTATATGATAAATTACATCAACATGAAGAAATACAAATCTCATACATTGTAAATGGAAAAGGAACTTTAGTTGTTGGAGACACTGTTCATCATTATTACACTAATGATGTACTTATAGTAGGTAGCAACTTACCTCATCTTTTTAAAAGTGACCCTTCGACTTCAGACAATTCATTTATGATTTCTCTTTTTTTTACTGAAGAGTCTTTCGGTAAAGATTTCTTTTCTTTAGATGATTTTAACTCTCTAAAACACCTACTAAAAAAAACAGCTAACGGACTAAAAATAAGCAAACCTAACATCATTATAACTCAGTTGTTTCATTCTCTAAAAAACACTTCTGATTTAAATCGCTTTATTGCTTTTTTTAAATTATTAGATGAGTTTAATAAAGTAAACTCTAAACCGCTTTCAAAATTTATTTATCCTAAAAAATATACTGAGAATCATGGTAGAAGAATGCAAGCTATTATGAACTATACTATGAATAATTTTAGTTCTGATATTGACTTAAATACAATTGCTGAAAAAGCAAACATGACTAAGAATGCTTTTTGTAATTATTTTAAAAAAAGAACCAATAAAACTTATTTTACTTTCTTAAATGAACTTCGTGTTGAAAACGCTTGTAAATTACTTTTAGAAAATAGAGAAGTAGCTATTAATGAAATAGCCTACCAATGTGGCTATAGTAGTTTATCTAATTTTAATCGAAAATTTTTAGCTGTAAAAAAAATGACTCCTTCTCAATATAGAAAAAACCATTAACTTTTTTTGAGTTCTTCTTTTAATTTTTTTGTTAGTCCTTTCACAACCAAATCATATGAATGATCTATTAACTCAAAGATTAGTTTATCTGGAACATCTTGATTTATAGTTATTGTGTTCCAATGTTTTTTATTCATATGAAATCCTGGATTAATTCCTTCATATTCGCTTCTTAGTTCCTCTGATTTTTCGGGATCGCATTTTAGATTTATTTTCTCTTCGCCTTTTTCCCAGTGATTAAGTCCAACTAAAGCAAACATTTTTCCCATTACTTTAAACACTAAAGTAACTTCATCAAAAGGAAATTCTTCAGTAATTCCTTTTTTACGAATACAATATTCTCTAAGTTGTTCTATATGCATTATTCTAATAATTTCATGTTTCCACTTGGTAATTCAAGAGATGAATAATCTAATTTCCAACCAATAGCTTCTATTAAATTTTTCATCAACGCAATTGCCTCTAGCGCTTCGTGATTTGCAGCATGCATTAAATTACTATTCGGGATTTTTTGAAGCACATGTTCTTTAGCAGCTTGATTAACTTTTGTTAAATCTTCTGAATTAAATTTATTTAAAAAACCATCTTGTATATCGTAAAAACGAATATTAGGTTCTACAGATAACACTTCTGGCTGAGGGAATTCAGATAATTTAATTGTTTTATTTTTTGTATCAGCTTCCATTTTAATCTTTCTAAAATCAAAACCAATATGTGTTTTTGCGTTAATTAAAATAATTGCTTTTTTCTTACTAGAAATTAATCCTAAAAATTTTCCCTGCGTATCTTCATGGTGATAAATCTCTGCAAAATCTCCTTCAACAGTAATTAGCTTAGTAACCTTTTTTATCTTATCTAATAAAATTACAGATTGATTTTCTGTTAAGTTCCTGCTTTTCACATGAGAAAACTTTTGAAAAACAAAATAAGAAACCACAGCACCTAAAGCCAATCCAAAAAACAATAATTCCATAGGATAAATATAAGTTTATATCATTAATTGAGACCAATTTTTCACAATGAAAGTCACAAACATTTTAGTATTGTTAAGAATACTAAAATTATTTTTGATTTTATAATTCCTCATTTTTTATTCTGTCATTAAAAAACTTCATAAAGAATTACTTAAGAATTTTATTTAACATTAGTCTGAAATAATCTATAATGTTTAATTTTTCCAAAAAAATATATTGAGAACAAATAACAACCCACAATTAAGCATTTATAATCACAGGTTTTTATATTACCAATAATTCAGTAAATTCGTGTAAATTAATTTCTATTGAAAGAGAACTTCCTTTTTAATCCATTTTCTGGAGTTTTGCATGAAGATATTCCTCAGGTAATTCTGCCAAATATTGATATCAACCAAATAATTCATAAGATTAAGAATTCTAATTCTTTAGCTATTGAGTTTATCGGAAAACAAGGAAGAGGAAAAACTAGCCATTTAAGATATTTACAACATATATTACCTGAATATCCTATTTTTCTTTTAAACTCTACTTCATCAGTTTCTGATGTTATGAAAAATACTTCAGAAATTGTTTTTGTAGATAGTATTCATCATTTAAGTTTTTCAAACAGAGTTCAATTATTAAAACAAAAAAAAGTAGTAATTTACACTACACATTGGCGAAGAAAAATTGATTGTTTATTAGCTAAAAAAGAATACCATTCTATACGATTTAAAGGAATTGAGCCAGAAAAACTTCAAGCTATTTTAAATGAAAGATTAAAGTTAGCTTCTAGCTCTAATACACCTGAAACTTTATTTAGCATTACTGATGTAAATAAGCTAATCAAAAAATTTGGAGATAATTACCGAGGAATTATTAATCATTTATACGAAAAATACCAATGAGCAATTCTATATTAAATGCCAGTATTAACGTTTTTGGCACTATAACATCTAACGTATATGATGGGGTTTTAAATATTCATCCTAAAGAAGATTTAATAATCGACCATATTGATGGAATTGTATATTTGGAAGCTCGCGGAAGAATGTCGAGTGTAAAAAAACAATTGGTAACTTTTAAAATTGATGACAGAATAGTTTTAACTAAAGACGAAGCTTATGAAATTCCTTTTTCATTTAACTTAGATGAGGATTATATTGAATCTTATACCGGAAAAAATGTTAGTATTTCATATAGTTGTGAAGCCAAAATTCATGTTAATGAAGAAGATTTAGAAAAATTAGACCGAGGTGTGTTAACAAGAATGAAATCTTTTTTCACTTCAGATTATTCCACTAAAATATCTGGTTATTTTAATAAGTTCAATAACGAAGAACAATATAAAATCGGGGAAAGTCATAGTGATTTAAAATTAGCATTTAACTTTTCGAGCGCATTAATTATTGCTTTAATTATTGCTGCTTTATATATATTTTTCTTGATTGGCTTAAATTTTAATTTTCATGGATTTCATATTTTTTTACTAGTTATTGCGACTGCAATAATAAGTTATGTTCAATTCAAAATTAAAAAGAGTAGAATTGGAGATATTTCTTTAAAAACTTCTAATAGAGAAAATGGATTTATTTGCTATGTAAAACCTGCTCGAAATTTTAGTTTGAATAAAGCTAAAATTCACTATCGTATTGTAGAAAAAGTAGTAGATAACAGAGGAACTTCTTCTACAACATATACAGAAGCTATATTTAAATCACCCATAAAACCTTTAAAAAGTAGAGGGAGTTCTGAAGTAGAATTTCAATTCCCTGAAAACAAAAGATTAGCAAGCATGGAGTTTGAAGACGCTTCAATTTATTGGGAAATAGTAATTAATGGAACACATAACGGAGTTACAGAAAAACTAACTTGCACTATAGAAGCCTATAAAGTTTAATTTAAAATTTTATATAAAATAGGTTTGCTTGGTGTTGCGTCATTTTCAAAAGGTGCAATCATTAAATTTAAAAAGTAAGCTCCATCCTCTATTGTATTTGCTACAAATATAAACTCTGTAATTGTAGCATTTAATCGTACTTTTCCATTAGTAAACCAAAAAGCATTGTGAGCAAGTAACAATCCATCATCTTTTTCTTTATCTACAGAAGGCAAATCAATTAATAAATGTTCTATTCCTTTTTCTCTTAAATAAACAGCTGCTTCTTCTAACAAATATGGTGGGTTAGTATTTGAATATCTTTTTGATTTTTTTTCATTTTCTAAATTAGGTAAAGTTCTAATTACTATTGCTTCTCTTTTTTTATTTCCTAAGGCAATTTGTAATTGCTTTTTAGAAATTACTTCATCTTCCCCTAATGTTTCTGGAACTACAGTAATTACTTCGGTTAAAAAGAAAAAACGTTTCAAATTTTCATTAACAGAATGTACTTTCTCTGTGATATGACCAACACACTCTGTATGCGTAATGTGTGCATGAGGATTAAATTGAATAGAATTAAAATTCACTGGTGCTCCTTCTGAAACTTTTATTACCTCATCACCAAATTGTTCTGCATAAATCTTGGGTTCATCTAAATACCATGCGTTTACATTTCCTTTGGAAATATCAATAGGAATAGAAATATCTATTGGATTAAGTAAATCTATTTGATATTTTTTTGAGTTGTATTGAATTGTTGTAATCAAGATAAATTTAATTTAAACAAATCGGAAGCTATACCATCGGTTAAAAACTTTCCTTTTCGCGTTGTTTTTAGTGTTTCATTTTCAATATACAATAAATCTTCAAGAATAAATTTCTCTGATTGCATTTTTAAATATGTTAAATATTTAGCCCCAAAGTCTTCTTGAATTTTTTGAAAAGACACTCCCCAAATCGTTCGTAAACCAGTCATTACATACTCATTATAACGATCTGTAATCGATAAACTTTCTATTTCAGATGGCAATTCACCTTTTGTTATTTTTTTAATATACAAAGCGTTATTCGCTATATTCCAACCACGTTGTTTTCCATTGAAAGAATGTGCAGAAGGGCCTATTCCTAAATATTTTTTCCCTTGCCAGTATGCTGAATTATTCTGACTAAAAAAACCTTCTTTCCCAAAGTTCGACAATTCATAATGTTGAAATCCTGCTTTATCTAATTCATCAACTAAGATTAAAAACTGCTCTTGAGCTAATTCATCATCAACATTATCAATTACTCCTTTTTTAATAAAACTTTCTAAAGCAGTTTTGGGCTCTACTGTTAACGCATAACTTGAAATATGTGGAACTCCAAAAGATAGTGCTGTTTGAATATTTTCTCGCCACTCTTCATTTGTAGTATTTGGAATTCCATAAATTAAATCAATTGAAATATTATCAAACTTACGAATCGCATGAGATAAACTTCTTTTTGCTTCTTCCGCATTATGCGCTCGATTCATTAGTTTTAAATCCTTTTCAAAAAAAGATTGAATTCCTATACTTAATCTATTTACAGAAGAACTTGCTAAGTTTTCAATTCGCTCTGAAGTTAAATCATCTGGATTGGCCTCCAAAGTAATCTCTGGATTAGCAATAACTTTATAATTATCGTAAACTTCTTTAATAATACAATCAATTTCTACTTGATTTAACACACTTGGTGTTCCTCCTCCAAAATAAATTGTTTTAACCTCTTCTTTATCAAATTCATGCTTACGCATTTTTAACTCAGAGATTAATGCTTTGATCATATCTTCTTTTGTTTTTAAAGAAGTAGAAAAATGAAAATCGCAATAATAACATGCTTGCTTACAAAATGGGATATGTATGTATATTCCTGCCAATTATTTATTACACTCTTGTTTTTTTATCCATTGAATTACTTCTGGATATAACTTTTCTAAAGATACATTTGGGTTTTTCTTGTACCAATCTAACACATAACGGTTAAATGATTTAAATTTTATAAACCCTCTACTTTTTGACATCATGAAATTTTCTAAAGCTGTGTTTCTTTTATTAAAAACTTCTTCATTAAAATTATCATATAAGTATAAAGTAAAAACAGACCAAGTCATATATTCATTAAATGTAGCATAGCTACTACCATAACCTTGTTCGCTTTTATTCCAACAATTTAAAGGTTTTAATAATGAATTAATTTCTGGATATTTATTTGTTGTTGGGTTAACATAGTTATGATCTATTTCAGTAAAAACAATTCTAGACAATATGGCTTCCTTTTCTTTTTCTGAATATTGATCTGGTAATGTAGGTCCGTTAACAAACATTAGTGTTTCCGAAAAACCATTGTCTTTAAATGTTTTTGTACTATGAGCTCCTCCCACTAAAGGTGAAAAATAAATTTTATACGAATCGTGTTTAACTGAAAATTTATTCTCTATCCATTGCCACATTTTATCTACTGGAACCAACTTATAATAATCATCAATTAATGATTTATAATAGGTTTCATTAGCTTTATAAAACTCATTGAATTTAGATTTTTCAGAGAAATCTTCTAATAAAGGTAATAAATTGTTTAAATAATTATCTTCTCCAAAACTCATTCTTTTATATGGTGAATCATTAACTATTTTACCATCTTTATACGAATATATATTTGCATTCATTCTAATATTGTAGTAATACTCATAAGTTTTACCACTCATTCCATAAGCCTCTGTAATATGATTGTTTAAACTATCTATTAAGGGATGTGATTTATATGGCTCGAAATACGCCATTACTCTCTCATAATAATCAAATCCTTTAGGTATCATATTATTATCCTTAGCTCCAACTTCCGTTAATGCGATAGCAATATTTACTAATTCATGGACTTTTGGCGCATATACTTTATATTTTCCTTTTTGCTTTTGTATGTATGCATCTGAAAACTCTGCTGAATTAGATTTTCCTATTACTAATACAGAAATACTATCCTTTTTATTAATAACAAAAGTTAAAGGAATACTATCTTTTGGAGCTAATTTAAATTTTACACTATCATTTTCAGAGTAAAATCCAACTTCGTTTGTTTTTCCGGTATAAGGAAAAAAAAGATCTTCATTAACAACAGAAAACGGAAACTTTTGTCCGTTAAACATTGCTTGAATTTCTTTTTTATTTGTAGATAAATACTTTTTTGTCTCTTTTTCATTTTTCTCTTTACATGATAACACTATAAAAATTAAGCAAAATAAGGCTAGTTTTTTCATCATAGAATTTAGTTTATTGGTTGAATAACAAATGTAAAAAAAGCGTAGTTATTATTTTATTTTATTAGGATTTTGTTTCACAAAAGCAGCCCAACCAGTGTAGTTCTTCCCTCCTACTTTTGTTCCAGAATTATAAAAATGACAAACTGCTGCTGCTAGTCCATCTGTTGCATCTAAATTTTTAGGTAAGGTTTTTAGATTCAATAATGATTTTAACATTAAAGCTACTTGCTCTTTACTCGCTTTTCCATTACCAGTTATTGCCATTTTAATTTTTAATGGTGCATATTCTGTTACAGGAATTTCACGAGACAATCCTGCAGCCATTGCAACTCCTTGTGCACGTCCTAATTTTAACATCGACTGCACATTCTTACCAAAAAATGGAGCTTCTAAGGCTATTTCATCTGGCTTATATGTATCGATAAGTTCAATAGTGCGTTCAAAAATGAGTTTAAGCTTTAAGTAATGATCAGTATATTTTTTTAAGATTAATTCATTCATTTGAACAAACTCCATCTTCTTTCCTACGACCTTAATTATCCCAAATCCCATAATGGAAGTTCCTGGATCTATACCTAATATGATTTTTTCTGTCTTCAAATTTATTGTACTTTGTACAAACACAAAACTAATCAATAAAAAACGAATGCCTTTATTTGGATTACGAACTTCTAACCCAGCTTTTAATCGTTATTTCTGGCGAAAACAGAAGATGTATTTCAAAAGTAAAATGAGTATTAGTGGAATAATCATAAAGTCTTTTGCTATGCTTATCATTGTCCTAATTACAGCCTCATATACTTGGCATCTTTTTTTCTCTGGAGTTATTATTAAATGGTATACTGCTATTGGTATGTTTGTTGCTATATGCTGTAGTTTATTTATATCTTTTAAACATAATACTGTAAAATACCTACTCCCAATTTATGCTATTGCAAAAGGTATGTTTTTAGGAGGCATTAGCGCTTATGCTCACAAACGTTTTCCTAATTTACCTTTTCAAGCTATTGCAGTTACAATTACCACATTCTTTGTAATGCTTTTTTTATATCGTTTAAAAATTATTAGAGTTACCAAAGAATTTAGAGCAATAATTATTAGTGCTTCTGTTACTATTTTTTTATTCTATTTTATTGGTTGGGTGTTATGGCTTTTAAAAATTGATGCTTTGCCTTTATGGGGGACTTCGTGGTTTGCTATTGGTTTTAATGTAGTAGCCGCAATTGTAGCTTCATTCTCTTTATTACTCGATTTCTATCATATAGACAAACAAGTTGGTCGTTATCCTAAAGAACGAGAATGGTTAGCTACTTGGGGATTGTTAATCACTTTAATTTGGTTGTATGTTGAAACTTTACGCTTATTAAAAAAACTTGCCATACGGTTTTAGTTTCATTCCTAAAAAAAGAACGTTTGTACCAATAAACAACTACACTTGTGCCTTTTTAATTTTTAAAATCTTTAAATTATTAGTTGATTTGTTTTTAAACATAAAAATATTTAACCAAACACCAATTTTATTATGGAAAATACTAAAATAAGACAATGCAGTGATATCACAAATCCTGCTGGAATTTGTATAACAGATTTTACAGTTAATGAATTAAATTCTGAAATAAGTTTTGACTTCCAGAGAAATTCTATAAAACCTTTACAACCACTAAATGCTACACAAGTAGACAACAAAGGTAATTTAAACGTAAGTTCGATCGTATTTATAGATAACTCTGTTACGATTAAAAAGAAAAATACTCATATTAAGCAATATTTAAGTTATGATAACAATGGCGATCCTTTTTTAAATTTTTATATTATTTACGACTCTAAACCGAAAAAAAAGCAAAAATTTAAAGCTTACCAGTTTAATTTCACTACAGTTTGGGGAGAAAATGGTTATACTCCTAACCCTATTCATTCTAACCCTAATCCTCCAACTTTAAATGATATTAATTTTATTAATACGTTTTTAATGGATTTAGATCCTGAATTATCTAGAGGGACTGTTACTACTGTTAAAACTACAGGAGGTAATTAAAAAACTCATTAAGAAATCAAGTAGGTTTTTTTTTTATAAGTTTGTAACTTAACTAGTAGTTACATGAATTTTCAAATTAAATTAAGCCTACTATTTCTCTTTCATATTTTCTTAACTTATTCTCAAAACAAATACAAAGAAAAAATTGATAATGAGATTTTATTAATTAGTAATTCCCCAAAAAAAGATCTAGATTTTGAAAAGACTTTAAATTTTTTTATTAAAAAAAAATGGGACTCAGTTATAGTTTATTCTCAGAAAACTTTATCAAAAAACATAGATCCTCAAATAATTAACTACACTCGTTTTATGAGAGGGTTTAGTTTTAAAACGAAAAAAATCTTCTTAGAATCTAAAAAAGAATACCTGCTTATACCAAAAGATTTTAAATTATACCTTTTAACAAAAACTTATTTAGGAGAAATAGCTTTAGAACAAAAAAAATATAACGAAGCAATTGTTTTTTTTAATGAAGTATTAAACATAAAAGATGATGAAAGAGAGTTTATAAATAAAGAATCTCTTATCCACAATCTAGGAATTGCATATTTACATCTAAAAAAATACAGTAAAGCTGAACCTTATTTAATTCAGAGTCTACAATACCAAGAACAGAAAAAAGATACTTCAGAACTTGTAGGTTCGTATAGTGATATTGCAAATTTTTATTATGAGCAATATAAAGATGACATCGCAATTCCTTATTTTGAAAAAGCTTATTTATTAGCTAAGCAGACCAATGATTTTACATTAAAAAAAAATACTACTCAAAACATGTCTGTAGTTGAACAAAATCGTAAGGATTTTGAAAAGGCATTGATTTATAGAAAAGAAATGGAAATCTGGGTAGATTCTTTAAACAATCAAAATAGAATTTACGAGGTTGCTAAAAAAGAAAAAGAATTTGCTGTTGCAGCTAAACAACAAGAAGTAGATCTTTTACAAATAGAAAACAAATTAAAGGAAACACAACGAAATATCTTTTTAATCTCAGCTATTAGTTTACTAGCATTTTTAGGTGTTGGTGCTTATTTATTTAGAGAAAAAGTAAAAGCCAATAGAATTATTGCTCAACAAAAAGAAACCTTAGATGAATTAAATGCTACTAAAGACAAATTATTCTCAATTGTGAGTCATGATTTACGTTCTTCTGTAAATGCTTTAAAATGGAGCAATGCTGTTTTATTAGATAATTTACAGTCTAAAAACTTAGATGCTTTAGAGCATTTACTTCAAAAAAACAGTGGTATTGTAAACGGTGCCTATGGCTTATTAGACAATTTATTAAATTGGGCTTTACTTCAAACCGATGGCGGTTATTTTCACGTAGATACACATCGATTATTTATCATAGTAGAACACGTTGCTTATAATTACAAAGCCTTACTTTCAGAAAAAGCAATTCATTTTGAAAATACCGTTTCGAAAAAGGCTGTTGTAGCAATTGATCAAGAATCAATTAAAATTGTATTACGAAATTTAATTGATAATGCAATTAAGTTCTCAAAACCAAAAGGAGCGATAACTATTTATGCAGAAGAATCTGGTAATTTTTGGAATTTAATTGTGGAAGATACTGGTTTAGGAATGAGTGAAACCACTAGATTAGAATTACTAAAAGATTCTGCTTTACTTAATAAAAAAGAACATGAAGATGTTTTGGGAACCGGATTGGGTTTAAGTTTAGTGAAATCTATGATTCAAAAAAACAATGGAAAATTCAATATTGAGAGTATATTAGGAAAAGGTACGAAAATGATTGTATCTTTACCTAAAACTACTACTAATGGATAACATTAACGTACTAATTATTGAAGATACAGTTGAAGAAAGCAACAAGCTTGTAAAACTTTTAGAAGAAAATAATTATACTGTTAGTGGAATTGCAAGAACTTTTCAAGAAGCTCTAGCTTTATTTTATAAAGTGAAGGTTGATATTCTTATTGTAGACATTTTTTTAAACGGTGTTCCTGAAGGGATTACTTTTGCTGAAACCATTACTACTGTTCCGGAAGCTGCAAAACCGTTTGTGTTTCTAACAAGCTCAAAAGATCGACAAATTTTTGAGCGTGCAAAACTTACCAAACCTTATAGTTTTTTATTAAAACCTTTTAATGAACTAGAGGTTTTGTATGCTATTGAAATGGCAATTGAAAAATTTTACGATCAGTCTGATGTGTTTTTCACTGAAGAAGAAGATACTGTAATTAGTGGAGATAGTTTATTTATTAAAAAAGGAAAATCTTTAAAAAAAGTATTACTTACAGACATTATTTACATTGAAGTTGAAGAGAAATACTGCAATATAATTACTGAAAAAGAAAAATTCGTAATTCTTATTTCCCTTACTAAGATTTTAAAACTTTTAGACCCGAATTCTTTTTGTAGAACACACAGAAATTATATCGTAAATATTAATAAGATCGTTGAAATTGTTCCTTCGGATAATCTTATTGTATTACAAGGAAAACATCATGTTACGCTTAGCGAACGCTATAAAGACTTAATTAAAAAAGTCCGTACTCTTAAATAACATTTTTCTTTCTTTTTCTACTGAAGTGATTTAGCTATTTATAAAAATAGATTG
This sequence comes from Tenacibaculum aquaeponti, assembly GCF_052084715.1. GTDB lineage: Bacteria > Bacteroidota > Bacteroidia > Flavobacteriales > Flavobacteriaceae > Polaribacter. Next base: position 2,943,094 of record NZ_CP197288.1, on the reverse strand, counting down.
CTTCATTCTTCATACTACTTATTTTTTTATTCCATTTTTTTCCTTTTACATGGAAAAGAAAACGTCCTTCATTCCATTTAAAGTCTGCAACCTATTTGTTCACAGTAATTTTACATCAGAAATAACACGCTAGCATATTTGTTTCATGTAATATTTACTAACCACAAAAAACTTATTATGGCTTCAAAAAACACATTTCAATTATCAGCTTTAAGTCAAAACGACCCAGGAGCTGCAGACGGATCAAAATTATACTGTGAAGTAACTTCAATTAGTAATGGAACATTAAGAACAGGATCATTTCCTATTAATGAAGAAGTAAAATTACCAATTCCTCCAGGAGAAGGAAAAGATGCTCCAGCTACACCAACTTGGTTTTTAGAAACTGAAGAAGGTAAAGATGCTAGTTTTGAAATTACAATCTTCTGTCCTACTGACATCAATTATCCAAAAACAACAATTGTAGTAAAAGAATCTGATGTAATCGGATGGGATACTCAACCTTTTGATGAAAGAGTTAATCAAATCTATCAAAAAGGTGAATACGGAATTATTGGTTTTGCTCAAAAAGGTCCAGAAGGATATATCTACACAATAACAGCAGGAATATTAAATCCAAGATTACACGGAAACTTAGCCGCTATTTAATACTCCTAAAATTTAATACTAACCAAACTTAAAATTTAAAATTATGGCAACTACAGCTTTAGCAACAAAAACAGTTTATTTCAAAGGATTAATGGGATTTGCTCCTAACCTTTTAGCAACAGTCGTTAATTTTTCATTATTAGTTCATTCCGATAAACACACTGTAAGTGGAACTGTAAAAATCAACGTAGGAACAGATAAAAAATCATACTCTGGTAAAGTAAGCGGAACAGTATATGCAACTGGTTTAAACGATATTGTAAGAGTAATTAGTTTACAAGGACATATTCCTTCTGAGAATAAATTAACTCCATTAGAATTTCCTTTTGAAGCAAATATGGCTTTAAAAGCAGATTGGAGTGGTGAAGGTGGGTTTTCTTTTCAAGGACAACATGATGAGAAAGTTCCTGTAAAAGGTTCGACTTTCAATTTAGATTCGGCTGCTGAATAAAATTTAGAATTTCAACAATTCAATAACAGTAAAAAATCAAAACAATGTCAAATAATGTACAAACAAACCTAATCAAAGGAACTAGCCATATAGAGAGACTTGAAATATCATATACTATTGACACTACTACTTACAACATAACAACTTCATTAAACTTTGATGGACTTGATTTAGGAAGTGGAACTATGACTCCTGAAAACCCAAACCAAACTATATGGAAAAATTTAGGAATTCAACAATTTAGCGGAGAGCTTAATGCTAACTTTGAAAATTCTACATTAGAATGTAAATTTGAAATTACCGAGTATGGTCAAGTTGTGTTTAAAGATACAAAAACCATAGCTACATGGTAACTCTTGTAAAAAAAAGTGTTTTTAAATTTAACAAATAAAGAGAGAGCTAACTTTAAAAAAGTGCTCTCTTTTATTTTATTTCCACAGAAGTATATTTAAAAGAATTACCATCAAATAACCCTTTATCAGAAAGTTTTAAAGATGGGATTACTAGTAATGCCATAAACGATAAAGTCATATAAGGCGCTCTTAGTTTACTTCCTAAATCTTTAGCCATTTGATCTAATTCAGCATAAGATTTCCCGATTTCTTCAGCAGACAAATCACTCATAATCCCAGCTACAGGAAGCGATACTATTTTTGCTTCAGTGTTTGAAACTGCACAAACTCCTCCTCTATTTTCGATAATTAAATTCACAGCTTTACAAATCGCTTCATCAGATACTCCTACAGCAATAATATTGTGAGAATCGTGTCCTACTGAACTTGCAATAGCACCTTCTTTTAGTCCGAAGTTTTTGATAAATGCAATAGCTGGTTCTGAGTTTTGATAACGATTTACAACCGTCATTTTCAAAACATCATTTTCTACATCTGAAACTAGATTTCCATTCTTGATTAAAGAATTCTCTTCAATTTCATTTGTTACTAATTCTCCATCTAAGGCTTCAATAACTCTTATTTTTTCTGAAGCTGAATGAAATTCGAAATCAGTGATTTGTTTTTTATCGGTATCGAAGTTATTTAAAACCTCAAAATCTACAGAAGTAATATTGGATTTTCCGTTTTCTGCTACTAATTCTCCATCAATGTAAGTTTGTAGCACTTTAAATTTTTCTAAGTTTTCAACCACAATAAAATCAGCTTCATCTCCTTCTTTTAATAAACCTACATCTAAATTATAATGAAATACCGGATTTATACAAGCAGCTTGTAAAACTTTAAACACATCAATTCCTTTCGCAACAGCTCTTTCACACAATTGATTGATATGACCTAATAATAAATCATCTGGGTGTTTATCATCTGAACAAAACATCATGTTTTCATAATGTTCTGGTAAAAGATCAATTAAAGCTTCAAAGTTTTTAGCCGCACTACCTTCACGAACAATTACTTTCATTCCTTTTTGTAGCTTTTCTAAAGCTTCATCATAAGTAAAACATTCGTGATCTGTATAAATTCCTGCGGAGATATATTTCGTTAAATCTTCACCTCTTAACCCTGGTGCATGACCATCAACCGGTTTATTATAATGCTTTGCCCATTCTATTTTTTTCATGACTTCTGCATCTTCATAAATTACTCCCGGGTAATTCATCATTTCAGCTAAATATTTAATATCAGGATTCTCTAAAAGTTTTTTAATATCACCAGAATCTATAACTGCTCCAGCACTTTCAAAAGAAGTTGCTGGCACACATGATGGCGCTCCAAAATTAAATTTCAAAGGAACTTTTTTCCCATTTTCAATCATAAAATCAACTCCTGTAACTCCTAAAACATTTGCAATTTCATGCGGATCTGAAACAGTTGCAATTGTTCCATGAGTTACTGCAATTTTTGCAAATTCAGAAGGTACTAACATTGAACTTTCAATATGAATGTGTGCATCTACAAAACCTGGTAAAATATAATTCTCTACATTATGATTACTTTCTGTTATCGATTTTATTTTACCTTCTTCAACTACAATTTCTCCTTTAAAAATCTTTTTATTTAAAATATCTACAATATTTCCTTGAATAACCATTTGATTGAATTTTAATATAAAAGTAAGTAATAATTATACGTTAATCATTACAATAATAAATGAGTTTTTCACTGTTTAAGATTATAAAATACAAAAGCGATTGTATTACTACAACCGCTTTTATATTTAACAACTACTAAATATGTTAGTAACCATAACGTTGAGGTCCTCCACGTCTGATTTCTTCATTAGCATATTCTTCAAACTTTTTGAAATTTTCTCTGAATGCATTCGATAATTTAAATGCAGTTTCATAATATAATTCATCATTATTCCAAGTTGCTCTTGGGCTTAGAATCTTATCTGGTACTCCAGGGCAAGTTCTAGGTTGAGCTACTCCAAATACTGAATGGATATGATAATCTTCGTAAGTATAATCTCCTAAATCACCATTTAACACAGCACTAATCATGGCTCTTGTATATTTTAAAGCAATTCTAGAACCAACTCCATACTGTCCACCAGACCATCCAGTGTTTACCAACCAAACATTTACATTTGCCTCAATCATTTTTTTACTTAACATTTCAGCATAACGAGTTGGATGTAATGGCATGAAAGGAGCTCCAAAACACGCTGAGAAACTTGGCATAGGTTCAGTAACCCCTGCTTCAGTTCCAGCAACTTTAGCTGTGTAACCAGAAATAAAGTGGTAAGCAGCTTGAGCTGGAGTTAATTTAGATATTGGAGGTAACACTCCAAATGCATCTGCAGTTAAGAAAAAGATATTCTTTGGATTCTTTCCTGTAGATGGTACTCTAATATTCTCAATATGATGAATCGGATAACTTACACGTGTGTTTTGTGTAATAGAGGTATCTCCAAAATCTACTTCCCCTTTATCGTTCATGATGATATTCTCAAGGATTGCTCCTTTTTTAATAGCTCCATAAATTTCAGGTTCTTTTTCTTGAGAAAGGTCTATTACTTTAGCATAACAACCTCCTTCAAAATTAAATACTGTATTTTCAGCAGTCCATCCATGTTCATCATCTCCGATTAAACTTCTGTTTGGATCTGTAGACAAAGTCGTTTTACCTGTTCCAGATAATCCGAAGAAAATTGCGGTATCGCCATCTTTACCAACATTTGCAGAACAATGCATAGGCAATGTGTTCTTATTTACTGGTAAAATAAAGTTTAATGCAGAGAAAATTCCTTTCTTTATTTCTCCAGTATAACCAGTCCCACCTATTAAAGCTACTTTTCTAGAAAAATTTAAAATTGCAAAATTATGTTGGCGAGTTCCATCAATAGCTGCATCAGCCATAAAACCTGGTGCATTTATTACAGTCCATTCAGGAGAAAAACCATTTAATTCCTCTTGACTAGGTCGTAAAAACATATTGTAAGCAAACATGTTACTCCATGGATACTCGTTTACAACTCGTATATTTAATTTATAATCTTCATCTGCACAAGCATAACTATCTCTAACAAAGATTTCTTTATCTGAAAGATATGTCGTTACTTTATCATATAGTTTATCAAATTTACTTGATTCAAAAGGAATATTGATATCTCCCCACCAAATTTCATCTTTAGTGATATCATCTTTAACTATAAATCTATCCATAGGAGATCTACCTGTAAATTCACCTGTATTTACAGCTAATGCCCCAAATACAGTTTCCTTTCCTTGTTCTTTTTCTATAGTTAAATTATGTAACTCCTCAGAAGTTAATTGATAACGAACATTATTGCTCTTGATACCAAGATACTCTAACGAAATCGTTTTCGTGTCAAGATTATTCATCTCTGTAATTTTAAGTTGTGTTTAATTTGTGACAAAAATAAACCTTTTTGTTTAAACAGGTTAGTCTATTTATTTTTTTATTGTTTTTTTAATTTTAGGCTGATTTCTTAAAAAATATTATACCTAAATAAAGCCAACCTAATATTAATATTAAACCTCCTAATGGAGTTATAAACCATATCTTTTTAGAAGAAATTTCTGCTAAGTAAATCGCATAAATTGAACCTGAAAAAAACAAAATTCCTAATAAAAATAAATAAGTCATAATTTTCTTTTCTTTTGATGAAAAAGTATGACTTAAATTAATTATAAGTAAAACTATTACATGATAAACTTGGTATCGTACTGCTGTTTCGAAACTTGCCATCTCTTCTGTATTCAACTTATTTTTTAATATATGAGCTCCAAAAGCGCCTAACACGACTGCTAATCCACCAATAATTGAAGTTAGTGTTAAATTTTTATACATATTTAGTATATTTGTTAAATTTCAAACTTTAAACAACTAAAAAACTTAGTTCTTTTTACAAAAGTACTGCATTATTTTATGAGAAAAATATTAATTATTGGAGCTGGAAGATCTAGTTCTTCTTTAATAAAATACTTATTAGACAAATCTAATTCTGAGAATTTACAAATAACGATTGGAGATATTTCTATTGAAAATGCTCAAAAGAAAATAAATAATCATCCTAATGGAAAAGCCATTACTTTGGATGTTTTTAATGAAGAACAACGTATAGCTGCAATTAAAGATTCAGATATTGTAATTTCAATGTTGCCTGCACACTTACATATAGAGGTAGCTAAAAATTGTTTAGAGTTTAAAAAACATATGGTTACTGCTTCATATATTTCCAAAGAAATGCAGGAACTAGATCAACAAGTTAAGGATAATGGATTAATTTTTATGAACGAAATTGGCTTAGATCCTGGAATAGATCATATGAGTGCTATGCAAGTAATTCATAAAATACGTGAAAAAGGAGCAAAAATGTTGCTTTTTGAGTCTTTTTGCGGTGGTTTAGTTGCTCCTGAAAGTGATGATAACTTATGGAATTATAAATTTACTTGGAATCCAAGAAATGTTGTTTTAGCTGGACAGGGAGGCGCTTCTATGTTTATTCAAGAAGGAACTTATAAATATATTCCTTACCATAAATTATTTAGAAGAACTGAATTTTTAACAATTAATGGAAGTGGAAAATTTGAAGCTTACGCTAATAGAGATTCTTTAAAGTATCGAAGTATTTACGGTTTAGAAAATATTCCAACCATGTACAGGGGTACAATTCGTAAAGTTGGTTTTTCTAGAGCTTGGAATAGTTTTGTGCAATTGGGTATGACGGACGACACATATACTATAGAAAATTCTGAACACATGAGTTACAGAGATTTTACAAACTTATTCTTAGCATACTCTCCTTCCGACTCTGTAGAATTAAAGTTTCGTTCATATTTAAAAATTGATCAAGATGATTTAATGTGGGCTAAATTTATAGAATTAGATCTTTTTAATCCTAACAAAAAAATTGGTTTAGTAAATGCTAGCCCTGCTCAAATTCTTCAAAAAATCTTAATGGATTCTTGGACTTTACAACCAGATGACAAAGACATGATAGTTATGCATCATAAATTTGGTTATGAAGATGAAAAAGGAAAGCATCAAATAGAAAGTAGTATGGTTATAAAAGGTGATGATCAAACTTACACAGCCATGGCTAAAACAGTAGGACTTCCTGTAGCTATTGCTACTTTACAGATATTAAACAAGAAAATTACAACCACAGGGGTTCAATTACCAATAAATAAAGAAGTGTATGAGCCTATTTTAAAGGAACTAGAAGACTATGGTGTAATTTTCATTGAAAAAGATGTACCTTATTTAGGATACAATCCAGAAAGTATAAGGGGGTAATATATACTCTCTTTGGTTTAAAAAAATTTCTTTTTAATTGTTATTAGGTTATTTAATTAAATAGCCTAATAACTTTTTTTATTAGAACTACAATCTTGTTCGAAATTTATCTTTACTCCTTCTTTTTGCAATTCAAAAAAGGTTTCTTTATTAATAATTATCTCCCATACTCCATTGTAATTAGCTAAGACATATCCTAAGTTTGATAATACAAATTTCCCTTCTATAAAAGCCCAATTTCCCTTATCTACCATTTCTTTATCACTGTTATAAACAACAACGTTATTATTAGAAAAATCAATAGATAAAATAAAATTTGCTCCCTGACTAAAAGGTGACCAAAAACATTCAGATAAATTAGCTTGCAAATTTACTGGAGTAGTTACTATAGTTGTATCTCCTGTATTTTGACAAGATGTTAAAAATAAGGCAACAGACACAAAAATAATGTATAAAAAGTTGCTATTCATTTTTTTTAAAAGAGGTTAAGTTTAATTTGAAAATAGTTTTATAATTATTAAACATTTTACCTCAAAAAAACCCTACCCTTTTTAAAAAACAGTATAATTTAGAGCTACATTTTTAAATAAAAATCTTTAGTTAGATCGATATAGGCATCAGTATACTGGTGTCTTTCTTTTTCTATAATTAATTCCTCTTCAATTACTTCTTTTTCTTCAAAAGAAAATGCAAGTAAACTTCTTTTTATTTCTGAAGTTTCATTTCCTTTAACACGACAAACTTTAGTATTAAAAAGATCATAATTAAGAGCTAGTTGAATAAACTTCTGTTCTTCTTCAAAAGGAATTATAACATTAAAAACTCCTGCTTGACTCAAAAGTTGGCTTACACCTTTTAATAAACTTTCAAACGATAATGCACTTTTTGTAAATCTAGCTTTATTTCTTGACTCATCTTCTGAATGATAATCTGTATTGTAAAAAGGTGGATTAGAAACAATTAGATCATAAGTTTCTTCATCTTCTTGCATTTCGTTAGCAAATTCCTGAAAAGATACATGGTAACAAAACAAACGATCTCCCCAATCTGAACGTTCAAAATTTTCTACAGATTGTTCATATGCTTCTTCTTCAATTTCGATAGCATCTATAGTCATTGCATCTGTTCTTTGTGCTAACATTAGCGCAATGACTCCTGTACCAGAGCCAACATCTAAAATTGAATCAGGATAGAAATTAATATCACTCCACGCACCTAATAAAACAGCATCTGTACCAATTTTCATAGCTGCTTTATCTTGATGAACTGTAAACTCTTTAAATTTGAATGGTTTCATTATAGAATTCGAGATAAGATTTTATCTGCATTAAAAAACAAGTATAATGCTAAAGCTAAAAGTATTACTAAAAACAATCCTCTTTTGGAATTTGTTCTTTTTCTATTACCAAATCGTTTTTGAAACTTCATTTTATCTTATTAAATCTTTAAAAATAATCTCCAATCTTTTCTTCTCTGGGAAGCTGCAAGATACTTTATTGTTTTATATTCTTTAATTGTTATTACTAACTTTTCTGCATGAAAATCATTCTATGATATTCGCGTCTTAAATTTAAAATATTAGTCAAACTATATTTTTTTGTATCAGAAATACATATGATTTTTAACCAAAAAATATTTTCAACTGAAAAGTAAAAAAAGAAAAATGAAACCATCACATAAAGAACTATTATCTTTATCTTTAATCTTGTGTTTATCTCAATAAAATTATTTCTTTATTGCTCTTAACATTTCTCTTTTCCCAGGAGGACCTGATAATCTTTCGACAGTAAAACCAACAGATTCCATAGCTCTTCTTACACTACCTTTTGCAGAATACGTTACTAAAACCCCTTCTTTTTTAGTTGCTTTATACATTTTTTCGAAAATAACTTCAGACCATAATTCAGGCTGAACTCTTGCTCCAAAAGCATCAAAGTAAACTAAATCGAAAGCATTTTCATCATCAATATCTTGAAAAAACTGTTCACGTTTCGTTAATAAAAAATCTGAATCTATTTCATTTTTAACTTCCCAAGCAAGCTCATGAATTAATTGAAATTTTTCAGTTCTTTTTTCTGCTTTCAGTTCTTTTACATAATTCAATTTATTCACCTCTTCTTTAGCTACAGGATAAGCTTCTACTCCAACATAATCGATTTTTGCTGTATGTTCTAAATAAGTAATAAAGCAATTTAACCCTGTACCAAAGCCAATCTCTAAAATAGAAATTGGCTTTGCTTTGAATAATTCTAATCCATTCTTTATAAACACATGATATGCTTCTTGAATAGCACCATGTTTTGAATGGTATTGTTCATTCCAATCAGGTAAATGGATAGTTGTAGAACCATCCGAAGTAATTATAATTTCTCTCTTCAAGTTTACTTTAATAATACACCATGAGCTAAGAATGCCATTTCTTGCTTAGGTTCTGTAATTTTTTCAATCTCTTCTTTAGATTTACCAGCATCTTCTGCATAATGACGTAATTCATCTACAGGTGTAATTTTCACAAAAGCTTTTCCTTCAACAATCACATCTTTACCTTGACTATCTAAAGGCATAAAAAATCCGTAATCTTTAAAACGCACCATAATCTCTTCATCTTGAGACAATGGTAATTTCATCCAACATCCTTTTTTAGTACACACTTCATTAATCTTAGAAGCAAACTTGATAGTTACTGTATCCCCTACTTTTAAATCTTGATATTTTTTTAAAGCTTCTTCTGAAGTTGAAGCTCCTTCTGCAGAAATTTTTTCACCAAATAAAGCATATTCACTTTTCTTCTTTTCAACAGTTACTTCTTTTTCAACTTCTTTAGAAGTTTCTTTTTTTTCTGTTTTACAAGATGTTAACAATAAAGTCGCGCTAAAAAAAGCAATAATTAAGTTTCTCATTTACAATAATTTGAACATAGTTTAATACAAAGATACAATTTTGAGTGTTTTTTCCTTCCTTGAATTAGAATTTAAGTGCGCTCTATTTTGTAATTTAGCGTATCTAAAAATTTATTTATGAGTTCATCATCAAACATTAAAATTACCCCAATACAAAATTCTAAAATTGATAGTGTAGATTTTAATAATTTATCTTTTGGTACTGTTTTTACTGATTACATGTTTGAATGTGAATATAAAGATGGAGAATGGCAAACTCCAGAAATAAAACCTTATGGTAATATTTCTGTTGCTCCATCTGCAAGAGTATTTCATTATGGGCAAGCTGTTTTTGAAGGTATGAAGGCATATAAAGATGAAAATGAAGATATTTTTCTTTTCAGACCAGAGGAAAACTTTAACCGTATAAATAAATCATCAAGTCGTTTAGCTATCCCAGAATTTCCGAAAGAGTATTTTATGGATGGTTTAACTCAGTTATTAAACTTAGAAAAAGATTGGATAAAAAAAGGAAAAGGAAATTCTATGTATATCCGTCCTTTTGTTATTGCTACACAGCCTGCTATTTCTGCTTCACCAGCTAGTGAATATAAATTTATGATTATACTCTCTCCTGCTCAAGCATATTATGCAGGTGAAGTTCGTGTTTTAATAGCTGAAGAATATAGTAGAGCTGCAGATGGTGGAGTTGGTTTTGCTAAAGCTGCTGGAAATTACGCAGCTCAATTTTACCCAACAAAACTAGCTCACGAAAAAGGGTTTCAACAAATTATTTGGACAGACGCTAACACTCATGAATATTTAGAAGAAGCAGGAACTATGAATGTTTTCTTTAGAATTAACGATAAACTAGTTACTGCACCTAATAATGATCGTATTTTAGATGGAATTACTCGTAAATCTGTAATTCAATTAGCTGAAGATAATAATATAGAAATTGAAGTACGAAGAGTTTCAGTAGCCGAAATTAAAGAAGCTGCAAAAAACAAAACTTTATTAGAAATTTTTGGAACTGGTACAGCAACAGTAATAAATCCAATTATTGGTTTTAGTCATAAAGGAGAATCTTTCGATTTACCTAAAATTGAAAATACTTACGCTTCATTTTTTAAAGAAAAACTAACAAATATTCAATATAATCTAGCTGAAGACCCACATAATTGGAGACTAAAAATTAGTTAACATCTGATTATTAAGTAACAATTTTTTAACATTCCCTTCGCTTTTCATATATTTGTTAAAAAGCATTAGGGGTTATTAGTATGAAAAATCTACTCATTACGATTGTTACCATAGCAGCTGGATTCGGCATTACTTATTATGTATTAGATAATGTTTTCATTCAGAAAGATGATACTTTAACATCTATTATTAACGATGACTCTATAAGTTCACTAGATGATAACAAAGAAATAGACGAAACTCCTTCTAATAATACAAGTACAGCTATTATAGATAACGAGATGTTTCCTCAAGATTTTAACAACAACCTTACTTCTGAAAAAAACTGGAAAGATTATTATAACGAAAATATTGATTTATCAAGTAATTTTATAGCGTTAAATTCTGAAGGAGAAGAAATAGATAAAGGTGATTTTTTATCTAACTTAACTTCCGGAGACTATGTACCTGTTAAACTTCTGTCAGGTGAAGAAATGTACCAACTTTATAGTTTAAACGACTCTCAAAAAGACATTTCTGAAATTATAAAAAACACTTCAGAAGTAATATATTCATACTATTCAAAAGAGGGAACTAAACTGCCTGAGTTTAATTTTACTGATTTAAATGGCACTAAATTTTCAAGCGAAAACACCAAAGGGAAAATTATAATTATGAAATGCTGGTACATGGACGACAATGCCAGCACAAAAGAATTTAAAGAGTTAAATAATTTATATGATGAATACGAAGCTTATGAAGATGTAATTTTTTTAAGCTTAGCCTTTGACACTCCAAGTAACCTTAAAAACTTTTTAATTAAAAACGAATTTAGATACCCTGTAATACCTAACCAAAGAGATTTTATTGAAAACAAAATGGAAATCTCTCACTTTCCTACACATTTAATTATCGACGAAGAAGGATATGTTGAGAAAATGGTTGGTAGTGTAACAGAACTTAAAGAAACCTTAAATAAAATGTCAGCTCCTGATATTAATGAAGAAATAAATCAATAATTTCTTTTAAATTGTTTTATTTTTCTAGAATAGCTTTAATATCTGGTTTAAAATAATCTGGTCCTTTCATTACTTTTCCATCCTCTCTATAAATAGGGTTTCCTTCTTTGTCTAATTTACTCATATTACTTCTTTGAATCTCATTAAAAACCTCATCAATTTTATATTGCATTCCGTGCTCTATTATTGTACCACACAAAATATATAGCATATCGCCTAAAGCATCAGCGGTTTCAACTAAATTGTTATTTTGTACAGCTTCTAAATACTCTTCATTTTCTTCTTTCATTAAATTGAAACGAAGTAATTTTCTATCATCACCAATATCAACTTTGGGACTTTCATTTATTCCTAAACCAAAAGCTGTATGAAACTCTTTTACTGCTTTAATTTTATTTTTCATTTAATTTGATTCTTGTTTTTAGTTTATTTTAAATATTTCTTCTGCTTTATTCAGATCGAAGCTTGTCCAATCTTCAACATGATACAATACATTTTGTTTTCTAAAATCTTCAACATTTCTCTTATTTACTCCTACAAAGTGTAAACCTAAATTTTCTGCAGTTGTAACATCCCATAAACCATCACCAAAAGATATAATGTGATCGAAATTTGTTACCCCATAATATTTCTTTGCTTTATCTATTGCTGAAGAAACAATTCCTTCTCTTGTATAAATTTGGTTTGAAGTTTCTAAAACTTCTTCAGAAAATAATATTCCTGCTTGTTTTAACTTTAATAATGCAGGCTGAAACAATGATCCTGTAGCAAAACAAACTCCGTAAACGGTTTCTTTCTCAAAAAAATCTACAATATTTTTTGCTCCTAAAACCTCCTTCGAATCTTGATAAGTAATAAAATGATCTGTCATTACTTTTTCGAAATCTTCAAGTAATTCTAAAGAGAAATCTTTTTGAAAAACTCTTTCAAAGTTTTTTTTAACGATATAACTATCTGTAGCATTAGCATAATTTCTCCAATCTGTATCTACATTTTTAATCCCCATATTATCCATAGCAAAAAGCAATGAATCTGTATGTTTTTTTTCACTACTTGTTAATGTATCATCGATATCAAAAACAATTAAATTCTTTTTTTTCATTCTTAAATTACTTTTTTAAGTAACCAACTTGGTGTTAATTTTAAAGCGAAAGCAATAATACGCCAACGTTTAGAAATATAAGCCACTCTTTTCTTTCTTTTTATGGCTTGAAATATTTGTTCTGTGGCTTTTTCAAGAGATACCATCCAAAATATTCCATCTCCTAAAGCCATAGCTGTATCTACAAAACCAGGACGAATATCTGTTATAAAGACTTGTTTACTTTTTATTGTTTTGGTTTTAATGTAAAGACTTTCTAAATATGCCTTTTGATATGCTTTTGAAGCAAAATATGCTGGCGCTGCTCGATTACCTCTAAGTGAAGCAATGGAAGAAATTCCTACTAAATGCCCATAACCTTGCTCTCTAAATAAATTATAAGTTAAATCGTACAATTTTGTAACTCCTAAGACATTAGTTAAAATAGTTTCCTGTTCTTTATCCCATGCTAAATCTGGATTTACATAACCAACTCCTGAAGATTGAACTACAATATCAATAGCACCAAATTCCTTTACAATTTCTAAAAAAACTCTCTCTACTTCATTTATTTCCTGAATATCATTTTGTTTAATTAGTATTTTTTCTGGGTACTTTGCTTTTATCTCTTCTAACTTCACCAATCTTCGTCCAGTAATTGCAACTTTACAGCCTTCTTTAACAAACAAATCGACTAAAACTTTACCTATACCTGATGTTGCTCCAAAAATTACTACTTTTTTCATTTATTTAGTACTTTTGTTAAATGTACAAAGAATGTACACACTAATCTATTTAACACATAATTTTATGCTAATTATAGCTTCTAAAATGTTTACAACTGGCAGAATAATTTTTGCTTCACTTTTCCTTATTGCATTTACTGCCTTAATGATTTTTAGTTATAAAAAAGACGCTAAGAATAATAAAAAGTATTATCAAAATGCTGCTATTTATGTTGCTATTGGAATTATAGTAACCATAGGACTTTTATTTCTTTCAAAATATTTAGTGAAAGGTTAGAGTTTTTCCACATCACTTAATTTATCATGATCTAAAACCGTGTAACCTTCTTCATTAAAACTTGAAGAGGGCGCGTATTTCACATCAATTTCTACTTGTGAAAACTTGTAAGATGTTGCTTGATATACTGTTTGACCAAATGATTCTTCGTGATATTGAATTAATATATATAAACCAGCGTCTAAATTTTTAATTTCTTCGTTAGATAAATCATATAACGGACTTTTTTTATCAATAATGTGAACTACTGTCCACACTGTTGGCAAATACATAATCTTATTGCGTTCTAAATCTAAAGCGAAAAAACTTCTTTTATACTGACCGCTTTCATCTTTATGATTTAAAGATAATGTTACAGTTACTTTTGGTTCAATCATTATTGTTTTTCGGCTATTCATTAATCGAAACATTAAGGCTCTACCTCCATTAAACTCTCTAACGATTAAATTCTTACTGAAACGAATAGCTGCTTTAGGCCTAGAAAATCGACCATAAAGTAATCCAGTTACAAAAGCGAAACTCACCAAACCAATTAAAGCCTCAAAGGCAGCAATAACATTAGCTGTTAATCCTTTCGGAGCAATCCCTCCGTAGCCAACAGTTGTTAATGTTTGTGCACTAAAGAAAAAACCATTTAAAAAATCTCTAAATGCATTTCCTGTAGAGGGAGTTATTTGTTCTATACCAATTAATGTATATACTATTCCAAAAAAAACATTTAGCATCGTATAACTTAGAACCACAATAATAGAAAACTGAATCCAAGATAAACTGATAAAAAAACTATATAAATCATCAACACCAAACTTACGATTGATGTGAATAATATTAGAACTTCCATCTTTATTGATAGTTCCTTTTACATTTTTAGCTGATTTATAACCAAATCCTGGATCTTTAGTTTTTTTAGCCATTATCTTTAACATATTATTCTTTTAAACTTCATTATACTTGAAACAATCTGTTGTATGATCGTTTACCATACCTGTAGCTTGCATAAAAGCATAAATAATTGTTGATCCTACAAATTTAAAACCTCTTTTTTTAAGTGCTTTTGATATTTCATCTGACAAAGGTGTGGTTGCAGGAACCTCTTCTCTAGTTTTAAAATTATTTTTTATTGGTTTTCCATTAAAAAAAGCCCAAATATATTTAGAAAAAGAACCATACTCCTTTTGAACTTCCATAAAAGCTTTAGCATTAGTTATTGCAGCTTTTATTTTTAATTTATTCCTTATGATCCCTTCATTTACTACTAATTCATTGAATTTATCTTCGTTATAATTTGCTATTTTCTTATAATCAAAACCATCAAAAGCTTCTCTAAAATTCTCTCTCTTTTTCAAAATGGTAATCCAACTTAAACCCGCTTGAAAAGACTCTAAAAGTAAAAATTCAAATAATGTTTCATCATCGTAAACAGGACCCCCCCATTCTTTATCATGATATTCAATATATAATGGATCATTACTAACCCAAAAGCAACGTTTTTTCATTGTTAAAATTTGTTTTAAATTTAACAAAAACAGGAACAAGTCTATTATTTGAAAAAAGTTATTTTTACAAATCGTAGCTACAAATTTAAAACACAATGAAAAAAGTCTTTTTTCTATTCACTATATTAATTAGTTATATTGGTTTTTCGCAAATCCTAGATCCAGTAAAATGGAAAACTAAAACTGAAAAAATATCTGATAACGAATACTATTTAATTTCTACTGCCACTATTGATGATGGATGGCACTTATACGCACAAGACATTCCTAAAGGAGGACCAAGACCAACAATATTTTCTTTTACTCCTAACGATAGTTACGAACTTATGGGAAAAACTTCAGAAGAGAAAGGTATTACAGAAGATGACAAAGTGTTTAAAATGCAAATTAAGTACTTTGCCAATAAAGCTACATTCAAACAAAAAATACGTTTACTTAAAGAAGACGCTAAAATTGAAGCTAATGTTCAATTTATGGTCTGTAATGATACTCGTTGTTTGCCCCCTCGATCTGAAGATTTAACTTTCTTCACTTCTGAAAAAAGTAAAGCTTCTGCTGTTAATAAAGTAGCTAAAGTAGCAGATTTAAGTGACGATGAAGCTAACACAATACTATACGGCTTATCTAGCAAAGACATTAGAGAACCTTCTGTTGATTTAAATGCTGTGGGAGTAACAAATGAGAATGCTACTATTGAGAAAAAAAATGACAACTCTTCTTTATTTAGTATTTTCGGTTTAGGTTTTTTAGGAGGTTTACTTGCATTATTAACTCCTTGTGTTTTCCCTATGATTCCTCTTACAGTTAGCTTTTTCACTAAAAAAGACAGCTCTAAAAGCTCTGGAATTTCTAAAGCACTTTTATATGGATTCTTTATTTTGGCCGTATACTTATTACTAAGTGTTCCTTTCCATCTATTAGACTCTATTAATCCTGATATTTTAAATGAAATTTCCACTAACGTTTGGCTTAACGTTATCTTCTTTATTGTATTTGTCTTCTTTGCTGGATCATTTTTTGGTTTTTATGAACTTACATTACCTAGTAGCTGGACTAATAGAACTACTGAAGGAGAAAATTCTGGAGGAATAATAGGAATATTTTTTATGGCTTTAACTTTAGCTATAGTTTCATTTTCATGTACTGGGCCAATTTTAGGTTCTTTACTTGCAGGGTCTTTATCTTCTGATGGTGGTGCTTGGCAATTAACTTCCGGGATGGCTGGTTTTGGAGTTGCATTAGGACTTCCTTTTACTCTTTTTGCAATGTTCCCGAACATGTTAAAATCACTACCTAAATCTGGTGGTTGGATGACAACTGTTAAAGTTGTTTTAGGTTTCTTAGAATTAGCCTTGGCATTTAAATTTTTATCTAATGCCGATTTAGTAGCACACTGGAATATTTTAAAAATTGAACCTTTCTTAATTTTATGGATCTTGATTTTCGCTGGTTTAGCTTTATATCTATTTGGGTTAATTAAATTTCCGCATGATTCTCCTTTTCAAAAAATTGGTTTCTCTAGAATAACTTTTGGAATTTTAGTAGCTGCTTTTACAGTTTATTTAGCTTCAGGATTTATGGTAAATAAAGAGACAAAAACTTTTTCGTCTTTATCTCTTTTAAGTGGTTTAGCTCCACCTGTGGGTTATAGTTATATATACCCTAACGAGTGTCCTAATAATTTAACTTGTTTTAAAGATTTAAAAGAAGGTTTAGCTTACGCTAAAAAAACAAATAAACCTATCATGTTAGACTTTACAGGTTATGCCTGTGTAAACTGTAGAAAAATGGAAGAACATGTATGGCCTGCAGAAAAAATAGATAATGTATTACGAAACGACTATGTTTTAATATCTCTTTATGTTGATGACAAAAAAGAACTTCCTAAAGAAGAACAAATTATAGTGAATAGAGTTAATGGAGGTACAAGACAACTTTCTAACTACGGGCATAAATGGTCGCATTTTCAAACTGTTTTCTTTAAAACTAATACACAACCTTATTATGTTTTATTAAGCTCTGATGGAAAACAAATTTTAAACACACCTGTTGGCTACACACCTAACGAAGATGAATACTTTAATTGGTTACAAGATGGAAAAGAGAAATCTAAAAACACATTAAATAACTTATTTAACCAAGTAGAATTTAACTAATAACAAAATATTAACGAATTAAAAATTAAAGACATCTTCTTAATTTTCGTATCTTATAAGGTAAATTGATTTTTGTATGAAAACTAAATTCTATTATATCTTTTTAGGACTAGCGATTTTTCTTTTTATAGGTAATTGTAATACTCCAAAAAAAATTTCTAATTCAGAAATAAAGGAAGAACCTGTTGTAATTAAAAATGATAGCTTAGAATATGAAATTATAATTCTTGATATCGGTTTTAATCAATATTTAAATACAATAGCTCAACCTGTTGGTTATTATACACAAGCTTATTTAGAAAACAGAAATCGTTTTTTAGTTCCAATTTGGAATTCTAGAGTTTCAGATCCAACGAGATTTAATCCTAATATTTATCAGAATATTATAGATTATAATGCAAATATTAATTATGGATACGACGTAAATTACAAACTCTTTAATTACTTTCAATTTGCTCAACGAAAGTACCGCATGACGTTGAGATAATTAACCACCTTAAAAAGCGTATATTTGCACGCAATTATTATTAATAAAATGAATTTTTTACGAAACTTATTAGCCGCTATTTTAGGTTTTTTTATTAGCCTATTTTTAATTTTTATTTTGTTTATCGGTATAGCTTCTTTAGCTGGAAAACAAGAAACTGTAGTTGTTAAACCAAATTCGATTTTAGAATTAGATTTAACTTCTATTGTTAAAGATTATGCTCCTGACGAAAAGAACCCAATTTTAGAGGCTTTAGAATTAGATAATACTAAATTAGCTTTAAATAAAATCTTCAACGCATTAGACAACGCCCAATTAGACAACAACATTAAAGGAATCAGTTTAAATTCAACTTTTGTAAATGCTGGTTTTGCCCAAACTCAAGCCTTGAGAAAAAAGTTAGAAGAATTTAAAGAATCAGGAAAATTCATTTATGCTTATAACGATGTATATACTCAAAAAAACTACTATTTAAGTTCTGTAGCCGATAGTGTTTATTTAAATCCTGTTGGACAAATAGACTTCACTGGTTTATCTACTGAAATTTTATATTATAAAGATTTTGAAGATAAGTACGGAGTAAAAATGGAAGTTATAAGACATGGTAAATATAAAAGTGCTGTTGAACCTTACTTAGACAACAAAATGAGTGAAGCTAACCGTGAACAAACAACTTCTTTCTTAAAGTCTATTTGGTCTGAAATCACTGCAGATATTAGTAAATCTAGAAAAATAACTGAAGAAGAAGTTAACAGTATAGCTGATAATTCTAAAGGTAGAAATGCTGAATTAGCAAAAACAAATAAACTTATAGATAATTTTATTTATCAAGATGAGTATGAAGAGAAGTTAAAAGCTGCTGTAGAAGATGGTAAATACGCTACAATATCTATTCAAGACTATATTAAGTCTGGAAAAGGCAGAAAAACTTCATTAGCAAAAGACCGAATAGCTGTTATTTACGCTCAAGGTCAAATTATGTACGGACAAGGAAATGAAGATGTTATTGGTCAAGGAATTATTAATGAAGCTATCAAAAAAGCTGTTAAAGACAAAAACGTTAAGGCAATTGTTTTACGCGTAAACTCTCCTGGTGGAAGTGCATTAGCGTCTGATTTAATTTGGAGAGAATTAGAATTAGCCAGAAAAGAAAAACCTTTGGTAGTATCTATGGGTAATTTAGCAGCTTCTGGTGGATATTATATCGCTTGTAACGCAGATTTGATTGTAGCAGAACCTACAACTATTACTGGCTCTATTGGTGTATTTGGCGCACTACCAAATGCTTACGAACTTTCTAAGAAAATGGGAATAAATGCAGAGCAAGTTTCAACTAATAAAAGTGCTCAGTACAGTCTTTTTGAACCAATGAATAAAAAGTTTTACGACGTTACCAAAGAAGGTGTTGAACAAATTTACAAGACATTTGTTAATAGAGTAGCTCAAGGAAGAAAAATGACTTTTGAACAAGTAGACGCAGTTGCACAAGGTAGAGTTTGGTCTGGAAAAGAAGCTATCTCAAAAGGTTTAGTTGATGAATTAGGTGGATTAGATCATGCTATTAATGCTGCAGCCCAACTAGCTGAGTTAAACAAAGGTTATCGCATTAAAAACTTCCCTAACTACAAAACAGACTATAAAGAAATGTTTAAATTCTCTCCCTTTGGAAAAGTAAACAAACAAGAAATTTTGAGAAAAGCACTTGGAGATGAGAGTTATCGTTTATTTAATGAGATTAACCAATTAAAAAACTTAAAAGGAATTCAAGCTAGAATGCCTTACATTATCAACATAAAATAAACGTCTTTTTCTTTTTTAAACAAAATAGAATCAAAAAGAGCTACATATTTAATGTAGCTCTTTTTCTTTTTTTTTAGTATTTTAATGTTTGATAGCATAACTAGCAGCTTTCCCCGACTCTGCTAAAGCTTTCAAAACTATTCTATAAAATACTCTAATTCTAATAAGTAAAATTTTCCCCATGATTTTATAATTTTATAATCCCCTTTGATTAATTCTATTACAAAAATACATTAACAAAACAACAGAGAGTTTAAAATTTGTAACACAACACAAAACCCAAAAAAATACTGATAAACAACATATTAGATGTTTCAGGACTTCTATTTGTAACATCTTTAAAGATTTGAATTTAACTTAAACAAAAAAAGGTGAGAAAATTAATTTCCTCACCTTTTAAATAGTTTATAATATATTTTCTAATTGTAGGAAAAATTAATCGCAACTGTTTCTGAAGAAGATCTCGCATTTAATACTGCAATTGCATTAATCGGATAATTATCTTGATCATAAGTATAACTAATATCAATTGAAGCCTCTACACCTCCATTTTCATTCTTATAAACAAACTTTACAGGATTGTTCATAGGCAATAACTGACTTGCCTTAATAATTTCTGAAGCTTGAGCATTCATACTAAAATCTAATTGAACTTTATCTAAAATATCAATAATACCAGCAGCTTTTAAAGTATAAAAATACATATTAGGAGCATCATCGTAGATAATTTCTGCCGTTAAACTAATAGTTTCATATTGCCCTGTATTGTAATTATAAACCTGATCTTCAAAAGAAATTTGAGAAGGGTTTCTATTATCATCATAACTTACAACTTGTCCTAATTCATAAGCATTAAATGGTGATTGAAACAATTCTTCTAGATTTAATGTTTCATTAAGTCCTTGAGCAGAAACATTTAATAAATCACCTGTATTTGTATATTGAATAGAGCTTGTTTCATTTCTAGACACACCTGTAATTCCTGTTAATTTATTGTTTCCATCATATGAAAAACTTACAGAAATATCTTCTCCGTTCTGATTCGATGAAATTTTCTTTAATCTTTTTTCTGCAACATCTTGATTCATGTCATCAAAATCATCAGAAACTGAATTACTACAACTTGTAGCTAAAATAGAAAGTGTTAAAATCGATAAAAAATAATTGATTTTTTTCATAGTTAATAATTTTATAATTGGTACACAAATAAACAAAAAAAGTCTAGAAAACTTTGTGTAATCTAGACTTTTAACGTTATAGTAATGTCAAATTATTTTTATAAGCTAAAAGCTCTTTTTACTTGATCTATATAATCTAATTTTTCCCAAGTAAATAATTCTACATCTAATGTTTTTTCTTCACCATTTGGTTGAACAAATGTTTTAGACACTATTTCATTTACTCTTCCCATATGACCATAGGCAGCAGTTTCACTGTACATTGGAGTTCTAAGCTTTAACCTTGATTCAATTGCATGAGGTCTCATATCAAAAATCTCAGATACCTTATTCGCAATTTCACCATCATTTAAATCTACTTTTGAAGTTCCATAAGTATCTACAAAAATCCCCATTGGCTCAACAACCCCAATCGCATAAGAAACTTGAACTAAAACCTCATCTGCAACTCCTGCAGCAACTAAGTTTTTAGCGATGTGACGTGTAGCATAAGCTGCACTTCTATCTACTTTACTTGGATCTTTTCCTGAAAAAGCTCCACCACCGTGAGCTCCTTTTCCTCCATAAGTATCAACGATAATTTTTCTTCCAGTTAAACCTGTATCTCCATGAGGTCCACCAATAACAAATTTTCCTGTAGGATTAATATGATATTTGATATCATCGTTAAATAACTTTTGAATACTCTCTGGTAATTTAGCTATTACTCTTGGAATTAAAATATTTTTGATATCCTCTCTAATCTTATCTAACATTGTAGCATCGTCTCCAAAATCATCATGCTGTGTAGAAACCACAATTGCTTCAATTCTTTGTGGCACATTATCATCTGAATACTCAATAGTTACCTGACTTTTAGCATCTGGCCTTAAATAAGAAATATCTTTTCCTTCTCTTCTTAACTCTGCTAATTCTTTTAAAATTAAGTGAGATAAATCTAAAGCTAAAGGCATATAGTTTTCAGTTTCATTAGTCGCATAACCGAACATCATACCTTGATCTCCTGCACCTTGCTCTTCTTTCTTAGCTCTATCTACACCTCTATTGATATCATCTGACTGTTCATGAATTGCAGAAAATACTCCACAAGAATTTCCATCGAACATATATTCGCTCTTAGTGTAACCAATCTTATTAATTACATTTCTAGCGATTTTTTGAACATCTAAATAAATATTAGACTTCACCTCACCTGCTAAAACTACCTGACCAGTAGTCACTAAAGTTTCACAAGCAACTTTAGATTCTGGATCGAAGGCTAAAAAATTATCAATTAATGCATCACTAATTTGATCTGCAACTTTATCTGGATGTCCTTCAGATACACTCTCTGATGTGAAAAAATATGGCATGTTATCTTTTTTTCGTTTTGAATTAATAAACTTTTTCTGAGGAAGTTGTCGTAAAATATAGCAAACATTACTGTTTTAGCATTTTTTTACGAGGTCGCAATCAGAACAAATCTTTCCTCAAAAAAATCAGCGTCAAATTTAATATATATATATTCATTTTTAAAATTTATCTCCGTTAATATTTACAAAATCAATTGATACATAAGAAAAACCAATTTAAACACTATTGAAAAAAGTGAAATAAATTATTACATTTGTAGTTAATAAATACATAAAAGACAAAAGAATGGCATTAGAAATTACAGATACATCATTTGAAGAAGTAGTATTAAAATCTGACAAACCTGTTTTAGTTGATTTTTGGGCTACTTGGTGTGGGCCATGTAGAATGGTTGGACCTATCATAGATGAGATTAGTAGCGAATATGAAGGTAGAGCTGTTGTTGGTAAAGTAGATGTAGATGCTAACCAAGAATTTGCAGCTAAGTACGGAGTTAGAAATATTCCTACTGTATTAGTTTTTAAAAATGGTGAAGTTGTAGCTAAGCAAGTTGGTGCTGCTCCTAAGAAAGCATATACTGACAAAATTGATGCTGCACTATAAATTTTATAGAAAAATTAAATAAAAAAGGTTTGACGATCGTCAAACCTTTTTTATTTTTAAAAACTTATGAGTATACAACTTTCATCTCTTCAATCTTCAGAAATAAAAAATTTAGAACTTCTTGCGAAACAAGTTGTAGAAGGTTTTATAACAGGAATGCATAAAAGTCCGTTTCATGGTTTCTCTGTGGAATTCTCTGAACATAAACTTTACAACAAAGGAGAAAACACTAGACATATTGACTGGAAACTTTTTGCTAAAACAGAAAAACTATACACTAAGAAATATGAAGAGGAAACTAATTTAAGGTGCCATATCATTATAGATAACTCTTCATCGATGCATTATCCGATTAAGCAAGTTCAAAAATTTGATGATCTTAACAAAATTGGATTTTCTTGTGTGGCTGCTGCTTCATTAATTGAAATCTTAAAAAAACAAAGAGATGCAGTTGGCTTGAGTATTTACTCTGACACATATGAATTTTACGCTCCTGAGAAAGGAAGCGAACGTCATAGAAAACTCATTATTAATGAATTAGAAAAAACATTAACTTCAAAAACTAATTCAAAGTCAACAGATACATATAAATATCTTCATGAAATTGCAGAAAAGATTCACCGTAGGTCTTTAATTTTTGTTTTTACTGATATGTTTCAAACCAATAAAAATCAAGAAGAATTATTTAATGCACTGAGACATTTAAAGTACAACAAACATGAAGTTGTGTTATTTCATACTTACGATAAAAAGTTAGAATTAGATTTTGATTTTGAAGATGGACCTAAAAAGTTTGTTGATATAGAAACTAATCAAGAAATAAACCTTTATCCTGATACAGTTAAAGACAATTATAAAAAACAGACGGAATTATTTTTTAATGATTTAAAAAACGAATGTTTGCAATATAAAATTAATTATGTGCCTGTTAATATTCATGATGGATACAATTCTATTTTAACAAGCTATTTAATTAGCAGAAAGAAAATGTAATTTTTTTAAAAAAAGTTTTTGCAGAAATGAAAAAAGATTATATATTTGCACCCGCAATAAGGCAACGGTCTGGTAGTTCAGCTGGTTAGAATACATGCCTGTCACGCATGGGGTCGCGGGTTCGAGTCCCGTCCAGACCGCAAAAGCTTCTCAATTTTGAGAAGCTTTTTTTATACATTAAAATTTTTTCTCTAAACATTTCTTCATAAATACTTTATCAATTTAAAAAAAAATAGTAAGTTTGCACCCGCAATAAGGCAACGGTCTGGTAGTTCAGCTGGTTAGAATACATGCCTGTCACGCATGGGGTCGCGGGTTCGAGTCCCGTCCAGACCGCAAAAAGCTTCTCAATTCTGAGAAGCTTTTTTTATATTTTCAAAATAATTGACTTACTTTTTAAACAACTAAACTTTTGTGTAGTTAACATCTTATTAATTGATAGTACTTTTGACCTAAATCCCAGTAAAAATGAATGAACGATACATTAGAAATAGATTATATTTAAATAGCCAAGAGCAAGAGATCATTAAAAATTGTTCAGTTATTCTTGGTGGATCTGGGATAGGAAGTGTAATAGCCGAATGTGCATTACGATTAGGTTTTGAGAAAATAACCATTATAGACGGAGACCAAGTAGAATACTCTAATTTAAATCGTCAAAATTACACGGAAAAAGATATTTCAATAGACAAAGTAGAAGCAATTAAAAACAGATTATTAAGCATTAACTCTAATGCTGAAATTAATGTATTTAATGAATTTATTACAGAAGATAATATAAAAGGATGTATAGAAGGTCATCAAATTGCGATTAACGCTTTAGACTTTTCTTCAGACATCCCTTTATTATTTGACGAAATTTGTCAAGAAAACAACATACCTGTACTTCACCCTTACAATTTAGGTTGGGGCGGTTTAGTAACTGTGATATCTCCTAAAGGATTATCTTTAAAAACCCTTAAACGTGTAAATGAAGATTTTAACGAAGTTAACGTAGTGAAATACGCTACTAGTTATCTAAAATTTTGGGGTAACCCACACGATTGGATTGAAGAAATCCTTGAAAAATACATTAACGAAAAAGAGCCTTTACCTCCACCACAGCTTTCTATAGCATCATGGACAGTAGCAGCAATGTGTACACATCTTTTATTTAACATTGCAACCGGTAAAGAGCACAAAGAATTTCCTGAGTTTTATTTATCTACAATTATGAATAACTAGATTAATCTATTGTTTGTAGCATAAGCAATTGCTTCAGAGATATTAACTACTTCTAGTTTGTCAAATAACTTTCTTCTATGAAATTTTACAGTATCTGGAGATACAAAAATTGCTTCTGCAATCTCATTTATAGTGTAACCCCTAATAGAATATCTTAAAATTTCACTTTCTCTACTAGTTAATTTTATCTTCTCTGTAGTTTTCCAAAAGTCTCCCTCAAGATCATATTTGAAAATTTTATTATCCCCTTTTTTGTAAACTTTAATATTCCCCGAGTTTTGTTCAGCCGATAACGATATTATACATAAAGCTTTCCATATTTTCCCATCATTAGTTAAAAACAAAGGAGTTAATTTCTGATTAATCAAAATTATTTTCCCTTCGTTATTCTTTAAATGAAAATCATAAGAAATAGTATAATTCTTTCGTTCCTCTACCGGTAGCTTCTCATAAAAATCGAAACCTATAGTATTAATCTTTAATAAGAGATCTAAATCTGGTTCAGTAACATACTTGAAATAAAAAGCGTACCCCATCTTTTCCACTTCCTCTGCTGTATGTCCACATAAAAAAAGTGGATTATCTGAAACATATTCAAAACCTTTTTTTTCATAATCTATAATATAGATACTTTTATAGGTAGTCCTAGCAAAAGCCTTTACTGGTTCCAGATAGTCAACCGTTTGATTTTGATCTTCATCTGAAATTTCGTTAACGGTATTTTTGCTGTAAAAAAAATCATTAACATTTGCCATATATAGAAGGTTGGTTAGTATTTTCCAAATATAAATCTTTTTTTTATTTCACAATTTTCAAAACTACACTTTTGTGTAGTTTTCAGTAAATCAACATATTACTACACTTGAGTGTAACAAAACTGCTTCAATCTCTAGATAGTTTTAAGGTAAAATATTCAATTATGATACCATCTAAAAACTATTTACAGAAACTAGAAATACATCAAATAATAGAATTAGCAGAGTTTATTGTTCATGAAAACTACAATCATCACACCAATGAAACTCTACCTGAAAATCATACAGATGACATCAACTCTATCTATTATGAAGAACTAAACTATTATAATAATTCTGAAATTTTTGTATCTAAAGATATCATAGGCAGTATAAACGGAGCTATTCGAGTTTTAAAATGGAATTTTAAAGATATTTTACCCATTCAAAAGATATTTGGTATTAATCCATTTTTAGCAGTTAAGAATGACTCTATAAATAACATATTTCATATTGGTCGTTTTGCAATCAAAAAAAATGTTGGAGATATTAATTTATTTAAAAAATTAATGGTTTGCGCCATAGCTCCAGTTTGTGAACATGAAAATAATGTTGCATTTGCAGAATGTGATAGTAAATTATTAAGAGTATTGCGTTTATTAGGTATAAAAGCAGAAATAATAGGCAGACCTATACACTATTTAGGGTCAGAAACTATACCAGTAGCATTACCATATAAGGGACTAATAGACTTCTATAATAAAAATAAATCATTAGTAACAATAAACACTACTGAGGACAACTCTCAATTACTACCCAAAAGTGTAGTTTTCAATAGATTAAACATCAACTACCCTTTTGTGTAGCATCGAAAGAAGAGATTGTTACTACCTTTGAAGTGTAACAAATACCGAAGGCCAGAGGTTAGACCGATGATCAATTAACGTCTCAAAACTATGATTGTTTTTAATTAACCTTTTTTAAATATTATAAACATGAAAAATTTAGTATCAAAATTAATCGGAGGAATCGCTTTAACTGCTTTAGTAATCGGATCTTTAACTACAACTGTAAACGCTCAACCAGTAGACATGAATGATGTAAACATCAATACTGCTGAAAGTTTTGAAGCTTTTGTAGCTGAAAAAGAAGATTGGACTTTTATTTCTAGAGATTTCGTTTACAAAGGATCTAAAGAAACTGCTACTCCTGATAAATCAGAGAACTAAGATTCTTTTAAAAAATAAGGAAGGGTTACAACCGGTAACCTTTTCCTTTTTTTAAACTTTTTAAAATTAAACTCTATGAAGACTTTTAAATACATACTATTAGGATACCTTATTACTCATATTTCTTTTATGTTGATTGTTGGATTTACAAGCTTTACCGAGTTTAAAGACAAAAAATCGTACGAAACATTAAATCCGGTTGGTCAATCAATTGTTGATTTCAGCAGCATATTTGAATGTTCTAAATCTGTAAACGATTTCATATACTTTTATTCAATTTTTACAGGAACAAACAGAGGATATTCCTTTTTTTCACCAAATGTAGCTGAGACAAAAGTAGATATCACTTTTGTTGCTGATGGAAAACGAATTGACTTACCATTACTTACTCAAGAATCTAAATTAAAGTTTGAATGTGCAAACTTGCATTTCAAATCTAATATTTTTAATGAGGAAGAACGGGATGTTATACTGCGCTCCATATCTTCTTATCTTTTCTCTGCTAATCCAACCATTGATAAAATAGATGTTTATTTACACTTAAGTAAATATATGGATCTACAAACAGCAAGAGATTTAGGTTACGGTGTTAAGCGTAAAAGTATATTAGGATTTTCTGCAACAAAAAAGGAGAGAATAGCTAAAAAATAATCAAGTAATAACAATTAATAATAGTATTATGATTACTAAAATTGAATCTTTTATTTTTAAAAATTCTATAAGTATAAACAGAGAGTTTGCGATTAAACTTATTACTCTTTTTGCTTTAGTGAATATACTTACAGTATTACCAGATGTATTTCATATTTTTAGCGATCAAGGCATTATTAAAAGCCAAGTAAATCAAAGATATGCTTTTTGGTACCAACCAGTACTAAATTGGTTCTTTAAAAGTTTTTCTTATATCGGCTTAAATGCTAATGCTACGCTACTAGTGTTTATCTTTATGTATATTGGTAGCTTAATAGCAATACTTTCTAATTTTAAAAGAACTGGATTTGCTTTTGTAGCTTGGTTTGTTCACTTTACATTAATTAATTCAGCTTACTTATTCTCTTACGGAGCAGATTATTTCATGTCGTTTACATTATTTATTAATCTAGCTATATGTTCTAGTTTATTATTTAAAAAAGACATACAAAGTTCATTGTATTCATTTATCATACGATTTTTACAAATTCATTTGTGTCTGGTATATTTCTTTGCTGGACTAGGAAAAGCTTTAGGTACAGATTGGATTGATGGAAATGCAATATGGTTCGTTATAAACACTTACACTTCTGATAGTGTAATTGAAAACTCATTACCTTTAATTGCTTATCCAATGTTTTTTAAAATACTGGGGTGGGGAACTGTGATTTTAGAATTACTATACCCAATTTTAATGTTCACTAAATTCACAAGAAAAGTAACATTGTGGTTAGTTGTTTTATTACACGTAGGAATCGCGGTATTTATGGAATTTTACACTTTTGGCTCGATAATGATATTATTAAATTTTATTGCATTCGGACAACATCTTAAATTGAAGTTCATTGAAAAAATCAATATTAAATTCAATAAAAAGTCTTTAAAAACGCAAACAGTCTAACATTTTTTAGCACAATACATAGCATTACAATGTATTTTTTTATATATTTGAATTATGAATTCAGAATTTGTTCAAAAATGGCAGTCGCAAGTAAAGAAAGGTACATTAGCTTTTATCCTGTTAAATGTACTAAGAGATAATGAGTTTTATGGCTACGAACTTATTGAACAGGTAAAAAAATATACAACTATAGAAATTGCTGAAGGTACATTGTATCCATTAATGAATCGACTAAAAAAAGAAGGATTAGTGACTTCTAAATGGGTAGAACAAGAATCAGGAATTCCTAGAAAATATTATCAACTTACTGCTATTGGGGTTGAAACATTAGACGAAATGATTGAGTATTGGCAATCACTTGAAACATCAATTAAAAAGCTAACAAAATGAAAAACATAGAGTTTAAAGACAAATCGGCTCAAAAAATCTACGATAATTATTTTGGAAGAATTCGTAGAACGATTTCTGTGTTAGCGGATAGCGATAAACAAGATGTATTAATGGAGTTTAATAGCCATATATATGAAGGTATATTAAATAATAGCAACACAAACGAAGTGGAAAAAATATTAAAAATAACACAAGATTTAGGAGATCCAGAGGTAGTTTTAAAACCTTTAGTTGCTGACAAAAAATTAAAACAAGCAACAAGAACTTTTAATCCTAAACATATATTTGAAGCTATATTTTTAAATATAAAAAATGGATTTGTTTATAGTGTTTTTGCTATTCTATACATTCTTTTATTAGGTTTTGGGATTTTAATGTACTTGAAAATTAGATATCCAGAAAATACTGGTTTATTCTTAAAAGACGGAGAATTTGTAGCCTTAGGAATGTTAAAGACAAATGAGAATGTAACAGAAATACTAGGTAATTGGTTCATTCCTGCCGTATTTTTTAGCGCATTAACATTATATATTCTTTTAACTATACTGCTAAGAACAACAAGAAAAAGAAAGAAAGAATAATTTTTTTGACCATATACATAGCTTTACAATGTATATGGTTATGAAAACAACATTGTATAACTCATACTGAAATGAATTTAAATCGTAAACATATTATCATCCTTATTTTCTTAATGCAAACCTTATTAGGTTTTGCTCAAAGTAAGGTTATCTCAGGAAAAGTGATAGACTTAAATCAACTTCCTATAGAAGGTGTAGCAGTAATACTTTACAATACTCAAAAGAAAATTATAGAGTACACTGTAACCAACGAACAAGGAAACTATGAAATTAAAGCTGCTGTAAATTCGGGTTATACATTAGAAGTATCTCACATTGCTTTTCTTAAAAAACAATACAACTTTACAACTGAAGATCTAAACAAAAACTCAATTATTAAAAATTTCACACTAGAAGAAAATCTAACTTCTTTAGATGAAGTAATTCTAGTGTCTAGTAAAAAAGCAAAAGACACTGTTAAGTTAGAGTTAGATAAACTTAACTTATATGATAACGACAATTTAAAAGACATACTAAAGAAAATACCAAACTTTAGACTTTCTGATGATGGGACTATTATTTATAAAGGAAAAAACATAGATAAAATTTTAGTTAACAAAAAACCTTCATTTGAAAATCAAAATAGTATTGCTTTAGAAAATATTGAAAATAAAATCATAGAAGGAATTAGCGTAATTAATAACTATAGTGATGATTTCTCTTTAGATTTTGAAGATGAAGAAGAAAGTGTATTAAACATTGACACTAAAAATAAGAATCAAACAATTATGAATGGTTCTTTAGAGACTAAGTACGGCTACAACAACAAATACGAAATACGTGCAAAAGGATTTTTATTCTCTCAATCTTTAAACGCATTCTTAACACAAAACACCAACAACATTGGTAAAACAACAATAAAATCAAACGAAATAAAGAAATTATTTAGTGTAGGACAACCTTTCTCTCCATATCAGGCTCAGAGTTTAGGAATGTTATTTGCATCAAACGAAAACCTTCAAAAAGATTTCTTTTCAAGCACAAACTTAACTTTAAGAAATCAAACTCAACGTTTAAAAACTTCAGGAGTATTTTATCACTTTGCTCCAGATAGAATTAGCAGTGTTTTACAAAACACAAGCACATTAAACAATGAGAATTTATTAAATACAACAGATAATACAAGAACAAAAACTCAATCTTTCTTAGGCGCTTTAGGTTTAGCATACAAAGTTTCAGACAAAACAATTTTAAGTTACAATTTAAATGCAAATTATATAGATGATACAAATAAAAGTACAATTGAAAATGAGTTGTTCACTAACGGAACAGCAAGCGGCACTAACAATATTTCATCTAGTAATTTAAATGAGGTTTTCTCAGGATATCATCAATTAAATTTAAAAAGTAAACTTAGAAAGAATTTAATTTTAGAGGCAAATACAGCATTATATCATGAAGGAACAAATTTCTTGAACGATTATAACGTTACAGATAATTCATCTACAATTAACGATGAACAAGATTATAAGTTTAATAAGAATCAATTTTCTGGAGGTTTAGGGTTACGATTAAAAGTATCTGAAATCTTTATTCCAAGGTTAACACTGGATTATTACAGGACTCAAGAAAAAATCTTCGACAAAAATAATAGTATAAATCTTATAGAAAGAGATCGTAATAATTACATAGTAAACTTAAAAGTAAGAGGTAACGATGTTATTAAAAAAGGATTAGATTATCAATTTTCTTTAGGAACAGATGTTTTTTCTAACACATTAAACAACATTACTGAACAGAATGACACTTTTATACCAATGTCACTTTGGGTAGATTATGATCGTAAAATGCATAGATATTACATTAGTTATTCTAGAAAAAGAAAATTCAACGAAATAGAATCTGGTATAAATACAATTCAACCTTTTAATAGTATCTGGAATGGAAATTCAATTTTTCCTTTAGGCTTTAACTATTCAGATCAATTTTACACGAGTTATAATTACGATAATCTTTTTGATGCAGAAATATTCTCTATCTCTTTTAATTATGAAACACAGAATAATTCTTTAAGAAGAGCTTTTGTACAACAACAAAACGGTATTTCGGAATATGATTTTTTCATTGCCGAAAAAGCACAAGACTATTCTATAGAAACTTTTTACTCTAAAACAGTAGCGCCAATTAAGTTTCCTACAAAAGTTGATCTTTCTCTATCATATTCTGGAGCTAAATACCCGTCTAAAATCGGGCAACAAGATGTAAATATTACAACACAAAATATAGCTCCAAGATTAAATATAGAAACAATAACAGACAGTTTTATAAATTTTAGTCTTTCTACAAGATTATCTTTTATTACTGATGAAGTTGAAAATTTATCTTACGATTCTAGATACTCAAGCAGTTCTTTTTCAATCTTATTTAAAGATAAATCTTACAAAGGAAACATTAGTTTCTTATACGATAATAACATTATAAACAACACTACTTTTTCTAGAAAGAACATTAATCTAGGATTTGAATATACTAAAGGTAAAATCACTTATAGTATAGAAGGACGACACTTAGGAGAATTGTTAAACATCTTTGAAAACGATGCTTATAACTCACAATTCATCATCAGAAACGGTATTACCACAACGCTGGTAAATAACCAATCATTAAACTATTTCATAGCAGGAATAAAATTCAATTTATAAAAATTAAAAAATATAACCTTTTAAAACTTAATACCATGAAAACATTTAAAACTTTAGCAGTAATCATTTGTGCAATCTTCGCATTAAACACTAACGCTCAATCAAATAAAAAAGAAGTACTTAAAGTAAATTATACCAGTGGATGTGTATCTGACTTTATGGTTGGAATGATGAAAAAGCAAATTCAAGATCCTCAGAAATTATCAAACTTTTTAAAGATGATGGGAGATTACAAAGTTCATAGTACATATTATATCAACACAAAAACTAAAGAATCGTTATTCGTTTTAGATTCTGTTTCTGAAGTTAAAAATTTAAGTACAACAGGATATACTTTTTATGTTTTAAAGAACAAAAAAGGAGAAATTAAAGGAAAAGAAAACTTTATGGGTAAAGACATCTTTTTCCAAGAAAAAAGTAACAACATTAAGTGGGAATTTACTGATGAGCAAAAAGATATTAACGGATACCAATGTAAAAAAGCTCACTTAAAAGGAAATGCTGATATTTATGTTTGGTTTACTCCAGAAATTCCAGTAAACGGTGGACCTCATACTTTCTTCGGATTACCAGGATTAGTATTAGAAACTAATAGTCCATTCGAATCTACAAACACAAACACAATTTCTTATTGTACAGCTAAAGAGTTTAACAATCGTTTTAAAGAAGTAGACGAAAAAGATAAGACTCAAAAATCTATTCCATTATCACAAGTACATGTTAAGAAAGAGAACTTCCAACGTATGATTAGCAAAGGATAGTCTTTCAATAAAAAAACAAAAATATCAATAGAATATTCACCTTAAAAATTAAAGAACATGCAGTTAACGATAAAAAATCTTACGAAAAAATACAATTCAAAGAAAATAGGATTAAGTGATTATTCTATTGATATTTCATCAGGAATCTTAGGAGTTTTAGGTCCGAATGGTGCCGGTAAATCAACATTAATGAAAATGATTTCTACCATTACAAAACCAACGCAAGGTGATATTTTCTTAAATGAAAATGATGTGGTGAAACATCCTAATTATATGCGTCAAACACTTGGTTATTTACCTCAAGATTTTGGAGTATATCCTAACTTAAATGCTTACGAATTTTTAGCATATATGGCTGCTATGAAAGGTGTCGGTGGAAAAAATTTACACTATAGAATTGAAACATTATTAGAAGAGGTTAATTTAACTGATGCAGCTAAAAACCAACTAAAAACATACTCTGGAGGAATGATTCAGAGAATTGGAATTGCACAAGCATTATTAAATGACCCGAAAGTCTTAATTTTTGATGAACCAACTGTTGGTTTAGATCCAGAAGAAAGATTGCGTTTCCGTGATTTAATTTCAGATTTAGCAACAAATAGAATCGTTATACTATCTTCTCATATCGTTTCTGATATAGAATCTATCGCAGATGAAGTTGCGATCATGAAAAAAGGTAATCTTATTATTAAAGACAAACAAGATTCAATTACCAAACTAGCAGAAGGTAAAGTTTATGAAACTACTATAAGTAGAGCTAATATAAATAATTTCAAAAACAATTTTAACGTAGTTAGTTCATATCGAATGAATGACGAATTTAAAGTACGTTACATTTCAAATGCAGTGAATCAAATTGGAGAAATGGTTACTCCTACTCTAGAAGATGCCTATATCTATTTAACTAAAAACTAAAACCATGATGTTACAATATTTCAATATTATTAAAGGAAATTATTTACAATATATTAGAAGTTATTCTTTTCTGATAACTATAGCCTTTAGTTTATTTATTGCTTTTAATTTTGTGCCTTCTCAAGAAGCAAATTATACCACTGTTAGTTTTGGCGGATATACTGGAGATTATACAGCAGAATGGATCGGTTTTGTAACAGCCATTTTAGCAAGTACATTTTTATCTTTATGTGGATTCTTCTTAGTTAATGGAAGTATTAAAAAAGATATAGAAACCAGAATTGGTCACATTATAGGAACTACTAAAATCTCAAATATTGCTTATATATTCTCTAAAATAGCAAGTAATTTTTTAGTTTTATTAACCATTTTGCTTATAATTTTTATTACTGGAATTGCATTATTTTTCTTGTATGGAAACACCCATACTTTCAATGTTTTAAGTTTTATTATACCTTATGTATTAATAGCTATTCCAACATTGTTTTTAATTGCTAATCTAGCTGTAGTATTAGAAATATTTTTTCCAACTAAACGAATGCTTCAATATGGAGTGTTTTTATTCTTATTCTTCGCTACATTATTTTCAGCAACTAATAATGAAACTTCAGTTTTTTCTTCAGACATTTTTGGAATTCAACATGTAACAAGTAGTGTTGCAAATCAAGTACAAGAAACTTTTAATAAAAAGGATATTGGATTATCTATTGGTTTTGTCTCTGGAAGTAGAAATCCTGAAAAAACATTTCAAATGAACTCGCTTTTTTTTCCTAGTTGGTACATATATAGTAGGTTGTTTTGGATTTTAATTGCTGCTTTGGTATCTGTAATTGCTTCTTTTTTCTTTCATAGATTTAATTATAAGGAATCACCTAGGAAAACTATTACTATTTCTGAAGAAACTAAATATAAAAGTGCTGATTTCAAGCTCGGAAACTTAAATCAAGATATTGAAATGTCTTACAGCTTAGCTCCGTTAATTGAAGCAGAGTTATTAATGATTGTTCGTAAAAACCCATCGTATTTATGGATATTAACTATATGCGGATTTACAAGTATGTTTTTTATACCTTTAAGTATTGCTCATTTATATGTATTACCTATTTTATGGTTTTTACAAGTAACCGTATGGTCAGATTTAGTTACAAAGGACCAAACATTTAGAACACATTTCTTTACCAACTCTTCGTATAATCCATTAAAAAGATTAACTATTTCAAGAATTATAGCTGGCTTATCTATCTCATTATTTATTGCATTACCTGTACTAATTAGGTATTTAATAGAATTAAATTTTAGTAGTGTATTAAATGTTTTACTTGGCGCTATCTTCATTGTTCTAGTTGCAGTTTTTTTAGGAGCTTTTACAAAATCTAAAAAAACTTTTGAAATCACCTTTTTCTTTTTAGTGTACTGCAACTTAAACCAAGTTAAAGAATTAGATTATTTTGGCGGATTACATAGTTCTTATAGTTATGGATTTGTAATGACTATAATTGTTTCAGTTTTATTCATTGCATCATATTTACTTCTATATCGAAATAAAACTTATGGAAACTAAAAAGTTATTAGAAAAATACGTTATTGTATTATATGATGGAACTTGCGGATTTTGCAATCAATCTATCTTATTTATATTAAATAAAAAACCTTCTGATAGATTACGATTTATTTCTCAACAATCTAATATTGGCAAACAAATTAAGCTACAGTTTAATATTAATGAACAATTAGACTCTATTTTTTTAATTGAAAATCAAATAGTTTACACTAAAGCAAATGGGTTTTTAAAAATTTTAAGTCATTTAAACTCTAAATGGTATTACATTTCTTACTTAAAATATGTTCCAAACTTCATTAGTAATCCTGTTTATGATCTAATTGCGAAATATCGACATCAATTTATATCTAAAAGTTGTAGATTATTATCTTTAGAAGAACGTAAATATTTTATTTAATTTTTTATTAAACACATAAATACCTCAAAACTTTTTTCACTTTTCAAAAATTAAACAACTTTTTTTATTAAAATCATAAAAATTAAACTTTGACAAATCATTTATTTGTTTTTATCATTTTAATATATAGATTTGTTTCAGACATTTAAGTTAAGAGTATATGTTACAAAATTTATGGCAAGGTTTCTTTTTTTACTTTTACTATTTTAGTAAGAGGAGAGGCTTTGTATCATAAATTTAAAAAATAACATTAAATTATATAAACTATAAAGCCTCGATTTTCGAGGCTTTTTTTTATGGATTAAAATGAAAAAAATAGCCATCCAAGGAATAGAAGGAAGCAACCATCATATTGTTGCAGAGAAGTTTTATCAAGAAGACATTATCTTAGAAAAATGTTTATCTTTTGATGCTCTTGTAGAAAGTTTAACGAGCCAAAAATCCGAACAAGCAGTAATGGCTATTGAAAACACCATTGCTGGTTCAATTATACCTAACTATGCATTAATAGATAAATACAACTTGCATATTTCAGGTGAATATTACTTACCTATTCATCATCATTTAATGGCTTTACCGAATCAATCTATAACAGAAATTCGTGAAGTTTGTTCTCATCCAATGGCGTTGTTACAATGTAAAGAATTCTTTAAAAAACATCGTCATATCAGATTAGTTGAGGATGTAGACACATCTGCAATAGCTCGTAGAATAGCTGATAAACAATTAAAAGGTGTAGCTGCAATTGCTCCAAAAATGGCCGCAAACATTTTCAATTTAGAAGTTTTAGAAGATGAAATTCAAACGATTAAAAATAACGCTACTCGTTTTGTAATTCTACAGACATCTAATCCAGAAAACGGAAAAGAAAACATTAATAAAGCATCGTTAAAATTCGAATTAGATCATAAGCGAGGAAGTTTAGCTGCAATGTTAAATGTAATGAGCGATTGTAAACTGAATTTAACTAAAATTCAGTCGTTACCAAAAATCGAAACACCTTGGAAATATGCTTTTTTCGTTGATGTTACTTTCGATACTTATGACGATTACGCTAAAGCCAAAGCAATTATAGAGATAATGGCTACAGATTTTAAAATATTAGGAGAATATAAAAACGGAAGATCATGATACAATTTGCAGATCGTTTAAATACCGTACAAGAATACTACTTCTCAAGAAAACTCAGAGAAGTTAGAGAGTTAATAGCTGAAGGAAAACCAATTATTAATATTGGAATTGGAAGTCCAGATTTACAACCACCTTCAGAAGTTATTAAAGCTATTACAGATGGAATTAACGAAAATGGTGCTCATAAATATCAGAGTTACCAAGGAATCCCAGAATTAAGAGAAGCTATTTCATTATTTTACAAAACACACTACAACACAACTGTAAACCCTTCAAATGAAGTGCTTCCCTTAATGGGTAGTAAAGAAGGAATTATGCATATCTCTTTAGCTTTATTAAACGAAGGAGATCAAGTTTTAATTCCAAATCCAGGATATCCAACGTATACTTCTGTTACAAATCTTATTGGTGCAGAAACTGTGTACTATAATCTTTCAGAAGAAAATGGATACCAACCTAATTTTGATGAATTAGAAAGTTTAAATCTTTCTAAAGTAAAGTTAATGTGGATTAACTACCCACATATGCCAACAGGTGAAAATGCAAAAAAGAATACCTACGAAAAACTAATTCAGTTTGCAAAAAAACATAGTATTCTTATTGTAAATGATAACCCGTACAGTTTCATTTTAAATGAAAAACCAACTAGTATTTTAGAGTTGGATGGAGCTAAAGATGTGGCCTTAGAATTGAATTCTTTAAGTAAAACATTTAATATGGCGGGTTGGCGTGTAGGAATGTTGTTAGGAAACGCTAATTTTCTCAACCAAGTACTCAAAGTAAAAACACAAATGGACTCAGGAATGTTTTATGGAGTACAAAAAGGAGCTATAGAAGCTTTAAAAACTTCTAAAAGTTGGATTCAACAACAAAACGAATTGTATAAAGAACGAAAAGAACTTGTTTTTCAATTAGCAGAAAAAATAGGTTGCACTTTTAATAAAAATACAAGCGGGCTTTTTGTTTGGGCAAAACTTCCATCAGGAAAAACAACAGAAGAGTTTATTAATGAATTGCTATATAAGTATCACATTTTCGCGGCACCAGGAACTATTTTTGGTTCGCAAGGAGAAGGATACATACGTTTCTCTTTATGCGTAAATAAAGATCAAATTAAAGAAGCTATTAACCGATTGGAAAATCATAACAATTAAGAAAATTATGAATGTTTTTATTATAGGAATTGGATTAATTGGTGGTAGTTTAGCTAAAGATATTCGAGAGAAATATGCTGAAGCAGTACTATTTGGAGTAGACAATAATGAAGCTCATATTAATGAAGCTATTGAAAAAGGTATAGTTGATAAAGATGCTTCTTTTGAAGAATTAAAGAATGCAGATATTGTTGTTGTTTCTGTTCCTGTAGATGTTTCTTTGACTTTAATTCCTAAAGTTTTAGATATTGTTTCTGAAAACTGTTTAGTTTTTGATGTAGGATCTACCAAAGAACAAGTTTGTGAAGTAATTAAAGAACATCCTAAAAGAAGAAATTTCTTAGCAACGCACCCAATTGCGGGAACAGAATTTTCTGGTCCTTCAGCAGCTTTAAACAATTTATACAGAGGTAAAACAAATATTATTTGTGAAGTTGAAAAAACAGCTTTTAAACTTCAAGAGAAAGCCTTAGAGATCTTTTCAAACTTAGGAATGAGAATCCGATATATGGATCCTGTTTCTCACGATAAGCATATTGCTTATGTATCACATTTATCACACATAAGTTCATTTATGTTAGGTAAAACAGTAATCGAAAAAGAAAAAAACGAACGAGATATTTTCGATATGGCAGGAAGTGGATTTGCTTCTACAGTTCGTTTGGCAAAAAGTTCACCTGCAATGTGGACTCCAATTTTCGAGCAAAACAAAGAAAATGTCATAGAAACCTTAACTGAATACATTCAAAATTTAGAATATTTTAAATCATTATTAGAAAAGAATAATTTCTCAGCAATATACACTGAGATGGAAAATACCAATCATATTAAACAAATTTTAAACGGAATACAAGAAGTAGAACTTCATTAAACGAGATTCACAATGGAAAACAAAAAAGAATTAAGAACATGGTTAGATGATTTCAAACTTAATCATCCATTAGTAATAGCAGGTCCATGTAGTGCTGAAACTGAAGATCAAGTATTAAAAATTGCTCATGAATTAAAAGATAGTGATGCTACGGTTTTAAGAGCTGGAATCTGGAAACCAAGAACTAGACCTGGAAATTTTGAAGGTGTTGGTGCTTTAGGATTAAAATGGTTAGAAACTGCCAAGAAAGAAACTGGAATGTTAACAACTACAGAGGTAGCCAACAAAAACCATGTAGAATTAGCATTAAAACACGATGTTGATATTCTTTGGATTGGAGCAAGAACAACAGTAAGTCCTTTCATCGTTCAAGAGATTGCAGATGCTTTAGAAGGAACTGACAAGATCGTTTTAATTAAAAACCCTGTAAATCCAGATTTACCTTTATGGCTAGGAGCTTTTGAACGTTTTTATACTGCTGGAATTACTAAATTAGGAGCTATTCATAGAGGTTTCTCTACTTATGAGAAAACGAGATATAGAAACAATCCAAACTGGCAAATTCCTATCGAATTACAAAATCGTTATCCAGATTTACCTTTAATTTGCGATCCTTCTCATATTGCTGGTAGAAGAGATATCATTTTTGATATTTGTCAGACTGCCTTAGATTTAAATTTTGATGGATTAATGGTAGAAACTCACTATGATCCAGATAATGCTTGGAGTGATGCAAAACAACAAATAACACCAGCTACTCTTATCCAAATGATGATTGATTTAAAAATCAGAAAGGAAACAGATACTGAAGCCGATTACAAAAATGCACTAAATACTTTAAGAACTCAAATCGATGTGGTAGATCACCAATTAATCGAAATGATGGGAAAAAGAATGAAAATTTCTGATAAAATAGGTTCTTTAAAGAAAGAAAAAAATGTCGCTATTTTGCAAACAAAACGTTGGAACGAAATATTAGGCAAAATGATTTTAGAAGGTGAAGAAAATAATTTAAGTGAAGAATTTGTTTTAAAAATATTTAAAGCAATTCACCAAGAAAGTATTAATCATCAGAAAAAGATTATTAACGGATAAAAAAAGCGCAGTTTTGCGCTTTTTTTATTTTCTTTAGTCATCTAAATCAACCGACTATGAGAACCATCAATACAATCGATGATGTTATCAACACACTAGAAAACATCATTACCGAATCTAAACAAACCTCTTCTACTCTTGGTTATTTTGCTGCTCTTTATAAAAAAGTTACTATAAAAGTTAAAGAAGGTATTGCCGAAGGATTCTTTGATGATGGACCTAGAATGGAAAAACTAGATGTAATTTTTGCGACAAGGTATATTGATGCTTATTATAATTTTAAAAAAAACATCCCTATAACTCAATCTTGGGAAAAAGCATTTAACTTATCTGAAAAATTTTGGCCGATTGTACTACAGCATTTATTAATAGGAATGAATGCGCACATTAATTTAGATTTAGGAATAGCTGCCTACGAAGTAACTAAAGGAGAAAACATTGAAAGCTTAAAAAACGATTTCAATAAAATAAATACAATTCTCTCTTCTTTGGTATCGGATGTTGAAAATGACTTAGCTACAATTTGGCCTTTTTTAAGAAAAATATTAAAACTCACTAGTAAATTTGATAACTTTTTGGTTAATTTTAGTATGGAAATAGCTAGAGATGGTGCATGGGGTTTTGCTGAGAATCTAGCTAATTCTCCAAAGAATCAAATTCAAATATTAATAACTAAAAGAGATCATAATGTTTCAGAAATAGCTTCTTTAATTACAAATCCTGGAATTATTGCAAACATTATTTTTGGTATAATTCGATTAGGAGAAAAAGGAAGCATTCCTCAAAAAATAAATGACTTAACCGTATAATCTTATAGTTAAGATTCGCTAATTTATTCTCATCTTTGTTTTATGAAAGGAACGGTATATAAATCAACAGGAAGCTGGTATTGGGTTAAGAGTGATAACACCTTTTATAAATGTCGTATCAAAGGAAAATTCAGAATAAAAGGTATAAAAAGTACCAACCCAATTGCTGTAGGAGATCACGTTGTATTTACAATTGAAACAAAAAACAATGAGGAGACAGGAATTATTACAGATATTTTAGAACGAAAAAATTATATCGTTAGAAAATCTGTAAATCTATCTAAACAAACTCATATAATTGCTTCAAATATAGATCAAGTTTTTCTACTAATTACTATTGATAATCCTCCTACATTCACTACGTTTATCGATCGTTTTTTAGTTACTGCAGAAGCTTACTCTATAGATGTTATTCTTATTTTTAATAAAATAGATACATATACAATTGAACAAAAAGCAGAAATTTTATACTTAAAAGATATTTACGAACCAATTGGTTATAAATGTATTGAAACCTCTGCTACTACAGGTAAAAATGTTGATTTAATAAAAAACATGATGATTGATAAGGTAAGTATGTTCTCAGGACATTCTGGTGTTGGTAAAACTACTTTAGTAAATTATATAGAACCTTCTTTAAATTTAAAAACAAAAGAAATTTCTGATCAGCATAAACAAGGACAACACACTACAACTTTCGCAGAAATGTTCGATTTAAGCTTTAATGCTTCTATTATTGATACTCCTGGAATTAAAGGTTTTGGAGTAGTTGATATGGAAAAAGATGAATTAGGTGATTATTTTCCTGAATTTTTTGCTTTAAAACAAGATTGTAAATTTAACAACTGTATTCACTTAAACGAGCCTCGTTGCGCTGTTAAAGATGCTTTAGAAAATGAAGAAATCTCTTGGTCTCGTTACAAAAGTTATTTACAAATAATTGAAGGTGAAGAAGAAAATTATAGAACTGATATTTTATCTGGAAGACAATAATTAAGTTATGAGAACTGTAATTCAAAGAGTTTCAAAAGCAAGTGTTACTGTAGAAAATAAAGTTATTTCAAGCATTAAAAATGGATTGTTAATATTAATTGGTATTGAAGATGAAGATACTGATGAAGATATTTTATGGTTAGCAAAAAAAATAGTTAACCTAAGAATTTTTAATGATGAAAATAATGTGATGAACTCTTCGTTATTACAAACACATGGCGAAGCGATAGTGGTAAGTCAATTTACTTTACATGCATC
Source organism: Tenacibaculum aquaeponti (assembly GCF_052084715.1). GTDB lineage: Bacteria > Bacteroidota > Bacteroidia > Flavobacteriales > Flavobacteriaceae > Polaribacter. The sequence continues at coordinate 2,900,647 of NZ_CP197288.1, read as the reverse complement.
AACAAAAAAAGGAAATAGACCAAGCTACATTAAAGCTTCTAAGCCAGATATCGCAATTCCTATGTATGAGAAATTTGTAAAAGAATTCGAAAATCAATTAGGTAAACAAGTTCAAACAGGAATCTTTGGAGCAGACATGAAAGTAGAATTACTAAATGACGGACCAGTAACCATTGTAATAGACACAAAAGACAAAAAATAATTCTTCAGGCAAGAAATAATAAATATATTTGCCATGGAATATAAATTTTAAATACACATAAAACAATCTAAAAATGAAAAAACTAATCTTATCATTAGCAGTAGTAGCTATAGCTTTAACATCTTGTAAGAGTGAAAAAAAAGTAGAAACTAAAGAAGAAGTTAAAGTTGAGAAAAAAATAACTAACCCTATCAATTCTTACAATGTAAATGTTGCTGAATCTACAATGACATGGAAAGGAGATAAAAAAGTTGGAGATGCACACAACGGTACTATTAAACTAGAAAAAGGTTTATTTGATGTTGAAGCTGGTCTTTTAAAAGCTGGTGAGTTTACAGTAGATATGAACTCTATTTCTTGTTCGGATTTGGAAGCTGGAAAAGGTAAAGAGAAATTAGAAGGACATTTAAAGGCTGCTGATTTTTTCGATACTGAAAAATTTCCTACTGCAAAATTTGTAGTTGCTAGTTCTGAGGTTAAAGATGGTAAACTACACATTACTGGTAACTTAACCATTAAAGAGGTTACTAAAAGTATTACAATTCCTGCTACGTTAACTGAAAATGGAAACGATGTTACTTTAAAAAGTGATACTTTTGGAGTTGATAGAACTGATTTTGGAGTACAATATGCATCTGGTAAGTTCTTTGATAGTTTAAAAGATAAAGCGATCAACGATATTATCCAGTTCTCTTTCGATATTAAAGCTAGAAAGTAATTATATAAATATAGCTAATATTAAAAAAGCGAGCATATTATAAGCTCGCTTTTTTAATAAACTCATTTACTTCAAAAAGTTCTTTAAAATAGAAGAGTATTTTTTCTTTAACCTCGTTTATATTTAACTTTTCACCAAGCTCAACTTCCATAGAAGTAACTGATTTATCATTAATTCCACAAGGAATAATATGATCAAAATAGCCCAAATTGGTATTTACATTCAATGCAAAACCATGCATCGTTACCCATCTACTTGTTCGGATTCCCATTGCACAAATTTTTCTTGCAAAAGGAGTTCCAACATCTAACCAAACACCTGTTTCACCAGGACTTCTTTCCCCTTTTAAACCATACTCACCAATAACCTTAATAATTACTTCCTCAAGTAAACGTAGATATTTGTGAATATCTGTAAAAAAATTTTCTAGATCTAAAATTGGATAACCGACTATTTGCCCTGGTCCATGATATGTGATATCTCCTCCTCTATTAATTTTGTAAAAAGAAATCTCTTTCTCTTCTAATTGTTTTTCATTTAACAGAAGGTGTTTTATATCTCCACTTTTCCCAAGAGTATAAACATGAGGATGTTCAACAAATAAAAAATAGTTTGAAGTAGGAATATTTAATTCCTCTCTTCTATTTTTAATTTTTAAATCTACTATACTTTGTAAGGTTTTTGTTTGTAAATCCCAAGTATCTTTGAAATCTTTTTGAGATAAATCTACTAAACAGATGTTTTTATTCATATTTTTGTAATCTGTTATAAAATATTTAACATTTTATAGTTATTTTAGTTTGGTGTAGTTTGAGCAAATTTCGTGGAAAAAAATTAATTTATAAAATTTAGATGCTATCCCTAACCAATCAGAATTTCCAGGAATAATCAAAAACACCAATAGGAGTGTTAAAAAAACGTGTTATTATTTTTTTATACACTAATATTGACCTCCCGATTTAACCCAAAACAAGTAGTAAACAAAAACTTAACTATTTCGTTTATTGTTTTTTATAAATTTAACCCCATGAGAAAAATTACATTTCTTTTACTTTTTTTAACTTTTAATATAGTTAATGCTCAAAGTTCTTGGAAAAAATTAGATTCTGAAAACTTATCATTTAGAAGTAACCAATTATTAGAAAGAGACACAAATCCTCTTAAATTTGATCTCTTTAGCTTAGATCTTGCAAATTTCAAAAAAAAATTAACACTTAAATCTCGAGGATTAAATAAAACTATTGAGCTACCAAACCACAAAGGCGAAATTATAAATTATCAGATTATTGAATCTTCAAACTTTACAGAGCCAGTAGCTAAAGAATATGGTTTAATTACCTCTTACAACATAATTAGTACTAAAGATAAAACCGAAACAGGTAAATTAACTGTTGGTTCTAATGGAATAAATATTTCACTAAAATCTGGAAATCATTCTACTTTATTAATTAATCCTTATACAAAAGATAACAAAACTTATATTAGTTTTCTAATAGAAAATAATAATATTTTAGAAGATAATTTTTCATGTAAAGTTAAAAATGAAGTTGAAAGTGAATTTAATGAAAGGGTTAGTTTCAACAAACGAAAATCTATCCCTTTGAATGATGGTAACTTAAGAACTTATAAATTAGCTTTATCTTGTACTGGAGAGTACGCTCAATTTCATATTAATCAACAAGGTGTTTCAACAGGAAGTACAAACGAACAAAAAGCTGCTGTTTTATCGGCAATGAATACCTCAATTGCTCGTATAAATGGAATTTTTGAAAGAGAAATAGGTGTAAAATTAGAAATAGTACTAATTAGTGGCGACAATCCTTTAATTTTTTTAGATCCTAGTAGAGATAATTTAACAAACGACAACACTTCCACTTTACTAACTGAAAACCAATCCCTTTGTGACAACTTAATAGGAACTAATAATTATGATGTAGGCCATATTTTAGCAGCGGATAACCCTGGAGGTAGCGGAGTTGCTTTCTTGAATTCAGTCTGTGACAGAAACTTTAAAGCTGGAGGAGTTACTGAAAACATTACTCCATCTGGTGATGGGTTTGATATAATTTTAGCTCATGAATTTGGACATCAATTTGGGACTCCTCATACATGGAATGCAGATGCAGGAGTTTGTGATGATTCGAATAGATCACAAGCTACTGCTGTGGAACCAGGAAGTGGTTCAACTATTATGAGTTATGCAGGTAGATGTAACGATAGGTTTTCTAATCATAATGTCCAAAATAGAGGTGATGATTATTTTCATGCAGTTAGTTTGTCCTTAATTTGGAGTTTCATAGAGACAACTTCTTGTGCTAATCTTACAAGCACAGCAAATAATGTCCCTTCTGCAGATGCTGGTAGCGATTATACAATACCTAAATTAACACCTTTTGCCTTAAGAGGTGAAGCAAATGACACCAATAACACAGGATTAACTTATACATGGGAACAAACTGATAATGAACCTACAATTGTTCCTCCATCAGATATCAGTACGTCTGGACCTGCATTTCGTTCTTTCCCTCCTATTAGTACCCCAACAAGATACGTTCCTAAATTAGAAACTGTTTTACAAGGTAAAACTCAATCTAAATGGGAAGTTTTACCTTTTTTTGCTAGAGAATTTAATTTTGCTTTTGTCGTAAGAGACAACAATCTTGGCGGAGGTGGTACTTCAAGAGATGACGTAGTCGTTACAGTAGTTAACGTACTACCTTTCAAAGTTACAGCACCTAGTACAGCTGTGAGTTGGAATGGAGCTACTACACAAACAATCACTTGGGATAAATCTGCAACAGATCAAGCACCAATTAATTGTCAGAATGTTAGAATTAAACTTTCAACAGATGGAGGATTAACTTTCGATACCGTTTTAATTGACAGTACTCCTAACGATGGTTCTCAAGATGTTGTTATCCCTAACTTACCAACAACTCAAGCAAGAATTATGGTTGAAGCCGTTGATAATATATTTTTTAATGTAAATTCTACAAACTTTACTATTGTAGATAATCCTACTGCTTCTGTAGAAGATTTTAGTTTCAATAATTTTAGTTTATTCCCGAACCCTTCTAATGGTAGATTTAATATATCTTTTGATGTTTTAAATACCGAAGAGGTTAAACTTAGGGTTTTCGATTTTAGCGGACGTTTGGTTGAAAATGTAGCATACAAAAATGTTTCAAATAAGTTTACTACAGAATTAGATTTTGAAAAATTAAACTCAGGTTTATATCTGTTACAAATTGAAAACGGAAATCAACAAACAACAAAAAAACTAATTATAAAATAATTTAAAAGAGCGCTTTAAGTGCTCTTTAATTAACCTTTTTATTTAAGAATCAATAAATTACTACTGTATGTTTTTTTATTGTTTTTTATTGTTTTTTATTGTTTTTTAAAAAATTTCACCCCATGAGAAAAATTACATTTCTTCTACTTTTTTTAGCTTTTTGTATAGCTAACGCACAGAGTTCTTGGAAAAAAATAGATTCTGATAAGTTATTTTTTAGAAGTAACCAATTATTAGAGAGAGATACGAACCCTCTTAAATTTGACCTCTTTAGCTTAGATCTCGAGAATTTCAAAAAAGAATTAAATCTTAAATCTCGAGGATTAAATAAAACTATTGAGCTACCAAATCACAAAGGCGAACTTATAAATTATCAGATTATTGAATCTTCAAACTTTACAGAACCAGTAGCTAAAGAATATGGTTTTATTACCTCTTATAATATCGTTAACAATGAAGACAAAAGCGAAACTGGTAAATTGTCTATAGGAATAGATGGTGTTCATGTTACGCTATATTCAGGGAAAAGACCTACACATTACATAGATCCTTATACCAAAAATAATAAAACATATATTTCTTACAGTAGAGCTAATATTAACAAACCTAGTTCAGGATTTGGATGTAATTTATTAAAAGATGTTAAAATTCCTTATTCAAATAAATTAAGTACTAGAAATCCTAATGATGGAACCCTAAGGTCATATAGATTAGCTTTATCGTGTACTGGAGAATACGCTCAGTTTCATGTAAACAGACAAGGTTTATCTTCAGCTACAGCAGCGCAACAAAGAGCAGCTGTACTATCTGCTATGAATACAACTATGGCTAGAGTTAATGGGTTATTTGAAAGAGATTTAGCTGTACACATGAATATTGTTTTAATCGCTGGAAGTAATTTATTAATTAACTTAGATCCTGCTACTGACAATTTAGATAATAATAATGCTACTACATTAATAAATCAAAATCAAACTCTGTGTGATAATGAAATTGGTAGAAATGGTTATGATATAGGACATAACTTTTCTACTGGTGGTGGTGGTTTAGCTTCATTAGGAGGTGTTTGTCTTAATGGTGAAAAAGGTAGGGGTATTACAGGTTTATCTTCTCCTACAGGAGACTCTTTTGATGTAGACTTTGTTGCTCATGAATTCGGACATCAATTTGGTGCTAATCATACCTTTAATGGTGACACAGGTAGTTGTGCAGGTGCTAATAGAAATAATACTACTGCTATAGAGCCTGGAAGTGGAACTACCATTATGGCTTATGCAGGAATTTGTACTCCAAAGAATGTACAAAATAATAGTGATGATTATTTTCATGCAATAAGTATTGGAGAAATTTGGAATACTATTCAAACAGGAGGAACTTGTGCTTCCACTACAAATACAGGTAACACTGCTCCTACAGCTAATGCAGGGGCAGATTATATTGTTCCAAAAAGTACTCCACTAATTCTAAGAGGTAGTGGTTCTGATATTGATTCTGGTGCTAGTTTAACATATTGTTGGGAACAAGTTGATAATGAAATTGTAGTTTCACCACCGGTATCTACAAGTATAGGAGGAGCAACATTCCGTTCATATTCACCTACAAGTTCTCCAAACAGGTATCTACCTAGATTGCAAATAGTTTTATCAGGAGCTGTATCTGATCAATGGGAAGTAATGCCATCTGTGGCAAGAGATATGGATTTTACTTTAACAGTAAGAGACAACCAAACTGGAGGTGGTGCTACAGCATCGGATGATATGAAAATAACAGTATCTGATACTGATCCATTTATTGTAACTTCAGAACTCACCGGAGTAACTTGGGATGCAGGTAGCACACAAACTATTACATGGAATAAATCTACAACAGACCAAGCTCCAGTAAACTGTAAAAATGTTAGAATCAAACTATCAACTGATGGAGGAAATACTTTTCCTATAGTTTTAGCAGAAAATACTCCAAATGATGGCTCACACAATGTAACTGTACCTAACAATGTAACTAATTCTGCTAGAATAATGGTAGAAGCAATAGATAATATTTTTTATAATGTTAATTCTAGTAATTTCTCTATAGTCTCTAATATTCCAACTTTTGTATTAAACAATACCACTTCTAAACAAATAACTTGTAATTCCGGTAATAATACAGTAGAATACGATCTAAATTTAGATTTTGTTAATGGATTTAATGAAACTGTTTCATTTAACGCTAGTAACGTTCCTTCAGGAGCTTCTGTTACCTTTACACCAAATACTATAAATAGTGACGGAAATGTAAAAATGACTATTACTAACTTAAACGGGATAACCCCTAATAGCTACAATTTAACGATTAACGGTACTTCTACATCTGTTAATCAATCTACTGATGCAGAATTAGAAATATCAGATGGTAGTTTTTCTAGTTTTAATTTGACTGCTCCATCTAACGGAGCTACTAATGTTAGTATAGTTCCAAATTTATCTTGGGAAAATATTGCGGAAGCAGAATCTTACGACATACAAGTAGCTACAGATAATGCATTTAATAATATTATACTTAATATTAATTCTGTAACTAATTCTTTCTCTATTACTCCTCCTTTAAATGGTTTAACACAATATTTTTGGAGAGTTCGAGGAAAAAACGCATGTGGAGAAGGAAATTACACAAGTACATTTAACTTTACAACTAACAATCCTTCATATTGTACTTCTACTTTTACTGATGAAGCTGGAGGAAATGAACATATCACTAATGTTACATTTAATACAATTAATAACACTAGTGGTAATGATACTGTTGATGGATATATAGACTATACATCAATTTCAACAGATATTAATGCAGGTGATAATTACTCTGTAAGTGTATCTTTCGATCCTGCTGGATATAGAGATCACTGTTATGTTTTTATTGATTGGAATCAAGATTTTATTTTCGATGTAAGTACAGAAAGATACGACTTAGGAAGTTTAACAAGTCCAGGAGCTAGAACTGCAGACATTACAGTTCCTTCAAATGCTATTAATGGAAACACTCGAATGCGTGTAATAATTCAGTACTTTGACAATAATACCTTTATTCTTACTGATGGTGCTTGTGATACAGATCATTCATCTGAATGGGGAGAAACAGAAGATTACACAGTTAACGTTATTAACAATACTGCTTCTGTAGAAGATTTTAGTTTCAATAATTTTAATTTATTCCCAAACCCTTCTAATGGTAAATTTAATGTATCCTTTGATGTTTTAAATACAGAAGAAGTAAAACTTAGGGTTTTCGATTTTAGTGGACGTTTGGTTGAAAATGTTGCGTACAAAAATGTTTCAAATAAGTTTACTACAGAATTAGATCTTGAAAAACTAAATTCTGGTCTATATCTGTTACAAATTGAAAACGGGAATCAACAAACAACAAAAAAACTAATTATAAAATAATTTAAAAGAGCGCTTAAGGCGCTCTTTTTTATATAATTTAAATTGAATTTTCCTTTCTAGAATATTTTTATCAATACAGCGTTTTTATTTATACATTTGTTAAAGTCCTATATTTATTTACCATAAAACAAGTAATTAAAATCGTAAAACACTCAAATTAAAATTTCATGAAAAAAACACTATTACTGCTTTTTATTAGTATTTATGTTGTAAACTCACAGAATACTTGGGAAAAAATAAACCCAAATAACTCTAGTTTGTTAACAAAAAAAACTAAACAAACTAATCATCTACCTAAGAAGTACAGTTTATTTTCATTAAATATTAATAACTTTAAAAACCAACTGAATTTAAAAAGTCGAGGGACAGAAAAAACAATTCTGCTTCCTGATACTAATAATAATATTTCTGAATTCTTTATTAAAGAAAGCTCTAATTTTTCAGAATCTTTAGCCCCTGAATTTGACTTTATCAAATCATATTCAATTATAAGTAAACTAGATAAAAAAACCACTGGTAAATTAAGTATTGGTAGCGATGGTGTTCATATAACTTTATATAAATTAGATAAACCAACATATTATCTAAACCCTTACACAAAAGACAATTCGGTTTATATACTGTTTAATAGATCTGATTTAAATCAAAATAATTCTAATCCTGGGTGTACAGTGCTCGAAGAAAACAAAATTCAAGAATCTATTCATTATTTTGATAAAAAAATAATAAATGATGGAACATTACGCACATATAGATTGGCTTTAGCTTGTACTGGTGAATATTCTCAATTCCATGTAAATGAGCAAGGTTTAAGTTCAGGAACTGAAACTCAACAAAAAGCAGCAGTTTTATCTGCTATGAATACAACTATTGCTCGAGTAAACGGAATCTACGAAAGAGATTTATCTGTACATATGAATATCGTTTTAGTTGGTGGAACTAATCCTTTAATCAATCTTGACCCTGTTTCTGACAATTTAGACAATGATGATTCTATTGCACTTATCGATCAAAATCAAAATTTATGTGACAACATCATTGGTTCCGAAAATTATGATTTAGGACATATATTTGCTACTGGAGATGGTGGAATTGCTCGTTTTAGATCAGTCTGTGTTAATGGTTTTAAAGCTGGGGCTATGACTGGGTTAAATTCTCCTATAAATGATCCTTTTGACATTGATTTTGTTGCACATGAATTAGGACATCAATTTGGCGGGCATCATACGTTTAATGGTAATACTGGAAGTTGTATCGGTGGAAACAGAAATGATGAAACTGCTATTGAACCAGGAAGTGGCTCTACAATTATGGCATACGCAGGCATCTGTCACCCTAATAATATTCAAAATAATAGTGATGACTATTTTCATACAATAAGTATTCAAGAGATGCTTGGTTTTATTCAAAATAGCACTCCTTGCAGTTCGAATTCAAGTACGGGAAATACCGCTCCTACAGCTAATGCTGGTTTAGATTACACAGTACCTAAAAGAACACCTTTAATATTAAGAGGTAATGGATCTGATAACAACACTTCTGCTAACTTAACATATTGCTGGGAACAAGTTGATAATGAAATTGTCATCTCTCCTCCTTCTTCAACAAGTACAGGTGGGGCATCATTTAGATCTTTTACTCCAACAACTATCCCTAACAGATATTTACCTAAATTAGAAACTATTGTTTCAGGTGAATTTTTCTCTTTTTGGGAAGTTATTCCTGAAGTAGCTCGAGAAATGAATTTCACATTAACTGTAAGAGACAATCAACCTAATGGTGGAGCTGTTGCTTTTGATGACATGAAAGTTACAGTTATAGATGCTAAACCTTTTACCGTTACATCTCCAAACACAGAGGTTAGCTGGGATGGAGCAACGGCTCAAACTATTATTTGGGATAAATCTACAACAGATCAAGCTCCTATAAATTGTAAAAATGTACGCATTAAATTATCTACAGATGGTGGTCTTACTTTTCCAACTGTGATTATTGATAATACTCCTAATGATGGAATAGAAACAGTTATTATTCCTAATATGGCTACGACTGAGGCTAGAATAATGATTGAAGCTGTGGATAATATCTTTTACAATGTAAATCCAACAAATTTTACAATTATTAACAATCCGAATGCAGGAACTGGAGAAGTTATTGACTTTGCAAATTTTAGTATCTTCCCAAACCCTTCAGAAAACAAAACTTTTAATTTAGTCTTTGATATTGAAGCTTTAAGTTCAGTAAAAGTTCAATTATTTGATTTAAGCGGTAGATTAGTAGGAAATAAAGAATTTAGTAATACTACAAACAAATTTGCTGAACAACTTAATTATAATAATATAACTTCAGGGTTATATTTATTACAAGTTGTGAAAAATGATAAAACAGAAGTAAGAAAAGTTATTATTAAATAGCATTCTTAATTTTATATATCAAAAAGGGCGAGGAATACCTCGTCCTTTTTGTTGATTAAAACAATAATTATAAATTATATTTTACTGAAAAAGTAATATATCTTGGTTGGATTATGTAAGCTGAAGAGCTATTAAAAATGGTATTAGAACTATCTTGATTTAAAGATTTTGTATCTAAAATATTTGTCACCATCATTTTGTATTCCCACTTACTATCTTTCTTTTGATAAGTTAAATTTGCATCCCAAAAACTAAAATCATTTAGTGTTTCAGATTGATTTCTGTAGTTATTATAGGTGTATTTTGTATTAAATATTAAATCTCTGGTGATAAAAGCATCGAAATTAATAAACGGGCTGTGTGTAGTAAATGTATTTACAATTCCTCCTTGATCATACCTATTAATACTTACATTATAACCTACATCAAAATTTGGAAACTCTCTAAAGTTTGTACTAAACCTTGTTCTATAAGCTTGAGTAAATGAATTTGACTCTCTATTCTCATTTTCATTTGTAAAACGATTAAAAAACAGGTTGTTTGAAACTGAATAACCTACATTTCCGCCGACTGTAACTTTAAATTTTCGATAACTCTTTTGAAAATTAGCATTCGCTGAAATTGTTTCATCTGGGAATATAGAATTGATTGATGTTGATACTTGATCTACTCCATTAAACGTAGTTAATCCTTTTACCGCATCTATAAGTTTACTGTAATTTACGCTAGCAAAAATGTTTGTGTAATTAAACATATTAAAACTGAAATAACTCAAGTTTACATTGTGTGATAAAGAACTTTCTAATTCTCTATTTCCTGAGTACAACCTATTGTAATTATTAAATACAAAACCTTCTGCAACTCTATTTATATCTGTAAAACTTACTTGTTGACTATAATTTAATCGTATAGTTTCCGACTTTTTAAGTGCTACTTTTATAGAAGCATCTGGTAATAATTTTGTAAAACTATTATCAAAAACACTTCCTAGTTGTGTGTTTTTTGCTGAATACTGATGTGCTGTAAATCCTTGATTAAAAGTAAATATTCCTGTAATAAACTTATAATGTAAACCAGCATAATAATCATCGAAAGTATAATTTACATCATTAATTGAGTTTACATTACTTATAGAATTCGTTGTTCCATTTTCTAAAACTTGAAAAATATTAGAGTTGAATTGCTGATCACTTACAGTAGTTCCTAAAGTTACATTTAAATTACTCTTTGGGTTAATCACATAAAAGTAATCTAACTTAGCATCTAATTTATTTGTTTTGACTCTTTTATTCTGAGAAACATCAAAAGGAACAGGACTTTCATCAACTAAACCTAGAACATTGAAAAAAGATAAGTTTTCTAACTCAGCATTGTAAAAAGGATCTTCATTTTGCCATAAATATTGAGCTTCTAAAGCAAATATATTACTGTCGTTTAATGTATAATAATAATTCAAATTTTGACTAATTGAATACGGATTTTGACTAGATAGTTGATGAATTGGAATAGACTCATCTGCATCATTTAAATAGGTACGTGTAGAATTTAAACTTTGTATTTCTTCTTGATTTGAAATTTTAGCGAAAACATCATAATCAAATTGATTATCGGTATTTGGGCGATAACTTGAACTTAGTTTTAGTAAACCTAAATCACTCCTTTGTTTAGAAACACTATTTATTTCTTCAGTATTAATAAATCTAATCGAATTTGGATCTGTTCCATTGAATGGCGGCAAAGCAGAAGCATCAACATTTTCATTGATATAATTTCTTATTGTATTTTCTTCCATATCTACTTCTGATCCAGAGTAAATTCCGAATCCACTTAAATCCCAATTCTTTTTAGGAGAATAACTAAAATTCACTGCTCCGAATCTTGATTCGATTTCTTTAGCTCTGTTGTTTCGAAGTGTTAAGAAACCTATATCAGATGACGCTACATTAAAACCTGTACCTCTTCCTCCGGCTCCTCTAAATCCACCAGTAAACTTAAAGTAATCTCTACGTGTAAATGGAACCTCACCAATATTATTAAAATCTGTAATTAAGTTTAAACTATATTTCGGACTGTAATAAAATAGCTTTGGATGTACGATATATCGGCTATCTTCTGTTGCCATTCCTACTCCCGCAGAAACCTCTCCAAACCAAAAATTCTTCTTTCCTTCTTTTAGTTTTAGATTTATAACAATATTATCTTCATTATCAGTAACACGACTCATCTGACTAACTTCACTATGATTTTTTAAGACCTCAACTTTATCAATCGCATTAGCTGGAATATTTTTAGTAGCAAGTTTAGAATCTCCATCAAAAAAATCTTTTCCTTCTACCATTACCTTTTTTACTGTTTTTCCTTCGACTTGAATTTCTCCTTCATCGTTTACCTCTACTCCAGGAAGTTTTTTTAGTACGTCTTCTAGCTTTTTTTCTGTTCCGCTTTTAAAGGAATCTGCATTGTACACAATTGTATCACCTTTTACAGTTACAGGCATTTTAGAAATAATTTCTACTTCATCTAAAGTATTATCAAAAAGTAAAACAATATCTTTTTTAATATCACTTTCTTTAGTGCTAACGTTAAACTCACCTGTTTTCATTCCTACATAACTCGCTTTAATGATATAGCTAGCATTTTTCTGCAAATTCAGTTTATAATTACCAAAAGCATCTGTAAATCCGTAAGAATCTACTTTGTTATCTTTTTGGTTTATAGCCAACATATTTGCCATTTCTAGCGGGTTTCCAATGCTGTCTTTTACTATCCCTGTCAGTTTAATTTGGGCACTAGTATAACAGGCAACCATTACGATCGCCAGAAAAAATATTTTTTTCATTATTAAAGTTTGATTAATTCATAAAACTTACTAAGACCTACCTCTTCTTCTGCCTCTCCACATTTCTCTCATTTCTTCCATCTTCTTTTTCACTATAGCATTATACTCTTCTCTTGTAACTTCGTCTCCTTTAGTTAAAGGCTCTATTTCTTTCTTTTCTTTAGGATTTAAAGTTACTTCTGTACATAAAATTGTAGTTTTTCCTGAATTTATTTCCAAAATTAAACCTGGTAACCCCCAATATTCTCCAGGGCCATTACTTACAGGAATTTGTGGTGTATACCATGCCGTAACTAGTATTTCTTTTGGTATTTCTAAATCTTCAGTAACTTTTTTAACTTTTGCACTATCAGGTTTCTTATTATCTTTATCTCTATTTCTACCTCTTCCTCTTCTTCTCATATTTTGCCAATCGAACTCATCAGTTTTTTTTACCATGGTAGCTTTATAACATAAATAGTTTCCTATTTGTTTTTGCTCTCCACTCATTTCCCATTTTGGCATTTCAGACGGATCTTCTATTAAAAACTTCTTTCCAAAAAACTCTCTCTCTTCTAAAAACTTTTTGTCTTGTGTATTTTTATATTGAATTCCACTAGAAAAACCTCCAAAACGAAAACCTCCTCTTCCTCCACCTGGTGCTTCTAATTTTTCTTCTTCTTCATACAATGATGAAGTTCTATTGAAATGAAGCGTATATGTTTTTTCTAACATATTCTTCATTCTTTCCATGATTCTTTTCTTTTGTTGTTCGGATAACTGACGATTTCCCCATTGATTCATATCAAAAGAAGTTTTCGATTTATACACAGCTTTTCCGTGAAAGTTTTTTTGAGCATAACCAAATGCTACTGAAAATAATAAGAGGTAAGTAAAAAGCGATTTCATAATTACATGATTAATTTTATTCTTTTCTTGTTAAAGATAACCTTAGTTATCTTTACTAAGACTTAAAAAAATTGTAAAGGTTTAAAATCGCTTCTTTAAAAAAATCACCCTCCTATTTGTATATTTATAGATTCTCCATTTCCACGATTATTTTTAAATCTTTCATTCATTTCAGCAACTTTTTCCTTCACTATTTTTTCATATTCTTCTTGATTTACTTTTTTTCCTCCCCTAGGTTCTTTAATTTTTACTTTCTCGGCAGGATTTAAAACAATCTCGGTACAAACTATGGTTCTTTTACCTTCATGTACTTCTAAAATTAAACCTGGTAAACCCCAAAACATATCTGGTCCATTACTCACTGGAATCTCTGGTGTATACCATGCCACAGTATTAATCGTTACCATTTGCTTTTTCTCCTCAGTTTCACCATCGGTCATTATGTGACTTATTTGTTCTTCTTCTCTAGTTCTCGTAGCCTTATAACACGTATATTTTCCAATCTTTTTTGTTTCTCCACTCATTTCCCATGCTTCGTCAGACAACTTGTCTTTGATTAAAAATTCTTTACTAAACACTTCTGTTTTATTCACATACTTCTTTTCAGTAGTATTTTTATAAAGAATATCGTTTCCTCCACCACTTCCGAACATCATTATTTGAACTCCTCCTGATTGAGCTGCTGGCTCTAACTCTTTATTTTGAGTATATGTTGATGTAGATTTGGTAAAGTTTAAAGTGTATGTTTTTTGAAACATTTTCTTCATTTTTTCTTGAAGCTGTTTCTGAAGATCTGAATTTGGTGCTTTATCACCTGTACTTATTTTAAGATCTACATTTCTATGTGTCTTATAAACTGCTCTTCCTTGAAAATCTTGAGCTATTGTAGTTAATGAACATAATACGGCTAAGAATAGAAATTGAATTTTCATTTTTTTATATTTTTATATTTTTATATTACTGTTTTACTTCTATTTTTCTTGAGATGACGTATAATTCATCATCATTTTAATTAATTTGTCTAACTCTTTTGCTTCAGCTGAAACAATAAAACTTTGCTTTACATCTAATTTTGATTTTTCTTTTTTTACTCTTTTTACTTTACAACCTAAAGTAATTTTTTGGTCTTGATCATGATCTTTAAAAAAAGTCCTTGCTTCTTCCCAGTCAATTGTTTTTAACTCTTCAATAGAGTCTACTGTATAAATTAGAGATAAAGGTTTTGTCTTTGCTGTAGTTTTTACTTGATACTTTTTCATAATATGTATCAACTTGTCTAGATCTTTAACCTTTCCTTTTATTTCAAAACTTTGCTTTGTTTTAACTTTTGATTTTTTCTTATTTAACCCTTTTACTTTTATACCTAAAGTCACTTCCTCTTCTTCCGTATTTCCTTCAAAAAACTCTTTAGCTTCGTTCCAATTAATAGTTTCAAGTTCATTAACAGAATCTACTGTATAAATTAATGATGAAGCTTTAATCTTTACACTATCAACAGATTGAGAAAATGTTTTTACTACTATTATTAATAACACTATTAGTATTGCTTTTTTCATGACGAAATAATTTTTTGTTTCACAGCACAAAGATGTTTTCAATATTTGTATTTCTAAGTTAACGAGTGTTAACGAGTGTTAACCGACTTATTTTTATAGAATTAGAAATGTACCTTTGGAG
This sequence comes from Tenacibaculum aquaeponti, assembly GCF_052084715.1. Classification (GTDB taxonomy): domain Bacteria; phylum Bacteroidota; class Bacteroidia; order Flavobacteriales; family Flavobacteriaceae; genus Polaribacter. The sequence continues at coordinate 2,885,189 of NZ_CP197288.1, read as the reverse complement.
AATGAATACTAAAAAACATAATTGGATTCTTTATTTTATAGTTATAACAATATGCACGACTATAACTGTACAGTTTTATTGGAATTATAAAAATTACCAACAAAACAAACTAAGAGTAATGAATGAAATTCAGATAAGTTTAGATAATGCTATTGAGAAATATTTTACAGATTTAACGAAGGCTAATCATTTTTCAATTATCACTCCAAAAAATGATTCTACTAAATCTATAAAAGTTAGAAATGTTATGAAAGATATTTTTTTATCTATTGATAACATTAATAATCGTCCTAAAAAAAAGGGTCGTAAAAAAACTAAAGAAGAATCAAAAGACAGTACAAGTTTAGCTATTCAATCTTTAGTTATTACTACCGATAGTTCGAATGAATACAACAATACAGCTTTTACAGTAGATAATTTTTTTAAAAAAAATAATGACTGTAATTTAAATCATACTCATTATGATAGTATAAACTGTAAACAAAATCAAAACTTAACCAAAGCAAACGACATTAGAGTTTTTAGAGGAAAAAAGGCTGCAGATAGTTTAAAATTAATTAAAGGAATTCAAACTTTTTTTATTGCGATTCAAAATGACACTATGAATCATGGGAAAATTGACACTATTCTTAAAAATGAACTTCGTCAAAAAAAAATTAATGTAGACTACGCTTTCGAATATTACAAACAAGACACTATTCATACCATTTTTTCTCCTCAACCAATAGAAGAGTATACTATTATAGAATCAAAATCAACATTTCTTGGACCTGATAAGAAATTCAAAATGAAGTATAGCAACCCTTCTTCTGAAGCTTTAAAACGAAGTTCTACAGGAATTCTATTGTCTTTATTATTATCCTTAGCTGTTGTTTTTAGTTTATTCTATCTATTAAAAATCATTAATGATCAAAAAGAATTAGCAGAAATTAAAAATGATTTAATTAGTAATATCACTCACGAGTTTAAAACACCTATTACTACAGTATCTACTGCATTAGAAGCTATTAATAACTTTAATGCTATTGATGATAAAGAGAAAACTAAAAAGTATGTTTCTATTTCTGAAAGTCAGATTAAGAAATTACATGTAATGGTAGAAAAGCTTTTAGAAACCGCTACACTCGACAGCGAAAAATTATTATTAAAAGAAGAAGCTGTTGAAATTGTAAGTTTATTAGAAAAATTAAGTAGAAAACATCAGCTATTTACAACTGATAAAAAAATAAACTTCATTTCAAACACTGACGATTTAGTGATTAAAGTTGATGAGTTTCATTTAGAAAATGCTGTTTCTAATTTAATTGATAATGCAATAAAATATGGAGGAGATGAAATTCATCTTGAATTTGAATCTTCTGCAAAAAACCTTCAGATTACTGTATCTGATAACGGAAAAGGAATCGACAAAAACCAACAAGATAAAATCTTCGATAAATTCTATAGAGTTCCTAAAGGAAATACACACGATGTAAAAGGTTTTGGAATCGGTTTATATTACACTAAAAAAATTATTGAAAAGCATAACGGAAGCATTCAATTACACTCTATTCCTGGAAAAACAACATTTAAAATCACTATGCCTTATGAGTAAAAAGATAAAATTATTGTTAGCAGAAGACGAACCTAGCTTAGGTCAAATTGTTAAAGAAAGCTTAGAGACTAGAGATTTTGAAGTTTTTCACGCTGTAAATGGTGAAGAAGCCTACGATATGTATACTAAAGAATCACCCGAAATTTTGGTTCTAGATGTAATGATGCCTAAAAAAGACGGTTTTACTTTAGCCAAAGAAATTAGAGAAGAAAACAACAGTATTCCAATTATATTTCTCACTGCAAAATCACAAACAAAAGATGTTATCGATGGCTTTCAACATGGTGGAAATGATTATTTAAAGAAACCTTTTTCGATGGAAGAATTAATCGTTAGAGTCCATAGTTTGTTAGATAGAATTAACTTAAAAAAGAATCTAGAAAAAATAATTATTGGTAATTATACATTCAATTACGAAAAGCAAAAATTATATTTTAAGAATGAAACAGAACTATTAACTCATAGAGAAAGCGAATTGCTATACTACTTAACAGAAAAGAAAAATGAAATCTTAGATCGTTCATTTATATTAAAAAAAATATGGGGAGACGACGATTTTTTTAATGCTAGAAGTATGGATGTATTTATTTCTAAACTACGAAAAAGACTCAAAAAAGACCCAGCAGTAGAAATTATTAATGTTCGAGGTTATGGATATAAATTAACTTGTTAATATCTAATAATCGAAGAATAATATGTAATTTTGACCCCATCAAAAAACAAGTATAGTATGCATGTAGCTATTGCAGGAAATATAGGAGCTGGTAAAACTACACTTACCAAATTATTAGCAAAGCATTACAATTGGCAACCACACTTTGAATCTGTAGATGAAAATCCTTACCTTGATGATTTCTATGGAGAGATGGAACGTTGGTCGTTTAATTTACAAGTATATTTCTTAAATAGTAGATTCAGACAAATTTTAGATTTAAGACAAACTGGAAAAAATGTAATTCAAGATAGAACAATCTACGAAGATGCACATATATTTGCTCCGAACTTACATGCTATGGGATTAATGACTAATAGAGATTTCAGTAACTATTCATCTCTATTTGAATTAATGGAAAACTTAGTAAACCCACCAGATTTATTAATTTATTTACGTGCTGATATTTCTACTTTAGTCGGACAAATTCACAAAAGAGGTCGTGATTACGAAAGCTCAATTAGTATCGATTATTTGAGCAGATTGAATGAAAGATATGAAGCTTGGATTAGCACTTATAATAAAGGAAAATTACTTATTATTGAAGTAGATAAATTAGATTTCGTTGACAATCCTGAAGATTTAGGATATATTATTGATCGAATTGACTCTCAAATCAACGGTTTATTCTAAATTTCTTTTAAATTCGCTTATTAATATTGATGTTGCTGTGGCTACATTTAAACTTTCCGTTTGGTTACTTTCACCAAAACGAGGTATTGTTAGTTTGTTTTGTATGATTTTTCGAATAGACTCAGAAACTCCATTTGCTTCATTACCCATAACTAAAACAGCTTCTTTTGGTAAAGTAGTTTTGTAAACATTTTCTCCATCCATATCAGCAATAAATGTTGGTAAAGTAGTTGTTTCTAAATAATTCCCTAAGTCTTCATAAGAAATATCTACTCTACTAATAGACCCCATTGTTGATTGAATTACTTTTTGATTGTAACAATCAACAGTATCTATGGAACAAACTAATTTTTGAACTCCAAACCAATCACATAAACGTATAATTGTTCCCAAATTACCTGGGTCATTAATAGCATCTAAAGCAATTACCAAACCCCTATCTTCAATTTTACTTTCTTCAGGAATATAAAAAACACCTAAAACTTTATTAGGAGTTTTTAACGTTGTAATTTTCTTCAATTCTTTTTCAGAAATGATAGTTGTAATCTTTGCGTATTTTTCATCCAATTGGTAATCTTCTGTAGCAAAAATTGTATTTACTTTTAAACTAGATTGCAACAATTCATTAACTACTTTTATTCCTTCAGCAATAAAAAGTTGATTAATTTTTCTATATTTCTTTTGTCTTAAACTATTGATTAGCTTAATTTGGTTTTTTGACAAGCTCATTGGCAGTTTTTTAACAGCTCTTAATTGTAAAAATGGTATTTTTGACAATTCAATTCGACGTGTAAAGTTAATGAAAAAACACAGCTTTTATTTTTTATTATTCTTATTTTTTGGTGCTTGTAGCACAATTAAACACGTTCCTGAAAATGAATTACTACTTACAAACAACATAATAATTGTTGATAGTATTAAACAAAAAGACGAACGTTTAAATAGTTTACTGCTTCAACAAAAAAATGCTAGAGCTATTGGCTTACCTCTATCTCTTTATTTCTACAACTTAGGAAATCCAAAAGGCTCTAAAGATGTTGAAGAATGGGAAAAAAACCATCCAAAATGGTATAATCTTTTTAAAAATATCTTTTCAGAAAAACAAAGTATAGCTGTAGCTAATACATTTATAGGATTAAATAACTGGTATTTAAATAATGGACAAGCACCAATAATAATTAATGATAAAAAAACTAGAAGAACAGCAAATAAGTTATTGGCGTACTACATTACCGAAGGTTATTTTAGAGCAAAAGTTTCCTATAGAAAAGATACAGTAGGACAAAAAAAAGGAACCCTAACTTATTTTATAGAAAAAGGTAATCCTTCTTTTCTAGATTCAATTTATACAGATATAAAGTCTCCTGTTTTAGATTCAATATATAAAAAACATGCCCAGAAAAATTTCTTAAAAAAAGGAGAACAATACAAAGATGAAAACTTTATCAAAGAGGCAAATAGAATTGTGCAACTTTTTAGAAACAAAGGAGTATACAAATTCAACGAAAATTCTTTATCATTTGAACCAGATACTTTAAAAAACTATCAAAAAACAGACGTTAAAATAGAAATTAAAGACGAGTTAGTTGAAATAGATGGAAAATATGTATCTAAACCTTTTAAAATTCAGAAAATAAAGAACATTAATATTTTCACTGACTATACTTACACTAAAAGAAATGAGCCTTATTATAATAAAGCAAAATTCGAAGGAATTAATTTTCTTTCTCACGATAAGCTAAAATATAATCCTAAACACTTAACTCAATCAATTTTTATAAGGCCCAATCAGGTATATACTGATTCTTTAAGAAGACTAACTCAATTACATTTAAGAGGTTTAAAAAACTTTAAAACAACATCTATTCGTTATAACTCTATTAGTGATGATGAATTAGAGGCTAATATTTTCTTAACTCCTATTGAAAAATATTCTATTGGAATTGATGCTGAATTATCTCGTTCTAATATTAGAAATTTTGATATTTCTGGAAAGTTTTCAATTACAAACAGAAATACATTTAAAGGAGCTGAAATATTTCAACTTTCTCTTCAAGGAGGTTTTTTTAACTCAGCCAATGGCCCTGGATGGGAATTCGGAGGAAATTTATCATTAGAAGTTCCCCGTTTTATGGCTCCTTTCGGTTTCCATAAACTCGTTCCTAAACGTATGCAGCCCCGAACCATTTTTAATACTGGATTAAGTATTCAAAAAAACATTGCTTTAGATAAACAAAATGTTTCTGCAGGAGTTGATTATAGATGGCAATTTAACAAAAGAAAATCTATTCAATTAGAACTTTTAAATGCTCAATATATTAGAAATTTAAATGTTGGGAATTATTTCAATATTTATGGATCTGAATACAATAAGCTTAAAGAAGTTGTTTCTATTTTCGATTCAACTTTCAATTTACCCCAACCTGCTCCAGAAAATAATGATCTCATTGTTAACAAAATGAGAGAAATATCTATAGATGAAAACTTCAGAACAAACAACCCTGAAGCTTTCAGAGATAATTTAAATATCTTAAATAGATATAACATTATTACCTCAGATTTCTTAATCCCTGAAATTGCTTATACTTTTACATATAATAATCAAGAAAACATCAAAGATTCTAACTTTTCTTACTTCCGAATAAGATTAGCAAATTCTGGAAATATAATGGGGGTATTATCTAATCAAACTAATAGAAACGGACAAACCACTGTTTTTAAAATTCCAATTGCAGAATACTTTAAAACGGATATTGAATACAAAAAATATTGGAATTTAGGAGACAATAATATTCTAGCACATCGTACATTTTTAGGAGCTATATTAACTTATAATGACTCTAGTATTCCATTTTCTAGAAGTTATTTCGCTGGTGGATCTAATGATATTAGAGCATGGCAAACTTATGATTTAGGACCTGGTAGAAGAACTCCAGGATTAGAGTATAATATTGGTAGTTTAAAGTTTTTATCTTCTTTTGAATATCGTTTTGATATTGCTGGAAGTTTAAAAAGTGCTATATTTTTAGATTTTGGAAATATTTGGGATATTACTAATTCTTCTAGAGTAGATACTGAATCTAGATTCCAAGGAATTAAATCATTAACAGATATGGCTGTTGGAACTGGTTTTGGTTTACGCTACGACTTTAAATTTTTAGTTGCACGTTTAGATCTTGGATTTAAAGTAAGAGAACCTTACTTAACAAACAATAGGTGGTTTCAAAATACCAATTTCGCAAACTCTGTATTTAATATTGGAATTAATTATCCTTTCTAAAATTAAACAACTAAAACGTAATCGTAATCTAACTTTTGTTTTTCTTCTTTTAATACAAAAATTATGTAGTTTTGTTTCAATTGAAATTACAACACAAACTAAAAAACAAAAAAATGATAAAACCAGGAGTAGCCACTGGACGCGAAGTTCAAGAAATTTTTAAGTTAGCAAAAGAAAAAGCATTCGCATTACCTGCGGTAAATGTAGTTGGGTCTAATTCTATTAATGCTGTTTTAGAAACTGCTAAAGAAGTTAACTCTCCTGTAATTATTCAATTCTCAAATGGAGGAGCATTATTTAATGCAGGAAAAGGGTTATCAAATGAAGATCAAAAAGCTGCAATTGCTGGAGCTGTAGCTGGTGCAAAACATATACATTTATTGGCAGAAGCTTATGGTGTTCCTGTAATTTTACATACAGATCACGCTGCTAAGAAACTATTACCTTGGATAGATGGATTATTAGATGCAAGTGAAAAACATTTTGAAGAAACTGGTAAATCATTATTCAGTTCTCATATGATTGATTTATCTGAAGAGCCATTAGAAGAAAACATCGAAATTTGCAAAGAATATCTAGCTCGTATGAGTAAAATGGGTATGACTTTAGAAATAGAATTAGGAATTACTGGAGGAGAAGAAGATGGAGTAGATAATACTGATGTAGATAGTTCTAAATTATATACACAACCTGAAGAAGTAGCATATGCTTACGAAGAGTTATTAAAAGTAAGTGATCAATTTACAATTGCAGCTGCATTTGGAAATGTACACGGAGTTTACAAACCAGGTAATGTAAAATTAACTCCAAAAATCTTAAAGAATTCTCAAGAATATATTTCTGAAAAATATAATGTACCAGCTAATACAATCGATTTTGTATTTCACGGAGGATCAGGTTCAACTTTAGAAGAAATTCGTGAAGCAATTGGTTATGGTGTTATCAAAATGAATATCGATACAGATTTACAATATGCTTTTAATGAAGGGATTCGTGATTATATGAAGAAAAACGCCGATTATTTAGCTGCTCAAATTGGTAATCCTGATGGAGATGATATTCCTAACAAAAAATACTACGATCCTCGTAAATGGCTTAGAGAAGGAGAATTAACTTTCAAAACTCGTTTAAAGCAAGCTTTCGAAGATTTAAATAACATAAATACTTTATAGTAGCTTTTATAAGTTATAACCAACTTTACACAAAAGAGTCTCTTAAATTTTAAGAGGCTTTTTTACCTTATAAAAGACTAAAAATCAAACCATTATTAATTTTAATTTAAAAAGAATACTCAGTAATTAAAAAACTTTTACATTTGTAAACTAACCTATCCCTAAATAAGGGCTGAGTTATTTAAACTGACACTAAACAAACAAAACTAGATTATGGCTTGGTTTAAACGAAAAGATAAAGGGATTCATACCCCTACCGAAGAAAAGAAAGACACACCAAAAGGCTTGTGGTATAAAACGCCTAGCGGTAAAATTATTGATACTGAAGAATTAAAAAGAAACTTATATGTAAGTCCAGAAGATGGTTATCATGTAAGAGTTGGAAGTAGAGAATACTTCGAATTATTCTTTGACAACAATGAATTCACAGAACTTAATGAAAAGTTAGTTGCTAAAGATCCTTTAAAGTTTGAGGACACTAAAAAATATCCAGACAGATTAAAAAGCGCTCAAGATAAAACAGGATTAAAAGATGCTGTTAGAACTGCAGTTGGTAAATCTCAAGGAAAAGACTTAGTTATCGCTTGTATGGATTTTGCTTTTATTGGAGGTTCTATGGGAAGTGTTGTGGGAGAAAAAATAGCTCGCGCTATCGATTATTCTATCCAAAATAACATTCCTTTCTTAATGGTATCTAAATCTGGTGGAGCTCGTATGATGGAAGCTTCATTATCATTAATGCAATTAGTAAAAACATCCGCGAAGTTAGCTCAATTAGCAGACGCTAAAATTCCATATGTATCTTTATGTACAGATCCAACTACTGGTGGAACGACTGCTTCTTTTGCAATGTTAGGAGACATTAATATTGCTGAACCAAATGCTTTAATTGCATTCGCTGGTCCTCGTGTTGTAAAAGATACTACTGGTAAAGAATTACCAGAAGGTTTCCAACGTTCTGAATTTGTTTTAGAACACGGTTTCTTAGACGCTATTTACGAACGTAAAGATTTAAAGAAACAAGTTAATTTATACTTAGATTTAATACAAAATCAACCTGTAAGAGCTTAATAAAATAAAAAGACCAGCGTTATGCTGGTCTTTTTTTTATCCTAAATAAATCCTAATTATCTTCTTCTTAGCATTATTTCTCTTGATTCTCCACTACTATTAGTTACTGTAGCTATATTGTCACAAGTACCATCTCCAAAATCTAAAGTATAAGCAACTCCATTTTTTGTAATTTCTGTAACTCCACTTACTATGAATTTACAAGCGTACTCTCTTCTTAATTTTTCTGTAATATTTCCTGTAAATTCATTACCTAATTTATTTACAAACTTCCAATTACCTGAAATTAAATACACATCATCTCCTCTAGTTAATGTATCGTCACCAGCTATCTTTTCTCTTACTCTAGTTCCTTCTAAACTTACAGTTTCTCCAGTAGCTAATGTTACAGAAATATTTACCGTATGCGTTGCTTCTTTATTTCCATTACCATTATCTTTTACTTTTACTACAGACTTAGACCCTTCAATTACATTACCATCAACAGAGAAATTATCGAAACTAACTTCTTTTGAGTAACCTGTATCTGTTTTTTGATATACAATAACTATTTTACCAGATAATTCTTTACCTCTTGGCCCAATACAATTATCTCCAAAATCTAGGGTAATTGTTAATGTTTCTGACGTTGTATCTGCTTCAACAGTTCTAGTTACACAATCAGCCACACTACTACTTGAACTACCTGCACTTCTACTTAATAAATTAAAATCGATATCATCGTCTTCTAAAATGTTATCAATATCAGAAGTAATATCATCTGCTATCACTACATCTTGAATATCTTCTGTACTTAATTCCACTGAATCATTCATGGTAACTCCCTCTTCATCAGAACATGAAATAAAAATCATGGTTCCAAGCAACATTATTAATCCAAATTTTAAAACTTTCGCTGTCATAATTAATAGTTTTTAAAAGTTAATCTGATTCTTGGACTTAACATTAAGAAAAAGGTTTAATAAACTTTAATTATTTTTTTAGGAAAATTAGTTGTACTTTTGCCACTTCAATGAAAAATTTGATACATTAAAATCATTTAAACAATATTGGTATGTATTTAACTAAAGAAGTAAAAGAGCAAATTTTTGCAAAGCATGGTAAAGACGGAAAAGATACTGGAACAGCAGAGGGACAGATCGCGTTATTTACTCACAGAATTAACCACTTAACTGAGCACTTAAAAAGAAATCGTAAAGATTTTAACACAGAGCGCTCTCTAGTGAAAATGGTAGGTAAGCGTAGAAGCTTACTTGACTATTTAAAGAAGAAAGATATCAACAGATATCGTGCAATCATTAAAGAATTAGGAATTAGAAAATAATACCTATCTAAAAGAGGCTGGAATTTTCAGCCTCTTTTTTTATTATCTTAGCGAAAGTTTTTTAACTTTATAAACTTCCATTGAAACAACAACAACACACACAACACAACTACAACTAACAACGTAATTTATTTGAAAAAAACACTTTATGATTCCAAAAGTATTTAGCCAAGTTATTGAACTTGGAGATGGAAGAACCATTACCTTAGAAACAGGAAAGTTAGCAAAACAGGCAGATGGTTCAGTTGTTGTAAGTATGGGAGATACCATGATTTTAGCTACTGTAGTTTCGGCAAGAGAAGCTAATCCTGGAATTGACTTTTTACCACTTACTGTAGACTATAGAGAGAAATTTGCCGCTGCTGGTAGATACCCAGGTGGTTTTATGAAACGTGAAGCTAGACCAAGTAACGAAGAAATCCTTACAATGCGTTTAGTAGACAGGGTATTACGTCCATTATTCCCAAAAGATTATCATGCAGAAACTCAGGTAATGATGCAATTAATGTCTCATGACCCAGAAGTTATGCCAGATGCTTTAGCTGGTTTAGCTGCATCAACTGCAATTCAGTTATCTGATATTCCTTTTGAAGCTCCTATTTCTGAAGTAAGAGTTGTAAGAGTAAATGGAGAATTTATTATTAACCCTAGCCCTGCTCAATTAAAGGAAGCTGACATCGACTTAATGGTTGGTGCTTCTAAAGACTTCGTTGCCATGGTTGAAGGTGAAATGGATGAAGTTTCAGAAGAAGAAATGGCAGATGCAATTCGTGTAGCACATGACGCTATTAAAGTACAATGTGAAGCGCAAGAAGCATTAGTAAATCAAATAGGTAAAAAAGAAACTCGTGAATACGAGGCTGCTGTTACTGATGAAGAGTTAGAAGAAAAAATTAAAGCTGTAGCTTACGATAAATGTTACGAAATCGCTAAAAAAGGAACTTCTAAAAAAGAAAGAGGTCAAGCTTTTTCTGAAGTAAAAGATGAAGTTTTAGCTTTATTTACTGAAGAAGAATTAGAAGAAAAAGGAGATTTAATCTCTAAATATTTTAGCAAAGCTCATAAAGCAGCTGTTCGTGATTTAACATTAAATGAAGGTTTACGTTTAGATGGACGTACAACTACAGATATAAGACCAATTTGGTGTGAAGTAGATTATTTACCAAGAACTCATGGTTCATCTATCTTTACACGTGGAGAAACTCAAGCATTAGCAACTGTTACTTTAGGTACTTCTAGAGATGCTAATATGATTGATTCTCCAACAATTCAAGACGAAGAACGTTTTTACTTACACTATAACTTCCCTCCATTTTCAACAGGAGAAGCACGTCCAATTCGTGGAACTTCTCGTCGTGAAATAGGACATGGAAACTTAGCACAAAGAGCTTTAAAAGGTATGGTTCCTGAAGATTGTCCATATACTGTTCGTGTAGTTTCTGAAGTTTTAGAAAGTAACGGATCGTCTTCTATGGCAACAGTTTGTTCTGGTACAATGGCATTGATGGATGCTGGTGTTCAACTTAAAAAACCAGTTTCAGGTATTGCTATGGGATTAATCTCTGATGGAGAACGTTATGCAGTTTTATCTGATATTTTAGGAGACGAAGATCATTTAGGTGATATGGATTTTAAAGTAACAGGTACGGCTGATGGAATTACTGCTTGTCAGATGGATATTAAGATTAAAGGATTATCTTATGAAATCTTAGTAAATGCATTAAAACAAGCTCGTGATGGTCGTTTACATATCTTAGAAAAATTAACAGATACAATCGCAACTCCAAATGCTTCAGTAAAAGCTCACGCTCCAAAAATGGTTACTGTTCGTATTGCAGGAGATTATATTGGTGCTATGATTGGACCTGGAGGTAAACATATTCAAGAATTACAAAAAGAAACTGAAACTACTATTGTAATTAATGAAGATGAAGTTACTGAAGAAGGTATCGTAGAAATTTTAGGTACAAGCCAAGAAGGAATAGACAAAGTACTAGAACGCATTAAAGCAATTACTTTTAAACCTGAAAAAGGTAGTATCTATGAAACAAAAGTTATAAAAGTTTTAGAATTTGGTGCTGTAGTAGAATATACTGAAGCTCCTGGAAATGAAGTTTTATTACATATATCTGAGCTAGCTTGGGAACGTACAAACAATGTTACAGATGTTGTTAATATTGGAGATATAGTAGATGTAAAATACTTTGGTGTTGATCCAAAAACTCGTAAGGAAAAAGTTTCTAGAAAAGCTTTATTACCTAGACCTCCTAGAGAAGACAAAAAACCTAGGGAGGAAAGAAAACCTAGAGAAGATAAGAAACAATCTTAAAACTCTTCTTTATTCATAACAAAAAAACGTCAAGTAAAAAATACTTGACGTTTTTTTGTTTGTTTCATTCATATCTAATAAATAACATTATCTCTTTTTAAAAAAACAACCTAAAAATTTAAATTAATCCTATAAGGTTTTGTTTCTTTGCCTACTGAAATAAAGGCATTGAGAATACAACGTATTACATATTTATCATTAGGTACTAACCAAGGAAATAAGGCAGAAAATCTTCAAAATGCAATTAATTTAATTGCAGAAGAAGTTGGTTCAGTTTTAAAAATTGCTTCTATTTATGAAACAGCTTCTTGGGGTTTTAATAGCGACAATTTTTATAACACTTGTATTAAAGTTTCCACCTATTTACCTCCTGAACAACTTATTCAGAAACTTTTATGGATAGAAAAAGAGTTGGGAAGAATTAGAAAAACTTCTGATTCTTATGCTGATCGATTAATTGATTTGGATGTATTATTATTTGAAGATGAAATTATTTTCACTCAAGAATTAATTGTTCCACATCCAAGAATGTTAGATCGTAAATTTGCCTTAGCTCCACTTGCTGAAATCGCTAAAAATGTAATTCACCCTATAGCTAAAAAACAAATAGCGAATTGTTTACAAGAATGTTCAGATACTTCTGAAATTAAACTGTTAGATATCATTTTAGAAAGACCAATTCCTATTTCTGAACAATATAATTATATTGCTATTGAGGGAAATATTGGTGCAGGAAAAACGACTTTAGCGACTATGATTTCTAATGATTTTAATGCTAAAATCGTTCTAGAACGTTTTGCTGATAACCCGTTTTTACCAAAATTTTACGAGGATCAGGAGCGTTATGCTTTTCCTTTAGAAATGAGTTTTTTGGCTGATCGCTATCAACAACTTTCTGATGATTTAGCACAATTTGATTTGTTTAAAAATTTTGTAATTTCTGATTATTACATTTTCAAATCATTGATTTTTGCTCAAGTTACTTTACAAAATGATGAGTACAAATTATATCGAAAAATGTTCGATTTAATGTATAAGGAAATTGTAAAGCCAGATGTATATGTGTATTTATACCAAAACACTGATCGATTATTACAGAATATTGAAAAACGTGGGCGTGAATACGAGCAAAATATTGAAGCTTCTTATTTAGAGAAAATTCATGATGGTTACAGTAACTTTATAAAAACACAGCAAAATTTAAATATTTTAGTGATAGATGTTTCTGAGCTAGACTTTGTTCAAAATAAAGAACACTATAAAACTATCATAAAAAAAATCAAGGAACACCGTCCTTAATTGAATTCTTTAATCTCAACCGTATCTTTTTTAAGAATCACTGTAATATCTTTATTTGGAGGAAATCCATTGGAATAATAACCAAACGAATATATTTGATTAGAATAGGTTTCATCAGTTTTTAACCCCATTATTCCATCAGTTTTAGTTTTAAGCTCATTAAAATCGATGAAAAAACTTTGTGATTCTCCTTCATTAATTTTCTCTAACAACTCTGAACTAAAACCTGTTTCAATACTAATATTTTCTAAAGTTTTCCCACTTTCATTAATAACATGTATTGTTGTACCGTTTTTACAAGAGAAACAAAACCCAATTAAAATAATCAATAAATAATACTTTATATTTTTTATAACTATAATTTTTAATTCTTATTCTTTATTAGTTTAAAATTTACTTCAGTATTTTTTAATTCTATAAAATTATCTCCAAAATTTAAAATTTTATACGCTTGAATATCTCCCTTAATTGCCTTCGGGTGATAAAATCCTTGTGATTCGCTGTTGCTCTTGTAGACTTCTAAAATATAAATTTATCACAAAACAAAAGTGCGGGTAAACCACACTTTTAATGTGGTTTATCCGCACTATATACTTTAAAATTAAGTCTGAGACTTACTTTTTAATCAGCTCTAATTTTTCTGCGAAATAATCACAGAAATCACGCATAGTTGCGCTCATTTTAGTATCGTCTGTAGCACGTTCAAAAGTATCTGCCATAGAAACTAAAGTTTGGTGAAAAAATTGCTTCATTTCATCTACTGGCATATCTTTTGTCCATAAATCCATACGCAATGTATCTTTTTTCTTATGATCCCATACAGACAACATAACAGCTTTAGATTCTGCTTCTTTTATGCCTCCATCTTCAGCATTCCATGTGATTTCTTCAGGAACTCTATTTTCATCTAATGCTATTTTAAATTTTATTTCAGAAGTATGTGCTATTGCCATTTATTTACGCTTAGGTTTGTACTTTGATTTTTTAAAAATTTCGTCTCCTCTTTTTGATAAAAGTTCCTGCAAAGATACGTCATTATTTCGCATGTAAGAACGAACTATTTGCCATCCTACCCAAGCTCCAATTCTGCCTGGAGATAAATTATCTTCTCCTAAATAAAATTTAGAAAAAGGAGCAATATCTAAAAAACGTTTGTTCAATTTACTATCAGTACTATATAACAAATCTCGCTCTATAAAATACTTCCAAATATCTTCTTCACTATTTACTGCCCAGTCAAACTTTTCAGATGCGTAACCTATTTTTTCTTTATCTGATATATTAGGCAAATATCTATCGAGCAAATACAACTTTTTACCTTCATAAATCATTTTATTAATAAAACTTCGCTCGGTATTTGGTGGTAACTGCACATTAACTATTGCATTTGCTGCATCTACTATAATATGATCTTCTGTATTATTTTGTTTTACATACTGCGGATAATCATTATAAAACTCATGCGATGCACCTAAATAACAATCTAAAGAAATCAACATAAAATCACCATTATAAACAACTCTATTATCATAATCTATATTTGTTAGCATAGTAATTACCACTGGTGCTACAAACTTTTTGTTGTAATATGTAACATACTGAAATAGTGATTTTAATTTTTGAACCTGTGCTGTAAAATCTGTATATTTTTTTTGAACTTCTGTAAAAAGCTCTTGTTCATCTTTATTTTGAATTTTATTTACCCAAACAGAATCGTTATTATGAGGAAAAAGTAATGGATACTTTTCTTTAACCTTTGGCAATGTTTTTTCAGTAGCTGTATAAAAATCGATATCAAATCGATATAGTTTAGAATCTACTGTAATTTTAGACACATCTACTTTAAATTTTTCTTCTTTTTTACAGGATAATATTATGAATCCTACAATAAAGAGGCATATAATTTTACGCATGAAATCGCTATCTTTACGTTTAAATATTAAACTTCGAATTTACTAAAATCGTATAACATGAATACACCTAAAGTTGCTGAACATATTACAAACTGGTTAAAAGATTATGCTGAAAATGCGAAAGTAAAAGGATTTGTAGTTGGAGTTTCTGGAGGAATTGACTCTGCTGTTACATCTTCTTTATGTGCCAGTACAGGATTACCAACTTTATGTGTAGAAATGCCAATTCACCAAGCGCAAAGCCAGGTAAATCGCGCACAAGAACATATTGCACAATTAAAAGAACGTTTTTCTAATGTTTCTGAAGCTAGAGTTAATTTAACATCTACTTTTGAAGATTTTAAAACTGTAACTCCAGAAGTGGAACAATCTGCTCAATTAGATTTAGCTTTGGCAAATACACGAGCACGTTTAAGAATGACTACTTTATATTATTTTGCTGGTTTACATGGTTTACTAGTAGCTGGAACAGGGAATAAAGTAGAGGATTTTGGTGTTGGTTTCTTTACGAAATATGGTGATGGTGGCGTAGATTTAAGTCCGATTGCTGATTTAGTAAAATCTGAAGTATATGCTTTAGGTGAATATTTGAAAGTACCTGAATCTATCCAAAAAGCACAACCTACAGATGGACTTTTTGGTGATAGCAGAACAGATGAAGATCAAATAGGAGCTTCTTATGATGAATTAGAATGGGCAATGAAAATGCAAGATGCAGGTAAAAAAGCTGATGATTTTTCTGGTAGAGAAAAAGAAGTATTTAGTATTTACATTCGATTAAACACAATTAACCAACACAAGATGGTTCCAATTCCAGTTTGTGAAATTCCAAATGACTTAAAATAGGAATTCATTTCTACACAAATAAAACTGTCTTAAGACACAAATAAAAAACCATATAAAAAATATATGGTTTTTATTTTTTTGCGATAAAGGAACTATAATAAGTTCGCTGAAATCATTAATTGTTTAATTTTTTTGTATGCTTTTTTCTTGTGTCCATTTGAAATTTGAAATGGCAATTCAATGAACAACACGATTAATTGACCAATTTGGAGCAATTTTCTCATAGTTTCTAGATTTATTTCTGATTCTTTTTTGTTTCTGTTTCTTTCTTTCGGACTACGAATATATAAAAAAATGTTAAAAATCAAAAAGTTAAATCACCCTACTAAGCTTTTCGTACAATAATTTTTTTAGTTCAATGTAGTTTACAACTTCTTCTTTTAGTTCATTATATAGATTTGTATCTTCAGTTTCATCTTCTTTATCAGATGAAGTTTTTGATAATTCTTGACCTTTACTCACTATATCCAGCAATTTTCTCTCTACCAAAACTCTCCTTAAATTAAGAATAGCATCTGTTACTAATTTTGGTAAAATTTTACCCACTTCTGTAATCACAATATCCTTTCTACTCCAATCACTTAACTGATACCTCTCTTCGTCCATCAATATATTTGTTACCACTTCAGCGATTGTAGGGTTTTCATTTGCTATAAGCTTATCTATAGAGATTTTTTCATCTTGGTTTAGCTGATGTATAATTTCGTAATAAACCACTCTAAAAACTTCATTAGAAAACTCTATTTCATCTTCTTGCAAATTTAAATACAACTCATTAGAAACTGTATTGATATATTCTTCTTTTTCTAAAATTGGTCTTCCATGTTTATCATGTGCATTTACCCAATTAACAAACCCAACCTCCTCATTTCCATACAATAATAAAATTCTAATTATTTCCTTTTCCAACAAAAGAAGGCTATCTACTTTTGGTTTTTTAGAACTTTCCCTTACAGGTTGCATTTGTGGTTTAGCAGAAGCTTGATTTCTATTTCTTTCTACTCTAGTTTCACCACCTCCCCTATTAATTAACTGTGCTAATTCGCTAAAAAGTACTCGTTCGGAAATATCCATAATACGAGCACATTCTTGCACATACACTTCTCTTTGAATTCCATCAGGGATTTTTGAAATACTTGTTACAATATCTCGAATTAATCCTGCTTTTTTAACCGGATCGTTTTGAGCATCTTTAATTAATAACGATACTTTAAAATCGATAAAATCTTGAGCTGTTTCTTCTAAATATTTTTTTAATTCTGCATCGGAATGTGATTTTGCAAAACTATCAGGATCTTCTCCTTCAGGAAAAGTTACTACTTTTACATTCATTCCTTGCTCTAGAATAAGATCTATACCACGTAAAGAAGCTCGAATACCGGCAGCATCTCCATCAAAAAGTACCGTAATATTATTAGTTAAACGGTTTATCAATCGGATTTGATCTGGAGTTAAGGCTGTTCCTGAAGAAGCTACAACATTTTCTATTCCTGATTGATGGAAAGAAATTACATCGGTATATCCTTCTACAAGAAAACAATTATCTTGCTTTGCAATCTCTTTCTTAGCATGGTACAATCCGTAAAGAATTTTACTCTTATGATAAATATCGCTTTCTGGAGAATTTAAATACTTAGCAGCTTTTTTATCATTGGTTAAAATTCTCCCTCCAAAACCAAGTATTCTACCAGACATACTATGGATTGGAAACATAACTCTTCCTTTAAATCTATCGAAAGTTCTTACTTTTTCTCCACCTTCTTTTACAATAGTTAACCCTGTAGATTTTAAATACTTTAAATCGTATCCTTTAGCTAGAGCTGCTTTTGTAAAATTATCCCATTCATCTTTACAATAACCTAAGTCAAACTTTTCTATTGTGTCTTCTCTGAAACCACGTTCTTTAAAATACGAAAGTCCTATTGCTCGACCTTTTTGGGTATTCATTAAAACATCATGAAAGTAATCTTTAGCAAATTTTGAAACCAGAAACATGCTTTCTCGTTCATTCATTTGCTCTTTTTGCTCATCACTTTGTTCTGTTTCTTCAATTTCTATATTGTACTTTTTCGCTAACCATCGAATTGCTTCAGGATAGGTAAAATGTTCGTGCTCCATTAAAAATGAAATCGAATTCCCTCCTTTTCCAGTACTAAAGTCTTTCCATATTTGTTTTACAGGAGACACCATAAAAGAAGGAGTTCTTTCATCTGTAAAGGGGCTTAACCCTTTAAAATTACTTCCTGCTTTTTTCAATTGAACAAACTCTCCAATCACCTCCTCTACTCGAGCAGCTTCGAAAACTTTTTCTATGGTTTGTTGGGTAATCATCTATAAAAATTGAAGCGCAAATATAGTTTTGTTCTTCTATGAAAACTAATATTTAAATCAATCAAATTTAATAAAACCTTATTTAATAATATTTTTTAGTCTTTTATAACTCAGTCTCAAAGATATTTAACAAAAAAAGCATCGAGATAAACTCAATGCTTTAAATATTTTTTTTTAAAAAACCTGTCAACCTAATTTAGGACGACTTATTTTTTGAATAAAAACTTTTTAAGATGCTGCTTTTAATTTCTGCAAAGCCTTCTTTGTTAATTTTTCTTCTGCATATTCTCTTGTTACTTCAAACTCTTTTATCTCTGAACCTGGTAATTCGAACATCGCATCTGTTAAAATTGCTTCACATAATGAACGTAAACCTCTAGCTCCTAACTTATATTCAACAGCCATATCTACAATATACTGTAAAGCATCTTCTGTCATAGAAAACTCAACATCATCCATAGAAAATAACTTTGTATATTGCTTTACTATTGAATTTTTAGGTTCTGTAAGAATCGCTCTTAATGTTTTTGCATCTAAAGGATTCATGTAGCTTAAAACTGGTAAACGACCTATAATTTCTGGTATTAAACCAAAAGATTTTAAATCTGCAGGTATGATATATTGAAGTAAATTATCCTCATCAATTTTATCTTCATCTATAGAAGCACTATACCCTACAGCTTGCATATTTAATCGTTTACTAATGATTCTGTCTATACCCGAGAATGCTCCACCCGCTACAAATAAGATATCTTTTGTATCTACTTGTATAAATTTTTGTTCTGGATGTTTCCTTCCTCCTTTAGGTGCTACATTTACAATTGCTCCTTCAAGTAACTTTAACAAAGCTTGTTGAACACCTTCTCCTGAGACATCTCTAGTTATAGAAGGATTATCCCCTTTACGAGCAATCTTATCAATCTCATCTATAAAAACAATTCCTCTTTCTGCTTTTTCTACATCATAATCAGCAGCTTGCAATAGCCTGCTTAATATACTTTCTACATCTTCTCCAACATATCCTGCTTGAGTTAATACTGTAGCGTCTACAATAGCAAAAGGAACATTTAGCATTTTAGCGATAGTTCTAGCTACTAATGTTTTACCTGTACCTGTTTCTCCTACTAATACAATATTTGATTTTTCAATCTCAACACCATCGTTTGGAGATTTAGATTGTAGCAATCTTTTATAATGATTGTATACTGCAACAGACATTGCTTTTTTAGTTTGCTCTTGTCCTACAATATATTCATCTAAGAAAGATTTTATTTCTATTGGTTTTTTTAAGATTAGATCATTAGAGAGACTTGTTGTTTTTGCTTCTGCAATTTCCTCCTCCACTATTCCATGTGCTTGCTCGATACAACGATCACAAATATGTGCATCCATACCTGCAATTAATAAATCTGTTTCCGCTTTTTTGCGTCCACAAAACGAACATTCTAAATTTTGATCTTGTGACATATTAATTTACTACATTTTCTATTATAATCTTAGCTTACTTTCTGCTAAGTACTTCATCAATCATTCCGTATTCTTTCGCTTCGTCTGCTTTCATCCAATAATCACGATCAGAATCTTCATGAACTTTATCGAAAGGTTGCCCTGAATGATTAGAAATAATGTTGTAAAGTTCAGTTTTTAACTTTCCTATTTCCTTTACAGTAATTTCCATATCAGAAGCTTGACCTTGAGCTCCGCCTAAAGGTTGGTGGATCATTATTCTTGAATGTGGTAATGCAGAACGCTTACCTTTTTCTCCTGCACACATTAAAACTGCTCCCATTGAAGCTGCCATACCAGTACAAATTGTTGCTACATCTGGTTTAATAAATTGCATAGTATCGTAAATACCTAAACCAGCATAAACTCCACCTCCTGGAGAATTAATGTATATTGAAATATCTTTGTTTGAATCTACACTTTCTAAGAATAATAACTGAGCTTGAATCACATTTGCAATTTGATCGTTTATTCCTGTTCCTAAAAAAATAATACGATCCATCATTAAACGCGAAAAAACGTCCATTTGTGCAACATTTAATTGACGCTCTTCAATGATATATGGAGTTAAGCTACTTGTTATTTTATTATAATATGTGCTACTGATACCGTGGTGTTTAGTAGCATACTTTTCAAATTCTTTTCCGTAATCCATTATATAAGATTTGTTTTAAAGTTACAAACGTTAAAGATACAAAGATTTTTTTGTTAAAAAACAGTTTACTTTTGTTATTGAAACGCTAAAAACAAAAGTAGAAAACATGAAAAAAAGCATTCCTAAAAGCAAAAATTTTCTCTTATATTTTAAATTTAGCACAATATTATTCCAATAAAAAAACCAGTAAAAATTTACTGGTTTAGATTAACTACTTATCTAGGGATAATTTATTCAAATTAATTTAGGGATTATTAAATGGTGGAAACCACGCCCGTGTAGTTTTTGAAAACTCTTCACTTTACAAAAGTAACCTCTTAATTCAAAAAACGAAACAAAGTTAAGGTAACAAAAAGTGACAAATCACTATAAACTTTGAATAAACCTCTCTAATTCTTGATTTTTAGGCACTTTCATTTTTTTACGGATTCTATAGCGTAATGATTTAACCGAATCGATACTTGAATTCCTAATTGATGCTATTTCTTTTATTGACAAATTTAACCTTAAAAAAGTACAGACTTCTCTTTCTGTTTTAGTAAGTTCTGGAAATTTATCAATAATAATTTGATCAAAACCATGATTAACTGCGTTGATTTTATCTTGTAACGATGATAACTTATTTTCTGTTCCTATTTGATTTTGCAATTTTAGCAATAACACATTCGCATAATTCTTTACATCATCTGAAGTAGATTTATTTTTATCGTCTTTAATTTGTTTAGATAAACGTTTAATAAACTCTAATCTCATTGTATTATCTGCTATTAAACTTTTTAATTCAGATTCTGAAACTTTTATTTTCTGTGATAAAATTTCTTTTTTTAACTTTTCTTTTTCGAATTTATCTCTAATTCTTTTAGCTCTAGTTTTATAATCTCGCCATAGTAATAAACCAATAATTAATGTAAAAAAAAGTATTAAAATTACAATTAAAACATATGATCTTAATTCTAATTCTTTTTTATTGGCTAATATTTCTAAATCTTTCTTTTTAACTTCAAACTCTCTTTTTAACTCTAATTCTTTTATTTGCTTCTGTTTTTTTAAATCAAAAATAGAATCAGAATATTTCTTGTGTAAAACCTGGTACTGATATGCTTTTTCATATTGCTTTAAATGATAAAGTACTTTTCCTTTAACATCTGTCACTTTAGATAACCTAAATTTAAATCCATCTTTCTTAGCTATAGCTTCAGAAGAATCTAAGTACTTTAGTGATTTTTCATATTCTTTTAATTTATAGTACGAATACGCGATGTTAAAATATGTTATGGCTACATTTCTTTTACTATGATTGTTTTTTATATATTCTATGTTGTTTAAATGAACCTCTAATGACTTATCATAACGATTTTGAAAAGCATAAAGAATTGCCATATCATTGTTTACATTACTTAACCTAAGCTCGTTATTAGTTTTTTTAAAAATAGTAAGGGCTTTATTATAATAAAATAATGAAGAATCTATTTGTCTTAATCTCCTAAAAGATCCTCCCATACTGGTGTAACATCTACCTAACAATGTAGAGTCGTTCATTTTCAAAGCTAACGAAACTGATTTTCTATAACTTAGCAAAGCTCTTCTATTTTCATTCAAATTTTTTTGTACTCTACCTTCTCTTAAAAATAAATCAGCAACATTTAATGAATCTTGTAGTTTATTGTATATTTTTTTTGCATTCATAAAATACATTAAACTTTCTGTATAATTCCCTTTTCTATAAGCTATACTACCAAAGAATCGTAAAATATTTGCTTGCTGAATAGAATCTTCATTTGAGACTAAACTTTTTGCTTCGTTAAAATATATTATAGATTTATCTAAGTCTTTTTCTAAAAAATAATCTCCTTTTTTAATTAAATAATTGAGTTTATTATCATATTCTTTTATTCCTTCTAAATCTTTTCGGATTATTAAATAAGTAGAATCTATGTTCTGAGCATTAGTTAAAACGCTACAAACAAAAAAGTTGTTATGATATATTTCTTAAACATTTAACAAATTTCAAAAAAAAACCAGCAATAATATTGCTGGTGCATACTACAAATTTGGGCAATTTAATTCAAATTAAATTAGGGATTATTAAAATAGGGAAATTACCCTGTAGTTTTAAAACTATTTGAGAAACAAATGTATAAGAAGTAAGCAAATTTCAAAGAAATTAATGGTAACAAAAAGTGACAAAACTTTTACAAACCATGAATAAAACACACTAATCATTGACTTACAGATATTTATACTTCTCCTCTAATCCTATACCTCAAAGCTATTATTTCGTCTATACTTGAGTTTCTTAATAACACAATCACTTTGATCGATAAATTTAGAAGTGAAAAAAACAAACTTTCAGTTTATATTGTAAAGATTTATTCTGTTTTTTTACATAAAACACTTAGAAGCTACAATTGAATATACTGGTGCAACACTTAATTTTATCATCTGAATTTTTAATACTTTAAATGCATTTTTAAGGCTTTATTACTCTTGTAGTCGTTTCATTTTCTTTCTTCATTTTTTGCTTTGAAAATTGAAATAGCCTTACGTTAGAAAGTAAAAGAAGAATCAATTTTTTTAACCCTATATATGCTACCTCATAATACATTATAGGATGTACTGATAATAATACTATCATTTTTGAATAAAGCTAATCATAGTGCTTCTTAAACATAACTACAGATGTTTTATAATCGCCTAGCAGCTTATTTATTATTCAATTATGAATAGCCTCGGCTATTTTTAATGTGTTATTTAAATCATAATAAAGCTTTTTGGACTCTATTCCAAACTTCATACTCTTATTAAAATTTTCACAATTCCTATAAATCAAACCTATTTTTTAAAAACATCAACTTTATTAACTAGATCATCTTTTTTTTAATTTTCTCTGCTTGTAACTAATATCATTCAGCTTTAGCGTTATCTTTTTTATATAAATGATGCTATATCAAGTACAAATTTCACTTTTTAACATCATAATTAACGGTAGAGTCTAATTTCTGTATGACCTTTAAAATTGATATTAAAAAAACAAAAAAATAGCTTTCTTAGAAATTTATGTATTAAATACAAAAAAAAACCAGCATTCGTGCTGGTTTTTTTTATTGTATGTGATTTTTTCTTATCCTCCAAAGTCATCAAAACGGATATTTTCGTCATCAAGACCAAAATCTTCACCCATTTTTTGTACTGCTTTGTTCATTAATGGTGGTCCACAGAAATATAATTCTAAATCTTCAGGACTATCATGTTTCGATAAATATTGATCTATTACAACTTGGTGAATAAAACCAACAAAACCGTCACCTGATTCATCGTTAATATCTGTTTTAACTTTCCAGTTATCTTTCTCTAACGGTTCAGATAACGCTAAATAAAACTTAAAGTTTGGAAAATCTTTTTCTAATGCTCTAAAGTAGTGGATATAGAATAATTCTGCTTTAGAACGACCTCCATACCAATATGTTACTTTTCTACCAGTTTTTAAAGTTCTAAATAAATGATAAATGTGAGAACGCATTGGTGCCATACCAGCTCCACCACCTACATATAACATTTCTGCTTCAGAATCATTAATAAAGAATTCTCCATAAGGTCCTGAAATCGTTACTTTATCACCTGGTTTTTGGTTAAAAATATAAGAAGATGCTACTCCAGGATTTACATCCATCCATGCATTTTTAGCTCTATCCCATGGCGGAGTTGCAATACGAACATTTAACATAATTTCTCTTCCTTCTGCTGGGTAAGAAGCCATAGAATATGCTCTTTCTACAGTCTCATCATTCTTCATTACTAATGGCCACAATCCAAATTTATCCCAATCTGCTTTGAATTTATCTGGTTCACCTGGATGATCATCTGGGTGAGCAGTAATATCCATACCTTCATATTTTACTTCACATTGAGGTATTTCTATCTGAATATATCCACCCGCTTTGTAGTCCATTTCTTCAGGAATTTCAACTACAAATTCTTTAATAAAAGTTGCTACGTTATAATTTCTTACAACAACTGCCTCCCATTTCTTAATTCCAAAAATTTCTTCTGGAATAGAGATATCCATATCTTGCTTTACCTTAACCTGACAAGCTAAACGGATACCGTGTTGTAATTCTTTTCTCGTAAAGTGAGGTGTTTCTGTTGGTAAAGCTTCACCTCCACCAGAATTTACATGACACTCACACTGGACACAAGAACCACCACCACCACATGCAGATGGTAAGAAAATCTTTTGATTACCTAATGTAGATAATAACGTTCCACCTGATGGTACTTCGATAGTTTTTTCACCATTGATCGTAATTTTAACTGGACCAGATGGTGCTAATTTTTGCTTTACAAATAATAACAGTGCTACCAATAACAAAGTAACTGCTAAAAAAGCGACTACGGTTATTGCAACTGTTCCTCCTGTACTTACTTCTAAAAACATCATTACTTTGTAATTTCTTTAGTGTTATTTGCTAATTTTTCAGCTTTCTTATCTACATCCTCTTTAACCTCTACCTTCACTTCTGCTTTAGTAGTAGCTCCTTCTTTCTTTGGCGCATCATCTCCACCAGTTAACATTCCACCGAAACTCATGAATCCGATAGCCATTAAACCAGTGATGATAAATGTAATTCCCAATCCTCTTAATGGACCTGGAACTTGAGAATATCTGATTTTCTCACGGATAGCAGCGATTGCTAAAATAGCTAAGAACCAACCGATTCCTGAACCAATTCCGTAAACAAAAGATAATCCTAAAGTTGGAATCTCACGAGACTGCATAAATAAAGAACCTCCTAAAATCGCACAGTTTACAGCGATTAATGGTAAGAAAATACCTAAAGAGTTATATAATGCTGGTGCAAATTTCTCAACGATAATCTCTACTAATTGTACCATAGTTGCAATCGTAGCGATAAACATAATGAATGATAAGAAACTTAAATCGTAACCTGCATATTCTTCACCTAACCAAGATAAAGCTCCTGGTTGTAATAAATATTGATCTAATAACCAGTTTACAGGAACCGTTACAGCTAATACGAAAATAACTGCTGCTCCTAAACCTACAGCTGTTGATACTTTTTTAGATACTGCTAAGTAAGAACACATTCCTAAGAACGTAGCAAATACCATGTTATCTATAAATATCGACTTAAAAAATAATTCTATGTACTCTAACATAATTTTTTCTTTTAATGTGTGTTAGACTAATCTTCGATTAATGCTTTATTTCTACTACGTTGTACCCAAATAATGATTCCAACTACGATTAAAGCCATTGGTGATAATAACATAAATCCGTTATTCTCGTAACCGATAGCATATAAACCAGTTTTTTCAATTGGATCTCCTAAAACTTTGAAGCCTAATAAAGTTCCAGAACCTAACAACTCTCTAAAGAATCCTACAATAATTAAGATTACTGCATATCCTAAAGCATTTCCAATACCATCTAAGAATGATCTCCATGGTCCATTTCCTAAAGCAAATGCCTCGAAACGTCCCATAATAATACAGTTTGTAATAATTAATCCAACAAATACCGATAGCGTTTTACTTAACTCATAAGCAAAAGCTTTTAGTACTTGGTCTACAATAATTACTAATGCAGCAACTACGATTAACTGTACGATAATTCTAATTTTTGATGGAATAATATTTCTCATTAATGAGATTACCACGTTACCTACTCCTAATACAAACAATACAGAAATAGACATTACTATTGAAGCTTGTAATTCTGCTGTAATTGCTAAAGCAGAACAAATACCTAATACCTGAATTGTAATCGGGTTATTATCCGCTAACGGATCAGTGATTAGTTTTGCGTCTTTCTTTGATAAAAGTCCCATATTATTTTAATGTTTTAAAGTAAGGCACGTACAATTTCAACTCAGACTTGATCATTGCTGCAACACCGTCACCAGTAATTGTAGCACCTGCAATTGCATCTACCTCATTATCAGTTTTATCTTCATTCTTAGGATCTGCATTAGATTTAGAAACTGCAATTCCTTTGAATTGACCGTTACTCATTAAATCTTCTCCTGCAAAATCATCCATAAAGAAACGTTGCTTAATGTTAGCTCCTAAACCTGGTGTTTCTCCTTTATGATCGAAGAATACTCCTTGAACTACCATATTTTTGTCCATTGCAACATATCCCCAAATCGCATCCCAAAGACCTTTACCTCTAATTGGAGCGATATAAGACATTTTACCATCTTTAGAACCTATAAACAATGGTAATCTTCTTACTTTACCGCTTTTAGCAGCAGCTTGTTCCTTTTTAATATCAATTAAGAAAGCTTCATTATTTTCAGAAATTTTATCTCCTTCAATAACTAATTGCTTTTCGATATGCTTTTTAAATACATCTTCTACTTGATCTTTAGATATAAATGCTACGCTAGTTCCTTCGTTTTCATTTACACCCATAGCGTATAAGATGTTTTGTTGTTTTTCTATTTTCTTATTAGCATCAATCATTGGACGCAACGATGACGCTGTAAAAGCCAACAACGCACCTACTACTAACACCATTCCGATGGCGAATAGTACTGTATATGAATTACTATCTGTCTTGTTACTCATAATTAAGCAGTTTTAACTTTAGCACGTTTTAATCTCTTCTTCACATTACCTTGCACTACGTAATGATCGATTGTTGGAGCAAATACATTCATTAATAAAATCGCTAAGAATACTCCTTCTGGGTAAGCTGGATTGAATACACGAATCATAATCGAAATAAAACCAATTAAGAAACCATAAATCCACTTTCCTTTATTAGTTTGTGAAGCCGTTACTGGGTCTGTTGCCATATATACAGCTCCGAATGCTAAACCTCCAATCATTAAATGATCATACCAAGAAGCACTCATTAATCCGTAAAACTTACTTGTATCTGCAATAATTCCATTACTTGCAACCGCATTAAAGATTAATCCCATTACAGCAGCTCCAATGAAAGTAGAAACGATAATTCTCCAACTACCAATCTTCGTAAAGATTAAGAATGCAGCTCCTAATAAGATTAAAAATGTAGATGTTTCTCCAACAGAACCTGGAATAAATCCGAAGAATTTCTCAAACATTGAATATGCTACTTCTTGATTTTGTGCATAACTACCTAAAATAGTTTCACCAGAAATAGCATCTGCAGTACCTGCTCTATTTACAGCATCGTGAACCCATACTTTATCTCCAGACATCCAAGTTGGATATGCAAAGAATAAAAATGCACGAATTGTTAACGCTGGGTTTAAAATATTCATTCCAGTTCCTCCAAATACTTCTTTACCAATAACAACTCCAAAAGCAACTGCTACCGCAAGCATCCATAATGGTAAATCTACTGGTACTATTAACGGAACTAACATTCCTGTTACTAAATAACCTTCTTCAATTTCGTGTCCTTTAATAATACAGAAAACGAATTCAATTGCTAAACCTACAACATAAGATACAATTACAAGTGGTAATACTTTAATTGCTCCTATCCATAAGTTTGATAAACTCCAAAAGTTACCACTAAAAAAACCTGTAACTCTTTCTACTTCACCAGTAGCTAAGTGATGTTGGTAACCTGCATTTAACATACCGAATAATAAACATGGGATTAAAGCCATGATTACAGTATTCATTGTACGTTTTAAATCATCTGCTGCCTTAATGTGAGTTCCTCCGTGAGTAGTCTCATTTGGCAAGTATAAGAAAGTATGGAAACCATTAAATAGTGGTGCTATTTTTTTTCCTTTATACTTTTCTTTTAAGTTATGTAAATTTTGTTTTAAGCTCATAATCTTATCCTAATTCTTTCATCATCAAGTCTAATCCTTCACGAATAATCTTTTGATGTGGTTGTTTTGATACACAAATAAACTCTGTTAAAGCAAAATCTTCTGGCGCAACTTCATAAGCTCCTAGACCTTCCATTTCATCAAGATCTTTGTACATACAAGCTTTTAATAATTGCATCGGATAGATATCTAACGGGAAAACCTCCTCATAAGCTCCTGTTACTACAAATGCTCTATGTTCTCCGTTAGTATTAGTATTTAAATCATACTTTTTCTTAGGAGTTAACCAAGAGAAAGTTAATGCTCTAGAAGTAGAAATTTTATTAAATATTGGTTTATTCCAACCAAAAAATTCATAATCGTCTCCTTCAGGAATAGCAGTAACTTGGTTATCATAAAAACCTAAAAATCCATCTTCGCTAACTTCTAAACCAGATAAAACGTTACCACTAATAACTCTTGTGTTGTCGTTATTTAAGTTTCCTTTTACTACATCAGAAATTTGTGCTCCAGCGATTACAGAAACATACTTAGGCTCGTTTATTTTAGAACCAGTTAATGCAACTTTTCTTGTAATATTTAACTTACCTGTTAAAAGTAACTCACCTATTACAACTAAATCTTGTGGAGTAACCACCCATACAACCTCACCTTTGTTAATTGGATTAACTTGTGCAATTTGAGTACTTACATTTCCTACTGGATGTGGTCCTTTAACATTATGTAACTCTACTCCTTTAGCAGATGCTAGAGGTGATTTAGCAGAACCAACAGAAACATGAACTTTACCTTCAGTTAATTTTGTTAACGCAGTTAAAGCAGCGTTTAATTCAGCCTCTTTACCTTCTAAAACATAATCATAATCTGCAGCTAAAGGCGCACTGTTATACCCTGACACAAAGATTGCTTTTGGCGCTTGATTTGGATTAGCAACAACATCATACGGACGTTGTTTGATAAAAGGCCAGCATCCAGAAGCAAACAGGTGATTTTTTATCTCTTCACCAGACATTGCATCTACATCTACCTTACCAAAGTCTTTATGATCTTGCGTTCCGTTAGTTGTAATTTTTATCTCTAAAACTTTTCTACGAGCTCCACGAACAACCTCTGTCACTTTACCACTTACAGGACTTGGAAATAAAATACGCTCGTCACTTTTATCGTAAAAAAGTGCCTCACCTGCCTTTACTTCAGTTCCTTCTTTTGCTAAAATTTTTGGGATAACGCCGTGAAAATCATCTGGTCTTACAGCAAAAACACTACCTAATGGAAGTTCGGTAGTTACTTGCTTTGCCTCACCAACGAGCTTTATATCAAGCCCTTTTTTTATACGGATGTCTTTTGACATAGTAACTAATGTATTTGATTTTCTTAAAAAACACGCAAATTTAATTATTTTAAAATCGACCAAGTAGTGAATTAGTGGTATATCTTACAATCACACTCTTATTTATACTTGTTCTAAATAAAAGATTGTTCTTTGGCTTACATTTTGATATTTTTGTAAGCATGAAAAAAATCATTGTTTTTTTAAATCTATTTTTATTTTTCTGCTTTAATACAGCAGGTCAAGAAATTAAAACCATACAACTAAAACCTAGAGGAAATAAAAACCCAGTTCCAATTGCAAGATTAGGCTCTGTTTTAGAATTATCTTTTGATGACTTAGAAGCCGATAATAAAGAATATCAGTATAAAATTCAACACATGACTTACGACTGGAAGCCTAGCAACCTTCAGTCTAATCAATATATAAATGGCTTTGATCAAAATTACATAATAGATGTTACAAACTCATTTAACACGCTACAAAATTACACTCATTACAAATTAACTATACCAAATCAAAATACCACAATCACAAAAAGCGGCAATTATCTATTATCTGTTTTAAATGATTATGATGAAGTTGTTTTTACGCGAAGATTTGTTTTATATGAAGATTTAACTACTGTAGGCGTAAATGTTATTAGAAGCAGAAACACAAAAACTGTAGACACCCAACAAACTGTTCAATTTATTGTAAATCACGAAAACTTATTCATTAACAACCCCAATCAAGAGGTAAAAATTCAACTTTTACAAAACAACATATGGGAAACTGCTGTTACTAACTTAACCCCTCTTTTTATCAGAAACAATCAACTAGTTTACAACAACACCATAAAAACTAATTTTTGGGGAGGAAATGAGTATTTCAATTTTGACAATAAATACATAAGAAATACTAATGTAAATATTGTAAAAACAGAAAGAAGAGATCTTTTCCACAACTACTTATACACAAATATCGAGAGAAACGATAGGCCATACACTTATTACCCAGACATTAACGGACAATTTACTATCAGAACTTTAGACGCAGAAGATGAAGCCTCAGAAGCCGATTATGCTATGATGCATTTTTCGTTAGAAGTATACCAACCTTATGATAAAGATGTTTACGTGTACGGAGCTTTTAATGATTTTCAATTAGAAGAGGAAAATAAAATGACCTATAATTTTGATAAAGGAATTTATGAAGCAAAAATCCTTTTAAAACAGGGATTCTATAATTATACTTATGTCACAGTAGATTCTAATGGAAAAGTAGACCCTACAGAAATTAACGGATCTTTTTTTCAAACAGAAAATGTGTACAATGCTATAATTTATTACAGACCTTTTGGTGGTATTTTTGATAGAGTAATTGGGCTTGGACTTGGATACTTTGATCAAAACAGGTAATTTGCACGAAATTGCTATTGTAAATAAAAAGCATTATATTTAATATATGTTTCAACAGGTCACGAAAGGAATTAAAATATCAGTAAAAACCGCTTTTAACGGTACAATTTACAGAGGATACATGCAACATTATGCCTTTAGTTATTTTATTACCATAAAAAATAATTCCAATGAAACTGTTCAACTACTTGAACGTTTTTGGACTATTTTTGATGCTTTAAACAATAAAGAATACATAGAAGGAGAAGGAGTTGTTGGCCAGATGCCCATAATAAAACCTAACGAAGAATACAATTACAGATCTAACTGTTTTTTACTTTCTTCTGTAGGATCTATGACAGGAAAATACAAAATGATAAATACCGAAACTCAAGAAGAGTTTTTAGTAAACATACCAACTTTTCAACTAACTACGACACCGACGCTTAATTAATGGCGAAAAAAAAACAACTAATTAAAAGTAACGAAACTAACTGTTTAAATTGCGGTTATGAATTCGAAGGACATGAACTATTTTGTCCTGTGTGCGGACAAAAAAACAAAGATAAAAGAATAACTTTTGGCAGTTTTGTTAAAGAGGTTTTTGCAGGGTTCTTTTCTTGGGACGCTAAATTTTGGCGAACCTTAAGACCTTTACTATTTAAACCTGGAAGAGTATCGAAAGATTACATAGAAGGAAAGCGAGTGAAATACAGCAATCCTTTTCGTTTTTATCTTACCACTTCTGTTTTATTTTTTCTTCTTGTCGGCTTAAATAATACAATCAAGGAATATAGAGAATTATCTTCTACAGATATAAAAAATGAGAAAAAAATAACCGTAAAACAAGTTTCCGATTCAATAAAAAAAGAAATTGAAACAGGCAAAAAACAATACATAAACACAGATTTTAGAGGATTCAAAAAAGGCCTACAAGCTGGAATGAAGAACGGGATGAAAGATGGAATTAAAAAAGATTCTAGCTCCACTACCGATAGCATTAAAAAAGGCAATAGCTTTGATAACTTCGTAAAATTTAATACTAAAAACCCTAAATTATCTACAGATGAAGCATTAGACAGCTTAAACGTAGAAAAAAACTTTAGTAACCGTCTTAAATATTCTAAAGCAAAAACATTCTCTTCTCTTATTAACAATGAAGATGGTGTTAAATCTTTTATAGACAACTTAGTCTCTAAAACATCAGTAGCTCTTTTTATACTATTACCAATCTTTGCTTTATTTTTTAAGCTAATTTACATCAGAAGAAAATTTACATACGTTGAACATTTAGTATTCATCTTCCACATACAAACTGTGTTTTTTATCATTTTTATTTTGTTTGTACTATTTGATATTGGATTACCTGAACAAATGGAAACAAATGGCTCAACAGTAATTTCTATTCTAGTTTTAATTTTTATGATTTACCTTTTTATTGCAATGAAAAGGTTTTATAAACAAGGTTTTTTTAAAACTTTAATAAAGTACTTTTTTGTAAACTTAACTTTTATGATGCTTGCAAGTTTAGGAATGTCTGTTCTAACCTTAATAACATTTCTACTTAATTAACACATGAGATACCTCCTCAGAAACATAATCAATATATTTCAAAGAAACAGTTTCTTTATTTTTTAATACAGAAGTTGTTGAGACTGTTTCTACATTTTTTCTTTTCATTTTTATTGAAGTTGTCGTATCTCCTAAATGCTCGTTTTGATGAAAATTCAAAATATCAACTTGATTAAAAACCTCCTTATCACTTAACCAATCTTCAAACCATTCTTTCCTTTGTGCTTTCATTTGTGAACTATACAATGTAGAACTAGACCAAACTCGTGGTTTTTGTGGTAATTTTTCAAAAAACTTTTCTTTTCCTGTCCATATTAATTCATACAATTCTAAATTAACACCCCAATCAACCAAAACAATTGTAAAAGGCTCTATTTCTAACAAATCATAATCTTCAACATCTTTAACAACATTATCCGAACTCAACAACCTTTTAACAATAATCCCTCTACTATACCTGTATTTATCTTTTTTTATATGATTTTCCAAACCTCCATTTAACAAACAGATCAATCTTTCTTTCCCACTAACTCCAATCCAAGTACCACCAGCGAACTTATCTTTAGGATAAAACAAATCCACATTATCTTCGGCATATTTTCGAGGCTCTATAGTTTCTCTTTTAGGATCTTCATCTCTATTAGAAGTTAATATAAAATCATCATTCCCTAATGGTAAGTAAGTAACTGTACACATTTATTATTCGTTTTTAAAATCGTATTATTCACTTTTGTAGTAGTATAATAAAAACTATCATTACAAAAAGATCTAAAAATTGTAACTTTGTTACACCAAAATTATCATATATAAATTCAATAAACAAACAACCATGGGAAAAGGATTTTTCAATGTACCTATAGCTGTAAACGAACCTGTAAAAGCTTACATTCCTGGTTCTCCAGAAAGAGAAAGCGTATCTGCACAATATAAAGAGTACTTCAATGGATCTATTGATGTACCAATGTATATTGGGAGTGAAGAAATTAGAACAGGAAACACTAAAAACATGACCCCTCCACATGACCATCAACACGTTGTTGGTCAATACCACATAGGAGACAAAACACATGCGCAAAAAGCTATAGACACTGCTTTAGAAGCTCGTAAAGAATGGGCTCAAATGCCATGGGAACAAAGAGCTGCAATTTTTTTACGTGCTGCTGAGTTAATTGCTGGGCCTTACCGTGCAAAAATTAATGCAGCAACAATGATTGCCCAATCTAAAACCATTCATCAAGCTGAAATTGATGCTGCATGTGAATTAATAGATTTTTTACGTTTTAACGTAGAATACATGTCTGATATTTACAACGAACAACCAAATTCTGACGACGGAATTTGGAACAGAGTAGAATACAGACCATTAGAAGGTTTTGTATACGCAATCACCCCTTTTAACTTCACAGCTATTGCTGCAAATCTACCTGCTTCTGCTGCTATGATGGGTAACACTGTAGTATGGAAACCTTCAGATAGTCAAATATTTTCTGCAAAAGTAATTGTAGATATATTTAAAGAAGCTGGAGTTCCTGACGGAGTTATTAATGTAATTTATGGTGATCCAGTTGAAATTACTGAGGTTGTATTATCTTCTCCAGATTTTGCTGGCTTACACTTTACAGGATCTACTTTTGTTTTCAAAGAATTATGGAAAAAAATTGGAGAAAACATCCACACATACAAAACTTACCCAAGAATTGTAGGTGAAACTGGCGGTAAAGATTTTATTGTAGCTCACCCTTCTGCAAATCCAAAACAAGTTGCAACTGGGATTTCTCGTGGGGCTTTTGAATTCCAAGGACAAAAATGCTCTGCTGCTTCTAGAGTTTATTTACCAAAATCTATTGCTAACGAAGTTTTAGATTACGTTAAAGAAGATATTGCTTCATTTAAAATGGGATCTCCAGAAGACATGAGCAATTTTATCACTGCTGTAATTCATGAAGGATCTTTTGACAAATTAGCTAAATATATTGATCAGGCTAAATCAGATAATGATGCTGAAATTATTGCTGGAGGTAATTACGATAAATCAAAAGGATATTTTATTGAACCTACTGTTATTTTAGCAAAAAACCCTAAATATACTACTATGTGTACTGAATTATTCGGACCTGTAGTTACTATTTATATTTATGAAGATGCCGACTGGGCTAAGACATTAGAATTAGTAGACGGAACTTCTGAATACGCTTTAACTGGAGCTATTTTCTCTACAGATAGATACGCTATTGCCGAAGCTACAAAAGCATTAGAAAACTGCGCTGGTAATTTCTATATTAACGATAAACCAACCGGAGCTGTTGTAGGACAACAACCATTTGGTGGAGCAAGAGCATCTGGAACAAACGACAAAGCTGGTTCTGCACAAAACTTATTACGTTGGGTTTCTCCTAGATTAATCAAAGAAACTTTTGTTTCTCCAACTGATTATAGATATCCTTTTTTAGGATAATTTAAAAATATTTTTTTTTACTAAAGACTGGATTAAAATCCAGTCTTTTCTTTTTCAAAAAAAATTAATACATTTCTCATGATTCTTAAAGCGTAATAAAATGAAACGAGACCGAATAGCTTCTGTAGACTTTTTAAGAGGTATTACTGTTATTCTAATGATTTTAGTTAACACACCAGGTAGTTGGTCTCATGTTTACGCTCCTTTACTACACGCTAAATGGAATGGATTAACTTTCGCTGATCTTGTTTTTCCTTTTTTTTTATTTATAATGGGAATATCCATATCCATAGTATTTAACAACAAAAAAATAAACTCCTCTGTATTAAAAAAGATAACTATTAGGAGTTTTAAACTAATTTTAATTGGATTATTCTTAAATGCATTTATCCCATATTTTCCTTTTTTTACAAATTTAGAATCTATTCGAATTCCTGGTGTTTTACAACGTATAGGAATTGTATTCTTTTTCACTTCATTGTTTTATTTAATTTGCAACAAAAAATCTTTTTACATCTTAACCACAATCAGTCTAATTGGCTATTGGTTTTGGATCGCATACCTTCCTATTCCAAAATTCGGAACTGTTAGCTTAGAACAAGTTCCTAACAATTGGATTATGTACATAGATATGCTTTTTTTAAAAGGACATACCTGGTTACCAGACTATGACCCTGAAGGAATTTTAAGTACAATCCCATCAATTTCCACGGCTTGTATTGGTGTAATTATTGGTGAATTTTTCCACACTACAAAAAACAAACAACGTATTTTTCTACTACTAGGAATAATTTTATTATCTATAGGATATCTTTGGAGTTTTACCTTTCCTATTAATAAAAACCTATGGACAAGTAGCTTCGCTTTAGTAACTAGTGGATATGCGACACTAATTCTTTCCTTTTTCTACTATTTTTTAGACATAAGAAAGATTAATCTTGGCACAGCAATTATTGCTGTTGGAACCAATCCAATAATTATTTATTTTTCATCAATGTTTATTGCTAAATGTTTTTATCTATTAAAAATTAATTCTAAAACAAACATTCATGATTGGCTGTTTAACAATTTCTTTATTAATCAAGAAATTATAAGCCTTAAAACATCCTCTTTACTTTATGCTATAACTGTTATTCTTTTTTACATACTATTTGCTTATATCCTGTATAAAAAGAAAATCTTTATAAAAGTATAATTTTTATTAAAAATTAGCCCTTAAACTTTATTGGTAAGTGGACTACTTTTTTGGTTTTAAAGAAATCTTCATCAAAAAAATCTGGTAAATCATAAATAGTAGCTTTAGGAAACTTTGCTAATTCCTCTGTTAAATCACCACCTTTTAAATATAAAATTCCATTTTTTAATTCATGATTTTGCTTCTTGTGAACTTTATTTTTCACCCATCTATGAAAAGTTTCCATTTGCGCAACAGCTCTACTTACAATAAAATCATAAGTTTCATCCACTTCTTCTACTCTTCCATGCGTAGTTTTTACATTTTCTACCCCTAAACCTTCTACAACTTCATTTACAACTTTAATCTTTTTTCCAATAGAATCTACTAAATGAAAATTAGTTTCAGGAAATAAAATAGCTAAAGGCACACCAGGAAAACCACCACCAGTTCCTACATCCATTACACTAGTTCCAGGTTGAAACTCCATCACTTTTGCTATACCCAAAGAATGTAATACGTGACGTAGATACAGTTCATCAATATCTTTTCTAGAAACAACATTAATTTTTAGGTTCCAATCTTCATATAATTCCTGTAAAAGTGTAAATTGGCGTAACTGATTTTCAGTTAAATCAGGAAAGTATTTTAAAATGATATCCATGCTATTATATTTGCGTGACAAAAGTAATAACATTTGTTTATATAGTTAAGATTTTTACAAATCAATAATTATCGTTAAAAACTTTCGTTATCAGATAAACATGAGCGAAAAACACTTATTTTTACCCCATTAAATTACGACATGAATTCGATTAAATTTTCAAGAATAGATAAAGCCAAGTTCTTTAGAACTTTAAACAAAAGAGTAAACGATTACTTTAAAGAAAATGACATTAAAAGAACAGGAAACTGGAAATTGTATTTAAAAGCAATTATCATGTTTACACTTTTCTTAGCGCCTTTTGCAGTTATATTAACTGTTGACATGCCTAACTGGCTTAGATTTCTATTAACAATTGTTATAGGAATTGGTATGGCTGGTGTTGGTATGAATGTGATGCACGATAGTAACCATGAATCTTTCTCAAGTAAAAAATGGGTCAACAATCTTATGGGAAGCAGCATGTATATTTTAGCAGGAAATGTGTATAATTGGAAAGTACAACATAATGTTTTACATCATACATATACCAATATTCAAGATCATGATGAAGATATGGATGCTGGTAGAATTATTCGTTTTTCTAGACATACAGAATGGAGACCTTTTCATAGATTTCAAAAATATTACTCACCAATTTTATATGGTTTATTAACTATAAACTGGGCAATTACTACAGATTTCAAGCAAATGCATAGTTATTTAAAGAGAAAATTATCTTACGGAAAATTTCCTAATCCAAAAGTGGAATGGACTAAATTAATTGTTACTAAAATTATTTATTATGCAATGTGGTTAGTTCTTCCATTATTAGTTTTAGACATTGCATGGTGGAAAGTTTTAATTGGTTTCTTTGTGATGCATTATACTGCTGGAATTATTTTAAGTTTTGTTTTCCAATTAGCACACATCGTACCATCAACAGAAACTCCTTTGCCAGATGAAAATGGTAATATGAAAAATACTTGGGCAATTCATCAGTTATATACCACAGCAAATTTTGCCCCAAAAAATTGGTTCATTAATTTCTATACAGGTGGTTTAAACCACCAAGTAGAACACCATATTTTCCCTCACATTTCGCACATTCATTACAGTAAAATAGCGAAAATAGTTAAAGAGACTGCTAAGGAATTTAATTTACCTTATCACGAATATAAAACAACACGAAGAGCAATATTAGAACACTTAAGACATATTGCCGAACTAGGAAAAAAACCGCAACTAGCATAATCAACTAAAACAATGTCAGAAGCATTATCGAACAGAATTAATAGTTTACCTGTATCGCAAACATTAGCCATGGCTGCTAAAGCCAGAGAATTAAAAAGTCAAGGAAAAGACATTATCAGTTTAAGTTTAGGAGAACCTGATTTTAACACACCTGATTTTATTAAAGAAGCTGCCATTGAAGCAGTAAATCAAAATTACAATTCATACACTCCAGTAGACGGATATGTAGAATTAAAAGAAGCTATTTGTAAAAAATTCAAACGTGATAATGATTTAAACTATACTCCAAATCAAGTTGTAGTCTCTACAGGAGCCAAGCAATCTATCACAAATGTAATGCAAGTGTTATTAAACCCTGGAGACGAAGTTTTATTACCTTGCCCTTACTGGGTAAGTTACTCTGCAATTGCAACATTATGCGAAGCTGTTTCTGTTGAAATTCCATCAACTATTGAAACAAACTTTAAAATTACTCCAGAGCAATTAGAAGCTGCAATTACACCAAAAACAAAATTAATTTTATTCAACTCACCAAACAATCCGAGTGGTACAATTTACACTAAAGAAGAGTATTTAGCTTTAGCTAAAGTATTAGAAAAGTATCCAGAGATTTTCGTGATGTCTGATGAAATTTATGAGCATATTAATTACGGAACAAAGCCTTTTAGTTTTGCCGCTATAGAAAGCATGTACGATAGAACAATTACCGTAAACGGATTAGCAAAAGCTTTTGCCATGACAGGTTGGAGAATTGGTTATATAGGAGCTCCTGCTTGGATAGCTAAAGCTTGTACTAAAATGCAAGGACAAGTTACTTCTGGAACCAATTGTATTGCACAGAGAGCCGCAATTACAGCTGTATCTGCAAACCCAAGTGCTGTTCAGTACATGGTAGATGAGTTTAAATCGAGAAGAGACATTGTACTTGATTTATTAGGAAAAATCGAAGGTTTTAAATTAAACGTTCCTGAAGGAGCTTTCTATATCTTCCCAGATATTTCTGCTTTCTTCGGAAAAACAATACAAGGTAAAGAAATTAACAATGCTTCTGACTTCTCTATGTTATTATTAGAAGAAGCAAATGTAGCTACAGTAACTGGCGATGCTTTTGGTGCACCAAACTGTATTCGTATGTCTTATGCCGCTTCAGAATTACAATTACGTGAAGCTATAAAGCGTATTAAAGAAGTATTAAGTTAGTTTTCTTAATAAACACTTAAAAACATAAAACAAGAAACCTGATTTATTATTATCAGGTTTTTTGTTTTTAAAAGCTCGAAAAAGAATGAATAAATTGGTTTGTAAATTAAAAAACGTTGAAAATTTAACCATCCAAAGCTTACGACGAAGAATCGATGACGGATATCGATTTATTGTCTATCAATACAGTATCTCTTTAATTGTAGGTAATATTTTTACTGTATCATCTGCATATTTACTAAAAAAAGAAGATCAAAAAACACACACACTCAAATACAACTTATTATCCTTTATTTTTGGTTGGTGGTCTTTAGACGGAGTTACAAATACTTTAAAAAGTTTAAAAACAAATTCCAAAGGTGGTCTTGATGTAACTAAGGACATAATGCTTAATCTAGACCACACCTCTTTAAAAGCTAGAAAAGTAAAAATAGAAGAATTATACACAATATTTAAACACCCGTCGAAAGCTATTTTAAAAGATTTTATCAAATCGATTAATAATGTTATTGGTTTAAACACTTATCAAAATATTTATTTAGGACAATATTTAAATACTGAAGGCTCAAGTTACTTTATTACATTCGAAAATATTTCAGAAACTTCTAAAGAAGATTTAATGAAAGAACTCAGAAAAATATTTTATGATCATGTTCATATTGATATTTCAGAAATTAATAATCAAGATGAAGTAACTAATAGACTTATCGAACAAGGAATAAAGTTGTAAATCTTAATTTAACTACGAGATTTCGAAATAAATTCAATAGTTCTAAAAAGGCAACGATAAATTTCGTTGCTTTTTCTTTTTAATTTTTCTTAAGTACAACACTTTCTTATCATAATCGATAAGAGCTTTTCCTTTTTCTAAAACATCAGCACCAATTATTCCATGTACTTCTTTAGCATTATGCATCGTTAATGCAGCATTTACATGTTTTAAGTCAAAAAGAACTAAATCACAATTTTTCAATTTCCAATCTCCTATTCTTAATCGATTACCAGTAGATTTATAAGTTTCCATATCAGTTGCTCCTGCACCAGCTGCCTTAACTTCGCTAACCTCAGAAACCAACTTAAATTGATCAACTAAATGTAATCCAACACAAGAGTTTGAAGCTCCAGTATCTAAAATAAAAACACCTTTTACACCGTTGATTTCAGCTTTCAACTCAAGGTGATTTGTTTTCATTTTTTTCAACTTTATTCGAACGTATTTCTTTTTTCGTAATACTTTTTTCAAACTTGCCATTTCTTGTACTTTTGTCGCTACAAAGATACAGTTAAAATCACATGATTACAGATACACACACGCACTTATATTCAGAGCAATTTAATGACGATAGAGATGAAATGATTAATAGAGCCAAAGATGTTGGTGTTTCTCGTTTTTTTATTCCAGCAATTGATAGTTCACACACAGAAAGCATGTTCGAATTGGAAAAGAATTATCCCAATGATATTTTCTTAATGATGGGACTTCACCCAACTTCTGTTAAGGAAAATTATAAAGAGGAATTAGCTCACGTAAGAGAATGGATTGACAAACGTGATTTTTATGGAATTGGAGAAATTGGAATTGATTTGTACTGGGACAAAACATTTTTAGCTCAACAACAAGAAGCTTTTAAAACTCAAATACAATGGGCAAAAGAGAAACAACTTCCAATTGTAATTCACTGTAGAGAAGCTTTTGATGAAATTTTCGAAATTTTAGAGGAAGAAAAAGGAGATGATTTGCATGGAATTTTCCATTGTTTTACAGGAACTTTTGAACAGGCTCAACAAGCAATTTCATACAATATGAAGTTAGGAATTGGCGGCGTAGCAACTTTTAAAAACGGAAAAATCGATAAGTTCTTAAATGAAATAGATATCCAACATATAGTTTTAGAAACCGACTCACCTTACTTAGCTCCTACTCCATATAGAGGAAAAAGAAACGAAAGCAGCTATATCACTCAAGTTGTTGGTAAATTAGTTGATATTTACGGTAAATCATTTCAGGAAATTTCCGAAATTACAACAGAAAACTCGAAACAAATTTTCAAAATATAATATGAAAGAAATTGATAAAATTGCGTGGATAGAAACTAAGAATGGCAAAATTCTAAGTACTCGATCTAAAGGAAAAGAAAAATTTTATATTCCTGGAGGAAAAAGAGAACATAACGAATCTGATGAAGAAACACTTATTCGTGAAATAAAAGAAGAGTTAAGTGTTTCTATAATAAAAGACACTATAGAATATCTTGGAACTTTTAAGGCGCAATCGGACGGTGCTAAAGAAGGAATCTTAGTTAAAATGACTTGCTACAAAGCAAAATTTACAGGAACCATACTAACAGATAACGAAATTGAAGAAACACAATGGTTAGATTCTTCTCATATGGACATTATTTCCGAAGTTGATAAGAAAATATTTTCTTTCTTGAAAGAGAAAAAAGAGATTAAATAACTACTAAAGTGAATAGAGAAACAGCATATTATTCATCTCCTATTGGGATTGTAGAAATAACCGGAGATGATAAATCAATTCACTCTATTTATTTCATAGAAGATGAACATTCTGCCTCAGAAAATATTTCATCAAAAGAAATTAGAAAATGTGTTCAACAACTAGACGAATATTTCTCTGGAAACCGTAAAGAATTTGAATTAACTTTAGCTCCTAAAGGAACCATGTTCCAAGAAAAAGTTTGGAATGAATTATTAAGAGTTCCTTTTGGAAAAACTAGGAGTTATTTAGAACAATCAAAAGCATTAGGTGATATTAAGGCCATAAGAGCCGTAGCCTCAGCAAATGGTAAAAATCCGATTTCAGTAATTATTCCGTGCCACAGAATTATAGGTTCTGACGGTTCTTTAACTGGATATGCAGGCGGTGTATGGCGAAAAAAATGGCTTTTAGAACATGAAAACGGAACGAAACAACAAAGCTTGTTTTAATAAAATTACAGTTTAATTCAAATTACGTTTTTGAATAAAAAACTTCTTCATAATTTCAGCACATTCTTTTTCTAAAACACCAGACACAACCTTAGTTTTTGGATGCAATTTTGTTCCTAAAATTGTAAAACCAGATTTAGGCTCATTGGCTCCGTAAACGATTTTTCCTATCTGAGTCCAAAAACTTGCACCAGCACACATTTGACAAGGTTCTAGAGTTACATACAATGTACAATCTCTTAAATATTTGCCACCTAAAAAATCTGCTGCTGAGGTAAAAGCTTGCATTTCTGCATGAGCTGTAACATCGTTCAATCGTTCTGTTAAATTATGAGCTCGCGCAATAATCTGATTTTTAAAAACTATAACTGCACCAACAGGAACTTCACCTTTATCAAAAGCCAATTCAGCTTCCTGTAATGCTTTTCTCATGAAGTAGGCATCATCGAATACATTCATCCTATTTTCTTCTTTCTTTTCATTGAATATACCTCTGCTATAGTTGGATTTTCTGGTTTTGATACTATTTTTTCAAAAACATCTCCTGTTTTTACAAATCCTGTTTTCAGTACCTTGAAGTAAACTCCACTCATTGTTGTATTCCAAAATTCTTTTACTACAGACATGTCATTAAAGCGAACTCCTAATTTCATGCAAGGTTGCCTTGGTTTTGTTACTTCTAAAAGTGTTTCTCCAACTTTATAAGTATCTCCTACATGAATTTCTGATTCTTCTAAATCACTTAACGTAAGATTTTCTCCGAACATTCCTAATTCCCATTCTAAATTTGGATATATTTTTTTAAAGTGAGCATAATGTTTTTCTGAAAAAGCATAAACAGCCTGATCTACACCTCCATGTTTTTCTCGATTACAAATTGTATCTCCTTTAACATCTTCAACATCTAAAAAAATAGGTTCTTCAACCGGATATTTAAAAATTCCAGTAGTAACTTTTTTACCTTTCCAATCTATTTCTTTACGTTCTCCAATATTTGTAGCAAGAATCTTCATATAAGTGCTTTTTTACAAAGTTAGCTAAATAAAATAGTTATTTTTACCAAAATTTTAGGTTTGATTTCAATAGATATCCCAACAGATAAAAAAGTATATTTTGCCTCAGATCAACACTTAGGAGCACCTACAAGAGAAAAAAGCTTTCCTCGAGAAAAGAAGTTTTTAAGCTGGTTAAATGAAATAGAAAAAGATGCTGAAGCTATTTTCCTTTTAGGTGATTTATTTGATTTTTGGTTCGAATATAAAACTGTTGTTCCTAAAGGATTTGTTCGCGTTTTAGGAAAGTTAGCACAACTAAGAGATAATGGAATTCCGATTTACTTTTTTGTTGGAAACCATGATCTATGGATGAAAGATTACTTTGAAACAGAATTAAATATCCCTGTTTACTTTAAGCCTAAAGAATTCAAAATCAACAACAAAATTTTTTTAATTGGACACGGAGATGGCTTAGGTCCACATGATCTTGGTTATAAAAGAATGAAAAAAGTTTTTACTTTTCCTCTTTTTAAATGGTTATTTAGATGGTTACATCCAGATTTAGGAGTTCGCTTAGGTCAATATATGTCGGTAAAAAACAAAATGATTTCTGGAGATGAAGATTTTAAATTTTTAGGGGAAGAAAAAGAATGGTTAGTTCAGTATTGCAAACGTAAGCTAGAAACTAAACATTACGATTATTTTGTATTCGGACATCGACATTTACCTCTTGATATCACACTTAACAAAAATAGTAAATACTTTAATCTTGGTGACTGGGTTCAATATTTCACTTATGGAACTTTTGCTAGTTCTAAATTTACACTCGACAAATACGAATAACTATTTTTTAATCTTTTTTCACTAAAAACAAAAAGGGATTTCACCCATAAAAAACTAACTAACAAGACCATACTATTGTTTTTAACATGAAAATTGCATAACACATTTTCACTTAAAAACATGAATATGATTAAAAGAATTACCTCTATTATTTTTCTACTTATAACTTAATGATAGGATTTTGAATAAAGAGGTTAAATCTTATAAAAACTTAAACACCCAAAAAAGTTTGGTAAACTCTCAAGGATTAAATTCAGGTATTTACATTGCTAAAATAAGTACAACTGAAGGTGATAAAACAATACGACTCATTAAAAATAAAATTTATTAAACTCATAATCAAAATTTAAGCAATAAAAAAAGTAATCTCAAACGAGATTACTTTTTCATTTTATTACTGTTTTTATTTTAATTCACATTTTCACTAAATGGAGTTGGAAAAGCATCTAAAGCATTATCTCCCATTCTATCTAAAGGCAAGAAATTAACATCATTTAATCTTCCTGTTCTTCTTAAATCAATCCACCTATGTCCTTCTCCAATTAAAGAGT
The DNA here is from genome assembly GCF_052084715.1 of Tenacibaculum aquaeponti. Classification (GTDB taxonomy): domain Bacteria; phylum Bacteroidota; class Bacteroidia; order Flavobacteriales; family Flavobacteriaceae; genus Polaribacter. The sequence continues at coordinate 2,840,380 of NZ_CP197288.1, read as the reverse complement.
ACCTTCTTTGGTTTAGCACCTCTAATTCCAAAGCAGTATCTGTTGTAGCTCCAGAATAATTTGCTAATCCAGCAGCGTTTCTAATCACATTTATTGCATTTACAGCTTCAGCATTATTAGTTCCGATATTAGCTTCTGCATAAATTAAAATTAACTCTTCATTTCTGATTAAATATACAGGATCGGTATTACTCGTATATAAAGCCATTTGATGTGTTGCTGTTAAATCGTCAAACATTCTTGGTGTTGATAGCATAAATGACTTATTTGCAACTCTTGTATCTCCAGCTTCAGCATCTGCAATCCAAGAATTATGAATCATATACTCTTGACCAGATTGACCTAAAACATAAAATTGAGCATTTAAAACATCGTTTCCTGTAGCACCAAAAACATGAGCAACTCCTACATTTAAAGCTCCTGAAATATCAAAGAACGAATTACTTAATAATGATAAAGCATCTGATTTATTCCCTTGATATAATGCTACTCTAGCCGCTAAAGCTCTATTGAAAGTAGCAAATGTTGCTGGTGTAGCAAACCCATCATAACCAGAACTAATAGGAAAGTCGAAAGTTCCTCCACCGTTTGTTAAATCTGAATTTGCATCATTCAATAAATTTCTAATTGCGGTTAAAGCTTCTGGGTATCCTAAAAACGGACCTAAATTATCTGGATCTGCAACATCTACTCTAATTCCATTACTGAATTGACGATTAGCAACCATTAATAACGCATAAGCTTTAATTGTATTTGCATATCCATAATAAGAACGTTTAGTCGCATCTGAAAAACCTGCTTCAGAATTTTCAACAGCAGTTACTAAAACATTTGCTGCTTTTACAACTCTATACCAAGCAGAATAAGCACGTGTTGTTAAAAATCCATTATTATCTAAAGGCCCTTTTAACAACTCTCCTGTATATCTTGGATCTGTTCCTGTTAAATCATAATACTCTCTACCGATATAGCTAATTGTCTGATAGTGAAACTCTAAATCATTTCTCATTACTGCCTCTAATCCTACTGCTAAAGATTGAACATCAGCCTGAGAAGCTCCATCTGCAAAACTCTCTAAAGTAGGAGCATTTTCGTTAGGTAAATCTTCTAATTCACAACTTGTAAAAAAAACAGCTGTGAACACTAATATTAAAATTGAAATTTTATTTTTAAGCATTGTATTTTTTTTAGAAGTTAACATTTAAATGAAAGTTAATAAACTGAGAAGCTGGATAAGGAGTTACTTCTACATTGTTTGCTAAAACATTATTTCCGAAGTTAGAAACCTCAGGATCGTAACTATTATAATCGAAAATATTAATTAAGTTTCTACCAGAAATTCCAACTTTCACTCTTTCAAAACCTTTAAATACATTTTCGTCAAATGTGTAATACAAACCTACTTCACGTAATCTAATATATCCTGCATCTTCAATTACTGGTGCTGGATTAACGAAAGCCAAACTAGATCTATACTCTCCGTTCGTTTGTACTCCTAAAGGATCTAAACCAGTATCATCATAATCCCAAGTAGTACCTGCTAAATCATAAAGTAAAGTTGTTAAATTAATTCCATCTCCACCTTTTTTCCAATGCCACAAAAATGTTAAATCAAAGTTTTTATAACTAATCTGGTTTTGCCATGACATTTGAAAATCTGGCTCTGCATTACCATACACAGCAAATCCATCTCCTTCTGGATCTATTTGCGCTATAGCTTCTGGAGTTAATCCAGTACTATCGTATGTACCTACAATTTGTGTAGCACTAAATCCTTCTTGAATGTAAAAAGTTCCTAATGATGATGCAAATCCTCCTGTTGTAAAGGCAGGAACATCTAAACGAGTGATTTCAGAAGTATTTTTCCACCATTTTAAATTAGCACTCCAAGAAAAATCTTCTTTCTCTATTATGTTCGCGTTTAAACCTATTTCGATACCATTATTAGCTAAAGCACCAGCGTTTTTAGACTCTCTTGTTTGTCCACTTGACGTAGGAATTTGATCTTGAATAATTAAATCTTCGATTTCTTTGTTATAAAAAGTAGTTTCTAAAACAACTCTATTATCAAATAGTCCTAAATCTAAACCGTACTCTAATTCTTTTTGACGCTCTGGCTTGATATTTGGATTTCCTCTTAATGTCCCAGGAGCTAAACCAGAATTACCATCAATAAATTGTCCAGATGTTAGTGTAAACTTGTTTCCAAAAGGAGGAAATCTTCCTGCCTCACCATAGGCTACTCTTGGTTTAATTGTTGAAAAAATTTCAGACTCAAATAATCCTAATTTATGGACATTAACTGCTAAACTCGCTTTAGGATAATAGAAAATTTCATCTGCACTACCATTATTTGTAGACTTATCACCTCTAATACCTAATGTTCCAATAATTTTATCTGCATAATTAATTTCTTCTTGAACAAAGAAACCTGTATCCTCTTGTAATCTTATATCTTGAGTAACAGAAGAATTTTCCGCAAGCCCTAAGTTAGTTAAAGAACCATTAAACCCTGTTCCAACAGTGATTACAGTATTACGATCAAAATCTTGCAAGAAAGTACCTACCTGAGTTGTAAACCCTAAACCATTTTCAAAATCTAAATTATAAACCAAAAATGCAGAAAGGTTATAGTTGGTATTTACTGTAGTACCAGAAATAGCAGCACCTCTTAATGTGCTTGGATCTCTAAAGTATGATAAACTTCTTGGAAAAATATTTGTTGTTCTTAAAGTATATTGATCAAAACCTAATTCTAAAGTTAACTTTAATCTATGCATATCAGAATCTAAAATCTGTAAGTTTGATTTAGCACTTCCAATAAAACGATTCACGTTTTCTCTATTTGTAGTATTCGCTACAGTTTCTAAAACATTAGATCCAGCGGCTCCTGCTGGAAAAACACCATTAACTGGAGATAAATCTTCCCAAGGGAATGTAAAAGCCAAGGCGTAACCAACAGTTCTGTTAGCATTACCATTATTAAAAAAACCTCTATCAGCCTCAGAATTAATGTAATTAGACGTAACATAAATATCTAACCAATCTGTTAATTTCTGACCTAAATTTAATCTAAATGAAGTTTTTTCATATCCTGTATTTTCTACCAAACCAGGCTCATCTTTATGAGTAACTCCAAAGAAATAATCCGATTTATCATTTCCTCCAGAAGTAGTAAATCTTGATGTTGTAGAAACTCTTGTATGATCGAAAAGCTCTGCTTCATAATCATTCAAAGTTGCATTTGCTGGCCCTCCTGCTGCAGTTATTTCTGCCTGATCCCAATCTCTTAAACCTAACAACCTTGTTGGACTTCTTAATCCTACAGTTTGAGAAAAAGAAACTCTAGGTTTACCAGATTTTCCTCTTTTAGTAGTAATAATAACAACTCCTCCTGCTGCTCTTGAACCATAAAGTGCAGCTGCAGATGCTCCTTTTAAAATCTCAACATTTTCAATATCCTCCGGATCAATATCTGCAATCCTGTTTGAAGCGTCATCTTGATTTGTAGAGGTATTTCCTCCTCCTGCTGCTTCACTCACTATATTATTACCTGATGAAATTGAAGAGTTATCCACATAAACTCCATCTACAATAAATAAAGGTTGTTGGTTTCCAAAAACAGAAGTTACTCCTCTTAACCTCATAGATATTCCTCCACCAGGAGCTCCTGAATTTGCTCTAATTTCAGCTCCTGTAAATTTTCCTGACAAGGCACTATCAAATCCAGATTGATTTGTTACTTGCGCTAATTGAGCTGCTGATACACTAGCAACTGTATTGGCTAAATTCGATCTTTTCGTAGTTGTTGCTAATCCTGAAATTACTACTTCTTCTAAAACATCTGAATCTTCTTTTAATGTTACGTTAATAAATTTTGATGCAGAAGTAATTTTAATTTCCTGGTTTGCAAAACCTAAAGAAGATATAACTATTGTAGTTGGTATTTTTTTTACAGTTATACTGAATTCCCCGTCCCCGTTTGTTGAAGTTCCATTAGTAGTTCCTTTTTCAATTACATCTGCAAAAGGAATGCTTTCCCCGGAAGCTTCGATTACTTTCCCCTTTATAGTTTGTGACGATAAGCTAAAACTCACAAACGTCAATAAAAAGAAAAAAAGATTTTTTTCTAATGATTTTTTTCTCATAGATAAGAAGTGTTTTTAATTAATATTCGGTTAAGCCCTCAATTTAGTAAAATAAAATATTAAAAAATGTTAAAATTATTCCAACCCCTTAATTAACAATCGTTTTATTTATTAAAATCTTCAAATACCTTTAACCTCACTTTAACAAGAAAAAAATTGTTAATATTGTAGCTTTGTTCACTTAAAATCATAACTAATAATTTCTTATCACATGGACGTAGATGTTAGAGCGATTAACGAAAAAATAGAGAGAGAGAGTGCTTTTGTTGACCTTTTGACCAATGAAATGAATAAAGTTATAGTAGGTCAGAAAACAATGATTGAAAGACTTTTAATAGGTTTACTAGGAAATGGACACATTTTACTTGAAGGTGTACCAGGTTTAGCAAAGACTTTAGCTATTAATACATTATCTAAAGCTGTACAAGGTAGTTTTAGTAGAGTTCAATTTACACCAGATTTACTTCCTGCTGATGTTATTGGTACTATGATTTATAACATAAAAGATAATGATTTCTCAATTAAGAAAGGACCTATTTTTGCCAACTTTGTATTAGCGGATGAGATTAACAGAGCTCCTGCTAAAGTTCAATCTGCATTACTTGAAGCAATGCAAGAAAGACAAATTACTATTGGAGATGAGACTTTTAAATTAGACGAACCTTTCTTAGTAATGGCAACTCAAAACCCTGTTGAACAAGAAGGTACTTATCCGTTACCTGAAGCACAGGTTGATCGTTTCATGTTAAAAACAGTAATTGATTATCCTAAATTACAAGACGAACAATTAATTATGAGACAAAGCTTAAACAATAGCTTTGGTAAAGTAAACCCAGTTATTTCTTTAGATCAAATTCTTAAGGCTAGAGAAGCTGTAAATGAGGTTTACATGGATGAAAAAATAGAAAAATATATTTTAGATATAATTTTCGCTACACGTTATCCAGAAAACTATAATCTAGAAAAACTTAAACCTTTAATAAGTTTTGGATCTTCTCCTCGTGGTAGTATCGCATTAGCTAAAGCAGCTAAATGTTATGCCTTTATCAAACGAAGAGGATATGTTATTCCTGAAGATGTTCGTGCCATGACAAAAGATGTATTACGTCACAGAATTGGCATTACTTACGAAGCTGAAGCAGAAAACATGACTTCTTTAGATATTATTAATGCAATTATTAACGAAGTTCAAGTTCCATAAATTACCAAACTAAAAATCAACAAAACTAGCCATTCAACAAAACTAAATTAATCCCTTAAATTTTTTGCTAAGAATGACTTTCAAATTAACAACGTACAAAACACTAACAGGAAAAAAAGAAATTTTAGAAACTAAACAACAAAAAAACACACAAGCCATAGTTTACCAAAATGATAAACCATCGTTTTGGGTAGATTGTTTCGATTTAAAAACAGAATCAAATGTTCAAATGAACTATTTAGTATTGTGTCAAAAAAGAAGTATGAAGGAGGTAATTAAAGAAATCGCTAAAAAGAATAATGTAAATATTACTATTCAAGAAGCACCTTTATTTTCAGTAAAATCAGATTCTATTGATACTGAAATTCAATTACCACCTTTACCATTAGAATGGTTAAATTAATATGAATACCAAAGAGTTATTAAAAAAAGTTCGTAAGATAGAGATTAAGACAAAACGTTTGTCTAATCACATTTTTGGAGGAGAATACCACTCAACCTTTAAAGGTCGTGGTATGACTTTCTCCGAAGTGCGTCAGTATCAATATGGTGACGATATTAGAGCGATAGATTGGAATGTTACTGCTCGATATAACGAACCTTATGTTAAAGTTTTTGAAGAAGAACGCGAACTTACAATGATGCTCATGGTAGATGTTTCTGGATCAGAATCTTTCGGGACATCAGTTCAATTTAAAAGAGATACTGTAACAGAAATTGCTGCTACATTAGCTTTTTCAGCAATTCAAAACAATGATAAAGTTGGATTAATCTTGTTTTCTGATCAAATTGAATTATTCATACCTCCAAAAAAGGGAAAAAGCCATGTACTTAGAATTATCCGTGAACTTATAGAATTTTCTCCAAAAAGCTCAAAAACAAATATAAACGAAGCCTTAAAATTCTTATCTAGTGTAATGAAGAAAAAAGCTATTGTTTTTATGTTATCTGACTTTATTGATGAAAACTATATGAAAACATTAAAAATTGTTGGAAATAAACATGATTTAACAGGAATTCGAATTTACGATAAGTTTGATGAAGAAATTCCTAATCTAGGAATGGTTCCAATGTTAGATAATGAAACCAAGGAAGTACGATTAATTAATACCAGTTCTAAATCTTTACGAAATAAATACAAAGCTAATGCACTTCGTTTAAAAGATGAATTCCAAACTTCTTTTAAGAAAAGTGGATTAGGAACTATTAACATAAGAGTTGACGAGAATTACGTCAAAAAACTATTAAGTTACTTTAAAAACAAGGCATAATTTGAAAAATTTATTACTATACATAGTATTATTACTTTCTATTCAAGCTATTTCGCAAACTGGTCCTGTTCAGGCTGAAGTGGATACTACGAATATTCGTATAGGTGAACAGTTTCAATATAAATTATCTATAGATGGTACAGAAAATGTAATCATTCCTAAGCTAGAATTGAATGGTTTAGAAATGATAGATAGTCTTAAACTAGATACATTAAAAAACAAACTTGTTCAGAAATATATTTTAACTGGCTTTGATAGTGGATCTTTTTATATCCCTAGACAACAAATATTTATTAGAAACCAAACTTTTTTTACAGATAGTTTATTAGTTAATGTAGCTACAGTACCTGTAGATACAACTCAAGTAAAAATGTTTGCTATTAAAGGAATTAAAGGAGAACCTCTTCGTTTCAGTGATTACAAGCATATTGTTTTTTGGGTTTTAGCCATATTTCTCTTAGTAGGTTCTGTATTATATTTCGCTTTAAAAAGAACTAATGATGATCAAATTCAAACTTCAGAGCAACTCTTATCTCCATATCAAGAAGCTTTAAAAAATTTAAAGGTACTTGATGGAAAATTATTGTGGCAAAACAATCAAATTAAAGAACATTATAGTGAATTAACTCACATTATTAGAAATTTTATTGAACGTGAACTTCATATTCCTGCTTTAGAAACGACTTCTGACGGACTTATAGAAAGCCTAACAGATTTCAAAGATTCAAACTCAATTATAGCAGAAAAAGAAACAATTGATAAACTAAACGGTTTACTAAAACAAGCAGACTTAGTTAAGTTCGCAAAATCTAAACCTTTAGCTCACGAGATTGAAGCTGATAGAAATATTGCTAAATATGTAATTGACAATTTAAAACCTAATGGTGTAGATACCGAAACTACTGAAGTGGATTTAGAACCTATTATTATTGTTGAAAAACCAATAGTAAAGAAACCATCTATACTTGTTAAAATAATTACTATTACCGTATTACTTTTAATAATAACTGTTATTATTTACTCTGTATCTAAATCAGCTCCAGAATTAAACTCATTAAAACCTCAAGTAACAAATGTTCAATAATTTTGAATTCCATAATCCAGAATTTTTGTGGTTATTAATTATTGTACCACTTTTAGCTTTGTGGCTTTTTTCTAACAGAAAAAAAGAGAACACATTACTTTCAGTACCTAACCTAAAAGGTTTTGGCACAAGTGGTTCTTTACTACCAAAACTAAAACCATTTTTACATGTTTTTCGACTTTTAGCATTAGCCGCTTTAATTGTTGCTTTAGCTAGACCAAGAAATGTTTCTGTTAGTAAAAAAACAAAAACAAATCGAGGTATTGATATCGTTATGGCAATAGATGTTTCTGCTAGTATGTTAGCTAAAGATTTAAAACCTAACAGACTTGAAGCTTTAAAACGAGTTGCTATCGATTTTGTTAATAGAAGACCAAACGATAGAATAGGTATTGTAGTTTATGCAGGAGAAAGTTTTACACAAACACCAATAACCAGTGATAAATCTATCGTAAAAAGAACCATTTCAGAAATTAAATGGGGACAATTAGAAGGTGGTACAGCTATTGGTATGGGACTAGGTTCTGCAGTTAATAGACTAAAAGAAAGTAAGGCAAAAAGTAAAGTAATTATTTTACTTACAGATGGTGTAAACAATGCTGGTTTTGTAGATCCGAAAACTGCTACAGAATTGGCAAAAGAAATAGGAATTAAAGTATATACTATTGGTATAGGAACTAATGGTATGGCTCCATTCCCATGGGCAAAAGACCCAAGAACTGGTAAATTATCTTTTAGAAATCAGAAAGTTGAAATTGACGAAAAATTATTACAATTTATCGCCGATGAAACTGAAGGTGAGTATTTCAGGGCAACCGACAATACTTCTTTAAAAGAAATTTACGATGAAATAGACAAGTTAGAGAAAACTAAAATTGAAGAATTCAAATATTATAATTACACAGAAAAGTATCGACTTTTAGTGATTTTAGCAGGAATATTCTTGATTTTAGAATTCATATTAAGAAACACGTTATTTAAAAGCTTTATATAACATGTATAAAATAGAAGAACCAATATATTTTACCCTTTTCATTATCATTCCAGTAATGATTATCATTTTTTTATTGGTTTTATGGTGGAAAAAAAATACCCAAAAGAAGTTTACTAATACAGAGCTATTGACAAAATTGGCTCCTAATGCCTCTACATTTAAACCTATTTTAAAACTTATCTTTTTATTAGTCGGTTTAAGTTTTTTAATTATTTCTTTAGTAAACCCTAAAATGGGAACTAAACTCAAAACTGTAAAACGCGAAGGAGTTGATATTATTTTTGCTTTAGATGTTTCAAAAAGTATGTTAGCTAAAGATATTGCTCCGAACCGTTTAGAGAAATCAAAACAAATCATCTCTAAAATTATAGATAAGCTAGGAAGCGATCGTGTTGGAATAATCATTTATGCCGGAAATGCATATCCTTTACTTCCGATCACAACCGATCATGCGGCAGCTAAAATGTTCTTGCAAAATGCAAATCCTGATATGGTTTCTAGCCAAGGAACAGCAATTAATGAAGCTCTAGATCTTTCTAAAACATATTATAACAACGACGAACAAACTAATAAGTTTCTAGTAATTATTTCTGATGGAGAAGATCATCAAGAAGAAACTAAACAAAAAGCTCAAGATATAGCTAATGAAGGCGTAAAAGTATACACAATTGGTGTAGGAACAGAAACTGGTGGTCCGATTCCTATCGAACTTAATGGCGGACATATTGGTTATAAAAAGAACAGACAAGGTGAAACTGTAATTACCAAACGTAAAGCAGACGTTTTAGAAAGTATTGCAAGTGTAGCCAATGGAAAATATATTGACGGAAACAAAACCGAACAACCTGTAAAAATGATCGAGAAAATTATTTCAAATGCTCAAAAAAGTGAGTTTGAAACCACCCAATTTTCTGATTATAAAGATCAATTTCAATGGTTCATCGGTATTGGAATACTATTCTTAGTAATAGATTTGTTTTTCTTTGAAAGAAAAACAAAATGGATTAAAAAAGTAGACTTGTTTAACGAAAAGGAATCATAACCATGAGATTGTTTATTAATTTTTGTACTGTTTTCTTATTACTAACAAGCACTTTTATTGGTGCTCAACAAGACACACTAAAACTTCAACGTGAAGCCAGATCTTTACTGCGTGAAGGAAATGAGTTATACAACAAAGAAAAATTCAATGAAGCTTCTATTGCATACAGAAAAGCTTTAGGCAAAAACAGTAAATACGATAAAGCGAGTTACAACTATGGAAATTCTTTATATCAAGGAAAGAATTTTAAAGAAGCTGTATCTCAATACGAACTCACTACGAAAACTTCTAAATCTAAAGCAGAAAAGGCTGAAGCATTCCATAATATTGGAAATGCAATGATGGAGCAAAAACAGTTTGAACAAGCTGTAGAAGCTTATAAAAATGCTTTACGAAATAATCCTAATGATGATGAAACTCGTTATAATTTAGCTGCTGCTCAAAAGCAAGTAAAAAAGCAACAACAGCAAAATAAAAACGACAAGAACAAGAACAAAAAAGACAAGAAGGATAATAAAGATCAGAAAAAGGACAACAAAGATCAAAAGGATCAGAATAAGAAAGATCAAGATAAAAAAGACGACAATAAAGATCAAAAGGATAATAAAGATCAGAAAGATCCGAAAAAAGACAAACAAGATAAGAACAAACAAAAACCCAAACCTCGTCCAGGTAAAATGACACCTGAACAAATGAAACAGCTATTAGAAAGCTTAAATAACGAGGAAAAGAAGACTCAAAAGAAAATGAACGTTAAAAAATCAAAAGGTAGAAAAATAAAACAAGAAAAAGACTGGTAAGAATTAAGAAAATTTTAAGGATCAAAATCTTAAAAATCAATTAATTTATACTTCGGAAAAATAATTATTTTTGTGCGTTTTTGAATAACAAATGAAATTGAAGTTTATAACATATATACTAACATTAGTATCGCTAACAGTTTTTGCTCAAGATGCTAAATTAACAGCTACGGTAAGTAAAAACAAACTTGGAGTGAATCAACGCTTACGAGTTGAGTTTGCTATAAACAAACAAGGTGCAGATAATTTCAGTCCACCAAGTTTTAAAAATTTTAAAATAGTAGGAGGACCAAGTCAATCTGTTAGTCAATCGTGGATTAATGGTAAATCAACATTCTCTCAATCTTATACCTATATAATTCAACCTTTAAGAAAAGGAGAATTTAACCTTCCATCAGCAAGTATTCAACTAAATGGAATAACTTTAAAATCTGAACCTGTAAAGATTATTGTTACTGCAGCTGTAAAAACACCTAAAAACCCTAATGATCCAGATTATATAGCTGAACAAAACATCCATTTAGTAGCTGAAGTCTCAAAAGGGAAGCCTTATGTTGGAGAAGGTATTTATGTAGAATACCGACTGTATTTTAGTAATAATGTTGGTATTTACGACAATGCTATTACAGAATCTCCACAATATATTGGTTTTTGGAATCAAGAAATAAAAAACAACAATTACGATTTTAAAACAGCTATGTACAATGGTGAACAATATAGATATGCTGTTTTACATAAGGCTTTATTAATTCCTACAAAATCAGGGAACTTAACTATTGATCCTATGAAGATGGATATATTAGTTGCAGTTCCTACAGGAAGAGCAGACTTCTTTGGAAACCCAATCACAAGAAGAGTTAGAAAACAATACGCCTCTGCAAAAAAAATAATTAAAGCTAAAGCTTTGCCTGAAGAAGGAAAACCTGATAGTTTTACTGGAGCGGTTGGTAATTTTGAATATACGTTAACTTCTAATAAAAACACATTAAAAGCTAATGAATCTTCAGAATTAAAAGTGGAAGTTTCTGGTTTAGGGAATTTAAAATTATTTGAACTTCCGAAGGTTGAAACACCAAAAGAACTTGAAGTATATCAACCCGAGAGAAAAGAGAATGTAAAAATCTCTACTTCTGGTTTAAAAGGATCTGTTACAGACACATACACTGTTGTACCTCAATATAAAGGAAAATATAAAATACCTAGTACTGAGTTTTCATATTTCAATCCTAAAGACAATAAATATCATACGATTAGTACAGATGACTTATTTGTTAATGTAACTGAAGGAAAAGAATTAGTATCAACTACTGAAAATCAAGTAAGAAAACAAGATGTGCAGGTAACAGGAAATAACTTTAGATTTATACAAACTTCTACATCGTTAGGAGTAATTGATACATCTAAATTTTTCAAATCTATTCCTTTTTATTTCCTTCTTTTACTTCCTTTAATAACTATACCATTTGCTATTTTTATTGGTAAAAAGAAAAATAAGAGAGATGCTGATATATTAGGAAACAAACAACGTAAAGCAGATAAATTAGCAAAAAAATATTTATCCGAAGCTAGTCAACAATTAGGTAATAAAGAAGAATTTTATGAAGCTTTAGAACGTGCTTTACATAATTACCTTAAAGCTAAACTAAATGTTGAAACATCAGATATAAGTAAAGAAAAAATAACTGAATTACTAGATAATAGAAAAGTTCAAATTTCAATTATTGATGATTTTATTGATGTATTAAAGCAATGTGATTTTGCAAGATACACTCCAATAACAAATACTCAAATGAATGAAGAGTATAATAAAGCTAAACAAGTAATAACCTCATTAGACAGACAATTATGATGAAGAGAATAATTTGGTTACTTACCTTAGTTGTAACTACCAACTTTACTAACGCACAGAACTCCGATGAGCTTTTTAACAAAGCTAATAACTTATATAAAAACGGTTCTTATGAACAAGCTGTAGAGTTATATAAAAGTGTAATAGAATCTAAAAACGTTTCTTCTGAATTATTTTATAACCTTGGTAATTGTTATTATAAGCTTAACAAAGTAGGTCCTTCGATTTATAATTACGAAAAAGCTCTATTGCTAGATCCTTTAAACAAAGATGCAAAAAACAACCTTGTGTTTGCTAAGCGCTTAACTTTAGACAGAATTGAAGAGTTACCAAAGTCTGTTTTACAAAAATTTAATGAAAATTATATTAGTAAAATCAGTTTTAACAACTGGGCTGTCGTAGCAATAATGTTTTCTATTTTGACATCGCTATTTTTCATTTTATATTACTTCTCGAGTAAACCAACAAAAAAAAGAATATTTTTCGCTACAAGCATTTTATGCTTTATTGCGTTAATATTTTCTATTTCGATTACTTATCATCAATATAATAAGTATAACAATACTATTGAGGCTATTGTATTTTCAGATGAAGTTTCTGTAAAAAACGAACCTACTATAAATGGTGATGAAATCTTTACTCTTCATGAAGGAACTAAATTAATTGTTATTGACGAAGTAGATGATTGGAAAAAAATACTCTTAGCTGACGGTAAAATAGGCTGGTTAAAAAGTAAATCTATAAAAGAACTAAGCCTTATTTAAGTTTTTTTAACAAGATTTTTAACGTTTTGTTTCTTATATTTGGTTTTTTCATATTAATGACTAGGCAGTTTTACACATATTTTTTTTCACTTGTACTAATAACATCTATAGTGTTGCCTACTTATATTAGTATTACAAAATTTAATTGTGAAATTTCTATAGAAATTGATATAGATGAAGATGGTGAAGAAACAGAAGTTACCAAAGATTCTGAAGTTAAAATTGTGAATCCTTCACCTCTTTTTAACACTTTTTCTAAAAACAAAATTCAAAACTCAATAATCTATATATCTACTAGATATAACTCTATTTTCAAAAAATTAGACTCACCTCCACCAGAAATTTATAGTTAATTTAATCTGTTTCCCATTTAAAATACATTAAAAATTAATTATAAATACTCAACTTGTATGTACAGGTTGTAAAAATATATTTCACCATGTTTAAAACAATAAAAAGTGATATACCCGCTAGTATAGTGGTATTTTTTGTGGCATTACCTCTATGTTTGGGAATTGCCTTGGCGAGTGGAGCGCCATTATTTTCTGGATTAATAGCTGGTATCGTTGGAGGTATTGTAGTAGCTAGTATCAGTGGATCAAGTATAGGTGTAAGTGGACCTGCTGCTGGCTTAGCAGCTATTGTATTAGCAGCAATAGTAACTTTAGGAGGGCTAGAAAACGGAGGTTTTGAAAAATTTTTAGTTGCAGTAGTTTTAGGAGGAATTATTCAAATCCTTTTAGGAGTTGCCAGAGCTGGTATCATTGCATATTTCTTTCCTTCTTCAGTAATTAAAGGAATGCTTACCGGTATTGGAATTATTATCATTTTAAAACAAATTCCATATTTCTTTGGAATGGAGAAAAATCCAACAGGAGATTACTCCTTCCTTCAAGTTGAATGGAAAAATTTAATTTCCGGGTTATTAAATTCAATTAATGCATTAATTAGTGGTAACATTAGTATTGGAGCAACAGTTGTTGGATTTATTGCTTTAGGAATTTTATTATTATGGTCTAATATTTTATCAAAAAAAGGAAAAATATTCCAGTTAATTCAAGGACCATTAGTTGCAGTAGTAGTAGGAATCATTTTCTATGTAATGACTAAAGGAGGTTCTTTAGAGTTATTGCAAAAACAATTAGTATCTGTACCTGTTCCTGATAGCTTCGATAGTTTTAAAGCACAATTTAGTTTTCCAAATTTTTCAGCTATTGGAGATAAAGATGTTTGGGTAATAGCATTTACTATCGCTATAGTTGCAAGTTTAGAAACATTATTATGTGTTGAAGCCACGGATAAATTAGATCCAGATAAAAATGTAACTCCTACCAATCGTGAGTTAATAGCTCAAGGAACTGGAAATATTATTTCTGGATTAATTGGTGGATTACCAATTACTCAAGTAATCGTAAGAAGTTCAGCAAATATTCAATCTGGAGGAAAAAGTAAAATGTCTGCTATAATGCATGGATTTTTGTTATTAATATCTGTTATTTTAATTCCAACTTTATTAAATAAAATCCCTTTATCTGTACTTGCTGCTGTTTTATTTGTAGTTGGTTTTAAATTAGCAAAACCATCAACATTCAAAACAATGTTTAAGTTAGGATGGAAACAATGGTTACCATTTATGACTACAGTTTTACCAATGGCAATTACTGGTGATTTATTATTAGGAATCGGATTAGGATTAGCTGTTGGGATTTTTGTTATCTTATTTAAGAGTTTTCAAAACTCGCACTTCTTACACAAAGAAGGTGAAGATATTAATGACGGAAAAATAAAAATGACATTAGCTGAAGAAGTTACTTTCTTTAACAAAGGAGCTATATTAAAAGAATTAGACAGCTTACCTGAAAATTCAGCTTTAGAACTAGATGTTACTAAAACAAGATACTTAGATAATGATATTATAGAAATTTTAGAAGACTTTGCATATAAAGCAAAAGAAAGAAATATTAATATCAAATTAATTTCAGAAAGAGGTATTGTTGAAAACCCACCAAGTTATATTGAGTTTTTTAAACTTAACCCTAAGTTAAGTTAAGCGGATTCTTGTAAAATGATTTTTTGTAATATAAAATAAAACTAAAAATTCAATTTATCTGAAAATGAAAAGTTTATTTTCTAATATTAAAGGCGATTTATTTGGTGGTATCACAGCTGGTATTGTAGCACTACCTTTAGCGTTAGCTTTTGGAGTTTCTTCAGGCTTAGGACCTACAGCTGGACTTTACGGAGCAATAATCATCGCTTTTTTTGCTTCTCTTTTTGGCGGTACAGATACTCAAATATCTGGCCCTACAGCTCCAATGACTGCTGTAAGCATGGTTGTTATTGGTACAATTATAGCTGCAAATGATGGCAATATAAACCAAGCTTTACCAACAATCCTTACAGTTTTTTTATTAGCTGGTCTTTTACAAATTGGGCTTGGATTACTTGGTTTCGGTAAATATATAAGGTATATACCTTATCCTGTAGTTTCAGGATTTATGACTGCTATAGGTATCATTATTTTATTTACTCAAATTTTACCATCTATAGGGTATTATGCTAAGGAAGATAATTCTTTTGTGGAACAATTTAAACCTAAAGCGCAAGAAATAATTCTACAAAACATTTTAAAAGATGAATCTGGAGAAGGAATATTAGTATTAGAAGATTTTAAAGAAACAATTAAACGTTCTAGTGAAATTACTCAAGAAGCTATTTTAAAAGAAGCTAAAACTTTAGCTGGAAAAGAATCTTCTGGAGTAATTGGAGCGTTAAAAGTATTACCAAGAGCGATAAAAAAAATCAATCTTTTAGAACTACTTTTAGCATTAGGAACAATTATTATTATTTACGGATTTAAAAAAATCACTACTGCAATACCTAGCACATTGGTTGCATTAGTTATCATGACGGCTATTGCTCTAATTTTTAATTTAGAGTACAGACCTATTGAAGAAATACCAGGTGGATTTCCAGTTCCAAATCTAGAAATTTTCACCGGATTTAATCTCGGCAGTATAAAGCCTTATATTTTTACAGCTTTTACACTGGCATTACTGGGCGCTATAGACTCTTTATTAACTTCTGTTGTTGCAGACAACATGACTAAAACCAAACATAAACCAAATAAAGAATTAGTTGGTCAAGGTATTGGTAATAGTATTGCTGCAATTTTTGGTGGTATTCCAGGTGCAGGTGCTACAATTAGAACCGTTGTAAATATTAAATCTGGAGGAAAAACTAAACTTTCTGGTATGATTGCTGGTGTTATGCTATTAATCATATTATTAGGTTTAGGTCCAATAGCCTCTAAAATACCAGCTGCCGTATTAGCGGGAGTATTAATCACTGTTGGTATTGGTGTTATGGATTATAAAGGTTTACGTGCTATACCGAACTTACCTAAAGATGTAAAATTAGGACCAATAAAATTAAGTTCTGAATTTATTATTATGTTAGTAGTATTATTATTATCAACATTTTGGGATTTAGTTTATGCTGTAGGTATTGGTTTAGTAATTGCTTCTTTAATTTTTATGAAAAAAATCGGAGATGTTTCAGCAAAAAGATCAGATGTTTCACCTCTCCAAGAGGAAGCTTGGGAAGATGAAGCTGAATTTCCAGATCAACTTTCAGAGGAAGTATTTATTAAACACATTGATGGGCCTTTATTTTTTGGATCAACAAGTAATTTTCAACAGTTAGCAAAACAAATCCCAGATACAGCTAAGACAGTAATTGTTAGAATGGGAAAAATGCCTTATGTAGACCAATCTGGTTTATTTGCTCTAGAAGATATTCTTATCGATTTAGAAAAAGATGGGGTTCAAGTATTATTTGTAGATGTACTTGAACAACCTAGATACATGATGGAAAAGATTGGATTAATTCCTGATTTAGTATCAAAAGAACATACATTTAAAACCTTTTCTGATTGTTTAGATTGGGTTAAAGAAAATATAAAAGATAACCATTAAAAAGAATTTAAAATGAGAAATACAGCTTTAACAAAAGAATTACAAGGTGGATTAACCCCAAATTCTGTTTTAGAAGAATTATTAGAAGGAAACAATCGTTATGTTTCTAATAGCTTAACAGCTTCTGATGTTAC
This sequence comes from Tenacibaculum aquaeponti, assembly GCF_052084715.1. GTDB lineage: Bacteria > Bacteroidota > Bacteroidia > Flavobacteriales > Flavobacteriaceae > Polaribacter. Next base: position 2,823,116 of record NZ_CP197288.1, on the reverse strand, counting down.
CTCTTTAGTTAAACAAACTACTGGAGGTCAATTTCCAAAAGCAGTAATTTTATCTTGTATCGATTCTCGAGTACCTGTAGAGTTAGTTTTCGATCAAACTATTGGAGATGTTTTCGTAGCTCGAGTAGCTGGAAACTTCGAAAATGTTGATATTTTAGGAAGCATGGAATATTCATGTGCTGTAGCTGGTAGTAAATTAGTATTTGTATTAGGACATGAAAGTTGTGGTGCTGTAAAAGCTGCATGTGATGGTGTAGAGTTAGGAAATATAACTGAAATGCTAGCTAACATTACCCCAGCAGCTAAAATGGCTTCTGAACAAGTAGACGGAGTTGCAGATTCTTCTAACCCTGCTTTTGTAGCAAAAACTGTTGAAAATAATGTGAAATTAACCATAGAAAGAATTCGTGAAAGAAGTAAAATTTTACAAGAAATGGAAGATAACGGAGAGATTTCTATCGTAGGTGGAGTTTATTCTTTACAAACAGGAAAAGTAACAATGTTATAAACATATCTTCTATTCAAAAAATAAAGAGTGCTTAATTTTATAATTAAGCACTCTTTATTTTTTATTTTAAAGTCGACCTAAATTAATTTTTCATCATCATTTACTTTATCATCATCATCATCTGCTTTTATTATAGATGGAAAAATCATTGGTGCAATTTTTTTTACAGGATGAAATAAAATTGATTCTTCTAAACTCTCTTTCTTTACAAAAGGAATTGTATCATTCATTTTACCAAAAAAAATAAAAATAACACTTAAAATTAAACCTATCTTTAAGGCTCCAAAAGCACCTCCTAAAATCTTATTTAAGATACCTAAAGAAGCAAAATCAGCTATTTTAGTTAAAATTTTCCCCAATAAAGCAATAACTAAAATTATAACAACAAACGTTCCTGCAAAAGCCACTAAAGTTATATATTTCTCATCCCAATCTAAACTATCTTTTAACCAATCTCCTAAAAAATAAGAAAAATGAATTGCACCATATACTCCAGCAACTAAGGCAACCAAAGAAGCTATTTCAACAAACAAACCTTTCATTAAACCTCTTACAAAACCAAAAAGAAGTAATGCTGAGATAATAATATCTAAAGTATTCATAGTTTTAAGAATTTTAACAAATATAAGTATCTCGTTTGTATCTTTGCATTCCTAAATAAAATACAGATGGAGAAGGCTATAAATTTGAAAGAAAAATGGGATTTTATAATAAACACACTAACTAATCAATTCGCTGAAGGTGATGAATTAACAATAGATGCTGTAATATATCTTATTGGTGTGCAAGAATTAGGTCAGGGCCAGAGAAGATTCAAAAAAGACGAAAAAATTAATTTAATGCATATTGCAATTTGTAAACTTTTAGAACCATATGGTTATTATGAATTTGATTTTTTTGACGAGGAAGGCTGGCCACACTATAAAACACTTACAGAATTACCGAACTTAAAACCAGGCGAACAAACTGTGTTAATGAAAGAGGCAATTATATCTTACTTTGATAGTATTAATTTTTTTAAGTAACACTTAATTTCCTTATCATTTTTGACAACAAACTAGGGAAAAAACGTTTAGCATAAACACCTAATTTTTCTTTAACTCCAGCAATATAGACTTCCTCTTTTTCGGCTTCTATAGCTTTTAACATTAATTTAGCAAAACGATCAGGGGCTATTCCATTTTTAGTTGCCTTATCCATGGTGTTTTGTGGAGAACCGTCACCAGTTAAAGCATTTTTAGAAACATCCGTCGCTACAAAACCAGGACAAATCAAAGTTACTTTTATATTATTATTAAAAACTTCAGCACGTAAACTGTCAAAAAAGCCATGAAGAGCATGTTTTGTTGCTGCATAGGTAGATCTCAGTGGTGTACCAATTTTCCCAACAATACTTGTTGTTACAACAAAATGCCCAGAATTTTCATCTATGAAATGTGGTAATATCGCTTTCGTTAAAGCCACAGTTCCTAAATAATTAATATCCATCAACCTTTTATCAACCAAAACACCTGTATCTTTTGCTAAAGATCTTTGGCTAATTCCTCCATTATTAATTAAAATATCTATCTTACCAAAAAACATTTTTGCTGTATTAACTTTTTCAGATAAATTTTCATAATCTTCTAAATCTAAAGGCAATATTTTTACATTTTCAGGAAAAAGACATAAGGCTTTTACCTCATTTAAAGTCGATTCGCTTCTTGAAGATAAGATTAATTTTGTATTTTGCCGTGAAAGTAAGATAGCTAGAGATTTTCCAATACCAGATGAAGCTCCAGTTAACCAAACTATTTTGTTTTTTATAGTCATTATGGTCAATAAATTTAAACCTAAAGTACTTAAATTAAATAAGAAATAGTAATTTTGGTACGCTTATTGGAATACTTGAAGTAGAATTTAAATATATTTTAATATAAAATCCCTTATTAATGATGAAAAGATTTTTTGTTTTACTAATTTTTGTTACCTCAATTGCAAACGCGCAATTTTCTGTGAAAGGGACAATGACACCTCCAGAAAAAAGTGATTGGGTTGTATTATATAGAATTGATGGTGCTAAACAAAAATTCATTAGCAATTCGACTATTAAATTTGAAGATGTTGATTTAGGAGGAAGCACGCAAAAAGTTGGTCGTTTTGAATTACAATTACCAGCAGACGCAAAAGTTGGATCTTACAGAGTAAGTTATAGAAATACAGGTGCTGGCTTTGTTGATTTCTTTTTTAATAAAGAAAATGTAGAATTTGTTTTTAATCCTCAGTTTCCAGAAGAATCTGTTGTATTTACAAAATCTAGAGAAAATAAAGTTTACAGAGAGTATTTAGATGCTTTATCTTTAACACAACGTGCAATAGATTCTTTACAGGTTGAGTATTTAAAATCTGACGAAAAGAAAACTAAAAAAGCTTATAAAAAAGCTTATAAAGAACAAGAAGAAGTTCAAGAAATTTACGAAGGTAAATCTGAAGGAATGTTAGTAAACACTTTTATTAAAGCTTCTGAAGCAACTAACTCTGACGATATTTTTGACGACACTCAAGAATATTTGAATCATGTTTTAAATAGCTTTTTTGACAACATTGACTTTTCTAATAAAACATTATATAACTCACCATTTATTGTTGATAAGATCACCAACTATGTATTTTATTTAAACATAGCTGAGAGTCAAACCTTGCAACAAAAATTATACAAAGAATCTATCGAAAAAATTATGAACATCGTAAAAAATGATGCTACTAAAAAAGAGATTCTAGAATATTTAATTACACGTTTTACAATTCAAAGAAATTCAGAAATTGTAGATGACGTTTTTGCTAAATACTATGATAAATTACCTACTGCATTGCAAGATGCTAAATTTAAAGAGAAAAAATTAGGTGAATTAAGTGTTTCTGTTGGCCGTACAGCTCCTGATTTTTCTTGGAAAGAAGACGGTAAAGATTTTTCTTTATCTACTTTAAACGACGGAGACTATTATTTAATGATTTTCTGGAGTACTCAATGTAGTCACTGTGTTAAGGAGATTCCTGAAGTTTATGAGTTCATGAAAGAATATGAAAACACTTCTGTAATTGCTTTCGCTATTGAAGAAAATGATCTTGACTTTAACTCATGGGCTAAAAACAAATTATACAAGTGGCATAATGTACTAGGTACGCATCCTACTTATAAATTTGACAATGAAGTAGTTCAAAAATATAGAATTGATGCTACGCCAACATATTTTATACTAGATAAAAACAAAAAAATTATCGCTGTTCCTAATGCTATTGAAGACATTAAAGAGTTCTTAAACAAAGAGAAAGCAGCTTCTAAATAATTAATGAAATATTTTATATTCTGGATTATTATTTTTTCTTCTACTATTACTTTCTCACAAGAGAATCTTAAAGCAGGAGATCAGGTTCCAGAATTTAAATTCTGGCTTACAAACGGTAGTAAGCTTACTAAAAACGACATCCAGAATAAGGTTGTCGTTTTTAAGTTTTGGTTTACCTCTTGTTTATCCTGTTTAGAAGACACTAGTCTATTGAATGATTTAGTTGATGTTTATAAAGAAAAAAAGATATTCTTTTTATAGCTCCAGCATTAGATCGAAAAGAAATTGTTAAAGCATTTCTTAAAAAAACTGTTTTTAAATTTAAAACAGCTTATTCTGCTATTGATGCAAGCTTAACTTTTAACCCTAAACAAGTATATCCTTCTTACTTCATTATAGATAAGACAGGTACGTTTAGCTATATTGATAATGGAACGAAAAAATCAAAATTCCTAAACTTAAAAAGAGCTGTAGAGAAAACATTATTAGGAAAATAAAAATGGAAAAAGAAAAAGTAAATTATTTGATAAACTATTACATTCACCTTGTTCCTTTAGAATTTAAAAAAAATTAAAGTATCCTTATTTAAATCAAAAAGAACTTCAACAAGAAAAAGAAAAAATTGCTAAAATTATTATTGATAAATATTCAAACAATATCATTTTAAATTATTGTTCTAAATGCAATAAATTAACACGAACACCAAAGGCTAAACAATCTAAAAATTGTTTTCATTCATGGCATTAAAAAAATAAAAAAGCATCTTCAATATGCTCTATTTTAAAATTATTTTTTTGCTTTAGAACAGCAATAATATCAAATCGTACTTCAACATCTAAATCGTGCTCAATTACATAAGAATTCATAGCTTCAACTAACATTTTCTTTTTCTTTGCATTTACAAAATCAGCTGGATTACCATAATAATCAGTAGATCTTGTTTTCACTTCTACAGCAATTAGCCAATTTTCTTTTGTTATTATAAGATCTATTTCGGCTTTTCTTAATCTGTAGTTTTGTTCAAGAATTTCATAGCCTTTTTCTTTTAAGAATTCTAAAGCTAGCAGTTCTCCTTCTTTTCCTAATTCATTATGTTTTGCCATAACTTTTTTAACAAAAATATTTATTTTTGTTAAACTATGGATCAAGAAAAACTTTTTAAATACTTATCATTCTTACTTATAGAATGTAAAAGACATAATGCTGATAGTGAAATCACAGATGACGAGATAAATCAATTAAACATTGAAATAAATAGATTTATAAATTACGTCTCTAAAAGTGATTATTTAAACAACAGTATCAAAAGAAAAATTCTTTCTATTGATTTCAACTTAAATAATAACAATCGTAATAAACGTTCAAAATCTAAATTCTTTTGGTGGTTGATTGGTGGAGATTATGCATATCGAGAAGCAGAACAAACTAACAGAAAATATAGATTTAAACAATTATCTGAAGATATCGAAAACTTAGAATTTGAGTTAAGAGCTATATTATAAATAATTTTATTTTTTTGCCCATTATAACCAACTCTTATTTAAAGAAAATTAATTTAGAATCTTGATCTTTATGAATAGATAATTCAATCGTTCTTCCCATTACTAACGCACGATTGTCTGGTTCGTGTCCTGCAGGAAAACCAAAAAGTACAGGAATGTTTTCAGGCAACACATTTAAAATTAAATCTTCAATAGACATTCCCCATTTTGTTGAATTCTCTTTTACCTTCGATACATCTCCAATAATTACACCTTTAACATTTTTAAAATAATCAGCTCGTTTTAAGCTAAACAACATACGATCAATTGCATACTCATACTCACCAATTTCTTCAATAAATAGAATTTTATCTGTTGTATTAAGCTGACTTTTTGACCCTAACATTGATGCTAAAATTGCTAAATTTCCTCCGACTAATTGTCCTGTCACTACTCCTACTCTATTATTTTGATTTGATGGTAATCGATACTCTAAATCTTCACCAAAAATAGCTTTACGAAAAGTCTCTACAGATTCTTTGATTACAACTATATCATCTTGCATACTGGTTCCCATAATCGCATGTAAGGTTTCAACTCCTAAATTGTGAATGTGATTATGAAAAACGGTAACATCAGAATAACCTATAATCCATTTGGGCTGTTTCAGAAATTGATCAAAATTTAAATGATCTATAATTCGTACAGAACCATAGCCACCTCTAGCGCACCAAATTGCTTTAATACTTGGATCATCTAACGCTTTTTGAAAATCTTGGATTCTTTCTTCATCTGAACCAGCAAAATGATTTGACTGAGTAAATACATGATTTCCTAAAACAACATTTAATTCCCAATTATTAAGTAGTATAATTGCTTTTTTAATTACTTCTTCTCTATCTTTTAATATACCAGCAGGAGCAATTATAGCAACAGTGTCGCCACTTTTTAAATACGGTGGTGTAATTAATTTCATGATTTAAAAAACCTAAAAAATCTATCTTTCGTAAATGTAACAAAATAGCAGTGGGTTTTGTACTTTTGTGACTTCAAAAAAGTGATATAATGAGTTCTTCTAAAAGATATACAATTACAGCTGCATTGCCTTATACTAATGGACCAATTCATATTGGACATTTAGCTGGTGTATACGTGCCTGCTGATATTTATTCTCGATTTTTACGTTTAAAAGGTAACGATGTTGCTTATATCTGTGGTTCAGATGAGCACGGTGTGGCCATACCAATGCGTGCTAAAAAAGAAGGCGTAACCCCAACGGAGATTATTGATAAGTATCATGCAATTATTAAACAATCTTTTGAAGACTTCGGAATTTCTTTTGATAACTATTCTAGAACTTCAAATAAAATTCATCATGAAACAGCTTCTGATTTTTTCAAAAAGATGTATGCTGATGGTGAATTTATCGAAGAAGTTTCTGAACAATTATACGATGCTGAAGCTGATCAGTTCTTAGCTGATCGTTTCGTAATTGGTACTTGTCCGAAATGTGGAAATGAAGAAAGCTATGGTGATCAGTGTGAAAAATGCGGAACAAGTCATAATGCAACAGATTTAATTAACCCTAAATCTGCAATTACTGGAAATGTTCCTGTGTTAAAGCAAACGAAACACTGGTTTTTACCTTTAGATAAACACGAACCGTTTTTACGTGAGTGGATTTTAGAAGGCCATAAAAATGACTGGAAAGCCAATGTATTAGGACAAGTGAAATCTTGGATTGATGATGGATTACGTCCGCGTGCTGTAACTCGTGATTTAGATTGGGGAATTCCTGTTCCAGTTGAAGGTGCTGAAGGAAAAGTTTTATACGTTTGGTTTGATGCGCCTATCGGATACATTTCTTCTACAAAAGAATGGGCTGCAAGAGAAGGTAAAAACTGGGAAGATTATTGGAAGAATGAAGACACAAAATTAGTGCACTTTATTGGAAAAGATAATATTGTATTCCACTGTATTATTTTCCCATCGATGTTAAAAGCGCATGGAGATTATATTTTACCAGAAAACGTTCCTGCAAATGAGTTTTTAAATTTAGAGGGAAACAAATTATCTACTTCTAAAAACTGGGCTGTTTGGTTACACGAATATTTAGAAGAATTTCCTGGACAGCAAGATGTATTACGTTATACATTAACTGCAAATGCTCCTGAAAACAAGGATAATGATTTTACTTGGAAAGATTTTCAAGCGAAAAACAATAATGAATTAGTAGCTGTATTCGGAAACTTTATTAACCGTGTGGCTGTTCTTACGAATAAATATTATGATGGAGTTGTTCCTGCACCTAATGAGTTCACAGAATTAGATGAAGAAGTTTTAGAGCAATTACAACAATTCCCTGATATTATAGAAAAATCAATTCAACGTTATAGATTTAGAGAAGCTTCTCAAGAGTTTATGAATGTTGCCCGTTTAGGAAATAAATATCTAGCGGATGAAGAACCATGGAAATTAGTTAAAACTGATGAAGAGCGAGTAAAAACAATTATGTATGTTGCTTTACAAATCGCAACGGCTTTATCTGTTTTATCTGAGCCATTTTTACCATTTACTTCTGAAAAATTAAAAGGTATTTTAAAAACCGATCCAAATTTAGGTTGGAATGATATCGCAGAAAAAGATGCTTTATTACCAGAAGGACATAAGATTAAAGAAGGAAAAGCTCCACTTTTATTCAATCCGATTGAAGACAAAACTATTGAAAATCAATTAGAAAAATTAGAAGCTACTAAAAAAGCAAATGAAGCTGCTAATAAAGTTGTAGAACCTCAAAAAGATATTATTGAGTTCGATGATTTTACTAAAATGGATATTCGTATTGGTACTATTTTAGAAGCTGAAAAAGTAGCAAAAACTAAAAAATTACTAAAATTAAAAGTAGACGTTGGAATTGATGTTCGTACTATTGTTTCTGGAATTGCAGAGAGCTTTTCACCAGAAGATATTGTCGGACAACAAGTAACTGTACTTTGTAATTTAGCTCCGCGAAAAATTAGAGGTGTTGAAAGTCAAGGAATGATTTTAATGACAGATGCTGAAGATGGTTCTTTAGCTTTTGTAGAACCTCAACAAAAAGTAAAAAACGGAGGACAAGTTTGTTAATCATATAAAAGAGCTGCTAAATGTAGCTCTTTTATTTTTTTACTATTGAAACCTTCATAAAGATTGCTTAAATTAGCTTATTAAGTGATGTGTATATGAAGAGTGCTGTTATTTCCCTTTATTTTATATTCTTAAGCTTTACTTTAACAAGTCAAAAAAGTATTGGCGAATTCAATCATTCCTTAAGAACCAAAAACAGAACCGTTAAAAGCTCTTTCTCTGTTGTAAATAAATCGACTAATGATATTGCTACTTTTATTAGTGATAGAAAATATATTTACGCATATTTAACTGATAATACATTCAAAGTAAAAAAGGAACTTAAATTCAAAAAGAGTTCAAAATACAGAGGCGTTGTGGGCAAAATTTACAATACTAATAATAATTTTTCCTTTATTGTTTCTAACACCAATGTTTCTGAATTTGGTATCATTGATTTTGATTTTAAAAATGATACTGTAGTTTTTAATAAAGATATATTTAACACAAAGGGCCTTACATTACTTCAAAATTTCAATCAGGAAAATAAATCCCATTTACTTTTTTTAAACAAAAGTAGTTCTGAATTAATTGTTAGAACTTACACCAACGATAAAGAGGCAAAAAATCAATCTTTTAAATTAAAGAATGAAAGATTACTTATTGGAAAAAACAGAAAAACCTCTCTCACAAAACTTTTGTATAATTCGTTATATAACGATTATACCATAACTAAGATTCAATCTTTTGAATATGGGACAAAAAAAACGAATAAAATTCAACCTATTTCTATAGAAACCACAGCAGAGTACACTAAACTTTATGCTGAAAACGATCTAATCAAAATTGTTTTTGATAAAAATAAATTCTATAGTCAAATTCTTACTCTAAATTTAAAAAAAGGAACTTACACATTAAAAAAAATAGAAAAACCTCTATTTACAGTTTCTGGTAGAAACAAAGCTTCAAATTCTTTCCTTTTTAATGACTTTTTATTCACTTCTGCTTGTTCTAAAAAAAACCTTGGGATTGCAATTTATGATTTGAAAACCGATAAAAAACTTCAAGAATTTACTTTTGGCAACAACAAACCTTTACCTTTAAAAAATGCTCCTATTATAATTCAAGGTAAAGAATACAAAAAAGTAAACACAAAAGAAACTAAAGTTTTTTTAAAAAAAATATACTATAGTGATATGGGAATAACTGTATCAAAGCAAAAAGATAATTTTATAATTACTGTTGGCGGAAAAAAACCTGCTACCTTACACAATCCTATGATGAGCTTAAAAATGGGAGATAATGTATCTATTTATGCTGTGAATAATTACAGGGGATTTTTAGATCCACATTCATATATTCTTAACATTTTTAGAAATAAGAAATCTACATATTTTAAAGCAATACTAGATACTGAGTTAAATCTTGTTGATATTCCTATAGAAAAAAACGTATACGATACTATAAACACTTATGTTCAAGAAAATGGCAAACAAGAAAACAGTCATATTTTTGAATTCAATGGAGAAATGATTTATAGTTATTATCATCAACCATCAAATACTTATAAATTTTTAGCTTTCTAAATGCTTAAAATCGCACATCACGAAATTTATAATCATCCGTTACCAGATAAACATCGTTTTCCGATGGAGAAATACGATCTGATTCCACAACAACTTTTGTATGAAGGAACTTGTACAAAAGACAATTTCTTTGAACCTGAAATTCCAAATAACAAACATTTTTTTACAGTTCATACTCCTGAATATTTTTTTGATCTATTAAATATTACATTGTCGAAAAAAGAAGAACGTAAAATCGGATTTCCATTAAGCGAACAATTGATTGCACGAGAAATGATTATTGCTGACGGAACAATGAAAGCCTCTGAATATGCTTTAGAACATGGAGTTGCCATGAATATTGCTGGAGGAACACATCATGCATTTACTAATAGTGGTGAAGGTTTCTGCATGTTAAATGATCAAGCAATTGCTGCTCGTTATCTTCAAAAGAAAAAATTAGCGAACAAAATTCTTATTGTAGATTTAGATGTACATCAAGGTAATGGAACTGCCGAAATATTTAAAAATGATACTTCTGTTTTTACCTTTTCTATGCACGGAAAAACAAATTACCCTTTTCACAAAGAACAATCTGATTTAGATATTCCTTTAGATAATGAGACTAAAGACGAAGAATATCTTTCTTTACTAAAAAACACACTTCCAAAACTTATTAAAGAGCAACAACCTGATTTTATCTTTTATCAATGTGGTGTAGATATTTTAGAAAGTGATAAACTAGGTAAACTAAGTGTTTCTCCAGAAGGTTGTAAAGAACGAGATCGATTTGTTTTACAAACTTGCTTTGATCAAAAAATCCCTGTGATGTGCAGCATGGGCGGTGGATATTCTCAAGATATTAAAATCATCGTAGAAGCACATGCCAATACATATAGATTAGTACAGGAGATATTTTTCTAAATCAAATAGCATTTTCGTTTCTTTGTAACTCTAAATTCATTTTAAAAATACATACTGTCAATGCAGCTAATTTCATATATAGCCTCAAAAACTTCATATTCAGAAAAAAGTATTCAAAATACCGTTGAATTGTTGAATGAAGATTGTACTATTCCGTTTATTGCTCGTTATCGTAAGGAACGAACTGGGAATTTAGATGAAGTTGAAATCGGAGAAATTGTTGCTTTAAAAGAAGCTTTTGAAACGTTAGAGAAAAGAAAAAAAGCGATTCTTAAAGCCTTAGAAGAACAAGAAGTACTTACTCCAGAATTACAATCAAAAGTTGAAAATACACAAGATTTAACAACTCTGGAAGATATATATTTACCGTATAAGAAAAAGCGTAAAACAAAGGCCGATACGGCAAGAAATAATGGATTAGAACCATTAGCGAAAATCATCATGAGTCAGAAATCTGATGATTTAGATTATATAGCTTCTAAATATGTAAATGACAAGGTTGAAAATGAAGATAAAGCTTTAGAAGGTGCTAGACATATTATTGCTGAATGGATTAATGAACGAACAGACATCCGTAATTTAATCCGCAAAGAATTAGAACGCTTTTCAACAATTGAAACTAAAGTTGTAAAAACGAAAAAAGATGACGAAAATGCTCAAAAATTTAAAGATTACTTCGATTGGTCTGAGAATTTAAGTAGAATTCCATCTCACCGTTTACTAGCCATTTTACGTGCAGAAAAAGAAGGTTTTATTCGAGTTAAAATTACAATTGATGATGATAGGGTTCTTGAAAAAGTAGATCGAAAATTAATTAAAAATAATAATGAATGTGGTGCTGAGATTCAATTAGCTATTGACGATTCTTATAAACGTTTATTGCTACCTTCTTTAACTACTGAAGCAATGAATATTGCTAAAGAAAAAGCAGACGAATCTGCAATTACAGTATTTAAGAAAAATCTTGAACAATTATTACTCGGAGCTCCATTAGGTGAGAAACGAATTTTAGCTTTAGACCCTGGTTTTAGAACAGGTTGTAAAGTAGTTTGTTTAAATGAACAAGGTGAATTATTACATAATACAGCTATTTATCCGAACGCTCCTCAAAATAAAATTACAGAAGCTGCATTTACAATTGAACACTTAATTAAGAAATATAATATCGAAGCAATTTCTATTGGTAACGGAACTGCATCGAGAGAAACTGAGCGTTTTATTAAAAATATTGGAGCTGCTAAAGCTTTGGAAGTATTTGTTGTGAATGAAGCTGGAGCTTCTATTTATTCTGCATCAAAAATTGCCAGAGATGAATTTCCTAAAGAAGATGTAACTGTTCGTGGAGCTGTTTCTATTGGACGTAGATTAGCTGATCCTTTAGCAGAATTAGTAAAAATTGATCCTAAATCAATTGGTGTTGGTCAATACCAACATGATGTTGATCAAAATCAATTGAAAAAATCATTAGATACTGTAGTACAACTTTGTGTAAATAAAGTTGGTGTAAATGTAAATACAGCTAGTGCTTCTTTATTAAGTTACGTTTCTGGAATTGGGCCTAAACTTGCTGAAAATATAGTAAATCATAGAAATCAACATGGTGTTTTTAAAACAAGAAATGATATTAAAAAAGTAGCTCGTTTAGGAGGAAAAGCTTTTGAGCAATCTGCTGGTTTCTTACGCATTAAACAAGGAAATAATCCATTAGATGATTCTAGTGTTCACCCAGAGAGCTATACTTTAGTTAAAAATATAGCTAAAGATTTAAAACTAAAAACTGAAGATCTTATTGGTAACGTAAAACAGTTAAAAGAAATTAAATTGAATAATTATGTTACTGCTGAATTCGGTTTACCTACTTTAAAAGATATTGTAAAAGAATTAGAAAAACCTGGTTTAGACCCTAGAGAAAAAGCAAAAGCATTTTCTTTTGATGATAATGTAAAAACTATTGACGATTTACGCACAGGAATGGTTTTACCAGGAATCGTAAATAACATTACCAATTTTGGCTGTTTTGTAGATGTAGGAATTAAAGAAAGCGGACTAATTCATATTTCTAATTTATCTGATACTTTCGTTGACGATATTAACAAAATAGTAAGCTTACAACAGCAAGTACAAGTGCAAGTTTTAGAAATAGATATTAAAAGAAAACGTATTCAATTAAAACTAATAAAATAACTACGTGATCATGTTAACTCATTAAAAGATCAGGATTACTCAATACTGATTTCACAATAAACTAAAGGCTAATACTTTTACTAAAAAATAATAAAATGAAAAATTTAGTAATTGTATTAGCTTTATTTTTAGGACTAAATACTTTTAGTCAACAATTTGAAAAAACTGATGATTTTTACATCACTGAAATTGATTCAACAACTCGAAGAGAATATTGGGATAAATTTCCTCATGAAAATCAAAACTTACCAATCTTTTTAAAAGATAAAGACAATAATACCATCTTAGAATTATCTGTAAACTTAATGTCTTACGATGAAACTTCAGTTCATGTTTTAAATACCAATAACTTTAATAATATAAAACAAGTTGTTCGCATTACTACTTCTCATACTGCATGTTGTTCCACTTTAATTTCTCATTATTTGTGTATCACAACAAATGGAAATGTTATAAAACTACCTCAACTAGAAAATTCTCATTGTGATGGACCAGAACCTTGGATAGAATATATTTTCCCTAATCAGAAAAATGGACAAAAAAATAAGATTATAATGGCTGAATCTATTTACAATCCTGAAAATAATTCAACTACATCTACACTTCAAAAAACACTTACTTGGAATGGAAATAATTTCCAAACAGAAGCTATAAAAAACTCAGTAGCAATACGCTAATTTTTTAAGGTCTTTCAGCACTAAAATACTAACGAAAAACAGGAGAATTTCGTAAATTTACGAGACTTATCTTTTAAACATTTCGTTATGGAAAATATAGATGCAGCAAGACTTCAAATGGCATTCACGCTAATTTTTCATATTGTTTTTGCCTGTATCGGAATGGTTATGCCTTTTTTTATGATTGTCTCTCACAAAAAGTGGTTGAATACAGGAAATCCAGTATATTTAAAATTAACTAAAGTATGGCAAAAAGGTGTTGCCATTTTCTTTGTAACTGGTGCAGTTTCGGGTACTGCACTTTCCTTTGAACTAGGACTTTTATGGCCCGAATTTATGGAACATGCCGGACCAATAATCGGCATGCCCTTTTCTCTTGAAGGAGCGGCTTTTTTTGTTGAAGCAATTGCTCTTGGTTTTTATTTATATGGATGGGATAAAATCTCTCCAAAATTTCATTGGTTTACAGGAGTTATTGTTGGAATTGCAGGTGTTGCATCTGGAATTTTAGTAGTTTCTGCTAATGGCTGGATGAACGCTCCATCTGGTTTTGATTATGTTGATGGACAATTCTTAAATATTGATCCTGTAAAGGCATTACTTAATCCAGCATGGTTCACACAAGCTTTACATATGGTTTTAGCTGCTTTTACTGCAACTGGATTTGCAGTTGCTGGTATTCATGCTTTTCAGATTTTAAAAAACAAACAAACTGAAATTCATAAAAAAGCTTTTAAAATAGCCATTACATTTGGTGCAATTGCTGCAATTTTACAACCGATTAGCGGAGATATTTCTGCAAAAGACGTTGCGCAACGCCAACCTGTAAAATTAGCTGCTATGGAAGCGCATTACGAAACTTCTAAAGGAGTTCCTTTATATATCGGTGGGATTGTAGATCAGGAGAAAAAAGAAGTAAAATATAAAATTGAAATTCCGAAAGCTTTGTCTTTTTTAGCTTTTGGTGATTTTGATGCTGAAGTAAAAGGTTTAAACGACTTTCCTGAAGATGAAATTCCGAATGTAGCTATTGTACATTATGCATTTCAAATTATGGTTGGTTTAGGCGGACTTTTACTCATGGCTGGAGTTTTCTTTTTCTTTGTAAACAGCAAGAAAAAACAGTGGTTAGATAAAAAACTGTTCTGGAAATTATTTGCTTTTTTAGCTCCTGCTGGATTCATTGCTTTAGAAGCTGGTTGGATTGTTACTGAAGTTGGAAGACAACCTTGGATTATTCACAAAATTATGAGAACTAAAGATGCTGTAACTCCTATGCCTGGAATTCAGTATAGTTTTTATTTGTATGTTTTCTTGTATTCTATTTTAACTGTAACCGTAGCTTGGTTGTTAAACAGGCAAATTAAATCGTTAAATAACTCACCTAAATTAAGTGTATGATAGCTGTTGTTTTATTCTTTTTAGCCTTTTCTCTTTTATTGTATGTTTTGTTGGGTGGCGCCGACTTTGGTGCTGGAATTATTGAACTATTTTCTTCTGAAGATAATCAGAAAATCACTAAAAAGACAATTTATAGAGTAATGGGACCGGTTTGGGAAGCAAATCATATTTGGATTATCATTTTAATTGTAATTCTTTGGGTTGCTTTTCCTCAATATTATAAAGTTATGGTTACTTCTTTACACATACCTATTACTTTAATGTTAATTGGGATTACTTTACGCGGTGTTGCTTTTATTTTTAGACATTATGATGCTTATGTAGATAAATCTCAACGTATTTACAATTGGCTATTTCGTGTTTCTAGTTTAGTTACGCCTATTTTCCTTGGGATGATTTTTGGAGGAATGATTTCTAGTAAAATTGTACTTCCTACTGGAGAAGTTCTACCAACATTTGCTGAAGCTTATATTACACCTTGGCTTAATATCTTTTCGTTCTTAGTCGGGCTATTTTTTGCTAGTTTGTGTGCTTTTTTATCTGCTGTATTATTAATTGGTGAAGCTGATCAAGAAGGATATCCTGTATATGTTAGAAAAGCTAAAATTGCTACAATTGTTGTAGTTTTACTTGGTTTCATTACAATTGCTTACGGATATGTTACTGATACTTATTTTGTAAATGGAATTATTAAAAACCCTATTAGTGTAGGAATGATTCTTCTTTCTGCTTTAGGATTAATTCCTTTATGGTTTTCAGTAAAAAAAGGAAATAGAATTAACAGTAGAGTTTATGCAGGATTCCAAGTAATACTGATTATTGCTGTGGCTTTAATTCCTCATTTCCCACATTTACTCTTAATTGAAAACGATAGCATGAGTCTTCTTGAAGATGTTGCACCTGACTCTGTAATTCGAGTACTCGGGATTTCTTTAATCGTTGGTGGATTAATTATTATACCTGGATTATTTCATCTATTGAAATCATTTAAATTGATTAAAATTCTAGAAAATAATTAATGGATAAAATATTAAAGCCTGGATTTTATAAATAAAATCTTCTTATTAAATAGTTCAACGGAAAATCCAATATCTGTTAATTCTTGTTATATATCAAAATCAAATATTGGTTCAACAGATAGGTAAGATTCTTCCTCCAAAAAAATCTTTTCTTCTAATCTACATTTTGGATGCGTTTCTGTATCTATTTTCATTTCGTGTTTTCCCTCGTCTTAGTATCTAAAACTTTTAACAATGTTGGCATACGAAAATTACCATGCATATCTTTAATAGCATTATAAGCCTCATTTAAATTTAAACCTATTGCAGAAACATATAATGGTTTTTTACTTTCTCCTCTAAATAATTCTCTAGCATACTTATTTTCAGTATTAAATTGAGATTTTGCAACTCCAATGATGGGAATTTTTTTCTCTAATGCTTCATACAAATAACCTCCTAAACCTAATTTTCCTTCGTTATTAAGAATTGCATATCCATCAACAATAATCAATGTTATTCCCTCAAGATCAAATTGTTTTAAAAGACTCAAAATACATGGCATTTCTCTCTTATAAAACTCTCCTGGAACATACTCTGATACTCCATCAATAATTTCATCTGTGATAGCTATAGAAGTTTCGTCTGTTATCTTATTAAAACTAACACAAACTGTCTTTGCTTTACTCTCGTAATAAAATGTATCAAAAGCTAAAATCATAGCATGATTTAATTTATTTTTTGTACGACAAATTTAAAAAAAGAGTGTTCATATATATGAACACTCTTACTTTTTTCTTTTTCAATTCAATACGTTTATAGCAAATTTCCCCTCTTACTTGTTTCCTAACATTAATAGTTCGTTACAAACAACTTCAGTTACATAGCGTTTCTCTCCTTGGTTAGTTTCATAACTTCTAGAGGTTAATTTTCCTTCAATCATTATTTCGCTTCCTTTATCTAAATAGTTTTCGATAATCTCAGCAGTTTTGTTCCAAGCAACTATATTATGCCACTGCGTGTCTGTTACTTTCTGACCTTCTGAATTTTTGTACGTTTCGTTGGTAGCAATAGAAAATTTTGCTAGCTTTTTTCCAGAATCTAAATAAATGATTTCTGGTTTGTTTCCTAAGTGACCAATTAACTGTACTCGATTTTTAAGTGCGTTCATTCTATTAATTTATTGTTTTAAACAGTTAAGACTAATTTGCCGTTCTAGTGAACTGACACTGCAAAGATGCAACCTATTTAAAGGTAGACTCGGTTGCAAAACATTTACTTTCGATTGTAAACGTTTGTAGTCGATTACATTCGAATATATTTGTATCTTTGAAACTTATGGAAGCAAGAAAATGTTTAGAATGTTCTGAGCCTTTAAGAGGAAGAGCCGATCAAAAGTTTTGTTCTGATTATTGTAGAAATTCTTATAATAATAAAGTAGATAAGGATACCAAAAACTTAATTAGAAATATAAATAACAGACTTAAGAAAAATTACAAAATACTTTCTGAATTAAACACGAAAGGAAAAACTAAAGTATCTCGTACAAAATTGTATGATAAAGGGTTCGATTTTAAACTGTTTACTTCGCTATATCAAACCAAAACTGGTAATACATATTATTACGTTTACAATCAAGCTTATTTAGAGTTAGAGAATGAATTGTATTTATTAGTTAAACTAGATGATTAGTTATTTTACTTCGAATGTAAAAAAATAGGTTCCTAACAATCCATCCTGACTATTAACCTCTATACTTGCTTGGTAAATCCCTCTTACTTCACTCGTTGTAAATTCAATCTCAAACTCTCCTTTTTGGTTATTCAACAAATACGGATTCCAATATAAATTCGTTCGTAAATCTTGAAAACCTTCAACTTTTTGTTTTTTATTATAATTATAAAAACCTTTTAGCTTTAATATATTACTCTCTACTTTTTCTTTTGTTTTACTTTTAGATTTTGGTGCTTTGTAAACAATTTTTTCTCCTCCGTTTATTAAATAAACACCTCCTTCTACAGGTTTATATCCTTGTCTATGATTTACACAATTTAGAATATCATACTCGTAACAAACATAATCGAAAAAAGATCCTTCGTGCAGTTTTTTAACTCCAAATGCTTCTACATTTTTCACTTTTTTTGTCACAACAACTTCATCCAGTGAATTTGAGTAATCGAAACTAAAATCTTCAGAATACTTTTTAGAAATTTTCTTTCTGCTTAAAAAAGAAATGTTATTAGATATATTAATAAAGTCCTTTTTTAGAAACTCTTCAGATTCTACAAGAAAATCACTTTTCGTAAATAAATGAGAATCACTATTACCGTAAGCTACTGTAAAATATTCACTGTTTATTTGTTCTAATTTTGATGGAGATATTTTAAAATTCCCCAGAGAGTCTACAATTATAGAGTTATTATTTACTCCAGCTATAACAGGAATTCTTTTATTTCTTTCTGCAATTAAATTGTTTGCTAAACCTCTTCCGTATAATTTTCCAAAAATACTTTCTTGATAGGATTTCGTATGCTTTTTATAATTAGAATCATTTCTAATATAGGTTTTAGTTAGCATTAAATCATCTAAAACCCAAGGTCTTTTTTGTGTAAAATATTTTCCTGATGACACAATTCTTTCATTCGAATTTTTTATCAATTGATAGTAAGAACATAGATCCATGCCGTTCTCAAATAAAACACTTTTATCATTAGAAATTCTTATAGTAGCAACAGCTCTTTTATTTTTTTCAAGATGATCTGAGACTTTAAATCTAAGTTTGATTTTTTCTTTTGGTTTATACCTTCTTCTAATTGTTTTTAGCGGTTTAACGTAAAGTTTTTTATGTTGATTAACAAACACATCTCTGGAAGCTAAAACATTATTATTAACACCTAACAACTCAACAAATACAACACCAGATGAAAGATCTTGTACATGGATTGGAAAACTTACAAGATTTTGTAATGAAGTAATTATCTCTTCATGAATTTCTTCTCCATTATTATACGCTTTTACTTTAAAACTTTTGTCATTTCTCAAATTAATTGGAAACAAATCAACTTTTAAAGTTTTGCCTTTTTCTGTAACCTTTAAATACACTCCAGCATTTGTAAACTCAGGAAAGGGAATACTATATTCTTTATTGCTGACTCTTGATTTTATAAAGTACTTTTTATCTCTTTTAAAATTATAAGTGAATGCAGCGATTCCTTTCTCCTGTAAATCTAGTTCTTGAAGTTTCTTTTCTTCTTCATATAAAAACACTTTACTCTTTACAGGTTAATTCCATTCGTTAATTATCTTTATACCTACTTTTTGTTCTATTCCAGAAAATAATTGTCCACCTTCAGGAAAAAACTGAACATTGAATTTATTATTAAAATTTGGAGATGGTAAACTTATAATCTCTTCTCTTTTTCCCAGAATCATCAAAAACTGTAAATACCAATCTACTAAAATCAATATCAGCAACATCTTTCAACTTAAAAACCGCAATTCCTTTATCATTTGTTTTTATTCTTTGTTTCTTATTTTTCCCTGATTTTGTTTTGTAAACTAATTGTGTTTTTAACTTCTTGTAAGGTTTATATTTTCTATCATATACTTTAAAATTTGCAAGTAACTGATTAGAAACACTATCACTCACTAAATCGTAAGCTATATGTAATCTTTTGTAAAAGTTTTGTTCTATATGAAAAGGTTTTTGAGCACGTATATTCAAGTTTTTATTTATGGAATGTACAGTCATAACATTCAAAAAATATAAACCATTCTTAAAATTATCTTTTAATTTATACACTCCTTTACAAACTCCTCTATCAATAGGAAACTTATGACTAAACTCAACTTTTTTATTAATATTTAGAATTTGTAAATACAAGATTTTACTTGTGTAAGAAGGCTTTAATGTTTTAGTATTTAAAACAGTTACCTTAAACTTTATTTCTTCTCCTGAAGTATAAATGTCTTTATTAGTTTGAATATACAGAGATTCAAGTTCTTGATGTTGTCTCTTATATTGAGAACTAATGCAAAAAACATTAAATATAAAACATAAAAGAATGATATAATTTTTCATAGTCATCGAAGATTATTAGCAAGCAACTTAATTATCACTAAGTTATAAAAAACATGTAACATTTTGATAGTTAGTGCTACTTATAGTTAAAAAATTGATATTATGCATATTCTTTTTATTGTAATTCCTTTAATCATTCTAATCATATTTTTAGTTAACCATTACAGTAACAAAGAAGTTTTAATTAGAAAATTAAAAGAAATACCAAGTTCCTCTGTAAACAATTTAAAAACAAATCAGCTTACTAAAATTACTGGTAAAGCTTTGCATGTGAACGAGCCTTTAATCGCTCCTTTTAGCAAACGTAAGTGTGTATTTTATAGAATTAAAATAGAACAGAAAAAACATAATGGAAATACTCCTACTTGGGTTACTGTAGCCAAAGAAGAAAAAATTGAACCTTTCTTTTTAAACAAAAATGGTGAATTCGTAATGGTTCAACCTTCACAGGATTTAAAGAATTTTAAAGCTCATTTGGTTGTAGACAAAAAACATTCTACTAATACTTTTAATGGTGCATCACCAGAATTTCAAAAACTATTAGATAGATATAACATTAAAAGTAAAGCTTTTTTAGGCTTTAATAAATCTTTACGTTATAGCGAAGCTATTGTAGAAATTGGTGAAGAAATAACGGTTGCTGGAATTGGTAAATGGAAAACTTTAAATGAACCTATTGAAGGTTACATGTACTCTAAAATTGCAACACTAGAAAGTAACGATAATCAACAATTGCTGATTACCGATTTACCTAAAGAGCGAATAAATAAAAGAAAGTAATATTATTTCCAAGAGTTACCTTTCATTTTTAAGGCCGCCTTTAATATATCTTTTTGACTTATTTGTCCTACTAATTTCCCTTTTTCTAAAATTGGAAATCGTCTTCTTTTAGAGTGTAAAAACTGATTAGCTGCGTCGAAAATATTCATATTACCATCTATAGTTTCTACTTCCGTAGCCATTGCTTTTTCAACAGTATTATCTTTATCTACAGGTAAATTATAATATCTACTTTCAGCAATATGCTTTATACAATCTCCTTCAGAAATTATCCCTATTAATTCATTAAACTCATTAACAACTGGACCTCCAGAAATTCTATTAGCAACTAATGTCGCAATAACATCTTCTAAAGATTGACTTTTAGAAAATGTTATTAAGTTTTTCGTCATATAATCAGAAACTAAAATTGGTTCCGTTTCTTTCTTTAGTACTGCAGTTCTTTTACCTTGAAAACTCTTTATCGCCATAATTGATTGATTTATAGAACCTTAAATATAGTGATTTTCAGTTAATTATAAAAACACAATTATTCTATTAAATTTTCTATTTTTAGAATCGTAAAATTTAGCCATGAAAACCTCTACCAAATTATTATCATTATTTATTATTATTACTACTGTTTATTGGAGTTTCTCGGATATGATTCCTAGTTATTCTAAAAATAAAAAAGAAAATACTTCAAAAGAATTTTCGATAAATAATGCTTTAAAACACCTGAAAGTAATTTCTCAAAAACCTCATAATGTTGGCAGAAAAGCACATAAAGAAGTACAAAATTATTTAGTTAAAGAATTAAAAAAATTAGATTTACATACAGAAATTCAAACAAAAACAGTCTTTAATGATAAATGGACCTCGGGCACAACTGTTGAAAATATTATTGCAAAAATTGAAGGAACTTCTAATGGAAAATCACTTGTTTTATTAAGTCATTATGATAGTAATCCACATTCTTCAATTGGTGCAGCAGATGCTGGTTCTGGAGTTGTAACTATTCTTGAAGGAATTCGAACTTTTTTAGAAAGTAATCAGAAACCTAAAAATGACATTATAATTGTTTTTTCTGATGCTGAAGAATTAGGTTTATTAGGAGCTAAGGCTTTCGTAAATCATCATCCATTAGCTAAAAATATTGGTTTAGTTTTGAATTTTGAGGCTAGAGGAAGTGGTGGTCCAAGCTATATGCTAATGGAAACTAATGGTAAAAACAGTAAACTCTTAAAAGGCTTTTTAAAAGCTAATCCTAAATATCCTGCTGCAAATTCATTAATGTATAGTGTTTATAAAATGCTCCCTAATGATACCGATTTAACCGTTTTTAGAGAAGATGGAAACATTAATGGGTTTAATTTTGCTTTTATTGGCGATCATTATGATTACCATACAGTACAAGACAATTTTGATCGATTAGACAGAGCCTCTCTAGTACATCAGAAAGAATATTTAATGAGCGGATTAAATTATTTTTCTAATGCTGATTTATCTGATTTTTATAGTGATGAGGATTTTGTTTATGTGAACTTTCCCTTTATTGGTTTATTAATTTATCCTTTTAGCTGGATTCTGACTATGTTAGTTATAGCTGTAGTTCTTTTTGTAGTGATTATTACGGTAGGAATTCGAAAAAAAAGATTAACAATAAAAGGAATTGCCACAGGTTTTTTACCTTTTTTAATTTCTTTTACTTCTTCTGTAGCTATATCAATAGGGTTATGGAAATTATTGGTCTTCGTACATCCTCATTACCAAGATATTTTACATGGCTTTACTTATAATGGTTATCAATACATTGCCGCTTTTACATTCTTAACATTATGGATTGTTTTTAAGGTTTATAATTTATTTAAAAACAATAACCCTCTCGATTCTTTAGTTGCTCCTATCTTTATCTGGATAATTATTAATATTTTAATTTATACATATTTACAAGGAGCTGCTTTTATGATTATTCCTGTTTATATGGCATTATTAGGATTAACTATTTTAATTTTCAGAAAAAAAAGAGCTCCCAAATCAACATTATTTGCAATTTTATCTATACCAACTATTTATATTTTTAGTCCTTTAATAAAAATGTTTCCTGTTGGATTAGGGCTAAAAAATTTATTTATAGTTTCAATTTTTTCTGTATTAGTTGTTGGATTAATAGTTCCTGCTTTTCAAGAACATAAAAGAAAAAATTTATGGCAATATTTAGTAGGTTTTTTATCTATTTTATTTTTTGTGCTTGCTACTTTTAATAATGGATTTTCTACAGAGAAAAAAAGACCTAATAGTTTAGTTTATGTTCAAAATTCAAAAAACAAAACTGCGTTTTGGGGAACATATAATAAAACTTTGGATAACTATACAAAACAAATTTTTAATTCTGATTATATTGAAGGCGGGATACCTAATGCAGAGACTAAGAGCAAGTACAACACTAAATTTAATTACCACAAGAAAGCTGAATTTAAAGCTATAGAAACTTCTAAAATAGATATACTTTTAGATACAATAATTGGTAATAATCGTAATGTAAAGTTTAAATTAACTCCTAACAGAAAAGTTAGTAAATATGAGATTTTTAATAATAAAAATCTATCTATAAATTTTTTAAAAGCAAATACTGGTGTTATAATAAATAGTACAAAAGAATTAAAAAATGAAACTTTACTAATTTTTCATATGGCAAATATCGACAAAAATTTAACTATTGAAATTTCCTTTAGTAAAGATCAAAAACCAAACTTTACAATTAATGAAATTTCTAATGATCTTCTTGAGCATAAAAAATTTAACTTAAAACCAAGATCGGAAGAAATGATCCCTATGCCCTTTGTTACTAACGATGCTATTATTTGTACTACGAATTTTAGTTTTTAACACAAAACTCATTAGAATTAAAAAGTAGGAAACAGTTTATTAGTTATCTTTGCAGTTATGAAATTACCTTTTTTATTCATTGGTGGACCTGAAATTTTTGTAATCATGTTATTTGTTGTGGTTGTTTTTGGTGCTGATAAAATTCCTGAAATCGCTAGAGGTTTAGGTAAAGGTATTCGTCAGGTTAAAGACGCAACAAATGATATTAAGCGTGAAATAAACGAAAGCGCTCAAAAACAAGGAATTGACACTGAAATAGTTTCAGACATCAATAAAGAAATTAATGATGTTAAAGATAATATTGATGACTTAACAGGTCCTATTAAAAGAAATATGTAATTATTTCACTCTAGTTATTGTTAATCCATCTCTTATTGGCAGTAAGACTGTTTCTACTCTAGTATCTGTAACCAATAATTTATTATATTCTAACAACATTTTAGTATCTATATCTTTCGGGTTAAGTTCTTCTACAACTTTACCGCTCCACAAAACATTATCTGATAAGATTACTCCGCCTTTGTTCATTTTCTCTATAATCAGCTCGAAATAATTAGGATAATTAGATTTATCGGCATCAATAAAAACCAAATCAAATTTCTCATTAATTGTAGGAATTATTTCGATTGCATTTCCTACATATTGTTTGATTTGATCTCTAAATTCAGATTTTTGAAAATACTTGTATTGTAATTCCTCTAACTCTTCGTTTTTATCAATGGTGTATAACATCCCATTTTCTGCTAACCCTTCAGCTAAGCACAAAGCAGAATATCCTGTATAAGTTCCAATTTCTAAGATTTTATTTGGGTTAATTAATTTAGAAATCATAGCCAAAACTCTCCCTTGAAAAGCTCCACTAAGCATTCTTGGATTTAAAACTTTTTGCCAAGTTTCTCTACTTAACTCCTGTAATAGTTGAGGTTCTTTTTCAGAATGTTCAACTACATAATTATCTATTTTTTCAGGTAAAAAATGCATTTTAATTATTTTATAAAGTATAAAAAACGGAATCCACACTGATGTAAATTCCGTTCAATCTAACAAAAAATCAAAAAAACGGTTTTATAAAAACCGAAATCTTTATGAAGACATTTGCTCCTTTAATTTTTCTTTAAGTATCTCTTTGTCTTTATCACTCATGCAGTGTGATTCATTCCTACAGTCCATAGCCTTAGCCTTAAACATACCTGTTAGCTTAACATTTTGTTTAGTATATAAAGCACAAGCCTTACAAAAAGCTATATGTAACTGAAGCTTCATTCTTTCTGAGAAAGTAGACTCATTATACTGAGACTTATTACAAATCTCATTAGCCTCTTGACATGAAATTTTTAAAAATTTAAACATCTTTTTATTTATTAAACCAATTTTTCTCCATACAAGTTCTCAATTGAGTTCTTGCTCTATGGATTATTACCCATAAATTTGACGGAGTAATATCTAGTTCCTTACAAATTTCTTCTGTTTCAAACTCTTGTATAGTTTTCATTCTAAAAACCATAGCGTACTTTTCTGGTAAACTATCAATACAAAGATCTATTTGATTTTTAAGCTCAGTATTTTCTATGTTTTTCTCAGCTTCACTATTCCATGATTGTGGTACTCTTTCCTCAATCCAGTTTCCCTCATTCTCACCATCTTCATAAAAACTCATCCTAACCTCAGCTTGTCCTTTTTTTGAATTGATTTTTCTGTAATAATCAATTATTTTTCTTTTAAGGATAGAGATTAACCAAGTTCTTTCTGTCGATTTACCTTCGAAATTTTTAGCAGAACGCAAACCAGCAAAGAATGTCTCTTGTACAAGATCTTTAGCCGTATCACTATTATTTACTCTAACTACTGCATAATTATACAAATAATCAGAATAGTTATCTATCCATTTATCAGGACTTAAGGTATGTTTACTTACTTTATCCACAGGGTCAAATATACATTAATTTTTCTCTAGATTAATTTTACAATTCTGCCTTCTTCTCATATCAACTAAATATATAATTTCCCAAGAACCATTGTTATTAAACAGTTGAAATGAATTAGCTCCGCAATGGCTAAACTTACTATTTAAATAAAATTCATAAGGAGTCCATACTGAAGCTAAATTGCCATCAACTTTAA
Organism: Tenacibaculum aquaeponti; assembly: GCF_052084715.1. Taxonomy (GTDB): domain Bacteria; phylum Bacteroidota; class Bacteroidia; order Flavobacteriales; family Flavobacteriaceae; genus Polaribacter. Next base: position 2,797,097 of record NZ_CP197288.1, on the reverse strand, counting down.
TAGTATAGGATAATAATTTTTCAAAATAAGAATCTTCTTTTTTCTTCGACGCTATAGCTTTTAATAATTTTTCTCTTGATTCTGCAACTAAAACTTTCTTCCCTTTTTTATTTGTAAATGTAGTTTGAATTTTAACTTCTTTATGTAATGTTTTATTCACCAAACTAGAATCACCTTTATGCAATCCATCAAAAAAAAGTTGTATCACTTGTTTTATGTTTTGATTTTCAGAACTATCCTGAGCAAAAACAGTGAATGAAGTAAATGATAAAAAAACTAGAAAAGAAAACTTATACATATTTGTATTTTATGTAAAACTAACAAAAAAGAAACTATCAAAATCAAATTAACACAATATTAACGAGTTTGCGGTATTTTGTATATTTTTACTCCATATTTATAACAAATCACACATGTCTGTAGCTAAAAAACAATATAAAAGAATCACGGTGAAGTCGTTGATTGAAATGAAAAGTAACAATGAAAAAATTTCAATGTTAACTGCCTACGATTATACAATGGCCAAAATAGTTGATGGTGCTGGAATTGATGTTATTTTAGTTGGAGATTCTGCCTCTAATGTTATGGCAGGACACGAAACTACTTTACCTATCACTTTAGATCAAATGATTTACCATGCAAGTTCTGTAATTCGTGCTATAGATCGTTGTTTAGTTGTAGTTGATTTACCTTTCGGTACTTATCAAGGAAATTCTAAAAACGCATTAGATTCTGCTATTAGAATTATGAAAGAAACTGGTGGGCATGCAGTGAAACTTGAAGGTGGTAGTGAAATTTCTGAGTCAATTTCAAGAATATTAACTGCTGGAATTCCTGTAATGGGTCACTTAGGTTTAACTCCTCAATCTATTTATAAATTCGGAACATATACTGTAAGAGCTAAAGAAGAAGCTGAAGCTAAAAAACTAAAAGAGGATGCTAAATTACTAGAGGAATTAGGTTGTTTCGCTTTAGTTTTAGAGAAAGTTCCTGCAAAATTAGCTCAAGAAGTTGCTGAAAGTTTAACTATTCCTGTAATTGGAATTGGCGCTGGTAGCGGTGTAGATGGACAAGTTTTAGTAATGCACGATATGTTGGGAATGACACATGAATTTAATCCTCGTTTTTTACGCAGATATTTAGATTTACATACGGAAATGACCAATGCTTTTAAACAATATATTAGTGATGTTAAAAGTGTAGATTTCCCTAATGAAAATGAGCAGTATTAAACTAGTAATTAATTCTGTTGTTGTAACCTTTGACTAGACTTTTTAAATGAAAATACTCCATTTAGATACCAATCACGATTTAATGATTCAACAGTTAACCGAATTAGGTTACGAAAATCATGAAGATTACACTTCTTCTAAAGAAGAAATCGAAGCTAAAATTCATAATTACGATGGTTTTATAATTCGAAGTCGTTTTACTATTGACAAACAGTTTTTAGATAAAGCTACGAACCTAAAATTCATTGGTCGTGTTGGAGCTGGGTTGGAAAATATTGATTGTGAATATGCCATTTCAAAAGGTATTCAACTTATTTCTGCTCCTGAAGGAAATCGAAACGCTGTAGGAGAACATGCTTTAGGAATGCTTTTATCTTTATTTAATAAACTAAATAAAGCCGATCAAGAAGTACGTTCAGGAAAATGGCTTCGTGAGGAAAATAGAGGAATAGAACTCGATGGTAAAACAGTCGGACTTATTGGTTACGGTAACATGGGAAAAGCTTTTGCTAAAAAACTTCGTGGTTTTGATGTTGAGGTACTTTGTTATGACATTAAGGATGGAGTTGGTGATGAAAATTGTAAACAAGTTTCTTTACAAGAACTTCAAAAAAAAGCTGATGTATTGAGTTTACATACGCCACAAACTGAATTAACCATTAATATGGTTAATGAAGAGTTCATTAATAACTTTAAAAAAACATTCTGGTTAATTAATACAGCTAGAGGAAAATCTGTTATTACAAAAGATTTAGTTTCCGCTTTAGAAAGCGGTAAAATTTTAGGAGCAGGTTTAGATGTATTAGAATACGAAAAAAAGTCTTTTGAAAATCTTTTTACTGAAAGCGACATTCCAGAAGCTTTTCAATATTTAATTGATTCCGACAAAGTATTACTATCACCACATGTAGCTGGTTGGACTGTAGAAAGCAAAATAAAATTGGCACAAACTATTGTAGACAAAATAAAAGAACTTAATCCTTAAGTTTCTTTTAATAGATTTAACTATTTAAAAAATCTTATTTGATAAAAATTACTTTTATACCCCCATTTTCTAAATACAACTCAAAAATTATTTTTATTTAAAAATAACACTTTATTAACATGTGTTTTTTGTTTATTTCTCAAGAATTAAAGAATAAAAAAAGCTCCATATTTATCCCCTTAAACATCAATTATTTTAATTCAAAATAACAACTTAAAAAAACGAAAGTAGATTAACCTTAATTTAATTTTTATTGACTTAAAAATTAATTGAGCTAAAATACTTTTGTGAAACTTTAAACAAAATCTGGTTAACCAGATTTTAAAAAACAAAACACCTTATCAAAGGTGGAATTCGAAAATAATTAACCTCTATATTAAAAATCAATTAAATGAAAAAAATTACCCTTTTAAGTATCTTTTTATTATTTTTTGCAAAAGATATTTTTGCAAACCCTGTAGACAAAGCAAAAGCAATAGCAGTTGCTAGTAATTGGATTCAAGGAAAACAAAGTTTTTTAAGAAAACAAAAAGTCACAACTTTATCCATTAATGAAGTTAAGTACAAAAATAAAATTGTTTATTACATTATAAATTTTAAACAAGGTGGTTTTGTAATTGTTTCAGCGGATGACTCAACTAAACCAATTTTAGGTTATTCTCACACTTCTAATTTTGAGGCTATTTCTGAAAATTTACCTACTAATAATTTACTTGATGCTTATAAATCTTTTGTTTATGAAAGTTCTTTCACTAAAAAAAATAAAAGTAGAAAAGCTACAAAAAGAGCTTGGGATAATATTTTAAACAATAAAACATCCAAACAGTTTAGAGTAAAATCGGTTGAACCATTTATGGATGATATTTTATACACTCAATCAAATGGTTTTGAAAGATTTTGTCCTAGTGATGATGATGGTCAAGCGATTGTTGGATGTGTGGCTACCGCAATGTCACAAGTAATGAGATACTGGGAATTTCCTAAAACTGGGAAATCTCAAACTACTTATACACACCAGAAATATGGTACCTTAAGTGTTAATTTTGAAAATCAATTGTATGATTGGGATAACATGTCTAAAACAATAGCAGATAATGAAAATGCAAAGCTTTCATACCACACTGGAGTAGCAGTAAAAATGAATTATGGTACTTCTGCAAATGGAGGATCTGGAGCATATACCACTAATGCTTTAAAGGCGTTAAAAACTAACTTCAAATATAATAGTGGCGCAAAAATGATGTATAGACATTATTACTCAGACCAAGAGTGGAGTCAATTATTAAAAAATGAGTTAAATTTAAAACGACCAGTTTTATATTCAGGAAGAAGTAAAAATCTTCAAGATCCAAACGCTGGGAGTGCTGGCCATTTATTTGCATTGGATGGATATCAGGTTACAGAACAAGGTGATTTTTTCCATATTAATTGGGGTTGGGCAGGAAGAAGTAATGGATACTTTTACTTAACTGAAATGATAACTCATGGTGGGAAATATAATTGGATTGATTACAATTCAGCCATTGTTGATTTATATCCAACAAATTTAGCTCCTGTTTTTGAAACAAAACCTTTATTAAATCATATTAAGATTAATCAAATTTATGAATATGTAATCAAAGTAAGCGACGAAAACAGAAATGATCAATTAAGCATTTCTATAAAAGAAGGTTCTAACTGGTTATCTATTAATAAAAAAGAAAAAGGAGTTTTTGTATTAGAAGGAACTCCAACTACATCAAGCTTAGGAAAAACTTCAATTGTATTAGAATTAACAGACGGTATTAATACAACTACACAAAATTTTGAAATAATTGTTGAAGAAAATAATAATCAAAGTTATTGTGATTCTAAAGGTTATAACACAAATTATGAATGGATTGATTTTGTTTCTTTTGGAGGAATGAGTAATTCATCAGGGAATAATAATGGTTATGCTGATTTTACCAACAAAACAGCAACAGTTAATTTGGGTAGCGTTAATGAACTTATTATTAGAGCAGGTTATAATGACTATAGCTATAAAGAACACCTTGGTGCTTGGATAGATTATAATCAAAATGGAGTGTTTGAAGATAATGAAAGAATTATTGACACTTCTGTCAACAACAATACTAATCAAAAGTATTCTATAAATATTCCTAATAATGCTTTAAAAGGAAAAACAAGAATGAGAGTTTCTATGAAATACGACAACAAACAAAACTCTTGTGAATCTTTTACTTATGGAGAAGTAGAGGATTATACTATTGAAATTAAAGAAGGAATAAATTTTAGAGAAATTTCAAATAATGAAAACCTTAATTTTTCTGAAAAAAATCTATTTGTTTACCCTATTCCAGCAACTAATTTTTTAAACATAAAATCAAAAAATAATAGCATTAAAATTGATTATTATGAAGTTATAGATTTAAACGGTAGCGTAATACTAAAAAATGATTTTAAAGAAAAAATACACATAAACAATTTAAAAAGAGGTATTTACTATATTTTAATGTATGATGAAAATTCGAATCGTTATATGAAAAAATTTATCAAAAACTAAACTAAGTAAATCACTCAATACTAAAAACATAGAAGAGGTTAATTATATTTAAGGAGGCTTTTAAGCCTCCTTTTTTTATTCTGAAGGAAAGTTTTATTTGAGTTATATTTTTTAAACAACCCATACTTACACAAAATGCTCCAACTATAAATAATAACTTCGTTAAAAGTATAATTCATTTGCACATAAGTAAAACCTCAACTAATCAATGCTTTTTAAAATCGATTCATTTATCTTCATAAAAAATTATAAAGAGCTAGTCTACCAATCAGAAACGAACTTGCTTTTCTCTTTTTTGTATATTAGTTTCAGCATAATTTCAATTTTTATTCAAAATGAAATACGAAGCAAATACTCCACAAGAATATATAGATCAACTTCCGGAAGAGCGTCAATCTGTTATTCAGCAATTACGAGACGTTATTAAAAAACATCTTCCTGAAGGTTTTGAAGAAGGTATTAATTACAATATGATCGGATATTATGTACCACATTCAATATATCCAGACGGTTATCATTGTGATCCAAAATTACCTTTACCTTTTATGAATATCGCTTCTCAGAAAAACTCTGTGAATTTATATCATAGTGGAATTTACGCTAATCCAGAAATACATGATTGGTTTGTAAGTGAATACCCGAAGCATTGTAAACAAAAACTCGATATGGGTAAAAGTTGTGTTCGCTTTAAAAAGCTAGATGATATTCCGTATGAATTAATTGGAGAATTATGTAGTAAAATAACAGTTGAAGATTGGATTTCAACCTATGAAAAAAATGTAAAGAAATGAAAAAAGGTAAAGTAACAGGAATTGGCGGCGTATTTTTTAAGACTGAAGATGTAAATTCAACTAAAGAATGGTATAAAAAACATTTAGGCTTTAATACAGATGATTGGGGATGTACATTTTGGTGGAAAGATAATGATGGAAATAAAGCATCGACACAATGGAGTCCGTTTAAAAAAGATACAGATCATTTTCTTCCTTCGAAAAAAGGATTTATGATTAATTACAGAGTTGAATATTTAGAAAACTTACTAGAACAACTTAAAAATGAAGGTGTAACTATTCTTGGAGAAATTGAAGAATATAGCTACGGTAAGTTTGCTTGGATTATTGATTTAGATGGTAATAAAATTGAGCTTTGGGAACCAATAGACGAGGCTTTTTTATAATTCTTGAGCCTGAGTTATTAAACCTAAAGTAACTTCGAAAATTGGTTCATTTATCATTTTACTTTTTAACCAAGCATAAAAACTCATCACAAAAATATCTTCTTGTTTAGCTCCAATCCACTCAAAAGAGTTCTCTACAGTTTGAAAGAATTTTTCTGAAGCAATCTCTTTCGGATTATCATAATAAAGCGCTACATATTTTAAGAAAATTAATACACGCTCCTGCCCTATTTCTTTTAAGTAAATACCGTATTGTCTTTTAAATCTTAACAATCGATTTTCAAAAACATCAAAATTATCCAACTCAACAAGTAATAATATTTCAATTAAACTCTTTTTAATCACCCATTCTTTCCCAACCTTTTCCAAATACCATTTGTCTGTATGATATAATTTAGTCAATAGTTTATATGACTCTTTTATTGCTCCTTTCTGAAAATAAAATACCACTAAACTTAAATGAAGATCCAATGCTCCAACCACATCTGAATGTTTCTTTTTTAAAACAAACTCTAATCTTTCAATAGCCTCATTTTGATTATTCATATAATTCAAATTTAGCGTATACAACAACTCATATTTTAATCTGAATGTACGTTCATACTTACGTTTATTTTTTAAAATTTCAGTATCCATAATCTTTAAAAAACTTAAAGATTTTTCAAATTGTTTTGTTCTAAACAAGGTATTAGCAATCATATACAATACATGAATATGATAAAACCGTTCTTTTTCTTTATTTGGTTTCTCTTTTAAAAACTCATACATATCCAACATAAAAGACTCTATTTCTAAATAATCTTTAGTTACAAATGCAGAAATACTAGCAATGGTTAATAGCTGATAAAGCGATTTAAAAGAAAGTGTTTTATTAATATCTATATTTTGCTCATGTAATATTTTTAAAACAATTTTTTGAAAATCAATAACTTCTCCTTTTGCAAAAATTTGATGTAAGATTACTCTTACTTTTGCGTATACAATATTCAGTTCTTCTTCTAACTCTGCTTGTTTTTTATTTTTTCTGAACGCTTCAATTAAGTCTTCTAAATTTTCTTTTTCATTCTCATGTGAAAATTGAATTCTTAAATGATAAATTTCATTCAGGTAAGGATATAATTGATATTCTTCAGCAATTTTAGTTGCTTTTTGTAATAATTTAAATCCTAAAGCATATTGTTGTTGCTGCAAAAAAGAACGTGAAACTAAAATGTATTTTATCACAGCTACTTTCTCTGAATTCTCTTCTTCTAAATTTAAAGCTGCTAAATACTCTATTAAAGCTTCATACAACCGTTTTCTAAGGGCATGATACGCATCTTTTTTACCACCAGAATATAATGTTTCACACATTTCTTCTGATGAGAGTTCATTTGCATATATCAACTTAAAAAGTTGAATATTTTTCACATCAGTTCTTTTATTTTTTTTACTTAAAAAACTAATAAACCGCGTATAATCTTCCGTAGAAAACGAAGAAATAATTGCATTTAAACTCATTTTTAATCGTCAGTTTTAAATATAAAAACTCAATAAATATAACAATTAATTAAAATATTTAAATTTATATATCATCAGTTTTAATGAAATTTAGTTTTCTATACTTCTCGATCACTTCTCATCTTTGTAGTGTAATTATTTAAAATAAATTATTATGGATTATCAAACAACAATTACAAACAAAGACGCTACAAACCAAAAAGAAAAAGGAAAAGAAATTAAAATTTACGATCAAAAGCCAACAAGTGCTTTTGTAGGTGCATCTTGGGCATCTTTATTTGTGGGAACAATTGCTTTTTGTATCGGTTTATGGAATGCCGATATGTTATTAAATGAAAAAGGATATTACTTTACTATTTTGTTATTCGGATTATTCTCTGTAATCTCCGTTCAGAAAGCTGTGAGAGATAAACTAGAAGGAATAGAAGTAACTAACATGTATTACAGTATAAGTTGGGCAACTACTATCATTTCTATACTTCTTTTAATTATAGGACTATGGAATGCCGAATTAGAATTAAGTGAAAAAGGGTTTTATGCAATATCATTTATGTTAAGTATTTATGCTGCAATTGCCGCTCAAAAAAACACAAGAGACATTGCTTTTATCGAAAGAAATCAAAAGAACAATCAGAAAGATTTGTTTTGATAGTTCGATTAGTTACATAGCTGATCAAAAAACCCAGCAACATAATTTTGCTGGGTTTTCTTTTTATTTTTTTTAAATTTGAGAAGTAACTCACTTTAAATCAATAAAAATGTCTGAAGAGAATAAGAATTTAGAAGACCAAACAAACGAAGCAACAGAAAACATTGAAAATACTGCTGAAGAAACAACCAACGAAACCAAAGAATCTGCTAAAGAAGCATTTAATAAAGCAGCAGATAAGGCCACTGAATTAGCTGGGGAAGCCAAAGAAGCTTTTAATGATGCTGCAGAAAAAGCAGGTGAATATGCAAAGGTTGCTGAAGAAAAAATTTCTGATTTTGCTGGTGATGCTAGTGAAAAACTTGCTGATTTAGCCGACGATGCTAAAGAAGCTCTAGGAAATGCGAAAGAAAAAGTTAATGAAATCTTAGCCAGTGAAGAAGTACAAAACATAAAAACTAAAGCTAGTGAATTTGCTGGAGATGCTAAAGAGGCATTAGATGACGCTGCAGAAAAAGCAGCAGATTTAGCTGAAGATGCTGTTGAGGAATTAAGAGAAGTAAAAGGTAAAGCAAAAAACCTATTTCAAAGATTATTTGGAAAAAAGTAATAAAACAAAAAACTAATCCTTTTTCAAGGATTAGTTTTTACAAAGTCTAGGGATTATCCAAGTTAAATTACTACTAAGGAGTAATTGTTTCTTCTTGAGCTAACAATCCGAAGAATTTATCTAAATTTGGTAAAATAACAATTCTTGTTCTACGGTTTCTCGCTCTATTTTTAGCTGTAGAATTATCCACTAAAGGCACTGAACTTCCTCTTCCTGCAGCAATTAGCCTGTTTGAATCTACATTATATTTTTTCTCTAGTAAACGAACTATAGAAGTCGCTCTTTTCACACTTAAGTCCCAGTTATCTTGAATCACTGCATTGTTAATTGATCTAGAGTCTGTATGTCCTTCAATCATAACATCCATACTTGGCTCTGAGTTAATTACATTTGCTAACTGTTCAATAAGTTTATATGCTTTTTTCTTAACTCTATAACTTGCTGTATTGAATAATAACTCATCAGAAACAGAAATCATAACAACTGTTTGATCAATATCAACATTAATATCTTCAGAGTTTTCTAATTCAGAAGTATTAATTGATTTCTTTAAGTTATATGCTATAGCCACATCCATAGAATCTTTTAATGTTTTAGCATTTGCTAACTCTGCAGGATCTACTTTAGCTAAAGTTTCTCTCATTTTCTTTTTCATAGAATTAGACATTACAGCAGTTTTACCCACCATATCTAATTTTACATTATTCTCTTCTTTTAATGAAGAATTATAATTTTTAAGTGAATTAATTTTTTCATTGTAGTTATCAACTCGCTTTTCAATTTTTGCAAATTTTGCTTCTAGCTCTTTCTTCTCGAAAGCAGTTTTTTGAAGATTTCCTTTAGTATCTTCATACTGTTTTTGTAATTCTACATATTTCTTCTTAGAAACGCATGATGCAAACGCTAATGTAGAAACACCTAGGAGGATTATAGCTTTTCTCATTATTAAAATTTAATTGGTTGTTACTTTAACGGAAGCTTTACCTAAATATTATACAAATAAAAAATGCTACTCTTAAAAGAGTAGCATTTGTATAAAGTTTAATGTGACAAAATACTAATTTATATCATCACACTTTATTTATTAGCATTTTCTAAAGCTTTACGTTCTAGCTCGGCTTGAAACTCTTCTAAAACTGGCTTTACAGTACTTTCAGGTAAATCTGCAACTTTAATATACATTAAACCATCAATAGCATTATTAAATTTTGGATCTACATTAAATGCAACTAATCGAGCATTTTGTTTGATATATTTTTTAATTAAAACAGGAATTCTTAAAGCACCTGGTTCAACTTCATCTATAATTTTATCAAACTTATTCATGTCTGATTGTGTTGCATCAAAAACAAAATCTTTATCACCATCCTTAAGCTTTACCTTAAACTCTTTCTTTGGATGAATATACTGTGCTACATAAGGATCATAATAATGTGATTTCATGAATTCAATCATTAATGATTTAGAAAAATCCGAAAATTGATTACTAATACTCACTCCTCCCATTAAATACTTATACTTAGGATAACGTAACGTAACGTGTACAATTCCTTTCCAAAGTAAAAATAACGGCATTGGTCTTTGTTGATATTCTTTAGTAATAAAAGCTCTCCCCATTTCAATGGTATTTTCCATCATAGGGTGCAACTCGGGTTCAATTTTAAATAATGTTTGAATATAAAAACCATTTATTCCATAACGTTTATAAATCTCTTTTCCTAATCCCATTCTGTAAGCTCCAACTACTTTTTTTGCATTGTTATCCCACAATAATAAATGATGATAGTATTTATCGAATTTATCTAAATCTAACGCATTATTTGTGCCTTCTCCTACTTCTCTGAATGTAATTTCACGTAAACGTCCTATTTCATGTAAGATATTTGGTATTTCTTTAGTATCTGTAAAGAACACCTCATAATCTTTACTTATTAATAGCCGTTTACCATGATCTCTCAAGCTATCAATCTCTTTTACAAATAATTCAGGATTTCTCTGATTACTAATGTTTTTTGTTTTTTTAGGAAGTTTTAGCTTTTGTGTAGAGATTAATCTCTGGTTCGTTTCAAAAGGATTCGCTAACATGTAAGTTTTCTTTCTTAAAAACTCGTAGAAAGCAGGTATTTCTTTGTATGTATCCTGATCTTTAACTGAAATTGGCTTACCAATTCTTACTTTTATTACTCGCTTCTTTTGAGATAATAATTCTGATGGAAGTTTAGCTGTTCTTAATGTATCACTAATTTTTGATAAGAAATAAAATAGACGACTATTTTTAGCATGAAAATAAATAGGAATTACTGGTACTTTTGCTTTCTTAATTAACTTTACAGCTCCTTCTTCCCATTCTTTATCAACCATTAGTTTTCCATCTCTATAGGTTGAAACTTCACCTGCTGGGAATATACCTAAAGGTTTCCCTTCTCGTAAATGTAATAATGCATTTTTAATACCAGAAACACTAGACTTTGCATCCTTATGGTTTTCAAAAGGATTTACTGGCATTACATAAGGTTTTAACGGCTCTATTCTGTGCAACAAGAAATTAGCAATAATCTTATAATCTGGTCTGTGCTCTACCAACAATCGCAATAATAAAATTCCATCTATACCTCCTAAAGGATGGTTAGATATTGTAATAAACGGACCTTCTTTAGGAATACGTTTAAAATCATCTTCTGGTATTTCAAATTCTATCTGAAATTCATCTAACAATCCCTTTAAAAAAGGTAAATCATTTAAATGTTTATGTTTATTATATACTTTATTTGCGGTTGATATACGCAAAACTTTCATTAATAACCAGCCAATAAACGTACCTACAAAACCTAGTTTATCAACTTTTATTGCTTTTGCGACTTCTTTAGATGTAACTAAACCCATAATTAAGTTTGGTGTTAACGTAAGTGGCAAATATAGCAGAAAAATACTTTGGTTAAGCGTTTTCTTGAATTACTAACTGTGCTGTTTCTGTATTAATTTGTCTAATAATTGCTTTTCCTTTTGCTCTAATACTTTTAATCGCTTCATCATCAAAATGTCTTATTGTATATAATGTGACATCTTTATATGATTTAATTGTGTAGAAAGATTTTAATTCATCATAAAAATCATCAAACATATTAAACTTATCTTCAATACAAACTGAAAAACTAATTGCTGAATTCTGAATTAAATTCACCTTTAACTTATAATCGTGTAATTTTTTAAATACATCACTAATATTGTCTTCTACCATAAACGAAAAATCTTTAGCCGATATAGAAACTAATATTTGATTCTTCTTTACAATATAACATGGTATTTCTGGAGTAATTCCTTCTGTTTTTAAAACTGTTGTTCCTTCTCTATCTAAATCATCGAAAGAACGAACATATAAAGGAATTTGTTTTTGTTCTAACGGTTGAATTGTTTTCGGATGAATTACAGAAGCTCCGTAAAATGCCATCTCAATAGCTTCAGTATAAGAGATTTTCCTTAAAAGTTCTGTCTCACTAAAAACTCTCGGATCTGCATTTAAAACTCCTGGCACATCTTTCCATATAGTTACACTATCTGCTTCTAAACAATATGCAAAAATACCTGCAGTATAATCTGATCCTTCTCTACCTAAAGTCGTTGTATACTCTCCATCATTCCCTAAAAAACCTTGAGTTATATTTAACTTGGTTGTATCTACTTTCTCCTTAATTATAGTTTCTGTAAGTTCCCAGTTTACCTTTGCATCTCTATAGTTATTATCTGTTTTTATATACTCACGAACATCTAACCATTGATTTTCTACACCAATTTTTGTTAAGTAAGCACTCACTATTGTTGTTGATAATATTTCTCCGAAACCAACAATTTGATCGTATATATAATTATAATCTTCAGACGTATTAATAGCCATTCTACCAGCTAATTCGCCAAATAAGTACATTACCTTAGTATACACTTCGTCACCTTTATCAAAAAGACCGTCTAACATTTCTGTATGAAAATCTTTTATTACCTCTAATGCAGGCTTTACATCGTCTGTACTTTCTGTATATGCTTTAATTAAACGTTCGAAAGCATTTGTCATTTTTCCCATTGCAGAAATTACTACTAAAGTATTTTCTGTTCCTTCATGCTGTAGTACACGTACAACATTTTTAACTGCATCAGGATTTTTTACTGATGCCCCTCCAAACTTAAAAATTCTCATTTATAAATCTTTCTAAATTTTGTTCATTCATTTGGGCTACGTCCCAATCCCTTAAAACTTTTGCTCCACTTTTTTCATAAAAATCAATAGCATTTGTATTCCAATCTAATACTTCCCATGCTACACGTTTATACCCATTATCTGAAGCATATTTCATTATTGATTTATATAATTCTTTTCCCGCTCCTATTCCTCTTTTAGATGCTGTTACCATTAAATCTTCTAAATGAATTGTTTTACCTTTCCATGTAGAATATCTTTCATAGAACAACCCCATACCTATAATAGTACCATTAGCTTCTTCTGCGACAAAAGTGTTGAATCTTGGATTTTCTGAAAATCCATCTTTTATTAAATCTTCAACAGTTATTTCTACCGCATCTGGTTCTTTTTCAAAAACGGCTAACTCAACAATTAAATTATGAATCGCTTGAACATCTTCTTTTTTTCCTTTACGAATAGTAAAACTCATGTTTAAAATTTTTAGGCAAAAATAGTTTTTATAACACCTTGTTAAAAAAAATAACAAATTACAACACATACAATTGTTTTGTTGATTTTTCTACTTTAACAATTCCTGTAAAATACTAAACTAAAACGTTGTAGTTGTAAAAAAAGTTATCATCTTTGTAAACAGATAAAATCTGTATCGTTTTATGGCTAAAAAAAATCAAACTCTTGGTGAATTTATCATCGAAAATCAAACTTCTTTTAAATATACTTCTGGTGAATTATCTCGATTAATCAATTCTATTCGTTTAGCTGCCAAAGTTGTTAATCATGAAGTAAATAAAGCTGGTTTAGTAGATATTATTGGTGCTGCTGGTGAAACCAACATCCAAGGTGAAGATCAACAAAAACTTGATGTTTATGCCAACGATAAATTTATTCAGACATTAACTAATAGAAATATTGTTTGTGGTATTGCAAGTGAAGAGGAAGATGATTTTATAATCGTAAATAGTCAAGATGAAAACCATCAAAATAAATATGTCGTATTAATTGATCCTTTAGATGGATCTTCTAATATTGACGTAAATGTTTCTGTTGGTACTATTTTTTCAATTTACAGAAGAGTAACCCCAGTAGGAACTCCTGTTAAACTCGAGGATTTCTTACAAAAAGGAAGTGAACAAGTTGCTGCAGGATATGTAGTTTATGGCACATCCACCATGTTAGTATACACTACAGGAGATGGTGTAAATGGTTTTACTTTAAATCCAGCTATAGGTACTTTCTACTTATCTCATCCAGATATGAAATTCCCTGAAGATGGAAAAATTTACTCTGTAAATGAAGGTAATTATATTCATTTCCCTTTAGGAGTAAAAAAATACATTAAGTATTGTCAAGAAGAAGAAGGAGACAGGCCTTATACTAGCAGATACATAGGATCTTTGGTTTCTGATTTTCATAGAAACATGATCAAAGGAGGGATTTATATGTACCCAAAAAGCTCTAAAAATTCTAATGGTAAACTTCGTTTATTATATGAATGTAACCCAATGGCATTTTTAGCAGAGCAAGCAAAAGGAAAAGCTAGTGATGGTTTTAATAGAATTATGGATATTCAACCAACAGAATTACACCAAAGAATTCCTTTTTTCTGCGGAAGCAAAAATATGGTCGAAAAAGCTGAAGAGTTTATGAGAGAATATTCTGAATAAAAGTAATTTAATTCTGTTATAATATTATCTTATTATACTATAAGAATCAAATAGGGCTAACTGTTGTTAGTCCTGTTTTTTTATGGTAACTTCGTGTCAGTTAATTAGTAATCAAATAAACAAAAATTATGGCTTTTGAATTACCAGAATTAGGTTACGCTTATGATGCGTTAGAACCAAATATTGATGCAAGAACTATGGAGATTCACCACTCTAAGCATCATAATGGATATACAACTAAATTAAATGCTGCAATTGAAGGAACAGATTTAGAAGGTAAATCTATAGAAGATATTTTAACAAACTTAGACATGAATAATGCTGGAGTTCGTAATAATGGTGGTGGTTTTTATAATCACTCATTATTTTGGACTGTAATGAACCCACAAGATAGAGGATACTTATCTGGTGAATTAAAGGATGCTATTGAAGCTGAATTTGGTTCTAAAGAAGCTTTTATTGATGCTTTTTCTAAAGCTGCTGCTACTCAATTTGGTTCTGGATGGGCTTGGTTATGCGTACACAAAGGTGGTAAAGTAGAAGTATGTTCTACTCCAAACCAAGACAATCCTTTAATGCCAGGTGTTTCTTGTGGAGGAACTCCTATTTTAGGGTTAGATGTGTGGGAACATGCTTATTATTTAAACTATCAAAATAGAAGACCAGATTATATTGAAGCTTTCTTTAAAGTTATCAACTGGAATGAAGTTGAAAGAAGATATGCAGAAGCTAAATAAGACAACAATATAGTTCTTATATAAAAAAAGCACCCAGAACGGGTGCTTTTTGCTTACACTTTTTTTCGAAAATCGTAAACTTTTTAATTCTTTTTAGAAGTTTGTTTGTTTAAAAACGGTTATACAATCTTTTCAAATAGTTTAAGCCTGTCTTCGACATTAGTTCTTGAAGACAACGTTAACAAATTAAAATACACTAAAGAACTAATTTAGTTTAGTTTAGCTCAAAAGAGCTAGTTTTGTTTATGTTTTTCAATAAACATACTTGGGATTAAATTAAACTTATACCAATCGGTATATTTTATTTTAAATTTTTTTAAACTTTCAATTCATTATCTATTATTTTCTTCATTACATCTGCTAAATCAAATAGATAAGTCTCATCTTTCATTATGTGAGACATATACACTGCTCCTTCTATCATGTAGGAAAATCTTTTTGCATAAACAGCACTATCAACATTATTTTTAACCTCATTAGTCTCTTTTGCCACCTCAATTAAATTCGTGAATTTCTCTAAGATTCGCTCATTATAAGATCGTACTAATTTAGATATTGAATTTTGCTGATATTCTGAATCAACACCAATATTTAATATTGGACAGCCTCCAAATTTTTTACAATAACTATAATAGTTTTTATAAAAATTAGAAACATTAATCAATCTATTTAACGCTGTTTCCCCCTTTGCAACATGTGCATTTAAATCTTTTAAAACGGTTCGGATACAATGGCGAAAAGCTTCTATGGCTAATTCTTCTTTACTTTCAAAATGCCCGTATATAGCTCCTTTTGTTAGACCAGCTGCTTGAGTTATTTGTGATAAACTCATAGCTGAATATCCTTTCTTATTAAATATAGGAGCAACCGTTTCAATAATATGTAATCTTGTCTTCTCAGATTTCAACATATATGGCAAATATATAAAAATATACCAATTGGTATATTTTTTAACAAAAAAAATTCCTCATAATGAGGAACTTATTTTTATTTATTTAATGCTTGATCTAAATCTGAAAGCAAATCTTCTATATCTTCGATACCTACACTTAAGCGAATTAAAGAATCTGTAATCCCCATTTTTAATCGCTCTTCTTCAGGAATTGAACCATGTGTCATGGTTACCGGATGATTAACTAAACTCTCTACTCCACCTAGTGATTCAGCCAAAGTAAATACTTTTACATGTTCTAAAAATTTAAAAGTAGCAGATTTACTTTCATCTTTTAACCGGAAAGAAACCATACCACCAAAATCTTTCATTTGCTTTTTAGCTACTTCATGATTTTCATGACTTTGAAATCCTGGATAATATATTTCTCCTACTTTTTTGTGATCACGTAAAAATTCAGCTACCTTTCTTCCATTTTCACAATGTCGTTGCATACGAACATGTAATGTTTTAATTCCTCTTAAAGCTAAGAAAGAATCCATAGGACCTGCAATTGCCCCAGCAGCAAACTGAATAAAATTAAGTTCAGTAGCTAACTGTGCGTCTTTTACTATTAGAGCTCCCATAACTAAATCGGAATGGCCGCCTAAATATTTAGTCGCAGAATGCATAACAATATCGGCTCCTAAATCTAACGGTTGTTGTAAATAAGGCGTTGCAAAAGTATTATCAACAGCAATTAAAATCTCTTTTTGAACTTGCTTTACTGATTGTGAAATTTCTTCAATATCAGCAATTTTCATTAATGGATTTGTTGGTGTTTCAATCCAAATTAACTTAGTAGATTCAGTAATAGTGTTAACCACATTACTTGGATCATCCATATTTACATATTGAAATTTGAGTCCGTATTTTTCAAATAACCTTGTAAACATTCTGTAAGTTCCGCCGTATAAATCGTCTCCAGCTATCACCTCGTCGCCTGGTTTTAATAACCTTAAAACGCAATCTATAGCTGCTAAACCTGAAGCAAAAGCATAACCATGCGTTCCGTTTTCTAAAGATGCAAAAGCATTTTCTAGTGCGGTTCTTGTGGGATTTGCTGAACGTGAATACACATATCCTTTGTTTATGCCTGGACTAGATTGTGCATATGTAGAAGTTTGAAATATTGGTGTCATTACCGAACCTGTAGCTTCTTCATGTTGCTGACCACCATGTATGGTTTTTGTATTAAACTTCATCAGATAAAATTAGATTTATACTAATTTAGATAATGCCATTATTGCTCCTAAATGAATACCTTCGTGTAAATTATTAAAAGCAATTGCATTATCGATTGAACTTAACACATACCCTGTACTTGTTGGATACTCTGTATATTCTTTAAAAATTCCTTCTTTGTAATCTTCTTCTAAAGTATCTGGCAAACCAACTAACAATTCTTTAACCTCTTCAAACTCTTCTACTGATAACTCTTCCGTAGGAGCTGTTCCTTTTCTATATTTTTCAATTAAATCATCTGGAACTAAACATTGTAAACCTGATAATTTATAATGTAATAATTGTTGAGTTACTACTAAATGAGCAACATTCCATGCTATATTATTATTAAATCCTTCAGGAATTTTATGTAATTGCTCGTGAGTTAAACCTTCTATTCTTTTTAAAACAAGTTCTCTAGATTTTCTTAAGATATCAAATTGTGTGTTCATTTTTCTGCCTATTTTAGCGTTTATAAAGATACACTTAATACCATGAAGAAAGTTTATTTTTTACAAACTTGTGATACTTGTAGAAGAATTTTAAAAGAAGTAAACCTAGAAGGTTTTGAAAAACAAGAAATAAAATTGGATCCTGTTACTTTTTCGCAATTGGAAGAAATGTATAGCTTCTCTAAAAGCTATGAAGCTCTTTTTAACAAGAGAGCTAAATTGTATAGAGAAATGGATTTAAAAAATCAGAATTTAACTGAAGATGATTATAAACAATATATACTTGATGAATATACTTTTTTAAAACGTCCTGTATTTATTGTTGATAATGAAATTTTTATTGGAAACAGTAAAAAAACTGTTGAAAGTTTAAAAGAAAAGCTTCTCTAGTGAGAAGCTTTTTCTAAATTTTAAGATTTTTCCATTTCGGTAATTAAAGAGCTAAACTCATCTTTAGATAAATTTGTTTTTAAACCTAAGAAAACCAACTCATCTCCTTCATTTTCAGACATAATAATAATTTCTCTAATCTTATCTTTATGCTCTAAAAAATAAATTCCTGCTTTATCTTTTCCATCTTTTGTTCTTACTAAAGTTTTTAAATTACTATTTTTTACAAAGTTTTTAAAATCACTAGATACACTATCTACTCTTTCTGTAAAAGTTAATATTTTAAAGTTCCTTGCTTTTTTTATTAAAATTTCTTCTTCACCTAAATCATCATTATCGACAAACATTCTTGCAATGAATCCTGGGACATTTAACGATACTTCTGCATTCTCTTTGTGAGATTTATAAAAACTTTTGAATGATGTCTTTTGAGCATTAATTGCTACTGCCAAAAATACTAATACTACTGTTACAATTCTTTTCATAAAAAACTTGGTTTACTTTATATTTAAATTTTATTGAAAGCTATTGCTTATTAATCTTTCGAAATTTTAGTTACAACAGATGCTAACTCATCTTTAGTTAATGTAATTTTTAAGCCAATCATTACCATTTTTTCTTCTTCACTGTTAGCACTAATTATAATCTCTCTAATTAAATCATCTTTTTCTATAAAGAATATTCCTGCTTTATCTTTTCCATCTCTAACTCTCATTAAAGTTTTCAAACCTTTCCTTCTTGAGAATTTTTTAAAGCTTTTTTCAATTATATTGTTCTCGTTGTTGAAAACAACAATTTTACAATGTTCTGCTTTTTTCATTAGTTCTTCAAACTCTTCAGATTCTTCATCATCTGAGAAAAAACTCCCTAAAGAAACAGGAACGCTCATTGAGAATTGACTTTCATCTTTATTCGCCTTATAAAAATCTGAATAAGCTGTGTTTTGTGCATTAATTACAAATGCGATACAAATTAAAATAGCGGTTATTAATCGTTTCATAATACTTGGTTTTTGTAATGAAGACGACATCTATAATTTTTTGTTACACAAGATTTTTATTTTTGATTGACATTCAACCAAGTGTTTGTTCTCAACGTTACATTTTCTCTAATGTTTTGCCAAAATAAATTTATATCTCCTGCATGATAATTTTTTAAAAATGACATAAAGAAACGTAATGGAAACTTTGGATTTGTACTCCAAACTAATCCATCTGTAATTTGAATCACTAGTGCTTCTTTGTAAATTTTTCCGTTTGTATATAAAAAGCCTTTATGTTCTTTTAGTATGGTTGTTGTAGAATTATCCCAAGTAATTGGATTTGTAGTTACATAACCTTTATACCAATCTTTATCTTTTTTTGGATAATGATTTTTCTTATATGTATTCCAAGAAATAAAACCTCCAATCTCGTTTGGAGATTTCATTAATTTAATTGATGAAAACTCATTTTCTTTTATTCTAATTCCTGGAATATAAGCTGCAATTAATTGCTTTTGTAGTTCTTTTTTATCAAAAAAATCTTTTAATAATCGTACTGTGTGTGTTGTTCCTTGACTGTGACCAACCATAATAATCGGTCTTCCTTTATTGTATTTCTTCAAATACACCTCAAAGGCACTTTTAACATCTAAATACGCCAAATCTTGAGCCTCTTTTCCTCCTTTATTAAATAATCTGTATGAACGAATATGAGCTTGACGATAAAATGGTGCATAAACTTTACCTGAAGTTGCAAAAGCTGATGCTTGCATTAACACAGCTTTATTTAAAACTGCGTTATTTTGCTTTTTGTCCGAAATTGGAACATTCCAACGAATATCTTTTTTACTTGTAATTAAAGTAGGGTATACATAAAAAACATCAGCCTGTAATGTATCTAAACGATTAGACGCATAAGTTTTAAAATTCTCTTGATATTTAGTTGGTAGAACTGCCCAAAAACTTTCTTTAGTATAATCTGGTTTAACAGGAATATTTTCTTGTAAAAAAGCTTGCGTTTTGTAGGTTGAACGACAATTGAAACACAACAATGATATTAAAACTACATATAAAACCGATCTCGCTTTTTTTACAAACATTTTATTTTTTCTTATTTTCTTCAGAAATACTGTTCAGCACTAATTTTGCTAGCTCTTGGTTCCCGAAAGTAGATTTAGAGTTAAATATGACTTGCATTAATAATTCCTTGGCTTCTTCAAACTGTCCGTTTAAATTTAGAACTAAAGCTTTATTAATAGTAAGAACTCCTTCTGTTTCAATATCTGGATTCTCGTTTAATCCCTTTTCTATAGCCTGAAGTCTTTCTTCTCCTTCTAAAAAATTTGAATAATCTTTCCAAGCTGGAGCTAAAGAAGGAAAATTATCAACTAATAACTTTAACATTTGAGCCTTTTCTTGTGGATTATCGATCCACTCTAAAGCTATATAGTTTTTATACAAACCTTCAGTAAAAACTCCTGTTTTCTCTTTTCTTAAAACATCTACAGCTGTTTTAGATGTAAAAAAACCATTTGGAGCCACTTTATCTGTTAACTCGTAATATTTTAAAGCATTTTCGAAATCATCATTTAACAAATATGTATAAGCTAAATCATAATACGGATAAGCCCATTCAGGTGAATCTTGTATAGCTTCTTCAAGATGACTGACAGCTTCAGTATAATCACCTTTCTGCCCATATTCTCTTGCTTTTTGATGTAATTCTTTAGCTTTATCAGAAGATTTATCTATGCTATAAATGGCATAATTATATCTTCCTGTAGCTTGTGATAATTCTTCTTTTGATATTTCATTTCCTTGTTGATCTGTAAACTTAATATCATTTATTCTTTGAGAATGAGAATTATCTTGTTCTATTCTTTTAACTTCTTTAGTTCCTGAAATTCCTAAAGAAGTTAAAAGTTTTGATAAAGTCTTTTTCATAACATTTTATTTTCTACTTATAATCTTCGTACGATTTTTCTTCTACTAAATCTGAACCAGTTAACGTATTAATATCTTTTTTAACTACGGAACGATCATCATTTGTAAAGTATACTGCACGGGCTAGATTGACAAAAGTTTCACCAAAATCTTTAGCACGTTCACATTCTCTAATATCATCTTCTATTTTCCACAATTTTTTATTAATCTCTAATAAATCATTGTGTAGTTTTTTCAATTCATCTTGATCTGAAACTTCATTATAAATTTGATCTACAACTGGTGTTAACACATCATATTCATTTTGAATGTTTTTAAGTTTATTTTGATTTTTAATCTCAGTTAACTTAATTGCTAAAATGGTATACTTGTCTATTATTTCTCCGTTAGAAACTTCAATCTTCATTAATTTATCTTTTGTATTAAACGAAACGACGTTCTATTATTTCTAAAAAACGTACTTCATATTCTTCTTTTGTACTCCAATCGTAATCTGGTTTTACCATTTTACTGATAAAGTTTTTAGCTTCTCTTTCTGTTTTAAAAGTATTTAATTGTGAAATAACTCTATTAAAATCAGTTTGATTTCCATCAAATAAATGTTTCACAAAAGCAATACGATCGTTAAGTCCAATTTGTATTGTTGACTGTAAATGATCATTTACAGTTTTTTTAGGTTCTACTTTTTGAAATAAATCTGCCATTACATCAACAGGCAAAGTATCTTTTAATTCATCTTCTAAAGTAGGTATTTTGGATTCAGTAGTTACTTCTTCTTTTTTCTCTTCTTCAGGTGATTTTAAATCTTCAATGAATTTAGCTTCATCAAAAATTGTAGGATCATCATTTCCAAACAATAAACTTTCAAGTTCATCAAAAGGTTGCTCTTCTATTTCTTGAACTTTATCTTCAACTTTTTCTTCTTTTACTTGAATTAAAGTTGGTTCTTCAATAATCTCTTCAATAACTTCAGAAAGTTCTTCTTCTATAGTTTCTTCAACTATTTCTATTTCTTCTTCAACTTCTTCAACAACTTCAGCTTTTTCATCAATTGAATTAACAATTGGCCTTTCCTCAATTACCTCAACTATTTCTTCTTCATGATTTGTATTGATAACTTCTTCCTCTTGATTTACAACATTAGTATTCCTTGCTGTTTCAATTTGCGTAACTATCTCAATCAGTTCTTCTTTAGTTTCTTTTGCCTGAGGTGTTGTGTTAATATACTCTTCTACATAAGCCAATACGGCTAACTTTTCGTAAACTTCATATGCTTTTTCTTTTAATGCAAAAACATCTTCTTTGTTTTTCATCTTTAAAATGCTATGCGCTAAACTAGTTAGGTCTGAAGCCAATTTTTTGTGCATAAGTTATGAGTAGGTTTTATTTTTTGCTCTTAAATTTTAATAAATTTGTTCCCTTATCGAAATGTAAGACAAAAATAATTATTTGAGCATTAAAATTACAAAATGTTTCTTGAAAATACAGTAAATCATACAGAACAGTTTGGGTGGATAGAGGTAATTTGCGGCTCAATGTTTTCGGGGAAAACTGAGGAATTAATTCGTAGATTAAAAAGAGCAAAATTTGCCAAACAAAGAGTTGAAATTTTTAAACCTGCTATTGATGTAAGATATGATGAGGAAGAAGTAGTTTCTCATAACGATAATAGAATTCGATCTACACCAGTACCAGCTTCTGCAAATATCAGATTACTTGCTAACAATGTTGACGTCGTAGGAATTGATGAAGCTCAGTTTTTTGACAATGAAATTGTTGCCGTTTGTAACGACCTAGCTAATAGAGGAATTCGAGTTATTGTTGCTGGTTTAGACATGGACTTTAAAGGAAATCCGTTCGGACCAATGCCTGCTTTAATGGCAACAGCAGAATATGTAACTAAAGTTCATGCTGTTTGTACAAGAACCGGTAACTTAGCACATTATAGTTTTAGAAAAGCCAAAAGTGAAAACATTGTACTTTTAGGTGAAACTCAAGAATACGAACCACTTAGTAGAGCTGCTTACTACAAAGCCATACAAGAGCAAAACGCTCAACTTAAAGAAGAGGAAGAATGAACAACCATGTTACCGTATTAGAAATTAATGCAAATGCTGTTTTGCATAATCTAAGTTATTTCAAACAAAAATTACAACCTACAACTAAAATCTTGGCCGTAGTAAAAGCTTTTGGTTATGGAAGTGAAGCTGTTGAGGTAGCTAAAATTGTAAAAGATCATGTAGATTATTTTGCAGTTGCATATAGTCAAGAAGGTATCGCTTTAAGAGAAGCAGGAATTGATACACCTATTCTAGTATTACATCCGCAAATACCAAATATTGAAACTATTGTTAAATATCGTTTAGAACCTAATTTATATAATTTTAAGATTTTTGAAGCTTTCTTAAGTTATGCAGATAGTGTTCCTCTAATGAACTACCCTGTTCATATCAAATTTAACACAGGGTTAAATAGATTAGGATTTTGGCATTCAGACGTACCCAACATTATTTCCTCATTAAAAAAATCTAACCATGTTGTCGTACAATCTATTTTCTCTCATTTAGCAGCGAGTGAAGATCCTAATGAGCAAGAATTCTCCATTAACCAAATTAATAATTTTGCATACATAGTAAAACAGATTTATCAACATTTAGGATATGAGCCATTAATTCACATTTTGAACACATCAGGAGTTATTAATTATCCAAAAGCTCAATTTGACATGGTACGCATTGGAATTGGTTTATACGGCTTTGGAAACAACCCTAATGAAACTGCCAATCTAAAAAATACACACAGTTTAAAAAGTATTATTTCTCAAATCCACATGATTCAACCAGGAGAAACTGTCGGATACAACAGAGCTTTTGTTGCTAGCAAACCAACTAGAAGCGCTACAATCCCTATAGGTCATGCTGATGGGATTTCTAGAAAATTAGGAAATAAAAATGGTTTTGTAATCATAAATAATCAACCTGCTCCTATAATTGGAAATGTTTGTATGGATATGTTAATGGTAGACGTTACAAAAATTGATTGTAAAGAAGGTGATGACGTTATTCTTTTCAACCACCAACAACACATTGAGTACATGGCTCATAAATGCGAAACTATTCCTTATGAAATCTTAACAAGTCTTTCTCAACGCATAAAAAGATTGGTTAAAAGTTAAAAAAATCTTAAATTACAACCAGTAATTAATTAATAATCAAAAAAACTATTCAAAAATGGGAATGTTAAAAGAGTTTAAAGACTTTGCCATGAAAGGCAATTTAGTAGACATTGCAGTTGGTTTTGTAATGGGTGCTGCTTTCAACAAAGTTGTTTCTTCATTCACTGGAGGTATTGTCTCTCCTTTAATTGGCTTAATATTTAATGCTGACTTTAAAGACTTAAAGTATATAATTAAAGAAGGCGTAGCTGATGCTTCTGGAAAAGTATCTGGTGAAGTCGCCGTATTATATGGTGAATTTATTACTAATGTTATTGATTTTATTATTGTTGCATTTGTAATGTTTATGATTGTAAAAGGTGTTAATGCTATGAAGAAAAAAGAAGAGGAAGCTCCTGCTGCTCCAGCTGGACCTACTCAAGAAGACTTATTGACTGAAATTAGAGATTTATTAAAGAAGAACTAATCTTCTTCACCAATCACTATAAAGTTTAAGAGGCTATTGATTTCATCAATAGCCTCTTATTTTATATAATTAAAAATTTAATTATATATGTTTTCCTTTATTCCATCCATGTTTTCCTAAGTATTGCTCTCCACTCTCTACAGCACCATCTTCAATACTTGTTCCCATAGAATCATTCCATCTATTCAAATAACCAAACAAAGAAACCACTCCTAACATTTCAACAATTTCTCCTTCATCCCAATATTTGTATAATTCTGTTTTTATTTCTTCATCTACATTATTAGGCACTACAGAAGCCGCTAATGAAAAATCTAACGCAGCTCTTTCAGCATCAGAAAAAGCAGAATGTGTCTTATATTCCCAAATATTATCTAATTTTTCTTGTTCAGCTCCATAACGCTCTGCTGCTCTAATTGCATGTGCTTGGCAATACCTACAACCTGTAGCATTACTACTTACCCAAGCAATCATTCTTTTTAAAGCAGAAGTTACACGACCGTGATTTGCCATAACTGCTTTATTTAAATTAATAAAAGCTTTAGAAATTTCTGGTCTTCTTTGCATTGTAAGTACTGAATTAGGACAAAATCCTAATGTCTCATTATAAAAATCTGACAACCTTTTTGTCTCCTCATCATGATTCGGATCTAAGGGAGTTACTAATGGCATAATTTATTTTTTTATTAAGTAATTTTGTAATTTCATACAAGAAACAAAAAAAAACTCATATGACATCAAATATTGTAACTACAGAATGGAAGAAAAATTTACTTTTTAAAAGTGACAACCCTAATGGAGCGCAAGTTTTAATGGATACCTCTTTTGCTAATGGAGGAAATGCTGTTGGCGCCTCACCTAAAGCCCTAATGCTATCTTCTTTAGCCGGATGTTCTGGATTAGATGTTGTTATGATTGCTGAAAAAATGCGTGTTTCTTTCGATGATTTAAAAATAGTTATTGAAGCTAATTTAACCGAAGAACACCCTAAATATTATGACAAAGTTCATGTAAAATATTTTTTCGAGGGTAACAATTTAGATCATGATAAACTTACTAAAGTAGTGAACTTATCTATTGAGAAATATTGTGGAGTTATGGAAATGTTTCGTCAGTTTGCAAAAGTGACTACAGAAATTATTTTCAACGACTAACAGCATCACTTTTTCGCTATGAAATGGACTTTAAAGCCCAAACCTGATTTCAACATTGTAAATACTTTAGCTAATGAATTAAATATAGATTTAAAATTAGCAGAAATCTTAGTTCAAAGAGGAATCAAAACTTTTGATGAAGCTAAACATTTTTTTAGACCTTCATTAGAAGATCTTCACGATCCTTTTTTGATGAAAGATATGTATGAAGCTGTTTCTAGAGTTGAAAAAGCTATAAAAAATGGAGAGAAAATTTTAATTTATGGCGATTATGATGTTGATGGAACTACATCTGTTTCATTAATGTATTCATACTTAAAGAATATTCACCCGTATTTGGCAACATATATCCCTGATAGATACAAAGAAGGATATGGGGTTTCGTTTGCCGGAATAGATTTTGCTCACGATAATGAATTTTCTTTAATCATTGCTCTTGATTGTGGAATTAAAGCCATTGAAAAAGTTGCTTATGCTACTGAAAAAGGTATAGATTTTATTATTTGTGATCATCACAAACCTGGAGAAAAAATACCTGACGCGATTGCTGTATTAAATCCTAAACGAATAGACTGTAATTATCCTTATAAAGAACTTTGCGGATGTGGTGTTGGATTTAAATTAATTCAGGCAATAGCACAACAACAGGAACAAACTATAAACGATTTATTGCCTTATTTAGATTTAGTAGTAACTGCTATTGGAGCTGATATTGTTCCTATGACTGGCGAAAATAGAGTTTTATCTTATTACGGGTTAAAAGTAATAAACACTGCTCCTCGTATTGGTATTCAAGCACTAACTCAGCACATAAACAAAAAAGAACTTTCCATAACTGACGTTGTTTTTATTATAGCTCCTAGAATTAATGCAGCTGGCAGAATTAAACATGCCAGCTATGCTGTAGATTTATTAATCTCTGAAGATCTTGATCTGGCAAAAAATATTGCAAAAGAAATTGAAGAGTTTAATGCACATCGAAAAGAGTTAGATCAGGAAATCACAAAAGAAGCTTTGCATCAAATAGAAACAAATAATGAAAAGCATAATTTCACTTCCACTGTTTACGATGAAAGTTGGCACAAAGGCGTTATCGGAATTGTTGCTTCAAGATTGACTGAAACGTACTATCGCCCTACAGTAGTTTTCACAAAAAGCGGTGAATTTTTAGCTGCTTCTGCAAGATCTGTTAAAGGTTTCGATGTTTACAATGCTTTGGATGCTTGTTCTGAATACATTGAACAATTTGGTGGACATAAATATGCTGCTGGATTATCTATAAAACCAGAAAATTACAACGCTTTTAAATCAAAATTTGAAGAAGTTGTAAAAAATACAATTCAAAAAGAACTATTAGAACCTGAAATTGAAATTGACGCAGAATTACATCTCAGTAATATTTCTCCTAAATTCTACAGAATAATAAATCAAATGGCTCCCTTCGGTCCATTAAACAGAAGACCTATTTTTCAGTCTAACTCAGTAAGAGACAATGGTTATGGAAAACAGGTTGGACAAGATAAAACTCATCTAAAACTAACTGTTTTCCAAGGAAATCCTAAAAACTGTATTGGAGCTATCGGTTTTAGTTTAGGAAATAAAATAGAACATGTACAACAAGAGTTTGATATTGTTTACCAGCTTGATGAAAATACATGGAATGGAAATACATCCATACAACTACAATTGAAGGATTTAAAGTAGTTTATTTAGATTAAATAAAAATAATGTATATTTGTTCTATAAAACAAACACTATGGAGCAAGTAAAAACTATTTATACTAATGATATTGGAATTTCATTTCAATGGATTAACTCAAAAACAGAACTGACACAAATAGTTTTTAGAGATATTGGATTTCATTTAACCTTAACTGAAATAGAATCTTTTTTAGAATTTACAATTGATGCTAAATTTCAAAGTAGATGTAGTGAATGTAAAATGGGAGATAATTGCCGATCTCTTTTACTAAGAACTCCATCAAACAAAGTAAGTCTAGCTGTTTCAATAATTGATTTAGGTCAAATTGAAGACTTATTAAAAGGAACTTTATTCCAACTTAAGTTTAATGACTATGTAGAGAAAATTTGTAAGATTTAAGCAAAAACAGCTTAGATTGATTAATATCAACCCAAGCTGAAAACGGATATATAAAAACAATCAATCACTTAAAAGAAGTAATTGATTACTCTTAATAATTAATTACCCTTAAAATGAAAAGTCTCTATTTTTCTACTATTCTTTAATCCATGTTCGATCTTTATAGTAAAAAAGGGATAGTTTTCTTCTTTAATTTTTATAATTTCTGGATTTAAAACACCTTCAATTT
Source organism: Tenacibaculum aquaeponti (assembly GCF_052084715.1). Lineage (GTDB taxonomy): Bacteria > Bacteroidota > Bacteroidia > Flavobacteriales > Flavobacteriaceae > Polaribacter. The sequence goes on along the minus strand of NZ_CP197288.1, from coordinate 2,768,758 downwards.
TATATAATTTACTCGTTGAATAACTATCTCCATCTGGAGTTACTGAAATCATATAACTACTCAAAAATTCCTCTGATTCAGAAATATTTATTCCTTTGGAAATTTTAGAATCGGAAAATTTATAAATAGATAAATACAAACTTTGATTGAACAAGTTTTGATGTATTGGTTTTTCATTATACATTCTTGAAAATATATAATTCATCTTAATGTCTGAACTAGATAAATCTAATTTTTGTTGTGCATTACACCCTAAAACAGTTCCTAAAACTGCAATTAAAAATAGTTTTTTCATTATTATATTTGTTATTTTCTCACTGATATATGTATATGATCTTTATGTCCACCTACTGAATAATTAAAATTCCATCTGCTAGTATTTAAGTCATATTTATGTTTAAAGTGTGGTCCAAAATTTTCTCTAATATATTCGAAACCATCAAAAGCTTTTTGCAATTCTATTATTTGATTTGTCACACCAGTTATTGCCATTTTCTTACCATTAATTCTACTTATATCTATCGCCAATCCCAAAGGATGATTACTAGTTGCACTATGTTTTCCATTTGTTGTAGCTGAAACATAAATACTGGTTATTTTATCAGATGAGCTTAAATTATTATTAGCTTTTTCTAAAGCAAATTTAATCGCATTAATTAAAACTGGGGAAACTTGTTGATTTGCGTTTTTATTATCAGATTTAGTAACACCAAAATTAACACTAACCGAAGTTCCATTAGATAAAATTATTGTACTAGGAATAGATTCTTTTGGCCCTGTATAAAAATAACTATCATCAGATACTTTAGTTTTAATATACCAATCATCAAAATTCACATCTCCATTATCAATAAGAACATCTATAGCTTCTTTTATAAAATCTTCTGCTCTTTTAGAAAAATTATCTCTTTCGTAAAAAACTCCTATTTCTTTTCTAATAGATGAATTCTCTATTTCATACAAGAATTTATGCTGCTCTGGAGTTAATCTATCAACTAGTTCAAAAAACTCAGTTTTTAAATCTGAAGGTAAAAGGGATGTTATTATAGTACCTCCACTATCAGAAGAGCCTCCTGAACCTCCTGAAGTACCGCTATCAATTACTCCTCCTCCACCATCGGTTTCATCAGTAAAACTTGGTGGACCAAATGTTGTTGAACATTCAATAGATTGAGCTGTGTAAATATTATCTGGTCTTGTACATGCTTCAGTTACTTGATGATCTGAAGTATAATCTCCTCTATTATCATTACACATTAAAACACCAACTCTATAACAAACTGTAGTACTTCTAGACAACAAACCCTTTACGCTTTTCTCTTCTACAGGTACAATTTCTAATGTTCCTTGAAATGGATATGGATTTCCATTTTGATCTACTTGTAATACAGTTGCCATTTTATACTTTAAAAAAGCGGCAGTTATTTTATTTTCTTGTAAATTTTTAGTGATTACTAAATTTTCATATTCATTTCTTTGTAAATGATTTCTATCTACTGAGAAAGTATATGATTCAATCTTATCTGTTTTAATTCTTCTAATTAAAGTAGAATTAACACCTATTCGTTCACCACCTCTATTTAAAACTTCTCCTTTATTAATAACTTCATTATAAAATTCCTTTAACTCTTGTTTCCGTATAAAACTATTAAAGTTAATATCTTCGATTTCATAATTTAAATTTTGTTTTTGTTCTAATTCAATTTCTTCTTCATTGCAATTTGCAAAAAACAAAACTGCTCCTAAACAACATAGAAACAGTTTGATGTAACTTAATTTTTCTTTTAGCATTTTTTTAATTTTTTACTTTTTCAATACAAAAGTAACTATGCTAAAAGAAACATGAGTACGGGCCACCCACACTTTTGGTGTGGAAAAACCACACTTTTTATTTCTCTTTTATCAAATATAGGTAAACTGGGTAGTGATCACTATAACCTCCGGAGTACTGTCCGTTAGAAAAACTTCTAAAAGGATACCCTTTATATCTACCTTGTTTCTGCATTAAGAAACGTTTATTAAAAATACCAGATTTAAACATTTTATAAGTAGAAAAATCTTTTCTACCTTTTTTATTTAGTAAAGGAGCTGTAAATAAAATTTGATCAAATAAACTTAGATTATCTCTGTATGCCGTTGTATTTAATCCTTTTTCAAACATTTTTTCATAAGGATTATACACATCATCTTTAGCAACATCATCTTTATCCGATTTGGTTCTAATTACTTCTTTAAAAGATTTATTCATTGGATCATCATTAAAATCTCCCATAATGATAATCTTTGCATCTTTATCATTTTCTCTAATTCTCTCAATAATTTGAGTCACTTTATATGCAGCTTTCTCTCTTAATGGACTACTCTTAGCTTCGCCTCCTCTTCTTGATGGCCAGTGATTTACTAAAACATGTACTAATTCATCATCTAAATATCCAGAAACCCAAAGAATATCTCTAGTATATATTTTTTTATTCTCTGAATAAATATTTGGATTCACAGCTTCAAAATGAACTGGTTTAAAGTAACGTTGTTGATACAACAAAGCTACATCAATACCTCTTTTATCTGGTGAATCGAAATGTATAATTCCATAACGCTTCTTTTTTAAATGCTTACTTTTTACCAAATCTTCTAAAACTTGTTTGTTTTCAATCTCAGCTACTCCTAAAATAGCTGGACTGGTTTTAGCTTTCTCTGCGCCTAATCCATTAATAACTTTTCCAAGTTTATCAATCTTGTCCCAATATACTTTAGATCTTCCTGTTTTTAACTCCATCATTGGACTAAACTCATCATCCTTAGCAACATCATTAATTGTATCAAACAAATTTTCTACGTTATAAAAAGCTACTGTTCTAATTTTGTATTCCTTTTGAGCACTCACAGAAAAGAGACTCATTATAGAAACTAATAGTACTATTAATTTTCTCATGAAATTATTTTTTAACTGCACAAAAGTAAAAACAAATTTCAAGCCAATTCCCAGATTGTGCATAATATTCTCATTTGTTAATGTTAAGTTAACATTAACACCCTTGAAAAAAACTAAGTTTGCGGGCATTTTTTTTAAAAAACATAAACTTTTATGAAACAAATTATCTTAACAGTATTGCTTTGCTTTACAATAGCTTACGGAGCATTAGCACAAAATACTGTAAAAGGAGTTGTTAAAGACAGCGACTCAGAAAAGGTATTACAAGGCGTTTCAGTCAGTATCGAAGGGAGAAATGACAGTCAGGTTACTAACATTGACGGTGTTTTCTCTTTACAGAATTTACCTGACGGAAAATTCATTGTTACCTTAAAAAAAGGAGGTTACGAAACTCAAAACTACCCTATTACATTATCTGGAAAAGTTGTAAATTTAGGTGAAATCTTTATGTATAAAGACGAGTTTTCAGAAAACCAAGACCTTAGTACCATTATTATTGCTGATGATGAATTAAACGACGATAGTAGTGCTGCAGACAACATTTCTAGTTTACTTCAATCATCTAGAGATGTATACTTACGTGCTGCTGCTTTCGAATTTAGTTCTTCTTTCTTTAGAATTCGTGGTTTAGATTCTGACAACGCTAAACTATTAATCAATGGGATAGAAATGAACAAATTAGAAACAGGTCGTCCTGAATGGGCAAACTGGGGTGGATTAAATGATGTTTTAAGAAACCAAGAATTCACAAACGGCTTAACGCCTTCCAATTACACTTTCGGTGGTGTTTTAGGTTCTACTCATATCAGCACAAGAGCTTCTCAATATCGTAAAGGCGCAAGAATTTCTTATGCTTCTTCAAATAGAAGTTACAGACATAGAGTTATGGGAACATACTCATCTGGATTATTAAAAGATGGATGGGCATTTACAGTTTCTGGAAGTAGACGAGCTGGTAATGAAGGTTTCGTAGACGGAACTTCTTATGATGCCACTTCTTTATTTGCTTCTGTTGAAAAAATATTTAACGATAATCATAGTTTAAACTTAACATCTATTTTCGCTTCTAATAAAAGAGGTGTAGGTTCGCCTAACACTAAAGAAGTAGTAGATTTAAAAGGTATTCGTTACAACTCTAACTGGGGTTATCAAGATGGAAAAATCAGAAACTCTAGAATTAAAGATGTTGAAGAGCCATTCACAATGTTAAGTCATTACTGGAAAATTAACGACAAAGTAAATTTAAACACAAACGTTTCTTATCAGTTTGGAAAAATTGGTAGAAGTAGAATTGATTTTAACGGAGGACAAAACCCTAACCCAATCCAATTCAGAAACTTACCAAGTTACTGGTTATCTATTGGTGATTTAGCCGGTGCTTATGAAGCTGAGCAACGTTTCTTAAATGACGGACAATTAAACTGGAATGCTATTTACGATGCTAACATTAACAATTCTCAACAAGGAATTGATGCTGCATACGTTTTTTATGAAGATAGAGTAGACAATAATACTTTAAACGTTAATTCTATTCTTTCAGCAGATCTTACAGACAACATTACTTTAAACGGTAGAGTACAATACACAAAATCTGAATCAGAAAACTTTGCTAACGTTTTAGATCTTTTAGGAAATTCTGTTGGATATGTAGACGTTAATGGTTTTAGTAGCATAGGAACAAACCAAAGACAAAACGACTTATTAAATCCTGATCGTGTTGTAAACGTTGGTGATCGTTTTAAATACAACTACAACATCAATTCAGAAATAATGAATGGTTTCTTACAGGCTCAATTTAAATACAACAAGTTTGATTTTTATGTAGCTGGAGACATCACTAAAACTTCTTATCAAAGAGAAGGTTTTTACCAAAGCGGATCATTAGCTACTACTGACCCTAGAAACTCTTTAGGAAAATCACCAGAAGTAGATTTTACTACTTTTGGAGCTAAAGGAGGAATTACATATAAATTATCTGGTAGACATATTTTAGACTTTAATGCGGGGTATCTAGAAAAAGCTCCAACTATTAGAGATGCTTTTACTCAAGCCAGAGAAAGTAACATTATTACAGATTTCTTAACTAGTGAAAAAGCATTATCTTTTGATGCTAGCTATATTGTTAGATCTCCTAGATTTACTTCTAGAATTACAGGATACTATACTACAATTGAAGATAGCGTAGAATCTAACTTCTTCTTCTTACAAGGAGGACAAAGTGAAGGATTCTCTCAAGAAATTGTTACTGGTGTAGATAAGCGTCATTTAGGAGTTGAATTAGGTTTTGAATACAAATTAACTTCTACTTTAAACTTAAAAGGAGCTGCTAACATTGGAGAATATGTTTATAGTAATAACCCTAGCAATGTTCAATTAGCAGTTAGAGACATCAATACTCAAGAATTAAATATTAATAATTTAGGAGAAGCACAACTGAAAAATTACAGATTAAACTCTGGCCCACAAAAAGCATACTCTTTAGGTATCGAGTATCGTGACCCAGATTACTGGTGGGTAAGTATGACAGGTAATTATTTTGACGATACTTACATTGGCGTTAGTCCAATATTAAGAACTGATAGATTCTTTACTGATGTCGATGGTGTGCCAATTAACAACTATAACCCTGTAGAAGCTAAAAGATTACTACAGCAAGAAGAATTTGGAGGTTACTTTGTTGCCAACGTAATTGGTGGAAAGTCTTGGAAAATAAGTAGAGACAATAAATTTATTGGATTTACTTTAGGAATTAGCAACATCTTCGACCAACAATTTAGAACTGGAGGATTCGAACAATCTAGAAGAGGAGATTTCACCTCTTTAAGTGAAGATTTTAGTAACCCTAAGAGATTATTTGGTCCAAGATATTGGTATGGTAGAGGTGCAAACTACTTCTTTAACGTTTATTATAGATTCTAAAAAATAAAAAAATACATTTCAATCATGAAAATTAATTCAATTAAAATAATAAGTGTAATCTTAATTACATTATTACTATCATCTTGTGTAGATGATAACTTTGACGTACCTACTCCTTCTGGTAGTGAAGAAAATAAAGAGTTAAGTATTATATTAGGTAATATTGCTAATGACATCAACTGGAACTTAGTATCAATTGCAGATCTTAAATCTAGATATAGCTCAGGTAGTGCACCAGTAGCTATTACATCTAATGACGTTGTGAAAGGTTATGTAGTTTCTTCTGATCGTACAGGAAACTTTTTCCAAGAAATATACATTCAAGATTCTCCAGAAAACCCAACTGCAGGTATTAGAGTTGTTTTAAACTTAAGGTCTAGTTACACAAGATATAATGTTGGTAGAGAAGTTTATGTATACCTAAACGGATTATACCTAGGAGAAACAAACTCTGGAGACGGAATCATTTCAATTGGAGGTAAAGTAAATCCTGACGATAGTGATGAAATAGAAGTAATTAGCGAAAACCAATTAGGAAACCACGTATTTAGATCTACTAATACAGAAACTATTATTCCAAAAACAATAAAAGTAGCAGAAATAGGAGACAATTTAATTGGTACATTTATAAGAATAGAAGATGCTTTCTTCCCTGCTGAGTTAGATGGATTAACTATTATTGATCCAAATGAAGATTTTGACACTCAAAGAACTTTATCTGCTTGTAATGGTTCTGGTTTTTCAGAATTCATTTTAGAAACTAGCTCATTTGCTAATTTCTCTCAAGTAAAAATGCAATCTGATGAAGGAGGAGCAATCAGCGCTATTTTAACTAAAGATTTTGGAGGAAATAATTTTGTTGTTGTTATTAATGATGTAGAAGATATTCAATTTAACGAATCATTATGTCAACCTTTAGATTTAAGTACATTTACTCCTATTTTTGAAGAAGATTTTGAAGGAACTTCTGGTTCTGGAGACTTAACTATCACAGGTTGGACAAACTATAGTCAAGAAGGTACTAGATTATTTAGAAGTTATAACGACAGTAACTCTGGAAGTAGAGCTACAAGTATTGGTGCATTCAGATCTGGAGATGCGAGCACAATCACTTGGTTAATTACACCATCTATCAATTTAGACGCAACTGCTAATGAATTTTTCTCTTTCGAATCTTCAAATAGTTTTGCTGATGGAAGTGAATTAGAAGTATTAATTTCAACAGATTGGGACGGTACCGAAGCTAATATAGCTACTGCTACATGGAACTCTTTACCTGCAGCTGTTGTAACAGATAGTGAAAACTTCAGAAACTGGGTAAGCTCTGGTGATGTAGATTTATCTTCTTTCACTGGAAATGCTTATATCGCTTTCAAGTATATTGGTAGCGGAGACTCTGGAAGTGATGGTACTTTTGAAATTGACAACATAAAAGTTGTTGCTCAATAATTAATAGTATAAATAATACTAAAAAAACCGAGTTTTGAAAACTCGGTTTTTTTTTTGAAATTTATCAAAAACAAAAATGTCTGCTAATAGTCGATTATCAAGAGCTTTTAAAAACGCAAAAAAACTCCCCCTTAATCAAAATTCAAAATACATACTTTTCTCAGATTGCCACAGAGGAGATAATGGTTTTGCAGACGACTTTTCTCATAACAGAAAAGTTTATAATTATGCAATTTCTCAATATTTCAACAATGGTTTTACTTATATTGAACTTGGAGATGGAGATGAACTTTGGGAGAATAAATTTGACACAATTTTTAAAGCTAATAAAGACACCTTTTTACTATTAAAGAAGTTCTACGACATAAATAGAATTCATTTCATCTGGGGTAATCATGACATGGATTACAAGAATCAAAAAAACATTAAAAAAAACTTAAGTCGTTATTACGAATCAGCCACAGATGAATTTAAAGAATTCATGCCTAATGCTCCGTTTCACGAATCAATAAGATTAGAAAACAATAATCAAAATTCAATTTTTTTATTACATGGTCATCAAGCAGATTGGTTTAATTATTCCTTTTGGAAATTAAGTCGGTTTTTAGTTCAATATTTATGGAAACCACTACAAATAGTAGGAATAAAAGACCCTACAAGCCCTGCTCAAAATTTTAAAGAACTTATAAAAGTAGAAAGACACATAGAGAAATGGATTAAAAATAACAATAATCAAGTACTAGTAACTGGTCATACTCATAGACCAAGATTTCCTCAACCTAATGAACTACCTTACTTTAATGATGGTAGTTGCGTTCATCCAAGATGCATAACAGGCATAGAAATAGAAAATTATCAAATCACCCTTATAAAATGGCATTTTACCACACATGAAGATGGCACAATGCAAATTGTTAAAAGCATTCTTGAAGGCCCAGAAAACTTAAGTAATTATGTAGATTTGTAGCATTTCATAACAATTACATAACATACCAAAAAACAGAGGTGTTTACTTTTGTCAAGTTATAATTATCTTATATATAAAAGATGGGAGATCCTTTTATTTTAATGCTAGTTGCACTGGGAGCATTAGCTATTTTAGATTTAGTTGTAGGAGTGAGTAACGATGCCGTTAACTTTTTAAACTCAGCTATCGGTTCTAAAGCCATTCCTATTAAAACCATAATGATCATTGCCAGTGTTGGTGTATTCTTTGGAGCTGTATCTTCTAGTGGAATGATGGAGGTAGCAAGAAAAGGTATTTTTAACCCAAATATGTTCATGTTTGAAGAAATTATGTACATTTTTATGGCGGTTATGATTACCGATATACTGTTACTTGATATTTTTAACTCTTTAGGAATGCCTACTTCAACTACAGTATCTATTGTATTTGAATTATTAGGTTCTGCGGTTGCCATAGCTTTAATTAAAATCTCAGGAACAGATGGATCTGTTTCCCAAATCTGGAACTATATCAATCACGAACAAGCTACATGGATTATTTTAGGAATTATACTATCTGTTGTTGTCGCTTTTACAGTAGGTGCAATTGTACAATATTTTTCTAGAATTATATATTCTTTTGATTTCGAAAAAAGACCCTTATATATTAACGCTTTATTCGGTGGTTTTGCAATTACAGCTATCACTTATTTTATCATTATAAAAGGATTAAAAGGAACTCCGTTTTACGGAAACATGAAAGGATTAATCGAAGGAAATTCATTAGCTATTATAGCAGGAAGTTTTGTTTTATGGTCTGTTATTTCACTTGCTTTAATTAAACTTTTTAAAATAAATATTCTTACTGCTATTATCGCTATTGGTACTTTTTCTTTAGCCATGGCTTTTGCAGGTAATGATTTAGTAAACTTTATAGGGGTACCAATTGCTGCTTTAAACTCCTATGATGCTTGGCAACTTTCTGGTAAAGCTGCCAATGAATTCTCAATGGGAATTTTAGCAAAAAAAGTTCCTTCTAATGTTACCCTATTATTAGTAGCTGGAGCTATCATGGTAATTACCTTATGGACATCAAAAAAAGCTAGAGCTGTTATTGAAACTGGTATTAATTTATCTAGACAAGGTGATGGTCATGAAAAATTTAGACCAAATAATTTATCAAGAATTGTAGTTAGAGCAGCCATGTTTACAAACTTAGGTTTTAACGCTATTGTTCCTGAAAAAACAAGAAACTATATTAACTCAAAGTTTGAAAAACCTGTAATAAAATTACCTAAAGACAAAACATACGAATTACCTGCTTTCGATTTAGTAAGAGCTGCTGTAAATTTAATTATGGCTAGTATTTTAATTTCTATTGCTACATCTATGAAGTTACCTCTTTCCACCACATATGTAACATTCATGGTAGCTATGGGTACATCTTTAGCTGACAGAGCTTGGGGACGTGAAAGTGCTGTTTATAGAGTTGCTGGAGTTTTAAATGTAATTGGCGGATGGTTTTTAACTGCAATCATCGCTTTTACAGCAGCAGCAATAGTTGCTTTATTAATCTCTTGGCATCAAGCTATGATACCCGTTTTATTGTTAGTAGTAATAGCAATGTTAGTAAGAACAACTATTCAATATTCTAGAAAAAGTAAAGAAGAAAAACAACAACAATTTGTTGAACGTGCAGAATTATTATCCATCAATGAAATTATTGATGAAAGCTCTGAACATATTGCAAATGTAGCTCAGCGAGTAAACAAATTATATTCGAATGTTGTAAATGATCTTGCAACTCATGATTTAAATAAACTAAGAAAAACTGAAAAACACGTATTAAAATTAAACGAAGAAATTGAAAATTTAAAAAATGGAGTTTTCTATTTTATCAAGTCTTTAGATGACACTTCGGTTAAAGCTAGTAAATTTTACATCTTAATATTAAGCTATTTACAAGATGTAACCCAATCAATTAGTTACATCTCTAAGATTACATTTAATCATGTTAACAACAATCACAAAAACCTTAAGAAATCCCAATTAAAGGACCTTAAAAATATCGACAATCAACTTAGTGACTTATTAGACAAAGTTAGTCAAACGTTTGATAAAAAAACATTTGACAACCTTACTTACATCTTAGATGATCAAAAGAAACTCACTTCTGATTTATATAATTCGATAGAAAATCAAGTAGATAGAATTCGAACAGATGAAACAAGTCCTAAAAACACTACATTATATTTTAGTATTTTACTAGAAACTCAAGATTTAGTTGGAGCCCTTGTTAGTCTTTTAGAAAACTGTAATGAATTTTATATTTCAACTAAAACTGCATCAGTAAGAATATAAAAACACTCGAATAAAAAAGGCTTCAAAATTGAAGTCTTTTTTATTCAAAAGAATTTAAAATCTCACTTAAAAAATGATTTACATCTGCATTTTTGGTCAAACCTAATCGTACAATTACCATTTCTTGATCTGGCAAGACAAAAACATTCTGCCCTTGATAACCATTAAAAGAATACATATTCTTTGGCACATCTGGATATCTTCCTCCTGCATTTAACCAAATTTGAGCTCCATACCAACCATCAGAAGTAGGTGTTGGTGTAGTTGCATAATCTACCCAATCTTTATCGAAAAGAGATTCACCTTTCCATTGACCATTTTTTAAATACAACAAACCAAATTTAGCCCAATCTCTTGCTGTTGCCCAAGAATAAGAAGAACCTACATAATTACCATTCATATCTGTTTCAACAACCATCGAATTCATTCCGATTTTATCAATTAATTCTTCGTACCAAAAATCTAAATACCCCTGATGAGAATTAAATTGTTTTCTTATAATTGCTGACAATACATTTGTAGTACCCGAAGAGTAATTCCATGTTTTATTTGGCTCTCCTACCATAGGTTTGTTAAGCTGTAATTTTGTTACATCTTCGGATAAAAACAACATCTTTGTTACATCTGAAATTGAATTATAATCTTCCACCCATGCTAAACCACTATTCATTTGCAACAAATTATGAATAGTTATGTTTTTTCTTTCATCATTCGCCCATTCTATAAAAGGAGCTTTATCATATACATTAAGCTTACCTTTGCATTGTAAAATCCCCATCACTGTACTAGTAAGACTCTTGGTCATAGACCAACCCAATAACAATGAATTTTTATCAAAACCATCTGCATATTTTTCTGCAATAATCTTATCCTTATAAACAACCAAAAAAGCTCTTGTTTTGTATGTGTCATTAAACATATCACTTACAGCTTTATTCAATTTATTATAATTAATTTCAGCAAAAAGAGAATCCACTGGATCTAAATTTCCGTAAGGAAATGGAGTTTTATCATCTGGAATCGTTCTTTTAGGAACCAAAGGTTTTTTCTCAAATCCCACCCCGTCTACTACCAAAACACTCCCTAAACCTTCCCTATAAATAGCTTTCCTCTTTAACAATCCAAAAGCAGAAGCATAAGCCTCTTTCTTATTTTTATTAATTCGATTAAAAGCTAAGTTAATTGGTGAAAAATTAGTATCTGTACTATCTGTAAACTTCAAATTTCTATTTGCTAAAAAAACTGAAGAAGCCGTATTTTTCGCAGAATAACCAGCTATAATATTTAACTTCGGGTAATTATAGAAGACAGCTACTAGCAAAATAGCTATTAAGAGCAGAACTACTCTTTTAAAAATTCTCATAATTTGGGTCGTTTTCACAAATGTAAGAATTTATCTGTTTGATTGTTCTTTTGAGATCATAGCCGTATTTTTGTATAAAACTAATTTCATGTTAGATATCAAAAAAATCCGTGCAGACTTCCCTATTCTTGAAAGAAAAGTGCATGGAAAACCATTAATATATTTTGACAACGGAGCAACATCACAAACTCCAACTGTAGTAATTGATGCTATTGTTGATTATTATTCTAATTACAACGCAAATATTCACCGTGGCGTTCATACTTTGAGTCAAGAAGCCACTGATAAATATGAGGAAGCTAGAATTAAAATTCAAAAACATTTTAACGCCAAGCATCCTTATGAAATCATTTTAACATCAGGAACTACTGAAAGTGTAAATATCGTAGCTTCAGGATTTTCATCTTTATTACAAGAAGGTGACGAAGTAATTGTTTCTGCGTTAGAACACCATTCCAATATTGTTCCTTGGCAAATGATGTGTGAAAAAGTTGGTGCTGTTTTACGAGTAATACCCATGGATGAAGACGGTTCTTTACGAATTGATCTTTACGATGAAATGTTAAGTAATAAAACAAAGTTAGTTTTCTGTAACCATGTCTCAAACGCATTAGGAACCATAAATCCTATTGAAACCATTATTCATAGAGCTCATAAATTTGGCGCTTATGTATTAATAGATGGTGCACAAGCTTGTCCGCATATTAAACCAGATGTACAAGAACTAGATGTTGATTTTTATGTTGCTTCTGCTCATAAAATGTGCGGCCCTACTGGAGTTGGAATTTTATACGGCAAACAAGAGCTATTAGAAAAACTACCTCCGTATCAAGGTGGTGGAGAAATGATAGAAACTGTAACTTTTGAAAAAACTACTTATGCAGGTTTACCTCATAAATTTGAAGCAGGAACTCCAAATATTTGTGGGGGAATAGCTTTTGGAGTAGCCATAGACTATATGAACTCTATTGGATTTGAAAACATTCAAAAGACAGAACATGAACTTTTAACCTATGCTACTGAAAAACTTTCAACCATCGATGGTTTAAAAATTTACGGTACATCGACCAAAACATCGGTAATCTCATTCAATATAGAAGGAATACATCCTTATGACATTGGCTCTATTTTAGATAAACTAGGAATAGCGGTTAGAACAGGACATCACTGTGCACAACCAATAATGGATTTTTATAAAATTCCAGGAACAGTTAGAGCATCTTTAAGTTTTTATAACACCAAACAAGAAATAGACATAATGATAGAAGCTGTTAAGAAAGCAAAAATAATGCTTAGCTAACTCTATTTTTTTAAGATAAAATTAAAAAAAATAACAAAAATTGACATTTTTGTTAACTTTCAAACAATAAAAAAAAGAAGTTTAACAAACAAAAAAACTCTGAACCCCAATAAAACACTGGGATTCAGAGTTTTTTTTATTTAAAGCTGAACTTTCTAAAAAAAATAGTATTTTGGCAATCGTAAAATTTTAACATTTTTAACTGTTTATCTATAAAAATTTAACTCCCACTTAAATTTTAATCAGATTAAAAATGAATACTATTTATTAACACTTTAAAACCATTACAAATGAAAAGAGTTTTTTTAAGTATTGCTATTGTGGCAGGATTATTAATCGGATGTCAAGATGAGGATACTAAAAACACTGACCTATCTCAACAAGAAGCTATCAACATGAGTGATTTTTATGTTCAAACTGATGAGTTGAGTTCTAGATCAGCTGATGGAGCTGGAGAGAAATGTCAATCAATGAAAGTATTAAACCGCCAATTAAAGGAAAACCCTGGTTTATACAAAAAAATGTATGACATTGAGTACAACACAAGAAAATTTATTGCTGCGAAGAAAGGAAATGGAAATGGAGGAGGAAACAATGGTGGTGGTGACGGAGGTGGAACTCCTGTTACAGACAATCTAGGGGTTATTAATATACCTGTATATATACATGTAGTATACAGCAACTCTCAACAAAATATTTCAGACGCTCAGATATCTTCACAAATGAGAGTGTTAAATGATGATTTTAGAATGCAAAATTCTGATGCCAACAACACGCCTTCTGAATTTGCAGGTGTTGCTGCTGATTCTGAAATCACTTTTTCTTTAGCTGGTACATTTAGATATGCTGACTCTAGAAGTTCTTGGGGAACAAATGACGCTGTAAAATCTGCTTACCCACCAGTAACACCTGAAACACATTTAAATGTATGGGTTTGTAATATTGGAGGTGGAATTTTAGGATATGCACAATTCCCAGGTGGTAATTCTGCTACCGATGGTGTAGTATGTTCTCCTCAATATTTCGGAACTACAGGATTTGTACAAGCTCCTTTTAACGGAGGAAGAACTATGACACATGAAGTTGGTCACTACTTAAACTTACGTCATATTTGGGGAGACGGAAGATGTCGTCAAGATGATTTTGTTGCTGACACACCTTCATCAGATCGTCCTAACTACGGATGCCCAACATACCCAACTGCTCACTGTCGTTCAAATGACATGACTATGAACTATATGGATTACACAGATGACGCATGTATGAGTTTATTTACTGAAGGACAAAAAGCTAGAATGAGAGCAGTATTCCAACCAGGCGCTGCTAGAGCATCAATCTTAAATTAAATTCAAACAACAACTTAATTATAAATTAGAAGATTAAGTATATAAAATACTTAATCTTCTTTAAAAACCCTTTCAAATGAAGAAAACAGTTTTATCTATTGTAGCTGCTGCTGCATTATTTATCGGTTGTCAAAACAATGAAAACGAACAACCATTAGAAGTTAGCCCTGAAGCTTCTTTGTTAAAAGCAGAAAAGCAATGTTTTACTATGGATAAGCTAAATGAAAATTTAGCAAAAGATCCAGACTTAGCTAATAGAATGGCTAACATAGAACAACAAACTTCTAACTTTTTAGCAAACCAAGTAGATCTTCAACAGAGATTAGTAAATGGAAAAATTCAAATCCCAGTTGTTTTTCACGTTATTTACAGACAAGCAAGTGAAAATCTACCTTTATCTGTTTTAGAAGATCAAATAGCAGCAATGAATGAAGACTTCAATTTACAAAACCCTAATAGAGGAGCTATGCCAGCAGAATTTGCAGGTGTAGAAGCTAATGTAGGAATTGACTTTGTTATAGAAGATGTAATTCGTGTTAGCAGCAGAAAAAGAAGCTGGAGACCAGACGATTCTATGAAATTTTCATCTAGCGGTGGAAGTGACGTTGTAAATCCTCAAGAATTTTTAAATATCTGGATTGTAAATAATATGCCTTATAGAGGAGGAACTATTTTAGGATACGCTCAATTCCCTGGTGGAAACTGGGCTACTGACGGAGTAGTTTTAGGAAGTAGATTTGTTGGTAGAACTGATAGAACTGCAACTCATGAAGTTGGTCACTGGTTAAACTTACGTCATATTTGGGGTGACGGAGGATGTGGAGCTAGCGATTTTGTTGCTGACACTCCAGATGCTGATGGACCAAGTAGAGGATGTCCTACATACCCAACTATTGAATGTGGTAGTACAAACATGACAATGAACTTCATGGATTATTCAGATGATAGTTGTATGTACATGTTTACAAATGGTCAAAAAGCAAGAATGGATGCTGTTTTTGCTCCTGGAGCATTTAGAGCAACTATGGCAGACTAAATAGACAAAAAAAGTATATATTTATAGGCGTCATAGTTAACTATGACGCTTTTTTATTAAATAATAAATCATGAAATTTTTAATCTCTATCATAATTTTACTTTCAACTGTGGGCTGTATTTCTCAAAAAGACAATCAAACTTCAATAATTTCAGAAGTTACCTTTAATGCCCACACGAGAGGCGCAATGGAAAATATCAGTTTAATTGATAACACTATAACCTACAAAGATTACAACACAACAAAAACATACTCTATCACTAAAGATCAAAAAGAACAACTTTTTAATCTTATAAAAAATTTAGAATTAAAATCTATATCTGAACTTAAAGCCCCATCAGACAAAAGAGCTACAGATGCTGCTTTACATGCTTCTCTTCAAATAAAGACAACAAATGAGACATATATATCTAGTGATTTTGATCACGATAATCCTCCCAATGAACTAAAACCTATTATAGATTTATTGAGAAATTTTGTAAAATAAATATTTACTTTCTTCCAAAATCTGCAGGAATTTCTCCCCAGGCTTTGGTTTCCCATTTTAAAATCGGATTAGTTACTGGATTTTCCTTTAACCATGTCTCAGCTCTTTTAATTAAATCTAGCAAATCTTTATTAGCTTCTGTGAAAGTTATATTTGTTCTACATTGTTTCTTTTTTACCCAAGAAATTGCAATTTTAGAATCTGAATATAATGGATAATTAGGAAGTTTTTGCTTTTTTAACAAGGCTAAACCATGAACTAAAGCTAAAAACTCCCCAATGTTATTGGTACCCTCTTTAAAAGGGCCTTGAATAAAAATCTGTTTTTTTGTTTTTGTATCTACTCCTCTATACTCTAATATTCCTGGATTTCCGGCACATGCAGCATCTACAGATAAACTTTCTAACACAGGAGTTCCATATTTTTCTTTTTCTGAAGCAGACAACTTCTTTTTTGTTGTGTCTTTCCCTTTATAGTCACTATAGTTCTTTGTAAGCGCTATTTTAGCTTCTTCTTCACTTGAAAAAGCCTTATACTGAGCACCTTCAAATCCGGAAATTTGCTTTTTGCAAGTCTCCCATTTATTAAACACGCCTGTTTTTTTACCTTTCCAGACGACATAGAATTTCTTTTTTTTACTCATTCTGAGATAAGATAATATCTTCTATTACTTTAGGATAGTGTTCATATTCTAATTCATGTACTTTTCTAGCAATATCTTCAACAGAATCTTCAGGACTCAAAGCAGTTTTTTCTTGAAAAATAATAGCTCCTTCATCATAATGCTCGTTTACATAATGTATAGTTATGCCTGTTTCTGTTTCTTTATTATTTTTAATTGCCTTATGAACATGACTCCCATACATTCCTTTTCCACCATATTTTGGCAATAACGCAGGATGAATATTCACTATTTTATTTGGAAAGTTTACTACAATATGCTCAGGAACTTTCCACAAAAAACCTGCTAAAATGATTAAATCTGCTTCCTTTTTCAAGAAATCAAGCACCTTATCAGACTTAAAAAACTCTTCCCTATCAAAAACCAAAGAACTAACACCCAGTCTTTTGCACCTTTCCAAAACTTTGGCACGCTCGTTGTTAGTAAGCACATGAGTAACCTTAGCAGTTCTTTTAGTTTGAAAAAAACCTATAATATTCTCGGCATTACTTCCGGACCCCGAAGCAAAAATTACTATTCGTTTCATAATCTTAAAAATAGCTATGTTGTTACTGCAAAAAAACAATAATTATTAATAAGAGTGTGGTCCTAAACAAAAGATTTTTTATTTTAGACCTCACATTTTTGAGCAAAAATTAGAATAAAATCATAAGATTCGTATTTTTGCCTCGATTTTAAATTTAAAAATTAAAAAATTATGTCAGACATTGCATCTAGAGTAAAGGCAATTATCGTTGATAAATTAGGAGTAGACGATAACGAAGTAACTAACGAAGCAAGTTTCACTAACGACTTAGGAGCTGATTCGTTAGACACTGTTGAGTTAATCATGGAGTTTGAAAAGGAATTTGATATTCAAATCCCAGACGATCAAGCTGAAAATATTGCTACAGTTGGTCAAGCAATAAGCTATATAGAAGAAGCAAAGAAGTAAATTTAATTACATATGCAATTAAAACGAGTTGTAGTAACTGGACTTGGCGCATTAACGCCTATAGGAAACAATATTGAACAATACTGGAATGGCTTAGTTAACGGAGTTAGCGGTGCTGCACCTATAACATATTTTGATGCTGCCAAGTTCAAAACTCGTTTCGCATGCGAGTTAAAAAACTTTGATGTAAAGGATTACATTGACAGAAAGGAAGCTCGTAGAATGGATAGATTTACCCAGTATGCTATGATAGCTTCTGACGAAGCAATTAAAGATGCTGAATTAGATTTAGACAAACTAAACAAATATAAAGTTGGTGTAATTTGGGGAGCAGGAATTGGCGGTTTAGAAACTTTTCAGAACGAAGTAATAAGTTTTGCTGCTGGTGATGGAACCCCAAAGTTTAACCCATTCTTTATACCTAAGATGATTGCAGATATTGCTCCAGGTAACATTTCTATTAAACATGGATTTATGGGACCTAATTATACAACAGTATCCGCTTGTGCATCATCAGCTAATGCTATGATAGATGCATTAAATTACATTCGCCTTGGTCATTGTGACGTTATTGTTACTGGTGGTAGTGAAGCTGCTGTTACAATTGCAGGAATGGGTGGTTTTAATGCAATGCATGCTTTATCTAAAAGAAATGAAAGTCCTGAAACTGCATCTAGACCTTTTGACGCAGAAAGAGATGGATTTGTATTAGGAGAAGGTGCGGGTGCTCTTATTCTTGAAGAATATGAACATGCCAAAGCTCGTGGTGCAAAAATTTATGCTGAAGTTATCGGAGGCGGTATGTCTTCAGATGCTCATCATATGACAGCTCCACATCCTGAAGGGTTAGGCGTAATAGCAGTAATGAAAAACTGTCTTGAAAATGCTGGCATTAAACCAGAGGACGTTGATCATATAAACACACACGGTACTTCTACTCCTCTTGGTGATGTAGCTGAACTAAAAGCTATTTCTGAAGTATTTGGAGATCATGCCAAAAACATTAATATCAATTCTACAAAGTCTATGACAGGACACTTACTTGGTGCTGCTGGAGCTATTGAAGCTATTGCTTCATTATTAGCCATGAAGCATGGTATTGTTCCACCAACTATAAATCATAGTACTCCAGATGAAAATATTAATCCAAATTTAAATCTAACTTTAAATAAAGCTCAAGAGAAAGATATTAATGTGGCTTTAAGTAACACATTTGGTTTCGGCGGACATAACGCGTGTATCGCTTTTAAAAAGCATAAGCAATAATTAATTAATTACATATATGAATTTTCTTCGTAAAATAGTTAGGCCTAAAACTAAAGAGGACGAAGAATTTTTTTATGAACTTAAAGCTTTACTAAATTTCAAACCTATTGTTTTAAATCATTATAAAAAGGCTTTTATCCATAGGTCTTTAAAAATGACAGATAATAAAGGTAAACCTATTAATTACGAACGTTTAGAGTTTTTAGGTGATGCCATTTTAGGCTCTGTAATTGCTTCTTTTTTATATAAAGAAGCACCTAGAGGTAACGAAGGTTACTTAACTCAAATGCGATCTAAAGTTGTTAGTAGAGAAAGTTTAAATAAATTAGGTAAGGAGTTAGATTTAATACGATTCGTTAAAAGCAATATTAATCAAAACCAAGTTGGAGAAAATATTCACGGTAATATTTTCGAGGCATTGATTGGTGCTATATATTTAGATAGAGGATACAACTATTGCCATCAGTTTATTTACGACCAAGTTATATTTCCTTATATTGATCTTCAGCAACTTGAAAACAAAATAACAAGTTACAAGGGGTTTATTATAGAATGGTGTCAAAAAACAAAAAGAAAATATGCTTTTGAAAGTTATGAAGATTCAGGAAATCAGAATCAAAAGCATTTTAGTGTTCGAGTAATTATTGATGGTCAAAAAATAGCAAAAGGAAGAGCTACTTCCAAAAAGAAAGCAGAAGAAATGGCTGCCAAGCGTGTTTACTATGCTTTTCAAAACCAAATAACTAATTCATAATAAGCAAACAAGAAATCGTTTTCGTTAATTTCATCTTATTTTCACATTACATTATGTAAATTAGCATAAATTATTTTTATGCAAATTCATTCACTTACGTTAGATGATTTTTCATCTACTGATTACAATTTAATTGGAATTCATAGTCCAATAGAAGATTATCGTTTAGCGTATCTTTTGAATTTACACTTGCAACTTAATCTGAAACGATCAGATTTTGATATTGATGTTACAAAAGATAATGTCAATGCTTTTTTTTCACTTTATGAGTTCACTCATAACGCAACAGAAAACACATGGCATCTTATATCAAACTATCATAAAAAAAAAGTTGCTGGAAATAATTTAAGTTTATTTTCAGAAAGTCAAACGGTAACGTTTTTACTTCCTGAAAGGAAAAAAGTAGACTATTTTTTAAAACTGGAAGGAGATTTTAACTCTATACTTATTAACAAAACTATAGAATTAATAAATAAAATTCCACAAATAGTAACTTCTTATTCCATAGATACAAACAAACTAAAATCAAAAGAGTCTTTAATTTTTTAACCTATGCCTCACAACAAAAAAACAAAAATTGTTGCCACATTAGGACCTGCAACTAATACGAAAGAAATTCTAACAAAAATGGCGGAAGCTGGTGTGAATGTATTTAGAATAAATTTTTCTCATGCAGATTATGATATTGTAAAAGAACGTGTACAACAAATACGTGAAATAAATGAAGAAAAAGGATATAATGTCGCGATTTTAGCAGATTTACAGGGCCCTAAACTAAGAGTAGGTGTTATGGAAGACGACATAGAAGTTAAAGCCGGAGACAGCTTTATTTTCACTACTGAAAAGTGTATTGGAACAAAGGAAAGGGCTTTTATGACATACAAACGTTTCCCTAAAGATGTAAAACCTGGTGAAAACATTCTTGTTGATGATGGAAAATTACTTTTTGAAGTGATTTCAACAGACAAAGAAAAAGAAGTTGTAACTAAAGTAATTAATGGAGGTCCTTTAAAATCTAAAAAAGGAGTAAACTTACCAAATACTGATATTTCTTTACCTGCACTTACTGAAAAAGATAAAAAAGATGTTGTTTTTGCTTTGGAGCAGGAAGTAGATTGGATTGCCTTATCTTTTGTTAGAAACCCTGAAGATTTAAGAATGCTTCGTGATTTAATTAAACAAAAATCAAGATATCGTGTACCAGTAATTGCTAAGATTGAAAAACCTGAAGCCGTAGAAAACATAGATGCTTTAATTCCATATTGTGATGGATTAATGGTAGCCAGAGGTGACTTAGGTGTAGAAGTTCCTATGCAAGATGTACCGTTAATACAAAAGAGTTTAGTAAGAAGAGCTAAAAAAGCAAGAATACCTGTTATTATTGCTACTCAAATGATGGAAACTATGATAGAAAATAGCGTTCCAACACGTGCAGAAGTTAATGATGTTGCAAATTCAATTATGGATGGCGCAGATGCTGTAATGCTATCAGGTGAAACTTCAGTAGGAGCACATCCTGTAAAGGTTATTCAAAAAATGACAGAAATTATTGGTAGTGTTGAATTCTCTCCTTTAATTAAAGTTCCTATTGAACCTCCTCATGTTAGAACTAATCGCTTTATAACAAAATCTGTTTGTCATCATGCTGCATTAATGGCAGATGATATAAAGGCTTCTGCTATTTCTACTTTAACAAATAGTGGTTACACGGCTTTTCAAATATCTGCTTGGAGACCAAAATCTCATGTTATTGCTTTTTCTTCAGAAAGAAGAATTCTTGGGAAATTAAATTTACTATGGGGGGTCAGAGCTTATTATTATGATAGAGATTTAAATACAGATGATACTGTAAAAGATATTAATGAAATCATTAAAGAAAAAAACTTCGTGAAATCAGGTGAATTTGTTATTAACTTAACCTCAATGCCTGTTGAGGAAAGAGGTATGGTTAATACTTTAAGAGTTTCACAAATAGACTAAATAAAATTAGTCGAAAACTAAATCACTCTGTAATGAAAATACAGAGATATATTACACAGGGGGCTAAAAAGCCCCTTTTTTTTTATTCTAATATAAAAAATAGAATTGTCTGAGTTTGATAATCTATGATATTCGTTAATCATTTCATCTGTGCTATTTACAGTACTACAAATACCAAAAGATGCTTGCATAGTATAAATCACTAAACTTTCTAAATTCTTATTTAATCTTGCGAAAACCTCTATTCTTGAGTTACTTTACTTAATAACTGAAACTTATTTAAAGCTATGTTTTATGCATATATGGATAAGTTCTGAACTAAATAGTCCTTTTAAATTCGATACGGTCTCTATATTACAAATTTTCATAAGAAATTCTCGACAGTAAACTTTTATATCTCCTTTTAATAACTGATAGCGATATTTTGTAACCTAAATGTTACCAATAAAAAAACCCGTAAATTAATTTACGGGTTTATAGTTTATATATAATCAAAACAATATTTATAATCTAATCAGCTAGAATAATTGCTTTGTTATCTTTAATTTCTATTGTTCCAGAATTGATCGCTAAAGTTAGTACTTTATCATCTGCTGGTAATTTTTCAATACTACCATGTAAATCATCAAATACTAAATGACTTTGATTATGAACATGTACTTTAACTACACCTTTATTTAAAACAGACACTATAGGCGCGTGATTGTTTAAAATTTGGAACTCTCCATTCACACCTGGAACTACAACAGAATCAATTTCTGATGAGAAAACAACTGCTTCAGGAGTAACGATTTCTAAAAACATAATTAACTATTAAATAATTAATATTAAGCTTCTGCTAACATTTTCTCTCCAGCTTCAATTGCGTCATCAATTGAACCTCTTAAGTTAAATGCTGCTTCAGGGTATTTATCTAATTCACCATTCATGATCATATTAAATCCTTTGATGGTATCTTTAATATCAACTAACACTCCTGGAATACCAGTAAATTGTTCTGCTACATGGAATGGTTGAGATAAGAAACGTTGAACACGACGAGCTCTATGCACTACTAATTTATCTTCTTCAGATAATTCTTCCATACCTAAAATCGCGATAATATCTTGCAACTCTTTATAACGTTGTAATAACTCTTTTACTCTTTGTGCACAATTATAATGCTCATCACCTAAAATTTCTGGAGTTAAAATTCTAGAAGTAGAATCTAATGGATCTACCGCTGGATAAATACCTAACTCAGCAATTTTACGAGATAA
Organism: Tenacibaculum aquaeponti; assembly: GCF_052084715.1. Classification (GTDB taxonomy): domain Bacteria; phylum Bacteroidota; class Bacteroidia; order Flavobacteriales; family Flavobacteriaceae; genus Polaribacter. Next base: position 2,745,745 of record NZ_CP197288.1, on the reverse strand, counting down.
TACAGTAGTAGCATCTAAGTGAGCAAACGTTGTTGCTGGTGCTGGATCCGTTAAATCATCTGCAGGTACATAAACTGCCTGAACAGAAGTAATCGATCCTTTCTTTGTAGAAGTAATACGCTCTTGCATTGCTCCCATCTCAGTAGCTAATGTTGGTTGGTAACCTACTGCAGAAGGCATACGTCCTAATAATGCTGATACCTCAGATCCTGCTTGAGTAAAACGGAAGATGTTATCAACGAAGAATAATACATCTTTTCCTTGATCTTCTCCAGCCCCATCACGGAAATATTCAGCTATAGTTAAACCAGATAATGCTACACGAGCACGTGCACCTGGTGGTTCATTCATTTGTCCAAATACGAAAGTAGCTTTAGAATCTCTCATTGTAGCTTTATCTACTTTAGATAAATCCCATCCTCCTTCTTCCATAGAATGCATAAAATCATCACCATATTTGATAATTCCAGATTCTAACATCTCTCTTAATAAATCATTTCCTTCACGAGTTCTTTCACCTACTCCAGCAAAAACAGATAAACCTCCGTGTCCTTTTGCGATGTTGTTAATTAACTCCTGAATTAATACAGTTTTACCTACTCCAGCACCTCCAAATAATCCAATTTTTCCTCCTTTAGCGTAAGGTTCAATTAAATCGATAACTTTAATACCTGTAAATAAAACTTCTGTAGAAGTAGATAATTCTTCAAATTTAGGTGCCTGACGGTGAATTGGAAGACCGTCTTTTCCTGTTTTTGGTAATTCACCTAAACCATCAATTGCTTCTCCTGTTACATTAAATAAACGTCCATAGATATCATCTCCAATTGGCATTTGTATTGGATTTCCTGTAGCTATTACTTCCTGACCTCTTTTAAGACCATCCGTAGCATCCATTGATATTGTACGAACAGTATCTTCACCAATGTGTTGTTGAACTTCTAAAACTAATGTAGTACCGTCAGTTTTTTTAATTTCTAATGAATCATAAATTTTTGGTAACTCTGAATTTTCAGTGTTAAACTCAACATCGATAACCGGACCAATAATCTGAGAAACTTTACCTTTTATTGTAGACATTACTTTCTGTAATTAAGTTATTGTATTTATTAAGTGTTTATTATCCCACTTTTCAGTGCGCAAAGGTAATTTTTTTATAACAATATAAAAAACTTTAGCCATAAATTTTAATTTACACAAAGACAATAAAAAAAGCCTCGCAAATGCGAGGCTTAATATGTTCTATAACTTATTTAGAAAAATTATTTCTTTAAGTTAATTTCTACACGTCTGTTTTGTGCTCTACCAGCTCTAGTTTTGTTAGAAGCAATTGGGTAATCTTCTCCTAAACCTACTGAAGATAATCTATTACCAGCAATTCCGTGAGAAGCTAAGTAATCTAAAACAGCTTTAGCTCTTCTTTCAGATAATCTTTGGTTAGCTGCATTAGCTCCTTGGCTATCAGTATGTCCTTCGATATTGAAGTTAGCATTTGGATACTCCTTCATGATACCTGCAATTAAATCTAACTTTCCTGTTACTCCAGGTCTGAAAGTAGCTCTTCCAGAGTTAAAGTAGATAGCTCTTGCGAAGTTTTGTAATTCTTTTAACTTAACTTCCTCAATTACTGGCTTAGGCTCTGGACAACCTTGTCTTGAAGCAACACCAGGCACATCTGGACACTTATCTACGTTATCTTTAACACCATCGTTATCTTTATCTCCCCAAGGACATCCTCCATTTTCTGCTGGACCTGCCTCATTTGGACACTTATCGTTCTTGTTAGCGATACCATCTCCATCAGAATCTGGACATCCGTTCATTGCTTTAGTTCCTGCTTCAGTTGGACAAGCATCATCTTTATCAGCGATACCGTCACCATCAGCATCAGGACAACCGTTTAACTCAGCTTTACCAGCTTCGTTTGGACAAGCATCATCAGAATCTTTGATTCCGTCACCATCAGCATCAGGACAACCATTAAACTCTTTTAAACCAGCAACTTCTGGACAAGCATCATCTTTATCGTAAACACCATCTCCGTCAGTATCTTTTCCTCCGAAACGGAAAACAACACCTAAACTATGTTGGAAATGATCTTGAATTTTATCAGCAAATTCTTTTTTAGCTCCAGTTTGGAAGTTTAAACCTATGTTTTCGTTGAACCATACGTTAAATCCAGCACCTACATTTAAAGTACCTTCTCCTCCGTCTTCGAATACGACTCCATTGATTCTACCAAAGTCAGTGTAACCACCCCCAACGTATACGTAAGGATCCCACCAACCTGTATCTCCGATTAAGTGGTTAAAATCCCACTTAACATTTAAATCTACAGCCCAGTATAATTCATTAATATCTCTTTCTGATCTATAAGTCTTAATCTTGTTGATAGACCCAGCTAATTGTAAAGTAAAACCGTCAGCTAAATACTTCTCAACGTTTACTCTAGAAATAGATGGCAATAAGTTATCAGACCACTCTGAAGTCCCAACATAATCTTGTAAATAGTCTCCAAATTCACTAGGAATTCTAACATCTACAACATTAACACCGAAACCAACAACCCAAGGATTGTTTTCATCTTGCGCATTAACCTTACTAAACGATAGTAATGTCAACACAGCTGTAAAAATCACAGCAAAATTTAATTGTTTCATTATCAAAAATTTAAATTAAAAGTTCGTTTATATATAACGCAAATGTAAGTTCTAAAAACTTATTTACAAAAGCAAATCTACAAAAACTTATAAAAAAAACAAGTTTTTGTTCGTCTTTTACTAAATAATACTTAACGATTTTCCTACTTTTACAAATGCATTTATTGCCTTATCTAAATGTTCTTTTTCATGAGCTGCGGATAATTGCACTCGTATTCTTGCTTGTTCTTTTGGTACTACTGGGTAAAAGAAACCTATAACATAAATACCTTCTTTTAAAAGCTCATTTGCCATTACTTGAGACAGTTTTGCATCGTATAACATAACAGGAACTATAGCAGCATCTGCACCAACTAAATCAAAACCTGCTCTTTCCATTTCAGTTCTAAAGTAATTTGTATTCCACTCTAATTTATCTCTTAAAGAAGTATCATTAGATAACAGATCAAAAACTTTTAACGAAGCTCCAACGATTGCTGGCGCAAGTGAGTTAGAGAATAAATATGGTCTTGATCTTTGACGTAAGATTTCTATAATTTCTTTTTTACCCGTTGTGTAACCTCCCATTGCTCCACCTAAAGCTTTACCTAAAGTTCCTGTAATGATATCTATTCTACCCATTACTCTCTTTAACTCTAGTGTACCTCTACCAGTTTCTCCAATAAAACCTGCTGCATGACACTCATCTATCATAACCATTGCATCGTATTTATCTGCTAAATCACAAATCTTATCTAATTCAGCAACGATACCATCCATAGAAAAAACTCCATCAGTAACAATAATTTTAAACCTATGGTTTTGTTTATTTGCTTCAATTAATTGCTCTTCTAATGAAGCCATATCATTATTATTATAACGATAACGTGCCGCTTTACATAAACGAACACCATCGATGATAGAAGCATGATTTAAACTATCAGAAATGATAGCATCTTCTTTTGTTAATAATGGCTCAAAAACACCTCCATTTGCATCAAAAGCTGCTGCATATAAAATTGTATCTTCAGTCTGATAAAATTCGGCAATTTTAGCTTCTAATTCTTTATGAATATCTTGAGTTCCACAAATGAAACGCACAGAAGACATTCCGAAACCATGAGTATCCATAGTATCTTTAGCGGCCTGAATTACTTCTGGATGATTTGATAAACCTAAATAGTTATTTGCGCAAAAATTGATCACCTCTTCACCTGTAGAAATCTTAATTACAGCATCCTGTGAAGACGTAATAATACGTTCTGTTTTATATAATCCAGCATCTTTAATATCCTGAATTTCTTTTTGTAAATATTCTTTTATTTTTCCGTACATGGCTTGTTTGTTTATGTGGTAAAATTATGCAATTTCTTCCACTAAAATTTCATCATTTATATATATCAATATTTTTTTATCTACCTTAAAATTCAACTGACCTAAATCGTTGGCGTATTTATTAATTTGATGCATATGTGAACGATCTGGTTTTCCTGTTTTATAATCGATAACAGTTACCATATTATTATAGAACACTAAACGATCTGGAATAATAATTTCATCCATATTATTTCGTATTTCTCTTTCGTTAACGACAGTCACCTCATCAGAATAAAAGAAAGTCAGTTTAGGATGATTTAAAATATCTCGAATTCGAGCAGTAAGATTATCTAAAACTTCTACATCTAAATCTCCTTTACTTTTATAAAAGTTTAAAATTTCATCTACATCTTTGTTAGTTTTTATCTTCGATAAAATATCGTGCGTAATGTTTCCGTAAGCAACAGCTTCTTCTGCATCAGTATTCCAAACTTTCGATGCACTTGACAACAAAACAATATTATGATCTTGCCAAGAAGTAGAAATAAATTGATCTTGTAATTTCAATTTATTAGTATCAACAACAACTTTTTCACTATTTCTTTTTGATTCTCCAAAAACATATTCATTTACATCTTCTTCCCATCTTCCTACTTTTTTTAAATAAGAAATAAAAGCTCCGGAATAATAATTCATATTTTCACCTGATTTAGTTAATCTTTTCTCTGTGATAATATGTAATTGCTCTACCGATCTTGTTAATGCAACATATAATAGGTTGAAATTATCTAACTCTAATTCTTGTCGTTGCTGATGATAAATTTCTTTTCCTAAGTCATTAATATATTCGAGACTTTTACTGTAATCGATAAGTAACTCTTCAAAACCTAAAAAGTCGTTTGACAAATTATGAAACCAAACTTTAGGTTTTACTTGTCGATAAATATCTAAATCGAAAGGAAAAATAACCACAGGAAACTCTAAACCTTTAGATTTATGAATTGTCATTATTTTAACCGCTTCAGATTCATCTGGTGTTGCTATACTTAAATTATCTTTTTTAGAACTCCAAAAATCTAAGAAATCTTGAATCGTAACACCTCTTCCTTGTTGATCTAAAACTAAATCAAGAAAAAACTGCACATATGCATCTGATGTTTCTAATAAAGAAAACCCACGAATGATGTATTCTATCTTTTCGTAGAAAGGCAGTGTATTAAAAAGCTCTAATTTAAAATTCGTTCCTAAACCATTTAACAACTCGATAAAGGTTGGCAAATCACACTTCACCTTGTCTGTTAGAAATGTATGTAGATCACTATTTGTTTGTAAATGCTTGTGAAGAAAACATAGTAACTCGAATCGGTTTTGCTCATCATTAGGATATAAAATTAACTTCAAGAAATTAATAATGAATAATACCTTATTACTATTTGCTAACAGTAATGTTTCTGAAGAAACTATTGGAATTCCTTTTTCCGATAAATAATTTGCAACAGCAATTCCTTCTTTTTTCTTGCGAACTAACACTGAAATTTCACTTAAAGCGTACTGTTGCTGTAACTCGACGATTTGCTGATAAACTTTTTCTGGATATTTACTTTTCTCTTCTTCTTTATCTTCTTTTTTTTCTAAAAACGAAATACTAACACAACCTCCTGTTTTACTATTTTCTTGTTGCTGATTTCCTTCTATAAATAACTCTTTATAATTCGGATTAGAGAATAAGGTGGCTACATGCTGAAAAAAATCGTTATTGAAATTGATAACTTCAGAATAACTTCTAAAGTTTCTTCCTAAAAGCTTTAATTCTTTTTCAATATTGAAAGTTACATTTTCAGAAGAACTTAAATCAATTAACTGTTCTGCTTTTCCTCCACGCCATCTATAAATCGCTTGCTTTGCATCTCCTACTAACAACAAACTACTACTTTCTTGTGCTAACGCATTGTCTATTAAAGGAATTAAGTTTTGCCATTGTAAGATTGAAGTATCTTGCATTTCATCAATAAAATAGTGCATAAAACGCTGACCAATTCTCTCATAAATATATGGTGTAGGTTGATCTTTAATATGATCTGAAATCAGTTGATTGAATTCGGCATTTAATCGAATATTATTTTCTTCTTTAATCGTATTTAATTCTTTATTGACATTATTTAACACCGCTAATGGAACCAAACTTTTTAAAGCCAATTGTTGCAATAATACATCTTGAAAAATCTTTTCTGATTCAAAATATAGATTCAAAAGTTCTGGAAGAATTCCATCAATTGCAGATTTAATATCTTCAGATTTTGATTTCGAATAGAACATATTTTCTTCTATTCTTTCTTTCAGTTTACTTTGATCGAAAAACTTAGCTTGTAACGGATCTTTTTGTAAGGCTATAAAATGTTTAGGAATTAAAGAATAATAGAAATCTTTATGATCGAGATTCATAGTGGCAATTACTTCCAATCCCCTTGCTCCTATTTCTTTTAATCTTTTTACTGCTTCCTTTTTACTTTTCTTTAATTTGTCTTGTAAAGCATTAAAATCTCCAACAGTTTTCTGACTTAACTTCCTGAAATGTTTTACATCATCTTCTCTAAGTAAAACCTTAGAAAATTCCTTCAATTCAAAAGAGACATCCCAAGATTTATCTTCATCTATTTTCGATGCAGAATATTCAATTAAAAGTTTCGTAATATCATTTCGAACACCAATTTTAGAAACTAAAATATCAACTGCTTCATTCAGCAATGAAACCGCATCCATCTCAACTTCAAAATTTAAAGTTAGTCCAAGATCATAAGCGAAATTCTTAATAATCTTATGTGTAAAACTATCGATAGTTGTAATAGAAAATGCAGAATAGTTTTGAAGAATCGCATTTAAAACTTTCTGACTTCTTTCTTTAATTATAGTTACATCTATTGGAGTTTCTTGCAAGATGAGTTCTAGCATATCTGTAGACTCTCCATTAGAAAAAGCGTTTAAATTTTTCAACACTCTTTCTTTCATTTCTCCTGCTGCCTTATTGGTAAATGTAACTGCTAAAACTTTTTGAAAGTAAAAGATATCTTTCGACTGAAGTAAAATCTTAAGATATTCTTTAACAAGTGTAAACGTTTTTCCGCTACCTGCTGAAGCATTATATATTTGAAAAACAGATGTATCTTGCACGTACTAAATTTTATGCAAGTTAAATAAAAATTACCCTAAATAAATAGGGTAATTTTAATATTTGAGTTACTGCAACTCTTTAATAAGTTTAGAATTGATTCTTATAAAATCGTCGTTTTTTGCTTTTTCTGATAAAGCTAAAGCTCGTTTTGCTGAATCTAAAGCTTCTAATTTTCTATTTAAATCTTTAAGTATTAAAGCTTCTCTTGTTACTTGAAAGAATAAAGCTTTACTCGAACTCGTAACTTTTTGAACATAATTTAAAGCTTTATTTAAATCTGTTTTTGTTTCGTGTAAATAAACCGCCGCTCTAAAATAATCGTTGTTACTAGGCCCTGATAAAGTCTTATCGATTGAGTTTAATATTTCTTTTTGCTCATCTAATTCTAAAGGAATTACAACTCTTGTAGTTTCCCACTCAATAAAAAGTTTAGCACTATTTATTGTAATATCTTGTAAACGGATATCTAAAGTTTCTACGTTAGATAACATTTTGTTTACCGGAACTTGTATTGTAAACAATGGTTTTTCCTTTAAATAATTTGTCCATCTAGAACTAGAATAGTTAAACCATTTTATTTCCCAACTGTTTTTATTAGGGTAACTCAACAAGGTATAACTTCCTTTTTCTAATAATTGACCGTTTACTTTTGTTGGTTTTGAAAATGATATTTTCGTAGCAGCATTAGCTCCCGTTCTCCATACTTGATAAAACGGTAATAACTCTCCAAAGATTTTTCTTCCTCTTTTACTTGGCCTTGAATATTCAATAGTGATTTCTGAAAGTCCGACACTTTGTGTGCTTACAGATTTCGGACTTAAACTTGGGGTTTTTATTTGTCCAAACACTACTGCATTGACGAAAAGAAATAAGATGATAATTTTATGTTTCATTTTTTACTGATTTTTATTGAAATATGCTGATGGTGATACTCCCATCAAGTTTTTAAATGACTTATTAAATGTTGTTTTTGAATTGAATCCAGCTTCTTGTGCTAATCCAAAAAATGTAAGTTGCTTTCCTTTTTCTGATTCTGCTAATTGTACAAATTCTTTTATTCGATAATAATTGACATATTCGAAGAAATTCATCCCTATGTTTTCATTCAATAACCTTGATAATTCTGGACTATGAACTCCTAACATTTCAGCTAATTCTTTTTTCAGTAGTTTATTATTTAAATAAGGTTTCTTCTCCAACATTAATCGTTCTAAATCTATTTTTAATCGTTCTAAATCTTGAACATCTAATTTTGATTGTTGGTACTTTTTCTCTTTTAACTCTGGAATAGCTTTAAGCACTTTAGGATTCATCATTAAATAATACGTGATGAATAAAACTATGAACGTTAAGATTAACCAAATGTATGGTCTTGAATTTCGTTCTAGCATTGGAAATCCAAAGAAACTTGTTAAAAACAAGATCAACCAAACTAACATACACAAACCTGTTATTACAAGAAAGTTTTTCAGAAACTTAGTGTGCGGAACATAAGAAATTTCTTTTCGATATACTTCTGAAAAAGATTGAAATACTTTAACACCCAAAAACCAATACCAAATATTTACAACTAATCCAACAGCATGACACATGTAGATAACATGCATTAACGGAACAATTTTATTTCTTGCTAAAAGAGTTTCTCTCGATGGCAGAATAAAATATCCTAAAATAAATATTGAATATAAAAAACCAGGCACATAATGCATTATATCTCTCTTTATAAACTTTTGTTTATGCAGTACAGATCTTACGAAAAGAAAAATAGTTGGCCCGAACAACAAAGCAGAAAACTCAGACATAGCAATTAACCTGAAGTTCTTATTAAAAAACCCACCACTATGCAAAACTTTACCTAAAAAACCTACAGAAAGAACAGCAATTAAAATCAACATGAAATCATTTATATATTCTCTTTTTTTAAAAGAAATAAAATAAATAACAATTATTAACAAACTTTGAAAAAAGCCAAAATAGATCAGTTGATTAAGTAGCATTTGCATAATTTTTGTGGTGAATTTAATCAATTACAAATTGATGTACATGTTTTAAATCTTTATAAGTTGACAACGGATGCTTCTTTAAAAAAGACTGAAATGCTTCTTTAGTTTCCCAAGTTACAATTGTAATTAAAGTAGGATTATAATAATAGCCTAAAGGAGATTTTCCTTTTGTAAGTTTTATAACAATCTTTCCACCTGATTTTTCAACTTCTTTAATCCATTTTTTTGTAAATTTTTCACTTTCGTTATTCTTTTTCCAAAATGAAGTTACTACATTATGTTTATTTCGATCAATCTCAAATTTTATATCATTTTTAATTTCATAATATACTAATTCAAAATGAGGAAATAACCTTTTCCTTTGCTCGTGAAAATCTGGCACTTCTTTTTCAATAACATCTAAAAAACTTTCTCTTTTCATAACACTTTCCCACTTACCAAAAACTAAACTATTTGGAAGATAGCCTCCCAAAATAAGCTCATCTGTTTTAAAGCCTTTCTGTGGAGTAAATGAATATTTTACACCAACTGGAAAAATTGTTTTCTTATAGCGATCGAACAACTTGTTAAAATCTTTCTTGGTATTACTAATTAAAAGTATATCTAACACCTCTCCTTTTTTAAAATCATAGTATTGAATATTTTTCTGCGCGTAAAAATAACTACTGAAAAACAACAATAATAAACTCGTTAGTTTTAGATTCATTTTTTTCTGTTTTTAATTTTCTTCAAAAAAAAAACAAGATTTAATTAAAAGCAATTTTTTAGTGTACGCATAAAGTATATGCACTTGTAAATCACCAATATTGTTGCAAACTCTACATTTTACAACAATTTGTTAAATCCGTTTTCATTTTAAAATTCTCATCTCATTTTTGAATATATTCGTGTAACAAACAAACCTAAACAACTATAATGAGCAGTATCTTAAAAATTGGAATGGCGCAAATTTCTCCTGTATGGCTGAACAAAGAAAAGACCATTGACAAAGTGAAATCTTATATACTGAAGGCTGCAAATGAAAATTGTGATCTTGTGATATTTGGTGAAGGATTATTACCTGGATATCCGTTTTGGTTATCGATAACTAATGGTTCTGAATTCAATTCGCAAATCCAAAAAGAGATACATGCTCATTATATTAAGAATTCTGTTCAGATTGAAAAAGGCGATTTAGATGATATCTGCAAAATCGCTAAAGAAAAATCAATCGCTATTTATTTAGGTATTATTGAAAGAGCTGCTAACAGAGGAAATCACAGCTTATATTGCTCACTAGTTTACATTAATGAATTAGGAGAAATTAAATCTGTTCACAGAAAATTACAACCTACATACGAAGAACGACTAACTTGGTCTCCTGGAGACGGACACGGATTACAAGTTCACCCATTAAAAGACTTTACAGTTGGTGGTTTAAATTGTTGGGAAAACTGGATGCCATTACCAAGAACTGCTTTATATGCTCAAGGTGAAAATTTACATGTTGCCGTTTGGCCTGGTGCAGAAAGAAACACTTTCGATATCACGAAATTTATCGCTAAAGAAAGTAGATCGTTCGTAGTTTCTGTTAGCGGATTTATGAGTATTGAAGATTTTCCGAAAGATACACCTAACTACGATGTTGTTGTAAAAAATGCTCCAGAAGTTTTAGCAAACGGAGGATCTTGTATTGCTGGTCCAGATGGAGAATGGGTAATTCCGCCAGCTACAGGAAAAGAAGGACTTTTTACTGGAGAAATTGATTTTCAGAAAGTATTAGAAGAACGTCATAATTTTGATTGTGTTGGACATTATTCTAGACCAGATATCACAAAACTTACTTTAAACACAGAAAGACAATCTATTATTGATTTTTCTAACTAATTACTTATGAGCTTAAAAGATTTAAACACCGCTTTACTACTTATTGATATTCAAAAAGGATTTGAAGACGAAGATTATTGGGGCGGAAATAGAAACAATAAAGATGCTGAAAAAAAATGCGAAGAGATTTTAGAAAAATGGAGAGCTGCTGAATTACCTGTATATCACATTATGCATAGTTCTCAAGATCCGAAATCTTTATTACATGAATCGCATCCTGGTTTCGAACTTTGTGATGAAATTAAACCTTTACCAAACGAACCTGTAATTGTTAAGAACGTAAACAGTGCTTTTATAGGAACAAATCTAAAGGAGATTTTAGAAGAAAATAATATCAATACTGTTGTAATTGTTGGACTAACTACAAATCATTGTATTTCTACGACAACAAGAATGTCTGGAAACTTAGGTTTTAATACCTTTTTAATTTCTGATGCAACAGCAACTTTTGATAGAAAAGGAATCAACGGTGAAGTTTTCTCTGCTGAAACTATTCATCAAACCACATTAGCGAATTTGAATGAAGAATTTGCTGAAGTAATTTCAACAGAGGAATTATTAAAACGATTATAACATTTAAAACTTACTGTATAAATCAAAAGAGACACTAAAAAATTAGCGTCTTTTTTCGTTTTTTATATAAAGTGTTATTCTTTTTTTGAATATCCGTTATAAATCATATTTGATGCTTAAGCGTCATTCCGAATTCATTTCGGAATCACATAATTTTAATAAACAAGGATTTATGATGAGAACCTGAAACAAGTTTAGGTTGACGTTTGTTTATTATTGCACATTATGGATAAGCATATTCTTTTTTACCCTAAACCAACATCTAAAGACATCATTACGATAAATCCACCTATAAAACCTAACGTAGCTATATCTGTGTATTTATCTCTTTGTGTTTCTGGAATTACTTCTTCTACAACAACGAAAATCATTGCTCCTGCTGCAAAAGCTAAAGCATAAGGTAAAATTGGTGTAAAGAAAGAAACTGCTAATGCTCCTAACACAGCTGCAAAAGGTTCTACTATGGCAGATAATTGTCCGTACCAAAAACTTTTTCTACGACTTACACCTTGTCTTCTTAAAGGCATTGCTACTGCAAATCCCTCAGGAAAATTTTGAATACCAATACCAATCGCTAAAGAAATAGCAGCAATAATCATTTCAGTTTGCTCTACTCCTACCAATGTAGATGCAGCTCCAAATAAAACCCCAACAGCTAAACCTTCAGGTATGTTATGTAACGTAATTGCTAAAACTAATAATGTAGTTTTATGCCAATTCGTTTTTACACCTTCAGCTTCATCTTCTTTAAAATTGATATGTAAGTGTGGCAACCATTTATCCATTCCAAATAAAGCTAATGCTCCTAAAGCAAAACCAATTGCAGAAGGAATAACTTTTACAAAGCCTTCTCCCGGACTATTATCTATTGCTGGTGATAATAAACTCCAAAAACTTGCAGCTACCATTACTCCACCCGTAAAACCTAACATTCCATCTAAAACTGCTCTGTTCAATTTTTTGAAAAAGAAAACTAACGCAGCACCTAACGCTGTTAACCCCCAAGTAAACAATGAAGCATATAACGCTCCCTGTATTGGATGCTCTTTAGCGAAATTAACTAGTTGATCAAAAAAACTCATCTTTTTTGTATGTATAAATTACTTGCTATTTTATTTGAGATGGTAAGCACTTTCCCATTGACTTCTATAACGAAAGAACCATCAAAAGGCTCTATTTCTACTATTCTAATACTATTTCCTAAACCTATTCCTTGCTTATCTAAAAACTTCAAAAAATCAGATGACGTATCATCAACACCAACACAAACACCTTCTTCTCCTTCAGTTAACACTGATAATAGTTTTTTTTCTATTTGATGAATATTTCCTTCAGCATCAGGAATAGGATCTCCATGCGGATCTTGCTTTGGATGCCCAAGAAATGCGTCTAATTCAGAAATTAGCTTTGGAGACTTGATATGTTCTAATTGCTCTGCAACTTCATGAATTTCATCCCAAGAAAAATTTAGTTTCTGTACTAAAAACACCTCCCATAAACGATGTTTTCTAATAATGCTAGCCGCTACTTTTTTTCCTAAATCAGTTAAAGTAACACCTTGATATTTCTTATACACTACAACTTCTTTTTCTGACAACTTTTTAACCATATCTGTTACAGAAGATGCTTTAGTATTTAATTGCTTTGCAATAGCATTTGTACTTATACCTCCATCAAAACCTATACTTAAGTGGTAAATTGTTTTAATATAATTTTCTTCGGACTGTGAAAACATAACTAATTTTTTCCTTTTGCAAACATACAAAATTTATATTAGTGAAATTCAATTTTTAGGCAAGTCTAAAAATTAGTTTATATTTGCATCAAAATAAATTTTAGAAAAGGTAAAATGAAATCTATTTATCACATTATATTCTTACTACTTGGAATTACAATTCAAGCACAAACTATCTCTGGAAAAGTCTCTTTTAAAAATCAACCTATCCAGAATGTTTCTATATATATAAAAGATACATCCATTGGTACTATAACAAATGAAAATGGGGATTATACAATTAAATTAACATCTAAAAACCATGTTTTAGTTTTTCAAAATATCGGATTCAAAACAATAGAAAAAAATATTACTTCAACAGAAAATCAAATCTTAAACATTAGTTTAGAAGAAGACTTATTAGGTTTAGATCAAGTTGTAGTTAGTGCTACTCGTTCATATTTAAACAGAAAAGTTGCACCTGTTATAGTTACTGTTACCGATTCAAAATTATTAGAAGCTACTCAAGCTGTAAGCCTGTCAGAAGGCTTGAATTTTCAACCTGGTTTGAGAATGGAGACAAATTGTCAAAATTGCGGTTTCTCACAAGTTCGTATTAATGGATTAGACGGTGCTTATTCACAAATATTAGTAGACAGTAAACCGATTTTTAGTGCTTTAAATGGTGTTTATGGCTTAGATCAAATTCCTACAAATATAATTGAACGTATTGAAGTTGTTCGTGGTGGTGGCTCTGCGCTTTATGGTGCTAACGCAATTGCGGGTACAATAAATATTATAACTAAAGACCCTGTCGAAAACACTTTTCAAGTTGGACAAAATATATCAATAATTAAAGGTGAAAAGTTAGATCTAGCGACAACCTTAAACGGAACTGTAGTTAATGATGAAGCTACTGCTGGTTTAACATATTTTGGAATGTACCGAAATAGAAATCCTTTTGATTATGATGGCGATTCTTTTACTGAAATCACAAAATTAGAAACACAAACTTTTGGTTTTAAAGGATACCTAAGAACTTCTGAAACAGAAAGATTAACAGCGGAATTTAACAGTACTAACGAATTTAGAAGAGGAGGAAACAAACTAAGTTTACAACCTTTTAAAAGTGATGTTGCCGAACAAATTGATTCAAAAGTTCTTTCTGGAGGACTTACTTATGAAACTTCTTTTAATGATGGTAAGCAAAATTTTTCATCTTATGTTTCTTCTTCATTATCGTCAAATAACAATTATTATGGCGGAGACGAAGATTTAATTGCTCAAAACGGTCAAGTTATTGGTTTTGGTGAATCAAAAGATGAAACATGGGTTTTAGGCGCTCAGTACGGACATAAATTTAACTCTTTCTTAGGAGGGAAAGGAAACTTTACTGGAGGAATCGAGTATAAATATGATCATATGATTGATGAAAAACCAGGGTTTAATGCTTTTGTGAACCAAATTTTAAGAACTTATGGTATTTATGCACAGCAAGAATGGACAATTAATAAGAAATGGAAAGTTTTAGGGGGAATACGCGCAGATATTCATAATTTAACCGAAGAAAATATTGTTTGGAATCCTAGATTAAATGTTATGTATTTTGCTAATGATAACCTTAGATTAAGAGCTTCTTACGCAAAAGGTTTTAGAGCACCACAAGTTTTTACTGAAGACTTACATGCTCAAATTGCAGCTGGTGAAGTATTAACTGTTAGAGTAAATCGTGACAATTTAGTTTCTGAAACTTCTCATAGTTTCACTGCTTCTTTAGATTGGAATAAAAATTTAGAAAAAGGTGAATTTTCTTTTACACTTGAAGGCTTCTACACCAACCTTGTTAACCCTTTTATTTTAGAACAATTAACTGATGTTATTTGGGAAAAAAGAAATGGAGATAATGCTAATGTTTTTGGTGTAAATCTAGAAACTAAGTACGCTCCTAATGAAAAATGGATCATTCAAACCGGAGGAACCGTTCAACAAGGTAAGTTTAATTCACCCGTTGCTTGGTCTGATGATCCTAATATATCTTTAGAAAATGCAGATAAATTTTTCAAGTCTCCTAATGTATACGGAAACTTCATAATTACATACGCTCCAACTAAAAAGTTTCAAAATAATATCTCTGGTATTTATACAGGAAGTATGTACGTTCCACATTTAGCAGGATTTACTACTGAAGATAAACTAGAGAAAACTTCTGACTTTTTTGAATTAAACTTCAGGTCATCTTATAGTATTTCACTTGATAAACACGAACATTCAAAGATTCAAATTAGTGCAGGTATCCAAAATATTTTTGACAGTTATCAACAAGATTTTGATCAAGGTGTTAATAGAGATGCTAATTATGTATACGGTCCTTCTAGACCTAGAACATATTTCTTTGGAATAAAATTCATTAACGATTAGCTTATTAAAGCACATAAACCACTAATAAACAAACAGCTACTTCTTCAACCTAAAAGTAGCTGTTTTATTTGGCTTAACTTTTATTATTCCTTTACTTAACATAAAATAAACATTCTAATAATGTAACATTAATTTATATGTAACCTTTTGTTTACACTTTCAGTAGACTTTTGCAATTGATTTTAGAATACGTAAAAATGAAAAAAATTTTATTAGTTGCTTTAGTTTATCTGTGTCAAATGGTCGGTGCACAAGATAAAGGTACAGTTACGGGGACTGTTACTGATAAAGAAATGAATGGCGATACTTTACCTTTTGCTAATGTTTTTATTAAAGGTACTTCTATTGGAGGAACTACAGATTTAGATGGAAAATATACCATATCTGTACCAGCTGGAAACCATACATTAGTTTTTAGTTTTGTTGGTTATCAAACTATTGAAAAACCAATTACTATAATATCTGGAAAAACTTTAGTGATTAATCAAGAACTTGGTTCTAGTGGTGGGGAGCAATTAGAAGAAGTTCAAATTAATACAACTGTAAGTCGAGAAAAAGAAAGTGCCCTTTTATTAGAGCAAAAAAAAGCAGTTGTTATCCAACAAAAAATAGGAAATCAAGAACTTGCAAGAAAAGGTGTAAGCGATGTTGCTACAGCTGTTACTAAAACTACTGGTGTATCCAAAGAAGAAGGTTCAGGAACTGTATTCGTAAGAGGTTTAGGAGATCGTTATAATGTAACAACTCTTAACGGGTTACCTTTACCATCTAACGATCCTTCTAAAAAGAATATCGACTTAAGTATTTTTTCTACTGATATTGTTGAATATATCGGTATTGACAAAACTTACGCACTTAGTAATTACGGTGATTTTGCAGGTGCTAATGTTGATATTTCTTCAAAAGTATATAAAGGAAAAGGATTTGCTGAAATCAGCTTAGGTTCAGGAATTAATACTGTAGCTAATAATAAAACTTTTTATGGTTCAGATGGTCCTAATAGTTTTGGTTTTTATAAAACTAACTATCCTGCATTTCCATTAAACAATTACAATTTTACAACTAGCTGGGATAGACAAGAAGGAAATGCTCCAGTAAATACTTCAATTGCAATTAAAGGAGGAGATTCTTTTGATTTATCTGACAATACAAGATTAAGTTTCTTTGCTGTTGGTTCTTTCAATAACGACTTTACATATCAACAAGGAGTTACAAGAGCAGATGTAAACGTTTCTGGTGTAGCGCGTAGAGATTTAACAAGAGAATCTTATTCATATAACACGAATACTACAGCAATGGGTAACTTACGTTTAAAGTATAAATCTCATGAGTTCAAGTATAACGGTTTAATGGTAAATAATTCTAGTAATAGTCATGACGATTACCAAGGTATCTATGATATTTTTGATAATGCTCCAGAAGGTGGTGCTGTTATACAAAGACAAACTTATGTGCAAAACACATTGTTTGTTCACCAATTATTAGGAGATCATAAATTCGGAGAAAATATCGAATTTGATTGGGGAGCTTCGTATAACTTTAACAAAAACAACGTTCCAGACAGAAAACAAACTACTGTTTTACCTAATAGAAATGACGAACCTAACGGACCAAAGTCTTTCTTATTAATCAGTAATGATTCTGATAACCATAGATTCTTCTCTGACCTTGAAGAAGAAGAAATTGCTGCAAATTCTAGTATTACATACAAGTTTGCCAAAGATGCAGACGACATTAACAGAGCTAAATTAAAATTAGGTTATAGTGGAAGATTTAAAGATGTTGATTTTGACGCAACTCAATTCAACTTTGCTATTACTTTAAGAACTGTAACACAACCTATCATTAACGATGTTTATAATTTAGATAGCTATTTCAATCAAGATAACTTTAATGCAGGTTTATTTACCATTAGAACATTTAGAGGAGGATTAGGTAGTACTATAGATGTGCTTTTACCACAAACTTATGGTGGTAAGCAAAATATTAATGCTGCTTATGCACAGTTTGAATATAAATTTTCTGATAAATTCACTGGTATTTTTGGTATAAGAGGAGAAAAAATCAGTCAATCTTTATTTTATAACACTTCTATCCTAAATGGACAAAGTGAATTAGATGAAACTCAAATTTTACCATCTGTTTCTTTAAAATATACTTTAAACGACAAAAACAATTTAAAGTTTGCTGCTAGTAAAACATATACATTACCTCAATTTAAAGAAAGAGCTCCTTTCTTATTTGAAGATATCGTAAATAATTCTTTAGGTAATCCTAACTTATATTCTTCAGATAATTATAATGTTGATTTCAAGTGGGAATTCTATCCTGAAAAAGAAGAAATTATCTCAGCAGGTTTATTTGGTAAGTATATTGCAAATCCAATTAATGAAGTAAGAATTAACTCTGCTTCTAATGATATTAGTTATGCAAACACTGGTGACTGGGGTATTGCCTATGGTGTCGAATTAGAATTAAGAAAAAAACTTTTCAATTTCGAAACTGAAACTAACGACAAAACATTAAATAATAAATTAACTTTTGGATTTAATGGTTCATACATGATGCACAATCAAGAGTTAGATAAAGAAAAAGTAATCAGAGAAAATCCTGGAAATAGTGTGGACTTTTCTTTTGAAGAAGATGGTTTTGCTGGAGCTTCTGACTTCTTATTAAATACTGACTTTACATATTTAAAAGATTTTAGAAATGGTATGAATATACAATCTACTATAGTTTTCAATTATTTTACAGATAGAATTTTCGCTTTAGGAACTGAAGGAAAAGGAAACTTGGTAGATAAAGGCTATGGGACTTTAGATTTGATCTTAAAGTCTGCAATAAATGAAAATATGAGTATTGGTATTTCTGCTAAAAACTTATTAAACCCAAGTATCGAAAGGTTCCAAGACAACCAAGATGTTACTATTTTATCTTTTAGAAGAGGTGTAAATCTTAATTTCTCTCTATCATATAAGTTCTAAATACACATAACATTTTATTTACAATCCAATAACCCAAGATTAATTTTTGTAAAACATTAAATTAATCTTGGGTTATTTCATTTGTAGCATTGGAAATTCTATATAAAATTATAAATTTAAAAAAAAATGAAAAGACAATTTTTTAGCCTAATGATGATGGTTGCTACTTTAGCTTTCGTTGTATCATGTGGAGACGATGATCCTGTTCAGACTGCTTCTTGTTCTGATGGAATTCAAAATGGTGACGAAACTGGAGTTGACTGTGGGGGTTCTTCATGTCAACCATGTACTAGTGCTAATTTATCTGGAGACGTAACTAGTGAAGTTACTTTAAATGCTAGTGTAACTTATAAGTTAACTGGTGCTTACGTTATCCAAAACGGAGGAGTTTTAAACATTCCTGCTGGAACAAAAATTGAGGCTACAGGAGGTACTTCTTCTTACATTGCTGTTGCTCAAGGAGGTAAAATATTTGTAAATGGTAATCAAGACAATCCAGTTGTTATGACTTCTGGTGCTGCTACACCTGCTCCAAAGGATTGGGGGGGATTAGTTGTTTGTGGTAAAGCTCCAACAAACGTAGGTTCTACCGCTACTTCTGAAGTTGCTGGTTTAACTTATGGTGGTACTGAAGCTAATGATAACTCTGGATCTATTCGTTACTTAAGAATCGAATATACTGGTGCTACTTTCAACTCTTCTAAAGAATTCAACGGACTTTCTTTATTCGGTGTTGGTAACGGAACTACTGTTGAATATGTACAATCTTACGAAGGTGGAGACGATGGTATCGAATTCTTCGGAGGTACTGTTAATGGTAAATATTTAGTTGCTACTAACTCAGGAGATGATTCAATTGATTTCGCTGACGGATGGGCTGGTACTGGTGAATACTGGTATATCTCAGGAAGTGCAAAAGCTGGTATCGAAGGTTCTAATAATGGAGATAACGGTAATGCTACTCCTGTAACTAACGCTACTTTAAAAAATATTTCAGTTGTAGGTCCTGTTACTGAAGGTGCTTTATTCTATAAAGAAGGTGGAGGAAACTTTAACATTGATAACTTCTATATATCTGGAGTTGATTTAGGTGTTAAGGTAAAAGATACAGACGCTGAGGCTGGTGTTAGAATTGAAAATGGAGATTTAGTTATGACTAATGTTCAGTTTGCTTCTAATGCAACAGGATTTGAAATGACTGACTATGCTGGTGCAAACCAATCATTCATTTCTCAAGGTGTAACTTCAGGTGCTGGTAATGGTGCTGCTGCTCCAGACTGGACTGCTGGTTGGACAAGAGGTTTAAGTAACAGTGGTGTTACTTCAGAAAATTTAGCTGGTGAAGTAACTGGAGAAGTTACTTTAAATGCTGATGTTGAATACTTATTAACTAGCTCTTTTGTAGTAAAAGATGGTGGTAAATTAACTATTCCTGCTGGTACTACTATTAAGGCAACAGGAGGTACTTCTTCTTACATTGCTGTAGCTCAAGGTGGTCAAATCTTTGTTGAAGGTACTGCTTCTGACCCAGTAGTAATGACTTCTGGTTCTTCTAACCCTGCTCCAAAAGACTGGGGAGGACTAGTAGTATGTGGTAAAGCTCCAACAAACGTAGGTTCTGTAGCCACTTCTGAAGTTGCTGGTTTAACTTACGGTGGAAGTACTACTAATGATAATTCAGGTTCTATTCGTTACTTAAGAATTGAGTATACTGGTGCAACTTTCAACTCTTCAAAAGAGTTTAACGGACTTTCTTTATTCGGTGTTGGTAACGGAACTACTGTTGAGTATGTACAATCTTTCGAAGGTGGTGATGATGGTATCGAATTCTTCGGAGGTACTGTAAACGGAAGCTACTTAGTTTGTACAAATTCTGGTGATGATTCATTAGATGTTGCTGATGGGTACAATGGAACAATTGAAAACGTATATATTTCAGGAAGTGCTAAAGCTGGTGTTGAAGCATCTAACAACGGAGATAACGGTGATGCTGCTCCTGTAACTAACTTAACACTAAGAAACATTACTGTTGTAGGTTCTGTAACTGAAGGTGCTTTATTCTACAAAGAAGGTGGTGGTAACTTTACTATCGATAACTTCTACATTTCTGCAGTTGATTTAGGGGTTAAAGTTAAGTCTACTGATGCAGAAGCTGGTGTTAGAATTGAAAACGGAGATTTGGTTATGACGAATGTTCAGTTTGCTAATAACGCTACTGGTTTCCAAGTTACTGATTATACTGGTGCTGCTGGTTCATCTTTCTTAACTGAAGGAACTGCAACTGGTGCTGGTAACGGTGCTGCTGCTCCAACTTGGACTGCTGGTTGGACTAGAGGTTTATAATATTTTTTTATATATAAGTAAAAAAGCGAGATCATTAATGATCTCGCTTTTTTACTTATATATCTATGTAGTAGTTTTTACTTTACAGCTATTTTAGTACTTTCTTTCCAAGACTGTATACTAGCTATTGAATTATTTTCATAGTTTATTTCTTTTAATTCATCTTTATCCCAAATAAACCACTTACCTACTTTTTTACCTTTTTCGTAAAAAGCCATAACTTTTTTATCTCCTTTTGCATCATAAATCACCCATTTACCGTGTAATAATTTATCCTTATAAAAACCTTGCTCTTTAACATTACCATTATTATGAAAGTGAGTTACTTTAATTAAATCACCTTCTTTCTCGTATAAAGGTTTTATTTCATTTTGCGCAAACGCACTTCCCATAACTATGAAGCAAACTAAAACTACAAATTTTTTCATATCTAAAACATTTATTCATTAACATTTATATTACAAATATAACGATTAATTTACCATTAAGCAAACTTTTGTTTACTTTAATTTAACATTGGAGTGTTTTTTGATTCTGATTATCAAAAAGTTTATATTTGTGTTAGTAATTAATTAAAATTGTATTATGGCAGTAATGAAAGTAATCGAGATTCTAGCTAACTCTGAAAAAAGCTGGGAAGATGCTACAAAAAAAGCAATCAATCAAGCATCAAAATCTGTAAAAAACATCAAATCAGCTTTTGTTCAATCGCAGAGTGTTGTTGTTAAAGATGATGAAGTATCTGAATTTAGAGTAAACTTAAAAGTAACCTTTGAGGTTAAATAAATAAAAACAAAGCTACTACTTTTATAAAACGCGGTATTTGATACCGCGTTTTTCATTTGTTTAATTAGTAATTATGTTAATTAAAACCCAAAAACATTTAAAATTTTATTAATCAGGTAGGAGTTATTTATTTTTAACTGTTATACTACATGTATGCCATAAAAAAAAAGGCGAACATATTAGATATTGATGTAGATAACCAAGCTATTGAATTGAATAGCTCTTACTAACAATCAATCAAAACATGGAAAAAAACATAGAAAAATTCAAAGATGTATTAATTGAATATGCTCCAAAAGTAGCAGCAGCCTTATTGTTATTAATTATTGGATTATGGGTTATAGGTATTATAACTAAAACAGTTAAGAAATTAATGGAAAAAAGAGATATAGATACATCTCTCCGTGGTTTTTTAGGAAGTTTAGTTAACTGGACTTTAAAAATCTTTTTACTAGTAACAGTTGCCGGTCAACTTGGAGTAGAAACTACTTCTTTTGCTGCTATTATTGCTGCAGCTGGTTTAGCAATCGGTATGGCATTACAAGGTTCACTATCAAACTTTGCTGGAGGTGCTCTTATTATGATTTTTAGGCCATTTAAAGTTGGGGATTACATCGAAGCTCAAGGAGAACAAGGAGTTGTAAAAGACATACAGATTTTTACAACAAAATTAAATACAGTAGATAACAAAGAAGTAATTATCCCTAATGGAATATTATCTAATGGAAATATTATCAATTATTCATCAGAAGAAAAAAGACGTGTTGATTTAACATTTGGTGTTTCTTACGATGCAGATATAAAACAAACAAGAAAAGTACTTTTATCTGTTATAGAAAACACACCTTTTACATTAAAAAATCCTGAACCAGTGGTATTAGTAGGAGAATTAGCTGATAGTTCTGTAAATTTTATCACAAGAACTTGGGTTAAATCTTCTGACTATTGGGATGCATATTTTCATATAATAGAAAACACAAAGATTGAATTAGATAAGGCGGGGATTGAAATACCTTATCCACATTCGGTTGAAATTCAAAAATAGAGTAAATACAAAAATCATGACAAAAAACATTCTTAAGGTTTTAGTTTTTTTAATCACTACTACTACTTTCGCACAAAGTATAGGTTCTTCGGGGAGTTCAAGAGGTAGATTCTTTAGTGATTTAATTAGTAAAGAAGGGAAAAATGTAGATTATACAGGAGTAGAAGGGTCTCCTTATATCGTTAAAGATTTTTTCCAAGGTAAAATTAATGAATATCCAAATGAAGTACTTTTTAGATACAATGCTTATAGAGACGTTGTTGAAATTAAGTCGAACTCAAAAACATACGAGTTACCAAGAAAAGAAGGAAACAGAGTATATAATAGTAGTTTAAAAATTGCTTACAGCGTTCATAAAGATCCTGTAACAGAAACTATCGGATACTATAAGGAAGAATTACCTTTAAAAAACTTCACCTTATTATCTAAACAAAAAGTAAAATTCCTTAAGGAAAAGCAAGCTGTATCTAGTTACGAAAATTCTAAACCTGCAAGGTTTAAAAGAATAAAAGATGTTTACTATTTAGACTTTGGAAAAGGTGAATTAAAAAAACTTCCAAAGAAAAAGAAAGCTTTTTTTAAGATAATGGGTGATAAAAAAGATCAGGTTAAAGAATTTGCCAAAAAAAACAAATTAAAACATAAAAGAAAAAAAGACTTATTTAGAATTTTAAGGTACTATAATTCTTTATAACTATTCTTTTGTGGAGTAACCATAAAATCTTTTAAATAAAAAGGCTCAAAATAAGCGACATCTTCGATGTCGTTTTTTTTGTACTTTATATAACTTAATTCTGCCATTTGGATTGAAGAAGGATGTTTACCTTCTACAAACACAAAATTAGAATGATTAAAGACCTCTTTACATTTTTCACTTCCATCACCAAGTAAGTAAACTTTCTTATCAGCATATTCTTTAAATGAATCTTCATCTATAATTTCAGCTTTTACTTCTCTAACTTGCTCTTTAGAATTAGTAAAAACTGCTGAATACACCTCCATACGTCTAGCATCTAACATTGGAATGATATAAGCATCTTCTTTTACATCTATAGAAAGTGCTAAAGCATTTAATGTTCCTATACTTATTAATGGTTTATTTAAAGCAAAACAAAGCCCTTTTGCTGCTGAAACCCCGATTCGTAAACCAGTGTAAGAACCAGGACCTTTACTTACAGCTATAGCAGCTAAATCATTTATAGAAACCCCTGAACTTTTCACAACATCTAAAATAAAAGGGTGCAATTTTTCTGCATGAGAATAACCAACATCATTTAACTCTTTAGATATTATAACTTCACCTTTATTAGAAATACAAACGGAACAGTTTTTAGTAGATGTTTCTATATTTAAAATTAAAGCCATTAATATAATTTTTATGCAAATATATTATATATATAAAAAAACCTCACAAATTAATTTGCAAGGCTTAAAATAAGTATAGTTAGTCGTTTATTTTAATCTAAAATATTTTCTCCGTAATAAAACTTTAAAACTTTTGTTTTAAAAATATAATCAAATTTAGCTCTAATTAAAGCAGATTCGGCATTTACTAAACGATTACGGACTTGATCATAATCGAATCTTGTCATAGCTCCGTATTCATAGCTTGCTTGAGCATTTTTAAAAGCTTCATTTTGTGATTCTAAAGAGATACTTGCAGCTTCAAAAGTTTTTGCAGCAGCTTTAGCATCTAAAAATGCTTGCTCTATAGTTTGCTTTAAACTTAATTTTTCAATTTCTAAATTGTTTTCAGAAATTAATTTTTGAATTTTAGATCTTTCAACATTAGCATCATTTCTAAAACCATTAAAAACAGGAATATTAATACTAAAACCTAAACCATAACCAAGGTTGTTATCTAGCTGAGTAAATAATCCTGTATTAGAAAAACCAGGAGGTAAATCTAAATTAAAACCATAATTAGATCCAATATTAGCTGATGTAGAAATAGAAGGTAAATAACCTGATTTTGCAATCTCTATTCCAAATTCAGAGTTTTCTATACTCAACTTAGCTCTTTCAATTTCAGGTCTGCTCTTTAAAGCTTTTTGATATACTTCATTAGAACTACTATATAGTAATGCCGCAGAAGGAGAACCTATTTCAATAGTTGCAACTTCAAATCCTTCGTAGCTAACTTGTAATAGTTGAGATAAATTTAGCAGAGCTATATTTAAACTATTTTCTTGTGTTACTACATTTTGTGCATCATTAGCTGCTGTAGATTGAATATTCAACAAATCTCCTTTAGGAATAGAACCTGAATCAAACTGAGCTTGAGCTCCTTCTATTTGTTTTTTACTTATATCTGCTTGAAATCTGGCTACTTCTAAATTTTCTTTAGCAAACAACACATTTAAATATGTATTCACAACTCTTAATGCAATATCATTTTCAATAACTTCCAAGTCTAATTTGCTTCTTTCTACACCTAATTTAGCTTGTTTATATGTATTTAAATTTCTAAAACCATTAAATACTGTGTAGCTTACCCCTAAACTTAAAGAACCTCCAAATGTAGTTGTAGATACCCTGTCGTTAGATACAGGATCGAAAGTAGAACCAAAATTTAAGCTTCCACCTGTTGAAGCATTAACAGAAGGCAAGAAATTAGCTTTATTACTTTTTACATCTTTTTCTGCAACTTGAACATTAAGTTCATTTATTTTAACCTGTATATTATTCTTTAAAGCATGATCTACACACTCTTTTAATGTCCATTTTTTTTGACTATAGGAAAGTATAGAAACTAATAAAAAAGGAAATAACAGTAGTAATTTTTTGTTCTTCACAATCTTTGTTTATTTAGTAAGTATCGATATGACGACAAAGTAAACAATATGTTACAAAAAAAGAACGAAATTAATTACTAGTTTTTTTTCTATGTCTGTATAAGAAGAATAAAAGTAATCCAATTAATAAATATGGAAATACCATCAAATAGGTAATTCCATTGTTAACTCCCTCGGCAACAGACTCATCACCTCCTTCAATAACGGCTTTACACATTGCACATTGTGCGTTTGCTAGCGAAGAAATCAATAATAAAAAAAATAAAATTCTTTTAAGCATAATAGGGTGAAATCATGATATAAATAATTACTCCAGTAACTGCAACATATAACCATAATGGATAAGCAATTTTTGCTAGTTTTTTATGTTGTGGAAATTGTCCCAGTTTTGCTCTCATAAATGTAAATAACACAAAAGGGATAATTATAATAGATAATAATATATGAGTAATTAATATAAAGTAATAAACGTATTTAACGAAACCTTCTCCTCCAAAAGGTGTAGATTCAGAGGTCATATGATAAGCAACATACATTACCAAAAACAATGCTGAACAAACTATTGCTAAAGTATTTAACAATTCGTGTCTTTTTCTATTTCCTTTCTTTATTGCAATAACTGAAAAGACTAATAAAACAGCTGTAATTCCATTCATTGTTGCATAAATTGGAGGCAAAAAACTTAATGGTTCTACATTAGATAATTTTATTCTAAAAAGTGCTGCTACGGCTATCGGTATTACAATAGAAACTATCGTAATAAAATTCTTATACTTCTTTTCTTGAACAGTTAAATTACTCATTTAATAATAATTTTATGTCTTGTTTTAACTCTGTAATTTGATCTGGAAATGTTTCTTCTTCTAATGCTCTGTAATACATTATTGGATTTCCATGTTCGTCGTACCTTGAACGTATAAATCCATTTTTATCAACTAAAGCAAACAAACCTGAATGATAAAAACCTCCATGTTCTTCTCCACCTACTCCAACAGGTAATTTAAATCCAGTTTCTGATAAATTAAACACATCATCTACAGGCTTACCTGTTAACATATGCCAATTAACATGTGATATCTTATAGTTATCTGCATACTCTTTTAAAACTTCAGGAGTATCTTTATCTGGTGTAATTGAAAATGATGCAATTCCAAAATTAGGATTCCCTAAGAACTCATTCTGTATTGTAACCATCTTCCTGTTCATAATTGGGCATATTGTTGGACAAGTAGTAAAGAAAAACTCAACGACATAAACCTTTCCATCATAGTCTTTATTGGTTATTGTTTTTCCTTTTTGATTTACAAATTCAAAACTTGGTACTTTATTGAATTTGTGTAAATCAGGTTTTTGAAAATGCTTTACAATTTTAGGGATTGAGTAGATTCCAAATAGTAAGATTATAAATGAAATCCCTATATAAGAATAATTACTTTTCTTCATTTGATATACTTTTTATTCTTCTATCTTCACTTCTATTATTCTTCTTTAATGCCAAACTATATTCTGCTAGAACAACTTTAACATCATCGAACATATCATTTTTTAATTCAGCTACAGATTGCATATTATAACCATAAAGTTTCTTTTCTTTAAGTTTCTTTATAGTAGATTCTCCTCTGCGCAAAGCTACTTCTTTGTCTATTATGAAAGCCTTTTTAGAATGAATATTAGCATCTAGTTTTTCATTGGTCTGAAAACTTTCATAGAGTGCATCTATCTCAACTTTAGAAGCGTATAAAAACTTCCATTTAACCATGTTTGTATACTTACCTAATTTCTTTGCCAGTTCTTCTGTTTGACTTTTATAGGCTTCATCTACAAATGAAATTAATTGAAAATCTGTGTATCCGTAAAATTTCTTATAAATCTTTTCATTCAAATTGAAAATTTCACCTCTACTATTTGTAGTATCCTTACCAATAAAATTAACGACAGTGACTTTTCCTTTGAATTTAAATTTTCTATCAATATTACTTACATCTATAACATCCTTTGTAACCACAGGTAATTTACCGAAATTATAAGTTCCCATTTGAAGATATATATAGAATAATAAAGGAACTATGAATAGGATGAAAAGAACTAAA
This sequence comes from Tenacibaculum aquaeponti, assembly GCF_052084715.1. Taxonomy (GTDB): domain Bacteria; phylum Bacteroidota; class Bacteroidia; order Flavobacteriales; family Flavobacteriaceae; genus Polaribacter. The sequence continues at coordinate 2,718,003 of NZ_CP197288.1, read as the reverse complement.
TGTTTTTTACTAATCTTCATGAAAATGTATAGTTTAAAGCAAAAAAAAGGTGGTTAAAACCACCAATTTTATATTATTACCATTTAATTAATGGTGCTAATGTATCATATAAATAATCGCCTTCTAATAGTACTATAAATAATAAGTAACAAATTAAGAAAACTCCTGTCCATACTATAGATCTTCTAAACCATTTTTTCTCTCCTTCTAAGTGCATGAACGCCCAAGCGATATAATAAGCTTTAGCTAAAGTAAGGATAATGAATATCCAGTTTAACCAACTTGTTCCTGGACCATGTAAGTGTAATGCATCTGGCTTAACAATACCTAAACCTACTTCTACTGCTGTAATTATAGATAATATAGCTAGAACTATCCAGATTCTTTTATTTGACTCGTGTGAATGACCTGCCATTTTAAAATACTTTTAAATATTAATTATACTAAGTAGAAGAATGTAAATACGAATACCCAAACTAAATCTACAAAGTGCCAATATAATCCAACTTTTTCTACCATTTCGTAGTGTCCTCTTTTTTCGTATGTTCCTAAAACAACATTGAAGAAGATAATGATATTAATTACAATTCCTGAGAATACGTGGAAACCGTGGAAACCTGTAATAAAGAAAAAGAAATCTGCAAAGATTGGATTACCGTATTCGTTATCACGTAAATTCGCACCTTCAACAACTAATTTTACTTTAGCCATTTGTTTAAGACTTTCTTCTCTAGATAAGATGATTTTCTTCTTAGTTGCTAAATCAATTTTTTCACTTCTAACTTGTAAAGAAGGATCGTTTTTAAACGCTTCTTGTACCTGAGCAACTGAATATTGAGAAATTGTAGCTTCGTTAGTAAACCATAATCCGTTCTTTCTTGAGTGCTGAACTCTTCCGTCAGTTCTATCTCCCTGAACAAAATCAGCTAAAGCGATCTGCTCTCCATCTTTAACGAATTGTAATATATGATTATCTGTAGTTTTAACAGCTCCATAAGAACCTTTAATGAATGTTTTCCATTCCCAAGCCTGAGAACCAACGAATATTAATCCGAAAACAATAGTAACAAACATATAAAGTGCTACTTTCTTTTGTTGCATTTTATGCCCTGCATCTACAGCTAAAACCATAGTTACAGAAGACACAATAAGAATAAATGTCATGAATGCAACATAATACATTGGGTAGTTACCATGGAAAAAAGGAACGTGAGTAAATACTTCATCGGCAATCGGCCATGAATCTATAAACTTAAAACGTGTTAAACCATAAGCAGCTAAGAACCCAGAAAAGGTTAAAGCATCAGACAAGATGAAGAACCACATCATCATTTTACCATAACTAGCGCCAAATGGTTTCACTCCACCTCCGCTCCAGGTCTCTTTATTATCAGAATTTACAGCGATATTAGCTTCCATAAATATCTTTATCAGTTAAATTTTGTTAAATCGTCCGCCAAAATTACACATTTTTAATCATCTAATGAAATAGAAAAAGAAAAATAGATAAATCCATAAAACATCTACAAAATGCCAAAAGATTGCACCTAGTTCAAAACCAAGCATATCGGCAGAAGAGTACTTCTTTTTAAAATGATTATAAATAACAACAATTAACACAATCACACCTCCTAACAAGTGTAAAACATGCATAAAAGTAATAATTAGTAGTAATGAAACAGAAACTGTACTTCCTGGACCTGTAAAATATAACCCAGAACTACGTAATTGCTCAAACCCTACATATTGGAACCAAACAAATGCTAAACCTAAAATAAAAGTTAGGGTTAGTAAAACAAAAGATAGTTGTAGTTTATCTTGTTTTAGTAATCTATGAGATAAAAACAAGGTTATACTACTTAAAACTATTAAAACTGTACTCACATAAAAAGCCTGAGGTAAATCGAAAGTTACCCAATCATCTCTTTTCATACTTATAATGTAAGCACTTGTTAAACCAGCAAAGAACATTACCATACTTATAAGTGAAACCCATAACATTGGTTTTGCTGATTTTCTTTTCGCTACTCTTAACTCACTATCAACTTGAGCTCTATCCATTAGTGTAAAAATTTATCTATAACATATATTATTGGCAACACTGTGATATAAAACACACTAGCCAACATTAACTTTCTCGCATCTATATTCGACTCTGATTTATACAATTTTATTGCATAAAATAGCATTAACAGCCCTAAACTTGCTACAATGACTGCTGTTATGGGATATATATATAGACTCCCAGTACTCTTTAAAACTGGTGCAATAGAAATTAAAATCATTACAGCAGTATAAAATATCATTTGAACAACAGCTCCTTTGTCTTTCTTATCCATTGGAAGCATATGTAAACCAGCTTTGTTGTATTCTTCATATTGCAACCATCCGATAGCCCAAAAGTGTGGAAATTGCCAAAAAAACTGAATCATAAATAAAAATCCAGCTTCAACACCAAATTTACCTGTTGCTGCAACCCAACCTAACATAAAAGGAATTGCTCCAGGAATTGCTCCAACAAACACAGCTAAAGGAGTCACAGCTTTTAAAGGTGTGTATGCACTTGTATAAAGAAAAATAGATATTGCTCCAAACAAAGCACATTTCGGATTGATAGCATATAATATTGCAATACCAGATATAGTGAATAATGAAGCTATGATTAATGCCACAGTAGGACTCATTCTTCCAGCAGGAAGTGGTCTGTTTTTAGTGCGTTGCATTAATTTGTCTATATCTTTTTCAATTACTTGATTAAAAGCATTAGATGCACCAACCATTAAGTAGCCACCAATAGCTAACATTAATATAGTTGTATAATCTATAGTTTCTGCTCCTAATAAATATCCAGCAATTGATGTAAATACAACACTTACCGAAAGTCCTACTTTAGTAAGCTGCTTAAAATCTAAAAAAACTGTTTTCAATATCGACTTATCTTCAACCAAAACTAAACCCACCTTGCTAATTCCAAAATTTTTGCAAAGATATTCTATAATAGTGTAACCACCATGTTTTTTGAGTTTTATTAATGAGTGAAAATATTTTTATTGAAAAAACATCTTTTTTATTTGCAGAATAAAAAAACCATTGTATATTTGCACCCGCAATAACAATTGCACAAGTTCTTAAAATTACAAATCAGAAATTATTTATTAAATCTGATTTCTATATAAAATACCATGCAGAAGTGGTGGAATTGGTAGACACGTTGGACTTAAAATCCAATGGGCCGTAATGCCCGTGCGGGTTCAAGTCCCGCCTTCTGTACTAAACCGTTGTTAACCCTACGTTTTCAACGGTTTTTTTATGCGCTTAATTTTTCTCGCTACACGATTTAACCCTCTATTCATTTTAACAAAAATATTTTTTTATTTACACAACTGTTTTTAAACCACTTAAACATTAAAAAAACATTTTACTTATAAAAAGCTGTTTTAAATACTTGTTTTTTATTTGTAGAATAAAAAAACCGTTGTATATTTGCATCCGCAATAACAATTGCACAAGTTCATAAAAAAGCTTACGCGAAAGTAGCTCAGGGGTAGAGCATCACCTTGCCAAGGTGAGGGTCGCGGGTTCAAATCCCGTCTTTCGCTCGAACTCTTAATATAAACACACCATGCAGAAGTGGTGGAATTGGTAGACACGTTGGACTTAAAATCCAATGGGCCGTAATGCCCGTGCGGGTTCAAGTCCCGCCTTCTGTACTAAACCGTTATTAATCTTATGATTTTTAACGGTTTTTTTTATTTTAAAAACTAAAACCTCCTTTCTATTTGTTATAACTACGAAGATAAATAGTCTTAAAGCAAGTTTTAACAGCGATATAGCATTGTTTTAAAAACATCTTGACAACGAAATTTGTAAGAAAACAAAATGCAAAATTTCGAATTTATTTTAACCTTAAACGCTTTAAGCTACAGTTAAGAAAACTTATTCAAAGGGATATTTTTCTCTTATAATGCTTCAATCATGAGTTTACTCAAAAGATTGAAAAGGATTCATGGAATATAATAGAATCATCTATAAAAGCTTTTCAACAAGATATAACTTTTAAAGATTGTCATCCTATAATTCGAAAAAACTTAACTTCTTACTTTGTGAAAAATATAGTTAAATGCTGGGCTGAAGATATAAATTCGGTGATTGATAAACTAAACGAAAAAAATTCTGAAAGGCTTTTAAAAAATAAATTGAATCATAATCAAATTGATGTATTTAGTCATTCAAGAGCAGCAGCAGGAGAAGCATTATTAACCAATAATGAAATAAGAACAGGATACAATCTTGATGGTTTTCAATGGGGACAAGTTGCAGGCACTATCTTTCGAAAACCATTTCTTTTTATTTCATCAGACTAGCCTGAAATACATCTAACCTTTAACAAACACATATTTATAAATAAAAGCAATTCATATTTTATGATGCTAAAATTCTACAATCTCGACATAGTAACTTTATGGACATTCCTTATAAAATTCCTATAAAAGCAATTAATGAACCAGTTAAAATCTAAGTGTTCTAAACTAAAATTTAAAATATTTCAAAACGGAATCATAAAGTAAACAGAGCTAAAAAACCTCTTTTTAAAATTTTTTTCGAAACAGAAAAAAATTTAACATAAAAAAAACACTTCTTAACCATTGATTTACAACACAATAAAAAAAACACAAAAAAAAACCATGTTTTTCCTGTTTTTATACCTTTTAATTGCTTTATATTTGTAGTGTCCTCAGAGACGTTTGAGGACACTTTTTCTTTTTCATAGCAATTTTCCCACTCAATCTTTGAGTGGGTTTTTTTATTTAATTTGGTTACTCTTTAATATTCCTAAATATTCTTTGTAAAGTTTTTTTAAAACTAACGTCTACATTTATAAATAACAATTATCATGAAAAAAATCGTTTTTATTTTATCAATATTTTTATCAATAAATGTAATAGCTCAATCTTCAAAGTTCAACACATTATTAAATAAACATGTAGATACTAAAGGAAACGTGAATTATAAAGCATTTAAAAAAGATGAAGCTGTTTTAGATTCTTATTTAGCGTATTTAAACCAAACAATACCTAGTCTTTCTTGGTCTAAAGACAAGCAGAAAGCTTTTTGGATTAATGCTTACAATGCATATACGATAAAATTAATTTTAGAGAACTATCCATTGAAGAGTATCACTAAAATTAAAAAGAAAGGTAAAAACGCTTGGAAAATTCCATTTGCAAAAGTTGGCGGTAAAACATATACTTTAGATCATATTGAACATAATATCTTAAGAAAAAAATTATTTGATCCAAGAATTCATGTTGGTGTAAATTGCGCTTCTGGTTCTTGTCCTAAATTACACAACAAAGCTTTCACAGCTAAAAATATTGATAGTGAATTAGAAAGCTTAATGAAGCAATTCATAAATGATTCAAAAAGAAACAAATTAAATAAAAAGAAAACAATACACATCTCAGAAATCTTCAACTGGTTTAAAGGAGATTTCACGAAAGAGGGTTCTGTTATAGATTATATTAATAAGTATGCTGATGAAAAAGTAGCTAGCGAAGCTAAAATCCATCACTTACCTTACGACTGGAATCTAAACGGAAAATAGTATCTTTAGTTTTCTAAATACATAAGAAATTATCAATGTCTAAAACATATTACGATCCTTCAGACTTAAGAAAGTTTGGAAAAATTACAGAATGGAGCGAAGAACTTGGAAACAAGTTCTTCGACTATTATGGAAAAGTTTTTGAAGAAGGAGCACTTACTGCTCGTGAAAAAAGCTTAATTGCTTTAGCTGTAGCACACACAGAGCAATGTCCTTATTGTATTGATGCTTATACAAAAGACGGATTACAACGAGGTATTACTAAAGAAGAAATGATGGAAGCAATTCATGTTGGAGCTGCTATAAAAAGTGGAGCAACTTTAGTACATGGTGTGCAAATGATGAATAAAGTGAATAAACTTGAAATGTAATCATGCTATGAATTATTCTAAATTATGAATTGAACTTGATTTCGTTTATAATTTTTAATTCACAATTAAAACTCGATGAAAAAATCACTCTTAGCTAGAAACAATGATTTGGCAAATACTACTCATCAATTAGAAATATTATCTAACGGAATATTTCAAAATGGTGAATTACCAACATTTGCAGATAAGATAAAAGAGACTAATCAGTTTCCTTTGCGTCCAAAAAAGCTAGAAATTTTACAAATAAACTTAGGTTACATGTGTAATCAAGTATGTGCGCACTGTCATGTTGATGCGGGTCCAGACAGAAAAGAAATTATGACCACTGAAACTATGCAACAATGCTTAGATGTTATTAAAAAAACTGGGGCACATACATTAGATTTAACTGGTGGAGCGCCAGAAATGAATCCAAATTTCAGATGGTTTGTTGAAGAAGCTTCTAAAGCAGGAATCAAAGATTTTATCGTTCGTTCTAACTTAACTATTATTAGAGCCAACAAAAAGTACTACGATTTACCAGAGTTCTTCAAAAAACATAATGTTCATGTTGTTTCTTCTATGCCACACTGGACAAGAGGAAAAACAGACAAACAAAGAGGTGATGGTGTTTTTGATAAGTCTATCAAAGCACTTCAAATGCTAAATGAGGTTGGATACGGAAAAGAAGGATCTGGACTTCAATTGGATTTGGTTTACAATCCTTCAGGAGCATTTTTACCAGGAGATCAAGCAGCTTTAGAAAGTGATTTCAAAAAAGCATTGCATGAAGATTTTGGTATTATTTTCAATAGCTTATTTGCAATTACAAATTTACCTATCAGTAGATTTTTAGATTATTTAATCGCTTCTGAAAATTATGAAGATTATATGTACGCTTTAGTTGAAGCTTATAATCCAATGGCTGTAGAAAATGTAATGTGTACAAATACTTTATCTGTAAGTTGGGATGGTTGGTTATATGATTGTGATTTCAATCAAATGCTAAATCTAAAAGTAGCAAGTAAAGTAAAACACATTTCTGAATATAACGAAGAATTACTTCAAAACAGAAATATCATTATCAATCAGCATTGTTACGGATGTACTGCTGGAGCAGGAAGTAGTTGTCAAGGAACTGTTGCATAAATCATGAAGACTAAAATTGTATTTTTTCTATCGTTTTTTATTTTCTCATTTACTTTCTCACAAAGTAGTTTAAAACGACTATTGAAAAAATACAATACTGAGTCTGTTCCGTATATTACTGTTGAAGAGTTATCAAAACAAAAAAGTAACTATATTCTATTAGATGCTCGAGAAGCTAAAGAATATAATGTTAGCAGTATTAAAAATGGAATCTTTGTTGGTTACCAAAACTTCGATTTAAAAAGAACTACAGATGTAATTTTAGCAAATAAAAAAGATGCTAAAATAGTAGTATATTGCTCTCTCGGAGTACGTTCTGAAGACATCGCAGAACAGCTACAAAAAAAAGGATTTACCAATGTATTTAATTTATACGGAGGTATTTTTGAATGGAAAAACAAAGGTTTTACTGTGATTAACACAAATAATAAACCTACAGAAAAAGTACATGCTTTTGATAAAGAATGGGGAAAGTGGTTAAAAAAGGGCATAAAAGTATATGAGTAAAAATTTGCTGATGATTTTTACGCGAAATCCAGAATTGGGTAAAGTAAAAACAAGGCTTGCAAAATCTCTAGGAGATCAAAAAGCATTAGATATATATAAATTCTTACTGAATAAAACCAAAGAAGTTACGCAGCATTTATCTTGTGATAAAGCTGTTTTTTATTCTGTAAAAATTAGAAACAACGATATTTGGGATACAACGTATACAAAACACCAACAATCTGGAGAAGATTTAGGTATGCGTATGCAAAATTCATTTACAGAAGCTTTTGAAAATGGTTATGAAAAGGTTGCTATTATCGGTAGTGATTTATTCGATTTAACTCCAGATCATATTAATGAAGCTTTTGAAAAACTAGATCATAATGACATTATTATTGGTCCAGCAGAAGATGGTGGTTATTATTTATTAGCCAGCAAAAAAGTGTATCCTGAAATATTCCAAAACAAAGCTTGGGGAACCTCAACTGTTAGAAAAGAAACACTACAAGACTTACAAAAAGAAAGTGTACATTTATTACCCATGTTAAATGATGTTGATGTTATTGAAGACATTCAACAACACCCTGCATTTCAACAATTTTTAAACTTATGAAAAAACAACAGCTACAAGAAACTATAAACTACCTTAAAGAAAATGATATTACAAATCCTAAAATCGGAATTGTATTAGGTACAGGTTTAGGAAAATTAGTAGATGAAATAACAATAGAAACAGAAATTCCTTATAGTGATATTCCAAATTTTCCAGAAGCTACAGTAGAATTTCATTCAGGGAAACTAATTTACGGAGAATTAGCTGGTAAAAAAGTGGTTGTAATGTCTGGACGTTTTCATTTATATGAAGGCTATACACCATGGGAAGTTACATACGGAATTCGAACTATGCACGGATTAGGAATTGAAAACTTATTAATTTCTAATGCTGCCGGAGCTATTAATTTATCGTACAACAAAGGTGAGTTAATGCTTATTGAAGATCATATTAATTTACAAGGACAATCTCCTTTAGCTTTTGGTGAAGCCAAAGAATTCGGAAACATTTTTGCAGACATGTTAGAGCCTTATTCAAAAAAATTAAATGATTTACTGAAAGGTATTGCTCAAAAACACGACATAACGCTACACGAAGGAGTTTATGCTAGTGTATTGGGTCCGCAATTAGAAACGCGTGCAGAATATAGAATGCTTCAAATACTTGAAACAGATGCTGTAGGTATGAGTACTGTTCCTGAAGTAATTGTAGCTAAACAATTAAATATTCCATGTTGTGCTATTTCGGTTTTAACTGATGAGTGCGACCCTAAAAATTTACAACCAGTAGATATTGCTGATATTATCGCAACTGCTGGAAAAGCAGAACCTAATTTGGTCGCTATATTTAAAGATTTAATTAAAGAACTATAATGCTTAACAAACAAATAGCTGTTTTAACAATTAGACTAATTCTTGGATTTATTTTCTTTTTCCAAGGATTTGGAAAAGTATTCAAATTTGGATTGGATAATGTTTACAAAAACTTCTTCCAATCCAGTTATGGTGAATTACTTCCTGACTTCTTATTGTTATTTTCTGCTTACTTTACTTCTTTAGCAGAATTTATTGGTGGTTTTTTGTTAGTAATTGGTTTAAAAAGAGATTATGCCTTATATACTTTAGCCTTAGTTTTAGTAATTGTAACTTTTGGGCATGGTTTAAAGGATCCTATTTGGGATTTATCTCATGTAATGTATAGAACAATACTTTTGGTAAGTTTATTATTACTACCAAAAGAACTTGATAAATTTTCTGTAGACTTTTTAATTAAAAAAGACAAGTAAGAATGAGTTATTTAGAAACAACAAAAGATGTATATAAAGAAGCAGCATTAACTCCAGATGTAGGATTATGTTGTACTACTAACCCAATTTGGGAATTACCAGGATTAAAAATCCCTAAAATTATGCAAGAAATGAACTACGGTTGTGGTTCAACAGTGCATGCTAGAGACTTAACTAATAGTCCGAAAATATTATACGTTGGTGTTGGAGGTGGAATGGAATTATTACAATTCTCTTACTTCTCTCGTCAAAAAAATGGGGTTATTGGTTTAGATGTAGTCGATGAAATGTTAGAAGCTTCTCGAAAAAACTTTATTAAAGCAGAAGAACAAAACGATTGGTTTAAAAGCGAATTTGTTGATCTACGCAAAGGTGACGCAATGAATTTACCTGTAGAAGATAACTCTATCGATGTTGCTGCTCAAAATTGTTTATTCAACATTTTTAAAGCAGATGATTTAAAGAAAGCTATTGCTGAAATGTATCGTGTATTAAAACCTCACGGACGTTTAGTAATGAGTGATCCAACTTGTGAACAACCAATGAATGAGACGTTACGAAACGACGAACGTTTACGTGCTTTATGTTTAAGTGGAAGTTTACCGATTGCTGAATATGTAAAAATGTTAACTGACGCTGGTTTCGGTACTATTGAAATTAGAGCTAGAAAACCTTACAGAATTTTAGATCCAAAAAATTATCCTACAGATGAATTGATTTATATCGAATCTATAGAAGTAGCTGCAATAAAAGATCCTATGCCAGAAGATGGTCCATGTATTTTTACTGGAAAAGCTGCTATTTACTACGGTGAAGAAGAGTATTTCGATGATGGTAAAGGACACACTTTATTACAAAATCAACCTTTAGCGATTTGCGATAAAACAGCCACTGCTTTACAAGCTTTAGGAAGAGATGATATTTATTTTTCAGAATCTACTTTCCATTATGATGGAGGTGGATGCTGTTAATAATCAACACGTATTCTAATCAAAAAAACGACCTGATAGGTCGTTTTTTGTTTATATGATTTTAATAAATCTGCAATAAAAAAACCAAAAAGAAACAAACAAATTAAAAATCAACCAAATAAGATGTAGAGTCGGCATTATTTTTGATAAAAAATCATATATTTAATTCATATTAAAAACCAATCTAAATCTTAAAAAATTATGAAAAAGCTACTTTTTGGTATCGCTACTATAGCTTTAGTTTCATGCGGTAAAGAACAAACAGTTAACTACGCTTTATTTAAAGGAAACATTAAAAATCCTAACAGCAAAGAATTAGCAATTATAAATAGTTCTAACGAATTGGTTAAAACAATTAAACTATCAGAAGATGGTTCTTTTGCCGACACCATTTTTAATGCTAATGGTCATCATCGTTTTAGCGACGGAAAAGAATCCTCTTCTTTCTATTTAAAAGACGGATATGAGCTTTCTTTAAATATGGATGCTAAAGAATTTGATGAAACAATTGTGTATTCAGGTGAAGGTAACGAAGCAAATAACTTTCTAGCTCAAAAATACTTAATTAAAGAAAGAGCTGGATCTATGCAAGACTTATACTCTCTTGATGAAACTGCATACTTAGCTAAAATGGACGACATAAATAAAGAACTTGAAAAAACTTTAGAAAATGTAGATAGCGATTTTGCTAAGGAAGAGAAAATCAATTTAAATTACGAGTATTTATCGCATCTAACAAATTATCAACCTGCACATCGATATTTTTCAAAAGATAATGAGTTTAAAGTTTCAGAATCTTTCCCTCTTAACTTAGATAAATTAGATGTAAATAATGAAGATCATTTCAAAAAGTTCAACTCTTATAAAAACATTGTTAGTTATCATTTTACTAACTCTGCTCGTATCAAATCAAAAGAAAAAAACATCTCATTTGAAGATGCAGCTATTGAATATATAGAATCACATAAAAGTGAAATAATCAAAAGTAGCTTATTAAAGGATATGGCTTTTCAAATATCGGCGAACAATCCTAAATCAGAAGTTTTATATAATGCCATTATGAAGCTTTCTAAAGACGAAGCCTTAAAAGAAAGAATAACAAAACAGTTTAATGGAATTAAAAAATTAGCCGCTGGTAATGCTTCTCCTTCTTTCGAAAACTATGAAAATAATGCTGGCGGAACAACATCTTTAGCAGATTTAAAAGGAAAATATGTGTACATCGATCTTTGGGCAACATGGTGTAAACCTTGTAAAGCTGAAATTCCATTTTTAAAGAAAGTGGAAGAAAAATATAGTGATAAAAACATTGCTTTTGTTAGTATTTCAATTGATGCTGAAGCTGATCATGATACTTGGAAAAAAATGATTAAGGATAAAGAATTAGGAGGAATCCAGTTAATGGCTGACAAAGACTGGCAATCTAAATTTGTTTTAGATTATCAAGTTCAAGGAATTCCTCATTTTATTTTAATTGATCCTGAAGGAAACATTGTAAAATCTTACGCTCCTAGACCATCAGACAAAAAACTTATTGAATTATTTGACGAATTAAAGATTTAAAAGTCAATAATATTACAACATATTCATTGTTAAAAAACGACCTTTTTGGTCGTTTTTTTTCTTTATCAAGTAATGTGTTGTAATTTATATCGACTATATACTCCACTTTATTAAAAAGAATGTTAAATAAAAGTATCAATACTGCCATTTTATTGTTTTCAAATACTTCTGAAAAAGAAGTAAAAGAAAAGCAAATACGCAAGGGTCAACTTTTATTCAAATATTTACATCAAAAAACACTTTCTGAAGCTCAAAAAACAGGATTAGACATTCTTGTTTTTAATGAAAAGAATCAAAAAGGAAAAACTTTCGGTGAACGATTTTCTAATGCAATTGAAACTGTTTTTAATCAAGGATACGATCATGTAATTACTATTGGTAACGATAGTCCTGAATTAAATTCACAACATATTTTAATCGCTCACGAAAATTTAATTGGACACAGAAACACATTAGGTCCTGCTTTTGATGGTGGAGTGTATTTAATAGGAATTTCAAAACAACAATTCCAAAAAGATGAGTTTGCTGCATTACCTTGGCAAACTTCAGAATTGTTAGAAGTTTTATCTACGCTATTCACTAAAAAAAATTCGGCACCTCTTCTTTTAAATCCTTTAAAAGATTTAGATTCTAAAAGTGATCTTTTTTACTTTTTAAACACCAAAAATTCTGTTTTAGAAAGTATCATTTTAACTATCATCTCAACCTTCTGTATTCCTTTTTACACTGAATGTACTTCTTCAGAAACTTATATAAAAAGTCAGCATAATAAAGGTTCTCCCCTATTAGCTTAATCATATTATTTACTTGTGATAAACTTTTAAGCAACTACTTAAAAGTACAAGCTATGCACACCTTTATTTTAATTAACTAAATCATTTTTCATTCGTATGAAAATTAAATTTTTTATTGCTGTTCTTTTTTCTGTTTTATTCAGTTACGCTCAAGAAACTACAGGGAATGTTGAGGGGAAAATAACAGATAAACAAGGACTTTCAATTCCTTTTGCTTCGATAATTATAACAGACACAGAAACTAATTTTTCTTATGGAACAAGTTCACAAGAATCTGGTCATTATGTAATCGCTAATATTCCACCAGGAAATACATATAAAATTGAAGTTCATTTTATTGGCTATCACACATACGTTAAAACAGGAATTACAATTCAATTGGGAAAAACATTAACTATAGATATTCCTTTACAGGAAGAAAATGCTACGTTAGATGAAGTTGTAATTTCTGGAAAATCGAATAGGATAAATCCATCTGTTATTAACACCAAACAATTGTTAAAAACTCCTACAATTAGTAGAAGTGTGCAAGATTTAACAAGAAACTTATCTGAAGCCAATTTGAATTCATTTGGAGGAGCAAGCAATAGATTTAATAATTTTAATATTGATGGAATAGCTAGTAACGACGTTGTTGGTTTTCAAGAGCCAGCAAGTGGTGCAGCTGGATCTTCTGCAAATGGAACTCCTGGAAGTTTATCTCGTAGTCAGCCTATTAGTTTCGGAGCAATTAAAGAGCTTTCTGTTAAAACCTCACCGTTTGATGTAAGTATAGGAAATTTTACTGGAGCCAATATTAATGTGGTTACAAAAAACGGAACAAATACTACAAAAGCCGAAGTATATGGCTATGGAAACAATCAATTACTAATTGGTTCTTTTGCTGATGGAATTGAACAAGAAGCGAATAGTTTTTATGATATTCAGTTTGGTGGTGGCGTTGGTGGAGCCATAAAAAAAGATAAACTATTTTATTATGTAAATGTTGAGCAAGCGTTGAGTAAAACTCCTCTTATCGGAGCTCCGGGTTCTTCAGGGTCAAATATTAGTCAACAAACTGTAATTGATATTGCTGATAAATTAAGAACAGATTATAATTACGATCCTGGTGCTTTTGAAAGTAGTGATATAGAAACTGCTTCTACGAAGATTTTTGCTCGTTTAGATTATAATATTTCAGAAAAACATAAACTAACTTTACGGAATAACTTTGTAAAGAGTTTTACTGATAATTTAGAATGGAACCAAGCGGTTTTTAATTTTGGAAATCAGGGATACCGACACAATAGTATTCTTAACGGTACAACATTAGAATTAAACTCTAGTTTATCTGAAAACACATCTAATATTTTAACTTTCGGTTACACAAAAGTAAAGGAAGATCGTTCGTATGACGGAAGAGTTTTTCCGCATATAGAAATTAACGATTCTTCTAATAGAATTTTTGCCGGAACATATCGAGAAGCTTCTATTTACAATACAAATTTGAACACTTTTCAGCTCACAAATAAGTTAACGTATTACAAAAATAATCATACAATTACGGGTGGATTATTATTTCAATACAATGATATAGATTACGGATTTTTAACTGCATGGAATGGACGTTGGGCTTATCGTTCTGTCGATGATTTTTTAAATGATAGACCTTCCAGAATTCGTGGAGTATATCATGTTACAAACAATTCTTTTGATTTTGTAAACAATCGCCCTTCAGCAACAATTGATGTTTTGACTTCAGCTTTTTATCTTCAAGATAAAATAAGAATCAGTGATAAATTCTCATTAAACTTAGGTGTTCGATTAGATAATCAATTCTTATTAGACGATTTACCTTTAAGTCCGTTAGTTAGAAACACTCCAGAGTTCAGTAATTTCACGAATCAAATAGAAGTAAATCCACATATCAATCCAAGAGTAAGTTTTGAATATACGTTAGATGAAAACAAAAAATACAAACTTAGTGGAGGAAGCGGATTATTTACAGGTAGAATTCCGTATTTATGGTTTGCATATGCAGAATATATTTCTGGAACAGATTATTTTAATGTAGATATTCGCCCTAATGGAAATACAGTTCGTTTAGAAGAAAATTTAGGAACATTAGCTACTCAACAGCCAGGCTTAACAGAAATCAATTTAATTGATAACGATTTTGAATTACCAAGAGAATGGAAAACTCGCTTACATTTCGAAGCAAAATTACCAAGGAAGTTTAGATTTACAGCTGAAGCAACTTATACTGATGTTTTAAAAGGAATTTTCTTTCAATCGATAAACAGAAGACAAGAATTTGGCAATTATTCTGGAGCAGATAATCGTTTATTTTATAATGGAACTCGCGTAAACGACAACTTTACCAATGTGTTTTTATTAAGTAATACAAACAAAGGATACCGTTATAATATCAATCTTGGTTTATATAAAGAAACCGATAATTATTCTGGGTTCTTAGGATATACAAATGGAAAAAGTAAAGAAATATCGAGTACTGTTCGTAATTCTTCCGCTGCAAATTTTGAATGGAATCAGGCTATAAACTCTCACGATCCAGATTTATCATTCTCTAATTTCGATTTACGTCATAAGTTTGTTTCATCACACGGTTACAATATCAACTTCAAAAACAAACATCAAATACAGCTTTCTGCTTTATATACAGGAACCTCAGGAAACCCGTATTCTGTAGTGTATCAAGGAGATGTAAATAGAGATGGATCATCTAGAAATGATTTGGTTTATATTCCAGCAAATCAAGGAGAAATTCAATTGCAAAATATTACAGACACCAATGGAAATGTATTAGTTTCTGCGCAAGAACAATGGAATCGTTTAGATGCTTTTATTGAGAATAATGATTATTTAAGAGAAAATAGAGGAAGTTATGCAGAGAGAAACGGAGGTAGAACACCTTGGAATCATCAATTAGATGCTAAGTTTGTATACAATCTTCCTTTTGAAAATAATTCGAATTTACAAATCAGTTTAGATGTTTTTAATGTTTTAAACTTAATTCATAAAAACTGGGGACGATTAGTTTTTGTACCTAACGTAGTAAACTCAAATTTCAACTTATTAGAATTTAGAGGTGTTCAGAATAATCAACCTGTGTATCAATTCACGTTAGATGAAAACGCTACACCTTGGGTTTTAGATGGAATTAATTCTCGCTGGAGAGCCCAACTTGGATTAAAATATCAGTTTTAATGCCGCTAGATAAAATCTTTTTAATTTATAAAGAGGGAAAACACATTTAAAAATATCTTTTCCCTCTTTTACACAATAACTATTACTCCATAGTACTGTATATAATATCTATATAAAGCGACTTAATCTATTGAACTATTCTCGTATTTTTACAAAAGCATGCAGAAGTATCTAGAACTTATAAAAAACTCATATATAAACTACTGGAATTACATTAAACAATCTGTTTTAATGGAATTAAACTGGGAGAATTATTTCTATGGATTAATTCTAATTTCTTTAGTCGTATGGGGATTAGAGATTGTGTTTCCTTGGCGTAAGAATCAACCTACCTTCAGAAAAGATTTCTGGTTAGACACCTTTTATATGTTCTTTAATTTTTTCTTATTGAATTTGATTGTTCTAATTGCTCTTTCCAATACAGCTTCTGAAGTTTTCAATGATATTTTAGGGTTGTTGAACATCTCAATAACAGACCTTAAATTATTTGATATTAATAGTTTCCCTTATGCTTTACGCTTATTTGTATTCTTCATTATCATTGATTTTGTACAATGGTACACACACACTTTATTACACAAATACAAGTTTTTATGGAACTTTCATAAAGTACATCATTCCGTTAAACAAATGGGGTTTGCAGCTCACTTGCGTTACCATTGGATGGAACCTGTTGTATATAAATCAATGAAATACATCCCTTTAGCTATTATGGGTGGATTTACAGCTCAAGACGTTGCTATTGTTCATTTCTTTAATATTACTATCGGACATTTAAACCATGCCAATATTAATTGGGATTATGGTGTTTTAAAATACATTTTAAACAACCCTAAAATGCATATTTGGCATCATGTTAAAGAGTTACCAGAAGACCGAAAAAACGGTGTAAACTTCGGGATTACATTAAGTATTTGGGATTATATTTTTAAAACAAATTACATTCCGTATTCTGGTAGAGATATTGAAATTGGCTTTGAAGGTGACGAAAAATTCCCAAAAGATTTTCTTGGACAGGAGTTGTATCCTATCAACCAAAAAAATCATAATATGAATTATTAATTACATCTTCTTTTTACGATTTTATCTTTTTTAATTTAATTACAAATCGTTTGCCTTTTGCTTCACTAACTTTTTCATTGATAAGTTTTATATCAGTGAGCTTTTCTTTAGGAATTAAATCTTTTAGAATTTTATAATCTGATTTTAATTTAATTTGATTATTCTTAGTTTTTTTTAATTCAAAAGAATATTGACCTATATCATTTTCACATTTCAAGTTTATCTCTTTTTTACCTAAAATTTCTATATCATATGGAAAGTTTAAAAAACACATCATCAAATCAGAATAACTATAATCTAAATAATAACTTAATTCTGAAGAGTTAGCATCATTATCTAACTGATTATGATTAATCAGTTTATCCACAGAAATACTTACTAGACTATCGTTTATAAATGTAATTGCATTATTTAATGTACCCTTACCTCTAACTTTATAAACAAAAGGAGTTTTTGGACTCAATGACCTACTTGTTATTGTATCTATATCTATAGCATTATCTACACCTTGATATTCTGACAAGGCGTTATAAAAATCACTAGCTTTTTGATCTTGATCTAACATACCGTAAAAACTTCGTAATTCTGTAGATAATCCTCCCGAAATTTTAAAAATTGATTTAAAGGAAGTCTTTTTCTGTTTAACATCTACCTCACCAGAAATTATTTGATGTAGGTAATTAATGTTAGCACTCATACTAGGTAATTTAACAGTTTTGATGGATACTGAATCTGCCTTAGCTAACTTTAAATTTCTAGAAATAAATTTATCTTTTTTCCTTCTTTTTTTGGTTAAATGTGGTTTTACTAGAATAACATCTGAGTTATAAATAGAAGTAGGTATTTCATTAATTCGATATTGATAAAAATCTTCGTGAGGATATAATAATTTTAATTGTTTATTTTGATCTTCAAAGGCAAAAAATATATGATCAAACTCTCCTCTTCTAATATAATGTTTACTAATAGCCCCTAAACGTTTGGTTCTACCAAAAACAGCCCAATACTCTATTTCTAGATCCTCTAATATTTGCCTATAAAACCTTTTTATACTTAATGGATCAAATCGTTTTTTCTTTAAAAAATAACCACTAGACTTAATTAATTCTTCTTTTCTAGTAGGTTCCATTTTAAAATTATTTACTACTTCAGTATGCAATAAGTTAAATTTGTAATATTTCGAACTATCTTTAGCTTTCCCTACTACTCTTCTCTTCCACCTTTTATAGTATGAAAACTTTTCATAATCTAAAGCAAATGGTTGAGTAACAAAATTAAACTCCTCGTTATAAACATCTTTCCATGTTCTCAATTTTGTATCTTTTTTGTCTATAGAGTAATATAGATATGGTTTTTCGCAAGGCAAACAGTTAAATTCATTTTTTTTAATTCCTTTTACCTTATCCATAGAAAACTGAACATAGAATAAAGTGTCATTAGATACCACTGCTGGTTCTGGAAAACCATTATATGATTTGTATCTCAATAATACATCTGGATGAGTTTTTATAGTATATTGAGAATTTATACTAGGTACATCTGTATATAAATCCACATAATTCTTTAAATCGTTCTTTTTTAATCTTTCATAGTATATATAATTCATTTCAATGGTGTCTCCTGGCTCTACAGCTGGAATTGGATAATTTATTTCTCCAAATTTCTTTCCTTTAGAAGTACGTTTGAATACCAGACCAGAATCTAATTTAACTTTGGTTCCATCTGCTTTTAGAGTTTTAACCTTAATGCTTTGTAAATGATTACTTTCATATTCACTTAGATTTAAAAAAGCATAATCTTCAACTCCTTTAGATGTGTTTATTACTAATTTATTTGTAATAGAAATATATTTCTTATATCCAGACCATTCTTTAGCATAAGTAACATCTTTATAAAAATATGAATAATAAGCATCTGATTTTTCACAGAGAGTAGTGAAAGGGTCATTTCCTTTACTTAAAACAGATTTAAAACTATAAAAAAGTAAGCATATGCTTATGGCAATTAAACTAACTTTTCTGTTTTTTAAATATGATAGGTTCATTTATTATTTTTTTAAATGATTTTAAAATGTCGTTTGCTTTATCAACATTTTCTTTATCTATGTAAATATGATTAAGAATAAAATCGTAATTACATTCGATTTCTAATTCTGATATATACTTAATAATTACTTTAAGTGAAATTCCTTTTTCTTTGTAGTTATATGTTATAGGCTCGAAATCTTTTATGGGTTCGTTAATTTTTACTTTTGTACGAACTTTTTTATGAAATGGGTTTGCCAAATTAATCCCCTCCATTAATATTTCTCTATTTTCAGTTTCTATAATTCTTGGTAAAAAATCGATAAATAAGTATTTATTTTCTCCATCATCAAAAGACTTACTACTAATAGATATATCTCCTTTATATTCTAGTTTTTCAACATTTAACAGCTCTAAATTAGAAACAGATTGATTTCTGAAAATTTCTTCATAAAATGTATTTCCAAAATCACTAAGTTCTTCCTCTTTTTTACCCTTAAGTCTACGCTTCAAATAATTCCCAGAAATCCCATTATATGAAGTATAAAATGTTCCTTTAATATTTGTATTATCTTCCTTTAATTCTAATTGATATAAAATAGAATTCTCTTCTGGAGTAAAGCTTTTTACAGTATGAAAAACACCTCCATTTGAATTCACAATTAAAATATTACGATCTTGTAAACTCTCTACGGGTGTTCCTTCTCTATGAATTGAGTCTGTAGGATCTAACAGAATCACTTTTCCATTTATATAAGCTACAGCAATCACGTGATTCGCAGAGCTTAAAGACGGAAAATCACAATCACTAATATGATCAAAAGTAGCTGCTAAAGCTATATCACTTTTAATTCCTTTATATCTTAAAGCCTCTGATAAAAAATTTGATAGATCTTTACAATCTCCTTCTTTATTTAAATAAACAGCATTTGCATGAGTTGGAATAAAAGCGCCCATACCTACTTCTATAGCTACATACTTAAAGTTATTTTTAACATAGTTATAAATGATGTTGATAATTTCTGAGGGATCTTCAATGTTAATTGTTAGTTGGTCTATTTTTTGTTTTACCTGATAGTTTAACCCTTTTTTTGAAGCTACTTTTTCTGAATACCAATCGTTAATATAATTAGTAGGCCTATTTTTATAAGAATCTGGAGTGACTATAATTCGCATCAAAGGATTTCTCATATTCTTATAAACACCAAAAAACTGAAAAGGATCTGGTTCTACTTTTTGAGGAACTACTTCAATATTCCATACTGAATTGGTATTTGTTTTAGTAGAATCTATTTTATAGTAAGGAATAGATTCTTTGTAAATTGTATTATGAGCCAACTCAAAATTTTTAGCAATTTTTATTTTATAACTAAGTGTATCTATTTGATTATAAGAAAAAAAAGGCAAACTTGAAAAATACATTAATTCCTTACAACTAACTGAATAAGAAAGTTTAATTTCTTTATCAGCAGGAATCATGACATATTTAATTTTCTTACTTGTAATATACTCTAACTTAGCATCTTCTTCATAGATCTTTTTAATATATATTGGTTTATCTCTTCTCCTTTTCTTGATAAACAGTTTAATATCTGATACTTTTTCTAATTCTGTATCATAAAATATAGGGTAAAAGCGCGGTTTATTACTTTTTTTGAAAAGAATTGAAATATTATTTATGAAAGAAGAATCTTCTTTGATTTCTATGGTTTCCTTTATAGATTTTAAATGAATATCTTGACTGTAACATTTGAAATCATAGAAAATAAAAAGTAATAAAATTAGAGTACTTAATATCTTTTTCACTTTTGCATATTTTTATTAGTATACAACTATTATAATTAATTGTGTATACTTTTTAATAAAGCACAAAGTTACTCAAAATGTTTTTTAAATAACCTTAGATAATAATTCAAGTTTTAAGTCTAAAAATACTGCCCAATTCCAAAGACTATACCATTAGTTTTATCAGTTAAGCTAATTCCATAGTCAATTCGAAAAATTGCGTTGTAAATTTTCTTATTGATAAAACGTAGTCCGACTCCTGAGTAAAATCTCATATTATCTGACTTCCAAAAATCTGAAATCTCTCCACCAGGTTGTCTCCAGGTTCCTACATCTAAAAACCCATTAGCTTGAATTGTTAGCCATTTTTTATCGTAAAATGTATGTCTGTATTCAGTATTATAAACCATACTTGCTGTACCACGATCTACAATAAAACCAACACCTCTTAAATTAATATTGTTATCTAAAGCAAATGGAGCAAAAGGAGAATCACTGTTAGAAGCAAAACCTATGCGTAATCGATTTGCCCAATTTCCTTTCTTCCCTACTCTATCGTAATAAAAGAAATCGTTCCAAGCTATAATAAACTTATCTTGAAAATCATTTTGAGAAGTAACATATTGAAGATATAAAATGCTTTTAAATCCATCTAAATAATGAAAATAATATTCAAGATCTTCATATGTATACAAAAGCTTATATAATATTTTATTTACTTTTAAATCTCTGGGAACTTCCGGACTTGTAGCTCCATTTAAATATTGATATTTTTCTTGAAAATAATTGAATCCAAAAGTTATATGATGATTAAAATTAATTTGATATAATCCTAATAATTCAGTTGAAATATTATTGTACAAATAGTTCGCTGTCTGATTATCGAAAAATAACGGTTCTTCACTTTTCCAATTTTGATGACTAAAACCTAGTCCAAACTTTTTTGAAAATAAATTAGGAGCTCTAACATTAAACGCATAAGTATCATGTCCGTTATTCTGATAAAATCCGCCAACTGCGATATTTCTACCTAAGAAATTATATTCATAAACACCTAATTTATAAGCAAACCTATTATTAGTTGTTGTCCAAAAAGCTAATTCTGGTAAAATCGTTGAGCTTTCTTGAATGTGAAATTCAAGATCACATTTTCCATCTTCGGTGTTTGTCTTTAAATAGGCATGTGCAACAGCTGGTAATCGCTTTAAAATAGTAATATCTTGTTCAACTTTTCTAGTATTGTATACATCTCCTTTCTTTGTCTCTGTTATCGATTTCAAAAAAGATGCTTTCGTTCTTTTCATACCTTTAAAAGTAACTGAACGAACTATCATTCCATCTTCTTGAGAGAACGCTGAAAATGTAAAAAATATTAAAAGTAGTATGGTTATTAATTTCTTCATTATTACTCTGCGGTAAAATTTTTGTAGGAATAACTATTTACCCAATTATCTAGACTTACACCTAGTACAATAAACTGGTAATCATTTGCTATTTCTAATTTAGGAGGTGTGGTTGGATTTATCGTTAAAACTACATTAGATGTATCATAATAACGGAAAAATCGATCAAAAGTATAAGTTCCTGATACAAAGATACTGTTTTGCTCTAATAAGACTTGAAAATAAATAGCATCATTTTTCAACTCGCTTTCATTCCAACGAAATTCTGGTGACAAACGAACAGACGTATCAATTGTCACATCAGAATTATATACTGTTGCTTGTTGCGTATGCTTTATTCGTATAGGATTCGATTTATGAATTTTACCTTCGGTTTGGTATGTAACAATTCCCCAAGCATCTTGTAATTCATTTCTTTTAAAGGCCGAAAGTTTATTTCCGAAGACACCTTCAATAGGTAAAATTTTAAGCTTATAATTAGAAAAATCATCAGGATTTACATTTATACTCTCAGTTTCGTAATATTTAAAATCAAAACTTCCTTCTTCAGGAAAATAATATACCAAAACTATATCTTCATTGTTACTACTTCCTGCACATGCAATAACTTCATCTAAAACTTTATTTGAATGATTCTGTAAAAAATCACTTAAAATAGTATCAGATAAATTGGTTGATTTTTCATCTTTACTACATGAAAAAAGTAGTATTAAAACAATAAGTATCCACTTACTGTGCATATAATTTCTGAATTAATTTTTCTGCTGGTTTATTCTGAGGTGTAAATCGATTGTTATTTTCTCCTCCAACTTTTTCGTGATCGTGAAACCATTTCCATAAGAACCCACCAGCAAACCAATCTTCTTTCCAAAACTGATTATAAATTGCTTGGGTAGCATTTTCTTGAGCTTTTAAATTTACTTCTCCAGAGATTCTGTTCGAACTCCAAGGTTCTTTACCAGTGTAATTCACACTTCTATATCCGAATTCAGTAAATAAAATAGGTTTATTAAATTTCTGATACAACTCTTTAACTGTTGCTTTATGAGGTTTCCAACCTTGCTCTAACTCTTCAACAGAAGGGGTTTTCGCTTCACTTAAAGGAAAATAGGCATCTATACCAATAAAATCTAATTGATTCCAAAACGGAACTCTTTTAAACTCATCCCAATTTGCTGCATAGGTTAATTTACCTGAATATATTTTTTTAACTTTCTGAATTAAAGAATTCCAATAATTCGGTCTGTTCATTACAAACTTTTCTAACTCAGTACCAATGCAAAGAATGTCTGCTTTAACTTCTTCAGCAGCTTTCGCATAATCTAAAATAAAAGCACTGTAAGAGTTTTCTAAAACTTTCCATTCCTCTTCAGTTTTCATTTCTATATACCCGGTAAATTCGCCTCTCCAAACCCAAATCTGAGGTTTAATCATAAACTTTATTCCTAGTTTTTTAAATTCTTCAGCATATTGTTTTACTCCTTTTTTGGTTTCACCAAACCATTGTCGAGACGAATTATATCGAACTTCTGGAGATGCTAAATCTTTTATAAAACCAAAAGGCATCAACGAAACATAATTCGCTGACGCCTTAACTACGGGTGTTGTATGTTTATCGCTTATTGCTTCCGAAGAAGCAACAAAGCTTAATCCGTTTATTTTTTCTTTTTGACTATTGCAAGAAGTACATAGTACTAAAAACAATACTATAAAAATTTGCTTGATCTTCATGCATTAAAAATAGCCATTAAATTACACTTCTTTATACATTAAAAGTTTAAAATAAAGCTCTAATTCCAAAACTATATGTTTCTCCTAAACCTTGAAAATTAAACCCTCTTACTATGTTACTGTATAAAACTTCTAAGTTTATTACATCTGTTAATTGGTATTTACCACCAAAACCTAAAGAAGTATTGTCTTGCTCAAAATCTCCAAAACGCTCAGAATGTTGAGCAAAAGCTAAAACTGTTGCTTT
This sequence comes from Tenacibaculum aquaeponti, assembly GCF_052084715.1. Taxonomy (GTDB): domain Bacteria; phylum Bacteroidota; class Bacteroidia; order Flavobacteriales; family Flavobacteriaceae; genus Polaribacter. Next base: position 2,693,785 of record NZ_CP197288.1, on the reverse strand, counting down.
TTGAGTTGGAAAATAACTAATAAAAACTCCTGGAACTACTAAAAAAGTATTGTTAGCAAAACTCTTATCATCTCCAAAACCATATTCAGTATTTAACTCTGTAAATAATTGCCACTTTCCGCTTGGAAATGTGTAATCGTAAAAGAATCTATTTTGAAACGACCATGCTGTTTGATCTAAAAATCCTCCATCTGGATTACTTTCGTCACCACTTCCTAACAAAGGAATGTGAATCGCACTTTGAATAGAAAAATTTCCAATACTTTTAAAAGGTTGAATCTTTACTGCTGGAGCAATTGAAGAAATTCCTACTCTATTTGTTGGAGTATCTTCTAAGCTAAATACAGAAAGTGCTTGTCTTCCACCAAAAGTATTTGAACGAAATTCAATAATACCACCTATATTTATTCTGTTATTTTCTGAAACTCCAGTAAATACTTCCACAGTAGATGTAAAAAAATTTGATCTTGCCACATCACGTCCTTCACTATTGTTTTGACCTGTTTCTCTAGTCTGTGTGTATAAACCATTAAACCATTTTATATCCCATTGACCTTTATTTAATAATTTAGATGGAGTAAATACTTGTAAGTTATTTTTCTCTTCTTCTTGCTTTTCTTCTTGAGAAAAACCAGTGTAGTTAAATGTCAGTAATATTAAAAGAATTGAAATTCGTTTCATGAGTAGTTTTTTTTTGATCTTAAGCTGAGTCGTTTAAAAAAACAAATCATTACATGAAGGCTCTATCCCTTTCTCTTATTTAAATCAATTCTAAATTTAAAACAAAAGTAAATTATTATCTTTTCTAGCGACATAGTCAATAGCAATTTTCAAAAACATGGAACACATCGTTATTATTGGTAATGGTATTTCTGGCGTTACTGCAGCAAGACATATTCGAAAACTTTCGGATAAAAAAATTACCATTATCTCCTCAGAAACTGAACACTTTTTCTCTAGAACGGCTCTTATGTATATTTATATGGGGCACATGAAATTCGAAAACACAAAACCTTATGAAGATTGGTTTTGGAAAAAGAACCGAATTGAATTAAAGAAAGGCTTAGTAGAAAAAATCGATGCTGAGAATAAGCAGTTGTTATTGCAAGATGGGAGCTCTTTTTCTTATGATAAATTAATTCTTGCTACTGGTTCTAAACCAAATAAATTTGGTTGGCCTGGTCAAGATTTAGATGGTGTTATGGGTATGTACCATAAACAAGATTTAGAAAGTTTAGAAAAATATGCTCCGAACAATAAAGTCTGTAAACGTGCTGTAATTGTTGGTGGTGGACTTATTGGTATTGAGCTTGCAGAAATGTTACATAGTAGAAATATCCCTGTAACTTTTTTAGTTCGTGAGTCTAGTTTTTGGAATGGTGTACTACCTGAACAAGAATCTGAAATGATTAATAAAGAAATTTTAGAAAATCATATTGATTTAAGATTAGGTGTAAACTTAAAAGAAATTAAAGCAGATAAAAACGGTAACGTAAAATCTATCGTTATTGCTGAAACTGGTGAAGAAATTGCTTGTAATGTTGTTGGATTAACTGCTGGTGTTTCCCCAAACATCAACTTTGTAAAAGAATCTTCTATTGAAACAAATAGAGGAATACTTGTAAACCGCTTTTTAGAAACTAGTGAAAAAGATATTTATGCTATTGGTGATTGTGCTGAGCAACATGAAGCTATTGGACAAAGAAGACCAATAGAAGCTGTTTGGTATACTGGTAGAATGATGGGAGAAACTGTGGCGCAAACTATTTGTGGAAATAGAATTGAATACAAACCTGGACATTGGTTTAACTCAGCAAAATTCATTGACATTGAATATCAAACTTATGGATGGGTTTGGGCTAAACCAAAAGAAAATGAAGCGCGTTTTTTCTGGAAAGATGAGACGGGTAAAAAAGCCATTCATTTAAATTATGATAAGGAAACCCAAGAGTTTATTGGTATTAATACTTTCGGAATTCGACTTAGACATGATTTTTTCGATAAAGTGCTTACCGAGAAAAAAAGTGTAACTCATGTTTTAGAACATTTTAAAGATGCCAATTTTGATCCTGAATTCTTTAAACAACACGAAGAAGCAATTGTATCGCAATTCAATAAAGAAAACGGTACTAATCTTCAAGTAAAAAAGAAAAGTTGGAAACGCATATTTAGTAAGGCATAAAAAAATTAATGAATACCATGAAAGTAATTAAAAATATAGGTTTAGTAATCTCACTTATTGGGTTTGCTATTTTTACAGCAAGTATGTTTACAGGAACTAATAAAGTTTCTGAAGAAACATTTAATACTTGGGCTTCACAGAATGTTAAAAGTGAAGTTTTTATTGAAAAAGCGAAACAAGAAATTGTTGGTAAAGAACTTAGTGCCGCTCAATTATCTTCTAAAATTGTTGATATAGCTAAACAATCTAACGAATATCATAAAAGTCAAAAGGAAATTGCTTGGGATAAAATCATCTGGATAAAATGGAATAAAACATATAAAGATTTTGTTTATCCATTAGTTAGGTCTTCAGCGACTGGCTGGGTTGTTCAAAACCAAGGATTATTTTTCTTTTTAACCTTCGGATTAGCCATTTTAGGTGGACTATTATTCTTTGGAGCTGATTATAAGTTATTAGGACCTGCAGGAATAAAAAATAATGGAATTTTTCAACATTCTGCAACCAATAGGGGTGTTTTAGGAATGATTGCTTTCGTATATTTCGTAGGGTTTTATATGTTATTGTATTTCTTCCCAAATTACTTAATCAACCCTATTTTATCTGTAAATCCAATCAAGCAAGCTTTAAATGGTAATGCTTCAGATCAATGGTTTTTATATGGATTCATGTATTGTTCTGTAATGACGGTTTTTGCCATCAGAATGTTTATCAAATACAGACATAATAATTATCAAATTGTAAGAACTGCTGTCGTATTATTTTTCCAAATTGCATTTGCTTTCTTAATTCCTGAAATTTTAGTTGCATTTAACAAACCTTGGTTCGATTTTAAAAATGCTTGGCCTTTAAATTACACGTTCTTCTTCGACTGGAATATTAATAGTTTAATAGAGAACGGGAACTTAGGAATCTTCATGTTAGTATGGGGAATCATTTTAACCTTGGTTATTGTTCCTGTAATGGTATATTTCTATGGGAAAAGATGGTATTGTTCATGGGTTTGTGGTTGTGGTGGTTTAGCCGAAACTTTAGGAGACCCGTACAGACAATTATCAAGTAAGTCTTTATTATCATGGAAAGTAGAACGTTGGTTAATTCACGGAGTTTTAGTTTTTGCTACGGTAATGACAGCATTAACATTGTACACATATTTCGCAGAAATTGAAAGTTGGAAAGAAGTTGCATTTGGTTTATCTGCTTATGATATTCAAAGTTCATACGGATTCTTAATTGGTTCTATTTTCTCTGGTGTTATTGGAACAGGATTCTATCCTATTTTAGGAAACCGTGTTTGGTGTCGTTTTGGTTGTCCTTTAGCTGCTTACATGGGATTAGTGCAACGTTTCAAATCTCGTTTCAGAATTACAACTAATGGAGGGCAATGTATTTCTTGTGGAAACTGTTCTACATACTGTGAACAAGGAATAGACGTGAGATCTTATGCACAAAAAGGAGAGAATATAGTTCGTTCAAGTTGTGTTGGTTGTGGTGTATGTTCGGCTGTTTGTCCTAGAGGTGTTTTAAAATTAGAAAATGGACCAGAAGATGGTAGAATTAACCCAACACAAGTATTATTGGGTAATGATGTAGATTTGATAAAATTAATGAATGAAAAGTAAGTTTTTATTATTCTTTTTATTAATTGGTTTTTTAGGTATTGCTCAAAAGGTATATCAAAAAAAATATTATCCAAACGGTTCTATTAAAGAAGAAGGATGGTTAAAAGATAACTTAAAACATGCTTATTGGAAATTTTATTATCCTAATGGACAAATCAAAGAAAAAGGTCATTACAGTAAAGGCTTAAAAAATAAATATTGGTATTTTTACCGCGATAATTCTTCTAAATTAAAAGAAGGACATTATCTAAATGGTATGCAAAACAATTGGTGGCTTTATTATAATAATAAAGGTACTGTTGAACATAAATGTCAATTAAAAAATGATATCAAAAACGGATACTGTTTAATTTACAAAAAAAGTAAATTAATTAAAGCTTCTAAATTTGTGAATGGTAAAAAAGTAAAAGAATGGACGGATTTCTCTTCCTTCAAGAGAGAAAATAATCTTAATGATTTAAAATAATGAAGCAACCATTAATTAGAGTAATTATACCTGCATATAACGAACAAGATTCAATTCCTAAAGTAATTAATGATATTCCTGATATTGTAGAAGAGGTAATTGTTGTAAATAATAATTCAACAGACAACACTCCTAAAAATGCTAAAAAAGCAGGAGCTACAGTTTTATCAGAAGAAAGAAAAGGATACGGTTACGCTTGTTTAAAAGGAATAAATTATATCACATCAAATAATCTAAAAACTGATATCGTAGTGTTTTTAGATGGTGATTATTCAGATTACCCAGAACAACTTATTGAAATTGTAAACCCGATTCTTAATGAAGATATCGATTTTGTAATTGGTTCTCGTGTTAAACGACTACGTGAAAGTGGTTCTATGACTCCGCAACAAGTTTTCGGTAATTGGTTGGCTACTTTTTTAATGAAAGTGTTTTTTAATGCTAGATTTACAGACTTAGGGCCTTTTAGAGCAATAAAGTTTGATAAACTTTTGGCGCTTAATATGGAAGATAAAACATATGGTTGGACAGTAGAAATGCAATTAAAGGCAATTAAAAGGAAGTATTCTTACGTGGAAATTCCTGTGAAATATAGAAATAGAATTGGGGTATCTAAAGTTTCTGGTACAATAAAAGGAACTATATTAGCAGGCGTAAAAATATTAAGTTGGATTTTTAAATACAGTTTTAAATAATGGTACTTGAATACATCATTATAGGTTTATATAGTATATCTTTATTATTAGTTTTTTTATATGCAATTGCTCAGTTAAATTTATTGTTTAACTATCTATCTTCAAAAAAGAAAGTAGATAATTCACCTAAATTTGACTTAACAAATGAAGATGAAGTTCCTTACATCACTATTCAACTTCCAGTGTACAATGAACTTTATGTAATGGAAAGGTTATTAGACAACATTGCCTTAATTCAATACCCTAAAGACAAACTGGAAATTCAAGTTTTAGATGACTCTACTGATGAATCTGTAGAATCAACAGCGGCTCAAATAAAAAAACTCCAAAAAACTGGATTAGATATTCAACATATTCGTAGAGAGAATAGAACTGGTTTTAAAGCTGGTGCTTTAAAGGAAGGCTTAAAGTTTGCTAAAGGTGAGTTTATTGCCATTTTTGATGCTGATTTTTTACCTAAACCATGCTGGTTAGAAAAAACTGTTCCTTATTTTAAGGATCCTGAAATTGGTGTAGTTCAAACTCGTTGGGGACATATCAACAGAGATTACTCAACTCTTACCAAAGTGCAGGCTTTTGCATTAGATGCGCACTTTTCTTTAGAGCAAGTAGGTAGAAATAGTAAAGGACATTTTATCAACTTTAATGGAACTGCAGGTATTTGGCGTAAAGAATGTATTATCGACGCAGGAAATTGGGAAGGTGATACACTTACAGAAGATTTAGATCTAAGCTATAGAGCACAGTTAAAAAAATGGAAATTTAAATATTTAGAAGATGTTGTTACTCCAGCAGAATTACCAGTTGTAATTAGCGCAGCTAGATCTCAACAATTCAGATGGAACAAAGGTGGGGCAGAAAACTTCCAAAAAATGACGGCTAGGATTATTACTAGCAAAAACATTAATTTAAAAACTAAAGTACATAGTTTACTTCACTTATTAAACAGCTCAATGTTTACTTGTGTATTTTTAATGGGAATTTTAAGTATCCCTATGTTATACATTAAAAACAAATACGGACACCTAGAACTTTATTTTTGGGTAATGAGTTTCTTTGTTACAAGTACACTTATCTTTTTTGTTTGTTATTGGTTTATGTATAAAAACTCTTTTGGTGGTGGTATAAAAAACTTTATAAAATATATTGGTGCATTTTTCACTTTCTTTTCTATTGCCATGGGCTTCTCACTACATAATACTATAGCTGTTATAGAAGGTCATATTGGTAAAAAAAGTGAGTTCGTAAGAACACCAAAATTCAATATTAAAACACTAGCTGATAGCTGGAAAAATAACAAATATATTAAGAAGCGACCATCTTTAAATGTAGTTATAGAGGGGTTACTTGTACTATATTTTGCTTTCGGTTTGTTTAGTGCTTTTACAGTTGGTGATGGTGATGGTGACTTTGGGCTTTTTCCTTTCCACTTGATGTTATTCATCGGTTTCGGCTATGTATTCTTTAAATCAGTATTTTCTAAAGCATAAATGAATTTTCTAAAAAGAAATTCAACGATACTATTTGTTACACTTTTCTCTAGTGTTCTATATTATTTTTTTGCTTATCAAACTGATAGAACTCAATTTGTTCAGGTTGTTACCATTTGGTTATTATTGTTTTCAGGATATTATTTCCTTACAAAGAAAACAAAAATACCTACGAATTATTACTTAGCTATAGCCATAATATTTCGTTTAATTTTTATTGCAACACTCCCCAATCTATCTCAAGATTTTTATCGTTTTATTTGGGATGGAAGAATGGTTTTTGAAGGACTCAACCCATACATATCTCTACCTGAAACCTTTATAAATAAAGGAAATTATCCCATAAAGCAAGCGGCAGAGCTTTACGAAGGCATGGGAGCGATGAATGGAAGTCATTTTACAAACTATCCACCAATAAATCAATTGTGCTTTTACATTGCAGCTTTACTATCTAATGAATCAATTTTAGGAGCAGCTATAGTAATGAGAGTTATTATAATTCTTGCTGACATTGGAATATTTTATTTCGGATACAAACTTTTAAAAAAACTGAATAAGAATCCTAATTTAATTTTCTTGTATCTTTTAAATCCTTTTATAATTATTGAACTCACAGGAAATTTACATTTTGAACCTGTTATGCTGTTCTTTTTTGTTTGGGCTTTATATAATCTTCAGAAAAAAAATTGGATTTTAGCAGCATTTTTAATTTCATTTTCAATCAATGTGAAATTGATACCGCTTCTTTTCTTGCCTTTATTTTTCTATTGGTTTATAAGAACAAATAATAAATTACAATGGAATCAATTTAGGAAACTAATTTTATTTTACAGCATCATAATATTAATCTCTATTGTTTTATTTGTACCATTCTTTTCAAAAGAGTTAATAGATAGTTATAGTAATTCTATTGGTTTATGGTTCCGTAATTTTGAATTTAATGCAAGTTTTTACTATATTTTTAGGGAGATTGGTTATATGTTCAGAGGTTATAATGAAATTGCCACAATAGGTAAAATAACACCTGTTTTAACCATTCTTTTTTTAGCATATTTAACTTTCTTTAAACGTAATAATCTATTTGAGATATTGGTCACATCTATGTTATTTGGGCTTTCGTTCTACTATTTCACAACTACAACAATGCATCCATGGTATTTAGCTACATTAATAGTGCTGTCTATTTTCACTAAATATAGATTTCCATTACTATGGTCTGTAGTAATCATTTTAAGTTATCAAGCTTATGCTAATACTCCTTGGAAAGAAAATTTATGGTTTGTTTTTACTGAATATTTGGTGGTATATTTATTTATGTTGTATGAAATAAAAACCCACTCACGTCTGAGTGGGAAAAATTGCTATGAAAAAGAAAAAGAAAGTGGTTTATAACCACATAACAAATATATAGTTAATTATGTTTCAACCAAAATAAATTAACATTTTATTGTTAAAATTTTAACACAAAATTTTCTCCTTCAATAATTTAACTTATTAAAAATTACGCTATCCTTTAAAAAATAAAAAAGTCCAATTAAAACTGGACTTAAATATTATTACTCTACCATAAAACTTATAGGTAATGTGTACCTGACTTTTGCTGGTTCATTATTTTGTATTCCTGGTTTAAATCTTGGTATTTTTTTAATAATCCTATCTGTTTCTTTTTTCAATCTTGGATGTGGTGCTCTAATAACAATATCCGTAATTAAACCGCTTTTATCAATTACAAACTGAGTTACTATTCTTTTCTTGCCTCTTTGTAATCCTAATTCGTTGGCTAACTCAGTATTGAAATGACGTTGTACTAAGCGTTTCATTTTCTTTTCAAAACAAACTCTGGCTTCACTTTCAGATAAACCTTCACATCCTTTAAAAATAGGAGCTTTTTGCACAAACTTCATTGAAACTGGTTCATCACCACCATCTATTTCTTCATCTTTTACAATTTCGATAATATCATCTTCATCAACTTCAATAATTTCATCATCACTATCTATAACTTGCTCAACAATATCTTGATCGTTATCTACAACTTTTGGTTGTTCAAATACAACTGGCTTTTGTTTAGTTTTTTTAACAGGCTGCTCGACTTTTTCTACTCTTTTAATAAGAACAGGAATTTGTTCAAAAACTATTGGTTTAGAATTGTCATCATCATGCTTTTCAGCTACCTCTTTTTTTACTTCGGATTTATGCTCTAATGTTACAAAGACAATAAAAAGAACGGCAACTAAACCTAATTGCATAAAAATTGTTGAGAATTTTTCTAGCTGTTTTTTTGGATTTTTTTTAAACTTTTTCATCTTATTAGTTTTTAAATTGATACTTAAAAACACCAAAAAACATGCCACAAAAAAAAGCAATCCTAAGATTGCTTTTTATTTATTTTCGTTTTGAGTAAGATATTACTCTACATTAAATGTAATTGGTAATGTATACCCTACACGTACTGGTTTTCCTCTTTGTCTACCAGGAATCATTTTAGGTAATTTCTTAGCAATACGTTCTGCTTCTCCTTTTAATCTTGGATGCGGTGCTCTTGCATTTACACTGGTAATTGTTCCATCTTTGTCAATTTTAAATTGAACAAAAATTCTTTTTTTACCTGGTGCTAAACCTAATTCATTAGCTAACTCTGCATTGAAATACTTTTGAACGTGCTTACGCATTTTTTTGTTCAAACAATCTTTCTTTTGTTGGTTAGTTCCTTTACAACCTGGAAATACTGGTACTTCTTCAATAATTGAAAAAGGCACATCCTCTACAACCTCTTCTGCTTCTTCAACCTCTTCGATTTCTTCAACTTCTACAGCTTCAGACTCATCAGTTTCAGTAGACTCGATTACTGTTTCTTCAATTTCCTTGTCATCTTCAACAACCTCAATTTTCTCAGGTGTTGGTGGTGGTGGAGCTGGTGGTGGTGGTGGTGGCGGTGGTGGTGCGTTAATAACTAACGTCTCTTCTTCTACTTCAGAACCAAGATCCGCACTTCCTAAATCACCATACTCTTTCTCGTAGGTTTTATGCTCTATAGCTACATAGGTAACAAATAAAGCCAAAACCAAACCAAGTTGAATGAACAACTTACTATAGTTCTCAAGGTTAAATTTTGGATTTTTCTTTATTTCCATCCTTTTAGTTTTTTCTGGTTTGCTAATTTAGTTAAATTCTTTGGACTTTTACAAGCTATTTAACATATTGATTAGATTTTTTTCAATTCTGTTAAAAAATAACAAACCTATTAGTACTCCTACAGTATTTGCTACAATATCTAAATATTCAAATAATCTGTAGTTTGTTAAATTAGATTGAAGGAATTCCATCAGAATTCCAAAAGCAATACATAATAATACTATTTGATTTTTTCTTTGTTTACCAATAAACACAGATAACCATGATATGGTTAGAAAAAAATAAGCCAAAGTATGATGTATTTTATCTATATAATTAAAGTAAATAATTAATTTACCTTTTAAGTTAGCCAAACTAAGATAAACAACTATTAATGTTAAGAATATAGCAATATATATAGCTTTATCCCTTAATAAGCTCTTGATAAGCTTCTGCATCTAACAATCCTTCTACTTGACTAGCGTCTGAAATCTTAACTTTAATCATCCATCCTGCTTCATAAGGATCTGAGTTTACTAACTCTGGTTCATCTTCTAAAGCTTCATTGAACTCTATAACCTCCCCTGATAAAGGCATAAAAAGATCTGATACAGTTTTTACAGCTTCTACAGAACCAAAAACTTCTTCTATTTCTACTGTATCATCTAAGGTATCTACATCTACATAAACGATGTCTCCTAACTCACTTTGAGCGAAATCAGTGATTCCTATTGTTGCGACATCACCATCAATTTTAATCCATTCATGGTCTTTTGTGTACTTTAATTCTGCTGGAATGTTCATTGTAATGTTGTTTAATATATTGTTTAGATTTTAATTTAGTTTCCTAAGTTATATACAAGATTAAATCCTCCATTAATTGATTGTCTTGGGAAGTTTGTAGAAATCGCATAATCGAATGTATTGTGATTATAATAAAATGAAACCGTTAAGTTTTTATTTAAATTATAATCTGCCAAAAACTTTAATCCAAATAATCGCTCACCACCTGTGATTTGATTATTTTGTTCATCTATCGATCTTATTAATGTTAAATTATCTCTTAAAGAAACATCTGCTCTAAAATTAATATCTCCTTTAAGTGTTTCTTTTTTACCAGTAATTCTGGTAATAAACTTAACATCTTTTATTCTATAACCTAATCCTAAAACATATTCAGTTCCTTTGATATCAGTTAACGTATTGTTATTAAAATTAAGTGTTAAACTTCTATCTTTTTTAATCTCTCCACGGAACGAAAATGAGTTTCTCATTTTCATATCTAACTTTATCAAAGGTGAGAATTCATCTACTAATGTTGCCGACGAAATTAACAATTCTGGTTGATAATTCCCCGAACTATTTGTTAAACTAAGATCATTAGGATCGAACTGTAAGTTATTAGTGTAATTAAGAATACTATACGATGATTTGTAACTATGAGATAATGTAAAAGAAGAAAACCTCTTTTTAAACCACTTAATCTTCATTAAACCGTTGTAACGCATTGTCCAGTTTGGAATTGGAATATTTCTGAAAATCCCAGTATCAACTTCATTTGGATTTACTCCTGAATAAGCCGCTAGAAAAGCTGGCAGCATTGATTGTTGTCCTTCTTTTTGGAAAGCATTAAAAATACCATTTGGTTGTGCCTGACTTGCTAATCTATTCGATATTATTTGTCTATAACCTAAGAACTTTTCATAAAGCGCATCTCCATCTTCGAACATAGTTCCTAACATAAAATGACTGATATTAAAGTTTCCTGTTTCAAAAGCTCTTAAATCAGGATTTTGCCTTACTGTTCCATCTGCAAATTCAACAATATCTAATTGTTGTGTGGTATTAGATGTTCTTATTCGAGTACCTCTAAGATCTATTGTGAAATCTTTAAAAGGCTTAATCGAAATATTATAATCTAATTTATTAGCTTGTGTTTGTGCAAAGTTCTTATTAAAATAATCTTCATCTTCACCTCTGGTTACTAACCAACCTTGTTCAATACCTCTACTTATAATATCAGTTTGACTTCCAAAAACAAATCCTAATGTTGGTGCTGCACTTCCGTTAAAATTTGTTCTTCCTAAGAAACCAACTGAAGGTCTGTACCCTTGTAATAAGGTTCCATTTTCTTGAGAATAGCTTACTTTTGCTCGCTTTACAGCAGTTAAAACATCATAAGTTCCTTTTAACATTTTTTGCGCAAAAGAAGCATTCTTTTTTAGTTTTGGTTTAGGTGTATTTTTAGCTTTTGCTCCTAAAGCTACCTTACCTTTTGTAACTTTTCTTTTAGTTCCTTTTAGTAATAATTTTTCTAAACCTAGTGTCTTATAGAAACGATTAAAATCAATTGTTGCATTAATATTATGCTTGTTTGAATTTTGAATCATGTTACCTACTTTATCTTCAATACTAACATCTACTGAATTTCCTGAAGCATCTGTTTCTGTTATTGTACTTCTAGATGAAGCTTGCCAATCGAAATCAGCTGTGTAACCATAATCTGAAGTAATAAAGTTTAAATATGGTAATTTATTAATTGGTAAATTATAAGTAGCGTTTAATGTTTGATGATACTGATTTCTTCTACCAAAAGTGAAAAACTTATCGAAAATCTCAAGTTCTTCATCTTCACCAAAACTATCATAGATATAATTATTTGTTGCTTTAAAGTTTAAATTTAAAGAACGTGTTAAATCGAAAACTACCGCGTAATCCCAATCGAATAAAAATCTTCTTTGAATTAATTCTGGTTGAGCTACAGGTAAATCAACTAAATTTCTTGATTGTTGTAAATTATAATTCCTATTAATTTTAGAATTTAAAGCTAAAGATTTTGGAAGTGGATTAAAATTCAGATCTTTTATAAACTTCCAATGTTTACTCTTTAATTTTTCAGACTTTTTAAATGGTTCTATACTCCAAGGTGCGAAATTGAAATTATAACTAGCACCCGCCATTAGATTTTGATTTACGAATCTTTGAATATTATAATCTCTATGAAACTCTTCATTAAAAGCGTAAGAAACAGAAACATTTTCTACATCGTAAAACTTAGGTTTCTTATCACTTTTCGGGTTTCTATTTTTCTTTACATTGATAAAACTAATACTTTTTCTTCTTGTGTAATCTTGTGCATTTTCAGCATTACGTTTTACCTGATCTGAACCTGAGGCTTTAGCATCAGCAAGTTCAACATCTTGATATTGTGGATCGAATTTAGGATCAATAAATTGCTCTCCATAACTGTAACTCATAGGAACTTGCATGTTCCATTTTTTAGGCATCATTTTACCTAACTGTACATTTGTAGCTACGCTATATTGTTTATTTTCTTCTAAACTTCTTTCTTGTACTCTTTGATCTACATTACCAAAACCAACTGTAGACATACTACCTGCTAAAGTTACATCTGCAACATCTGCAAAGTTAGCATCTGCATTTAATACAGCAGCCCATCCTCCTTTATTATCAAAACCAACAGCTCTTAATTCATTAAACCAAACTTCTCCACTTACATTATTTGTGGTATTATTTTTGACCCCTAATAAAACTGTTCTAATTTGTGCTAAAGTTGGATTACCTTTTACTTTTATTGTTAAACCATTAGAAGAAGTTCCTGTATACACATCTGTCACAGCTGTTCCTGTACCATCACGCTCTAACTTTAAACTTGCTAACTGAGATAGTGGGACATCTAAATTATTTTCCTCTGGCCAAACTTCCTCTGGAACGTTGCTTAATGTTGATAGGATTAAAGGTTTTTCAATTTCATAGTAATTATCATTTAAGTCAGTACCTAGTCTAATAACCGCATTCATTTCATTATCTCCTAATACACTACCAGGAATTGCTTCAGCATGTAAGAACATTCTTAAATTCTTATAACGACGTAAATCGATACTTATATTTTTAAATATTGCTCTAGCTTTATTAGGTTCTAAATTTGTAACAGTAATTGTAGACGATTGTTCATTTTGTCGTTGAATTCTATTTGTACCTTGTAATTGTTCCCTAGGAATACCTGGAGGTAATTCATAGCGATCATCATTTTGTTCGATACTTACAACCCCAACTTCAAAATTATTTAAGTCTGTATTATCTAAATCTTCTTGAGGATCAATTGCTGGATCTAAAGTTCTTGTATAACGTCTCCAGTCTCCACGAACTAATTCTAACTCTGCAAAACGCAAAATAACTGGCATTCTAAATTGCGTTAAATACATACGCATAAAACGAATACTGTTAAAATCAGTAATACCTCCAACTGCTTGTGAGAATCCATTTCTTACAGGAATTCTAAATTGATACCAAGTTGTGCTTCTTGTTTCTCCGTTAGGTAAAGAAATTGGTTCAGATTTTACATCTACAATAAAGTTAGATCCTTTTACTAAATCACTTCTTTTTAATGAAACCTCGTACTCAAAATACGCACTAACCGCATCCATTGTTTGGTCTCTGTTTAAATCTTCTGTATCTGGATATGTTGACCCTGATGTTGGAAAATCTTCACTAGATTGATCAATTGTTGGAGAATTACCTTGTGTACCATTATAGTTTTTATAACGTGTAAGAATAGAAGCTCCAATAGCATCAAACTCACTCCCTCTAAAAAACTGGAAGTTATCTCCAGCCGGATCATTTCCAAAAATACTTCTTGCTTGTTCTACATCAGCAATACCTGGAAAATTTTGAACAATTTTCTCAAGTTCTTGTGTATCATTTAACCCATCTAAACCAACATCTTGTTGTGATCTTTCATCTGCATCTGTACTAAATGCATATAAAATTGATGGATTTCTAGGTACATTACCCCAAACAGTTTCAACTTGAGGTGCCGGATTCTGTGTTGTAGACAACCCATTTTCGAATTGTTTTTGTGAATCTCTTAGAATATCTTCAGAAATACTACCTAAGTTTAAAAATAGTTTACCTTGATTGATATCACTTTGAGGATCTATTCCTGTTGGTAATCCTTCTTCTGCAGTTAAAGAATATCCTTCATATGGATCCATTAACCAAAACTGTACATACTCTACGTTCGCTTGCTCGAAGTTATTTGTAGTTGTTAAAGCTCTCATTATCCCACCCCATTTGTCTTCTGGATTTCCTGCAGTTTGATTAAAATTATATGGTCCTCTTTCATTTGGATAGAAAGCTAAATCTAAAGTTCTAACTAAGTTTAACTGAGTAATATCTAAATCTGTATTCGGAAATAATTCAGAAAAACTAACTTGTCTTACCTCATTTCTTGATAATTCAATATCATTTATATTTGATGGTCTATTCGCACTATTTGAATAAAATAACTGATCAATACTATACCATGCTAATTTAGCTCTGTTATCATTATATCGTAAATCTATATCTTCCGAAAATGGCTGAGACAAAGGTGAACTTGCTAATGCCCATTGCTGTGGAGAAGTAAGATTAATAGGAATTTGAGTTGCCTCAAAATCATCTAAATATGAAGTTGCTGCTCCATTAACATCAATTCCGCTAGGCGAACCTGGTAATAAATAAGCCATATCTGCTCTAACAGATAAATTTGATGGTGCATCAGTTTCAACAAAAGGTAATTTATTTGCAAGCTTTGTAAAATATGGTACTTCAGTAGAAAAATCAACATTCAAACCGAACATCATATTATCTATTGGTTCTGCTCCAAAATTAACTTTTGGAGTAATTGGTCGTTCTGTAACATTTAAGAATGTAGCTCCAAGAATAAAATTCTCATTAAATTTATGTTCTACATCAACTCCTAAAAATGTTTTTCTTTGCTGATTAAAGAATGTGTTATTTTCAACCGAAGCATTAATTGGAACTCCAGACGCCTCTAAACCAGGGTCTAAAATTTGAACCCTACCTAACTGATAATCTACCACATAATCTACTCCTTCTACTAAAGTTCTACCTCCAGCAGTTACTCTTACTGATCCTCTTGGAATATTGAATGCTCCTAAAGGAATTCCTCTACTTGTTTCTGATTTATAATATCCTTTTAAGAAGAATTTATCTCTATCTTGAAACTCATTTTTAGCTTGAATTTTTGTTGTAGAGTATAACTGATCGAAAGCAAAACGTTGCCTATCTGCAGCATCTGTAATTGCTAAATCTTCTCCAAAAGGTTCTGGTTTTGGAAAATAAATTAACCCTCTAGCAGAGTTTACTGTGATTCCTTCTATATAATCAAAGAAACCATCTCCTCCATCAACTTTAAATTGACTTTGATCTAGTTTATCTATCTCAAATAAATTCAATAAAGTTCTATTTAATAAACTAGGATCATTTGCTCCTTGTAGTGTGTTTTGTAAAATCCCTGTATTATCATCTCTATATAATAACTCAAAACGAAAACCATCTTGATTTAAAGGTACAGCTCCCAAAGCATAAACGTTTTTCATCATTAAACGCCAAGTTGGAAAAGGAACAAAATTATTAGGTGAAATTTCTCTTCGAGTAGTTAAAATTTCGCTACGCAGTAATTTTACTGCTATATTTGAAGGAGCATTTATTCCATCATTAGAAAATTCTCCAACTTTATATATAGTTTCATTTACAGAACCTCCGCTCTGTTGAGCACCAACAACTGTATATTCATAGGCAACAGCTAATACTTCACCATCATTTAATCTCCTATTTAAAGAGATAAAACCTAATTGAGGATGTAATGTATATTCATTTGGCTGTAACTTTCTAGCATTTTGTAAATATGAATAATCTCTACCTTGAACCATTTCTGTTGGAACTGTAGTATTTATTGTTGCTACATCTCTTATTCCTCCATTATCTATAAGTAAATCATTTATATTATTTACTCCATTATAAGGTAAATTTTCACCTCTAACTGTAATTGGGTTATTTACAACATCTACATATCCTTCTTGAAAAACCCCTCCAACCGCAGTTGCACTTACTAAATTATCTGGTTTAGATTCTCCAATATCTGCAAAAGCAACAATACTTCTAAAATCTGTTACATTTTGATTCCTATTCGTTACCCAAACTTCAATTCTGTTGATGTTAATCGGACTGTTTATTAATGGATAGTTTTTTAATGCAGTTTCGTAATTCTCTCTAAAAAATTGAGATAAGAAGAAGTGGCGGTCATTATCGTAATCTGTTGCTCTAATTTCAAAAGTTTCTATTGAACCTCCCGCTTGAGCAACTACATTACGAGATTGAGAATTTTGTTGTGAAAAGACTGAGCGAATTGTGGTTTTTCCAAATTGAAAATCTGCTCGAACCCCAAATAAAGCTTGCGCCCCATTAATTAAGGAGTTTTTAATTGGCAAGTTTACGTTACCTGCATCAATTTTTTGAATAATATCATCTTCAGTAGGTGTATATTCTAATTTGATAATATTTTGAAAATCGAAAGTCGTTTGTGTGTCGTAATTTGCTGTAACCTGTAATCTTGTTCCTACTTTAGCTTGTATACTTGCACTAATTTGTTGGTCGAAATCGAAAGTAAAACTACTTTGGTTTTCTACAGAAATCTGAGGATTTTCAGTGTTTTGATAAATCCCTCCAAGCTTTATACTAATTTGTCCTGTTGGAATAACTTCAACCTCTGTGCCTCCAAAAACAGATTCAAAAAACTTAGAATTCACATAATATTTTGGCAATAAATTTTTTCTTCCTTTATTATCTTTTTTATTAGGATTTGTAGCATCAACTTTTTCTTTAAAATATGTTTTCACATCATTTTTTAATCGAAACTTATCATACTCTCTAGGAGTTAAGTACATTGGAGTTCCAATTAAATAATTCCCTATTTTTTCTACAATTACAAACTTATCAATTGACTTATCGTAAGTAACTTGAACAGAACTCGGATTATTTAAAAAGAGATGAGCTTTTTGATTGAAATTAAAATTATATTTAAGAGGAATGATTGTGTCTTTTTTTCTAGATATTGAATCATTCTTCTTTGTTGTATTTTGAGCAAATAAAACAACACTTACCAATAAAGCAAGTGTCGTTAAACATTTATTGCGAAAATTTTCTCCCAACCTTTTTACAAATTTTTTAGTGCCTTTTTTATCAGCTCTTCTACACTTGCTGATGGCAATTCTTTTAAAATATCGTTTATAACTTTACCTGCTTGTTTACGTGTAAAACCTAAAACCTCTAATGCAGATAACGCTTCTTCTTTGTTTGTATTGTTTTGAACCACTGAAACTTCATCAATATTAAAGGTCTTCAATATTTTTTGTTTCAAATCGATTATAACACGTTGAGCTGTTTTTGCCCCTATACCTTTTACTGATTGGATTACATTTACGTTTTCTGAAGCTATGGCTTGTTGTACTTCCTCTGCTGTCATTGAAGACAACATTGTCCTAGCAATACTAGGGCCAACACCAGACACAGAAATCAGTAATTTAAACACTTCTCGTTCAACTTTATTTATAAATCCGTAAAGTGTATGCGCGTCTTCACGGATAGATAAATGTGTATACAACAATACATTTTCATCTTTGGGGAGAGCAGAGAATGTATTTAATGAAATATGGAGTAAATACCCCAATCCATTACAATCAACAACTACATGTGTAGGATTTTTTTCAACTAACCTTCCTTTTATTTGTGTAATCATTGTTCTCTTTTAACAGACGCCTAAAGTAGTAAATTTTTTACTATTGTAAAACCGATACTTTACTGTTTAAAAATTACTTAATCTTCCCTTCTCACGCTCTTGTGCATCAACTATTGCTACTGCTGCCATATTTACCATTTCATCTACACTTGCTCCTAGTTGTATGACGTGAACTGGCTTACTTAAACCTAATAAAATCGGCCCAATAGATTCTACTCCATTAACTTCTTTCATTAATTTATATGTAATATTAGCTGACTCTAAATTAGGAAAGATTAAAACATTAACTTTTTGACCATTTAATTTAGAAAATGAGAATTCCTTAGATAACATTTCTGCATTTAATGCAAAATCAGCTTGTAATTCTCCATCAACAATTAAATCGGGGTAATTTTCATGCATGTAAGCAACTGCTTCTCTAATTTTTGTTGATGTTTCTGACTTGGTTGAACCAAAATTAGAAAAACCTAACATCGCCACCTTTGGCTGCATACCAAACATCCTAGCTAAAATACTTGTATAGTGTGTTATCTTTGCTAGCTCTTTTGCTGATGGATTTATATTTATTGTTGTATCTGCTAAAAACATAGGTCCTTGCTTAGTTAACAATAAATTTGTTGCTGCTATTTTTTGTACTCCCTTATCTCGGTCTATTAATTCTAAAATTGGTTTTACTACCGAAGAGTAAGGCCTAGAGTATCCTGTTATTAATGCATCTGCTTCTCCTTCATTCACCATCATAGAAGCAAAATAATTACGTTGACGCATCCACTTTTCTGCTTCTAACAAAGTCATTCCTTTGCGTTGACGTTTTTCCCAAAACAATTTACCAAAACGTTTAGTTCTTTCTACTTCTTCAGTAGTTTTAGGATCTATAATTGGCACATTAGCGTCAAAACCTAATTCTTCTTTTAACTCTAAAATTATCTCCTTGTTTCCTAAAAGAATAGGGTGCCCTAACTTTTCATCATAAACTCTTTGTGCTGCCTTTAACACATCTAAATGATCTGCTTCTGCAAACACAATTCGTTTAGGATTTGTTCTAGCTCTATTGTGTAGTATACGAACTTCTTTGCTACCAGAACCAGAACGATCCATCAACTCGTATCTATACTTTTCCCAATCTTGAATTGGCTCTTGAGCAACTCCACTTTCTATAGCTGCTTTAGCAATTGCTGGTGGAATTTCATAAATTAATCTTGGATCAAAAGGCTTTGGAATAATATAATCTTTACCATAAGAAAGACTAACTTCATCATAAACAATGTTTACTTGCTCAGGTACAGATTTCTTTGCTAAATCTGCTAACGCATGTACAGCAGCCATTTTCATTTCTTCATTAATCTTTGTTGCTCTAACATCTAAAGCTCCTCGAAATATAAATGGAAAACCAAGTACATTGTTAACTTGATTAGGATGATCTGATCTACCAGTAGCCATAATAATATCATCTCTTGTATCCACAGCTAAATCATAATCAATTTCTGGCTCTGGATTAGCCATAGCAAATACAATAGGATTTTTCGCCATAGATAATAACATTTCTGGACTCACCACATTTCCTTTAGACAAACCAATAAACACATCTGCGTTATTCATTGCTTCTTCTAAAGTATTTAAATCTCTTTCTGTAGCAAATTCTTCTTTTTGAGAAGTAAGGTTATCTCTATCTTTTCGGATTACTCCTTTACTATCACACATTACTACATTTTCACGCTTGGCTCCTAACGCTAAATACAAACGTGTACAAGAAATCGCAGCTGCCCCAGCTCCGTTTACCACAATTTTAACCTCTGAAATATTTTTACCATTAATTTCTAATGCATTTTTTAAAGCTGCAGCAGAAATAATAGCTGTTCCGTGTTGATCATCGTGCATTACGGGAATATCTAATTCCTCTTTTAATCTTCTCTCTATTTCAAAAGCCTCTGGAGCTTTGATATCTTCAAGATTTATTCCTCCAAAAGTAGGAGCAATAGCTTTAACTGTTTCTATAAATTTATCTACATCTGTTGCATCTACTTCAATATCAAAAACATCAATATCTGCAAAAATCTTAAATAACAGCCCCTTACCTTCCATTACAGGTTTTGATGCTTCAGGACCAATGTCTCCTAATCCTAAAACGGCTGTTCCGTTAGATATTACTGCTACCAAATTTCCTTTAGCAGTATATTTATATACGTTTTCTTTGTTTTTTTCAATTTCTAAACATGGTTCTGCTACACCAGGAGAATACGCTAATGATAAGTCGTGTTGAGTTGCATACTTCTTCGTTGGCACCACTGATATTTTACCTGGCTTAGGTTTAGCATGATACAATAGTGCTTCTCGTCTTTTACGTGATTGACTCATAAACTCTTTTAGTTGATTATTTAAAAAATAAATATAGTTGTTTTGTTATAACTTTTATGGTTTGATTGAAAAAATATCAATTAAAGTAAAATTGGTATAATATATTTAAAGATTATTACTAGTAATAATACCGCTAAGCAATTTAAAATCAACCCTGTTTTCATCATATCTTTTACTGTAACGTAACCACTCGCAAAGACAATTGCATTTGGCGGAGTTGCCATTGGTAACATAAAAGCACAACTACTTGCTATGGTAACAGGAATTAACAAATTAATAATTGGAATATTTAAACCTAAAGCGATACCCGCAACTACTGGTGCTAATACAGCTATTAACGCTACATTACTCATAAGCTCTGTCATAAATAACATAAGAAATATTAAAATAACACCTGTTAAAAACACTCCTAAATTATATGATGCAATTGTATTAGAAACCATATCTACAATACCGCTACTTGACATTCCTTTGGCTAGCGCCAAACCTCCTCCAAATAATATTAAAATCCCCCAAGAAAGCTTCTCTGTATCTTTCCAGTTTAATATAAAATCTCCTTTTTTAAAATTGAATGGAACCGCAAAAATTGCCAATGCAGCAAATACGCTAATCATCGTATCTGTAAGCTTTAATTCCGGAAAGACTTTATTAATTAAAGCTCTGAAAATCCATAAAAATATAGCGCAAACAAAAACTAACAAAACAAATTTCTCACGTTTTGATATTTTTCCGAGCTTTTTTAATTCTGCATGAATTACTTCTTGAGAAGCCTTAAATTTCAAATTTTTATTTGGATACATAAACTCTACCAACACCAAATACACAACTGAAATCATTATTAGAGAAAATGGAAGACCGATAGTCATCCACTCTAAAAAAGAGATTTCAATATTGTATTCATTTTCTAAAAATCCTATTAAAACAGAATTAGGTGGTGTACCTATAATTGTTGCTATTCCTCCAGCATTTGCTGAAAAAGCAATTCCTAACATTACTGAAACTGCAAAGTTCTTATCATCTTTTGTAAAACCATCTTCATCATCAATTAACAATTGAATTACAGACAAAGCTATTGGTAGCATCACCACTGTACTAGCTGTATTGCTAATCCACATACTTAACAATCCTGTAGCAATCATAAAACCTAACACTACTTTTTTGGGTGTTGTTCCTGTTAATTTAATAATGGTTAATGCAATACGTTTATGCAAATTCACTTTCTCTAAAGCTAAGGCCATTACAAATCCTCCGAAGAATAAAAATATAATCGGACTCCCGTAATTGGAACCAACTTCATTCATCGGCATAACTTTCAGCAAAGGAAATAAAAGCAAAGGAAGTAATGCCGTTACTGAAATTGAAACTGCTTCTGTGATCCACCATGTAATCATCCAAAGTGCTACACTAATAACTTTATCACCATTATCAGAAACCAGTTCAAAAGGTAAAACACTAATAATCAAAAAGAAAACAGGGCCTAAAAGTAAACCTACTCTTTTAGTAATCGGGTATTTCATTTTAAATACATTCTTTATGAATTAAATTCTGTTTCATAATACGTTGTTGCATCGTCTAAAAGCATTTGTAAAATTTGCTTTTCGTGCTCAATTCGTTTACGATCCCAATCTAATGTTTTGACACAATCTTTTAAGACTAAATCTTTGTATTTAAAGATGCTGTGAATATCAAAATATAATCTTCCTGTTCTTCTCACAAAGAAATCTGCTAATCCGTTTACCATTTCAAAATGAATACAATACCAAAGTTCTGCTCGAATGAAACGCTCTTCGATTGTTCCTGATAAATAAAAAGAAAAACGTTCTAAAATCTTACTTGCATTCTTTCCAAAATTTGTAGCCAAATACCAAGCATAATCTTCATCATCTATTCCTAAGTTCGCCAAATTCGTTTCCAATTCTTTTTCGTAAGCCTGAACTTCTTCCGAAGATGACATTGAAGGGTTTACTAATGAAATATGTTCTGTTTCTGATTTTTTAACTGATCTTCTACGTTTTTCACTCATGGTTTTTAAAACAGCATCAATTACTCGATGTGCCATTTTTCGATACCCCGTTAATTTTCCTCCAGCGATAGAAATTAAACCTGTATCTGAAACAAAAATCTCATCCTTTCTTGATAAATCTGACGGATCTTTTTCCTCTTCATGAATTAAAGGACGTAATCCTGCCCAATTTGATTCTATATCATCTATTGTTAAATGAATTTCTGGAAACATATTATTCACAGCGCTCAACAAATATTCTGCATCTTTTTTAGTCGCTACTACTCTATCTAAATCACCAGCATAATTTGTATCAGTTGTTCCTACATATGTGCAACGACCTCTAGGAATTGCAAAAACCATTCTTCCGTCTGGAACATCAAAATAAATAGATTGTTTAATTGGTAATTTCTCTAACGGAAAAACAATATGCACACCTTTTGTTAAATGCAGGTGTTTATTGTTTAGTGAATTATCTTTTCTACGCAATGTATCTACCCAAGGACCAGCAGCAGACACATAATTATTTGCTTTAATATTTAATGTTTTCCCGGTATTGTGGTCTATACAGTTTAAACTTTCAATCTTTGATTCACTATTGTAAACAAACGATTCCATTTCACAATAATTCACAATTGTGGCTCCGAATTCTGTTGCTTTCTTTAAGATTTCCACTGTTAATCTAGCATCATCTGTTCTATATTCTGCATAATAACCACTTCCTAAAGTGATACTTTCATCTAAAAGCGGTTCTTTTTCTAAAGTCTGTTTTTTATCTAACATTCTTCTGCGATCGTCACCATCTACATTTGCTAATAAATCGTAAACTTTTAATCCGATTGCGGTCATCATTTTACCATAAGTTCCACCTTCAATTAAAGGCAATAACATTTTCTCTGGAATTACTAAATGCGGAGCTAATTGATGCACAATAGCACGTTCTGTACCCGATTCTCTAACTAAACCAATTTCTAGCTGTTTTAAATAACGTAAACCGCCATGAATCAGTTTTGTTGATTTATTACTTGTACCTGAAGCAAAATCATTCTTTTCAATCAAACACACTTTCATACCTCTGGATGAAGCATCTAAAGCGATTCCAGCTCCAGTGACTCCTCCACCAATAATGATTAAATCAAAAACTGTGGATTTCATTTTTTTTAGCTGTCGTTCTCTATCTAAAACTGAAAATCGAATTGGTTTTTGCTTTTTATTTTTCCCTTTTGTTTGTGTTTTTTCAATTGCTTTAAGCCATCCTTTGTATTTCTTTTTTCTGGCTTTCGGAGTCATTTTTGTTTGAAAAACCGTATCAATTTTTCGTATAGTATCGACATCATTTAATGTCCAAACCCCAGATTTAATTCCAGCTAATAAAGCAGCTCCAAAAGCAGTAACTTCAATCATTTTTGGTCGATCTACTTCAACATTTAAAATATCAGATTGAAATTGCATTAAATAATTATTCGCACTTGCTCCACCATCAACTTTTAGCGTAATCATTTCTTTACTACTATCGGTAATCATTGCATTAATTACATCTTTCGTTTGATAAGCTAAAGATTCAACAGTTGCTTTTATAATTTCATCTCTACCAGTATCTAAGGTCATTCCATAAATACTTCCTTTCGCTTCTTGATCCCAATACGGAGCTCCAAGTCCAGCAAACGCAGGAACCACATAGATACCTTTTAACGATGGAATACTATTACAAATCGCTTCTGTATCGGAAGCTTTATCTATAATTTTCATACGATCTCTTAACCACTGAATAGAAGCGCCACCAACAAATACACTTCCTTCTAAAGCATATTTCGTAGGTTCATTTTCTAAAGTACAAGTTAGAGTCGTTAATAGTCCATTATTAGAAACAACTTGTTTTCTTCCGATATTTAACAGAATAAAACAACCGGTTCCATAGGTGTTTTTTGCAATACCAGATTTAAATCCACCTTGACCAAATAATGAAGCTTGTTGATCTCCAGCAACTCCATAAATAGGAATTTGTTCACCTTCAAAATTAATACAACCAAAATCAGAAGAAGACTGCTGAACACTTGGTAATAATGATTTCGGAATATCTAAAGCATTTAAAATAGTTTCATCCCAAGACAAATCCTTGATATTATACAACATTGTTCGAGATGCATTGGTATGGTCTGTTAAGTGTTTTTCACCGTTGGTAAACTTATAGATCAACCAACTATCGATCGTACCAAAACATAATTTACCTTGATCTGCTTTCTCTCTTACACCTTCTACATTATCTAAGATCCATTTCAGTTTTGTTCCTGAAAAATAAGAATCGATAATCAATCCCGTATTTTCTTGAATATAAGATGAAAGACCTTTGGTTTTTAATTCTTCGCAAATCGCTTTAGTTCTTTTATCTAACCAAACAATTGCATTATAAACAGGCTCTCCTGTTTCTTTATCCCAAACCACAGTTGTTTCTCTTTGGTTTGTAATTCCAACCGCAACAAGTTCTGTAGGTTTTATATCTGCCTTTCTTACCGCCTCTTTAAATGTTTCTAATTGATCGTTATAAATATCAATCGGATTATGTTCTACCCAGCCAGATTCTGGATAATGTTGTGTTAATTCTTTTTGAGCAATACCAACAATTTCTCCATCAGTATTAAAAATTATAGTTCTTGTACTTGTAGTACCTTGATCGAAAGCTGCTATATATTTCTTGTGCATATCTGTAAATTCAGATTCAAATTAATTTCTTCTAAAATAGTTAAAATGAATTATTATAAAAGAAACATGACAAATATCATTCTTTAACATCGTTTATCTTAAGATTTTTGTGATTAAACTTAAATACTAATACTATGAATCACATCCCCCCGACTCAACAAATAGTTGATGAAGAAATACAATGGAACAAAGAAAAAACTATTGTTAGTAAAACCGATGCATTCGGAACCATACTATATGTAAATGATGTATTTAGTGAAGCTTCAGAATACAGTAAAGTAGAACTTATTGGTGAACCTCATAACATTATACGACATCCAGATATGCCTAAAGTTGCTTTTAAAATTTTATGGAAAGCTTTAAAAGATGGAAAAAACTTTCACGCTATTGTAAAAAATAGAACTAAATCTGGAAAATACTATTGGGTAATCACAGATTTCATTATAGACAGAAATGATAAAAATGAAATTACAGGTTATACCGGTAGAAGAAAAGCTGTTCCAAATAGTGTTATCAAAAAAATAGAACCTATTTATAAAACACTAGTAGAAATAGAAAAATTAAAAGGAGAAAAGGCAAGCGAACTATACTTTAATGCATATTTAAATGAAGAAATAGGCAAAAGTTATGATGAATTTGTTCTTGATTTATTTGAAGAAGAAGTTGCTAAACAAAAGAAAAAAAACGCTATAGCAAAAAGAGAAAATATATTTAAAAAAGGGCTCAACTGGTTTTTTGTTACAGAATATGAAATGAGTTGATTGTTGATTTGTGTGAACTACACCTTAAATAAATCTTTTTAAGGTGTAGTTTTTTTAATAAAATCAATTGTACTTGTTAAACCTTTAAATTTAGCCCTCTTAACTGCCGATTTTTTAAAAACCTTGCTAAATGTTTCTTGTGTTAACTCTTCCCAATCTCTTTTTTTTAATCCTAATAAATTTTCTTTTGGATTGAATAATGGTTCGTTATGAGGTTTTGAAAAACGATTCCACGGACAAACATCTTGACAAACATCACAACCAAACATCCAATCTTCCATATTTTCTTTAAACTGACTCGGAATATTATCACGCAACTCAATGGTTAAGTAAGAAATACATTTACTACCATCTATTTGATTATTTGGCAATATTGCTTCCGTCGGACAAGCATCTATACATCGTGTACATTTTCCGCAATGATCTGTTTCGAAAGGGTGATCATACGCCAATTCTAAATCAATAATTAACTCTGCTAAAAAGAAAAAAGATCCTTGTTGTTTTTGAATTAATAAAGTATGTTTTCCATTCCAACCTAAACCTGCTTTTTCCGCCCAAGAACGTTCCATTACAGGAGCAGAATCAACGAAACAGCGACCATTAACCTCCCCTATTTCGTCTCGTAAAGATTCTAATAATTCAAAAAGTTTATTTTTAATAACATGATGATAATCTTCCCCATAAGCATATTTTGCCAATTTATAGGAATCAGAATTCTGAACTTCCTCTGGAAAATAATTATAAGACAGTGAAATTACTGATTTCGCTCCTTCTACCAAAAGCCTAGGATCTAAACGTTTATCGAAATGATTTTCCATGTAATGCATTTCTCCATGAAAACCATTTTTTAACCAAGTTTCTAATCGCGAAGCTTCTTCCTCTAAAAAATCTGCCTTCGCAATACCACAAGACATGAAGCCCAGTCTTTTAGCTTCATTTTTTATGAATTGAGAATATTCTGCAGTTTTTTTCAAAAATTAAACTTTTTATTAACTACAAAATTACTCATAACTTTTAACTTTGTTATTTATTTACTAAATGTAAATCCAATAAACCCCAATATAAATCGTTGTCATAAAAAATAAGTATCATGAAAAAAATTGTCAAAATTATAGCCATAACATTAGTAGTAGTCATTGTTGCGCTAGCGGCAATTCCTTTCATGTTTCAAGATAAAATTGTTGCTCTTATAAAAGAAACAATTAACAATAACGTAAATGCTAAAGTTGAATTCGCGGATGCTAATTTGAGTTTACTTAAAAACTTCCCTAAAGCTTCTGTAGAATTAAAAGATGTTTTGGTTACCAATTTTAAGCCTTTTGAAGGTGACACATTGCTTTACAGCGAATCTGTAAAAATTAAACTTAAACTTACTGAGGTTTTTAAATCCTCTAACAGTCAGTTAAATATAAACTCGTTCACTATTGATAATTCTTTAGTAAAAATCCATATTGATGAACAAGGAAATGCAAATTATGACATTGCAAAAAAAGACGCATCTAAAGCAGTAGAAGAAAAAACTGAAGAAGCTACCGGAGAAAGCAGTAACTTTAGTTTATCATTAAAAGAATATGCAATTACTAATGCTACTTTAAGATACCACGACGACAAAGGAAAAATGGATGTAGTTTTATCTGATTTCAACCATTCTGGAAGTGGGGATTTTTCTCAAAAAACAACAGAGCTTGATACAAAAACAACAACTAACATCCTTTTTGAAAAAGATGGTAAAGCATTAGTTAAAAATCAACATTTAGATCTGAATGCAGTTTTAGCTCTAGACTTAGAAAGCGGAAAATATTCATTTTTAAAAAACGAAGCACATATTAACCAACTTCCTTTAATTTTTGATGGATTTGTTCAATTAAATAAAGATAACAGCCAAGAAGTTCATGTGAATTTTAAAACTCCATCTTCTGACTTTAAAAACTTTTTAGCTTTAATTCCAGAAGAATATGCTAAGAATATTTCTGATGTAAAAACTACTGGTGATTTTAGTATTGTTGGTAAAGTAGACGGAAAAGTTACAGAAACAACTATCCCAAAAATAGATGTAACCATTGCCTCTAACAACGCTTCATTCAAATATCCTAGTTTACCAAAAAGCGTAAAAAACATTCGTATTAATACTCAAATTAAAAATACTACTGGAAATGTAGATGATACTTATGTTAATCTTCAAAAGTTAGCCTTTAAAATTGACGAAAATGAGTTCAGTGGAAATGCTAAAATTAGTAATTTGACTAAAAATCCTTATATCAACTCTACTGTTAATGGAAAAATTGATTTAAGTCATATTGATAAAGTATATCCTTTAGAGCTTAAAAACGACTTAAGCGGAATTATAACAGCAAATTTAACTTCTAGCTTTGATATTGATGCTGTTCAAAATAATAAATACCAACGCATAAAAAACAGTGGTAATTTAGAAATTAAAGACTTTTTATTTAGCGGAGAACAAGTTGCTAATCCAATACAAATTAATGCAGCAAAAGTAGATTTTGCTCCAAAAAAAATATCATTAACAAAATTTAATGCCGTTACAGGTACAAGTGATTTAAATGCTACTGGTACAATTAATAATTTACTAGGTTTTTTACTTTCAGATAAAAATTTACAAGGAAACTTTAACTTAAACTCTAACTCTTTTAAGGTTAGTGATTTTATGGTTGCTGAAACCGAAACCAGTGAAATTCCTAAAGAAAAAACTCCTGAAAGCAAAGAAGGACAACCTAAAGAAAAACTTAAAATTCCAGCATTTTTAGATTGTGTTGTAAACGCTTCTGCAAAAGAAGTTCATTACGATAATTTAAAACTTTCTAATGTTCAAGGAAAGTTAATTATAAAAGATGAAAAAGCTACATTACAAAATGTAAATGGAAATATGTTTGGTGGAACTATAGCCTTAAACGGAGCTGTAAATACTCAAAAAGAACAGCCTGTATTTGATATGGATATGGGAATTAAGTCTTTTAACATCAGTGAATCATTTAAAAACATTGAACTATTTAAAATGCTTTCCCCAATTGCCGATGTTTTACAAGGGAAATTAAACACCAATTTAAATTTATCTGGAAATCTTAATGATGATTTTACACCTAATTTAACTTCTATGACTGGTAAAGCTTTAGCGGAAGTATTAGCAACAAATGTAGAACCTAAAAACTCCAAAGCTTTAAGCTTATTAGATCAAAACTTAGGATTCGTAGATTTAAAACAACTGAATTTAAAAGACATTAAAACTAATTTATCTTTTGATAATGGAAAAGTGAATGTAAAACCTTTCAACCTAAAGTATAAAGATATTGACATTCAAGTTGGAGGTAGCCATGGTTTTGATCAATTAATGGATTATAACGCTACCTTTAATGTTCCTGCAAAATACTTAGGAAGTGAAGTTAGTAATTTACTTGGTAAACTAGACAGTAAAGATCAAAACGTGAAAGTTCCTGTTACAGCTAACTTCTCTGGAAGCTTTTCTAACCCATCAGTAAAAACTGATTTAAAATCTGCTGTTAGCAACTTAACTACTCAATTGGTTCAAAAACAAAAAAACAAACTATTAGATAAAGCTGTAGGTGGTTTATTAGGAAATAAAAACAATAAAGCTTCTGCTACCGATAATAAAAAGGATAATACAGTAAATGCTGTAAAAGATGTCTTAGGTGGTTTATTTGGTAAAAAGAAAAAAAAGAAGAAAGAAGACAACAAAAAAAACTAAATATAAATCATTGATTTTTAGTATTTTATTTTTATATTTGAATTATACAATCTTAGTTTTAACTTTAAAGCTTAATATCCCCTATTATGAAACCTTTATTTCGCTCCATGAAGTTCTCTTATTCTTTTAAGTTCTTTTTTTAACTTAAAATAATTATACACACAATAACAGAAAAATGTTATTTGTATGTACTTCTAAAGAATTCAATTAATAGTTAACGATATTTCGTTATTATAAAAAGCTAGCAGTAAATAGTTGTATTAATAGTCCCTTGTATAATTGAGTACAATAGTTAATTATTTATATTACTGTTGTACTCATTTTACAGTAAAAACATTCTTTAACATTTCGTAAATAATATTTCATAAATAATTCAATTATGTTTGCCCTTGAAAAACCAAACTATTGATTATGAAAAACTTTACTTTTATTCTTTTTCTTTTAACTTCTTTAATTAGCTCGGCTCAAATTAAAGGTAAAGTAATAAACAAAAACAACGAACCTTTACCCTTTGTAAGTATTTATTTAGAAAATTCCCTAAAAGGCACAACAACTAATGATAATGGTTTTTACGAATTATCAACTTCTAAAAAAGGAAAGCAAACAGTTGTATTTCAATTCTTAGGTTTTAAAACAGTAAAGAAAGAGATTACTATTAATCAATTTCCTTTTGAATTAAACATTAAAATGGCCGAAGAAGAAGAGTTACTAGAAGAAGTAACTGTTTCTTCTACGGAGAATCCTGCAAATACTATTATAAGAAATGTTATTGCTAGTAAAGAAAAAAATACTAATAAATCTGGAAAGTATAAAGCAGATTTTTACTCTAGAGGATTGTTTAAAATTAAAAATGCTCCTAAAAAAATATTAGGTCAAGAAATTGGTGATTTAGGTGGTGGATTAGATTCTACACGTAGTGGAATAATTTATCTTTCTGAAACAATTTCGAAAATTTGGTACCAGAAAAAACCTAAAAACTTTAAAGAAGTTATTGTCGCATCTAAAGTAAGTGGCCAAGACAATGGAATCTCTTTCAACAGAGCTGCCGATGTAAATTTCAATCTATATAAAAATTTAGTTCCTGTCGCCGACACAGATATTTTCTCTCCTATTTCTAACTATACTTTTAGCTACTATAAATTTAAATTAGTAGGTACTTTTTATGATGAAAATGGAAAGTTAATTAATAAAATTAAAATCATTCCTAAAAGAAAAAATGATCGTGTTTTTGGTGGACACATTTATATTGTAGAAGATGACTGGGCTGTTTATGGAGCTGATTTAACTATTACTGGAGCACAAATTAACAATCCTGCAATAGATATTTTACATATTAAACAAAACTATAACTATGAATCTAATTCTGGAATTTGGGCTTTAATTTTACAAACTATAGATTTTAAAGTTGGTTTTTTAGGTTTTAATATTGACGGACGCTTTTCTGCTTCTTATTCGAATTATAATTTTTCTCCAGAATTTAACACTGAAACTTTCAGTAAAGAAATTTTATCTTTTGAAAATAATGCCACTAAGAAAGATTCAGTTTATTGGAATGAATTAAGAAGTGTTCCACTAACCAAAGAAGAGCAAAAAGATTACCTTGTAAAAGACAGTATTAAAGTTGTTCGTAATTCTAAAAAATATTTAGATTCAATGGATACAAAAAGCAATAAAATCACATTGCTTTCTCCTGTATTAGGATATACATATCGTAATAGTTACGATAAATGGTCTTTAAGTTATAATGGATTTATTGATAATATTCGTTTTAATACAGTACAAGGATTTAACTTTAATCCAGAAGTTTCATATTATAAAAGGATAAATGATAAAGGTAATATATGGAGATTAAGCGGATCTTTAAATTATGGATTTTCAGATAAAAAATTCCGTCCTGTTGTTAGCTTTTATAAAAAATGGAACAACATAGATAAGCCTCGACTTTCTATTTCTGCAGGAAATAAATTAAGTCAGTTTGACGAAAGAGATCCTATCAGCAGTTTAAACAATGGTTTTTATTCTTTAATGTTTAAAGAAAACTTTGCTAAGTTTTTTTCAAAATCATTTGCTTCCGTAGCCTTTTCTAAGGAATTATACCCTGGAGTTCAATTCTTTTCGAGTGCCGAATTTGCTGATAGAAGACCCGTAGTAAATACTTCAGATTATTCTTTCTTTAAAAGAGATAGAACTTTTGAAACAAATAATCCTATCGATCCGACTTCTAATACTGTTTCGTTTACAAAGCATCGTATTATTAAAGCACAAATAGCAACAACTATAAACTTTGGAAGTAAATATATTAGTTACCCAGATTCTCGATTTACAGTAAGAAGCAATACGTTTCCAACATTAACTTTAGGATATAGAAAGACGTTTGGATCAGAAAATTCTGAATTCCATTCTGATTTACTTTTCTCAAGGTTAGAACAATATATTTCTTTAGGCAATATTGGTGATTTCGATTACAGTCTTAGAGCTGGAATGTTTTTAGAACAGAAAAATATTCCTTTTATGGATTTCTATCATCCTTTAGCAAACGAAATAGATTTAACTCCTTCTGATCGTTTAAGTAGCTTTTTTATCATGCCTTATTATGATTTTAGCACTAATGATAGTTATGCTGAAATGCATATACAACATAACTTTAAAGGCTTTTTACTAAATAAAATTCCTTTGATTAACAAACTAAATTTCCATACTGTAGTAGGAGCTAAAGGATACTTTTCTGGTGGTAGAAAACCTTATTCTGAGTACTCTATTGGTTTAAACAATATCGGATGGGGAAAATGGCGTTTTTTACGATTTGATTTTGTACAATCTAACTTTAATGGAGTTAAAGAAAATCGTTTCCTTTTCGGAATTAGTCTGTTTGATTAATAACATTCAATGAAATTCACCTTTAGCAGGTCAATATTTTTATTTCAGTGGAAAATTATAAAAATTAGTTTCCCTATTGCTTTTCTATTTAGTTTTTCAGGATTGCACTTTGGAATTAGTCATCTGTTAATCAGTGTTTTTAATCATTTCTATATATGAAGTAAAATCAAAAAATGAGTATTATTTTTATCTTAATCAAGGAATTGATAAATCAACTCTTTGGTTTTCTACAATATTGCTGGTTTTCTTGTATTAATCTTAAATTTAATATGGACAAACTTCATTTAGATAGCACGATCAAAACTTTTGGTAATCATCAGATACTTAATAATGTTTTTTTAGAATGTAAAACAGGTGATATCATAGGTTTACTTGGAAGAAACGGTTCTGGAAAATCAACTTTATTAAAGATAATTTTTGGTACCGTGAAAGCTAATTTTAAATTTTTAAAAGTAAATGACTGCATCCTTAAATCTTCAAAAGAGATCACTAAGTACATAAGCTATTTACCACAAGAAACCATGCTTCCAAAAGAATATACAATAAAAACATTACTACATATTTTCGCTGGTAAAAGAGGAATCAAAAAAGCAGAAGAAAATACTTTTTTAAAAAAGTTATTAGCCACTAAAGCTGGAAACTTATCTGGAGGAGAACAAAAAATCATTGAAGTTTTTATGGTTTTTAATTCTAATTCGAAATTCGTTTTACTGGATGAGCCTTTTAAAGGAGTATCTCCTATCAATAGAGACTTCATTAAAGAATTAATTCAAGAAAACTCTAAAAATAAAGGTATCATTGTTACAGATCATGATTACTCTAGTATTATAGAAATATCTAGTGAAATACAATTATTAGATAACGGAAACTTAAGAAGAATCTCTCAAAAAAAAGATTTAATTGAATATGGTTATTTACCCGATTAATCTTCTTTTTTAGTCAAATACTTTCCAACAAAAAAAGTTCCGAAAGGAATTATTGCTAACAAACAAACTTTTACAAACTCTTTGTTAGCCCATTTAAATTCAACCTTCAGTAAAACTGCCAATGCTATATACCCTATAAATAGAATTCCATGTGGCATTCCTAACATTTTTACATAGGTTTCATTGTCATAAATATACTTTATAGGAGAAGCTATAAATAGTAAAAGGATATACGAAATCCCCTCTAAAAAACTTACTATTTTAAATATGTTGATCATAATTAGTATTAAAAATTAGCAAATAAACTCACTGAAAGGTTTCTTCCAGGTGCGGAAACTCCAGATGCAAATTCGCGATAATGTTCATCGAAAATATTATCTACTCTTGCTTGTAAACTGAAATTATTACTTAAATTATATCTAGCAAAAGCACTTAATGTATTCCAGCTTGGAGAACCAAAATATTTTTCCGTTTCCTCTGTTGCATTTATATCTACAATTGGAGTTTGCTCATGATTATCTATTCCTTCGTCAATATTAAAATCTGTAATATCTTTTTTAGCATTGAAACGGAAATTAACTCCAGCTTCTACTTTTTTTGTAACATAATTCACATCAAAATTTCCAAATAATGGTGGAATTGAAGACATTGGTTGATCTGTATCAAAAGTTTTTCCTTTTGTATAAGTGATAGAACCAGTAGTTGTCCAATTTTTGAAAAGCTTCCCCTGATAATTTACTGTAAAACCAGTTACATAAGCATTATCTCTATTTACATTTGCTACAATATTGTTACCATCTACACCATCGAATCTAATTGTAGACTGACCATTTAAAATAAAGTCTTCTCTGTAAATATAATTTGCTAATAAAGTATAATACACATTAGCTCCAATCTTAAATTTTCTATCATTAAAATACTTTTCTAATCCTATTTCACCACTGTAGGCATGTTCTGGCCTTAAATTCACATTTGGCACAGTTACGTTTCCTCCTTTTTCTCTTACCTTTCCAACGTCATCGATATTAGGAGATCTAAATCCAGAAGAAATTACAGCATTTAATTTCCAATTTTTAGTAGGTTTATGTACATAACCCACACTAAACGTTACTGCGGTATTACTTAAACTAATATCACTATCTGGTAGAGTAATAAAAGTATCATCAATCCATTTAGCTCTAAGTTGAGTATTTGTTAAACGAATACCAGAATTTAATGTTGAGTTTTTAGATATATCTTGTCTGTAATCTACATATAATGCTGAGCTTAAATAACTGCTTCCTCCATCTGCGTAACGAGATTGCACGGCAAAATCGCCATTAAACCCTACAATTTCATTATTAACTACACTAAGCTCTTTTCCAAAAGAATTTGAATTCACATCGTTGTAAGCAACTTCAAATCCATATCCTAAATTTCTATACTTAGCTAATGGAACTGAAAAATCTCCATTCAAACTAAAAATATCAACATCTTCTTCTCTGTATGATCTTTGTAAACTACCAAATTTTCTTTGAATTCTACTTTCTTTAATATTCTGATAAGCTAAAGTAAAAACTCCTCTTTTCATCCATTTTTTCTTTGGATTAATTTCTAATTGAGGAGATATTAATAATCGATCTTGTGGTCCATAATACCATTCTGCAAACTTTAAAGTAGATGGATCTGTTTCATCTTTAAGCTCTGTTAGTCTGTCAAATCGAGGAACATCAGAAGATGTAGAATACTGAATATTTATTTTAAGATCTGTACTTTTAGAAAGCGGCACATAAAATTTTTGTAGAATATCAGTTTGATTGTAACCTGTATTTCTTTGAAGATTTGGATCTGAGTTTAATGTTGGTGTTAATTTAAAATTGTTTCCAACATTTTCTGAAAAGTAATTAATTTTACCCCAATTTTCAAATCCATGTGATCTATTCTCTCCCATTTTTAAATCACCAAAATCACTATGTGATACACTTGTAAAACTTCCCCATTTTGGAAATCGTAACTCTACAGAAGCCTGATTTGTAATTTCGTTATTAACAGTAGAAAAACGTGAGAAAAAGTTACTTTTAACTTCTTTATTCTTAGATAATTTTGGCGTTTTAGTATAATAATGGATAACACCTCCTAAAGCATCTGAACCATAAGTAACTGAAGTTGGGCCAAAAACAATCTCAGTTCTATCTAACATACTTGGCGCGACAGTAATTGAATTCTGCAAGTGCCCTTTTCTATAAATTGCATTATTCATTCGAACACCATCAACAACTAAAAGCACACGATTACTTTCCATCCCTCTCAAAACAGGACTACCTCCTCCAAATTGAGATCTCTGAACTCGAATTCCTGGTACATTTGCTAATACATCAGCTGAACTTTGAGCTACAATTTTTTGTATTTCTCTGGCTTTAATTACTTCTATTTGCTCTGCAATTCTTTTCGTCTTTGCTTTATTCTTAAATACAGAAACTACAACCTCATCGAGTTGTTCAGACTCTTTAGAAAGAAAAACTTCTTTGTTATTAAGAAGTATAATTGATTTTTTACTTGAAAATTCTGCATAAGAAACATGAGAAAAGTAAATCATTTCGTTTGAAAAAAGTGTGAGGTCTACTTTACCATTTTCATCTGTTACACCAGATTTACTCTTGTCTTTATTAAAAACTGCTACCGCTTCTATAACTTTACCTGTTTCTGTATCGTATACAGTAACTTCCTGAGAAAATAAAGTAGTAGAAACACATAAAAAAAGTAAAAATATCCACTTCATGAGTTAACTAAACACTGATTCTAAAACGTCTAAAGATTTTGGTTTTTTAAAACCTTCCAAATGTAACTCAAAATATCGAATTATTAGCTTTAGCACGCTCTGTCTTTCTTTTTTATTAAATGAAATTGTATGAATTGCATCAAAATTTATGCCTAACAGCTTTTTAAATAAAATAAAATCGTTACCCGTTATTGTTGTTTTCTCATAAAGTGAATTTGTGAAACTTCCTTCCAATAAATTAAACCCTAAACTTTCTGTATGAGTAGTATCTGGATAAAATCCTAAAAAACGTGATAAATTAAGTAAAAACAACAAATGAAAATTAGAAATTGAATCATGAGTATCTAACCAAATCAAGGCTGTTTCAATGTAGTTATACAGCATTTCGTTTTTCTCTTCTTCCTGAATAATATTAGATAAGATTTCTGATATAAATAGCACTATAGTTTGCTTAACAACCGACATATATATCGTTTCATACATTGGTAAAACCTGCGCTTCTTTAATAGAGTTTAAATTCCCTTTATTATTATGACTTGCAGTTAATTGCAGTAAAGTTAACGGTTGAAAATATGCAGCTTTTAGTTTTCCTTTTTTTGACTTTAAAACACCTCTTATCATATAAGTTTTAACTCCATCTTCTTCAGTAAAACATTTTACAATTAAGCTAGAGTCTCCGTATTTTATAGCACTAAAAACAATTGCTTTTGTAGAAACTACTGCCATTAGTTTACAATTGCAATTTTGGTTGTAGCAGATTCCTCTCCTTCTTCAGTAGTTAATAATACAATATAAATTCCAGAAGCAACTTTTTGCCCTGCTAAATTTCTTTTATTCCAAACTACTTTTCCTCCTTGTACTTGCTGACCTTCAACAACATTTGTTTCATACACTAAATTTCCAGAAGCATCTAATATTTTTACATTGGTTCCTTTAGGAATATTAGTCCCATTTCTACCAGCTATAGTAACTTGATCGTTATTACTTAAAACAGGATTCGGATATGCATATACCTCACTTAACTCATCACCAAAAGGAGCAACATTACTGTTATAAGCGACTATACCTTTGTCTGTCGCAAAAAATACTTTTCCTGTAAACTCATCTACAGTAATTTTTAAAATTTTATTTGAAGGTAGTGGTGAGTTATCTTTATTAAAATTCGCTAAAGTATTTTGACCATTTGGGTTTGTATATAAAACACCTCCATTATCTGTTCCAAACCATTTATTATTAGCTCCATCAACTTTTATAGCATTTATGGTTTGATCTCCCAATAATTTTTTAGCAATACCATCATCTAAAATAATAATTGGCTCTGCATCGAAAACATTTGCATCAAAAATAGAAGCTGGATTATTATACACCACTAAACCAGACAAAGTTCCAATCCACAATCTATTATTTTTATCAATCGCTACTGTTCTGGTATTTCTATTTGGTAAATTTCCTTTTGTAGGTTCTGTTGTTAATGCTCTCTTTCTATCTCCATTTTCGTTGTATGCAAACAAACCATTACTTCTGGTAGTAATCCAAATTGTATTTGTATTGTCGATTGCTATCTCTCCCATACCAGGCCTATTTTGAACATATAACTCATTAATATTAAAACTTGTCCAATTTCCAGCAGGTGATAACTTCTTCAATCTTGATGAACCTAAAATATTCGTCACCCATAAGTTTCCTTCTCTATCTAGCGCTGTTCCACCAATACGGATAGTAACTCGAGAAGGATTTGTTGGAACAATATCTTCTAAAGGGCTATTTAAATGATTATAAAAATTTGAAATGTTATCATCCACAACTTCAAATAAGCCACCAGTTAATGGCGTATTTACAGCTCCAGTATCTCCAAAAGAACTTATAAAAACTCTATTATCACTATTTTTATCTATAGTAATACTTACTAAATCTCCAAACGGATTAGCTGGATTGAAAGGTGTATTTAACCATGTTTCACCGTTGAATCTTGAATAACCTTGACGTACCTGAGAAGGTGTAAATGTTACATCGTATCCTCCATACAATACCCAAAGATTATTATTAAAAGCTTCAATAGAAAAAACTTGATTAGATAATGGTCCATCTGGATGAATCTCTGTATAAGATCGTGTAGCTAAAGGAGCCATTAATAAACCAAATTCTGAGGTTCCTAATAATATTGAATCACCGTTAACGAAAGCTGTATTTAATGAAAAATTAAACGTAGTTGAACTTGTATTCGTTCCTTGTAAAACTAGAGAAGTGTTATAAACATTAGCTGAACTAGATAGTGATACTACTAAATTTGTAGCAGAACTTTTTATATCGTTAATGTTTTCAGGAAAAGAAAGTACGTTTTGTTGTGTTACCCCGTTTAACCTAACCAAATTACGATTAGACACTGCATAAATATTTCCTGAAAAAGATGTGATTTTTTGGAAGCTCCCTGTGAATCTTTGTTCCCAATTTGCAGCATCGATTAAGTTAGGGTTTGTAATATCTGCAACAAATATTCCATTATCTGTAGCTGCGTAAATTTCATTATTTAAAACTGTAATTTGATTTACATTTATACTGGTTGATCCAGAACCAATAAAATAAGTATCTCCAAATTCTAATCGTTCAATATCATATACAACTATTGCAAATGAAGTTGCTATAAATAATTGGCCGTTATGCTCAAAAATATCATTAATTCGTTTTAAACCAGATTGATTAAAATTTACGATATCAGGAGAAACCGTAACTGTACCATCATCACTAATTACCTCTATTAAACCAGTGTCATATCCGATAACAATTCTATCAAAAGCTTCATTATAATGAATTGCTGAAGTCGTTTCTCCAGATAAACCATTGACAGAAGACAATTTCTTTAATTCTTCTGAAGTTATATTGTATGAAAAAACCGCATTATCTGTTAATGCAAAGACATTTTCACCATTAATAACAAAGTCTCTTACATTATTGTATGAAAAAAAATCTTCCCAACGATCACTAAAATCATTTTGTGCATTAGATAACAACAAAAAACATAAGGCTATTAGTGTACAGATTTTCTTCATAATTGCTTCAAAGATATTTAATAATAACGATAAAAGCGATACATTCGTACAAAATAGAACTTGATCTTATGAGTGTTGAAATAGAACGCAAATTCTTAGTAAAAGATAATAGATTTATAAACGAAGCTTCGAAAAAAGTGTATATCAAACAAGGATTTTTAAATTCTGATAAAGAACGTGTAGTTAGAGTACGTTTAAAAGATGATCAAGGTTTTTTAACTATTAAAGGAAAATCAAATTCTTCTGGAACTACGAGATTTGAATGGGAAAAAGAAATACCTAAAACAGAAGCTGAGAGTTTATTCAATTTATGTGAAAAAGGAATTATTGAAAAATACAGATATCTTGTTGTAATAGATAATCACACTTATGAAGTAGATGAATTTTTAGGTGATAACTTAGGTTTAATTATTGCTGAGATAGAACTTTCAAGTGAAAACGAAAACTTCGTAAAACCAGATTGGTTAGATAGAGAAGTAACTGGTGAAACTAAATATTACAATTCTAACATTAGTAAATTTCCTTATAAAGATTGGTAATTATAAGTTATAAATGGCCCAAAAGTGACAAAGACTTCCTAATAATACAAAAACATGAAAAATCGCGTGGTTAAAAGGTATTTTCTTTATTGAATACAAAATAGCTCCAATAGTATAAAAAACTCCACCAGCTATTAAATAATTAGCTCCTTCTTCAGATAAACTTTCCATTAATGGTTGAATAAAAAATACTACCAACCACCCCATTAATACATACATTACTGTAGATACGTGTTTTAACTTCCCTGTAAAAAACAATTTGAAAATTATTCCTACCAAAGCGAAAGTCCAAACAATTAAAAACATTCGTAAACCTAAATCGGATTTTAAAGCAACCAAACAAAAAGGAGTATAACTTCCTGCTATAAGCATAAAAATTGCTGCATGATCGAAAACTTTTAGTCGTTTCCTTTTAACTGAATCTGTTGCTTTATGATAAAATGTAGATGCTGCATACAATGTTATTAAACTTATTCCGTAAATAATAAAACTTATTTGGTACCAAACATTAACATAGCAATATGCTTTAAATATCAAAAAAGGAAATGCAACACAACTCGCGAATAAACCAATTGCATGTGTGAGTACATTTAAATACTCTTCTTCTTTACTATACTCACTTACGTTCTTTCTGTTTTGCATGTAATGCTTTATTAGTGTCTTTCATGTATTGTTTATCTCTAGATAGTGCTGTATACATTAATTCAAAAAGTTTTTCTTTTATTCGATGTCTGTCTTCAATTTGTAAAGAATCTGTTGGTATAAATTTATATTGTTTTACGCGTAATTTCGTTGGCCCTCCTTTAAATATATTCCAAGAAAAAGATCTTTTACAATCAAAATATACTTGTGGAACAACAGGAATTTTGAACTCTATAGCCAAACTAAATGCCCCATTTTTAAAAGGAGCTAATATTACATCTTCTTCAGGAACTAAGCCTTCAGGATAAATCGCAACACTTGTACCATTGCTTAATC
This sequence comes from Tenacibaculum aquaeponti, assembly GCF_052084715.1. Classification (GTDB taxonomy): domain Bacteria; phylum Bacteroidota; class Bacteroidia; order Flavobacteriales; family Flavobacteriaceae; genus Polaribacter. The sequence goes on along the minus strand of NZ_CP197288.1, from coordinate 2,652,950 downwards.
TTTTTTTTGCCAAACCATAAACCTTCCTTCTACTTTCAGCATTTCCTCTATCTACCATAATAACCACTCTCTTATAAAAAAAACCAAAAACAGGAATTTTAACCAGTTCTTTTTTTCCTACAAAAACAATTGGATTTTTACTCATAATAATCATTAACCAAATATCAAAAAAAGAGGTATGGTTAGCACAAAATACATAGCTTTTATTTCTATCAATTTCTTCTTCTTTTTCTATGTCGATACGACATCCCATTCCGTAAATTAAAAAGTAAGAAAAAACCCTTACCAACTTCCAAAAGTACGGGTATAACTTTTCACTAGAAGATAAAATGATTAGTAATGGCGACAATAAAACAATACCTATAAACATTAATACATAAAACCATGCACGCCATAATAATAGAAAGGGAATCTTTATGTATTTCATAGTTGCTAATGTAGTAATTTCTTTTGTTTGGAAAGTTTAAAGCTTATTTTTGTTTTACTTATTTTTAAAAAGTTTGCTAATGAAATTTTATTATATATCTCTGTTTTTGATATTACATTCATTACTCGCTAATGCTTGTAATTCTGCTTATCAATATAAAATATTTCCTATTGGAATTCAAAATCAAAATATTATCACTTTAACTGTAAATATTCATAGAACAGATTTTTTGGATAACACAGCCGAGTTTAGAGGTCCTGAAATTGGATGGAATATGGAATATTATGTTTCCACGTACAATTTAAATGGACAACTGATTTCAAAGGATAAAGCTGAAAAAATCGTAATTGAAGCGGAACATTATCTTAAGGAATTAACTGAAGTCTTTCAGAAAAAATTAAAAAGCGTAGTCTCACAAAATAAAAATATCACATTATTTAATCCTGAATATATTTCTTTTTGCGACTTTCAGAAGAAATGTAACATGCTTACTTTAGAAAACAATATTAAAAAGAAGAAGGATTATTTAATTTATAAATCAAAAACCACCCTATAAGTCTTAATGCTTTTCAAGAGTTTAAAAGAAGTGCTACATTTACCGATAATTTAAAAGCCTATTATTTAAGTTCTACTCGCGTTTATAGAGCAAATAATATTGAGATTATTATTGGTCATGTAGGAACTGGTCATGAAATATCTATGGGATGGATCACAAATGATCCTAATAAAAAGCCTAAAGATGAGTATGATGTTGTAATTTTGGCAAAAGAACGCAAACCAAATATAAAATTTGACAAAATAAGTGAAACCATATATGAAGAACCATTATTACATCATGGATATGGGTTTGACTTTTTAATATTAAAAGAAACAAAATAAAATGTCTAGAATTTTAACTGGTGTACAAAGTACTGGTACGCCACATTTAGGAAATTTATTAGGTGCAATTTTACCAGCAATTGAAATGGCTAATCAGCCAGAAAACGAGTCGTTTTTATTTATTGCAGATATGCACTCATTAACTCAAATTAAAGACGGAAATCAATTACGTGAAAACACTTACAGCACAGCTGCTACTTGGTTAGCTTGTGGTATTGATGTGAATAAAACTGTATTTTATCGTCAAAGTGATATTCCTGAAGTAACTGAATTAACTTGGTATTTAAATTGTTTCTTTCCATACAACAGATTAAAACTTGCGCATAGTTTTAAAGATAAAGCAGATCGATTAGAAGATGTTAATGCTGGATTATTTACTTACCCGATGTTAATGGCTGCTGATATTTTATTGTATGATGCTGAAATTGTTCCTGTAGGAAAAGATCAATTACAGCATTTAGAAATGACAAGAGATGTTGCCGAAAGATTAAATAATGTTGTTGGAGAAACGTTAGTTCCGCCACAAGCAAAAATTCAAGAACACACACAATTAGTTCCTGGAGTTGATGGTGAAAAAATGAGTAAATCTCGTGATAACGTAATTAATATCTTTTTACCAGACAAAAAGTTACGCAAGCAAATCATGAAAATTCAAACGGATAGCACTCCTTTAGAAGAGCCTAAAAACCCTGATGGAGATAATGTTTTTGCTTTGTATAAATTATTAGCTTCTGACGAGCAAATTGCTGAGATGCGTGCAAATTATGAAGGTGGAAATTATGGTTATGGACATGCGAAACAAGCTTTATATGAATTGATTATTGATAAGTTTGCTGATGTACGTTCAAAATACAACCACTACATGGAGAACAAAAATGAAATCGATGAAGCGCTAGCAATTGGTGCTGAAAAAGCTAGAAAAGTAGCTCAAGATGTTTTACAACGTGTACGTGCAAAAGTAGGTTACTAAACACAACCAAATTTAACATATAAGTTTAGTTTTTTTCGTAATTAAAAGTATACTTTTGCCTGCTTTTAATTACGAAAAAACTATGAAAAAATTATTCTTTGCGTGTATCACGCTAATATGCTTAAATGCATTTAAACTAACATCTCAAAACACATTCAAAAAAGGTTATTTTGTAACAAACTCCAACAAAAGAGTAGAGTGTTTGATTAAAGACGAAGGTTGGCAAAACAACCCAAAATCATTTAAATACAAACAAAATAATACTGAAAATATAAGCACTTCTGACAATGCTAAAGAATTTGGTATTTATAACCATGTTACATATATAAAATCAGCAGTAAAAATAGATAGATCTAGTAATAAAGTTAATTTTCTAACAGAAGAGCGTTTTCCTCAATTTAAAGAAGAGATTTTATACCTAAAAGTCTTACAAAAAGGTAAAGCTAACTTATTCCAATTTCAAGATGGTACCTTAATTCGTTACTTCTACAACTTAAACAACACTACCCCAAAACAACTTGTATATAAGAAATATAAGATTGGCAGTGATAAAATAAGAGAAAACCAGAGTTACAAACAAGAGTTATTCACAAAATTAAAATGTAAGGAAATAACCCTAAAAAGAGTAGAATCTATAAAATATAATGAAAGTGATTTAACAGCATTTTTTAGTGAATATAACCTATGTAATGGTAGCAAACCAGAATATAAAGTTAAGAAAGAAAAAACACCTGGTAAATTTAATGTATCAGTAAAAGCAGGTGCTAGTTTTTCTTCTTTAAATATTGAAAACAATATACTTCCTATAAAAAATGTAGAATTTAGTAGCATATCTAATTTTCGCCCTGGTTTAGAATTTGAATATATTTTACCAATTAACAATAACAAATGGGGACTTTTTTTAAAAACAACATATCAAACTTTCACTGGAAAAAGTGAAGAAAATTCTTCACAAGGTATAATTGTTAATACCATTAATACTGAAATTGATTACTCTTCTATAGAAATACCTATTGGCGTAAAACATTATATGTACCTAAATAAAAAATCTAAATTATTTATAGGAGCTGGATATTTAATTGATTTTCCTTTAGATTCTAAATTAAACTTTTCATTTGAGAGTACTTTAAATGGATCTGTGACAAGTACTAGTTCAGGAGAATTGAATTTAGAAGATAGTTCGACAGCTTTCCATTTAAACTTTGGGTATAAATATGATAAGTTTAGTATAGAATTTGAACATTATACTAATAGAAATATTATGAAAAATATTCCTTTCTGGAATTCTTCTTCATCAACAACTGCAATTACATTAGGATATACTTTGTTTTAATCTCCTTATAATTTTAACGATATATTTAATTAAGCTTCTAAGAGTATTTCTTAGGAGCTTTTGTTTTTTTTAAATTATTTGTTAATTACAATTAATCATTCTATTCAGAAAAAATAATTTACTGTTGGGAAAATAAATCAATTTCTCTATTTAAAAATTCATAATTTGATTTGTAAAGAACTCTATTAGCCAAAAACTTTAGTGTAACAACTATACATTTTAAATGTCTTTTTAAGACAACTAAAAAATCAAACATGAGAAACTTACTTACACTTTCACTACTACTTTTAACACATCTTTCTTTCGCTCAAAAACAATGTAAATGTTCTAAAGATTTAGATTTTGTAATTACTTATTATGAAAATAATCTTCCCGGATTTAAAGACAATGTTACTTCTAAAACAAAAGCAACATACACTTCCTTAAAAACCAATTTAATTGAAGAAGCAAATAAAGTCAGCACGAAAAACGATTGTTATAAATTAACATTACAATATGTAGAGTTTTTTAGAGACAATCATTCTTCAATTTACATGAGAAGTCAAAATATTGATGAAAATAATGAAGAAGAATTGCAACAATTTTTAACTTCAGAAACTTATACTTCAAGAGAAACGATTCCATTAGAAAAAGTAGATCAAAAACAATATCCAATAGATAATATTCTTGGAATTTATGAAATCAAAAATGCATATACCGTTGCTGTAATTCCGAGTAAAACTAAGCTGAGAGATTATGTTGGTGTAATTTTAGATGCGAAAACAAAACTTTGGAAAAAAGGACAAGTAAAGTTTGAACTTAAAAAAACAGCCTCTCCAAATGAGTTTTTGGCAATTAGTTATTTAAAAAATCATGCTATAAAATACGAAAGTCGGTTCTCTTTAAAAGAAGGTGTGCTAGGAGATTATTGGTTTAAAACCTCTTTAAATTCTTATGTGAACCATGCAATTGATGTTCCATCTACTTACGATTTTAAAATAATTAACGATAGTATTTCTTATTTACGAATTCCTACCTTTTCTGGTAAAAGAACTGCTAAAATAGATTCGTTATACAAAGCTTCCTTTAATAAAATTAAAAAGCAACCTTATTTAATTATTGATGTTCGTAATAATGGTGGTGGAAGTGATGATAATGTAAATCCACTTTTAGAATTCATGTACACAAATAAAATTAAAACCGATAAAGTTGATTTATACATTACTAAAGACAATATTAAAATTTGGGAAAGCTGGTATGAAGATGCAAAAAGCGATACTGTAAACTTTGATAAAGATCGAGTAAAATGGTTTAAGAAAAGGGTAGAACGAATGAAAGAAGCAAAGTTAGACTCCTACATTTCTGTATCGAAAGGAGGACGAATGAGTAGAAATTTTAAACCTAATGCTGTAAAAAAGGTTGCTATTATATATAATAAAAATTGTGCTAGCTCTTGTGAAACTCTTTTATTCTGGGCAAAACAAAGTAAGAAAACAATTTTAGTTGGAGAAAATTCTGGTGGTTATGTTGGTTATGGTGAAGTTGGCGCTGTAACAACTCCTTGTTACAATTTTACATTAACATGTACATCTAGTCGATACAAAAAGCAACGTACTTATGAAGTAATTGGTATTGCTCCTAATTTCTATTTAAACAATCAAAAAAGTTGGGTAGATCAAACTATTGAACTTTTGAAGGAATAAACTGAAAAAAAAGCTGTTTAAAATTAGCATAGTGAGATTCTGAAAAAAATTCAGAATGTCATTGTTTTTTAGACAGCTACTTTTAATCTTTAGTATACTTTAGAATTTCATTGACTTGCTCGATACTTAACTGTGGAAAAGTAGGTTGATGTTTTTTAGAACTCAAATATTCATGTAAAGAAAGTGAATCAAATTTTACACCTCGTAAAGCAGGGCCTGTAATATGTTTGTCTAACTTATGACAAGAAGCACAATTTGCATTAAAAAGCTTTCTTCCAGCTCTCTTTTCTTCAGTAATTGTATCTACAGTTCCACAAAAAAATCTTGGCTCTTCTTCTGCTGTTTCAGAAAATAACACAGAAGAAAAAAGCATCATCATGATCGTAATGAATACGACCAAATATGATGCAAATATTTTGTTTTTTAAACTCAAGAAACTAAGGTGCTGGATTCGGCATTACTGCGTGTACCGCTTCTATTTCTTTTAAAATTTCTTCAGTTAATTCAACATGAATTGAATTAATATTTTCTTTTAATTGATCCATTCTTGTAGCTCCAATAATATTACTTGTTACAAATGGTAACTGATTAATATAAGCTAAAGCTAATTCAGACAATGTTAAGCCGTGTTTTTCTGCAATTGCTAAATATGCTTGTACTGCATTTTGAGATCCGTCTCCCATATAACGCGCAATAAAACGTGGAAATAAAGTTCCTCTAGCTCCTTCTGGCTTTCCTCCATTTAAATACTTTCCTGAAAGTACTCCTTGTGCTAAAGGAGAATATGCTAAAAGTCCGATATCTTCACGCATCGAAACTTCAGACATTCCGTATTCGTAACCTCGATGAATTAATGAATATGAATTTTGAATGGTTACCATTCTAGGTAAATCATACTGTTCAGCAGCTTGTAAATACTTCATTGTTCCCCAAGGGGTTTCGTTAGATAAACCTACATGTTTTATCTTTCCTTCTTTAATTAAACCTTGAAGTGTTTCTAAAATTTCAATATGATTTTCTGCTTCTTTTGCTGATGTTTTGTACGGATAATCACGCACACCGAAACAGTTTACTCCACGATTTGGCCAGTGTAACTGATATAAATCGATATAATCTGTTTGTAAACGTTGTAAACTACCTTCAACAGCTTCAATGATATTCTTTCCTGTTAAACCTCCAGATCGAATGTGCGCTGTATAATCTCCACCCCCAGCTATTTTAGAAGCTAAAACAACTTTATCTCTATTTCCTGTTTTCTTAAACCAGTTTCCGATGATCTTTTCTGTAGCTCCATAAGTTTCTGGAGTTGCAGGTACAGAATATAACTCAGCAGTATCAAAAAAGTTCACACCTTGTTCTAAGGCATAATCCATTTGCTCAAATCCTTCTGCTTCTGTATTCTGATTTCCCCAAGTCATTGTTCCTAAACAAATCTTAGAAACTTTAACATCGGTATTTGGTAACGTTGTATATTTCATTTTTATCTCTTTAGATATTGAGTAATTGTTCGTGATTTCATTTTTTTCATTAGAGAATATAACACAACGGCTAAAATCATCAAATACCCTAGAGTAACTTTTAATGTACCAAAATGTGCTAATCCTAAAATCACACCTGTTAAACCTTCTTTTCTCCCTACAATTTCGTATTCATATCCTTTTTCAAGCTGATTTGCTAAATAATAAATCCAAGTAAAAATACCTGAAGAGAACAACAGCGCAAATAATTGAGGTTTTAAATGATTAATTATAGAAGGTTTCTTTTTTAAATATTCAAAACTGAATAACCTTTCTTTTAAGACTTTAAAAACTTCCTCTTTTGCTCTATGATCATTAAAATTGATACTTTCTTCACTATTACTATTACCGTAGAAAATTGTAATCTCTTTTTTATTCTCAGGATTTACAATCTTTTTAATATAAGAAAAAGGAATACTAAACAACTGATTTGGAATATTCCCTTTATTTAACTCTGATATTATTTCAGATTTGATAAGTTTTTTCAAACTTCCAAAGCAAATTAACTTTTCATTTATTACTATTAAATAATTTTTATTTTCTCCTAGCAACCAATATTTCATTCTTTTTCACTCAAATTTAGCGCAATCAAAGATTGAAATTCAATAATTGCGCTTTTTGTTTTCATACTTAACTTAAAATCGCGTCAATTCCTGGTAAAACTCTACCTTCTAAACTTTCTAACATTGCACCACCGCCAGTAGATACATAACTTACCTTATCTGCAAATCCGAATTGTTTTACTGCTGCAACAGAATCTCCTCCTCCAACTAAAGAGAACGCTCCGTTTTTAGTAGCTGCATCAATTGCATTTCCTAATTCAATAGTACCTTTTGCGAAGTTTTCCATTTCAAAAACTCCTAAAGGTCCGTTCCATAAAATAGTTTTAGAATTCGCTAAAACTTCTGCAAACTTTTTAGATGTTTCTGGCCCAACATCTAATCCCATCCAACCATCAGGAATTTCATTAGTATTCACTGTTTGAGTATTTGCGTCGTTTGCAAAATTATCTGCAATAACAGCATCTACAGGCAAGTGAATTTCTGTATTTTTCTCTTTTGCAATTTTTAAAATATCTAAAGCTAATTGTAACTTATCTTCTTCAACTAAAGAGTTCCCAATTGATCCGCCTAAAGCTTTTACAAATGTGAACGTCATTCCTCCACCAACAATAATATGATCTACTTTTTCAATAATATTTTCAATTACACCAATTTTAGACGATACTTTAGCTCCTCCTAGAATTGCTGTTACTGGTTTCTCTGAATTATTTAAAACTTTATCTATACTTTCTATTTCTTTCGCTAACAGAGACCCGAAACATTTTCTTTCAGGAAAAAATTGTGCAATTACTGCTGTAGAAGCATGCGCTCTATGCGCTGTACCAAAAGCATCGTTTACATAAACATCTCCTAATTTTGATAATTGTTCTGCAAAAGCAATATCTCCTGCTTTTTCTTCGCCATGAAAACGTAAGTTTTCTAACAATAAAATTTCACCGCTTTTTAATTCAGTAACAGCAGCTTCTGCGGCTTCTCCAACGCAATCTTCAACAAACTTTACTTGCACTCCGATTACTTCACTTACTTTATCAACAATATGCTTTAAAGAAAATTTTTCATCTACTCCTTTTGGACGACCTAAATGCGACATTAACACACAACTTCCTCCGTCTTCTAAAATTTTAATGATTGTTGATTTAGCTGACTGAATTCTAGTATCATCTGTTACCTGAAATTCGTCGTTTAGTGGCACGTTAAAATCTACACGGATTAATGCTTTTTTATCTTCAAAATTAAAATCATTGATTGTCTTCATTTTTTGTTTTTTTAGAAGTTTGCTCTTTTGTTGATTCCAACAAAAATAATTATTCTAAATTAGAAAAAACACGAATAAAAAAGCTTATTTCTTTAAATTTATAACGAAAACGTTTACTGTAAACCTTCTACTTATTTATGATCACTTTTACAAAAACTTCTAATGTTTCTGAACTAACTCAAATTTTAGAATTACAACAACGCAACTTACCCAAGAAACTTACTGAAGAAGAAAAGAAAACTCAGGGTTTTGTTACTGTTGAACATGATTTAGAAATACTTTCTAAAATGCATGATCTTCATCCTCATATTATTGCAAAAGACAATGATAATGTTGTTGGCTATGCACTATCGATGTCAACTTCATTTAAAAATGAAATTCCTGTTTTAATTCCTATGTTTAATGAAATAGACAAACTTAATATTAACCCGAATTTTATTGTAATGGGACAAGTTTGTGTTGATAAAGCATATAGAGGAAAAGGAATTTTTAGAGGTTTGTATGATACAATGGCCACAACTTTTTCTGGTGAGTTTACAAGTATTATCACAGAAATTGACGCTAATAATACTCGATCTTTAAAAGCACATGAAACTATTGGGTTTTCCGATCTTTGTACTTATGAAGCTGGACAACAATTATGGAAAGTAGTTGTTATGAATATTTGATCTATTAGTTTTGATAACACAATGGAATAATCTTTGATACAAAAAAATCCTATAAAATCTTATGCTATGAAAAAATATATACTATCACTATTTTTTATATCATTATCTATTTACAACTATGCATGTAGCTGTAATGATATTCCATTTGAAAAAGCTGTTGAATGGGCCGATGAAATTTTCATTGGTCGTTTAATTGAAATTAAAGAAGTGAAATATGAAACAAGTTTAGATGACCCCGAAGAAAGATATACTAGACTATGGTATGCAAAATTTGAAATAACAAAAAAATGGAAAGGTTCAAATAAAAAATATATTAAAGTATATCAACCTTCAACTAGTTGTGATTTTGATTTTAACTCACTAAATAGACATTATTTGGTATACACTAAAAAAGAAGAAGTTTTTAAGTTTTTTAATACTGAAAATGAAATTTCAAGACATACTACATGGCTTTGTGCTAGAAACAGAGAATACGAATTTGTTAATGAACCTGAAGATAGTGATTATTTTAAACTCAATAAATTATTTCCAAACGAGGTTAAATTAAGTAATTTTCAAATTAACTGGAAATTACCACTTTTGGGAGTATTAATTTTTATCACTGGTTTATTTATTGGAAGAAAAACTAAAAAGGCAAATCTGTAGGTTCTAAAAATGATATTTCTGGATTGTAAATCTCTTGAATTAACTTTTTAACTTGATCGATAAACGAATCTATTCTATCTAAAGAAACATTGTTGTCTTGCCCACGATACTTTTCAGAGAAGTTTAACTTCATAAATCCAGATTTCAATCTTTTAAAAGAAATGATTCCAGCTTCTATTTCAAGTTCTGCCGTAGGATTATTTTGTGTATACATAAACGCATACAACAATACCTGAATGGCTTTGCTATATTTAAAATCTACAACGGCTGTTATATCCGAAATTTTTAAATCTGAAGCATTAACAACTCCTGTTTTGTAATCAATAATACGAGTTACTCCGTTAAGTTGATCTACACGATCTACTTGTCCGTGTATTTTAATCGGATAATCGATTCCGTCTACATTAAAAAATGCTTCATAATCTTTTTCTACTTCAACAATTTTTAAGGCATTATTCTCATCTGAAAGCAATGTGATTTCTTGATCTAAAAAGTTTTGTACAAAACGAACAGCAACTTCAAAAATCAATCTGTTTTTTCCAGTAGTAATATCTCCATTTTTAAAATACTCTGCGAAGAAATGTTCTACCAATTCAGAAACCTTCTTCTTCATCACAGATACATCATTTTTCACGATAAACTTTCCGACAAAAGGTTCGTATAAAACACGTAACGTTTCGTGCACAACAGTTCCTAAAGTATTAAATGCAACTTCTTCTTCGATATCGTCAAACTCTCTAATTTTTAAAACTTTTTGCTGATAAAAAGCAACCGGATTATACAAATAATTGGTTAATGCAGAAGGAGAAATTCCTTTAGTAGCTAATTCTTTTAATCGTTCAAGAATCGCTTTATTTTTATGAACTTCTAATTGTTCTTTGGTTTGCTGTGTTACTTTCGGACTTATAAATGTGTGCTTTACATTATCTTTTAACAACTCTAATTGTGTTAAAAAACGACTCTTCTCTCCTCCTCCATACGAATCACTTTCCGTATTATAAATCAAATAAATATTTTCTGCTCTTTGAATCAGTCTGAAAAAGTGATACGAGAAAATTGCATCTTTTTCTTTATAACTAGGCAAACCGTAATGCACTTTTGCATCAAAAGGAATAAATGACGTTTGTTTACTAGATGCTGGAAAAACACCTTCATTTACCGAAGTAATAATTACATTTTTAAAATCTAACAGACGTGTTTCTAACATTCCCATCAACTGTAAACCTTGTAAAGGTTCTCCTTGGAAGGATAAACTTTCAGAAGAAATAAGCTGTTTAAAGAACTGATATAAAACTTTTAAATCGGAAAAATAACCAAACTCTAATTGTAAATTTTGTAACTGATTAAAAGCTGTGTAGTATCGAAATAAAAACTCTTTTTCTAATCCTTCAACTTTATCTTTTAAATGCTCTATAAATCGAACTATTCTTTGTAAAAAAGCATCTACTGTTTTAAACTCTGAAAATAAATCGGAAATCAAATCTCGTTTTACTTCATCTAAATTTTTAAGATAACTTTCGATGTAAGTTTTAGAAACAAAAGTTCTGTTTTCAGTAAAAATTGCACCTATAATTTGCTCAGAAACAACTTCGGTTTCTGTAGTTAGTATTTTATAAACAAAAGGTTCTTTCAATAATTTTACTACTTCTTTGTAATAAAATTGTTGCGCATCTTTTTTCTGAAGTCTTTCTTGTGTAATGAACAGTTGAAACAACGACAAAAACAAACTTGTTGACGGCATATCTTTTAACGGATATCCCATCGTAATATTCACTGAATTTACATTCAGCGGTAACGAATTTAAGGTAATTGGTAATTGTGATTCTTCGGCTAAAACTAAAGCTGTATTTTCATGACTAGAGAATTGCGATAACAATTCTCCTGCATACTTCATTTGTGTTACATTTTTAGAAGCTCCGATTAATTCGATATTCTTAGGTTGCGAAAACCAATTTCCAACCGTTTTTATTTCATTTGTTTGATAATATTTCCACCTGGTTTTATACTTTCTAATAAATGCACCTGCTTGATGATTTGAATACAAAAACGTTTCATCAATATCCCAATACACTTCAGTATTTCCTTCCAACAACATTTGTTTTATCATGAATTCTTCTGCTTTGTTTAAAGCATTAAATCCAATAAAAAAGAACTTTCTATCTCCAGATTGTTGTAAAAATCCTTCTAATTTTTCGGTCGCTTCTCTGTACAGACATCCTTGATATCCGATTTTATTTTCAATCAGATATTCATAGAAAAAATTATAATATTCGTTTAGTTTTTCAGTGAATGCAAAGTGATCTTTTATTAATTCAGTTTCTTGAAAAGTACCTTTTACTGACCATTTTTTTAAACGTTCTACGTCTCGAATGTAAACGAACACTTCTTTCGTATTTACTAAATGCTGATCGATCTCATTAAAGTCTTGTAACACTGTAAATGCCCAAGAAGCAAAAACATCAAACGTATCTGGTTTTTCTTCAACCTTTTTATAAATCTGATAGAAATAAAACAATAACTGAATTGAATCTACTTTACGAATTCCAGATACTTCTTCTGTAAACTCTTCAATGTTCAATATTTCAGGGAAAAAACCTTTTACTTGCGCATCTTTTAGTGCTTGCTTTACAAAAACTCCAGCACGATTCGATGGCAATACAAAAGTTACATCTTGAAAAGATTGCGTCGTTTTTAAGATGTCTTGAATTGTTTCCTGAATAAATGTTTGCATTTATTTTATTTCTGTTTGAATCTTTAAATTGAGAATACAAAGTTAAGTCAATAATGTTATTCTTAAGAATAAAGAGATAACATGATAACTGGATAGATTTCTAAAATACGATAATTATGTTATTTTTGATTTCAACTAAATACAAATGAATACACTTTCTGTTGCTGCATTACAATCTGATTTAGTTTGGGAAAACCCGACTAAAAATTTAGAAAACTTCACAAAGAAAATAAATCATATTTCTGATGCTGTAGATCTTATCGTGTTACCAGAAATGTTCACCACCGGTTTTTCCATGAATGCTAGAAATTTGGCTGAAAAAATGGATGGTGTTTCTGTACAATGGATGCAAAAAACAGCAGTAGCAAAAAATGCCGCTATACTTGGAAGTATTATTATTGAAGAAAATGATGCGTATTTTAATCGTTTGTTATTTGTTTTTCCGTCAGGTGAAATTCAGTATTACGATAAAAAACATACGTTTACTTTAGCTAAAGAACACGAAACGTATACTTCGGGAACTCAAAAGTTAATTGTGGAATACAAAGGATGGAAAATTTGTCCGCTTATTTGTTACGATTTACGTTTTCCTGTTTGGGCTAGAAACGTAGAAGATTATGATTTACTTTTATATACTGCAAGTTGGCCTAAAAAACGAATTAACGCTTGGGATGCTTTATTAAAAGCTAGAGCAATTGAAAATATGAGTTTTACCATTGGTGTAAACAGAATTGGTTTAGATGGAAATGATTATGAATACGTTGGTCATTCTGCTGTTTATGATTGCTTAGGGAATTGTTTGTCTGAAGAAAATAATGAACTAGAAAATACAATTACATTGAAACTTCAGAAAAATGAACAAGATACAGTTCGAGAAAAACTTGGCTTTTTAAAAGACCGAGATAAATTTAGTTTGCTATAAATGAAAAAATCAATTTTCTTATTTTTTTTATTCAATCTAACGGTAATAACACTTTTTTCTCAAGAACGCAAAATTTACTTGGGTTTAAATTATGGTAGAGCAACACAGAATAGCTTTCCATTAAATGATCCAGATTACAGTTATGATAATCAGTATTTAAAAGTTCAGATCAATTATCCGCTAACACTAAAGGAGAACTTTAATTTTGAACTTTTAATTGAGCCAAGTATATACTTTGCTAATCATCAATTATTAAACGAACAATTTGTTTTACCAACCACAGAAAACTATTTAGAGTTACGAGAAAAATTTACCAAAAGGAGAGCTTTTGAAGAATATGCTTTAAACATTGGAATTTTAGTTCGCTATAATGTGTTTTCAAATTTTAGTTCGTATTTACTTGGTAGTGTAGGTCCTATGATTTCTAATGAAGACACAGAACGTTTAAAAAGAGGATTTGCTTTTTCTGATATTTTAGGTTTAGGGTTTTCTTGGAAACAAAAAAGAATACTATTTGATTTTCGATTGACCTTACGACACAATTCTAATTTAAATTTTGCTTCCCCTAATAAAGGACATAATAGTTTTGGTATTGAATCTGGAATTTCTTTTCAACTTTAAATGAATCGTTTTTATTCCTATTTTTACTAACGAGTTAAAAAATATTCAATATTTATATGGAAAAAGTACAACTGTTCACTTTACTTCTTATCGGTGTAACAGCTTTTATTACTAACAAAGGTTTAAAGGAATTTACTTTTCAAGACAAATTCTTATTTCATGTTGATAAAGTATTCATCAACAAAGAATATATCCGACTAATTTCATCAGGTTTTCTTCATGTAGATTGGAAACACTTTGCATTTAATATGATTACCCTATATCTTTTCGGATCTAATTTAGAGGATTCTATTGGTGCATTTCTTTTCTTCCTAATTTATCTCATCAGTTTAATCGGTGGAAATCTGTTTGCTTTATACATTCATAAAAACCATTCCGATTATAGAGCTGTTGGTGCTTCTGGAGCTGTTAGTGGAATCGTTTTTGCTGCTATTGGATTGTCTCCTGGTATGGAAATTGGTTTTATCATTCTTCCTTTTAAATTTCCTGCTTGGTTATATGCTATAGGATACGTTTTATACTCTATTTACGGAATTACAAGTAAAAAAGATAATATTGGGCACGAAGCTCATTTAGGTGGTGCAATCATAGGTTTATTAACCGCTATTGCTATTAAACCAGAAGTTATTAATACTAATTTTTTAACTATTGCGCTAGCATTAATTCCAACTTCTATATTCTTGTTTTTACTTATTATTAAACCCCATATTCTTTTATTGAATGATCCGTTTAAAAGCGCACCTAAAAACGTTACTATTGATGATAAATTCAATGAAATAAAAGTAGCTAAACAACAAGAAATTGATTCTATCTTAGATAAGATAAATCAAAAAGGATACAATAATCTTACTCAAAAGGAAAAAGAAAGATTAGATGAGCTTTCTAAATAATAAGATTAAAAATAAGTTCTTTTCTTAAGCAACCAAATTAAACATTCATTATCTATCTAGTATAAATTAAAAAGATTTAGAAATGAAAAAACTTATTTTATTATTTACTTTTATTGGATTATTAACCTCTTGTGAAGAAGACAATGAAAGTCAAATTGTTGACATTCGTGTAAATCATTACAAAAACACTGCTATAGGTTTAGCTCCACAGTTTACACTTTTAGTTCAAGAAGGAAATGTTTTAAACACTGACACTTGGTTTAATTTCTTTTCTACAATTGAAGGATTCACCTACGAACCTGGTTATACTTATGCCTTGTCTGTAAAAAAAGAAGTTGTTTCTAACCCGCCACAGGATGCTAGTTCTTTAAAATATACTCTTCAAAAAGTGATATCTAAAGAAAAAGTTAGTGACGATACTTCTTTTAATCTTTCTCTTAAACTTGACGGAAATAGCTTTGTAAATGTTTCTTCTTCAAATTTTTTAATTCTAAATACAATAACAATTGATTGTGGAGATTTATGTCAAGAATTAGAAAACAAACTATTAACCGAAAACAATGTAACTGGTACTTTTAAGCATATAAATGAAAATAAGTTAAAATTAGTTGATTTAAATTAAATCAAATTTGTCCATAAATAAAAAAAGCAACCGAATTGGTTGCTTTTTTGTTTATGCTGGTATCATCCATTTAAATTTAAAATCTGTATCTGGAATTACAATTCTTTCTGTAATTCGATACATTCTATCTGGCAATTTCATTAAGTAATCTCTTGCCTTTTCAGCTTCAGCGGTTAAACCTGTAATTTTATCAATTTCCCAAGCTGCATTTAATTTTCTAAGAATATCTACATAATCGAAACCTGTATATACTCCAATTCGTTGTGCTACTGTTGAAAAATCATCAAATAAGCTTCCTTTCTCATTAAAAGATTCACGTAAATGCATTGCTGGCATCACAATTTTATGTTTCATCATTTTTTCAAAAGCTAACATCATTTCACTAGGATCTATTGTAAAAATTTCTTTTACAAATGCTGTATAAGCTTTATGATGTCTCATTTCATCTCCTGCAATAATTTTAGACATTCTTGCTAATAATTTATGCCCTTTTTTACGTGCTATTTTTGCAACATTATTATGCGAAATATATGTTGCTAGTTCTTGAAAACTGGTATATACAAAATTCTTATACGGATCTGTTGAAGTTCCAATATCAAACCCATCTGCTATTAAATGCTGTGTAGAAATTTCTACTTCACGCATATTCACTCTTCCAGAAAGGTATAAGTATTTGTTTAATACATCACCGTGACGATTTTCTTCCGCTGTCCAAGCTCTTACCCATTTAGCCCAACCGTTATCAGGATCTTGTTTCACTCCATCTAACTCCATTAACCAAGATTCATAAGTTGGCAAAGCTTCTTCGGTAATTGTATCACCTACTAAAACAGCCCAAAAATCATCTCCTAATTCTTTAGAAATTTCTTGTATCTCTTTAACCTCTTCTATAAAGTTATCACTCTGAGAATTAGGCAAAAAATCAGTTGGTTGCCAAATTTTTTCAATTGGTATTAAAAAATCTTCTACAAAACCATGGATTTTACTTTCCAAGGTTTTCATTACTTCTTTTCTTATATTGTTTATCGACATTAATCTAGTTGTTTATTCTACTACAGCACCCTTAATATCAGCTTCTACTTTAGCTAATAAATCATCAAATGGTAAACTGTTTATCTTTATTGGTTCGTGTGTTGTAATTTTTATCGGACTTCCAATTCCTAAAGGAAATTTTCCATACTTAAATACTTTCCAAGAATTGTTTATTGTTAATGGAACTACATAACTATCTGGATTGTATTTTACAAGCATCTTAAGTCCATTAGATGCAAAGCTTTTAGGTTGTCCATTTCTACTTCTTGTTCCTTCAGGAAAAATAGTTGCGGACCAGTTATTTTTATGAATTCTTTTAGCGAAATCGATCATTTCTGTTATAGCTTGTTTTCTATCTTTTCTATCGATTAAGGCAGCTCCTCCATGTTTTAAATTGAAAGAAATACTTGGAATTCCTTTTCCTAATTCTTTTTTAGAAACAAATTTTGGATAATGTTTTCTGAAATACCAAATAATTGGAGGAATATCAAACATACTTTGATGATTAGACACAAAAATAATCGTTTGGTTTTCTGGAATTTCATATTTGTTTTCTACACGAACTGGCACTCCTAAAATTAGTAATGATTTTACTAAAAACCAGTTCATAATATTCACTACTTTTTGATGCCCTTTTTGACCACCTAATTTTAAACCTAACCATTGAATTGGGTGAAAAATTAGAAGTAGCAAGAAAAATACAATTGCAAAAATTGAGGATAAAAAATAACTTATTAACTTCATTTTTTAAAAAATAAGATTCCCGCTAATTGCGGGAATTATGTTTTTAGTTTTAAGATAACCAATTAGACCAAGGAATTCTTGACAAAACAAACAGTAAGGCTATTCCATAAAAAATAGTAAAGGTTTTAAATTTAGATTCACTTTTCACTTGTTTCTTATGCTTAGACCATCCTATTGTGATTAAAGTAATTGCTAAAATCATCATTATTGGGTGCTCTACAGCCAACAACCTGTTTGTAGCATCTATTCCATTAGCTTTCATAGATTTATACCAAGGAGACATAAAGTACCATCCTAAACCTATCAATAACTGAATGTGAGCAGTGATTAAAGTAAACAATCCTAAGCGGAAATCTTTATGTGTAAATTCTTTTTTCTGTACTAATCCTATTACAGCATTTACAACAGCAAAAAGTAATACTGCTAATGCAATGTAAGCCCAATAAGAGTGAACTGTTTTCATCATAATTAGTTAGTTTATTTATATGGTAAAAGTACTGAATTTTATGCATAAAAAAACCACCTCAAATGAGGTGGTTTTAAAAAATATGGTGAATATCTTAGTTAAAGATATATCTAAGACCAATTTGTGCTTGCCATCTAGAAGATTGAATTCCTCTATCATCAATTTGATTGATAGTTGGTCTTCTATTTGGATCGAAAGTAAACTCTGGATTATCAGTACCTCCTCTTGTAACATTAATAAGACTTACATCACTAGCGAAATATGTTTTACCCCAATCTTTATTTAATAAGTTTGTGAAGTTAAAAATATCTGCACTTAACTGTAATGTATGCTTTTGACCGAAAGCTTTAACTGTGAAATCTTGTAAGAACTTTAAATCTACAACATGAGAAAATCTAGCTCTATCTCCATTTCTTTCTGCATAAGTACCTCTTCTTGTTCTTAAATAATCATCATTTTCTATATAAGCATCTAATGCTGCCCACTGCTCAGCAGCTGTTACTGTAGTACCGTTACTTGTAAAATCAACTAAGTTAATTTCAGAAGCATTAGCTGGTACATAGATTAATGCATTATCTCTTGAATCATCATTTAATAAATCACGTCCTCCATATACATAAGAGAATGGTCTTCCTTCTGCTCCATTATAAAATAAACCAATTGTTGTTTTTAAGTTTTCGTTCCATTTGAAATCTGCACTTACATTAGCGAAAACTCTACTTCCTTGATCAAAACCTGATCTACCTAATTGAGGATTTCCGTTTTTACCATTAACAGTAACGATTCCTCTCCACTGAGAACTGTTTTGAGATGAAGTACCATCGAAGATACTTGTAGAAGATCCGTAAGAATAAGTAGCAGTAGAATATACATCAATTAAAGAACTCTTAAATGTGTTTCTAGCTGTGAAAGATGTATTCCAAGAACTACCAACATTTGTATTAGATGCTAAAATAATTCTTCCATATGTATTATCTATAGAACCTCTTCTGTTATAGAATGGTCTGTTATCTGCTCCAATTAAATTTCCTACTGCATCAGGAATATTTAAGTTTTCATAGAAAATTGCTGATAAATTATCGTTATAAACAAAATCAGCAGAAACAGAGAAACCTGCTGGTAACTTTCTATCAACAGCAATGTTATATTTTACTACTTGTGGTAATTGGAAATCTGGAGTAAATAAATCTACATTTCCTCCTGTGAATCCAGAACCTGGAGCAACACCAATTGGCTGAGTATTAACATCTGGGTTAAAAGTTAAACCTGTAGCATCTTCAAAGTTTCCTTGAGTAACACCATTATTGTTATATGTTCCTCCTGGCCATACTAATGGTAATCTAGAAACGAAGATACCCATACCTCCACGAATTTGAGTAGTCGATTTTCCATCAACATCCCAGTTAAATCCTAATCTAGGAGAAATATATAATCTTGAGTTAACTCCTCGACCAACTCTAGCTCCTTTTAAATCTTTTCCTGCAGCTTCTAACAAAGCAACAGTTCTTGTATTAAAATCATTATTTACTGCTCCATCTTCCCATACTGGAACGTCGAAACGTAAACCTGCAGTAAGTTTTAAGTTATCTGAAAAATCTACTTCATCTTGAACATAGAAACCAAATTGTTTAGTTCCGAATTCTGCAGCACCAGAAGAATCATCTCCTACACTATTAGAAATTAATGAGTAGTTTCTTTCAAAATCAATTAAATTCGTGTTATTGATAAAATCATCAACAGAATCGTATACATATGTACCATAGTTAGAAGCAAAGAATAAATTCTTAACATCTGTAAATTCGTTATGAGTTCCTAAAGTTACAGTATGCTTACCATAGTAAATATTAAAGTTGTTTGTTACAGTTAAAACATCTGTGTTTAACAAGTTAGCTGTTGAAAAACGTTCAGCACCAAACTGAATACCATCAAAACCAAAAGTATTAATACCATCTCCAATTACTACAGTTGGGAATGGGTTACCAAATGGAGATCTATCGTCTCTTACTCTTGTATAACCAACTAATAAACTGTTTGCTATTTTATCTCCTTGATAATTCCACTCTAAAGAAGAAGAGTTTGTGTTACTGATGAAAAACTCAGAACCATTAGAAAAACCTAAACTTCTAGAACCAGAACTTCTAGTTTCTAAATTTTCTGCACTTACATAAGTGTGTTTTAATAAAAGTTTATTTCTATCATCAATATTCCAATCGATTTTTGCAGTAATCTTATCACTTTGTAAAGTTCTTAATGCATTCTCGAAGCTTCCGATATCGTAACCATAAGTATTTAACACATGGTTTCTTAATCTAGTAATATCAGCAGCATCAGAATCACCGTCATAATTTTCAATTGCAAATGGTTGTGGTAATTCATCATCTTGTCTTTCATAATTTACGAAGAAGAATAATTTATCTTCAATAATAGGACCTCCAATTCTTACACCATAAGTATTAGCAGTAAATTCTCCTAATTTTTGTCTTCCTTCAGAACCTACTAAATCAACTGGAGTTTTTCCAGCTAAATCTTCATTTCTTGTAAAGAAATAGGCAGATCCTTCAAACTTATTAGTTCCTGATCTTGTAATAGCATTAATTGCACCTCCTGTAAATCCAGATTGTCTTACATCAAATGGAGCAATATTTACTTGAAATTGCTCGATTGCATCAATAGAAAAAGGACTAACACCTGTTTGTCCTCCGTTTGTTCCAGAACCTGCTAAACCGAACACATCATTGTTTACAGCTCCATCAATATAAATAGAGTTATATCTGTTATTCTGTCCACTAATAGAAATTGAGAATCCATCATCTCCTTCACTAATTTGAGTTTGAGGAGTTAATCTTACGAAATCTGCAACAGAACGTGAAGCAGAAGCTAACGTAGCTAATTCTCTTTTTCCGATAGTAGTTTCAGAACCAGTTTTATTACCATCGATTAATCCATCTCTTTGCGCATTAATTACAACCTCTTCAAGTTGATTAGAATCTTCTTTAAGAGTAAGGTTGAATTTTTTAGACTGACCTAATGTTAAATAGATCCCACTATTTTCAATTGTTTGGAAACCAACAAAAGAAATAGTTAACTTATATGGCCCACCTGTTCTCATGTTAGAAATTCTAAAGAATCCATCAAGATCTGTAGAAGCACCATACTTAGTTCCTGAAGGTGTATGTACTAAAAGTACATTAGCACCTGGTAACGGTTCCCCTGTGTTATCTGTGATTTTTCCAGAAGCAGAAGAAGAAGTTACCCCCTGACCTAATACTGTTGTTACAACAAACAGTAAAGATACTAGTAGTAAATTTTTGAAATTTTTCATTGTCCTTTATATAATGTAATTAAAACGAAGCAAAATTCACTCTTTTTAATATTTCCAATATTAAATAAATGTTAACTTTTTTAACGATCCTTTAAGAATATTCTCTTCGTTTTAATTTTCAGGACTAATTTTTTAAGATTTTTTTAGCTAATTCCTTCCCTAACTCAACTCCAAACTGGTCATAAGAATATATATTCCAAATGATTCCCTGCACAAAAATTTTGTGCTCATATAATGAAATTAGTTTCCCTAAAGATTTAGGTGTCAATTCATCAAATAAAATCCCATTACTTGGTCTATTACCTGTAAATACTTTATAAGGAAGTAATGAGTTAATTTTCTCCATTTCCCCAGAAGTTTTTAACTCTAAATGTACTTCTTCTTTGGTTTTACCGAAAGCAAGTGCCTCCATTTGGGCATTATAGTTTGCCAATAATTTATTGTGGTGATCTTCCAAACCGTGTAACGATACTTTGTAACCTATAAAATCTGTTGGTATTAGCTTTGTACCTTGATGAACTAACTGCATAAATGCGTGTTGCATGTTTGTTCCTGTGCTTCCCCAAACAATTGTTCCTGTTTGATAAGTAATTTCATTTCCATCTCTATCAACTCCTTTTCCGTTACTTTCCATAACAGCCTGTTGAAGATAATCTGGAAGTTTTGATAAGTATTGTGTATATGGTAAAATTGCTTCTGTTTCTGCTCCATAGAAATTATTATACCAAATACTTAATAAAGCTAAAATAACAGGTATATTTTCATCAAACTCTGAAGTTCTGAAATGGATGTCCATTTCTTCTGCTCCGTTTAATAATTCTCTAAAATTATCGAATCCTACAGCTAAACTTATTGACAAACCTACTGCAGACCATAAAGAGAATCTTCCTCCAACCCAATTCCACATTGGGAATACATTATTTTTATCGATACCAAAATCGTAAACTGCATCTAAGTTTGTAGAAACTGCAACAAAATGTTTTGCTACATCGAAAATTGATCCAGATTTTAAAAACCAATTTTTGATTGTATTGGCATTACTAATTGTTTCTTGAGTTGTAAATGTTTTTGATACAATTACAAAAAGTGTTGTTTCAGGATTTAAATTCTTTAATACTTCAGAAACATGATCTCCATCTACATTAGAAACAAAATGTGTATTTAATTTATTCTTGTAAAACTTTAGTCCTTCAACAATCATATCTGGACCTAAATCTGATCCTCCTATTCCAATATTTACAACATCAGTAATAGATTTTCCCGAATACCCTTTCCATTTTCCAGAAATTACTTTATTACTAAAAGCTCTAATTTTTCTTAGTGCGGTTTGAACTTTTGGTTTGATATCTTTTCCGTCGACTAAAACTGGCTCTTCAGAAGTACTTCTTAAGGCAGTGTGTAATACAGCTCTACCTTCAGTAACATTTATCGTTTCTCCTGTAAAATATTTCTCTATGGCATCTTTTAACTCTACCTCATTAGCTAATTCAACTAATAAATCTAAAGTTTCTCTAGTGATTCTATTTTTTGAGAAATCAACTTCTAAATCATTAACTGTTACAGAGAAATTTTCTTTTCTATTTTCATCTAACCTAAATAATTCTTTTAAGTTTAAGCTTTTAGATGCTTCAAAATGATCTGTTAATTTTTTCCAAGCTTCTGTTTGAGTTGGATTATAGTTTTTCAAAGCCATAGATTGATTAATTTTTAACGATAGTTTTATCCTCTTCTGTTTTTTCTAACTCTTCTGTTTCTAAAATATCATCTTCAATTACAGGCAAAGGAATTTTATTTAGTTGTTCTTTTAAGGGACTTATAAACTCAAAGTATTTTGGTTTAAGACTATCTACCATTGGTTTAGCAGTAGGTAATTTTTGTCTGAAAGGATCTACTTGCTTCCCATTTTTCCAGAATCGATAACATACGTGTGGTCCACTAGTATTACCTGTCATCCCTACCCATCCTATAATATCTCCTTGTTTTACATAATCTCCAACACGAACTTTACGTCGTTTCATGTGTAAATATTGAGTAGTATATGTGCTATTGTGTTTCACTTTAACATAATTCCCATTCCCTCCTCTTCTTGCAGATTCTACAACAGTTCCACTTGCAGTAGTCATAATTGGAGTTCCGTAAGCTGCTGCAAAATCTGTTCCTTTATGTGGTCTCACTTTATTGCCATATAACGCAATACGCCTTCTTAGATTGTATCTTGAAGAAATTCGGTATTGAAATTTTATTGGTGATTTTAAAAATTGCCTTCTTAGTAATCCAGCCTCATCATCATAATAATCTACATCTCCTTTAATAGAATCTGCTACATAACGATATGCATACAAATCGGTTCCTTTGTGATTAAACACAGCTGCTTTTATTTTTCCATACCCAACAGGAACTGTATCATTTATAAATTTTTGCTCGAATATTAATTTAAAAGTATCATCCTTTTGAAGCCTGTAAAAATCTACAGTCCAAGAATAAATATCAGCTACTTCATTAGCCAAGGTAGCTCCATAACCTAAAGTATCTATCGCTTGAGAAAAATTATCTATAATTTTTCCTGAAACTTCTCTTTCTACAATTTTGACAGGCTCTTTGTATGTATACGCTTCAACGATAGAATCTTTAAAATTAATTACTGTAGATTCTATTCTATTGTGTTTATAAATAAAAACTTGGGCTACTTGAGCTGTATCTTTTGATGCTAAAATGGTGTAAGGTTTACCAGCCCTAACTTTCCTAACATCAAACGTATCTTTTATTGTTGTAGAAATTGCATTAATTTTTGGATAAAACACATGATGCCGATCTAGAATAATCCCAAAACTTTCTCCACTTTTTATTGTATCATTAATAACAATATAATTATCAATATTAAAACCATACTCTATGACTGGTTCTGGTTCTTTTATTTCTATAACCTCTTCTGGTGTTTCTTCTATTTTTTCTTGCTTACAAGAAATTGATAAAATAATAATGATTAAAAAAATACACGAATAGTAACTAGCCTTCACCTCTTTGTTTTTTGCTCCTCTTAAGAAACAAATGTACAAATAATTGCTTTCGTTAAAGCTACTTTAACACAATGTAAATAACTAAAACGATTTAGTCATAAATAACCTCAAAAGGATTTGCTAAACCTTTGTATGATTCTAATTCTGCTCTAAGCGAACCTACAGCTAAAGAAGCTTTCATTTTAATTGGAATTTTATTGTCGTCTGCTGTGATCCAAATCGTCACGCTCTCTTCTGCTTTAAAAACTCTTCCCGCTTGTACTAGAGGCCTAAATTTCTGAGTCTTAAGTTTTCCGAATTTTGTATTTATGGTTTCGTATCCTAAACAATGTAGTTTAAAAGGATACGATTTTTCATCAAAAAACATAGAGACGTCAATTTCATCACCTTTTTTAAGGTTTTTAGTGTCATGGCTTCTGAGAAAGTAAAATGTAGAAATCATATCTTGAGGTCCTTTAACAGAAAATACACTATCTTTTTTCTTAAGAAAATCTTGAACTCTTGCTGTATTTTTGTTGTGATCGAAAGTTATTTGTTTATCTTTTTTATAACCGCCTTCATCTATTTTCCTCTTAAATAAAATAGGTTTTACCTCTGGAATTTTAAAATAACTCTCATATTTATCTTCTACTTTAAAAAACCAACCGACTACTGTTGAAGTTTTCCCTTCTCCTGTAGCATGAAGTACTTTTTCTCCTTCAAGTTCAGTTTCTTGCAAAGATAATGTTGCTGTACCTGCTTTTAAAAAACCGCTATAGCTCATTCGGTATTGTAACCATTCACCTCCTTTAAAAGCAGATGGTATTGATTCTTGTGAAAAAACTTCACACAGTCCTAATAAAAAAACTAAAAAAAATATCGTTTTTCTCATACTTTCAAACTTATAAAAAAAGAATGACAATTATTGTTCCAAAAAATTAATTAGTAATTTAATAACTAAAACTGAACTCTAAAAACTACATTTGGAGTAAAGCCTAAAGAAAAAGTATCAACTGTATCATAACCATCCATAAATGTACTTCTTGATTTTTCAAAAGTTCTTCTCAATATATTTCTTCTATCATATAAATTGATAAAAGAAATTCCTATTTTGGATTTTATATTTTGTTTTTTATCCCAAAAAAAATCATAAGTAACAGAAGTATCTAAGCGATGATATACTGGTAAAAACTTCCCGTTTCTCTTTCCTAGTTCGTCTATTACAAATTGTTGTTCATCTGGATCTCCTGCAATTATTTCGTCAAAAGGCAAACCTGCTCTTATATTCCATCCTAAAGAAAAATTCCATTTTCCAAGAGTGACTTGTTGAGCTACATAAATAGCATTAGAAATACTAAAAGCACCATCGAAAGTACTTCCTTCATTCACTCCCGAAAATGTAGACTTATTATCACCAAAAGTGTAAGTTAACAATGTATTTGTATACGGTGACCATTCTTTTTTCACTAAAATTTCTGCTCCTAAAACTTGAGCCTTTCCATTAAACACAGTTTCTCCTTCTTCATTATTAAAACCTGTTACTAAAGAAGTAATTCCGTTTATGTTTTTATAATACGCTTCGAAATCTATTAACCAACTACCTTTATTAAATAACAATCCTGCCGTGAATTGTTGGCTTTCTAAAAGAGGAACTTCTCTACCATTAGAAATAGTCCAAAGTTGATTTTCTAAACCAAATTCAGTAGTGAAAAATTCATTTATTCGGCTCGTATATTGTTTCTTTAACTCTGCAGAAGCATTTAACCATAAACCAGAATCTACTTGTACTCTTCCATAAATTCTAGGTTCAAAAAAAGTTTCATTCAGCAAAGGCATATAACTAGCTCTTAAACCTGCACTTATATTTATTCTTTTTCCTTTTTTAAGAATATATTCTAACAATACAGTTTGTTGATTGTTTATATTATCATCTGAATCTTGAACACTAGTTGGAACAGCTGTATTTTCTTGCTGTAAACTGTAAGTAATATCGCTATGTGTAAATTGATAACCTAATTTTATCGTACTGAAATCTCCTATCTTTTTGCTAACCTGAGTGTAAAAATCAACTTCTTCAATGTCATTCTTTTTTAAAGTAAAATCGAAAACTGAATCGTCTTGAGTTTTATTTCCATCGTAAAACAACTTGTACTTTGAATAATATATTTGAAACATTGATTCTACTGTTTCACTCCACTTTTTCTTCCAAGTAAAACCATAACCATCATTTTCTATATCGATAAAATCTGAACGAACTTCGCGTTCATTTTTATTATCTAAAATGTAGCTTAAATCATTTTTGATACTTATTTGCTGAAATGAAAATGTATTGTTTTCATTAGGTTGATAAACAACTTTTGTATTAAAATCGATAAAACTAAACTCATTCTTATCTTCTATAAAAGAACGTTCTTCAACCATTCTACTTCCATCGGAAATGATTGTATTCTGAAATACTTTTTGAGATAACTTATCAAATGTTGGTGTATTAAACACATCTGCAATTGATCTTCTAAATGAAAATTGCACCCCTAATTTATCACCTAAAGGAATTGTAGTATTTACATCTGCACTAGTGAAATTAAATCCTGCTCCTGCTGAAAACTTTTCAGGAACTTTATTCATTGTTTTAATATCAATAACCCCTGCAATATGATTTCCATACTTTGCATTGGAAGCGTTTTTATAAACAAAAACATTATCAACAACATAAGGGTTGAAAGCAGAAATAGACCCAAAGAAATGAGAAGTATTATATAATTTTATTCCATCAAAAAGAATTAAATTCTGATCTGGTGTTCCTCCTCTAATATGAATTCCTGAAGCACTTTCAATAGGACTTTGAATACCTGGTAATTGCTGTGTGCTTAATAAAACATCTGCTTCTGTTAAACCTGGTAAAATTCCCTGTTTTCTTGGTGTTAACAAAATTGAACCATCTGTGTTTTTTGCAATTCCCGTGGTTAAATAACTGGAAATTATAATCTCGTTAAGTGTTTGAGACGATTCTTTTAAGTACACTTTTATATTATTTTCTTTTTTCAATTCAGTTACTGTTTTTTCTATATTTTCGTAACCAACAAAGGAAAAAGTAACAGTATCTTTTTCATGTAAACCTTTCAACTCAAAATAGCCTTTTTCATCTGTTCCTACACCTTTCTCTTTTGTAAAAACTGCAGCATCTAGTAATGGAATTTTTGAATTTCCATCGAAAATATAACCCGAAATCTTAATGTTATCTGTATTAGAAGCTATTGTATAATAACGATCGTTAATCTTTTTAATTTTTAATCCTGTTTTCTTCTCTATTTGCTGAATTAAAACAGCTAATAAACTATCTCTATTATCAACCTTTATTGATTTGTTTTTGATAATATCTTCAGAAAAAGAAAACTTTATATTATACGTTTTTTCAATCGTGTTTAACACCTCTAACAAGGGCACCTGCTTCTCTTTTTGAGCAAAAAGAAAAGTATAAAACACGATAAAAATTAGGGATAATCGTACTCTTATCATTTCTGCCCTTTAGATCGAAGTGTTACTTTTTTACCTTCTTCTAAATCGTAATTTAAATTCATAGAAGTAGTAATTGTTTTTAATGCAATTTCTAGATCATTTGTTGGAAAACTTCCAGAGAAACGTTTGTCTAAATCGACATTATCTGAAATTACAGTAGCTCCATAAGTTTTAATTAAACTTTGCACTACAAATCGTAATGGTGTGTTTTTAAAACTGCTTTCAAAATTTTTCCAAGTTGGTGAAACTTCAGAAAAATTCCAGCTTTCAAATGCAGCATTTCCTATCTGACGAACTGCATCTCCTTGAGTTAAAATAAACTTTTCTTTATTTCTAACTACACGGACTTTACCTTCAAAACAATGTACCTCTAAAAAGTTTTTATGTTGATTTACATTAAATTGAGTTCCTAATACTGCTACTGATCCTTCAGAAGTTACTACTTCGAATTTACTTCCTTTTTTAACCTTGAAATATGCTTCTCCTTTAAGATTTAACCTTCTATTTTTTTTCCAATCTTTTTTATTGAATTCTAAAAAAGAATCTGAATTTAAAACTACCTCTGAACTATCTGGTAATAAAACAGCTAATTGCTCACCGAAATCTGTAGCGTATGTTTCGTTAGTGTTAAATATTTGAAATAAACCAAATAAAAATATTAAAGAAGCTGCAACACCGCTAACTAAATAATATCTATTTAATTTTCGCACTGGTTTTTGCTCTTTTTCATTAAACTTGGTTTTCTCCATGAAGGCATTAAATGACTTATCATTATCTACATAAGGAGTAGAAAATCCCGATGAACTTTCTAATATCTTTTTATAAGTAGAAAATTCTGATGAATTCTCTAAAACATTAAGTTCTTCGGAAGAAATGTTTCCTTCTATAAACTTATTTAATAATATTTCAAATTCTTGATTTTCCATTTCTTAAATACCTTCTATTTGATTTCTCAACTGCTTCAATGCTTTACTCATTCTCTTCTCAACTGTCTTAATAGAAATATTAAGTAAGTCTGCTATCTCTCTGTATTTCTTTTTATCTATCCTATTTAAAAGAAACACTTCTCTTTCATTATCTGGTAAATCTGCAATTGCGGATTCTAGTTTTTTTAAAAACTCTTGTTCTTCTAATAAAAACTCTGGATTCTCGTTAGTTCTATCGTTAGTGTTTTTATTTAGTTTTTGATGTTCTAAAACTATTTTTTTGTGTTTTACCATATTTAAAAAAGCATTAGAAGCCATGGTAAACAATAACGATTTTACAGATTTAAATACTATCGTAGAACATTTTTTCCAGATTGTCATAAAACAATCTTGAATAATATCTTCAGCCACATCTATATCTCCACACTTATAGTACACAAAATTGCGTAATGCCGTTGCATTAGTTTTGTATACTTGTTCGAACACTTTCGAATTACACAATGATTTATCCTCTACTTCCATTAATGCTAAAATAACTCCTTTTACATCAAAAAAAATAAGAACAGAGTATTTGTACTTATTTAAACTCTGTTCTTTTACCAGAAGAAGTTAAAAACTATTTAATAATTAAACTTATATCATCAATAGCTACTACTCCTGCCATTAATACCACCAATCTATAGTTTCCTGCAATTAAATCTTTTGGTAAGTTTTCAGAAAACTGAATCCAACCTTCAGAATTTACTGCTGGTCTAAACCTAATCGTTCTTTCTGGAAATGAAGGAACATTCGGGTCAATTCTTTCTAAGATCACATCCAACCTGTTTGTTTCCAAATTTAATCCTGTAGTTTCATCTGGCATATAATATTTAAACTCTACTCTACTTTTCTCTTTAATTAAGTCAGATTCTAATTTAAAATTTGTTGCAACAATACCTTTAAAAGGATCTTCACAAGCTCCTTTATCTATCCCCATAAAAAATGTTGAGTTTCCATTAAAATCGTACCCTTTCCATGGAGAAAAATCTTCTTTTTGGGCTCTATATAATCTTGAACATCTAGAACCCATATCATCCTTTGCGTCTGTTACTGGGGCATTTGTTGGATGACCTGTTATAGTACTATGCCCAATAAACCCTTCTGAGTCATCTTCAAAATCAAATAAAAACACAATCTTTTCTTCACTTTCAATAGGTTCTAAACTTGTATCTGAACAGCTAAAAAAAAGGGCTAAACTTACTAAAACTAGTAATACATTTACTTTTTTCATTTTATAAATTATTTTTAATGTTATGTGTATGTAATACAACTAACTTTTTTTTTACCCTCTCTTTCTTAATTATTTTTTTAAAAAACAAAAAAAAGATCAGTTATTTCAACTGATCTTTTTTTATATACTTTGTATTATTTTTTAAAAAGTTCCCCAACTTTCTAACTCTTCTTTACTCCATAAATAAGGGAAGAAAACTCTTTTTTGATATTTCGGGTGTAAATATTTTCTCCAACTACTACCTCCTGTAGCTTCTAAATCTTTATCATTTCCTCCTAAATATTTTCCTGCAGCATTATAATGTGCCATTACCCACTTTACATTTACCGTATAATCATAATGACGCATTGCTTTAATCAAAGTTTCGTCTTTTTGAATATCTTCTGGAAGTTGTTTAAATTTTTTAGAAAGATTTATGTCATTATAATCTTCCATAAACTCTATAAATTCTCCCATATATTTTTTTTCAAACAACTTTAATAATGTTGTTTTTTGACCCGTGGAATAGTTTTTTCCAGCGGCTTGCCAATATAAATGCTCATAAGCGTTTTTAAATGAAGAATTACGATCAATTGTGTCTCTAAAACGAACATCTATTAAGTTGATTAATTCTGTAGAAGCAAACTCAATTTTTCTATACTGAGCACTTTGAAATCCACTCGCAGGAGTTAAAGTATTTCTAAATTTTAAATATTGTTCAACATCCATTCCATCTCCCATAACATTAAATGAGCTACTCAAAACATCAAAATATCTACTAATCCTCATTAAATGCTTTGAAAATTTATCTGCTGAAATTGTAACACTTTTTGCTACTTGATCAATTTCCCAAAGAATCATTTTGAATAATAATTCGTTTACCTGATGATACATGATAAACACCATTTCATCTGGCTCTGTAGTTCTAGGAATTTGTAAACCTAATAATGCATCTGTTTGAATATAATCCCAGTATGTAATTGGTTTACTCCAAAGCAATCCTTCTAACATTGCTTCAACAGGCACTCCTAATTTTTCATACTTTTCTTCTATTGCTTTCAGTAATTCTTCTCGACTCATTTGTTTTTAGACTAAAGAATAAAAGAAGCCAAGATACAAGACTTTGTATACTTTTAGAGCTTCTATTTTATTTTAATATTAAAAAAAGAACCAAGAAAGATAATTGCTTTTCTTGGTTCAATTCCTCAATTCTATATATTTATAGAGTTCCTCTTCTTTGTTGTTCTCTTTCGATTGACTCGAAAAGTGCTTTAAAGTTTCCTGCTCCAAAACCTCTTGCTCCCATTCTTTGTATAATTTCAAAGAATAAAGTTGGCCTATCCTCTACTGGTTTTGTGAAAATTTGAAGTAAATATCCTTCTTCATCTGCATCTACTAAAATTGACAATTCTTGTAATTTAGAAATATCTTCTTTCATCATATCTCTATGAACTCCTAAACGCTCAGGAATCATATCGTAATATGCTTGAGGTGGTGGTGGTAAAAATTCAACTCCATTAGCTTTCAATTGCGATACTGTTTTAATAATATCATCAGTAGCTACTGCAATATGCTGTACACCTTCACCTTCATAGAAATCTAAATATTCTTCTATCTGAGATCTTTTAGCTGCTTTAGCTGGTTCATTAATTGGAAATTTCACACGGCCATTTCCGTTACTCATTACTTTACTCATTAAAGCAGAGTATTCTGTATGGATTTGTTTGTCATCAAATGATAAGAAATTTTCAAATCCCATTACATCTTCGTACCATTTTACCCATTTATTCATTTGACCCCAACCAACATTTCCTACCATGTGGTCGATATATTTTAATCCTGCTGATGGTGGGTTATAATCAGATTTCCATTCCATGAATCCAGGCATAAATGTTCCTGAATAATTCTTACGCTCTACAAACATATGAACTGTCTCTCCGTAAGTATAAATTCCTGAACGCACTACTTCCCCATGCTCATCTGTTTCTACAGTAGGTTCCATATACGATTTAGCGCCTCTTTTTGTAGTTTCTTCCCAGGCAGAACGAGCATCTTCAACCCAAAGCGCAACAACTTTAACTCCATCTCCATGTTTAACGATATGGTTATTAATTGGAGATTTACTGTTTAGCGGAGTTGTTAATACCAAACGGATTTTATCTTGTACAAGTACATAACTTACTTCATCTTGAGATCCTGTTTCTAATCCTTTGTAAGCTAAAGATTGAAAACCGAATGCTGTTTTGTAAAAGTGCGCAGCTTGTTTTGCGTTACCTACATAAAACTCAACATAATCTGTTCCTAAAAGCGGAAGGAAATCTTGTGCTCCTTCAAATATTTTTTCTAAACCGTAGTTTACTGATTTTATATCTTTTGACATTATTTATTCTTTTTTGAATAGAAAATAAAGAGACTAGAATTTAAACTTTAACAGTTTATTTTAAATGATCTATTGTCTATTTTTGAAATTCTGTCAATTTTTCTTCTATATATATTTTAATTCTTATTGTGTTATATAATTTCTTTCATGAGCAATAATTAACTGAATTTCTAACTCAATTAGTAAGTTCAAAAACTATATTATAGATTCAGATTTTAAGATAATTGTATCTTTTCTCTATTTTATTTGTTCTTTTTAATTACTCTAACCAAGACTGATAATATGTATCATCAGCAATTTTCATTGCTTCTTCGGTTACCATTAATGGCTTAAATGTATCCACCATTACTGCTAACTCTTCTGTTACGGTTTCTCCAATACTTCTTTCCGTTGCTCCAGGATGTGGTCCGTGAGGAATTCCTGCAGGATGTAAAGAAATATGCCCTGCGTCTATATCATTCCTACTCATAAAATCTCCATCAACGTAATATAAAACTTCATCAGAATCGATATTACTATGATTATATGGAGCTGGAATTGCTTGTGGATGATAATCGTATAATCTTGGCACGAAACTACAAATCACAAATGCATCTGTCTCGAAAGTTTGATGTACAGGTGGCGGTTGATGCACCCTACCTGTAATTGGTTCAAAATCATGGATTGAGAACGCATATGGATAGTTAAACCCATCGTAACCAACAACATCAAAAGGATGTGTAGCATATACCATTTCTATGATTTCGTCTTGTTTTTTAATTTTTATTAAAAAATCACCTTTTTCATTATGTGTTTCTAACTCTTCAGGTTGACGAATATCTCTTTCGCAAAACGGTGCGTGTTCTAATAATTGACCAAACCAGTTTCTGTAACGTTTTGGCGTATATACAGGCCTATATGATTCAACAATAAATAAACGATTATCTTCTGTATCAAAATCTAACTTGTAAATCATACCACGAGGAATCACTAAGTAATCTCCATATTTGAAATTAATATTTCCCATATGTGTTCTTAATTTACCTGTTCCTCGGTGCACAAAAATTACTTCATCTGCATCTGTATTTTTATAGAAATAGTCGTTTGTAGATGATTTTGGTGCTGAAAGAATAATATTACAATCTGAATTTGTTAGAACTATTTTTCTACTTTCTAAATAGTCTTCGACCTGAGGCACTTGAAAACCTCTAAAACGATATGATTGAATATTATTTTTCTTTGCAATTTTAGGGGCTACAGAATATTGTTTTCTAATTTCTTTTACCTGAGTTGGTCTGTGCTCATGATATAAATTTGATGACATCCCATCAAATCCTATGGTACCAAATAACTGTTCATAATATAAACTTCCGTCTTCTTTACGGAATTGTGTATGACGCTTGTGTGGAATTTTTCCTAATTTATGATAAAAAGGCATATGCCGATAGTTTTATTTGTTAATGACTATATGTATGTCTAATATAAAAAATGATTAAGCATTACATTTTCAAATAGATAAATTGATTCATTAACCTATCACTCAGGGTTTCGTTTAATTAAAAATTTTAAGTGTGCTAGTAATCCTAACCAGAACATTTTTAACGATTTAGTTGTTTGTTCTACAAATATAATAAAAAGAATGTGGATTACAGACTGATAAAAATCACTCTTATCATGATTTGATACAACAAAAAATCCGAAGTTATTAACTTCGGATTTTTAAATATTGTTATAAATCAAATTACTCTTTTGGTAATCTTTCATCGATCATTTTTAATGGCATTCCTTCCATTAAATCAAATACATCGATAATGCTTCTCATTGTATCTTCTTCTTCAGATTGTTCTGAAATAAACCACTGTAAAAATACTTCTGTTACAAAATCATCTTCTTTTCTAGCTGTTTTAAAGATTTTAAAGATTGATTCTGTTACGTTTATTTCTTGTTCTAAAGAAGTTTCGTAAATCGCTCTAAGGCTTTCAAAATCGTTATTTACATTTTCTACACTTGGAGAGATTGCTGCTCCACCATTATCGTTTATAAACGCAAATATTTTCATTGCATGCTCTCTTTCTTCTTCAGCCTGCTTATAGAAAAATGATTTACTGTTTAATAATTCTCTTTGATCGCACCATGAAGCCATAGCTAAATAAGATGCAGAGGCTTTCATTTCTAATGCTATTTGACTGTTTAATAAATCCATAACTACAGGATTTATCGTCATTTGTTTTCTTATTGCTGTTTTCATGATATTCTAATTTTTACTTATTACAAAAATACGATAATACATCGCTGTAAAAAACTGGCAATCAAAATTTAAAGGAAGTCTAAATAAGGATATTATTTAGATTGAAACTGATTTAAAACTGTAAAAAAACGAATCTATTGTGTTTCTTAAGTTTAAGATTTGAGGAATATCTAAATAGATTAAATGTTGTTTATCTGCAACAAAAAGCAGTACAAAATTCTCTGAATCAATGATATCGTATAAAGCTTCTGGTTTTGTAAGATTATATACATTTTTTCTCAATTGTAATAATTGAGGAAATGACAAAAGGATTCTTTTATTAACTGTTTTTAATTCGTATTTACAAAATGTGATCTCTTTAAGATCGATCTCGTATTCAACAATTGCATCTACATTCATATTGCAAATGTAACACTTATTTAGAATAAATTAAAATTAACTTTCAGGAGCTATCTCAACTTCTAGTCCATCAAGTTCTGGAGTCATATGAATTTGACATCCTAAACGACTATTATCTTCAACATAAAAGGCTTCTGCAAGCATTGCATCTTCATCATCAGACATTTCTGGAAGTTCATGATCTGATTTCACATAACACTGACAAGAAGCGCACATTGCCATACCTCCGCAAATACCAACTGTTCCTTCTGGAGCTAATTCATAAGAACGAATTACTTCCATCAAATTCATGTTCATATCTGTTGGTGCTTGTACTTCGTGAGTTACACCTTCTCTGTCTGTAATTTTTATTGTAATATCTTGATCTTGCATGTTAAATAAAATAATCTATTCCTAATAACTTATATATCGGAGTCGCAATAATAATGATGATGAAAGTGAATAAAAGTAATTCACTAAAAGAAGACAGGTTTTGCTCAGTTTTAATATTATTCGATGAGTACTCAATACTTTCGATTAAAAACACATTCTTATTAGAATCGTATATTGATTTACCTTGAAAAAAAAAATTTAATTTCTTTTTCACTTTAAAATTTACTCCTCTGTAATAATTAAAATAAAAAATAGATAAAATCAAAGTTGGTAATATCAACAAACCTATATGTTCAGATATGGTTTCAAACGAATTAATTACACTAGTAATAATTAATAGAGAAATAAAATTCGCTGCTTTAAAAAGAATTTTAGAGTAATCTGAATAGTGCTTGTTTTTATTCCAATCTTTCCTTTCTAAAAAATTATAATACTTCATAAGAACAGCTATTAGAACTATTGATATTAAAGTAAAAAGCAATAAGGTTCTCGTATTTAAAACCTTATCGAAAAAATAAGTTGGAACTAAATTTAACTTTATCATCATAATTCTTCTTCTTTTAATTTCTTTCGAAGCACCTTAGCTCTTTTATCTTCTCCATCGTGACTCCAACCTGGTGAATTAAAAATATAGTTCAGTTTATCGGACCATTTATCCGCTCGTTTTACATCTTTCCATATTGCAGCATATTCGTGTGTAGCAACTTTTACTGGATGAAAGGTTTCAATATTTACTGTTAATCCATATACAGGTTGATCAATTTGTTTTAATTCTTCTGAAAACGTACCGAAAATACGATCCCAGATAATTAAAATTCCAGCATGGTTACAATCTAAATATCTGATATTGGATGCATGGTGAACTCTGTGATGAGAAGGTGTATTGAAAATAAACTCAATTGGCTTTGGCAATTTATCTACCAGTTCTGTATGCACAAAAAACTGATAAATTAAACTTACTCCCATCATGGTGAACATCATTAATGGATCGAACCCTAATAATGGAATCCATAACCAAAAGAAAAATTTATGAATACGTTCTCCTACTCCTTGACGTAATGCTGTTCCTAAATTCATGTAGATAGACGAATGATGTGGAACATGGCCTGCCCAAAACAAACGAACTTCATGATTTAAACGATGGAACCAATAATATGAAATATCATCAGCAAAAAACAATAACAACCAAGCCCACCATTGGCGGCCAACTATATCTTTTAAAGGACTTAATTCATGTAAATAGAAAAACACAACAAACGCCAATACTTTTGGAACAAACTCAATTACAGCAGAAAACACCATCATTAATAAAGAAACTGTAGTGTCTTTACCATGGTATTTATCTTTAGCAAATTGGTACTCTACCAGCATTGATATAAAAAACACTGGTAATGCAAAATACAAGAGTTTATCTTGTGATAATTGTTGAATATATTCTGTTAACGTCAATTTATTTTATAGCTTTTACTACAGCTTTAGGTGCTTCTTTTTTGGTTCCATCGAAACCTTGAACACCACCAACTGTTGTGTATTTCATTACATATTTTTTATCTGGAAAAATTCTTTTGAAAGCACTTTGACACATTAAAGTAGCCTCATGGAATCCACATAAAATTAATTTTAACTTACCAGGATATGTATTAACATCTCCAATAGCATAAATTCCTGGAATATTAGTTTGGTAATCTAATGCATTATTCACCTTAATTGCATTTTTCTCAATTTCTAGCCCCCAGTCAGCAATAGGTCCTAGTTTTGGAGATAAGCCAAATAGAGGAATAAAATGATCTGTATTAATTACAAAAGGCTCTTCATCTTTCTTGTGAACTTCTACTCCTTCTACCTTACCATCACCAACAATAGCTTTAACTTCTGCTGGAGTAATTAAGTTAATTTTACCTTGATTTTTTAATTCCTGTACTTGATCTACAGAATCTAAATGACCTCTAAATTCGTTTCGTCTGTGAATTAACGTAACAGAATTAGCAACGTCAGCCAAGAAAATAGACCAATCTAAAGCAGAATCTCCACCACCAGCAATAACCACATCTTTACCACGGTACATTTCTGGTTCTTTAATAATATACTCTACTCCTTTTCCTTCGTAATCTGCTATATTACTAATAGGTGGTTTTCTAGGCTCAAAACTTCCTAATCCACCAGCAATAGCAACTACCGGAGCGTGATGTTTAGTACCTTTATTTGTTGTTACGATAAATGTTCCGTCTTCTTGTTTCTCAACAGTATCTGCGCGTTCTCCTAAGGTAAATCCTGGTTCAAATTGTTTAATTTGCTCCATTAATTTATCTGTTAAATCACCAGCTAAAATCTCTGGATACGCAGGAATATCGTAAATAGGTTTTTTAGGATAAATCTCAGAACATTGTCCACCCGGTTGTGGTAACGCATCAATTAAATGGCAACGTAACTTTAATAAACCTGCTTCAAAAACTGTAAACAGACCTGTTGGACCGGCACCTATAATAAGTATATCGGTTTTAATCATAAAAGTAAAATTATTAAGCTACATTAATCACTTCTTCAATCTCTGGAGCATGTCTTTTAATTGTTGCTTCTACACCATTTTT
This sequence comes from Tenacibaculum aquaeponti, assembly GCF_052084715.1. GTDB lineage: Bacteria > Bacteroidota > Bacteroidia > Flavobacteriales > Flavobacteriaceae > Polaribacter. The sequence continues at coordinate 2,615,008 of NZ_CP197288.1, read as the reverse complement.
AAGTGTCATTTGGTTTACAGAACAACCACTGCAAGCTCCTTCTAACTGTACTTTTACAATGTTATTTTCTACGGATAAAAGCTTAATATTTCCTCCGTCACTAATTAAAAACGGACGAATTTCTTCTAATGCTTTTTCTACTTTATCTTGTGTTTCTACTGACATATCTTACTGACTTATTTTGTACTACAACCACTCATAGTAGTAATTCGTACTACTTCTGTTGGAGGTAGGTTTTCATTTCTTTTTAATAACTGTGAAACTATTTCTTGTGTTATTTCTTTGAATGATTCTTCAAGTTTTGTTCCATTTTGTAAAGCTACAGGATGACCAACATCTCCTGCCTCTCTTATACTTTGAACGATTGGAATTTCACCTAAGAATTTTGTTTCTAAATCTTCTGCTAAATTTTTAGCTCCATTTTGACCAAAAATGTAGTATTTATTCTCTGGTAATTCTGCTGGTGTAAAATATGCCATGTTTTCAACAATTCCTAAAACAGGAACATTAATAGCTTCTTGTTGGAACATTGCTACACCTTTTTTCGCATCTGCTAAAGCAATATTTTGAGGAGTACTTACAACTACAGCTCCTGTAATTGGTAAAGCTTGAACTATTGATAAATGAACATCTCCTGTTCCTGGAGGTAAATCGATTAATAAGAAATCGATTTCTCCCCAATCTGCATCAAAAATTAATTGATTTAAAGCTTTAGAAGCCATTGGTCCTCTCCAGATTACAGCTTGATTTGGATTTGTAAAGAAACCTAATGATAATAATTTTACTCCGTAATTTTCAACAGGTTTCATTTTAGAACGTCCATCAACTTTAACTGATAATGGTCTTTCACGTTCAACATCGAACATAATATGTTGAGATGGGCCGTAAACATCAGCATCAAGAACACCTACATTAAATCCCATTTTTGCTAAACTAATTGCAACATTAGCTGTAACTGTAGATTTACCTACACCACCTTTACCAGAAGCAATTGCGATTATATTTTTGATATTTGGAATTTCTTTTCCTCGAATTTGGTTCAACTCTTCTTTTGGTTTAACTTCAGCTTTTACATTGACTTTAACTTCAACGCTGTCACTTACATTTTGATGGATTGCTTTTTTAATTTCAGTTTCCATCTTTTTTTTAGCTTGTAAAGTTGGGTTTCCAATTACAACATCAACAATTACTTCATTTCCAAAAGTAACCACATTCTTTACATTCTCATTTTCAACTAAACTTTTCCCTTCTCCAGGTGCAGTTATTGTTTCTAATGCATTGTATATATCTTGCTTTTTAAAGCTCATTATGTTTTTTATATTAATTCTAAATTACAAAGATACCATTTAAGCTTCAGATATTAAAGCCGTGTAATTACGATTGTTTATAGCTTTATAAGGATTTTTAATAAAAAGTATTTTACACGTTTACTTTAGTATAACTCCTTCATTGGATCCCAAAATACTTTTTCTAAATCTTGTATTTGATTTTCGATAACTTCTATTCCTTCACTTTCTAATAGTTGCTGCATTAAATTTGTTCCATCGAAATGATGTTTTCCTGTAAGAATACCTTTTCTATTTACAACTCTATGTGCTGGCACTTCTTTACCGCCTGAATTATTCATTGCCCAACCTACCATTCTTGCAGAACGAGCTGCTCCTAAATATTTTGCAATTGCTCCGTAACTTGTTACTCTTCCATGAGGAATTAACCTTGCTACTTCATATACTTTATCGAAAAAATTTTTAGAATCTTCCATACTTTAAAAGTACAACTTTATTAATGTTAATATTGCTAAAAAACCTGTAATTATACTCATTAACGGATTAAAAAACACCATTACTTTAGCCACTTTGGTTTCCATTTTTTTTACAAGTAAAATATAACTAGAAAGAACTGAGATTACACCTAATGAAATTCCGATTCCAAAAGACAACAAATAGTTATATTCTTCAGATAACCAACCTTTAGATATGAAGAATGAATATGTTAATATGAAAAAAGGAATTGCAAACATATTTATAAAAGAAAGTTTGATTCCGTAAGAAAAACATGTTTTTTGATTGCAAATCTGCTGTACTTTTTGCCTAGACGAAAATTCTTTATTCAGATAGAAAAAGGATAAATACATAAAAACAAAAACCGCTACATTTTTAATCCAAAATAATGTGTGGGGAAATTTGTGAATTAATCGAATCACTATTAAACTTAACAAAAATTGAAAGAAAACTACAATTGCTGCTCCTAAAATGAAATGTCTTGCTGATTTTTTATTTTCATCAATAAAAATTTTACCCACAGTTAAATTAAGCATACTTGGAGCTATAAATCCAAGATAAGAGGTTACAAAACCAAGAATAAAATGAAACAGCATTCTAAAAATTATTGATGAGTAACTTTAGACGCTCATATAGAAAAAAACTTTCTTTACAATTAAAAAAGCTTAGTAATTTAACCTGAATTTTATATAAGTAATTGGTTTACCTTTTTCTAGATATTGCTTCTCGTAAAAAGTTTGTGTACCTGTAACTTCTTCAGGAGAATAGTGATTTTTATACACATCGTGATTTGCATGTAATACTTCATGACCTTCACCATGTAAAAGCCCTAATGTATAACCATGCATAAACTCACTATCTGTTTTAAGATTTATAACACCATCTTCTTTTAAAACTTGATGGTATTTTTTAAGAAAACTAGTATTCGTCATACGATGTTTAGTTCTCTTATATTTTATTTGAGGATCTGGAAAAGTAATCCAAATTTCATGCACTTCATTCTTAGCAAAAATAAAATCAATTAATTCTATTTGCGTTCTGATAAACGCAACATTATTCATGTCATTTTCTAGAGCAGTTTTTGCTCCTCTCCAAAAACGTGCACCCTTAATATCTATTCCTATGAAATTGAATTCTGGATTTTTTTCAGCTAATGCAATTGTATATTCTCCTTTACCACAACCTAATTCTAAAACAATAGGATTGTCGTTTTTAAAAAATGTATTCCATTTACCTTTTAAAGAAAAATCGTTTACAACTTCTTCTCTTGTAGGTTGAATAACATTAGCAAAAGTTTCGTTTTCTCTGAAACGTTTGAGTTTGTTTTTACTTCCCAATATAAAACAGCTTAAGCTTAGGCTCTATCTTCAGTTCCTTCTCTCTTAAATTTAAGAGCTTGAGAAATCCAATAAGAAAGTAAGACGATAAGTACTAATAAGAAAATCCAATTGATAGTATTAGACGTCCACCATCCTGCACTACCTTTAGCAAGACTTAAACGAATCCATTCGAATGGAATGAATAATACTTGAAATATCTCACCTATGAATCTAAAAATATTTAATCCTAACATATCTTGATTATCTTTACGCCTGCAAAAATATAAAAAGAAAAAATGTTAACCAACTTTTTCAGTACAACTAAACCAGTAAATTCTATGTTTATCATAGGATTGTTTATTTGTTATGTCGTTGCTGGTTTTTTTACAAACCATGTAAACCTTATTAACATTCCTCTTTTCTTGTGGTTTTTAACACTTTTTGCCATCGTAAATTTTGTAAACTCGAGAAACAATTTAACTTTCGACAATTCTTACTTTTTTCTTTTCTTTATTATCCTTCTTAGTTTTTTTCCTGAAACTTTTAAGGTTAATACTTATTTTTATTCTAATCTGATTTTAACCATATATATAAGGAGAGTATACAGTTTTCAATCTTCAAAAAACATTATTAAAAAATTATTTGACAGTGGTTTTTGGATTGCTATTTCTTTTTTAATAGAACCGTTTACCTTAATCTTTTTTCTTTTTACTTTTATTGGGATTTTTATTCACCAACACATTGATATTAGACGAATTGCCACTCCAATAATTGGGTTTTCTGTTCCTATTATTTTATACTTCACTTATTGTTTTTGGTATGCTGAACTAGAACGTTTTTACACTCTTTTAAATTGGTATACAAATTTTGATTTCAATTTTTACAACACATCTAGATACCTTATTATATTAAGCTTATTATTATTACTAATTACTATATCTTTAATTTTAAAAACTCCAAAAACTTTACGTGTAAAAAACATGTTTAGAAAAAGTTGGATTTTAATCTGTTTTCACTTTTTCTTCTCATTACTTTTGTTATTAATTATAAGAGATAGAAATGGTAGTGAAATACTTTATCTTATTTTTCCTTCTGCTCTTATTATTGCTAATGGTTTTGAGTTATTTCAAAAGAAATGGTATTCTGACCTTATTCTTTTCGCAATACTCTCTATTTCACTATTTACTTATCTTTCGTAATTACATTTTTTGTCCAAAAGCTAAATCTCCTGCATCTCCTAAACCAGGAATAATATAACCTTTTTCGTTTAATTCATTATCTATATCTGCAATCCATAATGATGTATTTAAAGGAAAATGATTTTTGATATAATCTATTCCATCTAATGATCCAATTACAGAAACAATATGGATTTCTTTTGGAATTCCATAATTTTTTAGAGCAGCATAGACAGAAACTAAAGATCTACCTGTAGCCAACATTGGATCGATAAGTAAAACGGTTTTATTATCAATAGGTGGTGAAGCAAAATATTCAACTATGATTTCAAAATCTTCTGAATTATTAAGATGATGTCTATACGCTGAAATAAAAGCGTTTTCAGCATCATCAAAATAATTTAAAAGTCCGTCATGAAGAGGTAAACCTGCTCGTAAAATTGAACACAAAATCACTTCGTTGTCTTGTAAATTAATTTCTTTAACCCCTAAAGGCGTGTGTACTTTTTTAGTACTATAATTAAGTCTTTTACTTAATTCATAACCTAAAACTTCTCCAATTCTTTCGATATTCCTTCGGAATCGCATGCTATCTTTCTGAATATTTTCATCTCTAATTTCACTTAGAAATTTATTAAGAACTGAATTCTCTTGCGCTAAATGGAATACCTTCATTTTTCAGGAGTGCTAATAAACGTTAATTAAACCATAAAGTTAAACATAGCTTTCAGATATCAAAATTTACGGTACAAAATTTGGTAAAAAATGACAAAACTGAAACGAAACTACTATGAAACGAAAACTACTATTATTAGTGTTTATTCCCTTTTTTTTATGCAGTCAAAGTACTTTAAGTAAAGCTAAACAAAGTTTAAGCAGTAGCTCTAGTACATCATCTAGCAGTAATTCAAATGATGATTCAGACAATGATGATGATAATTTTTTTTTCGCTTTTTTCGGAGAAATTTTCTTAGATGTCTTTTATTATGCAAGTCTTGGAATTTTCATTGGAGAACCCACAGAAACAGCAATGAATCCTTATCCTTATTACAATGATAAAGAAGGTGAATATTCTATTAGCTTAGATGGAAACCTTAAAAAACAAAGCCTAAAATTAGGCACAAACTATTTATTTAATCGTGTACGAGGAATTGAGTTTAACGCTGTATACAAACCTGTTTATTTAGTGGGAGTTGAACTTTCTCACATTAACTTTTCTGAAAACACATTATTAAACTCGGAATCTTTAAATATTACATCTGTAAACTTAAATTATTACAGAATAAGAAATCGTAACATATCTATGTGGTGGGGATTAGGAGTTACTTATGTTGGAAATGGTGTAAATACTGCTGGAGTTTCTTATAATTTTGGCACAGATATTTATCCTGCCAAACCAATTAGCTTACACTTAGGTTGGAAACAAAGTTTTATTAACGATAATTCTGTAAATGTATTTAAAGCTCAAGCTAAATATCACATAAAAAAAACAGCTCTTTATACAGGATATCACAACTATAAATTAGGTAGTGAAACTGTATCTGGATTGGTATTTGGGTTGGAATATACTTTTTAAATTAAAAAAGATTCCTGCATAAGCAGGAATCTTAAAATACACTTCATTTTGCATAGCATTTTATCAAAACAAAACTTGTTTTAATTACTTCTTCTTCGTTCTTCGTCGTTACCGAAATTTCTGTCTTTTACTTTTATCTTTTTATTTCCGAAACTATACGCTAAAGAAATTCTGAAATTTCTATTACTTTCATTCTGTCCGTATACTTGTTCAACGCCATCCACTACAGATGTTAAATTATTTAAGGCACTTGTATTAAAAATATCATTAGCAAAAACAGAGAGTTTTATGTTGTTTTTAAAATCGTGTTGATATCCTAAAGACACGCTATACATTTCTCCAACACTAAATAAACCTCCACTATACGCAGAACTATACCATGAGTTCACTAAGAATTTTGATTTTTCTGACAATGAAAATGTATTATTTGAAGCTATTCTTGCTTGCACTCCATTTCTTGGCTTTGCTCCTATTTCTTTTTGAAATGTTGAATAATATCCTAAAATATTGATGCTATTCTGACTTTGCCACCATGAATTTGCTTTAAAACTATAGTTCTCAGAAATTCCATAATTATATTGTGTGATATAGTTATCACGAGTTACTATTTGAGTTTCTGCAACAGGATCTGAAGTAAAAATTACTCCGAAACCATCTGTAGTAACATTTAAAAATACACTTGTATTTAAATTTCTTTTATAAGAATGTGACAACTCAAAACTATCTGTGAATGATGACTGTAAAAAAGGATTTCCTTCTCCGAAACTATTATCATTAATATAATATCTAAATGGGTTTAAATCTGAAAATCTTGGTCTATCAATTCGTTTTCCGTAAGAGAAAGAAAAAGCATGATGATCATTTTTTCTATACGATACATATAACGTTGGAAACAACTTTGTAAATTCATTTTCTATCTCTTGATTTGTTTGCTCGCTAATTCCTTTTGTATTTGTATTCTCTAAACGTAATCCTAATTTTAACTCTAATTTTGAATTTAAGTTTGTACTTGCTGATATGTAAGCTGCCAAATTATCTTCTTGATATTCGAAATTATTCGATCTTGTTGGATCTAAAACTGGATTTCCAGAAAGTGTATCAAAGAATAAAATATTACTTTTTGTAGTTGTAAAACTTGCCTTTCCTCCAAACGATAATTGAACTTTATTTATTGGGTAATTCACATCTATTTTTGAACTATAGTTTTGAATATCTTGATCAGAAATATTTAATGCAGCCGATGATATTCCCACTGAATTTCCTATATTATCAAACACTTCAGTTGTAAAATCTCTGTCGTTTTTAGAATTGTAATTAAAGTAATCAGCATCAACAGAAATTGATCTTCCCAAAGAATCTAGTTTCGTTTCCGCATGAAAATTTAAGGTGTTATTTTTTCTATTAATACTATTATCTCCCTTGTTTTCAATAAATCGATCTAACTGTTTATTCTCATCAAAAATTGTTGATGTTACCGTAGTAAACCCTCCTGGTTTTCTAGCATTTCCTAAATATTGAATTCCTAAAGATGTATGGTCTGAAACTTGATAATCTAATTGAAATCTTCCTGAGAAATTATCTGTTCTTTCTTTAGATTCAATAGCAATATCCCAAAAGTTTTGTGGATACTGAATTTGTAAATCCTCAGTATGTCTATAATGTCCCTTTGTAGCATTTATACTTGCAACTACAGATAAATTATTCTTATTGTAAGAAAAGTTGTTTCGAAGAGAACCGAAATTATATTTGTTTTGATTGTAAACAGCTCTAACAGTATTATTCCAAGAATTTTGTTTCGATTTCTTTAAAATGACATTGATTAAACCTCCTCTACCAGAAACTTCATATTTTGCTGGTGGGTTTGTGATAACTTCAATTGTTTTTATGTCGTTCGCATTTAAACCTTGTAAAAAAGCTGTTAACTCCTCTCCTTCTAAAGGTGATAAACGACCATTAATTAAAACTCTAGAAGGTCCTTTTCCTAAAATTTCTAAAGTTCCATTTTGTACTTGAACTCTTGGTGCAACATTTAAAATATCAATACCATTTCCTCCTTCTGCAACAACACTTTTTTCTACATCAAAAACTAATCGATCTACTTTTTGCTGAATCACTCTTGTTTTTGATTTTATAACTACCTCTTCTAAATTTTCACTGTCTTCTAATAATGTAATTGTTCCCAAATCGATAGTATTCGTTATCGAAATCTGTTTTTTCCAATCTTTATACCCTAAAAAAGAAATTGTAATTTCATAGTTTCCTTTCTGACTTTTAAGTGAAAAAATTCCATCATCGTTAGAGTTTGTTCCTGCAATAACTTTCCCTGTAGTATCTTTTAAAACTACATCTGCAAATGCAATATTTCCTAAAGCATCTACAACTTTTCCTTTTACTTGTTGTGCGTAAACTAATACTGATAAAAACAATAGTGTTACTAAAGCTAAACGTTTCATATTTTGTGTTTTTTGTTTTGATGACACAAAAGTGCTTTAGATTCCTATGTTGTGCGACCGACAACATAAAGTCGAACCTTTTTCTCTTCTAAAAATTGGTTCGACTATTTTTTTAAAACGTTCGATTTTACGTTAATCAACTGATTTTCTGTACTGTGTAGGTGTTTTCCCAGTATGTTTTTTAAATGCAGTATTAAAAGATGATTTTGAATTAAAACCAACTTCATACAAGATTTCTAAAACAGTAACTTTAGATTTTGATGTATCTGAGAGTATTTTTTTAGCTTTTTCTATTCGATATCCATTTATAAAATCGAAGAAATGTTGATTCAAATTTTGATTAATTAACACCGATAAATCTCGCATAGGCATTTGCATATTTTCAGCAAGTTTCCGAATTGTTAAATCTGGATTTAAAAACGGCTCTTTTGTAATCATGTAGTTTTTTAAATCTTCTACCTTCGTATTGTTTTCATCTACTTCTTTTTCTATTTCTTTTGATGTAGAAAGATGAACATCTATTCCTCTAAATAATTTTGGAGAGTGTAATGCTTTTAAGAATAACCAAAAGATAAAAAAGACACCAAAAAGTAACACTACAATTCTTAAAACCTGAGTTACTTCATCATTTTCAATCGTATCTCTAGCATATCCTTTAATTAACGTTAACAGATGTCCGATAGTAATTAAAATTAGTAATTGTTTTAACCAATTATAATTTTTTAAAACATCAGAATTTGTGTAATTCTCAAGAATCAATTTTCGATATCGCAACACGTAATACAATGTTGCTAAGAAATAACCTAAAGAAACAAAATGTCCTGCAAAATCTAAAAATTGAATCTCCCAATTATCATCATAATTATTTAAAAAAGCTTCTTTTGCTGAAGCATCTACAAGAAAAAAATTAGGTAGTAATATCACTATACTTATCAACCAAAATAAACTATGTAATACGTGAATTCTCTTTAGCTTAAAATTAGAATAGATGACCGAAAGCACGTACAAGAACAATAATGGATCTTTAAAAGCAGATAATTTGATCCGTAACATTTCTAAATTCAAATTTGGCGTTACAAACATGGAATAAAAAAACACGCTAATATCTAAAGCTGTAACTATTAAGAAAAAAGCCAATAATCGGTTTCCTAATTTCTTATTGGTTTTTACAGTAAGTAAGAAGCCTGCAAAAAACAAGAACAACAAGAAAATTATAAATCCTAAAACTGCTATTACAGAAACTTTTTCCATGTATTTATGAGTTACGCTCTTTTTTTCGGTATTGAGTTGGAGTTAAATTCGTATACTTTTTAAACGCTGTATTGAAAGATGATTTTGAATTAAATCCAACTTCATATAAAATTTCTAAAACTGTTAATTTCGGCTGATTTTTATCGGTTAACAATTGCATTGCATTTTTAATTCTGTATTCATTTACAAAATCAAAGAAATGCTGTTTTAAATCGTGATTAATAGCTATAGACAATTCTCTTGAAGGAATTTTCATTTGTTGTGCCAAATTTCGAATAGATAAAGACGGATTCAGGTATGGTTTTTCTGTATCCATAAACAATCTTAATCTTTCTATAATTTCATCATTTTCTCCCTTCTCTTCAGCTTCATTTAATAAATCCTTTGTGAGTTTTGTTTGAGAATCTACTCCTTTAAATAACTCGGGATTGTTTAAGGCTTTTAAAATATACCAACACGTTACTACTAATATTGAAAAAATTAAAACAACTTGTGAAGAAGAAAAAATTGTATCTTGAACATTAGAATATTTTAAAACATTTTTAATAGCAGCTATACTGAAAATTACAATCCAAAACACTACAATTTGATACAACCATTTATAGGCTTGAATTCTATTCCCTGAATGGTTTTCGTAAAATATATTTTTAGCTTGTTTTAAAACAACTAAACTCATTACATAATAGTAAATTGATTGTAAATGCATTGAAATATGCATAAAAACCACTTCAAAAGTACCAATTATATCTAAAGAAATAGTTGCCATTTGCTCACTTCCTCCTATATAAAATCTTGGAATCATAATTATGTTTCCGATTAAAAAAGGTAACAAATGCCATAGGTGTTTCTTTTGAAATTTGAAATCAGAAAAACACACCGAACAAACGTAAAAATAAAAAACTGGTGTTATAAGGTAATAAATTGTGTTTTTAAACATTAAAACACGTAATGAAGTCACTACAAAATCATGAATAAAAAAACCACTCATTTCAATAGAACTCAGTAATAAAAACATACCAAACAAACGATTGCTTAATTTATTTTCAGATTTAACAGTGAAAATAAAAACAGCAAATAATAAGGTAATAAAAGTAGCGAGGATTCCAATGTAAACCCTTAAATCTAGATCATTCATTTTTTTGGCTTCAATTCAAATATAAATGAATATTCTTTGATGCACTTACAACAAGCAAAAATCTTTTAATACAACTACTAGTTCTTCCTCATTTTCAATATGACTCATATGTCCGTTAGATAAAATTCGTAGTGGAGTTTTTGTATTATTAGCTTCAATTTCTATCGCTTTTATATCTAAAACAGGATCTTTTTCTCCTCCAATTATCAATTTTTTAAACGTACCATTTTGCAAAACATCTGATCTATTTTTTCTCAATTTCATTCCCTCAGAACAAGCAATATAACCTTGTACAGTTGTTTTTAAAGCTTCCTGCTTACAAACTTCTATTTTATCTCCAAACTTTTCATGAGTTTCTCTTGCAAATAGATTTCCGACAGACATTGCGACTAATGTTTTATAATTTGTCTTAGCCATTTTAATTGCTCTATCTCGTATTTGTTTACGTTCTTCTGAATCTGGAGAAGATGTTGAGTTCAACAAACATAATCGTTCCACATAATCTGGATATTTTTCAGTTAAAGCTAGAGCCACATAACCTCCCATTGAATGACCAATAAGAGTTACTTTAGTAATTTTCTCTTTTTCAAATACTCGACAAATGGTTTCGGCAATTTCTTCCATGGTATGTACATAACCTAAACATTCCGAAGCTCCATGACCGAGCAAGTCTATAGTTATAATTTGAAAATCATTTTGTATTTTCTGAATTAAAAAATTCCACATTTTAGAGCTTTCTAAAAAACCATGTAACAAGACTATTTTTTGCTTTCCTGTTCCAAAAATCTGGTATGCAACTTTAGCATTTTTATATAGTATAGAATTTACCATGGCGCAAAAATATGTATCTTTCAAGATTAAAACGTAAAACAAGACTTGTTATATCACAATACATATTTACATAAAACCTCTACAGAATGGGTTACTTTTGTTCACGGAGCTGGTGGAAGTAGCACTATTTGGTTTAAACAAGTTAGAGAGTTTAAAAAACATTTTAATGTACTTATTCTTGACTTAAGAGGGCATGGAAGAAGTAAACCAACATTAGGCAAGCTTTTTAAAAGTGAATATAATTTTGATGTAGTTACAAAAGACATCATTGAAGTATTAACCCATATTAAAATTAAGAAATCTCATTTTATTGGAATTTCTTTAGGATCTATTTTAATTAGAAATCTTGCTGAAAAAAAACCTGAATTAGTAAAAAGCATGATTTTAGGTGGTGCAATTTTAAAACTGAATTTTAGATCGCAACTGCTTATGAAATTAGGTAATATTTTTAAATCTATTGTTCCCTATATGTTACTTTACAAGTTGTTTGCTTTTATTATTATGCCTAGAAAAAACCATAAAAACTCTAGACTTTTATTTATTAATGAAGCAAAAAAACTATATCAAAAAGAGTTTTTAAAATGGTTTAAACTTACTTCAGAAATTAATCCTTTATTACGTTTTTTTAGAAGTAAAGATATTAAGATTCCTACTTTATATATTATGGGAGAAGAAGACCACTTGTTTTTACCATCTATAAAAAGTGTGGTACAACATCATGTAAATTCTTCTTTATTTATTATAAAAAAATGTGGTCATGTCGTTAATATAGAACAACCAACTATTTTTAACGCCAAAACTATAGATTTTATCTCTTCGTTAAATTCAAAATAAACAATCAATGAAAAGTCCTAAAAAAGAAATCCTTATTGTTGGATTTGCTCTATTTTCAATGTTTTTCGGTGCCGGAAATTTAATTCTTCCTCCATTTCTAGGAAAAAATGCTGCAGATAATTGGCACTGGGTAACTTTAGGTTTTTTTATTACTACTGTTTTTATTCCTATTCTAGGAATTTTAGCTCATGCCCGTTTACAAGGAACTATGTACGATTTTGGAAAAAAAGTTTCTCCATCATTTAGTTTAATCTATTGTTTAATTGTTTATGCTATTTCCATCGCACTTCCTGCACCAAGGACAGCATCTGTAACACACGAAATGGCAATTGCTCCATATTTTGAAACAAGTTCATTATTAACCAGTAGTATTTACTTCATTCTTGTATTTATTTTTGTAATGAATAGAAGTAAAGTATTAAATCTTATTGGGCGTTTTTTAACCCCTTTAATCATTATCATCTTACTATCTATAATTTTTATTGGTATTTTTTCTGACAATACGATTACTGGAGCTACAATTTTCAATACACCTTTAGTTGACGGAATTCTTGAAGGTTATCAAACTTTTGATGCCATTGGAGCTGTCGTTATTGGTGGTGTTTTGGTAATCTCTATGAACTTTAAAAAAGATGCTAGTTTTCATGAGAAAAAAGAATTAATTAGTAAAGCAGGATTAATTGCTGGTTTAGGTCTTTTAGTTATTTATGCCGGATTGATTTATAATGGTGCCTTGTTTGGCGGAACTTTTGAAAAAGAAGTAACTAGAACAGAAGTTTTAACCGGATTAAGCACCAAAACCTTAGGAAACATAGGGACTTTATTTTTAAATGTTTTGGTGTCATTAGCATGTTTTACAACTGCTGTTGGAATTATTACTGGAACATCTGATTATTTTAAAGGTTTATTCCAAAATTCACAAAAAGCATACACTACTACTGCCCTCGTAAGCTGTTTCTTAGGCGTGGTTATGGGACAATTTGATGTACATCATATTATTCACTTTGCTATTCCTGCATTAATGTTTATTTACCCAATAACTATTGTATTAATTTTGCTTAATCTTTTATCTGAGAAAGTTGCTACAGCCACTGTTTTTAAAGCTGTGGTAATTGCAACACTAGTTTTTAGCACACCAGATTTTATACAATCTATCGCTAAAAACGATACCATTACAAACATTCAAAGTTATATTCCTTTAGCTAATTATAATTTAGGTTGGGTGTTACCAGCGTTGCTAACTTTTACGATAACTTTTTTCTTAAGCAAAAAGAAAGCTTAAAAACGGTATCCCACATTTAATCCGATTCTTGGCACTACCGAAGGAGATAAATCTGTAAAAAAGTTTCTTCCTAAACCACCATGAACACTAATTACTAAACCTCCATTAGATACATATTTTGTTCCTACGGAAATACCTAATGCACCATCAGTATAAGAAACTCCACTATCATTTTTCCCTGAATTGATTCCCATGAATATTTCTCCGAAATGATTCCAGTTTCTTGCTGTAGTAAAATAATGACGGAAAAATGGAGTAATCATATTGTCTTCATTATATCTAAAATCTGAGTTTTCTCCTTCAAAATTAAAAAGTGCAGATGCACCAATAGAAGACTGTTCTCCAATATAATGTTCGTAAGTAACTTCTAATGTTTTTATCACTAAAGCATCGGCTAAATCGATACTTACTTCTTGTTGTGCTTGTAAAAAATTAGCTCCTAAAATTGTTAAAATTAACACTAGTTTTTTCATGGTATACCTCATTATTTATATGTTTCAAGATACAATCAAAAACTATACAAAACTTAAAGTTTGACTCATATTTTTTTGAAAAATAGTATTAAAAAATCGCTTTTAACTGAACCGTTCCTGAATGAATAGCTTTAGAATTTTCACTTTTTCTTCCGAAGTAATTCAAACTTAAATTTAAAAATGAATTTATTTCTTGATTGAATAAAGCATTCCAAGTAAAGTTTCTACCTTCTTGTAAACCTTCTAACATTTGATATCCAACAGGTGAATTTGCACTTCCTTTAAAATTGTTTAAAAACATAGAAAAATCTGCTGAAATCTGATTCTTCTTTTTGGTTAAGTAAAAATAATTTACACCTACCTTATGCTGATTTAAAGTTTCTAAACCTGCAACTGTATTTTTTTTATCTTTTAAATGATAAAATACTGAAAAGCGATGATCTCTATTAAACAGATAACTCAGTTTTGGATTTAATTCTTTATTGATTAAACTATAATTTCTATTGGCAAAATTTTCGGTATCCAACTTATTTTCTCCGTAAGAAGAAGCGACTTCTAATAACCAAAATGAAGACAATTTATGCTGAAATTCTAATTGATGTATTAAAGCATTATTCTCTTGATTTCCTATGGAAAACTGTTGCTTATTTTTGGATGTTCCGTAAGTATAAATCCAACTGTATCGCTGCAAATTTCTATTGTAATAAAATGAATTTCTAATATTAAACTGCAAACTCAACAAACCTTCTTCCTCCAAATTAAACGGATTAAAATTAAAGCCGTCTCCTTCTCTTTTTCTCTCGTTATTAATGGTTAAAAACGTTTGATTATAAAAATGACTCATCCATTTTTTCCATCCTTTTTGTGTTTTCCATTGTGTAGGATTTAGCGTAATCGATTGTTTTAAAGCTGCTTTTTCCGTTGGTAAAAATCGAATATTAGGTAAAGGCACACGTAAATATTCTGCTTGATCTTGAAACTCGGCTATTTCAAATTCTTCAAACTGTTGAATTCCGTCATTATTGTAATCGTTCCAAGTATAAAAACCTTGACCAGGTTCTGTTTTTACATATACAAAATCTTGTTGAGCTACATTTCCTGACGACGTTTCATACACAGTTCCTAGATTTAAAAAACGTTTAAAGAATTGCTGATTGTATATTAATCTTGAATTTAGAGATTGTGCGTTAGGTTCGAACTTATTATCTGTAAATCGATAGTTTGCATACAACGATAAATTTGTGTTTTCGTTCTGAATTAATCTGCTGTCTAAATACAACGTGTTTCGATTATTGATTTGAGTAAAACGATTGCTTTTTATACTATCGTTTACTCTGTAATTCAATCCGATTTTAGCAAATACTTTTGTAGAATCTCCAATTCCGTAGAAACCTTCATATTCTTGAAATTGATGACTTAATGTATTAAAATCGTTCGTGTTTCTATTTTGAATTTCATTCGTTTCTGCTCCAATAAAACCACCCAACCATGATTTTCCTAAACTGTAAATTCCTTTGGCATACAATCGGAAAAAATTATCTTTTTCTGTATTTGAAGTGTTAGACAACAAACTACTTTTTATTTGAAATGATAGCTTTTCCCTGTTGATTTTAGATTGAATCTCATGTTTGTTTCCATTAAAACTTTCAGAAAAATTCAAGTGATTAAAACGATACGAAAGAAAGTTGTTTTCGTCTTTTTCTAACCACAATCGTGTTGATAATTGATTTTGATTTCCTAATTGTTGTCGCACATTCCAATCTCTATTAAACTCAACACTTCTAAAACGTTGTACGGTTCTAAAATTTTCTTGTACAAACTCATAATCGATTGTACTTTTTAACTTCCATGTAGTATCAAAAATTAACTGATCCCACTTTAATTTTGAAGCGACTTGCTGATTTTTTTCATCATCTATAGAAGAAAATAAATTCTGATCGTTATCACTATATGCCAATTCTGCTTGAATCTTTGTTTTCTCTGTAGGATTATATTCAGAATTCACCACTACAACTTGTAAACTCGTTGGCGCAATCAAACGAACAACCGGATCGAAGTTTCCTAAATTTGCACCAACATACCTGTAAATTGTTCCGGTAGCAATTGCGCTGTCTACAACATAACTTCCTCGATTTACACCTACATTAGAAAAAGTTACCGTAAATAAATCGGCTGTTTCATCTGTAGAAAATTCAAAGGTTTCGATTCCGCCAACAATTACTTTACGATATTGAATTCTATTTTCTGAAAATTCGTCTTCAAAAGCACTTTGTGATACCATTTGAGTTATATCGTTTCCGGCATTTGCTAAAATCTGTTTTTGATCGTTTGTTAAACTCTGTTGAATCGGCTGATTCTTAGCATCGTTTTCGTTGTAGAAGAATCCAGAAATTGAAAATTTATCGTTTTTATATTGCGCTTTTTCGTAGGTAATAAAGCGTGTATAATTTTGATCTGAAAATTGAAACTCTACTCGAATTCTCATATCGTTGGTAATTGGATAGGTCGTATTAAAACGAATCTCAGCCAAATTATAATCGATAATATAATCTTTATTTTCTCCACGTTCTAACTGAACTCCGTTAATAAAAACAGCATCACTTCCAGCTACAATTACAATATTCGCTTCGTTATTTGGACCAAAAATTTTATACGGACCTTGATTTCCTTCTACTCCAACAAAATTAAATGCAGAAAACCGACCACGAACAATGGCTCCTGAAGCTCCAACATTAAAATGCTCACTTAAATTTGCATCCACTTGTATTCCTGAAACCTGTTTATCGAAATTCAGGAAATAACTGTCTTTATTATTTAACGAAACATCTCCTCCTTTTACTTTCCAGTTTTTACTAAATAACTCAATAAAAATACGATCGAAATCGGTTAAACTTTGCGAATATCCATTTTGCTGAAGTGGTAAATTGGTGTCAAAAATATTAGCTCGAATACCAACTTCTTTGGATAGTTTTCCTTCTAATGTTAAATCTAAGGAAGCGTTTGTAACAGCATTTTGATTGTTTCCTGTTGTGATTCCTCGTGAGATAAAACCCTGAGTTTTTAATCCGTCAAAAAGCTTAAAATCTTGCTTCTTTTTATTCGTTGTTAAACTGTATAATTTATCTGTTCTATTTGTATTCGGAACTATGAGTTTTTCATCTAGAGGCGCGTATACTTTGGTCAAAAAATCTGGAAATCGTAAATATTCTATAGTAATTTTTCGATATTCTTTTGCATTGATAATCAATTTTGCTTTCGGAAAATCTACTTGATATTTATGCTTAGGAATGGAATCTCCTTTGCTATTGAGTAACTTAAAAAAAGTTGGATTGATACTTACCGAATCTATTTGTATGGTATCGGTTTTAACATTGATTTTTTTTGATCGAAATTCTTTAAGATTTCTCTGACTAAATCCAGCAGTGGCAATTAACAGAAAAAAAATAAATAGTTTTTTGATCATATGTTGTACAACGAATAGATGTCAAAAATAGTTTATTCTCTCAAAATTCAATTTGGTTTTGTGTTAAAAGGACTTCGATTCCTTACTACTAGTAAAAAAACACAACACTTATGAAAATGTTGTGGTTAGTATATTCAATTATTGTTCTTGATTACTCTTGCTTGGCACCCGAAAGGATTCCGGCGCTAGCGGGGTAGACAAAACCACCCTTTTTAATATATTACCTTAGATTCTATACTTCCTAAACTCTCAAAATTAGAAAGATTATTATTCTTATTAAACAAAGAAGTCTCAATTGTATTTCCATCTGATATCGGAGTAGATAAAATATAATCATTTTTAAATTTCACTTTTATCCCAAATGGTTCAGAATTATTCTTTAATCCTATTAATTCAAGAGACTCTATTCTAGAATCAACTATATTATAAAATTCCGAAACATTTGTTACCTCATAATACTCCGTTTCTAAAACATCTTCACATTCTAAATTCATCCAAGCATCCATTCTTAATCTAAATGATGACCAAGGGTATATTTTTAGAGGTATCTTCTGAGTTTGAAGATGAGGTGTCCACATATCCTCTTTATCTGTAGTAATAACATTTAAACGATCTGGGTATTTGGAGAATACTAAGCCACAAGATATATCAATATCTAATTCTTTTTCCTCTCCTAATGGAGGCCAAACTACAAGATATAATCTTTCTACTTTCTGATTTTTGAAATCTTTAAATATTTCCATAATCACATGATTGGTTTTGTGTTAAAAGGACTTCGATTCCTTGTTACTAGTAAAAAAACACAACACTTATAAAAATGTTGTGGTTAGTATACTTAATTATTGTTATTAATTACTCTTGATTATTATACCAACATCATTAAGACTTTAAAGTAATAACCAAATATTATAATTGTTACTAAAAACAATTAACAAACCTATTTTAACTTGTCCTTTGAATGGCTTATTTTGCCACACTAACATTATCAACAATTGTAAATGGATTTCTTAATTTTACACTAGAAGATATTTTTCCTGATTCACTTTTAAGGTTAACAATTGGTCTATCTAAAATAAAATCAGTTTTATTTTTACCATCAGATATTTTATAATAATAATTACCTTTATTAACTTTTGTAAAAACCTGATAATAAAACCTACCCTTATTAAGATTATACCATTCCCTCCACTTTAAAATTTCTTTCTTAGAGGGAGTATATTGTATACCTATCCAACTACCATCCCACTTCTCAGTAGAGATACCTGATAAATTTACAATATCTTCAACTAAAGAAAAATTAGCTTTTTTACCATTATTAAAATTTAACCATTGCTTTTCTATAAAATTAATTCTATTAAGAATTTCTGTTGAGGGATTATTTTTTATTTCTACGGTATACCTATTTGAAGAACAAGAAACACAAAAAAGTACAATTAAAATTACTAATAATCTCATAGATTTTTCATTTGTAAATCTTAAAATAAAAGAAAAAGTCATTTAACTACATCCGCAACCAGGATCGCAATCATTATTTTTAGATTTAAAAATAAATTTTCTTCCTAAAAAAAGAATAGCTAATGCAATAATACTATATGTGATAATTTCTTGAATCATCGTAAAATTTGAAATGTTATTAATGCAGAAACGTATGCCAAAATCCCCATACCAAAAAGTTGTACTAAAGGCCATTTCCAACTTTTAGTTTCTCGTTTTACAATAGCTAAAGTAGCCATACACTGCATTGCAAATGCATAGAAGATAAGTAACGACATACCTGTTGCAAAATTAAAACGTTTTTTACCTGTATCTGGATTTATTTCTGCCTCCATACGTTCTTTTATTGTTCCTTCATCTTCAACTCCTTCTATACTATAAATTGTGGCTAAAGTTCCTACAAAAACTTCTCGCGCTGCAAAAGAGGTAATTAAACCAATTCCTATTTTCCAATCGTAACCTAAAGGCTTTACTACAGGTTCTATAGTTTTTCCTGCAATGCCAATGTAAGATTTCTCTAGTTTTTTTGAAGCTATTTTTTGTGCAATTTCTTCTTCTGATAAGTTACTTAAACTTACTTCTTTCTTCACTTCTTCTTCTACTTTGTGAAATGATGAAGGTCCATGAGTTGCTAAAAACCACAACACTATTGAAATTGGTAAAATTATTTTTCCTGCCTCAATTACAAAGCTTTTTGTTTTTTCTACAACAGTAATAAAAACATTTTTTAACGATGGAATTTTATAATCTGGCATCTCAATCACGAAGAATGATTTACTCTTAACCTTTAGTGTTTTGTGCAAAATAAAAGCTGCTAATAAGGCTGTTGAAAAACCTAAAAGATATAAGGCCAAAAGTGTTAATCCTTGTAAATTAAAGAAACCTAAAACTTTATTTTCTGGTATAATAATCGCTATTAAAATTGCATATACTGGTAAACGAGCAGAGCAAGTTGTAAATGGTGTAATTAAAATTGTTATTAATCGTTCTTTCCATCCAGAAATTGTTCGTGTTGCCATAACAGCAGGAATTGCACATGCTGTTCCTGAAATTAATGGAATTACGCTTTTTCCACTAAGTCCAAAACGCCTCATAATTTTATCCATTAAAAAAACCACTCTACTCATGTAACCTGTTTCTTCTAAAACTGCTATCAAGAAAAACAAAATGGCTATTTGTGGAATAAAAATTAAAACACCTCCAATACCTGGAATTATTCCATCTGTTATTAGATCTGAAAGAATTCCATCAGACATATACTCTTTTACTTTCTCTGAAAGACTTCCAAAGGTTTCATCAATAAGATCCATTGGTATCGATGCCCAACTAAAAATAGATTGAAAAATTAAAAATAGAATTCCGAAAAAGATCGCATAACCAAAAATCTTATGAGTAAAAACTTTATCTAATTTTGCTCTTATGTCTTTCGCCTTATTTCTATCTAAAACATAATACTCTTTTAAAGCTTTATTAATTTTTTGATACCTGTATATCGTTTCTTTATGCTGGTATTTTTTCAATTTAGAAATATCATCTAAAAAATCAGAAAGATCTTCTTTATTTACATCTCTAAAAGATTGTTGTGTAGCACTCAACCATAAATGATATAATGATTTTTCTGGATTCACTTTTTGTAATGCATCAAAAAATGACACATCTATTCTCTTAGCTATTTCAGAAAAATTAGTAACTGGTTTTAAAACTTCATAATTTTCTAAAACACTTTTTAATTCCTGAATACCTGTATTTTTCTTAGCTGAAATAAGAACAACTTTTGTTTCTAAAGCTTTCTCTAATCCTGGAACGTCGATACTAATACCTTTTTTATCCATTTCGTCAGCCATATTAATAGCCAAAACTGTAGGAATACCAATATCTTGAACTTGGGTAAATAGCAATAAATTACGTTTTAAGTTTTCTACATCGGAAACAACAACAATAACATCTGGATAATTTTTTCCTGTTGGATTTTCTAACACTTTTAATACAACACTTTCATCTAATGATGTTGGATTAATACTATATGTTCCCGGCAAATCTGTAATTATCGCTTTATTTTTAGAAGATAAATTACAAACTCCTTGTTTTTTATCTACAGTAATCCCTGGGTAGTTTCCTACTTTCTGATTTAATCCTGTAAGCTTATTGAATAAAGATGTTTTTCCCGTATTTGGATTACCAATTAACGAAACTTGAATATTATTTTTCCCCATTTACGATTCTAAATTGGTAACTTTTATTTTTGATGCAATCTCTTTTCTTATTGCCATATGACTTCCATTTACATTAATATAAATAGGATCGTGTAAAGGTGCAATTTGAACGAGTTCAACTGTACTTCCAGGCAAACAACCCATTTCTAATAATTTTAAAGGAATAGAGTGTTCATTTTCTTCAGAAATTACTCCTACTTGTCCTACTTTTAATGATGCTATTGTACTCAAAAATGATGTGTTTAATACGAATATTCTTGCTGTTACAAGAATTGTAGAATAAATGCAAATATACTAAATTAGAATCGTTCTAAAGAAGTTGTTTTCTTCTCTTTTAAGAAATGGTATATTTGTCTTATGACTTTTGAAGAGATTGTTGGTTTAGAACACATTAAAAAACACTTAGTTACCGCAACAGAGAACGGAAGAATTCCTCATGCTCAACTATTTGTTGGGAAAGAAGGATCTGGAACATTACCAATGGCTATTGCTTATGCACAATTTTTACTGTGTAATTTTTCTAATAATGCTGAAGCTTGTAATATAAAATGTAACAAATTACAACATCCAGATTTACATTTTACGTTTCCAGTTACTACTAATGACAAAGTAAAAAAACACCCAACTAGTGATTTGTTTTTAGAAGAATGGAGAACCTTTGTTAATGAAACTCCTTACGGTAGTTTATTCGATTGGTTAAGACATATTGGTGTAGAAAATAAACAGGGACAAATTGGTGTAGATGAAGCTGAAGATATTGTTAAAAAACTATCCTTAAAATCTTACGAAGGTGGATTTAAAGTAATGATTATATGGATGGCAGAAAAAATGAATATAGCTGCATCTAACAAACTCTTAAAATTAATTGAGGAACCACCATCTAAAACCATATTTCTTTTAGTAACAGAAGATGAAGGAAAAATTATTAATACAATAAAATCACGTTGTCAAGCCTTAAATTTTCCTAGTTTATCTGAAAATGATATCGTTTCATTTTTAACTCAAAAACACGATATTAATCAACAAGATGCTAACAGAATAGCTCAACAATCTGAAGGAAACTTAAACAAGGCTTTACATTTATATCATAACGATTCTAACGATTTAATTTTTGAAGAATGGTTTATTACATGGATTCGTAGTGCTTTTAAAGCCAAAGGAAACGCATCTGTAATTCAAGATTTAATTCAATGGAGTGAAATCATTTCCAAATCTGGAAGAGAAACGCAAAAACAATTTTTACAGTACTGTTTACATTTTTTCAGACAAGCAATGTTATTAAATTATGGAGCTCCTGATCTTGTATATCTCATTCCTCAAACAGCAAATTTTAAACTAGAAAAGTTTGCTCCTTTCGTACACAGTGGCAATATTTTAACCATAGAAAAAGAAGTGAATGATGCCCAATACCATATTGAAAGAAACGGGAATGCAAAAATCATTTTGTTAGATTTATCTATAAAACTTACTCGTTTACTACACACCAAAGAACAAAAAATAAATGCATAATATGAAATCAACTTTTTTTATCATTACCATAAGTTTTGGATTGATTTTTGCTGCTTGTAAAAGCGAAGAAAATAAAACACCTGAAATAACTCAACAAAAATCTCTTAATGATTTTATGATTGGAAAATGGGAAACACAGTATATTAAAATTGAATATAATACTTTTCAAAAAGCCGATAGTTCATACATTTTTGAGGATGATTTTAGCACACCAAATTCAGGAAAAGCACAATCAGAATATTTGAATAATGGAACTTTTTCGGCTTGGTTTAAACAATCAGATAACACTAAAGTTGGTGTTACTTCTGGAAAATGGAAAACCAATGGAAATGATAGTTTATATGTAGATTATTTATATTTAGGAAAACAAGTTCAGGTTTGGTACACCATTGAACAAAAAGAAAATCAGTTTAAGGGAATAGTTACCTACGATTGGGATAATGACGGAGAAAAAGACGACAAATTAATTATGAAATCTAAAAGAATACAATAATAAATTGCCTATTTTAAACAATATATCACTACGAATTAGAATTTTTATTTCAATGATACTTTTAGTATTATTGGCTTCAATTTTAATTGCTGCTGTCACCTATTATCAATACGGAGAACAAACTAAAGAATATAATATTCATCGTTTAGAAAGAAAAGAAAAAGCAACTCGTTATAATATTGAAATAGAGTTAAGAAGAAAAACAACCTACGCAGTTACTGCTGAAAATTTATCAAAAATATTTCAAGATAGAATTTACGAAATTGCAAGCGTTCATAATCTAACCATCAGTATGTACGATATGAATGGTAAACTCTTAAAATCTTCAATTCCATACAATTTTGAAGAAACAGATGAAAAACCATTATCGAAAAATATAGTTAATGAATTGGCCAATAACTCTGATTATAGAATTTCAAAGGATCGAGTTATAAAGGATGTAACATATCAATCTTCTTTTACATACATTAACGACACTCGTTTTAAACGTATTGGAATATTAGAACTAACCATAGCTCAAGACAACGAAGAGCAGAAAAAAGAACTTCGAGAGTTTATGAGTAGACTTTTAGTTGTTTACTTTTTAATGCTAATTGCTGGTATAGCTCTAGCTTATTTTTTATCAACTTACATCACACGTTCAATTCAAACAATATCAAATAAGTTAAAAGAAACTCGATTAAATAAGCAGAATGAAAAAATCACATTAAACGCTGCTAGTTCCGAAATAAACTCTTTAGTTGACTCGTATAATAATATGATTGATCAACTTGAAGATAGCGCTGTAAAATTAGCACAAAGCGAACGTGAACAAGCATGGAGAGAAATGGCAAAACAAGTTGCTCATGAAATTAAAAACCCATTAACTCCTATGCGATTAACTGTACAAAGTTTTTTAAGAAAATTCGATCCTACAGATCCAAATATTAGAGTAAAAATAGCAGAATACAGCGAAACCATAATTCAACAAATAGATGTGATGAGCTCTATTGCTTCAGCTTTTTCAGATTTTGCCAAAATGCCTACGCAACGAAAAGTAAATTTAGATGTTGTAGATGTAGTAAAGCATGCTTTAGACATTTTTAATGAAAACTACATTCGTTATTATCCTCAAGAAAAAGAACTTCTTGCTCATTTAGATAAAACTCAATTAATTAGAATTATCACAAACTTAGTTAAAAATGCTACTCAAGCTATGAAAGATGATGAGACTAATCCAACTATTGAAGTAAAAGTAGCTTCTGAACAAAATAATGTAGTAATTACAGTATCTGATAACGGAAAAGGAATTTCCGAAGAAAATAAAAAGCTGATTTTTGAACCAAAATTTACAACTAAAACCAGCGGAATGGGCTTAGGCTTACCAATGATAAAAAACATTATTGAAGCTTATAATGGTAAAATAACTTTTTCATCTACTCTAGGCGTAGGAACTGTTTTTACTGTAACTTTACCAAAAACTTAATTTATGAACTTTGAGAATATCTTGGTTGAAAACACCAACGAAATAGCAACGATTACAATTAATAGACCTAAAAAGCTTAACGCTCTTAACAAGGCAACAATTGAAGAATTGCATGAAGCTTTTAAAAACTTAAATAACGATGTAAACACCAAAGTCATTCTATTAACAGGAAGTGGAGAAAAAGCATTTGTTGCCGGAGCTGATATTTCTGAATTTGCTCATTTTTCTGAAGAAGAAGGTGGAAAATTGGCTGCAAAAGGTCAAGAATTACTTTTCGATTTTGTTGAAAATTTATCAACTCCTGTAATTGCATTAGTTAATGGATTTGCTTTAGGTGGTGGATTAGAATTAGCTATGTCATGTCATTTCAGAATTGCTTCTGATAATGCTAAGGTGGGTTTACCTGAAACCTCTTTAGGTGTAATTCCTGGATACGGAGGAACACAACGTTTACCTCAACTTATAGGAAAAGGAAAAGCAATGGAGTTAATTATGACAGCAGGAATGATGTCTGCTGAAGAAGCAAAATCTTACGGATTAGTAAATTATGTTGTAACTCAAGAAGAATTAAAACCTTTAGCAGAGAAAATTGCAGGAAAAATAATTAAAAATTCATCTGTTGCTATAGGAAAAGCCATCGAAGCTGTTAACTCAGGGTTTAAAGATGGAGAAGATGGATACAAGTCTGAAATAAATGCTTTTGGCGCTTGCTTTTCAACACAAGATTTCAAAGAAGGAACCACAGCTTTTCTAGAAAAACGAAAACCTAATTTTCCAAATAAATAATATCTCAAAAAACTCGCTTTAATTTGCGAGTTTTTTATCTATCAGACCATTATTCCCTAGCAAATTAATAGTTTTTGTTAAAAAAATGTTTTTTTTGTATGAATGGTCGTTTTTTTTGTATAAATTGCAAAAAAAACTTTTTTAGCATGTTAAAAGCAATCATTGTCGACGATGAGGACAAGGCTATAAAAAGCTTATCATGGGAATTATCTAACTTTAATGACGAAGTTGAAATATTAAACACATTTACTAACCCTGGTAAAGCACTTGATTTTATTGCTAACAATAAAATTGATTGCCTTTTCTTAGATATAGAAATGCCCACTATGGATGGGTTTCAATTTATTGAGAAACTTCCTAAGAAGGATTTTGCTATTGTTATCACTACCGCTTATAATGAATATGCTATAAAAGCTCTTAAAAAAGAAGCTATTGACTATTTGCTAAAACCCGTAGACACAGATGATTTAGAACAAAGTTTAAAAAAAATCACAAAATTCACTAAACGAATTTCAGTTAGCGATACTAATGAAAAACTAGAACAAATACTTTACAATTTCAATCAGAAATTAGAAGAAAAAAAAGTAGTTATTAATGCAGATGGACGATTAATTTTCTTAGAGTCTTCTGAAATACTTTGTATTGAATCTGATGGAAATTATAGTTCTATTTACACTACAGATGGTAAAAAAATAGTAGTTACAAAAAAATTAAAAGAAGTAAACTCATTACTACCAGAATCTTTATTTTTTAGAATACATAATTCCTACATTATAAACCTCAGCAAAGTAAGAGAGTATTATAAAACTGATGGATATGTAATTCTTGAAAAAAATCACAAAATCCCTGTATCGCGCCAAAGAAAAACTGAATTCTTAGATAAGTTTTAAAATGAAAAATAAGTCTGTAATTCTTACTTTATTTTTTTTCAATGTATTAGTTTTCTCTCAGAACACTAGCAAAACCAACGTTAATTCTGTTCTAGAAAATTTAGTAGATAATAAATACAAAAATTATTTCTCTTTAGATTCTATTATTAATATAAATCACAAGTTAAATTTAATCTCCGAAGATAGTTTCCATAAACTTTATGATAATAGTTTAAAAAACAAATATGAGATAGGGCAGATTTATGCCTACAATAACATTGGACTTATTTTAAGACAAAAATCAAATTACAGCAAAGCTGTCGAATACCACATAAAAGCCTTAAAATTAGCTAACCACATCAAAAACAACGATATTAAAGCCTACACATTAAATCTTCTTGGATCTTGTTACAGAAGGTTAAACGATGTAAAGAACGCTTTAAACTGCCATCAAGACGCGCTAACTTTAACAAAAAGAAGCAGTAACACAGAAAGTTTAATTAATAAAAGGAATAAAAGTATTTCTGTAAATAATATTGGAAACATTTATTTGCTTTTAAAACAATATGATCTTGCTCTAGAACAATTTGAAAGCTCAATCTCTATCTCTAAAGAATTAAATAATAGGCTCGGTCTTGCTATTAATTATCAAAACATGGGATATAGTCAAGAAAATTTAGGTTTTTATGACGATGCTATCGAAAATTATTATAAATCTCTAAAAATAAACAAAGAATTAAACTCTGAAAGGGGTCAGATTATTTGCTATAACAGCATAGCTTCCACCTACTTACAAAAACTAGAGTTTGAAAAAGCTCTAGAAATAATTCAAAAAATATATCCTTTAGCCGTTGAAAAAAACAATAAATTTTATTTGGCTAGAACTTTAACAAATCTCGGAATTGCAAATCTTAAAAATAATAAACTTAAAGAAGCTAAAAAATACCTAACAGAATCTGTTCAACTATCTAACGAAAATAATTTCAATAGAAGTCACACAAGAAGTTTATTTGCCCTTGCAGAATTTTACGAAAAGAAAAACGACGAGCAAAAAGCCTACGATTTTTATAAAAAAGCCGTAGAATTAGAGAAACAAACCCTCACTAAAAAAACGTTCTCATATGTAAACAACCTTATCTCTAAGCAAAATGTTTTGGCTAAAATTAATGAAAGAGATAATATGGAGAAACAGTTTCAAATTCAAGATTTAAGGACCGAACAAGATAGAAATATTTTAATTATAACACTGGTTACCATAGCTTTATCTAGTATTGCTTTATATTCTGTTTACAGACAAAAATTGCTTAATAACGACAGAAAAATACTACTATTGGAACAGCAAGCGTTACAAACTCAAATGAATCCTCATTTTATTTTTAACGCTTTAAACTCTATTAAGCTTTACGTGATTAATAACGATCAGAAACAAGCCGTTTATTACCTAAATAAATTCTCTAAATTAATCAGAAACATCTTAGAAGTTTCTAAAGTAAAAGAAGTTAGCTTAAAAGAAGAGCTTTCAACAATGGATTTATACATGACTATTGAAAATATTCGTTTCTCAAACGAAATAGATTATAAGTTAGATATAAATCCAGATTTAAACACAGATACAATTAAAGTTCCTCCTTTGGTTTTACAACCTTTCTTAGAAAATGCAATTTGGCATGGTTTATCTTCTAAAGAAGGGGATAAAAAAATTACACTAACCGCTAATAAGATTTCAGAAGATATTGTTTCTGTAAACATTATTGATAATGGTATTGGTAGACAAGCTGCTGGGGAAATTAAAAGATCTAAATCTTTAAAAAGAAAATCTGTTGGTATCGATTTAACAATAGAAAGATTAAAAACTTTTGCTGAAGACTATGAAGAAGAATTTACACTTACCTATCATGATTTAACAAATGATTTTGGTGAACCTGTAGGCACAAAAGTATCTATTCAATTTCCTGTAGTTTAAAATTCAAACTGTAATTGAACCCAAACAGGATCTTTTTTTTCTGTATTTAAATTACTGAAAGAAATCCCCAATAAACGCACTGAATTTTTTAATTCTTCTTGCAAAAGCAAATCTTTAACAATTGGAAAAAATTCTCTTTTCTTATAAATAAAATACGATATGGTTTTACTTCGAGTTTGCTGTGTAAAATCACTGTATTTAATTTTTAACGTAATCGTTTTTCCTTTTGTCCCAGATTTATGCATTCGCCTTTCTAATTCTTCCGCTATGTGTTCTAATTTTTCAAGCATAAAAATTTCAGAGGACAAATTTTCATTAAATGTTCTTTCAGCAGCTATCGATTTTCTTATTCTATTCGGTTTAACTAGACTATTATGAATTCCTCTAACGATATTATAATAATGCACACCAGATTTCCCAAAGAGCTTTGTTAACTCTTCTAAAGTCCTTTTTTTTAAATCAATTCCTTTAAAAATACCAAGATTATGCATTTTTACCGCAGTAACCTTACCAACACCATAAAATTTTCCGACAGGAAGCTCTTCTAGAAAAGGAATTACATCTTCAGGGTTAATTGTTTTTTGTCCGTTTGGCTTATTAATATCTGAAGCAACTTTAGCAATAAACTTGTTTATAGAAATTCCTGCCGAAGCTCTTAATTCTAGTTCTTCCCAAATCCTATTACGAATCTCTTTCGCAACTAAACTAGCCGACGGATTGCCTTTTTTATTCTCTGTAACATCTAAATACGCCTCATCTAAAGACAAAGGTTCAACCAAATCAGTATAATCATAAAATATCTGTCTGATTTTTGCTGAAATCTCCTTATACCTTTCATATCTAGGCTTAACAAATATTAAATGCGGACATTTCTTTTTTGCCAAAACACCACTCATTGCAGATCGAACACCAAATTTTCTAGCTTCATAACTTGCAGCAGAAACCACACCTCTAACTTCACTCCCGCCAACAGCGACAGCTTTACCTCTAAGCTCAGGATTATCCAATTGCTCTACAGATGCATAAAATGCGTCCATATCTACATGAATAATTTTTCTAAAAGGTGGTTCCATTTCCATTTTATAAAATTAAAAAAAGAATAATTTAAATTCATTTTAAAATAACATCTTATAAAGAGAAAAATACTTTTTCTTTCGTTTTGCCGTATCTTTGTTAAAATTATTTTTCGAGGATCAATGTTAGCAAAGATTAACAACATACTTCACTACTTTAAGTCAAAATTTCCTAAGATTACTAAAATCACTTTAATTTCTGTTTATCTTATTTTCTTAGCAGGCGCTGTAGTAAGAATGACCGGATCTGGCATGGGATGTCCAGATTGGCCAAAATGTTTTGGTTATTTAATCCCTCCAACTTCTGAAGAACAAATCACTTGGCAACCGAATAAGGGGTTTAAAAAAGGAATGATTATCGTTAAAGATGAAACACTTTTTGTAGCTCAAAACGATATTAAAACTTCAAAAGAATTCACTGCTAGTAACTGGGAAAAATACACAAAACACGATTACGCTAAGTTTAACAAATATCATACTTGGACAGAATACATTAACAGATTAGCTTCTGTAGTTTCTGGATTCGTTTTTATCTTTCTAATTTTAGGCTCTATTAAATACTGGAAAGAAAAAAAATCGATTACTCTTTTATCTTTCTTCGCCTTATTTCTAATGGGCTTTGAAGCTTGGCTTGGAAAAACCGTAGTAGATTCTAATTTAAAACCGACTATAATTACCATTCATATGGTTGTTGGACTTTTAATTATTGGAATATTATTGTACTTACATTTTATTGTTTCTGAAAGAAAGAACACTTTTAAATACAATGCGCTTTTCAATAAACTTTTAATCTTTTCTGTAATTTTCTCAGTAATTCAAATTGCTATGGGAACTCAAGTAAGACAATTTATTGATGAGCAAGTAAAACAATTTGGTTTTGATAACAAGCAATATAGTTTACTAAATCCTAGTTTTAAATTTTACTTCCACAGGTCTTTCACAATTGCAATTGTGCTAGTTAATTTCGGAATGTTTTATTTGAATCAGATTAAAGACTTAGGTTACAAACTGGTAAACTGGATTGTATTTTTAATATTCCTAGAAACTATAACTGGAATTTTAATGTATTACGCAGAATTCCCTATTGGAACACAAGCTGTGCATTTATTAGCTGGAGCAATTTTATTTGGGTTACAATTTTACTTATGGATGCAAAGTAGAAAATCTACTTCTACGAAATTAGTATAATTGAAAATGGATATGGTCGTCGTGTCGAACAGCTTGACATCCATGAAATCGTATTTTTTTATTTGTTAGCCCCAATCTGTTTTTCAAATGTGGTTCAATAAAAAGTTTACTAATCTGTTTCTGTTTTAAAATTGTGTTTATTAATGATTTTGTTCCTTTTTCTGAAAACTGAACATCTTTATTAATACTACCAAAAGTTAAATACTTAGGAAAATCGTATTGCCATTTTCCTTTATTTTTACAGATATTTATTTGATTGTACTCATTCTTTTTAGGTCCACTAAAAACACCATAACCACTAATAGATTTCTTTTTATTGGTTACAATATTATCCTTTTCATAAATCAAAGAAACATCAATCTTTTTACCATCATTATGACTTAAATGAGGTAACAAAGGGAAACCATCAAAAAAAGGAAAATTAGCATCTAAATACACTAATTTAATTCCTTTATGCTTCTTGTTTAATTCTTCACTTACCTTATTTAAAACAAGATTTAACTCTGGCACTACATAATTACGATTGGCAAGCAAATAAATAAAAGAATTGGGCTGAATTAATTCGGTATTTTTAATTTTTTCTCTTCCAAAAAAAGGAGTTAAATAAGGTAAAATCAAAAATGAAAAAATACTATAACTACTTATAAAAGCAACTGCTTTAAACTTTCTATTTCTCTTTAAAAAGATGAGAATCGTAAATAAATAAACTACACCTCCTATTTGAGTTGTAATGGTAAGTAAAAAGGTTATTAAAAGATGAAATACTATTTTAAAAACCATAAAAGCTTGAATTTGATTACTGAAAATCCTCTTTAAATAATCTTCTTTTGGTCTCTAAAAATCGCTCTATGAAAAGTTCTTTTTGTTTCTCTCCTTTTACTTTAAAACTCATCAATAATCCCACGCCTAACACAAAAAAAAGAATTAATGGAAACCAATTACTTTGAATAGCAAAAACAACAATTGCCACTAAAAGAATTATGAGAAAAATTCTAAAACTATAATTCGTAGGAAATACATAATCGTGTTTAATATCAAATAAATCATCCTCCTTTAAAACTCCTAAAATTTTAATATTATTAGATTTTGAAGCTCTTTGGAGCTCAAAATTTGTAGGACTTATGATTCCTTCATAATGCTTATCTGAAATTATTTGATGTAATACTTTGAAGAGTTTTTCGTTGTTTTCTAATTCCATAGCAGGCATTTTAATCAATATTTTTCCACTCTAAAGTTTCCATCATTTTAACCATATCTTTTTTAACATAATCTACAGCTGGCAAAACACTATCAAAGTTAGGTTTAGAATAGAAAAATAACGAAGCTTTTAAAAAGTGCTGCACACTATCGGTAACATGAAATTGCACCTGAGAAGCTGCGTTTCCATAAATGAAATACATTTTCCCGTATACTTTTTTTTCTTTATTAATATAATCTTCTGTATTAGAAATATTATCAGCTTTAACCGTATGTTCAAAAACTAATTTTTCTGCTTCAAGCAACAATTCTTTAAGATTATCATTAACGGGTCTGTAAGTAATATCTACAGAGGCTTTTAATTCTGGATATTGAATTTTTAACCAATTTTTAGGTAGCGATTTTACTTTTGCTACATTGGAAACCTCGAAAGTATATGGTCTTTCCACATTGATTTTCTGATAACTTGGTTTTGCATAATTCAAGCTTAAATATGCTTTCGGTTTTGGTAAAGTTTCACCTCCACAACTCATCAAAATCAACAATAAAAAACCGCACAAATACCTATACATTTTTTGTTACTTTTATCTGTTTTACTCTTTTTCTATCTAAATTTTCTATAGTAAATGTATAATTTTTAAAGTTTATTTTTTCTCCCACTTTAGGAAACTTTCCAGACACTTCTAAAATAAAACCGGCTAAAGTTTCACTTTCTCCTTTATCATCTTCAAAAACATCTTCATCTTCATCTAAAACCCTACATAAATCTCTTATTGTTACCTTACCTTCAAAAATAAAATTATTAGCATCTAATTTTGAATATGTTAAATCATCATCATCGAACTCATCGTTTATATCTCCAACAATTTCTTCAATTACATCTTCTAAAGTAACAATTCCACTTGTTCCTCCATATTCATCAACCACTATTGCCAAATGATTTTTTCTTTCCTGAAAATCCTTTAATAAATCATCCAACTTTTTATTCTCAGGAACAAAGAATGGTTTTCTTAATAAAGACAACCAATCGAAATTCTTCTTATTTAAGTGTGCTAATAAATCTTTTGCATACAAAACACCTATAATATTATCGATATTTTCTTCGTATACAGGGTTTCTTGAATATCCATTTTTTAAGATTGTACTTAAAACTTTATCATAAGAGTCTGCTTTTGATATTGCACAAACATCTGTTCTAGGTTTCATAATTTGTACCGTTTCGGTATTTCCGAAAGTAACAATTCCTTCTAGTATTTTTTGTTCATCTTTAGTGGTTGCGTTTTCGGATGTTAACTCTAAAGCTTGTGATAATCTCTCTACAGATAAATTGTTATTTTTATTTCCTAGTTTTCTTTCAATTATCGTTGTAACACTTGTAAGCGGAATGCTTAATGGACTTAAAATTGCATTTAAAACATCTAAAGGTTTTGCTATAAAACTAGCAAACTGAAGAGATTTCCTACTCGCGTATACCTTTGGTAAAACTTCTCCAAACAGTAAAATTAAAAATGTTACCAACCCTACTTGAACTATAATTTTTACTACTGAAGCCGGTATAATGAAGAAAATTAAATCCAAAGAAAAATTCATATTTCCAAACATAAACTCATCAAGAGAAGCAAAAATTAAAACCACCAAAATATTGATGAAGTTATTAGTGATTAAGATTGTTCCTAAAAGCTTTTGTGGCTTTTCTAAAAGTTTTACTACGGTGTTTTTTCCTTTACTTTTTTCTGAAAGTTCATCTAATTCTGTTTGTGATAATGAAAAAAAGGCAACTTCTGCACCCGAAATTAATGCAGAACAAATTAAAAGAATTAATAAAACTATTAAACTTATTGAATTTAAAAAAGTGGTACTTGCTATAAGTAAAAAATGGGGTTCTGGGTCCAATTCTTAAATTTTGGTTAAACTAAAACGGTAAATCATCGTCTTCATTAGAAACACTTTGACTACTATTTTGCACTGGAGGTTGTGGCTGTTCACCTGGAGTATTTAACTCTTTTTTAGTTGTTAAAAAAGTCATCTCCTGAACATGAATCTCTGTAGTATATCTCTTTTGTCCTTCAACTTCATATTGACGGTTTTTAATTCTACCTTCAAGATACACCTTATCTCCTTTACTTAAATATTTCTCACAAATTTCGGCAAGTTTATTCCTCACAACAATATTATGCCAATCGGTATTAGAAACCCTTTCACCTGTTTGTCGGTTTGTATATGTTTCATTAGTAGCTAAAGGAAAACGTCCAACCGCATTACCTTCATCAAATCTATACATCTTCACTTCATCTCCTAAGTGACCAATAAGTATTACTTTATTTATTGTTCCTGCCATTATTTACACTTGTGTAATTTCAAATATACGAATTTAGTTTTTGCTTGTTTTGTATTCATTTAAAAAATTATGGATCAATATTGGAACTGGATAAGTATCAATATTATCCCAATTCACAACCTGTTGATTTGTTGTTTTACCTTCAACTATCCAAAATTTTGTATGCAAATGCTGATGAGATAATTTGTGCACAATATCTTTTGAGTTGAATAATTTAATTTTAGTATCGTTAGGAAAAAAACCAACAAATTCTTCATTTGATATTAACTCTTCTACCTGGATACTTTTTGAAGTTTCAATTAAAGGAAACTCAAACAAACCTTCCCAAATTCCTTTACCTTCTCTTTTTTTCAAGATGGTTTTATTGTTTGTATTTAAAACGAGGTAATTAAAAAAACGTTTTTTTACTTTTAATTTCTTCTCTTTTACGGGAAGAACATCAACTTTACTTTTTTCTAAAGCTACGCAACTTTCATTTAACGGACAAACTGTACAATCTGGACTTTTAGGTTTACATTGAATAGCTCCAAAATCCATTATTGCTTGATTGTATATTCCAATTCTATCAGCATCTATTGCTTGTTGAGCTAATTCTTTAAACTCTTTAATTCCTTTTGCGGAATTAATAGCAGTATCTACACCATAATATCTAGCAAGTACTCTATAAACATTACCATCTACCACCGCAGCTGCCTCATTAAAACAAATAGATGCTATAGCTGAAGCTGTATAATCTCCAACTCCTTTTAATTTTAATAGACCTTTATATGTATTAGGAAACTTCCCATTAAGATCATTTGCGATATACTTTGCTGTAAAATGTAAATTTCTAGCTCTTGAATAATACCCCAAACCTTGCCATAGTTTCAACACATTTTCTTCATCGGCATTTGCTAGGTCAAAAACCGTAGGAAAAGCCTCTATAAATCTTAAATAATATGGTAAACCTTGCGCAACTCTTGTTTGTTGTAACATGATTTCACTTAGCCAAATATTATATGGTTTTTTAGTTTTTCTCCATGGTAATTCTCTACTGTTTTTTAAATACCAGTCTATCAACACCTTATTAAATTCCATCCATCCAAAGTTGTATTGACAAAATTACTGTATTTTATTTAGATTTTTTTAAGAACAAATATTTTACGAATTGATTAATTATCATATATTTGCACCCTCGTAAAATTAAATTCACAACATATAATATAAAAGTATATATACAATGACAAAAGCAGATATCGTATCGAAGATTTCAGACAAGACAGGGATAGAGAAGGCAGATGTTTTAGCTACTGTAGAGGCATTTATGTCTGAAGTTAAAGATTCTTTAGAGAGTGGAGATAATGTATATTTAAGAGGTTTTGGAAGCTTTATTATTAAAACTAGAGCTGAAAAAACAGGTAGAAATATTTCTAAAAACACTACAATTAAAATTCCTGCACACAACATTCCAGCATTTAAGCCTGCTAAGACTTTTACAGAAGGTGTTAAAGCTAAAGTTGCAGTTAAGTAAGATATTAACCTACTCTTTTAAAAGAGTTTTAAAACATTTTTAATATGCCTAGTGGTAAAAAAAGAAAGAGAGCTAAGATCTCTACACATAAAAGAAAGAAAAGAGCAAGAGCTAATCGTCACAAGAAAAAGTAAGTAGTTTTCTACTTACTTTTTCATTTGCTTTTAAAAAGCATCAAGTTCTTTGAAATTGAGGTTTAAATCCTCAAACGGGTATTACAAAATACCTGCTTAAAAATCTTAATCAGTCTTCGTATTAATCGTTGACACAAAATTTATTCAGATGAAAACAGAATTAATTATTCGTTCCAATTCTTCTGATATTGATTTTGCCTTATTAAGAGATGGTAGACTTGTTGAATTGAATAAAGAAACAAGCGACAACAAATTCTCTGTCGGTGATATTTTTCTAGCCAAGATAGGAAAAGTTATGACAGGTTTAAATGCTGCATTCGTAAATGTTGGTTATCCTAAAGATGGTTTTTTACATTATCATGATTTAGGTCCGCAAGTTCAATCATTAAACAAGTTTATTAAAAAAGTAAGCACGGGTAAATTTAAAGAGTTCACTTTAAAAAACTTTCGCTTTGAAGATGATATCGACAAAGACGGAGGTATTAACAATGTACTAAAATCAGGTCAAAATTTATTAGTACAAATTGTAAAAGAACCTATATCTACTAAAGGTCCAAGGATAAGTTCAGAATTATCAATCGCTGGTAGATATTTAGTATTAGTCCCTTTTTCTAACAGAGTATCAGTATCTCAGAAAATTACTGATAATAACGAAAAAGAGCGTTTAAAAAAGCTAGCAAAAAGCATTAAACCTAAAGGGTTTGGGCTTATTTTGCGTACTGTTGCTGAAGGTAAAAAAGTAGCAGAGCTTGATAAAGATTTACAAAATTCACTTAACAGGTGGAAATCTTTATGTAAAAGAATTCCAAATACAAACACACCAACAAAAGTTTTAAGTGAATTAGACAGAGCATCTTCTATATTGAGAGATGTTATGAATGACTCTTTTACAAGTATTGTAACAAATGATGAAAGTTTAATGTTAGAAATTAAGGAGTATTTACAAGAAATATCTCCTGAAAAAGAAAACATTGTAAAACTTCACAGATCAAACATTCCAATTTTTGAAAAGTACGGTATAGAACGCCAAATTAAAACTTCCTTTGGTAGAACCGTATCTATGAGTAAGGGAGCCTATTTAGTTATAGAACATACAGAAGCACTGCATGTTATTGACGTAAATAGTGGTAACCGCTCAAATAAAGCAAAAAATCAAGAAGAAACTGCTTTAGAAGTGAACTTAATTGCTGCTACAGAGATAGCCAGACAATTACAACTTCGCGATATGGGAGGAATTATAGTTGTTGATTTTATTGATATGAAGTCTGCAGAAAACAGACAAAAACTATTTCAACACTTTAGAGAAGTTATGGCTTTGGATAGGACAAAGCATAAAATACTACCTCCAAGTAAGTTTGGACTTGTTCAAATTACAAGACAGCGAGTTAGACCTGAACTCGAAATTAAAACACGTGAACCTAATCCTAACAAAAATGGAGAAGTAGAAGCTCCAATTGTTTTAATTGATAAAATTGAAGCAGAATTAGATAAAATAGTTAATAGTCAAACAGAATACAAAGAGATCACGTTAAATGTGCATCCATTTATTTACGCCTATTTAACTAAAGGTTTACTAAAATCTATTCGCTTTAATTGGTTTTTAAGACATAAAAAATGGATTAAAATTATACCTAGAGATGCGTATCAGTATTTACAATACCATTTCTCTTACAAGAAGAAAAATAAATAAGGCAATTTTCTTATTAAGAAATCAAAACCTACTTGATGTATTTCAGGTAGGTTTTTTATTTTAAAACCAGAAACCTAAGTTAAAAACCAAAAACTTATCGTCGTGATCAGGCGACCATGTATACTTTAACTCTATAGGACCAATTATAGTTTCTAATCCATAACCTATCCCATAACCAGATTTGGTGTCTTTTAAAAGCTCTCCTCTTCTAAAAACATTTTTTGCTACTCTACCATAGTTTGCAATTAAACTGATGTAATTCTTCTTAAAAGGTTGATATCGCAGATGAAATTCTGATTTTAAGAATGATTGATTTGACAGAGAAGAAATACCATAACCATAAAAAGGAATAAAATTATTGATATAATTTTGATTATACCCACCGATACGATAATCAAAAATTTCTGAATCTTCTTCTCCTAAAGTAGCTCCAAATTGATATGAATTTAAAAATGTAAATTTCTCCCAAAATGTTGTTGCATAACTAAACAATGCATCTACTTGCGAGTATTGGTTAAAACCTACACTACCATTTGCGAAATCTGTAAGGCTACTATTTCTATTCGACCACATAAACCACTTAAAATTCGCATTTACCAAAAATCCTTTTGTCGGAAACATGCTTTTGTTATAAGTATCTATGTTCAGAAAAGCAAAGGAACTCAAATAGTTACTGCTATCAAAAATTGTTTCTTCCTCATTTGTTAAAAAAGTATCGGAAGAAACTTTAAGATTTTTAAATTCTAACCCTAAACCAAAAGCCGTTCTTTTATTTAAAACTGTTTGAGCAAAAATTCTATTTGTAAAATCTCTATAGTTTACATTAATCTTATTTAAGTTATTTTCATTAAAGAGCACATCTGTTTCAAAAGAATTAAATCTCGATGAAACACCATAACTTAACAAAAAACCATTGTCTATAAAATATTGAAAATCGTAACGAACATCATCTCCAATGACTAAATCTAAAGATATTTCGTCGTTAGAAGAAAGTATTTTTTTCTGATTATAATTTAATAGAACTCCTGTCTTATACAATAAATCATAATGCACTCCTAAACTTAAAAAACTTTTTATATCATTCTCTTTTACAACAACTTCTAATTTTTTTCCTTTAAATGAATTCTTTAAAGTATAATCAATTCTTTGGAAATTTTTTGAAGCAGTAAGTGTGTTAACTTTTTTCGAAATATCTCTATATGAAGCAGAATCTCCTTCTTTCAATCTTAACTTACCTAAGATGTAATCTTGAGTATAATATTTATTTCCTTTAAGTATAATTCTATCAATTAAAAATTGCTTATCCTTATAAACAATTTCTTTTTTTTCTCTTTTTATCTTCTGTTTTTCAGCTATTTCCTTAAAAACTTTTAAATAAGGTTTTACCGATTTTACACCTGCCCTAATAATCTCACTTTTTTTATCGAATGAAACTACATTATAATCTTCAATATTAGGGTGAAGGTGAATATCTAGTCTTTTTACTTGTTGATCAGATTTTTTATACATCTGAAAATTTACAATCTGACTTAATAAAGATGCTACTGAAGTTAATTCTTCTCTTTTTAACAATGTTCCCTGCACATTAACTCCTATAATTATATCTAAACCTTTTTCTTGCATTTTATCAACAGGAAAATTATTGGCAACACCACCATCCATCAATAATCGATTTTCAACTTCAACAGGATTTAACAATGAAGGGAAAGATGCACTAGCTCTTAAGGCCAAAGGAAGCGAACCTTTTTCTATCATCACTTCTTCACCAGATTCAGTATCTGTAGCTATACAAAAAAAAGGTATAGGAAGTTTAGTAAAATCATCAACATTATCAACTGGAGCTAAAAGTTCTGTAAGAAAATTTAAAACGTTTTGTCCTTTAGACAATCCTAAAGGTAAGCCTATACTTCCGTTTTTAATAGGAAGACTAACTGCAGTTTTCTCTAAAAATGCTTTTTCGAAATACGATTTGTCTTCTCTAGAAATATTATCTTGAATTACTGATAAAAAATCTATATCAGTAATAATATGTTCTATTTGATCTGGACTATAACCAGAAGCGTACATTCCTCCAACTATAGCTCCCATGCTTGTACCCCCGATATAATCTATCTGTACATCAAGCTTTTCTAATTCTTTCAATACACCTACATGAGCAAAACCTTTTGCTCCACCTCCACTGAGAACTAAACCTACTTTTGGTTGCTCTTGAGCATAAATTAATAATGGTAATATTAATATTAGAATTAGCTTTTTCATTTGTCTTTTTTTGTATGGTAATAATCGAAAACTTTTTTTGCTCTAGCGTTTCCAACCACCTCTATTAACTCTTCTAAAGTAGCACTTTTAACTCTTTTTGCTGATTTAAATTTTCGTAATAAATTCGTTATCGTTTGTTTGCCTACGTCTGGAATTTGTTCTAACTCAGATTGAATTGCACTTTTGCTCCTCTTATTTCTATGAAACGTAATTCCAAATCGGTGTGCTTCATTACGAAGGTATTGTATGATTTTTAAAGATTCGGATTTCTTATCTAAATATAATGGAATACTATCTCCTGGGTAATAAATTTCTTCTAAGCGTTTTGCGATTCCGATAATAGCTATCTTTCCTCTTAATCCTAAAACATCTAAACTCTTTAAAGCAGATGATAATTGACCTTTACCTCCATCAATAACAATTAATTGCGGCAATGGTTTATCTTCTTCTAAAAGTCTTTTATACCTTCGAAAAACTACTTCTTCCATAGAAGCAAAATCATCTGGTCCTTCTACTGTTTTAATATTAAAATGTCGATAATCTTTCTTGCTTGGCTTTCCGTCTTTAAAAACTACACAAGCTGCTACAGGATTTGTTCCTTGAATATTTGAATTATCAAAACACTCTATGTGTCTTGGTTCTTTGCTCAAACGTAAATCCTTTTGCATTTGCGCCATAATCCTTTTTGTATGGCGATCTGGATCTACAATTTTTATTTGTTTGAATTGCTCTTGTCTATAATATTTAGCATTTCGTAATGACAAATCTACAATTCTTTTTTTATCTCCTAATTTAGGAACCGTAACCTTAATTTTCTCTCCTAAATCGAGTTCAAACGGAACATAAACTTCTCTTGATAATGAATTAAATCGCTGACGAGTTTCAACGATAAAAAGCTCTAACAACTCCTTATCTGATTCGTCTAATTTTTTCTTGATTTCTGTAGTATATGATTGTACAATTGCCCCATTCATTATTTTAAAGAAATTCGCATAACCATGTGTTTCATCAGAGATAATTGAAAATACATCAACATTATTAATACTCGGATTTACAATGGTTGACTTTGCTTGATAATTCTTTAATGAATCTAATTTATCTTTAATACGTTGCGCTTCTTCAAAATTCATATCAGCAGCATAACCCATCATTATTTTATGTAAACTTTCTAGGCTTTCTTTAAAATTTCCTTTGATGATATTTCTTATCTCTCTTACATTTTTTGCGTAAGATTCTTCATTTTGATAAGCTTCACAAGGTCCTTTACAATTTTTAAGATGATACTCTAAACAAACTTTGTATTTTCCTGATTGTATTTTTGGTTCACTAAGATCGTAATTACATGTACGAAGGGGATATAATTGTTTTATTAAATCTAATAGATTATGTACAGTTTTTACACTTGTGTATGGCCCGAAATATTCCGATCCGTCTTTAACAACTCTTCTTGTAATAAATATTCTAGGGAAACGTTCTTTTTTTATACAAATCCAAGGATACGATTTATCATCTTTTAGCAACACATTATACCTTGGTTGATATTTCTTAATTAAGTTATTTTCTAATAATAAAGCATCTGTTTCTGTATCAACAACAATATGCTCAATTTTTACAATCTTTTTCACTAAGACTCTTGTCTTTCCATATTCATGATTTTTAGTAAAATATGAAGAAACTCGCTTCCTTAAATTTTTTGCCTTACCAACATAAATAATAGTATTCTCTTTATCAAAATATTGATAAACCCCTGGTGAATTTGGTAACGTTTTTACTTGTAGTTCTAAGTCTATTGGCATATAACGAAAATACAATTTATTCAATTAAATTGTATTTTTGTTATAAATTAGATTGCTTTTTCTAAGGTAAAAGAAAATTCTGATCCTTCACCAAAAATGCTTTTAAGTAAAATTGTTTCGTTATGTGCTTCTATGATGTGCTTTACTATAGAAAGTCCGAGACCTGAACCTCCTTGTTCTCTAGACCTACTCTGATCTACACGATAAAAACGTTCAAACAATCTAGGAATATGTTCTTGTTTAATTCCTTCTCCGTCATCAGAAATCTTAATTACAAACTTGTTTTCGTTATACGATTCAACACTTGCAGTAGTAACTCCATCAACTTTACCGTACTTAATAGAATTTACAATTAAGTTAATTAGTACTTGTTCTATTCGTTCTACATCTCCTTTTACAAACAAAGGAAAATCATAAACCTTATCGAAAACTAACTGAATATTTCTCTTTTTAGCTTTCATTTCGAACAGATCAAAAACCGTTTGAATTAATTCAATAATATTAAAAGGTTCTATTTTCATTTTCATTCCATCTGTTTCTAATTTGGCAATCATATCCAAATCTTTCACTATGGAAGTTAAACGCTCTACACCTTTATTTGCTCTTTCTAAATATTTATCTCGGATTACTTTATCATTGGCTGCTCCTTCAATTAAAGTTAAGATATAACCTTGAACAGTAAAAAGGGGGGTCTTTAATTCATGAGCAACATTCCCTAAGAAATCTCTACGAAATGAATCTCTTTCAGTTAAATTAGCAATCTCTTCTTTTTTATCTTCTACATATTCTTGAACGGTTTTTGTAAAATCTTCAATATCTGTAGTAATTTTATCCCTCTTTAAATCTTGAATATCTAGAATAGAAATATCTTGATATAATTTCTTAACCCTTTGATATATAAAATGTTCTGCTCTGTACTGAATTACAAAAAACGAAATTGTAAACAGTAGTATTCCGAAGATAATAATAGCAACTAAACCTAACGATTTAAAAAATGACAAATACGAAAAAACAGCAATAACAACTGATATTACTGTTAAATACATCGCAGAAGTAAGTGCGTATCTATATGTTTTTCTTAGCTTATTCAATAATAAATTAAAATTTATTTATCTGTTTCTAAAACAAATTTATAACCAACACCTTTAACAGTTTTAAAGTGATGATCTCCAATTTTTTCTCTTAATTTTCTAATATGAACATCTATCGTTCTACCTCCTACTACAACTTCGTTTCCCCAAACACTATCTAAAATAGTTTCTCTTTTAAAAACTTTTCCTGGCTTAGATGTTAATAAAGAGAATAACTCAAATTCTTTTCTTGGTAATGTAATTTTTTCATCACCTTTAAACACTACATACTCATCTCTATTAATTAAAATATCACCAATTTTAGTAGTGGCTTCAGAAACAGTATCTGTTTTAAGTCTTCTTAATAATGATTTGATTTTACTAACCAATACTTTTGGCTTTATTGGTTTAGTAATGTAATCGTCTGCACCAGCATCAAAACCTGCCATTTGTGAGTAATCTTCACCTCTAGCGGTTAAAAAAGAAATTATAACATTTTCTAAAGGCTTAATATCTCTAATTTTTTCACAAGCTTCAATACCATCCATTTCAGGCATCATTATATCTAGCAAAATTAAATGAGGTGTGATTTTTCTAGCGATTTTAACTCCTTCAGCCCCATTAGTTGCAGTAAAAACCTGATAACCTTCAGATCTAAGATTGTATCCTACAATCTCTAAAATATCTGGTTCATCATCAACTAATAAAATTTTAATATCG
Source organism: Tenacibaculum aquaeponti (assembly GCF_052084715.1). Classification (GTDB taxonomy): domain Bacteria; phylum Bacteroidota; class Bacteroidia; order Flavobacteriales; family Flavobacteriaceae; genus Polaribacter. The sequence goes on along the minus strand of NZ_CP197288.1, from coordinate 2,571,665 downwards.
TTAGTATTCATACAGTTATAATTATTGTGCTAAACAACCCAAAAGTAGCGATTAAATAACAAAAATAGTTAAAGAGACTTTAACTTAATGTTGATTTAATATTAATAATAATTTTTATGTAAATAGTAAATATAAAACGCTTAACATTAAATTAATCTAAAAAAACTAACAAAAAGTCAGATAATTCCCTAATTTTGAGAGCATTTTTTTTAAAACGGGATAATATGAAAAAAAATTACTTTTTAACTTTTTTACTAACTTTTTTATTTAGTTCTGCTTTTTCTCAGGACTTAATTATAACTGGAGCTATTGATGGCCCTTTACCTTCAGGTGCTCCAAAAGCTATTGAATTATATGCAGTAAATAATATTGCTGATTTAAGTATTTATGGCATTGAATCCACAACAAATGGTGCCGCTGCGGCTGGAGTTGAGTATACATTTCCTGCTGATGCGGTAACAGCCGGTACATATATTTACTTATCCTTTGAAGATACACTTATTAATCAATATTTAGGAATAACTCCTCAATATGTTGATAATGTAATAAACGTAAATGGGGATGATACTGTGATTTTGTATAAGAATGGAACAATAGAAGATCTATTAGGAAGAATTGGCGAAGATGGTACTGGTAAAGATTGGGATTATGTTGATGGATGGGCATACAGAAAAGACGGGCAAGGACCAAGTGCTACTTTTGATCCAAATCAATGGACATTTAGTGGACCAAATGCTGTTGATGGATGTGATAAAAGTGATGATTCTGGAATAAACACTGACTGTTCTTCTGTATTTCCTGTTGGAACATACACAGCCACAGCTTCTTCGACACCTTCATTAACAATCAGTTCTCCTTCAAACGGATCTACAATATCTTTTACAGATATGGCAACAGTTAAGTTTTCAGTAAGTAATTTCAACATTGCTGCTGGTAGTACAGGAGACGGTTATATAAAGTGGACATTAAATAGTGTAGCTCAAGCTGATAAATTTGATACTGATGACATTACTTTTGCCACTACAGGTGGAACAACTTATGAAGTATTTATGGAGTTAGTTGATAATGCTGGAAATGCTTTATCAACTCCTGTTAATCAAACAATTTCTTTTACTGTAGGACTTCCTTGTGACATTCAAATCAGTACGATCACAACATCATGTGTTGCAGAAACTTCTGGTATAGACACTTACAATGTTTCTATTGATTTCACAGGAGGAGGAACCTCAACTTATATGTTAACAACTGACAATGGAACAATAGGAGGAGATAATCCTTCAATGATGGCAACAGGAACAATTACTATCTCTGGAATAACCGAAGGAACAAATATTATTTTTACTGTTAAAGGAGATACTAGCAATAGTAGTTGTGATTTTACGAGAAATATTTCAAGTCCAACTTGTAAAGGTTTACCTTTTATTGAAACCTTTGATTATGCTGATGCCTCTGTTTTATCTGATCAAGCTGACTGGGAAAGTGCTAACTCCGGAGACGATATAGTTACTACTACAGGTAGTTTAACTTATAGTGGATTAAAGCCTTCTGAAGGGAATAAAATTACGTTTAATGGGTCTGGGGCTGAATCCTTTACTAAATTTACTGATGTATCCTCAGGTACAGTATATAGTTCTTTTTTATTAAAAGTTTCTGCTTTCCAAACTGGCAGTAATCCTGATACTACAGATGGTGGGTATTTTGCTGGTTTAGCTGCAGGTACATCATCTTATGATGCTAGATTATGGGTTAGACCGAATCCAGATACTAGCGGAACTACATTTGATATTGGTTTTGGACCAGAAAGTTCAAATCCACCTTTTACAACATCTACTTATAATTTAGGGGACGTATTATTTATCATAATGGCTTACGATTTAGATAATGATGTTGTAAGCTTATGGATTAATCCAGATGCTGCAACTTTTGAAGGAGCTGCACCTACTCCAGATTTAGGAGGAAATGACACTAATGCTCCATCTTCTATTAATACTTTTATTTTAAGACAGGATTCAACAAATGAAACTCCTACTATTGAAATTGATGAATTAAGAATAGCTAAAACTTGGGCTGAAGTTACACCTAAAGATAATTCCACAGCTTCAGTAATAGAAAATGAAATAGATGGTTTTGGAGTGTATCCTAACCCTACAAATAACAAAACATTCACACTTACTTCTGCTTCAGTTGATGTAAAAGACATTCAAATCTTTAACATGATTGGTAAAAAAGTATACGAGACTTCTGTTTCAGGAACTAAAAAAGATGTAAATGTTTCATCTATTAGTTCAGGAATGTATATCTTAAAAGTAGTAGAGTCTAATAAAGTAGCTACACAAAGATTAATCATTAAATAATGAATTATACTTTATAATATATTGTTGGTAAAAAGAGAGGTTAAAAAACCTCTCTTTTTTCATTTATAAAAAACATAGTATCTTTCTTATCATGAAAAAAGTTTTCTTTATAATTCTTGGTTTATCTGTAAATTTTGGATTTTCTCAATCTAACTACAAAAAATTCAAAAAGCTTTCTTCTCCTAAAAAATGGTGGGTTATTTTTCATCCTTTTAAAGCAAAAAAAGCTTTGGAAATTTCTAAAGAAGCAAATCGAGTTTCAGATAGTATTCGAAAAACTAATTTATTAGATGGTGATCATGCTGGTGGACAAGTAGATGCTTTTAGACACGCATATTGGATGGCAAGATTACGTCAGGAAATCGGAAAATCTGCGGCAAGATCTCTTGGAAAAGCACACGAAAAAGAAAATTACTTAATGTATAAAAAACGTAAATTAGAGGAAGGTGTTGTGCCTGATAAAATCTCTTCTGAAATGGATTTGTACAACAATGAAATTGGACTTACTTTAACTATAAAAAACTGCAAAACCCCAAAAAACGGACTCATTTATAAAGTTATTAATACTCTTAATAAAGGTAAAATGAAAATGATTAAGAAAAACAAAAGGGGAGAATTTTTAACTTGCGAAGGAAAAGTAATTAAACCTAATTCTTTGAAAGGCAAGTGGAAAAACAATAAATGTTTGGTTAATTCTGACTACAAAAGAAATTAATGATACTTTACTTTTCTAAGCACTCTATTTACTTCTTTATACTTAATGTATGTTGTTTTATCTTCTAAATTCTTAATATAATCTTTAGCTTTTTCTAATTGTTCTCTAGCATCTAAAAACCCATTTAAGTAACAGATTAAATAGTTGTTTGGTAAACGATATACATCTTCATGCTCTGTTACAGATAAAGGAATATTGTTTTCAATATTATTAACTATATTATTACTATTCTCATAAATATGATTAATAATCTTACTGTCGTAAGTTGGAGGCTCAAATAAAAACTCTTTTATAATATCTAACTTTCCATTGTTTTTAAAATGAACAATTGTTTTCTCTAACGGAAATTTTACCTCGTTTCTTTCTAAACCTAAAGTTATATATTCAATAATTATAAAAGAATGATGGTTGATTTTGATTTTTACTTCATCTAATGCTGAATAGAAAAGCTGTACTTGCTCATTGATCAATTCAATATCAACTCTAGAATAAAACTCTTCTTCGTTTACCATTGTTTTTTTTCCTGCCCAACATAAAACAAACTGTTCCTTAAAAACTTTATATTTTGGATGATATTCATCTTTATGTCTATTAAAAAAATCGAAAACTCCATCGAGTGTTAGTTCAATATTATTTCTAGCATTTTTCTCAATAGACTCTACAATTTCTCTATTACTATTGGGTAATTTAAATTCTTCCAGTAATGGCATCGAATTACTTCCTCTTCTGTAAAAGACAGTTCCTCTAGGATATTTCCATACAAACTTAGATAAATGAGAAATTTTCTCTTTAGGGTGAATGGTAACTAATCCGACAACTTTATATCGAGGTAAACCTGGAAAAGGTATGTTTTCGTATTGAATATTGGGTGGATTTACTAAATAGGCGTTAACTAAATTTTGAATTTTACTATCATCAAAAAAATCGACCCCTATAACTTCGTTGTCTTCATCACGAATACCAATTAAGATATACGAATTGTTCTCTGGATTAGAATTAGATAAAGCACAAATATGTTTTATAAATTTTGCTTTTCCTTCTTTACTACCTAATGAAAGTTTTTGTTTTTTATCGTAAAAACTGTTTTCATCATTATGAGAAAGTAAATTCTTTATTAGCAACCTTTTATTAATCATACTAGGCTACTTTATGCCCTCTACTAGCTTCATAAAGAACAAACCAATCTTGTAAATTTAGATTAATTTGTAAAGCCTGATTTGACATTTTTATTCTTTCTTTATTCGATGTACCAATAACCGGAGCAACATTACATGGGTGTTTTAAAATCCAAGCTAATAATAACTGATCACTTGTTGCATTATACTTCTCGGACATTGGTTTTAAGACCTGTTTAATTCTCTTTGCTTGTTCAGTTTCCAAATTAAAAAAACTTCCCAAAGGACTCCAACTCATCACTTTCATATCTTCTTTAATTAGGTAATCTAAAGTACCTTGATCTATTGCTGAGTTTTGAACCAATGAAAACTCTAATTGATTACATGTTAAAGCTGTATCTTTTTTTAGCAATTCCATCTGACTAGAATTAAAGTTTGAAACCCCGAAATCAATAATTTTTCCTTCTTTCTGAAGCTTAACAACTGCCTCGTTAATTTCTTCAGATTGCATTAAAGGACTTGGTCTGTGTAATAGTAAAACATCTAAATAATCTGTTTTCAAATTCTTTAACGATTGTTCTACACTCCAAATGATATATTCTTTAGAATAATCGTAATGTTTTATCTTATTTTCATTTCTTTCTTCTGTAATATATTGTATTCCGCATTTAGATATTAATTGAACTTGTTCACGTTCTAGACCACTTTCAGCAAATGCTTTTCCAAAAGCTGCTTCAGTAGTATAACCTCCGTAGATGTCTGCATGATCGAAAGTGATATTTCCTTCTTCAACACAAAAATATATAAGATCAACCATCTCTTTAGTTGAAAAATTTTTCCCCCATACACCCCAAGACATACACCCTATAATTATGTCTGAAAGTTTAGTCTTCATTCTTATTTAACATTGTAGCACTTGCTTGTGCTGTTGGATAAACAATTAAATCTTCGATATTTACATGATACGGCCTTGTTACTACAAAATGAATAATATCTGCAATATCTTCAGCTTGAAGTGCCTTGTAACCTTTATAAACTTGTTTTGCTCTTTCAGAATCTCCTTTAAAACGAACATCAGAAAATTCAGTTTCTACCAAACCAGGATGAATTCCACTGACACGAATATTATATTTATTTAAATCTAATCTCATTGATTTATTTAAAGCATTAACCGCAAATTTTGAAGCACAATATACATTTCCATTAGGATACACTTCTTTCCCAGCAATAGATCCAATATTCACAATAAAACCTTGATTTCTTTCTATCATTGTTGGAAGTATAGCTTTTGAAACATATAACAAACCTTTTACATTTCCATCAATCATTGCATCCCAATCATCTAAACTTCCTTCTTGAATAGAATGTAAGCCATGTGCATTTCCTGCATTATTAATTAAAATATCTATTGCTTTAAATTCTGAAGGGAGACTTTCAATAGCTTTAAAAACATCTTTTCTAAAACGAACATCAAATTGTAGTGTATGTACTTTGGTTTGTTTTGATAAATCTTCTTCTAATCTTTTTAATTTTTCTGATCTTCTGCCACACAAAATTAAATTATAATTCTGTTTTGCAAATAAATAAGCACAAGCTTTACCTATTCCAGATGTAGCACCAGTAATTAATACGGTTGACATAAATTTTATTATTTACTATAAAAATAAAGATTTTAATGTAAACCTTATATTATATAAAGAGAAAACCGCCCTCTGAGGGGCGGCATCTCTAATTGGCTATTTTGAGAAATAACCAACCAAAAATCAACTAACCAAACTTTATTTTAATATTTTTCTTGTAATTTCTTTTCTTTTTATTTTAGTACGTTTTCTATTACTATTCCTTACTGGTTTTTGAGAACCTTTTACTTCTTTTCCTTTTAAGAACTGAATATATCCTCTACCTTTAAATACATATGTTGTTTCTGTAGTGATATGGAATAATTCTATTTCGCCATCATTAACAACGCTTAACTCGAACTCTTCAGTATCTCCTCCATCATAATTTAGTGTTAAAAACTTAACATCGTTGTAATCTCTTATATCATCTATTGTATAACCTCCCGTAAAGTCCCAATTGATAGAAGCAACATTTGTGCCAAAATCATCATGAGATGAGTAAAAAGTTGTGTTATTTTCTGGAGTAAATTGTAAAAAATGTTCAGCATCAAATGGATTTGGTACTCCATCTCTTGTTTCTATTCTTTCCCAAGCAATATATTCTTGTAAAAAGAACTCAATATTGTCATAAAATAACATATCATAATCAAAATTATTTCTCTGATACCCTACTAAAAAATAACTCACATTATTATTTAAATCATTTAATCGGATTTCATTATTACTTAATTCTATCACTTCAAAACTGTAATTTCCGTCTTGTGTATGAAAAGTTTCAATAACTCCATCATCAAAAGTTCTATAACTTCCTACATTAATTCCTAAACCATTTCCTGTTCTTCCTATATCTACAATATTATTATTTGCATACATATTCCCATTTAAAAAAGAAACAGTAAATGCTTTTGATAAAAACGGAATTTCTGCACTTCCTTGTGTTCTATGAAAATCTACATACCATAAATCATAACCTGAAACAATTGCTTCAGTAGGCACAAAATTATCTACAATGATTTCGTCGTTTCTTACAACACAAGAAGTTAAAGTTGTGGCGGCTACAAATAGCGTTAAAAGTAATTTTACTGTTTTCATAAGTTTAAGTTTTACGGTTACATAGAGATAATTTCAAAATACGTGCCAAAAAAATAAAGCCACTCTTTCGAATGACTTCATTTTACTCTATTTTTATGTGTTCTTTTACTGATACAACACCTGCTCTCCTTCAGTTAAACCACTGTATTTAAAATACTTTACCTCCCCTTTTTCAATATAACTTATCACAACTTCATTTCCATCTAATTTAAATGGAAAATCTTCTTTTGTTACATCTTTTGGAGGAGTATTACCATATTCATTTTTAGGATCTTCATGCAATTGAAAATCATTAGATTGATTTCTAAACTGTCCTAATATTGAAGTTTGATTACCATTTTCCTTATAACTTACTGGTGCTTTTCTTCCTCTATAAAATATATTTTCAAACTTTATTTTTTGTTCAGAAGAATATACAATATTGATATTAACTCCAGAGACACCTCGTACTCCTCCTACCCAACTTGTATACGTTCCTGACAAAACCTTAAAAGGTGTTTTTTTTTCAAATTGATAGCTACCGCAACTAACAATAACCAAAATAAAAAGTGGAAAAATTATCTTTTTGTTCTTAATTATCTTCATAATATGTATTTTCTAAATGTTTTTTCAAGGATTATACCAATGTACAAATTTAAATGAAACCTTTTTTATAGTTTTAACGCATGATACAACTAAGTTATTGGGAAATTAAAGAATGGTTTACAAATGTAGATTACACCATAGTTGGTAGTGGAATTGTAGGATTAAATTGTGCTTTACAATTAAAACAACGATTTCCTAAATCAAATATTTTAATTATAGAAAAAGGTATTTTACCACATGGTGCAAGCACTAAAAATGCCGGATTCGCATGTTTTGGAAGCTTATCTGAACTTGTTGATGATTTACAAAATCACACAGAAGATGACGTGTTAGGCTTAGTTAAAAAACGTTGGAACGGCTTACAATTATTACGAAAAAACTTAGGTGATAAAAACATTGATTTCCAACAAAATAAAGGTTTTGAATTATTTCAAAACAAAGAACTTTTAGACAGATGTTTATCTCAGAAAAAAACAATTAACAAGTTACTTTCAGGTGTTTTTGATACTCCAGTATTTTCAACATCAAACAATACTTTTAACTTCAAAAAAATAGAAGAGAAATACGTTATAAATAATTATGAAGGTCAGATCGATACAGGGAAAATGATGCATGAACTTCTTAAAAAAGTTCAATCACTTGGAGTTAAAATAATCAATAATATTACTGTTGAGGAAATTCAAGATCACAAAAACGCTGTTCATATTAAAACTAACTTACTAACCTTTAATTCAAATAAAATTTTTATCGCTACAAATGGATTTTCTAAAACTTTATTAAATGAGGATATTAAACCAGCTAGAGCTCAAGTTTTAATTACAAAGCCTATTAAAAACCTTCATATTAAAGGAACTTTTCATTTAGATAAAGGGTATTATTATTTTAGAAATATTAATGATCGTATTTTGTTTGGAGGTGGTAGAAATTTAGATTTTAAAACCGAAGAAACTACTGAGTTTTCTCTAACAGAATTGATTCAAAAGAAATTAGAAGAAATTTTAAAAGATACCATTTTACCAAATACCGCTTTTGAAATTGATCATAGATGGAGCGGAATTATGGGAATAGGAAATCAGAAAAAAAGTATTGTAAAACCAATATCTGAAAATGTATTTTGCGGAATACGATTAGGCGGAATGGGTGTTGCTATTGGTAGTTTAATCGGACAAGAATTAGCGGATTTATTATGAGTATAAAAGAAAAACTATATCAAGAATGTGTTTTTTATGTTGAAAAACGAGAACAAACAATTCAAGAAATTATAAGCTCCAACAAAAAAGCATTACTTTCTGAAACCAAAAGTTCGGCTGGTGACAAGCATGAAACTGGGCGAGCTATGCTTCAATTAGAAATGGAAAAAGCTGGTCAGCAAATTGCTGTCGTACATCAAATGAAAGAAACTCTAGCTAAAGTTGATACTGTAAATTCTCACGATTTAGTCCGTTTAGGTAGTGTTATAATCACCGAAAACATGAATTATTTTATCGCAATAAGTTTAGGTAAAACAATTATCGATAATAAAGATTACTTTATCATTTCTAGTTCTTCTCCAATTGGAAAAATGTTCTTAGGTAAAAAGGAAGGTGATGAAGTAGTTTTCAATGGAAAATCTATAACAATACAATCTATTCTTTAAAATTGATAAACCTTTCTGATGTAACTTCTAATTCAAATTCACTAGCAATAAAAAGACTTTGATTATCGTAAGCCACTTCAACCAACCAGTAAAATCCTTTAAAATAGTTCTTAAGTACCGTTACTTTAAACTCTGAATCTTCTACAAACTTTATTTGATGTGGGTAAAACAGTTTTATTTTATTATGAATTACAACTTCGTTTACATCATCAAATAGAGCTGCCACATATTTGTTGTTTCTTTTTTGATACAATTCAGATGGAGTTCCGGAAGCTATAATTTCATTGTGTTGAATTACAATTAACTGATCTGAAAACGACAAAGCATCGTTACCATCGTGAGTTGCTACTATACAAGCAATTTTATTCTTTTTTAGATACGAAAAAAGATTTCTTCTTAGAGCATTTTTTTTAAAATTATCAATCTGACTAAAAGGTTCATCTAACAATAATAATTCTGGCTCTTTTGCTAAAGCTTTTGCTATTGCGACACGTTGCTGCTGGCCTCCGCTTAAGTTTTTTACTTTTTCATTTGCATACGCTTTCATTTCTATAACATCTAACAATTCATTTGTTCTTCTTTCAGACTCTTCTGGATAAAATCTAGATAAGAATTTTGAGATGTTTTCAGCAACTGTTATGTAAGGCATTAAATCGAAGTTTTGAGGAACGTATTTAAAAAATTCCATTCCAGGAACTAAATGATAAGCTGGACCTAAAACTTCTTGATCTTTCCAAAAAATATTTCCTTCATCAAGATCTAACAATCCATAAATAACCTTCAACAATGTTGATTTTCCACATCCACTTTCGCCCATAACACTTAAGTGTTCGCCTTCTGAAAGTTTCAAGCTAATATTCTTAAGAATTTTCTTTTTCTCTGAATATGAAAATGTAATATTATTTACTTGTAGCATGAGTGTAAAAATAAACCTATTCTAAGAAAGACCTCTATAGATTTATAAACTTATTGAACTAAATTTCATATTAAAAGTGATAAAACAAGACCTATTAAACTCATAAAAATTAAATAAAACACATAGGTAAGAATTGTTAGAAGAATCGTTTTTATTTTTTTATAATTATTAAAAAACTGCAAGTAACTCCAAAAAGCATAACCTAAAACAAATAACATATAAATTGCCTCTATAAAAACACTGTCTTTTGTAATTGATTTTAAAATGAGAAAAAAAGTATAAATAACTGCTTGTTGACCAGTCACAAAAGAGTTCAATACTAAATGTTCAAAATAATTGTATTTATGCTTTCTAAAAGACAAATAAGAACCTAAAGAAAACACAGGTAAAAATAACAACATAGCGTATGCATAATTCTTAACTAACCATTGAAAAACAAGTATTTTGTCATTAGAGCTGACTTTAGAATTTTTATAATTACTCCAACCCGTTACAAAATCACCAAGCATTGTTCTTTCATCAAAAAAACCAGCAATTAAAGCATAAACTGTTGATAAAATTAACACAAAAGTTATAGGCTTAAAATAGTTTTTTCTTTTTCCATTTATAAAATCTTTTATACTGTATCCTGGCGCTATTGCTAATTGTTTTATTGTATAAAAAAAACCATGATCTACCTGAAAAAATGAATTGTTTAATTCTGATAATAGATATTTAAAATCTATTATACCTACGTTTGTTTTCTGTCCACAATTTGAACAAAAACTACCATTAACCTCTGCATTACAATTTTTACAATTCATGAAGAAAAATTAAAATAACATCCAAAAATACAGAAATCTACACACTTGATTTCAATAAAAAACCGACACTCTCGTATCGGTTTTATGTATAAATTATATGTTATCTAAAAACTACTCAAATGATAAGCTTATCTGCTTACCTTCTTTTTTAGCTTTCTCATCTTTTTGTTTTCCAATCATAGAACCAATTAACATTCCAAGCGGAAAACCTAATCCTAAAAAAGCAGTACTACCTATAGCCATAGAAAAAACTAAACCTATAGGAATTCCAAATGTGGTCATACCTAAAACAAACCATTGATTTTGATAGTGTTTTTCTGGAATTAAACCTTCTGTTTTTACCATTAGATTGATAATATTGCTTTTTTGAATTAAAATTTTTCGTCGAAACTTTCTTTCACTATCTTCATTAAAAGAATTAATCTCTTGAATTTTATCATTAATTTTTATCACAGAATCTTCTGATAAATTTAACCTTCTTAAAGCAACTAAAGTTTTTTCTAAATTAGAAAATGCTTTTTTCGTTGTTTCTTTCTGAGTTAAATAATTGTTTTTTTTCAATTCTATAATTTCCATAAACAATTTAATTAATTTGTTTTACGCTATATAAGAATCATTTTTAGATAAAATGTTACAGGAATTAACCTTTAACTTTAGTTTTTGGAGAATACGGCAAAGTTTCAAACCCCATATTAAACAACGTAAAACCGTAAATATCTGCACTTTGCTCAATTATTTTAGCTACTGGAGTTCCTGCGCCGTGACCTGCATTAGTTTCAATTCTAATTAATACTGGATTTGTTCCTTTTTGCTTCTCTTGTAACTCAGCAGCAAACTTGAAACTATGAGCTGGAACTACACGATCATCATGATCTCCTGTTGTAACCATTGTCGCTGGATATTCTACTCCTGACTTTACATTATGAACTGGTGAATATCCTTTTAAATATTCGAACATCTCTTTGTTATCTTCTGCTGTTCCATAATCGTATGCCCAACCTGCTCCTGCTGTAAATGTATGATAACGTAACATATCTAAAACTCCTACTGCTGGTAATGCCACTTTCATTAAATCTGGACGTTGTGTCATTGTTGCTCCAACTAATAAACCACCATTTGACCCTCCTCTTATTGCTAAGAAATCCGAAGACGTATATTTTTCCTTAATTAAAAACTCAGCTGCTGCGATAAAATCATCAAAAACATTTTGCTTTTGCATTTTAGTTCCTGCTTTATGCCATTTCTTTCCGTATTCACCACCTCCACGTAAGTTTGGAACCGCATAAACACCTCCTTGTTCCATCCAAACAGCATTTGTTATACTGAAACTAGGTGTTAAACTCACATTGAATCCTCCATAACCATATAAAATGGTTGGGTTCTTTCCATTAAGTTCAATTCCTTTTTTGTGTGTAATAATCATAGGAACTTTTGTTCCATCTTTAGAAGTATAAAAAACCTGCTTGCTTTCATATTCATCTGAATTAAAAGCAATATTTGGTTTCCAATATTTTTTATAAGTACCATCTTTTGGATTTAACTGATAAGATGTTCCTGGAGTTTTATAATTTGTAAAAGAAAAATATAATTCTTTTGCTTCTTTTTTTCCTCCAAAACCACCAGCAGAACCTACGCCTGGTAATTCGATTTCACGAATTAATTTTCCTTCATAATCATATTGAAATACTTTAGACACTGCGTCTACCATATAACTAGCAAAGAAATATCCAGAACCTGTAGACGGACTTAATACATTTTCTGTTTCAGATATAAAATCTTTCCAGTTTTTTACACCTGGATTAGCAGCATCCACAGTTACTATTTTTTTATTTGGAGCATCTAAGTTTGTCACTAAAAACAATTTACTACCCTCATTTTCTATTACATATGTATCACTTCCAGTATCATCAAGAATAGTAATTATTGGACTATCTTTTTTTGTTAAATCTTGCATTAACAATTTATTTCCAGATGTAGAAGTTCTAGGGTATATAAAAAGATATTTACCATCTTCAGTAACACTTCCTCCTACATACCTATGTTTTTCTTCTGGTTTATCCCCAAAAATAATTTTGTCAGACTTCTGACTTGTTCCTAATTTATGATAATACAGTTTATGCTGATCTGTTTTAGCAGATAATTCGCTTCCTTTAGGTTTGTCATAACTAGAATAATAAAAACCCTCATTTTCTTTCCAAGAAATTCCTGAAAATTTAACATCAACTAAAGTATCTTCTTTAATTTCTTTACTTTCTACATCCATAATAATGATCTTTCTCCAATCACTACCTCCTTCTGAAATTGCGTAAGCTAATGTTTTTCCATCTTTTGAAAAACTTGCTGTGCTCAAAGAAGTTGTTCCATCTTCTGAAAAAGAATTAGGATCTAAGAAAACCTCATCTTTCCCTTCTTTATTTTTTCTATATAATACATAATGATTCTGTAAACCATCATTTTTGTAGAAATATGTATAATCACCTCTCTCGAATGGAACCCCTAACTTTTCATAGTTCCAAAGCTCAGATAACCTTTCTTTTAGTTGATCTCTGTAAGTGATTTTGTCTAGATAATCGAAAGTTACTGCGTTCTCTGCTTTAACCCATTCTTCTGTTTTTTTACTTCTATCATCTTCTAACCATCTGTAATTATCAGTTACTTGAGTTTCAAAATAAGTATCTACTACTGGTACTTTCTCTGTTTCAGGATAGTTCAATTCTATTACATTTTTGGGTTTTTCTTGCTGACATCCAACAAGTAATAACCCTGTTATTACTGGTATAAATATTCTTTTCATTATTTAGATAGATTAGTTAATACTATCAAAATTAGATTAAAAAATTTATCAAACGTTACAATTTAAGAGCTTTTTAACATCTGTAGTCTATATCTGTAATTTCGATTACATTTAACGTCTAAACTAAAAACTTAAGCAAGATTAAAATGACTGAATTATTATCAAAAGATACATTTTTAGAAAAAGTGTTTAACTATGAAGAAAATAAAAAATGGAATTACTCAGGAAAATTACCTGCAATTATAGATTTTTATGCCGATTGGTGTGGACCATGTAAGATGTTAGCTCCTATTTTAGAACAACTAGGAGAAGAATACAAAGACAAAGTGGTTATTTACAAAGTTGACACAGAGGCTGAACAAGAATTGTCTGCCATGTTTGGAATTAGAAGTATCCCTTCAATGTTATTCTGCCCAATAGGTGAAGATCCTCAAATGGCACATGGTGCTTTACCTAAACAACAGATAGAAAAAATCATTGAAGATGTTTTAAAGGTGTCTAAATAAGGTGATTTTATTGTATGTTTTTTAAAGCCAACGTCTTTTGCTTACCAAATACACATAAAATTTAACCATTTATACAAAAAACAAATTCCAGATTATGTAAACTGTGTATATTCGCGATGTACTTTTATGTATTCAACATTTACACAATCATAAATCGTAATATTGGGGATTATTCGAATTATGGAATCAAAGGCAACGTTTCTCAGACGTTGCTTTTTTTATTGTCTTTTTTCTTTCAAAAAACAACAACTTTTTCTTGTGATTTTTTCAAAATAAGAATGTCAACAAACACAAGGAGTTGAACAAAAAACAACAATCCAAACAACTGTTTTACAACACATTAAACAAAACAAAATTATTTGTCGTTTTTTCAAAAATTAAGTTATTTGTTAAAAACTTCAAGGAGTTTGTGGATAAGTATACCTTTATTTTTCTCACAAAATTTTGAATCTTTGTTCTCCCCCCTAGCAGTAACTTTTTAACAAAAATTTGAACGTACAAAAATGGCCGTATTAGAACCAATTTTACAAGAAAATAAAGATCGATTTGTTATTTTTCCAATCCAACATAATGATTTGTGGGACTGGTATAAAAAACAACAAGCATGTTTTTGGACAGCTGAAGAAATTGATTTACATCAAGATCTTGATGATTGGAACAATAAATTATCAGACGATGAACGTTATTTTATAAAGCATATCTTAGCTTTTTTTGCTGCTTCTGATGGAATCGTAAATGAGAACTTAGCAGAAAACTTTGTAAACGAAGTTCAATATTCTGAAGCTAAATTTTTCTACGGTTTTCAAATTATGATGGAAAATATCCATTCTGAAACGTATTCATTATTAATTGATACTTATATCAAAAATGATGATGAAAAAAATAATTTATTTAAAGCTATTGAAGTTTTTCCTGCTATTAAGAAAAAAGCAGATTGGGCTTTAAAATGGATTGAATCTGATTCTTTTGCGGAAAGACTTATCGCTTTTGCTGCTGTTGAAGGTATTTTCTTCTCAGGATCTTTCTGTTCTATTTTCTGGCTAAAAAAGAGAGGTTTATTACCAGGATTAACATTTTCAAACGAATTAATATCTAGAGATGAGGGAATGCACTGTGATTTTGCAGTACACTTACACAATAATCATCTACAAAACAAAGTTTCTAAAAATAGAATCAAGGAAATAATAATTTCTGCTTTAGACATTGAACGTGAATTTATCACAGAATCATTACCTGTTAGTTTAATAGGTATGAATGCTAATTTAATGACTCAATATTTAGAGTTTGTAACAGATCGTTTATTATTAGAATTTGGTTGTGAAAAGGAGTATAATACATCAAATCCTTTTGACTTTATGGAGATGATTTCATTAGAAGGGAAAACCAATTTCTTTGAAAAAAGAGTATCTGAATATCAAAAAGCAGGAGTAAAATCTGGGGGAACAGGCTCTATCAGCTTTGATGCTGATTTTTAAGAGTTTACATCATATAAAAACATATAAAACAATTAAATCTTAGGGAAAAATTCTCCCTAAGACTAATCTATATAAAACCAAAATCAATCATGTATGTAGTAAAAAGAGACGGCAGAAAAGAACCTGTGATGTTTGACAAAATCACAGAAAGAGTAAAAAAGATGTGTTACGGATTAAACAGTATTGTTGATCCAGTTAAAGTAGCCATGAGAGTAATCGAAGGGCTTTACGACGGGGTTACAACCTCTGAATTAGATAATTTAGCTGCTGAAGTTTCAGCAACTATGACAACTGCTCATCCAGATTACGCTAAACTAGCCGCAAGGATCGCCGTTTCAAACTTACATAAAAATACAAAAAAGTCATTTACTGAAACGATGACTGATTTGTATAATTACATTAACCCTAGAACAGGAAAAAAAGCTCCTTTATTAGCTGATGATGTATACGAAATCATCATGAAAAATGCTGATAAATTAGATTCTACTATTATTTATAGTCGCGATTTTAATTATGATTACTTTGGTTTTAAAACATTAGAGCGTTCTTATTTACTAAAATTAAACGGACAAATTTCTGAGCGTCCTCAACAAATGTTGATGCGTGTTTCTATAGGTATCCACAAAGAAGATATTGACGAAGCAATTGCTACATACGAATTAATGAGTAAAAAATACTTTACTCATGCTACACCAACATTATTTAACTCTGGTACACCAAAACCACAAATGTCTTCTTGTTTCTTATTACAAATGCAAGATGATAGTATTGATGGTATTTACAACACCCTAAAACAAACTGCTAAAATTTCTCAATCTGCAGGAGGTATCGGTTTATCTATTCATAACATTCGTGCTACAGGTAGTTATATTGCTGGTACTAACGGAACATCAAATGGTATTGTACCAATGTTACGTGTATTTAACGACACTGCTCGTTATGTAGATCAAGGTGGAGGAAAGCGTAAAGGTTCTTTTGCAATGTATTTAGAACCTTGGCATGCTGATATTTTTGATTTTCTTGACCTAAAGAAAAATCATGGTAAAGAAGAAATGAGAGCTAGAGATTTATTCTATGCAATGTGGATTTCTGATTTATTCATGAAACGTGTTCAGGAAGATGCTGATTGGACTTTAATGTGCCCACACGAATGTCCACATTTATACGATACTTACGGAGAAGAATTTGAGCGTTTATACACTAGTTACGAACAGGCTGGAAAAGGTAGAAAAACAATAAAAGCTCGTGAATTATGGGAAAAAATTCTTGAATCTCAAATCGAGACAGGAACTCCATATATGTTATATAAAGATGCAGCTAACCGTAAATCGAACCAAAAGAATTTAGGAACAATTCGTTCTTCTAATCTTTGTACAGAGATTATGGAGTATACGGCTGAAGACGAAGTTGCTGTTTGTAACTTAGCTTCTATTGCTATTCCTATGTTTGTTGCTGAAGATGAAAACGGAAACAAATTCTTTGATCACGACAAATTATTTGAAGTTACTAAAAAGGTAATTAGAAACTTAGATACTGTAATTGACGAAAATTTCTACCCAGTTGTAGAAGCTGAAAACTCAAATACACGTCACCGTCCTGTTGGATTAGGTATTCAAGGTTTAGCTGATGCATTTATTATGCTTCGTTTACCATTTACAAGTGAAGAAGCTAAGAAATTAAATCAAGAGATTTTCGAGACTTTATATTTTGCTGCTGTAACTTCTTCAAAAGATATTGCTAAAAATAAAGGTGCATACTCTACATTTAAAGGTTCTCCAATGTCTGAAGGAGAGTTCCAATATAATATGTGGGGAATTAAAGATGAAGATTTAAGTGGAAGATGGGATTGGAAATCTTTACGTAACGAAGTTATAGAACATGGTGTTCGTAACTCCTTATTATTAGCTCCAATGCCAACTGCATCTACATCTCAAATTTTAGGTAATAACGAAGCTTTCGAACCATATACTTCTAATATTTATACTCGTAGAGTTTTATCTGGTGAGTTTATCGTTGTAAACAAACATTTATTAGAAGATTTAGTTGAATTAAACTTATGGAATAATGATATGAAAGAAGATATCATGAGAGCTAATGGTTCTATTCAACATATAAGTTCAATTCCTCAAAACTTAAAAGAGTTATATAAAACAGTTTGGGAAATGAGTATGAAAGATATTATTGATATGGCTCGTCATAGAGGATATTTTATCGATCAATCTCAATCTTTAAACTTATTCATGAAAGATCCTGATTTTGGTAAATTAACTTCTATGCATTTCTATGCTTGGAAGAGTGGATTAAAAACAGGAATGTACTATTTGCGTACAAAATCTGCTGTAAACGCTATTCAGTTTACATTGTCAAAAGAAAAGAACACAGAAGAAGATAAACCAATGAGTCCTGCTGAATTTAAAGCAATGGTAGAAGCTTCTAAAAACGCTGAAGGACCAGAAGATTGCTTAATGTGTGGTTCTTAAAATTTGAATTTAATTAAAAGGGAGTAAAAAGAGGAGTTGAAAAACTTCTCTTTTTTTTATCTAAATAAATAACGCATTACTAATATAAAAATACCAACAACACTTGCTAAAGAAGATGTTATTAAAGCTATTAAAACAGTATCTTCTAATTTAAAGTTTAATTGCTTAGAAAAACCAGCGGCCGTAATTATAAGTAAAATAAAAGAAGTAAAAACACTTAAAAAGATAAAGGTCCTGTAAGCATATTTTTTTCGCTCATTTCTATCCTGAATTCTGTCAGAAATCTCTTGCTGAGTTAAATTTAAATTAATATCAAAATCTAATTCTTTACCCTCAATACCAGTATCACCAGCACCTTTTAACAAGTCATCTAACTCAGAATTATGCACTTCTTAGGTATTTTCTTAAGTTAACAACGAATTCGTCGTAGTATTTTTTTATTAATCGATCACCTATCACTCTATTTTCTCCATACCTGTAAGTCAAACTCCATGGAGTTCCAGGCCTATGAGTAGAAGTTACCAACTCTTCAGAAGAAGTATCTTTGTATAAATTCCAAGCCAATTTAACAATTTTTTTATCTTCTTCATCGGTTAAAACAGGCTCGTAAGGAGTATCCCATTCATTCTTTAAAGCCATCGATTTAGATGTAATAGGATCTGATTTAAAATGTTTAAACTCATGATAAATACTAGGAACTACAGGACCATACTTCCAAGCTTCAATATTATCATCATTAAAAATTGGTCTTTCTAATAAAGATAAAGAAAGTCCTTGAGCAATATACATTAACTTAACCAATTTCATATTAGTTAACCCTATATTTTGCTCTTTTGAAAGACTTATAAATTCATTAGCTACAGAACTAGCTGTTCCCATACTTTTAATACTATGTTGTTTATACAAATCTAATGACAATTTTAACCTTTTTCAATTTCTACGACACAAAAATACAATTTCTGAAACTAAAAATCAAATAGTTAAAGTTATTCACATTTCTCTAATATAAAGAAAAAAGATTAAATAACTTTGTTTCAAATTGATTTATTAGAATAAATGAACTGGGAACAATTACTTTCTTTAAAACGTTATGGTGACACGAAAAAGCGTGAGCGTATTCAACAAGATGAAACTCGTTTAGGTTTTGAAGTTGATTTTGACAGAATTATCTTCTCTTCTCCTTTTAGAAGTTTACAAGACAAAACACAAGTTATTCCATTATCGAAAACTGATTTTGTACACACAAGACTTACACATAGTTTAGAAGTTTCTGTTGTTGGAAGAACATTAGGAAGAAGAGTTGGAAAAGAATTATTAGAACGACATCCTAACTTAAAGAAATTAGGATATACTTTTAACGATTTTGGAGCTATTGTAGCAGCTGCTTCTGTAATGCATGATATTGGTAATCCTCCTTTTGGTCATTCAGGTGAAAAAGCTATTGGAGAATATTTTAAAACAGGGAACGGAAAACAATACAAAGAGCAATTAACAGAGAAAGAATATCAAGATATTATTGATTTTGAAGGAAATGCAAATGGTTTAAAAATAGTTACGGAAGATAGAGCTGGAACTCCTGGTGGCTTACGTTTATCATATGCTACTTTAGGGGCTTTTATTAAATATCCTAAAGAGAGTCTTCCTAAAAAACCAACTAAAGAAATTTCAGATAAAAAATACGGTTTTTTTCAATCTGAAAAAGAAGCGTTTTTAGATTTAGTTGAAGACCTAGGAATGCTAAAAAAAGACAGAAATGAAATTGCTTTTCATCGTCATCCTTTAGCTTATTTAGTTGAAGCTGCTGATGATATCTGTTATACTATTATTGATTTTGAAGACGGAATTAATCTTGGACTTATCGATGAAAGTTATGCCCTAGAATATATGTCTAAGTTAGTTTCTAACATTAATAGAGAGAAATATTATTCCTTAAAATATAAAAAGGATAGAACTGCATACCTAAGAGCTATTGCAATTAACACACTTGTTGGTGAGGCAGTCTCTATATTCCTAGATAATGAAGAAGCTATTTTACAAGGTAAATTCAATAATGCATTATTAGAAAAATGTAAGTTTGAAGCTCAAATACGTGATATAATAAATATTAGTGTCGATAAAATTTACAAGAGTAAAGAAGTTATTGAAAAAGAAGTTTCAGGATATAAAATTATTGCAGATTTATTAGATGTTTTTGTTGTCGCTTTAAATAATAAATATGACGAAAAACAATCTAATTACGATAAATTAGTGCTGAATTTACTCCCTGAAGAATACCAAGAACCTAAAGAAAATTTGTACGATAGAATTATGCAAATTTGTAGTTACATAGCTAGTATGTCTGATGGATACGCTATTCGTTTGTATAAAAAAGTTAATGGAAATTTACTTAGTTAGTGTTAAAAAAGCTAAAAAAACTATTAACTGCTAGTAAATTAGCAAAAAATTAATTTTCTCTCAAATGAAACGAAAACTACTCTTTTCAGCATCAGCTTTATTAATGTTTTCTGCTGGTAGCTTTTTGTACTTTAATTCTAAAGAATCGACATTAAATAATGTTGAAAGATTAAGAAAAAGTCATGCAAAATTCCTTAAAGAACACCCTTATCAAAAGACTGGAAGTTTATCCAGACAAGAAAGAAAGAATGCTGGTTTACCTCCAAATGCTTATTTCGAACAAAAATACTTAAGTGAAATTAATCCCTCTACTGGAAGAGTTCATAAAGAAAATGTATACGATTTACAAGAAAAATTAAATAGTATAAAACAAAGAGTACCTGGAGATGCAGCTGATAATCCTTGGATAGAGAGAGGACCTAATAACGTAGGAGGAAGAACAAGAGCTATAATATTTGATCCTAATGATGCTACTAAAGAAACAGTTATTGCCGGTGGAGTTAGTGGAGGCTTATGGAAAAACACGAATATTAGCAACCCAAACTCTCAATGGCAGCAACTAAATGCCCCAGAAAACCTTTCGGTTTCATCTATAGCAGTTGATCCTAATAACTCCAATATCTTTTATGCAGGAACTGGTGAATCTTATTCTGGTGCTTTAATATTTTCAGGTAATGGTCTATGGAAATCTACAGACAAAGGAAACACATGGTTTAAAGTTTTTGGGGGTATTACTGGTGATGCTTTTTTGGACACCGACTCTCAAGTCACTGTAAATACACCTAGCTCAATATCCAATAATTATTCATCTATTCTAGCTAATTTCGGTGGCAACTTAAGCACTAATGTATCTGCTAACTTGGTTCTTATTGATGATGGCTCAGGAACCACAGAAGATGCTTGTGAAAATATAACGAATACTTCACAAATAAATGGTAATATAGCTGTAATAAGAAGAGGTGGATGTACTTTTGTAGATAAAGTTCTAAAAGCTCAAAATGCTGGAGCAATTGCTGTTATTATTGTTAATAATGTTTCAGGAAATCCTATAGGACAAAGTGGGACAGATCCTAGTATAACGATACCATCTGTAATGATTTCACAAACAGATGGAAATATTTTAATCAACACTTTAGCTACTGAACCTGTTAATGTGACCTTAAGAAAAGTTAACGATAATGCCACTGGTAGTTTTTTAGTTCCAGGAGTAACACATATAAATGATATAGCAATTAGAAATAATAGTGGAACATCAGAAATATATGTAGCTGTTGCAGATGCTGTTTATTCTAGTTCTACTCCAACACGTCCTTTAATTGGTGGAGATAGTTTTGGAGTATATAAATCTACTGATGGAGTTAATTTTAACAGATTAAATTTACCAAAAACAACAAACGGTAATAATTTTGAGCCTAATAATATAGAAATAGCTGCTGACAATTCAGTTTATGTAAGCACAATTACTAGTAATTCTAATGGTGACGGAGGTGGAACCATATTAAAATCTACTGATGGAAACACTTTTAACCTAGTTAATACAATATCTAATGGAAATAGAACAGAAATTACACTTTCTTCTTCAAATCCTAATATTGGTTACGTACTTACAGAAATCAATAGTAGTGCAGAACCTGTTAAAATACATAAAACTGTAGATGGATTTAACTCTATCACAGAAGTTTCTTTACCTAATGATGCCGATACAGGTATAGACGCTAATGATTTCACAAGAGGACAAGCAGGATATGATTTATTAATAAAAATTGACCCTAATAACGATAACACAGTATATGCTGGTGGTATTGATTTATTTAAATCTGAAAACGGAGGTACTACATGGAACCAATTATCTCATTGGTTTGGCGGGTTTGGTTTTCAAGAAGTTCATGCTGATCAACACGCTATTGCTTTTGCCTCTTCTAATAAAATAATTTTTAGTAACGATGGAGGAGTGTATATCAGTAATAATGCTGGAGAAGATATTTTCCCTAGAAAAAATAATTATAATACACTTCAATTTTACACTATTGGTGTAGCTCCAACTTCTGCATTTACTGGAGATTATTTCTTAGCTGGTGCACAAGATAACGGAACACAACTATTTACAGATGCTCCTGACAATATTGGTTCATCTACAGAAGCTTCTGGAGGAGATGGAGCTTACTGTTTTTTTGATCAAGATGGAAGAGACACTTATTACATTACAAATTTTGTTTTCAATAGATCTATTCAATTCTTCGATTTAAGCTCGGCAGGTATTCGAACAGTAACTATTAGTGATGAAGACGTCTCAAATGGAGATTTTATCAACCAAGAAGATTTAGATTCTAATTTTGATATTCTATATAGTAATTACTCTAATGGTTCAAACTTTATAATTAGAAGATATTCAGATTTTAGGTTTAATGCTACTTCAAAAAAAGATTTAACTGATGTTTTAATGGATGCTGAACCTTCTTATTTAAAAGTATCTCCTCATAGTAGAATTACTACTAGTGCTAGTAAACTATTCGTTGGTTTAAAAAGTGGAAAATTGTTAAGAGTTGATAATGCTAACTTTGCAAGTCCTACTTGGACAGATATTACAGGAAGTGAGTTTGTAGGTTCTATATCTGATATTGAATTTGGAGCTACTGAAAATGACATTTTCGTTACATTTCATAATTATGGCGTAAGAAACATCTGGTATACTAACGATGGTGGTACTACTTGGTTTGATAAAGAAGGAAATTTCCCTGATATTCCTGTTAAATCTATTTTACAAAACCCTTTAAACAGAGAAGAGGTAATTATCGGTACTGATTTAGGGGTTTGGAAAACATCTAACTTTAGTGCAACTTCTCCAAATTGGACAAGATCTGATAATGGTATGAGTAACGTTCCTGTACTTGATTTAGATTTAAGAGATGATAACGTTGTTTTTGCTGCTACTTATGGTAGAGGTGTATTCTCTGGAGCTTTTACAGCTGCAACTGCTTCTGTTGATGAAGTATTAAAAGGTGATAAAATATTTACAGTTTACCCTACAGTTTCTAATGGTGAATTTACTGTTTTCGCTAAAAGAGAAAATGGAGCAACAGATATTAATGTATTTAATTTATCAGGTAGTCAGGTTCTTACTAAAAAAGTAGATTTTAACGACAACGAAAAACAATTAATTTCTACGAATTTAAGTAGTGGAGTATATTTGGTTCAAGTTATTAATTCTGAAAAGAAAATTTCTACTAGAAAAATTGTAATCAAATAGTTATAATTTAATATATGAGTCAAAAGAGCTACCTGTTTAGGTAGCTCTTTTTTTGAAACAAATTATTAATCATCATGATAAAATTACCATGTTTTTATAATTGGTGGTATTGAGCTATTATTTGTTGATGAACCACTACCATTTTCATTCCACTTATAAATAATATCTTCAATACTTAAAGTACCTGATTTATCTATTTTATTGTAAATTAAAGTAGTTTTTCCTTGAAAAAGCAACTCTATAATTAAGCTTTTTTCTGTGATTTCCCAGGTTAAAGATCCAGTAGAACTACCTTCATTAATAATAAAAATCCCCGAATTTTCATCTAAAGATGTATTCCCTTTTAAAAAATTTAAAGAGAAACTACCTTTAGAAATATTATAAGTAAAAGAATATTTATCCAATTGTTTTTCTATTTCATAATTTACTTCAACTGTATCTTCAAAAAGGATATCTATCCAAGAAAAAGATTCTTTACTATTAGTTATGTTTGAAGAAATTGTGGTGTTTGGAACCTCCAAAAAAGCTACTATTTGATTGGTAATTTCAACAATATCATTAAATGCAACTACAGCTTCTTTGGAAGTTTCATTTGTATTTGAAACCATTGCTACTGGTAGTTCAGCTAAATTTAAAGTTTTTTTTAATTTACTTGTTATAGATACATGTAAAGGTTGAGATTCTTGTAAAACTTGATCATCATTACTACAAGAAAAAGATAATAATATCAATAAAAACAAGCTATAGTTCAATATTTTTTTCATCTTAAATTAATTTTTTTTGTTGCGCAATAAAACTCACTTTAATCATAGTATTTACTTCTGAAATACTATGATTATCATTTATAATTTTCATCAAAATAGATTCATTAAAACGTGCTTTTATTTTTCGTTTTTCATAAACTAAATCTTTTTCCCACGATGATATTTCCAATACTTCAGTAGTAGAGCAGCCTTTAAAATTGGCTCGGATTTCTTTATAAGGATAACTATTATTTTCATCTCTAAAGAACAAACTTCCACAACCGTTTGTAAACTCAACACTTTCTATTTCACCAACACTTACAGATCCTTTTAAAGTTCTTCTGAAGTTATTTAAAATAAGATTGTTTTCTGTTACGATGTTTTTAAATTCAAAACTCGAATTTCCATTAAATATATCTCCATCAATATCGCTATCAATCTTGTTTTCTATCTCTTTAAATGTGTAAGTTCCTTTATGAGGACCGTCTGTAAATTCAATTGTCAGTTGAAGTTCTTCTTTTATTTCTTGAACAATATCTTCATCAAGAATTTCTTCATTTTTACTACAAGAAAAAAAAACGACACCAATGATTAGTATTAATAATAAATTTATTTTTTTCATCTTTTAATATTTTTTAGATTGTCTTTTTATTAATGTATTCTTAAATAAAAGGTTAACATTTTTAAAAAGAAAGTCCCAGTATTTAAAATACTGAGACTTAAAGCAGAACAAACAATTCTATCAAAAAAACTAATTATCTACTATTATTTTTTGAGTAAAAACAGAAGTATTTGTTTTTATTTTAACAAGATAAATACCAGAATTCAATCCATCTAAATTCAGAGAGAACTCTAAATTTTTAATTACTTTTTTCTTTAAAACCAATTGCCCTGTAATTGTATATATTTCAACGTTATTAATTGTTTCAATATTTTTAGGATAAATTTTTATTTCTTTTGAAGCAGGATTAGGAAATATCTTAATGTTTTTTGTTTTGTTATTTTTTTCATCTTCAATAGATAGAACACTATTGTGTTTTATAAATAAATAAGCTTTTTTTTCTAAATTAATATTTAATCGGATGGTTTGGTTAACGTTATCAAAAGCATGAGGAGTTACTTCTTGCCAAGCATTATTTTGAAAAATAAGAACAGAAATGTCACTTGCACTTATTGAAGTATTTTGAAAATCATTTTTATGATATGATAATTCTACATCATATTCATTAATACTAGCAGAGGCTTCTATACTGTTTATGTTGTAAAACACATTTGCAATTCTTTCCTTTTCTATTGAATTTGGTAAGTTTATTATTTCATTTTTATAAATAGAGGAAATTGTGTCAAGCACCTGAATCTTTACTTTATTCACACTTCCGTTAATTGATTTAATTTCAGCCGTATACGAATTATCATTATACTCTAATGAAGCAATTGTAGAGCTTAATGAATTTCTATTAGCATTATTTGGTGTTAAAATTTCTGCTCTTTTTTCAGCGTTTAGAGTATACAATTTTCCATCATTAGTTGTAAATACAAACCCTGAATTATAAGTATAAAAATTATTTAAATTCAAATCTATTCCTTCAGGAAAAGAAAATTCAATAGTAATCGGTAAATTTACTTTAGGATCGTATGATAGAAGCTGATATCTTGATGCTCCTGACATTGAATATCGAGCTATGAAATATAGTTTATTGTTATTAATCTTTATGGTTCCAAAGTTATTAGCAAAAGCTGTTATAAAAGGAGGTAAATCCGCATAATCTGTTCCGCTGGCTTGACCGTTTGTTTTGTATAAACGTATTGTCCCATTACTAGTTTTTGACAGGATAAACACCTCGTTTTCAAATTGAATAAATTTAAAAGAGCTTGATGATTGTGTGGTAATTCCTAAATTTTCATCAGCCGGAGCAGAGTGAAAAGATCCACCAAAACTTCCTGTTTTATAATATAAAATTTGAGAATCAATTTTTCCTAAAATTTGTGATGAAAATTCTGTATTAGAATATGCTTTATAACCAAGTGAACCATCATCTCCATTATATATTGCCGTTTCAGTACTACCAAAATCGATATCTCCATTACTATAACAAATTGCAGTAGGATAATTACGGTCAACAGGTCCAGGAACAACATTAGTATAAAAACCATCTCTACCAGTAAAATAAATACGGTCATCTAATAAAAAATTATTAGGACTCACTCCTTTAAAAGCTGTTGGTTTACTTACCTTATTTTGTGTTACTCTTACATTAGTTAAAGCATCCACCTTATATATATCTTTCTCTCCCAAATAATTAGCAACAAAAAACACTTTTCCATCCCAACTAAAAAAATTAGTAGGTTTTGAATTAAATAACTCAGCATCTAACTTATATTCTCTAGACTCCGAAGTAATAGAATTGGCAATAAAATGACGTAAAAGCAATTTATTCTTTCCTCCTTCAAAAATTGTATCGACACTAATAACTCCATCATTTGCAACTAATTGTATGTTTTTATTACCACCTGGTTTTTCTTTTGTAAATCTGTTTTCAGGAATTAATAAAGTTCTTAAATCATTTAGTTTAGCTACATAAGTATCTTGTCCTGTTTGAAAAATTTTAGCATAAATATCCTTTCCTGCTGAAAAATTCCCCTCTTTATATAAAGCATAATTAGCATTAGATATAGTTTCTTGAAATAAAGCTATTTTATTTGTACCAGGAGTTAAATCTACACGAGTTTGTTTATCTCCAGTGCTTAAATAAGTACCAGAAGTTCCAGTTGTACTGTTGTCTATAAACGTATATAAAATATCATTATCATATATGGCTACAGATTGTACAAAACCAGAACCACTTCCTGATGGTTCATCTAATATTTTTAATTGACCATAAACACAAGAATAGCTAAATGCAATTAAAATTATAATAAATACATATGTTTTCATAAGTTCTTATTTTAAAATTTAGATTGGTTTGCTAAAAACTCTATAGTAACTTCTGTTATTATTGTTTCTTCTGAACCGTCGTCGTTAGTTATTTTAAATTTTATTGAATCTGTGAATGTTCCTGTAACTTTTCTTCTAAATTTCACAACACTCTTTTTCCAAGGAGTAACTTTAGTAATTTTAGTCTTTGTACAACCTGTGAAATCTCCATCAATTCTTTTATACTTCTGATTGTTCTTAAGATCTATAAAGTTTAAATGACCACATCCTGAAGTATATTTTTTAGTAGTCTGATCCCCTACTTTAGCTTCTCCTAAAAAACTTCTAGAAAAATTATGAATCTGAATTCCTTCTTCAGAAATAATTTTATTGGCACTTATTTGACTTACCTTATCGTGAAATCCGAGATTAATTTGACTCAAGTAATCTCCTTTTGCAGGTTTAAAAATATGTGTCCCTTTAAACGGCCCATTTTTAAAACTAATTTTGATGTATGGTTTTAAGTTTTTTGAAATCTTAAACTCTTCTTTAGGGTAAATCATAAGTAACATAACTCCTAAAACATATAAAACAGCTTTCATAATTAAAACATTGATTTATAGTCAGCCAAATTAACTTCGTACTTCTTGTCTTTTTCTATTTTTATGACTTGAACTAAACCTTTTTCGCCTGATTTAGATTCATAATCTAACTCCAACACAAAACCTTTAATATTAGTATTGTTTGTCATTCCTAATAAAGGTGCATAGTTAGATTCTATAGGAAACCTTGATGTTACCCAAATTGAAGCAGAACCTTCTTCATTTTTATATTGGTATTCTTCACAATTGTATCCTAAAATAGTTTTTGTATTTCCAGTTTTAATCAGGCCTTCTTCTCCTTGAGGCATTCTATCAGAATTATCAAATTCTATAGATTCACTTTCTTTTTTAATCTTCATACCGCCCGCATTAATTAAAGAAATAATTTTAGACGGTGTAATTACATTATAAATCTGATTTGTACCATCTACATTCATTTCCATACAAATCACATCTTCCCTCCTATTAAAAAGAAGATTAAAAACTGTTTTATCATTTTTTTCATTAGAAACTTCTACAGTAACGCTACCTTTAAAGAAATACTTTGTGCTTTCTGATGTTGTTTTTTTCTTTTTCTTCTTCTTTTTTAAAGCTCCGTCTATCGTTTCATCAGCTTTCTTATCAATTTTATTCATAGCTTTATTTTCAACTTTATCTTGAAGTCTTTTAGTAACCTTCTTCCAAAATTGAGCTTGTACATTCATTGGTGCATAAAGTAAACATGCTACAATACATACTGTTTTAATTAGTTTATTTGTTTTCATAATAGTAACTGTTTTATACCTTAATGTTTACTTTTAAAAAAGGTTAACATTACTATTGAAAAAAGTTTTTGAGATTTTTGTTTACTTTTAGAAAAAAATGACACTAAATGAATGATAGTGAGAAACTCCAGCGAATAAAAAAAGGAGACACTAAAATATTAAGGGAGATTTATATAGCATATAGAGAACCTTTTTTAGTGTTTGGTAAAAAGTTTAGTTCTTCTGATGAAGACCTCTTAGATGTATATCAAGATGCTATTATTGCATTTAGAGAACAAGTACTCAAAGGAAAAACAGACGATTTAAATTGTTCGTTGAAAACATATTTGTTTGGTATAGGAAAATATATGATTTTCGATAAAAACAGAAAACAAAACAAAGAAGTAAGCATTGTAAATCATGATATAAAAGATGATTATGATACAGTTGAAGTTCCTAGTTTTTCTGATACAATTAACCTACAACAAAGACAAATTCAAAAAGCATTACTCCAATTAGGAAAAAAATGTAAAGAGATTCTTACACTATTCTATTATAATAATTTAACTATAGAAGAGATTAAAGACTATTTGAAATACGATAATAAAAACGTAGTTAAGAGTCAGAAATCAAGATGTTTAAAACAATTAAAATCTAAGATCAATGGATAAGTTTTCACTTATAGAAAAATATTTTGAAGATACTTTATCTCCGAAGGAACGTGAAGAGTTTGATTCATTAATCAACACTGATTCAGAGTTTAAAAAGGATTTTGAATTTCAAACGAATCTACAACAAGCTATTCAACAAAATAAAAGAGAAGAACTAAAGAAAGAACTTCAAGATTTAGAGTTTAGCATTACAAATAAAGTAAAGAAAAAATCTGCATTCCCATTATTAAAAGTAGCAGCATCTATAGTTTTAATTTTTTCACTGGGAGCTTATTTCTTACTGAATAATAATCCTACTTCTTCAGAAGATTTATTTCAAGAATATTATAGTCCGTACGAAAATGTAGTACAACCTATTGTAAGAGGAGAATCGTCTGAAACCATAGAGTTTAAAGCTTTTATAAGCTACGAAAAACAAGAATACAAAGGGGCTTTAACTTTGTTTGAAGCTGCGTATAATAACACTCAAAAACCACATTTACTTTTATACAAGGCGAATTGTTTACTTTCTTTACAACAACCCGAACAAGCAATTAGCACTTTAAATGAATATCTTACTAAAGAAGAAATATTTAAAGATAAAGCAAATTGGTATTTAGGCTTAAGTTACTTACAACTAAACAATAAAGAACAAGCTAAAAAGTATTTTAAAAATGTTCGAGAATTTAGCGAATATAAAAACAAAGAAATAGAAGAGCTACTTAATAAATTATAAATTTATTTACGCTCTTCTGCAAATTTCTCTAACGCTGAGTACCAATTTTCTCCAAACTTTCTAATTAAAGCTTCTTTTACAAACTTGTATACAGGAACACCTAATTCCTCTCCTAAAGAGCAAGCATCATCACAAATTTCCCATTTGTGATAATTCACAGCAGAAAATTCGGCATAATCTTTTACTCGTACAGGATATAAATGACAAGAAACTGGCTTTTTCCAATCTACTAATCCTTTATTATAGGCCTCTTCTATAGCACACAAAGCTGTATTTTTTTCATCGAAAATTACATAAGCGCACTCAGCATGATTTACTAGTGGTGTTTCTAATTCTCCAAAATCACTTGTCACCCAAGTTCCTTGAGATTCTATAGCTTCTATACCTTCTTTACGAAGAAATGGCTTTACTTTCGGATAAATTTCTTCTAAAATCTTTGTTTCTTCCTTGTCTAATGGAGCTCCTGCTTCTCCTTCAACACAACAAATACCTTTGCATGCAGATAAGTTACATACAAACTCCTTTTCTATAATGTCTTCTGAGACTATTGTTTTTCCTAACTGAAACATAGCGCAAAAATAAACTTATTTTTACTACATTTAATTCCATTAATACATACTTTTGCCGCTTGTTTTAAAAAAAGTATAACTAAAAACATCAGTTATGGATTTTAATTTAAATGAAATTTTCACTGCATTCATGGTATTATTTGCCGTGATTGATATTGTAGGTAACATTCCTATTATTATCGATTTACGAAAAAAAGTTGGTCATATTCAATCTGAAAAAGCATCAATTATTGCCGGATTAATTATGATTTTATTTTTATTCGTAGGACAACGATTATTAGGATTTATTGGAATTGATGTAAATTCTTTTGCTGTTGCTGGTTCGTTTATCTTATTCTTTATTGCTTTAGAAATGATTCTTGGTATCACTTTATATAAAGATGAAGAAGATCAAGCGCTTAATGCTACAGTATTTCCTTTAGCCTTTCCTTTAATTGCTGGGCCTGGTAGTTTAACAACTTTACTATCACTTAGAGCAGAATTTCAATTAATGAATATTATTATAGCCGTTTTATTAAATGTCATTGTAATTTATTTAGTATTAAAAACTTCTGCTAAAATTGAACGCTTAATTGGTAAAAACGGTATTGCAATTATTAGAAAAATATTCGGAGTAATACTATTAGCCATAGCTGTAAAACTTTTTGCTGCAAATATTAAAATGTTATTGGCTTAATATGGAGTTTGATGTTTTAATTATTGGTGGTGGTGTTGCTGGTATGCAGTGTGCCTTAGTTTTAGGCTCTGCAAAAGAGAAATGGTTTGCCAAAAACAAAAACATTGGAATTATTATGCACCAAAGAAGTTCGCATTTACAAAACGCTTTATTTAATAACGTTTTAGGATTAAATCCTGGTTTTTTAGGTAAAGATATTTTAGAAATGGGAAAAAATCAAATGAATGAACTTTACCCTCATATTAATCAAATTCATAATGAAAAAGTTGAGGCTGTTCTCGATGATCAAAATGGTTATAAAGTAATAACTAACAAAGAAACATACTTTACGAAAAATGTTGTTATTGCTTTAAATTATGCTAAACCATTTTCTATAGCTGGACTAGAACAATATGTTGAAAAACATTCTCGTGCTAACCCAATGAAAGATCGAATTCAACTACGAAATTTTAATCACCTTATCAAAGATGGTTTATATGCCTGCGGAACAATCGCAGGTTGGAGAAGTCAATATGCTATAGCAGCTGGTAGCGGTGCTTCTGTTGCTACAGACATTCTTACGTTATGGAATGATAACATTTCAACAAAAATTCACGATAAAATTAATGCTGAATAAATGATTATTCAGCATTAACTTTATTATAAACTTACATTTATCACCTCTTTAAAGAAACTATAAATCACTCTAACTTTATTTCATATTTCGTGTTTGACTAGAAAACAATAGTGTTCATCGAAAAAAATTTCAATTCTTTTTACTTTAAGGTTCTTTTGACTCAAATAATTTAAATTTGAGTATTATGAAAACGAAACACATAATTTTAGTTTTAAGTTTAATAGTTTTTAATTCTTGTATTGTAAAATCTTTAAATCCTTTTTACACAAAAGATACTGTAAAACATATAGAAAGTTTAATTGGAGAATGGAAAGACAATAGTAATAATAGTTGGAAGATCATTTCTACAAAAGCAGAATTCTCTAAGCCTGAAAATAATGAAGGGGAAATTTCTAAGGAAGAAAAAATACTACGAGAGCAGTTTAAAAACTCTTACTTTGTTGAATATAAAAAAAAGAAAGAAACTTCTACTTTTATCGCAACACCTTTTAAAATTGAAAATCAATATTTTTTAGACTTTATCCCTTTTGATTCTGATAATGTTGATTTAAGTTCTTTAATGAAATACCATATTGTTTATACTCATTCGCTTGTAAAACTTGATATGTTAAGCGATGGAACTGTTAGTATAAAATGGTTTGATGAAAAAAGATTAGAAAAATTATTCACAGAAAAAAAGATAAAAATCAAACACAAAAAAGTTGGTGTGATGAAAGATGATATTTTATTAACTGCAACTTCTGAAGAATTACAACAGTTTTTAAAGAAATATATGGTTTCTAAATCTGTTGAAAAATGGGAAACTGAAACAAAGTTTACTTTAACAAAGAGTTAATGAAGCTTCATAAAAAATATAATATTTGGAACAGACACAATATAGCCACATTCAACGTTATATTGTGGCTGTTCTTTTTTGTCATTTTACTGTTTATCTTTTCTGATTATCCTATTCAAAAGATTGATATCATTTACACTGTAAGCTATCTAATCACATTAGTCCCTCCAGTTACTTTAGGGTTGTATTATTTTATTCCAAAACTTTTAAAAAAGGAAAAAAATGTACTCTTTGTAATTTGTATACTTACAACTACCTTATTCTTTTCCTTCTTAAATATTTCATTTCATAATATTTTAATTGATTTCTTGTTTCCAGATTATTTCTTTATTTCTTACTTAAAAAATTCTCAAATAGTGTTTTTGTTTATAACTGCTGTTTTCTTAGCCGTTTTTGTTAAGCTTGCAGAAGATTGGATTTATTTTAATCAAAAAGAAAAAGCGGCTCTACAGTTAGAACTTTCAGTTTTAAAAAATCAGATTAATCCTCATTTTTTATTTAACGCCTTAAATGTATTGTACTCTTTATCAATAAATAAAAAAGAAGAAACAACGCAAGCTATCTTACAATTATCAGATATTTTAAGATACGGTATTTATGAAACAGAAAATGAAAAGATTCCTTTAAGTAAAGAAATTGAACTTATTAAAAATTACATCGATTTTGAAAAAAACAGAAGTGCGCTTAATGCTAAAATTGATTTTGAACACACTATAGAAAAAGATCAAAAAATCCCTCCGATGCTTTTGTTACCTTTAATTGAAAACGCTTTTAAACATGGAATTAAAAGTGGTGTACAAAACCCTTTTGTACACATTAAATTAATAGAAGGAAATAATAATTTATCTTTTAGTATTTCTAATAATTTTTTAATCAGAAAAAATAAAACTCCTTACTCAGGTATAGGAATACAAAATGTTAAAAAACATTTAGAAATTTTATTCCCTAATCAACATCATCTAGAAATTACTTCTAAAAATGAGAAGTATTCTGTTTCATTAACAATAGAATTATGATCAAAAAAATAAACTGCATTATTATAGATGATGAACCTTCATCTCAAAATGTATTAGAACAATTTGTGAAAAAAATTGATTTTTTAGAATTAAAAGCTGTCTGCAATCACGCTCAAGAAGCACAAAAAGTGATAGAAGTTGAAAAAGTAGACTTATTGTTTTTAGATATTAATATGCCTATCATCTCAGGATTAGACTTTTATAAGTCGTTAATCAATCCACCTTTAGTTATTTTCACAACTGCATATGCAGAATTCGCTGTAGAAGGTTTTGATGTAAATGCAACCGATTATTTATTGAAGCCTTTTTCGTTCGAACGTTTTCAGAAAGCTGTAATTAAAGCTAAAGATATTTTAAAGCAAGATGAAGACAAACTTATTCTTAAAGCAGATAAAAGATTACATATTATAAAATTTGAAGACATCTTATTTGTTCAATCGTTAGGAGATTATGTTAA
The DNA here is from genome assembly GCF_052084715.1 of Tenacibaculum aquaeponti. Lineage (GTDB taxonomy): Bacteria > Bacteroidota > Bacteroidia > Flavobacteriales > Flavobacteriaceae > Polaribacter. Next base: position 2,537,377 of record NZ_CP197288.1, on the reverse strand, counting down.
AGTACATACCACGAATAACACATTAACAACCTATAGTAAATTAAGTACTATGATAGAAAAGTTACCTTCAAACAATTTTATTCAAGTTCATAAATCATATGCTATAAATATTCAAAAAGTAAATTTTATAGAAGGAAACCATTTACTAATTTCCGAGCACAAAATCCCTATTGGCCAAAAACATAAACAAAACTTAACCAAACACTTAAACAACTATTAAGCTATTTTAATTAAATACGGAAAATCACATTTTATTATGCGGATATCCCTTTTTAAAAACTAAAAAACCATCTTACATTTGTAATGTAATTGTTTATTACATAAAACATTAGGGATTATTTAAAATTAACAACATGGGAAAATTATTACTTTTTAAAATTAACAAAATAGCCAAATCATTTACTCAAGCTTTAACTGAATGTGCTAAAGGAGCAAGTTACGCTTTACAACACTAAAAAATTAGTACCCCCCGAAACTTATAAACTATATCAAAAGCCACCTTTAATGGGTGGTTTTTCCTTTTAGTCTTAAGGAAAAAACCTTTTTACAACTACGGAAAACTACACGTTATCTTGCGGTTTTCCCCTTGCAAAAACCTTGTTACTGTCACTATATTTGTAATGTAATTATTTATTACACAAAACATTAGGGATTATTTAAAATTAACAACATGGGAAAATTATTACTTTTCAAAATTAACAAAATAACGAAATCATTTGCTCAAGCTTTAACTGAATGTGCTAAAGGAGCAAGTTACGCTTTACAGCACTAAAAAATAGTACCCCCCGAATACTTAAAACCATATCAATAAACCACCTTAACAGGTGGTTTTTCTGCTCTTAAAACTTAGGAAAAACCCTTTTACAATTACGGAAAATTACATGTTATCTTGCGGTTTTCCCTTTGTAATAACCTTATTGTGCCCACTATATTTGCAATGTTATTCTTTAATAACAAGTTTAGGGATTATTTTAAAATTAAAATTATGGGGAAAATTTTAATCATTAAAGCTAGAAGAATTTTAAAACGTTTTTTATTAGCTTTAAGAGAGTGGGGTAAAGGAGCAAGTTACGCTTTACAACACTAAACCGAACTTAATGTAAAAGCTATCGGTATTTCTTCGATAGCTTTTCTATTTTGTTTAAAAACCGTAGGGTGTTTAAACTCTGAGTTGTATTACTATCAGATAACCAACATTAAAACGGGAAATAAAATGAAACAATTTGAAGGGATATTAAAGAGATTAACTAATATTTTAAAAGAGATTACTAAAACTCTAGGCAAACTGGGTGAAGGGGCCAGTTATGCAATTCAACATTAGTTATCAAAAAAAGCTACCCTATCTGGTAGCTTTTTTATTTAAAAGCATTTAAACCTGTAATATCAAGTCCAGTAATTAATAAATGGACATCATGTGTACCTTCATAAGTAATTACACTTTCTAGATTCATTGCATGTCTCATAATAGAATATTCGCCAGAAATTCCCATTGCCCCTAAAACTTGTCTAGCTTCTCTTGCAATATTGATAGCCATTTCTACATTATTTCGTTTAGCCATTGAGATTTGTGCTGAAGTCGCTTTTCCTTCATTTTTCAAAACACCTAATCGCCAAGCCATTAATTGTGCCTTTGTTATTTCTGTAATCATTTCAGCTAATTTTTTTTGCTGTAACTGAAATTGTCCAATTGGTTTTCCGAATTGAGTTCTTTCTTTTGAATATCTTAATGCAGTATCATAACAATCCATAGCTGCACCAATTGCTCCCCAAGCAATACCATAACGCGCATGATCTAAACATTTTAAGGGAGCTCCTAACCCAGATTTATTAGGTAATATATTTTCTTTTGGCACTTTTACATTATTAAAAATAAGTTCTCCTGTAATTGATGCTCTTAACGACCATTTATTTTTAGTTTCTGGAGTTGTAAAACCTTCCATACTACGTTCTACAATTAAACCATGTACTCTACCTTCTTCATTTTTAGCCCAAACTACAGCCACATCACAAATAGGAGAATTAGAAATCCACATTTTTGCTCCATTCAACAAATAATGATCTCCCATATCTTTAAACTTCGTTTCCATTCCACCCGGGTTAGACCCATGATTTGGCTCTGTTAAACCAAAACTTCCAATCCATTCTCCTGAAGCTAATTTTGGTAAATATTTTTTTCGTTGTTCTTCTGACCCATAATTAAATATTGGTCCCATTACCAAAGAAGTTTGAACAGAAGCTGTAGAACGAATACCACTATCTCCTCTCTCTAACTCTTGCATAATTAAACCGTACGAGATTTGATCTAATCCTGCTCCTCCATATTCAGAAGGAATATAAGAACCAAAAGCTCCTACTTCTGCTAATCCAGTTACTAATTGTTTTGGAAATTCTGACTTTTGAGCATACTCTTCAATAATTGGTGATAACTCTTTTTTCACCCAACTACGTGTGGTATTTCTAACTAACTTATGCTCATCTGATAATAGATCATCTACTAAATAATAATCTGGTGCTTGAAAAAGATCGGGTTTCATATTCATTTACTTTATTCAAAAATAGCTAAAAAAACAGATATTAATCTTTCTTTGCTTATGTTTGTCCTAATGAAATTCACACTAGGAAAGCAAGAACGTTTAAAGAGTAGAAAGTTAATTTCACAATTATTTACTGAAGGTAAATCTATTAAAGTTTTTCCTTTAAGAATGGTGTATTTAAAAATTGAACATCATTCAAATTTCCCAGTTCAATGTGGAGTTTCTGTTCCAAAACGAAACTTTAAAAAAGCTGTAGATAGAAATAGAATTAAACGTTTATTAAGGGAAAGTTATCGTTTACAAAAAAATATAGTGTATTCGGAAGTTGATAAACCTTATGTGTTTATGATTTCTTATCTTGCAAAAGAAGAGTGGCAATACGCAGACTTAGAATCCTCAATGGAGAAACTTTTAAAGAAGTTTATCACAAAAATTTCTGAAGATGAGAAATAAAAAAATTTTAATTCTAATTGTTGGTTGTGTAATTATTGTTTCTTTTTCTTTTCAGTCTCGTTTCTTCGAGATTGCAAAACAAATAGAAATTTACAACAATTTATATAAGACACTAAATGTTGATTACATTAACGAAATAAATCCTGGTGAAATTACAACCAAGGCTATAAATAATACCTTAGAAAATTTAGATCCCTACACTCGTTTTTATAATGAGCAACAAGTAGAAGATGCAAAAATTAGGCGTGAAGGTGAATATGGAGGAATTGGAATTTCTTCTTGGTACTCTAAACAAGGAATTACAATTCGTACCATAAAAGAAGGGTTTCCTGCTGATAAAATTGGTTTAAAAGCTGGCGATATAATTATCGATGTTAATAACCAAAAACTACAAGGTTTAGATAATGAAAACTTGTCTCAAGTTTTAAAAGGAATTCCTGGTACGGCTATTTCATTAGTCGTTAAAAGAGGAGATAAAACATTAAATTTTAAATTAGAATTAGATAAAATTATTGACGATCCAGTTCCTTATTTTGAGATGATTAATAAAGATACTGGTTATGTTATATTAACTCAATTTACAGTTAGAAAATCTACCGATGGTGTAAGAAATGCTATTAATGTACTGAAAGAAAAAGGGATGAAAAAATTAGTTTTCGACCTAAGAAGTAATCCTGGTGGATCTTTGTATGATGCTGTAAATATTACTAATTTATTCATTCCTAAAGGAAAAAGAGTTGTTGACACTAAAGGAAAAACAAAAAAGAATTCTAGAAGCTATACTACTAGTCAAGATGCTCTAGATGAAACATTACCTGTTGTAGTATTAATAAATGACAGATCGGCATCGGCATCTGAAATTGTATCTGGAGCATTACAAGATTATGATAGAGCTGTAGTTTTAGGTGAACGATCTTTCGGAAAAGGATTAGTACAACGCTATTTCGATTTACCATATGGTACACAGATGAAAGCTACAATTTCTAAATACTATACCCCTAGTGGAAGATGTATTCAGGAATTAGATTATGCTAATCGTAACTGGAAAACAGGGAAAGTTCCTAAATTTTCTGATGGACAAGTAAACACTTTTAAAACTGAAAATGGTAGAGCTGTATATGATGGTGGAGGTGTAACTCCTGATGTAAAAGTTAATATCTCTAAAAAAACTGAAGAAACTGAGAAACTTTTAAATTCTAGAGCAATTTTTAATTTTGCTACAGATTATGTGAGAAAAAATCCAAAATCGGATATTAATTCTTTTTCGTTTAATGGTTTTGAAAATTTTAAAACATATTTAAAAACAAAAGATACTGCTTTTGTAACAGAGCAAGAAAAGTTATTTAAAGAAGCTTATAAAAAGCTGAAAAATAAAGATAATGTTGCTTCAGATTACAATCAATTAATCACAAAAATAAAAACGTATAAAGTTCAACAGATTAATAAAAATAAAGATATTCTGTTAGAAAAAATACAAGATGAAATTTTACAACAATATTTTTATAAGAAAGGTGTTTATCAATACCATTTGAAAAATGATGCCACGATCAAACAAGCAGTTCAGATATTAAATGATGAATCTAAGTACAATAAAATATTAGGAAATAGCTAAAAAGTAATATGTCAAAAATATATAAAGAAAGAACGAGAGCCCAAGAATCTACAAATGCAATAGAAAAATTATATATTTCTATGCGTCATTTATTTAGCCGTGGATTTTATAAGCCTATGGGAGTTTCAGGTGAAACTTTACGAAAATCGTTATTATCACTTAGACCTGAAATTTATGGGTCTATTGCCGAAAACAAAACTGAATTAAATGGCTTAAACTATATAATAGAAAGACTTCCTGAAGGAATAGAAGAATGTCAATTCATTAATCTTACAGGAGATGAAGGTTATAGAAACTCTCATTTTAAAGCAATTATTCCTCCAAAAAGAAGAAGAAACTGTTATCGAATAGATAAAGATCAAATGAATATTGAGATTACTAGGGGAAGATCTGATGTCTATGATATTTTAACACATCTTACCTTTTTATTTATAGAATCTCATAAAATAAAAGATCGTGTTTTAATTAGTGATGGTAAAAAAACAACTCGTGAATGGCAAAACCTAGAAGAAACAGTTCTTCACAACAAATCACTTACTGATCAAGAAAAAGATGTTTTGATAGTACATCTTGGAAGTATTTTAGGAAGAACTTACGAAGAAGTTTATCAAGCTTACAACACTTATGAGACAGAAGAAAACCCACATCGTTTCTTCCAATTAATTTATTGGTTAGGTAAACTAGCCATTAACGAAGAGCTTTATGATAAAAAAAGATCTATTCGTTTTAGCTCTGTTTTATCTGAAGAAATTGGGCGTCATTATCATGGAGAAAATTGGGCTAATGATATTAAAGAAGCCTTATTACAAAATAATTTATTAAATAGACCTATTCATATTATAAGCGCTAATATGCATAGTGTGTTAAACACATTATATGCGAATAATGCTTTACCTAAAGAAAATAACTCTGGTTTTGAATTATATGAGCTATTAAGTAACGCCAATAGCAAGCCCTTACAAACTTCTGTAAAAAATTACGCTTCTGAAAACGGATTAATTTACATTAAAGATAAAAGTGGAACAAACATTAATGTTCAAATTATAGACACTGCAAAAGTGAATTTTGATAACACAAAATTTAACAATCCTAATTCATCAGCAAAACCAGTGATTATTGTAATGGATTATGCTTTTGGAGAACAAGCTTATGAAACTATGGATGAGTTATTAAAACCATATAAACGTAATAATGAGATTCTTCATATAAATGTTGAATCTGTTTCCATAATGGGTAAAGCAGGAATTTTAGAAGGTGGTAAAGGAGATATTATGATTCCTTCTTCTCACATTTTTGAAGGTACTGCGGATAACTACCCTTTTAAGAATGAACTTAAAAAAGAAGATTTAGAAGGTTTTGGCGTTGAAGTATTTGATGGCGCTATGGTTACTGTATTAGGAACTTCATTACAAAACAAAGACCTTTTAAAATTCTTCCATGACTCAACTTGGGATGTTATCGGATTAGAAATGGAAGGAGCACATTACCAAAAAGCAATTCAATCAGCATCTAAGATTAGAGGTAATATTGGTGAAAATGTAAAAGTAAGATATGCGTACTATGCTTCAGATAATCCATTAGAAACTGGAGCAACATTAGCTTCTGGTGGATTAGGAATGAGCGGTGTAACTCCAACTTATGCAATTACTCAAAAAATATTAGAACAAATATTAAACGACTAAAAATGTCTGATCAATATCATAAAGAAAATGAAGAAGTAGATTTAGGGTCTTTGTTCATTATTATTGGAAAAGGATTTACAAAATTAGGTAACTCTATTTTGGGAATTTTTAAAGGTATATTCAATTTCTTTATTGAGATTCTTTTATTCCTAAAACTTAATGTAATTAAACTAAGTATCGCAACTTTTATAGGTGCCCTACTAGGAGTTTTTATGGAGTTTAATTCTGAAACAACTTACGAAGCAAATCTACATGTTAAACCTAACTTTAGTAGTTCTAGACAGTTATACAATAATATTCAATTTTATAATGATTTAGTAAAGCAAAAAAACATTGAGCAAATTAAATCTATATTTAAAATATCTGATACTGAAGCCAAATCTTTCAAAAAATTTGAAATCACTCCAATCATCAATGAAAATGACATTCTTACTTCTTATGATGAGCTTACACAATCGATAGATACATCTACTGTAAAAAGCTATTCGTATTTAAAATTTAAGAATGCATTTACTAAATTCGATTATAAGGTTCATAAAATAACTGTAAATTCTACTAGAGATAATATTTTTTCTAAGCTGGATGAAGTAATTATTGGTTCTATTGTTAATAATAACTACTTCAAGAATCTAAAAAAGATTAATAAAAACAATTTATTAAGAACTGATTCTTTATTAAGAAAAAACCTTAAACAAGCTGACTCTTTACATCACATATACAAACAAGTATTAATAGAACAAGCTAAAAAACCTAACTCATCTACTAGCATTAATATGGAAGGAAATAATCCTGGTTCGAAAAACAAAGAACAGGAGCTATTCAATGCCAAAATCAGATTAAATAATGATTTAGTTAAAGTTAACAAAGATCTATCTGAAAAATCGGAAATAATAAATATTGTTTCTAACTTCCAACCAATAGGTCATGAAATTAAAGAAATTGAAAAAAATAAAGCTTTTCAATTTGGTTTAGTAGGTTTAAGTTTAATGATATTACTACTATTATTATTAAAATTAAATTCATATTTAGAATCATATAGAAAGAGTAAATAATTTTAGAAATCTATTCTTTAAATAGGTTTTTTCTAAAAAAACAACATGAAAAAAGTAGCTTTAATTACAGGAATTACGGGGCAAGATGGTGCATATTTAGCAGAACTTTTATTAAAGAAAAACTATATAGTTCACGGTATAAAAAGAAGAGCATCTAGCTTTAATACACAACGTATTGATCATTTATATCAAGATCCACATACTGAAAATAGAAATCTGATTCTTCATTATGGAGATATGACCGATGGAACTAATTTAATCCGAATACTTCAAGAAGTTCAACCTGACGAAATTTATAATCTGGCAGCGATGAGTCATGTACATGTTTCTTTTGAAACACCAGAATATACTGCTAATGTAGACGGATTAGGAACATTAAGATTGTTAGAAGCTATTCGCATTTTAAAACTCGAAAATAAAACTAAAATCTATCAGGCTTCTACATCTGAACTTTATGGAAAAGTTCAAGAAGTACCACAATCAGAAACAACACCTTTTTACCCAAGAAGTCCGTATGGAGTTGCAAAAATGTATGCATATTGGATTACAGTAAATTATAGAGAAGCTTATAATATTTTTGGCTGTAACGGAATTTTATTTAATCATGAATCTCCAATACGAGGAGAAACTTTTGTTACACGTAAAATTACTAGAGCTGTTTCAAAAATTGCTCATGGGTTACAAGATAAATTATACCTAGGAAACCTAAATGCTCAAAGAGATTGGGGGCATGCGAAAGATTATGTTCGCATGATGTGGATGATTTTACAAGCAGATCAACCAGAAGATTGGGTAATTGCTACTGGTAAAACAACCACAGTTAGAGACTTTGTACAAATGGCTTTTAATGAAATTGGTGTAGAATTATCATTTGAAGGAGAAGGTAAAGAAGAAAAAGGAATTATAAAATCTTCTAATAACCCAAACTTTAATCTAGACGTTGGAAAAATCGTAGTTTGTATTGATCCACACTATTACCGTCCTACTGAAGTAGATTTATTAATAGGAGACGCTAGTAAAGCTAAAGAAAAATTAGGTTGGGTTCCGGAGTATACATTAGAAGATATGGTGAAAGAAATGATGGAAAGTGATTTAAAGTTAATGGAGAGAGAAACGTATTTGCAAAAAGGCGGACATGATATTTTAAATAATTATGAATAAATCTTCTAAAATATTTGTTGCAGGGCATAAAGGGTTAGTAGGTAGTGCTATAACTAAAAACCTTAAACAAAAAGGCTATACAAATATTATTACTAAAACACATAATGAGTTAGATTTAACAAATCAAACTGAAACTGCCTCTTTTTTCAAAAAAGAAAAACCTGAATACGTTTTTTTAGCCGCTGCAAAAGTTGGTGGTATTATTGCCAACAATACATATAGAGCAGATTTTATTTATGCTAATTTGATGATTCAAAATAATGTGATTCATGAAAGTTATAAACACAATGTAAAAAAACTTTTATTCTTAGGAAGCACTTGTATTTATCCTAAAAATGCACCTCAACCCTTAGTGGAAAATTCATTATTAACAGGAGAATTAGAATACACAAACGAACCTTATGCAATAGCAAAAATTGCAGGAATAAAAATGTGTGAGAGTTATAATTTACAATACGGAACAAATTTTATTTCTGTAATGCCAACAAATCTTTACGGACCTAATGACAATTTTGACCTGGAAAAATCTCATGTACTACCAGCTTTAATTCGAAAAATTCATTTGGCAAAACTATTATCTGAAGGAAAAGATTTAAATATTATAGAAGATTTAAAAGTTAAATCAATAGAAGAAGCTAGAATTTACTTATCAAAATTCGGAGTATCAGAAGATAGCGTAGAAATTTGGGGCTCAGGAAAACCTAAAAGAGAGTTTTTATGGAGTGAAGACATGGCAGATGCGTGTGTTCATATTATGAATAACGTTGATTTTAAAGACTTAATTAAGGGTTCTAAAGAAGTAAAAAATACACATATAAATATTGGTACAGGAAGAGAAATATCAATAAAAGAATTGGCTCAACTAATAAAGAAAAGAGTAGGATTTAAAGGGACATTAATGTTTAATATTAATAAACCTGATGGTACTATGAGAAAATTTACAGATGTAACTAAACTAAATAGTTTAAATTGGAAACATTCAGTTGAACTAACAGATGGAATAGATAGAATGTATAAATGGTATATAGAAAAGTATAAAAATGAACTATAAAAAACCAAAAGTAATTGCTGAAATCGGTTGTAATCACAAAGGTGACTTCGATATTGCAATTGAGTTATTAGACCTAGCAAAAGAATGTGGTGCTGATATTGCTAAATTTCAAAAAAGAAATAATAAAGAATTACTTACACCTGAACAATATAAAGCTAAACACCCAAACCCAGCTAACTCTTACGGAGAAACCTATGGAGCACACAGAGAGTTTTTAGAATTTACAGTTGAACAACATAAAAAACTAAAAGAACACTGTGATTCTATTGGTATTGAATATTCTACGTCTGTATGGGATACTACCTCTGCAAAAGAAATGATTACTTTTAAACCAAGTTTATTAAAAGTACCTTCTGCATGTAATAATCATTTTGAAATGTTAAAAGTACTAAGAGATGAGTTTGAAGGAGAAGTACATTTATCTTTTGGAATGACTACACAAGAAGAAGAGAAAAAAATAGTGGCCTTTTTCGAAGAAACTGGTCAAGCAAAAAATAGGCTAGTTATTTATTCTTGTACTTCAGGATATCCTGTTCCTTTCGAAAATGTTTGTTTACTAGAAATTACTAGATTAAAAAAAGAATTTGGAGATCGTGTAAAAGATATAGGTTTTTCAGGTCATCATTTAGGTATTGCTATAGATAATGCAGCTTATACACTTGGTGCAACTTGGGTAGAAAGACATTTTACAAAAGATAGAACTTGGAAAGGTACTGATCATGCAGCTTCTTTAGAACCAACAGGAATGAGAAAATTATGTAGAGATTTAAATGCTACATACAAATCTTTAAATTATAAAGAATCTGAAATTTTAGCAATTGAACAAGTACAAAGAGATAAACTAAAGTATAGAAAGTAATGAAAACAGTAGCTTTTATTCCTGCAAGAGGTGGAAGTAAATCAATTCCTCTTAAAAACATTAAACTGTTTTGTGGAAAACCCTTAATTTATTGGACAATAAAAGCTGCTTTTGAAGTAAATCAAATAAATGAAGTAGTTGTAGCTACAGATAGTCTAGAAATAGAAGAAACTGTCAGGTCTTTCAAATTTGAAAAAGTTACAATTTACCAAAGAGAAGCTAAAAATGCAGAAGATACTTCATCTACAGAAAGTGTAATGCTTGAATATTTATCAAAAGTAAACTTATCAGATTCTGATCGTTTTATATTGATACAAGCAACTTCACCAATGTTAACAAAGAATGATCTTGAAAACGGATTGAATCTATTTGTAAATAAAAAATATGATGCTGTTTTATCTTGTGTTCGAAGTAAAAGATTTTTTTGGTCACCCGACGGAAAAGCTTTGAATTACGATTTCAAAAATAGACCTAGAAGACAAGATTTTGATGGATTGTTAATGGAAAATGGTGCTTTTTACATAAGTACTGTAAAATCTATTCTCACAAATGAAAATAGAATATCTGGAAATATAGGTATAAGCGAAATGCCTGAATTTACTGCTGTAGAGATTGATGAAGAAGAGGATTGGATTGTTGCTGAATCTTTAATGAAAAAATTTATTTTAAATCAAAAAAAGCATAAAATAAAGTTAGTAATTTCTGATGTAGATGGGGTTTTAACTGATGCTGGAATGTATTATACCGAAGATGGTAATGAACTAAAAAAGTTTAATACTCACGACGGTATGGGATTTCAATTGTTAAGAGAAAATGGAATTAAGACTGGAATTATAACTTCTGAAAACACAAATATTGTTGCAAATAGAGCAAAAAAACTAAAAGTTGACTTTTTGTATCAAGGAAAAAAATTCGGAGGAAAATTAGAGTCTGTTTTAAAAATTTGTAACGAAAATAGTTTAGAGTTAGAAGAGGTTGCATATATCGGAGACGACATTAATTGCTTTGAACTGCTAAATGCAGTAGGTTTTGCTGCTTGTCCTGCCAATGCAACAAAAAAAATAAGAGACATCGTAAACATAACATTATTAGAAAAAAAAGGTGGTGAAGGTGTTTTTAGAGAGTTTGTGGAAAAAATATTAGCAAATTAAAATGAAAAAAATTCTTTATTACGATAACTGGGATAAAGGATACAGGAACTTTTTACGTTTAGATCCTATTTTTAAAGAAAATGGTTACTCTACAATTCTTTTACACACCTCTTCTTTAGTTGATGAAATTATTGAAATTGACAAAGAAATTGATGGCCTCTATTTAAGAGATATTTCTTTTTATAATACAAAAAGATTACGAAAGATTATAAGCAGTGAAGCTCCTGATGCAATTATTATGCTGAACTTATCTTTTATGATAGATAGAGCTTTAATAAGGATTTGTAATGATTTAAACATTAAAATTTATCATCTTTCACACGGGATGTTAATTCCTTCAGACAGTATTAAGGTAGTTAAACAAACAATAAAAGACTCTTCTAAAAAAAATCTTTTTTCAAAATTTAATAAAAAGAATAGATATGCTTTATTTAACTATCTAGTAGAATTAAAAAGCGTTACTAAAACAATATCTTTCTTTTACAAAGCAATAAAAAATCACACAAATTATACTCTTTTCCCCATTTATTCAGAAGAATTAAAGGTCAATAAATCGTTTGTCTTTTACCCTTCAGACTATCAAATTATGGTTAAAGATTTTGGCTTTCCAAAAGAAATGATAGAAGTTATAGGTAATCCAGAACTTGATGTTTTTTATAATTCTCAAATTATTGAGAAAACTACTTTTTTAAATACCAACAATATTAAAAATAGTAATTATATAGGTTATTTTGATGATGGACTTTCTAAAACACATGGTTGGAACAACAATAAATGGTTAGCTTTCTTAAAAGATTTAAATGATATTATTGTTAGTAAAGGCTCCTCACTTGTTATAAAACTCCATCCACGACGCGACATTAAAGAATGTATTTCATTCTTTGAAGAAAACAATATCACTTATTTATCTGATGTTGATTTTAAAAATTTTATACATCACTCTAAATTTATTATAAGTCATTTTTCTTCTGTTATTGTTTATGTTCTTCTTCTAAATAAAAAAGTAAAATCTCCCAGATGGGGTGAGTCAAGAGGTCTAGAAGAAAAATATCCTAACAATATTATTGAATATTTTTATTCTAAAAAATCATTTGAAGATAGCTTCTCATCAATAGAAACAAATAAAAACGAAACACAAAAATATTTATACAATACTGTCGGAAAAGTAGATGGTAAATCTACTAAAAGAGTTGTGAATAAGATTTTAAATGATTTAAAGAATGAGTAATAAAAGTTTCTTTTTAAATTCTTTAAAATATATTATCGTATCTGGAGCATCTAAAGGACTAAACTATTTAATTCTATTATATTTTGCTGTAGGTATTTTTTCTGAACAATATATAACAATACTTTTACTTCTTTCTTTAGAACAACTACTAAACTTACTACTTCCGTTAAATAACCCAACTATAATTTATTCCAAAACTGTAGTAGATTACGATAAGATAACTAATAAATTAATTTCTACTTCTTTTTTATTTCTTTGCTTTTACATCATAAGTTTTTGGCTTTTCAAGGAATCTATATTTAGATATTATGGTGTTTCCAATTTAATTATTTTCTCTTCCATTTTATTTAACGTTTTTACAAATGGTTATATATTTTATCTAACAAATTTTTATAAATTAATAGAAAACCATGATAAAGCTCTTAAAGTACAATCACTCTACTTTATCTCTTTTCTATCTATATTAATATTTTCTTTAGTGCTAGAAAATAAAGTATTAGCATTCTTTTTAGGTAAATCTGTAGGTTTCTTAATTATTATAATACTGATAAAACTATTCAAGTTTAATATTACAAAATTTCGTTTTTTAAACTTCACTGTAAATGAATGGAAGAAAATGTTAAATCTATTTTCAATAAGTATTTTAGGTTGGATTTCTGGTTTGGGGTTTATAAATCTTGCAAAAATATATTCAACCCCAGAGATTGTTCTAAGAATTGGTTATATCTTAAATTTATGGAATGTCTTTTTACTAATAGGTATCGGTGTAAATTCAGTATACCATCCTTTAATTAAAAAACACATTACAAATAAAATGCCTGATATTGCTAATAAAATAAAACATCAGACATTACTATTATATTTGGGAATTTCTTTGTGTGCATATATAATTTATTACACTTTAAACTACATAAATCTATTGGATAATTATCCTGAAATCCAAAAGGTATTTATTGAAATTCCAAATACTTTAATTCTTTTTGTAATAAGTGCCTTTTACTATGTTATTCATCCTTTTTATCTTGTTTATGATAAATTTAAAACCTTCAATTTCCTAAATATTTCTGCATTCATATTTACTGTTTTTATAACGTTTACAGGAACTTTTAATGGTTACAACAATTACATTATATATTTAATATTACTATATTTTTTTAAAAGCTCTTTTCTTTACATTTATGGTGAAAAAAAACTAATTAGAAATGTTTAAAGCAAAAAACTTATTCTTTGTAACTTATTTAGCTTTAACAGCTTTAATATTTTTAACATTTAGTGCTTCTTTTCAAGTTTATATATCTTTCTTTATTAGTAATTTATTTTTACTTTTAGTTGTTATATATCATTTATTTTATGAGAGAGACTATTCTCCCTTTATATCTGCTTATATAGTTTTTTATCTATTATTTTTTCTCCTTGCACCTATTTCACAAATAAACTCTTTTTCTGGAGTAGAAGGCAGTAGACTTGTCAATTTTTTTATCTACAAAGAGAACTTAGTAGTTTATGCCAATACACTAATTATAATATTCAATATAATTTTCATTTGCTTCTACATTGAATTGAAAAAAAAGATTTTAAACACAAAGAATATCTTTTTAAAAGAAACTTCAAAAAAATATCTTCCTGTTATTTTATCCATTCTTTTAATTATATCATTACTAGGTTTTTTTAGTAGCTACTCTTTTATAAAAGATGAATTTTTTAATCCTAATTGGTTAAAATCTCAAGAAACGTCAAAAGCAAAAGTTTTAATTAATAAAAAGTTTATATTCATGATACCTTTTACGGGTCTTGTATTGTGTATAAAATATATTAAATCACAAAAAAAACAACTTGTAAACTATATAATTATTCTTGCTTTTTTTGTGATCTTCTTTATGCTTTTGTTTTGGTTTAAAAATCCTTTGACTGAAAAAAGAAATGCGTTAGGTCCATTGTACATATGCTTGATTTTTCTGTTTTTCCCTAAATTGCTAAATAGCAATGTGAAAACATTATCTTTTTTGTTTTTTTCTATGATTATAGTATTCCCACTAACAGCTATAATCACTCATTCTGATGCTACTTTAGCTGAGATTTATAATAATCCTTTAATACTTATAAATCAAATGAAAGGAGGAGGTATAATTAGAGCTTTTAATACTTTAAATTATGATGCCTTTTTCAATTTTACAGCTTCAATAGATTATGTTGATAAAAATGGATTCTCTTTTGGCTATCAACTCTTAGGTGGACTTCTATTTTTTGTTCCTAGAAGTTTCTGGACTTCTAAGCCAGTATCTTCAGGAGAGTTAGTAGGTGATTATTTAGTTAATGATTTTGGGTTCAATTTCACAAACTTATCTAATCCTTATGTTTCAGAAGGTTTCTTAAATTTTGGATTAATTGGAGTTATTATTTACCCTATAATATTAGCATATGTATTGATCATAATGTTACAATGGATTAAATCTAAAAATCATTTAAAAAGAATAATGTCATTTTACTTTGCAATGCATTTATTATTTTTTTTGAGAGGTGATTTTACGAATGGGTTTTCATATTATATTGCTCCATTAATAGCTGTAGTTTACTTACCTAACTTCATAGAATATATAATTAAAAACATAGTAAAAAGATAAATGAAAGCACTTTATAAATTTTTAAAAGAGAAAAGTATTCCTTATGTTTTCATAATTATGTTCTCTTTGATATTGTTACCTAGAAATATAAAATCATTAGCTATAGCGCTATTTTCTGTAACAATTCTAATACATGCTGTCATTAAAAAAAATAAAATCAATTGGCGATTTTTTTTAATAAACAGTAGTGTTTATATATTTATAATTGGTACGCTTCTTTATTCTCATGATACACGACAAGCATCGTTAAAATTACAGACAATGCTTTCCCTTTTCCTATTCCCTTTAGTATTTTCCTTAATATCTAAAGAAAACTACACTAAAATTTATAATCATAAAGAAAAGTTTTTACAAGTTTATATTTACTCTGTTCTATTATTTAATCTTATAATATTTATAGGATATTGTATTAACGATCTTGCTTTTTTTAATGTTATAAAACATTATGTTATAATAGTAAATGAAAGATTACATAAATATAATATACATCCTATTTATCTTTCTATTCATTTATGTATTTCTTTAATTTTTAGCTTTTATTTATATAGTAAAAAACGAAAGATAATTACACTTATAAGTATAGTTTTACTTTCCTTTTTCTTGTTTATTTTAATGAGAAAAGGCCCTATATTATCCTTAATATTAATTTTATTATACTCCATTATTTTTCTTCTCAAGAGAAAATTAAAAATAATAACATCTATATCGTTAATAATTCTTGTTGTTTCATCATTTTTGATAGTACCAAAGGTTAAATCAAAATTTTCTGAAATATTAAATATTGAAAAGTTAACTGAGAAAAACATGAATTCTACTAATATTAGAGCTGAGATTTACAAATCCTCTTTAAAGCCTATAAAAGAATCTTTATTTTTGGGTTATGGGATAGGTGACTTCAATTCAGCTTTAATAAATAGCTATAAAAATAAAGTTCTAATTAGAAGACAATTTAACGCTCATAATCAATACATCAGTTTTTTACTAATTGGTGGTTTGTTTTTACTTTCAATCTTTTTATTAGTGCAGTTTTATAACATACGATTATCCTACGCAAATAATAATCATCTTTTTATCATTATTTGTCTTTTTTATCTATTTAATATGATGACTGAAAGTATACTTGAAAGAGAAAATGGAGTGATTTATTTTAGTTTCTTTATTTGCTTTTTTAGTTTAAAGAATTATATACTTGATAATGAAAAGTAAAGTGTTATTAATTGGTCCTTTTCCAGACCCTATATCTGGTGTATCATTAGCAAATAAAATTGTAAGAGACTTATTAAAAGAAGAAGAAAATTTTGAAGTTTCTTTTATCAATACCTCTAACCCTAATTTCAGTGAAGATTTAGGTTCATTCTCTTTAAAAAAAATGTTCTTTTATCTAAAACTAAATTTCAACTTATATAAAGTTTTTAAAAATAATATTATTTATATCACTCCTGGTCAAACTTTTTTTGGAATAGTAAAATATTCCGTATTTATTTTATTATCAAAACTCTTAAGAAAAGAACTTATTATTCACGTTCATGGAAACCATTTAATTGATTGTTATAATAGTTTACAAGGGGTTAAAAAACGTATTTTTAAAAATCTAGTATCAAAATTCTCAAAAGGAATAGTTTTATCAGAATCTTTAAAAAGAAATTTATCTCCATTTATTGAAGATGAAAAAATATTTATTCTTTATAATTTTGCTGAAGATTACCTAAAAATAGGAGAAACAAAAAAGAAATTCGAAAAAGTAAAGCTTGTTTTTTTAAGTAATCTTATGCAAGAGAAAGGAATTCTTTTTCTATTAGATGCTTTAAAAAGATTAGAAGAAAATGAAATACCTTACGAAGCTAAGATTGCTGGTAATATTGACGAGAATTTAAAAAATATAATTGTTAAAAAACTAAACAAATTAAATCATACCGAATATATTGGTATTGTAAATGGAAATATTAAAAAAGAATTACTTCTTTGGAGTAATACTTTTATTTTGCCAACCTTTTATAAAATGGAAGGTCAACCTATTTCAATATTAGAAGCATTAGCTAGTCAAAATTTTATCATAACAACTAAGCATGCAGGCATAACAGATATTATACATCAAAATGTTCACGGTAAATTTGTAGAACAACAAAATGTAGAAAGTATTTATATAATCATAAGGAATTTAACCGAAAACTTAAATGAACTCAAAGAAATAGCTCAAAATAACAGTAAGTATTTCCAACAAAAATTTTCATTAGATCTCTTTAAAGAGAATTTTATTAAAATATTAAATGCATAAAAAACAAGATTTAAATACATTTAAATTACCAAAAAATTTTAGAGGAAGAAATCCATTTATAGTTCAACTATGGTGGATTGTTCAATCGATACTTTTTAGAACTTCTCCTCAATTTTTGTACGGATGGAGACGCTTTTTATTACGCTTGTTTGGAGCTAAAATTGGTAAGAATGTTATTATTCGACCTACAGTTAGAGTTACTTATCCGTGGAAATTAAATATTGGTGATTATTCTTGGATTGGTGATGATGTAGTTCTTTATAATTTAGGTAATATTAACATTGGAAATAATGTGGTTATTTCTCAAAAATCATATATCTGTACAGGATCTCATGACTATACCATTCCCTCCTTCCCTATTTACGCTAAAGAAATTAATATTGAAGATGAATGTTGGCTTGCTACAGATGTTTTTGTTGCACCTGGAATCACTATAGGTAAACAATCTGTTATTGGCTCTAGAAGTAGTGTTTATAAAAATATTCCTGCAAATAAAATTTGCTACGGAAACCCTTTAAAAATAGTAAAAGATAGAAATTAATTCGACAACCACTTTTCATGATCAATAATCAATTAAACATAACTATAATTTCACCTTTCTTTTTTCCTGAACCAATATCTACAGGAAAATTTAATACTGAAATGGCTCTTGCTTTAAAAGCAAAAGGGCATCATGTAAAAGTATTATGCTTTCATCCTTTTTATCCGAGTTGGAAAATCAGTAAAAGTTCAGAACAAATTGATGGTATTGAAATAATTCGTGGAGGAAAATTTCTTCGTTTTACAAAAAACTCAACACTTCGTAGAATTATTTTAGAATTGAGTTTTTCCTTTTTTATGTTTAGAAACCTTCTAAAACTAAGAAAGAAAACAGATATTATTATTCCTGTTTTTCCACCAAGTTTAGCTTTTTATTTAATACATTTTTTTCTAAAGAAAAGCACAAAAAAAATTGGCATGATACACGATTTACAAGAAATATACGCCAATCAAAAAACGAGTATAATAAGTAAAGTAATTGCAAAGAGTATTCATGTAGTAGAAAAAGGCTGTTACAAATCTTGTGATTCATTAATTTTTTTATCCCAAGAAATGAAAGACTTTGCTCAAAATTTGTATGATTTACCAACTTCTAAATTAAAAGTTCAATATCCGTTTATTACAATTGATTCTAAAAATTTCACAAACGATCTAGAAATTATATTACCTAATACACACAAACATATTGTATACTCTGGAGCATTAGGAGAGAAGCAAAATCCACAAGGTTTATATAATTTATTTAACTTTTGCTCTGAACAACTTAATGGAGTTATGTTTCATATTTTTTCTCAAGGAAATCATTTCGAAGAATTAAAAGAAAAAAATAAAAACACTAAAATTAAGTTTCATTCATTAGTTCCTAAAAACAATATTGAAGAATTATATCGTAGGAGCAACATTCAAATTGTACCTCAACTTGCAGGAACTTCTAAAGGTTCTCTTCCTTCTAAGCTTCCAAATTTATTAGTAAGCGGAGTTAATGTTGTTTGTATTACAGATAAAGGAAGTGAAATTGAACTTTTATTTAAAAGAAATAACTTTAAAACAATAGTGACATCTTGGGATACAGAAAAAATTAAAGATATATTTGAAAAGTTACTTAAAGATGATTTTGAAAAATCAAATCAAATAGAAGTAAGCAAGAAATTATTCCTTATCGACTCAATGATTGACAAAATATTAAACTAATTAAGATTGATTTCAAAACTGATTAAAAACACCAATATTTTACTCTTGATAGTAGATTTACTACTCATCAATACTGTTGTATATTTTGTTTTTGAAAAAATTCATCAAAGTTTTCAATTTCATACCTATATTTCTATTTTTTGGTGTGTTACTTCAATTTTCACAAGCTATTATAAAGTTTATAGATTCACAAACTTATATAGATTACTTAGGTTAACAGTAGTTCAAGGATTATTTTTTACACTTGGTTTTTTTGCCTATTTCGGAATATTTAAAGAAGGGGAAGTTGTTAACACACAATTTAAAACTTTAGTAATAACCTTAGGTTCATTAGCTTTTTTTAAACTTATTTCTTTCCTAATTTTGAAAAAAATAAGACAATCTGGAAGTAATTTTAAAAAAGTAATTTTCTTTGAAAAAGATGATACTACCAAAAAAATGATCAAGCTTTTTCAAAATAAACCAAGTCTAGGGTATTCTTTCGTTGGTTATTTTTCAAATAAAGCAATTGATAATTCGAATTATCTAGGAAATGAAAGTGAGTTGTACGAGTTTCTTAAAGTAAATGAAATTGATGAGATCTATGCTACACTTTCAAATTTAAAAAAAGCACAAATAAAAAAACTTACTAAATATACTAGTATACATAACATAACTTTAAAATTAATTCCTGATTCTAAAGAATTTTACAGTAAAAGTAGAAATGTAGAATTTTATGACGATACATTAAAAGTATTGAGTGTTAAAAAGCTTCCTTTCGACTTAATTGAAAATAGAATTATCAAGCGTATTTTCGATATTCTATTTTCTTCATTTGTTTGTTTGTTTATTATTTCTTGGCTATATCCTATATTATGGATATTGATTAAAATTGAATCAAGAGGTCCTGCAATATTTAAACAAGAACGAGAAGGGTTTAATGGAAATGAATTTGTTTGTTATAAATTCAGATCTATGTACATAAATAAACAAGCAAATGAAGTTCACGCTACAAAAAACGATAGCAGAGTGACACCAGTAGGAGCTTTTTTAAGAAAAACAAGTTTAGATGAAATTCCTCAATTTTTTAATGTATTATTAGGAAACATGAGTGTAGTTGGACCTCGACCACATTTAGAAAGTTTAGCTCTTGAGTATCAAAAAGATGTTGACAATTATTTAGAACGACACGCTGTAAAACCAGGTATAACTGGCTTAGCACAAATTAGTGGTTATAGAGGTGAAATAAAAAAGAAATCAGACATTAAAAATAGAGTTCGCTTAGATATTTTTTATATCGAGAATTGGTCGTTTATGTTAGATATAAAAATTGTTGTTAGTACCGTGTTAAACGTTTTTAAGGGTGATGAAAATGCTTATTAATGAATAATTATACTGACATAACAGCTTGTATTGTATTATATAATGAGAATATTAATGATTTAGAAAATACTGTTAACTCCTTTTTAAATATTTCTTATTTCACAAAACATCTTTTTTTAGTAGACAATTCACCTCAACAGAACTTACCTCTATCACTAAAAAACCAACCTGATATTACCTATATTTTTAACAATGAAAACTTAGGTTTTGCGAAGGCTCAAAATCTTGTATTAGATAAAATAAAAAACTCTAAATATCATTTAGTTTTAAATCCAGATGTAACTTTTAAACCTAATGTTATTCAGCATTTAATTGAAACATTAAGAAACAAAACTAATATAGCTGTAATTACTCCTAAAATTCAATTTCCAAACGGAAAACATCAATATAATGTTAGGAAGTATCCTACTTTTTTTGATTTAATAATTAGAAAACTAAACATTTTTAGGAGTAGAATTCATGAACAAGAGTATAGAGATCAAGATTTAACCAAACCATTTTTTCCAGAAGCGATACATGGCTGTTTTATGTTATTTAAAACTGAAGATTTTGTTACTTTAAATGGTTTTGATGAACGTTACTTCTTGTATATGGAAGATATTGATATCTGTAAAAAAATAGATCTGATAGGTAAGAAAAAATTATATTATCCTAAAGTAAAAGTTTCACATGTTTTAAAACAAGGATCTTCTAAAAACATCAAATTATTTCTTTACCATTTATCTTCTGCTTTTAAGTATTTTGTGAAATGGTAATAGCTTATATTTGCAGCCAAATAACAACACAACACACATGAATATTTTAGTTTTAGGTTCTGGAGGTAGAGAACATGCATTTACTTACAAACTATCTCAAAGTAAAAAAGTTACTCAAGTTTTCGTAGCTCCTGGAAATGCAGGAACAGATAAAATCGCTAAAAATTTAAATCTTAATCCAACTGATTTTAATGCAGTTAAAACGGCTGTTTTAGAACATGAAATTAACATGGTAGTTGTGGGGCCAGAAGCTCCTTTAGTTGAAGGAGTTCACGATTTCTTTTTAGCCGACAATCAACTAAAAAACATTCCTGTGATCGGACCTAAAAAAGATGGTGCTTTATTAGAAGGAAGTAAAGATTTCTCTAAACAATTTATGGAGAAACACAATATTCCTACTGCAAGATATCAATCGTTTACACAAGATTCTTTAGAGGACGGATATGCTTTTTTAGAAACCTTAAATCCTCCTTTTGTTTTAAAAGCTGATGGTTTAGCTGCAGGAAAAGGGGTTCTAATTTTAGATCATATTGAAGAAGCTAAAACTGAGTTAAAAGAAATGTTAACCAATCAAAAATTTGGAGATGCTTCTGCAACAGTAGTTATCGAAGAATTCTTGAAAGGAATTGAACTTTCTGTTTTTGTACTTACTGATGGGAAAAGTTATAAAATTTTACCTTCTGCTAAAGATTATAAAAGAATTGGAGAAGGAGATACTGGATTAAATACAGGTGGAATGGGAGCAATTTCTCCTGTACCTTTTGCTGATACTGATTTTCTTACTAAAGTTGAAGATCGAATTATAAAACCAACTATTGATGGTTTACAAAAAGATGGAATCGATTATAGAGGATTTATCTTTATCGGTTTAATGAATGTAGCTGGAGATCCTTTTGTTATCGAATATAATGTAAGAATGGGAGATCCTGAAACTGAAGTGGTTTTACCTAGAATCAATTCTGATTTATTTGATTTATTTGAAGGAGTTGCTAACCAAAACTTACATGAGAAAACTTATGAAGTAACTTCACAAACTGCGACTACAGTAATGTTAGTTTCTGGTGGATATCCTGAAGCATACGAAAAAGGGAAAGCAATTTCTGGTTTCGAAGGAATTGAAGATTCTATTGTTTTTCATGCTGGAACAAAATTAGATAATCGTCGAGTAGTAACAAATGGAGGAAGAGTTATGGCAATAACATCTTTTGGTGATACTATTAAAGATGCTTTAGCTAAGTCTTATAAAAATATCGACAAGATTTCATTTGAAAAAATGAACTACAGAAAAGATATTGGATTCGATTTATAGAATTTTTAACCTGTAAAAAGTTATTGTACCAAAGGTGGGACTCGAACCCACACGCTCTAATGAGCATCGGATTTTGAATCCGACGTGTCTACCAATTCCACCACTTTGGCAATAATAGGCTGCAAATCTAAATATTTTTTATTGAATTCGAATAAATCTCTTTATTACTGTTTAAAATAATTTTACTTTTGCGCAAACACAACAATAAACACAACTAATAAATGTCTTATAATCAACTTACTCCTAAATTGTTTGCATGCAGACAAAGTATGGAGCTAGCAAAAAAAATAGCAAAAGAATATGGCGAAGAGCTAGGTAATGTTAAAATTACACCTTTTAGCGATGGTGAATTTCAACCTGCTTTTGAAGAATCAGTGAGGGGAAGAAGAGTTTTCATTATTGGTTCTACTTTTCCTACTGCTGATAATTTAATGGAAATGCTGTTAATGTTAGATGCTGCTAAACGTGCATCTGCAAGACATATTACTGCTGTTATGCCTTACTTCGGATGGGCAAGACAAGATAGAAAAGATAAGCCTAGAGTAGCAATCGGTGCAAAATTAGTTGCTAATCTTTTACAAGCTGCTGGAGCAACTCGTATTATGACAATGGATTTACACGCAGATCAAATCCAAGGTTTCTTCGAAAAACCAGTAGATCACTTATATGCTTCTACAATATTTATGGAATACATTGAAAGTTTAAAACTTGAAAATGTAACTATAGCTTCTCCAGATATGGGAGGTTCTAAAAGAGCATATGCATATTCAAAATATTTAGCTAGTGATGTTGTAATCTGTTACAAACAAAGAAAAAAAGCTAATGTAATTGAGCACATGGAATTAATTGGTGAAGTGAAAGGTAAAAATGTAATTCTAGTTGATGACATGATCGATACTGGAGGAACATTAACTAGAGCTGCCGATTTAATGGTAGAAAGAGGTGCAAAATCTGTAAGAGCAATTTGTACGCACCCAATACTTTCTGGAAACGCTTATGAAAGAATCGAAAACTCTAAATTAACAGAGTTAATTGTCTCAGATACAATTCCTTTAAAAAAGAACATTTCTAAAATAAAAGTTGTATCTTGCGCGCCCTTATTCGCTGATGTTATGCACAAAGTGCAAGAGAATACATCAATAAGCGATAAGTTTTTAATGTAAATTTTTAAAATAAATATAAGTAATGCAATCGATTACAATCAACGGATCTCAAAGAGAAAGCGTGGGTAAAAAAGCTACTAAAGCCCTACGTAATGCTGGAAAGGTTCCTTGCGTATTATACGGAGGAGATAAGCCTGTTCACTTTTCAGCAGAAGAAAAAGCGTTCAAAAGTTTAGTATACACTCCAAACGTATATACTGCTTCGATTGAACTAGACGGTAAAACTTACGCAGCTGTTTTACAAGACATTCAGTTTCACCCTGTAACTGACAAAATCTTACACATTGATTTCTATCAATTATTCGAAGATAAGCCAGTAACTATGGAAATTCCTGTTAAATTAGTAGGTAATTCTAAAGGAGTTATGATTGGTGGTGCTTTACGTCACAACATGCGTAAATTAAAAGTTAAAGCTTTACCAGCTAATTTACCAGACTTTATTGAAGCTGACATTACTGAATTAGAAATCGGTAATAAGCTTTACATTACTGAATTAGCAAATGAGAACTTTACTTTCTTACACCCAGATAACACTGTGGTTGCTCAAGTACGCATGTCTCGTAACGCTGCTAAAGCTGCTGCTGAAGCAGAAAAATAGAAAATATCATTTTTCAAAAATAAAAAGAAAGACCTACAAAATCGTAGGTCTTTTTTAATTCAAATAATTGACAAATGAAGTCTTTATTTCTTCATTGCTTTTTCAATAACTTTCATAGTTTCATTAGCTTTTGCTAATTCTGCCCATTTTAAAGCTGTTAATCCTCTATTCGATTTTACTTTTAACTTCGCTCCTTTATCTATTAATAATTTTGCGATTTTAACTCTGTTGTAACGCGCTGCAAACATTAATGGTGTTAATCCTGTAGATTTCTTATTAATATCTTCTCCGCTATTAATCATAGCTTCAACAGCTTCATAATTGCCTTCTTTAATTAATTTACAAAATGTTGTTACATCTTCATAATTTAAAAAAGTAGCATTTTCATTTGTTGGTAATTCTGTAGCGTTAACTGTTGTTGTATAAGCTCCAAAAGCTAAAGCGATGGTTAAGATGATTTTCTTCATAATACAATATTAATTAGTGGTTGTTTAGTTAAAAGACGCTTACATCTCAAAAGTGTTTCGTCATACTTCACTAATTAACAAAACAATAACTTTAGTAATGTTTTTGTTAACATTCATTAAAAAAACCTGTTTAAATCACGTTTTTCAAATTAAAAAAACTAAAAATTAACATCTTTATAATCAACAGTGTTAAAATTTTCAAAAAAAAATAATAACTTCACAATCAATAACCTAAATCAAAAACTATGGGTAAAAGATTAATATATCTTATAGGTATTTTACTTACCATTATTATTGGAACCTACTTTAGCTACATTTTGTGTTGTAATTCTGAAAGTCATAATGAAAATGTTATGACTAATGAAAATACAACACAAAAAAAAGTATACAAAAATCCAACCTTGTATCCTTTTAATGTTAAAGATGCTAATGGTGATTTTTTATTAAACACTAACGATAATTTTAACTTCGAAGCTTCTAACCTCAACTTTTTAACACCTATTTCTTCTAACTTAGATATAGAGATTAATAAATTAAAAGATTTTTTATCTGTAAACAATAATAAATCTCTATCAATCACTGGATATTACACACAAGAGGAAGAAAACAAATCTGCTTATCCTAATTTAGGTTTAGCCAGAGCAAATTCTATTAAAAACTTTTTAAACAAAAAAGGCATCCCCTCAAAAGTCATGAACACTTTAGGTGAATTAAAAGAAGACATGGTTGCAGATTCTTTACATGTTTATCATGGACCTTTAGTTTTTTCTATTTCAGAACTAAAAGATAACCCTGAAGAAATGGATAAACTTGCTGAATATATTAAAGCTCATGCAATAGAATTACATTTTAAATCTGGACAATTTGAAATTAACCTAAATGAAGAACAAAGACAAGAAATTGCAGACATTGCCAAGTATTTAGATAAAGTAGATGGTGCTATTTGCATAATTACTGGCCATACAGATAACACTGGAGATGTGACTACTAACATAACTTTGGGTCAAAATAGAGCAAATTCAGTAAAAGAATACCTTATTAAAAATGCGGCTATACCCGAAAATAAAATTATTGCAACATCTAAAGGCGAATCGGAACCCATAGCAGATAATAATACTGAAGAAGGAAAAGCAAAAAACAGAAGAACAATAATAACAATTAAATAAATAAGAAAATTATGAGTCCATGTATATACATTCCTATTATAGTAGGTCTTTTATGCGCTTTACTAGGCTATTTATTAGGTAGGCTTTTTAGAAAATCTAACAATGATAATTCTAATCACGATGCTATAGTACTAGAATATAAAAATAAAATCTCTCAACTTGAAGCTAATTTAGATGCTTGTAATAAAGCAAAATTAGCTTTACAAAAAGACTTAGACTCTTGCAGACAAAGTAAAACCGGATTAAGTTCTGATTTAAAATTAGCAAGAGAAGCAAGTGCTAATTTAGGAGCTGCAGCATCTTTAACAGGAAGTACAAATAATGATTCAGAATTAAAAGATAAAATTTCTAACCTGGAAGCTGAATTAGATGCTTGTAATAAAGCAAAAATTTCTTTACAAAATGATTTAAACAGAGCTAAAAATACAAATACTCATTTAAATTTAATTCCGTTTAATGCTGATGCTGCAAAAGCTGTATTTGGTAAAAAAATAAAACAAGATGATTTAAAAATCGTAGAAGGAATTGGACCAAAAATTGAAGGGCTATTCCATAATTTTGATATTAAAACTTGGAAAGCCTTAAGTGAAGCTTCAATTGAAAAATGTCAAGAAGTATTAAATAGCGGTGGCGATCGTTATCGAATTCATAAACCAGACACTTGGCCACAGCAAGCTAAACTTGCTTATGAAGGTAAATGGGAAGAATTACAGAAATGGCAAGATGAACTTGATGGAGGAAAATTATAAGAACAAAAAAAAGCTCGGTAAAATATTTATTACCGAGCTTTTTTGAAATTAACAATCTATATCTATTTTACAATCAACGTATATTGAGGTGTTGGGTTTAACGGACAAAAATAAACATACTCCCCTTTCGTAAGTGTTACTTTTTTAGAAGTAGATTTCTTATTATTCTTGGCTAATGAAGTAACATAAGCTTCTTTAATATGACTAGCTTGATCTGTTTTTCCTTTTGGAGCCAAAACAAAACCTACATCTTTACCAACATTACTATTTGCGATTTCGAAGATATAAGTTCCTTCAGATAATGTTACTGACTTTTGAGTAAACTCTCCTTTAGTTTGTTCTAAAGATACTGTTTTCACCTCTTGTGCATTTACATTCATTACCGCACCTAATACTACTACTAAAATTGCTATTACTTTTTTCATGTTTAATTAATTTATTGTTTTGGGATTTATAATTTTTATCTACTTTTTTATTATGAATTTACTGTGAATTTACCTGCTTCTACTGCTGGAAAATCTATCTCAGTTTCTGCGATATGATTTACATAATTTGTTAATGTATTAGATACCACATTTAAAACAATCTCTAATACATCTCCATCATTATATCCTGCTGCCTTAACTGCTGCTAATTCTTCAGAACTTACATTACCTCTATTTCTAGTTACACTTTGTGCAAATTGTAACCCTGCTGCTACTTTATCATCAGAAGAACGTCCTTGTCTGTTCGCTTCAGTTTGTTCATCGGTTAAACCATTCATTTTTCCAATTGCAGTGTGTGCAGATAAACAGTAGTTACAACTATTTTCTTCTGCAATTGCTAAAGCTAATTGCTCTCTGAATTTATTAGAAAAGTTTCCGCTAGCTGTTAAATCACCTAATGATAAATAACTTTGTAATGTTGCTGGTGAGTTACCAAAAACTTTAATTAAGTTTGGAATAAATCCTAATTTATTTTGAACTGCGTCAAACAATTCTTTTGATTTTCCTGTTGTTGTCTCTGGGTTTAATGTTTCTATTCTTGTACTCATTTTTAAGTTTTTTTATTAGTTATTATTTTCTTGTTTATTGTTTAATTCGTTTTGCTCTTCGTACTCTTGGTATCCCCAACAGTTAGGGCATTGATGTGTTATTACTTTCATGTGTTTTTTGTTTTAACGAGGATTAACAAATAATTCTGGTACAAAGATGCGACGAGAATAGACCTTAAAAAATGGACAAAAGTTCCTAAGCCTTGTACATTTGGACTTTTTACTGAAAAACAGGATGAAAAAGCAAAAAATCCGCCTTGAAATTTCTTCAAAAAGCGGATTTGTTTATAATTCTAAAAAGTATAATTTACAATTACACTTTTTGTATTTTCTTAAATTGTGCAGGAGAATTTCCTGTTGCTTTAGCAAAAAAACGTGAAAAGTAAGCCGGATCATTAAAGCCTAAATCGAAAGCAATATGTTTAACAGCCTCAGAAGAATATAATAATTGTCGTTTTGCTTCAGTAATAATTCTATTTTTAATAAAATCACTTGGAGTCTCTGCTCCTATTTTCTGAAAATGTTTAGTTAACGACTTTGGAGAAATTCCTAATCGATTTGCGTAATCTGTAACACTATGAAGTTTTCTGAAATTTTGCTCTACAAGCAAACTAAAATCTTTAAATAATTTAGTTTCTGTGTCATCTTTTACTATTGAATGTTCTTTTTTCATTCGAACAGAATAAATAATAAACTGTTTTAAAAATGATTGTAGCATATCATATTGTGCTGTTTCTGTTAATTCAAACTCTTCAACTAAATTATCTAAAATGAAATTTAGTTTTTTAATATCCTTTTCTGAAGGAGTTACAAAAGGAGTTTCATATACATTATTAAATAAAACGCCATTACAAGCAATCTCTGTATCGTGAGTTTGGATACAATAAAAATCTCTAGTAAAACTAAGTTGATAAGCTTCCTTTATTTTTTCAGAATCAACCGTAAAAACCTGTCCTGGTGACAGAAAAAACAAAACCGTTCCATTAAAAGAATAACTTTTAAAATCAATATTGTACGTTCCTTTACCTTCTTTAATCCAAAAGATTTTGTATTCGTTTATTTGGGTAGGTTTATTTACAACACAGGCTTTTTCAAAATCTACTAGTTGTAGTGAAAAAACATCTTGAAAAGTATAGGTTTTAATATCTTGAATTGCCATAATTCAAATTTACTAATTGGTCGTAAAAATGAAAACAACTAACAACAATTTCCTTTGTATTTATACAAAAAAGAACCGTTAAAATAAATTTAACGGTTAACTTTTCATGTTTCTTTCTCTCTTTTTAACTTACATTATCTTTCACAAAGCTTTTGTATATTTTATTTATACGTTTTTTTTCAAAACACGATAATCTAATATTCTATTTTTCGGATAAGCTTTTATACTCACGCTGTTTCCTTGATTTCCTCCAAGCAAATACACGTAGCGTTTAGATTCTTTTATCAAAAACCCTACATGACCTTTCCAACTACTCGGGTCTTCTCTCCACAATACAACTACATCTCCTTGTTTCGGTGCACTTGTAGATTTACCAACAGACAGCCAACTTCTTGCATTCAATTTATTTGACTTTTCATATCCTGCTTCTTTTGCTACCCAATTAGCAAAAGCACTACACCATGCTGTTTCATCACTATAATTTGTTATATCGAAACCCATAGTTTTAAAATAATTAAGTATTTGAGGATGATCTTTTGCTCCTTTTACTTCTTTAACTCCATATTGCGATAACGCCACTGATATTAATTTATTCATATAATTTTTTTTAATAAAAGCGTTAGCAGACAGAACATAAAAAGTTAACGGTTCTTTATTTTTCTCTTTTACCAGATTGTGGTTTAACCTAACTTTATGTTTCTACTTAACATAAAAGATTCATTATTAAAACAACACTAATTAATAGCAATACAAATATACAACATATTACATAAACACACAAACAAAATACAGTTTATTTTTG
Organism: Tenacibaculum aquaeponti; assembly: GCF_052084715.1. GTDB lineage: Bacteria > Bacteroidota > Bacteroidia > Flavobacteriales > Flavobacteriaceae > Polaribacter. Next base: position 2,507,404 of record NZ_CP197288.1, on the reverse strand, counting down.
TAAAATGTTATATTTAATAAAAGCCCAATATTGATTATTGAGCTTATTTTTTTGTGATATTACTGTTTTTTAACCTTTATAAATTATAGGTTTTCTATTTCTATTTCTTCAGCAATAAGAAGTAAAACATCTGTTTTATTTATTAAAGATTGAATTTGAGCAGTAATTCCTCGTAATTGTTCATGCATTGTACAAAATTGCCAAACTTCTTTAATAAACTGAGTAAAATTTGTTTTAGGATCGTATTTAAATTGCTGGGTTTGATAAATAACTCCTAACAATTGTTTAATAGAAACCTTTGCTTTTTCTATAGTATCTGTTAATCTAGCATACACTGACCATAAATCTGCTTGAGCATCAGTTAAAAGTCTAGAACAAAAATGTAATTGTTCTTTTCTTTTATATTGATTATTTTTAGGGTAATAAGTTGATAACTCTGCTCTTTTCACAGAAAACATAGACGCTTCCGCCAAATTATTTTGTTGAAATAACTCTTCTGTTTCCGCCAACCAATCTCTTAATTCTTTTGAACTAGCACTACTCTTTCTTTCAAGTAAATCTACAATTGGATGTATCTTAGATAGTTGTATTTCTAAACTTTTTAAAGTATTAAGAATTGATTTTCTCATTGTTTATTCAGGTAATAATTTAGTGGTTACTATTCCATTTTCATCTTCAGAAATATGCCATTCCATTCCTTCTTCTTTTAAAGTCATTTTTATTTGAATAACATTTTCAGGCGGTAATTCTTTTAATTTATGTCCTTCAACAATAACCTTAGGTTCTATTTTTTCTTCACTAACAACTGGTTTTGGATTTACATACGGTTTTAGTTTATCTCTAAGTGTATTTGCTATTTCGGTCATATCAATTCTACTAGTCAGAGGAGGATAAATTGAAAAGTAAATTTTCACTATGCTTTGCGCATAAGTATTTAACTCATTAAAAAGATCTGAACCTAATTGTAAATTTTTCTCTAAAACAATAACTTGTTTATTTGTTTCACTTATAAGTTTCAACTCATTTTCTGGAATAGGTTTAACAGAGATTGGTGAGATTTCTTTTAAAGTTACAATTGTTTTTTCAGCAAAAGCATTTTTGTCTTCAATTGGAATATAGGGCATGGTATTCCCTGTACTAACTTCAGCAATAGCAACAGGAATAGTTAATTCAATATTTTCTGCTTTAAACCTAGGCACAGAAAAATGTTTTAATAAATTGTGTTTTGCAAATTGTTCTGCAACTTCTAAAGATTTTAGATCAGAAACTAACCTCGCTTCTGCAACGCTTGAAGCAATACTTCCTAAATATTCATTAAGTTTTACCATTATTTTTTTCTTTTTTTAAGAAGGTCATTCGTGACGAATGACCTTCTTTTGATTAATTCAAAAAAATTATTAAGCTACAGTAGCAATGCTATCTTCTAGCATATTTAAAATTCTGTTTAATCCTTCAGGTAATTCTTCGTTTACAGCTCTTACCTTTACTCCTAAGTTGTATGTTTTTTCAACTCTAGATCCTTGGGTAGTATTTCTTCTGTATGAGGCAGAAGCTTTAAAATTGATAAACTTAAACTTTAAACCTAACTTAGCATCTAAAGCAAATTGAGAAGACACACTTCTTGTTTCTACGGAACTTAAACGTGCATTAAAATCAATATTAACTTCATCAATTCGTAATGAAGGGATTGTTAACATTGTTAAAAAAGGAACTTTAATAGCTACTTCGCTTTCTAAAAACTGGTTATCTGTATCAGTATCTGCTGGTAAACCTTCATCTGAAAGTTCAAGTGGCGTTTTACCAAAATGTGGATTAGCTGTAGACTTTTTATACTTGAAATCGACATAACGTAAATTATCTACAGTATCAGGAACTCCATCATCTTCAAAACCAACTTTTTGAATAAAATCTACAGTTGCCATAGAAGCTGCTGTTTGTGCTTGAATTGCCGCTTGTAACGGCCCTCCAACGTACACATTAAAATCTAAACTGTTTAACTCTGGTACTAAATTTGACATAAATAGGATGGTTTTTAAAATAGGCTTACTCTGTTTTTTACATGGTTTTTCTGCTCACTCCATAAAAGGTTTTAATTTAATTCTTTCACAAAATGTTTTTGCCCTCTTTTATTAATTCACAAACATATACACCCGAAAAAGATGAACAGATTGCAGTTTTATAACATCATGATTCAAATGATAAGCGCTTTGCTATAAAAGCTTCAAAAAATATGTTGGAATTAATATGGAAGAGATTTAAAAAAATGAAGAAACTCAAGTTAAAACCTCAAAAAAGTACCGTTTGGAATTCATACAAAATAGCTCGATTTGCGACTGTATGCCAACTGACGATTACGAGTACAAATATACAATCTTTTTTTAGTTCACACAAACTTTTTACTGTTTTTTTTGTAAAATGTTTTGTTTTAATATAATAAAAACCCAGAAATATGATTTCGGGACTTGTTTTTTTGTGATATTGCTGGTTACTTACTATCGTATCGATCTTCATCTGGGTACCAGTAAAGATCATCAACTTCTAGTAAAGTTCCATTTTCGTAAGCTTTTAAATAATTCTCTATTGAAAGCATAGTTCCAAAAGTAACCACCCTTCCTTTTTCTTTTTCAACCATAAAAGGATGATTATTAGCTAAAGACTTTTTTTGATCTCCTGTTAAAACAAATTCTTTAGATTCAAAAATATAAACGTTGCCATATGGTTTACCCGACAGTTCATCCGAAAGAACCATTTCTATATTACTTTCCTTTCCTAACTTTTCTATATAGCGTTCCGCTACTTCTTCCATTTCCTTATTTGTTAACATACTTTATTTAAATATTTCTAAAGCTTATTGTGATTCAGTAATACTTTCAACAATATATTCATAATTAGCTTCTGGTAATTCACCTTTTATATTGTTTTTAATTCTTTCTATTTCATTCATTTTTCAAAACCAAAAAAAGAGGTTCTATTAAAACCTCTTTTATAATTATTAAACTATTCTAATTTTAAAGTGTCTGAATTCCAGGTTTTATAACTTAATACATCACGACCAGCTCTAGATATCCTTATAATTGTTTCATCATCCCCACTTGCTAAACTACTATGCGGTATACCTTGATGATGAAGTAATTCGTAAGCTATCGCACCAATATCTCTACCTAAAATAATTATTTCAAATCCATCTTCATATAATTGCGAACTATACCATTCCCAATCTCTAATAGTTAGAACTCTTCTAACCATATTAGGTATATGAGAAAGTAATTCATCTCTATAATCATCTTCTTCTAGTTGATTAGTAAAGGCAACCACTTCTTTAGGTAGTAATTGCTCCCATTTAGGATCTTCCTCATGCAAATCTTTATTTTTTAATATCATTAACATACTTTGTTTGTATGTTTCTAATGCTCTTTCTGGTTCTTTAATATTTTCAACAATAATATATCTGTATCCTATACCTTCTGGTAATTCTCCGTTAATATTACTCTCTATTCTTTCTATTTCATTCATTTTTTAAAAACCTAAAAAATTTATTCAAATACAATAGGTATAAAATATTTACCATTTTTATTTATCTCTAAAGGTAAAGTAATGGGCCTTCCTCCTAAAGCATAATTGGTGTAAGTTATAGCTTTTCCAGTGTTATCATCAACATGAATAACTATATTACCTCCTTTCCAACCATCTTTAGGAACTTTGGCATAAACCAACCAAGAGTTTTCTAGTATATCTCCAGTATAAAAATCTTTTTCGTTTTTTTTAAAAAAAGCTTCAAACGGAGTATCTTTATCAAAATATATACCTCCTCTTTGTTCATCTAAATCCTCTAATACTTTTTGTAATAGTTTTATGCAATAGTCTTCTGTATATTTCATCGTTATATTTTTTTTAAATAACTTTCTAAATCAAAAAACTCAAACTCATTTAATGTTTTATTTTTCTTAAAATTACGATTAAACGCATTCAAATCATCCAAAATATCAGTCTCGTCCCATTTTGTAAATTTACGTGTTTTAATAAATTCACTTAACACATAAGTTTCATGAATTTCATCTGGTATTTCATGAAAGATTTTTAGAAAATTATTAGGAAAAAGTTCTTTTATTCTTAACCACATTTTCATGTGAAATAATTCATGTTGTACTGTATACGAAGTAATATCAAAAAAACCTTTATCAAAACCTTTTACACCAATTCCTCTAAATAAATATAAAGCAGGTCCATCTAGAGGTATTCCATAGTTTTTTGAAATTAAAGGTTGATCAACCCATAAACCGTCAAGTGATTTTTTCTGCCATTTCTTAAATAATTCTTTCCACTGTTCATTGTTTTTATCTATTAAAAACATATCAACACCATGTTCTTTTTTAATACGTTTAGCTATTTTATTAAATTTAGCTATAGAAATTATTCCCTCATTTTTTATTGTAAACTTACCAATGTTTCTAGTTTTTTCGGAAACTGTAATAATATCATTAATAATGTCATTTTTATCTACTCTATCAAGTTTCCCTTTCTTAACCAAATCGTCTAACGATTCCTCAAACTTAGGATTATCAATTAATTCTGTAGCTGTGTTTTTTAACTTACGCTCTAATGAAGCCGAAATTCCTCCAGCCAATGAAGCCATTTCTAGATAAAACAAATATTTAGCTGCTAATTTCCCTAGTTCTGTGTCTTCTGCTCCTGTTAATTTTAATAAAGCATTTACAGTTCCGGAGGTAACCTCTACTACTCCATCAGTAAACTCTGCTGCGGCTTTTACTCCTTGTGTTGTTTTATAAAAAACAGTTTTTCCTTTCTTTAACACTCTTAATAAACGCCCTGCTTTAAGGATATTTGCAACACCAGATATTGTCGTAACTACATCTAAAGTGTATTCTAAACTAGTAAATACATTTTCCCAAAACGCTTTTTCGTTATTGGCAAATAAAACAAAAGCAGGTAGAATTGTTTTTGCTGCATTAGTAGTTTCTTCATCTTGTAATAAAAACTGTGGGTTTTCACTATTTACAAATGATATCGGTGAAAAAGGGTGATACTGATAATCGATATGTTCAAAAACATCTATAATTCTTGTTTCTCCCGTGTCTTCAAAAGTGACTTTACCATCATCAAAATTACTCCTAGGCTTTAGCACCTCCTTTTCTCCAGATTTTACTCGAACAGTAATATCTAGTTGGTTTTGCTCGTCTTTCCAAGTAATTTCTGCATTATCGGTATAAAAACCTAATATTTTATTGGTTCTATAATCTAATAATACAGGGCTAGTTTCAGATATTTTTACCTTTTTGTTTTTAGTTTCTTCTGTTACTGCGTAGCTACTATTTTTCCAAATTTGCCATACAAAATCAATAAACTTAATAAACTGTTCGCCATCTATTTTTTTAGTTAACTTGTACAATAACGAACCTTTGTCTTTTGTTCTCCTTTTTAAAAGCTCTTCTAAAAACAGATCGTTTTTCTTTTTATCTACATTATATTCATCGTCTTGATTTAACTTTATAGCTTCTAAAAGTTTTAAAACTATATCCTCTTTATTGGTTTTGAAATTAGTAATAGCTTCTTCCGCTGTTTCTTGCACTAACTGCCACAAGTACTCTTCTCCAAAGTTTAAACCTCTAAATTTTTTCTCAAAGATTTCTTGCGGAACATAATATAAATAAGCTAACTTTTTAGTAATATCGTTTTTACTTCTTTTCAATAAAAACTGGATAAGTTTTATGTATTTTATACTGAAATCAGATTTTCTATTTCCACAACCTTCCGTTGTATTTAAAATTGATACACCATTTAAAAAATAAACCTCTACCATAAAACCTAAAAAACCTTCTGGGTCTCTAAATTTCAATTTTATAGCATAATCTTCTTTGAGTGGATCTACCTCATTATCATCGTTTTCAATCATGTCGTAGTCGTAATAAACAGTAACTTGATTTTTATCGATTGTAAAATCTGGAAACCTATATAATTTACCTGGTTTTGGGTTTAAAGTTAAGTTTACATGTCTTTTATTAAGATCTTCTTCAGAAATTTCAGTTATGATTTTTCCTAATGTTCTATCTATAAAACTATTCCTATACCCTTTTGCATTGGTATAATCGACATAATATACTCCGCTAGATAACCCTCCTAGTTCTTTAGGATTATACTCTAATGTTTTTCGTACGGATATTACAACTTCCCTTAATACTACATTTAAAAGATATACACTATTTTGTTCTTCATTATAAAATAGAGTCTCTTCTGTTGTTATTCTTATCGCAATAAATGCTGAGTCATCTAACTCTAAGAAATTTTCTTCTATGGTTTCTCCTTTTATTAAATCTTCTATAGAAACATATTTAGTCCGTCCGTTAAAATCTTTCTGAAAGAAGTAAGTTAAACTCTTATTTGCTGTACTTACATATAGTGGTAATTCTGTAATGATTTCTGAAAATGTATTGTTAAATGGTCGATCGTCTTTATACCTTATAACTTTTGTAAGGTTATTGCTTTTTAAATCTTGATTTTCATTGATGAAATCATTATCAATCCGTATAAATTGATATTCTTCTCTTCTTCTACTCCCATTTTGACCTCGATAAGGATTTAGAAAATTGATTAAATTATTAAAATCACTCATAACATTTCTTTTTCTTTAACAAATTGTGTTCAACATACTATACACTGAATTAAACAACGCCGAAACCTTACTGAAAAAAGTAAGAATCTCAACGTCGTTTAAATAATGTTGAAATTTAAATTCTAATTGTTTTTAGAAATTTTATGGTCTGTAAACATTTGTTATGTAACTTCCTGAAGCTATAATTTTACCTTCATTAAAAGTTACTTCAGATAAGATTTTTGCATTATCTATAAAAGAAAAAGCGAATTGATCTGGGTTTCCAGCTGAATTAAACAACAACTTATTAAGCTGTGAATCAGCAATATTACTTCCTTCAAACAAACCAATATTAAAAACAAAACTTCTACTTATAACCTCAAATGGTAAACTATTTAAAATCAAACCACCTAAAGGAACACCTGAAGAATTTAAATTTAGTATTGTTAGATCGAAAGTAACTGAATTACCCACTCTTACATAATTACTAGTAATACTAGAAGTAAAATTATAAGTAGCTCCTCCTCCTAAATCTATTAATTGCGGCACAAATGTACCTTGTTCATAAAAGTTCGCTTTCATTAAACCTGCATTATCTTTATCAGCAACACGAATAATTGCTTTTTGACCAGTGCTTGACTTAATTTCTCCTATTGTGGGATAACTTACATATGATAAATGAGTTGCACTTGAAGCAGTAATTAAACTACTGAAATCGATAGTAAATACCGTATCATCATCTCTCTTAAAAGTTGCAATACCATTTTCATTAACCTCTCCAGAAACTAAACGAGATAAATTAGTATCATCTATATATGAAGTTAAATCAATTTGTTTAACAACTACTCCATCTTTTAATAATGATAATTTGTTATTTGTAATATCTGAAAGTGTATATTCTGGAATTACCTTTTCTGAAACTACAGATACTTCTCCATTTTCATCAATAATAAATCTTCGATTTGGTTCACCCACAGGCTGTTTCGCGTCGATGTAACTATCGATTAAATCTGAATATTCTGCTTGAGTTGGTTTATCTCCTGTTTCAAAATATTTTTTTATTTCTTCTTTCGTCTTTTTCATACTTTTAATTTGTTGTTGGAAATTGTTGTGAAACAACATGATCTTCTGAAGCAGGATTCCAATCAACTACCACATTTCCTACACCAAAATAAATGTTTGATACGAATACTGTAGGTGAATCTGGAGTATTAATGATAACGTTACACCTTAAACTCCTCAATAAAGTATTACCAAAAAAAGATTTAATAGCATTTATTCGTACTCCAGGTTTACCTGTATCTTCAATATTATCAGTTAACAACCCTATTTTTTCACTAATTATTTCTCCTTCTGATGTAGTAGCTAAAAACTCTACAGCTATTTCTCCTTCCTTACTTGTTTTCCCATAAACATAAAAATCTGCTGACATAAAATACTGTCTTTCTGATTGCAACGACCCCTCATAAAATTTGTAAGATGGAACTTTACATTCATATACAGTTCCATTTACACTAGCAGCAACATTACTTTTCAAAACATAATTGCGAGTAGGTATAATAATTGTTTTTTCTACCTCTGGTTTATTCTTGATATAATCTGGCTGACTGGCATCTGTTTGCGCCCAATCTGATTGTTGACCTACTAAATTTACTTCGCCATTTTCATTGATAATAAATGTTCTATTCGATTCTCCAACAGGTTGTTTCGCGTCGATGTAACTATCGATTAAATCTGAATATTCTGCTTGCGTTGGTTTATCTCCTGTTTCGAAATATTTTTTTAATTCTTCTTTACTTTTTTTCATTGTTATAATTTTTATTTTTTGTGAAATAAACGTGCATAACAAAAAACCCATAACCTTAAATAAGATTATTGTTTTTTATTAATACACATAATAATATTAACCTCTACAACAGAAGTTAAATTTTACTACAATACACGGAAGTGATTGTTTAATTGTTAAAAAAATTACTGATTTTCTTAGTTTTTATAGTCAAAATATCTGATATAAAACATATTAAAAAGTTTTTTACATCAAAAACATATACTATTAAAATAAACTATTCTTACAGATGGTTGTTTTTTAAATAAACAGAGATAAGTTGTAATATGATCCTTTCTTTTTCGTTTTTTCTTAACTAGATTTTAGTTTAATCAAATGTTCTTTTTCTCTATAATATTTTTTAAACTGTTAAATAAGCAATACAAATATACAAACATATTACAAGTTAAAAAAACATTTTACATTTAAAGTTTTGTGAAATTTATTAAATAAAACAACCTCGTCTATTAAGATTAAGACGAGGTTGTTTTTAAATTCTTCTTTTTAAAAAAACATTCTACCAAGGTTGCAACCCCTTTATAGCTCTATCCACTAAAGCATTAACTAAGTCGCTAAATGTAGGATGAGGTACCTTCCAAATTATTTCATTATCCTCAGAATCATAATCTTCATTTACTGAACAATTCCAAGGTTGAGGATCATCACCTTCATCCAAATAAACAAACATAAAACTCTCTCCTTCAAAATTGTCGAATATCATAAAAGGACGCTCAATTTTCACCCCTCTTTCTTCTAATTTTTTGTCATAATATTTTCGCAGACCTAAATAGTTCCCTTCAACAACATCAAACCCCAATGGACAAAATTTACCAGATATAAATAAGTATTCTATCAATGATTTAGGCAAGGGCAATCCTTGATTAAATACTTTTTGATATTCATATATTTCCTCAACTGAATTACCCTCTGGATTCCTTAAAATTACCGGAGAATTTTCTAAACTATCTTTAACTTCATTAAGCTTCTTTAAAAAAGTAAATTCCATAATTTTTTATTTTAATTTATCAAATAGATTTTGGCCATTTTTTATAGTTTCATCACTGTTAACTATTAATTTTATTTTCTTTCCTTTAGTTTTTTAAAAACTCTTTTAAAATCAACAATTCTCTTTGACAAGAATTACAAGCATAATAAATATTCTTAGTTTCAATGATGAATTTATCTGATGTATTCATATAGTTTTTAATAAAATGGTATATATACTTAAACTCACTATCATTTTGCCTTGATTTACCCCTATCATCAACCACTCCTTTTATAAATTTTTTAACAATTTCATCTGTTTTATCAAAAGCAGGAATGAAATTATCATAAACATTAAAACCTCCTGAATGAACTAAATCTTCAATAATTTCACTTTGATTATCATTAACTATATGTGTTGTTTTTTTGATAAACTTCTCCAAAAATCAACTTTATCCAACTTAAAAAACGCATCTTTTTTACACAAAAAACTACCCCACAAAAACTTGTAGGGCAGCTTTACAATTAATATACGTTATTTACAATTCTTTCAACCCTTCTAGGAACTCTGAAAAAGAACTAGCTAACTTATGCATTTCTCCATCTGAATAATAAACATAAATACTCCCGTAATCATCTTTTTTTACAGACATAGAAAAATTACCTGTTCTTGACCTCCCAATAGAAATTTTCCCTTCTGGATAATCATTTAAACCATCTTTTGTGTTATATTTTTCAAAAGTACTTGAACCGTATTTAATTGAAAAAACATAAAAAAACTCTATCTCGTCATCCCATTCTTCCGGCTTAAAGTATAAGTCAACCGTAGATGAAAAACCATTCATCTCTAATATTTTTTCTTTGTAATCTTCCGGTAATGAGATACCATATTCCAACTCTAAATTCAAAATCTCCGATTCAGAAATCAATTTTTCTTCTCTTTTTTTAAATTTCATCATTTATTAATCAATTAATTTCAGAAGCTCCTCTATTTGTTTGTTACTTTAAAAGGCACTTTTCTTTTTTTACAACACTCTCTAAACAAACTTTATCCAACTTAAAAAATATTTTTACACAAAAAACTACCCCACAAAAACTTGTAGGGCAGCTTTACAATTAATATATGTTACTTACAATTCTTTTAACCCTTCCAAAAATTCCGTAAAAGAATCCGCCAACTTATGCATTTCTCCATCTGAATAATAAACATGAATACTACCATAATCGTCTTTTTTCACAGACAAAGATATTGTTCCTCCCTGAACATGTCCAATAGATAAATGACCATTAGGGAAATCATCTAAACCTCCAATATTAGCTCTTTCAACATTATATTTCCCATATTTGATTGGTAACAAATACTCAAAATATAATTCCTCCTCCCATATTTCTGGTTTAAAAAAATATTCTCCTAACGGATTCATACCGTTACTTTTTAGCATAAAGTTTTTATAACTCTCAGGTAGCTTCACGGAATACAAATTTTCTAATTCAATTAATTCCTCTCTAGTTAAATCATTTCCTTCTGCTTCGAATTTTATATTATTCATAATATCAGTTATTTTACCAAATTTAAAATCTCTTTTAGTTGTTTATGACTGCCCATATGTTGGGTGGTTTGCTCATGAACCTCTCTAATAACTAATTGTAAAGAGCTTTTCAAATCAGAATCTAAGTCATCCATATGATGCCAAGTTAATTTCAATTTACTATTTATAAGAGTTCCTAAGGATGGCTCAATACCTAGTTCTATCCAACAGTTAGAAAAATCAGGAGTTCTATCACTCGTAATATTAACCTTGACAATACCTTTAACTTTTTTAATTTTGTCAAAAGCACTATTAATATCTTCTAAACTATAACCTTTAATTTTATAATAGTCGCCATTACCTAACTTACCCTCTAACGAAAACATACTTTCTCCCATTACAGAAAAATCAGGCGTAACACCATTACTCTTACCTAATTCGAACTTTGAAATAGGAATATCTAAATCATAACCTAGTTCTCTTAATTTTTTAACAGACTCTTCTTTTTTATAGGATTTACCAACATTTCCTTTAACCTTGGCATACATTTTCTCTAATAAATCCTGTTTCTCATCAGGTGTCAATTTAGAATATTTAATATACTTTTCAATACCTATTTCATTTTCAGTTCTAAAAAGAACAATATCTTTATCTTCATCAATTAATTCTATTTTACTCCCTCCAGGTGTCCTTCTTACTCTCCATTTCATTGCTCCTAAGAAATCTTTAAAAATAGCATTAAATCTTTCGGCTTCAAAATCAATATCCTTTTTCATTTTCTTCAAATACCTATTAAGCTCTTTTTCATTGTTAAACTTTTTAATAGATATTCCTTTATAAACAACTTCAAACTCTTTATTTTTAATTTCTAATTTAGGTATACCTATACCAGGTGTAGCAGAACTTAAAGGAAAGTTTGTATCGAAACTTACGTTTACAGAAATTCCTTCTTTTTTTAGTTCTTTTAAGATTTTATTATCAATCTTAAAAAGCAACATATTTCTTACTTCTTTGAAACGCTTAAATAGTGCCTTACGAGTTTCATTTATTTTTTTTACGGATAGAATTACTGTTTTAGAACCTAATACAATATTAATAGCTATTTCTATTAATTTTGGAAAAAACTTCCCCAATTCATACGCTTGTTTGTATTGGTTTTCTTCACCCCAGAAAGCAAATAACTTTTGAAGCTCACCTATGATAAACCCTTTAACAATTGACCAATCAAAATTTTTAACAAGCTGCTGAATAGCATTTACAAATTCTTTTAAGTTACGATAGTTAAATAACCCAATTATAAAACCGAAGCCTTCAAAAATACCAGCAAGAACATCGATACAACCGTTAATGAACCCTACTATAAAAGCATTGTTCTTTTTTATGTATTCATTTAGAGCTTTTAGAGGCTCAAGAATAATATCTTTAAATACCACTAAAATTTGTTTCGCTATATTTCCGAATCTAACAATAATACTATTTACTTCGTCATATTGTGTAGATTGGATACTGAAAGAGCTTAATTGATCAAAAATCGCCGTGATCCCTGCTTCAACATTAGAAAAATCTTTGAAAATTGGATTATAATTAGATTTTCCTTCTTTGTCTTTGCTTTCTGGATTCCATTTAACTTCTTCTAGTTTTAGTTTTTTAATCTCCGTAGCTAACGCATTAAAAACCTCTTCAGATAAATATTTAGCAATATCATTTATTCCAATTACCCCTAAAGAGATACAATCTTGCATCAACTTAAAAAACTCTTCATAAACTTTTTCTGGTTTAAAGATTTCAGAAGGATAATTTATCGCAAAATCTTGAATATACTTGTATAGTAAATTATACGTTTCTTCTTCTCTAGGTTTTCGAACATTTAACCAATTAAACAGATCATTTATAATAACCTCTGTATTCTTCTTTTTATTTTCATTTTCTATAGCTTTTACTAGGTTTTCTCCTAATGTAACTCCGTGAATCTTTCTAAAATCATTAAATAATATTCCGGAGTCATTTAATTTTTCATATTGTCCTTGTTGCTTTTTTATTCCTTTTTTAAGCTCTATAAAAACCCTAAATTTGTTCGGGTCGTTTTTTAGTAAACCGAATTTTTTTTTAAAGTCAACTTCATCATCAACCCAAATTATTCCGGTTTTTACTAATTTTTGATTTAAAATTCTTTTTTCTTTAAAAACATCAAATTCTTGTTCTTCAAGCGTCTTAAAATCAAATGGAGGCGTAAAATCAAATTTATCAGCAAACTTAAATTTGTTACTCATGTATTTTACTTTTTAATAAATATTGAAGCTTAATACGACCCTAAAAACTTAGGGCCGTATTGATTCTATAACAATAAAATTTAATGTTTTTATCTTATATCATTAGTTTCACCAACGATATCAAAATCTACGCCTTCTGGAGAAGGCTCTGAAGTTGAGTTTCCATCTCCAAGTTTATAAGTACTTGAATCAAACAAACTATGTTCTTTACAATCTGAATTACAAGGTAACCCCCCTTCTTTTAACACAACAGAATCTGCTTGTAAAATAGTTAAAGCTGTAGGTACACGAGTTTGCCATGATTCTCCTTCAACTACCCCTGAAGGTTCTAGCATTTCTTCTGCAACAGAAACATACAGATCATCTTCTGTATCAGTTATCATTCCTTGTCCACCCCACAATTCACCAGTATTCATAAACCAGTTCACGGCATACTCAAAACCTTGTTTAACTGGCACAACTGTTCTTGCCATACCACTCTGTAAAAATGCTTTAAATATAGGATCATTACCATCTAAGAAATCAAAATTAGCATCCCAATCATCCTGATTTTTATAGAAATAAGGATAAAAAGTATATGCCATAATTTCCCAATCGAAAGCTTGCTCAAAGAATCTTACCACAGAAGCATGATTATTAAGTTTTTCAGATTTTATAACAGTTTTACTATCAGCTCCATAATGACTTTGGCTTACCGTAAACTTATCTTTAAAAGGAGCCGTGATTAAATCAATAGCAATTCGTTTTAACTCTTGTTTTTCAATGCTACGATTTAATTGTGAGCTAAATTCTCGTTGTCTTTCTTTTTCTTCAGGAGCAACTTCTTGGCTTTGTTGGAAATCATTATACTCTTGTACACGATCATAGTAAGCCTCCATAATTGCATTAAAGGTTTCATTTTGCCATTTTTGATAATATTCATCAGTTCTTGTACAAACTGCAGAAATAGAAATAGCAATAGTCCCTGTATCATAAGATTCAAAAGCAACCCCTAATTTATTCTGAACACCTCCTAAATCTGTGAAAACAATATCATCTTTTTTAAAAGCAATCCCATCAAAATCTGATGAATTTAAATTTGGATGTGATGCTGAAAAAAACTTACCAAAACTTTTACCCCCTACATGAATAGAGAAACCTGGGTATTCGCGTTCATCTTTATGAAAATGATAATCAACACTTGCATAAGATTCATTAACTTCATAACCTTCAGGAATATCAATTTCCCCTGTTTCACTAGTTAAGAACCCTACTTCTATACCTCCTTTATTAAAATTTGACCCAAAACCTTTTGTCGCTCTTAAACTTAACTGAGGTACAGGATTAACCTCTGCATTATATTCTGCAGCTATACGTTGATAATTATCCTCTGTTAAAATCGAAGCACCAAATAAACCATTATTAATAACTCCTTCTATTTTAAGTTCTATTGGATGAATTGGTTTTTTAGGTACAATTAATTTATTACTTATTTTATCTGTATTCTTTTCTCTTTTTATATAAGAACTAATATAATATTTAGCAGGCTCTGGTATTGTAAATTCATACATTAAACGCTTACCATAATTTACCAACTTGTTCTTATAAATAACATCTACCCAGCGGTACACTCCTGTTACATGCTCATCTCCTTTTCTATTATCATAACCATGGGTAATATTTTCTTCGTACTCTTTTAAAATTCTACTTGTACGTTTTTTACTTACTTTTTCTACAACACGTTCTAAAGCACGTTCTGTAACTTCCTGTGCATATGTTTGTGCTTGTAAATTAGAATCAGATGATGAATTACTTGACGATGAATTAAAACTAGTTCCTGCAGAAAATTTTCCTCCAAAAATATCGCCAGTCACACTCGCATTAGCACCAAAATTTGTAGCATTATCTTTATTTACAATAGAAGAAGCTTCACTCTGTAATTCATTACGCTCTGTAGAAGTAGTATCCGTTAATACCTCTGCTTCTCTTTCATAACTTTCTTCAGTAATGCTTTCCGAAGAAGTTAAGTTACGGGTAGTTCGCTCTTTATATTCACGCGCCATAACATTTTCTATATGAGAAACTTCTCCTGGAACATAACAACAAACCTCCTGCTCTACACGTCTAAAATCTGCAATACCTAATTGGGTAACCCCATAAATAGTTTCATTACTAGGATTACCGCTATCAGGATTACTTACATCAGAATCTCCTTTAAATGAAAATTGCCCTTCTATTCCTTTAGAAGTTAAATAACCGTTTTCATCTCTAGTAATTGTAATATGTCTATCATTTTCAAAAACGATAATTCTACCATCGCTTAACGCAAGTTCACCATACATTTTATATGTTGCTGCTCTAAGTCCTATCTTTTCTGAAAACAACTCTACATCTAATTTAGTACTTGTAGTACTTGACAAGTTCTTAAAAGATCTTCCATCATAAACAATATCGCCAGTATCACTATTTGTAATTGCATATTGCGCATCTAAAACAGTAACATTACTAGTATTATTTAGAAAAAAAGAAAGTTTTATAGAAGATAAAAGGTCGTTTACACCACTATCAACATACCCTATATAACTCATTTTCAACTCTCTATTACTAACATTTTGAGTAACAGTTTCTCCACCAATGTTAATATTAGTAGTAACTTGAGGCGTATTAGTTAGAATAATTTCTTTTTCTCTTTTTATTTTAGCCTGTAATGCTGTTTTAACCTCAGCAAATGTATCGTAAATTAAAAACTCTAATGAGTTAATTAAATCTTGAGTAACAGATGAAAGTTGCTCTAAAATTTTAGATTGAAAAACCGTTGGGGTAACACCATCTGCCAACCTAATAATCTCTTCAGATTTAATATAATCTATAGATATATTACTTACATCTCTAATTATTTTTACAACTGATTCTTCATTAGTTACAGGATCTATTATAGTATCTATTATTGGCTGATTATTAACCTCTGCTATTTTTTGTTCATAAGCAGCAACAGCATCTTGATATTTCTTTTGCTCTTCTTTATTATATACAATTTCTGCCCTTTGTACTTCTAATAAAGCTGTATTATAAACTTTTAACCTAGATTTTGCTTGCTCTACAAGAACTGTTTTATCTAAAAAATCTGATTGAATAGATGTTAATCCATTTTTACTCGTTAAATCAATCTCACTTTTTGGAGCAAATAAAACTTCTTTAGGTATAATTACACTTGCATTAGCTCTTAAAACAAATTCTTTTTTTTGTTCTTCTGTAAACTCTATAGTAATTTCAGTAGATTCATTTACTAAAAATTCTGTTTCTCTTACAGTTGTACCATCAATTATATTCGATTGCGCATAACCCTCAACAAACTCATTATAACCCTTTAAAAAATGATTAGCAATCAACATTTGAATTAAACCTTCACGAACTGGAGTTGAAACTTTATGAATCGTTTGATAAAATAAATTGTTCCATAATAAAACCTCGTCCTCCTCTTTTAAAAGCAATGCATTTTCTATAGTTAAAATTTCTTCTGGGCTTGAATTTCCATTATAAAGAATTACATCTAAATTTTCAGCAATACTTTTAGCTGTAAAATAGTTTTTATTACGCATTAACCAACTTGAAAAATCATATAGTTTCCCGTAATTTTTCCTTAGTTGCTGTCTATTTTCAATTGCTTGGAAATTCTCAATAGTATATGCATTAGCTAAAGCTTCTGCCCTTTCTTTTTCTTGTACTAAACTTAACCCTGAAACCGATCTATGTGCTAAACTTTCTGTTTCTTTTTCTTCAGGATATGATACAAATAACAATTCTTTTTTTCTTTCATCTGCCAACTGAGGCGAACGCAATGTTACAAACTTAAATAAGCTTGATGTAATCGGTTTTTTTTCCATATAAATATATTTTTTAAATAATTTTTAAACTTTCAAAAAGCACATGTTACCTTTTTGTTTCTGCTTATTTAACAGCAAAACAACAAGTCTATAAAGTTTAAATCAGTAAAATAGGTTGTGTGAAATTTAAAAACAGAAGTATTAAAAAAATGAATTATAGCAAATTAACACCTCTAAAGAATTAGCAATTTTATCACATATGTTTAAGTTTTATTATATTTGCATTTAAACACAGCACAAAAATACAAACATTTTACATTAAAAACAAATGTTTTTGTTTTTAATCATATGTTATAAAATAAAAAATGGACATTTCAAAAAAAATAGCAGAGATAAGGGATTTTCACAAATTAAATAATTTGTCGTTTTCTAAGAGAATTGGTGTAACAGGAACAACTGTTGATAGTATTGTAAATGGTCGCCCACAACCAGATGGTAGTCGTAAAAAAACCAAACCTGGTTACGATGTATTAACATCTATTATCAATGAATTTAATATTAACCCTGATTATTTGTTTGGTAAAAGCGATATTATGTTATATGACGATGTTCCAAATAATAATTATAGCGGAACTCCAAAAGTTGTAGCCACTAATTCTTCTGGAGATGAAAATATTATTTTTGTTCCCACACAAGCGCGTGCTGGATACTTAAATGGTTATGGTGATTCTGAATATATTCAAAACCTACCTTCTTTTAATATGCCACACCTACGCCATGGTTCTTTCCGTTGCTTTGAAGTTCAAGGAAACTCAATGGTTCATACTTTTTTTGATGGCGACTTAGTTTTTGGTCAATATGTTGAAGATTTACAAGACATTAAAGACGGTAGAGTGTATGTTATTGTTAGTAAAAACGATGGAATTGTTTTAAAACGAGTAATAAATAGAATTAAAGAGAGAGGGAAACTCATTTTAAAAAGTGACAATAAAAAAGGAAACTATCCAACTTACACCATAAACGCTGGCGAGGTTATGGAAGTTTGGTATGTTACTATGTATGCATCAAAACAAATGCCTGAGCCAGTAGATGTTTATGATCGTCTTCATGACCTAGAAACTCAAATTGTATTATTACAAGAAGAAATGAACAAAAAAAAATAAAAAGGAGCATTTTCTTTATTTTTTTCAATTATCTACTTTGTAGTTTGAGTGCAAAAAACCAAAAACTGTAATTTCATTAAATTCACACACCTTCTATTTAAACCCATTCTAAATATAAAACAAAAGAATATTTAATCCTTGTACAAATACTACTTAGGTCTTAACTTTGCTAGTAATTATTTCATTCAACAATTAAAAATAATGAGCGGATTATTAAAATCTTCTATAGGAAGAAAGTTTGCCATGGCACTTTCGGCACTCTTTCTAATGGTTTTTTTACTACAACACTTTGTGATCAACATTTTATCGGTTTTTAGCCCTAATGCTTTTAATGAAGCTTCATATTTTATGGGTAATTTCTGGGCTGTGCAATATTTATTGCAACCTGTTTTAATGTTTGGTGTTATTTTCCATTTTGTAATGGGATTTGTGCTAGAAATTAAAAACAAAAGTGCTCGTACAGTAAAATATGCTAAAAACAATGGTGCTGCAAACTCTACTTGGATGAGTAGAAACATGATTTGGAGTGGTTTAGCAATATTAGGTTTTGTAATATTCCATTTAAATGATTTTTGGGTTCCTGAAATGGTTGAAAAATATATAGATGGAAAAAGCCAAGTTGGTAAAGATTTTTATACTCATGTAGTTCACATGTTTGAAAATCCTATCAGAGTAGGTGTATATGTGCTTTCTTTTGTGTTTTTAGCATTACACTTATTACATGGTTTTAACTCTGCTTTTCAATCAGTAGGAGCAAATAATAAATATACTAAAGGATTGAAGACGTTTAGTAAAGTTTATGCAATTGGTATACCATTAGGGTTTATCATCATTGCTTTAGTTCACCATTTCAATCACCACTAATACAATTTAAGTATGGCAACTTTAGATTCTAAAACACCAAAAGGTCCTATTGCTGATAAATGGACTAATCATAAAAATAAAATCAACTTAGTTAACCCAGCGAACAAACGTTTAATAGACGTGATTGTGGTTGGAACAGGTTTAGCAGGAGGTTCTGCTGCTGCAACTTTAGCTGAGTTAGGATATAACGTAAAAGCATTTTGTTTTCAAGATTCTCCACGTCGTGCACACTCTATTGCTGCACAAGGAGGAATTAACGCAGCAAAAAACTATCAAGGAGATGGTGATTCTACCTACAGATTATTTTACGATACTGTAAAAGGTGGAGACTACCGTTCTCGTGAAGCAAACGTTTATCGTTTAGCTGAGGTATCTGCAAATATTATCGACCAATGTGTGGCTCAAGGTGTACCTTTTGCTCGTGATTATGGTGGATTATTAGATAACCGTTCTTTTGGAGGTGTACTTGTATCAAGAACTTTCTACGCAAAAGGACAAACAGGACAACAATTATTATTAGGAGCATATTCTGCTATGAACCGTCAAATCGGTCGTGGGAAAATCAAAATGTACAACCGTCACGAAATGTTAGACGTTGTAATTGTTGATGGAAAAGCTCGTGGTATTATTGCTCGTAACTTAGTTACTGGAGAAATTGAGCGTCATTCTGCTCACGCTGTTGTATTGGGAACTGGAGGTTACGGTAACGTATTCTTCTTATCTACGAATGCAATGGGAAGTAACGTAACAGCTGCTTGGAAAGCTCATAAAAAAGGAGCTTACTTTGCAAATCCTTGTTACACACAAATTCACCCAACTTGTATTCCTGTATCAGGAGATCATCAATCTAAATTAACGTTAATGTCAGAGTCATTGCGTAATGATGGTCGTATTTGGGTTCCAAAGAAAATGGAAGATGTAAAAGCAATTCGTGAAGGAAGTTTAAAACCTACACAAATCGCTGAAGAAAATAGAGATTATTACTTAGAGCGTCGTTACCCTGCATTTGGTAACTTAGTTCCGCGTGATGTTGCATCTCGTGCTGCTAAAGAGCGTTGTGATGCTGGTTTTGGAGTTAACGCAACTGGTGAAGCTGTTTATTTAGATTTCGCTTCAGCAATTGAACGTTACGGAAAAGAGCAAGCGACAATTAAAGGTTTAAATGTAAACGATGCTGCTTTAGTTAAAAAATTAGGACAGGAAGTTGTAAAGAATAAGTACGGAAACTTATTCCAAATGTATGAGAAAATCGTTGATGAGAATCCATATGAAACTCCAATGATGATTTACCCTGCGGTTCACTATACAATGGGTGGAATTTGGGTTGATTATAACTTAATGACAACTGTTCCTGGATTATATGCTATTGGAGAGGCTAACTTCTCTGATCACGGAGCCAACCGTTTAGGAGCTTCTGCATTAATGCAAGGTTTAGCTGATGGTTATTTCGTATTACCATACACAATTGGTGATTATTTAGCTGATGATATTCGTACAGGACCAATTTCTACGGAAACTCCTGAATTCGATGAGGCAGAAAAGAGTGTTCGTGCTACAATTGACAAATTTGTTAACAATAACGGAACAAAATCTGTTGATTATTTCCACAAACGTTTAGGAAAAATAATGTGGAACAAAGTGGGAATGTCTCGTAACGAACAAGGTTTAAAAGAAGCTATCGAAGAAATTTCTGCTTTAAGAGCTGAATTTTACAGTGATGTTAGAGTTCCTGGTGGAGCAAATGAATTTAATGAAGAATTAGCAAAAGCTGGAAGAGTAGCTGACTTCTTAGAATTAGGAGAGTTATTTGCTAAAGATGCTTTAAACAGAACAGAATCTTGTGGAGGTCACTTCCGTGAAGAATCTGTTGAATTAGACGGCCCTCAAAAAGGTGAAGCTTTACGAAATGATAAAGAATTTGCTTATGTAGCTGCCTGGGAATACAAAGGTGAACCTAAAGATGCTGTTTTACACAAAGAAGAGTTAGAGTTTAACGATATTGAATTAAAACAACGTTCATACAAATAAGGAAAGAATTATGAAGTTAACGTTAAAAATTTGGCGTCAGAAAGGCGCTAGCGATAAAGGAAAAATGGTTGATTATAGTATCAGCGATGTGTCGCCAGATATGTCTTTCCTTGAAATGTTAGATGTTTTAAACACACAATTAATCGAAACTGGTGATGAGCCTGTAGCTTTTGATCATGATTGTCGTGAAGGAATTTGTGGAATGTGTTCTTTATATATTAATGGTGAAGCTCACGGACCAGATAGAGGTGTAACAACTTGTCAATTACACATGCGAAAATTCAAAGATGGTGATACAATTTATATCGAACCATTTAGAGCTAAAGCATTCCCAGTAATTAAAGATTTAGTTGTTGACAGATCTGCTTTTGATAGAGTTCAACATGCTGGTGGGTTTATTTCTGTAAATACTTCTGGTAATACTCAAGATGCAAATGCTATTCCTGTAAATAAGGAAAATGCAGATAAAGCTTTCGATGCAGCTACTTGTATTGGTTGTGGAGCTTGTGTTGCTACTTGTAAGAACTCATCTGCAATGTTATATGTTTCTGCTAAAGTTTCTCAGTTCGCCTTATTACCGCAAGGACAAGTAGAAGCTACAGATCGTGTATTAAACATGGTGAAACAAATGGATGAAGAAGGATTTGGTAACTGTACTAACACAGGAGCTTGTGAAGTAGAATGCCCGAAAGGAATTTCTTTAGAAAACATTGCTCGTATGAACACTGAATTCTTAAAAGCAAGTTTAAAAGGATAAAATAATATTATCTATATAAAAAACCCAAGACTATAGTCTTGGGTTTTTTGTTTCTTTATTATTATAATAATTGTGTATGGATACTCCTAAAAATTTCTATCAAAAACAAGTAGAAAAACACCAACAACTTATTAGTATATTGAACAAATCTGCAACTAATTTAAGTATGTTAAGATTATTAGTGTTTTTAATAACTTGTTTTGGTATATATACTTCTTTTAATAAGTGGAGAACTATTATTCTAATAACTATTATTGGAATAATAGTATTTATTTTTTTATTGTTAAAACACATTAAACTTAAGAGAAAAAAAGATTTAACAAATGCTTTATTAAACATTAATAAAGAAGAATTAGATATCTTATCTAGGGCATTTCATGATAAAAAAACTGGTATAGAGTTTCAAGATCCAAAACACTATTATAGTTTAGATATAGATTTATTTGGCGTAGGTTCATTCTTTCAATTTATAAATAGAACAAATATTAAAGAAAGTACGCTAAAACTAGCTGACATTTTAAAAGCAAATAATATAACTCATATAGATACACGTCAGCAGGCTATAAAAGAACTAGCATCTAAACCAAAATGGCGTCAAAACTATCAAGCTATTTCGAGTTTAATTAAAGTAGAAACTTCTGCAAAAAATATTATTCAATGGCTTAAGAGCTATACCTCTTTTATTCCTTCTCAAATGGAATGGATTTCTATAGTCTTTTCAACACTATCTGTAAGCTTGTTTATTGCAGTGTATTTAAACTATATAAGTTCTACATTAGTACTCATCTGGATGTCTTTGGGATTGGGAATTACTGGTCGTTATTTAAAGAAAATAAATACTGTATCTCAAAATTCAGATCAGATAAAAGACACATTTCGTCAATATTCGTTTTTACTGAATAAAATAGAAAACGAATCATTTACAAGTACTTTGTTAAAAGAAAAACAATTAAACATTCAATCTGAAACAAAAAAAGCTTCACTAATTTTTTCAGCTTTTACTAGTGCTTTAGATGCACTTGATAATAGAAATAACATTCTTGTTGCTATTTTAGGGAACGGATTCTTTTTACTTGATATAAAAAACACTTTACGAATTGAAAAGTGGATTGCGAATTATAAAAACACGGTAGAAAACTGGTTCGAAGCTGTTACTTTTTTCGATGCTTATAATAGCTTAGGAAACTTTGCTTTCAATCATCCAGAATATACTTATCCGGTATTAAGTAATAATGCGACTATACTAAACACGAAAAATTTAGGACATCCTTTATTAAAAAAAGAAAAAAGAATAGATAATGATATTTTAATCAACAGAGAGCAATTTTTTATTATTACTGGTGCAAATATGGCTGGAAAAAGTACTTTTTTACGCACCGTATCTTTAAATATTGTTATGGCAAATATTGGTTTACCTGTTTGTGCTTCTTCTTGTAAATATTCTCCTATAAAATTAATTACAAGTATGCGTACAAGTGATTCTTTAACTGATGATAGTTCTTATTTTTTCTCAGAATTAACTCGATTGAAATTTATTGTAGATCAAATCGAAACTACTTCTTATTTTATCATTTTAGATGAAATTTTAAAAGGAACAAATAGTACAGATAAAGCTATCGGCTCTAAAAAGTTTGTTGAAAAATTAGTTGGTTCTAAAGCTACCGGAATTATTGCAACCCACGATTTAAGTTTATGTGAAATACAAAACGAACTAAAAGAAGTAAAGAACTATTATTTTGATGCAGAAATCGTTAATAATGAACTTTTCTTCGACTACACTTTTAAAAAAGGAATCTGTGAAAATATGAATGCTAGTTTTTTACTAAAAAAGATGGAAATTATTTAAATCTCCATCTTTAAATAAAAGTGATATTATTGTATAGCTTTTTCTGATGTAGCTATAAACCCTTTTATTTTTAGCATTTTTCTTTCTTCCTTTGCGTTAGAAAAAACTGTTATTGCTTTAGAGAAATTTCCAGGTCTTTTCGTATCGTATGAGATTGCTATTTTCCCTTTCTCTCCTGGCATAATTGGTTTTTCTGGCTTCTGTGGAACTGTACATCCACAAGTAGATTTAATATGTTTTATAATTAATGGAGCGTCACCTATATTGGTGAACTCAAAAACTCGTAGTCCATCAGAACCCTGAGCTACTTTTCCATAATTAATTAATTCTTTCTCAAACTTAAATTCTTGACTGTGTAATAGCATTCCGAATAAAAACACGAATACTAATGTGATTTTTGTTTTCATAATTTATTATTTTAAAATGTGATGTTCTATTTCTTTTATTAACTCTTTTGCTTTTTCATTTTTAGAATATAAACTCAGAGATCTGTAAAGTGATTCTAAGGCTTTTTTGTAGTTCTTTTCCTGATGATAAAACTTTCCTAAACTATAATGAGTGATATAATGATTTGGATAAACTTTTGCATTTAATTCAAAAGCATATCTTGCTTTTTCTAATTCATTTGCTCTAAGTTTTACAAAACCATAAGTATTCAATTCTTTAACACCCTCAGCTATTTCAGGTAAATAACTAATGAGTTGCTTCTCCTGAGTTTTTAAACTGTCTTTTTGAGTATTTAATAAAGTGTTTATCAATTCAACAGCACTGTATTTCGATGTATACTTTTTTCCTTGAACTATTTTTAATAAATCACGTTCATAGGTTTCTTTTGGATGCTCTACAATTCTATTAATTTCTTTCCCGTTTTTATAAAAAATAAAAGTAGGTACACGATGAATATTTAACCCTTTCTCTTCTCTGTTTGGTGATTGTTTATATGCTTCATCTTTTCTATCTAAAGCTATAAACTCTATGTTTTCTTTAGGAAAATTCGACTCATCTAAAATCTTTAAAAAAATAGGTACATTTCGTTTACTATCTCCGCACCAAGAACCAAAAAATACTTTTATTTTATAAGGTTTAAGTTCTTTTTTAAGCAGTTTAGTAATTTTATCATTAAATAAATACGCCCTATAATTTTTAGAAAACCAATTAAAATCTTCGTGATTAAAAGAAGCTCTATTTACTTTTCCTAATAACATAGATTTTCCTTTTTCGTTTGTAACTAGCCCTTTTGTTTTTTGAGCAAAGCCAATATTAAAGAAAAAGAAACTTATTAAAATAAATATTTGTTTATTCATAATTAACATATTGTTTTTCACAAACATACATGCTTTTTAAAGTGATAAAAAATGAAATAAACGTTCTACATTAAAACAAGTACAAACTGGTGTTTTTAAATTAATTTTGTGTTTCGTACCTTCATTTATGCATTTTATACTCTTGTAATAGAAATTATACTATTAATATGTATTTTCATATATTATTATGGAAGTTATTAAAAAGCATATCACCGAAACAATTGTTCATTTATTATTTTGGACGCTATTTTGTTTTATTTCTCTATTTGTTTTTTCACAATATTATTGGTCTGAAAATCCGTTTTTACAATATGTATTTATATTGCTAATCTTAGTTTATAGCAATAATTTCTTCCTCCTCCCTTTTTTTGTAAAAAGAAAATGGTATTTATTATACGCAGTACTTTTTGTTTTGATATCTTTTTTTGCAACTCAATTTTACTGTAACGTATTTACTTCTTGTGGTTGCACAATAATGAAATGTTTAAGTGATTATTTATGGCAAACCATTGTTCCTCTTATCTTTTTCTCATTTATTTGGCTTTTGTTTAAGTATTTAAACACAGAAGAAGAAATTCGTAAAGCTCAAGAAGAAAAAACTATTATGGAATTAAAGTTTTTGAAATCTCAGATTAATCCACATGTGTTATTTAATAACTTAAACACAGTATATTCTTACGCCATAGAAAAACCTGAAGAAACTCCTGATTTAATTTTAAAATTATCCGAAAACCTTAAACACGTTTTATATGAAAGTAATGCTGATTTTATTCCTTTAGAAAAAGAATTAAATTATATCGATAATTACATTGCCTTTCAAAAGATTAGAACAGAAGGAATAAAAAAAATACACTATAAAAAATCTATAAATTCATTACAACATAATATTGCTCCGTTATTATTAATCACTTTGATAGAAAATGCTTTTAAACATAGTACTACTAATAGCGACATTCATATAACCATTAATGTAAATAATGGAGTTTTAATTTGTACTTGTGAAAATGAATATATAGTTTCTGAAGATAAGTTGAATCAACGTATTGGTATAAAGAACATGGAGAAACGTTTAAAATTACTTTATGAAAACCATTATAGTTTGAAAATAAATAAATCAAAAACTTATCTTGTTTCTTTAAAATTAGATTTGGTATGATTACATGTATTATTATTGAAGATGAATTGCCTGCTCAAAAAATTTTAAAGAGTTTTTTAAATAAGACATTAAACATAGAGTTATTAGCTAGTTTTCAAACAGCAAAAGAAGCTCATAATTTTTTACTCACTAGTACAGTCGACTTTGTTTTCTTAGACATAAACTTGCCTGACATTATGGGGATTGACTTTATGAAAACATTGATTAATCCTCCTTATGTTATAATAACCACAGCTTACCCTGATTATGCTTTAGATAGTTTTGACCTAGAAACTATTGTTGATTACTTAGTAAAACCTTTCTCATTCGATCGTTTTTTAAAATCCATTCGTAAAATAGAACAACGAATGAAGCAAATTGAAACTGAACCTAACGATAGTATATTTTTAAATATTGATAAAACCTTACACAAAGTTTTACTTCGTGATATTCTCTATATTGAATCTGATAGAAACTATTTAACCTTTGTAACTCGCGAAAAAAAATACGTTTTTATCGATTCTTTAAAGAATTGGCCAACTAAACTTCCTGATCACTTTATTCAAGTTCATAAGTCATATATTATTAATGTAAATCATATCAATAAAATATCTGGAAATGAAATTGGAATAAACAAAATTAGTATCCCGATAGGAAGAACTTTTAAATCAAATTTCATGATGAAATTTAATACTGAAATTTGACACAAATTTTAAACTTCACGCACAAATCTGACGTCCGTTTTTTAACCGAAAATCACCTTAAATTAACAGTGTTTTTTAAATTTTTCGTTTTTTAAAATTAAATATTCAATATTTAAACAGCCTTTTCAAATGTTATAAGTAAATAATATTCAACAAAAACAACTTTTAATTGAATATTATTCAATGTTTTTTAAATGTTAATTTTCAGAGAACTTTAACAAAAAACACCCTAAAATAGACGTTTTATTAACATTTTTGATAGTCAAAAATAAAGAAGGCTGAACTACTTTTGGAGTATCAAAATTTAATAAAAAAAATTATTTAAAACCCGAAAAAAACCAGAACAATGAAAAAGCTAGTAACATTAATCGTAGTAACATTAATTAACTTTTCTGCATTTGCTAATACAGACAAACCTGTAAAAACTGTAAAAGCAGAATTAAGAACTGAAATTATTAAACTTCTAGGAAAAGCTGATTTCGATTACAAAAGAGATATCAATACTTCTATTGAGTTTACTATTAACAACAAAGGTGAAGTTATCGTTTTAACCGTTAATTCTGATAACACTAATGTTGATGCTTACGTGAAAAATAAATTAAACTATAAAGTAATTACAACTGAAGCTAATGTTATCGGTAAAACTTATAAAATGCCTTTAACAATTTTAAAGAAATAATTAGAAAACACGAATACCCCGAAATAAAAAGAGACTAGTTTGATAATGAAACTAGTCTCTTTTTTTATATAGAATAAGTAGTAAGTTCTGTTTAAAAAAGAGGTTGACTTTTAGTGACCAACCTCTCATATAATCCCCTAAAATGTTTTCATCCTCTTTATCACATCGATGATGATCACACTACAAAGATATGATAAGGTCACAATTTATAAATGGGGATTTCCGCAATCTAAAATGTGGATTTATGCAACACTGTTTTTTAACCAAAAAAAACCTTTTAAGTAAACTTAAAAGGTAATTTATTTTTCTTTCTAATCTTTTCCTTGAATTCTTCCCTAAATGGTGAATTTTCTATTGAATTCTATCCAAAAGTACTTAAGTATCTATTCTTAAAAAAAGGGATATATGTAGTTAAAAATGTGGTTTTCCGCAGTGCTATTTTTCGAACAAAAAAAAAGAGGTTGACTTGTGATCAACCTCTCATATAATCCCCTAAATGTTTTCACCCTCTTTGTTACATCGATGATGATCACACTACAAAGATATAGCAAGGTCACAATTTTTTAAAGGGGATTTCCGCAATCTAAAATGTGGATTTATGTACACTTATATTTACCTAGTTTTAAACACAAAAAACCCTTTAAGCTTTTGCTTAAAGGGCCTATTCTTCTTTTCTAATCTTTTCCAGGAATTCTTCCCAAAATTTGTGAATTATTTGATTAATTCGATTCAAAAGTAATTAAGAGATAAAGATCCTGAAAAGGGATATATGTAGCCAAAAATGTGGATTTCCGCAGTGGGTTAATCTAAAATACCTAACTCCTTAGCTTTCAAAACTAAATCGGTATTATTATTGGCTTGTAAATCTGTTCTTAATTTGGCTAATTTATTTTCAATAGAACGAATCTTTAAAAAACTACCATCATCTTTAGTGATAATTCCTTCTAGATTACTAATTTTTGGATGATTCGGAAGTTCTTTTAAAATTTGAACTGCAACATCATCCATTTGAATTTCTATTAGTGCTCTTTTTAAAAGTTTCTGATGAATTTCATGTGTATAATACACCTCATCGGCTAACATTTTCTGAATAGCAAAATTTAATTCGTTCGTATTACACTTTCCTTTTAATAAGTATGCAGATGGTTTTAAATTCTGAATAACATTAAAAATTCTATTCGTTTCAGAATGTCCTGTAATTACACCAACTTTAATTGGAATTTCTTCTCTATTAATAGTTTTTATTAAACTCTCACCTCCATCTATTTTACACGTTTCATCTGTATTATCGAAACTTAAATCTGTAAATAATATTTGAAAAGGTTCATCTACTAAGGCTACTTTAATCTTAGCATAGGCATCGTCGCACGAATTTGTAGTTTCTATTTCTAAATTATCAATCCCTTTAAGATATGAAAGTATTCCTTCTATAATTAGCTGATGATCATCAGCAATTAATATTTTAATTGTTTCAGGCATTTAGCGGAACTTGAATTTCTATACTGGTTCCTTTGTGAACTTCACTAGAAATTGTAAGCTTACCTTGTAATTCTTCTACACGTTCTTGCATGTTTTGTAATCCAATTCCTTTTTTAGAAGTTGTTGTATCGAAACCAATACCATTGTCTTGTATTGCCAAAAATACTGATTTTTTATGGACTTTAAAACTGATATCCATTCTCGAGGCTTGTGCGTATTTTTCACAATTCTGAATACTCTCTCGAATACTTAAATACAACACTCTTTTAATAGAATTATCTATCTCTTCCCAATTAATCTTTTTTAAGTTGTGTGCTCTAATAATAAAGTTCGGAGCAAAATAATCACTTATCAAATTAATAATCTGATCGGTAAAGTTTACTTTCTCAAAACTTACACTGCTTAATTGGTGCGATAAATTACGCACATTATCTTTTACTAACTCTAGTTTTTCTGCTTCTGCTAATAAACTTGTTTGTGCTAATTTTAAATGTAACAAACGTAAATCTCCAGCCACTTCATCGTGTAAAGATTTTGCAATTTGTCGTCGTTCTTTTTCTCGAGCTTCTATTTTTTGTAGTTGTGCTTGAAACAATAACTTTTTTCTACGGAAAGAAAAGAAAGAAACACTAGACGCTAAAATTAAAATACTAAGTGTAGCCACCAGCCAACCTATAATTTTTTGTTGTCGTTGTTTCTCTACCTCAATAATACGTTGCTCGTTTTCTGCTTTTAAAAATGTATTCTCTTTCTCTTTTTTATCAGTCTCATAACGAATTTTTGCAAACTGATTTTTTAGTTTACGTTCTTCATTAAACAAACTATCATTTAATGTAATATACTCTTCTAGATATTTTTTAGACTCATCACCAGTACTTAACTCAGAAAGTGTTTTTAAGGCTTCTAACCAACGTTCATTATTATGTGTTTGTGTAGCAAATTTTAAACCTTCTTTGGCATGAAATTTTGCTTTACTGTAATTCTTAATATCTTTATAATATTCTGCTAAGTTCAAATGAGTTGTACTTACACCATGTAAGTTTTTCTCTATAACCTTAATTTTAAGTACTTCTAAATATTTTTCTAATGTAAACTTATTTTTACCCAATTCTGATTGACTGTAAGTCAAATTTTCTAATAACAAACTATAATGAGCTGGGAATTTTTCCTTGATACTATCAAAACTTAAACCTTTTTCAAAATATTTAGTTGCTTTTTTATGAGCCTTAGTTTCTTGATATAATAAACCTAAATTATTTAGTATATGTAAATACGATCTATCTTTTCTTCTTTTGTTAGATGATATTAAAGAATTAACATCTAAAGCTTTACTGTAATATTCAACCGCTTTTTTTTCTTGACCTAATTCAAGTGAAACTAAACCTAAATTATTATAAATATTAACAATATATTTATATGAATTCAAAGGTTCTAAATATTGTAACGCTTCTACAGAAGTTATTTCACTACCTAAATAATCACGTGCTTCTCTTTGTAAATTTGCAATACTTAATAGACGCCTGCCAACTTCTATTGAATCTTTTAAATATTTCGATACGTTTTTAGATTGATTATAATAATAATAAGTACTATCATTTATATATTCCAACTCATATCTCATCGCTTTGTATTGAAAGAATTTAGCTAATAATAAAGAATCATTAGTCTTTTCATATAAATTATTAATTAATTTATATGAATTTATTACACCAGAAATATCTTTGTTGTAATACGAAAATCTTCCTTCATTTATAATACTTTTTTTTAAGCTGTCTTGGTTGACTATTTTCCTATTCGTATTTTGACTATATACACTAGAGATTATAAAAAAAAGAAATAAAAACCTCATAAAACAAATAATATCATATTCTAAATATAAACAAAAACCCTCAACTAAAAGGAAGAGTTGAGAGTTTTAAATGTTTTTGATTTGGTAATAACTTATTTATTTCCTCCATCATTTCCTCCATCACCACCACCACCATCTCCAGAAACTCCATCATCTCCTCCTGGAAATTTAATATCTATTGCTTGTAAATTGTGAGTAAAAGTTTTCATACACTGTATTTTTTAAAAATTATTAATAATGTTTGTTAGCGTTTTAAATTTAGCTTTTTTCTTGTAGATACGCAAAAGTCGCAATTTTTTATACACTAACAATCGACCTTGCTTATATATAACAATAATTATGCCTTTTTTAACGTTTATTTATCATTTTTAAACTCTTGTAAAGTTTAAAATCATAATTATTTGACAAAAAAACACTTACAAAAGTTAATTTTTATAAATATAAAAAATGATAAAACTGTCATTTTTTTCTGTCATTATCAAATGACATATAAAGTCAAACTTTATATACACTTATCAGTTTCTTAGCTTCGACTGTGCTCAGCTACCGAATTATTCAAACTATAATTTTGTGAGATTCTGAAAATTGTATCGAGAAAGGCGATTTTGAGCACGAAAACATAGTTCTCGATATAAAATTCTTTCAGAATTTCACTCGAACTGACATTAAACTATTTAAACAACTTCAATTCTGTGTGATTCAAATCGTCATACTGAACTTGTTTCAGTATCTCATTATCGTTCCTTGAGGCTCTCGAAGGGAAAAACAAAAAAATTAAAATCATAAAAAAAACCGTTACAAAAAAGTAACGGTTATAAACAACTAATATTTAGCGTGACTTCTGCTCTGCTCGGTCACCAAATTTCATTAATAGAAAAAATTATTCTATAGTTTTATTAATATTGAAATTAAAATTATTGTTTCTTTGACTTGTTACACTATACTCGTTTAAGCTTCCTTTTTTCTTTGCTTTTACTTTTACCGTAACGTTTCCAGAAGAACTTACTGTACCACTTGCTTTAAAAACTAAGTCATACTTAGCAGCATCAACAACAAACGATTTATTCCAATTTCCTGTTATGGTTTCTGTTTGTATTTTACCAGTTGCATCACTATATTCTACTTTTGGGTTGTTACTTAACGTACCCGATACTTCTACAGTATAATTAACAGATATTTTTGGGTCTTTCTGTCCTTCTAACATCTCTACTTCTTTATTTTTTGAACAAGAAATGAATGTTGATATTGAAACTAAAGCGATTAAAAGTGTTTTGATTTTCATTTATTAAATTTTTTATTCTGTGTGTTCTTAAACAGATTAACGCTATTGAACCCTACCTTTTTTTTAAAAAAAACAACACTATTTAATTAACTTATTTAGCCATAAAGTTTTAGAAGAAAAAAAAACTTGAAACTAACTAAACCAAACATTAAGAATATGATTAATAAACTTTAAAATTCTTGCTTTTTTATTTTACTAAACAAATCCCACAAAACTACACCACAACTTACCGATATATTTAATGAGTGTTTGGTTCCTAACTGCGGAATTTCTATACATTTATCTGAAGCAGAAACTACTTCTTGTTGTACTCCTTTTACTTCATTTCCGAAAACAACCGCATATTTCTGATTGATTTCTGGTGTAAATTCATTCAACATTGTACTGTTTTCTGCCTGTTCAATTGACAATACTTTTATATTTTCAGATTTTAGTTTTTCTACTAATGTTAATGTATCTTCAACATACTCCCAAACTACAGATTCTGTAGAACCTAAAGCTGTTTTATGAATTTCTTTACTTGGTGGTGTTGCAGTAATTCCACATAAATATATTTTTTCAATAAGAAAAGCATCTGAGGTTCTAAATACAGATCCAATATTATTAAAGCTTCTAATATTATCTAACACAACAATAATTGGAGTTTTAGTAGCTGTTTTAAACTCTTCTACAGAAATTCTTCCTAACTCGCTATTTCTTAATTTTCTCAAAAGTTGGTTTTTATTTATTATTTATTTTGAATCGCTACCTATAGTTATGTAACTTTTATTTAAAATTTGTAAAAGTACTGGTTCTCCAGCATCTTTAATAGTTTCTTCACTAACTGGTTTACCTGTTCCATAATTAATTTCCCAACTTTTAGATTTATTAACTCCTATAACTACAAAAAGTTTACTTCCTTTCTTTATTTTTTTTGAAGTCATAAATGTTCTTTTCACAGGAAAAGCATAAGGTTTATATGGTTCTAATAGTTGTCTTTTTTCGTTGTTTCTTGCATAACTTACTCTAAAAACATGTGTATCTGACAATAAAAAATAAGAACCGTCTGGCTGAATTTCATAAAAAGTCATAGCAAGGTCTACGTCTTTTTTATTTGATATTATTGTCATTTCTCCATTAAAAAGTCCTGTAAGAGTTACCTCTTTTTCAAAAGGTTCTGAAATAAAACTTAGCGCATTTTCAGGAGTAACTTCAGAATTCACAATATTATAAGAAAATACACCATGTTTATCTGTTTTTTCTCTAGTGCTTAAATCTACTTCATAAGATATATGTCCGTTGTGCTTTGGCTTGTTGGTCGTCATTTTATAAGCATCTCCATTGGTAACGTTTGTTAAATATAACTTTAATGGATTCGCATTAATTTCATCAAAAGATTTTGCATGTCTCCATTCATTTGCTCCCATTACTTGATAATTAATTTTATCTTTAAGTAATGCTGGTTTTTCTTTTCCTTTTAAAATAAAATCAAACCATTGGTAAGCCAATTCATGAATACTAATTAATGCTGTTTCATCTAATGTATATTTCATTAATTTTTTAGTAGGATAATGTTGTCCTCCACCATGAGAATAAGGTCCAATAACTAAATAATGATTTGCATTGGTGTTATATTTATAATGCTTATTAAAATAATCTAATGCTCCTACTTGATCTGCATCGTAATATCCTGTTGTTGTTAATACTGGAATATTAATATTTTTAAATTCGTTTTTATATGGAATCATGTTTTGCCAATACGAATCATAACTTGGGTGACTTAACCATCTTTGAAAAATAGGATTCTTTTTACCATTTAATAAACTATCTAATGTATTAAATGCTAAACCTTTTTCATAATAAGTACTATTTACTTTATCCCATTTTTTATAATCTCTAAATAAAGCATCGTTAGTAAACTTATTACTATCAACGTATTTAATCCATTGCAACATATAACTCATAAAAACATTATTATGCATTGGGTAATCTACACCAATACCAACAGCAACCTGTGGTATAATAGTTTTTAATGCTGGGTGTGTTTTTTTTGTAGCAGACCACTGGCTAAAACCTAAATAACTTCCTCCCATCATTCCAATAGATCCATTACACCATTTTTGCTTACTAATCCAATCTATTATATGATATGCATCTGCTCCATCGAACTCAAAAGGATTAATTTCATTCTTACTCAATCGCTTTCCTCTAGTATTTACTACTACTCCAACATAACCATTAACAGCAGCTCTTTTTGCAACCTCGTAATCGTAAGAACCTGCATAAATATTATATATAAAAATAGCAGGGAGTTTTTGTTTTGTGTCTTTTTTGGTTATGATTAAAGCAGTTACTTCACCTCCATTTTTGGTTTTAATAACTACATCTTTTGTGATATTGAAAAATTCCTCATCAGCTTTTTCTAACAACTTATTTGCTTGTCCTCCAATTTCTTTTTGAACTTTATATGTATTGTAAGTGGTACATAATTTTGTTGCCTCTTCTATAGATAAACTATCTTTATCTTCATACTCTTTTAAAAGTTTTACAACATCTTCTTTAAATTCTGATAACGATTTCTCGTCATTTATACTTCTAGTTACTTCTGGTTTTAATACATCTTTTAAATCTTTGTAAGATTCTAAAAAAACATCAGTATATGCTTTATTAAAATTAATATTGCCTTTACTCGACAACTCTTTAGCTTTAGCATAAGTATTATATAAGAAAAAAGCTCCTTCTTTTAATCTATTTATTGAGTGAGCTTCTATATAATTATCAATCGTTTCTTGTGCTTTATCAAATTTATTATCTAAAAACTGTACATGAAAAAGTGAAAAATAATATGAAGTTGTAGAGTCAGGCTTGTTTTTACTCAGCACAAATTGAGAAACTTTTTTCATTTCTTTATCAAGCAAACCTAAATCTGTTGAGATCTTTTTAGGAAAGTATACTTTTTGAGATAATACTGTAGAAGCATACAAAACAGTAATAAAAAGTAATAAAAGTTTTTTTCTAGTAATCATAAAATGTTTTTAATAGGTGTTTGAATAAGTTCTTCTTATGATCGCAAACAAATTGAACAATTTTCTATCTTCGCAAAACTAACTTAAAATAGATAAACTTGGCAAAAACAAAGGCAAAAAAGGTAACGCCATTAATGCAACAGTACAACGGAATTAAAGCTAAATATCCGGATGCCATGTTATTATTTCGCGTAGGTGATTTCTACGAAACCTTTGGTGAAGATGCTATTAAAGCTTCGGAAGTTTTAGGTATTGTATTAACCAAACGTGGAAATGGAAGTGAAAGTGAAACGGCCTTGGCTGGTTTTCCACATCATTCATTAAATACCTATTTACCTAAGTTAGTAAAATCTGGACTTCGTGTTGCGATTTGCGATCAGCTAGAAGATCCGAAAATGACCAAAAAGATTGTAAAACGTGGTGTAACAGAATTGGTAACTCCTGGGGTTTCTTTAAATGATGAGGTATTACAATCGAAAACCAATAATTTCTTAGCTGCAATTCACTTCGGAAAAAAACGATTAGGAGTTTCTTTTTTAGATGTTTCCACAGGTGAATTTTTAGTAGCTCATGGAGATGAAGCTTACATCGATAAATTATTACAAAACTTTTCTCCAAGTGAAATCTTGGTGCAAAAACAAAATAAACAACGTTTTTTAGAAGCGTTTACTAACGATTTTCACACCTTTTATTTAGAAGATTGGGTTTTTCAAAAAGATTATGGTTACGATACATTAATCAATCATTTTAAAGTTCAAAATTTAAAAGGTTTTGGTGTTGAAGAAATTACGGATGGTATAATTGCTGCTGGTGCAGTAATGTATTATTTATCGGAAACACAACTGAATA
The DNA here is from genome assembly GCF_052084715.1 of Tenacibaculum aquaeponti. Taxonomy (GTDB): domain Bacteria; phylum Bacteroidota; class Bacteroidia; order Flavobacteriales; family Flavobacteriaceae; genus Polaribacter. The sequence continues at coordinate 2,471,442 of NZ_CP197288.1, read as the reverse complement.
AAATAGAACATATTCAATCTATAGGACGAATTGCTGAAGATTTATATGTTTGGATGGATCGTTTTACGGTTAAAAATTTAGAATTATACGGCGGTAATTCTGTAAACTCGGTTTGTTTATTAGACATTATCGACAAAACTATTTCTCCTATGGGAGGTCGTTTATTAAAACGTTGGTTGGCTTTACCGTTGAAAGATTTAAAACCGATTCAGCAACGACAAGAACAGGTTCAGTTTTTAATTGATAACGAATCATTTTTTGATACAGTTACCTACCAATTAAAACAGATTTCCGATTTAGAACGTTTAATTTCTAAAGTTGCTACAGGTAAAGTTTCTCCAAGAGAAGTTGTTTTATTAAAGAACTCATTAAAAGCGATTCATCCGATAAAATCTGCTGCTGAGAGCACTAAAAATGCTACAGTAAAAATGATTGGTTCTTTACTGAAAGATTGCAACGATTTAATTGAAAAAATAAGCACAACTTTATTTGAAGATGCTCCAGTAAACATTAATAAAGGAAATGCAATTTCTAATGGAGTTTCTGAAGAATTAGATGAATTAAGAAGTATTGCAAATTCTGGAAAAGAGTATTTAGACAATATGTTGGCTCGTGAAACTGAACGCACAGGAATTCCGAGTTTAAAAATAGCTTTCAACAATGTTTTCGGATATTATATTGAAGTTCGAAATACACATAAAGATAAAGTTCCTGAAGATTGGATTCGTAAACAAACTTTAGTAAATGCCGAACGTTATATTACTGAAGAACTTAAAGAATACGAAGCTAAGATTTTAGGTGCAGAAGATAAAATTCAGTCGTTAGAAGCTGATTTATTTATTGAATTGATTCAATACATCGTAAAAGATGTTCAAGATGTACAAAGCAACGCGCAATTAATTGCACAACTCGACTGTTTACTGTCTTTTGCAAATTTGGCAAAAGAAAACGATTATGTCCGTCCTATTGTTGATAACTCTACAATACTAGAAATAAAAAATGGTCGTCATCCTGTAATTGAAAAACAATTACCAATTGGTGAAGAATATGTGGCTAACGATGTGGTTTTAAATCGTGAAAACCAACAAATCATAATGATTACTGGTCCGAATATGTCGGGTAAATCTGCGATTTTACGTCAAACTGCATTAATCGTTTTATTAGCACAAATGGGAAGTTATGTTCCTGCAACTGAAGCAAAAATTGGAATTGTAGATAAAATATTTACTCGTGTTGGTGCTAGCGATAACATTTCTATGGGAGAATCTACATTTATGGTAGAAATGAATGAAACCGCTTCGATCTTAAATAACATCTCAGAACGTAGTTTAGTTTTATTAGATGAAATTGGAAGAGGTACTTCTACTTACGATGGAATTTCTATTGCTTGGGCAATTACCGAATATTTACATGAACATCCTTCAAAAGCGAAAACGTTGTTTGCTACGCATTATCATGAATTAAATGAAATGACAACCACGTTTAAGCGAATTAAAAACTTTAATGTTTCAGTTAAAGAATTAGAAGACAGCATTATATTTCTGCGTAAACTCGTTGCTGGTGGAAGTAATCATAGTTTCGGAATTCACGTTGCAAAATTAGCTGGAATGCCAAATGTGGTGATTAGAAAAGCGAATAAGATTTTAAAACAGTTAGAAGAAAGTCATACTAACAAAAATGTGGAAGACACGTTAAAAGATGTTCAAAACAACGACATGCAAATGAGTTTCTTCCAATTAGATGATCCTTTGTTAGAAGATTTAAGAGAAGAAATTTTAGCTACAGATATAGATACGTTAACACCTATTGAAGCTTTAATGAAATTGAACGAAATTAAGCGAATGTTGGTAAAAAAATAGGTTCAATATTCAATTATCTTTGATCAATTATCAATCACTAATAAACTCTATATTAACGTCATGCTGAATTTATTTCAGCATCTCATTATCATGTCAATCAAAAAACTAAACATATACCAAATATTAGATCATCTTGAAAAAAGAAAAGCCTTGTATTTAGGTAATCATTATTCTTTTAATTCTCTTGATGCTTTTATTAACGGTTATAGTTGTGCCGCAGATGATAGTGATTGGTATAGCGAGGAGTTTAACAATTTTTCCTTTTTTAATGTTTGGTTACTCGGTCATTTACCAAAACATTTTGGTGAAGCTGGAGGTTGGTATTGGCAAATTCATAATAGAAATTTAAATGATGATAAAAATGCTTTTAAAGAATTTTTCTTCTTCCTAAACCTATTCAAAACTTCTAAAAAGTTCACTAATAAAATAACAGATATCTCTTACTCTATTGAAAACAAAAAACTGCAACTTCTCATAAAACAGATACTATAGAAAAAGTAACTTTTGAAAATTCTACATCAATATGGATTTTTAGTTATTCAAACAACGAGTTAGTAGATGAAAATTGGTTTGTTACAGAAGCTAATTTTTTAAAATGGGTGCAACAGGTTAATAATACTGTCATTACCAAAGAAGGTTTTTGAGGAAAAAGCTTGATTACAAATATTTATGAGAACCTAAAATAAATTCAGGTTGACGTTATTTACTCTGCATTCTTAAAATCACAAATCTTAAAAAATTCATTTCGAATACTTGCTTCGTTATAACAACCTCCGTATTCTACAGTAGTCGTAAAGCTTTCTTTATCTTTAATTCCTCTTGAAGAAACACACAAATGTTTTGCATTTACTATCACAATTACATCTTCAGTTCCTAATGTTTCTTGAAGATCTTTTAAAATTTGAATACATAATCGCTCTTGTACTTGCGGACGATGCGAATAATAGTCTACCAAACGATTTATTTTAGACAAACCTACTACCTTATCTTTAGGAATATATCCTACATGAGCATGACCTATAATTGGTAAAAAATGGTGTTCGCAAGAAGAGTCTATTGTAATATTTTGCTCAACTAACATCTTTTGATATCCGTACTTATTTTCGAAAGTAGAAATCTTTGGTTTGTTCGCTGGATTTAATCCATAAAATAACTCTTTCACATACATTTTTGCAAAACGATATGGAGTACCAGATAAACTATCATCTGTTAAATCTAAACCTAACTCTTCCATAATCTTTTTAAAATGAACCTGAATGTTAGCTATTTTTTCATCATCGGACTTATCAAATGCATTAACAATCATTGGAGTCTCAATACTCGTTAATATATGATTATCTCCTATTAATTCGTGTTTTTCCATAAATATAAGATTTTAACTCACTGAACAGCATTTCTCATTAGAACATCTACAATATTTACTATTATATAGATGCAGTATTACCAAACTCAAAGAAGCTATATAAATGGTTTCTTCAGGTATTTTAATTAGAATGAATTTCTCATTTAAAATGATAAAGCTTAAAACAATCCAAAATGAATAAAATGCATATTTAATCCAATTTTTTGATGTTTGTTTTGCTGATTTATAAATTGCAAAAAAAGAAATCACTAAGAAAATATAATCGATGCTCTTCCACCAAAAAGGAACTTCACTCCCTTCACAACACGATCCATGCGTTTGAATTACAAATAAAAAAGGAGTAAAAACGCAATGAACTAAACATAAACCACTAGATAAAACCCCTATTGTGTCTGATTTTTGAGTTAATAACATCTATTTTTTTAATTTTGTTATTTGAGGTCAAAAATACAGATAATTTATCTATCGCAACAAAGTTGCTTTAATTTTTATTTTTATGGGGATTATTAGAAAAACAAAAGCAGTAAAAACTTTACTAGATTTATTTAGTAATGAATTTTCAGCAATTTCTGCTGTTGATTTAGTAGAGCGACTAAAAAAAGAAATGAATAAAACAACTGTATATCGTGCTTTAGATCGATTAGAAGATGAAGGAATAGTACATTCTTTTATTGGAAAAAACGGACTAAAGTGGTATGCAAAATGTAAAAGTAGTTGTACATCAGATCATCATAACGATGTCCATCCTCATTTTGAATGTACAAATTGTAAAAAAGTAACATGTTTATCTATAGATGTTACCGTTCCGAACATACCAAATTATAATATAAATAAAGCAGCTGTTTTTTTAACAGGAGTTTGTAATAATTGTAATACCTAATTAAAAACTAAATCATCTTTAGTATCTATTTTTCTATCATTTCCTGCTGAAGTTATCGTGTATTTATTATTTACAACTTAATAAGTAAAAGTAGTTCCCCAAGCATCGACAAGTAAATCATTACGAAGCGGATTGTTTCTTTTAATTATATTTAACTTTTCAGGATATTTACCAAAAACTTCTTTTTCCTTTTCTAAGAGCGCTTTTATTTCAACAACTTTATTTTTAGTCACGCTTTCATTCAAACTATTTCCAGAGAAAAAAGATATAATTTTCAGTACAATAATAACTCCCATAAATACACCTAATAAAATACCAACTCTTTCATAAGGTGATCTCATTTTCCTTGGTGGTAAATTATTAGCTTTTTCGTATGCTCTTCTTTTCTCTCTCTTTCTTCTGAAAAGAAATTCTTGTATATCTAAAGCTATAGAACCAAATATCTCTATAATGCTTCCTATAAATTCTAACATAGAAACAATTTATTAAAATTTCATTTTCAAGATTCAATAATAACTATTTTTGTTGACTATTATGCAACATGATATTAGTTTTAAATACATTAATAAATTAGCTATTCCTGCTCTAATTACCGGTGTTGCAGAACCTTTACTATCTACAACAGATTTAGCCATTGTTGGAAACATTAAAGAAAATGCTACCGAAAGTATTGCTGCTATTGGAATTGTTGGTGCTTTTTTATCTATGCTAATTTGGGTATTCGGACAAACACGTAGCGGAATTTCGTCTATTGTTTCTCAATATGTTGGTGCTCAGCGTATCGATGAAATTAAAAACTTACCTGCACAAGCTACAGTAATAATTGTTGGTGTTAGTTTACTAATTTTAGGATTAAGTTACCCATTTGCAAAGGAAATTTTTCAGTTTTATAATGCATCCGGACAAGTTTTAGAGTATTCTGTTGATTATTATAAAATCAGAGCTTTTGGTTTTCCTTTTACTTTATTTACAATAGCTGTTTACGGAACTTTTAGAGGTTTACAAAACACGTTTTATCCTATGGTTATTGCAATTATAGGAACTGTTGTAAACATTGTTTTAGACTTAGCTTTTGTTTACGGAATTGAAGGATATATTCCTGCCATGCATATAGAAGGTGCTGCTTATGCTAGTGTTATTGCACAAATTGTAATGGCTGTAATTGCTTTGGTATTATTATATAAAAAGACTTCAATTTCTTTACGTTTTAAACTACCATTTAATCAAGAAATTCCGAGATTTATTTCTATGGTTCTTAATCTGTTTGTTAGAACTATAGCTTTAAATTTAGCGTTATATTTCGGGACTTCTTATGCTACAGCTTACGGAAACGAATATATAGCTGCCTATACAATTGGACTCAACTTATGGTTGATGGGCGCATTTATAATGGACGGATATTCTTCTGCTGGAAATATTTTATCAGGAAAATTATTAGGTGCAAAAGCTTATAAAACTTTAGTAGAACTAGGAAAACGATTAATTCTATATGGATTTTTACTAGGAATAGCTTTAGCAGTTATTGGTTTCGTTTTATATCAACCTATCGGAAGATTATTTACACAAGAAACCGAAGTTTTAACTAGTTTCTACGAAGTATTTTGGGTGATTCTACTAATGCAACCTTTCTGTTCTTTAGCGTTTATTTATGACGGAATGTTCAAAGGTATGGGAGAAATGAAATATTTACGAAATTTATTATTGTTATCTACAGGGTTAGTATTTATTCCAACGTTACTTTTTTTCGATTATTTAGACTATAAATTATACGCTATTTGGATCGCTTTCTTCGCCTGGATTATTGTTCGTGGATTACCACTAATTCTTAAGTTTAGAAGTAAGTTTTTAAGATTAGCTAAAGACGAATTATAAATCTTTCTCGAAAACAATCTTTTGTTGTCCGCTGGTATTGGTGTACACTTGAACAATATCAAATCCGTTTTTAATATTTAAAATCAGCATTGGTTTAAAACGATTCATCGATTTTGTTCGAAGCTTTTTATATCCTTTCTTTTTTACTAATTCTTCTTGTTTCTTAGCTAGTTCTTGTGCAATTCCTTTTCTTCTGAAATCAGGTAACACTCCCCCAACCCAACTGTAAAAAGTAGTTTCATTATATCGATATCCTATTTTAAATCCAACTGGTGAATTTTCAAAATAAGTCAATACAATTGTTATATCTGTTTTATTTGTAATTCTATCAATAAAAAAATCAGGCTTTGCATCATCGAAAATTGTTTGATATAAGTGCAAAAGTTCCTTTAAAATAATATCTTTAGGAATACCTTCTATAATTACCATTTTTATGCTTTTCATGCTTCTTTTTTTCAGAAAAAATAAAATTAAGACTATTTTTGAACAAACAACTAAATAAATGACAACAACAAGACTTAACGGAAGTTTATACACACATATAGAGAATAAAATAGCAACTATAGAATTTGGGCATCCTGCCAGTAATTCTTTTCCTAGTGAATTATTAGATCGTTTAACAAAAGAATTGAATACATTATCAGATAACGATGCTGTAAATATTATTGTTTTAAAATCTGAAGGAGAACGTGCTTTTTGTGCTGGTGCTTCTTTTGATGAATTAGTTGCAATTGATAATTTAGATGATGGAAAAAAATTCTTTTCCGGATTTGCTAATGTAATTAATGCAATTCGTACTTGTTCGAAATTAGTTATCGGTAGAGTTCAAGGAAAAGTTGTGGGTGGAGGTGTTGGTTTAGCAGCTGCCTGTGATTATGTGTTAGCTACTGAAGCAGCAAGTATTAAACTTTCTGAATTTACTATTGGTATCGGACCTTTTGTTATTGCTCCTGCAGTAGAACGAAAAATTGGAGTAAGTGGTTTAGCAGAATTAACTTTAGATGCTACAAGCTGGAAAAATGCATATTGGGCGAAAGACAAAGGATTATATGCTAAAGTTTTTGATTCTCTTTCTGAATTAGACAAAGAAGTAAGTTTGTTAGCTGAAAAATTAGCTTCTTATAATCCTGATGCTTTATTTGAAATGAAAAAAACACTTTGGGAAGGAACTGAAAACTGGAATGAATTATTAGTTGAAAGAGCAAAAATTACTGGAAGATTAGTACTTTCTGAGTTTACTAAAAATGCACTAGCTAAATTCAAAAAATAATAAGAAACAAAAACTATGGAAAAGTCTAAATCAGGATCGCCAATTTACAGATACGACGAAAACAATAAAAATAAATTTGAAATAGCTTCTGAAGAATCTTCTCTGGAAGCTATTTCAGATCATATAGAAAAACACGTAGGAAAAATCGATATGGTTTTTCATGAAATTGTTTCCGATCAAGTTCATATTGATGTGCATTGGGTTAAACCTACTCCAGCAAAACCTTTTCATACTTTAGTTACTTCTGGAATGAGCGATAAACCTATGAATACTCCAGAAGGTATTGAAGGTTGCAATTATGCAGAATTAAGTATTTGTTTACCCGAAAATTGGAAAATTTCTGAAGAAGATTTTAAAGATGAAAGCAATTACTGGCCAATTCGATGGTTAAAGTTTTTAGCGCGTTTTCCTCATGAATACAACACATGGTTAGCTTACGGACATACTATGCCAAATGGAGATCCTGCTCAACCTTTTGATACTAAAACTAAACTAAGTTCTGTTGTTTTATTACCTTCTATTGTTTTTAATGAACAATTTCACACGTTAACTTTAGAAAATAAATCTATAGACTTTTACACGTTAATTCCTTTATATCAAGAAGAGTTAGATCTTAAAATGACCAAAGGTGTTGAATCTCTTTTTAATGGTTTTGATAAGCACAATATTTCTGATGTTTTGAACCTAACAAGACCTAATATTGCTAAACGTAAAAAGTTATTTGGATTGTTTTAAATCGTATTGAATTATGATATCTCTTGTTAGAACCGATTCAGAAAACAAAGATTTTAGAACTTTAGTAAAACAACTGGATGCTTTTTTAGCTGTTACAGATGGTGAGGATCATGATTTTTATAATCAGTACAACAAACTCGATCTTATTAAACATGTTGTTCTTATTTATGTTGATAACGAACCTTTAGCTTGTGGAGCCATTAAACAGTACGATACAACTACGATGGAAATTAAAAGAATGTTTACTTCTGAAAAAGCAAGAGGTAAAGGTTTGGCTTCTCAAATATTAAAAGCATTAGAAATTTGGGCAAAAGAACTTTCTTTTAATCGATGTATTTTAGAAACTGGAATTAGGCAAGTTGAAGCAGTTCATCTTTACAAGAAAAACAATTATAAAATCATAGAAAATTACGGACAGTATTCTGGTTTAGAAGAAAGTATTTGCTTTGAAAAACAAATTTAAAATAAACTCTTTCTTATCTGTTTAAATCTCATTTCAACTTTTAATTTTTCGTTTATAATACGAGTAAATTAAAGTTGTATTTTTGCTATATAATTTAATTACAATTATGGGTGATAATATTTTATTTCTTGGATTAGCTTTAGCTGTTGGTGTTGTATACTTTGTTAACAAATTTAGAAATAACAAAAAGTTTAAAAGATAGTGAACAACATAAGAATAACAAAACAGTTTAACTTCGAAACTGGTCATGCTTTATATGGTTATGATGGAAAATGTAAAAATGTACATGGCCACAGCTATAAATTATCTGTTACTGTAATAGGACAACCTATTAATGACAGCAGTAATGTAAAGTACGGAATGGTTATAGATTTTGGTGATTTAAAAGTCATAGTAAAAGAAGAAATTGTTGATGTTTTCGATCATGCCACAGTTTTTAATAAAAACACACCACATGTTGAATTAGCTAAAGAATTAAAAGATAGAGGACACGATGTTATTTTAGTTGATTATCAACCTACAAGTGAAATGATGGTTATAGATTTTGCACAAAAAATAAAAAATAGATTGCCAGAAAACATAAAACTTCACTCTATTAAATTACAAGAAACAGATACTAGTTATGCTGAGTGGTTTGCCTCAGACAATATTTAGTTCTTTTTTACTTTACATATATAATACATTTATTCAATAAAAATTAAAAAAGATATAAGCCATGAAATTATTAAAGTCATTTTTTTTATTTTTTGCTTTTGCAACATTAATTAGTTGTGGTAGTGATGATAATACACCTGTTTTTGAGTTAACTTCTGAAAATTTTACTGGAACATACGCAGTAACTAAATTAAGAGGAACTAATAAAACCTCTACAACTGCTTCTGGTCAAGTTGTAGATATTTCTACTGAATCTTATGAAGGAGATACTTTTCAAGTAGATTTAATACTTTCTACTAACGGAACATTCACATATTCGGGTGAATATAGAGAAGTAGCTGTTACTACTTTAAATAATGGTTCTGCTCCTGTACAAGAAACTTCTATTGAAACAGAAAATAGTTCTGGAACATATACTTTAGATGTTTTAAATAAAAGAGTTACTTTTTCAGATACTAATACTGGAGTTATTCATGGAATTTTTGAAATTACTTCTTTTAGTGCAAATACTTTAGTGATTAGAAAAGAATCTGAAACTACAGACAATCAAATTACAACAACAGAAGAAATTACTATTACTTTTGAGAGGAAGTAAGATTTAATTAAAAAAATATAAATAAGAAAAGCAGACATTAATGTCTGCTTTTCTTATTTATAAACTCTTCTATTTTTACTTACCGTTAAACTCATTCATAGTATTAGAAATTCCAGCATTTATAAACGATGTAATCGCATTTACACTTGTTGGTATTCTCTCTATAAGTTGGCTCTCTTCTTCATCGCTCCATTGTCCTAAAACAAAATCTACTTGTTTTCCTTTTCTATATTCAGAACCTACACCAAAACGAAATCTAGGATAAGAACCTGTGTTTAATTTATCTTGAATATCTTTTAAACCATTATGTCCACCCGCACTTCCTCTACTTTTTATTCTTAGTTTTCCAAAATCTATATTCAAATCATCCGTAATAATTAATACATTTTCAATTTGAATATTTTCTTTTTTCATCCAATACAAAACAGCTTTTCCACTTAAATTCATATAAGTATTAGGTTTTAATACAAAAACCGTTTTCCCTTTTACTTTTAATTTAGCTACGTCTCCTAATTTTTCAGTAGAAAAAGAAGCTTCATTATCTTTTACAAAAGCATCTACAACTTTAAATCCTATGTTGTGCCTAGTATTATCGTATTTTTCACCAACATTTCCTAAACCTACAATTAAAAATTTCTTCATAATATCTTCTTCAGATTCTTGTCTTTGTCCAAAAATTCTACCGACTAAGGAAAGAAAATTCATCATAAACATTAATTTATAAAGTGCAAATCTATAAAAGAAGCATCGTTTATAAGGAATTTTTTAATATTTATCTATAGTCAAACCTATATCAACCGATATTAAGTTCCATTCATCGATAATTAAAAATACCTAGCTTTTCTTTTTCCTAAATTTATGTAAGTAAATAATTTGATAAAAAAGATAATATATAGATATTATGGCTCGGGGGGGCTATATGGTTTATAAATAAAAAAGTCGGCTTATAAAGTCGATTTTTTTATTTATAAACACCCTTTTGATATGAATTTGCTGCCATTTATCTTCATTTCTCTCCCTTTTAAACGTTATTTAATATCAGACATCGATTTTAAGTGTTTTTAAAAAAACTTAATTCTATTTTTGACACGCTTAATAATTTGACTTAAAGGGAGTTGAATATTACTTACAGTTTCTAGTCGTCATAACTTGGCGACTAGCTCTTTTTATCCTTCAAAAACATTTAAAATAATAGCTATACTCATTAATCTATAAGTAAACTTTTATTAACTCAATAAAATTACCATTCGTCGATACTTAAACTTTAAAAAATGAATTTAGTAGTAAATTTAAGTGGAAAGAAAGTATTAAATGAGTTTCTGAATAACAAAATTTAAGGTTTATAGTTCGGGGGGACTATAGTTATTTAGACACACAAAGCCGTCTCCTGGAGACGGCTTTTTAACATTATTATATGTTTTTTTACTATAAATCGAATTTAATACCTTGAGCTAAAGGTAATTCCGTTGTATAGTTAATTGTATTTGTTTGACGTCTCATATAAATTTTCCAAGCATCTGAACCAGACTCTCTTCCTCCACCTGTTTCTTTTTCACCACCAAAAGCTCCACCAATTTCAGCACCAGAAGTTCCTATGTTTACATTTGCAATTCCGCAATCAGATCCAGCATGAGATAAGAAACGTTCTGCTTCACGTAAATTATTTGTCATTATAGCAGAAGATAACCCTTGTGCTACACCATTTTGTATGTTAATTGCGTTTTCAACATCACCAGAGTACTTTAATAAATATAATACTGGAGCAAAAGTTTCATGTTGAACAATTTCATAATCATTTGTAGCTTCTGCTATTGCAGGTTTTACATAACACCCACTTTCATATCCTTCGCCTTCTAAAACTCCACCTTCTACAATAATATTTCCACCTTCAGCAACTACTTTTTCTAAAGCTTTATTATACATTGCTACTGCGTCTTTATCAATTAATGGACCTACATGATTATTTTCATCTAAAGGATTTCCAATGCGTAATTGTTTATAAGCATCTACAATTGCATTTTTTACTTTATCGTAAATAGAATCGTGAATAATTAATCTACGTGTAGAAGTACAACGTTGACCTGCAGTTCCTACAGCTCCAAATACAGCTCCTATAACTGTCATTTTAATATCAGCATCTGGAGTAACAATAATTGCATTATTACCTCCTAATTCTAATAAACTTTTACCTAAACGACCAGCTACCTCACTAGCAACAATTTTACCCATTCGTGTAGAACCAGTAGCAGAAACTAATGGAATTCTAGTATCTTTAGAGATATACTCTCCAACTACATAATCACCATTTACTAAACAAGAAATACCTTCTGGTAAGTTATTTTCTTGTAAAACTTCAGCTATAATATTCTGACAAGCTACACCACATAATGGAGTTTTTTCTGATGGTTTCCAAACACAAACATCACCACAAATCCATGCTAAAGCTGTGTTCCAAGACCAAACAGCTACTGGAAAGTTAAACGCAGAAATAATACCTACAACTCCTAATGGATGATATTGTTCGTACATTCTGTGTCCAGGTCTTTCTGAGTGCATTGTTAAACCATGTAATTGACGTGATAAACCAACAGCAAAATCACAGATATCAATCATTTCTTGCACTTCTCCTAATCCTTCTTGGTAAGATTTCCCCATTTCATAAGAAACTAATTTACCAAGAGCTTCTTTCTTTTCACGTAATTTCTCACCAAATTGACGTACTATTTCTCCTCTTTGTGGAGCTGGCATTGTTCTAAAAGTTTTGAATGCATCTGTAGCTGCTTTCATTACTTTTTCGTAGTCTTCTTTAGTTGTTCCTTTTACTTTTCCTATTAATTTACCATCAACTGGAGAATATGATTCAATAATTTCTCCATTTGAAAAGTTAATAGAACCTGTAGAAGTTCCTTCATTTATTTCTTTTAACCCTAGAGTTTGTAATGCCTCTTGTATACCAAAATCTGCCATTTTGTAGTTACGTTTTAGTTGTTTAAATTGAAAGGTCAAATTTACAAATAAATCACCATTAATAAAATTAAACAAAAACTATATTTTTTGTTTAAAATACAACTTAAAATGAAAACCTTTTTAACTAGCTTATCTATAGTATTTCTTTTAATTGGTTGTAAAACTACACCAGAAAAGAAAGAAACCAAAAATGAAAAAATTAATGAATTTGCTATTGTAATACATGGTGGAGCAGGAACTATTTTAAAGAAAAATATGACTCCAGAAAAAGAAAAAGCTTATAAAGATAAATTAGAAGAAGCCGTTAGAGTTGGGTTTAATATTCTTAATAAGGGTGGAACAAGTATTGATGCTGTAGAACAAACAATTCATGTATTAGAAAACTCTCCACTATTTAATGCTGGAAAAGGAGCTGTTTTTACACATGAAGAAACTAATGAGTTAGATGCCTCAATAATGACAGGAAATGATTTAAATGCGGGAGCAATTGCAGGTGTTACTGATATTAAAAATCCTATTTCTTTAGCTAGAAAAGTCATGGAAAACTCTGAACATGTAATGCTTTCTGGTAAAGGAGCTTCTATTTTTGCTAAATCTCAAGGAATTGAGATTGTAGATTCTAGTTATTTTTATACAGAAAGTAGATTTAAATCTTTACAACGAGTAAAAGAAAAAATGAAAGCTGAATTAGATCATGATGCTAAAACTGCTTTTTACGATCCTATTATTAAAGACTCTAAATTTGGAACTGTGGGTTGTGTTGCTTTAGATAAAAATGGAAATATTACTGCTGGAACCTCTACTGGTGGAATGACTAACAAACGTTGGAATAGAATTGGTGATGCACCAATAATTGGTTCTGGGACTTATGCTAATAATGCTACTTGTGGTGTTTCTTCTACAGGTTGGGGAGAATATTTTATTAGAGCTCAAGTAGCTCATGATATTTCTGCTTTAATGGATTATAAAGGTTTATCACTTAAAGAAGCTGCAAGAGAAGTTATTCAAAACAAACTTACTAAATTAGGTGGTACAGGTGGAATTATTGCTGTTGATAAAAATGGAAATATGGTTTTTGAATTTAATACAACCGGAATGTACAGAGCTTCTATAAACGCTAAAGGAGAAACTGAAGTTAAAATTTATAAAGAATAAAAATTACAACTTTAAAAAACATTCTCTTTGCATTTCCCATAAATTAACTTCTTGCTCAAAATTTAATGATCCTGGAACAGTAGTATATTTCTTAACAAATTTAAAACCTGTTTTTTCTAATGTTTTATTTGGAGCAGTATTTAATGCATATGGTTGACAGTATAAAGATTTTAATTGTAGTTTTTCAAAATAAAAAGGAAGTGATTTTTTAACTAAAACTGCTCCAAAACCTTTTTTTCTTTGATTAGTATTCCAAACATGTAAGTGCATGAACGCTTCTTTACCAAAAACAATATTGTTTACATTAGAGTGACCTATTTGCTCTCCATTTTCTTCCCAAATTAATGCATATGATTTTTTTTCTTTAATTGGAGAATTTATTTGATTTACCAACATAGAATAAAAATCATCTTTTAATGGAAGTTTAGTAGCATCTGCTCCCATCTTTAACAAATGTTCATTACTTAAGTTATACCAGTAATTAATAAGAAAATCTATATCTCTTAATTCTATTTCTCTAACATTTAAATTCATTATTAATTGAAGTTTTTCCAAATAATTTTTTTATCTGTTGCGTTTTTAAAAAAATCAGGGCAATTATTAGTGTGAGCCAACATGCCTCCAAACACACACAACTGTTCTTTCTTTTTATTATACAAAACTTTAGGTGAATCTGGACATTGATAACATCCTTCTACTAAAAAAACAATTTCATTTTTGTACAAATATTGCGTAATTATAGCTTTAGTTGGAAAAGGATTTTCTTTTGTTTTTTCTATGTACTCTTTAATCCAACTAATTGATTCTATTTGATTTTTATTACTATTTTTTTTCTCTTTTTTTGATGTTCCACATGAAACGAATAGTAACAAAAGAATAATTATTGGAAATTTCATTTAATTGATTTTTATCAAATTTACAATTTAAAAATCAAATGTTATTCCAGAATATATTCCGAAAATAAAAGGACTAAATCCATTAGAGTTTTCTGAAAATGTATTTAACTGCGCTTTTAACATTGGATTAAAATTTAAGTTCAATTTTTTTGATAATTGAACATCAATGTTAATTCCTAAGTTTCCACTGAAATTTAATGTATTTAAATTATTTGCTTCTCCTATAGGTTGGTTTAAAATATTTGAATTTAAAGCTATAGTATTTTCAGTTAAAAATAATGTGCTAAATCCTGTTACAATTTGTGTTTTAAATGTCTTATTCTTATAAAATAAATATTGAACTTCAACAGGTATTTCAAAATAACTATAAGTTTGTGCTATACTCGCTCGTTCTGCTGAGTTTCCACTAGCATTATCGGGTTCTAAAGACATACTTTCTTCTGTAGGTTCTAAACTTACAAAGGTGAAAGCATCATTAATAGAAAAATTAACAGCATCTAAATTATTTTCTGATGTTGCGCTTGAAAATAAACCAACATTTTCTGTATTTATGACATTCTTTTGAAACTGTACTCCTGATCTTAAAGACCATTTTTTGTTTAATTGATAACCTACTTTTACTCCATAAGCTAAAGTTCCATTTGTTGAAATAGAATTAGATTTTAAACTTTTATCAATTGAAGAACCTTCTGAAAACGAACTAGAACCAATAATACCAACAATTGGTGTGACACTCCATTTTTTGAAAGTTTTTATTTTCTCTTTTTCAATTGGATTTTCATCGACAAAAGCTACCAATGCTTGTTTTTTTTCTTTTGTTTTCTTAGTGATTTTATCTTCTTTATTTTTTGTGTTTTCTAATTGATTATCTGCTATTAAAACATCGTTTTTAAAACTATGTACTTCCTTCTTTTTTAAGATTTTATTTATCTCTTTTTTAGATGAATTTGTTTTAGTTTTTAATTTCTCTTTGAAACTTTTATTCGTTTCTGTTTTAGCTATTTCAATTGTATTTTTTGTTGTTTTATCAGTTTTCTTTTGATTCAATTTATTATCTACTAGCTCCGTTATAACCTCTTCTTTTGATATTGTTTCCTTAAATTTTGAAGTTGTTGTGTCAACCTTTATTTGCTGTGTTTCAACAACAGGAAAATCTTCATTTACTGGTGTAGAAGAATTAATGGTAGCATCATTTTTAAAAGGATTTGTAATTAATAAAGAGATTAATAAAACTGCAGCTATTCCAGAAGAAAACCACCAAAAAGGTATAATTCGCTTCTTTTTCTTCTTTGAAAGTTTATCTTCAATATTCTGCCATAATTCAGGATTAGGCATTACCTCTAAATCCTTTAACTTTTCTTGAAATAATCTGTCTATATTTTTATCTTCCATCATTATGCCTTTTCTAATTTTAACTGATATGCTTCTAACTTACTCTTCAAAATTTTCTTTGCTCTAGATAAATTTGATTTAGAAGTTCCTTCAGAAATACTTAATAAATCTGCTATTTCTTTATGTGAAAAATTATCTAAAACATAGAGATTAAAAACTAAACGATAACGATCTGGAAGTTCTTGAATTAAGCTTAGTAACACATCAATATCGATATTACTTTCATCTAAACTTACCTCCTCTTCTTTAACGTCTATCTCTTCTTTTACAATGTATAATTGCGTTTTGTCTTTATATTTTTGAAGCGCAGTAGTAATTACAACTCTTCGTAACCATCCTTCAAAAGATCCTTTGTTTTTGTATTGATGTATTTTATCGAAAGCTTTTAAAAAACTATCTTGAAGTACATCTTCTGCATCTTGATAATTTCTACAATATTTTAAACTCAACGCAAAGAGTTTCGCAGCAAAGATTTGGTAAATCTGAGACTGAGCTTGTAAGTTATTTTGCTTACACTCTTCTATGAGTTGTTCTATTTTGATACTCCGTTTGATTTAAATTGTTGATCTAATATTTTAACGTTGGTTGTCCGTTTAAGCAAATTACTTTTTGGGGTTGAGCTACCAAATCACAAGTTGAATAAATTCCCCATTTTCTATTATACTCATCTTCTAATTGTGTATACTTTTCTACCTTTTGTAAAAAGGCTGTTACATCTATTAATGTTGAATAAGCTATATACCCTTGAAAACCTCCACAAGCTTTAGATCCATATCCTACAAAAGACCAATTATTTTCATCTGTACAACTTTTATTATTTGCCATTTCATAAAACTCATTATAAAGATCCATTAGTTCTTGTTGATCTTTTTCTTGTTCCGTTAATTCTCTTTTTAAAATTAAAACATCTTTAGTTAAAGAAACTATTTTAAAGTTATATAAAAGTCCATTATCTGGTCTGTATTGATTAGTTATATTTAAATCATAAATCTTTAATATATGTCCATCTTCAATTTGCCAGCTTCCCTTTATATCAAAAAAACTAAGTGGAGGTGTTCCGCAAAAACCTGAAGTTCTTTCTAAAAACTCTGGAAATTCTTCTTTAAACGAAAATCCGTAAGCTTCTTGTGGTAACTCTTTTACTCTTTTAAAAATTAGTTTTTCATTGTCATAAACTACTTCAGACCAATTTCCTAGTAATAAATTACTTTCTATTATTTCAATTTCTTCATTCTCACTACAAGAAATAAATACTAAAAACAGTATTACTATAAATTTTAAATTTTTCATGTTTTTTATCTAATTAATGTATATCGAACATCATCGAAAGCTACTCCATAATCTATGATTAATTTTCCTTCTTCTTTTTTTATGGTTCCTTTTCTTTCACCTACAACTAAAACTTCATTGTCATTTTCTGTTGTTATAGAAAAATCATAAACTCCAGTATGATTTAGACTAAAATTTTGCTGAATTCCTACGTTATGTTCTACTGAGTTTTTTATAGTAATTGTGTTATTATCAAAATTAACAAACCATACTATTTCTCCTTTATCATACGTTACAGCTTGAGCTAAACCTCCTTCAATAGTTACTAAACTCCAAGTTCCAACCAATGAATCTTGTAATACATCATTTTCACTTTTACTACAACTAAAAAAACTTAAAATAGTTGCAAGACAAACAATTACTAATCTTTTATACATTTTTATCTTTTTTATTGAAATTGACATTCGATTTGATTTGATTTCCAAATAATTGTTCCTTGTTCAAAAGTTTCAAATGGTACATCTTCTACTCTACTGCCAACAATATTAGTTGTTATTCCGGAACAATTTTTTACTTCAAATACTGAGTTTATCGCAGGATTACAATTAGCTAAAACAAACTTCATTTCATTATTATGTTTTATCTGAACGATATAATTGTATTTAGAGAGCTCTGTAGAATTATTAATTATTTCTATTTTAGACTTTAACCAACTTAAATCTTCTATTGGTTTTTCAACCGAACAAACTAAATTTATATTATTTTCTATTTCTTTATCACTACAATTAAATAGTATAAAAAGAGCAACAATGCTTAAAATAGTGTTTACTATTCTTCTCATAATTAATTTAAAATTTTAGTAGATGAATCACAATCTTCACAAAATATAGTTCCATTTACTACGATACTATCTATTTTAACAGTTGTAAAACACTTTCCTTCTATAGTTTTATATGTAAATTCTAAATCAAAAGTTTTTGCTGGTGTTTTCAATGTGTATTTTGTAATATTAGGATCTAAAAACAATGAATTAAGTTCTTCATGTAATTCTAATCTATTTTTACATTCGTTTATTTCATCATTGACATGACAAAAGACTTCAATTATTGATAAATCTGTAATTGGTGGATTAAATTTAAAATCAAAT
This sequence comes from Tenacibaculum aquaeponti, assembly GCF_052084715.1. Taxonomy (GTDB): domain Bacteria; phylum Bacteroidota; class Bacteroidia; order Flavobacteriales; family Flavobacteriaceae; genus Polaribacter. Next base: position 2,452,925 of record NZ_CP197288.1, on the reverse strand, counting down.
GAAAGAGGAACTTCCGATGTCCTAAATGCTAAATCATCGCACTCATTTTCTTTTGAATCACAAGACATTAAATAAAATAAACCTAGTAAAAAAATAACTTTTAGTAATTTATAATTCTTCATAACAACCTATTAATAATTATAATTTATTGGTGAATTCCAACCATTTAAGTTTAAAATAACTTGATTGATTCGTGTTACTTGTAATTGAGAAATATTAAACTTTACTTCTTTTGTTACAACAGATGTACAAGCTTCATTGTTTATCAGTTCTAGTTTTAAATTTCTTTGTGGAGGAAAAGATTCAGAGATTTCATCAGAATCAATTAAATTCATAACCCAACTATCACCACTACAACCTGAAGAGGTAACTTCAAGTGTTAAAATATTATTTTGAATAGAAACTAATGTTATTGAATAACTATCTGTATTTGTAGCATTATATCTTCCTTCATCAATAATTAACTGATTATAATTTCTCCATAGAACTCCTAAGAATTTAGCTTTGTCTTGAAAATCTGGACAAGTATTTAATCCAGTAATTCCGCCAAACTCACAAATTACTTCACCATCACAATTATATACTTTTGTTAGCGCATCTGTACAACCTACACAATCGTTAATTAAAAACACATCATGACCTTCGTACTTGTATTGATGTATTTCTACTTTTACAGAATTCATTAGTCTTTCAAAATTTTCCTTTTTCTCTTTTAACCATTCAAAATTTTCTAAAGGATTTAAAGCATTAAAATTTGTAATATTTTCATCCTTTAAACAAGATATAAATGAAAGACTAATGATTAGACTGTAAAATACCCTTCTCATAATTTAACTATTAACTTTAATTTTTTAACTATTTTATTTATCTAATAGATTAGCTTTTTTTACAAAGGTTGCGTGAGTAACTTGTATTTTTGTCTGTATTATGGAAAATTGTTTCACACATATTAATTCTAATGATGAATTTGAAGCAAAAGCATTACAAACTTTTGCACATCAATTCGAAAATAATCGTGTATATCGATCTTTTTGTGATTTATTATACATTCACCCTAGTGATATAAAAGAAATACATGAAATTCCTTTCTTACCAATCCAATTTTTTAAATCACATAAAGTAGTAAGTGGAACAGCTTCTATTCAAGAAACTTTTAGTAGTTCTGGAACCACTGGAAGTATTACTAGCAAACATTATGTTTCTGATATTTCTTTATATGAAAAGAGTTATTTAGAAGGTTTTAAACATTTTTATGGAAACATAGAAGATTATGTTGTTTTAGCGCTTTTACCAAACTATTTAGAAAGAAAAGGTTCATCTCTAATATATATGGTTAACGACCTTATAAAAAGATCTAAAAACGCGGATAGTGGGTTTTATTTAAACAACTTAAATGAACTTGCTAATAAACTAACTTCTTTAGATAATGGACATAAAAAAGTGCTTTTAATTGGTGTTTCATTTGCTCTTTTAGATTTAGTTGAAATACATCAATTCAGTTTAAAAAATACCATTATTATGGAAACTGGTGGTATGAAAGGTAGAAGAAAAGAATTGATTAGAACAGAACTTCACCATATTTTAAAAAGTGGGTTTGGCGTTAATAAAATTCATTCAGAATATGGTATGACAGAGCTTTTAAGTCAAGGATATTCTACAGGAGATGGAATTTTTAATTGCCCTCCTTGGATGAAAATTCTTACCAGAGACACAGAAGATCCACTAACTATCACAAAAACAAAAAAAACAGGTGGAATTAACATTATTGATTTAGCTAATTATAATTCTTGTTCTTTTATTGCAACTCAAGATTTAGGAAAAATTTACGATGATAATTCTTTTGAAATTATTGGTCGTTTCGATAATTCTGACATTCGTGGTTGTAATTTAATGGTATTTTAAGAGACAAATAATATATTTATAAACTGATTTAAAATAGTTTACCAATGAAAAAAGCAATCTTTCTTCTATCTACAATTTTCGCATCAATTACATTTTATCAATGCGGACCAAAAACAGATGATAAACTAGCTGTTGGTGGTTACGATGTAGTTTCTTACTATTCAACTGATGGACCTGTAAAAGGAAACGAAACATTTACCACAGATGTTAATGGAAAAACCTATTACTTTTCTAACAAAGAAAGTTTAAACGAATTTACGAGTAATCCAGATAAATATATTCCTCAATATGGTGGATATTGTGCCTATGCTGTGGCTGAAAAAAAGATTAAAATGGGTGTAGATCCGGAAGTTTATGAAATAAGAGATGGTAAATTATACCTTTTCTATAATTCATTTTTTGCTAATAAATTAAATGATTGGCAAGAAGGAGATACAAAAGCTTTACAAGCTAAAGGAGATAAAAATTGGGAAGAAATGAAAAATTCAGATAAATAATTATGGGTCGTTTTTTATTCGCTTTACTATTTATAACAACAACTGTTTTTAGTCAAACAGAACATTTTAATACAAAAAAAGGAATTGTAGCTAAAGGTTACGATGTTGTGGCTTATTTTAATAATACTGCTGCCATTAAAGGAAAAAAGAAATTAAGTACAAATCATAACGGTGCTACATATCGTTTTTCTTCAGAAGAAAACTTAAAAATTTTTAAAGAGAATCCTGAGAAATATGTACCTCAATATGGTGGATATTGTGCTTATGCAATTGGTGTTAATGGCGAAAAAGTAGATATAAATCCTAAGACTTTTGAAATAAGAGACGGAAAATTATATCTTTTCTATAATTCTTGGGGTACCAATACCTTAAAATTATGGTTAAAAGAAGATCCAAAAAAATTAAAAGAACAAGCAGATAAGAACTGGTCGAAAATTACTAATTAGTTTTTTCTTCTTGTTCTTGCATATCTTTAGTTAAATCCAGCCTTCTTAAGGTTGGATTTAATATTCCTGTACTAATCACAGTTAATAAAGTCATTGTACCTCCAAAAACTACAGCAGTTACTGTTCCCATTAATTTGGCTGTTAATCCACTTTCTAAAGCTCCTAATTCATTTGAAGAGCCAACAAACATTGAGTTTACTGAAGCGACTCTACCTCTCATATGATCTGGTGTTTTTAACTGTAAAATAGTTTGCCTAATAACCATAGAAACTCCATCAGTAACACCACTAAAAAATAAAGCAATAAGTGATATCCAAAAACTTGTTGATAAACCAAAAATTATAATACACAAACCAAATCCAAAAATCGCAGCTAATAATTTCATTCCTGCATTTTTACTAATTGGTATATACGCGGTAGTTAACATCGTTAGAAAAGCTCCTACTGCAGGTGCAGCTCTTAAAAAACCAAATCCTTTGGAACCTACTTGTAAAATGTCTTGAGCAAAAACTGGTAATAAAGCTATTGCACCTCCAAAAAGAACAGAAATCATATCTAAAGTTATAGCACCTAATATAGCTTTAGTTTTAAAAACAAATGAAATACCTTCTTTTAAACTTTTAGAAACAGGTTCACCTTTTTTAGGATTCATAATTGGTTTTCTTTTTATAAGAAATACTAAAAAAGAAGAAAGTAAAACTAAACTAAAAACAATACATAAAGATAAATTTACACCAATTAGATATATAGTATATCCTGCAAAAGCTGGTCCTAAAACACTCGCCATTTGCCAAGTAGAACTACTCCATGTTGCTGCATTTGGATATAATTTCTTAGGTACAATTAAAGCTATTAAAGAAAAAATAGTTGGTCCAAAGAAAGATCGTAATAAACCTCCAAAAAACACTAATGCATAAATTGAATATAAAACTGTATTAGAACTCCATCCAAAAATAAAATCTGGATTAGTTAAAAAATATAGTCCAAAACTTATTAATGAAAATAAACCAATACATAACGCAAAAAGATTCCTCTTCTCTTTCTGATCTACAATATGACCAGCAAATAAAGCCATAGAAAAAGCTGGTAAGAATTCAAATGCTCCTATTAAACCTAAACTCCATGGATCTTTAGTTATCGAATATACTTGCCACTCGATTATTATAAATTGCATAGACCAAGCAAATACAAGTAAAAACCTTACCAATAAAAAAATATTAAACTCTTTAATTCGTAAGGACGCGTAGGGATCTTGTTTTTGCATAAAGTGTTAGCTTAATTTTAAATCCATAAGGATTGAAAATGTTTCATTTACATCATTCTCTTTTACAACAATTGTCATTTCATGTGTTGTTGAAATTACTTCTTGAACAGCAATGTTTGCCCAAGCAAATTGTTTTAAAATGAAATAGTAAATTCCTGATTGCTCTAAGTTTTCTTTTGGTAATTTTATAGTAATAGAGGCTAAGTTATCTACGTTATTAATTAAAACCTCTTTTAAAAAAGTTTCCTGTATTAATGGTTGTAAACTTTTACTGGCTACAATATTTGTTTCAAAAATACCTTGAGATATGGTTAAAAATAAATCGTTATTCTCTGCAGACTTACCTAAAATAGTGGCTATTTTTTTAAATAATGTGGGAGAATTTTTAAAGGTAAAATCACATAAATCCGAACGCACAATTACATCTCCTAAATCTAAAGCTAATTTCTTAATATTCTTTCGAATACGAAGTTCATTAGCAGGTGATAATCTGTTTATTGCCATCATTACAGCTCCAACTTTTACTTCTTTTTTTAATTGTTGAGCTACTTCAGGTAAAATTAACCTGGCTAATGAGGAAACGTTGATTAACTTTTCGTTTAGGGCTTCTTCTATAAAGGGAGTTTTTCTTATAGTAATTTCAACAGCTTCTTGAATTGTTTTCATCGTTGTTTAAAAATATACTAGTTGTTGTAAAAATATTAAAATTTGTTAATTTTTATTTAACTTTTTCTAAAATATTTAATAACCTATTTATGCCTCTAAAATTTTTTTTTAATTTACTTTTGTGGCGTAAAAATTTTAGGCGTTAGATGATGTTTGATTTCATTTTGTAGGTATTATTTGAAGGGTTTTTATACTTTTAATTTGAAAAATTAATCTAACATATTTGTTAGTTTCTCAAACACTTCTTTCGCCTCTTTTTTTCCATATAAAATGCTGTAAATAGCATCTATAATAGGCGTTTTTGCACCATTTTCTTCATTAATCTTATAGGCACTTTTTGTTGCATAATATCCTTCAGCTACCATATTCATTTCTAACATTGCAGATTTTACTGTATATCCTTTACCAATCATGTTTCCAAACATTCTATTTCTACTGAATACAGAGTAACCTGTTACTAGTAAATCTCCTAAATAGGCAGAGTTATTAATATTTCGTTTCATTCGGTGTACTTTTTTAATGTATCGTTTCATTTCACGAATAGCATTACTCATTAACACCGACTGAAAATTATCACCATATCCTAATCCATGTGCTATACCTGCAGCAATTGCATAAATATTTTTCAACATGGCAGAATATTCTGTTCCAAAAATATCGTCAGATACTTTTGTTTTTATATATCTTCCTTTAATACATTTACTAAGCTCCTCTGCTTTCTTTTCATCTTGAGAAGCAATTGTTAAATACGATAAACGCTCCATAGCAACTTCCTCTGCATGACAAGGTCCTGCAATTACTCCTATATTTTCATAAGATACATTATAGTGTTTATGAAAATGTTCACCTACAATTAATCCTGTTTCAGGAACTATACCTTTAATCGCAGAAAAAATGATTTTATTATCTAATGATACATTTAATTTTTCTAATTCTGAATTTAAAAAAGCTGAAGGAATAGCAAAAATTAATACATCATAGTTTTCTACTAAAGAATTAATATCATTTGTTAAATCTAATTGTTCTGGATGTAATTCTGCAGAACTTAAATAATTCGGATTATGCTTATTTCTTTTAATATGTTCTATCGCATAAATGCTTCTCATATACCAACCTATTTTGGTTTTATTTTCTGATAACATTTTAACAATTGCAGTAGCCCAACTTCCTCCACCAATAACGGCTATTTTTTCAAATTCGCTCATTTATATCGTTTGTTTTATGATGCTAAATTAATAAAACTATAATCTAGTGCGTAATTGTTAGTATTATTTATCTTTGAAACGCTAAAAAATGTGAAATGAACGTTGAAATAATTAACAAATCGAAGCATCAAATTCCTACTTATGAAACTGAAGGTTCTGCAGGAATGGACTTAAGAGCTAATTTAAACGAACCTGTTGTTTTAAAGCCTTTAGAAAGAGCTATTATTAAAACAGGATTATTTATTGCTTTACCTCAAGGTTTTGAAGCACAAGTAAGACCAAGAAGTGGTTTGGCTGCTAAAAAAGGAATTACTGTTTTGAATTCTCCTGGTACTGTAGATGCAGATTATAGAGGTGAAATTGGAGTGATTTTAGTAAATCTTTCTAATGATGAATTTACCGTAAACGATGGTGAGCGAATTGCACAATTAGTAATAGCTAAACACGAACGTGTAAACTGGCAAGAAGTTTCTGTATTAGATGAAACTGAAAGAGGTGATGGTGGATTTGGAAGTACTGGAGTTTAATTCAGTATTTTATACACTTGACTCATTTTTCTGTATTTATCAAATAATAAATCAAAAGGTAAAAAGCAATGTGAATGGTATTGGTAACCTAGTTTTTTATAAAACTCAAAAGCTTGTGGTTTTTCATCCATAGCATCTAACCAAATCATTTCATATTGTTTTTTCTTTGCTTCATTTTCCAACCATAATAATAATTGCTTTCCAACACCTTTACCTTGTGTTTTAGTATGTAAGTAAATTCGATGTAGTTTTACTGCTTTTCTTTTCTCAGTAAAATTTTCTAATTCACTATTCCAGTTTACTTTAAAATTACCAACTTTTTCTCCATCAACAACTACAAAATAATAATCTGAATTTGTTTCAGCTAACTCTTTTTCTATATTTTCTTTAGAATACTGGCTATTTATATACCAATTACCAGCGTCTTCCCAGAAATAATGATATGCTTGAGAATATATTTCGTTCATTAAAACAAACAAAACTGAAGTGTCATTTGAAGTTATTGGAATTAAACTTATTTGCTTACTTACTGTAATCACTTTTTTCTTTTAAAAATAAAAAAACAGCTGTAGTTTAACTACAACTGTTCTTGAATTTCACAGAAATCTATTCAATGTTTATTTTTTATAAATTTCATTTCCATTAAAAACAGTTGTACGCAAGCTAAACTAAAGCATTTCACCTCTTGCAGGATAACCTGACTGAACAATATAATCTACCGCTTTTACAAAAGAAGGAAGATATGGTCTTCCCCAAGGACTACTGTTTATAGCTGAATAATAAATTTGATTACTATTATCTATTAAAAATAATCCTGGTTCACTAAACTCACTTGGTTCACTATCTTTTACTCCTGCACTTAAATACAAAGCCCAATCTCTGGCTAATTTTTCAGATAAACCATAACCCAAAGTAAGATTAGACAATTCCCACTTTTGACGAGAAAGTCTTGCTCTCTTTTCTGTATCCATACTCACAGCTACGACATTAACGCCTCTTTGCTCAAATTCAGGCAACAACTCTTGTAGTTGTTGTAAGTACTTTTTGCATAGTGGACAATGCAATCCTCTATAAAAAACAACCAAAGTAAAATTTTCTGGATTTTGTTCTTCTAAAATCCATTGATTTCCATCTAATAATGGAAATTGTAAATCTGGTGCTATATGTTTTGGTGTTGGTCTATCCATAATGAATACTTTAAAAGTTTGCTTTTAAATGATTTTCAAAACGATTAAAATCATTCTCGATTTCTGGGTTTTTCATTACATCATATGCCATAAATGTTGGTAATGATTCAAAACCAAACCATTTAAAATTAAGATGCATTGGTTTTAAAAGTTCATCTTCGCTTATTCCATTAAAAAATGTTTCTTCTGGATTGTTAAATGCCTCTTTAGGTGCATTAGCAGTTACTGACATCATATACTTTCCGTTTAACTTTCCACCTAATCCGTAATTCTTCTTCGGTGCTTCTTTACTTCTTCCATCACCATCGGACATTTCGCCCATCATACCCATCGAAAAAACTTCATCAATGTATTTTTTAAACGACCAACTTACGCCCATCCAGTTCAATGGTGTTTGAAAAAAGACCACATCTGCCCATTTGAATTTTTCGATTTCTTCATTAACATCATAATTATCTTCCATTGTAGTCTTCTTTATATTATAACCATTGCTCTTAAAGTAGCTTTCTGCTTTTTCAGTTAAAGTTTTGTTTAACTTTCCTTCAGAAAATGGGTATTTCTGATGACCGTTGATTATAAAAATATTTTTCATTTTAAATTTTTAATTACATTTGTATCACAAAGAAACTAATATTAGTTTAAAAATGAAACTATTAAGTTTTCATTTGAACAAATAGTGGTAACCAAAAAGTAACTAATGGCAAGAAAATATATAGACAACCCGAATGCTTGTTCACTTGTACATACAATGAACATAATTGGCAATAAATGGAAACCGATTATTTTATATTTACTATCAAATGGTTCTATGCGATTTGGAATGCTGAACACTCTAATACCTACAATCTCAAAAAAGGTGCTGACTAATCAGCTGAAAGAATTAGAAAACGATGGATTACTTTTAAGACAGTCTTTTGCCGAAATTCCACCAAGAGTTGAATATTCATTAACAGAAAAAGCTGTTGGACTTTTGCCCGTTTTAAGAATGTTAAGTGATTGGGCAAATGAAGCTTATCCTGAAGTGGAATTTGAACAATGTAGAATAATAGAAAATGGAAAAACCAGCGTACAACAACATGAATAAGCAATAGTGATTTAAGCACTTAACTTGAACTTTATTTTACTAAAAATAAGTACATTGCTAATCGTAAAAATATTCTGATCTACAACAATAAATCTGCTAATTTCCCTACCTCTTAAGAACCAACTTCATTTTCTTGTCGCATAACATAAGCACGATTAATTGTATAAGATTTTATAGCTTCTTTTAATGAAATATTTTGCGGATTACGTGTTACTGCATTTTGAATTCCTACAAATGGATTTAATGTACTTACATTCCAATCACTACTTAATGTTAGTCGTACATTAGCATCTGTAAGAGATTTAATCGGAACTAAATTATTCGCCAATTTTGTTCCTACTAATTCAGCATTTTCTTGCCAGAATTCTGGTTTTGTAAATTTCTGTATGAAAAACTCGATAATTATTCTAATTCTGTAATAGAAATTTTCTGATTGTATTGAGTTCTTAAATAGGAAACTACTTGTTGCAAACGTTGTTTATAGAATTCTTTTGTTTCCATACCACAAATGTAATATTGAAGATAATCAGTATTTTTGTCCTAAATTGACAATTGACTTTTTAAGATACAAAAAAAGCAATTGAGTTATTCAATTGCTTTTTTACATATTATTAGAAAATCTATTTATTCTTGATTTTCTATAGCTTCTTTAATTTTGTTTTCAAGCTCTTCCATTAATTCAGGATTATCTTTAATAATACCTTTTACAGCATCTCTACCCTGACCTAATTTTGTATCTCCGTAACTAAACCAAGATCCACTCTTTTTAACAATACCAAGTTCTACACCGATATCTAAAATTTCACCAACTTTAGAAATTCCTAATCCATACATAATATCAAATTCTGCAGTTTGGAAAGGTGGTGCTACTTTGTTTTTAACAATTTTTACCTTAGTACTGTTACCAATAACACGATCTCCATCTTTAATTTGTGTTCTTCTACGGATATCTAAACGAACAGAAGCATAGAATTTTAATGCGTTACCACCTGTTGTAGTTTCTGGATTACCAAACATTACACCAATCTTTTCACGTAACTGGTTAATAAATATTACTGTACAGTTTGTTTTACTAATAGTAGCAGTTAATTTACGCAATGCTTGAGACATTAAACGTGCATGTAATCCCATTTTAGAATCACCCATTTCACCTTCAATCTCAGATTTTGGAGTTAAAGCTGCTACAGAATCGACAACAACAATATCAATAGCTCCAGAACGAATTAAGTTATCCGCAATTTCTAGTGCTTGTTCACCATGATCTGGTTGAGATATAATTAAGTTATCAACATCTACACCTAAACTTTCAGCATAAAAACGATCGAAAGCATGTTCTGCATCAATAAATGCTGCAATTCCACCAGCTTTTTGAGCTTCAGCAATGGCATGTATAGTTAAGGTTGTTTTACCAGAAGATTCTGGTCCGTATATTTCAATAATTCTTCCTCTAGGATATCCACCTACACCTAACGCTAAATCTAAACCTAAAGAACCAGAAGAAATCGCATCTACATCGTCGATTACTTTATCTCCTAATTTCATTACAGTTCCTTTTCCGTAAGACTTATCTAATTTATCTAGAGTGAGTTGAAGCGCTTTTAATTTCGCTTCTTTTTCTTTATCTGTTGCCATAAAATTGGTAAAAATTATTATAAAATAAGATATGCTAAGTTATGAAAAAAGTAGTGTAATTTTGATTCCTTTTTCAGATTAACTATTTATTATGGAACATCGTCATTTTATTATTCATAAACCTTTCGGATTTCTTTCTCAGTTTATCAACAATCAAACTAAGAGACAGAAAAAAATGTTAGGAGAATTACACGATTTTCCTGAAGGAACAATGGCTATTGGACGTTTAGATGTAAAATCTGAAGGTTTATTATTGTTAACAACAGATGGAAAAGTAAGTGATTTTATTACGACACGCGGTAAAGTAGAGAAAGAATACTATGTACAAGTAGATGGTGCAATTACTAACAAAGAAATTGAATTGTTAAAAACTGGTGTTAAAATTGGTATTAAAGGTGAAAAGTATCTGACAAAACCTTGTAAAGTTAGTGTTATTGATACTCCTAATTTTCCGGAACGATCTATGAAAATTAGAGACGATAGACACGGACCAACATCTTGGATTTCAATTATATTACAAGAAGGAAAATATCGTCAGGTTCGTAAAATGACTTCAGCTGTTGGTTTTCCAACACTACGTTTGATTCGTGTTCGAATAGGAAATATATGGTTAAATAATTTACCTTCAGGTGGTGTTAAGGAAGTTGATGATTTAATGGAACTTGTTAACTAAATTTTCATATTAACTCTCACATTTCTACCCTTCAAATCATTATAAAAATCATCTAAGTTTTTTTCTGTCCAGTTTTCATCGTAACAATCTACATCTAAATTAGAGCAATAAAACTTTCTAGTGATTGTATTTTGCAATTTTAATTTTATATAATTACTTCCTAAATCTAAAAATAACCAAGAAATTAAATTCATTGGAAAACTTTTTCCTTTATTAATTTCTATATCTCTCAAATCTTTAAAATTATATTTTTCAAATCGTGTAAAAGGAAAATTTCTATTAATAATTATAATTTTGTCTTCTAATATTACAAATGAATTACTATAGTATGCTGTAAGTAAATAACCTAAGAATAAGTATGACATTATAGGTATTAATACTATCAAATTTGATACAATAAATTTAAAAAAATCATAATTTAAAAAAATAGAAAAAGGTAATAATATTAAAAAAAGTAGAGATAAACTAAACAACCAAGACTTTACAGGACTATAATAAATTGTATAATTAGAATAATTATGAACCTTTAAATATTTATCAATCCTTCTATCTTTAAATTGAAAAGAAATTCCTGTTAACATAAACTATTTTCTAATCATATGAATATGAGGAATCCCATCTTCTATGTAACCTTCACCAACTTGTTGAAAACCATGGGATTCGTAAAACTTTTGTAAATAAGTTTGCGCTCCTATTTTTATAGTTTCTGTAGAAAATTTGTTGATAACAGTGTTTATAGAGAATTTCATTAAATCGTGGCCATAACCATATTTACGTTCTTCTTGTTTAACAATAACTCTACCTATACTTGCATGTTCATAGTAATCATTTGGTTTAAATAATCTAGTATATGCTACTAAATTCCCGTTTTTCATACCTAAAACATGTAAAGCTTTATCATCTTTACCATCAATATCTTGATACACACAATCTTGTTCAACAATAAATACTTCCGAACGAAATTGTAATATATTATAAAGCTCCCTTAAAGAGAGCTCATTAAAAGATTTTACTAAAAATTCCATTTATTAACTAGTTATTAACTACAAGCGATTTTAGATACTCTATTTTGGTGACGACCACCTTCAAATTCTGTATCAAGGAAAATTTTTACAAAACCCAACGCTTGTTGTAATGAAACAAAACGAGCTGGAATTGTTAATATATTCGCATTATTATGCTGTCTTGATAAAGCAACTAATTCATTATTCCAACATAAGGCAGCTCTAATTCCTTGATGTTTGTTTGCAGTCATTTGTGCTCCATTACCACTTCCACATAAAATAATACCTAAATCGGCTTCATTATTTTCAACTGCATTAGCTGTTGGATGAATTGTGTCTGGATAATCCATACTACCATTATCATCTGTTCCAAAATTAACTACAGTATGACCTAATTCTTCTAATAATTTGATGATTTCAAACTTATATTCTGTACCTGCGTGATCATTACCAATAGCAATAGTCATAATTTCTTGATTTTAATTGTGTTGTTGGTCACAAAAATAGTGTTATTAACGGTTATCAACAGTAATTAACAATGCTTTTTTTGAAAAGAGTAATAAACAACTTAAAATAAACGATTTACCAATATTTCTAAATTGTTAAGAACTACTAAGAAGTTTATCAAAAGATTTTTTGTCTTTCTGAGTTTTTTTTACAATACAGCGGTCTACATGAATTATGCAACTTTTTTTTTTAGTTTTTTAATCTGAATTTATCAACATAAAATTTACAATTTATTTACAGTGAATAAGAAATTAACTATTCATAATAAATAGTGTATTTCTGTTTAAGATGATTGTTAATAACTATGTTTTATAGTTGATTTTCAATCTATTTTTATACTCATAAATTGTTAACTTCATTTAATAAGTGACAAAACCAAATTTAAATTCATAAAACAATTCCACAAATTAACAGACTATTATAATCAGTTTTCTTTTTTTAAAATTTTAAATAAAAACAATTAATAATAATATAAGTTGTTAATAAGGAAAAAGAGTTAAGACATTTTGATTAGGTAAAGAATGTCTTTTTTAGAAGAAATAACTTTAGATGAGTCTTTTTTACTAAGTGATGTATTGATACTTACTGCTGCAACAATAATGCCTGTAATAAATATTACAAGAAAGAAGATAATTATTTTACGTAAGTTTTTCACTTTGTAGTAGTTAGTTTATATAAAGACGAGAAAATTTAAGAAATGTTACATTTTTCTTAAGATTTTTTTAACTAACTTTTTGGTAGTACTAAGTATTTACTACAAAATTTATAGCTTTTTTAATAATTTGTACAGTTACTGGACCTGTACCAATTAATTCTCCATCAGCTTGTATATATATATTAGAAGTTGATAAATCAGGTACAATTGTTATTTGATCAGATAAAAAAGTTTCTACTTTGTTATGATTTATTATTTGACCATTATATAATTTTTTAATATTTAAAATTAAATCTTTAAATGTTAGATTCTTAGCTATAGTAATATCTAAAAATCCATTTGAAGAATTTTTATAATTAGTTAATTGCATTCCTCCAGCAGAATATTTACATATACCAAAAAGAGTCATTAAACATTTAGTTTTTATAATTTCATTGTTAACTTGTATAGTAAATGAAGTTTTTTTATAAAAAAGCAAACCATACAAGCCACTTATTAAATAAGCAATACTGCCTAATTTTTTTAATTTTTTTAGTTTATTAACAACATAACCATCATAGCCAATTCCCGCTACGTTATTGAAATAAGTAGAATTATTTTTAAGTTTTAAATAACCAATATCTTGACAAACAGTTTTTTCCGATTTAATTATTTCAATATTTTTAGAAATTTTTTGAGGTATTTTATAAGTTTTTACCCAATCATTACCTGTTCCTAAAGGAATTACACCAACTGTTATTTCATTAGAAGAAACTTTATTTTGAGTCATTATTCCATTAACAATGTTATGAAGAGTACCATCACCTCCAACAGAAATAAATTTTTTAATTCCGTTATTAATAGCTTCATGAACTAGTTCTATTTCATGTTTTTCATGTGTTGTTAATGCATAAGAATACTTTATGTTGTTGTTATTTAAGTGATATTTAATTTCTCCTAAAATTGAAGATAAAGAAGTATTACCAGCAGTAGGGTTTATAATAACAAACCAACATGTATTCATAAATAAAAAATTAAAAATAAGCTTGTAAAGTACAAAAATGTATTGATAACAATTATTTAATAGTTATAACCACTAAATTTCTTTGTACTTTGCTTTCTGATAAATTATAAAAGATTATATGCCTAAAAAGAAGAAAATTTACAAGAAGAAAGGTAAGGTGATAAAGGATTTAACGAGAAAGATTTTTAAAATCTTAAATGAAGACAGTAACAAGGCTTTTAATTACAAGCAAATTGCTAGCAAAATTGCTATTAGTGATACAGACGGAAGAAATCAAATTATAAAGAAACTTCACGAACTGGCTGCTACAAATAAAATTGTAGAAGTAGAAAAAGGAAAGTATAAAATTAATGCAGATCGTAAATATCATATTGGTACAATGGATCTTACTAGTAATGGTAACGGTTATTTTATTTGTGATGATTTTGAAGATGATATTTTTGTTCCTTCAGTAAATATAAATAAAGCTTTACAAGACGATATTGTTAGGGTTTATGTGTATAACAAAAGAAAAACATCTAAACTTGAAGCAGATGTTGTTGAAATCATTGAAAGAGCTCGACAAGAGTTTGTAGGAACATTACAAATGAGTAAAAATTTCGGTTTTGTTTTACCAGATAATTCTAAAATGTATGCAGATATATTTGTATCGAAAGGAAAATTAAATGGGGCCGATAATGGAGACAAAGTAGTCGCTAAGATTACAGATTGGCCAGAAAACTCTAAAAATCCATTTGGAAAAATTACTCAAATCTTAGGAAAGCCAGGAGATCATGATACTGAAATACACTCGATTTTATTAGAATACGGATTACCTTATGAGTTTCCAAAAGAGGTAGAAGAAGATGCAGAAAAATTAACTATAGCTATTACCAATGAAGAAGTTGCTAAACGTAGAGATATGAGAAATGATCTTACGTTTACAATAGATCCAAAAGATGCAAAAGATTTTGATGATGCTTTATCATTTACAGTTTTAGAAAATGGTAATTATGAAATTGGAATTCATATTGCTGATGTTTCTCATTATGTACAACCAAAAACAATTTTAGATGACGAAGCTTATGACAGAGCAACTTCTGTGTATTTAGTTGATCGTGTTGTACCTATGTTACCAGAAATGTTATCTAATGGAGTTTGTTCTTTACGTCCGAATGAAGAAAAATTGACTTTTTCTGCTGTATTTGAGATGAATGAAAAAGCGCAAATTTTAAATCAGTGGTTTGGAAGAACAGTTACTTATTCTGATAAACGTTTTGCATACGAAGAAGCTCAAGCCATTATAGAAAGTAAAACGAATGTGGTTCCTGTTGAGGTTTCATTATCAGGTTCAGCATATACTGTAGATGAGAATATTTCTAATGCTATTTTAAAATTAGATGAATTAGCTAAGAAAATGCGTAGTAAGAGAATGAAATCTGGAGCAATATCTTTTGATAAAGTGGAAGTAAAATTTCATTTAGATGAAAATGCTAATCCGGTTGGTGTATTCTTTAAAGAAGGAAAAGATGCTAATAAATTAATTGAAGAATTTATGTTATTAGCTAACAGAAAAGTAGCAGAATTTATAGGAAAAGCTAAAGGAGGAAAACCTAGTAATAAAACATTTATTTATCGTGTTCATGATGAACCTGATATTGAAAAACTAGCTTCTTTACAAAACATTGTATCTAAATTCGGATATAAAATTGATACTCAAACAAGAGAAACTACTTCTCAGTCTTTAAATGAACTTTTAAAGGAAGTTCAAGGAAAAGGAGAAGCAAATATGGTTGAGACTTTAGCAATTCGTTCTATGAGTAAAGCCGTTTATACCACACAAAATATTGGACATTACGGTTTAGCTTTTGAGTATTATAGTCACTTTACTTCACCAATTCGAAGATATCCAGATGTAATGACACACAGATTATTACAACATTATTTAGATGGAGGTACTTCACCAAAAGTTGAAGCTTATGAAGAACGTTGTAAACATTCTTCAAAAATGGAAGAACTTGCAGCAAAAGCAGAACGTGAATCTATTAAGTATATGCAAGTTAAGTATATGCAAGATCATAAAGATGTGGAATTTGAAGGTGTTGTTTCTGGTGTCACAGAATGGGGGATTTATGTTGAAATTATAGCTAATAAATGCGAAGGAATGGTTCGTATTAGAGATATAAAAGATGATTATTACATTTTTGATGAAAAACAGTATGCAGTTGTAGGTCAGGCTACTCAAGCTGTAATTCAATTAGGAGATGAAGTTGTTGTTAAAGTTAAACATACAGATCTTGAAAGAAAACATTTAGATTTTGATTTAATTTCACATTAAACTTTAACTTTTTCAATATACTAATCACACAAATTTTTAGTTTAATTTGTAATTATAATCACCTAATAATGAAACAAATATTATTTTTTAAATTTTGTTTTCTTTCTATTTTTACTTTTGCTCAAACTACAATTACGAAGCAACTGAAAGATTTTGAGATTCTTAAAGTATACAATGGTATCGATATAGAATTAATAAAATCTGATAAGCAAGAAATTTATATTACTGGAGAGAAAGCAGAAAAAGTAAGAATTAAACAACAAGGCAAGAAATTAAAAATATCATTACGCTTTCCTGAAACTACAGCAGATGGAAAAGTAAAAGCTAAATTATATTTTAATAAAGATATTAACATTATAGATGCAAATGAAGGAGTTACGTTAACATGTAAAGAGATAAATCAAAACCATGTTGAAATTAAAGCTCAAGAAGGGGCATTTATGAACTTAGTTGTTAATACTAAACATTTAACTGTAAAGAGTTCTTCTGGTGGAGTTATTAAACTCTCTGGTGAAGCTAAAAATCAAACAGTTAAATTAGATTTAGGAGCAACTTATCATGGTTACAATTTAAAAGTTACTAATGTTTGTACAGTAACTGCTGGTTCTGGAGCAAAAGCTGAAATACATTCAGGAGAGACTTTAAATGCTAAAGTAAGTTTTGGTGGAACAATACTTTATAAAGGCAAGCCAGAACTTATTGAAGAAAAGAAAGTAATTGGTGGAACTATTGAAAGAAGTAACTAAAGTTTTTTATATCTTTGCAATATAAAATTTTGGATGATGAATACATTAACAACATTTTTAGCAATTCCTGGTGGAGCGTCTATAGCATTAATAGTAGTTGTAGTACTATTATTATTTGGAGGAAAGAAAATTCCTGAATTAATGAGAGGTTTAGGTTCTGGTATTAAGGAATTTAAAGATGCTACCAAAGAAGAGGACGATAGAATCGAAGAGAAATAATTTTTAATAAATTATATATGTAAAGCTCACAATTTTGTGAGCTTTTTTTATTACATTAAACTTTGCAGTACTTCTTTTTTTAATCGAACACTTATAGGTACTTTACAATCACGTATTACAATTAAATTACCACTAATCTCATCGATTTTATTTTTTGATATGATATAGGATTTATGTGTTTTTATGAACTCATTTTTAGGCAATTGATCATGCATTTGTTTTAAAGTAATATGTGTAATAATTATTTCTTTTTCTGTAATTACTTTCACATAGTTTTGCATAGATTCTATGAATAGAATATCACTAGTTGCAACTCTTTTTATTGCATCAGATGTTTTAATAAAAATTGTATTGTTATTATCTTCTTTAGTTAACAAACGCTCTGCTTTATTAACAGCTTGTAAAAATCTATTGAAAGGAATAGGTTTTACTAAATAATCTATAACTTCAAAATCATAGCTTTCTAATGCATGTTCAGAATATGCACTGGTAATTATTACAAGTGGTGAGTTTTTAAGTGTTTTTAACCATTCTAATCCAGTTAATAATGGCATGTTAATATCTAAGAAAATTAAGTCAATTTCATGAGATTGTAAATATTCATTAGCTATAATTGCATTTTTACACAAAGCAATAACTTTTACTAAAGGAATCTGATCACAATACTCTTTAATTCCTTCTCTGGCTAAAGGCTCATCATCAACAATTAAACAATTTATTTTTCTCAATTTAAATGTATTATAAGTTCAACTTCATGTGTATCTTCAGTAGATTTAATATTTAAATCATATTTATCTTTATAGAGTAAATTTAATCTCTTTCTTACATTTTTTAAACCTATTCCCCCACTCTTTGCCTGATGATGAAAAGAATCTTTAGAGTTATTAACTATTAGTTTTAAAAGGTTATTTCTTTCTACAATTGAGATTGATATAATATTATTTTTTGCTTCATTATGATTACTAATATGTTTAAAAGCATTTTCTATGAAAGGAATTAATAATAAAGGCATAATCAAATTATGTTCTTTTTCAATATCTATATTTAAATTTAAAACGATATCCTCTCCTTTTCTTATTCTTTCTATACTAATGTATTCTTCTATGTAATTTATCTCTTTATAGAGCTCTATTTTGTTTGTATTACTCTCGTAAAGTTGATAACGTAATAAATTAGAAAACTTAAGTAGTGTGCTTTTAGCATTAGCGTTATTCTTTCCAATTAAATGATAAATACTATTAATTCCATTGAATAAAAAATGTGGATTTAATTGAGCTTTTAAGTATTTTAATTCAGCATTATGATTCTCTATTAGTAATTCTTGTTTTGCTCTCTCAGATTTGATGTATTCTTGTTGAAAACGGTAATAAAACCCAACTATAAAATAAATGAAATGAAATATTGAATTATGATAAAACCATATTATTCCAGCTGCAATTGGTTCAAAATTATACACATGATACTTTACTGCTAAAGCAACATCTAAATAGGTTTCAACATAGGTTATTAAAAAGAATAGTACTATAGAAAAGCCCCAAAACATTGCTTTTTTATTTTTTACATAATACTTAGGAACTAGCCAAAACACTTGAATGTAAAATAATAAAGCATTAAAAAACATACCATATAGGTATGCTTTTTTTAATAATCCTTCTTCTTTTCCAAATCCATTCCAATTTAAATTACCGGAAGTTATATATATATAGCTTAATAACCAGAAAGTTAAATGTAATAAGATTATAAAAATTCTCTTTTTTATCATTTCATTAGTTTCTTAAATAAAGAAAAGCATAAATTATCTAAACTCGATGATTTACCATGAAAAGCTGAAATATTAGATAATACTAAAACTGCTTTTTTAGATTCCTTATGAAATACTAAACAAGATCTATATCCACCAGTTCCTCCATTATGCCAGTACAACTTTTTATTTTTACTGTCTATAATTTGCCAACCTAAACCAATTTTAGCCACTTTATTTACAGCAAATGTTTCTTTTAATGGTAATGTATACATTGGATCATTTTCGAAGTTTTTACGGATAAATTTTTCCATATCTTCAGTTGTAGATTTTATTCCTCCTGCTCCAACCAAAGCATCCGTAAAATCCCAATTACTTGCAAAACTACCATCAGGATTTAGACCTTTTACCAATTTACTTTTGTCTTTTACATTTGTTGAAGTACTATTCATTTGTAAAGGATTTAGAATAGTTTCATTTAGCAATTGATGATAAGTTTTCTTTGCTTTTTTTGCTAATATATATCCTAATAAACCCATTCCTAAATTAGAATACACACTGTTTTCACCAGCTTTATATTCATAGTCAATTTTCCCATTCAAATACTTTTTTAAGTCATCATTAGTATACTCTTTATATGGATTTGTTGGATTCTTTTCCATTTGTTTATACATGTTAGAAGGTAAAACTGGAAGTCCAGAACTATGATTTGATAAATGCTGTAAAGTAATACTATCGCCTTTATCAATAGTAAAATCAAAGTTACTTTGTAGAGTTTCATTCAAAGTAGTCTTACCATGCTGTATTGAATTAGATAACAAAATATTAGTAAATACTTTTGTAATAGATCCTATTTCAAAAATACTTTCTTTATTATCAATACTATTTATAGTACCATTTTGTTTTCTAACACCTAAGTACTCTGAATTATCTCCATCTATAACTAACACTGATAACTCTGTATTAGTGGGAAATTCTTTTATGAAATTTTTAATATCTGAAGAATAATCTTTACCATCCTTTTGAGCTTTAAGATTAAAAAAGCTTATTAAACCTAAGATAATACAAGTGTTTTTAAAGTACTTCATTTCCATTATTTTAATATTTTATAACAAAGAAATAAAGGATTTGAATACTTTACTATTTTGTTTGATGAACGTATATATTTATTTGATAAACGTAAAAAATCCAGTAGTAAAACTACTGGATTTTAATATATTTTAATTTATAGATGTATCATTAATCTTCAGAATCATCTTTCTTTTTGTTTTTTGCTTTTTTCATAGCTTCACCAATTTGGTTACTTGCTGTAAAAGAGGCCACCATGTTATTTAACATGTCACTACCTGCTTGTGGTGAGTTTGGTAGTAAAATTAAATTACTATTTGTCTCCTCTCCTATCGATTGTAATGTATCGTAGTGTTGCGTTACAACGATTAATGCAGAAGCTTCTTGACTGTTAATACCAACTTTATTTAAAACTTCTACAGATTCTTCTAAACCACGCGCAATCTCTCTTCTTTGGTCTGCAATACCTTGACCTTGTAATCTTTTACTTTCTGCTTCTGCTTTTGCTTTTTCAACAATTAAAATACGTTGAGCATCTCCTTCATATTGAGCAGCAATTTTTTCTCTTTCAGAAGCATTAATTCTATTCATTGCAGCCTTTACTTGAGCATCAGGATCGATATCTGTTACTAACGTTTTAATAATGTCATATCCATACTCCATCATTGCATCATTTAATTCAGATTTTACTGCAATTGCAATATCATCTTTTTTAACAAATACATCATCTAACTTCATTTTAGGTACTTCAGCACGAACAACATCAAATACATAACTTGTAATCTGATCGTGTGGATAATCTAATTTATAGAAAGCATCATATACCTTATCTTTTATTACTTTATATTGAACAGAAACCTTTAAACGTACGAATACATCATCTAAAGTCTTTGTTTCTACAATTACATCTAATTGTTGAATTTTTAAGCTTAACTTCCCTGCAATACGGTCTACTAATGGTATTTTTATATGTAAACCAGACTGTCGAATACTGTGAAACTTACCAAAACGCTCAATAATAGCAGCAGTTTGTTGTTTTACTATAAAGAATGCAGATATCAATAATATTATAGATAAAAATATTATTAATGGTATTAATGGATTGGATAATAATGACATAGTTAAATTTTTTTAAGTTGATTTATTTATAAATATAGCTATTTAAGTTACTTATATGACGCAATTTTTTTTAATTGTTACAATATGTAGTAATTTTATCCTAAAACAAACTTTTTTATGGAACTTTTTCAAAAACACATAACAGAAATTTTATTACTTTTATTTTTAATAGTTACTTTCTTACAGTCCGGTATAGATAAAGTTACAGACTGGAAAGGTAATGCTTCTTTTATTAAAGAACATTTTAAAAATTCTCCTTTAAAAAATTCTGTGCCTATCTTATTAGCAATTATTTTAATTATGGAACTTTTAGCCGGTGCTTTAATGTTCGTTGGAATTTTTCACTTATCAACAACAGGTGCAAAAGAAATAGCTTTAATTGGTGCAGTACTTTCTGCATTAAGTTTAATTTTTCTTTTAGTCGGACAAAGATTAGCAAAAGATTATGCAGGTGCTATGACATTAGCAGTTTATTTTATAATTGCAATTTTCGGAGTGTATTTATTAAGTAAATAAAATTTATATTAAATAAAATAAATATAATTTTTAATTATAATAAACGCTTTAAATAATGGGATTTAAAGCGTTTTTATTTTTAATTAATATAATTTTATAGATGAGTTGTAAATCCTTTTTAAAACCACCTATAAATGATTATTTCTTATTTTTTATGATGTAGATATGAGATGAATATTCTTCTGTTGATAATCCTTTTATATTAGACCATAATCCAACAAAAAAAGCATTTAAAAAGTTGTTTCTTCCTCTTTTATATTTTTCAGATAACATAGAAACATAGAATGAATCAAATAACATTGGTTTTATATTTACAACTTCCATTTTGATTTTATCAAAGATTCTTGAGATACTATTTTTTGAAAAATGCCAAATATGTCTTGGTACATCATAAGCAGCCCAATAATTTTTATAATAAACAGCATCAAAACTTTTATAATTTGGTACAGCAATAATTAAAGTTCCATTTTCTGTCAACATGTTTTTAATTTTGTTAATAGTATTATCTAAATCTGTTACATGTTCTAAAACATGCCACATTGTTATTACATCAAATTTCTGTTCATGTAATTCATCAATTGAATTTAATATAACTAAATTTTTAGTTCGTCCTATATCTCTTGCTTTAGAATTTGGTTCAATACCTACAACTTCCCAATCGTTGTTTTTACATTCTTTTATAAAATCTCCAGTACCACATCCTATGTCTAATATTGACTTACTTTTATTGATGTAATTATTTATTAATTTTATTTTTTTTGATATAGTATATTTTCTTACACTCTGATATATCTTATTAATTATACCTTCACTACTGTCTGTATGTGAAATGTATTCTTCGCTTTCATAATAAGAACTCAAATTATCAGGTATTGGGTTTGTAATTAATAAATCGTATTCTTCGTTTCTTAATAATTTAAATTCTTCTTTACTTACTGAATGATCTTTACAATCTATATAAAGGGAAGTGTTTTTATTGTAGTTCAAGTTACTTTTATTTTAAGTTCCACGTGAAACTTTACGGTTTCAAAATGGTAAATTTAAAAAATGTTCCACAAGGAACATTCTCTTTTTTGATTTAAATTTTAGTGAATAAAAAAAACGTTCCATGTGGAACGTTTTAAAATTATCTACCCATATAAACTAATAATACAGAGACATCGCTTGGAGAAACTCCACTAATTCGACTTGCTTGCGAAATGCTGGTCGGTTTTATTTTTAGAAGTTTTTCCCTTGCTTCGTATGATAATGATTTTACTTTAGTGTAATCAAAACTTGAAGGTATAGGAACGTTTTCTAGTCTGTTTAATTTATCAGCGTTGCTCTTCTCTTTTTCGATATACCCCGAATACTTTAAATGAATTTCAACTTGTTCTATAATTTCTTTATCTATTGAGTTTTCTTCTATGAAATTATTTAATTTTTCTATAGATAAAAAGTCATTAAAAGTAAGTTGAGGTCTGGCTGCTATTTTGTATAACTTCATAGATTGATTTATAGCTGCTAGATTTTTTTTCTCAAGTATAGGGTTTATTTCTTCTTTTGTTACGCTTAGTTTTTTTAAGAACTCTATTGTTTCTTCTGTTTTCCTTTCTTTGTTAGTTACTCTTTTTAATCTTTCTTCTGAAGCTAAACCAATTTCGAAAGATTTTTTAGTTAATCTTAAATCAGCATTATCTTGACGAAGTAGAGTTCTGTATTCTGCACGAGAAGTAAACATTCTATATGGTTCTTCAGTTCCTTTTGTGATTAAATCATCAATTAAAACTCCTATATAAGCTTCACTCCTTTTTAAAATAAAAGGTTCTTTATTTTGTGTTTTTAATGCTGCATTTACACCTGCCATTAATCCTTGCGCTGCTGCTTCTTCATATCCAGTAGTACCGTTAATTTGTCCTGCGAAAAATAAGTTTTCGATAAGTTTTGTTTCCAACGAGTGTGTTAACTGTGTTGGTGAAAAATAGTCGTATTCTATCGCATATCCATATCTAAAAAACTTTACTTTTTCAAAACCAGGAATAGAACGTATTGCTTTATCTTGAATGTCTTCTGGTAAAGATGTAGAGAACCCATTTACATATATCTCAACTGTATTCCACCCCTCAGGTTCTACAAAAACTTGATGTCTTTCTTTATCAGCAAAACGATTTATTTTATCTTCTACAGACGGACAATATCTTGGTCCAGTTGATTTAATTCTTCCGTTAAACATAGGAGATCTATCAAATCCTTCTCTAAGTAAATCATGTGTAGTTTGATTTGTATAAGTCAAATAACAAGATCTCTGTTCTTTTAAAACAGATGTAATCGGTAAATAAGAGAATTTTTCAGGATTATCATCACCAGGTTGTTCGGTCATTTTAGAATAATCTAAAGAACGACCATCTACTCTTGGAGGTGTTCCTGTTTTCATTCTTCCAGATTCAAAACCTTTTGCAACTAAGTCTTCTGTTATTCCAGTTGAAGCCCCTTCTCCTGCTCTACCACCACCAAATGTTTTCTCTCCGATATGAATTAAACCATTTAAAAAAGTACCTGCTGTTACAATTACAGTCTTGGCTTTTATATCTAATCCAAGGTTTGTTTTTACTCCAATTATTTTGTTTCCATCGAAGATTAAACCGTTAACAGAATCTTGATAAAAATCTAAATTTTCA
Source organism: Tenacibaculum aquaeponti (assembly GCF_052084715.1). Lineage (GTDB taxonomy): Bacteria > Bacteroidota > Bacteroidia > Flavobacteriales > Flavobacteriaceae > Polaribacter. The sequence goes on along the minus strand of NZ_CP197288.1, from coordinate 2,428,290 downwards.
GTTTGCTCAAGCATATTTCTCCAACATTCTGCAAACTGCATTCTGTCAGATTGAGCTCTCGGACTCCACATTGCAGGTCCTTTAGATTTGTTAAGCATTTTAAATTGTATAGCGGTCTTATCCGTAACAATAGCACTATAACCACCTAACGCATCAATCTCTCTAACTATTTGTCCTTTTGCTATTCCACCCATAGCAGGATTACAACTCATTTGAGCAATGTTCTGTAAATTCATTGTAATTAAAAGAGTGTGTGCTCCCATGTTTGCACTTGCTGCTGCTGCTTCACTACCAGCGTGTCCTCCTCCTACTACAATAACATCGTATGTTGTTGTGAATAAACTCATCTTTATATTCTGTATTGGATATTCTTTAAAATAAAAAAGTCCGTTCCACGTGGAACGGACTACAAATTTAAGACTTTTAAACAAGTATTTTCTTTGTCTCTCATGATTTGTTTTTCATTATCTGTCTTATCTTTAAAACCCATATAATGAAGTATGCCATGAATAATGACTCGGTGTAGTTCTTCTTGAAAAGAAACTTCAAATTTAGAAGCATTTTCCTTTACTCTTTCTATAGAGATAAAAATATCACCACTTACAAGTTTACCTAAAGAATAATCGAAACTAATAATATCTGTGAATGTGTCATGTTGTAAAAATTCAACGTTTATTTTATGTAAATAACTATCATCACAAAAGATATAATTCACTTCACCTAGTTCGTGGTTTTCTTCTTCTATACATTTAATAATCCATTCAGATGTTCTTTTTTCATCTGAAAGTTCAAAGTTGGTTTCGTAATTAAAAGCTATCATTTTTTAATTTTTAGAAGTGTTCTTATTATTGAAATATTCCTGAACTTTCTTCTTGTAATTTTGTTGTAAAGGTAACGATTGTCTGTTTAAAATTTCAGTTTGATTGTAATACTGTTTTTTAAATTCAAGTTCCTTGATTCTATTTTTATTATATTGGATTAAATTAGTGTTTGACTTTCTTTTCTTTTCTTTTCCTTGTTCGAAAGTTGCTTTTTCTAATTTTAAAAGTTGATAGTTTAAACGCTGCATTCTTTGTAAAGTACTTTGATTAAAACCTTTTTCTAAAATTTCATTTTCTAACTGTTCCATCTGTTTTAATGCTTTTTTACCTTCTCCATTTCCGTCTTTTCCATCTTTTATAGCATCTTGTAATTGCTGTCTAAGTTCACTTTGTTGTTTGTATATTTCGTATAATTCTCCATTTAAATCATCGTTCTGTCCTTGTTGTCCTTCTCCTTTTTGTTGTCCTTTATTCTCCCCTTTTTGACCTTTTTTATCTCCTTTTCCATCCTTTGGTTCACCATTTTCACCATCTTTAGGTTTTCCATCTTTACCATTTTTATTCATTCCTTTCTTCATTTTATTCATTAAGTCTTCTTGTTTTTGAATAATATCTGGTAAACTAAATGAATCGCCGCTCTTCCCTTTTCCACTACCACTACCTGGTTTTGGGTTTTGCATTGCGTCTAAAGTATTACTTAGCATATTAGCTAATTCATTTGCTGAAGTCATAACATATCTTTGGTTAGAAACACCATTTCGGAATCTACTATCTGCAAAGTTTTCTAACGATTGATCTAAATTATAATGCGCATCAGCTAAATGATCTTGTATTTTAGAACTAATTTCAGGTACACGAAGAGATAAAACAAACAAGCTATCATCGATATGTTCGAAGTATGTTTTTAATTGATTCTGCTTCTTTAAATTCTTTCCAAAATTAGGATGTCCTGAATTAATTTTAGAGAAATCATTCATTAATGTTTCCTGATCAAAAGAGAATGTAACTAGGTTTTCAAGAATACTACGAAGATCTTCCATGTTCTCTTCAGCCATTTCATTACTCATCATTTGCATTGATTGCTGCATTTTCTGACTCATTTCTTTCATTTTTTGAGCAGCTTTCTTCTGATTTTGTTTAGCTTTTTGACTGTTATTTTTCTTTTGGTTTTCTTCTGCTTTGTTTAATTGTTCTTGTGTTTCCTTCTTTAAGTTTTCAACTGAAGGAATATCCATTGGTCTTTTTAATTTTTCGTTTTCCTTTTTTAAATCATCTAATTCCTTTTTTTGCTTTTCAAATTCTTCTTTTAATTTTTTTTGTTCCTCCTCTGTGTTCTCTTTGTTGCTTAATTCTTCTTGTTTTTTAGCTAATTCATCTAGTTTTTCAGCAATTTTATTCATTTTTTGTTCTACATAATATTGCTTAGCTAATTCTAAAACTCTTTCTAAACTCTTTTCTTGCTGTTTGTTTTGTTGAGCAAGTTGTTTTGACTTTTTAATTAAATCTTCCTTGTTCAGCTTTTCTGCCATTTTTTTAAGTTGATCTAAAAGCTTTTTTTGTTTTTGAATCTTTTTAAGTTCTTCTATTCTTTTCTGTAAGTTTTCTTTTTTCTTTTGTAAACTTTCATTTTTTTCTTCCTTTTCAGAAAAGTTCTCTTGAAGTTTCTTTGTTTGTCGCTGCATCATGTTCTGATACTGCTCTTGTCGCTTAATAATATTTTCTATTTTCTTCTGATCATTCCAATTCATATTCTTCTTGTTTTGAAGATCGAATTGAACTTTTTCTAGTTCTTGTTTGCTGTCTTGTTGCTTTTGTAAAGAATTCTGAATGTTTTCTAAGTAATTTTGTTGTTCATTTAGTAATTCATTATCTAACTCTTCAGTCGTTTTCTTTCTATACGAAAACTTTTTACTGACTGCCTTTTTATTTCCTTGTATAGCATCATTATCAAAAACTCTAAAGAATAATTCATAGTCTATACCTTCTATTAATTTTAAATCATCTGGAAACTTAGCAAAGAAACTCTGTACGTTTTCTCTAGAAATTTTTATTTGTTTAGTTTTTTTATTTTCAGGATTGTGAATATCATAATAAACCATTTCTAATTTTTGAAATCCATAATCGTCAGAAATTTCACCAGCAAAATAAACGGGACCTCTAGAAATACTATCAATATTTGATTTAACTTCAATTGTTGGAAATTCATCAGAAATTGTATTAATAGAAAAATTTAGTTTTTCGTAATTTTTTAGTTTAATATTTGAAGTACTTATTAAATAATTTACATCTTCTAAAATTCTCTTTTGAAAAGAAAATTCGTTGTTTTTATCTGTTTTAAAAGGTTTAGTTTTATTGTTACTCGTGTAATTAACACTATCTGTATCAGAAGTTAAAACTTTCCAAGTAACGAATGTTCCTTGTGGAACAGTGATGTTTGTTGCGTTAGAAAGTTGTTCGTTTTTTTTACCAATATACCTCGGGTAATTGATCTGCATACTGATGTTTTTTATTGAAGGAGTCTTAATAATATTTACTTGATAATTAGTAGACTTAATCTTATTTGCTTCAATAAAGAATTGAATGTTTTTATTTACAGATTCAAAGGTGTATGAAAACAAACCAGAACCATTATTATCTAAATAATAAGATTCATTATTAAAGTTAATTTTTGCTTCATCAGGAATAACTTGTCCTTTAGTTTGTATGTAAACAGTTAAAGGATCACCTTTAATTACCTCTAAGTTTTTTGAAGTAAGTTCAAAGAAAAAAGGAGCAGGTGGATTGTAAGCAATGCTATGATTTACTACCCTATTTAAACTATCATTAAGTTTATCACCAATACCAGTAATAAAAGTAAGTAACCATAAAACCACTGGAATTACTAAATATTTTAAATATTTTACGTTTACTGAGAAATTTATAGCATTTGAAAAAGGAATCGGTTGTAGTTCACTTGCTTTTTGATCGATACTTGCTAAAAGTAATTCCGATGAATTTGTTTCGTTTTTAAGCTGTAAAAAATTAAGTAATTTATCTTTTACTTCTGGAAAATGATTTCCAATTAGTTTAGAAGCTTCTTCTTGAGTAATTCCCTTTTTAAGTCCAAAAAGTTTAAAAATCGGAAAACAAATAAAACGAATTAATAAAAATACTTCTACGGTTATAAATAACCAGAACAAAACTGTTCTTGCGTTAGGTTTTAACCAGAAAAAATACTCTATAAATAGAGTAAATAAAAGATATAAAAGTCCTAACGTTAAAAATAGAATACTTCCTTTTATTAGTTCATTTGTGTAAAATTTTCTACTAAACTGCTGAAGTTTTTGCTCAATTCGATTGAAATTACTCATAAAACAAATATTAACCTATAAAAGTAATCAAATTTCGTATTCAAAAACAGTATTAAAAAAGTTAAAAAGGCGTTTCACTCTAGTTTTTGTTAAATAAAATTTAAAATAATACTCTTTAACACTATTAAAAAGAAAATAACAATAGATTTAAAGTAATTATTAACCTCATAAATTTAAATATTATGAAAAAAGAATTTTTAAAACTTCAAAACACTAAGATTTTATCCAAAAAACAACAAAGAACTATTCAAGGAGGAATTTGGGGAAGTTCTAATTGTACTGCAACTGGTTGTGTAGCATCTCACCATGCAGGCGGACAAGGATTCATTGGGTCTGAAGGTGGTACTTGTGTTTTAGATGCTCCTGCTGGAGAATCTTGTATTGGAACTGTTCGAAACGGTTTATGTTGTATAGGTTCTTTTAATTAAATAAAGAAAATAAATAAACCTAAATGCTTAGAAGTTTCTAATTTCTAAGCATTTTTTTGTAAGGAATTGACTTATATTTTAACTAATAGTGAAAATATTTAAAACATGAAAAAACTAACTTATTTTTTACTTATTTGCCTATCAATAAGCACATATGCTCAAAGTCCTTGGACACAAAAGAAAGATGAAACTTATTTACAATTATCTTTTACTACTATTCCAACATACTCAGATATTTTTGGAAATCCAGATTTTCAAACTGAAAGAGAAATTAATGATAATACATTACAATTATATGCTGAATACGGAATTTCAGATAAAACAACTTTAATAGCAAACTTACCTTTTAAATTTGTTGCTACTAATGATTTAGTTAATCCAACTCCATTTCCAGTAACTGCAGAAGGATCTAAAAGTTCTTTAGGAAATATACAAGTTGGAGTTCGTCATAATTTTTACAATAAAAAGTGGTTAATTTCTGGTCAATTGATGGTTGAAGCTAATACAAGTAATTTTGATGCTGCTACTGGTTTAAGAACTGGTTACGACGCTTGGACTTTTACTCCTGTTATTTCTGCAGGTAGAGGATTTGATAAATGGTATATTCAAGCTTTTACAGGAGTTGATATTAGAACAAACGATTATAGTTCTGCATTTAAATTAGGCGGTGAAGCTGGTTATAAAGTAGGTTCTTGGTTATGGGTTGCTGGTTTTTTAGATGGTGTTGCTTCTTTTCATAATGGAGAAATTTTACAACCAATTACTAATTTAAGAACAAGTTTATATGTTAATGACCAGAGCTATGCAGCTTTTGGATTTAAAATTATAGGAGAAATTAATAAAAACTTTGGTGCAAATGTTGGTTTAGGAGGTGCTTTTAGCGGACGAAGAGTTGCAAAATCTCCTGCATTATCATTCGGTTTGTATTACAAGTTATAATTTTTTTATATAAATATTAATGAAGAGAGTTTCGAAAGAAACTCTCTTTTTTTGTCTTTTTTGCTTTGTCTTTTAAAACTATCTTTGCCACGTTAAAAAATTAAAAAAATGTCTGACAACGTTCGTGTGCGTTTCGCGCCAAGTCCAACAGGACCGTTACATATAGGTGGCGTAAGAACCGCATTATTCAATTATTTATTTGCAAAAAAACATAATGGAACATTCGTTTTACGAATCGAAGATACCGATCAAACACGTTATGTAGCTAATGCAGAACAGTATATTGTAGATGCCTTAGAATGGTGTGAAATTCCTTTTGATGAAGGTCCAGGAAAGAATGAGAAATTTGGTCCTTACAGACAATCTGAACGTAAAGATTTATATAAACAATATGCTGATGAATTATTAGCAAACGGTTGGGCATATTATGCTTTTGATACTGCGGATCAATTAGATGCACATCGTAAAGATCATGAAGCAAAAGGTAAAACATTTATTTACAATTGGCATAATCGTGAAAAAGGAAGATTGGTGAATTCTTTAGTCCTTTCTGAAGAAGAAGTTCAGCAAAAAATAGAAGCAGGAGAAAAATATGTAGTACGTTTTAAAACACCTCAAGACGAAACTTTAATTTTACAAGATGAAGTAAGAGGAACAATTAAGATTGATACTAATACATTGGATGATAAGATTTTATTTAAATCTGATGGTATGCCAACTTATCATTTAGCGAATATTGTTGATGATCATTTAATGGAAATTTCACATGTAATTCGTGGTGAAGAATGGTTACCTTCTCTCCCATTACATTCACTATTATATACTGCATTTGGTTGGGAATCACCAAAATTTGCGCATTTACCTTTAATTTTAAAACCAGTTGGTAAAGGAAAATTAAGTAAACGTGACGGTGATAAATTAGGTTTTCCAGTCTTTCCATTAGAATACACGAATGAAAAATCTGGAGATGTTTCACGTGGATATAGAGAAGATGGATATTTTTCGGACGCTTTTGTAAATATGTTAGCTTTATTAGGTTGGAATCCTGGAACGGAGCAAGAATTATTCTCACTAGAAGCTTTAATTCAAGCCTTTGATTTAGCTAGAGTAAGTAAATCTGGAGCAAAATTCAGTCTAGATAAAACAAAGTGGTTTAATCAACAATATTTACAACAAAAACCTGATAATGAGTTAGTTAGTTTGTTTTTACCAATACTTGAAAATCAGGGGATTACTGCTAATAAAGACTTTGTAGAGAAGGTAGTTTCTTTAATTAAAGAACGTGCAGTTTTTGTACAAGATTTTTGGGATTTATCAAGTTTTTTCTTCCAAGATCCTAAAGAATATGATCAAAAAGCAGCTAAAAAACAGTGGAAAGAAACTACTGGAGCTTTAATGACGGAATTGGTTTCTGTAATTGAAGGAATTGAAGATTTTACTATTGAAAATGCACAAACTGAAATTAAAGGTTGGATTACTTCAAAAGAAATAGGTTTTGGTAAAGTAATGCAACCATTACGATTAAGTTTAGTTGGCAAACTTGCTGGACCAGATTTATTTGAAATTATGATTATGGTTGGTAAAGAAACAACTATTAAAAGAATACAAAATGCGATAACTAATTTAGGATAGTTTATCACAAATGAATATTTTAAAAGCGTTATTACACTACTTAATAACGCTTTTTTCTTTCAATCATTTTAGATTTTTGTTTCTTTGCAACGAATTAGAGAAAAAGAAAAAAATGTTTACAACTACAGTAAAAAGTACTACAGAAGAAGATATTTCTATTCTTGTTCAGAAAGACAATCATTCTTGGAATTATTTATGTGATTGTGGTGAAGCGAGTTTATTAACAGTAAAAGAAATACAAAACATAAAAGCTGTTTTTATAAGTCATACTCATATCGACCACTTTATTAATTTTGATGCTATAATTAGGCATCAGATTGGTACTGAGTTACATGTAATTATTTTAGGTCCAAAAGGTATTGCAGCCCAAGTACAATCGAAGCTAAAAGGTTACACGTGGAACCTTATTAATCAAAATTCAATTACTTATGAAGTAAGAGAATTGATATCAGCTAATTACTATATTGTTTATGAATTAAAACCACCAATTTGGGAACTAAAAAAAGTAAAAGAAGTCACAAATAAACAGGTTTTCGAAGACAAAGAATTTTCAGTTTCTTGTGTGCTGTTAGATCATAAAATTCCAACGGTAGCTTATAAATTTCAAGAAAAAGAAAAAATTAAAATTAATATAAAGAAAAGTGATTTTAAGCCTGGTAAATGGGTGAAAGAATTAAAGGAAGCTTTTGAAAATAATGATAAAAGGAGAGAAATTATTATAGCTGAAAGTAGTTATACAGCAGAAGATCTTTTTTATTTATTGGAAGTTCAATTAGGAGATAGTTTAGGAATTATTATGGACCACGCTCCTAGTGAAAAAAATCATCAAAAAATTCAAGAACATTTTAAAGACTGTGAAACTGTTTACATAGAATCTTTTTATTTGAATGAAGATAAAGAGTTGGCAATCAAAAACTTTCATAGTTATGCAGCAAAATCAGGTGAAATAGCTAAAAAAGCTAGAATAAAAAATCCTATTCCTGTACATTTTTCAAGAAAATATAAATCAGCACAAATAGAACAACTTCAGCAAGAGTTTTATAATGCTTTTAAATCAACAATAGTTTAGCTAAAACAAAATGAAAAAACGTATTTCTTTTCTAATACTACTATTCCCGTTTATATTATCCTCTCAAATTATTAATGTTGAAAACTTGAGACGGGTTACAGATACAACAGGTTGGTCTGGTTTTGCACGATTAGATTTACATTTAATAAAAAATAGAAATACAATATTTGGTTTTTCTAATAGAATACGTGTACAGTACAAGACCAATAAGCATTTATGGTTGTTTGTTAATGATTTAGATTTTAGAGAAGCGAATTCTAATAAGCTTGTAAGCAAAAACGCACAGCATTTAAGGTACAACTATCGATTTCGTGAGAAAATCGCTCTAGAGGCGTTTTTACAGTCTCAGGAGAACGAAATAGCTGCAATTCGATTAAGAGGTTTAATTGGTGTGGGTTTACGCTTTAAATTGTCTAAATCGGAGAAATACAAGCTATATTTTGGTAATTTAGTTATGTATGAAAATGAAAAGGTGATTGAGTCTGATGAAAAAATAACGAATAGAGATTGGAGAAATAGTTCATATTTTTCTATGAGTTTATTTCCAACAAAAAATATCTCGATTGCGAGTACTACATACTTTCAACCGAGATTTGATTTATTTTCTGATTTTAGAATTTCTAGTCAAACAACAATGTCTTTTAAAATCGTTAAAAATTTAAGATTTGCTACAACTTTCACTTATCAATATGATGAATTTCCGGTTTTAGGTATTCCAAAGGAACAATACCGATTAACAAACGGAATTATGTATAGTTTTTAATTAGCGAGACATTCCTGGAAAAGAATTCACAGGTTTAATTTTTAAATCTGCAAAATTTTCTGTGATGTATACACGTAAGTCTTCACCATGTTCAACGATTTGCCATTCACCACAATTATCGGCGAAACTTTCTACAAATTTTACCTTTACATCAGGAAAAGAATTAACGATTTTAACTTTAATATCTGCTTGAGATGAATATTCAACAAGTTTAATTTTACCGTAAAGTTTTTTGCCATCAAAACTACAGATATCAGTCTGTACTTTCGGATTCTTTTCTTCTTTATTTTTTCCTTTAGAAATAACTAAAAATAGAGAAATACTAATACAAAAAAACAAGGCAAACACTTTCATTACAAATAATTAATGTTGGTTAAAATAACAAGCTCCTCCAATGGCAGAAGTTGCTCTTCCTGAAAATAAATTACCAATATCGAAAGAATAAATTAAACTACCTGTAATCTGTATATGAGAACGCATACTTTCAAAAGATTCTAAAGAATGTTTATAATACAATTGTGTGTTTAAACCTATAGAATTAGTAATCCAATAAGTAAGACCAGCACCTACATTAAAAGTAGGAGTCATTTTTCTTTCGGAATCTACTAAACTTCCACCAGCAAAAACATAAGGAAGAAAATCTTCAGATAATTCAGTAAAATTGTAACGAATAGAACCGTCTAATGAAAAATATTTTACTGAGTTATCAATAAAACCGACACCAAAACTATTAAAAGACATGGCACCATCTAAAGATAATTGTTCACCAATGGGAATAGTTAAATTCAATCTTGGAATTTGAATCATGTTTTTGTCTCCTATAAAACTTGCATCTTCATCTGAAAATTTAACAACACCGGCTCCGAGACCAATTTGCCATTTTCTGTTTCTATTTGACTCTACTTGGGCAAAAATATTAGCAACTACGAATACTGTTACGACGAAAAAAAATTTTCTCATAATCATAATTTGGGGATGGTTATAGTTTACTAAACTACTAAATTTTTGTTTTAGTATGTAAAATCTATATAGAATTTACTTTTTTAATTGCCTCTGTAAATACCTCTAAATCATTGTTGTTCATTACTAAATGAATAGCTTCATCACAAACTTTTTCAACATTATCTAAAGGGAAACTTAAAGCTGTTGTTATTTTTCTCATTAACAGAACTTCATCTTTATCAACATTACCATCAGCAAAAATCATCGTAGTTAAACGATATAAACGTTCAATACTTTCATCATAACCAATTGGTGGGTTTATAGGGTAAACATCTGGGTTTTTAAGTATTTCTTTATATTCTTCTTCGCTAATATTTAATTTCTTAGCAGCTTTATCTAATAATTTCTGTTCAGCTTCAGTGATCATATTATCAACTAAAGCAATTTTAACGATACTTGCAAAATGACCTATTTCTTGTTTGTGTTGACCGCTAGCGTATAAATCTGATATAGACATATTTTTTTAATTTTTTGTTGTTATAAATTTAAATAATCCTACATCTTTTTAGATAAAAAAATCGATAAAAAGTCACTCTTTATAGCCCAAGAAATTTTATATATTGAAGAGAAATAATTTAAAATTAAACTATTAGCAATAATTTTTGTCATATAAATAAAAATATACGAATCATGAAGTATACAATTTATACCCTATTGTTTTCTATTTTATTAATGTCTTGTAGTGAAGAAAATAATGAAGAAACTCCTGAAATAAATGAAGAAACACCAATAGTTACAACAGATGCTGTTTATGAAGTTTTAGTTACGCGTGATATAGTATATGCAGAAGGATTAAGTCATGAAACCATAAATAGTACAAATTACACTATAAAACAACTAAAATTAGATGTTTACATTCCTAATAATACAAATGATAATAGACCAGCAGTTTTGTTAATACATGGTGGTGGTTTTATATCTGGATCTAAAGATGTTCCACAAATAACAAATTTAGCAAACTATTTTGCTTCGAGAGGTTGGGTTGCATTTTCTATAAACTACAGATTACAAGGTGATTTAGGAACAATTCCAACTGCTTGGATTCCTTTTGCTCAGAATAGTTTAGAACCTTCTCAAATAGATCAATTTTATGCAATTTATCCTGCAAGTAGAGATGCTAAAGCAGCTTTACGTTGGCTACATTCAAATGCTTCAAATTATAAAATAAATACGGATTATATTACTGTTGGCGGAGGTTCTGCAGGAGCAATAACAGCAACAATGTTAGGTGTTACCGCAGCAGAAGATTATACAGAAGAAATTTCTATGACTTTAGATCCTACATTGGCAACAACCAATTTAGAACAATCGACAAAAGTTCATACAGTTTTAGATTTCTGGGGAAGCGGTATTTCTGTAAAAATTATTAATGATTTGTATGGTAAAGAACGCTTTAATGCTTCAAATGCACCAATAATTATAATGCATGGAACAGAGGATCCTACAGTATTATTTAGCGAAGGTGAAGCTTTAAGAGATAATTATATTGCTACAGGAGTTAACCATGCTTTTTATCCTTTAGAAGGAAAAGGTCATGGTCCATGGAACGCAACTGTTAATGGTAAAAGATTAGAGGATTTGTGTTTCGATTTTATGGTAGAACAACAAAAGCTTAATGTACAATAAAAATTAATTTATGTAAAATCGATTAAAAATTTCAAAAGAAAACTTCATTAAGTTGTTAAGTTAACTTTAAGAATATTATACAATTATCACCATTTTAAAACCTTGTTTTTCCGATGATGATTTTGGGTAAATTCGTTTCGAATTAACCTTTTAATCTTCATAAAAATGAAAATTTTTAAATTATTTTTTGTTGCTGTGGCATTGGTAGTATTTAATAACTGTCAAAATGATGACACTGTAGCAACAGAAACTGTACCAACTAGCAACCTAAACCAACAATTTGTTAAGGTAATCGATGTTTCTAACACTCCAGATATTCAAGAAATAGTAAAAGAATTACAATCGGGAACAAAACAAAATAAAGCCATTGTTTCTCAAAGAATTGTAAACTGTACTTTAGATAGCGATATCGGTTGTGGAAGTGAAACAGCTTTAGAAATTGAAGAATATGTAAATACTTCAAATTGTATTAATTTTACACAAGGAACTTTAATTTTCCCTCCACAAGCACAACAATTTACTTTCGATTATTCATATTATATCGATGGAGATTCTGATATTAATTTAGATAGATATCAATACCAATTTGATGCTCATATTGCAGAAATCGAGCGTCAAATCAAGCCATTAAAAATCGCTTTTATTCAAGCTGATGCACAAAACGGATGTTTCAACGAAAGAGGTTGGAATGTAGACCAAGTTGTGTATACTGTAATTTTAGGAAACTAATATCAAAAATTAGGAATTAAATAGTTATTGTGTAGTACCGGTAGTGAAAGCTATCGGTATTTTTGTATTTTTAAGTAAAACAAAAAACAATTTGAGTACAACAAAAGATTATTGGTCGCAACGCTACATTGAAGAAAGAACTGGTTGGGATTTAGGCGCAGCTTCCCTCCCATTACAAACGTATTTCGATCAATTAATCAACAAAGATTTACGGATTCTAATTCCTGGAGCAGGAAACTCTTACGAAGCAGAATATTTATATAAAAACGGATTTTCAAATGTTGAGGTTTTAGATATTGCTAACGAACCTTTACAAGCATTTGCAGAACGAAATCCTGATTTCCCTAAAAATCAACTTTTAGAAGCCGATTTTTTCGAGATTGAAGGTCAATATGACTTAATTATTGAGCAAACATTTTTTTGTTCTTTTCCTCCACTTCCAGAAACTCGAAAAGCTTATGCAAAAAAGATGTACGAGTTATTAAAACCAAACGGGAAATTAGTTGGCTTATGGTTTGATATTCCATTAACTGGAGATCTAGAAAAGCGTCCATTTGGCGGTGATAAAGAAGAATATTTGAGTTATTTCTCTGAATATTTTGAAGTCCTATCTTTTGAAAAAAGTTACAATTCCGTTCCAGCCAGAAAAGACATTGAACTTTTTGGAATATTCAAATCAAAATGTCAGTTCGAGTGACGATCTTGGGGAGTTGTATCGAGAACTATTTTCGACTTTAAAGTAAAATTTCTATACAATTTAAAAAACGCATTAAGTAAAAGTAAAGTATGACGTTTACCGTGGAACATCACGTTCCCGTCAAGCTGAATTTATTTCAGCTTCTCATACTGCTGAGATTAGGTTTAAATTTTAGTTGATTTAAAAATTATAATTCATTCTTTTTTCCATTGATGAAAAAAGAAATCGACTTTAGGAGATTCATGAAGACTTAAACCAATAAAAAATGACTGAACTAAACAAAAAAATCTAGTCTTCACAGCTTTTCACACATAAAACTCACATCCTCGAAACGAAATGAAAAGAACTCGCTATCGCTCAAACAGCTTTTCATTTTGTTCGTTTCTTGCGGTGGATTTTATGGTTCAATCTCTGTATGACGTTTACCGTGGAACAATTTCGTTCGTCAAGCTGAATTCATTTCAGCTTCTCATAGTGTTGAATTCACTTGTACTTCTCTTGATGAGATTCCGAAACAAGTTCGGAATGACTTCTGTTTTGAAACAATTTTATCAACGAAGTTCGCTAATAGTTTCGCAGAGTTTCATAAGTGTTAACGAAGTTCGTTGATAGCTTTGTAGAGTTTTGAAATCCCTAGCGAATGTCGCTTATAACTTCGTAATATTTCAGAGTTAACAGCGAGTATCGCTGATAATTTTGTAGTATTTTGAAACAATCATTAAACTCTCTTAACACTTTTTTCTTTTCATAACGTTTAAAATACAAGTGTTTACTGTGTAACAATTTCGTTCTCGTCAAGCTGAATTTATTTCAGCTTCCTGTAACGTTGTTTTTTAAGCTTTATATAACTTCGACCTCAGAGAATCAACGTAAAGAAAATAGAGAATAAATTCGTTAAGAAATAAAATCTGTTTGAGGTAAAGCCGAGTTATTTTATTTTAGAATTCATTCGAAGATTTTTAGTTGATGATCTGAAGTCTTGACTTTTGTGAAGCCTGTCTTGAGCGAAAGTCGAAAGGTTTTGTCAAGAAAAAGAAAGGAAATAATAACAAATATATTTATCGATTAAGAAACATTATACCTTTCATTCTTTTTTCCATTGATGAAAAAAGAAATCGACTTTAGGAGATTCATGAAGACTTAAACCAATAAAAAATGACTGAACTAAACAAAAAAATCTAGTCTTCATAGCTTTTCACACATAAAACTCACATCCTCGAAACGAAATGAAAAGAACTCGCTATCGCTCAAACAGCTTTTCATTTTGCTCGTTTCTTTCGGTGGATTTTATGGCTTAATCTCTGTATGACGTTTATCGTGGAACATCACATTCGCCAAGTTAAATTCATTTCAGCTTCCTGTAACGTTGTTTTTTAAACTTTATTGAATTCTGACCTCAGAGAATCAACGTAAAGAAAATAGAGAATAAATTCGTTAAGAAATAAAATTTGTTTGAGGCAACGCCGAGTTATTTTATTTTAGAATTAGTTCGAAGATTTTTAGTTGATGATCTGAAGTCTTGATTTTTGGTTCTTTGTATCAAGACAAAGAATGATAAATACATGTATCGAGTAAGACACAATTGTATAACTCATTTTTTCTATTCACGACTTTTAAAATACAAGTGTTTATCTTGGAACATCACATTCGTCAAGCTGAATTTACTTGTGCTGAATTTATTTCAGTATTTCAGCTTCTCATCATGGTTAGATTATAATAATCTGATTTCTAATGGTTAAAAACAAAATTACACTAATAAAACATTGATCATTGTTTACTGACAACAGATCACTGACCAAAAAAAGGGTGTTTTTCCCCTATGTTACAGGTAAACAACCCTAAATAATTTTATTTTCTTTAGCAACCGAAAGAAGATAAAGTAATAGAATAATCCTCCTATTCCTTCATTTTTATTAAATCTATTTTGATGACTCTATAGCTTTAAGAAATTCACAGATCTTAAAGCTAATTTATATATAATAATATAATGAATAATTTCGAATTAATTAGAGATTTAGAATATGCTTACAGAAAGCTAAAATCTTATATTTATCACGAGAACTTTTCGCTGGATTTGAGAATGAAAATTTCTGAATTTGAAAGAGATAGGGATGTAGATGAAAAATTTAGATTGCTTGCAAAAAAAATAAGTAATTATATAAATAACAAAGAACTATGCGACTTATTTTCAGAAATAACTTATTCCGTTTTTCCAAAAAGAATTGAAAAGAATACTATTTCTGAAAATAGTTCATTTTACTTCTCTAACTCAAACATTCAAGATTCCTATCAAGTTACAAAAATAACTCCCTTTATAAATTGTCCAGTTGAAATTCATGTTATTTCTGTACTTTGGATTATGAAGATCGGTAAAAACCTTGACTTTCATTTATCTAAGAACTGTTATGGAAATATTTTACAAAGAGACGAAGAGCAAGTATTCGATAATAATTCTATTCACTTATTTGAAAAGTACTTTAATAAGTATAATGAATGGAGAGATAATGCGATAAAAAAAGCTAAAGAAATCCATAATCAGAAAAATGATGTTGCAATACTTAATTTAGACATTAAAGAATATTATAATTCTGTTGATTTAGAAAAAAAAGAAATTATAAAATATGTACCTGAAGATTACAAATGGTTAAATGATTTTTTATTTGAAGTTCATGAAGAATACAGAAAAATAATTAATAAACAAGGAATTTTAAATACCTCGAAAAATATTTTGCCAATAGGTTTACTCTCTTCTAGTATTCTTTCAAATTTTTATTTAATTGATTTAGATAAAAGAATTGAAAATAATATAAAGCCTGAGTATTATGGAAGATATGTTGATGATATTCTTTTAGTTATTTCAAATCCACAAATTTCTAAAGATGATAAAGATCCCGTTTCCGTTTTTTTAGACAAATATTTAATTAATCAAGATTGCTGGAATGAAAACTTGAGAATCGTAAGAAACATTGATAATCAAAATGATTACAATATTGAAATAAAAGGGAATACATTAATTTTTCAGGATGAAAAGGTAAAATTATATCATTTATTTGAAGGTGAATCAATAGAGATTTTAAACAAGTTTGAAAAGGAGATTAAGAAAAACAGTAGTGAATTTAGATTACAACCTGAAGCAAAACAAATTTTTGAAACTTTCAATTCAGAATCATATGAGTTAATATATTCAGATACGGTAAATAAAATAAGATCTATCGATGGAATTAAAACCAATAAACTTGGAGCTTCAAAGCATCTAAGAAAGTTAATATCTGCAACTCAATATTCAAAAAAACTAGATAAAGAAGAACTCGATAATATTTCGTCAAAGATTCTTGATTATTTTTCTGGTGTTAGAAGTTTAGAATTAAATTTATTATGGGAAAAAGTGATTACTTTCTTTGTAATTAATAAAGCTGAAAATCATTTAATTGATTTTATAAAAGCTCAATCATTAATAATTTCGAGTATTGAGATATCGAATTCACTTTCAAGTGAAATTGAAAATGTGAAAAAGTCAATAATTGAAACTTTAAAAAATCACTTACATTATTCTATTTCAATGTCTGCAACTTTGAATAGAAAGTTTTTTAAGGAGAAGGTTATTAAACAGTTTTTATTCAGTAAAACTGAAAATGACATCAATAAATATTTAAAAAAAATTAATAATGATGCTCATTCTTTAATTGAAGCTAATATGTTCAGGCAGAACTATTCTTTTTTCCCTTTATTGAATTACTGTAAACAATCTGATGACTTTTCATATACAAATCAAGTTGTAGAAAAAAACACTAAATTTAAGATTGATCCCTTCAAAATAAAGTATTCGCCGAGATTTATACACTATCACGAAATAGTTTATTTCCATTATTTAAAGAGGTGGAATTTTGAAAAATTTGATAGAGCATTTAATCCAGAAAAGAAAGCATTAGAAGAGTATTTGAAATTTAATAAATTGGACGAAAATAAAGGATATGGAAACGTGTATCCTAGAAACTTTAAAGCAGTTAAGTCAAATTTAATCAAAAGTGTTGTTATTTCGGATAAACCAAAAAGTGATAAATTAAAAATAGCTATTGCGAACATTAAAGTTAATTCAAAGAATTCAATTTCTTCAATGCTTGGTAAACCAAATTTATCGTTTAATAGATTAAATGAATTGAATGTTATTTTGAACCAAGCACTAAAGAATAAATGTGAACTTATAATTTTTCCAGAAATATGTTTACCCTATCAGTGGGTTTCTATTTTAACAAATTTTTCTAGATTAAATAGCATTGGTATTATTGCAGGTGTTGAGCATTTTACGAAGAATAATAGAGTTTATAATTATATCTTAACTACTCTTCCCTTTAAATTTAAAGGATATAAAAACCTGTATATAGATTTTAGATTAAAAAAAGATTATTCTCCTGATGAAGTTAATCAAATTATTGGACGTAAAGATTATTCATTACCTTTAAAAGCAGAGTTTTCAAGTGATAAATTACGTTTATACTTGTGGAAAGGTTTGATGTTTAGTTCATTTAATTGCTTTGAATTATGTGATATTGAAAAAAGAAGTCTTTTTAGAGGAAATGTAGATTTTCTTGTTGCCATCGAACATAATAGAGATTTAACGTATTTTTCAAATATTGTAGAAAGTGTTTCTAGAGATATCCATGCCTATATAATACAAGTTAATACTTCTCAGTATGGCGATTCTAGAATAAATCAACCTTCTAAATCTTATCTTCGAGATATTGCTAAAATTAAGGGAGGTGAAAATGTTTCTATTCTAACAGCTTTTATTGATATTGAAAAATTGAGGGTTTTTCAGTCTTTTAATAATATTCTTCAAGAAAAGAATAATCATTTTAAACCAACTCCACCAAATTATGAGATGAATAAGTATCGTAATAAAAGTTAGTTTTTAATATTGTTTTTTTAGAATATTGATCTATCCCCGTATCTTTGCTCAAAATTTTTACCGTTGAGTAAGCAAACCATTGTAAACTACTACCAAAATGCTACAAAGGTAGCTTTGGTACAACAGGCCTTACAACAAGAAAAAAACCACTTTCAATTATCGAATTTGGTCGGTTCTTCGTTGTCTTTTGTGATATCCGAAACTTTTAAAACTGCCGATAAACCTTTTCTATTTATTTGTAACGATAAAGAAGAAGCGGCATACTATTTAAACGATTTGGAGCAATTACTGGGAGAAAAAAACGTACTGTTTTATCCTGGTTCGTATCGTCGTCCGTATCAAATTGAAGAAACCGACAACGCCAATGTATTGTTAAGATCGGAAGTGCTGAACCGTATCAATTCACGAAAAAAACCAGCGATAATTGTTACCTATCCTACTGCGCTATTCGAAAAAGTAGTAACGAAGAAAGAACTGGAAAAAAACACACTCAAGGTAAATCAAGGTGAAAATTTATCTCTCGATTTTATCAACGAAGTATTATTCGAATACAATTTCAATCGAGTTGATTTTGTTACCGAACCTGGAGAGTTTTCAGTACGTGGAGGAATTGTAGATGTGTTTTCATTCTCAAACGACGAACCGTATCGAATCGAATTTTTTGGTGATGAAGTAGACAGCATCCGAACTTTTGATGTAGAAACACAATTGTCGAAAGAAAAACTCACCAAGGTGAGTATTATGCCAAATGTAGAAAACAAGGCATTACAAGAATCGCGAGAAAGCTTTTTAAAATATATTTCGGCAAAAACGGTATTGCTGATTAAAAATCAGGATTTACTTACCGGAAATCTCGATAAATTTTTCCGCAAAGCGGAAGTAGAATTTGAAAAACTGTCGGAAGACATTAAACATTCAAAACCATCAGAATTGTTCTGCGACGGAACATTGATTAAAAATCAATTGCAAGATTTTACTGTGGCTTATTTGGACAAGCGTCATGCTGAACTTGTTTCAGCATCTCATCCAGATAAAAGCGCTGCTCACTCAGGTGAGACCCTGAAACAAGTTCAGGGTGACGGTAAGATTTCATTCTCAGTCCGTTCACAACCATCGTTTAATAAGCAGTTCGATTTATTAATCGAAGATTTAAATGTTCATCATTCCAAAGGATATACTAACTATATTTTCTGTGCCAATGAAAAACAAGCACAGCGTTTTCATGATATTTTTGAAGATGCCGATGTTGAGGTACATTACGAAACCGTAGTTTTTCCGATTTATCAAGGATTTATCGATGAAGATCAGAAAATAGTTTGCTATACCGATCATCAAATTTTTGAACGTTACCATAAGTTCCGACTGAAAAATGGCTACGCCAAAAAACAATCGATTACGCTAAAAGAATTAACCAATTTAGAAAAAGGTGATTATGTAACACATATCGATCACGGAGTTGGAAAATTCGCAGGATTACAAAAAATCGATGTTGAAGGAAAGAAACAAGAAGCGATTAAATTAATTTATGGCGATCGCGATATTTTGTATGTGAGTATTCACTCGCTACACAAGATTTCTAAATTCAATGGAAAAGATGGAAAACCACCAAAGATTTTTAAACTAGGATCGAATGCGTGGAAGAAAATCAAGCAAAAAACGAAAACTCGAGTTAAAGAAATTGCCTTTAACTTAATCAAACTTTATGCAAAGCGTAAATTAGAAAAAGGACACGCTTTTGGTCCAGATACGCACATGCAACATGAGTTAGAAGCGAGTTTCTTATATGAAGATACGCCAGATCAGTTTTCTGCAACTCAAGATGTAAAAACCGATATGGAAAAAGATCAACCAATGGATCGTTTAGTTTGTGGTGATGTTGGTTTCGGAAAAACAGAAGTTGCGATTCGTGCCGCTTTTAAAGCTGTAGACAACGGAAAGCAAGTTGCGGTATTAGTACCCACTACAATTTTAGCATTTCAGCATTTTAAGACGTTTTCTGAGCGTTTAAAACAATTTCCTGTACAAATAGATTACTTAAACCGTTTTCGTACCGCAAAACATAAAAAAGGCGTTTTAGAAGGTGTTGCCGATGGTTCTATAGATATAGTCATTGGAACACATCAATTAACGAACAAAAATGTACAGTTTAAAGATTTAGGTTTATTAATTATTGATGAAGAACAGAAATTCGGAGTTGCAGCAAAAGATAAATTAAAAACCATTAAGGAAAATGTAGATACATTAACTTTAACAGCAACGCCAATTCCGCGTACGTTACAATTTAGTTTAATGGCAGCGCGTGATTTATCAGTCATAAAAACACCACCACCAAACCGTCATCCAGTAGAAACCAATGTGGTTCGTTTGTCGGAAGAAACTATGCGTGACGCGATTTCCTATGAAATTTCACGAGGAGGTCAAGTATTTTTTATTCATAATAGAATCGAGAATATTAAAGAAGTTGCCGGAATGTTACAACGTTTGGTTCCTTCAGCAAAAATTGGAATCGGACACGGACAAATGGAAGGGAAAAAGCTAGAGGAATTAATGTTGGCTTTTATGAATGGAGAGTTCGATGTTTTAGTGTCAACGACAATTATTGAAAGTGGATTAGATGTACCAAATGCCAACACGATTTTTATTAATAATGCCAATAACTTCGGATTGTCAGATTTACACCAAATGCGTGGTCGTGTAGGACGTTCTAACAAAAAAGCATTCTGTTATTTTATCACGCCACCTTATCATATGATGACGGAAGAAGCGCGTAAACGTATTCAGGCTTTAGAAATGTTTTCTGAATTAGGAAGCGGATTGAATATTGCCATGAAAGATTTAGAAATTCGTGGAGCTGGAGATTTATTAGGAGGAGAACAAAGTGGATTTATTAACGATATTGGTTTCGATACCTATCAGAAAATTCTGAAGGAAGCGATTGAAGAACTGAAGGAAAATGAATTTAAAGATTTATATCCTGTTGATGAAAATGCTGGTCCGAAAGAATATGTAAAAGAAGTTCAAATTGATACTGATTTTGAGATTTTATTCCCAGATGATTATGTGAATTCTATTACAGAACGTTTGAATTTATACAAACAATTAGGCGAATTAGAATCAGAAGAAGAACTACAAGTTTTTGAAACCAATTTAATCGACCGATTTGGTGAATATCCAACTCAGGTTCAAGATTTACTAGATTCTGTTCGTATCAAATGGTTAGCAAAATCATTAGGATTAGAGAAAATCATTCTAAAACAAAAACGTATGATTGGGTATTTTGTATCTGATCAGCAAAGTGATTTCTATCAAACAGAAGCATTTACCAAAATGCTGAAGTATGTACAGCACAATTCTAAAAGCTGTGTGATGAAAGAAAAGCAAACCAAAAATGGTTTACGATTGTTAATCACATTTATTAAGATTGATACAGTTAAAAAAGCTTTAGAAACATTGCAAAAAGTGTAATATATAAAATAGGTGTCTGAGGTACTCGAAGGCGCCTGTTTTTTATTCCTTAATATGGCGAAAAACATAGTCGAATACAGCCTTAAAATCCGTTATAAATACCTGAAAAAAAGAATATGTACATTTGTCGTCAAATTCAAAAAGAAAAAAGGAAAAGAATGAAAAAAACGATAACAATTTTAAGCTTAGCATTTTGTACGACATCAATATTTGGACAATCCATTTATGGTACGGCAAAAAACTCATCGCAAGATGTAACCTTTTCATTAAGAAACATTCATAAGAAAATGGTGAAGGAAATACCAATTCAAGGAACAAAGTTTAATACTGGAGATCTTGGAGGAATTGAGGGCTATTTTCTACTTAGAAAAAACAGTAATTCAACTTACATCTATTTAAAGCCAGAATTTAATTTAGAGGTACATTTTGATGCTAAAGATTTTAATAAAACGATAAGTTTTTCTGGTAAAGGAGCAGAGGTAAATAATTATTTGTTAGCAAAAAAGAAGTTGTTAAAAGAACGTTGGAAAGATGCTGATAGCTTTTATAACGGAAGTGAAAATGAGTATTTATCTAAAATTAGAGGGATTCATAAAGAGCTAAAAGGATTATTAAATAAAGTAGATGATGAGAGTTTTAGAAAACACGAATTGGTAGACTTACAGTTCAATTATTTAAATGATGTTTTTTACTATCCACACGCAATAAAATATCGTACAGGAAAAGAACCAAAGTTAAATGCTGATTTCTTTAGAGAGTTAAAAGATGTGTATTACGACGACGCAAAATTGTATAGTATTTATCCGTCTTACAAGAATTTAGCATCTAGTAAATGGAAGAAAGAATTAAAAAAAGCGACGAGTTTTAAGGAAATGGAAACTTCGTTCAGAAAAATTAAAACCAATCAAATTTTTGTTGATGTAATTGTAGATGCGTTATATCGAATTTCAGACACACCAGAAAAGTCGAAGTTTTACTATGAGTTGATTAGAAAATACGTTCCTAATCAAGAATTTGTCAGCAAAGCAAGAAAAAAATACAATAAGGTAAAATCTACAGCAATTGGTAAAAAAGCACCTGGATTTACTTTTGAAGATAAAGACGGAAACAAAGTATCTTTAAAAGATTTTAAAGGGAAATATGTGTTTATTGATATTTGGGCAACTTGGTGTACGCCATGTTTAAAGGAAGTACCACATTTAAAAAAAATGGCCACACAATATCAAGATAAAAACATCGTTTTTGTAGGAATTTCAGTAGATGAAAAGACAGAATACGACCTTTGGAAAAAGATGTTAAATGAAAAGGAATTAAATGGAGTGCAGTTGTTTTCAGATAACGCTTTCAACTCTGAGTTTGTGAGTGATTTTGGTGTAAGTTCGATTCCTCGTTTTATTTTAATTTCTCCTGAAGGAAAAATCGTAGAAAGTCATTTAAGCAAACCATCTCAAGAAAAAACAAAGCAGCTTTTAAACAAGCTTTTAAAATAATAGAAAGATTTATTTTAGGCATATTTATTGCTTAATAGAGAGATAAATGAGTTAATTTGTAGTGTGTAACGTAATGATTATGAAAAAAATAGTTACTTGTTTATTATTATCTAGTATTACTAGTTTATTTGGACAAAAGATATTTTTTAATATAGAAAATGATACAATTGGAAGCACTTTTTCGATTCGAAAAGTGACAAATGAAGTAGTGCGAAACATCACACTAAAAGAACTAAACTTCGAATTAGAAAAAATAAGTTTAGATGAAGGATATTACTACTTAAAAAAAGAAGATGAAGAAGTAGTTCTGTATATCAAACCAGAACATGAACTTACTATAAAATTTGACTCGGAAGATTTTAGAAATTCAATGGAGTTTTCTGGCAAAGGAGCTTCAATCAATAAGTTTTTATCAGAAAAAAACGCTTCGCGTTTAAATGGAAATGCAAATACAAGAAAGTATTTCGATCGTGAATTTTATGAAGGAGATGAAAATGCGTATCTCCGTAAAATCGACGGTTACTACAAAGGTCTCTATGGAATTTTATTCTCTGGAAACTTAGATAAAGATTTTGTTGATGAAGAAATGAAAAACCTTCAGTTTGGTTATTCTTTAGATCTATTAAGGTTTGAAGATGCTAAATCTTTTTATCAATTTAAAGATAGTATTAATCCTTCAAAAAGGTTTTTAGAACCACTAAGTCATATTCATTTTGATACCGATCATCTTTTTGAAAAATACAATTCTTACGCAGAGTTAAGTATTCTAAAATGGCGAAAAGATCTTGAAAATGCTGAGAATCTAAAAATGATGCGAGATATCTTGTCTTCAATTCGCACTGATGCTTTAAAACAAGGTGTTTTAGAGAGTTTGTTTGAATTAATGAGTAAAGACACTCCAAAAAGAACAAGAGACTATTACAGCTTAATTAAATCGAATTCTTCTACACTAGAATTAATTGCTGATGCAAGAGTGAAATATGATCAGGTTCGTTTGGTAGAAGCGTCTAAAAATTTATCTAAGTTCGATTTTCTAACAGAAAATGAAGAGGAAGTAAAACTTTCAGAATACAAAGGCAATTATATTCTAATGAATATTTGGGCTTCTTGGTGTGAAACTTGTGTCGAAGATTTTAAAACTATTGAAAAACTTAAAGATGATTACCACGATTATAATATCGTTTTTGTAAACATTTCTGTAGATAAAAAAGAGGATTTTGAAAAGTGGAAAAATATTGTTGAAAAAACGAATAAAAAAGGAACACATTTATTTTTCAATGGATCTAAAGGAAAGTTTGTGAAAACCTATAATATTTCTTCTTTTCCAACAGTAGTTTTGTTATCAGACAAAGGAAAAATTTTAAATGATAAATTGAAAATCAATAGTAAAAAAACAAGAAAAATCTTGAATAAGATTTTTATAAAGTAAAATTATAGTAGTTAAAAGTCATTCCCTATTTTTGCAGGGAATGCACATAGATTATATACTTCAAATAGGTGAATTTCACACCAACCATTGCGAAGACTTTTTACTTATTGAGAATACAGCTGATCATGAAAGATTAGTGGCTGTTTTTGATGGTTGCTCATCTGGAAATGAATCTGTTTTCGCCTCAATTTTATTCGGGAAACTATTAAGAAACATCAGTAAAAAAGAGTTCCACAAAGACTTTATCACAAAAGAAAAAACGAAATTATCGGATAAATTATATACTATTTCCGAACAATTTTTTAATGAACTAAAAGTAATTAAAAACCTGTTAGATCTAGATGTTTATGAACTACTTTCTACTCTAATTTTGGCTATTGTAAATACAGAAACAAAAGAAACAGAAATTTTAATAGCTGGAGATGGTTTAGTTACTGTTAATCAAAAACATTATGATTTTGAAAGTAGTGATAAACCTAATTATTTAGCATATCATTTAAAAGATTCTTTTCATAATTGGTATCATAATCAAACACAAAAAATTACGGTTCCTAATTTTAAAACACTTAGTTTAGCCACAGATGGAATTTTTGCTTTTAAAAACTTAAAAAACAGTAAAACGTATAAGTCTGAAAATGAAATTATTTGTTTTCTTTTACATGAAGAAAAATCAATGACATTAAAGTCAAAAATTAAGACCTTAGAAAGAAACTTTGATTATGTTCCTACAGATGATATTGCGATTATTAAAATAGAAAGTTACACAAATGAATAACTCACATTTTAAAAAGGTTTTAGGCTTACTATTAGCTACTTTTTTTATCAGTACATCGGGAGTTTTAGGTCGATATATTGCCATGCCTTCTGAAGTAATTATCTTTTTTAGAGCAGCTTTTGCTATGGTAATTTTATTTGTGTTTTTACAAATTAAAAAAGAACCGTTATCGTTAAAATCTAAAAGTCATTTTTTACCATTTCTTATTGCAGGTGTTTTCATGGGAATCCATTGGATTACCTATTTCTATGCATTAAAACTTTCGAATGTTGCAGTAGGAATGTTGTCTTTATATACATTTCCTGTTCTTATTGCTTTTTTAGAACCGGTTTTTTTAAAGGTAAAATTCAATCCGATTTATATTGTTCTTGGAGTTTTAGTTTTACTTGGTTTATACATTTTATCACCAGATTTTACTTTTGAAAACACAACCGTTCAAGGTATGATTTTCGGAGTAATTTCAGCATTGTGTTATGCCATCCGAATTTTGATTTTAAAACGTTATGTTAGTCAGTATAACGGTGTGGTTTTAATGTTTTATCAAACCGTAATTATTTCAGTTTGCCTCTTCCCTACACTATTTTTTATGGATATTTCTGGTGTACAAAGTCAGTTACCATATTTACTATTGTTGGCTTTTTTAACTACAGCAATCGGACATAGTTTAATGGTATATTCTCTCCAGTTTTTTACAGCATCAACTACAAGTATTATTAGTAGTGTACAACCAATTTTCGGAATTATTCTAGCATTCATTTTCTTACACGAAATTCCAAATATGAATACATTAATCGGTGGAAGTTTAATTTTAGCTACTGTAGTTATAGAAAGTATTCGAAGTAAGAAAAAGTAAATTAGTCAATACCTAAATCTGTTGTCATAGCATGACGAAGTTCAATCTCATTCACAGGTAAACCAACAGAATCACTTACAATTCCAACAACTATTCGTTGGATATCATACTCAGAGATTGATTCTGTAATATCAATGATTTTTTGATAGTTCAAAGAAATTATCCAGTCGACTAATTGGCCGATATTACCCTTTGTTACAGGTGATCTACGTTTGAAAATTTTTAAACCTAAAATTTTGACATGAGTATCTAATTTATCGTTAAAATCTAAAGGAACCAATTTTGGTAGTGTAAGTTGTAAAAATCTTTCTAAATCTTTCCATTGAAAGTCTAAATTATTAAGCTTAAAAATGTCCATTATCGGGGTTTTTAATTCAATGGTTATTGTACTTGATGTAGTTTCTAAGATTGCCTTTTTAAGGCGGTTAAAAAGAAGGTCTTTTCTTTTATTATTTTGATGTAAAATCCTTTTAGTTACAGCATTTATCAAATCTTGAACAGTGTAGATTTGCTCACATTCTTCATCTGGAATATCAATTTTAAAGATTTTCTCTACAGTAACAATAAGTTCAACACTATCTAATCCCATAAAACTTATCGCATAGTTACATCTTCATAATTTCGTCGTACAAAATCAAGAGCATTTTCTAAAACTTCCCCCATATTTTTACTCTTTTTAAAAGAAATATCTTTTGTAAAATCGTGAATCTGCATTTTTAAACGATCTATGTTTTCATTTGTAGAAATCTCATCATTTTTCATACAAAAAATTAATTCATTTAAACGATCTTCAGAAGATAAAATACGTTTAGCTACAATCGATCTTTCTTCTAATTTATATTGTTCAATAGAATTTTCTTGAAGCTTATCTCCTACTAATTGTACCATTGGATAATTTTCTTTGAAAAACTGCGGATAATACACTTTAAATTTTCCTTCGAAACATTGTTGATCAAAGTCAATTGCTCTAATTTTATATACCACACTATCAAAATCGTGGGTAGGAACAATCACATAATTGTACGAACGCATATCACCTAGCAAACGAATCATACAACGTTCGTTAAATTTTACAAACTCTTTGGCAATTTGAGATTTTTCAGGTTCAGTACAACTCGGTAAAATTTCTTTAATAAATGTATCTCCAGGAATTCCGGCAATATGTTCTTCGATTAAAGTGTCTTTATACACCAAAAAGTTAAGATTGTATGGCGATAAAATATGCTCTAATTCTAAACCATAAACACGTGAAGCATCTGTTTTTTTAACGTAAAAATACGTGTAGTTATCGTTCAAAACATTTCTCACTTTCACACGGAAAGGTTTTGAGTTTCCAAAAGTACAATAATCAACAGCATCAATATTTAAATATTGAATGTTGTCTTCGTTACCGTTGGAGTGTAAAATGTTGTAGACTTTCTTTAAACTCAAATCAATTTCTTGTCGATCAAATTCAGAAAAATAAACACGAACCCAAAGCGTATCTTCATCGTTCTTATCATACACAACAACAGAGCCTTGAAAGCGAAGTAAATCTTCATAAAAAATTGGAATCTTAATATTTCTGCTGTGTTCTATCAAGTAATCATTTAAAAAGTGATTGATAGGAAAAGCAGGTTTTTTTTTCGACATTAATTTTTCTTCTGAATGCTCCATTGGGGTGTTTTTTTCAAATGTAAGTATTTTAAATGAAG
The DNA here is from genome assembly GCF_052084715.1 of Tenacibaculum aquaeponti. Classification (GTDB taxonomy): domain Bacteria; phylum Bacteroidota; class Bacteroidia; order Flavobacteriales; family Flavobacteriaceae; genus Polaribacter. The sequence goes on along the minus strand of NZ_CP197288.1, from coordinate 2,400,622 downwards.
ATTTTTTTGGAATAGTATTTGCAACCCAAATGAAAAGCTAAAAGACTATGAAAAACTATAAGATTACTATTCCAGAACCTTGTCATGAAAACTGGCAAAAAATGACCCCAAATGAAAAAGGAAGATTTTGTGCTTCTTGTTCTAAAACTGTAGTTGATTTTACTAAAAAATCGACAAAAGAAATTCAAGAATATCTTACAGAAAATAAAGGAAAAAGAGTTTGTGGTCATTTCTACAGAAAACAATTAGATTCTATAGTAATTCAATTACCAGATACTGTTTTCAATACGAATTTATCATTTCAAAAACTGTTTTTTCTAGCGCTATTTATTGCGATGGGAACAACATTATTCAGTTGTAAAACAGAACAAAAAACTCAGAAAATAGAGAAAGTGATGTTGATTGATAGCATTACTAAAATTGAAAAAACAATAGATTCCTTAACAGTTTTCAATCCGAAAGATTCTGCAATGAAAACTTCTTGTGAAACCAAAACTGTTACTAATGAAGAAGTACCTGTTGTTGGAGGTTTACCTAAACCTGAAGAAATAGAAATTGTTGAAGAAGGAGAAGTAATTGTTGAGGTAATGGGAGACATAATTGAAGAAGAAGTTATAGATATTGGAGGTGTACCTATTGTAGAAAATTACGTTGAAAGAAGAGATGGAATTGAACCGGTAATGGGAGATCTTATAACTGAAGAAAAGAAGGTTCAAGAATTTCATTCTTTTCGTTTTGTAGACAAACAACCAAGATTTAAAGGTGTTGTTAAAAGAGCAAATGAAACATGGGAAAAGAACTTTGAACGAAAAATGAATGAATTTGTAACAAAAAACTTTGATTTTTCTACTATTGAAAACTTAGGATTATCAGAAGGAAAAAAGAAAATGTTGACTCAAATTACAATTGATAGTTTAGGTAATGTAAGTAAAATTGAAACTAGAGCACCGCATCCTTTACTTAAAGAAGAACTCAAAAAACAGTTTGAAAAACTACCGCGATTTATTCCAGGAAAACACAACGGAAAAAATGTAAGTGTTCGCTATATAATTCCAATAACCTTTATGGTTGAGTAACACTTTATAAGTACATTTGTAGATAAACTTTTGAAATAGAAATTAAAAAGATGAAAATTTTAATCATCACAGGACCACCATATTCTGGAAAAGGAACACAGTGTGAAATTTTAAAGAACCTTTTAAATTATAAACACATTTCTACAGGTGATCGTTGTAGATTGGAAAAAGAACAAGGAACTGAAATCGGCAAAGAATTATCAAAATATGAAAAGAAAGGAGATTTAGTTCCAGATCAAATCATGAAAACATTATTCAGTCAAATTTTAGATGAAAACAGATCTGAAGAAGGAATTATCTTAGACGGCTATCCAAGAACTATTCCGCAAATGGACGATCTGTTAACTTTAGTTTCTGAAAAAGGATTAAGCATTGAAAAGGTAATTGATATTGAAGTTCCGAAAGAAGAACTATTACTTCGAGCTAAGAAACGAGCAGAAACTTCAAATCGAGAAGACGATAAAGATCCAGAAACGCATTTAAAACGAATTCGAATTTTTGAAGAAACCACAAAGCCAGCGATTGCTTACATGAAAACAAAGTTAGAAGTAGCAACTTTCGATGGAATGGGTTCAATAGAAGAAATTACAGCACGAATTACAGCAAGTATATAACAACAAAAAAGTCTCTTGAAAAAGAGACTTTCTTTATATTTCAAACATCTTTCCTGGCAAAGGTTTTATAATTCCTCTTAATTCCATTTGAAGTAATAAAGATGATAGTTTATATACCGGAATTTCACAATCTAATGCAATTACATCCAAGAGTTGTTTGCCGTTTTTTAATAAATAGTCATATACTTTTTGTTCTAATTCATTTAAATTAATGAATAATTCTGTCTGTTTAACAGTAGGTTTTTCTTGTACATCCCAATTCAGCATTTTTACTAAATCTTCAGCAGAACTCAATAAATGTGCTTGATTCGATTTTATTAAATTGTTACAGCCTTTACTGTAATAATCTGTTATTTTTCCTGGAACTGCAAAAACATCACGATGATAAGAATTAGCGATATCTGCGGTAACTAAAGCTCCTCCCCGTTCAGCAGATTCTATAATAATTGTTGCTTTAGACATTCCAGCAACTATTCTATTTCGTTTTAAAAAATTTTCACGCATAGGTTGTTCGTTATGCCAAAACTCAGAGATAATTCCGCCGTTATTCATAATTTTTGGCAAAAACTGTTTGTGTTTTTTCGGATAAATCTCATTAAGTCCGTGAGCCAAAACAGCGATATTTTGTAAATCATAATCAAAAGCTGTTTGATGTGCGCAAATATCTACACCATAGGCAAGTCCGCTTACAATTAAAGGATTATATTTAGCTATATCTTCAATGAAATTTCTGCAAAATTCCCTTCCATAATTTGTCATATTTCGAGTTCCAACAATAGAAATAATACGATCAGTTTTCCAATTTAATTTTCCGTCATAAAAAAATAATAATGGAGCATCTGTACAATTTTGTAGATTTTTAGGATAATCAGCATCAAAACAATATGAATAAGAAATTTTATGTTTCTGAATATATTCAAGTTCTTTGGTGGCTAATAGAAGTGTTTTTTCATTGAGAAGATGTTGAACAATGTACTCTCCTATCCCATCGATTTTAAGTAAAGCAGATTTTTTTTCTTTAAAAATTTGCGATGCAGATCCCAGCGTGCGTATCAATTTTTTTGATATAATATCACCAACTTTTGGTGTTGACTGTAAACGCAATACAGCCAATAGTTCTTTTTCTAGCATTTTCTTTTTCTTAATTTAGAAGACCAAAATTTTAAAAAATCTAGTCTACTAAACACAAATATACTTTTTTTAAATCAACAAAAAAGCTAACTTTGTACTTATGATGATGAAAAGCTACATAAAGGAATTATTATATCGTTACGATTGTGTGATCGTTCCGAACTTTGGAGGATTTGTTACAAACACAACTACAACTCAATTAGTTGATGGTGTTTTTTATCCACCTACAAAGAAGATTTCTTTTAATGCACAGTTGCAACATAACGATGGTTTGTTAGCAAATGAAGTAGCTTCGATTTTAAACATTTCATTTGAAGAAGCTGTAGCTAAAATTTCTGAAGTTGTTACTGAATGGAAAACAACTTTAAAAGTTGGAGCTTTAGAAATTAATGAAGTGGGTACTTTGGTTTTAAATGAAGAAGATCAATTAGTATTTAAGCCAGAAAGTACTACAAATTTCCTTACGAGTTCTTTTGGTTTCTCATCTGTAAGTTATCCTGTAATTGAAAAAGAAGAAAAGGTAATACCTCTACCAACAATTACTTCTTTTGATGAAGAGCAAATAACACAAGATGAGCAAACTACAAATAAGCCATTTAGAATTACTAAATACGCAGCAGCGGCTGCAATACTTTTAGCTGGTGCGGCTGCATTTCAACAATTTGCACCTAAAAGTAACCTTGATACTTTAGTAGCAGAACAAAATTTAGTAGAAGAGAAAATTCAGAAAGCGACTTTTGTTATTGGTGATAAATTACCAACAATAAGTTTAGACATTACTAAGGAAAATAAGGAAACTGTTTTCATTATTGCAGGAGCTTTTCAATTAGAAGAGAATGCAGAAAAGAAAATAGCAGAATTAAAACAAAAAGGATATAGTAATGCTAAGATTATTGGAAAAAACCAATGGGGCCTTACTCAAGTTTCTGTAGCTAGTTATTCTTCTAAAGAAGCTGCAAAAGAGGCTATTGAAACTATTCGTGAAGAAGCATCTAAAGATGCTTGGATTCTTGTAAAGTAAAAACGATATTTTCTTGATTAAAATTTTAATCCTTTCTTAGGGTTTAATTATCTTTGCGGCAAATTTTAGATATGGAAGCTAAAACGCCACAACAATCAAAAACAGTACTTACAGATTTAGTATTACCTGGAGAAACGAATTATTTAGATAATCTTTTCGGAGGAGAATTATTAGCTCGTATGGATAGAGCGTGTAGTATTGCTGCTCGCCGTCATTCTAGGAGAATTGTTGTAACAGCTTCTGTAAATCACGTAGCATTTACCAAGTCTGTTCCAGTTGGAAGTGTAGTTACTTTAGAAGCGAAGGTTTCTAGGGCTTTTACATCGTCTATGGAGGTTTTTGTTGATGTTTGGATAGAAGACCGTCAATCAGGTGAAAAAACGAAGGTAAATGAAGGTATTTATACGTTTGTAGCCGTAGACGAAACAGGGAAACCTGTGCCAATTCCTAAAATAAATCCACAATCAGAATTAGAACAACAACGTTTTGATGGAGCTTTACGAAGAAAACAATTAAGTTTAATTTTAGCTGGTAAAATGCAACCTAAAGAAGCTACAGAACTTAAAGCTTTGTTTGATTAGTCTTTCTTTGTAATTTTATCTATTTCACCATTCTCTGAAAGCATAATAGCTATTGATCTTGTTTTTTCAAATTGAGAAAATACAATAATCATAATTACAGTGATAGGAACCGATAGTACCATTCCTGTAATTCCCCATATTTTGCCCCAAACAGATAAAGCTAAAATAGTTACTAAAGGGCTTAAATTTAAAGATTTACCAAATAAACGTGGTTCAATTACATTACCTACAACAACTTGAATTGCTCCAACAGCTAAAGCAATAATTATAAATGGAGTAAACTCTCCAAACTGAAGTAAACTAAAAATTGCAGGGAAAATTGTTCCTATCAAAGAACCTACAGTTGGAATGTAGTTTAATAAGAAGATTAAAAAGGCCCAAAAAGGTGCGCTATCTACACCAACAAAAAGCAAAACAAAATAGCTTAAAATACCAGTTAAAAGGCTTACATAGGTTTTTAAACGCAAGTAATTTGAAATTGAATCTTCAATTTTATCTAGCATTGTTTGGATATTGTTATAATTATTTCCTTTGCTTAGAATCATATATAACTTTTTTACAAAGCTACGCTCCTCAAGAAATAAGAATAAGGCATAAATAATAATCATAAATGTATCACCTAATAAACCACTTACACCATTTGCGATATCACCTAAAACAGAACCGTAATTAAAATCTCCTACAACAGATTTTATAGATGTTAAAATATCTACATTTAAATAATTACCTAAATCAGTTATAATACGTTCTATATTAGGTTCGTATTTTGTGTATGATTCGGTAACATTAGTAACGCTATTAGTAATAATTTCAGAAATAAAACCAAAGGCTAAAATGATTATAGAAAAGACCAAAATGTTGCTAATCCATTTTGGGATGAATTTTTCTGCAAAAGGAATTTTATAGATAAGTTTTCTGATTTCTCTAGTAAAAAACCAGAAGATAACAGCAAAAATGAACGGAATTAAAATTCCTTTACCAATTACTAAAACAGCAATAATAGCTGTAGTAACTATAATAAAATTAGAAGCTTTATTCATTAATTTGATTTAATCCAGTTAGCAGGATCTAGTTTTTGGGTGTTTTTTGAAAGTACAAAAAGCAATTCTGTTTTTCCGGTTACTCTATTGGTAAAAACTTTTCCAATAGGAGTTCCAGTAGTAACGTTTTGGTTGTTTTTTACAAAGACAGTTCTAAGGTTAGAGTATGTTGTAATATAATCTCCATGCTGAACCATAACACTTTTTGTTCCTTTATCTGTTTTAATAATACTTAAAACCTTCCCATTAAAAACACTTTTTGCATCATCTCCTTGTTTTCCTCTAATGTGTAAACCAGTACCATTAATCGTAATCGATTTAAATGTAGGATGCGGTTGTTTTCCAAATTTTCTGGTAATAACCCCATTAATTGGCCAAGGTAATCTCCCTTTATTTTGCTCGAAGTTCGCTTTTAAAGTTTTTTCAGCTTTGGTTAATAAAAATTCTCCTTTTTTTGCTTTTCCTTTTTTTCCTTTATTTGCCTTTGCAATAGCTGCTCTAATAATTCGATCAATTCTTTTAGCAACAGCTTTTTCTTCTTTTATTTTTTTATTTAACTGTCGTTTATATTTACTTTCTTGTTTTTTTATTTTCGTAACTAACTCTTCTTGTTCTTCTTTTTCGCTTTCTATTCTGTTTTTTTGGTTAGTTTCTGTGTTAATTAAAACTTTTTTCTGATTTTTCTTTTTAGTTAAAGAATCATTTAAGCGTTCTATTTCTTTAGTTTTATATATAATTTTTTGCGCTTGTTTTTTCCTAAAACTTTTATATTGTTCAATGTATTTTATTCTCTTATATGCTTGTAAGAAATCTTCTGAAGATAGTAAAAACATGGTTTTACTTTGCTGTGATTTACTCTTATACGATTTAAAAACCATATCAGCATAATCGGCTTTTAAATTTTTTAGTTCTGTATTATTTACAGTTATTTTCTTTTCATTTTGCTTAATTTCTTTATTCAATTCTTCTGTCTCTAACCGAATTGTTTCAATAAGCTGTTCACGAACAGTTATTTTCTGACTTAAATCTTTTAAGTCATCTAAAGCGTTTGTTTTTTCTTTTTTAGTTTCAAAAAGTAATGAGTTAATCTTTTTTATGTCCTTGTTTATCTTTTTACGGCGTTTTTCAAGCTCTTTTCTCCCTTGTGCATGAGATGAAAGAGAAATGCATAAAAAACTTAAAATAGATATGTAAAAAAGCTTTTTCACTATAATTTGATTTCTTTATATCCAGAAGGTATTCTGAATGGCATTTCTAAATTAGTATTGAAGTTAATAGATCTAACTTCTATATTAATGTTGGTAAATTTATTCTTCTCTTTAGCTGTAATTACTGTTCTTTTAGGAAATAATAAATTATCTTTTTTAATATAATCAGTATAATCAATATCTAATCGCTGTTCTTTTAATTGATTAACTAAATATTGTTTTTTTAATTTATAGTGATCGGGGTGTATTTGATAAAAAATATCAAATAACAAAGGTTGTTTTTTAGGATGAAGTTGATAAGAGCGATTCACAATATCAACTTTTTGTTTATTCTCAGATATATTTAGAACGGCTTGACCCAGTAACATATTTTGAAGTTGTTCAAAATTAACATCAAAACCTAAAAGTTTCTTTAGCATAGTAAAATCACCTTCAAAATAATTTTTTTTGTACGGAGAATAAAAGCTTACTTTTTCTGGAGTTATTTTAGCTTTAAAAACAGTAATAATTTTAGTTCCTTTTAACCATATAACTTCATCTTTTTTGATTTTCATTTTTACTGAAAAACCAATATCTTCTTTTTTGTCTTTGTATCTAACTTTTAATTTTGCATCGATAGTATTTCCTTCAAAATTAGAAGCTAAATGCCTTTTAACTACTTTTCTTGCAGATAAGTTTTTTATAGCAGAAGTACTTGTAGTTTCTTTAGTAGATTTACAAGAACTTAAAGTTGCGATAATTAATGTGGTAAGTATAAAGTATACTTTTTTCATTGATTACTTAATTTTTTTCTGGTATTTGTTAATGTTTTGGGTATCTCCAGTTCCTTTGTAAGCTTTCAATAACTCTACATAAAACTTTTGTTCCATTTTTCTGTCATCAATAACAAAATCAATACCATTTTGAAGTGTTTCTATAGCTTTTTTATATTGCTTAGTATTATTTAACGCAATACCATTCATAAGATATACCAAAGGTTGTGCAGGAAATAAACCTAAACCTTTTTCACTATATAAAAGCAAATCTTTATTGCTCTTGTTTTTTTCAAGTTGTTTTAAAAGAGAAGTTAAGTTTTTGAATGATTTATCATTGTTAAATACAGTTTGTAAATCTTCCTTTACAATAGATTTTTTAATCGAACGATCAATTTTATTAACGTTCTCTAACTGATTTTTTAATCTGCGTAAACGGCCATCTAAAAGTTTTGCTTTTTCTAAATCGTTAAGAAGTTTTTTAGCTTTAGACCTTTCATTATTCATTAAATAAAGAAAGGCTAACTCTCTCTTTTTTTTAGGGAATTTTTCGCCTATTTTCTGTTGAATTTCAATAGCTTTATCAAAACGACCAGATTTCCTGTATACTTTAACTAAGTGTTCACGAATCCAAAGATTTTCTGGGTCTTTAGTTAATGCTTGATTTGCATATTCTGTAGCTTCTGGAATTTTCTTTAATTCAAAATAGTTTTTAGAAAGTTCGAAAAGTACTGCTTTATCATCGGGGATGATGGTGTTACATTCTTCTAATTGTTGTATTGCTTTTTGATGATTGTTTATAGCTTTAGAAGTTATAGCATCAAAAAACAATTGCTCAAATTCAATTAGCTTTTTTTCAGAAATAGAAGCTTCTAAAACAAGACTGTCTTGAGCATAAATTTGAGAATTAATAAAAAACAAAAAGGAGAGGAGAAAAGGTAAGATTTTAAATACCTTTTTATACTCTCCTAAAGTTTCTTTTTTATGTAAGTTCTGTATAATCACCGATACTTATTGATGTAAATTTTCCATTAAATTTAGTAAAATTACCAATCATAGCGTTATCAAAATTGGCATTGCTTATTTGCACATTCGTTTGAATTAGAGAGTTTGTTATCGTAGCGTTTTCTACAATACTGTCTTCTCCTATAGATACATAAGGACCTATTTTTGTGTTTTTCAACACAACATTTTTACCTACATAACAAGGTTGAATAATTTCTGAATTTTCCAATACAACATCATCAGAAACTAAATTATTACCGTCAGCAGCTTCAAATTCTAATACTTGTTTGTTAGTATCAACCGTTGGATCTTTTTTACCGCAATCCATCCATGCATCAACTTTACCAGGTATAAATTTAGCACCTTGTTGCTTTAAAGATTCTAAAACATTTGTTAATTGATATTCATTATTTTCTTTTAGGTCGTTATCAATTAAATATTGAATTTCTTCTTTAACTTTATCTCCGTTTTTAAAGTAATAGATTCCAATAATTGCTAAATCAGATACAAATTCTTTAGGTTTTTCAATAAAATCTGTAATAAATCCGTTGTCTAATTTTACAACACCAAAAGCGCTTGGATCTTCAACTTGTTTTACCCAAATAGCACCATCAGCATTTGTGTCTAAAGTGAAATCAGCTTTAAATAAAGTATCAGCATAAGCTACAACACATGGTCCACTTAAAGATTCTTTAGCACAGTAAATAGCATGTGCAGTTCCTAGAGCTTCTTCTTGAACATAAACTGAACCTTTTGCTCCTAAATTATTAGCAATTTCAATCAGTTTTTGTTTTGTGTTTGAAGGAAAACCTTTTTTAGCAGGACCGATAACAAAAGCGATTTCTTCTATTTGTTGATCGATTACTTTACTGATATCTTCAACTAATCGCTGTACGATTGTTTTTCCAGCAATTACAGTTAAAGGTTTAGGAGTAGTAAGAGTATGAGGACGTAAGCGAGAGCCTACACCTGCCATAGGAACAATAATTTTCATTTAATCTTTCTAGTTTATTTTATTACCGCAATATACTATATTAATTTTTTTTGAGGTAAGGATTATATTCCTTTAGGAATAGCATTGATTAGAGTTTTTGTATATTCTTTTTTAGGGTTTTTATAAATATCATCTGCATCACCAATTTCTTCAATTTTTCCAGTATTCATTACAATAAGTTGATCAGACATATATTTTACAACAGAAAGGTCATGAGATATAAAAATGTAAGTGAAATTGTATTTTAATTTTAACTCGTTCAAGAGGTTTAAAATTTGAGCTTGAACAGAAACATCTAAAGCAGAAACTGATTCATCACAAATTAACAATTTGGGGTGTAAGGCTATAGCTCTAGCAATTCCTATTCGTTGACGTTGTCCACCTGAAAATTCATGAGGATATCTATTATAATGAGTAATATCTAAACCAACATTTTTAAAAAGTTCTAAAACATAATCTTTTCTTTCTTTTTTATTAGATAGAATTTTATGAACTGTCATTGGTTCCAAAATCGCTTCACCAACTGTTTTTCTGGGATTTAATGAAGAAAAAGGATCTTGAAAGATAATTTGAATATCCTTTCTTATTAGTTTTAATTCTTTTGTGTTGAGTTTAGTAATGTCTTTTCCTTGAAAGAAAATTTCACCGTCTGTAGCTTCTTCTAATTGTAAAATAGTTCTAACTAAAGTTGATTTTCCACAGCCTGATTCTCCTACTAAACCTAATGTTTCGCCTTGGTATAAAGAAAAAGAAACATCATTTACTGCTTTTACTATGTTTGGTTTTGTAAATAAAAATGATTTAGAGATAAATTCTTTTTTAAGATTTTTGACTTCTAAAAAAGGAGCTGTATTATAAATTTTTTTATGATAAGCTTTTCTTTCTTCTTTTGAAAAAAAATTGTTTTCTACAGTTTCATTAATAAAATCTTTTACCGTTGGCAGCTTTTTTAAACGCACATTATCTTTTGGTTTAGAGTTAATCAATGCTTTGGTGTAGTTTTCTTTCGGGTTTTTGAATACTGTAGTGGCATTTCCGTATTCTACAAGTGCTCCTTTGTACATAACAAGAACATCATCTGCAATTTCTGAAACTAAATTTAAATCATGTGAAATAAAAAGAATGCTCATTTTAGTTTCTTCTTGTAAATTTTTTAATAATAATATTATTTCTTTTTGAACGGTTACATCTAGTGCTGTTGTTGGTTCATCAGCGATTAACAAAGCAGGTTTACATGCGATAGCCATAGCTATCATTACACGTTGTTTTTGACCACCACTAATTTCATGTGGAAAACTATTATAAATTTGTTTAGGTCTTGGTAATTTTACTTTTTCAAATAAAGAAATTACTTCTTCTCTAATCTCTTGTTTAGATAGCTTTGTGTGTAGAGATAAAATTTCAGCAACCTGTTTGCCACATGTTATTGTTGGATTTAAAGAACTCATAGGTTCTTGAAAAATCATAGAAATTTTGTTTCCTCTATATTTTCGAAATTCTTTTTCTGAAAGAGTTAATAATTCTTTTTCGTTAAACAAAATTTCTCCACATGTTTTAGCTTCTTTTGGTAGTAATCCCATTATAGCTAAAGATGTTAACGATTTTCCACTGCCACTCTCACCAACAATACCTAAAATCGAGTTGAATTTTATTTTGAAATTAAGTTTGTTAATTACTTTAATTCCTTTGAATGAAATTGAAAAATCCTTAATTATAACCATAAAAAATGATGTAAAAATACTGTATTATTAAAAAACATAGGGTAACTCTATCTATTTTAAATAATTAACCTTGTTTTTTTTGGATTAAAATAAAAAAAAATTATATTTGGCGCACTATTAACAAAATTTTAAGGTTTCGTTTAGGTTTAATTAAACACGAAAACTTATATTTTATAACCCTTCAAAAAATGAAAAACAATTACTTGCCAAAAGTATTGCTTTTCGCTGGTTTGTTGTCTTTTGGATTACAATCTAATGCACAAAGCGAAAAGCAAATTGAGCAAATTCGTAGTAAGTACGATTTGACAAAACTTCAAAGTATTAAAAAGAACATCCAAACCAAAGAAAGTAAGCAAAAGCGCGAAGCTCTTCAAATGGCTAAACAAAAAGGATGGGAAACAAGAATTCTTAAAAAAGATGGAAGTATTATGGAGCTTCAGAGAGTTGTAAATGGTAAGCCTATTTACTATACAACTTTTAATGTTGATGCTGCAAAATCTACTAGAACAAATCATTTACATTCAGGAGGATCGTTAGGATTAAACTTAATGGGACAAGGAATGACTGCAAATGTTTGGGATGGTGGAGGAACACGTAACACTCACCAAGAATTTGATGGTGCAGGAGGAAATAATCGTGTTACTACAATAGATGGTTCTACTTTAAATGGAAATAGTTTTCATGCTCAGCACGTAACAGGAACAATTGTTGCTTCTGGTGTACAAGCTGATGCTAAAGGTATGGCGCCACATGCAAAAGCAAGAACTGCAGATTGGAATAATGATAAATCTGAAGCAACTACAGAGGCTTCTAATGGTATGATTATTTCTAATCACTCATATGGTTTTGCTTTTAGAAATCAGTTAGGTCAAGTTCAATTACCACAGCATTATTTTGGTGGTTATATAGATGAATCTCGTGAATGGGATGAGATATTATTTAATGCACCAAACTACTTAATGGTTGTTGCTGCTGGTAACGATGGTAATGATAACACTGCAAATAATAATCCAACTGGAGGATCAGGATGGGATAAATTAACAGGACATTCAACTTCTAAAAACAATTTAGTTGTAGCTAATGCTCAGGATGCTAATATAGACGCTAATGGAAATTTAGTTTCTGTTTCTATAAATAGCTCGAGTAGTGAAGGACCAACTGATGATATGCGTATTAAACCAGATATTACTGGTAATGGAACAGGAGTATATTCTACTTATGATAATAGTGATACAGCATATAATTCTATTACTGGTACGTCAATGGCTTCTCCAAATGTAACAGGTTCTTTATTGTTATTACAACAACATTATGGAGATCTTAATAGCGGAAGTTTAATGAGAGCTGCAACTTTAAAAGGTTTAGCGCTTCATACTGCTGATGATGCAGGAGCTTCAGGACCAGATGCTGTTTTTGGATGGGGGCTTTTAAATACAAAGAGAGCTGCTGAAGCAATTACTGCTAACGGAAATGGATCAAAAATAGAAGAGTTAACATTAAATAGTGGACAAACATATACTATTACTGTTGATTCAGATGGAACAAGTCCATTATTAGCTTCTATTTCTTGGACAGATAGACCAGGTACTGCTAATACTACTGTAAATTCAACTACGCCAGTTTTAGTAAATGATTTAGATATTAGAGTGACTAAAGGAGGAACTACTTATTTTCCATATGAATTAACAAGTCCTACTACGAGTGCAAAGCAAGATAATAATGTAGATCCTTATGAAAGAGTTGATGTTAATGGAGCGTCAGGAACTTATACGATTACAGTTACTAATAAAGGAAGTTTAGTTGGTGGAAGTCAAGCGTTTTCATTAATAGTTACTGGTGTTACTGGTACTCCTGCAGTTTGTAATGCAACTATTCCTACGGGTGTTGGTGTTACTGGAGTCTCTCAAACAGAAGCTACTGTTAACTGGTCGTCAGTTGCTAGTGCGACTTATGATGTAAGATATCGTCAAACAGGTACTTCTTCTTGGACTGTAAATGCAGTTTCATCAACTACTACTAGTTTATCAGGATTAAGTGCTGGAACTCAGTATGAAGTACAAGTTCGTAGTAAGTGTTCTGATGGAACAAATTCTGCGTATAGTTCTTCAACTACATTTACAACAAATACACCAGCTGCATGTCAAGCTTTACCATACAGTGAAAGTTTTGAGAGTAATGATGGTTGGACTCAAGTTGGTGGAGATGATGGAGACTGGGTTAGAGATAGTGGAGGTACTCCTTCAAGTAGTACAGGACCAAGTTCTGGAGCGGATGGTTCATTCTATATGTTCCTTGAAGCTTCTACTAATGGTAGTGCAGGGCAAATAGGAAATAATGCTACGGCTATTTTAGAAAGTGGATGTTTTGATTTATCAGGAAAATCATCAGCTACATTTGCGTTTAAAAACCATATGTATGGTACAGATATGGGATCTTTAAAAGTTCAGGTTTCTTCAAATGACGGAGCTACTTGGACTGATGTTTGGAATCTATCAGGAAATCAAGGAAATCAGTGGAATTCTGCTTCTGTAGATTTAGCTAGCTATTTAGGAGCTACTATTAAATTAAGAATTGTAGGTTCTACAGGAAATGGATGGAGAAGTGATGTTGCTATTGATGATTTAGAGTTAACAGCTGTAAATGCAGGATCAGATACTCAAGCACCTTCTGCACCATCAAATGTTCAAGCCTCAAGTATTACACAAACTACAGCTACTGTTAGTTGGTCTGCTTCTACAGATAATGTAGGTGTGACTGCTTATGAAGTATTCCAAGGTTCTACAAGTTTAGGAACTGTTACAGGAACTTCTGCAAATTTAACAGGTTTAACAGCTGATACATCTTACACAATTTCAGTAAGGGCTCAAGATGCTGCAGGGAATGTTTCAAATGCTGGAACAGTTACATTTACTACATTAAGCGATAACCCAACACCAACTTATTGTACTTCTAGTGGTAGTAGAACTCAATATGAATGGATTGATAAAGTAGCTATAGGAGGAATTAACAATGTTACAGGAGCAGGTTCTGGATATTCAGATTTTACTGACCAAGTAGGAACTTTAGTTAGAGGAACTACCAATTCTATTGTAATTAGTGCTGGTTTCTCAGGATCTTCTTATACTGAATTTTGGGGTGTTTGGATTGATTTTAATAGGAATGGAACATTTGAAGATAGCGAAAGAGTAACTTCTGGATCTTCTTCAAGCTCTGGAGATTTAACAGATAGTACTGTTATAGTACCAGCTGATGCAGTATTAGGAAATACAAGAATGCGTGTTTCTATGAAATATAACTCTAACCAAACAGCTTGTGAAAACTTTGGAGATGGAGAAGTGGAAGATTATACTATTAATATTGTTGCTTCATCAACAAGTTCAAATTTATTCACAACATTTAGTGATGCAGATGAGTTAGGTAATGAAGATGCAATGAGTGTAGTTGCATATCCAAATCCTGCAAGAGACTTTGTTGAAGTAAAACTTAATACTAAAGGAGATGCATTAAATTCATATAAAATTGTTAATACTATTGGACAAGTAGTTCAAAAAGGTGAATTAACAAATGGAAGAATTAATGTTTCTAAATTAAATTCTGGTATGTATATATTAGAAGTTAATTATGGACCAAAAATATATAACACTAAATTGGTTAAAAGATAAACCCTTCAATTATTTACAACCAATCATAAAGCTCAAACTTTTGTTTGAGCTTTTTTTTTAGTTTTTAAGAATAAAAAAAAACAGGATAAACCCCTGTTTTTTAGTTTTTAAGAGTTTTTAAGAGTTTTTTTAATTAACTTTATAATGAAGCTCTAACTAACCTATGAGTATCTTTATTGGTATCCCCCTTCCTCGAAAGGATTAGATTACTAATCAATTGTGTAACCCCCAAACACGAGAGGACATGAAGAATACGTTCTTATTATTACTAACTATTCTTCTTTCTGTAACAATTACTTCGCAAGAAAGAAGAACCTGTTACTCAAATGAAAATCTAGAGTACAGGAAACAAAAGACTCCAGAGATCCAACACAAAATGGATCTAATTGAGTATCATGCTCAAATGAGAATACAACGAATGGAAAGGTTTCAAAACAAACAAGAAGAAAAACCTATCACTATTCCAGTCGTAGTACACATTATTTATAATAATGAATTAGAGAATATTAGTGACGATCAAGTTCAATCCCAAATTGATGTATTGAATGAAGATTTTAGTAAGACTACTCCGTATCTAACTGATAAATGGCCTCAAGCTGCAGATGTAGGTATACGATTTCAGTTAGCTTCGGAAGATCCTTATGGTAATTCAACTAAAGGAATTACTAGAAAATCGAGTAAAAAAACATCTTGGGGAGCTCAAGACGTTATGAAAAACTCAAAATCTGGTGGAACGGATCCATGGAATACCTCTGAGTATTTAAATATATGGGTTTGTAATATCGGAAACGGAATTTTAGGTTATGCACAATATCCTGGTGGAAAATCAGAGACTGATGGTGTTGTTGTAAATCCAAAATATTTCGGCTCTTCAGATAAAGGAAATAACTTTTATTTAAGTCCACCTTTTGATAAAGGTAGAACAACTACTCATGAGGTAGGACATTTTTTAAACCTTCGTCATACGTGGGGAAATAGTAGAAGTTGTGATTCTGATGATTTGGTTACTGATACACCAAAATCTAATGGACCTAATTATGGTTGTCAAACTGGAACTATTTCTTGTGGCTCTGAAGATATGGTAGAGAATTTTATGGATTATTCAGATGATGCTTGTATGAGTGTTTTTACATCTGGACAAAAGGTTAGAATGCATGCTGTTTTAATGGAAGGAGGATTTAGGCATGATCTAACAAAATCTAATAAATTTAATACAATATCAACAGAATTATTTACACCTAGAAATATAATGATTTCAGAGTTAAAATCTACAGAAGCTCATGTTTCTTGGGATGAAGTAAAAGGAGGGTCTTATGTTTTAAGATACCGTTTGGTAGGTGCTGAAGATTGGAACGAAACTTTTGCGTTACAAACATCAATCGTTTTAAGAGGATTGCAAGATAATTCGGAATATGAAATGCAAATAAAAAGTGTTAGCGCACAAGAAGAATCTTCTTATTGTGAGTATGTTAAGTTTACTACTTTAGAAAAAGATAGATACTGTGTATCTAAACCTTTAAATGCTAATGAACTTTATATCGATGAATTTGTTATTGGTGGTGAAAGTAATAACTCTGGACTTACAGAGGGTTATTCTGATTTTATTAGTCAAACAAAAGAGTTGATTAAAGAACATCAAATCAATATAGAAATCAAACCAAAATGGAAAGATGATATAAAATATGATAGTGGTTATGCTGTGTTTATAGATTATAATCAAGATGGTGATTTCGACGATGAAGAAGAAATGGTATGGAAACAAGAAAAAACATCAAAATCACTAATTGAGGGAAGTTTTTTTGTTCCTGAATTTGCTGTAGAAGGAGAAACAAGATTACGTGTTATAATGAAATATGAAGGTGTGCCTGATAGTTGTGGTGTATTTGATTATGGAGAGGTGGAGGATTATACAGTTATAATTACTAAAGAAGATCACGATAAGCATGAATATGAAGAGTACATAGATTTTGAGGTTTTAGGTATAACAACCACATCAATTAAAGTAAATTTAAATCATACTCGAAATAGATTAAATGTTTTAGGTTATGAAGTGTATCTAAATAATCAATTGTATGGCACAGTTAAAGCTCCTCAAATTGAATTTTTAGATTTAGAACCAGAAACAGATTATATAGTTGGTGTTAAATCAATTTTAGAGTGTCCTGATGTAGATGTAGAAGTATTCGAAGTTTCTGTTTCAACATTAAAAAATGAATTGCTTTATTGTGATTCACGAGGACAGAAATCAACTTATGAATGGATTGATAAAGTTGAAATAGGAGAAATTTCAAATTATTCAAACTCCAATGATGGTTATGCAGATTTTACAGCTTTAGAAACTAATTTAATAAGAGGAGTAGAAACACCAATTGTAGTTAGTGCAGGTTTTTTAAGCTTTACTTATACGGAGTTTTGGTCGGTTTGGATTGACTTTAATCAAGATGGTTCGTTTTCTGATGAAGAAAAAGTTGTATACGGATCTTCAAATAGTAGAGAGGATTTGTATGGTATGATTAATATTCCTGAAACAGCATTACTAGGTAAAACAAGAATGAGAGTTTCAATGAAATATAAATCAATACAAACATCATGTGAATTTTTTTCAGAAGGAGAGGTGGAAGATTATACGATTAATATAATTGATGATCAAAATTCTGGAGATTTAAAAGAGGCTGATATCACAGGAGCGTTTGCTATAGGTGAGGTTGATGTGTTAAAAATTACGGCATATCCAAATCCAACTATAGATTATATTAATGTTGTTTTAGATGAAAAACAAGAACATGAAGTGATTTCTTATAATATTATAAATTCTAAAGGACAAATTGTTAAAAGTAACAATGTTAATGATTTAAGAATAGATATTTCAAATTTAACCTCAGGTGTATATATATTTGAGTTTTTTGACGGTCAGAAGAGATTTCAAACCAAAATAGTTAGAAAATAATCCCCTTTTTTTAATTGTTTAGTTTAAACCCGAGTCTAACTCGGGTTTTTAATATTAATTAACATATATTAATATTAGATGTTAAATTGTTAATTTTATTTATAATTATTTGTTTTTTATGTAACAAAAATATATTTTCGGCCTCCATTTTTGTAAAAAAAACCTATTGTAAGTTTTCAAATTCAATAATTACTAGTGTTTTTTATGGAAATAGGATAAATCATTAAAACCCTTTAAATGAAAAACAAAATTACTTTAGTTTTGGTAGGAATCCTTTTGGCTTCTTCTGCCATTTACTCTCAAACAACAGTAAAACGTAATTGTATAGCTTCTGATCTTTTTGAAGAAAAAATTAAAAAAAATCCTAGTTTAGAAAGAAAGATGCTAGATATGGAAACATATACTCAACAAAAAGTTGCTATAATGAATAATCTTCAAGGTAGAATTGTAGGTGACGTATATCAAATTCCAGTTGTAGTTCATGTATTATATACAAATTCTTCTAATAATATAAGTAATGCACAAATTCAATCTCAATTAGATGTTTTAAATGCCGATTTCCGTAGAACAAATGCTGATAGAACAAATAAATGGTCACAAGCAGCAGATACAAAAATTGAATTTTATTTAGCTGAAGTAGACCCAAATGGAAACCCAACTACAGGTATTACTAGGAAACAAGTAAGTAAATCAACATGGAATACTTCTTTAGGGGAAGGAGATGATCTTAAAAAATCCTCTAGTGGAGGAGTAGATCCTTGGAATCCTGCTGAATATTTAAATATGTGGATTGTTGATAATATTATCAGAAATACACCAACAGGAACAGCAACTATTTTAGGTTTTGCTCAATTTCCTTGGGATACAGATGCTTCTACAGATGGTGTTGTAATGGCAGATCAATATTTTGGAACTACAGGAACTGCACAAGCTCCTTTCGATGGAGGTAGAACTACAACTCATGAAGTTGGTCACTATTTCGGATTACGTCACATTTGGGGAGATGGAGCATGTGGTGTTGACGATTTTGTTGCTGATACACCAGAATCTGATGCTCCTAATTATGGATGTGTTACAGGACATACTTCTTGTGGTTCAGAAGATATGGTTCAAAATTATATGGATTATTCTGATGATTCTTGTATGAATTTATTTACTGCTGGACAAAGAGATAGAATGCATACATACTTACAAGCTGGAGGAGCTAGACGTACCTTGGCTTTATCTGATAAATCTAACGGAGGAACTACAAATCCTCCAACTGGTGATACATGTTCATCAACTGTTTCTTCTTTTCCATATAATGAAGGGTTTGAATCTGGTGATGGATGGATTCAAGTTACTGGCGACGATGGAAATTGGGTGAGAAAATCAGGAAGTACACCTTCTAATAATACAGGTCCATCATCTGCTACAGAGGGTTCTAATTATTTATTCTTAGAAGCTTCGTCAAATAGTAGTACAGGACAAATAGGAGCTAATGCTACTGCTATTTTAGAAAGTGCTTGCTTTGATTTTTCAGGTAAATCGGCGGCAACTTTCTCTTTCGAAAATCATATGTATGGAAGCAATGTTGGTTCTTTAAAAATTCAAGCGTTAAAAAATGGAGAATCTAATTGGACAGACATTTGGTCTGATTCTGGTAATAAAGGAAATCAGTGGAATTCAGTTTCTGTGAATTTAAGTGCCTATTTAGGAGGAAAGGTTAAATTAAGAATAGTAGGTACAACAGGTAATGGTTGGTCTAGTGATATTGCTGTAGATGATTTATCGGTTACTACTCAAGGAGGTTCAACAGTAGATACTCAAGCACCATCTGCACCATCAAATTTACAGGCTTCTAGTATTACAGAAACAACAGCTACTGTAAGTTGGTCTGCTTCTACAGATAATGTTGCTGTAACTGGCTACGAAGTGTTTCAAGGTTCTTCTAGTTTAGGAAGTGTTACAGGTACTTCTGCTAATATAACAGGCTTAAATGCTGGAACATCTTATACAATTTCAGTTAAAGCAAAAGATGCTGCAGGGAATTCATCTGCTGCCGGATCTGTATCATTTACAACTGTAGATAATATTCCAGCTCCAGTTTCTTATTGTTCTTCTACTAGTAATAGAACTCAATTCGAGTGGATTGATAATGTTGAGTTAGGAGGAATTGCTAATGCAACTGCTGCTGGAAGTGGATATTCAGATTTTACAGCTCAGGTTGGAACTTTAGCACAAGGTAGTACAAATAATATGGTTGTTAGTGCTGGATTTAGTGGAACAGCTTACACGGAATTTTGGGCAGTTTGGATAGATTTTAATAGAAATGGAACATTTGAAGATAGTGAAAAAGTAGTTTCAGGGTCTTCTTCAAGTGCTAATAATTTATCTACTACAGTTACTGTTCCTGCAAATGCTTTATTAGGTCAAACCAGAATGCGTGTTTCTATGAAATATAATGCTGCGCAAACTCCTTGTGAAACTTTTGCAGATGGAGAGGTAGAAGATTACACAATTAATATTGTTGCTAACGGAACTACTACAAGAATTGATGGAAATATAGTGGTAAAAGAGTTAGGAAACGAGTCTCCTTTAGTATTGAAAGCTTATCCAAATCCAGCTAGTGATTTTGTGCAAATTGCAGTAAATAATAAATCAATGAGTTTAACAACATATAAAATTGTAAATGCAATTGGTCAAATTGTTAAATCAGGAAATTTAAATGAAGTAAAACAAATAAATGTATCTAAATTGAATCAAGGAATTTATGTTTTAGAAGTTAATGATAGTCAAAAATCATTAATAACCAAATTGGTAATAAAATAAAGCATAGATAATCCCCTATATTGTTAATTAAGCCCAAGTTCTAGTAGCTTGGGTTTAATTTTTATAATAGATTTAATTTAAAACATTATATTTTAACTTTAATATTAAGATTTAATTAAAAAATTAACATTTTGTTTTGTTTTGTTTGTGTTTTTTTTATTTTTACTGCACAAACTAAATAGTCAAGTTGCCTCCACATCTTCACTAAACTTTGAATATTTAGATAAACCATTAAAACCCTTTTAAAAACAATGAAAAAAATTACTTTTTTGTTTCTACTTGTTGCTGGAGTTATGTTTTCGCAACAAAGAAGAAATTGTCATTCTATGGATAACCTAGAATTCAGACAATCAAATGACCCCCAACTAAAGGAAAGAATGCAACAAATTGAGAACTTCACTCAAAACAAATTGCAACAACTTTCAGGATTACAAGGAAAAATTAACGGTGATATTATCACTATTCCAGTTGTTGTTCATGTTATTTATAACAATGCTCAAGAAAACATCAGCGATGCCCAAATTCAATCACAGATAGATGTTATAAACGAAGATTTTAGAAGAACAAACTCAGATGCTACGAACAAGTGGTCTCAAGCAGCTGATACTCAAATTGAATTTCAATTGGCTGCCATAGATCCTAATGGTAATCCAACAAACGGTATTACAAGAAAATCATCAACAAGAACTTCTTGGGGTACTAATGATGCCATGAAATCTTCATCTAATGGTGGAGTAGATGCATGGAACACAGCCGAATATTTAAATATGTGGGTGTGTAACATAGGTGGAGGAATTTTAGGATATGCTCAATTTCCTGGAGGGAGTGCCTCTACAGATGGAGTAGTTATGAGTCCACAATATTTTGGTAGTTCAGATAAAGGTTCTGGTTTCTATTTATCGGCACCTTTTGATAAAGGAAGAACAACTACTCATGAAATAGGACACTTTTTAAACCTACGTCACATTTGGGGTGATGGTGGTTGTAGTGTAGATGATTTTGTTTCAGATACACCTACTTCAGATGCTGCAAACTATGGATGCTCAACAGGTCATACATCATGTGGATCAGAAGATATGGTAGAAAACTACATGGATTATTCTGATGATTCTTGTATGAACTTATTTACTTTAGGACAAAAAAACAGGATGAGAGCCGTTTTAGAAGCTGGAGGATCTAGAAGAAGCTTGGCGTTATCTGATAAATTTACACCTGTTGCTTGTAATGCAACAGTACCAACAGGAGTTTCTATTTCAGGAGTTTCTGCTTCAGGAGCAACAGTAAACTGGAATGCCGTTACTGGAGCATCTTACGATGTAAGATATCGTGCTACAGGAACTTCTTCTTGGACAGTTAATTCTGTTTCTGCAACATCTGCAGCTATTTCAGGTTTATCAGCATCTACACAATACGAAGTTCAAGTTCGTAGTAAATGTTCTTCAGGAAACTCATCTTATAGTGCTTCTGTTAATTTTACTACAACAGCTGTTCAGATTAATTATTGTAGTTCAAAAGGAAATAATGTAAGTGATGAATATATTGGTAATGTAACTTTAGGAAGCATAAATAATGCTTCTGGAAGTGGAAATGGATATTCGGATTTTACGTCTATTTCTACAGATTTAAGTAAATCTTCTTCTGCTTCAATAACAATTACTCCAACATGGACAGGAACTATTTATGCTGAAGGATATGCAGTATTTATCGATTATAATCAAGATGGTGATTTCTCAGATAGTGGAGAAACAGTTTGGACACAAGCTGCAACAAGAAATACACCAGTAACAGGAAGCTTCACTGTTCCTGCTGGTGCAGTTGAAGGTACTACTAGAATGCGTGTTTCTATGAAATATAATGGAATACCAACTTCTTGTGAAACATTTACTTACGGAGAAGTAGAAGATTATACTGTAAATATTACTACAGGAGGAACTAATCCAGGTGGTTGCGATACGTTAAATTTTAACGATTATACATTATCATCTTTCTCTAATCAAGATGCTGCTGGAAACTCTTCTATAGGTTCAGGAGGAAATTCACTAACGTTAACAAATAATACTTGGAAGTATATTGCATTAAATTACACGGTAACTCCAAATACTGTTATCGAATTTGATTTCAGTAGTACTTCGGAAGGAGAAATTCACGGAGTTGGTTTTGAAAATGATAATTCATTAACATCAAGTAGATATTTTAAAGTTCATGGAACACAAAACTATGGTGTAACGAATTACGATAATTATGCTGGCGGAACTAAAACATATGTAATTCCAGTTGGAGATTCATATACAGGAAACATGGATCGTTTAGTATTTATTAACGATAACGATGGTGGTTCTGGAAATAATTCTACATTCTCTAATGTGAAAATTTATGAAACTTCTTGTTCTTCATCTAGAACTGTAGTTGAATTTGGAGCAAGAATCGATGTTTTAGGAGATGAAGATGAAAATACATTAGCAACATTAACATTAGCACCAAACCCAGTAGCTAAAGGAAGTGTATTAGAAATATTATCTTCAGATAATTCAGATTTATCAACAACAAACTATGCAGTAATCAATATGCTAGGTCAAACTGTGAAGAAAGGAAACTTAAATAATCGTGTTATAAATACGAACACATTAACTCCTGGAGTTTACATTTTGAATTTAACAAATGAATATACACAAACGAAGAAACGTTTTGTTATTAGATAATTGTACTATTTTTGAATGAAGAAGAGACCGTTTTTTAAAACGGTCTCTTTGTTTTTATCGCTATTGAAATCATTACATTTGTCTTTTATTTAGAAATTCATGAATTACCTTACTGTAGAAAATATTTCCAAAGCTTATGGAGAGCGCGTTTTGTTTGAAGATTTATCTTTTGGAATTAATAAAGATCAGAAAATAGCTTTTGTAGCTAAAAATGGAAGTGGTAAAACATCAATTTTAAATATTGTTGCAGGAAAAGATACGCCAGATTCAGGTCAGGTTATCAGTAGAAAAGGAATTCATATTGCGTATTTATCTCAGGAACATAATTTTGATGCAAATCAAACAATAGAAGAAACAATTTTCGCTACAGAAAATAAAATTCTTCCAATTATTCAGCAATACGAAGCAGCTTTACAAAATCCAGATGACGCAGAAGCTTATCAAAAAGCATTCGATTTAATGGACCAACACAATGCGTGGGATTTTGAAACACAATACAAGCAAATTTTATCGAAACTAAAGTTAGATAATCTGCAACAAAAAGTAGGTTCACTTTCTGGAGGACAACGTAAACGTTTAGCTTTAGCAATTATCTTAATTAATAAACCAGATTTATTAATCTTAGATGAGCCAACCAACCATTTAGATTTAGAAATGATTGAATGGTTAGAAGCATTCTTTTCTAGAGAAAAAATTACCTTATTCATGGTAACACACGATCGCTATTTTTTAGAGCGTGTGTGTAATGAGATTATTGAATTAGATAACGGACAACTATATAAATATAAAGGAAACTATTCGTATTATCTTCAGAATAAAGAAGAACGAAAAGCTTTAGAAGCTACAAACCTTAGTAAAGCAAAAAGTTTATACAAGAAAGAATTAGATTGGATGCGTCGTCAACCAAAAGCAAGAACGACAAAATCTAAATCTAGAATCGATGATTTCTTCGAAATCAAACAAAAAGCACACCAGCGTAGAAAAGAACACGAAGTTCAGTTAGAAATTAACATGGAACGTTTGGGGAGCAAGATTGTAGAATTACATAAACTGAAAAAATCTTTTGATGAAAAAGTAATTCTAGATGGTTTTGAGTATGTATTTAAAAAAGGAGAGCGTATTGGAATCATTGGAAAAAATGGAACAGGAAAATCATCGTTCTTAAATATCTTAACGAAACAATTACCATTAGACGGCGGAAAAATTGTAGTTGGAGAAACGGTAAAGTTTGGATATTACACCCAAAAAGGAATCAACATTAAAGAAGGGCAGAAGGTCATTGAAGTAATTAAAGAATTCGGAGAAGAAATTCCGTTAACAAAAGGAAGAAGAATTTCTGCAGCACAATTATTAGAACGATTTTTATTCGACAGAAAAAAGCAATATGATTTTGTAGAAAAGTTAAGTGGAGGAGAGCAGAAGCGATTGTATTTATGTGCGGTGTTAATTCAGAATCCGAATTTCTTAATTCTCGATGAGCCAACCAACGATTTAGATGTAGTTACACTAAACGTTTTAGAAAACTTCTTGTTAGATTATCCTGGAAATTTAATGGTAGTTTCTCACGACCGTTATTTTATGGATAAAATTGTAGATTCTTTATTTGTTTTTAGAGGAAATGGAGTAGTGGATAATTTTCCTGGAAATTACTCTGATTTTAGAGCTTATGAAGATTCTAAGGTCTCAGAACCTAAAACTGAAAAGAAAGAAGCTGTAAAACGCGAAAAAACACATCAAAAAGGAAAGTTAAGTTATAATGAGAAGCGTGAGTTTGGTGTTTTAGAGATTGATATTGAAAAACTACAAAAGAAAAAAGAGCAGATCGAAGCACAATTTGCTAATGGAGAAGTAGCTTCAGAAGATATTAACGACAAATCTTTAGAGCTGCAACAAATCATAGAGGATTTAGAAACCAAAGAAGAACGTTGGTTCGAATTATCTATGAAAATGGAAGAATAAAAGTTTTTCTAAATGAACTTTAGAATATTTTTGAGAATTAAAGTATCTGCTTGATATTCACTACCTAAGGTTTTTGTAAAATTTTCCTTTAATTTTTTGTATTCTTCAGTTGTTTTAAATTGTTTGAATTGTAGTGCTTTAAAACTTTGAAGGTCGATATAATTGAAAGTTCTTTTACCGATGTAATTGCCCTTGTAAAATTCTAAAAGAGTGTGTTTTTGGTCTTCTTTTTTATTTTGATATTCATTGTAATTATCTATTCTGATAAAACCAGAAAACCAGTCACAAACAGTTCTGTCTTTAAAAACATTTTTAAGAACCGATTTCAGTTTTAAATTGACTGTGTTTCTATCAAAGATTCGAATATCAGTAACTTTTAGTTTTTCATTTTCAACTGAGAAGCTACCTATATAACCTCTTGTTAAGGCAGTATTTGAAGAATGAAATTTATTTAATTTCGGATTTTCCTTAAAAAAAGTCTCCAGTATATATTCATTGATGTGATAGGATTCACCATCAAAAATCAAAATATCTCTTATTTGCTTCGTCATTTACAACGTTACTTTTTCAGTAATTTGATAAGAGGTTCACGATAATCAAAAATCCTTTTCATTTAAGTAAACCCTGTTTTTAACAAAGTCAAAATTCATAAAAATCTCAGCATGATCTTCTTCATTTTCTAAAAAATTTTGAAACGACTTTTATTGTCATAATAATTTTTTCTTGGCCATTTACAAAACGATTAGTAAAGTTAAATAGATAAGTGACAAAAACATGCTTTTCACTTAAAAAATCTCATCTTCATTTTTAAAACTCTTAAATTCGATTGGATTGTTACTGAAATCTAAAACAAACATAGTTTTCTGTTCACCACGAGTTCCTGCATATCTTGTTTGTGGTGGTATAATAAATTCAATATTGTGAGATTGCAATGCATTTTTAATAAAATCAAATTCGTGATCTTTTACAATACAACCAAAATGTGGAATAGGAACTTTTACTTTATCCACTTTTCCGCAGTAATCTAATTCTGGAATATTATTGGAAATATGAGCAGACAATTGATGTCCGAAAAAATCGAAATCTATCCAATGTTCGGTTTGTCGTCCGATAGTACAGTTTAAAATTTCATGATAAAATCGATGTGTACTTTCTATGTCTTTAACTTTAAACGCAAAATGAAATCTGTTCATAATTAATATCCTTTTTGAATTGAAACTACATTTATAAGTTCTTTTTCGTTTAACAAGTTTTTGTAATTGGTAACCACAATACCCGAAGCTGTTTCAATATTGGTGATAGCAGCAATATGTGGTGTTATGGTAATATTCTTGTGTTCCCAAAATGGGTGATTTTCAGGTAAAGGTTCAGTTCGAAAAACATCGAGTAAAGCACCTGATAAATGTTGATTGTTTAATAGTGTAAGTAAATCGTTTTCCACTAAATGTTCTCCGCGTCCAACATTAATTAAATATCCGTTTTTGTTGAGTCGTGAAAGATTTTCAAGGTTTAAAATATTTTCTGTTACAGAGGTTAATGGTAAAATATTAATTAAAATATCTGTGTTTTGTAGTACGTCAGTCAAACAGTTATTTCCGTGAAAACAAGACACGTTTTCTAATGTTTTTTCTGATTTCGACCATGCTTTTACTGTAAATCCAACTTGCACTAATTTTGTAGCAACATGAGTTCCGATTTTTCCTAAACCTAAAATTGAAATAGTGGTAGTTTTTATTGTTTTATACAATTTTTGCTGCCATTGCTTTTCTTTTTGAGCTGTCTGATATTCAGCAAAACGTTTTATATGAGATAAAACACCTGTTAAAATAAACTCGAACATATCTTCAGATAATCGATCATCTACAATTCTTGTCACAACGCAATCTGAAGCCAAATCCTGACTTTGAATTATGTGTTCTACTGAAGCTCCAACAGATTGTACGACTTTTACATTTGGAAATTGTGCTAAAATATTTGCTTCAGGTTTCCAACACAAAGCAAAAGTGATGGCTTCTGCATCAGTTACATTTGGATAAATATCAATAGTGGTATCTGGCAACTTGGCTTGCAAAGCTTTTTGCCAAGGTTTCGGATCTTTATTGTTAAAACAGATTACAATACTCATCTTCTTTTTTTACAAATTTCTAATTTTTAGGATAGTTGTAAAAATGTAATCGTTTGTGTTTTTGTAAATTTACTTCTGAATGACGTGTAATTTTAAACGTTTACTTATGATTGATAATATAGATACACAAATTTTAAAAGCTTTAGAAAAAGATGCACGACTTTCTTTTGCGGAAATAGGACGTTTAATTAATCTATCTGCATCTGCGGCAAGAGAACGTATTTTAAAAATGGAAGATGTAGGTTTAATTAAAAAATACACGATTGAAATAGATCATTCTCAGTTGGGTTACGATTTAGAAGTATTTATTTTGGTAAAAGTGTTTCACGGAAAACTTCGTTCGTTTTTAGATGCGATACCAACAATAACAGAAATTAAAAAAGCACATAGAATTACTGGAAATCAAAATGTACATGTAAAAGCGATGCTTAAAAATCAGTTGCATTTACAGCAATTAATTGATCGATTAATGTTATTTGGCGATACACATACCTTGTTGGTTTTATCAGATGTTATGGAGAAGAAGTAGTTTGATATAAAGATAATCCTTGTTCAATATCAAAAAAAATCAATAAGATATACATATATAACTTATTGATTTTTTAAAGTTAATTAAATTAGATCTGATAGCAGGGCTCGAACCTGCGTCCACCCGGTCCAAGAGCCGGGCGCTCTACCACTGAGCTATATCAGAAAAGATAAGTGCAGGGCTCGAACCTGCGTCCATTCGGGTTGGAGCCGAATATTCTACCACTGAACTAACTTATCTTATTTTTTATCAAGATAAAAAGTGCATTTTTTTACCTGAAAAATATTTTTGCTTTTTAAGTATTGTTGCTATATACGGGTTAGAAATAACTACACCATGAACTAATTCTGGAGTAGGTTTAAATTTAACAACTTTTTCTGTTTTTGGGGCAATCCAACCAGATTTTTCTGGGTTTAATCCAGCTTTTTTACAATACTTAACCACCATTTCTCTATTACATTTTTCTTTACCTTGAAATACTTCCCAAGGTAAAGGAATTTTATTCCAAACTTCTGTATTTGGATCCAGTTTTCCTCCAGAACTATAATGCCAAGCTACAACATCTGCTGCCATTAAACGCAATACTTTTCCAAAACAAATCTCATGTAAAATATCATCCATTCCTAAGGCATAAATAATATTCATCCAATTATCTCTGGCTTTGTTCCATGCATTTGCTGTATTGTTCCATGTTGTAGAATCGTTTCCTCTACGAACAATCATGGTTTCACGATTAATATTACTTTTCACCCAAATTTCTTCTAAAAAGTAAGCTATCTCTTGAAGAATAGAAGTCCATTTTCCTAACAATTTTCCTTTCTCTTTGTCTGAAAGATTTTGTAAAACTTCTTTACTAGTATAAATATGTGAAATTGCCCACCAATTAGTTTGATTTTTTCTTACGCTTTTTACTTGATTTTTTAACCTATTGAAAACATTAGTTTCTGTATCAATTCCTTTGCAACGATTTAATAACATATTTGATATTTCATCAAATGATTTTTCTTGACTAGTATTTGTAAACACACTACGCAGGTTACAACGAGCATTATAATAAGCAATAAAACATGCTGAGTTGATATCTTTTTTGAATTCTTCAAAACTTAATGTATGTGATAAACCGTGTTTACCAATCTTTTGAAATTCAATTTTTTTAATTTCTCTACTATAAGCTAATAACTTCTTTTCTAAACGTTTTAAAAGCCTCCATTTTTTATTATACTGTCTTTTACTTATATCTAATCCCTTTTCATTTCTCTGGTGTTTATTTAATCGATCGCCAAGAAAATTGTTTGCACCAAATTCTTTGTTAATTAAAGAGGATATGTTTTTAATAAATTGCTGAATTTCATCTATATTATTATAATCAATCGTCTTTTTAAGATTTAAATTAAATATTTCAATAGCTTTTTTAATTTGCTTTTCTGCTCCAATAGCAGTCGCAAATTCTTGCATCATAGAAGTATAACCAAAGAATACATTTTTGAGAGATCCTTTAGATGCTTTTCCTAAAATGATTTTTTCCTGAGGAGATAATTGATCTCCTAAAAACTCTTGAATCATTAAAGCAACATCTTCTGGACGTTTTCTTAAGAGCAATGTTCTATGTAAATCTTTTAATGTATTCATCAATGATGATTTTTAATTACAGTACAAGATTACAAACGTATTACGCATTGTATTTGCGTAGGTAGAAAACAGTTTTGTTTTTTTAAAAAAAGTTTCTAGTAGTTTTATTCGTTAAATTATTTAACTCGATTACATTTTATAAACTACAACGACCATTGTCGAAATCATTTAAAGAAGGATTATATGCATTTCTAGCTATATCAAAAGTTGAAAATGAATTTGAGGTAACAAGGTTCTGAATACCACAAAAATTATTCAATTTAGCATTGAAAGAAATAAATAGATCACCAACAGAAACGATATTTGATAAAGAATTAATGTTTTCTAAAGAATCGTTTTTTTCAATATAAATGCCTTCTCGGCTATGTTCACCAACCTGTTTTAAGTTATCTAATCCATCAAGGTTTAGCAAATTATTATTTTCAGTTATATACAAACTATTTGTTTTAGTGATTGATTTTAAACCTTTAACAGATGTTAAAGATGCATTTTTAGTGATATTAATATAAGTTAAGTTGTTGTTTTCATTTAAAGAAAGAGCATCGATATTTTCTAATTTTTCATTTGAGGTAATTATTATATCTTTTGTAATTGAAGTAGCACTAAAACCAGATAAGGTTTCTAAATTTTTATTAAATGATATTTCTAGATGATTAATGTTTTTAATACTATTAAGTCCTTTTAAGTCTAGAATTTTATCGTTATTGTTAATTTCTAAAGAATTTATAACTTTAACTTTTTCAAGAAAAACCTCTAAGTTTTCTAATGAAGAATTGTTTTTTATAACTACATAAGAAGTTTCATTAAGTTGATTAAGTCCTCTTAAGTTTTGTAAATTACTATTGTCTTGAATTTTTAAACTTTTTATTGATGTTACCTTAGAAAAACAATCATTAAGATTTTTAATTTGTGTATCAGTAATAGTAAGTTCCCTTACACTGATTAGGTTATCGAACCCATTAATTTGGTTTAATAAAGGGTTAGCTTTAATATATAAAGCATTTAGAGTGGTTATGTTTTTTAAAAAGGCATTAATACTTTTTAAACCAGAATTGTTTTCTATAATAACCTTTCCTTGAATAACTCTAAGACATTCGAATAAATTATCTAAATTTATTATTGGATCATTTTTTAAAAGATCTTCTTTTATTATTAAATCTCCTTCTATAGATTTATATCCGTGACTATTAAAATCATCCACTTCTTTTTGTGTTGTTAAAATAGCGGAATTGTATAAAGTTCTTAAATTATCTCCGCAACGATCTGTTTGTTGGATAAAATCATCCTTATCGCTTTCGCAGGAACTAATAATAAAAGATAACAGTAAAATTAAAAAGTATTTAGTTTTCATAGTTTGGTTAGAATACAATTTTATATACCTTAAATCTACAAAATAAGTTAGTTAATACCAAAAACCTCATTTTAATCATTGTTTTACAATCATTTTGTGAGCTTTTATTAAATTATCTAATCCAGAATCCATATTTCTATTTTTTAACCAAAGTCCTGTAGTTAGTAATGAATTGCCTGTGAAATTTTGTTCTGTAAGTACTAAATTTTGTTTTGGATTTATCATTAAGAAACGTTCTCCATAACCGTCAGACCATACCGTTTCTGTATTAGAATCAATCCACCATTGATACCCAAAGCCATCGTAACGACCATAGTTAATGTGATTTTCCTTTAAATTGCTGTGTGAGGTTATACTTTTTTTAATCCATGTTTTAGATACAATTTGTTTCCCGTTCCAAACACCTTCATTAGCAACCATTGCACCAATTCTAGCTAAGTCTCTTGTGCTTAAAAACAAATAATATTGTTTATGTTTTGAAGGTTTTTTAGGTAGAAACCAAGGAGTGCCAACAATCACATTGTTTTCAGAAAAATCTTGTAACCCCATAGGTTTTGCTAAATATTTTTCCATAAAACTTCCAATAGACATTTTAGTTTCTTGTGTAAAAATGCTCCCTAAAGCATTAGCATCGAAATTGTTTGAGAAAAAGTAAGTTCCTGGAGCATGACTTTCTCTTTTTGGTCTATCTGTTATTTGTGAATCGTGTTCTCCTTGTGAAGGTAAAAATATACCAGATTTAAACATTAAAAGATCTTGTATTGTAGCTGTTTTTTCTTTCTTTGTTAAAGGGACAATTTCATCGATTTTAAGCTCATCTAGTGTTTTATGAATATCGATCAAACCTTTATCTACTGCAATTCCATATAATAAACCTAAAATGGATTTTCGAATAGATGCTATATTCATGATTTTATCTGTAGAACCGTATTCATAAATAATCTTTTCGTTTTTCAGAATAACTATTGAGCGTGTTCTTGAAGGTTTTGTTTTAGGTGTTAATATATTTCGAATTTCTTGAGGAAGAGGTTTTCCATAAGTTAATCTTGTTTGATATTTTGGATTTGGATTGCTAACTCTTGGTACTGCTATGTAAACGAAAAATACAATTAGTAGTAAAAGAATGCTTAAAAGTGTTCTTTTGATAATTTTTTTAGTTCTCATATGTCTATTTTAAATACGTGTCAATATTTATTTTTCTACTTCTATTGTTGGCATTTTTCACAGCTTTTAAGATGTTGTTTAATGTCAATCGGTTTAGATATTTTCCATTGGCAATTACAGCTTCTATACTTTGTGAGTTTTTTATGTTTTCTAGCGGATTTTTATTTAGAAGTACTAAATCTGCACGATAACCAACTTCAATTTTGCCTATAGGTTCTTTCATCCAATTTGCAGTTGCGGAAGTTGTAGCTCTTAATATCTCGGTGTTAGTTAATCCTATTTCACTAAGTGTAAGCAGTTCTTCGTGTAATGAAAAACCAGGAACAGTTCCAGCGGCACCGTTTGCATCTGTTCCAACTGTAATCACTACATTGTTTTTAATTAGAGTTTTTGTTATTAAATCTATTGCTTTTATGTAGGTATCCCAATAAATTTTTGCTTCAGTTTTTTGTTTTTCTGAAAAGTTATTAGAATACTCATAAGAGTTATTACCAGGAAGCCATCCTTTTGAAATTGAAGAACCTTCTATCCATCCCGGATTTTGATATTCTAAAGCAATAGTTTTGAGATAATCTGATAAGTGAAAAGCTTGTTTTGCGGCACTTTTATTAGTCGCTACGGTTGTAGAAATTGTAATATTATTCTTTTTTAACTGAATAGCAATACTATCAATATTTTCTTCAAGATGTTTAAGGTATATCTTTGCATTTTTTGAAGAAATATGTCCAAAACTAAACATAGAAGCATATAATATTGATTCTACATGTGATAATTGTGATTGACCAGAAGTATAAAGTTCCTCAAGTGTAATAGGAACCGGTAAATGTCCAATAACAGGAATGTTTATTTTTTTAGCTTCATCTATAACTGCATAATAATTAGTTTTGTTAAGATCGGAGCTTAACTTAATGGCTTTATAACCTTTGTTTTTATAATAATGAACTGCTTTTCTTGCTGCTTTTGGAGTAGTATAATTTTGATGACGTCTTTCCATCCAGCTTCTAAAATTAGCTTTCATTCCTTCTTGGCTACTAAGTTTAGGCGAAACAATGTAAATGTTTGGTCCAATTGATCCATTATCAATTTCTTTTTGATATTCAAAATGCTCTTTCATTCCTGTCATTTCTCCCACATGAGTAATTCCATTGGCGATATAAAGAAGTAAGTCGTTTTTACTTTTCTTTAAATGCACATGAGAATCAATTAATCCAGGAATTAAGTATTTATTGCGCCCGTCAATTTTATAAAATTCTTTAGTAACAGGAGTACTATCAACATGAACAGCAATGATTTTTTTGTTTTCTACTAAAACTGTCTGATTCGGAATCATAGTTTGTGCATCAGCACTTAATATATTCACATTAGTAATAGCTAATTTTCCTGAGATAGCTTTAAACTGAGAATTATCTACAATTTCAGTGTGGGCACCTAATACATGATCTATCTCTGAGCGGAAATAGAAATACACACCAATATCTACTAATAAGATTCCTGTAAGAATTCCTAATATCCACTTTTTAATTGTTGATTTCATATGTCTATCGTTTGAAATGTTTTAGCAAAAGACAGTAGAAATCTTTATTTAGTTACATACAAAACCCTTGAAAATACTATTAAAAAAGATTTTGAGAGTACAAAAAATAAAGAAGAAGGTCTTTAGACCTTCTTCTTTGTTTTTATGTTGAGCTATTTTATTTGTTGAATAAAACAGAAGCTTGTCCGTATTGAAAATGAATTGGGTTATGTCCAGGGTCATTTTTATACATGTAAATTTCTGATGGTGGTTTTTGGAATAACATAATAATATCTGAACCTCCAAACCTGAATTTTCCAAATTCTTGTCCTTTAACTACAGTTTTTCCTTGCAATTTTGTGTACATGTCTACACCAGAAACTTGACACATTCCAATAGGTAAAATAGCTACTTTACCAACTTCTGGTCCAGCATCCATAATCACTATTCCTCTGGCTTGATTAAATTCGTAACCATCTTCGGCACCATCTGGAGCATCCCATTGTCCGTTTTCCTGTAATTCTACATTTAAAAATACTTGTCCTTGCACAGGAATAATTTCTAAAATTTTTCCACTTACAGGTGTGTGAAAACGATGATAATCGAAAGGACTTAAGAAATAATGTACAAATGTTCCACCATAAAAATCATCACTATATTTACTGAATTCTAAAAGTTGATCAATAGTTCCAATAGTATGAGTTCCTTTTAAAGAAACTTTAGTTTCAACACCTTTCTCATCTAAAACATTTCCGTTGTTATCGATTGGATAAAATTGCTTGTAAGTACAGTCTGCAGGTGATGTAATCACAGTATTATCATTTGGAGCTGTAATTGGACGTAAAGGACTTATTCCTGTTTCTGGATCTGCATCATTAAACTCTCTATAAAAGAATTCATTAAATGTTTTCCAGTTTTTTTCATTTTTAGCGTATAAAGGAAAATTATACATTGTATCGTATTTAAACGATTGTAAACTTTCTTTAGTTAAAGAAGCTTCTGTATCTAAGAAATTACCCCAAGCTTGTGCAAAATCTAGCAACCAATTCGCGAATTTTTCAAAGCTTTGCATTGTTAGTTGTGTTCCAGGAACTTTTTGATCAATTAACCAATAAGATTGACATAATAAATCATATACTTTTTGATTATATCCATTTTTTTGATTGTTACTTTTCCAAGCATTCGGATAGGTCGGGTCATTACTTTCATTAGGAACTAAACGAACATATAAATCTAAGTAGTCTAAATAAGCATTAACGGTTGTTGGCCATCCATTCCCTTGAAAAACATTATCAATTGCATGATATAAATCTGAGTTTAATTTTTCTTTTGCTTCAGTTGAAGCAGCGAGTAAAGAAGCTTCTAAAGCAGCAGTCATTCTTACATCTTCAGAAAGAATTTGCTTTAATTTAGCAACTACAGGGGCGTGTTCATGTGTTCCAATTGGAACTACTACAGTTTTTTGCGTTTGAGTTTCCATACGTGTTTTGGTTATTAATGATATTTAAAGTTCTTAAAAACACGTGTTTAATTGAGTTAAAAAGTCATAAAGGGTTGATTTTTAATTATAATCGACTAAGATTTGAGTATGGGAATTTTTGATTTTACTTTCTTATATAAAATGAATAAGAATTATGAGCTTTATTCAATAACTATTGCCAAATCATGTTTATTTATTTCTATATAATTTAAAAGATGTTCTTCTAGTGCTTTGTCTTTTTCCATAGCACTAAATACTAAGTTTTTTACATGAAGTAGAGAATCTCTGGTGGTTGCATTTATCGATCTTATAGCATCGCCACGATGCTTTTCTAAACTATTCATAAACTCAGGAGTCTCTTTTATGTTTTCGTTCATTAAACGTTCGAAAATGGCTTCATAAACTATAGCTTCTAATAAAGTGAAATCCTTATGTTGTAATTCAATCTCTTTTAAACCATTAATTCCAACACAAATTTTAGTGCTATAAATATTTCCCTTTTTTTCAGATAAGAAGAATTTAGAAGCAACTTTCATTAATTCTTTTTTAGTGAAAGTTTCCTTTTCGCTTTTGTTATAGAATGTTTTATAAAAATAGCTTTTGAATTTTTTATTATCTAATTGAGCTGCAAAAATTGCTTTAGCTTTTGTGCTGTCTGGTAATATTTTTGAAATAGAATCTATTGAAATTTTGTTAGTTAGTAAATATTCATATCTTCGAGGTGTTCTGTTAATTTTAGCACTAATACTGTCATCAATTTTAACTAATGTTGTACTAACAAATTGAAGATTTTTTCCTTCATATTCAAAATTTTCAATTTTTAATTGCACATAATCACCAATATTAAAAGGCGAGGTCTTTTTCTGACAACTGAAAAAGAACATAGAAAAGAAAAGTAAAACAGCTAGATTTTTCATAGTATTATGATTCATAAACAATTTTGTAAAGGAAAACTTTACAAAAAAGAAAAACAATAAAAAGTTAATTTTATTGTTTTTAATTTATGCTATGAATTATCTTTTTTCTTTAAGAAAACGCTTTAATAAAAATTGTTTCAGCTATTCTAAAATTAGTTCTAGAAACAAAAAACATTTTGTTTTAAGTTGTTGTTTGTTAGTGTTTTATTTGGTTTTATGTTAATTGTTCCAACCTCTTTTTTCAAATGTCCTTACATTTTCTACATCTTTTATTTTTATCAGAAAATTAGTTAGTTTTTTTAAATTGTCATCGGCTAAATTTCCTTCAAAAGGATTAATATAAATTGCATTTCCAAAGTTGTCTTTGGTTTTTTCGGGTGAATCATCAACAATTAAAGC
Organism: Tenacibaculum aquaeponti; assembly: GCF_052084715.1. Classification (GTDB taxonomy): domain Bacteria; phylum Bacteroidota; class Bacteroidia; order Flavobacteriales; family Flavobacteriaceae; genus Polaribacter. The sequence goes on along the minus strand of NZ_CP197288.1, from coordinate 2,364,294 downwards.
GCGTTCTAAAGTAAAACCTTGTTTTTTAATTTTCTTTAATCTTTTTTCATAAACATATCGATCTAAGTCGTAATCTCTTCGGACTGTACAACGAGTTCTTGCCCAAACAAACTCGAAGTTTATATTTTCTGGACGAATAGTTTCAACAATATCATTCACATATGTATCGTCTGCAGAAGACCAAACAGCTAGTTTGAAATGTTGATTTACGAAATCTAAAAACTCATTTAAAAACGGACGCTTATACACGAAATAATCAGCATATTTAAAATCATGTGGAATCGTTAATTTCTTCTCTGTAGCATGAATTAAGGTTTCATCTAAATCTAAAATTAAAAGTATAGGTTCTTTAGTTTCCATTTATACACTAATAATATTTTGATGTTCTAAAATAGGTAAATTCAAAAAGCGTAACACGAGTTGTGCAACAGCGACAGTATCGTTCTCACAATAACGAACAATTCGATTTAAATCATTTTCTTGATAATATACTTGATATACTTCGGAACCATCGATGTCTTCTTTAGGTGATGGAACGCCAAGAATATGCGTTAAAAGTTTTAAAGATGTATAGTGTTTATAATCGCCAAACTTCCATAACTCTAAAGTATCTAAATGCGGAACTTCCCAAGGTTTTTTACCAACTAAATTTAGTTTTTTTGGAAGCTTAATATTGTTAATAATCATTCTTCTGGCAATGTATGGAAAGTCAAATTCTTTTCCGTTGTGCGCACAGAGAATATGTTTTTCTTGTTTGAAATGATTATCAAGTAGATTTTTAAAGTTTTTGAGTAATGTATACTCACTTTCATTCTTAAAAGAAGTAATACGAAGCTGTAGTTTTTTGTTCTTTTCGATAAAATAACCAACAGAAATACAGATGATTCTACCAAATTCAGCCCAAATTCCGGCTCTGTGGTAAAATTGTTCAGCAGTAACTTCTTCTTTTCTTTGATAACGAGTTTTTAACCCGTACAATTCTTGTGTTTCCTCAGGAACATCATTCCAATGTTCATATTGAGGAACTGTTTCAATATCTAAAAACAAGATATTTTTCAGGTTTACGTGTTGTAACATGAATATATAGCAATTTGATTTTCAGTGTGCAATTTTGGTAAAATTATGAAAAAAATTGAAAATGTCACTTCGAGCGCAGTCGAGACGTTTTTAGTAAAGTAACATGTGGATTTTTAAAGTCTCGACTGCGCTCGACTTGACAACTATTTTTATTGATTCATTAAATCTTCGATTTCATCAACTTCGATAGGAATGTTTTGCATTAAGTTGAAAGGTTCTCCTGATTCTTGAACAACTACATCATCTTCTAAACGAATTCCGAAACCTTCATCTGGAAGATAAATTCCTGGTTCAACGGTAAATACCATGTTTGCTTGGATTGGTTCGTGTAATAAACCGTAATCATGTGTATCTAATCCCATATGATGAGAAGTTCCGTGCATAAAATATTTTTTATAAGCTGGCCAATCTGGATTTTCATTCTGAACATCTGCTTTGTCTAATAAGCCTAATCCTAATAATTCAGAAGTCATTAATTTACCAACTTCAACATGATAATCTGCCCAAATTGCTCCAGGAACTAACATTTTTGTAGCTTCATTTTTAACTCTGTTTACAGCATTATACACATCTTTTTGACGAGCTGTATAACGACCAGAAACAGGAATTGTTCTACTCATATCACTCGCATAATTTGCATATTCTGCAGCAACATCAAAAAGAATTAAGTCGCCATCTTTACATTGTTGGTTATTCTCAATGTAGTGTAACACATTTGCGTTATTTCCACTAGCAATAATTGGTGTGTAAGCAAATCCTTTAGAACGATTTCTTAAAAATTCGTGAGCAAATTCAGCTTCAATTTCATATTCCCAAACACCAGGTTTTACAAAACCTAAAATTCTACGGAAACCTTTTTCAGTGATATTACATGCTTTCTGAATTAAATCGATTTCAATTTGATCTTTTACAGAACGTAAACGTTGTAAAATTGGATTACTTTTAGCAACACTGTGTGCAGGATATTTTGCTAATAACCATTTTGTAAAACGAGCCTCACGAGTTTCAGTTTCTATTTTAGCTCTATAGTGTTCATTGGTGTTAATGTAAACAGTATCTGCATAAGCCATCATTTCGGCTAATACTTTTTCTAAATCTTGAAGCCAAAAAACAGTTTTAACTCCACTTGTTTCAAAAGCTTTTTCTTTGTTAAGCTTTTCTCCTTCCCAAATAGCAATATGCTCGTTTGTTTCTCTTAAGAATAAAACTTCTCGTAAGCTCTCTTTAGGGCAATCTGGATAAACAATTAGAATACTTTCTTCTTGGTCTACACCACTTAAAAAGAAAATATCTCTATGTTGTTCAAAAGGTAAAGTAGAATCTGCACTTACAGGATAAATATCATTAGAATTAAAAACTGCTAAACTGTTTGGCTTCATTTGAGCCATAAAGTTTTTTCTATTCTTTATAAATAGATCTTTATTTATAGGAAGATATTTCATTTAGATTTAGTGTTTATAGATTTATATATTTCCAAAAATAAATAAAGAAATTGCGATAAACTAAAGCCAAATGGCCTTATTTTATTTTTTTACGAATTCTACTCATGTGTCTTTTCGAAATTCCTAAAAATGAAGCCAAGTAATGTAACGGAATACTATTTAATAGTTCTGGATCATTAGCTAGTAGTTTTTGATATCTAGCTTCAGGAGAAAGTGTAAGAAGGTTTATTCTATAATCATCAATTAGAAATATTTGCCTTTCAATAAGTTTATGATAAAATAAAAAAAAGGCTTTATTATTTTTTAATAACGTATTAAATTTTTGAATTGAAAGTACATGTAAATTCACTTCACTTAAAGCTTTTATATTTTTTCTAGAAGCTTCTTGATGTAAAAAGCTTTTTAAAGCCGAAGTACAAGTGTTTTTTAATGCTAAATAGGTTGTTTTTTCTTCACCATCGATGGTTATATAATGCTGAAGTATTCCATTTTCAATAAAACAGAAATAATCACAAATAGCTCCTTCTTTAACAAATAGTTCGTTTTTAGAAAGAGTTTTTTTTTCGAAAGCATCTACGATTTCATTGATGTGAATATCAAGTGATTCGTCGTTTATAATTTCTTTTAAATAGATTTTTAAACTCATTCTATGTTCTGATTATGCTGAAGCCAAAATTTTGGTTTAAAAATACTACTTGATAAATAATAAGTGAATTTAAAAACAGGATTTTTAAGATTTTTTTCTGTTGTTGTTTTTCGGTTTTCTTTTAAAGTTGTTTCTAGTTTTTTGATGAACATTAGAGTTACTTTCCTTATCCTTTTCGGATTTCTTTTTAGATCGAAAACTTCGTTTGATTTGGTTTTTTTTACTTGGTTTTGAATTATTGTTGTTTTCTCTTGAAGTTTTTTTCTGTTGAGATTGAACAGTTGGCGTAAGATCAAAGCCTTCTAGTTCAACAATTTTTAGTTTTTGTTTTAATAATTTCTCAATGTTTTTAACATATTCGAATTCTTCATCAGCAACTAAAGATATTGCTTCTCCACTAGCTCCTGCTCTACCAGTTCTACCAATTCTATGTACATAATCTTCAGGGATATTTGGTAATTCATAATTAATAACATGAGGCAATAACGGAATATCTAATCCACGTGCAGCAATATCGGTAGCAACTAAAACACGAATAGTATTTTCTTTAAATCCGTTTAATGCTTTTGTTCTGGCACTTTGACTTTTATTTCCGTGTATGGCAGCTGCAGAAATCTCTCTTTTTTGTAGTTTCTCTGCTAATCTATTTGCACCATGTTTAGTTCTTGTGAAAATTAGTACTTGATCCCAGTTATCTTTTGAAATCAATTCAATAATCATTGCTGCTTTTCTACTTTTTGGAACACGATATATCTTTTGCTTAACCATTTCCGCAGTTGTGTTCTCAGGAGCAGCTTCAACAAGAACAGGATCTGTTAAAATTCCTTTAGCTAAGGCTTTTATTTCTTTTGAAAAAGTAGCTGAGAAAAGTAAATTTTGTCTTTGATTCGGTAGTAAAGCTATTATTTTTTTAATATCTCTAACAAATCCCATATCTAACATTCTGTCTGCTTCATCAAGAATTAGAATATCAACTCGTTTTAAAGACAATACTTTTTGATCATGTAAATCTATAAGTCTCCCTGGTGTAGCAACTAAAATGTCAACCCCATTTCTTATAGCGGCAATTTGTTTTTTGGGTTTTACACCTCCAAAAACAACAGTCGACTTAATATTAAGATGTTTACTATAATCTCGAACATTATCATAAATTTGAGCTGCCAATTCTCTTGTAGGAGTTAATATTAGCGCACGTATTGGTCTAAATTTTGGATTTTTGGTATCTGTTATTATTTGCAATATAGGTAATGTAAAACCAGCGGTTTTTCCTGTTCCTGTTTGTGCAGATGCTAATACATCATTACCTTTTAAAATTACTGGTATTGCTTTTTCTTGTATTGGGGATGGGTTTACATATCCTTTTTCTTCAATTGCTTTTAAAAGCTCTTTCTTTAACCCTAGTGATTCAAATGTCATAAATATGTGTATAGGAATAAATTAAGTTTTATTCCTTTATCGGTTGCAAAGGTACTATTTATAGATTTTGTAAATGAAAAAAACACCTAAATTAGTTTTAGATGCTTTTTTGATATACTTGTTGGAGTTACAATATGTTATTTCTTAATTGCATTTTTAATAACTCCAATAATAGCCATTAATACACCTCCTCCTGCTGTACCTCCAGCAATACTGCCTAAGATACCACCAATATCTAAACCTAAAGTACTTAATATTTGAGCACCAAGTCCTCCTCCTAAAATTCCAACTACAGAATTCCACAATGTTCCCATTGAAAACTTTTTTAATAAGGCTCCAGCAATGTTTCCGCCAACGGCACCTGTTAAAAGGCTAATAATAATTTCAGTCATTTTTTGATTTTTTATTAATTAAAATTACTTTAAATTAACAAAAAAATAATCTGATAACCAAAACTTTACAGGTTTCCTATGTGAAATAAAGGATCACCAAGATTCACAACAGGAAAGTTATTTTTGGCTATGATATAACCATCTTTAGGCGATTTTACAGAGAATTTTGTTTCACCATAAGTATCCATAATAAATCCAACAATTTCTCCTTTTTTAACGGATGCCCCATTTTTAACTTTCGGATTAAAAATACCAGCTGCTCGAGCGCGTAACCAGCTTTTTTTAGTAATTTCTATAGCTTCTTCATGTAAAGGGATTTCTATAGAATCATTAATCATATTAAAATGACGTAAAATTCTTAATGTTCCGTAAATACCTTGATTAATTGCAAATTCATCTAGTCTTAATGATTCACCTCCTTCATAAACAATAACAGGAATGTTATGTTTAAAACATTCGTTTCTAAAAGATTTAGGAATAAGTTTAGAGCCAAATTTAAAAGGAGCATTAAAAATATCAGCCAAAGCTTTTCCACGTTCATCTCGAGGTGTATATCGAATTTGAGCGTAATTACTACGTTGTGCTCCGCCAGTATGATAATCGATAGCAAAATCAACATTTTTAGTAATCTCTTTCATGAGATAATATGCTAATCTACTTGCTAAAGATCCTTTTGTAGAACCTGGAAAACTTCTGTTTACATCTTTTCCGTGTAACTCTCTAGAAAAATCTAAAAATCCAAATATGTTCAATAAAGGAACAACGATTACACAACCTCTATGAATTTTATAAGACTTATCTATTAACATGCGTCTTACTAATTCAATACTGTTGGTTTCATCACCGTGCAATCCACCTTGTAATAAAATAGTCGGACCAGGTTCTTTCCCGTTAAAAATATATACCGGAATTTCTATTAAAGTTCCTGTAGGTAATCTGTCTACAGGGATTTTTATCAGTTTTGATTCTCCTAAAGAAATTCGTTCTCCACGAATAACTATCTCCTCATTCTTGAATTCTTTGTCGAACATTTTTTCTCTAAATATTTTATAATTTCTTCAGCGACATTAACTTTTGTGTAGGCTTCAATTCCTTGTAATCCGGGAGTTGAATTTACTTCAATTAATAATGGTCCACGTTTCGAACGAATTAAATCTACGCCGGCAATAGGTAAACCTAAATAACCAGCTGCTTTTATCGCCATAATTCGTTCTTGATTTGTTAAATCTGCTTTAGTAGCCGTTCCGCCTCTATGAATATTCGATCTAAAATCATCATCTAAACCTTTTCTTTTCATAGAAGAAACAATTTTGTCACCAACTACAAATACACGAATATCTTCGCTATTACTTTCTTTAATGAATTCTTGAAGTAAAATACTCATATTCATTCTGTAAAAAGTATCAATAATAGACTTTGCAGATTTTTTACTTTCCGCCAACATTACACCCATTCCTTGAGTTCCTTCTTGCATTTTAATAATTACTGGTGCTCCGCCCAGTAACTCTATTTGTTCTTTAATGTTTTCAGGATTTACAGAAAAAACAGTATCAGGAATTGGAATTCCTTTTCTGTTCATAATTTGAAGAGTTCTTACTTTATTTTGAGCCCTGAGTATACCTAAAGATCTTGCTGTACTGTATACACCATGCATTTCAAATTCTTTAACAATTGCAGCTCCATGTCGAGTTACCGAAGCACCAATTCTAGGAATAATTACATCAGGTTCGTCAATAATATTTTCTCCTTCATAAATAATTTCTCTTTTACCACCACTAAGTTTTATAGAGCATTTGTTATGATTAATCACACTAACATCATGTCCACGTTTAACAGCTTCGTCATATATTCTTTTTGTAGAATATATGTTTTCACCTACCGATAAAATAAAAATATTCATGAAGATGCTTTTTACACAAATCTAATCAAAATTAAAATGGAAAGTATTTTTTATTTTTGATACTACTTTTAAAGTCAAAACCAAATGAAACAAATCTTATCTATATTCCTATTTGTAGGAATAGTAACCTTTGCACAACAAAATCCGACAAAAGCCAGTATTGTTCAAGATGCACTTCAGCAGAAAGCAACGATGGCTAAAAATTCATTAGTAAAGAATATTCCTTTTGAAAATATTGGTCCAACTGTAATGAGTGGTAGAGTTGTAGATATCGCTGTAAATCCAAACAATACAGTTGAGTTTTACGTTGGATATGCTTCTGGAGGTTTATGGTATACAAATAACAATGGAAATACATTTACGCCAGTTTTAGATAATGCACCAACTCAAAACATTGGTGATATTGCTGTAGATTGGAAAAATGGAACAATTTGGGTAGGAACAGGAGAAAATAATTCATCGCGTTCTTCTTATGCTGGAATTGGAATTTTAAAATCTACAGATAAAGGTAAAACATGGACAAACGTAGGTTTACATGATTCACATCATATCGGTAGAATATTAATTAATCCAAATAATCCAAATGAAGTGGTTGTTGGAGTTTTAGGTCATTTGTATTCATCAAATAATGAAAGAGGAATTTATAAAACTACCGACGGAGGAAAAACTTGGAGTAGAACTTTATTTGTGAATGAAGACACAGGAATTATCGATGTGCAACAAGCTCCGAATAATTTTAACACGTTATATGCTGCTTCTTGGGAAAGAGAACGTAAAGCTTGGAATTTTGATGGTGATGGCAAAAACTCTGCAATTTATAAATCTACTGATGGAGGTAATACTTGGCGTAAGGTTTCTGAAAATAATGGATTTCCAAACGGAGATGGTGTAGGAAGAATAGGTTTGGCGGTTTATGATGAAAATACAGTATATGCTTTTCATGATAATCAATTTAGAAGAAAGAAGGATGGAAAACAAAAAAGTGATTCGAATGCATTGACCAAAGAAGATTTTAAGAAAATGTCTACTGAAGAATTTTTAAAATTATCAGATAAAAAACTAAACAGTTATTTAAAAACAAATGGCTTTCAAGAAAAATACAGAGCAGACAACGTAAAGCAAATGGTGCGATCTGGGGCTGTAAAACCGATCGATTTAGCGAAGTACTTAGAGAATGCAAATTCATTGTTATTTGATACACCCGTAGTTGGAGCAGAAGTTTTTAAAACAACAAACGGTGGGAAGTCTTGGAAGAAAACGCACGATGGATATTTAGATGATATTTATTATTCTTACGGATATTATTTCGGAGAAATTCGAGTAGATCCGCAAGATAAAAATGGAATTTATGTTTTAGGTGTTCCAATTTTAAAGTCAAAAGATGGAGGGAAAACCTTTACATCAATTAGTAGAGAAAATGTGCACGCCGATCATCAAGCGCTTTGGGTGAATTCTAAAGTTCAAGGTCATTTAATTGACGGAAACGACGGTGGATTAAATATCTCTTATGATGATGGTGAAAGTTGGTTAAAATTAAATACACCACCAGTTGGACAGTTTTATGCGATTTATGCAGACAATCAAAAATCGTATAATGTTTATGGCGGATTACAAGATAACGGAGTTTGGGTAGCAAATCATAACGCTCAAATTAACAAGGCTTGGCATCAATCAGGAAAAAATCCATATGAATCAATTATGGGCGGAGATGGAATGCAAGTTCAAGTGGATGATAGAAATCCAAATATTGTATACACAGGATTCCAATTTGGAAATTATTTCCGATTAAACAGAGAAAATGGAGGACAAAAGTACATTCAGCCAAAGCATACTTTAGGTGAGAATCCGTATCGTTTTAATTGGCAAACACCAATATTATTATCTAAACATAATCAAGATATTTTATATCTAGGAGGAAACAAATTACACCGCTCTTTAAATCAAGGAGACGATTGGGAAACAATTTCTGGAGATTTAACTCAAGGAGGAAAAAAAGGAAATGTTGCTTACGGAACATTAACTACAATTAGTGAAAGTCCGTTTCAATTCGGATTGATTTATGTAGGTTCAGATGATGGATTGATACATATTACTAAAAATGGAGGAGGAAGTTGGGAGAATATTTCAAGCACGCTTCCTAAAGATTTATGGGTAAGTAGAGTTATTGCTTCTAAACATAAAAAAGAGCGAGTATATGTTACATTAAACGGATATCGTTGGGATGATTTTTCAACTTATGTTTATGTTTCTGATGATTATGGAAAATCTTGGAAAAACATTGCAAATAATATCCCAACATCACCAGTAAATGTGATTAAAGAAGATCCAGATTACGAGAATTTATTATACATAGGAACAGATAATGGTTTATATGTTTCTTTTGATTCAGGAAAATCTTGGGAAATTTTCAACAAAAACTTACCTAATGTTGCTGTACATGATTTGGTAATTCAACCTAAAGCAAAACATTTAATAGTAGGTACACACGGAAGAAGTTTGTATAAAGCGAATATTAAGCCGTTACAAGAGTATTCTGGAGCGATTTCAGATAAAAGCGATAAAATATTTACTATAAATAATATTAGAAAGAGTGGAAGATGGGGAAGTTCTTGGAGTAAGTGGTTACAACCTTATACACCAAGTATTACGATTCCATATTTTTCAAATACAAACCAAGATACAGTTTTTACAGTTTTCAGTGGTGATGTTGTTGTAAATTCGTTTAAAGTAAAAACTTCAAAAGGGTTTAATGAAGCTGAGTTTGATGCAAGCTTTAGTAAAAATGGATTAAAAAATTATAAAAAAGTAAATAAAGAAGCTGTATTGAATACAGCGAAAAATGGAAAAACATATTTACCTAAAGGAAAATATAAGGTGAAAATGGGTAATGCAATAAAAACATTTGAAATTAAATAAATGGGAGTAATAAAAGTAACGAATATAAAGATCTTTACAAACCATGGATGTCTAGAGGAAGAGGCAAAAATTGGGTCAGAATATAGAGTTGATATAAAAGTTAAGGGAAATTTAACACTTTCTGCAAAAACCGATGAATTAAGTGATACAATAGATTATGTACACTTAAATAGAATAGCTAAAGAAGAAATGAATAAACGATCTAAATTGTTAGAGCAGGTGGCTCAGAGGATGTTAGATCGAGTTTTTGATGAAATTCCTTTGGTAGATGAAGCAGAAATTAGCGTGTCAAAAATTAATCCACCAATAGGTGGGAATGTGGGAGAAGTAACAATTATACTATCAAAAGTGCGTAAAAGTTAAAAAATACTTGCCACTAAAAAGAAAAAGTTTAAATTTGCACTCTCACTAAAGGTGTCGTGGCCGAGTGGCTAGGCAGTGGTCTGCAACACCATCTACAGCGGTTCGAATCCGCTCGACACCTCAAAAGTCTCAATATTTTAATATTGAGACTTTTTTTATGTTTGAAATGTAACATATTTGTTGTTTTATAACATAAAAATTGCAAAATATAAGGTTTTTTAACCCATTCATAATAAATGTAACATATTTGAATGTTTCATAATAAACTTTAATATATCTTTGGTATATATTAAATCTGTGGTCATTAAAAGCTAAGTTGGGGGACAAATGTTTTTATTTAAAGACTAGCAAGATTTAAGAGTTAAGATAACACAACCTATTTTTAGGTTGTGTTATTGTTTTTAAATAGTATACTTAACAGCTCAAATTAAATAAATGCTTTATCTTTTATTGATAATGTGCATTTCTTTCAAAGTATTTTTTTCCTTTTTAACCCATTTTATTTCCTTCTAAGTTTATTTAATGATTTTGTTTGTAGTGTCTTAAAATACTTTTGTGGTGTAAACCAAGAAAAGTATTATTTAAAATGAAAACAATTAATTATTTAATACTAACAATGCTTTTGTTAGTAGTTTCATGTAACGATGATGAGGAAGTTAGCCAACCTGATAATGGTAATCCTCCAACAACTGTAAAAAAAGATGTAGTTTTTAATGAAATTAAATATCAAGGAACTAAAGATCTTATAGAGATTTATAATAGAGGAACCCAAGCAGCAGATATTAGTGAATACTGGCTTTGTTTAGGTCCAGGTGCTTATCAAAAAATAGGAGATTTAACTCCAGAGTCAGGAAATACAACAATACCAGCAGGTGAATATTTAGTAATAAGTTACAATTTACCAGATGATAAAGGTGGATTAGGATTGTATTCAACAAATGAGTTTACAAATCCAGACGCAATTATAGATTTTGTTCAGTATGGTGATTCTGGTTCTGCTAGAGAAAATATTGCTGCTTCTGCAGGAATTTGGACAGCTGGTGATTTTGTTCCTGTTGTAAAAAGTGAAGACAATAGTATCGTTTATGATGGAGAAGGTAATGGAGTTATGAATTGGGCAGAAACGACAGAAGTTACTTTTGGAGCACAAAATGTTGTTATGCCGCCACAAGATGATGTTCGTTCTGTTGTAATTAATGAGGTTAATTACGGAAAAGATAAATTAATAGAATTATGGAATAACGGAGATGTAGCTGTAGATGTTAGTGATTATTGGTTATGTTTAGGGCCAGGTCAGTATTTACAAGTAAAAAATGCTACGGTTATAAGTGGATCTGCGCAGTTAAATCCAAGTGAGTTTTTAGTGGTAAGTTGGGATCAGTTAAGTGAAAGTGCAGGTTTAGGTTTTTACGCTTCAAATGCATTTACTAACCCAGATGCAATTTTAGATTTTGTTCAGTGGGGAGCTTCAGGTAGTGCAAGAGAAAATGTAGCTGTTGCTGCAGGAATTTGGACAGCTGGTGATTTTGTTCCTCAGGTAAGATTAGAGAGTTATAGTTTAGCTTACGATGGAGAAGGAGATGCTATTTCAGATTGGAAAGAAGCTGTAAATCCAACTTTTGGTAGAGGAAATGCTGCTGAAGCTACAAAAACAAGATTTACTGTAACAATTACAAATAAGATTAATTATTTAGGAACACACGTTTTTAATACACCAACAGGAGCTACAAATCCAGGTCCAGTAACTAATGTGAATGGAAGTTATTCTGTAAAATTTAAGGCAGTACCTGGAACCAAATTGAGTTTCGCTTCAATGTCTGCTGCTACTAACGATTGGTTTTTTGCTCCAAGAATGACAGGAATAGATCTTTTCGATGCAAGCGGAAGTGCTGTGACAGGAGATATTAGTGATCAGATTTACTTATGGGATGCAGGAACAGAAGAAGAAGATCCAGCTACAATAGCAACTGAACCTAACGGAGGAACAGCTGGAAGTCCAGATGATGATAACACAGTTCGTGTGGTGAAAAATGATGTGACACCTTACTTAAGAACAGAGTTAGCTTACGATAGTTCAACAAGGTATTTTACTTTAACATTAACAAATTTAGTAGGAGCTTCAGGAAGCACACCAATTGTACTTACACCAGGTTTAGCTGTATTACATGCACAAAACGCACCTTTATTTACAGTAGGGCAACCAGATAGAGGATATGGATTAAAAGAAATTGCAGAAGCAGGTGATCCAATGCCATTATATCAATGGTTTAACGCAACAGGTTCTCAAGGAGCTCCATTACGTTTATCTTCTTCGTATACAGTGTTTTCTCCAGCAATATTATATGCATTTAGTACAACTAAAGATCCTTGGTTTGTTCAAGGAGAGCAAGCAAAAGCATCTAGTGGTTTAGAAGAAATTGCTGAAGATGGAAATAACCAAGTTGCTTACGAATATTTAAAAGGTTTAGGTCTTCCAGTAGCTAAGAGTAACGAAACTGCTCCGGTAAAACCAGGTGAATCGTTAACATTCACAATTGAAGTTCCACAAGGTTTAGATTATAAATTAGGATTTGGAACAATGTTAGTAGATACTAACGATTGGTTCATTAGTTACAATAACAATGGGGTTGCTTTATTTGACGAAAACGGAACAGCTTTCTCTGGTACTTCTGAAAGTGATGAAACTTATCTTTTTGATGCAGGAACTGAAGCTGATGAAGAAGTTGGATTTGGAGCGAATCAAGCACCAAGACAATCTGGAGCAAATACAGGAGCAGTCGATAGCGACAATTTAATTAGACGAGTAGCTATATTAAATGATGTACAGTTTGGTAAAGGAGCAATTAATAGTTCTCCTGGGGTAACATGGTTTGGTGATCCAAGAGGAGGTTATAATTTAATTGAGGTGAATATCCAACCTCAATAATAAAACATGCGTTTTGAATGAATAATATAATTCATTCTATGTATTAATTTGGGATTATTTTCTCCAGTCAATCTGATTGACTGGAGTTTTTTAGTTTTTTAAAGTAACATTTTTCTAATTAAACAAGTTTATGTTGTTGTTTTTCAGGTTTTTATGTTTTTTTGTTTGATTGTATCAATATTGAAATTATTTCAAATATTGGAATTATATTTTTGTTGCTTCATACCCCAATGATTCTAACAATGAAAAAAGTTTTATTTTTTATTCTAACATTATTACTTTTCAATTCATGTAAACCAGAAAAGATAGACACAAAGATTAGTTCAGAAAAAATAAAAGAACAATTGTCTAAAACTTCTATAACAGAAAAACAATTTTCATATAAACCTATAAAACCAATAGATGGTAAGTTAAAAGCTGTAGTTGAGTTAGGAGCTTCTGGTTTTAATTCTTTTGTTATTAATATTGATAAAGATAAAAACTGGGAAATTAAAAGTAAAGAGTATGGTAATAGCTCAATTTTAGATGGTAATGCTTCAGTTAAAGAAATTCGAAATAAATTAAAATTATATATCCAAAAAATTATTGATTTAGGCGTAGCATCTAAAAATATTCATTTTGTTGTGAGTTCTGGAGCCGATAAAAAAAGCATTACTCAAAAAATAAAAAGTGAATTAAATGATATTGGATACAAAGTTAATGTTGTTACTGCTGAAGAGGAAGGACAATACGCGTTAAAATCTGTAATGACACCTCAATTTGAAGACACTACATTTGTTGTAGATATTGGTTCAGGAAATACTAAAATATCTTATATAGATGGGAATTCAATTGTTAGTAAAGAGGTTTATGGTTCTAAATATTTTCAAAAAAACATAAATGATCAAGAAGTATATAATCATGTAAAAGCTATTGCAGACAGCGTTCCAGAGCAAAAAAGAAAGCAATATTTTATTATTGGAGGGGTACCTTATCAAATGGCGAAAAAGTTAAGAATAGAAAAAGAACGATACACTTTGTTAAATAAAGATATTTCTGTTTATCAGGATGTTATTAGTGAGAAAGGAGCTAAAACTAAAAGTGGAGTAAATATTTTTAAAGCTATTAATGATGCAACAAATCCAGAAACTGTAATTTTTGACTGGGATTCTAATTTTACAATAGGTTTTTTATTGGATTTAACAGATTAAAAACTACCTATCAATAAAATTTATTAATAGGTAATTTAAAGGAAATTGTTTAAAATGATTATTTAATGTCTTCTAATTTCTTTATTAGAATTGTGTCGTTTAATATAGAATTTCTTTGATTTTTTAATAAACTGACAATTGTTTTAGGTAAATGTTCTTTAGAATTTATCACTTCATTATATTCTTTAACAGAAGCTTTTTCTCCTCTGATAGCTTCTTCTAAAATAGATTTATCATTGTCTAAAGAAAAAAAGGCTCTTGTATCCATCCAAGTTCTATGTATAGTTCCTAATTTACTCCCTTCTTGTTTAGTTTTTTCACCCAATAATCTAATTTCTTTTTTTAGTTCATTTCCGAATTTTTTACGTTCCTTGGCTTTTCTTTCAAATAAACTAGTTAATACGTCACTATCTACATTTTCGGCTGCAGTTTGATATCCTTTTTCAGCATCGTAATTCTTTATCAATAATCCGTTTAATTGACTAGCTATTTCTTGTGTATAGTTATACATAATATTTTTGTTTTTATAAGTGATAAGTAGTTTGGTTTAAAATGCTTACTTTTTTACATTTTTTAAAGAGGTGAATATGTTTTAATTTAATATTCTTAAATCTATAGACACATGTTTTTTATAAAGATTAATTTATTTTTTTGATTATATAATTGATCGTGTTATGTGTTGTAAACCGTACATTTACAGTGTGTTAATCTTTTTTTAGAGCAATTTTTTTTAGATAACTCCAGATAGAATAACCATGGTTAAACCAATAACAAGTAAGCTTGTTAAAATATAAAAGCCTGATCTAGTTGTTTTGTTATTTTGAAAAATGTAATTTTTACTTTTGTTTTTTTTATTCTTTTTAAAGATTTTAAAATCTTCTTTACCTTGTTTCATAATGCTGTTAGTTTTGTGTTACATCACAAATTTATGGCAAATTAAAAATGGTGTTTTGTTCATTTCCATTTAATATTAACTCATATCAATTTATATGTTTTGAGCTAATTTTTGTTTTAAATGAGTTAAGGAGAAAAGTTTAGTCATAATAATTTTGTAGTTATAATTAAATTTCAAAACAAGAAAAACATATGACTTTAAATGAAACACTACAGAAAATAAAATTAGCCTTAATAAATTATTGGAATGAATTTTTAAACCATATACCAGGAATTATTTTGGCTGTTTTAATAGTGGTATTAGGTTTCTTATTGTCAAATGTTATTTCTTCAATTTCAAAAAAAACCATTTCAATTCAAACTAAAGATCCATTAATAACTAATTTCTTAGGAAAAACAATAAAATACGGATTTGTATTGTTAGTAATTATTTTTGCTTTAAAAATAGCTGGATTAGGATATATCGCTACAGGTTTTTTAACTGCAGCTGGTGCTTCTGCAGTAATTATTGGTTTTGCTTTTAAAGATATTGGTGAAAATTTTATTTCAGGAGTTATTTTATCGTTTAGCAGACCCTTTAATGTTAATGATACTGTATTAATTGGGGATGTTTTTGGAAAAGTGAAAACAATAGAATTCAGGCATTCAAAATTGAAAACATTTGATGGTAGAGATGTTTACATCCCGAATAGTGATATAATTAAAAAACCAGTATTTAATTACACAGAAGACGGATATTATCGAACTGATTTTACAGTAGGAATCGATTATAACGATAATATAGATTTAGCAAAGAAAGTTGTAACAAAAGCAGTTGTAGAAACTTCTGGAGTTATTGATACAGAAGAACATAAATGTTTTGTAACTGTAGACTCTCTTGGAATTAGTACAGTTAATCTTAAAGTTTTATTTTGGACAAAAACAATGGAGTATAAAAGAGGAGCGTTAGAAGTTAAAAGTGATGTAGTTAAAAATGTGAAAAACATATTAATTAAGAACGGCTTAAATATGCCTTCAAATATTACAGAATTTAAACTTTATAATACGCAAAAAAACATACCTGTTTTATTAAATAAATAAATATGTTTTTTTATAAATTAGTAAAGAATGAGCATCTTAAGGTTTAAATAAGATGTTTTTTTATTTTTGTAAGGAATAATAAATTATACCAGTTGTTAAGATGAATTTATTAAAATCCCTATATATATCCTTTTTTTTACTTTTTATTTTTTCGTGTAAAAATGTAGAGAAAAAACAAGAAGAAATACAACCAGAATTTAAATATACCGCAGAACTACCTGAGAATGGAGTTTTAAAAGGAGTTGTAGAACTTGGAACTTCTGGATTTAATTATTTTATTATTGAAATAGATAATAATAAAAAATGGAAATTAAAAGAAGCAGCTTATGGTAAAAGTTTAATAGCAGAAGCCATGACAACTACAGAAGAAATAGATAATAAATTAAATAAATTTTTAAAAAAAATTGAAGATTTAGGTGTTGCTAAAGAAGATATAACTTTTATTGTAAGTTCAGGAGCTTTAAAGGAAGAGGTTACTACATTAATTGTAAAAGAATTGAAAAAAAGAAATCATGAAATTAAAGAAATAACTCCGAAAGAAGAAGCGATATATAGCTTAAGAGCAATTTTACCAAAATCTTTTAAAAATAATGCATTTGTTGTAGATCTTGGATCTGGAAACACAAAAATTTCCTTTGTTGAAAATGGAAAATTAATAGGTAAAGAAACACATGGAAGTAAATATCATCAGAAAGGAACAGAAGATGAAATTGTGTACAAAGAAGTAAAAGAATTAGCAACATTGATTCCTAAAGAAAATAGGAGATTTTGTTTTTTAATAGGAGGAATCCCTTTTCAATTAGCACAAGAATTTAGAAAAAATAAAGAACGTTATACTGTACTACCTTCTAACGTTGAGAAATTCGATAAAGTAAAACAAGAAAAAGGAAAAAAAATAGAATCTGGTTTAACAATATATAAAGCAATAGTAGATGCAACTGGGTGCAAAAATTTTATATTCGATTGGGAAACCAATTTTACAATAGGTTATTTATTAGAAAAAGAAGGCGTATAAATCATAAATTACTCTACAAATAAGTTAAGCCAGGTTTATTACAGTATTACGATATTATTAACGAGTTAACTCATTAATTTTTCGCATCTTTGTTTTTATGCGTATTTACCCAATCGAAACCGGAAATTTTAAATTAGATGGTGGAGCAATGTTTGGTGTTGTTCCCAAGTCTTTATGGCAAAGAACAAATCCTGCAGATGCAAACAATATGATCGATATGTCGATGAGGTGTCTTCTAATTGAAGATGGTGATAGACTTACACTAATTGATACAGGTATAGGAAACAAACAATCCGATAAATTTTATGGTTATTACTATTTATTTGGAGATTTTTCTCTAGATAAATCATTAGCGGAGTTAGGTTTTCATAGAGATGATATTACAGATGTATTTTTAACACATTTACATTTTGACCATTGTGGAGGTGCTATTCAATGGAATAAAGACAGAACAGGTTTCGAACCAGCGTTTAAAAATGCTAAATTTTGGAGTAATAGTCGCCATTGGGACTGGGCAGTAAATCCTAATCCAAGGGAAAAAGCCTCGTTTTTATCAGAAAATATTCTCCCAATAGAAGAAAGTGGTCAATTAAACTTTTTACATTTAAACGCAAAAGATTACGTTGGTTTTGATGTATTATTCAAAGACGGCCATACAGAAAAACAAATGTTGCCAAAAATTCAATATAAAGATAAAACTATTGTTTTTATGGCAGATTTATTACCTACAGCAGGTCATATACCACTACCTTATGTAATGGGCTATGATACCAGACCATTACTTACACTAAAAGAAAAAGAAGCATTTTTAACAGAAGCAGCCGATAATGAGTATTTACTTTTTTTAGAGCATGATGCTTACAACGAAATTATCACTGTAAAACATACTGAAAAAGGAGTCCGATTAAAAGAAACTTACAAATTTAGAGAGATATTTAATTAAGAGAGAAATGAGAATGAGAGTATACAAACCTATTTTATCTTCAATCGTTTTAGTTAGTTTAGCAAGTTGTAATTCAACAGCTAATCTAAAAAAAATAGTAATCCCAACAGGAGTTAATAATGAAGTTGTAATTTCTGCAAAAAAAGCTGATTTAACTGAAGCAGAAAAACAAAATTGGCAACATTTGGATTTAGCTACAGACACTATACCAGGTATGAGTGTTAATAAAGCATATGAGTTTTTAAAAGGAAAAAAAGGTGTAGAAGTAATTGTTGGAGTTATTGATAGTGGAACAGATTTAAATCATGAAGATTTAAAAGATGTAGCTTGGACTAACAGAAATGAAATAGCTGGAAATGGAAAAGATGATGATAATAATGGATATATAGACGATATTACCGGATGGAATTTTTTAGGAGATTCTTATACAGAACATTTAGAGTATGAACGTATTTTAATGAATCCTTCTGTTGCAGATCCAGAAACATTAAAAGCTGTGAAAGCATTTCAAGAAGAAAAATTAAAAGAAGCTAAAGAGAAAAAATTTAATTATCAAAATTATTTATCGGGGGTATTGTTTGCAGATAAAGCTTTAAAAGATCATTTTAAAAAAGATGATTATACTTTTGAAGAAGTTAAAGCAATTCAAAACCCTAGTGATGAATTAAAACAAGCAATAGGAATTGCAATTGGTTTTGTTCAAGCTAATGGTATGACTATGCCAGGTATTCAGAAAGAACTTAAGAGTGAAATAAAAAAAGCAAACAAAACTATAAATGGAGATAATTTGAAGACAGATTATCGAAAAGTAGTTGGAGATAATGCTTATGATATTAAAGATAAGCCAGGTTATGGAAATGGAAATACTGGCCATTCAGAAAAAGACGAAGCACACGGTTCTCATGTATCTGGTATTGTAGGTGCTACTAGAAATAACGGAAAAGGAATGAATGGAGTAGCAACTAACGTAAAAATCATGGCTGTTAGATCTGTTTCTGATGGAGATGAATATGATAAAGATGTTGCTTTAGGTATTCGTTATGCAGTAGATAACGGAGCAAAAGTGATTAATACAAGTTTTGGTAAGGCTTTTTCACCAAATAAAGATTGGGTTTACGAAGCTATTAAATATGCAGCAGATAAAGATGTATTAATTGTTAATGCAGCAGGAAATGATGGAAAAGATATTGATGTAGAAAAATCATATCCTAATGATGCACCTGATTTAATTAATGAAATCTCAGATAATTTTCTTACAGTTGGAGCTATGAGTTCAAATTATAATGAGGAACTACCAGCAGCTTTTTCAAACTATGGAAAAAAGAATGTAGACATATTTGCACCTGGTGCTCAAATATATTCTACAACACCTGAAAATGAATACAAATACTTTAGTGGAACTTCAATGGCATCACCATCTACTGCTGGAGTTGCTGCTTTAATTCGTTCATATTATCCACAATTATCTGCTAGTCAGGTAAAGAGGATTATTATGAACTCAGGAACTAAAATTAACATGAAAGTTAATAAACCAGGAACAGGTAGTAGATATGGTTCAGAAACACAGTTAATCCCTTTCGCAGATTTATCAGTTTCTGGTCGAGTAGTTAATGCATACAATGCTTTAATTATGGCGGAAAAACTTGTAAAAGCAAATAAATAAAAACAAAAAAGAGCATCTAAAAAATGCTCTTTTTTAATAATAACTAAATTATATAATGAGAAAAATTTTTCATTTTATTTTATGTGCTGGTTTAGTTTCTTGTGCAAGTTATGCTCAAAATACTTCGAGTACAAAAAGTAACTATTGGCAACAACAAGCAGATTACACTATGGATATTGATATGGATGTAAAAACATATCAATATAAAGGTAAGCAAAAACTAGTTTACACGAATAATTCACCAGATGAACTAAATAAAGTGTTTTATCATTTGTATTTCAATGCTTTTCAGCCAAATTCTCAAATGGATGCTCGTTTGCACACCATAGAAGATCCAGATGGGAGAATGGTAGAAAAAATTGGAACTTCTGAAGATGTAAAAGTAGAAAGTAGAATTGCAAAATTAAAGCCTAACGAAATAGGTTTTATTAAAGTTAATTCTTTACGTCAAAATGGGAAAAAAGTAGCGTACGAAATTGTAGGAACAATTTTAGAAGTAACTTTAAACGTTCCTATTAAATCTGGAGAAAAAGCAACTTTCGAGATGGAGTTCGATGCTCAAGTTCCTTTACAAATTCGTAGATCTGGAAGAAATAGTAAAGAAGGAGTTGCGTTATCAATGACACAATGGTACCCTAAAATGGCGGAATATGATTTCGAAGGTTGGCATACTCCTCCATATATTGCTAGAGAATTTCATGGAGTTTGGGGTAATTTCGATGTTACTTTACATATCGATAAAAATTATGTTGTTGGTGGAACAGGAGAGTTATTAAATCCACAAGAAGTAGGACATGGATATGAAGACAAGAGTAAGTCTTTAAGTTTACCAAAAGGTAAAAAATTAACATGGAAGTTTTCAGGAAAGAATATTCATGATTTTACTTGGGCTGCAGATCCAGAATATCAGCATGATATTTATAAAATGGATAATGGTATCAATTTACATTTCTTATACAAGAAAACATTAGATACTAAGTTTATTGAAAATTGGAAGAAATTACAGCCTAAGACTGCTGAATTAATGAAATATTTTAGCGAGCATATAGGTAAATACCCTTACAAACAATATTCTGTAATTCAGGGAGGTGATGGAGGAATGGAGTATGCACAATGTACATTAATTACAGGACAAAGACCTTGGGGAAGTTTGTTAGGTGTAACTGCTCACGAGTTAGCTCATAATTGGTTTCAGTTTTTATTAGCAACAAATGAAAGTAAGCACCCATGGATGGATGAAGGTTTTACTACTTATATTTCCAATAAAGCCATGAATGAAATTACTGATAGAGGTGCAGTAAACCCTAATAGTGGTTCTTACAGAGGTTATGGTTTTTTAGTAAAATCAGGTATGGAAAAACCATTGTCTACACATGCAGATAGATATGAAACAAATAGAGCTTATGGTATTGGAAGTTATAGTAAAGGAAGTATTTTCTTAAGTCAATTAGAATATGTTATTGGTTCTGAAAATGTAGCAAAAACATTAAAAGAATATTACAATCAATTTTCATTCAAACATCCAACACCGAATGATTTTAAACGTGTTGCAGAAAAAGTTTCTGGAATTCATTTAGATTGGTACTTAAACGAATGGAGTCAAACCACTAACTTTATTGATTATGGAATTAAAACTGTAAACGATAAAGAAATTACGTTAGAAAGAATTGGAGCAATGCCAATGCCTTTAGATGTAGAAGTTGAGTATATAGACGGGTCTAAAGAATCTTTTAATATTCCTCTAGAGATTATGAGAGGAAATAAACCATCTTCTTCAACTTTATTAAAAGATTGGGGATGGGCATATCAAACGTATACTTTTAAGGCCTCTAAGACTGTTAAAAGTGTAAATATTAATAAAGACGGATTTATGGCAGATATTAATCCATTAAATAACAGTTTTTCTATAGAGTAATAAACAAAAGTATTTATAAAAA
This sequence comes from Tenacibaculum aquaeponti, assembly GCF_052084715.1. Lineage (GTDB taxonomy): Bacteria > Bacteroidota > Bacteroidia > Flavobacteriales > Flavobacteriaceae > Polaribacter. The sequence continues at coordinate 2,342,494 of NZ_CP197288.1, read as the reverse complement.
GGGTTGAGAATTTTCTTAACCCTTTTTTTTATTGAGATATTAATTGTTTTTGAAGTTCTGTAGGGGTTAGTTTTGTGTGCTTTTTTATGAAAATACTAAAATTAGAAGGACTGTCAAAATTGTAATTATATGCAATTTCTTTATGAGTTAACTGTTTGAAAGCAAGGTCTCTTTTGATGTTTAGAAGTAATATATCATGAATATATTTTAAAGGAGTACTATTCAGTTCTGTTTTTATAATTTGAGTTAATTTTTTAGAAGAAATATGTAATCTTTTAGCATATTCGCTTACAGATATATTGTTAATGTTATTTTCCACCAAGTCGATAAAATTTACTGTAATTGCACTAAATTTTTCGTTTTTCATTTTTATACTTTGTTCCTCAAGTGTGTACAAAAGTGAAGAAAGTAAATGAATTGTTTTTTCTTTATAAAAGTATGATTTACTTTTTTGAATAGCAGAAATACTTTTTAATTGAGAGATAAAATAGTTAGATAAATCAATATCTTTTTCAAAAACTACCTCAGATTTTGTAAAACTTTTTAATAGAGAAAAGGAATCACTAAAAAGTGTTTCAGGAGTAAATTGTATTAATAAACCATCAGCATTTGCATTTCTTTTTACTAAGTGTATTTGCTTAGGTTTTACAATATAACAGCTATTATTTTTTATTTTAATTTTTTCAAAATCAATTAATTGATGACCGCCTCCTTTTTCAAAAAATAAAATCTCAAAGTAATTATGTTTATGTATTGTGTTAAAATCATAATTATTGTCATGAGATATTTTTTCAATATTTATGTTATAAGAGGTGTTTAAGTTATGAATAGGAACATCTACGGGCATAAATTCATAAGTTATATTCTGTTTTTAATAACTTTTTGATTTTTAAGAGTAAATACTTTTGCTTACAAACTTTTAAAAATTTAAAAATAATGAAAAAAATAGTTTTAACTCTATTAGCATTAGTAACTCTAATAAGTATAAATGCACAAACAATTTGGAAGGTAGATAAAGCACATTCTTCAATTACATTTTCTGTTTCACATTTTATGATTTCAGAAGTAACAGGTAATTTTGAAAAATTTGATATTACAGCAGTAAGTAATAAGAAATTTGAAGCTCCAAAATTTAATGTTTCAATAGATGCGTCAACAATTAATACAAACCAGTCTGGAAGAGATAATCATTTAAAAGCTGTAGATTTTTTTGATGTAGCAAATCATGCAAATATTATTTTTAAAAGTAATAATTTTAAACAGTTAGAAGGTAAAGAGTTTCAAACTATTGGAGAAATTACGATTAAAGGAATTACAAAAGAAGTTATCTTTAAAGGAAAATTAAATGGAATTATCGAAGGAAGAGGAGGAAAGAAAAAAGCTGGATTAAAATTAACTTCAGTAATAAATAGAGAAGAGTTTAATGTTGGAAAAGGAATGAAACCTATAGGTAACGATGTAGAAATAGTTGTTCACGTAGAAATGAATGAACAATAACATATCTAATCTTTTTAAGAAATTTAAACCCAAGAAGTAATATCTTGGGTTTCTTTTTAATTTATATATAAAAGTAATAATGAAAATAACTAATAGAAGTTTACATAGAGATTTAGCATATTTTTATGTTGGGTTAATCATCGCATTTTCTTTTTCAGGAATTATTTTAAACCATCGTCAAGATTGGTATCCGATGGATTATACATATGAAAACAAATCGTTTGAACTAACAATTCCTTCTGAAGAAGCACAGTTAACAAAAGAGTATATAACTGGACTTACCAAAGAAATAGGAAAGTATGATGGGCATAGAGTAAGAAATGGGAAAATAAGAGTGTATTTTAAAGATAATATTATTTTAGACGCTGATGTCGAAACAGGAAAAGGAACTATAGAATACAAAAGAAAAGTTCCTGTCATTGGGCATTCAATGTATTTACATAAATCTACTAATAGTTTTTGGATTTGGTATTCTGATATTTTTGGTATAGCAATGTTAGTAATTGCTCTAACAGGTGTGTTAATTCCATTGGGTAAAAAAGGATTTAAAGGCAGAGGTTGGAAATTAGCGGTTGCAGGAATGTTATTTCCTTTATTGTTTTTATTCTTGTTTGCGTAAACTAAGTATAAAATGGAATCAATAACCTTAAATTTTAATCTGTTATTAATTATAGATATCTTATCTATAGCAACATCATTAATGTTAGGTTTTTTATTCATTACGTTAAAATCAACAAATAAAAAAGCAAATATTTTTTTAGCATTATTCTTATGGTCTTTATGTTTAGAAGTTTTTTATAGTTTAACAGAAACAATAGATGAGTTTTCTGTAACTGTTTTAAATACAGGCTTTCTAACAATGCCGTTGTTGTTTTTTTATGTAAACGCGACTTTAAATAAACAAAAGAGTTTTTATTTATTAGTTTTATTTCTGCCTTGGTTTTTAACTGTCATATTTTTTACTGAAAATGAGTACATAAAGTATGCAGAATATATATTTAATATAACCATATTAATTCTAATTTTAAAAAAAATAAAAGAGGTACAGATAAGGGTTAAAGATTTTTATTCTGAAATTGAAAATAAAACGTTAACCTGGATAAGAACAATTGTTTTCATATATCTTTTTTTTCACGCTTTTTGGATTTTTGAAGATATCATTAGTGTTATTAATGAGTCTATTGTATATTATTTTGCAGCTATTTCAACTATTCTTACTTTTTTTATGATTTATTGGATAGCTTATAATGGATTTTCTCAAGTAGATATTTTTAAAGAAAGATTATTTCTAAAAGAATCAGAAAAAGAAAAGAAAATTGTAAAAAAAGATACTAAAGAGCTATTTAATAAAATAGTTCATCAGATTCAAGATGAAAAAATTTATTCAGATCAAAACTTAAATCTTCGTATCCTTTCACAAAAAGTTAGAATTAAAGAAAAAGAGCTTTCTAAACTTATTAACCTTCATACCGGTAATAATTTTTATTATTTCATTAATACATTTAGAGTAAATTCTTTTAAAGAGTCCTTGTCTTCTAATAAAGCGAGTAAACTTTCTCTTCTAGGATTAGCAAATGAAGCAGGTTTTTCATCTAAATCTACTTTTTATGCAGTGTTTAAAAAACTTGAAGGCATTACACCTAAACAATATCAAAAACAAATAAAAAAGTCCGAATAACCGTTATTCGGACTTTTTAAAAAGGTTTATTTATAGGGTTGAACACAAATTGAATGTTATTTGATTAAACAGAATAATATTCGAATTTAAAACATAATAATTATGATAAAAAAAATGTTCAACTCTAAAATTATATGCAGTATTACAATCATTATAAGTTTAGTCTCTTGTTCAAAAAACAACGAAATAGTTAGTAATTCAGATAATACTTCAAATTCTTCTTTGATAAATTATTTAAAAACTAATGCAGATTATATACATGAAATTAATGGGTTTTATATTGTTGGTAGTGCAATAAATCCAACTTCAGAAGAAACTACAGCAGGAACAACAGGAAAAGATGTTTTTGATCATTCTGTGCGTTTGTTTAGTAGTTTTTTAGATCAAAACAACGATGGTGTTGTTGATGAAGATATGAAAGTATTAAATCTGCAAATGGCAAAAACGGTAATGTTTATTTCTGGCCCTTTAAACTTAGTAGATAAAATATCAGAATCACCTCAGGTTAATAGCCAAGGATTGTATGGTTTAAGTATGCAAACCGATAACTGGCCATATGTTAAAAATTACAATGGAAAAGGTTGGGTTATAGATAAACTAACATCTTTTACATGGAGGCCTGAAAACATGAATGCATTATGGGAAGAGGTATTCCATACGATAACAGAAGCAATAAGTAGATCAGATAATGAATTCGCTTTTACACAAGGAAAAAAACTACGTCAATTTATGGAAGATGATATTACAGCGAGAACATACGATATTTCTGAGCAAAACGCTGAAGAAAATGGCAACTACGATAAAATTACAGCGGTAAATGAATATATACATCAAATTTGGGCAATCAATTTTGCTGGTCAAGAAAATAAACTTAATACTCATCAACAAAAAGCATTAGCTTTTATGAAAAATAAACAAGTTCCAATGTCTGTAAATGCTGATTATTCAAAAACTATAGGGATAAAGATTAAGTAATAAATTAAAATAATATGATGAAAAATATATCTAAGATATTATTAGTAATAATTGTTATTGTAGTTGTTGGCTGTGTATCATGTTCCAAAAATAATGATATGAGTAATAATGGAAATGAACAAGGAATAATCAATGGAGGAAATGATCCGAATTTTAAAATTATAGAAAATTCAGACGAGGGTATGTCTATTTTTAATAGAAAAGTAGTTGTCTTTGGAATCGATATTTATGGAGTTTCAGGTATTGAAGATACAAAACTATTACATGCAGCAAATGTTATGGCTCAGTATTTAGATAATGATGAAGATGGAGTTGTTGATAATCAATTAGTGTTAGATAAAATGCTAGAGAATAAAGCATTTCTATTTATGTGGAAATCAGAATCAGATTTAAACTTAATCGCTCCGCCTCTAGGAAGACTTGGCCAAGATTTAGGAAATGATGAAACTGTCCCTAGTTTCGTTTCGGGAGGAAAAACTGGACGATTTGATGCTTCATTAGAAGAAGTTTGGCATATTATTACACATGCTGGGTATTCTAAAGCTTATCCAAATGTTTTTGGTGAAAATGCAGGAACATCGCTAACCAATGCGATGGATAAAGCTAGAGGAGGTAACTTTACTAGCATTCCAATTAACTATCCATCTGAAGCATGGTATACTTATGACGATACAACATGTACTTATGATTGTCAGGCAACGGAGTACTTTTATTGGGCAATGAGTTCTATTTTAGGAGCACAGTCGAATCGATTAGATGAAATTAAGCAAGAATGGAAATTGAATACAAAGGAGAAGGTTAAGATTACAGATGAAACTATATATAATTTATTAACAGATAGCCAATATAATTTTCCTAGTATTTTACCAGATGGAACTTACAAAAGATAAATAGATAAAGTTTAAAAATAAATTATGGAAAGAGTTTTTAAAAAATGTGTAACAAAATTATATATGTAGCGTCAAACAAATAATAATTTTAAAAAGCTTGTAATTCTAACATAAGGAAGACATTGAGAATTATAAGTTAACTATTATGGAAACTCCATATACCTTATCTGTAAAAGATAGGTGTATGGAGTTTTTTTATTCAACTTTAAAACATTAAATATTATGAAAAAATTAATAATCGGAGTTTTTATTTTTTTGCTTCTAGGGGTAGTCACTTTTTTCTTGTTTCCGCAATTATATTTTTCTACTGCTTTTGGTCAGAAATTAATGATGAAGGTCATGGGAGAAAAAACGGCAACTTTTACTTTCAAATCTACCTCAAAATTAAAAGATAGTTTGTACATGAATGGAGTTATTTATTCAAATACATTAGAAGATTTAAAAGAAGTACTTAATAGTAATCCTCAAGTTAAAACATTGGTTATGGAAGAAGTGCCTGGGTCTATAGATGATCATATTAATTTGTTGGCTTCTAGAGAAATTCGAAAAAGAAATATTAATACATATATACCTAGAAACGGTATGGTAGCATCTGGCGGAACTGATATGTTTTTAGCTGGAAAAAAAAGAAATGCAGATGTTACAGCCAAAATTGGTGTACATTCTTGGGCTGATGGAGATAAAGAAGGTATAGATTACCCAAGGGATAACGAAGTACATATTATGTATTTAAAATATTATGAAGAAATGAATATTCCAACAGATTTTTATTGGTTTACACTTGAAGCTGCTTCTGCGAGTAATATTCACAATATGACTACAAAAGAAATAGATAAGTATAAAATACTAAGGAAATAAAATTTGATACTTAGGGTAAATTTAATTCTTCTTGTTTAAAGTTACAGAATAGAGAATTAAAAAGACAATATATGAAAGCGACAAAAAGATTAGTATTGTTAATTGTATTTTTAGTATTTACTACTAATTGTAGTAAAAATGAAGAATTAATAAACGATAAATCAACAACAGATTTTGGAATATTTAAGATCTTAGAAGATGGGGAAACAATTGAAATGAATGGAGTTATAAATAGCTCTTCATTAAATAGTTTTAATAAAATTATAACTAAAAACCCTAACCTAACCACAATAAATATTAAAAATTGTGATGGTTCATCTGATGATGAAGTTAATTTAAAATTATCTAAGAAAATACACGATTTAAACATAAAAATTCATTTATTAGATAATGCTATAATTGCATCAGGAGGAGTAGATTTCTTTTTAGCAGGTAAAAAAAGAACAAGAGGGAATAATACAAGAATAGGTGTGCATTCATGGTCAAATGGTACTAATGAAGCAACTGATTTTCCAGTAGGACACATAAATCATTTACCATATATAAATTATTACAAGTCTATAGGTTTTAGCGATGTAGAGGCTAAAGCATTTTATTATTTTACAATAAATTCTGCTAAAGCTGCAAGTATTCATTGGATGACAGAGTCAGAAATAGAACAATACAAGATATTAAAGCCTTAAAAAAGGTGAAATTTCAAGATATTTTAAACTCTTATCCTTTTACTAGGAGAAGAGTTTTTTTGTATTACAAGGCTCAACTATTTTCATTAATTTTGTTGTCCAATTTAATATAAAATGTCAGAAGAAAAGAAATCTTTAAATTTTATTGAACAAATCATAGAGGAGGATTTAGCAAATGGAATGAAAAAAGAAAACTTACGTTTTCGTTTTCCTCCAGAACCTAACGGATATCTTCACATTGGACATACAAAAGCTATAGGAATTAGTTTTGGTTTAGGAGAAAAATATAATGCTCCTGTAAATTTACGATTCGATGATACCAATCCAGCCAAAGAGGAGCAAGAATATGTAGATGCAATTAAAAAAGATGTATCCTGGTTAGGATATCAATGGGAAAATGAATGTTATTCTTCAGATTATTTTCAACAATTATATGATTGGGCTGTACAATTAATTAAGGAAGGTAAAGCCTATGTTGATAGTCAAACTTCAGAGGAAATGGCTCAACAAAAGGGAACTCCAACAGAACCTGGAGTTGATAGTCCGTATAGAGATAGAACTGTAGAAGAGAACTTAGAACTTTTCACAAAGATGAAAAATGGAGAGTTCAATGAAGGAGAACACGTACTTCGTGCAAAAATAGATATGGCTTCTCCAAATATGTTGTTAAGAGATCCTTTAATGTATAGGATATTAAAGAAATCTCACCATAGAACTGGAAATGATTGGGTAATTTATCCTATGTACGATTGGACTCATGGAGAAAGTGATTATTTAGAACAAATTTCTCACTCTTTATGTTCTTTAGAATTTAAACCTCACCGAGATTTATATAATTGGTTTAGAGATCATGTTTATGAATACAGTAAAACAGATTTTCCATTAATTCCAAAACAAAGAGAATTTTCTAGATTAAACTTAAGTTATACGATAATGAGTAAACGTAAATTGCTTAGGTTAGTTGAAGAAGGAGTGGTTACAGGTTGGGATGATCCAAGAATGCCTACAATATCAGGTCTACGAAGAAGAGGTTATACTCCAGCGTCAATTCGTAATTTTATTGAAACAGTAGGCGTCTCAAAAAGAGAAAATATAATTGATGTTGCATTATTAGAATTTAAAATTAGAGAAGATTTAAATAAAAATGCTAATAGAGTTATGGCTGTTCTTAATCCAGTGAAATTAGTCATAACCAATTATCCTGAAGATCAAGAAGAAATACTTATTGCAGAGAATAACCCAGAATTAGATGCGGGCTCAAGAGAAGTTCCTTTTTCACGTGAATTATACATAGAAAGAGACGATTTTAAAGAAGAAGCAAATAGAAAATATTTCAGGTTAGCTTTAGGTAAAGAAGTACGCTTAAAGAATGCTTACATTATTAAAGGAGAGAGTTGTGTTAAAGATGATGAAGGAAATATTGTAGAAATTCATTGTACTTATGACCCTTTAAGTAAATCTGGTAGCGGAACAGAAGAAAGTAAACGTAAAGTTAAAGGGACATTACATTGGGTGTCTAAAAAGCATGCGGTTTCTGCTGAAGTAAGAATTTACGATAGATTATTTTCTGATGAAGCACCAGATGCACATAAAGAAAAAGATTTTATGGAGTTTTTAAACCCTGACTCTTTAAAGATTATTAATGCGTTTGTTGAACCAAGTTTAGTAAATGCTAAAATTGGAGAAAGATTTCAATTTCAACGTTTAGGTTATTTTAATGTTGATGATGATTCGTTAAAAACAAACTTGATTTTTAATAAAACTGTAGGATTAAGAGATACTTGGGCTAAGGTTAATAAATAATTTTATTTATTAACCTTAGGTTATTGTAAACTTTGTAGACAAGACTCTTTGTTTCACTAAATAATATAAATAATTTAATAGTTTTTGTTGTTTTAACATATTTTATGTAAATTAGTATACCCAATATTATTACCAAGTAAAATCCCCCCAAGAATGAAAAATTTACATTGGTTACTATTATGCTTGTTGTATGTGCAAACAGTAACATCTCAATCAAACAAAACTTGCGAAAAGCAAGAAACTGTTGTTATTCAAGACCTAAATAGTATTAACAAGTGCAAAGTAGAAGGTAAGACAATAAAAAGCCAATCTGCTAGGCATATTATTTTAGGATTCAGTAATTCCAAAAGCCGTTTTTTTAGGAAAAGAAGAAAAGAATTAGCTAAAACAGTGAACTCAATCACTTCTGTAGGAATTTCTAACAGCAAAAAAAATATAAAAATATCAGGAGATGTTGATATAAAAGAGTCTGAAAGTAAAATTTTTACATTCCAGAATGTAGATCATCTCCCAGTTTTTGAAAATTGTGAAAATTCTACAGATAATCTTAAGTGTTTTAATATATCAATAGGTAATTTTATTCAAGAAAATTTTGAGTACCCAGACGAAGCGATTGATAATGAAATTGTAGGTAAAGTGACCATAAATTTTGTGATAAATAAAGAGGGAGAAGTCGTAAAAATTAAAGCAACTAATGATGATAATAAAGAAAATATACTAACTCGTTATAGTAAAAAACTAATATCTAAGCTGTCTAAAGTAAAACCAGCTTTAAAGGATGGCGTGCCAGTAGCAGTTTCTTATGAGTTATATCTAGATTTTTCTTTATAGAATTTAAATAAGGTTATATAAAAAAAATAATATGGGGTTCAAAAGTGAACCTCATATTTATTTTATAGTAAAGTTTAAATTTGAAATCCAATTTGCTCTTAACTCTGGTAAATTATCAGGATAATACATAATAGGTTCAGGCTGTCTTTTTTCTAAATAATTTCCAGTGTCCCAAATACCATTACTGTTTTCATCAATAATCGCTCTAATTGAATATGTGTCTGGAATTAATGAATTAAATTCAATTTTGCCAGATTCTTTTAAAATTTGTTTTTTATATACGTTGTCACCTTTTAGTAACTCGATTATTACCGGGTGTTTAACTTCTTTGTTTACAGTTAAAATAATGCTCCCATAATCTTCTATGTCTTTAGTTGCAAATTTATAGTTAAGAGTGTCTTTAGATTTTACTTTAAAAATATCCATAATAGCTTCAGGTAAAGCTGTTAGTTTATAAGGGGTTTTTGTCTTTCTTTCAAAAAAGACACCCAACTTATTGTTAGATATAATTTCTAATGTATGAGCAACTTCAGTTGTATCACTAGTATTAGTTAAAGAAAATTTAGCAGGATAGAACTCACGAATAGGGTTGTTTGTAATTAAAGTAAGTGTGTCTTTAATATGTAAAGTGCTTTTAATATTCGTTGTTACTGAAAGTGAATCAATCTTTTTCTTTTTTAGTTTAATGGTTACAGTATCTATAGATGTTTTTTCAGAAACAATAAAGGTTAAAGAATCTAGCTTTTTATCAGAATGGTACCAATAATTTAAAGTGTCTTTATCTTTTTCAAATTCTGTTTTAAAAACAAAGTCATTTGGTGCTTTTGAAAGTAATTTTACTTGTAATCCTTTTTGTTTTCCTGTGAAACCAAATTGAATTTTCCCTTTAGTTACCTCTCTTCCTTTTTTAAATATATAAGGTTGAGTTTCTTTAAAAAGTATAATTGGAGAAGAGGTTATACTGTCTTTAGGAAGAGAAATAGTATCATTATAAAACCCAATTTTATCTGTTCTAGAATTAAATTTATAATCAGAAGTAGATTCATCTATAGCCATTAAAAAGTACTTTCCTTCAGCTAAGTTTGTAAACTTATAATTAATAGAATCGTAAGTTCTGGTTACATAATCTGGCTTGTTTTTATAGACAATAGAATCATTAAAGGTAGAATCAATTTTATATAAGAGAACACTATAGTTTTTTTTAGGTTCTTTAATTGTGATATCTTTTATGGAACCTTTCATACTTAATGAATCTATAAAATCCCCTGTAGAAAAAATGTATTTAAAATTCTCTAAAGGATTATTTTCATTATTATCTTGTATAGCATTTCCAAAGTTAAATGTGTAAGTTGTGTTTTCTTTTAATGTATCTAAAATTTTAATGTTTATATATTTACTTGGAGTTCCTTGTGGTGTAATTAAAGGAGCTGTTTTAAAAGGAGGTGAAACAATTAATTGCTTATTTAAATCCTTAAGCACAATATACTCGTCAAAATAAATGCGAATATTGTTATCATTAAAGTTTAAGCTTTCATAAGCAGGGTCAGCGGAAATTAATATTGGTGCGTCTTTATCTTTAGGTCCACCTTCAGGTCTTCCTTTTCTGGCACAACTACTAATCATCAAACTAAAACTAAAAAGAAAAAATATAAGGTTATAATGTTTCACAAAACTAATTTTAAACGTAATCAAAAGTAGTAAAAAAACTATTAGACTTTTAGTGTGTAAGCCATAGTAAGTACACTTATTTTTATGTTCTTGGTTTTTAATAAAGCATTAACACAAGACTCAATAGTTGCACCAGTGGTAATTACATCGTCGACAAGTAGCACATGTTTGTTTTCGTAAAAGTTGGTGTCAATTAAAGAAAACTTAGATGAATTCTGGTTATAACGATCGAACCTCGATTTTTTTGTTTGTGTTTTGGTGTTTGAAATTCGAACTAAATTTTTATTACTAAAATTCGTTTTTAATCCTTTTGAAATACATTTTGCAAAAGAATCAACTTGATTATAACCTCTTGTTTTTAACTTTTTTTTATGGAGAGGAACAGGAAGTACATAATCAATTTCAGAAAATAAATTTCTCTTTTTTATCTCATGACTATACCATTTGCCTAAAAAAACACCTACATCTTCTCGTTCCTTGTATTTTAATTGGTGAATTAGCTTTTGAGTAATATTGTCTTTCCTGTAATATAGAAAAGCTTCAAAGTTCTCTAAATCGAAGTTCAAAAAAGATTCAGGTATAAAAGTATCTTTCTCATTAACTATTGGTAACTCATTTTTACAATTACTACATAGTATTATTTCATTGGAAAACAGTAGATTTTCACAACTTAAACATAAATTAGGATAAAATATACCCAATAAATCCTTTAAAAAGCGCATATTTGCTTAGCAATTTTTCGATAAATTTAAAAAATAAATAGTATTTGGGAAAGAAACTTAATTTTTTTAAAGAAGCTGTTTTAGCAGCCAAAACATCTGGAACTATAACACCTAGCTCAAGATTCCTTGCAGAAAAAATGCTTAAGGGAATGAATTTTAATCAAACTAATTTAATAGTTGAGTTAGGGGCTGGAAATGGAATTATAACAAAGCATATTCTTAAAAAATTAAAACCCAACAATCATTTAATCAGTTTCGAAATTAATGAAACTTTTTATCAAGAATTACAGAAAATTGATCACCCACAATTAACGATTTTAAATGTTTCTGCAGAATTTTTAATTACTGAAATTGAAAAGAAAGGTTATAAAAATGTAGATTGTATTGTTTCAAGCCTTCCGTTATCCATAATACCAAAGCCAATTTCAAAAAATATTTTAGAAGAATCATACAAAGCATTAAATACAAATGGAAGTTTTGTGCAATTTCAATACAGTTTAGATTATTTTAAAAAATTCAAAAAATTGTTTGGGAAAGAAAATGTAAGCTTAAAATTTGAGCCATTAAATATTCCTCCTGCATTTATTTACAAATGCACAAAGAAATAGAATTTACAACTTGTACTTTTTGTATTTTTGCCTTCTATGATAGAAACGAGAGAAGCAATATCAGAAAAGGTGGTTTTAATAGGTGTTATTACACAGCATCAAGATGAAAACAAAGCGAATGAATATCTAGATGAATTAGAGTTTTTAACACATACTGCTGGTGGAGTACCTGTGAAACGTTTTTTGCAAAAGTTAGAAAAACCAAATCCAAAAACTTTTCTTGGAACAGGTAAGTTAGATGATGTAAAAATGTTTATTGAAGCTAATGGAGTAGGAACAGCAGTTTTTGATGATGAATTATCACCTGCTCAACTTAGAAATATAGAAAGAATTTTAGATTGTAAGATTCTAGATAGAACAAATCTTATTTTGGATATTTTTGCGAGTAGAGCACAAACTAGCTCTGCAAAAACTCAAGTAGAATTAGCTCAATATGAATATTTATTACCAAGATTAACTCGAATGTGGACTCACCTTGATAAGCAAAAAGGAGGTATTGGTATGAGAGGGCCTGGAGAAACTGAAATAGAAACAGATCGTCGTATTATTCGAGATAAAATAACTTTACTAAAGAAAAAATTACAAACCATAGACAAACAAATGGCTGTTCAAAGAAAGAACAGAGGTAAAATGGTTCGCGTAGCTTTAGTTGGGTATACTAATGTAGGAAAATCTACTTTAATGAATTTAATTAGTAAAAGTGAAGTTTTTGCAGAAAATAAACTTTTTGCAACTTTAGATACAACAGTTAGAAAAGTTGTGGTTAAAAATGTACCTTTTTTACTTACAGATACGGTTGGATTTATTAGGAAACTACCAACTCAATTGGTAGAATCTTTTAAATCTACTTTAGATGAAGTAAGAGAAGCTGATTTGTTAGTGCATGTTGTAGATATTTCTCACCCTAATTTTGAAGAACATATAGCTTCGGTTAATAAAATACTCGATGAGATTGATAGTGCAAATAAGCCAACAATTATGATTTTTAATAAAATAGATGCTTACACTCATGAAACTATTGATGAAGACGATTTAGTTACTATAAAAGGTAAAGAACATTACACCATAGAAGATTGGAAGAAAACTTGGATGAATGATCTTGAGAAAAAAGCTTGTTTTATTTCTGCTACGGAAAAAGAAAATATTGAAAATTTCAAAGAAACAGTTTATGATGAAGTAGTGAAAATTCACTCAAGAATTTTTCCGTATAATAATTTCTTGTATTAAACAATTAATGAGTGAAAAATTGCAAAAAACACATTATTTATGGCCAAAAAAGTATAAAAAAACAATTTTAAATATAGCGATAGGTTTTTTTTTTTACTTTTGCAAATGGAACATAGTGTAAATTTAGTAAACTTATTAAACATTGTTTAAAAGTTTTAATTCCCCAACTTATGAGAAAAATTCTATATATAGCAATCTTTGCATGTTCATTTAGTGTTTTTAGTCAAAGTAGTAACGAGACTTGCGATACACCTGAAAGTCCTATAGAGGATTTGAACAGTATAACGAAATGTACTGTAAAGCCATCAAAGAATGGTAAAGATAAAAAAGCAAGACAGATATCTGTTAGAGTTTCTGCTCCGAAAAGAAGGTTTTTAAAAAAAAGAAAAAAACAAGCTGCATCTGAAGTAAATAATTTAAATAGTTCTGGAGTTTCTACGGTTAATCATTCAACCGATATATCTAAAACATTAAAGCTTAAAACAAATTTAGCCGCTCTAACTAATACGTTATCTAAGGAAGAAGTTCGTAAAGCAGAAAAATTTAGCACAGTTGATAATATCCCTGCATTTCCTGATTGTTCTAATGAATTAGGAGGAGATCAATTAGACTGTTTTAATAATGAAATGATAAGTCATATCCAAGAGCATTTTAGTTATCCAAATCAAGCAATGATAGATAAACTGCAAGGAGAAGTTTGGGTGCGTTTTATTATAGATAAAGATGGTAATGTTACAAATATAAAAGCTTTAGGTCCTAAAGGAGGTAAAATTCTTAAGGATGAAGCGATAAGAGTAGTGTCTAATTTGCCTAAATTTAAACCAGCAACAAAAGCAGGTAAATCAATATCAGTAAAATATGGTTTCCCTATCAACTTTTCTTTAGAAGATAATTAATAATTTATTAACTTACTTCTCAGTTAAATTCAATTAATCAAAACTTATAAGCAATGGTCAAAAAATTACTCATGCTGCTTTTTATATTTGGCAGTTATTTTTTGTTTGCTCAAACAGAAGTTAAAGGTTTAGTATTCGATGAATATTTAGAACCTTTTCCTGGAGCAACTGTAAAAACAAGTGAAGGAAAAACAACAAGTTCAAATTTTGATGGCGAATTTGTAGTAAGAGTAAAAAAGTTCCCCGTAACAATTACAGTATCTTTAATAGGTTATCAAACAGAAACAATTCAAGTTTCTAGTGCTGATGATGATTTAAATGTGATTTTAAAGGAAACTTTAGGGTTAGATCAAGTTGTAGTTTCAGCATCTAGAACTCCAGAACGAGTTATAGAATCTCCTGTGACAATTGAAAGAATTGATGGGAAATCAATTAAAAGAACCCCATCTCCTAATTTTTATCAGTCTTTAGGTAATCTAAAAGGAATTGATGTTTTAGATAATAATTTACTTACTAAAGCAATTGGTTCTAATAGAGGGTTTATTAGTACTGAGAATAACAGATTTGTTCAATTAGTTGATGGAGTTGATACTGCAGTTCCTGTATTCGATTACGCTTTAGGTAATTTATCTGGTTTGGTTGATCTTGATGTTAAAAACGTAGAAATACTTCCGGGAGCAGCTTCTGCATTATATGGGGCTAATGCTTTTAATGGAATCTTATTAATGACAAGTAAAAACCCTTTTGACGATAGTGGTGTAAGTGTTGCTCTTCAGTCTGGGATTACAACTCAAGAAGATAGAGGAGCGTATGCTTATTATGATGTAAGTACTAGAATGGCTTACAAATTTAGTGATCATTTTGCTGCTAAGGCTAGTATAAAATATATTCAAGGTGAAGATTGGGTAGCTAATGATAGAAGCGATATCAATGGACAAGGATTTAGTCATTTAGATAATCCAAATTATAATGGAGTTAATGTTTATGGAGATGAAGTTAGCCTTAACTTAGTTGATTTAGCATTGTTGGCAACACCTTTCGCTGCAGATCCTACTTCTCCTTTATTTGGTTTAAATCCATTAGGATTAATTTCTGGTATTAACGGTGTTGAAAGACAAAGGGTTAGTAGAACTGGTTTTGCAGAAAGAGATATGATTGACTATGATGTGAATAGTTTGCTTTTTGATGGTTCATTGCACTTTAGACCATGGGGAGAACAAGGAGCAGAAATCATTTTTGGTTCTAAATTCACTATAGGTGATAATATTACTCAATCTAGTAATAGATATGATCAATCTAATTCATCTATGCAACAATTTAGATTTGAAGTAAGAGATAAAAACTATTTTGTTAGAGGTTATTACAACGAAAATGACGCAGGTAAAACAATAGACACAAACCTAGCAGGAGTTTTTGTTGGAAGTGCTTGGAAAGATAATAGAGTATATTTTCAAGAATACGCGGGAGCTTACTTTTCTTCTTTAGCAAGTGGACTGACGAGTGATCAAGCTCATTTAACAGCAAGAGGTTTTGTAAATCGAGATTTCCCAAGTGTTACTTCCTCAACATATCAAAATGCGTTAAAATTAGCAAAAGAAACCACTTTAGCAGATGGAGGAGCTTTATTATCTGAAAACTCAGGTTATTACCATGTAGATGCTAACTATAATTTTGCTGATTTTATTGATTTCGCAGATATTCAAGTTGGTGGTAGTTTTAGAAGTTTTGCATTAGATTCAAATGGTCAGGTTTACACCGACGATGATGGTGTTTTAAGGTATAGACAGTATGGTTTATATACTCAAGTTCAAAAGAAATTTATTGATGATAGGTTAAAATTAACGGGAACAGTGCGTTTTGATAAATCAAGAAACTTTGAAGGTAATTTTTCGCCAAGGGCAACAATTTCGTATGCAGCAGGAGAAAAAAGAGATCATAACTTTAGAATTGGTTTCCAAACAGGATTTAGAAACCCAACATCACAAAATCAATACCTAGGATTAACACTAGGAAACATAGTGTTATTAGGATCAGTAGAAGAAAACTTAACAAGAGAAGTTGTAACAAGGCAATTTATATCTGACCCAACTCAATCGGTCACTATTTTTGGTACTTCTGCATTTAACAATTCATATACAGCATCTTCTGTAGATGCATTTCAAACGGACTTTAGATCAAATGCTGTCAGTGGAAATTTAGGTGTAGTAAATTCATTACTTTTACAAGTTTCTGATTTTGAATTAGTTAAGCCGGAAACAGTACAATCTTTTGAATTAGGGTATAGAGGAGCTTTAGATGTAGCTGGAAAATTATTCGAGTTTGATATTGTTGGTTATTATAACTTACACAACGATTTTATAACACCTACAGATGTGGTTGTTCCTTTTTACGGAGATGTAAACAATCCAACTTCTAATGCTGCTTTGGCGATAGCAAATAACGATTTTCAAAGATATTCTATAACAACTAATATAGATTCTGAACTACAAGTTTTTGGATTTTCTGCAGGTTTTAGCACGAAACTTTTTGGTAATTTTGATTTATCAACCAGTTATGCGTTTTCTGACTTTACTATCGAAGAAACTGATATCGATTTTAAACCTTTTTTCAATGCTCCAAAACATGCCGTAAAAGCTCAATTTGGTAATGATAGATTGTTTAAAAATTTCGGTTTTTCAACAAATGTAAGATGGCAAGATGAATTTTTATACCAAACAAGATTTGTTGATAGAGTCTTAGATAGTCGTTTTGTTTTAGATGCACAGTTAAATTACACAATACCATCTCTTAAGTCTTTTATTAAAGTAGGAGCAACTAATTTAACAGGTGAAGAATATATTAGTGCAACTAGTGCAGGTACTATAGGGTCACAATATTATATCTCTTGGATCATTAATAATTAAGCTATAGATAGCGTAAAAAAACAATTTAAAGAGAGGTAACTACCTCTGTTTTTTTTTGTTAGCGTTAATGTAAATGAGTTTTTATTTTGTTTTTTGAAAAAAAAAAAGTAATTTTGCGGTCTGTAAAGAACCAAACAACTGCTACAGTAAATTAGTAAATGTTAAAAGTATGAGAAAATTTTATTTACTTGTAGTATTATTATTATCCCTTAATAGTTTTAGTCAGGACACATGTGATACTCCTGAAGAAACTACATTGGAAGATTTGAATAGTATTACAAAATGTTCAATCAAGCCTGCTAAGAACAAGAAAGACAAAAGGAATAGACAGATCACTGTGCGTGTTTCTGCTTCTAAAAGAAGATTCTTAAAGAAAAGAGAGTCTAGAAAGAAAACAGCTGTTTCAGGAGCTGGTAGCTTAAACTCTTCAGGTATTTCTACAATTGCAAACAACTCTGGTATTTCAAGTAAACTTTCACTAAAAAAGAAGTCAGCATCAAATAGTATTGCTGCTTTAACGAATAGTTTGTCTGAAGAAGAAGTAAGAAAAGCCGACAGGTTTAATACTGTTGATAAAATTCCTGCTTTTTCAGATTGTGATTCAGCAAAGAAGGGTGATATGATTGATTGTTTTAACACAGAAATGATGTTACATATTCAAAAGCACTTTAGATATCCTGCTGAAGCTGTAAGAAATACTGTAGAAGGAGAAGTGTGGGTGCGTTTTATTATCGACAAAAATGGTGAGGTTAAAAACATTAAAACCTTAGGGCCAGAAAATGCTGATATTTTAAACGAAGAAGCTAAAAGAGTAGTAACTAAATTACCTAAATTTAAACCTGCTAGAAAAGATGGTAAACCAGTTGCTGTAAAATACGGTTTCCCAATAAACTTTTCGTTAGAAGAATAATTTCCAATCCTTAATATAATTAAAATGTTGAAGAAACAATTAGTAATGATTGTTTTCACGCTGTGTGCTATCTCTACTTTTGCACAGGTGAAGATAAAAGGTGTAGTATATAATGAATACTTAGAGCCTTTTTATAATGCTAAGATAACAAGTGGATCAAACTCTGCATTATCTGACATGAGTGGTAATTTTGAAATTACGATTAAAGGTAATTTACCACAAACTATAGAGATTTCTGCGTTTGGTCATCAAACAGAATATGTAGATGTTGAAAGAGTTGGGCAAAAAATTAATGTAATTCTTAAAGAAAACTTATTGTTAGATCAGGTTGTAATTTCTGCATCTAGAGTTCCGGAAAGAATTATTGAATCTCCTGTAACTATCGAAAGATTCGGATTAACAGATATAAGAAGAACAACATCTAACTCTTTTTATGATGGATTAGTAAGCTTAAAAGGTATTAATGCTAGAGAGGGTAGTTATGGATTTAAATCTATCAACACAAGAGGATTTGCTGATTTTAGCAACTCTAGATTTGTGCAAATGGTAGATGGTATGGATACAGCTGCTCCTGCATTAAACTTTAGTGCTGGTAACCTATCTGGTGTAAATGAGCTAGACATTAATAACGTAGAAATCTTACCAGGTGCATCTTCAGCTTTATATGGAGCAAATGCATATAACGGTATTATGTTAATGAATACTAAAAGCCCTTTTGATTTCACAGGAATTAGCACACTGTTTAAAACAGGATATACAAGTCAAAATCTTGCTGGAGATAATTTATTTTATGATTTATCAGCCAGATTAGCTTACAAGTTTAGTGAGTCTTTTGCAGCTAAAGTTAACTTCTCTTATTTTGAAGCTGCGGAATGGTTAGCTAATGATACAAGTAACAAATTAATCGATACTAATGAAATCACTGAAGGAGTTGCAAACAGCCCATTAAATTATGATGGTGTAAATATTTACGGAGATGAATTTAATAATAGTATTAGTGTTCAGGATATTGGCCGCAGATTTTTCGGAATAAATTTACCTCAAGACGCAAGAGTTAGTAGAACTGGTTTTGCAGAACGTGATTTATTAATGGATGACAAATCTAAAAATTTAAAATTCTCAACTTCTTTTCATTACAGACCTTTCAAAGATGAATCTTTAGAATTAATTTTAGCTACAAGATTAGCTATGGGGAATAACTTATTACAAGGAAGTTCTTCTAGATTTTCTCAAAGAGATTACTACATTGGTCAGTCTAAATTCGAAGTTAAAGGAGATAACTTTTATGTAAGAACTTATTACACAAGAAACGATGCTGGAAGATCTTATAATCTAGATATTACAGGAGCATTATTAACAGCACGATCTTCAGCTGGAAATACTGTAGGTAACTGGGGTGTAGACTATTTAATTGGATTAGATAGAGCAGGAGTAGATTTTAATAATTTAACTGCAGATACAGATATTTTACAAAGTGCAAGAGAGTACGCAGATAGTTTTACTTTACAACCAGGAAGTAATGGTTTTAGAACAGAGTTTGAAAATATTACATCTACTTTAATTACAGAAGGTGGTAGTAGAATTTATGACAGAAGTTCTTATTCTCATATCGATGGTAATTATAATTTTACTAGTTTAATTAACGATTGGGCAGATGTTCAAGTTGGAGGATCATTCAGACAGTACAATCCAGATTCTAAAGGAACAATCTTTAACGATGCTACGCAACCTATTACAGTAAATGAATATGGTATTTACTCTCAAATTCAAAAGAAATTATTAGATGATAGATTAAAGTTAACAGCTTCTATTCGTTACGATAAATCTCAGAATTTCGATGGAAATTACTCACCACGTTTTGCAGTGAATTATGCTTTAGGTGAAGATAAAAATCACATCATTAGAGCATCTTTCCAAACAGGTTTTAGAAACCCAACAATTCAAGAGCAGTATTTATTCAACCAACCAGGAAGAAAAATCAATGTTGGAACATCTAGAGCTAACTTAGATAGAATTGCAATAGGTCAAGATATTACATTAAATGTTTTAGGAGTTCCTACTGTAATTGACGGTGTAATTTCTGGGGATGATATCATCAACAACTCTTTACTTACCGAAACTGTATTTACAGATTTTACATATGTAAAGTCAGAATATGAAGAGATTAAGCCAGAAGAAGTACAAACTATCGAACTAGGATATAGAAGTATGTTCGGAATTACAGATACTAATAATATTAACATTGATATTAATGGTTTTTATAGTTTCCATAACGATTTTGTATTCTTCCAAGATATTGTAACTCCAAAATTAGGTCAGGTTTATCCTTTTGGAAACAGACAATTAACTGCTGCTGAATTAGCAGATCCGTTAATTCAAGCTGGTAACATTGTTGATGGAGTTTTAGTTTGGGATGCTTTTGCACAATACGCATTTACAAACTTAGGTCCATCAGGAGAATTATTAGTTCAAGAATTTAATATCGTAACAAATAGTAAATCTAGAGTAAATTCTTTTGGAGCTAGTGTTGCTTTATCAACTAAAATTTTCGAAAGCTTCGATTTAGGATTAAACTATAGTTATATCGATTTTACTTTCGATGATGAAGATAATGGATTCTTTGAGCCTAACTTTAATACACCTAAGCACACAGTAAAAGCTCAGTTTGGAAATAATAATCTTTTCAAGAATTTTGGATTTAACGTTAATGCAAGATGGTTAGACAAATACAGATGGGTTTCTCCATTTGTAAAAGGAAATGTAGATGCAAGAACAGTATTAGATGCGCAATTAAACTATAGAATTCCATCTATAAAATCTAAATTTAAAATTGGAGGAACTAACTTGCTAGGTAAGGAGTTTCAAGTTGCTCCAGGAACAGGAAATATTGGTAGTTTATATTATATTTCTTGGACAATTAACGACTAATAGCTAATTCTAGCTACTACTCATATACAAAACCGATGCAAATTGCATCGGTTTTTTCTTTTTAGAGAGTTTAAGGAGGTTTTATTTTTGTTTTTTTTAATATCCTTTAATAAGCAGAATAATAGTTTAAAACTAGTTTTAAATAGGTTTTACTAACGACTTTTTACTTTTTAAGAATGATTATTCTATTTAAGAATGAATACTAAACAAAAAAACACGATTATTCAAAATAATAATCGTGTTCTGTAGTATCCTTTTAAAATGAATTATTATTCTATAATTCCTAATCTTTTAGCTCTTTGTTCCCAACTTTTTCTAGCTAAGTTTTGAAGATTAGCAACATTATCACTTTCATCCATAATTTCTAAACCTAATAAAGTTTCAATTACATCTTCTTGGGTAACAATACCACTAACAGAACCATATTCATCAACCACTAAAGCGATATGTTCTCTTTGTTCTATTAAGTTTTCAAAAAGTTGAGGAATAGGTAAATCTCTTTTCGTAATAATAATATTTCTCTTAATTGTTTCTAGTTTTTCCTCTCCATTACCTTTTATTATAGCTTCTAAGAGTTGATCTTTTAAAAAGTATCCTATTATATTATCACTACTTCCAGAGTATAAAGGAATACGTGAAAAACGTAAATTAGCATTCTCGTCAAAAAAAGATTTTATAGTCTGAGAAGCGTCTGCAGTTTTTAATACAGTACGAGGAGTCATGATATGTTTAGCAGAAACTTCTTTAAAGCTAAGCATGTTTTTAATTACCTTACTTTCATTTTCTTGAAAAACACCTTCTTTTTCAGCTATTTCAGTCATTGCAGAAAAATCTTCTCTACTCAAAACACTTTCTCCATGTCCTCCTTTACCAAACATTTTGGTAAAAAGCTGTAAGACCCAGATAATTCCAGTGTATTTTAAAATAGTTATTAAAATGTTTAGAGTCGTTGTAGTAAAACCAGCTAAAGATTTCCAATAAGTAGCACCAATGGTTTTAGGGATAATTTCTGAAGCCACTAAGATTAAAATAGTCATAATAGCAGAAACAATAAATACTCCGCTAAAAATCCCTGTAGACTCTTCTCCTTTAAATACAGTTTCTGCTTGAGAACCAACTAAAATAGCACCAACAGTATGCGCAATTGTATTTAACGTTAAAATGGCAATTAAAGGTTTGTCTACATCTTTTTTAAGTTCTTCTAATCCATTAGCAAAAGATTTTCCTTCATTCTTTTTTAAGTTAACAAAAGTAGGTGTAACACTTAATAATACAGCTTCTAAAATAGAGCATAAAAAAGAAAAAAGTATTGAAATTGTTCCGTAGAAAAAAAGTAGTCCCATTTTTAAATTTTTTGTAAAAATAAAAAAACCCCAAGGATATAAAATCTTGGGGCCTATATTTTGTTTAATTTCTAATATTAGAATCCGTAACTTAAACCAACTAACCAATAAGATTGAATTGTTGTTGGAGTATTTTCTAAGCTAGTAAAGCTTGTTAACGGAGAGTTAAACGTCTCTTGTCTGTTATTTCTTAAACCAGTTTCAAGACCAACTCCAATTCCTTTCCAAATATTGAAACCTAAAGAGTTTATCCAAGTCCAGTTTGATAAATCTGAAGATTTATAACTTTGGAATGTAGAAAAGTTAGATCTGAATTTAAATTTACCAATAGTTCTATTATAATCTGCAACAATCTTTGCTCCTAAAGAAGAATCGAAAGTTGTACCAGAGCTACTAAAAACAAAGTTATAGTTAATAGGGTGTACAACTACTACTAACTCTTTTAAAGGAGTCCAAGTTGCACCAACCCCGATATCTAAATAACCTGGATCATTAAAGTTTTCAATGAAAGATGTTCTATATTCTCCTAATGTAGAAACAGCTATGTTTTTAGTTAATTTATAACCATAAAGCGAGGTAATTGTAAATACATCAGTTGTTCCTCTGAATCGAGTATCATCGTTCGGGTCATCTTTATCATCGATTTTAACCCAACCTAAATTTAAATTTGCAGAGTTTCTCCAGAAATATTTTTCGCGGTCTAAATTAGCAATCCCATTTACAGTAATACCTATGTTACCTGCTGAAGAGTTTGGTACAGCATTAGAAAACCAATCGTTAAATCCAGAAAAGTTAGCACCAATTGTTCCAAAAGTACTAAACTTCCAACCTGGAAAAGCATCAATCTTTGCTTGCAGTGCATCTACTTCTCCTTGTAGTTTTGCTGCCTCAGCGGCTTTCTTTGACTTTTCAGCTTTTAGCTCTTCAATAGTTTGAGCGAATGAAAAATTACTTATTAATAAAGCTACAGCTATAACTAATTTTTTCATGTTTTTTAATTATTTTGATTTTATGATATTAGTCTCTAAAAGACTTAAGACAAAGATATATCGAAAAAGTCACTTAATTAAATAATATAATTTAATCCTAGTCCAAATAATTGTTTGAATTGAATTCTAGTAGAAGCATTGTCATCAATAATTGTATGAAAGCCTAAATTGGTTGATAAATACTTATTAATTTTCATTAATAAGTTGATTTGATAATCTATATCTATATTTTCAGGTCTATCAAGATAATCAGAATACAAAGCAAAAATGTTTTCCATAGAAATGTTTTTTGCTAAATTGAATTTATAATAAGAAGAAAGATTAAAACCTAAACTGAAACTAGAGTTTTTACCTTCTTCAACACCAAAACTACCAGAAAACTTATCAGATACAAATGTAAAACGAGAAGTTGATGGTGCTATGTTTATATATTTTGTTTTAGATTTTTTCCAGAGCATTCCAGGTCCAAAACTTAAATAAGCAGGTGAAAAAGGATCAGAAGTAGCAACTTTAGGGTCTTTAGTGTAATCGAAACCTCTAGTGTATTGAGTTCTTAAATTGCTAATAAAAGAAAAGAACCAATGATTCTTTTTAGATTTATAACCTACTAGAGTATTGTACTCTAAACGATCGTCAGTTTTTCGAGTACCTTTATCATCCACATAACTTAAACCGTAATTAGAAATAATTTTATTATCCCAGTTCCAATTTTCTCTTTTATAATTTAAATCCTGAACTATATTAATATTACCTGCTACAGTGTTTGCCCCACCAGCTGTCCAATTTGAGAAGGTAGATTGATTTAAGAGAAAAGTGATTTTAGTGTTAAATTTCCAGTTTTTTGAAACACTATCTTTTTTTTTCTCTTCTTCTTGAGAAAAAATAGTAAAACTTATACTAAGACAAAAAAACAATAATACTTTCCTCATATAAAAACAATAATATTTATTTCTTTTTAAACAGTGGAACTGTAGAACAGGCTTCACCGTACATGATGGATTTTACTACAGGTTGAATTTTTGATATTAATAGAGGATATGCGCTTTCAGGAATAGGTTTACTACTGCAACCTTTTATAATTACAGGCTTATTCTTAAAAGTGTCTAAAGATAAGGTATTTATAATTTCTGAAAAAATAACTGTTTCTAATAATTCTAAATTTCCAATGACAACTTTTTTTGCAAATTGATTTAATTCTGTTGAAATTAAAAGATATGCCCATGAAGGAATAATAGCATCAGTAGCACAATATAGAGCAACATAAGCTTCGTTATACTGAGTCCAATCGTGATTTTTTACATGTTCTCGAAAGTCTTTTTCTTTAAGCAATAAACCTTCATATAACCAATCAGAAATATCAAAAAGAACACGTTCCCCTTCAACATAATAATCTTCGAGATCGAAAGTTACTAGTTTACTATTGGCTACTCTATTTACTATTTCGTCTGCCATATTATAACATTCCTAATTCTAATTTTGCTTCTTCACTCATCATTTCTTTAGTCCATGTAGGATCAAAAGTAATTTCTACTTCACAATCATTAATTTCTTTTAAGGTTTTTACCTTGTCTTCTACTTCAACAGGTAATGTTTCAGCAACAGGACAGTTAGGTGATGTTAATGTCATTAAAATTTTAGCATCATTTTCTTCAGATACAAAAACATCATAAATTAATCCTAATTCGTATATATCTACCGGTATTTCAGGATCGTAAATTGTCTTTAAAACTCTTACAATTTTATCTCCTAAATCTTCTAATTGTTCCTCTGTCATTTTTAATTTGTTAATTTAGTTTGCTGAGCAATCGCATACATTTTAATTTGCTTTACCATAGATACTAATCCGTTTGCTCTGGTCGGACTTAAATGTTCTTTTAATCCAATTTCATCAATAAACTTTGTATCTGCTTCAAGTATTGCTTTTGGAGTTTGGTTGGAATAGACACGTAATAATAACGCCACAATTCCTTTTGTAAGAATAGCATCACTATCAGCTGTGTAAGTAATTTTATCATCATTAATTTCAGAATGCATCCAAACTTTTGATTGACATCCTTTGATTAAATTTTCATCTAATTTATAATCTTCAGCAATAAGAGGTAGCGATTTACCTAATTCAATAATATACTCGTATCGCTCCATCCAGTCTTCAAACATTGAAAACTCATCAATAATTTCTTCCTGTATTTCTTTGATAGTCATTTTTTAGAACTATTTTTGCACTTTACAAATTGTTTTGTGCAGTTATTGTGCAAAATTACTGATAAAAATTAATAAATGGGTAAACTATTAGCGGTTGGAACTGTTGCTTTTGATGCAATAGAGACACCTTTTGGTAAAACTGACAAAATATTAGGAGGTTCGGGAACTTTTGTTGGTTTAGCAGCTTCGCAATTTGGAGTAGAAACAGGAGTAGTATCTGTAGTAGGAGGAGATTTTCCTCAATCATATTTAGATATGATGCAGAACAAAGGAATTGATACTACTGGTATCGAGATTGTAAAAGATGGTAAAACATTCTTTTGGAGTGGAAGATATCACAACGATATGAACTCTAGAGATACTTTAGTTACAGAACTAAATGTTTTAGAAACTTTTACACCAGTTGTACCTGACGCATTTAAAGATGCTGAAGTTGTAATGTTAGGAAACTTACATCCATTAACACAAGTTTCAGTTTTAGATCAAATGAATGAGCGTCCGAAATTAGTTGTTTTAGATACAATGAATTTCTGGATGGATATTGCATTAAGTGATTTACACGAAGTGTTAAAGAGAATTGATGTAATTACAATTAACGATGAAGAAGCTCGTCAGTTAAGTGGAGAATATTCTTTAGTAAATGCAGCTAAGAAAATTCACGAAATGGGACCAAAATATGTAGTGATTAAAAAAGGAGAGCACGGAGCATTATTATTTAATGATGATAATATGTTTTATGCACCAGCTTTACCATTAGCAGAAGTTTACGATCCAACTGGAGCAGGAGATACTTTTGCAGGAGGATTCTGTGGATATTTATCTAAAACAGGAAATTACTCTTTCGAAAACATGAAGAATGCCATTATTTATGGATCTAATTTAGCTTCTTTCTGTGTTGAAAAATTTGGAACACAACGAATGGAAGAGCTAACGAAAGATGAAGTTCAAAATCGTTTAAAAGCATTTAAACAACTAACACAATTTAATATAGAATTAGTATAGAAAATCCGCGCTTTTTTGCGCGGATTTTTGTTTCAAACACACAACACAACTTACAAAAATAATAATGAGTGATTTTTTAAAGCACGAATGTGGTATTGCTTTAGTTAGGTTAAAGAAACCGCTTCAATATTATAAAGATAAATATGGTACAGCTTTTTATGGGTTAAACAAGTTATACTTGTTAATGGAAAAGCAACATAACAGAGGACAAGATGGTGCTGGTTTAGCTAGTATAAAATATAATGTTGAGCCAGGAACAAGATACATTAGTAGAATACGTTCAAATAAAAATCAACCAATTCAAGATATTTTTGGTCAAATAAATAATAGAATCAATGATATTTTTGAGAAAAACGAAGATAAATTAGATGATGTTGCTTGGCAAGAAGAGAATATGCCTTATATCGGAAATCTTTTCTTAGGACACGTTCGTTACGGTACTTTTGGTGGAAATAGTATTGAAAATGTACATCCATTTTTACGACAAAGTAATTGGAAACATAAAAATCTAATTGTAGCAGGAAACTTTAACATGACAAACTCTAAAGAGTTAATGAAAGAGTTAATTACTTTAGGACAACATCCTAAAGAAGCTACAGATACAGTAACAGTTATGGAAAAAATCGGTCATTTCTTAGAAGATGAAGTGGCAGATACTTATAAAAAAGCGAAAGCTGCTGGTTTTAACAAAAGAGAAGCTTCACCTTTTATAGAAGAGCATTTAGATATTCAAAGGATTTTAAAACGTTCTTCTAGAAATTGGGATGGTGGTTATGCAATGGCAGGTTTATTAGGTCATGGAGATGCTTTTGTATTACGAGATCCTTCAGGAATTCGACCAGCATTTTGGTATGAAGATGAAGAAGTAGTAGTTGTAGCTTCAGAAAGACCAGTAATTCAAACTACATTTAATGTTCCTATCGATGAAGTAAAGGAATTACCAAGAGGTAAAGCTTTAATCATTAAGAAAAATGGAAAAACTACAATAGAAAAAGTCATGAAAAAGCGCGAGAAATTGTCTTGTTCTTTCGAGCGTATTTATTTTTCTAGAGGTAGTGATGCAGATATTTATCAGGAAAGAAAAAATTTAGGAAAATATGTATTCCCTGAAGTTTTAAAATCTATTAACGATGATATTTCAAATTCTGTTTTTACCTATATTCCAAATACGGCAGAAACTTCTTTCTATGGAATGATGGAAGCTGCTGAAGATGTACTAAATCAACAAAAAACAACTGAAATTTTAGCTGGAGGAGGAAAACTTTCTGCTCAAAGAGTAACTGAAATTTTATCGGAAAGACCACGTTTTGAAAAAATAGCAATTAAAGATGCTAAACTAAGAACGTTTATTACAGATGATAATAGTAGAGATGATTTAGTTGCTCATGTTTACGATGTAACATATGGTGTAGTAAAACCTACTGATAATTTAGTAATTATTGATGATAGTATTGTTAGAGGAACAACACTAAAGAAAAGTATTATTAGAATTTTAGATCGTTTATCACCAAAGAAAATTGTTGTTGTTTCTTCTGCACCACAAATTCGTTATCCAGACTGTTATGGTATCGATATGGCTAAAATAGGCGACTTTATTGCTTTTAAAGCTGCTTTAGAATTATTAAAAGAAACAGATCAATACCATATTGTTGGTGAAGTTTACGAAAAATGTAAAGCTCAAAGATTAAACGAAGATAAAGACATAGTAAACTTTGTAAAAGAAATTTACGCTCCATTTACACATGAACAAATTTCAGGTAAGATTGGTGAAATGTTAAAAACTGATGAAGTAAATGCAGATGTAGAAATCATTTACCAAACTGTAGAAGGTTTACATAATTCTTGTCCAGATCATAAAGGAGATTGGTATTTCACTGGAGATTACCCTACACCTGGAGGTCATAGAGTAGTAAATGAAGCATTTATTAATTTCTATGAAGGAAATAATAAGAGAGCGTACTAATTTAAACGCATTATATTTTTAAAAAAGACTGTTTTTAAAGCAGTCTTTTTTAGTTAAAAAGTATTTCCCTCATGAATTAGAACTCAAATAAATTGTTTTACATTGGCCTGCCAAAAAGTTTTAAAAAAGAACAAAATGAGTTTAGAAGAGAAAATAATTGACTACAAGCAAGTTTTAGAAAATTTGTATGATATAATAGCGTCAGAAGAAAATGATGGAGCAATAGCTACATATATACCTGAATTAGCTAAAGTAGATGCGAATAATTTTGGCGTTTGTCTCTTGTCTACTAAAAACAAAGAATATGGTGTTGGTAATTGGCAAACAAAATTCTCAATTCAAAGTATTTCAAAAGTATTGTCTTTAAGTATCGCTTATCAAATTTTTGGAGATAAAATTTGGGAACGTGTAGATGTTGAACCTTCAGGAACACCTTTTAATTCTTTAGTTCAATTAGAATCTGACGCAGGTATACCAAGAAATCCTTTTATGAATAGTGGTGCTATGGTAATTTGCGATATGTTGGTTAGTTATTATGAAAACCCTAAAGAAGATTTTTTAGCTGCAATTAGAGAATTATGCAGTTCGAGTGAAATTATATACTCTGAAGCAGTTGCGAAATCTGAAGCTTCTGTTGGTTACAGAAACAAAGCTTTATGTAATTTTATTAAATCTTTCGGAAATATAGAGAATGAACCTGAAGAAGTGTTAGATTTTTATTTTCATATCTGTGCAATTGAAATGAGTTGCCAAGAATTATCAAAAGTATTTATGTTTTTGGCGAACCCTAACTTTACCACATCAAAAGGAACTAAAGTTTTAAATTTAAGTAAAACTAAAAGAGTAAATGCAATTATGCAAACTTGTGGATTTTATGATGAATCTGGTGAATTTTCTTTTCGAGTTGGTTTACCCGGAAAGAGTGGTGTAGGAGGAGGAATAGTTGCAGTTTATCCAGGTAAATATTGTATTACAGTTTGGAGTCCGAAATTGAACGAAAAAGGGAATTCATACCGAGGAATGAAATTTTTAGAAGCTTTTACGACGGAAACAGAACAGTCTATATTTTAGTATAATTACTGCTTAGCATTGAAATATAAAATTAAATTTTTGCAATTTTTTAACTTTTTGTTCGACTACAAATAATATTAGAAAATGTAATTTTTTTATCAATCATGTCTTCAAAATTAAAATACTGGTATTTACATAAACATAAGCTTTTTAAAAACTTAAGTTACGAAGAAATAGATGGTTTATGTATTTTAAAACGTTTTAATAAATCGAAGAAAAATGAAATTATTCAACTTCCTTACAGTGAAAAAGAACGTGTTTATTTTTTAAAAAAAGGAACAATCAAACTGATTAGTATTTGTGAACAAGGTCAAGAAACTTTAATTGATGTTTTACAAAAAGGAGATTTGTTCGGAGACTTAAATTTAGAACGTTCAGAGGAAGTTAGTAATTTTTTTAAAGTAGTTTCCGAAGAAGCAATTATCTGTACATTTTTAAAAGAACGGTTGGAGAATTTAACATTAAAAAAGCCAGATTTTGCACTTAAATACATCAAGTTTATCGGTTTCAGATATAAAAGTATTCAAAACAATTATCGCAATTTATTATTTAAAGATGCTAAATCACGTTTAGTACTGTTGTTAAATATGCTCATAGAAAAAGAAGAAATTACATCTTCATCGTATACTTTACCAAACTACCTTACTCAAAAAGATTATGCTCAATTAATTTGTGCATCTCGTCAAACTATAATTTCCTTATTTAAAGAGTTGGAAGAAGAAGGTTTTTTAAATTACTCTCAAAAAGAAATTTCTATTCCAGATATCAGTAAAATCAATAAATTTATTGAAAATGTAAAGTAGCTTACATTTTACATTTTAAGGTTTGTCTAAAATTGTACTGTAAAAAAGAAGTAGAATTTTAAACAAACAAAATATGATTTCTAAAACTACTCTATCGTGGTTACTACGAATTTTAATTGCTGTTATTTTTATTCAAACACTGTATTTTAAATTTACAGCACACCCAGATTCAGTTCATATTTTTTCAAGTTTAGGTTTAGAACCTTTTGGAAGAATAGGACTTGGAATAGCAGAGTTAATCACTTCAATTTTACTTTTAGTACCAAGAACCAAAATTATAGGATTATTACTATCAATAGGAATAATTTTAGGTGCTGTTTTTTCTCATTTTTTAGTGATTGGAACCAATGTTGAAGGTGATGGAGGAACATTATTTTGTTTAGCTTTAGTGATTTTATCAGCTTGTATTGCATTGTTAATTATATATAAACAAGAAACTTTAGAATTCTTTAAAAAATTAATCAATAGATAAATTGTTTTGATTCAACTTTTAGATGGGAAATAGTTAATTATATCTTCAAAGCAATCTTATTGAGCCTTTTCTAATTTTTAGAAAAGGTTTTTTTTATTCAAAATATGAACTACATTTATGCTAAACAAAAATAAAAACTGTGAAATTTCTTAGTTTATCGCTAATATTTTTAGCCTTATTTTCATGTAAAACCAGTGAAAAACAAATTTCAAAAACTATGGAGAAAAAAATTGTTGTAGCTCATCGTGGAGCATCCGGATATTTACCAGAACACACAATGGAAGCAAAAGCGATGGCTTACGCAATGCAACCAGATTATATAGAACAAGACTTAGTGTTAAGTAAAGACGATGTTCCTGTGGTGATTCACGATATTCATTTAGATGAAGTTACTAATGTTGCTGAAGTGTTTCCTGATAGAAAACGTGAAGATGGACGATTTTATGTAATCGATTTTACTTTTGAAGAAATTCAAAAACTGAATGTTTGCGAACGTTTCGATCATAAAACAGGAAAACAATTCTATCCAAATCGTTTTCCTAAAGGAAAAGGAATTTTTAGATTGCATTCATTTCAACAAGAAATTGAGTTAATCCAAGGTTTAAATCAAAGTACAGGTAATCATATTGGAATTTATCCTGAAATAAAAGATCCAGCATTTCATCACGAAAACGGAAAAGATATTGCAAAAATAACTTTAGAAATTCTTTCAGATTATGGTTATAAAACAAAGGCTGATAAATGTGTTTTTCAGTGTTTTGATGCTAAAGAGTTAGAACGTGTTCGTAAAGATTTAAAATCTGATTTATTCTT
Organism: Tenacibaculum aquaeponti; assembly: GCF_052084715.1. Classification (GTDB taxonomy): domain Bacteria; phylum Bacteroidota; class Bacteroidia; order Flavobacteriales; family Flavobacteriaceae; genus Polaribacter. The sequence continues at coordinate 2,310,759 of NZ_CP197288.1, read as the reverse complement.
AATTCAACTGATAGAATTTCCTGAAGAAACAGAAAAACTACAACATTTTGCGGCTTATGCAGACGGAATTGGGCCTTGGTATAAGCAAATAATTGATAAAAAAGTTGACGGAAAATGGCAATTCACTTCTTTAGTTGAAGATGCTCATAAATTAGGTTTAAAAGTTCATGCATATACGTTTAGAGCAGATCAATTGGGGGATTTTTCTTCGTTTGAAGAACATGTAAATACATTGCTTTTTGAAGCTAATATTGATGGTTGTTTTACAGATTTTCCTGATAAAGTAATAGCTTTATTATAATTCTAATTCTTGTTTAAACTTTACAGATTGTCTTCTAGAAACTTCTACTTCGGTAGCATTTATCATAGTAAATTTTAATTTTCCATTAAACCAAGGAGTTACATTTTTAATATGATTTAAATTCACTATCTGTTGTCTGTTTACTCTAAAAAAAGCGTTTGTAGGCAATCTACTTTCTATTTTATTTAACGATTTGTAAATCAAAGGTTTTTTGTCTTTGAAATATACGCGAGTGTAATTTCCAACAATTTCAAAAAGTGTTATGTCTTGTATGGCTACCATCCAACAATCTTCACCATCTTTCAAGAAAACCTGACTTGTTAAAGTGAATTGTTTATTAAGGTTTTTCTCTACGTTTTCTTCTACTTCAATTCGATCTATAGTCTTTTGTAATCGATCTTTATTTATTGGCTTTAATAAATAATCGAAAGCATTGTATTCAAAAGATTTTATGGCGTATTCATCGTAAGCTGTGGTAAAAATTACTTTTGGAATTTCATCTAACATTTCCAACAATTCAAATCCATCTTTTTCTGGCATATTAATGTCTAGAAATAGAATATCAGGAAAAGTTGTGTTTATCATTTCAAAAGCATCATCAACATTTTCTGCTTCACCAATTACTTCGATATGTTGATGCTCTTTTAATAAAAGTTGTAATTCTTTTCTAGCCAATCTAGAATCTTCAACAATAATAGCTTTTAATGTAGTTTTCATAACGGAAGTTTTATGTGAGCAATTACTTTATCTTCTGTCTCATTTAAATTGAAACTTGCATTATTTCCGTATAAGATTTGAAGACGATCACTAATATTTTTCAATCCGATTTTAGTAGACGATTTTCCTTTTTCAATCTGACCAGTATTGGCTACTTTAATACAAAGGTTTTTACTTTCTTCAAAAATATCGAGTGTTACTATTCCTCCTTTTTTCTGTTGAGAAATTCCATGTTTAATTGCATTTTCAATTAACATTTGAATAATCATTGGAGGAATTTCTTGAGTTAATAAATTTTGATCTACATTTTCTTTATAAGTCAATCGATCTTCAAACTGAATATAAGAGAGCTCAATAAAATTATTCACCATTTCTAATTCATCTTTAACTTTAATCGTACTATCGCTACTTTTAGAAAGTGAATATCGAAGCAATTCCGATAAACGAGTAATCATATCTCTAGCTTTTTCTACATCTTCTAACATTAATCCACGAATATTATTTAAGCTGTTAAACATAAAATGAGGATTAATCTGACCTTTTAAAGTATTTAGTTGAGAGTCTTTTAAAGAACTCTGTAATTGTAAATATTCAATACGTCGTTTTTTAGAATTTATAATTGTTTTTATGCTAATATAAAATAAAGCCCAAAAAAGAATGAATAAGAAAATATTGAGAAATGTAGAAATTAACATGTTTGTGCTTATGTCAAAATCTTTTTTATGAGTTAGGTTGTAAGTGTAATACGATAACCCTAATAAAGATAAAGAATAGCTAAAAGATGTAGTAAAATAAACCACAACAACTTTTAAGAATTCTTTTTTTAAGGTATCTAATGATTCTAAAAAACTTTTAATATAGTTTCTAAATATTGTACTCCAGAAAATTCCGAGAAGAAAGAACAGCAAAGTCTCAATGAGAATGTATTTTTTTGTCAATCTATCAGAACTAGTTAGATATTTACCATAACCATTTAAAAAGGATGGAATTCCCCAACCAACAATTTGTAGAATCCAGAAAAGTAATTGTTGTGATCTTTTTTGCATAAGTTTTACTTCTTAAAGTAAAGGTACTATTATAATTAAAAACGTTTTAAAATCCAGTCTTTTATTACTACCATTGCATCTTCAGAAAATGTTTCTTCTATAGTTGCATATTCTTGAACACTACCTGTTGTTGCTTTTTGAAATAAGTGATTAAATCCATCTAACTCAACAAACTCAGCATCTTTATTGTTTGCTTTTTGAAGAGCAGATTTAATACCATTTAAATTTAATTGAGAAATTACTTGCACATCTTTTGAACCGTTTAATGCTAAAAACGGACAAGTGATTTTTGAAAGGTAATTTTTAGGGTCTGTTTTAATAAAATTTAACATCCATTTTGAAGTAACTGTTTTTATTTGTCCATCAATAACAGGTTTTGTTAGTTGCATTAATAACGGATTGTTAGGTTTTTCTTTTTTTTGTGCATTTAAAAACGAATGAATATTTGTAGCTATAGTTAAAGAATCAGATGTTTCTTGAACTATTTTATACATAGTAGAAGCTAGTTTTTCATTAGTATTAATAAACTCAACAGGAACATTTCGAAGTTCCATAGCTTTTCTCGATTGCGTTAACAAAATTTCAGCGCCATCAACTCCTGGTCCAGCAAGAGAAACTACAAAAGCTAAATCTTCACTTTGTGAAGCTGTAATTGCAGCAATTAAAGAACCTTCACTATGACCAATTAATCCTATCTTCTTTGTGTCAATAATATTCTCTTTAGTTTTTAAGAAAGCAATAGCTCCTAAAACATCATCAGCAAAATCGTGACTAGTTGCTCCTTTAAACTCTCCTTCAGATTCAGCAATTCCACGATCATCAAAACGTAATACAGCAATTCCGTTGTTAGTTAAGTAATCCGATAGTACTAAAAAAGGACGATGATTAAATTGTTTTATTTCACTGTTTCTATTTTGTGGTCCAGATCCAGAAATTAAAATCGCTACTGGTGGATTTCTTTTGTCTTTTGGTAAAGTTAAAGTTCCAGCCAATTTAAAATCTGCTTTTCCACTTTTAAAAGTTACATTCTCTATTTGATAAGAAAATGGAGCCACAGGGTCTTGAGGTCTTTTTTTAGATTGTCCAAAAATGGAAAGGAAACTAGAAATAAAGAATAAAAAAAGTAATAAAAGTAAACGTATCATAATTAGTAAATTTTTTTCAGCTAAACTAAAGATCTTTTACGCTTTTTAAGTCCAAAATATGATAAGTGGTAAAATAGAAATACAAACGGTAAATGTAATAGTATAAAAATGTAAACCGCTATAAACAAGGGTTTGAGTGAAATTTTCAACGTGATTTATTCCTTTTTAACCCTCAAATTTCCCTCTAACCTATCTTTTTTTTAATAAGAAGAGTTATTGGAAGTTATTTGTGGTGTTGTTAGTAATTAACGACTAGCAGCATTAAAAATTTTAACTACTATTAAACACCTTTTATTATGATTTTAAAAAGAATATTGATTTTAAGTTTTAGTATTTTATCAAGTATTATAGCAACTTCTCAGAATGAAGTATGTACTAGCCCTGATTCTGGAGATGATCTTTTAATGGAACTTAACAGCATTAGTAAATGTCATGTCGAAGTAAAGAAAGAAGAAACTGCACCAAAAAGAAATAGATATTTAAGAATTAGAAATAACAGATATTACGCTAATTTAAGGAAGAGTATACGAGATTTAAAAACTAAAAAAGAGCCTGTTAAAGAAGTAAAAGCAAAAGAGATTTATCTTGGAGAAGCAACTTTAGAACCTGTTTTGTTGTTAGCGAATCAAAACAGAGGAGACTTTACAGAGACTTTAGAGAGTTATGTTAGTGATAATTTAGTATATCCAGAATCATTAAAAGTTAAAAATGTTGAAGGAATTGTTTGGAGCAGTTTTGTTATTGATACTAAAGGGAAAGTGAAAAACATTGTGACCTTAGGACCTATTGGAGGTAAATTATTAGAACAAGAAGCTGAGCGATTATTAAAAGCTTTACCTAAGTTTTCTCCAGGGGAATTAGACGGAGAAAAAGTTAATGTTAAACATTTAATGGCGATTAAATTTGAATTAAATATATAGTTCGTTTTTAGATTTATGTATCATAATAATGGAAGGAACTATAAAAAGAGATTCTAAATGCATAGAAAACATTTAGAATCTCTTCATTTACTTTGTTAAAGTATCTGTTCCTAAATAGCCATTGCCTTTATTGTAATACCAAGCTCTTACTTTAGGCATTTTTATGCCATTGATAGTTTCTTCTTCAGAAAGTAAAATATATTCGCCACTATCTTTAGTCGCTTTAAAGAATTGATAAACTTCCATAGCATAGGTTTTCGGATTAAAATAAAAACACCAAGTATCTTTTCCTACGTTAGCATCGTAAGTGACTTTTAAAACCAAATACTCTTTTCCTTTAAAAGTTTTCTTTTCTACTTTATCATCGATAATAGTTCCATTATCTTTTAATTTCATTGGTAAACCATATAAATATGTATAATAATTCTTATACAGATTAGCCCTATCACAACTTAGTTTGTGTTCTTTTATAATTTCTTCAGAAGGATTTTCATTACCATTGAAAGCAATTTTACAACTTTCTTTTTCTAGAGTGTATTTTGTTGTGTTTTCACCACGTTTTGCTTCTACAGAAAAAAACTGATTCGGTAGATTAATTTCTATTTTACTATCTCTTTTCGGATTATTAGGGGTTGTCATGGTAACATGCAACGTTCCTTTAAAAGTTTCCCAATTTCCGTTTGGATCGTGATATTTGATAGTCTTTTCTAATAATTCTTTTCCTGAAATATTTTGAGCCATTCCTTGAAACAAGAATAAATTAATTAGTATGAATAGTATTTTTTTCATAGAGTTGTATTTCATTTATTAATTGTTGATAGTCTTCTAAATATAACTCTTTCATACTTTCAACATAAGGACGCTGATTTACATAACCATCATTGAAATCTTTTAGCCCTGAAATTGCCATTTTCTTAGCTTCTTCTATTTTTCCTTCTTTCTTTAAGATAAGAGCTAAATAGTATTTTCCATCAGCATAAACACCGTATGAGTTTTTCAATAACAGTTCGAAATTTTCTTTAGCTTTTTCAAAATCATTCATTTCATAATAAACGATTCCTTTGTATAAATAAGTTGTAACTTCTATAGAGCTTGTTCCGAATTTCTCAATTTCTTCTTTTATGTATTTATCAAAGTATTTTAAAGAGTTCTTATAATCCTCTAATCCTAAGTAGGCAATTCCTCTCCAATAATGAACACTATGGCCTTGAGGCGCATCAGTAAAGCTTGGATTTAATGCATTACTAGCGTTAAAATCTGCAATAGCTTTTTTATAATCTCTGTAAAACCATAAATAACAATAACCTCTGTATCCTTGCCAAACTTCAGGGTTTAAGGCTACAGCTTTATCCATGTGTTTTTTCCATAAGTGTGGGATTCCTCTTTTTAAATATGCTACAGACATTTCTCTAACAGCTTCGGCATATGTTGGGTCAATTTCAATAGCTTTTTGAATTCTAGTCATGCTTTTAGGAGAACCTTGATATAAGTGCGCTCCTTCTTTAAAAACTTTTTCAGCTAAAACTCTTTGTTCTGTTTTTCCCATTTCATTAACCTTTTCCTTACAAGAAGTGAAAAGACTAAAGCCAATAAGTAAACTAAGGTAATATTTCGACAATTTCTCCATTTTCAATGCGATAAGATATGTACATGTAATAATTTCTTGGCTGATTTTTATAAGAAAAAATGGCCCAATTTTTAGAGTCTGAAGTTAGTTTTAGCAACTGTTTTACCATACTTTTATTCAATGGAGATTCCTCTAAATCTAGATTCATTTCAATGATTTCAAACCAACCCGCATTTCCTTCGCAGTTTATCAAAAATCGAAAGTTTAAATATCCAGAATCGGTGTAAGAGTCATTTTTATAATTTGAAAGGATAAAGTTTTTAAACTGTTTTTTACCTCCTTCAAAAGCATCATCAGGAGCACCGTGATGTGTTTTATAAATACTTCGATCTCCACAAAGTGTGTATGTATCGTTTAATAAAGCTTTTTCTTGATTTATATATCCCACATAATGTGGAAACTGTTCTTCGTCAGTTTCAAATCTCCCAAAAGAAAAGTAATACATAAAAGTTATTCCTATTATGGCTATAATTACAATTATTACTGAGAAGTATAGTAGTGTTTTTAATAAGTTTCTTTTTTTCATTGACTAAATGTAATGAAAATAGAATGACTCAAATAATAATGTTGTTGATTATGGACAAACAACTTATAAATAGGTACAAGTGAAAAAAAAAATAAAAAATCCCGCACTAGGCGGGATTTTAATTTTATGCTTCTTCTTGTTGAATATCTAATTTAATACTCAATTCTTGTAATTGTTCATTATCAATTGTTGCAGGTGCATCAATCATAACGTCTCTACCAGAATTGTTTTTAGGGAACGCAATAAAATCACGAATTGTTTCTTGTCCGCCTAAAATAGCAACCAAACGATCTAAACCGAAAGCTAAACCTCCATGTGGTGGCGCTCCATATTCAAAAGCATCCATTAAGAAACCGAACTGAGCTTTCGCTTCTTCTTCAGTAAATCCTAAATGCTTAAACATAATCGCTTGTGTTTCTTTATCGTGAATACGGATAGATCCACCTCCAATTTCGTTTCCGTTTAAAACTAAATCATAAGCGTTTGCTTTTACAGCTCCTGGTTCAGTGTCTAATAATTCGATCTGACCTGGTTTTGGAGAAGTAAATGGGTGGTGCATTGCATGATAATGTCCAGTTTCTTCATCTAACTCTAATAATGGGAAATCAACAACCCATAACGGCGCAAATTCATCTGGTTTGCGTAAACCTAAACGCTCAGCTAATTCCATGCGTAATGCACTTAATTGTGCACGTACTTTATTTGTGTTTCCAGATAAAACACAAATTAAATCTCCTGGTTTTGCTCCAGTAACTTCTGCCCATTTTGCTAAATCTTCTTGATCGTAGAACTTATCTACAGAAGATTTAAAACTTCCGTCTTCGTTACATTTCACATATACCATTCCTAAAGCTCCAACTTGCGGACGCTTTACCCAGTCGATTAATTTATCAATTTCTTTGCGAGTGTAAGAAGCAGCACCAGGAACAGCAATTCCTACTACTAATTCTGCACTATTAAATACTTTAAAATCTTTATGTTGTGCAACTTCGTTTAATTCACCGAATTGCATTCCGAAACGAATATCTGGTTTATCATTTCCGTATAAACGCATAGCGTCATCAAAAGACATTCTTGGGAATTTATCAACTTCAACTCCGTTAATTTCTTTTAATAAATGACGTGTCATTCCTTCGAAAATCTCTAAAATATCTTCTTGCTCTACAAACGACATTTCGCAGTCTATTTGTGTAAACTCAGGTTGACGATCGGCACGTAAATCTTCGTCTCTAAAACACTTTACAATTTGGAAATATTTATCAATTCCACCAACCATTAACAATTGCTTGAATGTTTGTGGCGATTGTGGTAAAGCGTAAAACTGACCAGCATTCATACGAGAAGGTACTAAGAAATCACGCGCTCCTTCTGGTGTAGATTTAATTAAATATGGAGTTTCTACATCAATAAATCCTTTATCAGATAAATATTTACGTACTTCCATCGATACTTTATGACGGAATAATAAACTGTTTTTAACAGGATTACGACGAATATCTAAATAACGATATTTCATACGAATATCTTCTCCACCATCAGTTTCATCTTCAATTGTAAATGGAGGTAATTTAGCATCGTTTAAAATCGTTAAATCAGAAACTAAAACTTCGATGTCTCCAGTTTCTAAATTAGGATTTTTAGAAGCTCTTTCGATTACTGTTCCTTTTACTTGAATAACGAACTCTCTACCTAAGGTTTTTGCTTTTTCAATAAGATCTTTTGAAGTTCTTTCTTCATCAAAAATCAACTGTGTGATTCCATAACGATCTCGTAAATCAACCCAGATCATAAAACCTTTATCTCTTGATTTTTGAACCCATCCAGCAAGGGTAACTTCAGTATTAATATGCGATGCTCTTAATTCACCGCAAGAATGCGATCTATACATTTTTGATAATTTTAGATGCGCAAATTTAACTATAATTGTTAGTTTGTAAAAAATTACTATAGTTTAGTTTTTAAGTTGAATTATCTATTTTTTTGTATTTCTAAAACTTCGGAGAAATGACACTAAAAGAATTCAAACATAAATTACAAAACGAACCTACAATAATAGATTTTTCAGAAACAATAGCTGTAATAGAAGACAACTATAATTTTACTCCTTCTGCATTTAAAAACGGAGTGTTAGAAAATGAAGTTTCTCAAAATCAAGGCTCATGCAAAGTATTCTCATTTGCAATTCAACAAGAACTTACACAAGAGGAAACTTTAGCTTGTTTCGGACAATATTATGCTGAAGTTCTTAATGAACCTAACGGAACTGGTCATCAAAACATCAGAAATTTTATGAATACTGGTTTTGAAGGATTGAGTTTTGAGAATGAAACGTTGACTTTAAAATAAAACAATAAGACTTAATTCACGATTAATTTTTTGACAGAAAAATTTTTATTAAAATCTAGAATTTTAATAGAATAAACACCTTTTCCTAAAGAAGGTGTTTTTAAAATATTATTATCATTTTTTTCTTTGAATACTAATTTTCCATTTATATCGTAAATTCTTTTTTCAATTATTTTTACGTTAGAATTTAAAGTTATCCTTGTTTTATTATTTGTCAAAGGATTAGGAGATATCGTTAATTGTGCTTTTTTATCTTTAGGATTATTTAGAACAGATTTAAGATTATAGATATATAGACCGCTATTCATTTCATAATTATTATCTAAATCATCATCAGGCGCAGAAATAAATACTTCATCATTGTGAATTTCAACATCCCAAAAACCATAAGAAAGACCAGTAGTTTCAGTAGAAAATATTTTTTTTTGTTTCCATAAACCATTTGTTTTTTCATAAAGAAGTACTTTACTACCACCTATTAACACATAATTGTTTTTGATAAAAATAGAAGAACCAAAATAATCATTCTGATCTGAAGAGTTTTTTTCAATTTTAGTTTCTAGTTCATAAAAGCCTGTTGCAATATTTTTTTTATAAATATATGCTCCTCTTTCAATAGAAGATACAGCTAAATATTCATTGGTTGCATCTAAATCAAAACCAAAGCCAGATCCAATTGTCCTTCCGCTATCAGGTATTAGTTTTTGAATTTCTGTCCATAAACCATTTACTTTCTTGAAAACATAAACAATTCCATTAAAATCATTAGAATTAGGATATCTTCTATCAGATATGAAAAGGTTATCATTGTTATGTGCTACGTTATAGCCATTAAAAGCATTAAAAGAAGTATTAATGACTTGAATTTCTTCCCATTGTTTATCTTTGTATTCGTAAACGTAAGCAGTGCTTTTCCCGTTTTGAGAGTCTTCAAAGGTAGTAACTACAAAGTTATTTTCATCTAATAATGAAAGCCTATAGCCAAAGTCATAATTATTAGGAGTTTGAATAGTTATCTTTTCATCTAAAATCCATTTAGAATTTAAAAATCTATACACATATACAGCACCTTTTTTATTGTTTTTGGTACTACTAACAATAATAGTATTTTTAAATATCTGTACTTCAAAACCAAAAGAATCAGATTCTTTACCATCAAAAGGAAAGATTTCTTGTTCTAAATTCCAATCTCCTTTGTCTTTTTTATATACATAAACGGCACCAGTTTTACCAAAATTGGTTTCTGCTCTAAGTGCAGAAATAACCATTTTATCTTCATAAACTGAAAATTTAGAAGAAAAACCATCTTCACCAATATTTTCTGTTTGAGGTGATTTTATAATTACTTGAGAAAATAGATGATTTACCGATAAAAAACACATCACTATAATTATGATCTGTCTACTTTTCAAAAAGAAATTCATAAGCTTTATTTTTATTACAAAGATAGGAAAAATAAAAGTGTATTTTTAGCTCATTAAAAATTGTAGTATGTATAAAAATACACTTCTTACTTTATTGTTTGTTATTTCTATTGTTTCATGTAAGAAAACAACTGATGATCAAAAAAATAATACTTTAAAACCAACTAATTATTCAGAGATTTTAAATCAAAAATTTACAGGAGATTTAGCTTATAATACTACAGCTTTTGTAGAAAAATATTGGAGAGTTGTAGGAAATACTGGTTTTAATAAATCGATATACAAAGTAGCAGAAGAATTAGAAAAATCTGGATTTGTAAAAGAAGAAAATGCTAAAGAAGGAGATTTACTAACCTATCGTATAGAAAAAAGACCATTACAAAGGCCAACCTGGGAGTCTGTAGATGCTTCATTAAGAATTGCTGGTAAAGAGAGCTTTTTATTACAGCACGATACGAATAGAAACATGATTGCTTTAAATTCTTACAGTACACCAAAAGAAGGAATTACTGCAGAAGTAATTTATGTTAAAGACACTAAAAGTTTAGAGAAAATAGATGTAAAAGGAAAGATTGTTTTTGCTGAGGTTCATCCGTACAGAATATTTAAAAAAGCTATAGTGGAAGGTGGAGCAGTTGGTTTAGTAACTTACAACAATCCGAGTTATTTACAGCCTGAGAAAAATACAACTTCTATTCAATTTAGAACAATTCCTTTAAATGAAGAGGTTAAATCTTGGGGAATAGCTTTGTCGTATAAAGCAAAAGAAGCTTTAAAAAAAGAGTTAAGTAAAGGAAAAGTAAAACTTACAGCAGTTGTAAATACAAAGGTTTATGAATCTGAAGAATTAACTATTGTAGCAGATATTAAAGGAACTACTTATCCAAAAGAAAGATTAGTTTTCAGTGCACATGTTCAAGAACCTGGAGCAAACGATAATGCAACAGGAGTTGGTGTTGCTTTAGAAATGGCAACTTTAACAGCGAAATTTATAAAAAATAATAGGTTTACAAATAAAAGAACATTAACCTTTCTTTGGGGAGATGAAATTGTTTCTACAAGAAGATATGTAGAAGAAGATAGTATTAGAGCTAAAGATATTAAATGGGGAATCTCGTTAGATATGGTTGGAGAAGATACAAAGAAAACTGGTGGTACTTTTTTAATTGAAAAAATGCCTGATCCAAGTGCGATTTGGACTAGAGGAAAAGACAAACATACAGAATGGGGAGCTGCAGAAATGAAGTTGTCTCAAATGAAACCTCATTACTTAAATGACTTTTTAATTAATAAATTTAAAGCTCAAGGAAAAATTGCGAATTGGGAAGTAAATACAAATCCATTTGAAGGCGGAAGTGATCATGTTCCATTTTTAAAAGGTAATATTCCAAGTGTGTTATTTTGGCATTTTACAGATCAGTTTTATCATACAGATAATGATCGTTTGGATAAAGTATCGCAGGAAACTTTAAAAAATGTAGGTGTTGGTTCTTTAGTAGCAGCTTATACGTTATTAAATTCAGATAAAACCACAGCGACAACAATTTTGAAAGAAATAGAAGTAGCTGCTTTAGCAAGATTACAAGAGGAAAAAGAACAAAGTAAAATTGCGCTTTCAAAAGGTGATTCTTTAACTACTCAAGTAAGAATTATTAACGCTTGGAATGATTGGTACGTGAAATCTGCTGAAAAGACACTAGATATGGTTAAGGATTCTTTAACTTTAAAGAAAGAAATCAGCAAAACACAAGAGAAAATTAATACAACTTCAAAACAAATAGTTGAAGAGTTAAGTAAAAAATAGGATGTACAATATACCAAGTTATAAAGCCAAAAACGAACAAGAAATTTTAGATTTCATTAATGAATATCCATTTGTTCAAATTACAGGTGTAAACGAAGAAGGGAAACCTGTGGCTACTCAAATTCCTGTGATTGTTGAGAAACGTAATGACGAATTGTATATCATAGGACACATGATGAAAGAAACAGATCATTGTAAAGCGTTTCAGAAAAACTCTAATGTATTATCGGTTTTTACTGGACCTAATGGATACATTAGCGCTTCTTGGTGTGTGAATTCGAATAAAGGTTCAACTTGGAATTATATGAGTGTTCATGCTGAAGGAAAAATGTCTTTTTTTGAAGGGGAAAAGTTGGTTTCATTAATGAAGTCATTTACATTACTTCACGAAAAAGGAAATGAGAATTCACCAACTGTGTACAATAATTTACCAGAGAGTTATATCAATAAATGGATGCCGCACATTACTGGCTTTGAAATTAAAATTGATCGTTTGGACACGGTGTTTAAATTGAGTCAGGGTTTAGATAAAGAGAGTTATTTAAATGTGATTGTTGAACTTGAAAAACGCGGAGGGACAAATTCTTTTTTAGCTTCTGAAATGAAAAAGAGAGTTTCAGAATTATTTTCCGAACAATTATAAAAACAAAAAGTGATTTCAAGAAAATTAGATTATACCATTTTAATTATAGCTGTAGTAATATTTTTATTACTACAGCTTCCTTATTTTGTTCAAATACAATATCCTTTTAGGCTTTTAGGAACATGGTTTCATGAAATGGGACATGGATTAACAGCTCTTTTAACTGGCGGAAAATTTCATTATTTAGAGATTTATCAAAATGGCGGAGGTGTAGCTTACTCTTCCGTAACAAATCGATTTTTACCCATTTATCTTTGTAGTGCACTTACTGCAGCAGGCGGATTGTTAGGTCCGGCTATTTCTGGAAGTATTCTAATTATGTCTGCAAGATCACAAAAGCACGCTGCAATTATGTTACGAATTCTGACAGGAGTCATGATTCTATCTTTAATAATTTGGATTCGTTCTTATTGGGGAATTGTTGTTTTAGGTGCTATTGCTGTAGCGTTAATTGTTATTATGTTTTTAAAAAACAAAAAGATTGAAACAATAACTGTTTTGTTTTTAGGGTTGCAATGTGTATTAAGCACTTATCTTCAATTCAATTATTTATTTACAAAGCAATTTGAACGTCACGGACAAACCATGGCTTCCGATACACAAAATATTGCAGCCAACACATTTGGAACATACTGGATGTGGGGAGCGCTTATTTTTATACTCAGTGGAATCATGCTTTACAAGAGCGTGAAATTTTATTTGAAAAAATATAGAGTTACAATAAAATGATCTTTTTCATGCTTATTTGACTATAAAGCTGATCTATTTTTTCATACATTGATGTAAAAAAGATTCTCCTATTAACTTCCGCATCTCCAGATATTTTTTTAGATGATTGAATCTTTGCATTAAAAAATTCACTTACTTCTTCACAAGTATACACATCGTCTATTCTTAAATAAGAAATTGGAATATAAGGAACTAGTAAACTTTTAAAGTTTTTTGACTTAAATAAAATGGAATTATCTAAACTAATTAATTTACTATAATACATTTTATATTCAACTCTTAAATCATCATTCCACGATTCCTCAGAAGCTTGTTTCTCTATGTTAATTATCAATTCTTTTAATTCACGGCATAATTGAATGGCTTCTTTTTGATCAATTAAATTAATTTTATAACAATAATAAATTTGATTTAATGCACTATCAATTGTTGCATCGTTCCATATCTCAGAGCATTTTATTTTTCTAAACGCATTTTTAAAACATATTGACTCATATATTAAATTAGGCGAAAAACTAAATTCACTTAAAGAGAGTTCTTTTCTTTCATTTTTAAGAATAGGTAAAGTGAGTGTAGAGTATATTCGAAACTTCTTAAGTAAACTGTTTTTAGGTAAGTAATACAGAGGAATATCTTTAGCAGCATATAAAATTTCTGGGTTTTTAAACTTTGAAAATGATTGAATTGCTTTATTTGCTGCTATATAAAAAGATTCTAACCCTTTATTAGATTGAAGATTACTATTTTTTTGAACTAAAATTGATTTCTCATCAGCTATATTGTAAATACTATTTAATGATATTTTGTAATGCTGAGCTAAAATTAAAGCTTCTTTAAATGAGAGCTCAGTTTTATTGTTAACTCTTCTGTAAGCAGCATCATAATTAATGTCCAAAACACTTGCTATTTCATCTATTAATGAAATATTCTCAGGGATTTTTTGTTTGATAAGAGAAAAAAAACTCGCAACTTCTTTTTTCATTGATTCTGTTTTGTAAAAAATGCAAAATAAAAATTAAAGAAATGTACTTTTTAATATTTGAGATATTAAAAAAAACAGTCTCTTTGCCTTGTAGTTACGCTTTTTCTGAAGGGTTAAGCGAAACGAATTTTTAAAGGCTTCTTTAAGGTTTGTGCCAAAAAGAATCAAGGGGGAATTGAGGTGCCCTTAAGAAGCTATACAGAGGTCTTCTTTCTAAAAGAAGACTTCTTTTTTATAAAAAAAATATACTTATATAGTATGCTTGTTGAATCTAAATATATTGAAAAATAAATCTTATTCAAAGGATTTTGTTTTCAATTTATGAAAATATTCTTTTGCAGCTTCTTTTACTTTTGGGGCTAAAATAAGTGTAGATATTACAGTAGGTATTGCCATTAAAGCATATCCGCTATCTATTAAGTTAATGACAAAATCTAATTTAACGTTTGCAGCAATTACTATGGCTGCTATGTAAATGTAATTATAATATTTTCCAATTTTTGTATTAGTTAAAAAACACAAACAAGAATATCCATAGAAAGAATATGTAAATAAGGTTGAAAAAGCAAAAATTAAAACACAAATAGTTAATATAACACTACCAATTCCGTAAGGTAAAACAGAATCAAAAGCAGTTAATGTTAATGATATTCCGTTACCTTGAAAATCCTTCCAAATACCTGAAGCTAATATAGCTAAAGCAGTAAGTGTACAAACTAATAATGTATCAATAGCTGGACCTAACATGGCAACTAGCCCCTCGCGAATTGGTTCGTTTGTTTTTGCTGTTCCATGCATCATTGGTGCAGTTCCTAAGCCAGCTTCGTTAGAAAAAGCAGCTCTTTTAACTCCAGTAATAATTAAAGAACCTATTGCGCCTCCCATTACTGCATTTCCAGAAAAAGCATCAGAGAAAATTAAAGAAAACATGTTAGGAATATTTTCAATCTTTAAAATTAAAATAGAAAGTACAGTGATTAAATAAATAGCTACCATTACAGGAACCAACTTACCAGCAATTTTTCCAATTCTTTTAATTCCTCCAAAAATTACTAAAGCTGTAATAACTCCAATAGTAATACCAAGTAGTAACTTAGATGTTTGAATATTACTATCATTTACTTCAAAAACATCAATTAAAGTTTGTGTTAACTGGTTGGCTTGAAATGCTGGTAGTGTTCCAATTAATCCAGCTGAAGCAAAAAATAGTGCTAAAGGCTTCCATTTTTTTCCTAAGCCTTCTGTAATAACATACATTGGTCCGCCTTTTACATTTCCATTTTCGTCTTTTCCTCGGTACATTATCGATAAACTACAAGTAAAAAATTTTGTTGCCATACCAACAAAAGCACTAACCCACATCCAAAAAATAGCACCCGGACCACCAGTAGCTATGGCAATAGCAACTCCACTAATATTTCCCATACCTACAGTAGCGGCAATAGCAGAAGATAATGCTTCATAATGAGAAAGATCTCCAGGAGAATTATCTTTATCATATTTCCCTCGTAATATATTTACAGCATGACCTAAATAGCGAAACGGGACTAAACCAGAGTAAATAAATAAAGCTAAACCACCACCGATAAGTAGTATTAATAAAGGAATACCCCATACCCAAGAAGAAAATTCAGCAACTAGATCTTGCATATTCATAAAAGTTGTTTTTAACGAAAGTAATAATTATTAGAGATTTTTTTGTATATTACGATATGTAAATAATTGTAAGTCATCTTACAAAGTGTAAGGCTTTATAGTGGGAGGTTTTAAAAATTAAATTTTAACATGTACTAAAACTTCAACTTAAGTCGTTTATATTAAGAATGTTAAATTTTTATCCCCCAAGCAATGAAAGTTTTAAACAACACTTCGGTGAAGAAAATCTTTAAGTATTCACCAATTATCTTATTAGTTTCGTTAATTATTTTTTCATTTAAAAGTCACAATAATAAAAGTGAATTAGAAGATGAATTTTTTAAAGAAAAGAAGCTACTTCAAAAAGAACTCGATAAAATTGTAGTAGATTATAAAGAAATGACTACTAAAAAAAAGTGGTTAACTAAAAGAGTAGTTAATGGTATGAATAAAATCATAGCATTAAAAGATTCTGTAGAGCAAATGAAAAAAGTTAATTACGATTTACTTTTTAAATATTCTTTAAAAGTTACAAAATTAGAAAGAGAGAATAGGAAATTATTTCTTAAAGTAGAATCATTACGTGAACAGAATAAAAAACTTCGAAATGAAAACCAATTCACTAAAAATAAATTAAGGCAAGGCGAAGAGTCGTACAAATCATTATTAGCTACAAATAAAAAATTAATATCTGAAGAGAAAACCCTTAAAGAAAAAATAGGGATTGCTGGTGCTTTAGAAATTAGTTCCGTTAAGGTTGAAGCTCTAAAAGAAAGAAGCAATGGTAAGTATACAACAACTTCAAAATCTAAAAAAATAGATGCTTTTAAAGTTAAGTTTGATATACTACCAAACGATTTAGCCAGTATAGGGAATAGAGAAGTGTATATTCAAATCTTAGATGATCATAATAATACTGTACCTTCAGAAAGAAGTGGTTCTAAAAATGAAATATCTTATAACGATTTAATTAATATAGATTATGACAGAGAAAAAGTTAGTATAGTATCTTTAATTTCTGTAGATAGAGCATATATGTATAAAGGAAAGTATTTAATAAACGTATACATAGGTAAAAGAAAAGTAGGAAAGTCTAGTATCAGTTTACGTTAAAACTGAAATATAAATATGTATTAAACCACTTAATTTTTTTAAGTGGTTTTTTCATGCAATAAAGTTAATAAGTTGTCTTTAACATTTAAACAGTACAAAAACTTAAAGATAAGTTGTAAGTTGCCTCAGAAAAACAGACTTAGTACTAATAAAACAAACTAAACAATGAGAAAAACTTTTTTTGGAAGTATAATTTTGATGACATCATTATTTGCAATTTCATGTCAGCTAAAAACAGAAGAAAAGAAAGAAGAAAAAATCGAAAAAGAGGTTAAGGTTACTTTGTCTGAAGGAGATAAAATTATTAATCAGGTAATTAAAGCTCATGGAGGAGAGTTATATACAAGCGCTTACTATAGTTTTATTTTTAGAAAGAATGAATATTCATTTAAAAACTCTGGGAATTCTTACATATATACAGTAAAAAGAAAAACAGAAAATAAAGTTATTGAAGATGTTTTAAACAACGGAAAGATTTCAAGAACAATAAATGGAGAATCTACAGCACTCAATGAAAGAGATAAGTTAAGGTACTCTGAATCATTAAATTCTGTAATTTATTTTGCAACACTTCCTTATAAGTTAAATGATGCTGCTGTTAATAAAGAATATAAAGGTGAAATTACAATTAAGAATGAATTGTATAAAGTAGTACAAATCACTTTTAATCAAGAGGGAGGAGGGAAAGATTTTGAAGATCAGTTTTATTACTGGATAAATGCTAAAACGAATACTATAGATTATTTGGCTTATAGTTATAAAGTAAACAAAGGAGGCGTTCGATTTAGAAGTAGTTATAATAAAAGAAATGTCGATGGAATTATTTTTCAAGATTATATTAACTATAAAGCTGAAGTTGGAACACCTTTGTCAGATCTACCTAAGTTATATGAAGAGAATAAGCTAAAGGAATTATCAAAGATTGTAACTGAAAACGTAGTGAATTTAAAAGCAAATTAAAAAAATCAATTATGTCCAAAGTAATTAACATTAAAGATAAATTCAATCTATTTTCAGATCAATGGTCTCCTAAAAAGATAGCTGAACTTAATGGTCAACAAGTATTATTAGCAAAAATAAAAGGTGAATTTGTTTTTCATAAGCATGAAGAAGAAGATGAGTTATTCATGGTTATTAAGGGTCAATTACAAATTGATTTAGAAGATAGTTCAGTTATTGTAAACGAAGGAGAGTTTTATATAGTACCAAAGGGAGTTTTACACAAACCTATTGCAAAAGAAGAGGTACATATTTTGCTTTTTGAGCCTTTATCTACAAAGCATACTGGAGATGTAACAGCAGATATTACAGTTGAAACGTATGAATCAATTTAATTTTTTAATAACTCAACTAGAGTTCAATTCGTCGATAAATATGAACCTTTAATCTAAGTTAAAAGTCTAAATATCGAATGTTTTAACACTAAATTTTTAAAGCTTTATACCTTTGAAGTGTTAATAGTAGTAAGAATTAACTTAATTTAATAATCCCTATAATTTAAGTTTAGTTTTTTCATTTTTTAAAGTTATAAGGTTTACTTTAAAAACCTAAAACCATCCCTTTTGCAAGCCCCAAATGTAAAAGGGTTTTTTTGTGTTTAAGTTTTTGTTTTTTAGTGTTTTATTTCATTTGTCGAGGAAATCAAACAGTTTGTCTATAGACAAGAACATATATATCGAAAATCAATAAAACTATAGTCTAAAGCTTTATATATTTGAAGTGTAAATAAGTGATATACATGAAAGTATTCCTTATAGTTTTGTTTTTTTCATTATAAAAAATAAATGAAGGTTTTTTAAATTTATTTGGTTGATTAAATTAATCCTTTTGCATCCCCAATTGCAAAAGGATTTTTTTATTTTACAATAATTCCTCTCTTATTTAAAGATGAGATCATTCTTAAAGCACCTTCTTTTATTGTATCAGCTTCAAAAACAAAAGTTTTTTCTTGAATTTGATTTCCTTCAAAGAATGAAACTTGAAATCTATTAGCTAAACTAAAAACATCTGGATGAATCATTTCTATTTTAGCAAATGCATTTGCAGGTAACTGATTAATTTTTTTTCTAAAAACGGTAGTCGTTTTTGTTTCAGAGAAGCCCTGAGAAACAATCATAATCATGTCTAAAGCGACTTCTTTTTTGTTAATTAGGTATACATACCAATCATCTGTGTTGTGTGTTTCGTTGTGCTCTAAAACAACTGCCATTTCTATTCCTGTAACTTCAGGAATTATGATATCTTTTTTCATGTATTAACTCATCAAAATTAAAAAGTTGTAAAACTCAATAAAAAACCATTGAAATTTCACAACTCTTATTTATAAATATGTTCCTAAATTTAAATCACCGATTTAAATTGCTCTAAGAAACGAACATCATTTTCGTAGAACATTCTAATATCTGGAATTTGATAAAGAAGCATAGCAATACGCTCTATTCCCATTCCAAATGCATAACCAGAGTATTTTGTAGGATCTATGTTGCAGTTTTTAAGAACGTTTGGATCAACCATACCACATCCCATTATTTCTAACCAGCCAGTACCTTTTGTTATTCTATAATCAGTTTCAGTTTCAAGACCCCAATAAATATCTACTTCAGCACTAGGCTCAGTAAATGGAAAATAAGACGGACGTAATCTGATTTTAGATTTACCAAACATTTCTTTAGTAAAGTACAATAAAGTCTGTTTTAAATCAGCAAATGAAACATCGGTATCTATATATAAACCTTCTACTTGATGAAAAATACAGTGAGCTCTTGCAGAAATATCTTCGTTTCTAAAAACTCTACCAGGAGAAATAGTTCTGATAGGAGGTTCATTTTTCTCCATATAACGAACTTGTACAGAAGAAGTATGAGTACGCAATAGTGTGTCAGGATTTTTGTCAATGAAAAAAGTGTCCTGCATATCTCTAGCTGGATGATATTCAGGAAGATTTAAAGCAGTGAAATTATGCCAGTCATCTTCTATTTCCGGACCTTCAGATACAGTAAAACCAATTCTGTTAAAAACTTCAATAATTCGATTTTTAACAATAGATATTGGGTGTCTAGAACCTAACTCTATTGGTTCAGATGGTTTAGTTAAGTCGCCGTAAACACCTTTATCTTCAATTGCGCTTTCTAAAGCCTCTTTTAAAGTGTTTACTTTTTCCTCAGCAGATTTCTTTAAAAGATTTATTGTTTGCCCAAATTCTTTTTTCTGTTCATTAGGAACATTTTTAAATTCAGCAAATAAATCCTTTAAAATACCCTTACTACCAAGATATTTAATTCTGAAATTTTCGATTTCTTCAGCAGACGAAGTTTCAAAATTTTTAACTTCATCAATTAACCCTGTAATCTTTTCTAACATAATCCGTCAAATTAGTTGGCAAATTTAAGATTTTTTACTGAAATAGACGGCGATTTTATAGGAACCACTACAACGTTTTCGTATCAACAAAAAAAGGTGTTTTTTAAATCGTCAAATTAGTTAATTAATTATATTTGTACATTATTTTTATAAAAAAAACATTTTTAGAATAGTTAAATTATGGAATCTAAAATAAAGGCCTTTATGGATCTGGTTAGACAACGTAACGGTCATGAACCAGAATTTTTGCAAGCTGTACAAGAAGTAGCAGAAACTGTTATACCATATATTGTTAAGCATGATATTTATCATGGAAAAAATATATTATTAAGAATGGTTGAGCCTGAGAGATTAATTTCTTTTAGAGTAAACTGGGTAGATGATAATGGTGAAATTCAGGTGAATAGAGGATATAGAATTCAAATGAACTCAGCTATCGGGCCTTACAAAGGAGGATTACGTTTCCACCCTACTGTAAATGCTAGTATCTTAAAGTTTTTAGCTTTTGAACAAGTATTTAAAAACTCATTAACAACATTACCAATGGGTGGTGGAAAAGGAGGTTCTGATTTTGATCCAAAAGGAAAATCAGATAACGAAATCATGCGTTTCTGTCATGCCTTTATGGGTGAGTTATTCAGACATATTGGTCCAAACACAGATGTACCTGCTGGAGATATTGGAGTTGGAGGAAGAGAAATAGGATTCATGTTCGGTATGTATAAAAAACTAAGAAACGAATTTACTGGAGTTTTAACAGGTAAAGGAGCTAGTTGGGGAGGATCTTTAATTAGGCCAGAAGCAACAGGATATGGAACTGTATACTTTGCTGATAGTATGTTAAAAACTAAGGGAGATTCTTTTGAAGGAAAAACAGTAACGATTTCTGGTTCTGGTAACGTAGCACAATATGCTTGTGAAAAAGCAACCGAATTAGGTGCTAAAGTAGTTACATTATCAGATTCTTCTGGATACATTTATGATGAAGATGGAATAGATGCTGAAAAGTTAGCATTTGTAATGGAATTAAAGAATGTTAAGAGAGGTAGAATCCATGAATATGTGGATAAATATCCTTCTGCTAAGTTTTTTAAAGGAGAGCGTCCTTGGGGAGTGAAATGTGATATCGCTTTACCATGTGCTACTCAAAATGAGCTAAATGGAGAAGAAGCACAAATTTTAATTGATAATGGATGTGTTTGTGTAAGTGAAGGAGCAAATATGCCTTCTACACCAGAAGCAATAGCAGTATTCCATAAAGAAAAAGTATTATTCGCTCCAGGAAAAGCATCTAATGCAGGTGGAGTAGCAACTTCTGGTTTAGAAATGAGTCAGAATTCATTACGTTTAAGTTGGACTCGTGAAGAAGTTGATGCGAAACTTAAAGATATTATGGAAAATATTCATAAAGCTTGTGTTGAATATGGTACTGATGAAACAGGTTATGTTGACTATGTTAAAGGAGCAAACATAGCAGGTTTTGTTAAAGTTGCAGATGCAATGTTAGCCCAGGGAGTAATTTAAAAATCATCCTTTTTTTCTAATAAATAATAAAAGCTCATCTTTTTAGATGAGCTTTTGTATTTTGTGGATGTTCTGAAAAAAATATCAATGGAAAAAATTAAAAACATCAAAATACCAAGCGCATTTGAAAAACCAATTTTACTCGATGTGTTCTATGAATCCAATCATCAAAAAAAAGATGTGATAATTTTTTGTTATGGTTATAAAGGTTTTAAAGATTGGGGAGCTTGGGATTTAATGGCAGAAGCTTTTGCGAAAGCTGGTTTCTTTTTTGTGAAATTTAATTTTTCTCATAATGGAACTACTCCAGAAAACCCCTTAGAATTTGGAGATTTAAAAGCTTTTGGAAATAACAATTATTCAAAAGAACTAGATGATCTTGATAATGTTATTAATTGGTGTTTACAAGAAAAGCAGTTTAAAGATGAAATAAATGAAAGTTCTTTCTCACTTTTAGGCCATAGTAGAGGAGGCGGAATTGTTTGTATTAAAGCTGAAGAAGATCATAGAGTAAAAAAAGTGATTTCTTTAGCTGGAGTTTCAGATTTCAAAAAAAGAACAGCAACTACAGGTGAGTTAGAGTCTTGGAAAAGAGAAGGTGTTAAATATATTTTAAATGGGAGAACAGGTCAACAAATGCCACATTTTTATCAGTTTTATGAAGACTTTATCGCTAATGAAAATCGATTAACTATTAAACGAGCGGTAAAAAATCTAAAAATTCCATTTTGTATTATTCATGGTGATGCAGACACATCAATAGCTATAACAGAGGCAGAAAATTTATATCAATGGAATGAGTTGGGTGAGTATCATAAAATAGAGAATGCAAATCATGTTTTTGGAGCTAAACACCCTTGGAATAATGATGCATTACCTATTAATTTAGAAAAAGCTATCATAATTTGTAAAACCTTTTTAGGAAACTAGCAGTTTCAATGAGTAAACGGATTTTCACATTCCTTTAGAATGACTATATTTACAAATCGATAAGGAAAAAATCACATTTTTTTATCTAATTGAAAATCAAATAAATATAATTAACTTCTTGATGCTGATGTTTACATCAGATTTAAAAAGTTATTACACAAATACATAAATTATGGGTTGTAGCAGTTGCTCAACTAACAAGAATGGCGTTCCTAAAGGATGTAAGAGTAACGGAAATTGCGGTACGGGAACATGCGGTAGTGGAAATAAATTAGCTGTTTTTGATTGGTTATCAAACATGACTTTACCAACAGGTGAAGCTCCATTTAATATATACGAAGTACGTTTTAAAAACGGAAGAAAACATTTTTACAAGAGTAATCCTAAGATGAGAATTTCTATGGGAGATGTGGTTGCTGTAGAAGGTTCACCAGGTCACGATATAGGTATCGTTTCACTTGCAGGTGAGCTTGTAAAAGTGCAGATGAAAAAACGTAAGGTAGAACAAGATAGTGAAGATGTAAAAAAGATCTATCGTAAGGCTACTCAAAAAGACATAGATGTTTGGCAAGAAGCAAGAGGTAGAGAATTAGAAACACAACGAAAAGGTAGAGAGATAATTAGTAAGCTTGGCTTAAAAATGAAACTATCTGATGTTGAATTTCAAGGAGATGGAAATAAAGCTACTTTTTATTATACTGCAGATGATCGTGTAGATTTTCGTCAGTTAATACGAGATTTAGCCGGAGCATTTTCTATTCGAGTTGAAATGAAGCAAGTAGGAATGCGTCAGGAAGCAGCACGTTTAGGCGGAGTCGGTTCTTGTGGTAGAGAATTATGTTGTTCTACTTGGTTAACAGATTTTAGAAAAGTAAATACCGCTGCTGCAAGATATCAACAATTATCTTTAAATCCTTTAAAACTAGCTGGTCAATGTGGGAAATTAAAATGTTGTTTAAACTTTGAGTTAGACTCTTATTTAGATGCATTAGAATCTTTTCCTAAACAAGATGTAGTTTTAAAAACAGAGAAAGGAGAGGCTATTTTTGTGAAAATGGACATCTTTAAAAAGCTGCTTTGGTACACATATAAAGAAGAAAAGATGAAGTGGTTCAAACTTTCTTTAGATCAAGTTACCGAAATCATTGAATTGAATGAAGGTAATGAATTAGGTTCTCCGCTAGAAGATTATGCTTCTGAGATAGAAGAGGAAGTAGAGATTAGTTTTGAAAATGTTGTTGGTCAAGATAGTTTAACTCGATTCGATACTCCTAAAAAACCACGCCGTAATAAGCGAAGAAGAAGGAATCAGAATCAAAAGAACAATTCGAATTCTAACTCAAATCAAAAATCACCTAATAATAATTCTAAAAAACAAGCGCCAAAGCAAGGACAAAAGCAGAAGCCTAGACCAAAGAATACAAAACAGGTAAATAACCAAGAGAAAAATTCGAATCAAAAAACACAGCAAAACAAAAAGAGAAATCCGAACAGAAAACCGGATAATCAGAATACTCCAAAGAACAACAACAATAATAAACAGAATTCGAACCAACGAAGAAATAATAAAAGAAGAAACAATAACGGGAACAAAAATGCAAAGACTAATAAACAGTAAAAGTATAGTATATAAGCTATTAATACTACTGGTTTTGGCTTCTTGTGATTCCAAAGGGATTTTTGATAATTATAGAACTGTAAACAAAGGAAAATGGGAAATTAACACACCAGTATCTTTTCAATTTACAGTAAAAGATACTTTAGTAAATAAGAATTTATTTATCAATATTAGAAATAATAACGATTACGAGTTTAGCAATCTTTTTCTAATTACAAAGTTAAAGTTTCCAGATGGTCATTTTCTGACAGATACTTTAGAGTATGATATGACTGATAAAAAAGGAAATTTTTTAGGAACTGGTTTTTCTGAAATAAAAGAAAACAAACTGTTTTATAAAGAGCAAATATTGTTTCCTACAGCAGGAGAATATCAATTTCAAGTTTTTCAAGCCATGAGAAAAAATGGAGAAGTATCAGGTGTACAAGAGCTTGAAGGAATTACTGATGTAGGATTTAGAATTGAAGAAATTGAATAAATTATGAGTGAAAAGAAGACTGTGAATTTTAGAATCTTAATTAAATGGTTTTGGGGATTATTACTAGGAGGTATTTTATCAATATGCCTAGTGTTTTTATTAGCGTCTTGGGGAGCTTTAGGTGAATTACCAACTTTTGAAGAATTAGAAAACCCTAAGAATGATTTAGCTACAGAAATCATTTCTTCTGATGGAAAAACAATTGGAAAATATTATTTAAAAGCGAATAGAACTCCAATAAAATATAAAGATTTACCTGAGAACTTAGTAAAAGCTCTTGTAGCTACTGAAGATGAACGCTTTTATGAACATTCTGGTATTGATTTTAGAGGTTTGGCTAGAGCTGTTGCTAAGTTAGGAAAAGGTGGAGGAGCAAGTACAATTACCCAACAATTAGCTAAAAACTTATTTACTAAAAGAGCATCTTCAAATAAGATAAAAAGAATAATTCAGAAGGTAAAAGAATGGGTGATTGCAGTTCGTCTAGAACGACAGTACACAAAAAAAGAAATCATTACGATGTATTTAAATACTCAAGATTTTATTTTTAATGCTGTAGGTATTCGTTCAGCTGCGCGTATTTATTTTGGTAAAGAACCTAAGGATTTAGATTTACAAGAGTCAGCAATTATTGTTGCAATGTTAAAAAATCCACGTCAGTTTAATCCAAATAGAAAGATTTCAAAGAAAAAATCACTAAATCGTAGAAATGTGGTGTTTGCTCAAATGTATAAGAATGGTTTTATTACCGAGCAAGAGAAAGATTCTTTACAAAAGCTACCTTTAAAAATTAAATTTACTCCAGAGAGCCATAGTGACGGTTTAGCAACGTATTTCAGAGAGCATTTAAAAAAGTTCTTGAAAGATTGGGTAAAGAAAAATCCAAAAGCTGATGGTGAGTTGTATGATATCTATAAAGATGGATTAAAAGTTTATGTTACTATAGATTCTCGCATGCAACAATACGCTGAAGAAGCTATGACAGAGCATATGTCGAATCTTCAAAAATATTTTTTCGCAGAGCATAAAAAGAATAAGAATGCACCATTTTACGATATAGAGCGAGATGATATTAGAAAAATTATCAACAGAGCAAAAACAAACTCTGATCGTTACAAAAGAATGAAAGCTGAAGGAAAATCTGATAAAGAGATTGAAAAGGCTTTTAATACAAAAACTGAAATGTCTGTTTTCTCATGGAAAGGTGATAGAGATACAGTAATGACACCTTACGATTCTATTCGTTATTATAAATATTTTTTACGTTCTGGTTTAGTTTCTATAGAACCACAAACAGGTCATATCAAAGCTTGGGTTGGTGGAATTAATAATAAACATTTTAAGTACGAGGCAGTAAAACAACAAAAACGTCAAGTAGGTTCTACTTTTAAACCTTTCGTGTATGCAACTGCAATAAACCAATTAAAAAGATCTCCTTGCGATAAATTACCAAATACACCATATACAATTCCTAAAGAAAAATATGGAATGGATGACGATTGGACTCCAAAAAATGCAGGAAATAAATACGGAGGAGAATTAACTTTACAAAGAGCGTTAGCAAATTCTGTAAATGTAATCACAGCTCGTTTAATTGATGAAGTTACACCTATTAATGTTGCACGTTTAGCAAAGTCTGCTGGTATTTCTACAGAATTTCAAGCAAATCCTTCTATAGCATTAGGAGCTATTGATTTAACCTTATTAGAAATGACGAGTGCATATTCGACATTCGCTAATAAAGGAATGCGTGTAACACCAATGTTTATTACACAAATCGAAGATAAAAACGGTACAGTGTTAGAAACTTTTGTTCCAAAAACTAAAGAAGTACTTAGTGAAGAATCTGCTTATGTTGTACTAAATTTAATGGAAGGAGTTACTAAATTTGGTTCTGGAGCAAGATTAAGAACGACATATAATAGGCCAAAATATATTACTGGTTATCCATATAGTTTTAATAATGCCATTGCAGGAAAAACAGGAACAACGCAAAATCAATCAGATGGTTGGTTTATGGGAACAGTTCCAAATTTAACTACTGGTGTTTGGACAGGTGGTGAAGATCGTTCTACACATTTTATCGGTTTAGATAAAGGTGGAGGAGCTTCTATGTCCTTACCAACTTGGGCTATTTTTATGCGTAAATGTTATGAAGATAAAAGTTTAAATATCAGTAAGGCTGATTTTGAAGAACCTAATGATCTTTCTATTAATGTAGATTGTGAAAAACATGAACAAAAGAAAGACGAAAAAGGAAATGAAGAAAAGAAAGATGGTGATGCAGATGACTTTTAAATCGTAAAAAAACAACAAACAACTGAATCATAAATGATTAATAAAAAAGTAAATAATGTCCAAGAAGCATTAGAAGGCGTTTCAAGTGGAATGACTTTAATGTTAGGAGGTTTTGGATTATGTGGAATTCCTGAAAATGCTATTAGTGAATTAGTAAAATTAGGAATAAACAATTTAACATGTATTTCTAATAATGCCGGAGTAGATGATTTCGGTTTAGGATTATTATTACAGAATCGTCAAATAAAAAAAATGATTTCTTCTTATGTAGGAGAAAATGACGAATTCGAACGTCAAATGCTTTCTGGAGAATTAGAAGTAGAGTTAACACCTCAAGGAACTTTAGCAGAGAAATGTAGAGCGGCTCAAGCTGGTTTTCCTGCATTTTATACGCCTGCAGGTTACGGAACAGAAGTAGCAGAAGGTAAAGAAACTAGAGAGTTCGACGGAAAAATGTATGTTTTAGAACCTGCATTTAAAGCAGATTTTGGCTTTGTTAAGGCTTGGAAAGGTGATGCTGCTGGAAATTTAATTTTCAAAGGTACATCGAGAAATTTCAACCCGAATATGTGTGGAGCAGCAAATATTACTGTTGCCGAGGTAGAAGAGTTAGTTCCAGTTGGTGAGTTAGATCCAAATCAAATTCACATTCCAGGAATTTTTGTACAACGTATTTTTCAGGGAGAAAAATATGAAAAGAGAATTGAACAACGCACAGTAAGACAAAGAAACTAATCATGGCTTTAGATAAAAACGGAATAGCAAAACGAATAGCAAAAGAAGTAAAAAACGGATACTATGTAAACTTAGGAATCGGAATTCCAACATTAGTAGCCAATTTTGTACGTGAAGATATAGAAGTTGAATTTCAAAGTGAAAACGGTGTTTTAGGAATGGGACCATTCCCGTTTGAAGGAGAAGAAGATGCAGATATTATTAATGCCGGTAAACAAACGATAACGACTTTACCAGGTGCAAGTTTCTTTGATTCTGCAACAAGTTTTTCTATGATTAGAGGAAAACATGTTGATTTAACCATTTTAGGAGCTATGGAAGTAGCCGAAAATGGAGATATTGCAAACTGGAAAATTCCAGGAAAAATGGTAAAAGGAATGGGAGGAGCAATGGATTTAGTTGCTTCTGCTGAAAATATTATCGTAGCCATGATGCACACCAATAAAAGAGGTGAATCTAAGCTATTAAAAAAATGTTCTTTGCCATTAACGGGTGTTGGTTGTGTAACTAAAATTGTAACAAACCTAGCAGTCTTAGAAATTAAAGATAATACTTTCCATTTGGTAGAAAGAGCTCCTGGAGTTTCTGTAGAGGAAATTCAAGCTGCAACTGAAGGAACTTTGGTTGTGAATGGAGACGTTCCAGAAATGGATATTTAAATAAATAAAAAATATAATTATAAGCAATCTTATTATGGTAAGATTGCTTTGTTTTAAAGTTAGATTCTAATAAGAAAACAGAATGAAAGTAATTTCATATAACGTAAACGGAATTCGTGCTGCATTAAAAAAAGGTTTTTTAGAGTGGTTGCAAGCTGCTAATCCAGATGTAATTTGTATTCAAGAGACAAAAGCACAAAAAGAACAATTAAATGCTGAAGATTTTGAAGCTGCGGGATATCCGTATCAATATTGGTTTTCTGCAGAAAAAAAAGGATATTCTGGTGTTGCTGTTTTTTGTAAAAAAGAACCTAATCATGTAGCTTATGGCACAGGTATAGAATCTATGGATTTTGAAGGAAGAAATATTCGTGTAGATTACGATGAAGTATCTATTATGAGTATGTATTTACCTTCAGGAACCAATAGTGAACGATTGGATTTTAAATTCAACTACATGGATGAAATCCTAGAATATGCTACAGAATTAAGAAAAACGATTCCAAATTTGGTGATCTGTGGAGATTATAATATTTGTCATGAAGCGATAGATATTCATAATCCAAAAATGAAAGGAGTTTCAGGTTTTCTTCCTGAAGAAAGAGAATGGTTAAGTAAGTTTATCAATAGTGGATTTATCGATAGCTTCCGTTATTTAAATCCAGAACGTCAAGAATACTCTTGGTGGAGTTATAGAGCGAATGCAAGAGCTAATAATAAAGGTTGGAGATTAGATTATTGTATGGTAACAGAACCGTTAAAAGAAAAGATTTCTAGAGCCTATATTTTACCAGAAGCAAAACATTCTGATCATTGTCCAGTTGCCGTTGAATTTCAATTTTAGTCACGTATACATTTTAATGAAAAAGTTCTTTGTCTTAAGCCTATTTAGTATTGCTAATCTTTTTGCTCAAGGAGTTTCTAAAGATTCTATTCAGCGAACGAAAGAAATATTAGAAATAGCTACAAAAGTTGATTCTATTAAATCTGTAAAAGTTACAGATTCAATTCCTCAAAAGAAATTGATTGTAAAGGAACATTATACAAACGATGATTTAAAACGAATAGATAGTTTGTTAGTGGAAGCAAAACTATATTCTCCACTTTTCGATAGTGTACCGTATATTATTAACGACAAAGATTTAGTAACTAATGTAACACCTGTCGTTACACCAGAATTACTAAAAGAACGATTAGCATTAATTAATCAAGAAACTCCATTTAACTTAGCTTTTAATCCTGCGTTAGAGCGTGTTATTAATAACTATTTAAAATACAGAAAGAAGTATTATCCAGCATTAATGTCTAGAGCAAAATACTTTTTTCCAATGTTTGAAAGATACTTAGATCAATATGATATTCCATTAGAGATGAAATATCTTGCGATCGTAGAATCTTCGTTAAGACCACAAATTAAATCAAGAGTTGGCGCTACCGGACTATGGCAATTTATGTATGGAACAGGTAAGCAATATAAGTTAGCAGTAAACTCTTATGTAGATGAACGCCAAGATCCTGTTAAATCTACCATTGCAGCATGTAAATATCTTACTTTTTTACACGGACTTTTTAATGATTGGGATTTAGCTTTGGCGGCTTATAATTCTGGTCCAGGAAATGTGTTGAAAGCCATCAAAAGATCTGGAGGATATAGAAATTATTGGAATATTCGACCTTTTTTACCAAGAGAAACGGCTGGTTATGTTCCTGCGTTTTATGCTACAATGTATATTTTTAAATATGCAAATGAGTTAGGTTTGTATCCAGAAAGTCCAAAAATATTTAACTTTCAAACAGATACAATTCAGGTAAAAAGAACTGTTTCTTTTGATCAAATAGCAGAGAAAATAGATGTAGATACTGAAATGCTTTCTTTTTTAAACCCACAGTATAAAATCGATATTATACCTTTTGTAAAAAAGAAGAAATTCTCAATACGTTTACCTAGAAACAAAATGATTGATTTCTTGGAGAAAGAAAAAGAAATTTATGCATTAGCTGCTAGTGAAGATTCATTAAGAGAGAAACCTTTACCTAAGTACTTTGAAATGGATAAAAGAATTCGTTATAAAGTTAAATCGGGAGATTATTTAGGTAAAATTGCAATTAAATTTGGAGTTCGTGTAAAAGATATAAAACGTTGGAATAATATGAGAAATTCAAATTTAAGAGCAGGGCAACGGTTATATATTTATCCAAGAAGAATGTAAAAGGTATACTTTTTGATTGAACAAAATAAAAGACTAAAAAACTAACTATTATGAATAAAATATTAATACTGTTTATTGCTTCTTTAGCACTATTTAGTTGTAAGAAAAGTAATAAATCAGATATAATTTTACCTAGATCTACAGGAAACACAAATGAGATTTTAGTAGTAATGAAAAGTGCCGATTGGCATGGTAAACCAGGAGATGAAATTAGAACTGTTTTTGGTGAACATCAGGTGGGTTTACCACAGCCAGAAACATTACTTTCTGTAAATCAAATTGATCATTCTGGTTTTAGCAAGTTTATTAAAAATAATAAAGCTATTTTATTGTTTCAAAAAGCTGATTCTACTGGTATTTCAATAGAAAGAGATATAGATGCAAGACCTCAAATTGTTATAAAAGCAACATATAGTGATGAATACGATTTAACAAATCTTATTAAAACAAGAGGTAAAGAAATTATACAGTTATTTAAAGATGAGGATATAAAGTTTACACAAAGTATTTTCAGAAGAGAACGTATAGATGCATCTAAACTTAAAACTGTAGAAAATTTAGGAATTGATATCATTATTCCTGAACGTTATAAGTTGGTTCAAGATACTTTAAATAATTTTTTATGGATGCGTCATCATTTGATGAGTGGAATTGCAAGAGGAGATGGTTCTAATAATTTATTAATTTATTCTTTACCACTTGATGATGAAACTAAAGTTGCTGATAATATTACATCGGTTAGAGACAGTATTGGAGAAACGTTTATTCCAGGAAGTAGAGAAGGAATGTATATGATTACTGAACAAGCTTATACTCCATTTACATACGAAACAACTTTAGATGGGAAGAAAGCCTATGAAACACGTGGTAAATGGGAAGTTAAAAACGATTTCATGGCTGGTCCTTTTTTAAATTATACAATTGTAGATAAAAAGAATAACAGATTGGTAGTTTTCGAAGGGTTTACTTATGCTCCATCTGTAAATAAAAGAGATTTTCTTTTCGAGTTAGAAGCAATAGCAAAATCCTTAAAAATTAAATAAATTCTACTTAGATAAAATAAAAAAACCACCTAAATTAGGTGGTTTTTTTTATGTCAAAAAAGAAAGTTAGAATATTTTTTTACTTTTAATAAAATAAATATTAAAAACCCACAAAACAATGAAAATCAATTTTTTAATTTGTGCTCTAGCTGCACTTGTGCCTTTATTTACAGGTTTTATATGGTATGGGCCATTATTTAAAAATGCTTGGATGAAAGAGATGAGTTTTACAGAAGAAAACCTAAAAGGTGGTAATATGGCTGTAATTTTTGGTCTTTCTTATGTATTAAGTTTTATAATAGCATTGGGGTTACTTCCAGTTGTAATTCATCAAATGGGAATTTATTCTACTTTAGCTGGAGAACCAGATTTTATTAATAATAGTGGAGAGGCTTACAATACTTACACTTCACTAATGGAAACTTATGGAACTCGATTTCGAACTTTTAAACATGGATTATTACATGGGAGTATTTTAGGCTTTTTTATAGCTTTACCTATTTTAGCTATTCAGGCTATGTTCGAGCGAAAAACATTTGTATACATAGCAATTAATGCAGGATATTGGATAGTTACTCTTGCGTTAATGGGAGGTATTATTTGCCAGTGGTTTTAAAAAGAAATATAAAAAAGCACCTTTTAGGTGCTTTTTTTATGTAACATAATTCAATTTTTAGCTACTTATGTAAAAATCTAACTAATTGAATCGCTATGTTTACACGTTTTATAAGTTTCGAGATGAAACAATTTTTCCGTTCTATCTTTTGGCAAAAAGGAATTGTAGTGAATGTCATTATGGGACTTTTTGCATTATGGATTATACTTTCTTTTTTGAGTATTGGAATTGGAGGTTTTTATTTAATCAAAGACAATTTTCCAGATAAAGATCCATTTGAATTTGTAAACGGTTTTTTATTGTTTTATGTTATTGGAGATTTAATTTTTAGATATTTAATGCAGAAATTACCTGTGTTGAATATTAAACCCTTGTTGATACTTGACATTAAAAAGAGTAAATTAATTAACTACACACTTATAAAATCGGGAATATCATTTTTCAATTTTTTTAGTTTATTTTTCTTTATTCCATTTTCATTAGTCTTAATAAAAGAAGGTTATCCTACAAATAATGTCTTAAGTTGGTTAACAGGAATTATAACTATTGTTTTCTTAGCAAACTACTTAAATTTCATTACTAATAAAAGTAATGTTGCTTTTGGTGTTTTAATTGCGCTTTTGGGTAGTATTGTTGCTTTACAACAATTTGGAATTTATGATTTTACAGGAGTTAGCGTTGCTATTTTCAATAGCCTGTATACTAATTGGTTTTTTGTTTTAATCCCATTTGTTTTATTAATTACTTTTTATGTGATCAATTATAAAAAGTTAAAAAGTCAATTGTATTTAGACGATGCTATTCAAACTAAAACTAAAGAAGCAAATACAAGTGACTTATCATTTGTAGATAAATTTGGTGATTTAGCTCCTTTTATTAAAAATGAAATGCGATTAATTTGGAGAAACAAAAGAACTAAAACAGTATTTCTAATGTCTTTTATTTTCCTGTTTTATGGATTAATCTTTTTTACTCAAGAAGCTTATGCAGATAATCCAGCTATGTTAATTTTTGCTGCACTATTCGTTACTGGAGGTTTTGCCATTAATTATGGGCAATTTATTCCGGCTTGGGATAGTGAGTATTACAGGATGATTATGACTCAAAATATTAGTTATAGAAAATTCTTAGAAAGTAAATGGTTAATTATGTCTACTGTAACTTTTGTTTTATACATATTAAGTATTCCATATTTATATTTAGGAGTAGATAAGTTTTTAATGATTTCTGCAGGAGCAATTTTTAATGTAGGTTTTAATTCTTTGTTTTTATTATGGTCAGGGTCTTTTAATAGGAAACGAATAGATTTAGATGCAAGTGGTTTTGGAAATACACAAGGTACAAGTGCAACTCAATTTTTAATCATTATTCCTTTAACAGGTTTTCCTATGATTCTGTATTGGGCATCCAGTAGTTTTTTAGGTTTCAATGCAGGTATTTTAGCTATTGCAAGTTTTGGTGTATTAGGAATTCTTCTAAAAAATCCAATTATGAACTTCATAGAAAAAAAATATATAAAAGATAAATACGCAACTATACACGGTTTCAACCAAAAAAAATAAATTGATTATGATACAAGTAAAAAATATTTCAAAAAAATACGGATCAACAGAAGTTTTAAATGTTCAATCTTTAGATATTCCAACAGGCGAATCTTTTGGTTTAGTTGGGAATAACGGAGCAGGAAAAACAACTTTATTTAATTTGCTTTTAGATTTAATTCGACCAACTACTGGATCAATTACAAGTAGTAATGTTGTAGTTAATAAAAGTGAAGAATGGAAATCATTTACTGGTTCTTTTATAGATGAAAGCTTCTTAATAGGATATTTAACACCAAATGAATACTTCGAATTTATTGGTGAATTAAGGGGAATGAACAAAGCAGATGTTCATGCATTTTTACAACAATTTGAAGAGTTTTTCAACGGAGAAATCTTAGGGAAAAAGAAATTTTTAAGAGATTTAAGTAAAGGAAATCAGAAAAAAGCAGGAATTATAGCGGCTTTAATGGGAAATCCAAAAGTGGTAATTTTAGATGAACCATTTGCAAATTTAGATCCTACAACTCAAATAAGACTTAAAAATATCATCAAAAAACTAAAAGAAAATAAAGGAGTTACAGTGTTAATTTCTAGTCACGATTTAAGTCATGTAACTGAAGTTTGTGATAGAATTGTAGTTTTAGAAAAAGGAAATTTAGTCAAAGATTTCACTACAACGGCATTTAGTTTAAAAGAATTAGAAAGCTATTTTTCTTCTTCCTTAGAAAATTAGGTTTTTATTTCTATTTTTACGCTCACCTGTACGATAATAGCTTAAATTTCGTTGTTGTACATGTAGAGCTTTTTTATATGAAAAATTTATTCAAAGTATTTGCTTTAATTGTTAGTGTAATTGTAGTGTATTCTTGTAGTACCAAGAAAGACACAGTTATTAATAGAAACTTCCATGTATTAAATACAAAATATAATGTGTTGTTTAATGGTGAGCAAGCTTTTGAAAAAGGAATTAAAAATATTGAGACTAATTATACCGATAACTTTTGGAGAAGATTACCTTTAGAACCGATAAAGTTTGATGAAAGAAATATCGGTGAATTAAAGTTTGGAAACCCTGGTAGTGGATTTGATGATAAAGATGATCAGAAAAGTAAACCAGCTACTCCTTTCGATAGAGCTGAAGAAAAAGCTACAAAAGCTATACAAAAACATTCAATGAATATTGGGGGTTACGAAAAGAACCGTCAAATAGACGATGCATATTTACTTTTAGGGAAATCAAGATACTACACACAACGTTTTATTCCAGCTATTGAAGCTTTTAATTATATAATAGCTAATTATCCAAAAGCAGATTTAATTTACGATACAAAGGTTTGGCGCGCTAAGGCCAATGTTCGATTAGAAAATGAAAAATTAGCAATTGAAACATTAAAGTTGTTAGTTGACTTAGATAAAAACGAAGAAGATTTAACAGGAGTTCAACTTCAAGCAGCTCATACAGCTTTGGCTATGGCTTATGAAAAAACAGATACAATTCAAAAAGTAATCGATAACTTAAAAAAATCTATTGGTTTAGCTAACAACGAGCAATCATATAGAAATAAATTTGTTCTTGGTCAGATTTACAGCGAATTAAATCGAAAAGATTCTGCAAGAACTGTTTTTAAATTATTAGCAGGAAATCGAGGGACTCCAAGAAAATATAAAATCCATGCTTACATTGAATTAGTTAAAAACCTAGAAAAGGATTCTTCAAGTATTGGTTTAATAGGAAGATTTAAAAAGTTAATTAGAAATTCTGATAATAGAAAGTATCACAACGAACTATATTATCATTTGGGTGTTTTAGAAGAAAAAAGAGATAGTATTGATAGAGCTACAGGATATTACTTGAAATCTTTAGAAGCTAAAAAGAATAATAATTATCAGAAAACTTATGCTTATGAACGTTTAGGTAATATTTATTTTAACAAACAAGAGTATTTATTAGCAGGATCTTTTTACGATAGTGTGATTCAAGCTACTTCAGAAGAGTTTGAAAATCAAAAAAGGATTCGTAGAATAAAACGAAAAAAGAAAGGTTTAGATAAGTTAAGATCTTTTGAAGAAATTGTAAAAACTAATGATAGTATTTTAAAATTGTCGGCAATGAATCCTAGCGAAAGAACAGCCTATTTTGAAAAATACATTGAAAAGTTAAAAGAGCAAGAGGAGAAAAAACGTCAAAGATTAGCAAATTCTCAAAACTTTGGAAGCCAATTTGGAGGGGGAACTTCTTTCGGAGTTGGAAACCAAGGGAAATGGTATTTCTACAACTCTCAATCAAAAGGTTTTGGTAAAGTAACTTTTACTAAAGTCTGGGGAAGTAGACCTTTAGAAGATAATTGGAGGTGGTCAGACAAAACTATTCCATCTGAAGAAGAAGAGGAAAAAGTAGAAGTGAAAAAGAAAGATAATAGTAAATATGAAGTAGCTACATATTTAAAAACTATTCCAGAAGATAAAGACGAACTTAAAGTTTTAGCAAAAGATAGAAATGAAGCACTATATCAATTAGGTTTAATTTATAAAGAACAATTCAAAAATCCTAGTTTAGCTATAGAAAAATTCGAACGCTTACTTGTAGTTAATGAAAAACCAGAATTAGAGTTGCCAATTAATTATCATTTGTATCAGCTTTACAAAACTGTAGCTGATAGTGAAAAATCAGAAGAAAAGAAAAGTTTGATTTTAAGTAAATATACTGATTCTCAGTTCGCAAAAATTATTGTAGAACCTAATACAAAGCTAACTGCTAAAAAAGAAGTTAGCGAAATAGATAAAAAATATAAGAATATTTACAGTATGTATAAGTTCAATATGAATGAAGAGGCTGTAAATCAAATAGATAATTTAAGTTCTGAAATTGAGAATTCAGAATTAATTGCTAAATTTGCTTTACTTCGCGCTATGTGTATTGGTAAATACAAAAGCAAAGAAGAGTATAAAAAGGCTCTTGAATTTGTTGCATTTAAGTATGCAAATCAAATTGAAGGACAAAAAGCAAATGAAATCATACAACTTTTAAAATAATTCCCTTATGTTCAGTAATAAAAATAAAAAAGACAATACAGTTGAAAGAAAATCTACTAGTAGAAATGTAATTGGTAAAGGAACAAAAATCACAGGAGATTTTATCTCTGAAGGAGATTTCAGAATAGATGGAACTCTAGAAGGAACATTAAAAACTAATGGTAGAGTAATCATTGGTCAAGAAGGCTATATCAATGGAACTGTAGAATGTAATAATGCAGATGTTGAAGGAAGATTTTCTGGAGAATTCAATGTGTCAAATATTTTAACAGCTAAGTCTACAGCAAACATAACTGGTAACGTTAATGTAGGTCAAATTTCTACTGAACCTGGAGCTGCATTCAATGCAACATGCAATATGAAAGGAGCTATTAAAGAATTAGGAAGTAAAGATTCTGATGCCAAAAAAGACAAACAAAAGTCAGCTTAAACAATACGCACGTTTTAGTGGAATAGCCATTCAAATGGGAATTACTATTTACCTTGGAAGTTTATTAGGTGAATGGCTAGACAATAAATACCCTAACTCAAACAACTTATATGCTAAAATTTGTACTTTAGCGGCCGTTTTTATTGCCATGTACTCAGTAATAAAACAGGTAATTAATTTTTCTAAAGACAATGATTAAGCGTATTCTTTTATTTGCAGTAGTACTTGTATTACTTTTTCTATTAAGTTATTTTACAAATTCTTATTTAGTAAAGGAACTTACTATTTCTTTTTCATTGTTACAAGTGTACTTGTTTCATGTTATTGCAGCTTTCGTCGTTTATGCAATTGTTGAGTTTGTTGCAAGTATTTTACCAAACCAAGCGGGTTATGCATATTTAGCTTCTATATTTATAAAAATAGGTTTGTTTGTGCTAATTTTTAATGGATCTGTATTTGCAAAAGAAAATCTTTCAAGACCTGAGCGAGTATCTTTAGTAGTGCCATTGTTTCTGTTTTTAATTACAGAAGCTATTACAATTTCTAAGTTATTAAATAAGAAGCAATTCAATTAAGCTATAACGTTTTAGAGAGGATATTAAACTATATCCAAAAAAGAGTTTGTAGTTTTAATTAAATGTGTACCTTTGCACGGAAATTTAGAGACCATAAATTCTATATTTAGTAAAGGTATGATGATAGCAAAAAAACCTATCAAATGTTTAGCAATACTAGCAATAGTATTTTCTTCATTAAACGTATTCGCCGGAGGAGGTGAAAAAAAATCTTCTGATAATGACGGAGGAAAGGTAAACACTAAAGAAGAGATTCAAAATTACATCAAACATCACTTGGCTGATTCACATGACTTTTCGTTATATTCATATACGAATGATGCAGGTGAAAGAAAACATGCTGGTTTTCCATTACCAGTAATTGTTTGGACGAGCAAAGGTTTGAGGACTTTTATGTCTTCTAAGTTTCATCATAATGATGATGGACATGTTATAGTTGATGCTGGAGGAGTGAAGTTAGCTAAAATTCATAGTAAGATTTATGAGTTAGATGCAGGTGCTGAGCATGTTTCTTTTGATGAAGCTCATCATGCAACAAATGCACATAAAGTGTTAGATTTCTCAATTACTAAGAGTGTTTTCGGTATGTTGTTGGCTGGTTTGTTAATGTTTTTGGGTTTCCGTTCATTAGCTAAAGGGTATAAGAAAGGAGCTATTCCTACAGGTGTTGGTCGTGTTCTTGAACCACTAGTGTTGTATGTGAGAGACGAAATTGCAAGACCAAACATAGGTGAGAAGAAATACAAGAAGTTTATGCCTTATTTATTAACAGTATTCTTCTTTATTTGGATATTAAACTTAATGGGCTTAACTCCATTAGGATTTAACGTAACAGGTCAGATCGCAGTTACAGTTTGTTTAGCATTATTTACTTTAGTGATTTACATTACTAATGGATCAAAAGATTTTTGGGCACACACATTATGGATGCCAGGAGTTCCAGTAATCTTAAGGCCAATTTTAGCGTTTTTAGAACTAGTAGGTTTTATCCTTATTAAACCTTTCTCTTTATTAGTGCGTTTATTCGCAAATATTACTGCAGGTCACTCTGTTGTTATGGGTATTGCAGCTTTAATGTTGTTGTTAAAAGCAGAGTTTGGTACTGTGGGGGCAACAGGGATTTCATTTTTATTAACATTGTTTTTAAGTGTAATTGAAGTTTTAGTGGCGTTTTTACAAGCGTTTATTTTTACAATGCTATCAGCTTTATTTATAGGTATGGCAGTAGAAGAGCATGAGCACGATCATGCACATCATTAATATAGAATAAGAATTTGTTTAATTATATAAATCAAGTATCATGACAGGAACTCTTAATTTAATAGGAGCAGGATTAATCGTAATCGGTGGAGGAATCGGATTAGGTCAAATCGGTGGAAAAGCAATGGAAGGAATTGCTCGTCAACCTGAGGCTGCTGGTAAAATCCAAACTGCGATGATCATCATCGGAGCATTATTAGAAGGATTAGCATTCGGTGCTTTACTTTTAGGGAAATAATATTCCTAAAAACAAAAAACAAAACATTTTCTGCAACGGTTGGTTGCAGAAATGTTTTAAAAATTAAACAACAAAAAGATAAATACAAATATTAAGTTATGGATATTTTTAATGATTTTTCAATAGGATTGTTCGCTATGCAACTAGTGATTCTTATTGTTTTATTAGTTTTATTAGCTAAGTTTGCTTGGAAACCAATTTTAAATTCTTTAGATGAAAGAGAAGAGGGCATTCAAAGTGCTTTAGATCAAGCTGAGAATGCGCGTAAAGAAATGCAAAATCTACAAGCAGATAATGAGAAATTATTAAAAGAAGCGAGAGCAGAGCGTGATGCAATGATGAAAGAAGCTCGTGAGATTAAAGATAAAATTATTGCTGATGCTAAGCAAGAAGCAGGAGAAGAAGCTTCTAAGATGATTGAAAATGCAAAGGCAACAATCAAGCAAGAGCAACAAGCTGCAATTGCAGAATTAAAGAAAAAAGTAGCAGAACTTTCAATCGGTATCGCTGAAACAGTTGTAAAGAAAGAATTAGCTTCTCAAGACGATCAATTAAAGCTTGTAGAAGGAATGTTAGAAGACGTTACTTTAAACTAATTTAGCATAATGAAACAGTCAAGACCAGCATTACGTTACGCAAAAGCAGTGTTAAACCTAGCTAAAGAGCAAGGAAATGATACAGAAGTAAATGATAATATGAAACTTATCGCTGCTACTGTTACTGAAAGTAACGACTTAGATGCTATGCTTAAGAGCCCTGTTATTAAAGCTTCAGACAAGAAGAAAGTATTAGATGCTTTATTTGGAGACAAAGTAAATAGTATAGCTAAAGGTTTATTTAATTTATTAGCTGAAAATAAAAGAATGTCAATGTTAGAAAGTGTTGCTAAGCAATACACTATCATTTTCGATTATTACAAGAACATGCAAGTTGCTACAGTCACTACAGCAGTTGCTTTAAGTTCAGAATTAGAGGCTAAGATCCAAAAGAAGATTGTTGAAATTACTGGAAACAGTGCAACAATTGAAAACGTAATAAATCCAGATATTTTAGGAGGATTTATTTTACGTGTAGGAGATGTGCAATATGATGCAAGTATCTCTAACCAATTAAACGAATTAAGAAGAGAATTTGACAATAGTCATTATATTCCAAAAATTTAATTATACATCAAAAGATATAAGATGGCAGCAATTAAACCAGCTGAAGTATCAGCAATTTTAAAGGAACAATTAACAAATTTTGAATCAAAAGCGACGTTAAACGAAGTAGGAACTGTATTACAAGTAGGTGATGGTATCGCACGTGTTTACGGTTTATCTAACGTACAATATGGTGAATTAGTTGATTTTGGTAACGGTTTAGAAGGAATCGTATTAAACTTAGAAGAAGATAACGTTGGTGTTGTATTATTAGGAGCATCTACTGGAGTAAGTGAAGGTTCTACAGTAAAACGTACTGAAAGAATTGCTTCTTTAAAAGTTGGAGAAGGAGTTGTAGGTAGAGTTGTAGATACTTTAGGTAACCCAATCGATGGTAAAGGACCAATCGAAGGAGAAACTTTCGAAATGCCTTTAGAGCGTAAAGCACCTGGGGTAATCTATCGTCAACCAGTAACGGAACCATTACAAACAGGTATTAAATCTGTAGATGCAATGATTCCTATTGGACGTGGACAACGTGAGTTAATCATTGGTGACCGTCAAACTGGTAAGTCAACAGTTGCTATTGATACTATCTTAAATCAAAAAGAATTTTACGATGCAGGTGAGCCAGTATATTGTATCTACGTTGCAGTAGGTCAAAAAGGTTCTACAGTAGCTGCTATCGCTAACATGTTAGAAGAAAAAGGAGCTTTAGCTTATACAACTATTGTTGCTGCTAACGCTTCAGATCCTGCTCCAATGCAGGTATATGCACCTTTCGCAGGAGCTGCTATCGGTGAGTATTTCCGTGATACTGGTCGTCCAGCATTAATCATTTATGATGATTTATCTAAGCAAGCAGTTGCTTACCGTGAGGTATCTTTATTATTACGTCGTCCACCGGGACGTGAGGCGTATCCTGGAGATGTATTCTATTTACACTCTAGATTATTAGAGCGTGCAGCAAAAGTTATTAATGACGATTCAATTGCAGCTCAAATGAATGACTTACCAGAGTCATTAAAAGGTAAGGTAAAAGGTGGTGGTTCTTTAACAGCATTACCAATTATTGAAACTCAAGCGGGAGA
This sequence comes from Tenacibaculum aquaeponti, assembly GCF_052084715.1. Lineage (GTDB taxonomy): Bacteria > Bacteroidota > Bacteroidia > Flavobacteriales > Flavobacteriaceae > Polaribacter. Next base: position 2,269,017 of record NZ_CP197288.1, on the reverse strand, counting down.
CGTTTCTGCATATATTCCAACAAACGTAATTTCGATTACTGATGGACAGATTTTCTTAGAGTCTGATTTATTCAACTCGGGTGTTCGTCCAGCAATTAACGTAGGTATTTCTGTATCTCGTGTAGGAGGTTCTGCTCAGATCAAATCAATGAAGAAAGTATCTGGTACGTTAAAGTTAGATCAAGCTCAATATCGTGAATTAGAAGCGTTCGCTAAGTTTGGTTCTGATTTAGATGCAGCTACTATGAATGTAATCTCTAAAGGACAACGTAACGTTGAGATTTTAAAGCAAAACCAAGGAGATCCATTTACTGTAGAAGATCAGATCGCTATTATTTATGCAGGTTCTAAGAACTTATTAAAAGATGTTCCTGTAAATAAAGTAAAAGAATTCGAAGCAAATTATATCGAGTTCTTAAATGCAAAGCATAGAGATACATTAGATACGTTAAAATCAGGAAAATTAACTGATGAAGCTACTGATGTATTAACACAAGCAGCTAAAGAGATTTCTGCTAAATATTCAGCATAATTAAAACATATTTCCTCATTGAGAAATCAATGAGGAAATTCAAACAATTTTAAGTTCATATAGATGGCAAACTTAAAAGAAATACGTAACAGAATTACTTCGATTAAATCAACAATGCAGATTACATCTGCCATGAAAATGGTATCTGCTGCAAAGTTGAAAAAGGCACAAGATGCTATTACAGCAATGCGCCCTTATTCTTCTAAATTAACTGAACTTTTACAAAGTTTAAGTGCAACTTTAGAAGGAAATACAGGAGGAGCTTATTCTGAACAAAGAGAAGTAAACAAAGTTTTATTAGTTGCTGTTACTTCTAACAGAGGTTTATGTGGAGGATTTAATTCTTCTATCATCAAAAAGACTGTTAGTACAATTAATGAAACATACAGCGGAGTAGAAGTTGACCTTTTAACTATCGGTAAAAAAGGAAACGACATTTTATCAAAAGAATATAATGTTGTTGAAAATAATAATAGTATTTTCGATGATTTAACTTTTGATAATGCTGCTGAAGTTGCTCAACAATTAATGGATTTATACGTTGCAGGTACTTACGATAGAATCGAAATTATCTACAATCAATTTAAAAATGCTGCTACACAAATTGCAATGGTAGAGCAGTTTTTACCTATTAAGCCTGTTGAGGGAGATAAAAATGTTAGCTTAGACTATATTTTCGAACCTTCTAAAGAAGAAATAGTTTTAGAATTAATTCCTAAGTCATTAAAAACTCAGTTATACAAAGCAATTCGTGATTCATTTGCTGCCGAACACGGTGCTCGTATGACTGCAATGCACAAAGCAACAGATAATGCTAAGGAATTACGTGACGACTTATTATTAACTTATAACAAAGCACGTCAGGCTGCAATTACTAATGAGATTTTAGAAATCGTTGGTGGAGCAGAAGCATTGAACAACTAAGAAATATTTATTATTTATATATTTAGAAAGCGAATCTGAAAAGATTCGCTTTTTTTAATTTAAAATTACTATAAGCTATGAAACAATCAATCTTGATCATTTTTATATCATATTCTCAATTTCAGATAAAATAGTATTAGCATCAATTCCACAAATTTGATGCAATTCTGCTACTGTACCGTGATGTATAAACTGATCTGGTATTCCTAAAACTTTAATTTGATTTTTATAATCATGTGTAGATGCAAACTCTAAAATGGCAGAACCAAATCCGCCTTTTATAGTTCCGTCTTCAATTGTGATTATTTTATCAAACCTTTTAAAAACGCTATGTAATAGCTCTTGATCAAGTGGTTTTACAAAGCGTAAATCGTAATGTGCAACTTGATTCTTCTCTTTTGTTAATTTTAAAGCATCTGAGACGTTTTTAGCTATCGAACCAATAGAAAGTATAGCTATGTTATTTCCTTGTTGCAAACAAGCTCCTTTTCCTATTGAAATCGAATCAAAAGGTAATTGCCAATCAATAGTAACTCCCTTTCCTCTTGGGTAACGAATAGCGATAGGATTTTCTAACCCTAATTGTGCAGTATATAAGATGTTTCTTAACTCAATTTCATTGCGCGGAGCGAAAATAGTTAGATTCGGAATGCAACGTAAGTATGCAATATCAAAAACTCCATGATGTGTTGCTCCATCTTCACCTACTAATCCAGCACGATCTAAACAAAAAATCACAGGTAAATTTTGCAAAGCAACATCGTGAATAATTTGATCGTAAGCTCGTTGTAAAAACGTAGAATACACATTACAATAAGGAATAATTCCTTCAGCTGCCATTCCAGCAGCTAAAGTAACTGCATGTTGTTCTGCTATTCCAACATCGAAAGTTCTGTTTGGAAATTTATCTAGCATAAACTTTAAAGAACTTCCGGTTAACATTGCTGGAGTAATTCCAACTATTTTATCGTTTTGTTCTGCAAGTTCTACAATAGTTTTTCCGAAAACATCTTGATATTTTGGCGGTTGAATACTCTTGGGTTTCGGAAGTAAATCTCCAGAAACTTTATCAAACTTTCCAGGAGCATGATATTTTACTTGATCTTCTTCAGCCTGACGTAATCCTTTTCCTTTTGTTGTAATAACATGTAAAAACTTAGGTCCATAAATATGTTTTAAACGTTTTAATTCACGAATAAGTTCCTCCAAATTATGTCCATCAATTGGTCCAGAATAATCAAAATTTAGAGCTTCAAAAATATTATCTTGTTCAACATCACTTCTTTCAGATTTAACCCGAGTTAAATACTCTTTTAAAGCACCTACAGCAGGATCAATTCCTATGGCATTATCATTTAAAATAACTAAGAGATTAGCATTGGTTACTCCAGCATGGTTTAAAGCTTCAAAAGCCATTCCACTAGCTATCGATGCATCTCCAATAACAGCGATATGATGTTTATATTCACCTTTTAGTTGCGAAGCAATTGCCATTCCTAAAGCAGCAGAAATAGATGTTGAAGAATGTCCAACACCAAATGTATCGTACTCACTTTCGCTACGTTTTGGAAATCCAGAAATCCCGTGAAGTTGACGATTGGTATGAAAATTATCTTTTCGTCCAGTTAAAATTTTATGTCCGTATGCTTGGTGTCCAACATCCCAAACCAATAAATCTTCAGGAGTATTAAATACATAATGCAACGCTATTGTAAGTTCGATAACACCTAAGCTAGCACCTAAATGACCTTCTTTTGTAGCTACAATATCGATAATGAATCTACGAAGTTCTTGAGCTACTTGAGGCAATTCCTTTGTATCTAATTTTCTAAGATCTGAAGGAAGTGAAATAGTATTTAATAGCTTTTCGGACATGAGACAAAGTTAGTGATAAGTTGTAACTAAGAAGTTGAGTGTTTCGTTTTTTTTGATTCATTAGAATGATTTCAAACTAACACTTTTACTAACTTTGCAGTATGAGTAAATTGTATTTGGTACCAACACCTATTGGAAACTTAGAAGATATCACATTTAGAGCTTTAAAAGTGCTAAAAGAAGTTGATTATATTTTAGCTGAAGACACAAGAACAAGTGGGAAATTATTAAAGCATTTCGATATAAATACGCCAATGCAATCGCATCACATGCATAATGAGCATAAAACAGTTGAGAATATCGTAAAGCGAATTCAAGCTGGAGAAATATTTGCTTTAATTTCAGATGCAGGTACACCAGCAATTTCAGATCCAGGTTTTTTATTAACTCGTGCTTGTATTCAAAATAATATTGAAGTAGAGTGTTTGCCAGGAGCTACTGCTTTTGTACCTGCCTTAGTGAATTCTGGATTACCGAATGATAAGTTTGTTTTTGAAGGCTTTTTACCTGTAAAAAAAGGTCGTCAAACACGATTGAAGTTTCTTGCCGAAGAAACTAGAACAATGATTTTCTATGAAAGTCCGCATAAGCTATTAAAAACATTAACGAACTTTTCTGAATACTTCGGAGAAGATCGTTTGGTTTCAGTTTCTAGAGAATTGACAAAAATGTTCGAAGAAACCAAACGAGGAACTGTAAAAGAAGTACTATCATATTATACAGAAAAACCTGCTAAAGGCGAAATTGTAATTATTGTTGACGGTAAAAAGTAAACTATACTAACTTATATTCTGGATATTGTTCTTCTAGTAATTCTTCTATTTTACTAGGAATAGTATATGTTGTAATGTATCCAATTAACAATGAGATCACCATTAAAAAAGCAGTGAAAAATCTTCCATAAATACTTAATTCTAAAAAGTTTTTACTAGAAGGCATAAATAAATCAAAAGTGTAGAATAAGATTAAAACAAAACTACCAAGTCCTTGAACTAAAATTATATCTTCTAACATCCATTTTTTACCAGTTGTTGTGTTTTTTAATTTCACCTTTTTTCTTGAAGTATACATCTTTACAATTTCAAAAAGAATGATCGCAAAATAAAGTACAGTATAAATGTTATACGATTGATTAAATCTTTGAATTTCGAAAAAACACCAAACTAAAAAAACAGTAATTATTAATTTTGGTAATTGAAACCATTCTTTAATAAATTTAAAAATAGTAGCGATATACTTTTTATTTAATTGTCGTTGCTTTTCTTCAACTACATTCATAAATCCATAAATACCAAATTTTTTAAAAGAAGTATCTCTAGCTTTTTCAAAAGATAACTCTGGATTTTCTTCCCAAATAGCTTCGATATCATTTGCTAAATGATCTACCAATTCGGTTTGAACATCATAATATTCAACATAATGTTTTCTTGTAAATGTATATAAGTCTTGTATTTGTGCTTCTGTTAATTTCATAGTGTTTTCAATTTTTTATAAATATTATTTGTTTTAGTAAATTCTATAAAGAAAAATTTAAAACCAATGTAAGAGTACAACAGTGTAAAAGTAAAAATTAAAGAGATCACCACAGGATAATCGAAAATATTGAAATCGAAAAGCACTTTGGGTATATGAATGAAAGTGTTCAATAAAGTTAATCCGAAAAAAGTTAATGATGCTGCATGACCTAATTGTAACGATTTATAATATACTTTTTTTGAAAGAAAGTATCCTAAAGGAATTATATATGCTAGCATAATAAAAATCAAACTATATTTTAAAATTGATTTATAATGAGCTATTTCATAGAGTGAAAATAATACAAAGAAAAAAACACCAATTACCAAGGGGTTTGATAATTCTTTTTTTCTAAATTTAGAAAAATTCCTTCTAATTTTCTTTGAAGCAGAGTTATGGTATTGTTTAATTACATTTTCAAAAGAACTACCATTAAAATTTTCTTTCCAACCTAATTTTTTAAAAATATCCCAAACAGCAGTTTTAAAATTTACATCATTAGTTGTGTTTTCTAATTCAGAAACTACATGATCTAATAATTCAATTCTAACATCCCAATATTTAATACCATTTTTCTTCAATAGATTGTCTATGTAAGTAACTTCTTTATTTGTAATTTCCATAGCTATTGAGTTAAAAAGTTGTATTTGTTTTTAATCATTTCACTTTTCTTGTGGAAATTGAAATGTATTAAAGCAGTAATAATTAAAGTAAACAAAGACTGATACATTATGAACTCAGAATAGTTTCCTTCAATGTAAACGTCTATATAACTTGGAAAAATTAGAATTAACAATGAAAAAAGAGAAATTATTCTAGAGTAAAACTTAATAAATCTTAATTCTTTAAAACGTTTCAGGAAAAACTGAATTTTAATAGCAGTGTAAGCATATAAAGCAATTACTGTTGTAAAAAATAGAATAGATAATTCTTTAAAATATACAGATCCAAAATTAATCAATACTAAAATTAAAAGAGTAATTGTAAATAAAAACTTAGGTTTCAGTAATAAACTAAATAGCTCTTTACATAACTTTTTTAAGTAATACCAATTTAATTGTTTTACTTGATTGTTATATCTTTTTAGAATATCATTCTTTCGACTCAACATATATTTTAAAAAAGGTGTTTGAAACCCATCATCTTTAAAAAAAGTATCTACATCATCAATACTATTTTCAATTTCAGAAGCTATATGATCAACCATTTCTAATCTAGTATCAAGAGACTCGACACCAATTGCTTCTAAAAAATCATTTATTTTTTCAATATGTTTTTCATCTAATTTCATAGTTATTCTAAACCTAATTTAGGATTCACCAAATGTTGCATTGTGTTTAAAAATTCTTGCATCTGTTGTAGCCGATTTACAGTTTCTGTAGTTCCTGTTTCAGTCAGTTTATAATACTTTCTCAAGCGATTTCCCACTTTAGCGACTTCTACATCAAGTAAACCTTCGGCTTCTAATTTATGTAATGCCGGATACAAGGCTCCTTCTGTAATCTTTAATTCTCCTTTTGTTAGTTCTTTTACTTTTTGAGTGATTTCATATCCATACATTTTGTCTTGTTCGGCTAAAAGCTTTAAAATGATGGTTTGTAAAGAACCTTTATACAATTTTTGATTTCCCATATTAAGAATTTTTACAGCATACCTAAAAAACTTAGGTATACAAATATACATAAAATTCTTATACATAAAAATCTTATGTATTTATTTTTGAAGTTGATTTATACTTCCCATTCCTCTTTTCTTTAGTATTTTTGTCTTCAAATTTTTTAGAGATGAGTCAATTTTATCCAATCAAAATAAAAGATGTTATACGAGAAACTTCATCTGCAGTTTCTCTAGTTTTCGATATTACTTCTGAGTTAACTAATGAATTTAATTTTGTTGCTGGTCAGTATATTACATTAAAAACAACAATTAATGGAAAAGAAGTAAGAAGAGCTTATTCTTTATGTTCATCGCCAAAAAGTGGTGAAGTTAAGGTTGCGGTAAAAGCTGTAGAAAATGGAGTTTTTTCTGTTTTTGCAAATGAAAAATTAAACGCTGGAGATCTTTTAGATGTTTCTAAACCAGAAGGAAAGTTTGTTTTAGAACCAGAAAATAATAAAAATTATATTGGTTTTGCTGCAGGTAGTGGAATTACTCCAGTATTATCGATGGTAAAGTCTGTTTTAGAATCTAATACTTCTTCAACATTTACTTTAGTTTATGGAAATAAAACTATCGCAGATACTATTTTTTATAAAGAGCTAGCCGAATTAAAAGTACAATATGCTGAGCGATTTAATTTGAGTTATGTATTCAGTAGAGAAAATGTAGAAGATGCTGTTTTTGGAAGAATTGATAAGTCTCATGTGAATTATTTTGTGAAGAATATTTATAAGGATCTTTCTTTTGATAAAGCTTTCTTATGCGGACCTGAAGAAATGATTAATATTGCTTCAGAAACTCTTGTTGAAAATGGTTTTGCTAAAGAAAATGTTTTGTTTGAGTTGTTTACTGCATCAATCGACGAAGCAGCAGCTAGCCAAGTAAAAGAAGGTGAAACCGAAATTACAGTTGTTTTAGATGATGAAAAAACAACATTTACAATGCCACAAGATTCAGATATTCTTGCAGAAGCTTTACGAAAAAAAATAGATGCACCATATTCTTGTCAAGGTGGAGTTTGTAGTAGTTGTATAGCAAAAGTTACTGAAGGGAAAGCAGTAATGGTAAAAAACCAAATTTTAACAGACGAAGAATTAGAGGAAGGTTTTATATTAACTTGCCAAGCACATCCAACAACACCTACAATTACTGTAGATTTTGATGATGTTTAAAATAAATCAAAAATTGCTATAAATGGAGTCTTTAGATTACAGTAATGCATATGGAGTAGGAGCTTTTATGGCCTTAATGATCGGGCCAGTTTTTTTTATGTTGTTAAAAACAAGTGCGTTAAAAGGATTTAGAGCTGCTATTGCTTTTGATATAGGTGTGATATTGGGAGATGTAACATTCATTCTAATAGCTTATTTTGGGAGCAGAAATTTACTTGAAAAAATTAAAGATGATCCACGATTATTTTTAATAGGCGGTTTAATTTTAGTAGTTTATGGTTTGATTTCTTTTTTAGATAAAAAAAATAAAAAAGAAGTCGATGAATCTGAAGTTGATGTTCCAAAAAGTAATAATTATTTTAAACTTTTTCTAAATGGTTATTTCTTAAACTTTATCAATATTGGTGTTTTAGCTGGTTGGTTAACCATTATGGTTATTGTTGGTCCGCTTTTAGGAATGGATCCTAATTTAATTTTCTGGTATTTTGTTAAAGTTGTTATCGGATATTTTGCACTAGATTTAATAAAGATATTGTTAGCAAAACAATTACGTTCTAAATTAACTCCTTTAGTAATTTACAAAGTGAAAAAAGGTATGGGGGTTTTACTGATCATCTTTGGAGCTGTAATGATGTTAAAAGGACTTGTACCTAAAGAAAAAATAGACGAATTAATAAATAAAGTTGAATTTAAAAAGTAAGATTTTTTTAATCAAAAATGGCAACAACTCTTGCTGGCGCAGCTGATGCTCCTACAATTTTTAAAGGAAATACAGCTACTTTGAATCCATTGTACGGTAATAAATCTAGGTTTACTAATTGTTCCATATGACAATATTCTTTACTTTGCCCAACCAAATGAGCTTCCCAAAAAAGTTCTGAGTTTCCTGTCTCTTTTGCTTTTTTAAGCATATAGGGTAGTGGTAAATCCCAACCCCAAGAATCAATACCCATTACTTTAATTCCTTTATCAATGAGCCATTCTGTTGCCTTTGCACTCATGCCAGTTCCTATTTTATGGAAATTTTTTGTACCATTAAATTTATCTCTACCAGTTTTAATAAGAACAATCATGTTTGGCTTAAGTACTAAGTTATTAGTGGCTAAGAAAGTTTCTATATCTGTTATAGTTATAGGGTCAAAATCAATTTTATGTTTCATATCTATAACAATTCCTTCACCATAACACCATTCTAAAGGAATTTCATCTACAGTTTTTGATTTTTTTCCATTGATAGTTGGAGAATAATGCCAAGGAGCGTCTATATGAGTTGTAGAGTGAACTCCCATTTTTTGTATAGTATCATCTGCCCAACCAATAAAATTTTTAGGAAATAATTTGAAGGGTAAACCTAAAAAACGAATTAACCATTTTGCTTTTCTATGAGGTTTGTGTTTTATTTTAACCTTCATAAACCAAGGGTCATTTTTGTTATACTTAATGGGTTTAGAGAGATCTATGATTTTCATTGAAATCTTGTTATTGATTAAGAGAAGTGAAGTTAAATAAAAAATGTTTGTACTTATATAGTATAATTTTAATTATTTAAAAATTATACACCTAAAATTAATTTAGCAATCGTAAAGTAAATTAAGATTCCAAAAATATCGTTACTGGTGGTAATAAATGGTCCGGTTGCTATCGCAGGATCTATTCCTCTTTTATCTAAGAATAAAGGAATAAATGTACCGATAAGACCAGCTACGATAATGACAGCAACCAATGACACAGATACCGCAATAGAAATTCTTAAATCGTTATCAGCATCGGAAAAATAAACAAACAAGAATAAAACAATGGCTAAAGCTATTCCGTTTAGCGTAGCTAATAACATCTCTTTTATTAATCGTTTATTCACGCTTCCTTTGACATCATCGTTAGCTAAACCTTGAACAATAATTGCAGAAGATTGAACTCCTACATTTCCAGCCATGGCCGCAATTAATGGGGTAAAGAAGAATAACACCGCATTCTCTTTAAATGTGTGTTCGAAATTTTTCATAATTAAGAAAGCTCCAATTCCTCCTAATAATCCTAAGAATAACCAAGGTAAGCGAGCTCTTGTTAATTCTAAAATGGTATCATCAGCTTCAACATCTTGTGTAATACCGGCAGCTAATTGATAATCTTTATCAGCTTCTTCTTTAATTACATCAACAATATCATCTATGGTAATTCTACCGACAAGTGTTCCTAATTCATCAACAACAGGAATAGCTTCTAAATCGTATTTACGCATTTTATTTGCTACATCTTCGGCTGTATCGTGAACATTTACATAGTCAACTCTAGGAATATAAATATCTGCGATTTTTGATTTCGTTGAAGCCATTAGTAAATCTTTCAATGACAAACGACCTTTAAGTTTTCCGCTATCATCAACCACGTAAATTGAATGTACTCTAGTAACTTCTGCTGCTTGATCTCTCATTTTGGTTACGCAACCTAAAACAGACCAGTTTTCGTTTACTTTAACAAGCTCTTTTGCCATAAGTCCACCTGCAGAATTTTCATCAAAACGAAGTAACTCAACAATTTCTTTTGCGTGTTCTTCATCTTCAATCTCTTTCATTACTTCCTGTTTACGTTTCTCAGGAAGTTCAGCAATTACATCTGCAGCATCATCAGTGTCTAATTCGTCAATTTCTTCTGCAATTTCTTTTGCTGATAACTGCTCTAATACTTTTTCACGAACGTCATCATCTACATCCATTAAAACTTCAGATGTAGTTTCGCTATCTAATAAACGTATAATGTAAGCAGCTTCATTAAAAGCTAATTCATCTAGAACTTCAGCGATATCAGCGTGATGTACATCATTAAAAAGATCAGAAAGTGCAGTATCTTTTTGATTTGCAATTAAGTTGGAAACATTATCAAGAAGTTCTTTCGTTATTTCTATCGCCATGACTTGCAATTTTATCCGTCAATTCTATAAACTCTTGTACCGATAACTGTTCGGGACGCATGGCAAATATAGGGTCTTCTTTTAAGGTATCCGAAAGATTCATAGATTTTAAGCTACTGCGTAACATTTTTCTTCTTTGGTTAAAAGCTGTTTTTACAACACGGAAGAAAAGTTTTTCATCTACAGGTAATGTGTAGTTCTCTTTACGAATCATTCGCATTACACCAGAATCTACTTTTGGAGGCGGATTAAATACATTTGGTGGTACTGTGAATAAGTATTCAACATCGAAAAAAGCTTGTGCTAATACAGATAAAATTCCGTAAACTTTACTTCCTTTTTTTTCTGCAATACGTTGAGCAACTTCTTTTTGAAACATTCCAGAGAATTCAGGAACAAACTCTCTGTTTTCAATGGCTTTAAAAACAATTTGTGAAGAAATATTGTACGGGAAATTTCCAATGATAGCTACTTGTTTTCCATTGAATATTTTAGAAAGATTTTGCTTTAAAAAATCACCTTCTATAATAGAAAACTTATCTTTTGAAGTATCAAGTTTAATATGCTCTACAGGAAAAACCTCATGTAAATACGTAACAGATTCAGAATCTAATTCCATTACTGTTATTTTCGGCTTTTTCTCCAATAAGTATTTGGTTAAAACTCCCATTCCAGGACCAATTTCTAAAACATTATCGTATCCTTTTTCGGTTAATGAATCTGCTATTTTTTTAGCAATATTTTCATCATTTAAAAAGTGTTGTCCTAAGTGTTTTTTAGCTCTAACGCTCATCTTCTATTGTTCTGTGTTTTTTAATAAACTCTGTTGGATCTAAATATCCACTGGTATCTTTAGAATATCCATGACCCAAAGGTAAGGTAATATCTTCTCTTATTTCAAAATGTAAATGTGCATAATATGCTCCATTAGCTGTTCCTATGGTTCCAATTTTAGTTCCTTTTTTAATCCAAGAATCTTTTACAGTAATTATAGTATCACAATGTGCATACAAAGATTCTACTATTTTGTTATCAGGAAGAAAGTGTAAAATTCGAATTACATTTCCCCATCCTCCACCGTAATCTTTACTTTCTTTTACAAATCCGTTTGCTATTGCATAAACAGGATCTCCTAAATCTGTATTTCCACCAGTTACAGCGTTCCAATCGTCACCTAAATGATAGTTCTTTGTAAACTTTTGCGCATTGTAATATCCTTTTGCATTAGGTTTACCTACAGGAAAATCAAAATGTGTAGCAATAAACTCTTTTGGAATAGTGTCTTTGTAAGATTTAATAAGAGTTATAGTGTCTTTTTTTATTGTAGCTTCTTTAGTTTTTTTCTTCGGTTTGTTACAAGAAAAGAATAAGATGTAAAATAATAATACTATAACTCTATATTTCATCTTTATATAAAAGCTAATAGTTTTATGTTACTCGAAATAGTAATAATAAAACCTGTTATAGCAATGTAAATTAATAGTTTTCCTATTTTTTCTACATATTTAGATGTAGTTTCATAGTATTCTTTTTTATGATCTGTTAAGCCTAAAAATTCTCTTAATTCATCCGGATTAGATAATATTTTTCCTAGAAAGTATAAAACAAAATCAAAAAGTAAAGATTTAATGAAACTTAAAAAGATTATAAAAGACATAATTAATTACTAGCTACTTTCGGAAAAAACTCTTTAATCACTTTTAACTCTGTTCTAAAAGCTAACATTTTATCAGCAAACTTTTTCATACCATCTGAACGTAATTTTTCAGCATCGTATTTATAATAGTTATCTAAGTCTTCTCTCGTTGGTGCTGTATATTGAATGGAATAGGTAACTCCTCCCATTTCTTCTTCTACTAAAACTTGTGTCATTTTAGCACTTGTAAATCTTCCAGTAGCTAATACTTCTGGAATATGAGATTGTATCCAATGTAACCATTCATCGTGAATACTCTCATCTATATTAATTGTAACGTTGTATATGTACATAAATAAAATTTCAGTTAAATAGTATCTCCTCTTAATTTTCTGAATTTTTTTCTAGCATCAACTAAATATATGCTCGAAGGATAATCGAAAATTATTTTTTGGTAATATTCTTTTGCTTTTTCAGGATTATTTAATTCATTGTTGTATAATTCAGCAATGTTATAATAAACATCATCTGCTAAAATACCTTTTTCATCAATTTCTAAAATTTTAGCATAAGTTAAAATAGCTTCATCATACTTTTTCTTTTTGGTAAATAGCTCTGCTTTTTTAAATAAAGCTTCGTCTTCTATAGGCTGTCCTTTAAATTCAGAGACAACAGTATCTAATATAATAATAGCTTCATCATTTTTATTCTGATATGCTAATAAATCTGCTTTAGCATAAGATGCTAAACCACTCGGTAAGCTATCTTTAGGCTGATTATCAGAAATAATTAAGAATAAATCTGCAGCATCGTTTGCTATTAACTGGCTAGCAGAGCCTTTTAAAACTTTAAGTTGAGCTTTAGCCCATTTAAAATCACCTTTAAAATATGATGTCTGAGCAACTTTAAATCGAGCTTCTTGACCTAATTCATGGTTTTTAAATCGAGATTGAACCTGTGAAAAATAAATCAAAGCTTTGTTAAATGTATTTTGATAAACTAATACATCGGCCAATTTTAATTTTACATTAGCTTTTTGATATTTGTTTTCAGAGAAAGTAATTGCTTTTTCTAACACTTTTTTAGCTTCTTCAGGATTGTTTTTATCGAAAGTTAAATAGTCTGCATAAGCAATTTGAATTGAAAATGTGTTTTTGTTTATACCGAATTCTTTAAAAACATCTTGGAATTTTGTTTCAATATTTTCTGCTTTAGTTGCTACAGCTATTTTTAGATTCATGAGAATTGCACTAAACTTATCTTCCGCATAATTTGATTTTTCTATAGTGAAATCAAAACATTTTTTAGCTGTTTCGTAATCTTTATTTTGAAAAGCAATTTCTCCTAAGTCATAAATTTTTATTAATTTATCATTGTCTCTTTGGTATAAAGCTTTATTTTGAATTAAAGCTTTTCCATAGTCTTTTTGAATTATAAATAACCAACTTAATAAGTCGTTCCAAATATTTTTAGGGTTACTAGCAGATTTACGAAGTAATGTTTTTTTGAAAAGAATATTGTTTTCGTTTTCACTATCATTAGTAATGTATTTAGCTGTAAAATTTTTGATAGTATTAAGGTAGTTTTCGTTATGATCTAAAAAGTTAATATATTGATCAAACATTAAAGCAAAATCTCCTTTTTCTCCATGTATTTGTGCTATTTGAAATTCGTAACGAAGATTTTTGTTAGTTTCAGAAGCTTTTGTATAAGCTTCAATAGCTAAGTCTAATTTGTTATATCCTTTAAATAAATTAGCAATAGTTCCACCATAGCCTGATTTTTTTGAAATAGATTTAATGGCTTTTGTATAAAATTTTTCGGCTAAATCTGTTTGCTGTTGACGTTCGTAGTTGTATCCTATTATTACATTTAAAAAAGTAAAGTTAGGTTTTTGTTTTAGTTTTGTATTTAGTAAGTCTGTAGCGGCTTTAAACTGATCTGTTTCCTGATAACAAGAGATTAATCTTTTTAGATAAGTAGTGTTAAAGGGGCTTTTGTTTACAAGTTCCTTATAAATTTGAGTGGCTTTTTCAAATTCATTATTTCTAAAATAATTTTCAGCTAAGGCAAAATCATTCGATTGAGCATAAAAAAACAGGTTGTTAACCAGTGTAATAAGTAAAAATAAGCGAATCTTCATCAATCAAAAATAAACAACAATATTGTTAAAAATACATTAAAAAAAAGGTTTTTTATAGAAACTTTGTAATGTTTTGGCACGAAGTTTGTCTAATCCTTTGTGTATAACTAAACGATTTACTAAAATGAAAAATTTAACTAAGCAATACGATTTAGCCAATAATAAAGCAAAGGAATTCATGAAGAACGGACAAATATCTCAATATTTTGAAGCTTTGTTAGAAGTAAATAGATACAAAAAATTAATGACCATTGTTGTTTCGAATTAATATATAAACACAGTAACCATCGGCGCGCACTGATTACTGTTATTTCATATTAATTTATCATCTCAAACCCACAATAAGGCACTAATACTTCAGGTATTTTTATTCCCTCTGGAGTTTGGTAGTTTTCTAAAATAGCAGCTAAAACTCTTGGTAAAGCAAGAGAGCTTCCATTTAGAGTATGTGCCAATTGATTTTTACCTTCACTATTCTTATAACGTAATTTCAAACGATTTGCTTGAAATGTTTCAAAGTTAGAAGCTGAACTAATTTCTAACCATCTTTCCTGAGCTGTAGAATATAATTCAAAATCAAAAGTTAAAGCAGCTGTAAAACCTGTATCTCCACCACATAATCTTAAAATTCTGTATGGTAATTTTAACTCTCTTAAAATTCCTTTTATGTGTTCAACCATTCCGTTTAAAGCTTCATAAGAATTTTCTGGCTTTTCAACTCTAACAATTTCAACTTTATCAAATTGATGTAAACGATTTAAACCACGTACATGAGCACCATAACTTCCAGCTTCTCTACGAAAACAAGGAGTGTAACCTGTTAAGGTAATTGGTAAATCTGCTTCTTGAATTAAAGAACCTCTATATAAATTTGTAATAGGAACTTCAGCAGTTGGTATTAAATATAAATCATCGGCCGTAACATGATACATTTGACCTTCTTTATCAGGTAATTGACCTGTTCCAAAACCAGAAGCTTCATTTACTAAATGAGGAACTTGAACTTCATTATAACCTGCATTTGTATTTTTATCTAAAAAATAATTGATTAAAGCACGCTGTAAACGAGCACCTTTTCCTTTGTAAACAGGAAAACCAGCTCCAGAAATTTTAGCACCTAAATCAAAGTCAATAATATCATATTTCTTAGCAAGTTCCCAGTGTGGAAGTGCTTTTTCTCCTAAATCAGGAATAGTTCCTTCTTTAAAAACTTCTTCATTGTCTTCTTCTGAAGTCCCAGCAACAACTGAAGCATGAGGAACATTTGGAATTTGATATAATAAATCTTGAAGTTTAGTTGTTACATCATTTAATTGCTCTGTAAGCTCTTTTCCACTTTCTTTTAATTGACTTGTTTTTTCTTTTAAAAGATTTGCTTTCTGAACTTCACCAGATTTAAAAAGCATACCTATTTCTTTGGACAGTTTATTAGAATCAGCTAATACATTGTCTAAAGAAACTTGAGTAGATCTTCTAGTTTCATCAAATTTTAAAACATCATTAATAATAGCTTCTGCGTTAGCAAAATTTCTTTTTGCTAAACCTTCTAATACAACATCTTTGTTGTCTCGAATAAACTGAACTTGTAACATAAGTTGAATTTTTTAGGCGACAAAGATACATGAAGCACAAGACTTAAGCAATCTATACTTATAGATTATTATTAATGTAGTTTAAACAGAAGTTTTTGTCGAGTTGTAATTGTTTGGTTAAAGCTTCTATTGAATCAAATTTTTGTTCTTCTCGAATAAAGTAAATTAATTCTGTAACGATTGTTTTATTATATAAGTTTCCAGAAAAATTAAAAAAGTTAACTTCTATGGTTTGGTTTTTACCATCTACAGTAGGCCTGTTTCCAATATTCATCATTCCATAAAGATTTTTATTTTCAATTTCGGATTTTACAAGATAAACACCAGCTTTTGGAATTAATTTATATTCTTCTTTAATAGTGATATTTGCAGTAGGAAAACCTAATTTATTACCTAAGTTGTTGCCAGTAACAACTTTTCCTGCTAAAGTAAAGTTATTGCCTAAATAATTGTTGGCTGTTTTTAAATTTCCTTCTTTTAAAGCATTTCTAATTTTAGTAGAACTTACAGCAACACTATCTATATCTTGAGCAGGAATTTCTTCTACTATAAAATTGTAACTGTGTGAAAATTCAGTTAATTGCTCGATATTTCCTTCTCTGTTTTTTCCAAAATGATGATCGTACCCGATAATCAGTTTCGATGTTTTTAATTGATTTACTAAAATATTTCGAACGAAATCAAGAGCAGTTAACCTAGAGAACTCTTTACTAAAAGGATGTATAATTAAATAATCTAATCCTGTTTTTTCAAGTAATTGTGTTCGTTCTCTAATTGTGTTTATTAATTTAACTGAAGTTTCTTTTTGGAGCACCATTCTTGGATGCGGGAAGAATGTTAGTAATACAGATTTTTTACCATCATTTTTAGCTTCATCAACTAGTTTTTTAATAATTTTTTGATGTCCTATGTGAACTCCGTCAAAAGTACCTATGGTAACATAAGTTTCTTGAGTAGGAGTAAAATCTGAAATAGAGTAAACTGTTTCCAAATGCTATTATATAGTTTGTGCAAATTTACAAGTAAAAAATTCAAGAAAAGATAAGAGTAGGTAAAATGTGATAATGTTAAAAAAAAAGCTTGGTTATTGTTTAAATACTAATAAAAAGTGTCAAAATATTTTAGGAATGAAAAAAAATTGTATTTTGCGATATAGTTAACAAATTATTTACATTATGATGAAAAAATTATTAGTAGCTGCCTTTTTATTGCTGAGCAGCTCATTAATGATTGCACAAACCACCATTACAGGTACGGTAAATGATGCATCTCTTGGTGGCCCTCTGCCAGGAGCGGATATTAAAATTTCAAGAAAAGCGGTTGGTACTACGACCGATTTTGATGGGAAATTTACGTTAGTAGTAGATGACAAACCACCATTTACTATTGAGATTTCTTCTTTAGGATACCAATCACAAAAAGTAGAAATTACTCAAAACAACCAAGTTATTACAGTTGCTTTAAAAGAAAATGCAACAGCTTTAGATGAAGTAGTTGTTTCAGCGTCTAGAACACCTGAAAGAATTATGGAATCACCTGTGACTGTTGAGCGATTTGATTCTAGAGCAATTAAAAATACATCTTCTCCTTCTTTCTACGATGGTTTAGAAAACCTTAAAGGGGTAGACATTAATACAAACAGTTTAACTTTTAAGTCGGTTAATACTAGAGGATTCGCAACTTTTGCTAATACACGTTTTATGCAATTAGTAGATGGTATGGATAACTCATCTCCTGCATTAAACTTTGCTTTAGGGAATTTATTAGGATTATCTGAGTTAGATGTAAAAAGTGTCGAATTACTTCCAGGAGCATCTTCTGCATTATATGGAGCAAATGCATTTAATGGAATTATGTTTATGACTAGTAAAAGTCCTTTTAATGATACTGGAATTAGTGTAGTAGCTAAAACAGGGTTTACTCATCAACAAGCATCTGGAAATAACGCTTTTTATGATGCAAGTATGAGAATGGCACATACTTTTAGTGATTATTTTGCTGCTAAAGCAACTCTTTCGTACTTAAAAGGTACTGAATGGTTTGCTACAGATTATAGAAATACATCTAATGGTGATTACATTGCAGGAGATAGAAATTCAGATGTAAACTTTGATGGATTGAATGTTTATGGTGATGAAGTTTCAACAAATATTAGAGGTGTAGCTCAAATTTTAGAATCTAGAGGTTTAATCCCTTCAGGGGCTTCTGCTTTAATTCCTAGTGTTAATGTAAGTAGAACTGGATATAATGAAGAAGATTTAATGGATTATGATGCAAGAAGCATGAAGTTTGGAGGATCTTTACATTTCCGACCTTTAGGTAATGATCGTTTAGAAATTATTTGGAATTCTAAATATGGTAGAGGTAATACGATTTATCAAGGTGCTAACCGTTACTATATCAAAAATTTCTTTATGGAGCAGCATAAATTAGAGTTCAGAGGGAAATATTTCTTTGTAAGAGGTTATTTAACTTCAGAAGATGCAGGTGATTCTTATGATACTAGATTTACTGCAATTAATTTAAATAGAAAGTGGAAAGATGATCAAACTTGGTTTGGTGAATATGTTGGAGGATATTTAACAGCTGCTTTAGGTGGTGCTACTAATGATGCAGCTCATATTGCAGCTAGAAATGCCGCTCAAACAGGAGCTTTAGTTCCAGGAACGACTGCTTTTCAACAGGCATTTAACGAAACTATATCTGATCCTGATTTAGCTACTGGTTCTAAATTTCAAGATAGATCTCAAATCCGTCACGTAGATGCAAACCTTAACTTAAAAGAGTATATTGATTTTGCTGAGGTACAAGTAGGAGGATCTTACAGAGAGTATTCTTTAAACTCTAGAGGAACTATTTATACTGATTTTGATGGTCCAATTACTTATGATGAATATGGTATTTACACACAAATTCAGAAAAAACTAATGGATGATAGATTAAAATTAACTGGATCTATCAGATATGATAAAGCTCAAAATTTTGATGGTAATTTCTCTCCAAGAATTTCTGTCGCTTATGCAGCTGGAGAAACAAAAAATCATAACTTCAGAGCATCTTTTCAAACAGGTTTTAGAAACCCAACTACTCAAGATCAGTATATAGGTTTAGATGTTGGTAGAGCATTTTTAGTAGGTTCCGCAGCAGATAATTTAGATCGTTATACTACTCGCTCAATTGCTTTAAGTGGTAACGGATCTGCTTTAACAGGTGTTCCAAGTATTGCTTTAACTGGTAGAGCTGCTTATGAGAATGCATTTTCTGCTACATCAGCAGGAGTATTCGCTCAAACAGGTAATGTAGCTGACTTAGTAGTTGCTAATGTTGGTTTAGTTAAACCAGAAAAAGTAACAGCTTACGAAGTAGGTTATCGTTCGGCTATACCAACAGGAGATAATAAATTAAGTGTAGATTTAAGTGTTTATTATAATGAATATGAGAATTTTATTGCTAACGAGAATGTTGTAGCTCCATTATACGGAAATGTAAATTTATCTGACACAGCTCCGATTGGACCAGGAGGTGCTCCAATTCCATTAGCAGTTGCTTCTTTAGCAAATGGAGATTTAGCAATATTTAATACCTATACAAATACAGAATCTGATATTAGTTCTTATGGAGCTACAATTGGTTTAAACACTAAAATATTTAATGGATTTAATGTTGGATTAAACTATACATTATCAAAATTTGATTTTGATCAATCTACGGATCCTGATTTTGAAGCTGGTTTTAATACTCCAGAGCATAAAATTAAATTCCAATTCGGACATAATAATTTATTCGAAAACTTCGGGTTTAATATTAATGCTAGATGGCAAGATGAATATTTATGGGAATCTACTTTCCATGATGCAGTAATTGATTCACGTACAGTATTAGATGCTCAAGTGAATTATAGAATTCCTTCTATTAAATCTGTAATTAAAGTTGGTGGGGCTAACTTAACAGGTAAAGAATATTTAAGTGCACCTGGTGTAGGGGCTATTGGATCTCAGTACTTTATATCATGGACAATTAATAACTAAAAAATGAACAGAATGAAATTTAAATATAGTTGGTTACCTTTTGTTTTATTAGGATTAACCGCATGTGACGTAAATAATGACCTTGAGCCTATTGTTGCACCTGAAGTAGAAGTAGTTCCTGTAAATGCTAACGGATTAGATTTTTCTAATTATGTTTCTATTGGAGCCTCATTTACTGCTGGATTTACCGATAATGCTTTGTTTATAGCCGCTCAAGAAAATTCTTTTCCAAATATTTTATCTCAAAAATTTGCTTTAGCTGGTGGAGGTAGTTTTTCTCAACCATTAATGAGTGATAACATTGGAGGTTTATTATTTGGAGGAACTCAAATTCAGGGGCCTAGACTATTTTTTGATGGAAAAGGACCTTCGTCTTTAGCTGTTTTAGGAGCTACACCAACTACGGAAGTTACTAATGCGGTAGCAGGAGATATAAACAACTATGGAATGCCAGGAGCAAAAAGTTTTCACTTTGTAGCGCCTGGTTACGGTAGTGCTGCTGGTTTAGTTGCTACGCCAAGAACAGCAAACCCATATTTCGTTAGAGTTGCATCTAGTGCTACTACAACAGTTTTAGCAGATGTAGTGGCAAAAAACCCTACATTCTTTACATTGTCTGAGTTTGGAGGTAATGATGTTTTAGGTTATGCTTTATCTGGTGGAGAGAGTGATATGACCGCAGATAATTATAATCCAATTACCCCTACAACTACTTTCGATGCTGTATTTGGTCAGGTAATTAATGCATTAACTGCAAATGGAGCAAAAGGTGTAGTGGGTAATGTGCCTTACATTACTTCTTTAGCTCATTTTACAACTGTGCCTTATAACCCATTAGATCCTACAGCTGACACAGATGAAGGAGCCCAGTTAGCTGCGCAAATTCCTTTATTAAATAATGTTTTTGGTGCAATTAATCAAATATATGCTGGAGCAGGAGAAGCTGAGAGATCTATTGTTTTTGCTTCAGATGCTTCAAATGCACTTGTAATTTATGATGAAAATGCAACAAACTTATCAACTGCTATTACTAATACGTTAGGTGCTAGCCCTACTTTTGTTCCTTTTGTAGAATCTTTAGGTTTGCCAGCTGCTGCTGCACCATTAGTAGCACAATTATTAGGTCAACAATATGGTAAAGCTAGATCTGCTACAGCAAACGATTTGTTTGTTTTACCAAGTAGTACTGTTATAGGGAAAGTTAATGAAGATGCTGCTGCTGCTTTAATAGCACAAAGTGGTGGTCTTTTACCAGCTACTTTAGCGGGGCAATTTTCTGCACAAGGTATAACATTACCATTAGCAGATAAATGGGTATTAACACCTCAAGAGCAAGAAGAAATAAAATTAGCAACAGATACTTACAATACTACAATAGAAAATGCTGTTAGCGCAAATGCTAATTTAGCTTTGGTAAACTTAAAAGGTTTATTAGAAGAAGCTGCTTCAGATTCAGGTGTTCAATTTGATGATTTTATTTTTAATGGAAATTTAGTAACAGGAGGTTTAGTTAGTTTAGATGGTGTACATTTAACAGCTAAAGGATATGCTTTAATGGCAAATAGAATTTTAGAAGCTATTGATGAAGAATTTGGAAGTACATTTACTACAGCTACAAATGGTTTAGCTAAAGCAAATGATTATCCTAGTAATTATTCACCTTTATTAAGGTAGTAACTATAAATCATAATGTAAAAAGGTTGAGAATTTTCTCAACCTTTTTTTGTTTTATTATCTATGATGTACTTTTTATACTTGCCATCTTTATATCGATAGTAAATAAAAATAGGCATTAATACAAAAGACATATACATTACACCTAGGCCCATTACTATTTGTGCTTTTTCGTGATTTATATTTAAAAGATAAGCTCCGATAACCATCCATATTAAAAAGATGATAAAAAGTATACTGATGATTTTTTTCATTTATTATCTTATTTTTTTACTTTACAAAAATAAAAAACCTACTAAAACTATTTTAGTAGGCTTTTTATAATGTTTTTAAACAGTTTTATTACATTTTCATTAACCAAGTTCGCATATCAACTTCTTGCTTAATAATACTTCTTAAATCGTCTATTTTAACTCTTTTTTGTTCCATTGAATCTCTATGACGAATAGTAACTGTATTATCTTCTAAAGTGTCATGATCTACAGTAATACAAAATGGCGTTCCTGCGGCATCTTGACGTCTGTAACGCTTTCCAATACTTACTCCTTGATCATCGATTATAGTGTTAAACTCCCATCTTAATTCTTTGTAAATTTTCTGGGCTATTTCTGGTAAACCATCTTTATTTGTTAATGGCATTATTGTAGCTTTTACAGGCGCTAAAACGGCAGGTAATTTTAATACAACTCTAGATGTACCGTTTTCTAATTCTTCTTCTTGTAAAGAATTTGAAAAAACAGCTAAGAACATTCGATCTAAACCAATAGATGTTTCTAATACATATGGTACATAACTTTTATTTTCTTCATGATCGAAGTATTGTAATTTTTTTCCAGAAAACTCTTCATGTTGATTTAAGTCAAAGTCTGTTCGTGAATGAATTCCTTCTAACTCTTTAAATCCAAAAGGGAATTTAAATTCAATATCAGCAGCAGCATCAGCATAATGAGCTAGTTTTTCATGATCATGGAAGCGATAATTATCTTCTCCCATACCTAATGATAAATGCCATTTTAAACGAGTTTCTTTCCAGTGTTTATACCATTCTTGCTGAGT
Organism: Tenacibaculum aquaeponti; assembly: GCF_052084715.1. Classification (GTDB taxonomy): domain Bacteria; phylum Bacteroidota; class Bacteroidia; order Flavobacteriales; family Flavobacteriaceae; genus Polaribacter. The sequence continues at coordinate 2,246,303 of NZ_CP197288.1, read as the reverse complement.
ACCTGGTTTGATGAAAAATTGCATTTCCATTTGTTCAAACTCACGCATTCTAAAAATGAATTGACGAGCAACAATTTCATTTCTAAAAGCTTTACCAGTTTGTGCAATTCCAAAAGGAATTTTCATTCTACCAGTTTTTTGAACATTTAAGAAGTTTACAAATATACCTTGAGCGGTTTCTGGACGTAAGTAAACTTGCATAGAACTGTCTGCAGAAGCACCTAATTGTGTTCCGAACATTAAGTTGAATTGTTTAACATCTGTCCAGTTTTTTGAACCAGTTAAAGGATCTGCAATTTCTAATTCTTCGATTAAAGCTTTAACATCTGCTAAATCTTCATTTTCTAAAGATTTTGCTAAGCGAGAAAGAATTGAATTGATTTTTTCCTGATAACCTAAAACACGTCCATTTGTTGCTAAAAATTGTTCTTTATCGAAGCTATCACCAAATCTTTTTGCTGCTTTTTTAACTTCTTTATCAATTTTAGCTTCAATTTTAGCGCAATAATCTTCTACTAAAACGTCAGCTCTATATCTTTTTTTAGAGTCTTTATTATCAATTAAAGGGTCGTTAAAGGCGTCAACGTGGCCAGATGCTTTCCATGTAGTCGGATGCATTAATATAGAGGCATCTATACCTACTATATTTTCGTTCATTTGAACCATTGCTTTCCACCAATATTCTCTAATATTCTTCTTTAATTCTACTCCATTTTGAGCATAATCATACACTGCGCTTAAACCGTCATAAATTTCAGATGATTGAAAAATATATCCGTATTCTTTAGCGTGAGAAATAACCTTTTTAAATTGATCTTCTTGTTTTGCCATACTGCAAAAATAAAATATGGTTTGAATTATTAATACTTTATAAATAAAAAAGTGAAGAATTTATTGTTCCTCACTTTCATATAATTATAAGGAATTTAGTTTATCTTAACTTAACTTGTGTTTTTCCTGTAAAAACGCCATCAACATATGTATTAATAGTATGCGTGCCTTTAGTAATATCTCCTCTGTTTACTAAAATTAAAGATACTACGCCTAGTTGATTATTGTCGTATTCCGCAAAAATGTTATCACTAAAAACTATAGTTTCACCGCTTTTAATTTTTTTATCTCCTTTAGCAGCGATTACGTTTTTGTTTTCATCTAAAATTTGAATTAAAATTTCTTTTTTACCTGGTGTAGTGATTGGGTTTGGTTCTAAATCAAATTTTACTTTAAAAGCATCTGTTCTTCTTGATCTTGATGTAGTAGTTAGTTTACCACTACTTCTTTCTTTCATAGCAAAAGCACTAATGTTATTTACTTTTATTATTCCAGCTTCATCAACTTTAGCTTTAAGGGCTTTACGTTCTTTTATTAATGAATTATTTTTTCTAGTTAATGTTTTTTGAGAAGCATTTTTTTCTTCAAGTTCGTTTTTTACAACAATATTTTCTTGTAGTAATTCGTAGTTCTGTTTGTTTAAAGAATCAACTTGAATAAATAAACGCCTGTTTTCTCTTTCTAGTTTTACAATTCTTCTAGAGTATTTTACAATAAGATTGTAATTTGATTTTTTAAGATTTTTAATAGAATCTCTTAAAATAATTATTTTGTTTATCTCTTTAACAAGTCTTTGAGAAAGATCTTTATTTTTTACATTGATGTTTTTATAATCATCAATAATTTCATCTAATTCAGCTTGAAGTTCAATTTTCTGCTCAGAAAAAGCATCTTCAAGTTTTTTATAATCACTATTTAGCTTGAAAGAATATACTACAATTAAAATGACTAGTGTAGCTATAAGATACTTAAAACCATTAGGTTTTGCTCGGTTTTTAGGACTCATTACTTTATATTGGGGCTTTTACTATGAGATTTAATTAAATATAACAACGAAAAAAAAGTTATTTTATTCTAGGACTAAATTTAAACATTAACTGGTTTATAAATGTGTTTTAAAGTTAAACTTTATTATTATACAAATAACAGTAAAATGAGAGACAAAGTTATAACTTTTAAAATATATATATCTTTTAACCTAGTTGTATTAGTTAAAGTAATGGTTTTCTCGCTTTTTGTAGCGTTAATTTTAAGGTGTTATATGTTTTTTAAAGTATAAGTGGTATACAGATATTGTTGTTGTTAACAAAAAAATATGTGTTAGTATTTGTTTTTTATTAAAAGAATCTAGGTGATTTTACAACTTGCCCTCTAAAAATATCCCATCGTAGCATAAGTTCATATGTTCCTGAATTGTAATTACTGTAGTTTGATGTTGTAAGATCATAGGCAAATCCAATATTCAGATTTTCAGTTGCTTGTAAACCTAATAATGCACTTATTGAATCTCCCCATCTCCAAGCTAAACCAGCAGTAAATTTTTCATTAAATAAGAAATTACCTGACAAATCTAAAGATATTGGTGCACCATTTACGACTTTAACTAATGTAGCTGGTTTAAATTTTAATGTTTCACTTAAATCAAACACATAACCAGCAATACCAAAAAAATGCAACCTTTCTTCTGCTAAATCTCCACTTCCAAAACTTGTGGTAGTTATAGTGTCATCATAATGATCTGTTCTAATAAAATTTGGTATTGCAGCTCCAATATACCAATTCGATTTGTAGAAATAAATACCAGCTCCAATAGTAGGTAAAAATTTACTTATGGTTCCTTCGAATATTCGTTCTTGCTGTCTAGCAGTTCCTTTACTCCAATCAATTGCTAAATGTCTTCCACCTAATTTTAATCCAAAAGCTAAATTACCTTCATTTCCTGTTCGTATAGTATAAGAAATGTTAGCATCTAAATAAATTTCATTTGCAGGACCAATTCTATCATTTGTTAAACTGATACCTAAACCAACACCCGAATAACCGATGGCGGTATCATAACTTAAAGTTTGAGAATCTGGTGCTCCATCTAGTCCTACCCACTGTGTTCTTCCTAAGGCCATTATAACCGTATGATCGTTTGATCCGGCATAAGCAGGATTAACACTCATTGTATTATACATATATTGTGTGTATTGTGGGTCTTGTTGTGCTAATCCTCTTTCAATAAAAGTAAGTGATATTATAATTACTATTACTTTATAAATTATTCTTTTAATCATATTCAACATTGTTATTTTGGGTATTATCTATTAATGTATAACCATCCTGTTTTAGGTTTATCACCATTTCCTGGATCTATAACATAATAATAAGTTCCTACTGGTAATTTTTGATCAACAGTAATTGTAGCTCTTCCATTAGAGATACCTTCAAATCGTTTAGAAGAATCTGTATTACTATATCCTTTAATTTTAAAAACAGTATTTCCCCATCTGTTAAAAATCTCAACTGTATTGTTAGCGTACTTTGGATTGTCTATACACTTTATAAAGAACACACTATTATTTGTGTTTCCGTCATCAGGAGACATTAAATTATAAGGGTTTAAACATTCGTCATTATTACAATTGGTACCTTCAACAGGATCACAAGGATCATTAGGGTCTGAGGTAGGCCCTTCCACAAAAGATGTAGGATCAAGGGGGGTATTAGGATCATCTATTCCTGAAACTTCTTCACCATCAGTAAGACCATCACCATCACTATCTGGGTTAAGTGGATCTGTATTTTGATTTAGTTCTTCTTCATTTGATAAACCATCATCATCACAATCTAATTCATTCCATGAGTTAGAGGTGTTAGAAATTTCTTGACTAGAAGGTTCATATGAACATCCATCTAATGGGTTTGTTCCATCTAATAATTCATCTCCGTTTATAACTCCATCTCCGTCACAATCTAAATTATTCCAAATTGTAGATACATTTGGTGTTATTTGACTTGTACTGTTATATGAACAAGTATCGAAAGGATTCGTTCCATCAATAACTTCTTGTCCATTAGTAACCCCATCACCATCACAATCTTCATTTGCCCATATACTATAATTCGTATTAGTTGTAGATGGTATTTCAGGATTAGATGTTGAACAGGGATCTAAAGGATTAGTTCCGTTGTTAACTTCTTCTTCATTGGTTTCGCCATCACCATCACAATCTAGATTATTCCAAGTTGTAGATACATTTGATGTTATCTGACTTGTACTGTTATATGAACAAGTATCAGAAGGGTTAGTTCCATCAATAACTTCTTGTCCGTTAGTTACTCCGTCACCATCACAATCTTCATTTGCCCAAATATTATAATTTGAATTTGTTGTAGATGGTATTGTAGAATTTGAAACTGAACAAGGATCAGAAGGATTCGTTCCGTTGTTAACTTCTTCTTCATTGGTTTCACCATCACCATCACAATCTAAATTTTTCCAAGTTGTAGATATATTTGATGCTATCTGATTTGTACTGTTATATGAACAAGGATCAGAAGGGTTAGTTTCATCAATAACTTCTTGTCCGTTAGTTACTCCGTCACCATCACAATCTTCATTTGCCCAAATACTATAATTAGGATCTGTTATTGATGGGATTGTAGGATTAGAAACAGAACAAGGATCAGAAGGATTCGTTCCGTTATTTACTTCCTCTTCATTAGTTTCACCATCACCATCACAATCTAAGTTATTCCAGGTTATTGATACATTAGAGGCAACTTGATTTATGCTATTATATGAACAAGCATCAAAAGGGTTGGTTCCGTCTAAAGCTTCTTGATCATTTGTTACTCCATCACCATCACAATCTTCATTTGCCCAAATATTATAATTTGAATTTGTTGTTGATGGTATTATAGGATTTGAAACTGAACAAGGGTCTAAAGGATTCGTTCCATCTAAAACTTCTTGTAAATTCAAAACATTATCTCCATCACAGTCTAAGGTATTCCAAGAGTTGGATGTATTTGCTAGAGTTTGATTTGTGCTGTTGTAAGAACAGCCATTAAAAGGATTTGTTCCATCAATAATTTCTTGTTCATTTAAAACACCATCTCCATCACAATCTGCTGATAACCATGAGCCAGATTGAGATAACGAAATAGAGGTAGAAATAAAAGAGCAAGGATCAGAAGGGTTAGTACCATCATTAACTTCTTGTCCATTAGTTACTCCATCACCATCGCAATCGGAGGTTAACCAAATTTCAGATTGAGATAATGAAATAGAAGTAATAGTATATGAACAAGGATTAGAAGGATTTGTTCCATCACTAATTTCTTGTTCGTTAGTTACTCCATCACCATCACAGTCAGAAGACAACCATGAGCCAATTTGTGGTAAGGTAATAGAGTTTGGTACAAAAGAGCAAGGATTAGAAGGGATAGTACCATCACTAATTTCTTGCTCGTTAGTTACACCGTCACCATCACAGTCAGAAGACAACCATAAGCCGGTTTGAGATAAAGTAATAGAGCTTGATGTATAAGAACAAGGATTTGAAGGATTCGTCCCATCAATTACTTCTTGACCGTTAATTACCCCGTCACCATCACAATCAACAGATAACCATGGGTCTGATTGAGATAATGAAATAGAAGTAATAGTATATGAACAAGGATTAGAAGGGTTTGTTCCATCAGTAATTTCTTGTCCATTAGTTACTCCATCACCATCACAATCAGAATTTTGCCAAGTTGTATTGTTAATTTCTGGAATTGGTGTTCCCGTAAAAGAACAAGCATTATTAGGGTCGCTTGTTCCTGAAGGGACTCCAGAAGTAGATGGGTCGTCAATTCCTGTAGTTTCTTCACAATCGGTTAACCCATCTCCGTCGGTATCAGTTGAAGGCCCTACAATTATTGTAAAAATAGGAGAGCTAATAGAGTTACAGCCGAAATCATTAGTAACGACATATGTAATATTTACAGAACCGTAGTTAATTGCTGTAAGATTTCCATTAGCATCTATTGTTGCGATATTTGTGTCTGAAGATATCCAAGTCACATTAGATCCAGAAGTGCCTTCAGTAAGTGTAATTATTTCACCAATACATAATTGAGAAACTCCACTAATAGGTAAAACAATTGGTTCAGGATTAATCGTTACGGTATACACAAAAGGGTCTCCTACACATCCATTTGGGCTAGTAGGAGTAATTGTATATACAACATTTTGTGTAGTTCCACTAGTATTTGTTAATATATCATTAATAGTTGAGTTATTTCCTCCAGAAATTGTTTCTCCAGATATATTAGGATTATCATCAGCGATCCAATTAAAAGTAGTTCCAGGTGTATTTACATCATTTGTTAAGTCATGATTTAAAGGGTCACCACTACAAATAATGTCATTAGGATTTGTGTTGTTAAGAGGTTCTGGGTTGACATTTACAATTACATCAAAAGTTTCTCCATTACAAGCAGTTTGGTCATCAATAGTAACGGTGTAGGTTATTGTAACAGGGTTTTCAGTTGTATTGATATAGCTATCAGTAATATTTTCGGCTATAGCTGTAGTTCTATTAGGAGCAGGAGGTACATTAATAGGATCTGAAGATACTACTGTATATGTAGCGGTAAATGAATTAATAGCTACATTTAAATTTTGACCAGAACATATAACTTCATTAAAGTTAGGAGAAGGAGGAGATGATACAATATGTAAAGTAACTTCTTGTCTGTTAGGGTTAACACAAGATGTGTTAGTGTCAGTAATTTCAGCATAGAAAGTAATAGGGGAGTTTATAGTATTGGTTGTAGGATTAGTTACGATGTTTCCTTCAGTAGGGGTGTCATACCAAGTTACAGAAATGTTAGGTTCAAAAGTGATACCATCGTTAGCGTTAAGAGTTTGAACAGGTGTTTCCTCACATTGGATTAGATTATTTATAGAGGTTAATGTAGGTATGGGGTTTACATTTACAGTAGCTGTATTGTTCAGATTAACTGAACAATTAGCATTGTTAAATTGTAAAGAAATTAAGTTGATGGTAGTGTTAGAATTAACATCTGGGCTAATAATAAGAGCATTTCCAGAAGGATTTAATGTTATTGTTTGATTAGCGTTACCATTTATATTGTAAGTTAAAACACTATTAGGAGATCCAGAAATGTAGAACTCTGCATCGTTATTTTCACAAACAGGAGTGTTAGTTGTTAAAGAAACAAATTCAGGAAGAGGATCTACATATACAGTATGTGTGAATGAACTACCAATACAGCCATCATTGCTAATGGGCGTTACTGTATATATTATGGTTTGAGTAGTGTTACTTGTGTTTATTAATGTATCTCCAATAATATCAGATGATGAGTTTATTAATGTTTCTCCAGTTATGTTTGGGTTATCCGTTGCCGACCAATTAAAAGTAGTGCCAGATAAATTTATATTAGTAGATAAATCATGATTTAAATTGGTATTACTACAAATTGTTTCAGTTGTAAGAGTTGAATATAGTGGGGCAGGGTTTATAGTAACTGCATAAGTAAAAGGGGTTCCAGCACAACCATTGTTGCTTATAGGTGTAATTGTATATGTAACAGTTTGAGGACTTCCACTAATATTGATGAGGGTATCTGTAATTATTGAAGAATTAGATTCTGTCGTAGTTTCTCCAGTGACAAAACCATTGTCGTTAGCTACCCAACTAAAAGTAGTTCCTGATAGATTTATATTAGTAGATAAATCAAGATTTAAATTGGTATTACTACAGACTGTTTCTGTTAATGGAAGAGAGTTATACGGCTCAGGATTAATAGTTACTGTGTATGTATAAGATCCTCCTAAACAATCATTACTACTTGTTGGAGTAATAATATATGTTACAGTTTGAATATCATCACTAGTATTAATTAATGTATCTGTAATAGTTAAAGCTGAATTACTTGTTGTTGTTTCTCCAATAACATTAGGATTGTTTATTGCTGACCAAACAAATGAAGTATTAGTAATATTAACATCATTTGATAAATCATGGTTTAGTGTAGTATTACTACAAATAATATTCGTTGGGGGATTAGTATTTAAAGGCTCTGGATTAACAGTTACAGTATATGTAAAATTATTACTAGTACAACCAGTAGGACTGATACTTTGAATATTATACACTACCGTTTGAGTAGTCCCACTAGTATTGATTAATGTATCTGTTATGTTTTCAGAAGAAGAACTTGTTATTGTTTCTCCAGTAACATGTGGGTTGTTAATTGCTGACCAGTTGAAGGTACTTCCTGGTAAATTAATATTTGCATTTAAATTATGATTTAACGTTCCACTACTACAAATAGTTATAATTGGTTCTATAATGTTAAAAGGTTCTGGGTTTACAGTTACTGAAAATGTATATGGATTTCCATTGCAACCACTAGAACTTACTGGGGTAATTAAGTATTCAACAATTTGAGTAGTCCCACTAGTATTAATCAGAATATCTTTAATAGTTGATGATGATGAATTAATTAATGATTCTCCTGATATATATGGATTGTCAACAGCAATCCAGTTAAAAGTGCTTCCTGATAAATTAATATCTTCATTTAAATTATGGTTTAATGCAGTGTTACTACAAATAGTTTCCATTGAAGTATTTGCATTGAATGGTTCAGGATTAATCGTTACGGTATATACAAAAGGGTCTCCTACACATCCATTTGGGCTAGTAGGAGTAATTGTATATACAACATTTTGTGTAGTTCCACTAGTATTTGTTAATATATCATTAATAGTTGAGTTATTTCCTCCAGAAATTGTTTCTCCAGATATATTAGGATTATCATCAGCGATCCAATTAAAAGTAGTTCCAGGTGTATTTACATCATTTGTTAAGTCATGATTTAAAGGGTCACCACTACAAATAATATCATTAGGATTTGTGTTGTTAAGAGGTTCAGGGTTGACATTCACAATTACATCAAAAGTTTCTCCATTACAAGTAGTTTGGTCATCTATAGTAACGGTGTAGGTTATTGTAACAGGGTTTTCAGTTGTATTAACATAAGTATCTGTAATATTGGCTATTGTTGGAGTAGTTCTATTTGCTGCAGGAGGCACATTAATAGGATCATCCGAACTTACAGTATAAGTAGCTTGAAAAGATAATCCTATGTTTAGAGCTTGATTTGAACAAGTAGACTCTGTTAAATCAGGAAAAGGAGGTGATACGATTTGTAATTTTACTTCTTGCCTAAGAGGGTTAACACATGATGAGGATGTATTTGTGATTTGAGCAAAGAAGGATGTTGGAGGATCCGTACTAAGGCTTGTAGTATTAACAATTGGAGAGGCTACGATATTTCCTCCTGTAATAGCATCATACCAAACTACGGATGTATTAGGGTTTAAAGTAATGGCATCATTGGCATTTAATGATTGTGTACCAGACATATCATCACAAACAATAATATTATTATGAGTAGCTAGTGTTGGGTTTGGATTTACAGTAACAGTATCTGTGTTTGTTAAATTAATAGAACATCCAGTACTTGGAATTTCTAATGATATTAAATTAATTGTAACATTACTTGTTGCTGATGTTTCCGTAATTGTAACAGTTCCACTTCCGTTCAATAATATTGTTTGATTAGGGTTTCCATTAATGTTATATGTTAATTCTGTATTTGGACTACCTATAATAGTAAATTCGGCATTTTCACCTTCACAAATTTGGGAGTTTGTAGTTAAAGAAATTAGTTGTGGATCTTGATTAACAAACACTACAGCTTCTAATGAAGTTACAGAATTACAACCAGCTCCAGTATCACTAACAATTACCTGATAATATGTTGTTCCGCTAGATGTTGTACTAGGTGTATATGTTGAATTAGTAGCGCCAGATATGTTGGTAAATCCAGTTCCACTAGTTGAAGAACTTTGCCATTGATAGGTGAGTCCATCTACCCCTCCAGTTGCAGTTACGCTAAGATCGGAAGGAGTAGCATCCACACATATGGTTTGCGAAGTCAATGGTTGAGCGGTAATTGTAGGATCTTGATTAACAATTACTACAGCTTCTAAGGAAGTTACAGAGTTACAACCAGCTCCAGTATCACTAACAATTACCTGATAATATGTTGTTCCGCTAGATGTTGTACTGGGTGTATATGTTGAATTAGTAGCGCCAGAAATATTAGTAAATCCAGTTCCACTAGTTGAAGAACTTTGCCATTGATAGGTGAGTCCATCTACCCCTCCAGTTGCAGTTACACTAAGATCGGAAGGAGTAGCATCCACACATATGGTTTGCGAAGTCAATGGTTGAGCGGTAATTGTAGGATCTTGATTAACAATTACTACAGTTTCTAATGAAGTTACAGAATTACAACCAGCTCCAGTATCACTAACAATTACCTGATAATATGTTGTTCCGCTAGATGTTGTACTAGGCGTATATGTTGAATTAGTAGCACCAGATATGTTGGTAAATCCAGTTCCACTAGTTGAAGAGCTTTGCCATTGATAGCTAAGTCCATCTACCCCTCCAGTTGCAGTTACGCTAAGATCGGAAGGAGTAGCATCCACACATATGGTTTGCGAAGTCAATGGTTGCGCGGTAATTGTAGGATCTTGATTAACAGTTACTACAGCTTCTAAGGAAGTTACAGAATTACAACCAGCTCCAGTATCACTAACAATTACCTGATAATATGTTGTTCCGCTAGATGTTGTACTAGGCGTATATGTTGAATTAGTAGCGCCAGATATATTATTAAATCCAGTTCCACTAGTTGAAGAGCTTTGCCATTGATAGCTAAGTCCATCTACCCCTCCAGTTGCAGTTACACTAAGATCGGAAGGAGTAGCATCCACACATATGGTTTGCGAAGTCAATGGTTGAGCGGTAATTGTAGGATCTTGATTAACAATTACTACAGCTTCTAATGAAGTTACAGAGTTACAACCAGCTCCAGTATCACTAACAATTACCTGATAATATGTTGTTCCGCTAGATGTTGTACTGGGTGTATATGTTGAATTAGTAGCGCCAGAAATATTAGTAAATCCAGTTCCACTAGTTGAAGAACTTTGCCATTGATAGCTAAGTCCATCTACCCCTCCAGTTGCAGTTACGCTAAGATCGGAAGGAGTAGCATCCACACATATGGTTTGCGAAGTCAATGGTTGAGCGGTAATTGTAGGATCTTGATTAACAATTACTACAGCTTCTAAGGAAGTTACAGAATTACAACCAGTTCCAGTATCACTAACAATTACCTGATAATATGTTGTTCCGCTAGATGTTGTACTAGGCGTATATGTTGAATTAGTAGCGCCAGAAATATTAGTAAATCCAGTTCCACTAGTTGAAGAGCTTTGCCATTGATAGCTAAGTCCATCTACTCCTCCAGTTGCAGTTACACTAAGATCGGAAGGAGTAGCATCCACACATATGGTTTGCGAAGTCAATGGTTGAGCGGTAATTGTAGGATCTTGATTAACAATTACTACAGCTTCTAATGAAGTTACAGAATTACAACCAGTTCCAGTATCACTAACAATTACCTGATAATATGTTGTTCCGCTAGATGTTGTACTAGGGAAGGAGTAGTATATGTTTGAAGTTGGTTGAGTAGCTTGATTAACCAGAATGATTATTACAACCAGTTCCAGTATCACTAACAATTACCTGATAATATGTTGTTCCACTAGATGTTGTACTAGGTGTATATGTTGAATTAGTAGCTTTGCCATTGCTAGCTAAGTCCATCTACCCCTCCAGTTGCAGTTACGCTAAGATCGGAAGGAGTAGCATCCACACATATGGTTTGCGAAGTCAATGGTTGAGCGGTAATTGTAGGATCTTGATTAACAATTACTACAGCTTCTAATGAAGTTACAGAATTACAACCAGCTCCAGTATCACTAACAATTACCTGATAATATGTTGTTCCGCTAGATGTTGTACTAGGTGTATATGTTGAATTAGTAGCGCCAGAAATATTAGTAAATCCAGTTCCACTAGTTGAAGAACTTTGCCATTGATAGCTAAGTCCATCTACCCCTCCAGTTGCAGTTACGCTAAGATCGGAAGGAGTAGCATCCACACATATGGTTTGCGAAGTCAATGGTTGAGCGGTAATTGTAGGATCTTGATTAACAATTACTACAGTTTCTAATGAAGTTACAGAATTACAACCAGCTCCAGTATCACTAACAATTACCTGATAATATGTTGTTCCGCTAGATGTTGTACTAGGTGTATATGTTGAATTAGTAGCGCCAGAAATATTAGTAAATCCAGTTCCACTAGTTGAAGAGCTTTGCCATTGATAGCTAAGTCCATCTACCCCTCCAGTTGCAGTTACGCTAAGATCGGAAGGAGTAGCATCCACACATATGGTTTGCGAAGTCAATGGTTGAGCGGTAATTGTAGGATCTTGATTAACAGTTACTACAGCTTCTAATGAAGTTACAGAATTACAACCAGCTCCAGTATCACTAACAATTACCTGATAATATGTTGTTCCGCTAGATGTTGTACTAGGTGTATATGTTGAATTAGTAGCGCCAGAAATATTAGTAAATCCAGTTCCACTAGTTGAAGAGCTTTGCCATTGATAGCTAAGTCCATCTACCCCTCCAGTTGCAGTTACACTAAGATCGGAAGGAGTAGCATCCACACATATGGTTTGCGAAGTCAATGGTTGAGCGGTAATTGTAGGATCTTGATTAACAATTACTACAGCTTCTAATGAAGTTACAGAATTACAACCAGCTCCAGTATCACTAACAATTACCTGATAATATGTTGTTCCGCTAGATGTTGTACTAGGTGTATATGTTGAATTAGTAGCGCCAGAAATATTAGTAAATCCAGTTCCACTAGTTGAAGAACTTTGCCATTGATAGCTAAGTCCATCTACCCCTCCAGTTGCAGTTACGCTAAGATCGGAAGGAGTAGCATCCACACATATGGTTTGCGAAGTCAATGGTTGAGCGGTAATTGTAGGATCTTGATTAACAATTACTACAGCTTCTAATGAAGTTACAGAATTACAACCAGCTCCAGTATCACTAACAATTACCTGATAATATGTTGTTCCGCTAGATGTTGTACTAGGCGTATATGTTGAATTAGTAGCGCCAGATATATTATTAAATCCAGTTCCACTAGTTGAAGAGCTTTGCCATTGATAGCTAAGTCCATCTACCCCTCCAGTTGCAGTTACGCTAAGATCGGAAGGAGTAGCATCCACACATATGGTTTGCGAAGTCAATGGTTGAGCGGTAATTGTAGGATCTTGATTAACAATTACTACAGCTTCTAATGAAGTTACAGAATTACAACCAGCTCCAGTATCACTAACAATTACCTGATAATATGTTGTTCCGCTAGATGTTGTACTAGGCGTATATGTTGAATTAGTAGCGCCAGATATATTAGTAAATCCAGTTCCACTAGTTGAAGAGCTTTGCCATTGATAGCTAAGTCCATCTACCCCTCCAGTTGCAGTTACGCTAAGATCGGAAGGAGTAGCATCCACACATATGGTTTGCGAAGTCAATGGTTGAGCGGTAATTGTAGGATCTTGATTAACAATTACTACAGCTTCTAATGAAGTTACAGAATTACAACCAGCTCCAGTATCACTAACAATTACCTGATAATATGTTGTTCCGCTAGATGTTGTACTAGGCGTATATGTTGAATTAGTAGCGCCAGATATATTAGTAAATCCAGTTCCACTAGTTGAAGAGCTTTGCCATTGATAGCTAAGTCCATCTACCCCTCCAGTTGCAGTTACGCTAAGATCGGAAGGAGTAGCATCCATACATATGGTTTGCGAAGTCAATGGTTGAGCGGTAATTGTAGGATCTTGATTAACAATTACTACAGTTTCTAATGAAGTTACAGAATTACAACCAGCTCCAGTATCACTAACAATTACCTGATAATATGTTGTTCCGCTAGATGTTGTACTAGGCGTATATGTTGAATTAGTAGCGCCAGATATGTTGGTAAATCCAGTTCCACTAGTTGAAGAACTTTGCCATTGATAGGTGAGTCCATCTACCCCTCCAGTTGCAGTTACGCTAAGATCGGAAGGAGTAGCATCCACACATATGGTTTGCGAAGTCAATGGTTGAGCGGTAATTGTAGGATCTTGATTAACAATTACTACAGCTTCTAATGAAGTTACAGAATTACAACCAGTTCCAGTATCACTAACAATTACCTGATAATATGTTGTTCCGCTAGATGTTGTACTAGGTGTATATGTTGAATTAGTAGCGCCAGATATGTTGGTAAATCCAGTTCCACTAGTTGAAGAGCTTTGCCATTGATAGGTGAGTCCATCTACCCCTCCAGTTGCAGTTACGCTAAGATCGGAAGGAGTAGCATCCACACATATGGTTTGCGAAGTCAATGGTTGAGTGGTAATTGTAGGATCTTGATTAACAAACACTACAGCTTCTAATGAAGTTACAGAATTACAACCAGTTCCAGTATCACTAACAATTACCTGATAATATGTTGTTCCGCTAGATGTTGTACTAGGTGTATATGTTGAATTAGTAGCGCCAGATATGTTGGTAAATCCAGTTCCACTAGTTGAAGAACTTTGCCATTGATAGCTAAGTCCATCTACCCCTCCAGTTGCAGTTACACTAAGATCGGAAGGAGTAGCATCCACACATATGGTTTGCGAAGTCAATGGTTGAGCGGTAATTGTAGGATCTTGATTAACAATTACTACAGCTTCTAATGAAGTTACAGAATTACAACCAGTTCCAGTATCACTAACAATTACCTGATAATATGTTGTTCCGCTAGATGTTGTACTAGGCGTATATGTTGAATTAGTAGCGCCAGATATATTAGTAAATCCAGTTCCACTAGTTGAAGAGCTTTGCCATTGATAGCTAAGTCCATCTACCCCTCCAGTTGCAGTTACGCTAAGATCGGAAGGAGTAGCATCCATACATATGGTTTGCGAAGTCAATGGTTGAGCGGTAATTGTAGGATCTTGATTAACTATTACTACAGTTTCTAAGGAAGTTAAACTTGAGCAGACTCCACTAGCATCACTAACAATTACCTGATAATATGTTGTTCCGCTAGATGTTGTACTAGGTGTATATGTTGAATTAGTAGCGCCAGATATGTTGGTAAATCCAGTTCCACTAGTTGAAGAGCTTTGCCATTGATAGGTGAGTCCATCTACCCCTCCAGTTGCAGTTACGCTAAGATCGGAAGGAGTAGCATCCACACACATAGTTTGAGAAGCCAAAGGTTGTGCTGTGATTGATATTTGAGGTTTTAAAGTTACAGTATAGGTAAAAGCAGATCCTTGGCAACTTGAAGGGCTTGTAGGTATAATTGTATATGTTACTATTTGTGTGGTTAAAGATGTATTGGTTAAAGTATCATCGATGATATTTCCAGATCCTCCAGCAACTGTTTCTCCTGTTACATTTGGGTTTTCAGCAGCAGACCAAGAAAAAGTACTACCAGAAATATTTACGTCACTAGATAAATCATGATTTAAAGTTATACCAGAGCAAAGAGTATCAGTTGGCGCAGAAATATTATGAGGTTCAGGGTTAACGGTTACTACTATATCAAATGTTTGTCCGTCACAAGCAGATCCATCAACTATTGAAACAGTATAAGTAATGTTTACAGGTAATCCAGTTGTATTAACATAAGTATCTGTAATATTGGCTATTGTTGGAGTAGTTCTATTTGCTGCAGGAGGCACATTAATAGGATCATCCGAACTTACAGTATAAGTAGCTTGAAAAGATAATCCTATGTTTAGAGCTTGATTTGAACAAGTAGACTCTGTTAAATCAGGAAAAGGAGGTGATACGATTTGTAATTTTACTTCTTGCCTAATAGGGTTAACACATGATGAGGATGTATTTGTGATTTGAGCAAAGAAGGATGTTGGAGGATCCGTACTAAGGCTTGTAGTATTAACAATTGGAGAGGCTACGATATTTCCTCCTGTAATAGCATCATACCAAACTACGGATGTATTAGGGTTTAAAGTAATGGCATCATTGGCATTTAATGATTGTGTACCAGACATATCATCACAAACAATAATATCATTATGAGTAGCTAACGTTGGGTTTGGATTTACAGTAACAGTATCTGTGTTTGTTAAATTAATAGAACATCCAGTACTTGGAATTTCTAATGATATTAAATTAATTATAACATTACTTGTTGCTGATGTTTCCGTAATTGTAACAGTTCCACTTCCGTTCAATAATATTGTTTGATTAGGGTTTCCATTAATGTTATACGTTAATTCTGTATTTGGACTACCTGTAATAGTAAATTCAGCATTTGCTCCTTCACAAATTGGAGAATTAGAGGATAATGATGTGGATGTTGGTAATGGGTTTATTGATATTGAATAAGTTGGAGAAGGTGGTGAGGTACATCCGTTTACATCAGTAACAGTATAGGTTATGTCTGTTGTACCTGTAGAGATTCCGGTAACAATACCGTTTGAGTCAATTGTAGCAACTCCTGTATTCGAAGAATTCCAGATAATAGTACCTGTTGTCCCTTCTGTTAAATCTATTGTACTATTAATGCAAACTTCAGTTGGTCCCATTATTGGATTAGCAATAGGGATTGTGTTAACTGTAATAGTACCAGTGGCACTAACTGTATTACATCCGCCAGTTAAAGGTATATTATAATTGAAAATTCCAGTATTGGTTGGTGTTCCACTAATTGTAATCACGTTTCCGCTCCAGCTTGCTGAAACACCATTTGGTAAACCTGTGGGAGTACCAATACCAGTTGCAATAGTTGTGTTATGAGTGATGTTAGTTAGCGGTGTATTTACGCAAAGTACTGGGGTGCTAGAAGGAATACTTGCAGTATTACATGCGTTAATAGTAACATCTTCTGTTAAATCATCTGCTAAATTATTTACATCTCCTGCTATCTCAGTGTAATTGTAACTGACAGTATTGGTTACTGTTCCAGAAGCTTCATTTTTGGCTCTAGCTACAATTTCAAGTTCAAATTTATCGCCTGGATTCATGCCGCCTATAGTCCAAGTTAAAGTGCCTGTGCTAGAAAATGTTGTTCCAGGATCAGGATTTGCGCTTATAAATTCTAATTCTGGAGGTAAAACATCTTCTATGACAACATTAGTAATTGGGTTTACAGAAAAACTTTCAGCAGTTATAGTGAATGTGACATTGCTTCCGGCATCAATAGGGTCGGCATTATCAACTTTTGTTACTAGTAGTTCAGGATCACAACTAAAAAAATTAACTATTGCAGAGTTATATTCACATCCTCCAAAATCAGTTACTCTAAGAAAGTAGTTTCCAATACCATCTGCTATTGGGTCATAAGTTTGTAATGTTGGTCCGCTAGCAAGCAAAGTTCCAGAAATTTCATCAGTTCCTTTGTACCAAGCATAGTTAGCAAAACTCCCTGAAATTTCTTGAAGAATTGATCCTGGATGACACCCGCCTCCTGTTATTTCTACTTCTACTGTTGGTACAGTATCGAAGCCTGAATAATATCCTGCTAAACCTGCATTTGCACCAAGCGCCATAAATGTACCAACAGCTATTGGTCCTGGGGTAATAACAGATATTTCACCAGTTAATCCAGGAACATAAAATGTTTTCCACTGTGGTGAGCCAGTACCATCATTAACCAAACTTGAGGCTGGTGTTGTTATCTGAATATTATTTTGATAAATTTCTACATCCGTGTCGTTAATTAAAGTTGAAGCTACAATAGTTAGTGCCGAAACGTTTGAATTCACATTGGCTATATCTTGAATCTGTGGAATTTCTTCTAGTGTATTGGGTAGTAAACAATTTACTGGTGCAATAAAATTCATTCCTACTGTTTGAATTCTATCAGTTTGACCAGCCAAACATTGATAGGCATAAGCGTCTTTAGAAGTTCTTACATACATATTTGAGCCTGCTGTTGTTCCAGAATAATTCGTACCTGGAATTTCTAAATATTCACCATCGTCAATTGTCCCTATTAAGGTCCCTCCAGCAAAGACATCTGTGTCGTTTTGTGTTGCTACAATTACTGGGAATTCAGTTCCGTCATTTGCGTCTCCAGCTCCTCTCATGAAAACATATTCTCTACCAATAACATCTATAGGAACGGGTTGATCTATACCTACATCTCTAGATTGGGCAGTAGATTTAATTCCGAAATTTAAACCACCACTAGCAATAGCAATAGGCTCGGTAGCTTCAATTTTGGCTCCTAACCAACCATCAATATTTGCTGTGTTTATTGCTGTACTTATTCCGGTTTGGTTTCTAACTGCTTCTAAAACATAAGTTTCTCCTGGTTGCATGTTGGTTATGGTTATAACATCATCTGTAATTCCGATAGGATCAATTCCGTTTCTAAATGCGCAATCAGGATTAAAACCTGAAATAGTTACTGTTGTATTGGGTTGAGTAGCCATTATACCTAAACTAGTTGTGCTATTAACATTTGAATGTCTATTGGCAATTCCTCCCCATCTAAATTCTTTTCCGAGAGCTTTAGTTCCTTTACAGGTTAAAGAACCTGCTTGTGCACTTGATCGTCCTCTGTAGTTAACATAAAATTTTTGCCCTCCTGGGGCTTCAAAGCGTAATCCAGAATTCGTTAAAACTATTCCTGTGTTTCCGTTGGTAACTAGAGTTATGTTATTGTTGCTGTTGGCTAAGATTTGATCTGTAAACCCTCCTGCAGAGTCATCTACATTATCTATTATAAAGGGTGTTCCTTTAGATAAACTAGGTATCGTTAGCCAGGGAGTTCCAGATGTTCCTCTATAAACATTTACTGAAAAAGCGGTAGTTTCTGGTGTTGATAAGTAAATAGATTGTTGTGATATTGCAGCGGTACTTTGGTGATTTGCAGAATTATTTGTTCCCGATGTTTGTTTTAAAGGAGGTAAGTAATGATGGCTATCAAGTTGAGAGTGAGTTTTAAAGAGAAAAAGAAATATAAAAATAAGAAACATTATATTTCTTATAAATAAAGTTTTATTTAAAGATAATGTTGTTATCATAAGGTGTTTCTTTTATGCTACTAATACTAATAAATTTAATGAGTTGATTTATATTAGTGTTAAAAAGTGAGGTTAGTTAAGTTTGTTGCTTTTAAATAAATTGTTAATTAATGTGAAGCAAAAACTTTTTTAAGTCACTTTTTAATATGAGTAATATTAAAAATTGGTTTTAGTGTATTTATGTTTTTTAGCGATTTGAAGTATGCCTTGACAAGAAATTGACTTTGTAATTCATTTTTTAATAGATTTTTTAATCGGGGTACCTTAAAAATAAGAAAATTTATTTAAAATATTTGAAAATGAAGTAGTTTAGTGTGTTTTGATTTCTTTAAAACATGTAAAAAGAACTTTTTTATATCGAAAAAAATAATAATGTAGAGAAATAAGAAGGTTTGGCTTTGAATGTTTTTTGCTTTTAGTAAGGGTTTAAAAACAAAAAAGCTCTTTAAAGTTAATTTAAAGAGCTATTGTGACCTCGGCAGGATTCAAACCTGCAACCTCTTGAGCCGTAATCAAGTGCACTATTCAGTTATGCTACGAGGCCGTTTTTGCGGATGCAAATATATAAGTTTTTTTTAAATCTTAAAATTATTTAGAAAATTCTTTTTTAAAATTTTCTAAAGCTTCACTTGCTTTTTCTGAATCCGACTCGTTAATTAAAAGGTCAACAGATTGTCCTAGTGTTGCAAAACCAGCTAATCTTCCAGATTCATGATTGTCTTTAATAATTGAGGCTATGCCTAATTCATCTAGAATTTGTGCTAATCTATTTACAATTATAGATGTTCCTGAAAAAAGTTTAATGTAATCACTCATAATCAAAATTTTTAAAAATTAATCTAATGCGTTTTTTGTGATATAAGCTCTCCATCCAATTATTACTAGTTGAAATTTAGATGCTTTTGAAATATCCAACTGTCTCTTGGTGAAAGACGGAAGCAAGATTTTATTGATTTTGGCTAAGGCCTTAAATAATTTTTTTCTCATTATAAAAGGTTTGTAATCAAATATAATGAAAAAGGATGGAAAAGTGATGAGACTTGGCTCATCACTTTTCACTTTTTCGTTTTCACTTTTTCGTTTTCACTTTTTCGTTTTCACTTTTTCGTTTTCACTTTTTCGTTTTCACTTTTTCGTTTTCACTTTTTCGTTTTCACTTTTTCGTTTTCACTTTTTCGTTTTCACTTTTTCGTTTTCACTTTTTCGTTTTCACTTTTTCGTTTTCACTTTTTCGTTTTCACTTTTTCGTTTTCACTTTTTCGTTTTCACTTTTTCGTTTTCACTTTTTCGTTTTCACTTTTTCGTTTTCACTTTTTCGTTTTCACTTTTTCGTTTTCACTTTTTCGTTTTCACTTTTTCGTTTTCACTTTTTCGTTTTCACTTTTTCGTTTTCACTTTTTCGTTTTCACTTTTTCGTTTTCACTTTTTCGTTTTCACTTTTTCGTTTTCACTTTTTCGTTTTCACTTTTTCGTTTTCTAATTCTTCTTTTCAATCATTTTCTTAGCTAATTCAGCACCAATTAACGATTGTAGCAAATTCCCACTGTTCTTATTTCCTGTACTTCCTTCTATGTAGGTAGTCGGAAGTTTTAAGTCTTTTAATTCTTTAGCAACTCCCACTGCGGTTTTGTATTCCCATTCTGCTTTTTCTTGAGGTGTAAGTCCTGCACTTACCAACCTTTGATTTTCATAAGCTTGAGCATCTGCGGCTAACTTTTTACTTTTTGCTTTGTATTGTTCAACTTCATATTGTTTCTTTTCTTTTGTTAAATTAAATTCAGCAACTTTTGCTTCTGTTTCAGCTGCAATGGTCTGTTGTATTTGTGCTTTTTCTAATCTAGCTCTTTCTTTTGCTTTTTCTGCTTCTCCTTTTGCTTTTTCTTTTTGTGCGCGATAAAATTCTCTTTCAGCTTGTTGTTTTTCTAATTGTGTTTGTGCAACTTCTTCTTTCTGTAATTGTAATCTGTTGTCAAAAGTATCCTCCCAATCAATTTCAGTTACTACAGCTTGTACTACGGTTAAACCGTATGATTTTAATGAGTTTCCTTTTACTCTTACAGGTTCGCCATTTTTCATTTTTATTCTGAATCTTTTTTGGCGTGATTCTTTGTTTGGAATAGTTCTAGTTACAGTGCTGTCACCAATAATTTCTGGTTTTTGGTTTTCAGCATATTCTTCTAAAACATACATTCCATTTTCTAATTGATCTTGAAAATATCTATCGAAATCTGCAGCCTGACCAGAAATATAATCTTGGGCAGCCATAAGCTTACAAGTGTTCTTTATAGATTGATCGATATTTGGTATAATTCTAGATCGTATTAAATTCTTTTCTGTTTTGTTTCTATCAGCAACTGATAAAAACTGTTTTTCATCTGAAATATCAATGCTTATTACAATTGATGTAGCAATCTTCCCTTTTACAGCATCGTTAAATTCCCATTGACGTGATTTGTCTACATAGGCATACTGACTTTGATCTCCTAATTGTCCCTTTTTATTTGGTATTACATATTTTACTGGGATTTCAAATTGTATAGGGATTAATCTTCCCCACATTTTAGTTTTTAAACCTTGTTGAAATACAGCTTTTTGTCCACCCCATGGATATTGAACAGCGTAAGCAGTTCCTGGTTCAGCATAAAAGAATATTCCAGAGGTTATGCTTAATAATATACCTGTAATAATCACAGTAATACTTTTCTGTGTTGTTAGCCATTCTAAATCTTTTGTTTGTTTAAAGAAGGGTTTTATTACAATAGATGCAAATCCTAATAGAATTAATAAAATTCCGAAAAATGTTAGCATAGTTAGTTTAATGTTTTAAATAGTTGTTGTTAAAAAATAGTTTGAATTATACTTGATACAAGTTCAATAAAAGCTACTGTTAATTTCAATATGATAGTTATCATTTTTTATGTTGTTTTTAGTTAGTAATTTGATCAATTTCGAAATTGTTTGATGAATATATGACGAACGAAATATGATTACCAAATTTTTGAAATAGATTTAATCTAATTGGATTTATATATGAAGTCAAAAAAGTTAAAAAAGTTTTAAAATGAAACATGTTTTACTTATTTTTAGTTTTTATATATAATGTAAATGTTTATTTTGTGTTTTTATGTGTAATAAAATAAAGGGCTCTTTTTAATCGTGTTTTGAAAGCAAAGGAAAAATGATGTTTTCAAGAAGGGGAAAACTTGCTTTTTATCTTTTGGATGAAAAAATCATAGAAATTTTCAAGATTAAAATTTGTTGATTTTTTGTTATTAAAAATTGAAATTTAAACAACGTATAATTGTCTATATTCGCAATAAAAAATATAACTAGTATGAGTATTGTGTATGTTCTTGTTGGATTGGTGTTGTTAGTTTTTGGAGGAGATTTTTTAGTGAAAGCTTCAGTAGGTCTTTCTTTTAAATTGAGCATATCAAAAATGGTGATAGGTATGACTGTGGTTTCTTTTGCTACTTCTGCACCAGAATTATTGGTTAGTTTACAAGCTGCTTTAGATGGTTCACCTGCTATAGCTATTAATAATGTAATAGGGTCTAACATTGCAAACATCGGTTTGGTTCTTGGTGTTACTGCTTTAATAGGTCCAATAGCAGTTAGTAAAGATTTTTTAAAATTGAATTGGCCTGTAATGATGCTCTTTTCTTTAGTTATTTTTTATTTCCTTCAGAATGATAATCAATTAACTAACACAGAAGGGATAATTTTATTTTTAGGTTTAGTTGTTTTCTTAATTGTCCTAATTAAATCAGCAAAAGAGGAAGATGCAGATTCAGATGAAGTTGATGATAAATTAGCTGCTATAAGTTATGGTAAAATTTCTGTTTGGTTACTAATTGGAGCTGTAGCATTGTATTTTGGTTCCGATTTGTTAGTTAAAGGAGCAAAAGATTTAGCACAAAGTGTTGGTGTTAGTGAAGGTGTGATTTCAATAACGATGATTGCGATTGGGACAAGTGTTCCTGAATTAGCAGCTTCTGTTATTGCAGCTGTAAAAGGAGAGAAGGCGATTTCATTAGGTAACTTAATAGGATCTAATATTTTTAATATAGCATCAGTTTTAGGTTTGACATCTATAATTAAGACTATTCCTGTAACTGAACCTCAAATTTTAACTAGGGATATTTATTGGATGTTAGCTTTTGCTTTTGTGATTTTACCTTTAATATTTATTCCTGAAAAATTTAAGTTAAGTAGATTAAAAGGTGCGATACTATTTTTAGGATATTGTGTTTTTGTTTACCTCGCTTTTGTTTAGTTTAAGTAATTTCGGAAAGAAATAGAATTTCCATGGAAGAAAAACTAAATGGTAAAATAGGTGTTATAGATTCTAAATTTGATTTAGTAGTAATTTTTTTTTGTCTCTTGAAATAGAAAGCTTTTTTCCGTCAACCATTACAATATGTCCACCGTTATCGTTGCTTATAAGTTTTAGGTAATTAGTGTTTATTAGATTAGATTTATGAGGTCTAAAAAAACTTAAATAATTTAATTTTTCTTCAAAAAATTTAAGGTTTTTGGATACCATTATCGATGAATTATCTTTTAAAAAAATTGAAGTGTAATTGCCGTTAGCAATGCAATACATAATTTCTTTAATTTTTATAATATGAGAACCTTTGTTGTCAGATAGAATTATTTGAGGAGATTTATTAAAAACCTGAAGTTTTTTCTCTTTTTCTATTATTTGTAATGTTTTATCAATAGCTTGAAAAAGTTTTGCAGGGTCTAAGGGTTTAAGTAAATAGTCTATAGCGTTATGTTTATATCCTTTCAGTGCAAATTCTTCATGTGCAGAAATAAAAATAATTTTAGAGTTAATAACTTTATACTTGGGAAGTAAATCAAATATAGTTTGTTTTTCTAGTTGAATGTCGCAAAAAATAATATCTGGATTTAAGTTGTTTAATACTTGATTGATGGAGTTTTTGTCTTTTGCTTCACCAATAACAGTGATATTTGGTTTATATGTTTTTAATAATAGTTTAAGTGTCTTGCGAGCTAATTTTTCGTCATCTATAATAACACAGGTTGTTGGGTTTTTCATGTTGAAGGGATTATAGGGAGTTTGATGGTTACTTTAGTTCCTAGTGGATTTTGGCTTGAGTCAAAAAGATCTTCTATATGAAGTTGAGTTTCTTTGTGACCTATTTTTTTTAAAAGCTTTATACGTTCATTAGTGTTTTTGGTACTTATGGATAAATGAGATTCGTGTTTGTGTGCTTTTTTGTTTACAGTTTTTCTTCCAACACCGTTGTCTTGAATAATACAAATAATATGATTTTTATCGCAAGAAAAAGTTAGCTCTAGGCGATTTTGTTTTTTTGATCCAAGTCCATGCAAAATAGCATTTTCTATATGAGGTTGTATAATCATAGAAGGTATTTTGGGGTTTGTTAATGATAAAATAGGATCTATAGTTATAATAAGCTTAAATTGTTTGTCAAATCTTTTATTTTCTAAATTTATATAGGTTTTAATGATTTCAATTTCATCATCAAAATTGATGTATAAACTTTCGGAATTAGATAATATTTTTCTTATAAGATGAGATAATTCTCTCATATGAGAGCTGGCTTCAAGTTCATTTTTATGAAGAATATGTCCTTGTAGTGTATTAAATGAGTTAAAAAGGAAATGAGGATTCATCATTGATTTTAAAGATTTAAGTCTGGTTAGAGTTATATCTTCATTTAATAAAGAAATCTTTAAACGATTTTTTTGATAAAAAATCAAAAGTATTAAAATACATGTTAAGCATAATAAACCTATGGAGAAGGCTAATTTTTGAGTGTTTTGAATCTGTCTCGAAGAAGATTCATTTTTTTTCTCTAGTGAGTTTATTAATTGATTTTTTTTATTTAATACTTTGTAATATTCAAGTTTGGCAATTTCTTTTTTTAAGTTGTCTTTATCGAATTGTAATAAAAACTTTTCTTTTATTTTCCTGTATTTTAGTGCTTCTTTGTAATTCTTTTTAATTTCATATATAGATGCTAAATCATTTAAGCTTAATAAATGTGATGTAGGGTTTATCCTTCTTGTTGTATTAATTGACTTCTTGTAATAAAAGATAGCAGAATTATAGTTTTTTTGTTTATAATGTAATTCTCCTACAGTGTTAAAAAAGTAAGATTCAAAATATTCTGAGGTTTTTTTATAATCTATATTGTTAATGTTAATATTCTTATTTATAATAGTGGCGGCTTTTTTATACAAACCTTGTTTTATGTAACTGTATGCTATGTTGTTAACTGAGGCAAAAAAATGAGATGTATAGTCAGGGTTATCTTTAAAAATAGTATAAGCTTTCTTAGAGTAATATGCAGAAGAGTCGTGGTGTTCAAAATCAAAAGTTGTAGAAATATTTAAATAAGAAGTGGCTATTTTATAGATTTGATTGGGTTCTAAATACTGTACTGCGTCTTTAAAGATAGCTCTAGCTAATCTATATTCTTGTAATTCATTTATTAAACGTCCTTTATTCGTGTAAAAAGACCATTTATTTTTATAAGAATTATTATGGGCAAGTATTTCTTCAGCTTTATTAAATGAAATTAAAGACTTTAAATATTCTTTATTTTGTTTGTATTTCTTAGCTAAAAAAAAGTAAGATTCGATTAGATGGTTTTCATTTTTTATGTTTTTGTCGATTTGATTTGTTATTTGTAGAAAAGAGTCAATAACTTCAATTTTTGTATAGTTAGATTCTAATTTTTTGAGTAATGAAATATCTAGAGAATCTCTAATAGCAGATCTATTTTGAGTATGCAGTGAAAATTGTTGAGAAATGAAAAATAATGTTAAATAAATGACTGTTAATTTCATTTTTTTTAAACTATTATTTAATGGTTTGGTTGTAAAGTTATGGAAAATAATGGTTTAACACTTAAAAGTTACAGTTAATGAATTATTTCTTACTGATGGTGTAGTGATGTTTTGAATTTGATGATTACTAGTATAGATTCGTTTTTAATATTTTTTTAACAATTTAATTAATGTAATATTATGAAAAATTCACTTAAACTATTATTTATTGTTTTTATCGCAATTTTGTTCTCTTGTGAAAAAGAGGTTATAGAAGAGAGACCAGAAAATTTAGAGGTCTCGCAAAAAGTTTTAGATAAAATAGAAGCATTAAAACTTAATTATAAAGATGTAACAAAAAAGGTGGTGAAAGATATTGATGGTTCTATAAATGATTACTATTTTATAGAAGGAGATATTGCTATGACTTATGATCAAATTATGGATATGAAAATTCATAATGATGAGGGCGTGTCAGCAAGGCAATATCATACTTATAATTTAGTTAGTACTCCTAGGGTTATTCGAGTAGTTGGATACAATGGAAATAATAGTTTTGGTTTAGGTTCGGTAGCTAGAAGGGGGTTACAGTATGCTGTTGCAAATTACAATAATATAAACTTAGGTTTTCGACTTGAATTAGTTTTTTCTACTAACTTCAGTAGTAACGATATTGTTGTGTACACTCAAACGAATAGTTCGGTAATTCCTCAAGATGGAGTTAGAGGAAGCGCGGGATTCCCGTCTGGAGGAGAGCCTTTTAAAAGAGTAATGATTAATGGGGGTGCTAATAGAAATGGAGACGATCAATTGCTTGAGGGGTTAATGACTCATGAGTTAGGGCATTGTTTTGGGCTTAGACATGTTGATTGGTTTTCAAGAGAATCATGTGGTCAAAGTGGAGAGCCTGTGAATCCTGAAGGAGCTATTCATATTCCAGGGACGCCAACAGGAAGAGATCCAGGGTCTATTATGAATGCTTGTTTTCCTCATAACAATGGAGAATTTGGCCAATACGATATAGTTGCTTTACAGTATCTTTATTAAAAGATGAAATAAAGTAAAAATCCGTTAAATTTTATGTTTAACGGATTTTTTTTAGAAAATTAAATTTTTGCATTTTTTACTGTCTCAACAATTCTTCCTGCCACTTTGTATGGATCAGCATTAGAAGCTGGACGACGATCCTCTAACCATCCTTTCCATCCTTTTTCTACAGTAATAATTGGAATACGGATAGAAGCGCCTCTGTCAGATACACCATAGCTAAAATCGTTAATAGAAGCGGTTTCGTGTAATCCTGTTAAACGTTGGTCGTTATATTCTCCATAAACAGCAATGTGTTCTTTTGCTACTGGTCTGAATGCTTCACATACCTTTTCATAAGTTTCTTTACTTCCGCAAGTTCTTAATAAAGTATTTGAGAAGTTGGCGTGCATACCAGAACCGTTCCAGTCTCCTTTAATAGGTTTTGGGTGGTATTCAATATAATATCCATACTTTTCAGTTAATCTATCTAATAAATAACGAGCAACCCAAATTTCATCACCAGCTTTTTTAGCTCCTTTAGCAAATAATTGGAATTCCCATTGACCAGATGCAACTTCTTGGTTGATTCCTTCAAAGTTTAATCCAGCAGCAATACATAAATCGGCGTGTTCTTCTACAAAATCACGACCATGGGTGTTTTTACCTCCTACAGAACAATAATACATTCCTTGAGGTCCAGGGTAACCACCGATAGGGAAACCTAAAGGAAGTTGAGTGTGAGTGTCCATGATAAAGTATTCTTGTTCAAATCCAAACCAGAAATCATTATCATCATCATCAATGTTTGCTCTTGCGTTAGAATCATGAGCTGTTCCATCTGCATTTAAAACTTCTGTCATTACTAAATATCCATTATCACGAGCTGGATCTGGATATATAGCTACAGGTTTTAATAAACAATCAGAATCTCCTCCTTCAGCTTGTTTTGTAGATGATCCATCAAAAGACCAAACAGGACAATCGTCTAATTTACCACTAAAGTCTTCAATAACTTTAGTCTTACTTCGCATGTTTTGAGTTGGATAGTATCCATCTAACCAAATGTATTCTAACTTAGATTTAGCCATGATTTTTTATAACGTTAATTATTTATTATGCAAAAATGTATATTTTTTAATGTACCCCCAAATTTTTTAGGGGTAAAAATTGTTTTTTTTTAAAAAAAATAATTTAACCCCTATTTTTTTAGGGTATTAATATTAATTTAGCTAAAAATTATTAATAATGGCTACGATTAGATTTAATGCACTACAGGAAACAATGAATAGAAAACCTATTTTCGTTGAGGA
This sequence comes from Tenacibaculum aquaeponti, assembly GCF_052084715.1. GTDB lineage: Bacteria > Bacteroidota > Bacteroidia > Flavobacteriales > Flavobacteriaceae > Polaribacter. The sequence continues at coordinate 2,218,242 of NZ_CP197288.1, read as the reverse complement.
AAAGGAAAGACGCTCTAAGTTGTATGCAGAATTTGTATTCGATGAGAGATCGATGTTACAATATATGACCAGTGAAGCTTATAAGAGTGTAAGTGAAGCTATAGAATTTGGATATAAAATTGATAGAAAAATTGCAGATCAAATAGCAGTGAGTATGAAAGAATGGGCTTTGTCTAAAGGAGCGACACATTATACGCATTGGTTTCAACCGTTAACAGGTTCTACAGCAGAAAAGCATGACGCTTTTTTTGAAACTGTAGGAGGAGGAAATGCAATGGAGTTATTTGATGGAGGAAAATTAGTACAGCAAGAACCAGACGCTTCTTCTTTTCCTCATGGAGGGATTCGAAATACATTTGAAGCTCGTGGTTATACAGCTTGGGATCCTACTTCTCCAGCATTTATATATGAAACAACTTTATGTATTCCAACAGTTTTTGTTGCCTATACAGGAGAGGCTTTAGATAATAAAACACCTTTATTAAGAGCGTTGCAAGCTGTTGATGACGCTGCAACTGCTGTTTGTAAATATTTTGATAAAAATGTAACTAAGGTTTCTGCTACTTTGGGTTGGGAGCAGGAGTATTTTTTAATTGATAAAGCTTTAGCAGCTTCTCGCCCTGATATTATGATGACAGGGAGAACTTTGCTAGGTCATGCATCAGCAAAAGGACAACAACTAGACGATCATTATTTTGGTTCAATTCCAACTCGTATTTTAAATTTCATGCGAGATTTAGAGCAAGAATGTATGTTACTTGGAATTCCAGTTAAGACTAGGCATAATGAAGTTGCGCCGAATCAGTTTGAGGTTGCGCCAATTTTTGAAGAAGCAAATCTAGCTGTTGATCATAATTCATTATTAATGGATTTGATGAAAAAGGTTTCTCAAAAACATAACTTTAAAGTCTTGTTTCATGAAAAACCTTTTAAAGGAATTAATGGGTCTGGAAAACATAATAACTGGAGTTTAAGTACAAATACAGGAGTTAATTTGTTGAGTCCTGGTAAAACACCAATGAAAAACCTTCAGTTTTTAACTTTTTTTGTAAACACAATTAAGGCAGTTTATGAGTATGAAGAGTTAATTAGGGCATCGATCGCAAGTGCAGGCAACGATCATCGATTAGGTGCAAATGAAGCGCCGCCAGCAATTATATCTGTATTTATTGGTTCTCAACTTTCTCAGGTTTTAGATGAATTGGAGAACGTAACCAAAGGAAAACTTTCTCCAAAGGAAAAAACAGATTTGAAGCTTAATATTATCGGTAAAATTCCAGAAATTTTATTGGACAATACAGATAGGAATAGAACATCACCATTCGCATTTACTGGAAATAAATTTGAATTAAGAGCTGTGGGTTCTTGGTCAAATTGTGCTGGACCAATGACCGTATTGAATACAATTATTGCAAAACAACTTAAAGATTTTAAAGTAGAAGTTGATAAGCTGGTAGATAGCAAAGGATTGAAAAAAGATGAAGCTGTATTTAATGTATTGCGTGAATATATTAAAGCTTCAAAAGATATTCGATTTGAAGGTGATGGCTATGGGGATGCTTGGGAGAAAGAAGCTAAGAAAAGAGGTTTAAGTAATCATAGAACTACACCAGAAGCTTTAAAGGCTAAAATTAGTGAAAAAAGTATTGCTGTTTTTGAAGAAATGAAGGTTATGAATCGAGTTGAATTAAAAGCACGTCATGAAATTGAGTTGGAAGAATATGCTAAGTTAATTCAAATAGAAAGTAGAGTTTTAGGTGATATTTCTAGAAATCATGTAATTCCAACTGTAATACAGTATCAAAATACATTAATAGAAAATGTAAAAGGATTAAAAGAGATTTTTGGTCAAGATTATAAAAAGTATGCTTCAGAACAAATCGATTTAATTAAAAGAATATCCAATCATATTGTTGAAATTAATTCAATGATTGAAGAGATGACTAATCAGCGAAAAAAAGCAAATCGATTATCGGGACAAAAAAATGCGGAAGCTTATTGTGGTAAAGTAAAACCATATTTAGAAGATATTCGTTACCATGTAGATAGGTTGGAGTTGTTAGTTGACGATAATTTATGGCCATTAACAAAATATAGAGAACTTTTATTTACAAGATAAATATCTGATTTAAGTTTGCATTTCGCTGCAATAATTTAACTTTGCATCCAACAACAACACAAAATAATGAGTCAAGAAGTTTCTAAAAGATATGCACAAAGAGGTGTTTCTGCATCTAAAGAAGATGTGCATAATGCGATTAAGAATATTGATAAAGGTTTATTTCCAAAAGCATTCTGTAAAATCGTACCAGATTATTTAACAAACGATGATGAGTATTGTTTAATTATGCATGCAGATGGTGCTGGAACAAAGTCGTCATTAGCATATATGTATTGGAAAGAAACTGGAGATGTTTCTGTATGGAAAGGTATTGCTCAAGATGCTTTAATCATGAATATCGATGATTTATTATGTGTTGGAGCTACAGATAATATTATGTTGTCTTCTACTATTGGTAGAAATAAAAATTTAATTCCAGGTGAAGTTTTATCGGCAATTATAAACGGAACAGAAGAATTAATTGCTGAGTTAAAAGAATTTGGAGTAACGATTCATTCAACAGGTGGTGAAACTGCTGATGTTGGAGATTTAGTACGAACAATTATCGTAGATTCTACTGTAACTGCTCGTATGAAGCGTGAAGATGTAATTGATAATGCAAATATCCAAGCTGGAGATGTAATTGTTGGTTTGTCTTCTTTCGGAAAAGCGTCTTATGAAAAGGAGTACAATGGAGGAATGGGGAGTAACGGATTAACTTCTGCTCGTCATGATGTTTTCAATAATTATTTAGCTGAAAAATATCCAGAGAGTTTTGATGCTGCTGTGCCTTCTGATTTAGTGTATTCTGGAAATGTTAAGCTTACCGATGAAGTTGAAAATTCACCAATTGATGCTGGTAAATTAGTGCTTTCTCCAACAAGAACATATGCGCCAATTATAAAAGAAATTTTATCAAAATATAAATCAGACTCAATTCACGGAATGATTCATTGTTCTGGTGGAGCGCAAACAAAAATTTTACACTTTGTAGATCATCTTCATATTGTAAAAGATAATATGTTCGAAATTCCACCATTATTTAAATTGATACAAGAACAATCAAAAACAGATTGGAAAGAAATGTATCAAGTATTTAACTGCGGACATAGAATGGAGCTTTACGTTAAACCTGAAGTTGCCGAAGAAATTATCGAAATTTCGAAATCTTTCAATGTAGATGCTCAAATTATTGGTAGAGTAGAAGCTTCAGAAAATAAGAAGCTTACTATTAAAAGTGAATTTGGAACTTTTGAGTATTAAAATATTTTTATCCAGAGATAGTTACTATCTCTGGATTTATTTTTTTACTTAATTCTTATAGATACATTCCAAAAACCGTCATTATCACCAGACCAAGGATCGTTATTCGCTAACTGTAAAACAGTGTCAGTAGCTGCCGTAATTTGACCAGATGACCCGATATATTGAGGTAAACTTCCTGCTTGTGCCACCAGACTATTTTTAACTTTTCCTGGTGCAGGGGCACTTCCATCAGCAACAGAATTATCTTCTCCTTCAGGACTAAAAGGCCAACTTCCAAAAGGGCCAAAAGAGATAATACCAGTAGCAGTAATGTAAGCAGTTTCTCCTTCTTTCATTTCAATACCTGTGCTTCTCCATCCTTGATCTTTACCTCTTATTTTTTCACGATGAACTTTACTGGATTCAAAGTTGTTTATGTTGTTTTGATTAATAATACCTGTTATACCATCTAACAGACCTGTAAAGGTTTTTAAACCTGAAATCCATTCTTTTGGAATAATTGGCATAGCTTGAATTGCTATTAAAATAGGTCTTATAATTTTGTAAATATTACCAATTTCTTTTATCATGTCTGCAGTTTCAACATTTTCTTTCAGTACCGCTGAAACACGTAAATTATCTTTTTGATCTATTATAGTTTTATTGATTTTTTCAAAAGTCATTTTATTCGTTTTTTTATATTTAATAGAATTACTTACCCTATTAAATCTTTATATTTAGAAAGTATTTTTTCAGTATCAGAATAATCTTTATTAATAAGGTTTAAGTAAAGTTGATAATATTCAGGATCTCTAGCTATAACATCTCTTACTAAGTTGTAGATTTTATTGTGTGCTCTATGCTCTTCTTTAATAATAGACCAAGGTAATTTTGCTAACCAGCTTATTGGGTTACTACGTTGTAATTTTGGAATATGTTTGATTAATGCTACAGCTACTGCATATTTTTTAGATTTTTCAAATCCTTGATACATTAAAAGAGTTGCAACTCGTAAAGAATGGCGATTAATTTCTGGTTTTTGCTGTCCAGGATAAAAGAATTCAAAAGTATTATTAATAGCTTCAACCTTTTCATTGTAGTTCTGTGTGGTTATTTCTACTTCCATTTTTTAAAGTTTAATTTATTTTTTTACTTTCTTAGTTTGATCAAATAGAATTTAGTTTGGAATAAAATTATTTAGAAAATGGAGTTTTTATATACTCATAAATAGGTAATTATGTGTTTTGTGGTGGCCTGTGTAAATAAAAAAAAACTCACTTTTATAGTGAGTTTTTTGTTATCAAGTTATGACTGATGAAGTGTTTAGGAAATCTAATTACACAAACCTTTGACTAGATTTATACTTTTTAGTATAATCCATGTTTTGTGGTTATAGTCTTTTGGTGAAAATTTGAAAAGAAGAAAATTCTTTTTATTCTTTTTACAGTAATTACTTTCTACAATTACATTTAACTTTAATGTAGTGTTGGTTGCAAATCTATCATAAGTATTAATTTCTCCTATGTATATAGTAGTTTCACCAATTATTTTGTTTTTTTGAATTTTAGCTGAAGCTTTATATTTTTTTAAATGTTTATTGTTTTCTATGTGATTTAATCCATCAAAGTATTTCTGTAAATTTATAGCTAATTCTTTTTCGGTAATTTTTCTGTCTAAGTTAATACTCCAAGCATAAACATAAGACCAAAAATTCGAGTGTTTTGGATTTCTCCATCCTTCAGGAGGAAACCTAACTTCTGCTATTCCTTCATAGTTTATATTTTTTGCAAAAGGAATAGGAAAAGGAAAAACTTCTTTTCCCCATGAAGTATCAAGTTTAAAAATGGATGTATAATTCTGTTTAGTTTCAATTTCTTTTAAACTATTCCATATAGGATTATTATAATCTTTTGGAGATATGTAAAAAGTAATAATAGATTCTTTAAATAATTTGTCGAAGAACTGTTTTCCTTGAATATTTACTGTAGTCATTTTACCGGTATGAAAACCATCAAAAAAAGTCATTGTTCCAAAAAAACCATTGCCTTTATTTTGAAAGATAACTTTAGGCTGAGGAAAATTTTTAGACCAATGATTTGGTTTCATTACTCCATCAAAATAATTTTTAAAGTTATTTTCTATTTCCTTTAAAGAAATTGTTTTTTCAGAATCAATTTTCCACCCCATTATTAAAGACCAAAATTCATCATTTTTTGGATCCGACCAATTTGGTGTAAAAATGAGTTCTTCAAATCCAGTAAGTTTTACTTTTGGAGCCCAATTAATAGGGAATTCAATAATTTCTGTTTTCCAATTTTTCTTGTTTTCAAAAATTTTTAATTGCTCTTTCTTTTGAGGAAAAAGAAGTGAAATTTGAAGTAAGAATAATAAAGTTAATATTGTCTTTCTCATAATTATAATTTTATGCTAACTTCAAATGCTAAAGCATCAGAAATAGCATAATCTTTTACTTTGCTGGTGTAATTTACATTCCATTTTCTTCGATCTATCTTAAAACGTGTATTCATTTCTTTTTTATCAAAATCAAAATTTGCTCTGAAATTAATTGGTTTTGTAATTCCTTTAAGTGTTAATTTTGCTTCAATTCTAGCCTTGCTTTTTTCTGAATACTCAACTTTAGTAATTACTAAACTTGTTAATGGGAATTTCTTCACATCAAAAAAATCAGGATCTTTTAAATGATCAATCAAATTATCTTTTCCTTCTTGTTCTTTAATATCATTATTAGTCATTGAATTCATATCAATAATAAATTCACCTCCAGTAATTTTATCTCCTTTTTTTATAAAAAAGCCTTCTTTAAATTTTATAAAACCATCGTGTTTTCCAAAATGAAATGTAAGTTCTCCAGTCCACTTAATTGTACTTTGTTCTGTGTTTATAGTTAATTTTTCTTGAGCTATACTTTTAGTTATTGTACTAAATAAAACACAAACAAATAGAATAATAATTTTTCTCATTGATTTAATTTTTAAAATTCTGAGTAAAACTATTTCGGTATCCCGTTAAAACTGTCAAACGATTGTAAAAGAAATGTAAAAAGTTGTCAATAAACCCTTAATTATAAACTATTATTACTTTAAGTGTTGTTTTTTATTCATTTCTGAAAATTGAAGAGAGTTATTCATCAAAATTTTCAATCTTCTGCTATGCAATCTTATATATAATAAAATGTTTCTATTTCGTGCTTAATTTTGTAAAAATCTATTTCAGTAATACGTTTTTTATTATTTGGTTGTTTTCTAAATTCTTTAAATATTGAAAAGTCATTTTTAATAACCATTGAATCGTTTGTTTTTTTTGTTTAAAAAGATGAATTCAACTTTAAAATTAATAAAACACAATAGAATTAATTTCCTACTAAAAAAATAGGTTTTTAATTTTGATTCAAAATTTTATTAGTTTTTTTACTGTGGTTTTAAGTGTGTTTTTAATATTAATATTGGCAATCTTTCTGGGTTTTTTTATTCAAACAGTAGTAGGGTTTGCGGGAGCATTAGTCGCTTTGCCAATTTTATTAATAGGTATGAGTTTGCAAGATGCAATTGCTTATTTAGCTTTATTCTATTTGTATTCTAGTATTATTTTAGTTTCTAAAGAATGGGAGAATATAGATAAATCAGTAATTCTTAAATTACTTTTAGCTACAATTATAGGCGTAGCTATAGGTATTTGGGTTTTACAATTCGGAAAGCCTTTTATTCTTAAAAAAATGCTCGGTGTTTTTATTTTATTGTATGTTATTTATACTACATTTCAGATAAAAAAAGAAGGAGTTAAAAACCCTAAACTTGGTTTTGTGTTTGGTTTGTTTGGTGGTTTTTTCTCTGGGTTGTTTTCTACAGGAGGACCCTTGTATGTTATGGTTGTAAAAAATGCTGTTGTAGATATGAAAGTTTTTAGAGCTACAATGATCGGTGTTTTAGCTTTAATTACAATTACCAGAGTTCCTATTCTATTTGTACAAGATATACTTACTGTGAATCATGTTTATGATTCGCTACTTGCTATTCCTGTCTTTTTATTAGCAACATTCTTAGGTAAGAAACTTTATTCTAAACTTAATGAAAAGGCTATGAAGAATATGGTTTTAAGTTTGCTTTTTATTTCAGGTATTGTTTTATTGATAAAGAGTTAAAACTATTTTATTTTATCAAAAACAAAATCAATAGCAAAATCATCATTAGCAACTTTAGCTTTTAATTGTTTGCCTTCTAACCAATAGGAAATTACTTTAGGAAATTCATTACTTGGATTTGTACAAGTAAATGAGTTTTTAGTTAGTTCAGTCATTTCAAATAATGTTGGATTTTGATTTACACCTGTTACTTGTAAGTATTTATTTCCCTTAAATTCAACGATTGATAAAATTTCTTTAAAAACAGTATCTTTTTCTTGAAGAGAATATCCAATTCCATTAAAATTTTGATTCCATATTTCAAAAGTTTCTTTAGAGCCTTCGTTATTAATGCGTTTCCACTTTCCTATCAGAAAGTCTGGATTAGTAACTTCTTGCTTACAAGAGATGATTAATACAAGAGATAAAATAAAAAAGAACTGTTTCATATCAAATATTTTTGGTCATAGGCTGATTTCCAGTATAACAAATTTAAAGAAAAGTCGTAAATTCGCACACCAACGAAAAGAATAATGCTAGATAAATTACAGATTGTTAAACAACGTTTCGATGAGGTATCAGATTTAATCATTCAACCGGATATTATTTCTGATCAAAAGCGTTACGTTCAGCTAAATAAGGAATATAAAGATTTAGGTAAAGTTGTAAAAAAAGCAGACGAATATCAAACGCTTTTAAACAATATAGATGAAGCTAAAGAAATCATTGCAGATGGAAGTGATGCAGAAATGGTTGAAATGGCTAAAATGGAGATGGATGAAGCTAAAGGAAGAATTCCAACTTTAGAAGAGGAAATTAAGTTTTTATTAATTCCTAAAGATCCTGAAGATAGTAAAAATGCTGTAGTTGAATTACGTGCTGGAACTGGAGGTGACGAAGCTAGTATTTTTGCTGGAGATTTATTTAGAATGTATTCTAAGTATTGTGAAGGTAAAGGATGGAATGTTTCCATAGTGGATTACAGCGAAGGAACAAATGGTGGATTTAAAGAAATTCAATTTGAAGTTTCTGGAGAAGATGTTTATGGTACCTTAAAGTTTGAAGCAGGTGTACATCGAGTTCAACGTGTACCTCAAACAGAAACTCAAGGTAGAGTTCATACTTCTGCTGCAACTTGTATGGTTTTCCCTGAAGCCGAAGAGTTTGATGTAGAAATTAATCCAAAAGATGTTCGTATTGATTTCTTCTGTTCTTCTGGTCCAGGTGGTCAATCTGTGAATACAACTTATTCTGCAGTTCGTTTAACGCATATTCCAACAGGGTTAGTTGCACAATGTCAGGATCAGAAATCTCAGCATAAAAACAAAGAAAAAGCATTTAAAGTATTACGTTCTCGTTTATATGACTTAGAGTTGGCAAAGAAACAAGCTGAGGATGCAGCTAAAAGAGGTTCTATGGTAACTTCTGGTGATCGTTCTGCTAAAATTAGAACGTATAATTATCCACAAGGTCGTGTTACAGATCATAGAATCGGATTAACACTTTACGATTTACAAAATATTGTAAATGGAGATATTCAAAAAATTATAGATGAGCTTATGCTTGCTGAAAATACTTCTAAATTAAAAGAATTAGGAGAAACAATTTAATAAAAGCGCAACCAAAAGGTTGCGTTTTTCGTTTACCAAACAATACTAATGAACTACAGTAGAGATAAAATCATTAACATTGCTTTTTATAATGTTGAAAATCTATTTGATACAATAGATGATCCATTAACTAATGATGATAAATTTACGCCATCAGGAATAAGAAAATGGACAAACAAGCGATATTTTAAAAAACTTCAAAAAATTAGCTATGTAATTTCCCAAATTGGAAAAGACTCTTCTAATGAAGCTCCAGCGATAGTTGGTTTAGTTGAGGTGGAAAACACTAAAGTATTAAATGATTTAATCCATCAAAAAAAATTGTTAGAATATGGCTACAGATATGTTCATTATGAATCAAAAGATGAACGTGGAATAGATACAGCTTTGCTTTACAGAGATCAATTTTTTGATCCTGTAAATAGCAGGAAAATTCAATTTGATTTTATTGATGAGAATGGAGAGAGAGATCATACAAGAGATGTATTATTAGTTTCTGGTTTCTTGAATGGTGAGTTAATTCATATAATCGTAAATCATTGGCCATCGAGAAGAGAAGGAGAAGAAATTACTAGACATAAAAGAATAAAAGCAGCAAAAGTTGTTCAAAACCTTATAAGTGAAATTAGAGAAGAAGATCAACAAGCCAAAATTATTATTATGGGTGATTTTAATGATAATCCATCTTCAGAAAGTATTAAAGATTATTTAGTTTCTGAAGATTTTTATAATCCAATGTTTAATCTTCACATTAAAGGATTAGGTTCTCTGACGTATAAAAAAGAATGGTTTTTATTCGATCAAATTATCGTTTCTAATAACTTGTTAGAAGATGAAGTAGAGCACAAGTTTATAGCAGCTAAAATATTTAATAAAAGATGGTTAAAAACTCATAAAGGTAAACATAAAGGAAGTCCTTTTAGAACTTATATAGGACCTTGGTATAAAGGAGGGTTTTCAGATCATTTTCCAATTTATGTAAGTTTTTTAAAAAAGTAACCTAAAAAATAGGAATAAAAAAACCAGCTGATAAAGCTGGTTTTTGTTTTATTTCTTTATTCTATTACTCCACTGTAACAGATTTTGCTAAGTTTCTAGGTTGATCGACATTTTTTCCTAACATTACCGCAATATGATATGATAATAATTGAAAAGGAATTGTCGTTAATAATGGAGTGAAAGCTTCCTCAGTTTCTGGAATTTCAATTACATGATCGGCTATTTCTTTAACTGTTTCATCTCCTTCGGTAACAATAGCTATAATTTTTCCGCTTCTCGATTTAATTTCCTGAATATTGCTAACTACTTTTTCGTAGTGACCTTTTCTTGTTGCAATTACAAAAACAGGCATGTTTTCATCTATTAAAGCAATAGGTCCATGTTTCATTTCAGCTGCCGGATAACCTTCTGCGTGGATGTAAGAAATTTCTTTAAGTTTTAACGCACCTTCTAAAGCAACGGGAAAATTAAATCCTCTTCCTAAGTATAAACAGTTAGTAGCATCTTTATAATGGTATGCTATTTCTTGAACCTCTTTATCTATTTTTAATAGTTTTTCAACTTGATTTGGAATCTGCTGCATTGTTTGTAAATATGTGTTTACAGCAGTTTTTGATAAAGTTCCTTTCGCTTGAGCTAACTTTAATGAAATTAAAGAAAGAAGTGTAATCTGAGTTGTAAATGCTTTTGTAGATGCAACTCCTATTTCAGGCCCAGCATGAGTATAAGCTCCAGCATGAGTCTCTCTAGCTATTGAAGAACCAACAACATTACAAATTCCAAATACGAAAGCTCCTTTAGATTTGGCAAGTTTAATTGCTGCTAATGTATCAGCTGTTTCTCCAGACTGAGAAATAGCAATAACAACATCTTTTGGAGTGATAATCGGATTCCTATATCTGAATTCAGAAGCATATTCTACTTCAACTGGAATTCTTGCCATATCTTCAAGAAGATATTCACCTACTAAACCTGCATGCCAAGAAGTACCACATGCTATTATAATAATTCTATCCGCATTTAAGAATTTAGAAATATTATCATCTACGCCAGCCATTTTTATGATGCCTTCATTCGCCAACATTCTACCTCTAAATGTATCTGTTATAGCTTTAGGCTGTTCGTAAATTTCTTTTAACATGAAGTGATCGTAGCCTCCTTTTTCAATTTGATCTAAATTCAATTTCAATTCTTGAATCTTTGGATCAACTGGTTTGTCATTGTCGATTTTACGAACACGTATTCCTCTACCTTTTTTTATAATTGCAAGTTCTCCGTCTTCTAGATAAACAGCATCTTTAGTAAATTCAATAAAAGGAGAGGCGTCAGAAGCAACAAAAAATTCTTCATTATTTTCTCCAACACCAATAGCTATTGGACTACCTAAACGAGCTACAACTAATTCGTTTGGTTTGGTTTTGTCGAAAACAGCAATGGCATATGCTCCAATAACATTAGTTAATGCTAATTGAACAGCTTTACCTAGTTTACAACCTTCTTTTCTTTTTACTTCCTCGATTAAGTTAACTAAAACTTCAGTATCTGTATCACTCTGAAATTCATAACCTCTTGATGTTAATTCTTTTTTTATGGTATCATAATTTTCGATAATACCGTTGTGTACAATTACTAGGTTTCCAGATTGAGAAAAATGAGGGTGTGAATTTATATCGTTAGGAACACCATGAGTTGCCCATCTTGTGTGTCCAATACCGATTTTACCTTTTTTTCTAGATTCATCATTGTTAGTAATGACTTCTAGGTCAGAAACCTTGCCTTTGGTTTTAGATAGGTTCATTTCCGAACCATTGTACATCATTATTCCTGCACTATCATAACCTCTATACTCAAGTCTCTTAAGTCCGTTAATTACTATAGGATAAGCATCTCGTTCCCCTATGTAACCAGTAATTCCACACATAATTTTTTAATTTTTTAATTAATTGTTGTCTTTTTCTTCAGTAAAAGAAATCGTTAATCTGGCTCTTTTCTCACCGTTACTAGTCGAGTTATTTAAAATTGTAACTCCTCTAGGGTTCCAGTTGTAAGTTTCTATATTAAGACTTCTAAGAATACCTGTGTTAGGATCAACAGCTAAATCAGTAGGTGTATTGAAAACTCGTAATACTAAAGGTGAGTTTTCTTGAAGCTCTCCAGAAATTAAATCAGAAACATAATCAGTTATTCCAAACGAATAATGACTAGGTTTAGAATCTTCCTTTTGTAAAGTACCTCCAAATAATACAGGTCCTTCAGTTATTGCATCTTTAATTTGCTCATCACCTTCTGAGGTTTCTCTATATAACAACATGCGTAAAGGAACTGAAGTAGTATCTCGAGTTGCGTCTATGTTAAAAGTTAATGTTGCGTCATTAACTAAAATGTTTCGATCTTTTAAATTTTGAAGTTCATTACCATTTAGAATATTTATTCTAGCCATGCTTCCTGCTGTACCTTGTATATTAAAACTATTAGCTGGAGGCGTGTTTTGAACTGGAGACATTGTGTATTTACTGTTTCTTACACGATCTAAAGGGAAAGAATAGTTCCTAGTTAAAGTATCTTTTAAACTAAGGGTTGTTTCTCCTTCTTTAATCTCATAACGAGTTATAGTGTAATAAAACTCAACTGAACCAGAGTTTGTGTTTCCTGTTAATTGGAAAGGAACCATTGCTCCTTCTGTAGCATTAGTTTCAACTTTAATGCCTTTGAAATAATTGTTGAAAGCAACAGAGTTTTCAAATTCAGGGCCACTAAAACGATCCCAAAACATTGTTTTCATTTTGTTTATATCTAAAGGAACTACTAAAAATGGGTTAGGAGCACTGCTAGGGTTACCGTTATTTAACTTTATTGTGTCATTAAAAGTTCCAGTAATATTACCCATAACATCACTAACATTCCTTGTTAAAACATACATTGTGTCGTTAGGATTAGGCGTAAATTCAAAGCCTAAGTCTTCATTTAAAACTTCAGTTCCTATATAGTTGTAATCTGATTGAAAACTATTTGTCTCTGTAGGATTACTTGGATTTAATGTGTTTAAAAATGTCTCATTTACGATTACAGATAAAGGCATTTTTTTTGTTGGATCACCTAAGACAGAATCTAATCTGAATTTAGGAAGATTATCAGAGTTTGTTCTGATGTTTGTTGCAGTGTATGGAAGCTTTAAAACAACTTTATCCAATTGAAAGAAAGAGTCTACTTTCCTTAAAGGGAATTCATCATCTACATCAACAGCACTTTGAACATCTACTGTTTTAGGGTTAGGTGTAGAAACACTTAATTGACTTACGAAAGATGAATTAATAGATTTATAATCACTATTGTTATAAACACCAAGCCAATACTCTCCTAAAGATCCTATTGAGATATTATCAGCTCTTACAGAATTAATATCTACTGGTGTAATTTCTACTTCAAGAGTAATTTTATCTGTGCTGAATTCGTTATTACTAATAACACTTCCTCCGATTTCTCTAAAATCTTTTTCACAAGACATTACTAATAAAAAGCTTATTAAAGCTAGAGATATATATGAAATCTTTTTCATTATTTAAATTTGATAAATTAAGAATCTTGAAGCTCTAATACATTTTCTTTGTAAAAATCTAAATAAGCCTCGGTTAAATACTCTTCAGGTTGATGATCAAGAACAGTAACGCCACTTTCAGATATGAATTGCTCTAAATCTTCAGAAAAATCAGAGCTACCTTTAATAATAGCGTCTGAATTTAAAATAGCATTTCTTAAAATGTTTTCTTGATTAGGAATTTGAAGATGAGATACTGTATCGTTATCAATTTTATCAAACTTTACTTTATCAATAAGTTTATTGTTTAATTCTCCAGGGAATTCATTACTGTATAAAGAAGTAACAATTTTACTTTCATTAAATAAAGGTTCTTCTCTATAAAATTCTTTTAAATAAAGAGGTAATAAAGAGGCCATCCATCCATGAACATGGATAATATCTGGAGCCCAATTTAATTTTTTTACAGTTTCAACAACACCTTTAGCAAAGAAAATCATTCTTTCGTCATTATCATCGAACAATTTATCATCTTCATCAGTATAAATAGCTTTACGTTTGAAATATTCATCATTGTCAATGAAGTATACTTGCATTCTTTCTTTAGGAATAGAAGCTACTTTTATGATTAATGGCATGTCCATATCATCGATAATAAGATTCATACCTGATAAACGAATTACTTCGTGTAGTTGGTGTCTTCTTTCATTGATTACCCCAAAACGAGGCATGAAAATTCGCGTTTGAACCCCCTTAGAATGTGCATATTTAGCAACATTAAACGCCGTAGATGATAATTCTGTTTCTGGCAAATACGGAATTACTTCCGAAGAAACGTATAAAATTCTCTTATCCTTCATTAAATCGAACTCTTTATAAAGCGGCAAAACTACGAAATTTTATGCTAAAATCCTGTTAAATTGCTAATTTTGCTCTTGTTCTAATAATTTTACACATGAAAATATTCAAGTCTAAATCAGATTTAAAAAGCTATATTTCACAAAAAAAACAAGAAGGAAATTCAATCGGATTTGTGCCTACAATGGGAGCGCTCCACAAAGGACATTTATCTTTGGTAAAGAGAGCGATACAGAAAAATGATATTACAATTGTGAGTATTTTTGTAAACCCTACACAATTTGACAAAAAAGAAGATTTAGATAATTACCCGAAAACGTTTGAGAAAGATGCTGAACTATTAGAAAGTGTAAATTGTGATGCTGTATTTGTGCCTGCTGTTAGTGAAATTTATGGGGATAATGTGAATTCTGAGCCTTTTGATTTTGATGGATTAGAACATCAAATGGAAGGGAAATTTAGAGATGGACATTTTGATGGTGTAGGAACTATCGTTAAAGCTTTGTTTGAAATCATAGAACCAAATGTTGCGTACTTTGGAAAGAAAGATTTTCAACAACTTCAAATCATTAAAAAAATGGTGGAGAAGTTAAATCTTCCGATCAAAATAAAAGGAATGCCAATTTTTAGAGAAAAAGATGGTTTAGCAATGAGTTCTAGAAATACAAGGTTAACTCCTGAACACAGAGAGGCTGCACCTTTTATTCATAAAACGTTAAAAAAAGCTAGAAAAAAAATTGGCACAAAAAATGTAACGGAAATAACGAAATGGGTAGAGAATCAATTTAAAAAACATCCACTTCTAGAATTAGAGTATTTTATTATAGCTGAAGAAAAAACTTTACAAACTGCTGAAAATTTTGATGCTACAAAAAGATACCGTGCATTTATTGCCGTATTTGCTGGAGAAATTAGATTGATAGACAATGTCCGATTCAAAAACAATTAAAATAATTAAAGAATAAATTCCTTAAAAACAGTATTTTTGTCGCATGTTAGTACAAGTTGTAAAATCTAAAATTCACCGAGTTAAAGTAACAGGTGCAGATTTAAATTATATCGGGAGCATCACTATAGATGAAGATTTAATGGATGCCGCTGGAATTATAGAAGGAGAAAGAGTTCAAATCGTAAACAATAATAACGGAGAGCGTTTAGAAACTTACGCTATTCCAGGACCAAGAAAAAGTGGTGAAATCACATTAAATGGAGCAGCTGCTAGAAGAGTTCAAAAAGGAGATATTCTAATTCTAATAGTTTATGGATTCTTAGAGTTAGAAGAAGCAAAAAAGTTTAAACCTCAATTAGTATTTCCCAATGAGGAAACAAATTTATTAGAGTAGTTTGAGTACTTCACAAAAGAAAATTTTAAAAATAATTTTACCTCTCATTTTGGGAGGTATTTTAGTATGGTATTCTTTGTCGGGAATGGATAAAGAAAAAATGATAGGTTATATAAAATCAGCTAATTATGGTTGGATTGTATTAGGGTTGTTTTTTGGAGTTTTAAGTCATTTGTCTAGAGCCTATCGTTGGAAGTTTTTGTTACAGCCAATGGGGTATAAACCAGATTTCGGAAACAGTACCATGGCAGTTATTATTGCTTATTTGGTAAATTTAGCCGTACCAAGAGCTGGTGAAGTTTCTCGTGCTTTAGTCATGACAAATTACGAAGATATACCTTTTGAAAAAGGATTTGGAACTATCGTTGCAGAACGAATGGCAGATTTATTAATGATGCTCATAGTTATTGCAATCACTTTATTTGTTCAATTTGATTTCATTTACAATTTATTAACGAAGAACTTTAATCCAATTAAAATTATTATTCTTTTAGCCGGACTAATTGTTGGTTTTTTAATTTTTACTAGATATGTAAAGAAAGCAAACTCAGGAATTGGATTAAAAATCAAAAACTTTGTCAACGGATTAATAGAAGGCGCTACTAGTATTTTCAAGATGAAAAATAAATGGGCATTTATTTTTCATACTGTATTTATCTGGGTAATGTATGTTGCAATGTTTTGGATAACCATTCCTTCAATAGAGGGCTTACAAGTTCCTTTTGGAGCAGTTTTAATCGGTTTTATTGCAGGTGGATTTAGCATTGCAGCTACCAATGGAGGAATAGGATTATATCCTATAGCTGTAGCTGGTGCATTTATGTTATTTGGTGTTGAAAAAGATCCTAGTGAAGCTTTCGGTTGGATAATGTGGACTGCACAGACTTTAATGATTGTAGTATTTGGCGGACTAGCTTTTTTATTATTACCTATTTATAACAAAGCAAAATAGTTTTTTATAAGAAGTTTATTACTAATTACATGAGTCCTTGTTAAGGAATAATAAATGTATTAGTTTTGATATTGTTCAAGTATAATCGATTTCATGCCAAAAACAAAAACAACTTTTTTCTGTCAGAATTGTGGAGCGCAACACGCGCAATGGGTAGGACAATGTCCGAATTGTAAACAATGGAATACAGTTGTAGAAGAAGTAATCCAAAAGGAAGAAAAAAGAAACTGGAAAACTCCTTCAAATACACAAAAAGTTGTTTCTAAACCTAGAAGAATTCAAGAAATTGAATTGAATACAGAAGAGCGAATTATTACTCGAAACAATGAGTTAGATGTAGTTTTAGGTGGCGGATTAGTAAAAGGTTCTATCACGTTATTAGGAGGTGAACCAGGAATTGGTAAATCAACATTACTACTACAAGTTGCTTTACAAATTCCGCAGAAGGTATTGTATGTTTCTGGAGAAGAAAGTCAATCGCAAATTAAAATGCGAGCTGAGCGTTTGCAAAATGAAGATTCAAATTGCTTGATTTTAACAGAAACAAATACACAACAAATCTTCAGAAATGTTGAAGAAGTTCAACCTGATGTTTTAGTCATAGATTCTATCCAAACATTATACACGAATAATATTGAAGCTTCACCGGGAAGTATTTCTCAAATTAAAGAAACTTCAGCTGAGTTGATCAAATTTGCAAAAGAAACAAATACACCAGTTCTATTAATCGGACACATTAATAAAGACGGAAATATAGCGGGACCAAAAATCTTAGAACATATGGTAGATGTTGTACTTCAGTTTGAAGGAGACAGAAATCATACCTATAGAATTTTACGTTCTCAAAAAAATAGATTTGGTTCTACAGCAGAATTAGGAATTTATGAAATGTTATCAGACGGTTTACGTGAAGTTAAAAATCCGTCAGAGATTTTAATTTCAGAAAAAGACACTGATTTAAGTGGAACAGCAATTGCTTCAACTTTAGAAGGTGTTCGTCCGTTAATGATAGAAATTCAAGCTTTAGTAAGTACTGCAGTTTATGGAACTCCACAAAGATCTACTACGGGTTATAATTTAAAACGTTTACACATGATTCTGGCTGTTTTAGAAAAAAGAGCTGGATTTAAACTTGGTGCAAAAGATGTGTTTTTAAACGTAACTGGAGGTATTTATATCGACGATCCTGCAATAGATTTAGCTGTTGTGGCGGCAATTCTTTCTTCAAATCAAGATATTGCAATTAATCCAGATGTATGTTTCGCTGCAGAAGTAGGTTTAGCAGGAGAAATTCGTCCTGTTTCTAAAATCGATCAACGTATAGTTGAAGCAGAAAAGCTAGGGTATAAAACATTTGTAACTTCAAAATACAATAAGATTACATCTAAAAATCATTCGATTAAACTCATTTTAGTGGGTAAGATAGAAGACGCTTTTGCTACATTGTTTGCATAATTTTTTTACTTTGTTGAAACCCTTTATTTTTTTCTTCGTTATTAAGGGTAAATCAACCTAATCGAATACGTGTCTAAACAAATCGACATATTAATATATCAATGTAAAAGAGGCAATAGAAAAGCCCAAATGCATATTTATGATAAGTATTGTAATGCCATGTTTACTGTTGCATGCAGATACTTGTCAGATGAAGAAGCTAAAGAAGCTGTGCAAGAAGGATTTCTAAAAGCGTTTTTAAATATTCAAACATTTAAAAAAGACAAAACTTTTGGAGCTTGGTTAAAGCGAATAATTATCAATCAATGTATTGATCAATTAAAAAAGAAAAAAATAGAAACAAGTTCTATTGAACAGGTTCAATTAGAAATTGTTGATGATGAAGATTGGTTGTTTGATACGCAAATTACAAAACAAGAAATTTTACAAGCAATAGATCAATTGAGTGAAAAATATCAATTGGTAGTGAAATTATATCTGTTAGAAGGTTACGATCATTCTGAAATTTCTCAAATTTTAGGAATCGAAGTGAAAACTTCTCGAACACAATTGAGAAGAGGTAAATTACAGTTAAGAGAATTATTAAAAAAGCATTTCAATGAAACGAGATATTAGAGAACTTTTTAAAGAAGATGAACTCGAAAAAGAGTTGCCTGAAAATCATAGAATTGAATTTTTAGAAAAACTTAAAGTAACTAACGAAAAGAGAAAATTTCCTTTCAAAAAAATCATTGGCTTCGTGGCTTCGCTAGTTGTTTTAATTTCTGTGTATCTGTTTCTTCCAAAGAATAAAATTGATGAGAAAAATCAGCAATTATTATTACATGTTCAGCAAATAGAAACAGAATATTTAAAGAATATTAATACAGAATGGAATAATTTCTTAGAGCTAACAAATGACGAAAAGTTGATAGAGAAATACGATGAGAAATTAAAGGAATTATCAGCAGATTATAAAGTGTTGTCATCTAAGTTGAATGAAAACCCCAATGATATTAATGTGTTAGAAGCTTTAATATCAAATCTTCAAAAAAGATTACAAACATTAAAAGATATTCAAGAGCATATAAAAAGTTTAAAACAAAAAAAAGTTACCTATGAAACGATTGTTATTTAGTTTGATTTTTCTGAGCAGTTTTGTGTATGCTCAAAAGGAAATAGTTTTCGATAAAAGTATTAATGTAGAGAATTTTAAAAGTTTGGATTTACATTTTGAGAATATAGCTTTAGATATCAGAAAATCTAAGGATGAAAAAGTGCATTTAGATTTTAAATTAGAATTAGATAATTTTTCAGAAAAGGAGAAAGAAGCATTTATTAATCAAATAAAATTCGAACAAAATATTTTCAATGATAAATTATCATTTTCAATTAAGAGTAAGGAAGAAATTGCTAAAAGACAAATGTTTTCAGATGAAAGAATTACTGGGGGAGATTTGTCAAAACTCTTGCACTCAACAATGAAAAAATACGTCAAGTTTAATGCAAAAAGAAAAACTAAAATTGAAATTATTAAAGGGCACAATGGTTTTTTTAAACAGTATTCAGAATACTATAAATTAAGAGAGAAACTAGCGAAATCAAAAAAAGTAAAGTATTTAAAAAGTTTTTTTACCATATATATTCCTGAAAATTTGTTGGGTAATTTAAATATAACAGCAAAAGAATGCAGGTTTAATTTTGGTGAATTAGAGTTGAAAAACTTGAATTTGTTTACTGATGGTGGATATTTAAACATATCGAAATTAACTAAATCTAAGATTACCTGTTGGAATGGAAGTGTGTTTTTAGGAGAAGTTGATAGTAGTATTATTATAGGAAGGAGTACAACAAATATTTTAATTGGGGGAATTGCTAATTCGAATTTAATTGCTGAGTATACAAAAGTTGAAATAGGAGAAGTTGGAGAGTATAATGATATTAAAGATTTTAATAGTAGAGTGTACTTGTACAATTTCGCAGATCGTTTTAAAAAGTTCAATTTTAAAGGAGAATATTCTGAAGTTTATTTTTTTGAACCAAAATTAGAGTATACAATGCTTTGTTATGGTCACGATGCTACTTATTTTTTTGATACAGATACAATTGTAAGTCAGCCTTCTAAAGCAGGTAAAAAGAGTAAAATGATGGAAAAAAGAATAAAAAATATAAAAGAATCTACTGGAGATATTCAATTTGATATTGTGCATACGAAATTTCATTATCCAACATCATTAAATGTGAAAAATAAATAAATATGAAGAAGCTGTTAAAGTTATTATTATTGTTGGGTTTTACGTGTCAAATTCAAGCCCAAAAATCAAAAAATGATTTAAAATTAATTTCTGAATATGGTTCAGAAAATAAAGAATTAAACGATATTTTAAGATTCGAAGGAATTAATTATTTAAAACTAAAATTTGTAGGTAAAGAGCTTACAAATAAAAGCTATAAATTGTATGTAAAAGAAATCTGGGATGGGAAAATTGTTAATGATGCTGTAGTGTTTAACAGTGAGAAAATAGGGGTAAAAAGATTACAAAAAGTAAATGATTCTGTTTTAAAACTTAAAGTGATTTCAAAGTTAACTTCTAAAAAGAAATTAAAACTAAATTTTAAGTTTCCAAGATTTGGAATAACCAAAGAGTATAAAGCTATAGATTCTGATTTATATAGTTTAAGAAACATGGTTGATGAAAGTAAAATGGAAATCAGCTATAATAAAAAGTTTTATTTACTAGCTTATATTCTGCCTTATGAAAGATCAGACGGATCTAAATCTTGGTGTGAAGTTGGAACAAACGGGAAAGATATTGAGAACTGGGGGAAGAAGTTTGGAATAAAACATTATCTCATTTTTGAAATGAAATTCGAATAAATTTCTAACCTTGACTTTAAATAAAATCAAGGTTAGAAAAGTTTTTATTTAAAACTTTAGCATTGTCAATCGCTAACCATTTATCTAAAATTGTGGCATACACTTCTCTAAAGTCTACAGTGTATTTTAAATCTCCATTATCGTCCAAATCACCCAAATTAGGAAGATTATTGTACATCCCGTTTTTCTTTAAGTTTTTTCCAATCACAAATACATTATTTGCAGTTCCATGATCGGTTCCGTTAGAGCCATTTTGTTTTACACGTCTACCAAATTCAGAGAACGTAAGAATTAATGTATCATCAAATGTATTGTTACGTTTTAAATCTTTTACAAAAGTATCAATACTTTCAGCATACACTTTTAATAATCGCGCTTGTCTATTTTTTTGATTCGCATGCGTGTCAAATCCAGTTAAACCAGCGTAGTAAATTTGTGTATCTATTCCAGAAGAAATAAACTCAGAAATTGTTTTTAACTGCTTTCCGAATGCATTTTTAGGATAATCTACAGAAGACGATTGTGTTTTTGTTTTTTCATAAATATATGAAGCCGAAGATTTAGCGTCAATCATAGTATTATACAAATAGCCTAAATTGTGCTCACTTAAATGTTTGTCATTTGTATAATTATTGAAAACATTATCAAAAAAAGGCTGGTTTAACAAACGATGAAATAACTTCGGATTTGTAATTGCCAGTCCGTTTTGATGATTTCCTTTCAACAGTAAAGAAAGACTTTCATCTACTTCTATAGCACGATATGGTTTTGAGTTTGTAACATCTAAAAAACGACCAACCCAACCCGACTGTAAATATTCATTACTATCACTAGCCGTTTGCCAAATATCTGTTGACCTAAAATGTGATCGATTCGGATTTGGATAGCCTACATTATTAATAATCGATATATGTCCATCATCAAATAAACTTTGTAAAGGAGCTAAACTCGGATGAAAACCTACTTCACCATTCAATTGTAATAATTGATTTTTCTGAAGTGCAATGTTTCCTCTGTTTTGATAGTAAAGATCATTTCTAAACGGAACAATAGTGTTTAATCCATCATTTCCGCCTTTCAATTGAATAATAACTACTTTTTTGTAAGAATTCACTTTAGAAAGTGTCGTTTCAAAAGCTTTTAAAAACTGAGGTACTAAAAAAGCTCCACCTGTAACTAGCGATGTTCTTTTAATAAAATTTCTTCTTTTCATGATCTTACTATTTTAACATAATTGAAACTCTGGAAGTGATAGTAATTGAATACAAAACTCCTTTTTAGGTAGCTTGTAGTATTGCTTCAATAATTCTTTGGTTCCGTTACTTATTGGAGCTGTAATTAATACATCAACAAGTTCTTCATTAGAAATGTTACTGTATTTTTTTTCAAAGTTCTCCCAATCGGTAGTTGTTTTTATAAAAGTTTTATGTTTTTGTTTCCTTTTTTTGAAATCAGTAATTACAGCTTTAAAATCATCTTTGTCAGAATATGTGATTTCAGCATTATTTAATAGCACTGAAGCCAAACGAAGTCGAGTCACAATAGTATTGCTATCTATCCAACTTTGTCCGCCTTTCCAACCAGAAACATTTGGAGGTAATAATAAAATCTGACCTAATAATTTCTGAATAAGGATTTTCTGTTTTTCTTTTTGAAATGTAAACGGAACAATGTGATGAGTGCCTACAATTAATTCTATTGGAGATTTAATTTTCGTTCCAATATTTGTTTCGTCATAAAACCAATCCGATGAAAGAATATATTTCATCAAGTTTTCAATATTGTAGTCTGTAAAGAAAATAGTTGTTAGTTCTTCTATTCTATCATTATCTAGTTTATCATTTACAAAATAACTGTAGATTTTCTTGCAGATAAAACGTGCACATTGTTTTTTGCTTAAAACAATATCGATAATGTCGTCGCCAAAAAAGTTTCCTGTTTCACCTAAAAAGGTTTTTTCGTTATAATCATGTTTTCGTTTTCTTAATTTAAAGTTGCCTTTAAAATCATGATTATATCCTGTGAAAGCTCTAGCGGCTTCTTTAATATCAGTTTCTGTATAATTTCCTTGACCTAATGTGAAGAGTTCTAATAACTCTCTAGCAAAGTTTTCATTCGGACTGTCTTTTTTATTTTGTTTGTTGTTTAAATATTTTAACATGGCCGCTTCTTTAGAAATAGCTTTTACAAAAGCTCTAAAGTCGCCTAGTGCATATTTTCTTAGTGTGTTGTTGTACTGTAAAACGTGTAAAATATTTTTGTCTTCACAAACGAAATGATTTGCCCAAAACAAGGTCATTTTTTCTCTTAAAACTTCTGAAGGTTTATTTAAACGATCGATCCAAATACTATTTAATTCACGTATTTTTTTTCGACTCACCTTCATTAATTTTTGTCTCTGTTTTTTGTTTTTAAGATCTTTTAATTCAAGGTTATCTAAGAAACTAGTGTCGATATATAAAGGAGTAGTTTTTTTTGAAGCTTGAAAAATATCATGAATCACTTCAACTTTTTCTTTAGTTTGAAGTGTTTTAATTTCTTCAGGTTGTATACCAAAACCAATTCTATGATAAAGGTGAAGTATATGATTTGTTTTCATATTATTAAGACTTTATTGTAGAAAGAAGGTTTAATACAAAAAAAACCTCGCTAAATTTAGCGAGGTTTTCAATATTGTTTTAAAGTAAAATTATTTCTTGTTTACTTCTTTAATATATTTTTCTAAAGCCATTGTCATAGAAGGTGTTTCAGGAGTTGGAGCAGAAATATCTACTCTTAAACCACGTGCTTCTACAGCTTTAATTGTTGAGTTTCCAAATACAGCAATTCTGGTATTGTTTTGTTTAAAATCAGGGAAATTTTCAAATAAACTATCAATACCTGAAGGACTAAAGAAAACTAATACATCATAGAAAACATTTTCTAAGTCAGATAAATCACTTACTACAGTTCTGTATAAATCAGCTCTCTTCCAATTTACACCTAGCTTATCTAATTCATCTGGAATTAATGATTTCAATTTATCTGAAGACGGTAATAAAAATTTCTCATCCTTATGTTTTTTAATTAATTTACATAATTCAGGAAAAGTTCTAGTACCAACATAGATTTTACGTTTTCGGTAAACCACGTATTTTTGCAAGTAATAAGCAACAGCTTCAGATTGACAAAAATATTTCATACTATCTGGTACAGTAAAACGCATTTCTTCAGCAATTCTAAAGAAATTATCAACTGCATTTCTACTTGTTAGAATAATAGCTGTAAAGTTACTTAGGTCAATTTTTTGAGCTCTTACTTCTTTTACAGGAATTCCTTCTACATGAATAAATGAACGAAAGTCAACTTTTACTTTTTGTTTTTCAGCTAAGTCAAAATAAGGTGATGTCTCTGTTTTTGGTGCTGGTTGAGACACTAAAATCGTTTTCACTTTCATAAAACTTTCTTTATATAGTTGTTGTTTTATAAATTATTAGCAAAGGAGCTAATTCGAGGGTGCAAAAGTACAAAATAAAATAGAAGAAGTGATTAAAAATCAGCTTTTTGTTGTTTTTTGCAATCAAAAACATCCTAAATCCCAATAGTAAAAGCATATAAATAATTAAAATTTTACTATTTGAATACCAATATTGGTATAATATTAAAACGGGAAATAACCATAAACTAATTGCGTACAAATATCCTGTCTTTGAGAATAAAAAATAGCGAGTATCGTCTTCTATATTTAATGTTAAAACAATAAGCTTTACTAAAGTGTATTTTATTAAAATAAATGCACTAACAAAGGAAAAAGTATATAAAAAAGAAAACTTAAAATAAGTAAAATTATTGACCAGTAATAAATGTATGGAAAGTGAAAATATAAGTAAACTAAATAAGAATATTAATACATGAAAAATAGAAAAAATGGATGGATTCTTATCTGAACGGCTTTCTATAAAACCTTGAGAGAAAAATGCAATAGTATAGCCTAAGAGTAATTGAGGTTTATATAGCTTCATTAGTGCGATCATCACCAGACTAGCTAAAAATACTAAAGTAATCCAGTCTGTTGATACAAAATTTCGTTCTAATATTTCCATAAAGGTTTAAGAAGTTCAATTAACACAAAATTAGTAATAAATTAGTTTATCTTTGTCCAAGTTTTTAACGAAATAAAGTTTGATGTCTGACACACTAGTCATAATCCCGACTTATAATGAGAAAGAAAATATCGAAGCGATCATAAGAGCTACTTTCGATCAAGAAAAAGTTTTCGATATTCTAGTTGTAGATGATAATTCTCCAGATGGAACAGCCACCATAGTTGAAAGTTTAAAGCCTGAGTTCCCAAATCAATTATTTATAGAGAAACGAGAAGGGAAAAATGGATTAGGAACTGCTTATATTCATGGTTTTAAATGGGGATTAGCAAAAGATTACAAGTATTTAATTGAAATGGATGCAGATTTTTCTCATGATCCAAAAGATTTAATTCGATTGTATAATTCTTGTGCTATAGATGGTGGAGATGTTGCAGTAGGTTCACGTTATTCTGTAGGAGTTAATGTGGTAAATTGGCCAATGAATAGAGTGTTACTTTCTTACTTTGCATCTAAATATGTGAGATTTGTAACAGGAATTCCTGTTCACGACACTACAGCTGGTTTCGTTTGCTGGTCGAGAAATGTGTTAGAAACGATAAAACTTGACAAAATTAAATTTGTAGGATATGCTTTTCAAATAGAAATGAAATACAAAGCATGGAAACATAAATTTAAAATCAACGAAGTATCTGTGATTTTTACAGATAGAACTTTAGGAGAATCTAAAATGAGTGGAGGAATTGTTTCTGAAGCTTTATTTGGAGTAATAAAAATGAGATTAAAAGGCTTACCAAAATAAAATGAAAAAATCATACTTAATCCAAAACGCAAAAATTGTAAACGAAAACCAAGTGTTTATAGGTGATGTATTAGTAAAAGATGAACTTATTGCTAAGATTGCTGAAAGTATAACGCCATCGGGAGATGAAATTATAATTGATGCTAAAGGAAAATATTTAATTCCAGGTATGATTGATGATCAAGTTCATTTTCGTGAGCCAGGATTAACTCATAAAGCGAATATAGCCACAGAAAGTAAAGCAGCTGTAGCTGGAGGTATTACTTCTTTTATAGAAATGCCAAATACATCTCCTCAAGCTACAACGCAAGAACTATTAGAAGATAAATTCGAGATAGCGAGTAAAACTTCATATGCAAATTACTCGTTTATGTTTGGAGGAACAAATGATAACCTTGAAGAGTTATTAAAAACAAATCCTAGAAATGTTGCTGGAATTAAATTATTCTTAGGTTCTTCAACAGGAAATATGTTGGTAGATAATGAAGAGGTTTTAGAAAAAATATTTTCATCAACAGATATGGTAATTTCTGTACACTGTGAAGATGAGGGTACAATTAGAAAAAATACTGCTGAGTTTAAAGAAAAATATGGAGATGATATTCCAGTAAAATTTCATCCAATTATTAGAAGTGAAGAAGCCTGTTATTTATCATCATCAAAAGCTATTGAATTAGCAAAGAAAACAGGTGCAAGATTACATGTTTTTCATTTATCAACAGCTAAAGAAACAGAGCTTTTTAGAAATGATATTCCTTTAAAAGATAAGAAAATTACTGCTGAAGTATGTATACATCATTTATGGTTTACAGATGCAGACTATGATAGAAAGGGAACACACATTAAATGGAATCCTGCGGTAAAAACGCAACAAGATAAAGACGGACTTTGGAAAGCTTTATTAGATGATAGAATTGATGTAATTGCCACAGATCACGCGCCTCATACTCTAGAGGAAAAAGCAAATGTATACACAAAAGCTCCAAGTGGTGGACCATTAGCTCAGCATGCAGTAGTTGCTCTTTTTGAAAAAGTAAAAGAGGGAGTAATTTCAATAGAAAAAGTTGTAGAAAAAATGTGTCATAATCCTGCTATTCTTTTTCAAGTTGAAAAAAGAGGTTATATTAAAGAAGGTTATTACGCAGATATTGTACTTGTAGATCCTAATGATCCTTGGGAAGTTTCTAGAGATAATGTATTGTATAAATGTGGTTGGTCTCCTTTTGAAGGAGTTACGTTATCATCTAAAATAACGCATACGTTTGTAAACGGTAATTTAATGTATGATAATGGTGTGTTTAATGAAGAAATTAAAGGTCAACGTTTATTGTTTGAAAGGTAAATGAAAAACTTAATTCTATTTGTTTTATATATTAGTTTGTGTTTAGCGTGTACAGGAAACACAATATATAAGGAACCTGATAATTTAATTCCTAGAGATTCTATGGTTTCTTTACTAACTGATATGCATATTGCTGCTGCTGCAAAGCCAATAAAAAATTTAGATCAAAAAAGAGATTTAAATTATATGCAGTTAGTGTATGATAAATATAAAATAGATAGTCTTCGTTTTGAACAAAGTAACACATTTTATACTTCTAAAATCGATGAGTATGACAAACTACTCAAAGATGTAAGGAGAAGTTTAGAAGCTAAGGCAAGTGTGTATCAATTTGAGAAAAATAAAAGAGATTCAATCAAGAAAAGTAAGTTGAAGATTAATGATTCAATTGAAGTTAAAAAAGGAGTCAAGATTAAAAAAGATAGCACGAAAGTTCAAAATGAAGATGAGTAAATCTTTAATTCAAACTGTCATTATTTCAAATAGTCATTACAAACATCTTCAATTACTTTTTCAATAGGTTCAAATCTGAAATCTAAATTATTCATAATCTTTTTAGAACTGTAGTATTCCTTGTTATGAGCCGAACGAGCAGAGTTTTTTGTTAAAAAAGGTTGTTTTCTTGTGAGTAAAGTAAGTAACCAGTCTATTCTCCAAGCAATAGAAGTTACAAATGGGTTAATTCTAATACTAGGTTTTTTAACCTTAAAATTGGTAGCGATGCTTTGAAAAATTTCTTTAAAAGATTTATTTTCTGAAACTAAAATAAAACGTTCGTTTATTATCTCTGAATTAGCTAGTTTTATTAAGGCTTTAGCAACATCTTTTACACCAACAAAGCCAGTAACGCCTTCAGTGTAAAATTTTAATCCTTTATGTACTTGGCTAAACATTTTACCAGATCCTTCTGTATAAAAACCGCTTCCTAAAATAACACCAGGATTTACAATTACAACATCCATGTCTTCTTGGCTTCCTCTCCAAACTTCCATTTCTGCCCCATATTTTGTAATAGCGTATCCGTGTTTATCTTTTGTATCAATCCATTCGTTTTCTTCATCAACAGTTCCATTATTAATAGCATCTCCAACAGCAGCTATAGAGCTAACAAAGCAAAATTTATATATGTTATTATCTATTGAAAAGTTAACCAAGTTAGCAGTTCCTTCAATGTTTACTTTTCTCATTTGCTGATAATCTTTTGGATCAAAAGAAACTAACGCAGCACAATGATAAACATAGGTGTAAGATTTTGAGAATACTTTTTCTAGAGAAGGGATATCTGTAATATCTGCCTCAATCCAATGAATTTTTTTAAATAATTCATTATGGTTTTCAGTGTAATAAGAAAATACTTTTTTAGTAGTAGCTATCTTTTCTTCTGATCTATAAATAGCAGTGATATTATCATTTTCTGTTGAAAGAAAATATAATAAATGAGATCCTACCAAACCTGTTCCTCCAGTAACTAAAATCATAATTCAAAAATATGGATAAAAAAAAAGGTTGCCTAAAAGCAACCTTTAAATTTTATAATGATTTGTTGTTATGATTGAACAGGAATATTATTTATTTGAATTTTAACATCAAATTCTATTTGTCCATTCGATCCATTGCCTTCTACAATTCTAGTAATTTTAATAAGTCCTTTATTCTCGTAAGAATCTTGGAACTCAATGATATCACCAACGCTTAATTCAGTAACAGATTGTGTTGTTGGTTTTACAATACTATTTAATTCAGATTCTAAAGAGATTGCATCAAAATCAGCTGTTGTTAAAACAGTAGATTTTGCAAAGAAACATTCTTTTTTATCTGCATCAGCAATAGCTGTTAAATTAAAAACATCAGTTGGATAATTTTTTACAGAAGCAAAAGAAGCTTTTCTTGTAGTTCCATAAAAATAACCAAAATCCCAAGAACTACCTGTTGTAGAAGCCTCACTAATTTTATGAATACTATTGTTGTAAAAAGTCATAAATGTAGATGAAGTTTCATCACCTAATGGAGCTGCTAATAATCTAGCAGAATATGTAGTTACTGCCGCTGGTGGATCAACTGGCTCTGGGTCAATAACTTCTTCACTACCACAGCTTGTCAAAATAAATAAATTCGTAATTAAAGCTAAAAATAACGGGAATTTAAGTATGTTTTTCATTTCTCTAAATTTTATTTAAGTTATCAAATTTAATTTTTAGACAATAAAAAATAGAAGAAGTCACATAAAAGAAACATTAATTTTTTCTTAAGGTTTAAAAACATAAATTAATACAATGGTTTCTAAAGATTCTTATGAAATTAAAATTTTGTAAATGGTATATTTGTCTTTTCAAAGTAATTTACACCAATGACTGAAAATTTAGTAAAAGAACTAGAGTGGCGTGGAATGATCCACGATATTATGCCAGGAACAGAAGAACAACTTCAAAAGGAGATGACTAGTGCCTATATTGGGTTCGATCCTACTTCAGATTCACTTCATATAGGAAGTTTAGTACCTATTATATTATTAGTACATTTAGAAAAAGCAGGACATAAGCCTATTGCTTTAGTTGGTGGGGCTACAGGAATGATTGGTGATCCTTCTGGTAAATCTGATGAAAGAAATTTACTAAATGAAGAAACGTTAGCAAAGAATGTTGCAGGTATTAAAGCAACTTTAGCACGTTTTTTAGATTTTAATAGTGAAAAAGAAAATGCTCCAGTTTTAGTGAATAATTACGATTGGATGAAAGATTTTTCTTTTATTGAATTTGCTAGAGACGTAGGTAAGAGAATTACTGTAAACTATATGATGGCTAAAGATTCTGTAAAAAAGAGAATTTCTGGTGAAGCTGGTAGTGGAATGTCATTTACTGAATTTACTTATCAATTAATTCAAGGATATGATTTTTACCATTTACATAAAACATATAAATGTGCTTTACAAATGGGAGGTTCAGATCAATGGGGGAACATTACTACAGGAACTGAGCTAGTAAGAAGAATGAATCCAGGAGAAGATGCAAAAGCATTTGCGATGACTTGTCCATTAATTACAAAAGCAGATGGTTCTAAATTCGGTAAAACTGAAGGTGGAAATGTTTGGTTAGATGCAAGTAAAACTTCAGTATACAAGTTTTACCAATTTTGGTTAAATACTACAGATGTAGATGCTGAAAAGTATATTAAAATTTTTACGTTTTTAGATAAAGAAACGATTGATAATTTAATAGAAGAACATAAAGAAGCTCCACACCAAAGAGCTTTACAAAAGAAATTAGCAGAAGAGGTTACTACTTTTGTACACTCTAAAGAAGAATTAGATAAAGCAATTGCTGCTTCTAATATTTTATTTGGGAAATCTACAGATGAAGATTTAAAAGGTTTAGATGAACAAACGTTTTTAGATATTTTTGAAGGTGTACCTCAAGCGATTATCGAGAAAGCTGAAATTGAAGCTGGATTAGATATGATTGGTGCATTAGCAGCAAAAACACAATTCCTAAAATCGAATGGAGATGCTAGAAGAGCTTTAAAAGAAAACTCGATAGCGGTAAATAAAGTAAAAGTAAAAGAAGATTACAAGATTACATCGAATGATTTAGTCGCAAACAAATATGTAATTCTTCAGAGAGGTAAAAGAAATTATTTCTTATTAAAAATAGAATAATTAAGAAGCTATCTTAATATCAAAACTTAAAGGGCATCGCTTACAGTTGATGCCTTTTTTCTTATACTTATTACAACACTTGCTTTTAGGTTTTAAACAGTTACTAGCACAAGCTGTACTACAAGCACTAATTTGAGGTAGTGTCTTAACTATTTCTTTTTTAGGTGTGTAAAAAACAATCATACTTTCTGTAAATTCGATGCAAATATAATTATTTATTTAGAATAAATTAAAATAAAATTTTATTTGTAACGAAATGAGGAAATTAATCTACTTATTACAGAAATCAAAAGCTATTTAAAAGACAACTATGAAAAGATTAATTTTAGAAAGTAAGTTTACAACTCATCAAAAACTTCATGTACTTCTTTCTTTAGGAGGACCAGTATTGATAATTATTTATAAGATCACAACATTAGAGTCATATTTTAAAACTAATGCACTTTTAATGTTTTTTATTTTAGTTTTTATAAGCATTATATGTTCTGTATTTCTAAAAAAGGGTATAGTGAAGGAAAACAGTAACTTATATCAAGCAACTTTCTTGTTCGATAAATTATTACAGAAAACGAAAGTCGACTTAAATCAGAAATCTAAAGTTTCTATTTTAAAATTCAAACGAAGCCAAAAAATGGCTTGGTTTTCAGTAGCAAATCCAGACGCTTCTTTAACTTATTTAAGATCAGATGTAACGTTGTTGAATGAAAAACATACTACTAAAGATGTTTTGGTTTCGTTAGATGATGAAGAAAAAGCAAATCAAGTAGTTGCTTTTCTTGAAGAATATTTTCAATTCGAATATGAAGTTTATAGCCCAGATTTCTCTTAAACTTCCCACTAAACAAACACGATGCTAAAAAGAATTATAATTATTATATCGTCATTAATAGGAATCATTATTCTCTTAGGAGGAATAAGTTTATATTATTTTTTGCAACAACAGAAAAAGTTAAGTGAAGGAGAATTATATTTTGGAGAAAAAAAATCTATTACAATTCCGTTTTATTATTCAACATCCGGGCATATACTTATTGATGTAAAGTTTGATAACAGTAAAAAAGCATATCCTTTTATATTAGATAGTGGAGCTTCTAACTTTATTTTTAAACATCATTCAAATGAGTTTGAGTTAGAATCAAACGGAAAAATGATAGGTAGAGGAGCAACAGGCAATTTTTTTCTAGCGAGCGTTAAAAAAGTAGATGCAATTGAAATTGGTCAAATGCGTATTGAAAATTTGAATTTTAAAGAACTCGACTTTAATTTTAATTGTACTGATGAAATTTACGGTCTAATTGGTAATGGAACCATGAAAAACGTAGATTGGCAAATAGATTTTGAAAATCTGCAAATAACAATAACACAATCTTTAAATAATTTAAAATTCAATGAAAACAAAATAGAAATTCCATTACATGTGAATAAATATAGTTTTCATATCAGAACATCAATTCAGTTATCAAAAGAAAAGAAATCGAAATCAGTAATTGTAGATTTAGGAAACAACGGTGTGCTTTCTTTAGTAGAAAAATCAGTGTTAAAGGATTCTTTAAAATTACAAACCAGAAAATATCTCGGACGAAGTTCAGAAGGTTTAGGAGGAGAATCTAAATCTAGTGATACAGAAAAACTAGTACTTTTAGATTCTTTATATTTCAAAAAAACGCCATTCAATATTCAAAAAATTCCTGCTCTTATGTCTCCAACTTCAGCTAATTTATTAGGATTAGGTTTTTTCAAAAAGTACAAGACAACACTAAGCTGGAAATCAAAGAAAATGATTTTAGAACCTTATGATAGTGTTCCGAATTTTATATGGAAATCTACTGGTTTAGGAACAAAATTCGATGAAGAAAGTAATAAACTGATCGTAAAAAGTATTCTAGAGAATTCTTCAGCTGATAAAATGAAAATTCCTTTAAATGCAGAGGTTTTATCATACAACGAAGAATCAATGAATTCTGAAAAAGCACTTTGTGAATATAGAAATAAAAAAAACACATCAGATTCTTTAAAAGTCAAGATAAAACATAATAATTCTGTTAAAGAAATAATGATAGTAAAAGAGTCTGTTTTTCAGTAAAAATAGTGAAATTTAATTGCTGTTGTTTTAAAACTGATTTACCTTTGCAAGCCGATAAATAAGCTTTTTTTTGAAGTTAAAATTAACAACATATTTCTTTGTACTATTGTATTTAATTGCAATGTTGCGACCAATAGCTCCTTTTGTAGAGTACGCAATTAACTACGATTACATCGCTAAAGTTTTATGTATTAACAAAGACAAACCAGAACTTAGTTGTAAAGGTAAATGTCAATTAATGAAAAAGCTTAAGCAACAACAAGAAGATGATTTCAATTCTTTACGAATAGCTATGGAAGAATATCCAATAGGTTTTGTTTCTGTATTAGAAGTAAAGAAAAGAGATGTTTACCAGAAAAAACAAGAAGCTAACTTCGGTTATCATAAAAACTATAAGTTTTTATTTCATCCTTCAGTTTTTCATCCACCCACTGCATAATTTATTTTTTAAGAAGTTCGATAACGAACTTACATCTTTTTAAGATTGATATTACTATCAATCAAGAAACTTATACTCAATAAACAAACATTAATATGAATTATTATTCTTTCCGATATCGTGAAAGCTTAAAATTCATGCAGATTTCTGAACATATTCAATTTTAAAATTCAGAAGTCAAAAATTATAATCGATGAAAAACAAATTAATGATTGTTGCTATTTCGTTAATAGCAATGGTAAATACATATGCACAAGAAAAAGAAAATTTATGGACAGCAGGAAGACCTGATGGTCATGCGCCAATCTCTGTTATGGGAGATCATTATCACGGAAAAGGAGATGTAATGTTTTCTTACAGATATATGAGAATGAGCATGGAAGGTTTATTAGATGGAACTTCAGATATTT
Source organism: Tenacibaculum aquaeponti (assembly GCF_052084715.1). Taxonomy (GTDB): domain Bacteria; phylum Bacteroidota; class Bacteroidia; order Flavobacteriales; family Flavobacteriaceae; genus Polaribacter. Next base: position 2,184,339 of record NZ_CP197288.1, on the reverse strand, counting down.
CAAATGCAGCTGCTCATGATCGTGGTTATATGGTAACACCTCTTAATATGCCAATGGATATGCATATGATCGGAGTAATGTACGGTGTAACTGATAAAATCACAGTGATGGCTATGGCAATGTACATGCAAAATGAAATGGATTTACAAATGCGTATGCCAACAGGAATGACAAATCAATTTTCTACGGCTTCTTCTGGTTTTGGAGATATTAAAATAGGAGCATTATATAAATTCATCAATAAAGATCGTCAATCGTTACATGCAAACGTTGGTTTATCAATTCCTACAGGAACTTTAGAAGCAAAAGATGTTACACCAATGTCTGCTCCAAACGAAATTCAATTGCCTTATCCAATGCAAATCGGTAGTGGAACTTTTGATGTAGATTTAGGATTAACATATTTAGGTCAAACCAATAACTTCTCTTGGGGAACACAGTTAAAAGGATTGTATCGTTTTGGAAGAAACGATTTCGATTATTCTTTAGGAAACCGTTATAATTTAAACTCTTGGTTTGCATATAAAACGACAGAGTGGTTAAGCTTTTCTGTTAGAGGAGAAGTAGTTGCAGAAGAACGAATTAATGGAGCAAATCCAAATTTAAATCCAATGATGGTAACTACTGCAGATACTGCAAATTCTGGAGGAAAATATATTAATGGAGGAATTGGATTTAACATTTATATTCCTGAAGGAAGATTTAAAAATTTACGATTCGGATTCGAATATGCGCAGCCATTATTCCAAAAGCCAAACGGAATTCAATTAGAGAGAAGAGAGACATTAAGTTTCGGACTTCAATACGCATTATAAGCCACAAAAACTTAACGAAATAATATTAAAATGAATACTAAAGTAATAATCCTAGTTTTAGGATTAATATTAGCTTGCGCAAATATTTCAGCACAAAAAGTATATAAAGGAAAAGTAGTAGACGCAAATCAAAATCCAATTTTTGGAGCTTCAGTAATCTCAGTAAAAAACTCAAAAAGAGGTGTAGCTACAGATTTTGAAGGTGGATTTATGATTAAACTTAGTGATAATCGAGTGAAAATTTCGATGGTTGGTTTTGTTACTAAAACTGTAAAATTATCATCAGAATTTAACACAATTATTTTACAAGAAAATCTTCAAAATCTAGATGAAATTATCGTTTCGGCAAGTAGAGAAATTCAGCAAAGAAAAGAAGTTCCTGCTTCTATTGGAGTATTAACAAGTAAGCAAATTGAAGAAACAAAAGCTTTCGGAATTGAACAATTAGTAAATCAAGTTCCTGGAGTTTTTATGAGTTCTTCAAAAGCAGCGAGTAACGAGCAACATTTTATGGCAGTTCGTTCTCCTATTTCAACAAGATCTTTATTCTTATATGTTGAAGACGGATTACCAATTCGTCCTGTAGCTGTGTTTAATCACAATGCATTATTGGAAATGAACAATACCACTTTCGAAAAAGTAGAAGTTTTAAAAGGTCCAGCTTCTAGTATTTACGGAAGTGAAGCTATCGGTGGAAGTTTTAATTTTATTACAAAATCACCTAGAAAAGATTTTGGAGGTTCTGTAAGTATCCAAGGAAACGATCTTGGAATTAAGAGATACGAGGCAGAAGCTTCTGCAACAGCAAATGAGAAATACGGATTTTATGTTGGTGGACATTATATTCAAAGAAATAATGGTCCTGTTGGGCATTCAGATTATGAGAAATTTGCCATCACATTTAAGAACGAAAATAATTTCTCTGAAACTTTACGTTGGATAAATTCGGTAAGTTTTATCGATTACAGGTCAGACATGACTGGTTCTATTTCTGAACAAAACTTTTTAGCTGGGAATTACGAAAGTGATCAAACATTTACTGAACGTGAAGCACAAGCATTACGTTTTAGATCTACTTTAGAGAAAGTTTGGAACGATCGTAATAAAACTTCTGTAAACTTTATTTACAGAAACAACATCATGAATCAACTTCCATCGTATCGAGTTCGCCAAGATAGAAACATGGGACAATTAACAGGAACAGGTTCAGGTGAAATTAATTCAAATCAATTTAGAAGTTATGTAGGTTTAGTTCAACATAAATTAGATTTCAATTTTAAAGATGCTTCTTTGGTAGTAGGAGCTACAGCAGATTTTTCACCGCAAGATTATGTAGCAGAAACTGTAAATGTAGTTGTAGATACACAAACAGGAAAGAATATTGATTTTACAATAAATTCTGGAGATTACATTTTAAATTATAATGCTGATATTTTTAATTATGCAGGATATGCACAGTTCGAAATTTCACCAGTTGAAGCTTTAAAAGTTACAGCAGCTGTTCGTTTCGATGAGTTTAGTTACGATTATAATAATTTAATTGAAAGTCAAGCAGGAGTTGTAGATACTAAAGTAAATTATAGCAGTGTAGCACCAAAATTTGGGTTAAACTACAACGTGAATAAAAACTTAGGTTTTTATAGCAATTACTCAAAAGGATTTACACCACCACAAACATCAACATTATTCAGAAATAGTAAAAATAGCAGTACAGGCGCTACAATTTTCGATTTAAAACCAGCGAAGTTCAATAACTACGAAGTTGGTGGTTATTTTACAATCCCATCGAAATTAAAAGTAGATGTAGCTGTATACAGATTAGATGGAACAGATCGATTAATTTCTCTAAGAGATGTATCAGGTAATTTTGTTCAGTTAAATGCAGGTAAAACAAGATCGCAAGGTGTAGAATTTGGCTTTAAATACCAACTTTTAGAAAATCTTTCTATGAATTATAGCGGAAGTTATGCAACCCATAAATACATTTCGTTTTTCGATAATGATGTAGATTATTCAAATACAGATATGCAAACGGCACCAAATTACTTATCGATGTCTAATATTACTTATAAGCCGTTAAATAATTTAACATTAACATTAGAACATGAGCAAGTTGGAAGTTATAATACAAGCTTTGAGAATCAGGTAGTTGTTGGGGTTGATACTGTAGGAAATGATATTTTAGGAACATCAACTTACGATGGACATCATGTGTTTAACTTCAGAGGAAGTTTTAAGTTTTATGATTTTGAATTCTGGGGACAAGCACTAAATATTTTTGATGAATTATATGCTGTGCGAGCTAGCTATAATATCTGGAGAAGAGAAAATAGCTATAGTATCGGCAACCCTAGAGCTTTTCATTTTGGAGTGAAGTATAACTTTTAAAAATGAAAAATAGAAAATTAAATCAATGGTTATGGAAATGGCACTTCATTGCAGGTGTCATTTCCTTGCCGTTTGTAATTGTTTTATCAATTACCGGTGGAATCTACCTGTTCAAATCAGATGTAGAAAACGAAGTTATTCAAGGAATACAAAAATTAATTCCAGAAGAAAAAAGTGAACGATTAAGTTATGATCAACAATGGGAGATCGCTCAGAAAAACTCTAAAAGAAAATTAAATTCAGTAGTTCTTGATGATGGTGATTTAAGTACCGAATTTATAGCCGGAAGATTTGGAGGAAAACAATCCGTATATATTAATCCATATTCAGGAGAACTTTCGGGTACTTTTCAAGCGAAAGATACTTGGATGTATTCCGTAAGAAAGTTACATGGTGAACTTCTTGGAGGAAAAGTAGGAACGAAAGTAGTTGAGCTTATTGCAAGTTGGATGGTTGTTTTAATTTTATCAGGTTTATACATTTGGTTTCCTTTTGTAAGAGGAATTAAAGGTGTTTTCACAGTGCGATTAAAAGAAGGAAAGAGAATTCTTTTTAGAGATTTACATGCAGTTACTGGTTTCTGGATTTCTATTTTATTATTGATTGTTTTAGCTGGAGGTTTTCCTTGGACAGATGTTTTTGGAGGGAATTTTAAGAAAGTTCAACAATGGACAAATACTGGATATCCAAAAACGTGGAGTGGTCGTGGATTAACATCAAAAATAAGAGAAAAAAGATTGTCTTTAGATGAGATGATCAGCATTGCAAATGCACAAAATTTACCGGGTGAAATTACAATAGGTTTGCCAAAATCAACCAAAAGTACATTCTCAGTTACAAATAAAACGTTTCCGCTTGCTGAACAAAAAATGATGCACTTCGATCAATATTCTGGTGAACTAGTTAAGTCTCATAGTTGGAGTGATGTTGGAGTGTTAATGAAAGCTAGAATGTGGTTAATGGCTTTTCATCAAGGAGAGTTTGGAGGATGGAATTGGTATTTAATGTTTGCTATAGCTGTGCTACTAACTTTAATGAGTACTGCGGCAATTTTCTCTTATGTATTTAGAAAACAAAAAGGAAAATTGATTATGCCTAAATCACCAAAGAGTTTTAAACAAAGTTATGGTTTAGTTATTATGATACTACTTTTAGGAGTAATTTTTCCTTTATTTGGAATAAGTTTTTTAATTATCTGGTTTTTAGGAGTTTTAAAAAGTGGTTTGATTTCTGTAAAATCATGATTTTCACAAAATTTTAATAAAGTTGGGTGTAAGGTTTTATAAATTATAGGACGAACCCTTAAATTATAATTTAAAACAATCAATCATGAAAAAATCTATTTTATCAATTGTTGTGTTTGCTTTAGCTTTAGTGTTTTCTAATGAAGTTTTCGCACAAAAATTTCCAAAGTTAGATAAGAGTCCGATGGATGCTGCTACTTATCCTGATAGTTATAAGGTGGCTAATAAATTAGTAAAAGTAATTTACAGTCGTCCACAGTTAAAAGGTAGATCTTTAGCGAAATTAGCTCCTATAGGTAAAGTGTGGAGAACAGGAGCTAATGAAGCTGCTGAAATTACATTTTATAAAGATGTAACTTTTGGTGGTAAGTCAGTTAAAGCAGGAACATATTCTCTTTTTACAATACCAGGAGAAAAAGAATGGACATTTATTTTAAGTACAGCGAAAAATGTTTGGGGAGCTTATTTCTATAAGCAAAACGAAGATGTTGTTAGAGTTACAGGAAAAGTCTCTAAATCTAATTCTTCTGTAGAAGCTTTTTCTATTGTTTTCGATGGAAAAGATGGTGATGCAAATATGCACTTAGGATGGGGGACTACTATTGTGTCTGTACCTGTCAAAGGATAAAATATTATTAAAAGAATCACTTTTAAAAAGCCTTTTAAATTTTTAAAAGGCTTTTTTTGGCATAGTAGTTGTAAAATATCGATTCAGTATAAAAACATTAACTATTATTTATTATGAAAAAAATTTTTACAATTGCTTTGTTTACTGTTAGTTTATTATGTGTTGATGCTCAGTCTATAAATTTTGGTGTTAAAGGAGGTGTTAATTTCTCAACACTTAGAGGAGATAATTTAGATGTAGACAGTAAAACCGGTTTCCACATTGGAGGGATTGCAGAATTAAAGATAGTAGATAAATTTTCGGTTCAACCAGAATTACTATTTACTCAATTAGGAACAAGTGGATCTCAACGTGATTTTAAAACAAGTTATATTTCTTTACCTGTAATGGCTAAGTATTATGTGTTTCAGGGGTTAGCTATAGAAGCAGGTCCTCAAGTTTCTTTTTTAATTGATGATGAATTAAAGAGAAGTGATGGTACTATAGTAGATACAAATGTTGAAGATTTTGATTTTGGATTAAATTTCGGAGTTGGTTATAATTTTAATAACGGTATCTTTTTTCAAACAAGATATACATTAGGAATTACAACTGTTCAAGAGAATCCTGATGTTAAAAATGGAGCATTTCAATTATCTTTAGGGTATCAATTCTAAAATCATTAGAATGATTATAAGCTCTAATTCTTGTTAGCTTAAAAAAAAACATCATCTAAAAAATATCGTTTTTAGATGATGTTTTTTTTCTTTAAAGTTTATTCTTACTTAAATGTAAAATGAATGTTGCATTAAATCCAAAATGAAAATTTCCATCATGAAAATTAAAATTATTAGTAGTTTGAGGAATAAATGCATCTTTAGCAAAATTCCTTGTGTTGGTCATATGAAATTGTAATAATAAATGACTTAACTCCCAATTTACTCCAATCATAAAAGGACTATAAGTATCTACAGATTTTACTGGGTTAAATACGGTATAATATTCAGAAACAATAGAAACATGCTGACCAACTTTATACCTAGCCCCCATACCTAAAGCAAATTGATTTTTAGATTGATCTTGAATAAAGTTTTTATTACGAGTAATGAAAGTTGGGCTTATTTGTGCTGAAAATTTAGGGTTAAACTTTCTAGCAATAATTAATTGGCTAGTAAAACCAAACATTCTTTCATTAGTTTCTGTATTATTGTTTCCATAAAAAGGGTTCATTATACCATCAGATTTCATTTGTCTTGATGATATTTCTTGGTAAAAAACCATACTAAATGGACTTTTTTTAGAGTTTTTTTGCTGTCTTAAAAAACGATATTTTATAAATCCATCAGTAATTTTATCATAAGTGCCATAACCAGCACCAAGAGTTAATTTGTCTGTTATCGCGTAATCTAATCCTAAACGAATGTTAACTTCATCTGCTAAAAACCCTTGAGTTTCTCCTTGTTTTCTATTCCAAAATCGATTAAACATAGAAATTTCAAGAGCTCCTTGTTTTCGTGTTTCTATAGAGTGTGATAAACCGATTCGGGTAGTTTTAAAAGTTGCGATTTCATAAACAGGTACATTAGGATATTCTTTATCTAACTTATCCAAAAGTCCTTGAGCATAACTAGTGTAACCCAAAAGTAATGCTGTAACAAATGTGAATGATGATTTAATTATTCTCATAAGGTAAATATTGGAAGTTAAATTTTACAAGTACGATTTTAGCAATGTTATTTGATAAAATAGGTGGTATCTTTATATTGAAATCTTTTACAGGTAAGTTAAACTCACCAGTAAGGTTATAACTATCGGTTGTTTTTTGAATTGTTGTTTTTATTTCAATTTCTTTGGTAATTCCATGAATGGTAACCTTTCCTTTAATTAATTGTGTTTTCGGGGCGGCATTCTCAAGGCCTTCTAAAAGAGTACCTTCAAAGGTTGCTTTCGGAAAAATATCAGATTCAATATAACTTTCATTAAAATGCTCGTGCATTAAATCTTTTTTAAAAACAAATGCTCGCATTAGCATGGTCGCTGCTATTTCTTTTTTATCAAAGTCAAGAATACTTAAAACCTGATTGTTTTTAGCTTCAATATTTTCTACAGAAGCATATGAAAAAAAGGTAACCTGACCTTGCCGAGCAATAAATTGTTGTCCTAAAATATCTCCTACCTTAAAAAAGGAAAGAATTACTAAAAGTCGTAGTTTATTCATGGTTTTTGTTTGTGTCTAAAAAGCAATTTAAAAGAATAACATCTTTTAAATATCCTTTACAAATTCCTTTTATGTACAATTGTTGATTTATTTTTATAGTGTTTGTGTCGATTGTTTCTTTATCATCTAAATCACAAATAATACTCGAAGTGTTATTACTGTTCAGAATAATTGTTCGTCTATTATTTAAATGAGAAATGTTTTTTACGGTGCCATAAATTGTAATAATTTTATTGGTATACTTTTTATCGGATTGTTTTTCGTTTTGCTCAAATTCAGTTAAAAGCTTAGTAGCTGAGATTGTAAATTCCGATTCAGTATTTTTAACACTTTTGCTAAATAATATAACTTGATAGGTAAAATAACCTAAGACTACAAAAAAAATACTTTTAAAAAAGAAGCTATATTTTTTAGCCATGGAGCTATATTTAATTTCTATCAAAGTAAACTAATAATTTTAATTAATTTAGAATAATTTTGGGTGAAAAGGAAAATAGAACCATGAAAAGGGAAAAATGATTATTGATCATTTTATATAAGACCAAATGAAAAAAGACAAATTATATCTATTTACAGTTTTATCAATTACAGTTGTTTTCTTAATTATATCTGTTATTGCAGCAAAGTACTTTATAAAAACAAGTGCTAACCAACTAATAGAAGTACAAGTTGAAACAAGTAAAAGAGAGGCAAATGAAATTGCTAGTATTGTAGATTTTCAATTGGTAAATAATTTGAATAAAGAAGCAGTTCTAGAAAATTTACAAGCGACTATTTTAGGGACAAATTCTAATGCTTGGTTTGTTTCTGTTATAGATTGGTCTGGAAAAAAAGTGTGTTATCCCGATAAAACGAAGCTAGGAGAGATAGAAAAATCGAACTCAAATTTACTACAATCACTTAAAGAGAAAAATAACTCAGAAGATCTATATGATATTTTAGTTGCTAATAGAACTTCAAAAAGCAATGAGGAAAATGTAGAGGTTATTCATACAGTTCCAGTAAAAAGTACCGATTTATTAATCGCAGCTAATGTGAACGTAAGTAGTATCGATAAACAATTACAAAGATTAAAGCGTAATTTTTATATGATTTTCTTACTAATGGGAATATTAGTTATTGTTTTATCATCAGTAGCTGTTCGAATTATAGGAAGTAAATATGAAAAACAATTAGAAGAGAAGTATACTTCTTTAGAGTCTGAAGTTATTAATTTATCTAAATTGAATACCGATTTGGTAAATTATAAAGAGAAAAAAGAGAAAGATTTAGAAATAGAAGCTAAAATAGCTGCCGAACTCGCTACTCAAATAGTAGAAAAAGAAGAAACTGTTTCAGAATCAAGTGAAGTTGAGATAAGTGAACCAAACAGAAAAAGAATCTTAACGTATATGCGAAATGAATTAGTACCAGTATTAATAAACGAAATAGCATATGTATATACAGAAAATACAATTACTTACGTTGTAAATTTTGATGGAAAGAAATCTACATCTAATGCAAGTTTAGATGACATGTATACCAACTTCGATCCAACATTATTTTTTAGAGCTAACAGACAATATATAATAAGTATATCTGCTATTGATAAGATTATAAAGTATGGTAAAAGTCAATTAAAAATTGTTTTAAACTCTAATACTAACGAAGAAATTATTATTAGTAAAAATAAAGCAGCAGAGTTTAAACAATGGTTGAATATGTAAAATGTTTCAATGCTTTTTTTTCCGCTTTAACCTCTTTTTTTAACCGCTCACAAAGTTTAATACTTCTTGTTTATTAGGTTTTAAAGTTATTTGGGATATAATTGAAAATCGAAAAAACCATGAAAAAATTAATTCAACAAACCTTAAGTGCGTTAGCATTAGTGTTCTTTTTATTTAGTTGTAGTAAAGCTGAAGATCAAACTCCAGAAACCTTAACTATAGAAAATAAGATTGAAATTTTAGAGGATGGAAATTGGTTGCTTAAAGGTTTTGAAGACCGAGTAATGTATGCATTCAAAGAAGGGAAACGTGAAACTTTTTACGGAGAAAATGGAGAGTTTTCTCAACCCATACCGGCTACAAATGATTATTTTCCAACAGGAACTAAGTTAACTATTGATTTGAACTTCGGTAATGTTAAAACGTATGATGTTCAATTAAGTTGTAACAATAATATTGTGGAGCTATACGATGAAAACGGAGAGTTAAATAGTACACTGTATAAACAAAATTCAGATTACGAGAATTGTTTAAATTAAACCAAGTTTTTTATATTCTATTATCTAGGATAGTGCCTACCCAGCACTGTCCTTTTTTTATATCTTAAATTTATCTTTGAATTGCTTTAGCTAAAACTTTTATAATCCTGAAATTACCGTAAATTTGCAGCTTAAATTACGTCGTTTTTTTAATGACAGGAATAAAATTAAAGAATGCAATACAATCACCAAGAGATCGAAAAAAAGTGGCAAGAGTTTTGGGCAAAAAACCAAACTTTTAAAGCGAGTAACACTTCCGATAAGCCAAAATATTATGTGTTAGATATGTTTCCTTACCCATCTGGAGCAGGATTACATGTTGGACATCCATTGGGATATATCGCAAGTGATATTTATGCACGTTACAAACGTCATAAAGGATTTAATGTATTGCACCCACAAGGTTACGATTCTTTTGGATTACCAGCAGAGCAGTATGCAATTCAAACAGGTCAACATCCTGCAATAACTACAGAAACTAATATTAAAACATACCGCGGACAGTTAGATAAAATCGGATTTTCATTCGATTGGTCTCGTGAAGTTCGTACATCAAACCCAGAATATTATAAATGGACACAGTGGATTTTTATCCAATTGTTCAATTCTTGGTATAATAAAGATTCAGATAAAGCAGAAGACGTAAGTACATTAATTGCAAAGTTCGAAGCTGAAGGAAATGCAACTGTAAATGCAGTTTGTGATGAAGATATCATTACGTTCACTGCTGACGAGTGGAACGGTTTTTCTTCAACAAAACAACAAGAAATTTTATTACAATACCGTTTAACATTTTTATCTGATACAGAAGTAAACTGGTGTCCAGCTTTAGGAACAGTTTTAGCAAATGATGAAATTGTAAATGGAGTTTCTGAACGTGGAGGTCATCCTGTTGTTCGTAAAAAAATGACACAATGGTCGATGCGAATTTCTGCGTATGCACAACGTTTATTAGACGGATTAAATGGAATTGATTGGCCACAGCCATTAAAAGATATTCAAACCAACTGGATTGGTCGTTCGCAAGGAGCAATGGTTTCTTTTAAAGTTGATGGACACGATGCAAATATTGATGTGTTTACTACACGTCCTGATACGATTTACGGAGTAAGTTTTATGACGTTAGCTCCAGAACATGAATTGGTAGCAAAAATTACTACTGATACACAACGTGAAGCAGTAGAAACTTATGTAGAAGCTACAGCAAAGCGTTCAGAGAGAGATCGTATGGCTGATGTAAAAACAATTTCTGGAGTTTTTACAGGAGCATATGCAATTCATCCATTCTCTGGAAAAAAAGTGCCAATTTGGATTGGTGATTATGTATTAGCAAGCTACGGAACTGGTGCTGTAATGGCAGTTCCTTGTGGTGATCAACGTGATTACGATTTTGCAAAACATTTCGATTTAGAGATTCCAAATATTTTTGAAGGTGTAGATATTTCTGAAGAAGCTTTTGCAGATAAAGAAAAGTCTGTTATTGCGAATTCTGATTTCTTAAATGGTTTACCATATAAGAAAGCGATGAAAACTGTAATCTATGAAATGGAACAACGTGGATTTGGTTACGGAAAAATAAACTATCGTTTACGTGATGCAGTATTTAGTCGTCAACGTTATTGGGGAGAACCATTCCCAGTATATTACAAAGACGGAATGCCTCAAATGATTGAAAAGCAACATTTACCTATTGTTTTACCAGAAGTTGAAAAGTATTTGCCAACAGAAGACGGTAAACCACCATTAGGAAATGCTGATGTTTGGGCTTGGGACACAACTACAAATACAGTTGTTTCAAATGATAAAATAAATAATGAAACAGTATTTCCATTAGAACTAAATACGATGCCAGGTTGGGCAGGAAGTTCTTGGTATTTCAACCGTTACATGGATGCTACAAACGATGGTGAATTTGTGAGCGCAGCAGCAGTTGAGTATTGGAAAGAAGTAGATTTATATATCGGTGGTTCTGAGCATGCAACAGGACATTTATTATATGCACGTTTTTGGCAAAAGTTCTTATTCGATTTAGGTTTAGTTCCTATGGATGAGTTTGCGAAGAAGTTAATCAACCAAGGAATGATCTTAGGAACTTCTGCTATCGTATACAGAGTTGCTGGAACAAACAAATACGTGTCTTTAGGTCTTAAAGACAATTATAAAGTTGATGAATTACAGGAATTACGTGTAGATGTGAAATTAATTAATTCTTCAGATGAGTTAGATTTAGAAGGGTTAAAGAATTGGCAACCACAATATGCAGATGCTGAATTTGAGTTAGAGGACGGAAAATATATTGTAGGTCGTGAAGTTGAAAAAATGTCTAAACGTTGGTTTAACGTTGTAAATCCAGATGATATTTGTGAGGAATACGGAGCAGATAGCTTACGTTTATTTGAAATGTTCTTAGGACCTTTAGAGCAATTTAAACCTTGGAAAACTTCTGGTATTTCTGGAGTATATTCTTTCTTAAAGAAACTTTGGAAGTTATTCCATAACGGAGAAAACTTCGAAGTTTCAGAAGGAGAACCAACTAAAGACAACTTAAAAACATTACATAAAACAATTAAGAAAGTAGAAGAAGATATTGAGAATTTCTCTTTTAATACTTCGGTTTCTACATTCATGATTGCGGTTAATGAGTTCACTGCTCAAAAATGTAATAACAAAGCAATTTTAGAAGAGTTATTAATCTTAGTTTCTCCTTATGCGCCACATATCGCAGAAGAATTATGGAGTAAATTAGGGCATGAAAATTCTATTGCTTTTGCAGTTTTCCCTCAGTTTGATGAAAAACACTTAGTAGAGTCTGAAAAAGAATATCCAATTTCTTTCAATGGGAAAATGCGTTTCAAGCTTAATTTACCATTAGACATGTCGAAAGAAGATATTGAAAAAACAGTAATGGCTCACGAAAAAACACAAGAACAATTACAAGGTCGTACACCTAAAAAGGTGATTATAGTACCTGGAAAGATTATCAATATTGTAGGATAATTTTACTATAAATGGATGTTTGCTAAGCTTTAGTAAATATCCATTTATCTATATGTTTTTGTAGTTTTCTTTCTTGGAAATTGGTTTTTTGTTGAAAAATCACTATCTTATTGACTAATTTATTAAGTTTTTTGATGTTTGTTAATAGGCTTAATTTAAAAGGTTTACAAGATGAAAAAATTAATCCCCATTATGTTTGTTTTCTTGAGTGCCTTCCAGATTCACTCACAAAAGCTAACTCAAGATGTATCAAAAACTACAGTTGTATTTAAAATAAAGTATTTTGGTTCTTATGTAGATGCTTTATTCACAAAAGTGGATATTGATGGTAATTTTAATCAGAATGATTTAGAATCTAGTTTTTTAAATGCAACAATAGATGTAAATTCATTTGACACCAATAATTCATATCGAGATAAAATTTTATCAAAAGATTATTTTGATGTGAAAAATCATCCAACTATTACTTTAAAATCTACAGAGATAGAGAAAGTAGCTATTAACTTATATAATCTCAAGGCAGATTTAAATATTAAAGGAACTATTAAATCTGTAACGTTACCTTTAATAGTCTCAGAAAATGGAAATAAGATTAGTATTAAATCAGATTTTACTATAGATAGGCTAGATTATAAAGTTGGTAAGAGTAGTTTTTTATTGTCTAGAAAAGTGGTTACTAACGTGAACTTTTTAGCAGTTAAATAACTCCTTTTTTATCATCTTTTGTGAATATTTTATATAACTTTTCAAGAATGTTATTCTTATTTTTGCTCTTTTTTTAGAGATTGAGTTTATGGATTTTCACGAGATATTAGGTTATTTGGCAGCTTTTCTAACAACCGCATCTTTTTTACCACAAGTTTATAAAACTTGGAAGACAAAATCTACAGAAGGTTTGTCTCTTAGTATGTATACAATATTCTTTACAGGGATAGTTTGTTGGTTAGTTTATGGAATATATTTAAATAGTTTACCTATTATTTTAGCGAATACTATTACTGGTGTTTCTGCATTTTTACTTATTGTAATGAAATTAAAATTTAAGTAATGAATATAATTTAAGATTATATTTAAAAGAGAAAAGGGTTTTTAATGATCTTATTTATTTTGAGAATTATAGTATTAAGAGGAGTAAAATAAAAGATTTTTAAACTTTTTTAGTATTTTCATTTTCCATACATAACTACACCTTTATTGAAATTTTGCAAAAAAGTACATAACGCAAATTATTATCGAACGGTAGAAGATATTCCAGATAATATCTGGAAAGAACTTAACTGTACAGGTAATTTATATTTTAATCCTAGCTATTTATCAGCGATTGCTAACCATCACAAAAAAATTGATTTTTGGTATGTTGTTTTATTTGATGATCATTACAATCCTATTGCTTTTGCTACAATTCAAGTAGTGAATTTTTATTTAGAGAATGTTCAAAATGAATTACAAAGTATCGTAGATAAAATTAAAAAAATAGGAAGAAAACTTCATTTAATTTCCGATCGAAAACCTTTAAAAATATTAACCTGCGGAAATACTTTTGTCAGTGGGGAACATGGAATATTTATTAAGGAAGGACAAAATAAACAAAAAGTAATTAAACAAATTTCAAAATCTGTTTTGCAGTTAGTAAATGACAAAGCTCATTTTAATTATAGAATTCATGGTTTTATGCTAAAGGATTTTGTAAAAGAGTCTTTATTTATTAGTGATGAATTACTAGAATATAATTATCATTCTTTCAATGTAGAACCAAATATGTTAATGCAGATAGATAAAGATTGGTCTGATTTTAATGATTATTTAGGAGCAATGAAAACTAAATTTAGAGTAAAAGCTAAAAAAGCTATGGAGCGCAGTTTTACTTTGAAAACTATAGATATTAACGAATATAATATCAATATTTATTTGGAAGATTTATCAAAGCTATATAAAAACGTATCATCTAAAGCTGGGTTTAATTTAGGAGTGTTTAATTTGTATTCTTACAAGGCTTTAAAAGAAAATTTACAGCAAAATTATATTATAAAAGGGTATTTGTTAAATGGTAAATTAATAGGTTTTTTATCTGGTATTATTAATCAACTAAATTTAGATGCACATTTTGTAGGTATAGATTATACTTACAATAGAGAGTTTGCTATATATCAAAGAATGTTATACGATTATATTTCTATAGCAATTTATCATAAATTATCTCAAATTAATTTCGGAAGAACAGCAAGTGAAATAAAAAGTTCGGTAGGAGCAGAACCTCAGGATTTAACGATTTATTTCAGACATAAAAATAGTATCCCAAATAAGATTTTAAAATATTTTATAGATAAAATTCAACCTACTCCTTTTCAACAAAAGCACCCTTTTAAAGCCAAAAACCTTGTTAAGCCAAACTAAAAAGAGTACTTTTAACTAATAAATCAACCTTATGAAGAATACTACAGAACTCGTAAATATTCTTACACTTGAAGATCAAGGAGATAATAATTTTAGTGGAATAAGTAAAGATATTGGCAGTCCAAATGTATTTGGAGGACAAGTTTTAGCACAATCTTTAAATGCAGCTACTCGAACAGTAGATGCTAAAAGAATTTTACACTCTTTACATTCTTATTTTTTAGAACCAGGGAATTTAGAACTACCTATTATATATAATGTGCAAACTATTCGAGATGGTGGAAGTTTTTCAACCAGAAGAGTTACTGCACATCAAGGTGATAAAACCATTTTTATTTTGGCGTGTTCTTTTCATAAAAGAGAAGAAGGTTACGAACACCAAATGCCAATAAAGAAAGAGATGAAACAACCTGAAGATTTGTTAAGTTGGACAGATATGTTAGATCAGTTTGGTGATTTTCTTCCTAAAAAAATGAAAGCTTTTTTAAGTATAGAAAGGCCAATAGAGTTTAAACCAGTTCAAGTAGTAAACCCTTTCGATCAAAAAGATTTACCACCAGTTGTTGATGTATGGTTTAAATTAAAAGGAGATTCTAAAAATTTAAGTTTAGCACAAAAACAACAAATATTAACTTATATATCAGATTATAATATTTTAACAGCTTGCTTATATCCAAATGCAAGTAAAGCACATTTCGGAAATACACAGATGGCGAGTTTAGATCACTCTATGTGGTTTTATCGTGATTTCGATTTTAGTGATTGGATGTTGTTTTCAGTTGAAAGCCCGAACTCTTTTGGAGCTAGAGGGTTTGCTTGTGGAAATATTTATACAAGAGATGGAAAATTAGTAGCTTCTGTAGCACAAGAAGGTTTAATGAGACCAGCAAGAAAGAAATAAAATTATGAGTCCTTTTTTATATGTATTGTCAGTAAATGGATTATTATTCCTATTTAGTTTAATTTTTCATTTTTTTCCTCCAAAGAAAATTAATTCTTTTTATGGTTATCGAACTTTTCGAACCATGCAGAATCAAAAGATTTGGGATTTTGCTAATGGTTATTTTAATAAACAGTTTTTGTTATACTCAGGAATTTCCTTTTTAGGAGCCATAGCGTTAGTGTTTATCAATCCTGAATTAAGTTGGCAACCTATGGTTTTATTAGTATTGTGTTTAGCTGTCTCTGTGGTTAAAACAGAACAAGAATTAAATAAATTTTTTGATAAAGAAGGTAAAAAACTTAAAAAATAATTTTATTTATACTCTTCTTTCAATAATAAAATATCATCAATAATTTTCTTGATGTTTTCAAACTTTGTTCCGTCGTATATACCTCGAATTCTTTTTTCTTTATCAATTAAGACGAAATTTTCAGTATGTATAAAATCTTGTTCACCACCGTCACCTTCATCTAAAACAGCACAATAACTTTTTCTTGCTAATTCGTAAATATGTTTTTTGTCGCCAGTAACTACATTCCATTTTTTATCGATAATTCCCATACGTCTACTATATGCTTTTAAAGCAGGAACAGAATCTTTTTTAGGAGTAACAGAATGTGATAAAAAACGAATATCATCATCATTTTTAAAATACTCTTGTAATTCAACCATATTAGTTGCCATTGGAATACAAATTCCTTTACAAGTGGCAAAAAAGAAATCTGCTACATAAATTTTCCCTTTATAGTTTTCTTGAGTAATTTTTTCTCCGTTTTGATTGATTAGCTCAAAATCTGATATTGTATGATTTTTAGTAAACATACGGATTGATTTATCAACTAATTTCGGATTTATATCAGCAGGGTTGTAAATAGGTAGCTTTTGATCAACTTTAACTAAGAAATAATAGCAAGGTAAAACAATTATAGAAAAGAAAATAAGAAAAATAAAAGTGTATTTCGATTTTTTAAAAAAAGCAACATTCATTATAAGTAGCGTAATTATAATGCAAAAATACAGCTTAAAAAAAGGGAATCCTAAAATCTTTGTTAAAACATATGAAAGAAGAAAAGCCGAATTTTTAGAACTCTACTTAAAAGTGTACATTTGTTAAATTTTATAGAAAAGACACTACAAACCATTTATGGAAATATTTATAAAAGCATCACAGTTTATTTTAAGTTTATCATTACTTATTGTTCTTCATGAATTAGGACATTTTATACCTGCTAAACTATTTAAAACCAAAGTAGAAAAGTTTTATTTGTTTTTCGATTATAAATTTTCCTTATTTAAAAAGAAAGTAGGAGAAACTGTATATGGGATTGGGTGGATTCCTTTAGGAGGTTATGTTAAAATTGCTGGAATGATTGATGAAAGTATGGATACTGAACAAATGAAAGGAGAACCACAACCATGGGAATTTCGTTCAAAACCAGCTTGGCAAAGACTTATTATTATGTTAGGAGGTGTAATTGTGAATTTCATTTTAGGAATTTTAATTTATATCTGTTTAATGTGGGCTTATGGGGAAAAATATTTGCCAAATGAAAATGTAGTAGATGGACTTTGGGTTCAAGATCAATTGGCTGAAAGTTTGGCTTTAAAAACAGGAGATAAAGTAATTTCTGTTGATGGAGTAAAAATAAATAAATTCAATCAAATACCTATTGAGTTAATCAATGGAGAACGTTTTGTAATTGAACGAAACGGAGAAAAAATTGAAAAAGAAGTTCCTGTGAATTTTATTTCTATGTTGGTAGATAGAGATAGAGATGCAGGGAGTTTTATTTTACCTAGATATCCTTTTGTTATTTCTTCAATTAGTGATAAATCTGCAAATAAAAATTCTGGTTTACAGCCTAAAGATATTATAATAACTATTGGAGGAACTCCTATTAAGTATTTTGATGAAGGTAAAGATATTTTTGCCAAATTAAAAGGTACTAAAACAACAATAGAAGTAAAACGTGGTGAAGAGAAAAAAACTATAGAAGTTCAGGTTAATGATGAAGGGAAATTAGGTGTAGGTTTAGCTCAATTACCATTAAAAGATTTAGAAAGATTAGGATATTATAGTTTAGAAACTAAGACTTATTCCTTCACAGAAGCAATACCAGCAGGTTTAAATAAATCATGGAGTACTTTAACGGGGTATATAAAACAACTTAAAAAAATATTTAATCCAAGTACAGGAGCTTATAAAGGTTTAGGAGGATTTATCTCTATTGGAAGTATTTTTCCAGCTGAATGGAGTACTCAAGCCTTCTGGAATATTACAGCCTTTTTATCAATTATGTTAGGTTTTATGAATTTATTACCTATTCCTGCTTTAGATGGTGGACATGTAGTATTTACTTTGTGGGAAATGATTACAGGAAAAAAACCTGGTGATAAGTTTTTAGAATATGCACAATTATTAGGTTTCGTTATATTATTAGCTCTTTTAATCTTTGCTAATGGAAATGATGTTGTGCGTTTAATAAGTAGTTGGACGAAATAAAATTCGTCCAAACTTAATTATGTAGCTGTCTTTACTTTTAATGAAAAATTAAAGAGGCTTACCCAATAATAATCTTTTCTACAATCTAAACAATTGTAAAATTTTAAGAAAAAGATATGTTTTGCAATACCTATTCTTCTTTTTCTTATGCGGTTATTAGAACCACAATGTGGACAAGTTTTCATGAATTTTATTTAGTAGTTAGTATAATTCCCCAACAGTTAAAATTAATTCATAAAAAATATATTGAATAAAAAAAAGAAGGGGATTTTTCCCCTTCTTTTTTCTTTATGAAATATTGTTAGTTTTATTAGTTCTTGTAATGGCTTGTTCGTTTTTCCAATCAATCCATTTCTGACCTTTTATTCGTCGCATTATATTATCGATAGTTCGCATAATAAACACATTGTAAACTGCTTTTCCAAGGTTTTTAGGGTTTCTAGCTATAGCACGAAGACTCATAGAAAAACCTGGTGTTATGTAGCGCATATAATGCCAATAACCTTCTGGCATATATAAAACATTTCCATGTTCTAATTCTGCAACATGACCTTTGGCATGTTTCAATGCTGGCCATTTGTCAAAATCAGGATTATTAAAGTCGATATCTTCTCTTGTAATTAACGAATGTGGTATTTTATAAAGATGTTTATTTTGCTTTTGATCGAACAAAATACATTTCTTTTTTCCTTCAAAATGAAAATGAAAGATATTAGCTAAATCAATATCATAATGCATGAATGTATACGAGTCTCTTCCTCCAAAGAATAACATTGGTAAACCTTTCATTAATCGTAATCCAAAATCAGGGTAAGAAAAATCTTTTTGAAGCACAGGTACTTCTTTTAAGATGTTCCATAGGAAAATTCGAAACTTAGTAGGTTCGCGTTTTAACAAATCTACATATTCACTCATTTTCATTTTAGCGTGAGGTTCGTTAAAACCATCTTTATAATCTACAGGTCTATCGTCGTATAAAGGAACAGTTTTATCACCAGCAATCTCTTTCATATATTCTAAAGACCATTTAGAATATGCAGGCCAATCTTCAATAAAACGCTCAATAACTACAGGTTTTTGAGGCTTGAAATAGTTCTTGATAAAGTCTTCTTTAGTAATAGTTTCAACTCTATCTATTTGTTCCAATTGTAATCCCATTAGTCAAATTTTGATAACCGCAAAGTTAAGAAAACGTTACGAAACCTTTTTTAAAAGTAATTGTTAAAATAAATTATCCTATTTATATTATCTATTTTAAGCTTTTACTTGTTTAGCTTCTTGTTTTTTAACCTCATTTCTTTCAATCGTATGACCTGGTCTTGTCCATTTTGGTTTTTCACCTAAATCTTTATATTGAGAATCTTCTGCCTCAACTGTTTTAGGTTGCATTTTCTTGATAAATGGCTTTTGAGGATTTAAACCAAGTAATTCGAATAACTTCATGTCTTCGTTTACATCTGGGTTTGGAGTAGTTAATAACTTATCTCCAGCAAAAATAGAATTCGCTCCAGCAAAGAAACACATGGTTTGTCCTTCCTGGCTCATTTGCGTTCTACCAGCAGATAAACGTACTTGAGTTTCTGGCATTACAATACGAGTTGTTGCTACCATTCTTACCATTTCCCAAATAGAAACAGGTTTTTGATCTTCTAATGGAGTTCCATCAACAGCAACTAATGCATTAATTGGCACAGATTCTGGTTGTGGATTTAAAGTAGATAATGCAACTAACATTCCTGCTCTATCTTCAATAGCTTCACCCATTCCAATAATTCCACCAGAACAAACCGTTACATTGGTTTTACGAACATTGTCAATAGTTTCTAAACGATCTTCAAAACCTCTGGTTGAAATTACTTCTTTATAGTATTCTTCAGATGAATCTAAATTGTGGTTATATGCATATAAACCAGCTTCAGCTAAACGGTGTGCTTGGTTTTCTGTAATCATACCTAAAGTACAACAAACCTCCATATCTAGCTTATTAATTGTACGAACCATTTCTAACACTTGATCGAATTCTGGTCCGTCTTTTACATTTCTCCAAGCTGCACCCATACAAACTCTAGAGCTTCCAGAAGCTTTAGCACGTAATGCTTGAGCTTTAACTTGGTTAACACTCATTAAATCATTTCCTTCAACATCTGTATGATATCTTGCTGCTTGTGGGCAATATCCACAATCTTCTGGGCATCCTCCTGTCTTTATAGAAAGTAATGTAGATACCTGTACTGTATTTGGATCGTGGTGTTTACGATGAATAGTTGCTGCGTCATATAACAGCTCCATCATAGGCTTATTATAAATTGCTAAAATTTCTTCTTTCGTCCAGTTATGTCTAGTCTCACTCATATAGTCGTCATTGTTTGCGTTATCAAAAGTAGGAAAACTAATTGTATTATTATACTATTTTGAAATTAAAACTGATACAGCATTTCCTCCAAAACCAACGGCATTTATTATTATTTTTTGAATCTTTTTAGGTTTCTTTTGAGCTTGAGCAAAAGGAACTTCTATTAATTTTTGATGTGTTAACATTAATAAGCCTAATTCAAAATTTAAAAGTCCAGATGCTCCAAAAGTGTGTCCTAATTTCCACTTATTTGTAGTTAAAAAAGGTTGGTGATCTCCGAATACTTTTTTAACTGCATTTATTTCTGATGAATCTCCCTTTATAGTTCCTGGTGCGTGCATTACAATTGCATCTACTTCGCTTAGGTCGATGTTTTTACACGCCATTTTCATCGATTTTTGAAAACATTCAGCATCAGCAGTAACAGATGTATTATGTTTTAAAACTTCAGTAGCATAACCGATACCTTCAATTTTTGCTACAGTTTTATCAGAAATTTCATTTTCTAAACATACAACAGCAGCGCCTTCACCTAGTATCATGGTATTTTTGGTTTTGTTCAAATCAAAGGCCTTACAAGGATAACCTTCAGTTTCTTTTGAATACACTTTAAGTGCTTTCATTTGCGCTACGGTAAATTCAGTTAATGGAGCTTCACTTCCACCAACTAAAAATTTATCACATAAACCAGCTTGTAACCAGGCAACTCCATTCAAAAGAGAATGTAATGCTGTAGAACAAGTAATAGAGTGAGATATTTCTGGTCCACTACTTTTTAAATCATGAGCAATCCAAGAAGAAATATTTCCTAATGTTGTTGTTGGAGAACTTAAGGTGGAAGAAGTTCCATTCTGTAAAAATTCTTCGTGATATTTTTCGAATAAAGCTGTAGCACCTCTAGAAGATCCGATATTAATACCAAAGTCGTCACCAGTTTTCCAGTCTGCTTTTTCTATAGCTTTTCGTGAAGCATAGATAGCAAAGAGAACAGTATTGTCTAGATTTTTATATTTATTATCAGACTTTTTTAATTCTTCAATAGCTTTTAAATCTTCATCTGAAATTTTAGAGACCCATTCAGAGAAATGTTTAAACTCTTTTTTGGTCATTCGATGATTGTCATCCAAATAACTTGTCCATACTTCTTCAGAAGTTTTTCCTAGTGGAGAAATTGAAGCAAAAGCTGAGATTGATATTGGTTTCAAAACAAAAAATTTGAGCAAAATTAAGCTTTATCTAATAAAGAAACTTTAATTTATATCTGTTTTAGCTTTAATTAATAAAAACTAAACAATTTCAAATAAAATGTTGTAACAATATAAAATTAAATTAGTCTTATTGAAAAAAATATATGAATGAAAGATCTCAAAAAAGTTGGTTAGGTAGAAATTGGCCTTGGGTATTACCTGTAGGATGTTGCTCTGGTTGTTTAATAATGATACTAGTATTTGTTTTTGGATTTGGAGCTGTAATATTTGGTGTAGTTAATGAGTTTGTAGATTCTTCTCCATTAGATGAAGTTACTGAAATAGCAAAACAAAATAGAAGAGTTGCCGAACTATTAGGTAATGATATCGAATCGAAAGGGTTTCCTAATGGAAACATTTCTATAAAAAATGATGGAGGAGAAGTAGATTTTTCTATTCAGATAGTTGGAGAAAAAGGAGAAGGAACTTTAGTTGTAAAAGGAATTCGTGTCGATAAAAAATGGGTATACGAAGATTTATATGTGTTGATTAAAGAAACAGGAGAACAAATTAACTTATTAGAAAAGGAAAAGATTCTAGAGCGTATCTAGAATCTTTTTTGATTTTAAAATTTTAAATAAGCTAGGTAACCAACTTGAAACTGACTAAAACCATTTGTTTCTTGATTAGCCGTGTTTGTGTATCTATATCTAAAAAAGAACTTATTATCACTATTTATATTAGGAGTGTAAAATGTTGAAAGTTCTATTCCATGTAACCATTGTCCATCATTTTGTACTGTAGAAAAACCGTTAAAATCAGTTCCTTTAGGAATTAAGATTTTGTTTGGCCTATATATTAGTGCACCACCAAAACGTTCTTCAGGTCGAATTCTTACTTTGGCTTCAGGGTATAGGTTAAAATAGCCAACATTTTTATTAAATTGAGTACTAGTATTAATAACTCGTGTTCTACCATAATGAACACCTCCGTTTAATTCAAAACGTAATTTAGAATTAGGTACATCGAATGTAAAAGCATTTAAATCAAAGCCAATAGAAGTGTTTTTGTAACGTATTAAATCTAAATATGAAATGGTGTTATTAGATAAGGTTAACTCTTCCTCTCTATCTTCTATTCTAGCCCAATTAAAACTAGGTTTCACATAATTTACCCAACCTACATTTCTACCTCTCGATCCTCTAATTAAATAACGTCTAGTCCAAAGAGGAATTAATTTTTCAATTTCAACTTGAATTAAACCATTTGGGTCTGCTTGATTGAAACCTATAAAATCACTAAAAAATCGAGCGCCTAAAATTTTTGAAGATTTTTCTTTTTTTAGCTCTAAACTAAATTCTTTATTTAAATCATCTTGAGGAAGAGAAATAGTTTGGTTTTTTGGACTAAAATCTAAACGGTCATTTTGATGTTTTTGTATATACATTTTTATAACATCTGTTACAGGTATAGAAAAAATTGCTTCTCTACCTTCATAATACGTTAATTCGTAATTATGTAAATCATCAAAATCTGTTCGAGAACTAAAGCCTAAAGGAAATGCATTAACGAATTTCAATTCTTTATTTGTGATATCTGAAATTTGTTTTACCAAAGGTTCATTGTAAAACTTATTCATATATTCCTTTACTTGTTGAAAAGACAAATCTGGATTAGTTCCTGGTTTAGCGTAATTTTTCCATACTAAATCTTCCGGAATAAGCGCTTTTTTTACTTTACCTGTAATAGTGATATGTTCTATGAATCCATTATTAATATCCAGTTGAATGTCATCGATTTTAAATTCATATAAAGGAATGTCTAAGATTTGTTTCCTTTTATTTACAATATATTGATCAATTTTTATTTCTAAATCCCTCTTTTCTTTTTCAATTTTTTTAGTTGTTTCTTTTACTTTAAGCGAATATTCTTTTTCTAAATCTTTAAGCTTCGTTTTTAGTTTGTTAGATTCGTTTATTTTTTCTGTTACTTCTCTCTTTTTTTTCTTTAATGTTAACTCTTTGCTCTTTAGTAATTCATTAGAAATTAAGTTGTTAGTTAGGTCATTTAAACTTAGTATGCTATCTAGTGTAGAATCTGTTAATTGTTCTTTGAATGTGTTTTTGATGTTTTCAACTCTTTGTTTTAGTTTTTTTTGTTCTTCTATTTCGGTTTCAAGTTGATTTGAATCTGATTCTAAGTTAATTACTTGATAATCTAGTTCTAAGATTTTATTTTGAATTGAGTTTTTATCTAGATCAATTTTTTTGCGAAGGTCATTTTTAATTATCTCAGTATCCTCTATTAAAATTTTTTTTGCCTTTAAATCTTTTTTGTATGTGATATAATTTTTAAAAATATCATCTCCTTCTAATAGTTGATCCATTTTATAAGCATTATATTCCTTTTTAAGAATTTTTCGTATTTCGTGTCTTTCAAATTTTTTTAACTCTTCGAATTTATTGTTCTTGATATAATTAACAAAATCAGGGTTTTTAAAATTGGCAGTGTCTAAATCAGATTTCTTTTTATTATCAATGCACCTTGCGAGTTTATAAAAATCTGTACTACCAGAAATTTTTGTAATATTTACATCTAAAGCATATTTCAATGTTCCAGCTACAGGTTCCGTATCGTATTGAAATGCTGTAATTATAAGTGCGTTGAAAAACTGATATATGTTACGAGTTTCTTTTTCATAATCTTCTAAATTTACTATTTCATTTTCAGAAATTACTTCATCATCTTCTTTTCCTTCATAACTATTTATTGCAATTATAGCTTCTTTAAGTTTACTTTTAAAAATTGTTTCTATAAAAGGAGAAACATCAAAACTAATATTTTCACCTTCTTTATTTTTAAATGATAAATTCTTGTCGTTTTTTAAAGAAAAAGTAATGTTGTTAGCAGATTTTGCAGAAGCATAAATCAATATGGTTTTATCTTCTTGCGTAAATGTATAAGGTTGAATTTGCTTTTGAGCAATAACAATATACCCTATAGCTAAACAGAATAGAGTTAGTTTAAGTCTCACTGTAGATTAAGTAATTGGTTAACAGTTATCTAATCTACATTGATATGAAAGTAGTTGTACAGGAAAAACACCCTTTTTTTAAAAAAACACCTATAAATAGGTATTTAAAACATATTCAATTGTAGAATACACTTTTTCTAATTGTTTATCTGTAATTACATATGGAACCTGAATGTAAATTGTATTTCCTAGAGGTCTTAAAAACACACCTTCTTTCATAAATGAGGATAATAATAAGTCTCTTAAAGTTCCATAACGTTCCATATTTGTGTCTAAATCTAAAGCGAAAATTACACCAATAGATCGGGTTGATTTTACTTTAGCGTGTGTTTTAATTTTTTCACTAAACGCAATATGTGATTTACTAATTCGCTGAATATTTTCTTTAATTTCTTCTGAAGTTAATAAATCTATACTTGCAATAGCAGCCGCACAACCTATTGGATTTGCAGAATAGGTATGACAATGGAAATATCCTTTAGCAATATCGTTACTTAAGAAGGCATCGTATATTTTCTGGGTACAAGAAGTAATTGCCATTGGAACTAATCCGCCAGTTAATGCTTTACTCAAACAAATGATATCTGGTTTTGTAGCTACATGATCTGAAGCAAAGTTTTTTCCTGTTTTACCAAAACCAGTCATTACTTCATCTGCAATAGTTAAAACATCATTGTTTTTACAATATTCAATAATTTGATTTAATCCTTCAATATTGTGAATTTTCATTCCAGCAGCTCCTTGAACAATAGGTTCGTAAACAAAAGCAGCTATTTTATTATTGGCTATAATTTCAGATAATTGTTCTAAGATTTCAACATGATTCTCTCCATTTGGTACTGGAATTCTATGAATATTAATTAGAAAATCTTCAAAAGGGCCATTATAAACTGAAAGTCCAGACGTAGACATGGCTCCGAAAGTGTCTCCGTGAAAACCATTTTCAAAAGCAATAAAAGTAGTACGCTTATCTCCAATATTGAAATAATACTGTAAAGCCATTTTAATTGCAGACTCTACAGCTGTTGAACCATTATCGTTAAAGAAAATTTTAGCTTGATTTTCAGGAAGAATTTGAATCAGTTTTTCTGAAAGTTCTACAGCAGCAGGGTGAGTAAAATCACTAAACATGATTTGATCTAATTGCTGCATTTGCTGATAAACACGATTGGTAATAAAATCGTTACAATGGCCAAACATGCATGTGTACCAAGAGGAAATAGCATCGATATATTCGTTACCATGTTCATCTGTAAGTATACATCCTTTGGCTTTTACAATTCCTAAACTATTCGGGTGTGTTTGGTGTTGTTTTAAAGGATGCCAAATGTGTTTTTTATCGCGTTCTTGTAGTGTCATGGTTTCATTTTATTAATTAACGTTATGCTGACCTTAATTCATCATTATGAGATACAGAAATTAATTCAGGGTGACGTTTACTAATTTTTAGCAAAAATAGTTGTTTTAATAAGATCTAGAGATTGCCGTCATGCTGAACTTGTTTCAGCATCGCATAAAAATTAATATTCTAGTGTTTTTAAAGTTGGATTTACCTTTTTAATCAAGTTTATTTTCCATTCTTTACGCCAATTCTTTAGTTGTTTTTCTCTTGAAATAGCTTGGCGAATGTCTGAAAACTTTTCAAAGTAAATTAAATCTGATAAATTATATTTTTTAGTAAAAGCAGAACCAACTCCTTGTTTATGTTCTAGAATTCGTTTTTCTAAATTGGAAGTAACTCCAATATAAAAAGTCGTTCTATATGTGTTTGTAAGTATGTAAACAAAGCTTTGTTTCATCATTATGAGACCCTGAAATAAATTCAGGGTGACGGTTTATAAGTTTCAAACAAAAATAATTGTTTTAATAAAACCTAGAAATTGCCGTCATGCTGAACTTGTTTCAGCATCACATCAAAAAAAGTAAGCTTTAGATATTCTAATAAAATTAGATGTTTTACAACTTATCTTTAAACAGTTCAGCGTATTCTTTAATTACATTCTGATCAATGTAAGGTTCTTCTTCAATTCTTCCAATTACGGGAACTTCACTCATTTTTTTAATGATACTTTCTGTGGTTGGATGCTCATCTCCACTAAAAATTAAAGAAATATCAAAACCTTTTTCTTTCAGTAAATTTAAAGTCAATAAGGTGTGATTAATACTTCCTAGATAATGACGAGAAACTACAATAACTTTATAATCTGGTTGAATTAAATCTAAAATAGTATGGACATCGTTTAACGGAACTAAAAGTCCACCCGCACCTTCGATAACTAAATTATTTTGAGTTTCTGGAGCTTTAATTTGATTGATGTCAATCGTGATTCCATCAATTTCAGCAGAAGCATGCGGACTCATAGGTGTTTGTAACGCATAGCTATTTGGATGAAAAACAGATTTTTTGTTCGTTACTAATTTTTCTACTTTATGTGTATCTGAATAGTCTAAATCGCCAGATTGGATTGGTTTCCAATAATCAGCCTCTAAAGCTTCTGTAATAATTGCAGAAGCAACAGTTTTTCCTACTTCTGTAGAAATACCGGTGATAAAATATTTTTTCATTTAAAGATTGTTTTACAATCGTTACAAATTAATTTTCGTGGTTCAAAAAATGGGAAAAGCATGTGAAAGAAATTCTTTCGCTGTACATCGGCTACTAAAATCCTTGTAGAATTACAATTCGGACAATGAATGGCATTACCTTTATTGTCGGTCTCATAAGTCCTGATATCGTTATAAATTTCTGAAGCTTTTTTTAAATCTTGATTAAAAACTAAAAGTTTTACACCACCAATAGCTTGACTAATCAATGGATCTGAATCTATCGTAGTTTCATCCATTAACATGGTTCTAATGTTTTCAGAATCTAACTTAGATTTCACCAATTGAGCTTCAGTGGAATATTCAAAAACAGCTAAAATTGTATAATCTTCTCTCATCTTTCTATTTTAAACAAAGGTAGCAAGTTGTTCTAATATAGTTGTAATGTCTTTTTTAGAATTAAAACTGTGCAAACAGAAACGTAATCGTTCTTGGCCTTCAGGAACTGTTGGAGAAAGAATAGGTTTTATATTGAATCCGTTTTCTTGTAATTGTAGTGCAATAGCTTTTGTTTTTTCTATTCCAGAAATTACAGAGCAATGAATAGCAGAGTTACTTTCAATAAAAGAATTATCTAACTGTAATCGTATTACTTCACTTTTAAAGAAATTGATATTCTCTTCTAGTTGCTGAATGATTTCTGAATTTAAATGTAGGTAAGCAACTTGAATTGTGGCCAATGCATGAGGAGACAAACCTGTGGTATAGATAAAACTTCTAGAAAAATTAATTAAATAACTGTATAGTTTTTCACTTCCTAAGATTGTTGCTCCATGACAACCTAAAGCTTTTCCGTAAGTAATAATTCTAGCAAAAACTTCATTTTCCAATTGTAATTGTTGAACTAAACCTTCACCTTTTTCTCCGAAAACACCTAAAGCATGAGCTTCATCAACAACCAAATACGCATTGTGCTGTTTTGCAACAGTAATTAATCCGTTAAGATTTGGTGTATCACCATCCATAGAAAATACAGATTCTGTAACAATGTAAATGGTGTCATACTGAACTCGTTTCAGCATCTCATCTAGGTTTTCTAAATCATTATGCTTGAATTTATAGCTTTTTGCATTCGAAAGTTGAATTCCGTCTCGAATAGAAGCATGGATATATTCATCATATAAAATCACATCACCACGTTGTGGAACACAAGAAAAGAATCCGACGTTAGCATCGTAACCAGAATTAAAAAGTAATGCTTTTTGTGAATTATGAAACTGAGCAATATAGTTTTCAGTTTCTTGATATAATTGATGATTTCCTGAAATTAAACGAGAGCCTGTAGCTCCATTGATTTTGATATTTTTATTTAATAACAACTGATGTGCTTGATCGAAAACAAATTCAGATTGTGCTAAACCTAAATAATCATTAGAATAAAAATCAATACCATTGGTATCCGAGTTTAAACTTCTTAAGGTGTTAGAAGTTCTTCTTTGAGTGAGTTTTTGTTCTAGTTTTTTTGGAAAATTCATTAGAACAAAAATACTAAACGCGTGAATAGTATTTCTTGAAGAATAACTATTTTGTTTTTAACTGTTTTTTTAGGGGGGTTTTCCTTAAAAAGGTTTGTTTTTTTTCCTTGTATTATTAGTCAGTATTCGTAATAAAATTGTCGTAATAAAAAAACACAAGATGAATACTGTAATTATAAATTCTATTGGAACAGCGACTCCAGGAGCTTCAAAAATTTTATCAGATGCATTAAAGGTGCCTCAAGATTATATATTGAAATTACTATATAATGCACCTTCTATTTTATTTCAAAAAGTAGATGAAAATACAGCTTTAAAAGCAGAAGATACGTTAAGAAAATTAGGTTTAGATGTATCGGTACACGATGAAGAAGAAACGATTAATTTAACTACCGAACTAGTAGACGTTAGTATTAGTTTTGAAGATGTCTTAACATTACCTAAAGTAACAGAGCAATTGGCTACATTTTTAGGTTGTAAACGTACAGAAGTTTTAAATCTACTTTTAAATGAGCCAAGTATAGTTCTAGGAAATGTTTCTGAAGCTACAGCATTAGCTCTAAAAAAAAGAATTGAGGCTTATGTACATTATTCAAATCCACAAAAAGACTTATATACAATTTTAATTGATTCTAATATTAAAAATTTAGAATTGAAAGCTGTTGAAAAACAACTAAAAACAAAGTTTGAAAAATTAGGAGATAGTTATGTAGCTGAGGATGTTTCGTATACTAACTCACAATGGTTATGGAGAAAATATCAAACAAAAAACATTGTAAAACTAATAAGTCAAACACATCAGTTGGTTAAAGTAAACCTTCTGAATTTTAGCGTAGAAAATAAAAAGCATATATCATATTTAGTAGAAAATGTTGGAATGCCAGAATCAATATTAAAAAATATTCAAGAAGCTTTACCAATTAACTTATTTGAGAATATTAATAGAAAAAGAGCCGAGATTTTAATCCAGAAAGCTGAAGAAATTGGTATAGAGGTAGAAATTGAAAAAGATTTTAATTTCAAAAAGCATTTACATATTACTCATATAAATAACAGTGAAAGTGTAAGAAAAATACTAGCACAATTCTTCTCTAAAGAAGATTTACCTACAAAAAACGCTAATGAATGGAAAAGTAAAAATGCAATTCCTAGTCTAATAGCAAGATATTTATTTGAACAATTAGATCGAATCGGGTGTAATTCAGAAATAATTTAAGTATGGAGCAAAATATGTTACACTACAGAATTGCTGAACGTGGAAAGATATATGCTTTAGATAAAAATTATGGAGAAGCATTACGTTATTACAAAGAAGCTTTAAGGTTAACAAGGGAACAAAAAGATAGTGAGTTATTTTTTCAACATTACAGTCAATGTGTAATGGAAACTTTAGAATTATCTGGAGCTCATGATCAAGTGATTTCATTTTGTGAAAACTACAGAGCATTTTTAAAAGAAAAAGAAGAAGATTTTTTAATAATAAAGCACGAAGCTTTTGTTTGTGAACGCCAAGCAATTCAACATATATTAAGAGAAGAGCAAGAAGAAGCAAAAGGATTATTAACAACAATTCAGAAAAAATTAGGAAAAGGAAAACAACCTATTACAGATGAACTTTTGAATTGGTTATTAAGAGGCTACAAGATTAACCCCGATCAGGTAAGACAATTACAGAAGAAACATAACTATTTCATTGTGAGAAAAGAATCGGTGAATCCTAAAATTGCCATGGATTTACCTGAGGGCATTTCTCCATTTTAATCATTTAAACAGTAAAATATGGCAAACATTAACACATTTGACCAGGGGGCTAAAATCTTACAGAATGTCGATGTAACCAGTATGGTTGCAGGGTTAGCATTAGGTATAGCAAATGCTCAAGAACAACTGGACAACAATTCTGTGAAGCAGATAACTAAACTTGCTCAAACGCAAGTAGGAGGAAAATCGTTATTAGAATTAGGATTCCGACCTGCTTTTTATGCATTTGAACGTGCAGAGATTTCTGCATCGATAAGCTTAAAAATGGCAGTAAAAGAGGAACTTGAAATTGATTTCGAACTAGAATACGATTCTACCAGAAAAAAGGGATATACAGATGAACATATCCAAAAAATTGAAAACAATTATAAGGAAGAAAAGTATAGAGAATTTAAAAGTAGCAGAAAATATTGGACTACTTTATCTAATGAACATACTTTAAAAGTTAATGAAACTACGGTTAACACTAGTACAAAAACAGGAAGTATTGAACGTGTAGATGAAACGGCTAGTAAATTATCATCAGATTCAAAAGTAGAACGAGTAGATTCTGAAATTATTGACACAACAGATGTTGTTTCTACAGACAACACGAACAAAATTCATGTGCATAATTATAAAGGTTATGGAATGTTATCTATGCTTGATTATTATACCGAAGATACGGGCATAGTAAAGATTAATAATTACTCAGGTTTAAGTATTAAATTAAGTAATGCACTAACTATAAACGGATCTGATTTAAACTCTAATCTAGGAAGCATTACTAATTGTGTTTTTAAAATGGGACTTAAAGATGGCGACAAGTTCGATGTATATTTCGCTTTTTCAAAACATCATCCTATAGATTTTGCATACAGTCAAGGAACTGCTCCAAATAACACAAACCAATTAAAAGAGAAGTTAAAGGCTTTGGCTTTCATTATGATGAAGGATAGTGATGTTAAAATTAGAATAGTTGGGCATACAGATAGTGTTAGCGGAGATAATTTCAATAAAGATCTTGGTTTAAAAAGAGCTACAGGAGTAGCCAATTATTTAAAGGCGTTAGGTGTAAATGAAGCTCAAATCACTGAGATTGTTTCTGAAGGAGAAGCTGCTGCCAAAACAGCTGTCGGAGATAATAAAAAAGATGCAGATTATAGAAAAGCTGTAATTGAAGTTAATACGAGTGGGAATGAATATATTTATATCGAAGGAGATAAAACGAATGTGAATTCTCATTTTATTCAATCTGAAGCAGATGCTGTTATAACAACCTGGGCAGCTTCTACTACTTCAGGATTAATTATGTCTCAAGCTAAGTTAGCTGCTTCTACTAATAAAAAATTAAAAGTAGAATCAGGAAGTGACGTTACAATTGATCAGAATGTAAAAACATTATCGGCAATCAATACACAATTCGAAAACAGTAATAAATTTTATTCTCAGGTATCTGGTGATGTAGTGTATTTGTTAAGAAAAGATGCCAAAATAGAGTATACATTATATTCTAACGATACTGAAGAATTGGTGATTGAAGACAAATCTACAAGTACTCAAAATACACAAAATAGTAACGATACTCTACAAATTCATAAAGTAATTAACAGTAAGTATTTCGCAAAATCAGATGTTACAAAAATTAAAGATCCTAAAGTTTCTGCATGGAGTGGTTCTTTAGATTTTCGTTATGCACGTCAATTTGGAATGTCTGTTGAAGGAAATGCATCTGTAACAGCAAGTATGATTTCTATACCAGCACCTACAGAGTTTGAAAATTACGTGCAATCGTTAACTGGAAATACGTCATCTAATTAATTTGATGTATGGAAACACCTAAAGTAATACAACAAATTACCAATGCTCCATTGCCAATGATGTTAGAAAAGTTAGGAACATCTATTGCTAGTGCGCAATCTGCCTTAGATGCTAACTCTATTCGATTGGCTAATGAAATGGCAACGGTTAAAATTAACGTAGGTGATGAGGAGTATAATTTATTAAGTCTGGGGTTTGCACCAACATTTTATGCCTTTACAGAAGCTTCATTAGAAATAAAAATGGAGTTTTCTATAGCTGAATCTGAAAGTTATGGAGGAGCATTAGGTTTTAATTATGGAAAGAGTAGTAACTCAAATAATAATTCCAATAATGCAAATACAAATAGTAGTGATACATCAACGCAAATGTTTGGAGTTTCAGTATCTGCACATTACGCAAGAAAGTATTCTACTTCAGCAGAAGGTTCATCATCTATAGCTGCTAAAATTGTATCGTTACCTGCACCAGATATATACTTTGAAATATTAAAATCAACAATAAATACAGAAGAATAAAAATAAAAAAAAACAAATTATGAATATGTTTAGAGAAAACCCACAAATAGGAAAGGAAATACTTAATGTTCCTATGGGTGATATGATAGAAGGTATGGCAACTTCTATAGCAGAAGCTCAATTAAAATTAGATGCAAATTCGATTGAAGTCGCTGAGATGATGGGTGGTTTAAAAGCTATTACTAAAACTATTAAAGACGAAAATGGAAAAGAAAAAGAAATCATGACTTTCGAAGATAGTCGTGTATTTTTTGGAAGTGAAAAAATGAAAGTATCAGACGCTGTAATAGTGTATAATAATACGACAGATGAAGCAACCAAACATCAAATTTTTAATGAAGCAGGAGATGGAAAAAACAAAAATGTATTTGAAAAAGATCCTAACGACACAACTAAAATTAGATTAAAATCAGGAATCAATGAAACTGCTGAAGTTAGAGTGCCATCTCGAAAATCGATGTTAGAATTAGGTTTTTCACCAACATTCTATCAATTTGTAGATACATTAATGAGAGCTCAGGTTGCAATTTCTTTTACAAGAGAAGGGTCTTCAACAAGTGAGTATTCTAGAAAGAGTGAGCAAAAGGGAGGAAGTTTTGGTTTTGGATTTAGAAGAGGTTTCAGATCAAATAAAACGGTTACTACAACTCAGGTTAATGCGAGTTATTCTCAAAAATTTAGTTATTCTGCAGAAGCTTCAAGTTTATTACAAACGAAGTTAGTCCCAATTCCACCTCCAGCAATTTTAGAAGAACGTATTAGAAAATTAATGGAATTAAATGAATAATTCCAATGGGTAGGATCACTAGAGAAATACAAAACGCCCCTTTACCAGAAATGGTAAAAAGCTTAGGTCTTGGTATTGCAGAAGCACAGAGAGCTTTAGATAAAGTTTCTATGGATTTAGCAAAAGAGCTAGTAGATACCAAAATCGAAATGGGAGGACAAGAGTATAGCTTATTAGCATTAGGTTTTACTCCAACCTTTTATCAGTATGTAGATACGTTTTTCGAGTGTAAAATGTCTGTTTCTATGATGGAATCTAGAGAATTTGGAGCATCAGTTTCAGTTAGTGCTGGTTTTAATGTTGGATTTGTAGCTGTTACAGCTTCGGTTTCAGCAAGCTACTCCCAAAAATATCAATATTCAGCAGAAGCTAGTTCTTTAATAAGAACAAAATTGGTTACAGTTCCAAATCCTCCAGTATTTGAACAAAGATTACAAAGTTTAATTGCTACCGAATTGGAAGCAGAAAGGGATGCATTAAATACTAATAATACTAGTTTGTAATGGCTAAACATTGGAAAAACTTTGTAAAAAAAGAAAAAGCTTCAGAAGAAAAAGAAGAGTTTGATTTTAAAACTCTTCTTTCCTCTGGAGAGAATTCTGAAACAGGAAAATCGTTAGAAGATGTTGTCGAATTTAATTCGAGTTTAAAATCGTTACTAAATGAGCAAAAAGAGTTAGAAGCTCAAATGGCCGAATTAACAGGTAAAAAGGAAGAAGGAGATAGTAATAAGAAGTTTGATTATGAGATAAAAACAATTGATGAAAAAAGGAGGGAAGAAAAAAATGCTGAAAAGAAAAAGAGAAAAAGAAAAAAGGAAGATGATAAATGGAGAGTAGATGTTTCTAATAAGCTTAAAAATAAAGAAGTAATTGCTGGAAAACCTAGGTTAAAAAAGCAGCAACAAAAGAAAATAGAATCGTTGTCTTTACCTAAGTTAAAAAATGAATTAAAAAAAGGAATTAAAGAGGTTAAAAAAAATAAGGATCATTTTAATGGTTTTAAGAAGATTGAAAAAGAATCTTTTTCTGATGTATCTACTCAAAAACTTTCAAACTCATTTACAAAACTAGAGAAAGAAGAATTAAAAATATTACAAAGAAAAATTCAAGGTGTTTCAGAAAAAACGAACAAGGTAAATTCCTTGTTAAACAAGGCAAAAGAGGGTAGGGAAAAGTTATCTGATTTTTTAGATAAATCCTCAAAAAAGGGATCATCAGATTATCAAGATAAAACATCAGAAAATAAAGAAAACAACACTGTTAAAAGTATAGGGAAAACTGTGAATAAAGCTGTGCAGATAGTAAAAACAGCAAGTAAAATATCAGAAGTACATACTGGAATTCAAAAAACATCAGAGAAATTAAAGCCTACCGCTTCTAAATCTGTAGAAAAAAACTTTTCTAAAGGTTTAGAAATTATAGATAGAACAACAAAACAAATTAATAAAGTAGATCAACTTTTTAATACAGTAAATACATACTTAGATAAAACGGATAAAGTTTCTGATGTGCTTAATAAAAAGTTAGAATCGATAAGTTTTACTAGAAAAAAAGAAAAGAAAACGGATAACGATTTTAATCTAGATTTTTTA
The DNA here is from genome assembly GCF_052084715.1 of Tenacibaculum aquaeponti. Classification (GTDB taxonomy): domain Bacteria; phylum Bacteroidota; class Bacteroidia; order Flavobacteriales; family Flavobacteriaceae; genus Polaribacter. The sequence continues at coordinate 2,148,872 of NZ_CP197288.1, read as the reverse complement.
GAGAAATTAAGAACGAAGAATAAGGAAAATCAAGATTTTAAAGTAGAGGATAAAAAATTAGTTATCGATACAAATACTATAAAAAAGGTAAAATCAGGAATAGATACATTCAAAAAATTAAAAGATAAAAAAGATAGTTTTTCATTTTAAAAACATACCACAATGAGTTCAGTTAACAATGCATTAACTTTAAAACAGATATTATTAGGGATTTCCGATAGTTTGAATGAGGCACAAAATCATTTAAGAAATGTAAAGCCTTATGATGAATTTGGAAGACCAAATACATTATACACATTACCTTATTTAGATTTCAATCTTCAGGTAGAAGCAGAATTTGAAAAAGAAACAAGTTCAGAAACGCAACAATCTGAAGCTATAAGTCCTGTTTCTTATCCTTATGAAACACAGTATAAGAAAGGATATGCTAAATCAATAGCTTTTAAACCTGTGGTAAATACAACAAATACAAAAGAAACAAATAAAGTAACTAGCACTATTTCTGGGCGATTTGTAGCTGTTGTACCTAATGAAGGATTACCACAACTTATTATTAATGCCACACCAAAGAAAACAGGAGTTCATGTTTTTACTATTAATGTAGAAGTGATAAATGCAGCAGGAGAACAAATTTCCGATGCTTTAGTAGAATTTAATTATAATAAACAAAAAACAGACTTATTAAATTCGAACGAAACATTAAATCATACAACTTCATTTTTAAATACTAGCGAAGTAAGAACAGATATAAATGGAAAAGCAGCAGTACAAGTGCAAGTAGATGCTGTAGATTTTGCTAATGGGCATATTTTAATATTAGAAGTAAATGTGGGAAATGTAATTACTAAAATTTCAATACAAAAATAAGTTATGGATATAGAATTAGATTTTATACAGTTTCAAGGTCAATTATTTGATTCGAAAAATACACCAGTTTCTGAGTTTAAAATAGCTATTCAATTTTATAATGCTAACATTTATGATTGGATCACATTAACCACATCTGTAATTCAAGAAGGGAAGTTTAATCATAAAATAGAAATTCCTGATAGAATTTCTACAACAAATCAAACGATAAGAATTGTTAGAGAAGTTTTACAAGAAGGAGGAGTGCCGTCTTTTAGAATTATTAAAATAGATGAAGAACAAGAATTAACAGAAGTAATTGCTTCTAGTTTCAATATTGTTATTCAAAAGGAAAAAGCATTTATTTTAATTGATTTTGGTATAAATTGGTTGTTAGATGAAGTTTTAAAAACCAATGTGAAAACACATATAATTTCAGGAACACCTTTACCTATTTTTAATCTTATTTCTAAAATTTCTAACCTAGAGATTCATAATAAAACTCTTGGCAGAGAAATTATCGCTTTGCAAAAGAATGTTGATAATTACGAAGTTATACAAGAAGAATTTATAACTGAAATTACTGAGTTGAAAAAGCAAATAGAAGAAAAAGAAATTTTATTAAGAGAGTTAAATGTTAGCGTTAACGAATTGAATTCTAAATTACAAGAAGAAATTGAAAATAAGAAAACATTAATTGATGCAATTACAGCTTCGGAAGGACAAAATTTAGAATTTCAAAATAGAATTAAAGAGTTAGAATTGAAATCTGAAGAAAGCGAAATATTACAAAAAAAAATAGAAGAGTTAGAAAGTCAATTACAAATTCAACAAAAAGAAAATGAAGAATTAATAGCAGAGAGAGAAGCTTTTTTATTAAGTGTAAGTAAGCTTCATACTGATATTAGAGATTATAAGAATTTGTTAGTTGCTAAAGATACCGATATAGAAAGAAAACAAATTGTAATAACTAATTTAGAGGAAGAAATACAAAAGTTATCTAAAGAATTAGAAGAATTAAAGGCTTTTCATCAAACAGATCAACCTAATAAATTGTCGGCAAGTAAAGTTTATGGAAGTATTGTAAATGATGTAATTAAAGCAGATGAAGAGTTGATAAATTCAAAATTTAAATTGGCAAATGTGTCATTAAATTTAAAAACTACCGTAGAGAAAGGACCAGAAGGAACCGTGTTAGGGCTTTTAGATTTTGAAACGGCAAAAGTAATAAATGGTGCAGCTATTAGTGATATTAGTATAGATATAGTTCCTAATCAAAATTTAACAACAACTATAGGTGAAAAAATGCCAAATATTTTAGGGCTAACAGAAACAGCTACAAGAAAAAAATTATTAGAATATGGACTTAAACTAGATGTTATTTATCACCCAACTAACGATGAAAATTTAATAGAAGGTCAATCGTTTAAGCAATCACCTGCTCCTAATACAACTATTGTAGAGGGGCAAGAAGTAGTAGTCATTTTCGCAAAATCATTAAACTAATTAAATTATGTCGAATAATTCATACGATTATGTAAAAGATGCATTTGCAGCGCCTTTAGGAGATTTTATCGCTTCTATAGGAGAAGGTGTTGGAGAAGCACAAGCAGCTTTAGATGAAGGTTCATTACGTCAAACATTAGAGATTTATAATAACAATCCTGATGAATCTCATGAAACATTAAAAATGTTAAGAGAAATAGGATATCAACCGACATTTTATACGATACCTAAAACTACAGCTAAAGCAAAAATATCATTATCTATTTCGCAACAAAGTACAGGTATTATAGGTCAAAATCAACGTGCTTTCCGACCAAAAATGTATGCAACTCCAGTGAATGCATCGAATACAAATAAATATAATATGGGGTTAAATGCAACAGCTGAAATTCAATTTGATATTGTTCCAGTTCCGCCATCAGATGCACAAATAATTCGTTTTTTACCCAATGTAATTGAAAAAGAAACAAAAAGCGATGATAATGAGATTATTACTAAAAAAAGAACTTTTAGAGAAATAAAAGAATTATTATTAAACTATGGTTTGTCATATGTAATTCAAGGAGAGACAGAAATGAATCCTGTAAATAATGAAACTGTTTTTACAGCACAAATACCAGCATATGATAAGGATAAAAAGAAACTGCTAAAGGTTGATGATACAATTACTTTGGTTTTGTAATTATAGAAAATATAATGAAATTATAAAGGCAGATTATTTCTGTCTTTATAATTTTTAAAATTAGTTATTATTAAAAATAAGATGAAAATTTTAAAGATTACTATAATCAAATACTTTACGAATTATTAAAAAAAATATAATTTAATAGACCTTAGATGTGAAGAAAAGTAAAAGAGATTTAATAGAAATACTAAAAAACTAAACACGTTTAATCACATTCGTTACTATTCCCCAAATCACAAAGTTGTTTTCTTCGGTAATTTTAATAATTGGATAATCTGGATTTTCAGGCTGTAGCCAAACTTCATTTCCATCTACACGAAGTCTTTTCACAGTAAATTCGCCGTCTAAAAAACAAACAGCAATTTTATTATTTGTTGGAGGAATACTTCGATCGATAACTAATAAATCGTTATCATCTAAACCAGCACCAATCATAGATTGTCCGCTAACACGAGCAAAAAAAGTAGCTTCTTTATTACGAATTAATTCTTCATCTAAAGAAATTCGCGATTCCTTAAAGTCATCAGCAGGAGAAGGAAATCCAGCAGAAATTCCAGTATCAAAGAAAATAGCACCTTCACTATCTGTGCTTTTCGGACTAAAGAATGTTAATGTTACACTCATTTTACAACTATTATATCGTTAATGTTTGTTGTGTATTTAGGAGTTAATCTTTCTTGACGCATTTTCCAAGTTCTTTGCAGATCTTGGCTAGCTAATTTAACACTATTTGACTTATATTTTCGATTAATAAGATCAATAGCATTCATAAGAGGTTTGTGTTTAGGGTCTTCTTTGGTAAATAAGTCGAGTTGAAAGTTATCTTCTGGAACCAAACCTGTAACAATTACACCAGCTCGTTTATACTTTATGCCTGGTTTAAAAATGGTTTTAACAGCTTCAACAGCACATTTACTAATAATTAACGATGAGTTTGTTGGATTTGGGAGAATTACCGTTTTACTTACTCGATGTTGTTCTAAATGTTCTTTATGACGATCACTACGAAGTAAAACAATAATCATATGACAACTGTGTTTTTGCTTTCTTAATTTTTCTGCACAATTAGTCGCAAATGTAGAAACACGTTCTTTAATGTTTTCAATGTCAGAATATGTATATTCGAAACTACGTGTTGTTGCAATTGCTTTTTTATCCTTTTCTTCGTCTAATTGAATGGTTGATTTTCCCAGTAAGTCTTGTTGTAATCTCCAAACGACAATAGAATATTTTTTGCGAACCGTTTCACTATCCAATTGTGTAAAGTCATAAGCTTTTACACAACCAGCGGTTTTTAGTTTTTTCTGAAGTCCACGACCAATTCCCCAAACTTTTTCAATAGGCATCCATTTTAAAGCTTTAATTCTTTTTTCTTCAGAATCAATAACATAAACGCCTCCAGTTTCTTTAAGGAATTTTCGAGCAATTTTATTAGCTAATTTACTTAATGCTTTCGTTGGAGCTATACCAACACAAGTAGGAATTCCGGTCCACTGTAAAATGCGATTTCGAATTTGATTTCCGTAGTCATCTAAATCATAGTTTTCGAAACCTTTAAATTGAAGAAAAGCTTCATCAATAGAATAAATTTCAACATCGGGAGTAAATTGAGCTAGAATTTTCATCACTCGATCACTCATATCTCCGTACAGTGGATAATTAGAAGAAATTACTTTAATGTTGTGTTGTTTACAGTAGTTTTCCCATTTAAAAATTGGAGCTCCCATTGGTAAACCGATTGCTTTAGCTTCATCACTTCTAGAAATTACACACCCATCGTTATTGCTTAAAATAGCTACAGGTTTGTTTTGCAAGTTCGGATTAAAAACTCGCTCGCAAGAAGCATAAAAATTATTACAATCAACTAAAGCAAACATTGTTGCAAATTTAATCATTATATAATAGTTTTTTAAATTATACTATGATATTCATATGCTTTAAACTTTTCCTTATTTTTGTTTTTATGTCGAAAAAATTAAAAATTGATGGTATTGATAAAATTATCATCAAAAGGTTAGTAAAAGACGCAAGAACTCCTATTTTAAGTATAGCAAGAGAAGTTGGAATTTCCGGAGCTGCTATCCATCAAAGATTACGCAAATTAGACGAGTCTAATCTAATAGATGGATACAAAATGGTTTTAAACCCCGAAGCTTTAGGATATACAACAACAGCCTTTGTTGGAATTTTTTTGGAGTCTGCGAGTTTGTATTCCTCAGCAATTAAAAGATTGAAAGATATTCCTGAAGTTGTTGAGAGTCATTATACAACAGGGAATTATGCAGTGTTTATTAAAATTATGTGTAAAAATAATCAAGATTTAATGCATTTGTTAAATAAAGATATCCAGTCTATAAAAGGAGTCTCAAGAACAGAAACATTCATATCTTTGGATCAACAAATAGATCGACAAATAAAAATTTAAATCCCTATAATGAACGAATTTATCGAATACTTTAAACTAGGATTATTTCATGTTTTAGATATCAAAGCATATGACCATATTCTTTTTTTAATTGTTCTAGCAGTTGTTTATCAGTTTAAACAATGGAAAAAAGTATTATGGTTAATTACATTGTTTACCATTGGTCATTCTATAACTCTTGCTTTATCTGCTTTCGGGAAAATTAATGTAAGAGCAGATTTAGTTGAGTTTTTAATTCCGTTAACAATTTTCATTACAGGATTAATGAATGTGTTAACAGCTAGAAAAGCTTCAGTTGGAAAAGAAAATCAAAATTTATTTTTTGCTTTATTCTTTGGTTTAATTCACGGTTTAGGTTTTTCTAATTACTTTAAAATGATGGTGAGTAGAGGTGAGGATAAATTAGTTCCGTTACTAGAATTTGCATTAGGAGTAGAAGCTGCTCAAGTAATTATTGTGGCTTTAATTTTATTATTTGGAGCATTAATACAATCTATTTTTGGAGTAAATAGAAGAGACTGGATTTTAGTTGCATCATCAATAGTAATTGGTTTTGCTTTACAAATGATGGTAGATCGTGCTTTTTGGTAAAAATTAACGTAAAGAACTTAATTTTCTCCGTATTTTAGCTTTCCTATGTCTCTAACAAAAAAAGAATTAAAATACGCCAAAGCTTATTTAAAAATGGCTCATGAATGGGCTAAACTTTCGCACTGTGAAAGGAAGCAAGTAGGCGCTATTATCGTAAAAGATAGGATGATTATTTCTGACGGTTACAATGGTACTCCGACAGGATTTGAAAATATATGCGAAGACGAGGAAGGTTACACAAAATGGTATGTATTGCATGCAGAAGCTAATGCAATTTTAAAAGTAGCAGGTTCCACACAATCTTGTAAAGACGCTACTTTATATATTACATTATCACCTTGTCAACAATGCAGTAAATTAATTCATCAATCAGGAATTAAAAGAGTTATTTATTCTAATAGATATAAAGATATGTCAGGATTAGAATTTTTAGAGAAAGCAGGAGTAGAATTGATTTATTTACCTAATGAATAAAAATTACTTACCAATATATTTCGCAATAGCAGTAACCTTTGGAATTTTAATTGGTTACTTTTTTAATGGTAATTCTTCACGTTTCAGTAAAACATCCGCAAACGAACAAAAGGTAAAACGATTAATTAACTTTATTCAACAAGATTATGTTGATGATGTTGATACAGATCAGTTATTAGATGGAGCTATTGCTGAAATGCTAACAAAATTAGATCCACATTCTGTTTATATTCCTAAAGAAAACTTACAAGCAGTTACCGAAAGTATGCAAGGTAATTTTGTAGGAATAGGAGTTCAATTTCGTTTGATTAATGATTCTATTACTGTAATTCACCCTATGGAAGGTGGGCCAAGTATTAAAAAAGGAATTTTAGCAGGAGATAGAATCTTAATGGCAGACAAAGATACTTTGTATGGAAAACGATTAAGAAATAGGGAGATTTTAAAAAGATTGAAAGGCGCTCCAAATTCAGAAGTAAATTTACAAGTATATCGAAAATCAAACGATAGTTTATTTAATATTACTATTGGAAGAAGTAAAATAAATATTAAAAGTGTAGATGTAGCTTACATGCTAAACGATAGTATCGGTTACATTAAATTAGATCGTTTTGCACAAAATACTTACCGAGAGTTTAAAACCTCATTAGATGATTTATTAGCCAAAGGAATGACCGATTTGGTTTTAGATTTACGAGGAAATGGAGGAGGATTTATTCATATTGCAAATAAAATAGTGGATGAATTTTTAGAAGACGATAAACTAATTGTTTTTACTAAAAATAATGGAGGTGAAGTTGTAGAATCTTTCGCTACTGAAAAAGGGGACTTTGAAAAAGGAGGTTTATACGTTTTAATTGATGAAAACTCAGCTTCAGCTTCTGAAATTGTAGCCGGAGCATTACAAGATAATGACAAAGGAACCATTATTGGAAGAAGATCTTTCGGAAAAGGATTAGTACAAGAAGAAATGGATTTAGGTGATGGTTCTGCGGTACGATTAACTACTGCACGTTATTATACACCTACAGGAAGATCGATACAAAAGCCATATAATAAGAATGGATTAGAGTTAAAAGATCCAAATGCTTTACAGAACAGTGTCAATTATGGAGATGAAGTAGAAAGCCGTTATAGAAACGGAGAATTATTTAGTAAAGACAGTATCAAATTAATAGATAGTTTACAATACAAAACTCCTAAAGGGAAAATTGTTTACGGAGGTGGAGGTATTGTTCCAGATATTTTTGTAGCAATCGATACTACAGCATATTTACCAGCAATTTTCTTTACACCAATGAACGATTTTGCGTTTAATTATGTAGATAATCATAGAGATGAATTAAATAAACTATCTTTTGAGGAGTTTGTTAATGAATTTGATAAAGACAGAAAAATATCAGATCGCTTTTTCGACGAAGTAAAAGATATTAGAACATCTATGCAAACGAAAGAGAAATTAAGAAAACTATTAAAAATTAATATAGCCAGAGAATTATTTAATGATGAAGGTTGGTATCGACTCAATCATTTAGATGATAAAATGATAAAACAAGTTTTAGAACTTGAGAAAAAATAGTAGAACTCGCCTCAGGGCGAGTTTTTTTATGAAAAAAATGAAACTAAAATGTAACCTTTAAAAAAAGTATAGGTATTAATAATAGAAACTAATCAAAACTACCACAAAGTTGAAACATTTAACTGATGAGAAAATAATGATGGCTGTAGCCAATGGAGAGCTAAATAAGCTGTCTATATTATTCGACAGATACCATGTTCGAATTTATAATTTCTTTCAGAAAATGACACACAATAAAATGGTAAGCGAAGATTTAACTCAAGAAGTTTTTATTAAAATTCTAAAATACAGAACATCGTATAATAATGGAAACTTTGCATCTTGGTTATATACAGTAGCAAGAAATATATTTTCGAGTTATTATCAAAAACAAAAAAAAGAGCGAAGTAATATTATAGAAGATGATTTTTTAAACTCAGAAGAAAAACTTTTTATAGACTCAAATAAAGAAGACTTAGAGCACTTACAACGTTCGTTATTAAAGTTAAATGAGAAAGACAGAGAGTTAATAGTAATGCATAAACTTCAAGAAATACAATATGAACAAATTGCGCAAATTGTAGGAAGTTCAGAAAATGCAGTCAAAGTGAAAACGCATAGAGCGTTAAAAAAATTAAAGGAAATTTATTTTCAATCAATAAATACAGTAAGTAACAAAAATTAAAGTATGATGGAATGTAAAGATGTACAAGAACAATTAATGACGTATGTAATGAATGAAGTTGCTGAATCGGAAAGAATAGCGATTGAGAATCATATTCAAACTTGTGATGCTTGTAAAACAGAGTTAGCAAATGTTCAATCTTTTTTAGATGTTATGAATGCTGTTGAAGAAGAACAACCAAGTAATAATTTAAAGCAACGTTTTGAAACTGCTTTACAAGAAGATATCAATAAAGAAGAAACGAAAGTTGTTGCATTAACACCTCAAAAAGAATGGAAAAGTTATTTGCGAGTAGCAGCAAGTATAGTAATATTAATTAGTGGCTATTTCTTAGGAAAATTATCTAATAATGAATCTACGATAAAAACAAATAAAGAACAACAAGCTATATTTTCATTATTAGAAAATCAATCGGCAAGCAAACGAATTTTAGCGATTTCAAAAACGACAACGTATTCAGTAGAAGATACACGTATTATAGATGCTTTAATTAATAAAATGTTTGTAGATAAAAATACCAATGTACGTTTAGCAGCTGTAGAAGCTTTAGCCAAGTTTTCAAGTTTAGAGAAAGTTCGAAATGCTTTATTAAAAGCGTTAGAAACAGATAAAGAACCTTCGGTTCAAATAGAGTTAATCCAAGTTTTAGCAGAAATTCAGGAAAAAAGAGCGCTCGTTCCTATGAAAAAACTGTTAGATCATGAAGAAACTCCAGATTATGTCAAACAAGAGTTAGCGTATAATATACCAACTTTAATTTAATAAAATTATGAGAAAATTAATAACAATAGCAACATTGCTTTTAATGTCTGTAACATATGGACAAAAGAAAAGTTTTACTTACAAATTACAAGGAATTAAAACAGTAAAAATAGATACTGATACAAAAGTTAAAATTACAGCATCAAAAAATAATGAGTTAACTATAAAGGAAAAAAATAATGATCATGATAATCATTGCGGAGATTGCGAACATGACAATCATGATCATCATAAATCTTTAAAAGAAAAAACGAAAGGTTTAAAAGCGATTTATCCAGGAGGAGAAGATAATGCAGACGGTATGGGATTTTCTATTGAAAAATCTGGAGATGTTTTGAATGTAGTAGATTTATTATCTCATGTAAAACGTAATAATTTATTCATAACATTACCTAAAAACATAAATATCATTTTTGATACGCCAAACTTAGGAGCTGTAGAAGTAATAGGTTTTACATCTGAAGTTGAAGCAAAAACGAATGTAGGAGCTATTGTAATGAAAGATGTTACTGGCCCAATTACAGTGAATGCTAATGCAGCAAATGTGAACATAGAATTTTCTAAAGTAAATCAGAGTTCTCCAATTACAATCTTTTCTAATGTAGGTGAGATAGATGTAACAATACCAGAAAATACTAAAGCAAATTTAGACTTGAGAACTCGTGGAACTTTTTATACAAATTTTGATATTGAAATGCCTAAGAAAGACGGATTGAAAGCTGTTAGAGGAAGTCAGAAAATCTCAAGTGCTCTTAATAATGGAGGTGTTCAGATTAAATTAAAATCTACACTAGGGAATATTTATCTCCGTAAAAAATAATACTACCTTATTTAGCTTAGAAAGCTAATCCAAAAAACAATTAATTTTTTAAACTACTAAAAATGAAAAGAATACTTTTTTTCATAGGAATACTATTGACTTTTAGTAACCTATCAGCTCAGAAAAAAACAGAAATTAAAAACGCAACTTCAGGAATAGAAACTGTAGAAGTTAATGTGAAATTTGCTCAGAATATTCAGATTAAAAACTGGAATAAAAATGAAATTTTAGTAACAGCTTCAGCAAACTTAAACGATAATAAAGACAATAAATACTTTTCGCTAAAAGGTGAAAAATTAGGAGATGTTTATTTAATAAAATCAGATTATGGAAGCTTTTTTAAAAAGCATCAAGTAAATATAACAATGAAAGACAATGCTGGTTGTAATAGTTATAAATATTGTAACGCTCATAATAAAGTAATTGTAGATTACACGATTTATTTACCTAAGCATGTAGATTTAAAAGTGAAAAGTATTTCTGGCAATGTAACAGAAGTCACTTATAAAGGCAAACTAACGTTAGATTTAATTAGTGGGGATATTACTGTGAAAGAACATTCGAAAAACATGAAATTAAAAACAATTAGTGGGGATATTGACGTTTATGTTGCTGATGCGGAATTTAAGGCACAAACTTTAACAGGAACAGTGTACTCAGATTTAAAAATCGATTTTGATAAAAAAAGAAGACGTGATGCGCACCAAAAAATCTATGGAAAAGTAAAAAACGGAACAGCTTCTTTAGAGTTAAAAACTATTAGCGGAAATATTTTCTTAAGAAAAATCTAAAAAGGAAAATAATTAAAGATTTAACTTACTTTTAAGAATTTAAATAATCATTAATCTTGAGTTTTTTTAAATTGCATAACCAAATGAAACTAAAACAAATTTATATGAAAAAATTGCTCTTCGGATTAGTGAGTATTACTGTTATTTCTTGTGCTAAAGAAGCCAAAACATATAAAGGCCTACCAGTTTTAAAAACAAACAAAAAAACTGTAGATGTTCAGTTTAATAACAATTGGTACAAAAGTGCCTGGGGAATTAAAACTAACGAACAAAAAGATAGCTTACGAATAAGCTGTATTAATGCTAGTGAGCCTGTAGCTTTTGCATCAGAAATAGATAGTATTTCATTTTCAGTAGAAGGAAATAAAAATTATGAGTTTTACGCACAATATAAAGATTCTTTATATGCTCATATGCTAATTATCGGAGAAGCTTTCCCTAAAGAAACCATAACTTTTAATACTTCTGATACAGATAATTCTTTACAAATTAAATATTCAGAAAGTGAAGGTGTTCCTTATTTAAAAGATTTGAAAGAAAAATATCCGATACATGATGTGGTTGCTAATAAAACCTCTGATGTTGATAAAATTTTAAGCGTATTAAATTGGACAAACAGTAGATGGAAGCATAATGGAAACGTATCACCAAGTAAACCAGATGCAATTACTATTTTAAATGAAGCGAAAGAAGGAAAAAACTTTCCATGTTTTGCTTATGCTGTAGTGTTAAAATCTCAATTAGAAAATGCTGGTTTTAAATCACGTACGATTTACTTAAAAACAAAAGATGTTGAAACGAGAAAAGGATCGCCAGGTCATGTGGCAACAGAAGTATATTCTCCAGAATTAAACAAATGGATTTTTATTGATGGACAGTTCAATATTATGCCAGTTTTAAATGGAAATCCGTTAAATGCAGTTGAACTTCAAGATGCAATAACGAATAATTATGAAACTCTAATAATGAAAAGTCTTGCTGAAGTTTCTAAACGAGAATATGTAGAGTTTGTTTACGATTATTTATATCATTTCGATGTAAGTTTAGATCAACGTTATTTAGAAAACACAACTTTAAAAGCTCATAAAGTTTCAGGAAAAAGCAATTTAATGTTAGTGCCAACAGGAAGTAAAAACCCCACCAAGATAGACTTTTGGAAAATGACTTTAGATGATTATTTATACACCAATTCATTACAAGATTTTTATGCAAAACCAGTGTAAACAATTCAAATAAGCAAAAAAACAAACCACCGAAATTAAATACAATTTCGGTGGTTTGTTTTTTTGAAATATTTACTCCACTAAAAAGCCTTCTAAAACATCGGCTATTTTACGATTATCAGAAAGTTGAGGGATTTTATTTTGTCCACCGAATTTCCCAATGGATTTCATGTATTCATGAAAACCGCCTTTTTTAACTTTTCTAATCAGTAATGGACGTAATACTTTTCCTTCAATTAAATCTTGATAATAAATATTTTGTTGCTGCATAGAAGTATCAATTTTTGCAGCCATTTCATCTAAATTTTCAGGTTCATTTTCAAACTCAATAAACCACTCGTGATATGGTAATCCAGATTCTGGATTTACCTGTGGAGCTACAGTAAATTCACTTACATTTACATTGGTTCCAACAATGGCATCATTTAACGCCTTTTCTACTTCTTTACCAATAACATGTTCACCAAAAGCAGAAATAAAATGCTTAATTCTTCCAGTAACTTTTATTCGATACGGAGCTAGAGAAGTAAACTCAACAGTATCTCCAATATTGTATCCCCAAAGTCCGGCAGTAGTATTTAAGATGATAACGTAGTTTACACCCAATTGTACGTCTTTTAAGGAAATACGCGTTGGATTTTCATCAAAGAATTCAGTTGCAGGAATAAACTCATAAAAAATACCAGAATCAAGCTGTAATAGCATTCCTTTTTCTTTTTGAGAATCCTGAAATGCAATAAAACCTTCAGAAGCTGGATATAGTTCGATATAATCGATTTTTTTACCAATTAAAGCTTCAAATTTATTCTTGTAAGGTTCAAAGTTTACACCGCCGTAAATGAAGAAATTGAAGTTAGGGAAAATTTCAGAAATTGTTTTTCCTGTTTTGTCAATCAACTTTTCAAAATACATTTGAACCCAAGAAGGAATTCCACTAATTACACTCATGTTTTCAGGTAATGTTTCCTCAACTACCTTGTCTACTTTTGTGTCCCAATCTTCAATACAATTTGTTTCCCAACTTGGTAACCTATTTTTCAATAAATAATTAGGTACATAATGCGCTACAATTCCGCTTAAACGGCCTAATTTAATTCCATTCATATCATCTAAAACTGGACTTCCTTGTAAAAAGATCATTTTTCCATTTACAAAAGAAGCATCTTTAGTTTCATTAATGTAAAATAACAAAGCATTTCGTGCCGATTTAATATGTGTTGGCATCGATTCTTTAGTTATTGGAATATATTTTGCACCAGATGTTGTTCCAGATGTTTTAGCAAAATAGATTGGTTTTCCTTTCCATAAAATATTTTCTTCACCAGCTACCATTCTATCTACATAAGGGCGTAAACCTTCATAGTCGTTAACAGGAACACGTTTTTTAAAATCTTCATAAGAATTAATCGAAACAAAGTCATGATCTTTTCCAAAGGCAGTTTTACATCCTTCAGAAATTAAATATTGAAAAACTTTATCTTGAGTTTTAATTGGTTTAGAAGCCCATTTTCTTACTTGTTTTACCGCTCGTTTTGCGAAAGGAATAGCTAATAAAGATTTTAATGACATAGAGTTTTATTTTGCTTGAAGCTTGAAGATTTTACTGCTAATTATTACTGAAAGTTAATGTAGCTAGTTGGATTTACAGGATAACCATTGTTCCATAACTCAAAATGAAGATGAGGTCCGGTTGTTAATTCACCTGTAGAACCTACACTAGCAATAACTTCTCCAGATTTTACAAAGTCACCTTGTTGTTTTAGAAGTTGTCCGTTATGTTTATATACAGAAATATAATTATTGGTGTGTTGTATAGTAATAATATAACCAGTTTCTGCTGTCCATCCAGAAAGAATAACAGTTCCGTCTGCAATTGATTTTACAGGAGTTCCTGTTTCAGCCACAATATCTATAGCGAAGTGTTTATTGGCAGCATTAAAAGATTGTGTTACGTTTCCAGTTACAGGAGCAAAGAATACAATTTTAGCTTTGTTTGCTGTTCCAGCAGATAAAGCATAACGATCTTTACGTTCTATTTCTTCTCTAAACTGTAAATCTTGTTCTGTAGCTTCTAGTTTTTTGTAATCGATGGCAGCTTTGTCTGCTTCATTTCTAATAGAATCTATAGCTTCTGGTTCTATATCACCAGTTAAAACCGGACGAATAGCTTGGGTGAATTTTTCTAAAACAGCTAAACGAATGCGTAATGAATCTGCCTTATAGGTTAATCTACTGGCATCTTTTTTAAGTTTTGTCGAAGAATATCCAGGAATATATTCTTTTAAAGAAGTAAAAGCAATTAAAAACGTAGTAAGCGTGATTAATAGAATAGAAAAAATACCACCAAATACAAAAACATTTAAACGTGACAATTTTAATGAAAAACGTTCCTGAAATGTATCTTCATTTAAAACTACCAATCTGTATTTATCGGTGAGTTTTTGTTTTAATTTACTCGATTTTTTCTTGTTTTTAGCCACGAATACTAGGTTTGGAATCTCAAATATACAACGAAAAAATAGGACAACTATTTTTTATAAAAGTTCATCTCATCAATGTATTGCCAAACTTCAGCAGTTAGTAATGGTTTAATATTTTTATTTTCCTTTATGGCATTACGAATCATTGTAGAAGAAATCTCAACAATTGGAGCGTTCACGCGATGAATTTTCGGGTGATTATCAAATTGAGTTTCTACTTTTCCTTCAGAAATTCTCGGATATACATATACTTGATGTTCTTGCAAAATTACCTCGTAATTTTTCCATTTATGAAGACTTTTTAAATTGTCTTCACCCATAATTAAACTGAAGTTGTAATCAGGATATTTATCAGAAATATGAGCTAAAGTATGAACTGTGTAATTTGGTTGTGTTAATTTAAATTCTATATCTGAAGGGGAAATTTTATCGTAATCTTCAGTAGCTTTAAATACCATTTCTAAACGATGGTGATTATCAAGAAGAGAACTTTTTTTCTTGAAAGGATTGTGTGGTGTAACTACCATCCAAATTTCATCTAAATCAGAGTTTTCTACCATATGATTGGCAATAATTAAATGCCCAATATGAATAGGATTAAATGTTCCGAAGTATAATCCGATGTTTTTCATGAACTCTTTTGACTTCTAATTTTTATCTAAACCAATAAAGTCTGAAACTAGATCTTCTGCTTCTTGTAAAGCTGTACTTAAATCATAGTTTTTAATAATAGTATCAAACTGAGGCGCAGTAGCTAGTTCAACAGAAGCTTTTGCTATTCTCATGTTGATTTTATCTTCGCTTTCTGTTTTTCTTTCCTTTAAACGTCTTTTTAATTCATCAACACTTGGTGGTTTAACAAAAACAGCTAATGTTTCTTCTGGAAATTTCTTTTTAATTCGTAATCCTCCAGCAACATCGATATCAAAAATCACGTGTTTTCCTTCAGACCAAATACGTTCTACTTCCGTTTTTAAAGTTCCGTAGAAGTTTTCAGTATATACTTCTTCCCACTCTAAGAATTCTTCAGATTTTATTTTCTGAATAAATTCATCTCTTGAGATAAAGTAATAATCAATTCCGTCTTTTTCTTCTCCACGTGGAGCTCTAGAAGTAGCAGAAATTGAAAACTCTAAATTAAAGCGTTCTTGTGCTAATAAATGACGAACAATTGTTGTTTTACCAGATCCAGATGGTGCCGAAAACACAAATAATTTTCCTTGAAACTCTTTCGCCATTATAATACGTTTAATATTTGTTCTTTAATTTTTTCTAACTCGTCTTTCATTTGAATCACTACTTTTTGTAACGGAGCATAGTTTGCTTTCGATCCAGTAGTATTAATTTCTCTTCCAATTTCTTGAACGATAAATCCTAATTTTTTTCCGTTAGAATCACTAGTGTCTAAAGTTTGTAAGAAGTAATCTAAGTGATTCGCTAAACGAACTTTTTCTTCGTTAATATCTAACTTTTCTAAATAGTAAATTAATTCTTGCTCAAATCGGTTTTCATCAACTTCAACTTTTAATTCATCTAAGGCTTTCCTTAAACGTTGTTTTACGTTTTCAATTCTTTCACCGTCCATTTCATGAACTTGAGCCAGACAACTTTTAATATTGGTAATACGTTGTATAAAGTCAATCTCTAATGAAGCAGCTTCATCAGTTCTATATTGAACAATATCTTTTAAAGCAGTATCGATGTGACTTTCAATTTCACTCCATTCATTTTCATCTAATTCTTCACGCTCAGTTTTTAAAGCATCTGGCATACGAACTGCCATTTCTAATAACTTTACATCGTCTGAAGTATCTATAACTACAATATCTCTAAGTTGATCGATATATTTATTTACAACAGCCTTATTTATAGAAGAAGAAGTTTCATCAGCAGTGATTTCAACATAAATAGAAAAATCAACTTTACCTCTTACTAATGCTGAAGCTAGTTTTTTTCTGATGCTTAATTCTTTCTCTTTATAGTATGAAGGAATACGGGTATTGATATCTAAATTTTTGCTATTAAGCGATTTAATCTCAATAGTTACTTTTTTAGTAGGAAGTTGTAATACGGATTTACCGTATCCTGTCATTGATTGAATCATAGGTTGTTTTTAATTGGCTGTAAAGATACATTATTTGCTTTTACTCTCGGTAGTTTGTTTAGAAACCAAGTATACACCAATAAATATTAAAATACTTGCTAAGATTTTAATCGTATTTAATTGATCACTTCCTACCAATAATGCATAAATACTAGCGACAACAGGCTGTAAATAAATGAAAACACTTACTGTTGTTGGTTTTAGTTTTGATAATGCAAATAGATTGAAAAGATAAGTGATACAAGAAGCAAATATGACAACGAATCCTATTCTTAAATAACCTGATGTTGGAATAATCGTCCATTGTACTTCTGAGAATTCAGCTATTCCAAAAGGGAAAACGAAAATACATCCGAAGAAATATAGCCATCTGATAAACGTAACCGGTTTATATTTGGCAACTACTTTTTTAACAATAACCAAGTACATTCCATAAGATGCCGCATTTATAAACACTAAAAAGTTTCCTAACATCATGTTTTTAGCATCTGCACCTGGTTCTGTTCCGTAAACAATAAGAACGACTGCACCGATTAATCCGATAATAACACCGATGATTTTGGTTAATGTTGGACGTTCTTTAATTAAAATACTTGAAAAAATAAGTACTAAAATCGGCGAAGTAACCATCATTACAGATGCACTAATTGGTGTTGTATAATTTAAACCTTTAAAAAAGGTAAGCATGTTTAATGCAATACCGAAGAAGGCTGATAAGGCAATGGTTTTATAATCACCTTTTTCAATTTTATCGTTTTTAATAAATAAACTTAAAAACCAAAATACAGCAGCAGCACCAAATACTCTAAGAAAGATAAAACCAAAAGGTTTTACATAATGAGGCATTACTTCTTTGGCTACGGTAAAAGTAACTCCGTAAATAATAGTAACAATAGAAACTGCTAATAACGCTATAACTCTAGTGTTCATTTTACTCGTTTATTTGAATTAAGCGGCAAAGGTCGAACAATTTTTTAATTAGCGAGTTGAAATGTTTGAATATTAACTAGAAGATGTTTTTTGATAATATCTTATTCAAGAAATTAATTTGAATTAAAATTCTGTAATAGAAAATTTAATAATTCCGATTGATATTTTTCTCCTCCTTTTTCAAATAAATCTAGATGTCCACCATCTTTAACTGGAATAAACTTTTTATCGTTTGATTTAAGGTTTTCGAATAACTCTTTACCAAAATTAAAAGGAATATTTTGATCTGCATCTCCGTGAGCAATTAAAACTGGTTGCGTAATATTTGTAACTGATTGGATAGGTTTTACTTTATTTGGATTAAAATTAGCAATTTGTCCTGCTCTTTTTAAACTGAAATCGGATAAGAATTTTATTCCAAAACCTTTGAGTAAGTTCTTTTTGTATTGAAAAACAATTTCGTCTAATGTTGTAAATGTACTTTCTATAATACCAAATTGAATACGTTTATCTTTTTCTAAAGCTTGAATAGCAATGGCGCCACCTAAAGAATTTCCCCATATTCCAACTTTAAGGTTATGGTTTTTTTGTTTGATGAAATCTACAATTTTAGACACATCATGTTTTTCATAAAAACCATAAGTACAGTATTTACCTTCACTTTTACCATGAGCTCTTCCATCAAATAAAATCGATTCAATTCCGAATTCAGCTAATTTTTTTGATAGTTCTAAAAAATGTTCTTTACAACCTCCAATGCCATGAATAAAAATCAAAATTCCTTTAGAAGTTTCTTTATTAGATTTAATCCAATGTCCTTTTAAAGTTAAACTGTCTTTAGTGAGAATATCTATTTCTTCACTTTTTAATTTTAAATCTTTAGGTTGTTTATTTATACTAATTCTTTGCGGTTGTATAATAGCGTATGGAGCTATAGAATGAAAAATAAAATATATTCCTAAGCTTATAAAAACCAAGAATAGAATTAAAAATTTATATCTCTTTTTCACAATTTTGTGTTGTTTTATTCTTTAGGTTTTCTCAAAATTTTCTCCATTTTACGTCCCTTAGCTAATTCATCAATAAGTTTATCTAAATAACGTGTTTGTTGAGTTAGTTTGTTAGTAATCTCTTCAACTCGATATCCGCAGATTACACCTTTAATTAAATCAGCATTCGGATTTAGATTTGCTCTTTCAAAGAAAGTTTTAAACGTTACTTTTTCATCAATCAAATTTTGTATCTGTTCAGAGGTAAAGCCTGTCAACCAGGTGATTACTTCGTGTAGTTCATCTACTGTTCTGTCTTTCTTTTCAACTTTAGTAACATAATGCGGATAAACAGAAGCGAATATCATATTAGCAATTCTTTCGTCGTGATGTGCTGTCGATTTCATAAGTTAAGTTTTTTAAAAAAGAATATGTATTGTAGGATTAAAAATTTACTTCAATCCCTTTTGTTCTCAATTGTCTCTTAATAATATAGATATCTGCCTCCTCTAGTACATCGTACAGCGCTAGATTTCGTTTTGTAAGTTGATTATCGTCATCTACATAGCTTAAAGTAATTAAGTTTTGTATTAACGTACTTTCAGCTTGTATTGATTTCATGTTATTATATGGAACAGTAATAGTATCATTTTTGCCTTTAAGAAAATCAACGGTGTCAAACATATTTTCGAATCTGCGAAATCTTTTCTTAGCTTCAATAATAATAAAAGTGGCACTATGTTCTTCTAAGTTAACAACTAGGATTTTTGTTTTATGAATTTTATAGATACTGTAGGAAGAGATTACAGCTGTCATAATTCCTATTTCATCCAAAGGAATTGATCGAATTACCTTAAAAACATAACTATCTAGAAGGTTAGAAATGAAAACCGAAGCTATTGCCGCAAATAGGATATAATATACATAAGCTAAAGTGTTAACTTTTTTATTATGGTAAAATTTCTTTTTATTTGAATTGTATGTTGTAGAAATCAATACTTATTTTTTTTCTATAAATGTAGATTAATTCTGTTGAACTTACCAAAAATGTTTTTTCTTTTTAAGGTTTAATTTAAACGAATGTTTTTACTTTTTTAGCATTGTTAAAAAGGCATTTACATACTCTTTTTCATGATTGTAAATTCCTCTAATATGCTTACCGTTAATATTCCAAAAAAGACTGTTGTTTTTTGGAGCATTATTATAAAGTTTCTTTCCTAGTTCATACCTAACTTGTTTGTCAGTTTTACTATGTGCAATTACAATTGGTATTTGTAATTCTTTAATTTCTTCTTCTGCAGGAAAATCATTGTTCATAACAATAGGAACTAACCATTTGAAATTTTCTAAATGTAAAGCTCTCGCATATTCTTTACCAATATCAGGAAAAGAACTAAACGTTCCCTCTAAGAATAAACCTTTAATTTTATCTTGTCTTTTATTAGCTGTCATAGTCGCAAATGCACCACCGAGTGATTGTCCCCAAATTACAATAGGTTTCTCTTTTACATTTGGTAAAGCAGCGATCTTATCAAACATAGTTAAAGCATCTTCTTGTATAATAGTAGAGTTTTTTGCTTCACCTGTAGATTTTCCAAAATCTCTACGTTCGTAGCAAAAGATTTGAAATCCTTTATTTAACAAAGGTTGATATGATTTTTGAACAGACATTAAATGCATTCCTTTTCCTGAAAAATGAAATATTGTTCCAATTGTAGGAATAGAATCTGGTTTAAAAAGAGCTGCGTGAATTTTGGTGTTTTCAGCTATATCAAAATAAAATTCTTCATGATTAAAATTAGACTTGAATTCGCTGTATTGATTTCCATTAACTTGATAAATCATAGTATCTGAGAATCGTGAAAATCTTAAATATAAAAGGCCAACAATAATAATGGTAACTACAATAATTAGTATCCATTTTAAAAATTTAAAAAGTTTAGTCATTGAAAGTTTTTTTAGTAAGACGGATGAATTTAAAAGTAGGTTACAAAAAATTACGCTTTTACTACTTTTGTTTTAGAAAAAGTATCGTGCCAACCAGAATCATCATCTCCTAAAAAAGAAAAACCTTCAAAAGGTATTAGTCTGCACAAAGAACGTATTAAAATTACATTAAAATCGGGTTTTTCACCATCTAGAGTAACTACTTTTGTTTTCGTAATATATTTACCTATAGTTCTTCCTGAACTTGCTTCAAAAGAAACATAGTAAATCATATTTATAAAAGCACCTAAAAGATATTCAAAGAGTAAAATCTTACCTGTATTAGTAGAATAAATTAAATCAGGAGCAAAATTGACTAATAAAGGTCCAATCATTAAACCAATTAAATAACCTAGTATATAAATAAATATAAGATCAAGTAGGTAATTTGCTAATCTGGTTCCTTTACCAACAGTTTCATGAATATTTTCAAACTCTTGAAAAAGTGCTTCATTTTTTAAGGTTATGTCTTCAGAAAAAGAATCGCATGAGTTTTCGAATTCTGCAGGAGCATTAGTTAGTCCGCAAACAATTCCTTGTTTAAAATCTAATTTTTGGTTTTTACAAATTTTACAGAAGCTTAAACGTTCTTCTCTAGTCATAGTTTTTCAATTTTTGTTAGTTTAATAGCAAGGGCAAAAGTAATAAAATATTGGTGCTAGAATTTTATTTGGATATAAATTTTGAATATGCTTCAATTTTTTCTAGTAATCTGTTATTCAGATATTCATTTTTATCATTCAATTCATTTGAAATTAACTGAGCTTCTTTTAAATAATTTTCAATTTTATCTTGACTCCAATGTTTAGGTGGTTCTTGTAAATTTGTAATTCGATCAGCTATTTTAACAATACCAATTTCTTTAGACAGTTTATTGATTCTTTTTAAACTATCACGCATGCGTTCCTCCTTAGTGTTTAAATTTTCATTTTTGGTTAGTGCTAAAACACCTTCAGCTACAGTTGCTCCAAAATTTGATAAAATTTCTTCAAAACTAGTATCAGTATCTTCAATAGTATCGTGAAGAATAGCAGTTTGTACAGCCAAATTTATATCAAAAGATTTTGTGTAATTGTAGGCAATAATAACTTCCATAACTACATTAGAAACATGTAATAAATAATTTGCTTTGGTTCCTGGAACTTTTTGATTACAGTGTTTTTCTCCTGCAAACTTCATTGCTTGTTGATATAGTTCTTGTATCATTTATTATTAATAATGAAGATTTTTTAATTTAATTTTTTGAGTATTGATTGACGTTCTTCTTGTTTGAACTCCATATTTTCTTTATTCATTGTAATCAAGAGCTTTTTAGCATTAGTTTCATCTTCTTTTATTAAAGATAGAATTGTTAAATACCAAAACGTTTCATCTTTAAATTCAAAAGAAATTTGAGTTAAGTTTTGTAAAATATTTTCTGCTTTATGATATTGCTTATCATTTAATAATGCCATTGCTTTATAGAATTGAATTTCAGGAGATTTCTCTTCGCTTAAAATAGCATCAAACTTTACAATAGCATTTTTATAAGACTTACTTTCATAAGCATTAAAAGCCTCGTCTAGTTTACTTTTAGAATTTCCTCTTGTAATAGGATGATGAACATTAGGATATTCTTCTAAATAATATTCGTAATTTTCACTAGATAAAAAGAGAAAATAATAACCAGTAATAAATACAGCTAAAGCTGCTGCGATTTTAAGAAAAACAGATTTTGGTTTCTTTTTGCCTTCAATATCTTTAATAAGATTACTAATTTCTTTGTCTTCATTAACCTGAAAAGCGATCATAAGATCTTCGTGAGCTTTTAAAGCTACTAGAAATTCTTCGTTAGTTTCTTTTAATGAGTTAAATAGTTTTTGTTCTTCACTATTTAATTCATTCTTAAAGTGTTTTTGTATAATTTCTTCGTAATTATTCATTTTTCACTAACTCTTTAAGTTTTTTCATACATCTAGATTTATGACTACTCACTGTATTTGCATCTTTGTAATCGGTAAGATTTACAATTTCTTCAATATCTAAGTTTCGAAAATAGAACAGCTTTAAAAGAGTTCTACAAGATTCCGATATCTTTTGTAAAGCTTTACTTAATGCAATTTGCTCAATTGTTGGAGTTACAGCATCAATTTCAATACTTTCATAGGCTTCATCTTCTCTGTCTTTTATTAAATGTATTTTTTTATTCTTTTTAAAGTGATTATAAATCTTGTTTTTTCCAATACCAAATAAGTAGGTTTTTATAGAGCTTTTGGTAATGTTTATTTTATTCTGTGTGAAACTTTTATTGAATGCAATAATAGCATCATGATAAATGTCTAAAGCATCTTCTTCACTTAACTTGTAAGTAAAAGCATACTTTAAAAAGTCAGCTCTATAATTCACGTATACCGTTCGTAAAGAATCTCTATTACCTTCTCTTAATTCTTGTTGAAGTAATATATCGTTAATGTTTCTATTCATTAGTTGCTGAGATACAGGTAATATTAACAGAATTTTTTTCTGAAAAATGTTAAGATTCGAAATAATTATAAAACTAATATATGAATATAAAAACGAAACAATTGAATAACAATTAAAAGCAATTCATATGAAATATAGATTACTACTTTTTTTTATGACATTATCTGTAGGACTTTTTGCTCAGCAAACCTTTGTGCCAGATGATGCTTTTGAACAGTTTCTTATCAATAAAGGTTACGATACTGTTTTAGATGATTATGTACTTACAGATAATATTAAAAATGTTACTTTCTTATCAATGAATTCCATAGGAATTCAAGATTTAACAGGATTAGAAGATTTTGCTGGATTAAAAGAACTAAGGATTTCAGGAAATCAATTAGAAACACTAGATGTAAGTGGAAATACAGAGCTACAGTTTTTAACTGCAGGGAATCAAACATTAACTTCAATAGATGTTTTTGGTTTAACTAAATTGAAACGAATTTTTTTAGATGGATCTTCGATTACTTCATTAAACGTTTCTTCTAATACGGATTTAGAATTATTAAGTCTAAAAAATAATGCGTTATTGGTTGATTTAAATACTACGGGGGCAATTAGTTTAGATCATATTAATCTTAACAATAATGATGCTCTAGAAATTGTAGATATATCAAGTAATACCAATTTAAGTCAGTTTTTTGTTTACTTCTGTGATAAAATTGATAATCTTGATTTTGCAAATAATACACGTATTACAGATATTATTTTGAATGAGTTAAGTAGTATTTCTAGGGTTTCCATTAAAAATGGATTAAACAATTTTTACTTAGAGAGCTTATCTAATCCTAACTTAAGATGTATTGAAGTTTCTGATGCAGATTATGTAAATGCAAATTGGTCGAGAACAAAAACAACAGGAGTTTTAAGATTTGATGAATACTTGATCTTCAGTAACGATTGTGGCGGATCTTCAACTCTAGAAACTACTGAAATTCCTGATAGTAATTTTGAAACTTATTTAGAATCTATAGGTGCTGGTAATGGAGTTACAGGAGATAATAAGGTATCAACTTCGGCTATTCAAGCATTAACTACTTTAGATGTTAGCGGGCAAAGTATTACTAATCTTTCTGGGATCGAGGAGTTTACTGCTTTAACGAATTTAAATTGTAGTACAAATGAACTTACAAGTTTAGATGTTAGCACATTAGTGAATTTAACAGACTTAGACTGTTCTTATAATGATATTGGTGAGTTATCGGTTATTAAAAATTTAGAGTTGGTAAACTTAAACTGTAGTGCAAATCAAATTACTGAATTAAACACTTTATCAAACTCAAAGTTAGAAAATTTGAACTGTGAAGTTAATGCTATTGAGTATTTAGATTTAGTAAACAATTCTCGATTAACTAAGTTAAGTTGTAATGATAATGCTTTGGTTGGATTGAACATAAAAAATGGAAATAATTCACGAATTTCTAATGAAAACTTCTCTGTTTTTGCAAATTTTAATTTAACCTGTATTCAGGTAGATGATGTAAATTATAGTAACTCTACTTGGGCTCAAATAGATATGCAAACAAATTTTAATGAAAACTGTACACCAGTAAATGACAATTGTTCTTTTACGATTCCAATTGTTTTAGGACAAGATACGCCAGGAAGCACAATTAGTGCATCTGGAGCAGCAACAAATCCGAATTGTGCTCAAAATGGAATAACAGTTTTTGATGTTTGGTATTCGTTTACAGCTCCAGAATCTGGAAGTATGAATATAACTATTTCTGCAGGCACATTAATTTCAAAAATTGCATTGTATGAAACTTGTACAGATGCAACTCCATTAAATTGTGATGAAGGAAATTTATCAGTAGATAATTTAAATCCTGGTCAAGAATACTATTTACAAGTTTGGTTAGAACTATCTAGTAGATTTCAATCTAAATCAGAATCTGGAGGTTTTGTTTTAAAGGCCGAAGATACTTCAAGTGTATTATCTACTGAAGATGTAGTTTCTGATATAAATTTCTCCATATATCCAAATCCAACTTGGGAATTGATAAAGATTAAAAATTCAAACTCAATTCAATCTATAGTTGTATTCAATAGTAATGGGAAAGTTTGTTTGAAAGAGAAAAATATAGAAAACACGCAAACAGAAGTTTCATTAAGAAATCTTCCTGCAGGTTTATATTTTATTCGTGTCGAAGATGAATTCAAAAATGTTATTCATAGAAAAATTATAAAGCACTAAATATGAAAAAAGTAGTTAGTCTATTACTGTTTTTTCTATTCGTCCAAACAGTTGTTAGTCAAAAAGTAGGTTATAGTGGTGAAGCTTTTGGAACTTGTGAAGCTGTAGAAGCAAGTTTGAGTAAAAACAAGTTTTCAGTGTATATCTCACAACATGAATTAAGAGAAGGTTATGGAGGGAAATTTGAGTTGTCTGGAGGAAGATTAAATGTAGATAACAACAAAGTTCCAAATAATTTAGAATTGCTTATAGAGGTAGAATTTATAAACGGTTTAAAGTTCCCTATTACTCCTAAAGACAGTGTGTATATCAATTTAAGTGCATTAAATAAAGGTTATCGTGATGATATGAGTATGATGAGTCAAATTAATAGTAAAGACCACACTCGTATTGAAAAAGAAAGGAAAGATTTTCAAAGGAAAAAGAACGGAATGCAAGAGAAAATGAAATCGCTTACCAAGAAATTTCAAGAAGGTAAAATTTCTGCTGATGAATTTGGTAAGAAATTAAAAGTTTTAAGTGATCCTTTATTAAAAGAAGCTCAATCTAGTTATACGAATAGTATACGTTTTACTGAAGCTGAAGATGCTACGACATATAGTATCAATTTTATAAATACGCATAAATTAATAGAAAGTAGAGCTTTTTCTGGTACGCTTTACATAGAACGTTTTAATGAGAAAGAATTTGTAGCAAGTTTCAATGGAATTCAAATGGTAGACTGTTTAGAGAAAAGAGCTGCAAGTTCTAAAGAAGAAGAAAAAAAGTGTAAATCACATCGTTCAAAATACATGAAAGAGTTTTTTGTTTTTAGAGAAGGAGAAGTAAAAGGAATGATCAATGTGAAGTTGAAAAAGTTCGAGGATTTTAGATAATAACAAAAAAAGAAGAAATTATGAAATTATTAAAAACAGTAATATTTATCATGACTTTAGCAGTACTAAGCTCATGTTTTGGAGATAAAAAATCAATTGTTGAATCTGATTTGGGATATACATCTTTTGTGAATAAAAACTTTCAAGGAAATACTATTGAATTTAATGCAGTAACAGATGTATGCAGTTTAATAAATAAGGAAAAATTAGCTGGTTTATATAACGTAACAGCAGATGCGATCGTGACTGTAGGACAAGGGAAATTTGTGCAAAACGGAAATACAAAAACCTGTATGGTAAGAGTAAAACTTGGTGGTTCCGACTGGAACTTTTTAACAGGTATGATTTCTCTTTACAAAGAAGTAAGTTCTAGTCAAGATGCAGGAGGAATTTCTGAAGCAATTGGGCAAGGTGAAAATTGGGAAGAAGCTTGGTCGTTAAAAAAATCAATGTCTAAATCGGCAAAATGGATTCCAAAAGTTGGAAAAGCGGCTTTATATACAGGTGCAAAAAGAAAATTAGAAGTAAAGTTAGAAGGTTATACTTTAGAAATAGTGGCGCCTGGAGCTCCTTTCAATAAAGAAGAACAATCAAAGGATAGAGATTTTGAGAAGATTTCGATACAAATGGCGAAGGATTTAGGCTTCATAAAATAAAAGTAAAAAGCATAATTAGCATTCATTATTAATAATTAACTTGCAAGCGTTATTTGCTATGCGATAACTAAACTATTCAAAAACTAAATTGCTAAAAATTATGCAAAACATTCAATTTCCAGTGAACTTTAAGTTCAATATTTCAACATTAGCAAACGACTTTTCTGCAACAGATAGTAGTGGTAAAATGATTGCTTATGTACGTCAGAAAATGTTTAAACTAAAAGAAGATATTTCTGTTTACAGTGACGAATCTAAATCTCATGTAAATTATAGGATTAAAGCTGATAAATGGTTAGATTTTTCTACTGCGTACAGCTTCTTAGATGTAGACGGAAAAGAATTCGGAAAGGTAGTTCGTAAAGGATGGCGTTCTGTTTGGAAAGCACATTATGAAATTATCGATCAAAATGAAAAACAACAATATGTTATAAATGAGGAAAATCCTTGGGTGAAAGTATTTGATTCTCTATTAGGAGAAATCCCAATTTTAAGCATTTTTACAGGATATTTATTTAATCCTTCATATGTAGTAAAAGACAAACAAGGTAAAGTCATTGTTAGGCTTAAAAAGTTAAAATCTTTCTTTGGAAGAAATTTTGAAGTTTCAAAAGTAGGCCAATTAGATAACGATGATGATGATAGAATTATGTTGGCTTTAATGATGCTTGTATTATTAGAAAGAAGAAGAGGATAATACAAGAGAATAAAAACGACGAATTTAAAAAAGCAACTTATGAGTAAGTTGCTTTTTATATGTTAATAGGATAAGTTTTTTATGCTATAATTCTTTTCTGTTTTCTAGATTACAAGTTGTTTTGTTTTTTATATCACGAATATTTACAGTTACATCAGATTTATAAATATATCTATTATCTGTAAATTCAAATATAAAACTACAAGTACCATTAGAACGTGAAATCGAGCTTAAAAAACACCAGGTTTTTGAATTTTTTCCTTTTATAGTAATATATTTATTTGTTGTATCTCCAAATAAAAAAACTTCGGCTCTTATTTTTACAGGACAGTCAGAGTTATTGATGAATTCGATAGCATGGTATCCATAATCATCTTTAATTAATCGATATTCTACGTTGCTGTTTGAAGTTTTTTTCCATTCATAACTTGTAAAATTATCATTGTTTTTTGGGGATTTTTCATTTGAGAAGAATGAAGAAAATAGAATGGAAAAATTTAAAATTGATACTAAGAAGTAGTTTTTCATAATAGGTGGTTTTTTAAAAAAAAACTACAAAAATCATACCGTAATTTAATGGGGCTCAGTTAATCATTTAATTGATTTACTAATTGACGAGCATTAACGGTGTCATAAATAATCTTTAGTTTTAAGATTTTATGGTTGGAATCAAAATCAATAATATCAACGACATCAAAAGTTACCACTTCTTTGTTTTTTAAAGTCCAATGATATGTGAAATACAATGCTATTGTTTTAGAATCATTTTCTTCAAAAATACCTCTCAAAGTTAATTTTGAATTTGAAGTGTCGTTGTTTAATTCTTTATAAAATACATTAGCTTTTTTAATTCCATAAATAGGGGAGTCTACAATTCCTTCAGAGTGGAATAAATCAATAATATTCTCAACTTCTCCGTTTTCTAAATGTTTTAAATATTGGATTGCAATTTCCTTTTTCATTGTTATTATATCGCAGGTTATTTTATATTTTCAATATAGAAAAAAGCTTCATTAGAATTATCAACTATTAATGTGTTGTTTTTGATGTTGTTTAACATAGTTAAAAAAATAATTACTGAGTTTTATTTAATTTAACTTCAGGTAATGTTTTGCTTAAATGTGCATATTTTTTTATCTTTTTTAAGCTATCGCATACTTCTTTTAATTCTTTAATTACTTCGATGTTAACTTTGTACTCTGAGTTGTATTTTTCACGATTAAAATATGAGGTGCTCTCTGGTGTTTTAACTTCTAATTTTGATTTATTTGCTAGAATAATTAGCTCTTTTAAAATTTCGAAAAGTTCTTTAGTTTCATTCGAGTTAATATCAAAATAATTGAGTTGATTTAAAATGTCTTTGGGAAACGCATAAGGCCAATTTATAAAAGGATTTCTTTCGTTGTAATATCTATATTTATTGTAATATTTATAGTTATGAATACTTATTTTTTCTAACAGTATAGTTTTTAGATTGACAGATTCTTTTTTGTTGAAATCTTGTTGAAGCGAACGAACTTGTTCTGTAGCGGAATTAGTATTCCATTGTTTTAATATTTCTATGGTATTTTCTGAAAATTCAATCCTATAATTTTTCTTTGCTTTTTGTGTTTCTTTTTCTATGTATTCGTATGCGTTTTTATTGTTTTTAAAGTATATAGAATTTATCTCATTTTGATTTACAGTAGTTGTGTAATAAAGTATGAATGTTAGAATAGCTGAAATGCAAAGAGAATAGAAAATCCATAAACCAGATTTGTAAATAAGTCTTACAGAAAACCAATTTTGTAAAAATATAACTAACGGTGTTAAAACAAACAATAGCCAATGATCTTGATATAAATCTATTGGTAAATCGAAACTAGAAACACCTGCAAGCGCTACAAATAATAACAAGTAACTTAATTGAGCAGTTAAAAATAAAATAGTCCAAAAGAAAAATAAAGCTTGTGTTTTTGCTTGTTCTTTGTAGCGTTTATATTTTTTTCTTTGATAAATTTTACTTCTCATCCAAACCCAAATGGTTATTGAAAAACCAAGACTAGAAGCTAATGCAGCAAAAAAGTAGTTAAAGAAAAGAAATTCATCTTCTTTCAAAATTACAAGATCCACAGAAACTCCTGAAATAAACCGAATGGTTTCCCGCATTCGATTAAAG
The DNA here is from genome assembly GCF_052084715.1 of Tenacibaculum aquaeponti. Taxonomy (GTDB): domain Bacteria; phylum Bacteroidota; class Bacteroidia; order Flavobacteriales; family Flavobacteriaceae; genus Polaribacter. Next base: position 2,118,929 of record NZ_CP197288.1, on the reverse strand, counting down.
ATTAATGAAAGAGTAAAAGCAGATATTAAACCAGCAATTACTCCAAACCAAAATCGTTGTTTCCCAATATTCTGGATTGAAATTTTATCTTTTTTAAAATATGGTTTGTTCATTGTTTTTTAGAGAAGCTGTAGTTTATGAATCAAATAAGTTTATATGTGATTTTCTTCTTTCCAATAATTATTTACAATATAAAATAATTCTTTTCGGGTTATGTTTTCTGTAATTTTAAATTTATTCCAGGCTTTTGTTGCTTTAAAAAGAAGTTGATATTCCGAAACAAATATTTTGAAGTCAGATTCAGATATATTTTCAAAATCAGAGACACAATCTGGAAATGCACGATTTTCAAGTATCGATAGATAGTTTTTTGGTGTTTTTTGATGATTTTCCCACCAATCATCACCATATTTTTCCCAAACTCCAATTAAACCTAAAATAACTAAAGGTGAACTACCAATAAATTTGTGAGTATTATTAATTGCCCAATATTCGCCAAAATAATTTTCTCTTTGATCTGGAATGATAAAAACTTTAAAACCTTTGTCAATAATAGTGGTTAAAGCATAGTTGTATGTGTTTCCAGCTTCAGCCATTGTAAATGAATTCATTTTTTTAACTTTTTAAAATTCTTCTATTGAAATAAATACTTCTTTCTAACTTTGAAAACTCAATAAATTCACTGTTCAGTTCTATATATTTTGCTTTTTATTTATAGTTTTTAATATCATTAGACAATCTACGAATCCAGAAATCTTTATCGTTTAAATAGATTTCTGTTTTAGTAAAAGCTTTTGTTTCTTTTTTTATTTTATTGTCTGTGAAATGAACTACACAGTATCTCCCATCTTCTAGTTTAATTAATATTTCGTTATTATTTTGGTGGATAGCTTCAACATAAAAAACGTTATTTTTATATAAGAAGTGATTTTTTTTATTTGTCTCCTTAATTCTTTTTTCAAGAGTTTCACCAGCATCCTCTAATTCATGAAACCCAATCCATGGATCAAGATATTCAAGACTGAAAACAGAAGGGTTTAAAACTTCTTCAAGGGGTCCTTGTTCTAGTAAATGAGAAATAGTTTGTTCAATACATTCTCTACTTAATTCTTTAACAAAAAGATCAGGAGCAACTTGGTATAATCCCTTTAAATTCAAGTCATGTTTTTCGTCTTGTTTAACTGCCGAATTAAGAAATTTATAAGTCCAAGTATTAATTCCATATAATCTTCCATCTAGAGTGTTGACAATTATATTGGCAAAATCATTTTCAATATCACTCCATGGTTCAGTTTCCTCAAACTCAAGCCATAGTTTGAATGGAACTTTACCTGTTTTAACAATTCGTTCTTTCAAAGAATTGATTTTAGTATTTAGCTTTTTAATGTTTATAATTTTTATTGATTTAAAACTTTTTCAATTTCTTCTTGAATTCCTTTTTCCGTAACAATAATATCTTGTATCATAAACTTAGCTTTTAATTTTGCATTTTTAGTAGTGTCATTCATGCCTGAAGAACTTAAAAAATCTATTAAGTTTTTAAGTTTTAAGTCTAAGAGTTTTTTTCCTTCTTCAATAGTAGATAATGTGGCTAACTGTTCGTATTCTAACAATTCAATTTTGGAATTAGAAATAGCCTTCCAATAATTAATTCTAATCGTAGGAGCTTTAATTCCATCTGCCTTAATAATTGTATTTAATAAAGTCACCTTATTATCTTTCATGTAAGAGTTTAAAGAATCGATGACTGATCGTTGATGAGGAATTTTATCTTTTATTTCTTTATTGGTTTGATTGAGTTCTTTTTTTAGAGAAACATAGAACTTTTTAATGTAGTTTCTATCTTTTCTATTTTCATTCCAATTATTAATAAATAATGCTATTAAAATTCCAAATATTACAGGAATAATATCCTTTACAAATTGTTTTATGTAGTTTGATGATTTAGAGTTCTTCATGTTTTTGTTTAAAGAGATAATTGCCAATAAATTTGGTTGCTAATCCAAGTTTTTTCGATAAACAACCAAACTATTTACACTATAATTTTCTTAATTCTACTCTTCTGTTTTGTGCTTTACCTTCTTCGGTTTCGTTACTACCAATAGGTTTTGTCTGTCCAAACCCTTCACTTTTTAATCTTGATTTATCAATACCTTCATCAATAATAGCCATAAGAACAGCTTTGGCTCTATTTTTAGATAATTCCATATTTGAAGATTCATCACCAACATTATCTGTATGTCCTTCAATACTAATTTTTAATTCAGGATTCGATTTCAACATTTTTGAAATTTCATTAACTATTCCATAAGAATCTGCTTTAATTTTAGACTTTCCTGTGTCAAAATTAATATGTAAAGTAGCAAAACCTTTATCGTTAATTGCTTTGAAAATGTCGTCTGCTGTGATTTTTTCAATTGTTTGGTTAAAATCTTTTTGCTCAACAATACCAATATTTCCTGTAGCAGTATTTGAATATACTTGAAAGCCAATTTTTTTATTAGGTGTTCTTAATAGATACATTTTAACTTTATCGTTAATAACATCACCAACATAAAAATTATGCATATGAGCATATTTTTCATTAGGTGTTTCTCCCCAAGAATTTATTATTTCTTCAGATATTTTTTTATCCGAGATTAACACAGCTCCAATTGATTTCAAATATTCATCTACACTTTCATCAAATAAAAATTGATTCCAATTTTCTTTATACGAATCCATTTGAATTCCCATCATTTCTACTCGTCCTTTAATATTAATTATAGTATTTCCATCAAACATTTCTAATTTATGAAACTCATAAGATTTTGTATCACTTGTATTTTTATCTATTTTCATTCCTTTCGGAGGAGTAATGTAAGGATAAACTCCTATATCAATAGTTGATTCTGGTATGTCGTTCCAAGAAAAATCTTTTATTTTTGGGCTGACAGTTTCTTTTGCTTGTTCTTTTTTATCTGAAACAGAAGTTTCTTTATTTGGAGATTGTGTATCATTTGTTTTTTTATCTTGTTTGCAAGAAATAAAAGCTATAGTTATGAATAGACTTCCGATTATTAATTTATTTTTCATTATAATTTATTTGATTGATTTTTCTTATTAAGATAATTAATTAAAACTGATTTTTTTATTTTTATTATATAACTAATTAATTCATTTAGTAAGACCATGCTTATTGATAGAACTGATAGAATTATAGCAGTAAGAGTCCAATTTCTTGTTTTTAAATTTCCCGTATGATCTTTTAAAAACGCAACAAATGAAATTATTCCAGCAATTAATATTAAAATTCTAAATAAGATATTTAAATATTTTGATATACTATGATCCATTTTTATTTCAGATTTAAAAGAAATGATATTTAGTAATGAAATAAATAGAATGTATATGTGATTTGCTCTTATTTGCATTCTTGCGACATAATTATCAACGTTATTGGGTTTAAAATATTCTGCCATATAATAACCCGTAGCTAAAAAGCCAACAAAGAATAATAATCCAAAGTATAAATTCAATTTTTTCATTTTATCTTTTTATTCCAAAACTCTCACCAAAAACTAATTCATCATTAGAGTTCCATGAATAAGTGAAAAAATATTTTGGTATCTCATTTGAGTTTAAATGATAAATATCAATCATTACAGCATCAACTGTTTCTTCAGATTCAAAGCTTTTAACTTTTATATCTGATGTAATTCCAAAGGCTTTAATTTTTTTATTGTTAAGCTCATTATGCAAGTTATTGGATAAAAAGTCAATGATAATTTGACTATCAGGAAATTCATTTCCTTCTTCGTAATAACTAATAGGAACGAGTTCGTTTTTATTATTAATTGTTGCAGCAAATGGATAGTATTCTTTACCATCTAACAACATGGTTTCAGCAAAATGAATTGAATAATCTATTATTTTTTGAATGTCTTTTTTAAATTCCATAGTTTATTAATAATCGAATTCGCCACAAATTTTACTAAAAGGTATTTCTTTAATAGCATCTAAAATATGCTCTTCTATAGGAAAAGCATAATCCTCTTGATACCAGATAATACAAAGACTAGAAAACATTTTGTTTTTATCTCTAAATACATCGTTATACCACAACTCAGCTACACAAGTTATTTTCGGTAGAGAAGCTGGAGTTCCGAAAAAATAATTTTTAACATGATCAATGGGTTTTTGTTCTGGATCGATTAAAAATATTTGATGTACACCAGTAATTTTTTTTGCTTCTCTTTTTGTGTGTTCAATAGTTCTTTTATTTGATCTTTTAGTTGGTACACCTTCAAGTAAGCCACCGTAAGTTTCCCATTGTTTTATACTTTTGATAGTTACTTTTTTATCAAATTCAATTATAAGTTCACTATTCATTTTTGAGCAAATTTTCTTTTTCAGAAACAGAATTTAACATTCTTTATCTTAACTTATTTTTCTATTTTCAATTCTAGCCATCGTTCTAAAGCTGAACATAATCTTTGATATTCATTTTTACTCATGTTTTTTATACGAGCATTTCCATGATGTTTGTCTTTCATCACAAACCATTCAGCATCAATTTTATCATTTTCAGGAACAGCACAAGAAGTCCAAGTATCATTTTCTCCATAAATAAAGATGAAATTATTGCCATCGTTTTCAATCCAATGATGAAGTTTTTTTAGTAAAGTCCCATCGAAATCGACTTTCATTTTGTTCGGAACAAAAGTTGCGTGCGGATTTTTATCTGTCGGTAAGGAAACCAATAAATCTTTAAAATCTTTAATTTCATATCCGTAATATCCCATTTCTGTAGCAGCTTGATAGTAATGAGAACCATATTTCTTTATAGATTTATCATTGAATAGAGAAATAGGATCCATAGTAAAATAATGTATAACATCTTTTTGGAAAGTATCTTTTTCCGATGGAATTTCCTCACAGTTATTTCCCCATTGCCAAAAAGCAAAAGGGTATTCTAAAACTGAATACTCGAAAGCTTCTTCAATAGATAAATATGTAAACTTCCAGTCTGCTTGAGAAGCATAAGATTTTAGAATAGGAATAATTTGCGCTTTATTTTTAAGTAAACGAGTTTGATAGTTTTTGATTTTCTCTCGACATTCTTTAGTGCCAATAGAATTTAAAAAATCATAAATTCTTTTGTCTTCAAATGAATTGGTTAAAGGAGCTACATAAGATATACTAGCATCTACATCGTTAGGATAAAAATACTTGTAAAATATAGTTGTAGATCCGCCTTTACTAATTCCTGTACTAATCCATTTTTTAGTATATATTTTATCAAATAATGTTCTAATATGATGTAAGTCAGCTGTAGCTTGTTTTAGATTTAAAAATGAATAATCTAAAGAATCTGGTTTACTTTCTCCAAAAAATCGATGTTCTACATTAATTTGATTTGCATTTAGAAGTTTAGTAACTTCTTGTTCTCGGTTTTTCCTTAATTGATATCCTTGAGTTACAATTACCGTTGGATGCGTAAAGTCTGTATGAGTTAAATAAACTTTTTGATGAAGAAAACCTTTTTCTGGATTTGAATGATCTAAAGGTTGTTTGATTTTTAATTCATAAGTAGATTTTGAAGATTTAACTTTTTTGAATGTTATATCTGATAAGTTTTTTAATTGATCTTCAATAGTTAGAGTTTGCGCATTTACTTCACAAGTTGTCCATAGAATTAAAATTAAGGCGATAAATTTCTTACACATAACAAGTTTTTTAATATTAGTTTCGGGTTTAAATTTATATTTTTTATTTGAAACTAAGTTAAGTAATTGTAAGATAGAAGAGAGGTAAGAGAATTATTCTTTAAATTTTGCCTAAAATTATTAAGTTGGCTATGAATGTATATTTATACGAGAGTTTAAGTTTGTTGTTTTATTTTTTCTGAACTCCAAATTTATTGTTTATTAGATCGATAACAATTATGTCATCTATAAAGAAATCATTGCCAACTAAACCTTTTACACCAACTTGATTAAGAGTTTTTATAATTTTTTCTTCTTCTGTGTAAAAAATACTTTTGCCTTCTATTTTTAAATTTACATTTCCTATTTGTACAGGTATTTTTATTTCCGATTTCAAAAATGTAGCTAATTTCCCCCAGCTATTTAATTTGACAGTGTCTAATTTTGCTGTTTTTTTTGTAGCTATAGAAAAAAAAGCTTTATCTATAGTTGTAATTGGAGTTATAGAAGCTCCAGTATCGTATATATATTTATAAGTTTTCCCATTAATAGATAAAGGGATGAAAATTTTACCAAATTTATATTCTAGTTGTACAAAATTAAATTTGTTTTTGTCAATTTGTGAGCTGTTGTTGAGTATTTTAAGAGATGTGTTTTTAAAATCGATGATTAATATTTTCTTTTCAAGTTCATTTGCTCCTATTGATCCTATAACAGATAATTCATCATATTCTTTTTTATCTCCATATCCTTTAAATATAAAAAGACTATCTACTGATGAAATGTAATTTTGAATTTTAGTTTTTGTTTTTAGTACTTGATAATCTTTTCCAAATTCTATTTTATTTTTTAAATAAGGGTTTTTAGTTATTATAGTATTGAGAGGGTTTTCGTAAATGCCACTAACGTTTAACCCTAAATCAAATTGCATTTTAAAGGTTTTGTCTATACTGTCTAGATAAACAGGTAAAAACATGGCTCCATGTTTATATTTTCTACCTTCAAGTTCAAAACTCTGCCATTCAAATTTGATTTCATTTTTACATTGTTTAGAATAACAAGAGTATAAAATTGAAGTAACAACTAGAAAGAGTATAAAGTAGTATTTCATTATTTAATATTTAACTATAGAAGATTGTTAAACAATAATGTTACAAATATTTGTAGTTTTTTTATGTAGAGGAAATAAAGGGGGTAAAAGTATGATTAATTAACTTTAGCGATTTTAAGTTAATTTTCTTTTTTTAATAATACTTTTAAATATTTACGAGTAAAATATATAACTCCTTCGGTATTTAAATGATGACTATCATAATAGTATTTTGGTTTAAGAACTGTTTCTGAACCATCAAAAAAAGATACGTTGGAATACATGTTCTCCATTTTCTTAGCAAAGTTACTCGTTTCTTGATGCCCTCTCCATTTTCCAAAAAGAGCAGGAGGGATAAGTAAAATTATTTGATCTCCTTTCTCTTTTGCTAACTTGATTGTCATTTCTACATGTTTCACTGATTGTTGAAACTGTATTGTGTCTAGTTTCAAACCACTATAAGCTAAATCTTGTCCAGATATCACGTTTTTTAAATTTAAAGAATCTAAAGCAAAAGATTTAGAATCTGCCCTGTATTCTGGTTTTTTTAATATCCATTTGAAACTAAGTTTACTTTGTAAATAAGATATAATTCTTTCTTCTTTATTCTTACTGTTAAATTTTAAATAATCACTTAGGAAATAAAAATCAAAAGCTTCATTGTCAAATGTGTTAGATGCTACAGGAAGGGTTGATGAATAAAGCATTGGAGGTGATAGTATATAAATAATTTTAGATGTTTTATTTCCTAGTTTATAAAAATAATTAAGGTAAAAAAGTTGCTCGTTAACTCCACAAATTCCCCCTCCTTGACCGATGTTTACAATATTAGAATTTAATATATTTTCAACCCTTAAATGATTTTTATGCCTTGAAAAGTTTCGAGCATGAGAGATCCCCATAAATAAGATATCATATTCGCGATTTTTTTTTAAAAATAAAGTATTACTTTCTGTATTGTAATTATTAAACTCCCTTTGTTTAACAAAATATGAGGTGAGATGAAAAATAACAATCATAATGACAGTAAATACTAAAAATGCTGCTAAAGAATTAATTATGAATTTTTTCATTCTCTATTTATTTAAAAAGTAAAATATATAAATTCGGTTTTACTAAAATTACCTAAAGCAAAAATTAAAATAACAATGATTAAGTATAATATCCATCGATAAAATTTTGATTTAATGATTGTAATTTTTTGTAATGCATATTTTCCATCTCGGCCAAACCATTCAATAAGTATAAAAATTATTATTATAAAAATATGTTGAAGAACTATAAGTTTTGAAAAACCAAAATTATTAGGAGATTCGAAAAGTGACCAGGAGATAAGTTTATTAATATAACTTAAAGCATTACTTACATTTTCAGCTCTAAAAAACACCCAAGTTAAAACTGTTAGTCCAAATGTACTTATTATTTGAAGCGTTTCTTTTAAAGTAGGTAGTAATTTATCCTCAGTAACACTATTTATTTTTTTGTTCTTATTTAAGAATATGATGGGTATAAAATAACAAGCATTAAGAAATCCCCAAACAATAAACGTCCAATTTGCCCCATGCCAAAATCCGCTAATAATAAATACTATGAATATATTTCTTATTTTCTTCCATTTTCCACCTTTATTACCTCCAAGTGGAATATATAAATAATCTTTGAACCAGGTATTCAATGATATATGCCAGCGTCTCCAAAATTCTGAAATATTTCTAGAAAAATATGGAAAGTTAAAGTTTTGCTTTAAATTAAATCCAAACAAACGTGATGTTCCTATTGCAATATCAGAATAACCAGAAAAGTCACAATATATTTGGAAAGTAAAAAAAACAGCTCCCAATATTAATGTACTTCCATTATAATCTCCATAATTCGCAAATATTTGATTTGAAAATTGTGCGCAATTATCTGCAATTACAATTTTTTTGAATAAACCCCAAAGAATTTGACGCATTCCGTCTACTGCTAAATCATATTTGAATATTCTTTTTTTGTAAAATTGAGGCAAAAGATTTGTCGCTTTTTCTATTGGGCCTGCTACTAATTGAGGGAAAAAACTTACGAAAGCAAAAAATGATATAATGTCTTTTGTTGGTTTTAGTTTTTTTCTATATATATCAATGGAATAGCTAAGTGTTTGAAAAGTATAAAAACTTATACCTACAGGTAAAATGATATTCAATCTATTTACTTCTATTGGTTTTCCTAACATTGTAAATGTTTCTGCGAAACTTTCAATAAAGAAATTAAAGTATTTAAAGAACCCTAAAAAGCCAAGATTAATAAAGATGCTTATCCATAGAAGGAATTTTCTCTTTCTTTTGTTTTTCGTATTGGAGAATCCAATTCCAATAAAATAATCTACACAAGAACTAAAAAAAATTAAAGAAAGAAATCTCCAATCCCACCATCCATAAAAAACATAACTAGCTATAACAAGTAAGCTATTTTGGAGTTTTAAATTTCTATTTATTACAAACCAATATAAGATGAAAACTATAGGTAAGTAAATAGCAAATTCAATAGAGTTAAATAACATTTACTACTTTATTTATAACATTAATATTTTTTGAATGAAGCAAAAGCTTTGTTTGTTGTTATTTAGATACGAAGTTAATTAAAATCTAAAAAATGATGTTTAAAGGGCAAACTTACAGATGATTAATTAAATATTTTATTGTGTAATATTTTTAATCTGATTGTTATAGTGTTTTACAAATGTTTTCCGAGTTAATATCAGTGATAATTCTTTTTATATTGTTATTTTTTAATTGATAGGGGATAGAATAATTAATATCGAAATTTAGATATAAATTAAACTCTTTGACTTTTTCTTCTTTTTCTAAATGAGTTATAAACTTAGAGAATAATTTTGTTTTTTGATGTTCGTTTTTAAAACCACTAGGTATTTTTAAAAAGAAGTATAAAGTATGATATAAATTTTCTTCTCTTTTTAAACAATTAATAGAGTTCTTTTCAATTAAATTATTTTTTGGATTAATATTATACATTGTGACATAGAATTGTGATACTCCATATTTTGAGTAATCAATTCTTGTGTATTGAATTTTAGCATCGTTAAACATGAAGCTTTTAACCTCTTTTTTTTGAGCAAAAGAAATAAATGTCAAGAAGAATAATAAATTTATCAAAAGTATTTTCATAAATGTTATGCAACGTTTTGTGTAAGATTAGTTATGTGTTTTAAGCAATTAATTTTAGAGGGTGTTGTAAGTAGTTTTTTTATTCCACCATACAAATCCAATTAGTCCAATTCCAATAAATATCATTCCTGCTATTCCAACTTTCAATCCTAACATAGAATTATCAAATAATTTGTCGTTAAACAGGCCAAAAATTAAAGAAATTAATCTTGTCGGCAAAAATGTTAAACTCATTAGAATTGCTAAATATTTTGGATTCGCATATTTTGTTAAAACCGAATGAATTACTGGGGCAATGTGAATTTCTGAAATTCCGAGAAAAATCAATGATGTTAAATATATAATTGTGTGATTTTCTGTTGGGATTTCCGGAATTAGAAATAAAATACTAAGTGATATTGCTCCAAAAATAAAACCAAACACTAATTTAAGAAATTGAGAACTGTAGAAAAAACTCCAAAAAACAATTGCAACTAAAGAAATAGGAAAGGTGAAAATAGAACTAATGGTTTGCCATAAACTTTTAGAGATATTCCAGGCTGAAATTTCACTGAATTGCTTTTGTAAATCAAAAAAACGAATATTTGATATTTCGTAAATATTCCAAAATAACCCAACAGCAATAAAAGTAATTAGGATATTTAAAATTCTCTTTTTAATTGATATCTTATTTTTTTTAAATTCTTCTAAATTAATTTCTTTTGAAAAAATGATTGGAATAATTGACAATAACATAAGTATACCAGATATTATAAATCCAATATTGAAACCAAATTTTTTTCCAGAATAGCCAATTAATAAAATTCCAAGAAATGAACCTATATTGACTACGAGATAGAAGATTGTAAATCCTGAATCCAACAATTTTGTTTTGTTTAAATAAGATTTTCCAAAACTTGAAAGGATATTTGGAGTAAAAAAACCACTACCTAAAACAACAAAAAACATTCCTAAATACGTGCTAGTTGTAGAAGGTATACACAAACTAAAAGCTCCAATTGCTTGAGTAATTCCACCAATTATTACGGCTTTTTTATTTCCAATAAGTAAATCTCCAAAAAGTCCTCCTATAATTTGAGAAAAAACTATCGAACCTGTAAACCACCCATAGATACTTAACGCTTCATTTTTTTCGATTTTCAGTGTTTCTTCAATCAAATAAAGGATTACAATAGCACGAAAACCATAATAAGAAGCTCTTTCTAACATTCGAGAAAGAGAAAAAAAGAGAGTTTCTGTTGAGTGTTTTTGTTTTTTAATTTTTTCCATTCGTTTTTATGTGGTGGTAAATTACCTTTAACGTTTTTTGTATGTTAGATTATAGTTGTTATATGTTTGGTTTAAAAATTAACGATAGTAATTGAGTGGATTAGACTACGTCCGAATTCGCCGTATTTGAGGTTATACATTTTAACCATCTTTTTTTATTTTTTTGTCATTCGAATTAGAATAAGTCCAAAAGTAATTTGGTATTCAGTCAATTTTTAATTGTAATGTATCTGAACTTAATATCATATTCAAAAACCATGTCTTATTCCAATATTCACAGTTTTTTACGAACTTTATAAGCTTGGTCTTTCGTGCATTTTTTCTGTCAAGGAATTCGAATACACTTAATTTTCCGTCTAGTTTAAATTCAATTTTAGTTTATCGCAATATGAGACATGTTCAAATGGTAGAGTTTATTATATAGCATTTTTTGTTAATTAGACTCTCTGATTTTTTTGTATTTGTTGTTTTTACAAAATCAGATTATTTCTTCTCTAATTCAAAGTTAAAAAAATAATTAAGATTAATGCGTAATGTATTTCATATACATTGTTGTGCATTCTTCTTTTGTTTTACAAATTTCGATTGATGAATTCTAAGTTAAGTCCTTTTACTATTAACCAAATTGCCAATGTAATCTCTTGAAAAATAATAGGTATGGTTAAAATTCCATATGCTATTGAGATGACATCAATTAACTGAAATAGTAATAGAAAACTTCCTAACATAAGTAGTATGTTTCCAACCATTCCCCATAATGATAACCAAACAGGAATATATTTCCCTTTGTAAAAGATAAAGTATAGAATTAGGTTCCCTAAACCAGTAGCTAACATTACTCCCAAATGATTAGTTAGATCTCGAAACGATTTTAATAGTTGACCTATTAAATCAAAGAATAATAAGTTTGGATTTGGTTCACTTAAATATTTCTGACTAAGAATAATAAATAATGGTAATAGGATCATTCCTATTAATTGAAACACTCCTGCGATAATTCTAAATCCTACAAACCCGATAGAAAGTGACTTATTGTAATCTTTCAAAAATGGGTAGAGTAGAAGTGAAAATCCAATATATATTGGTACTAAGAAAAATTGAAATGCTGCACCAATTAAGACTTGATTTCTATTTGGAAAAACATCGCCAAGATAATTTTGGCCTTCTACAGAAGGAACAACGCTTAATACACCGATAATAATTCCAAGTATAATTAATACGCCTGCTATTCTTGAAATCTTTTTACTTGAATACATAATGTTTTTTTCATTCTAATAAAGAGTAACGTCTTTAGTTATGAGTAGTTGAGTGAATTAGCAAGAACAAGTAATTACTTATAACTATTATTAATATTAGTTATTTGGTCAATTTTTTTTAGCATTTTTTCAGCATTTTTATTGCGCGGATCTAACTCTAAAGATTTTTTGTAATTCACTCTAGATGAATCATATTGCTCATTATTAAAGTACGCTTCTCCAAGACTATCAAATGCATTAGAAGAATTTGAATACTCTTGTGTATATAATTTAAAGATAGCAATTGATTTATTGATTTGACTATTTGACAAGTAATAGTAACCAACATTATTTAATCCTCGTTCAAAATTTATATCTTTATTATTCTGTTTTATTTGATTGTATTTTTTAACAGCTTTATTGTAATCATTTAAAATAAAAGCTAGTCGTATATCTTCATTAAGCATTCTGTCTTTTCTGACTAAACTATTGTCAATTAACCCCGAAATATATGTGATGGCAGTAGCAATAACAGGTCTGTTTTTAAAACCATTTGATAAAATAATAATAGTTAAATCTTTATCAATAAATTTCATAAATGCATTTACACCTCCACCAGCAAAACCATAATATTGTTTCCCTTTTGGTCCATAAATTCCCCAAGTATAACTAAAAGGAAAGCTGTTATTTTCATATTCAAACGGTGACATCATCAAACGTTTAGTTTCTGGTTTTAGTAATTGGTCGTTATCTAACTTTTTATTCCAATCTAATAAAGTATTTAGATTTGTATTTAACCCATTACCAGCAAGAGAACGATTACCAGCTTCGTAGGTGGTTTTTTCGTAAGCATTATATTTTTTGTTATACTGATATTTAGAAACCCTATTAGGATAATCTACCAAACTGTTTGAAGCAAAAAGCACATTGTTTTTTTTATTGTTGAATTGGTTTTCTTTGACAAATTTTTCAAAACGTTGATTTGTTACTTTTTCAATAATTAATTTAAGAAACCAATAGTTTGTTTGATTATACTCATATTTATAACCTTTTTCAAAATGTAATGATTGTTTGATAAGTTCATTCATTAAATTTTTATCAGTAAGTTTTTTGTCGAAATCTTTGTACTCAGGTAAGCCCGAAGAACAGGTTAACAAATGTTTTATTCTTATGTTTTTCCACGAGTCGGGAAGATTGTCTATATATTTAGAAATAGGAGTATCTAATGAGAGTTTCCCATCTTCTATTAATTGAAAACTAGCGACTGCTGTAATTAATTTAGTAGTTGAATATAATCTAAATAAAGTACTATCAGATACAGGAACTTTATGTGCTATGTTGGCAAGGCCGTAATTTTTTTTGTGAATTACTTTCCCATCTTTAACGATAGCAAGTGCCATACCAGGAATTTCATCGGCTTTAATAAGGGAAGATATATAATCATGAACTTTCTTATTAACCTGTTCTGATTTTATGGGAGATTTAGATTCACCTTTGGAACAAGAAATGATCAATAATAGATTTATAATAAGTAGTGAAAAAATAGAAGCTTTGTTTTTCATTTTAAGTTTTGTCGATTGAAGAAGAATTAGTTAATCATATAGACCTAAAATTTTGTGCTTTGTTACATGTTTTTTTAAAATAAAGCTAAAAGATAATGGTTTATGTGTTTTCTATTTGCGATTTTTTGTTTGTAAAGTTAATTAAACAAGTTTAGACTTTTTCAGACTCTGTTGGATTTCCAGGAACTTTTATATTTTTCATACTTTCTTCAACGTAAGAATATATTCTTTCAATTTTTTTATCAATAGATTTCATCCAATTATGATATTTCATAATTATGTTCGTTCCGATTTTTCATATTCGTTGTTTTTGACATATTTTATATTAATTTTTTAAATTGCTTAAGAGTTTTTTCCAGTCATACTTTTCTTTGTTTGCATTATTCCATTTCTCAACATCTAAAAGCATTGAGTCTATTTTACTTCTGTTAATCCATTTACCGTTTACAAAAACATCTGAAATTTTTTGTGTGTTGCTGATATCTTCTAGGGGATTTTCGTTTAACAAAATTAAATCTGCGAATTTCCCTGTTTCTATTGTTCCTATTTTATCATCAATTTCAAACCATTCAGCTCCTAATCTTGTTGCAGAAGCCAATGCTTCTTCATTAGTTAAGCCAGCCTCAACCAATAATTTCAGTTCGTCGTGAAGTGAAAACCCCCATATTATACCAGATATTCCTGCATCTGTTCCTGAAACCATAGGTACACCAAATTCCTTAAAAGCTTTTATAATTAAGATATGAAAGTCGTGTTGTTTGTTATAATATTCAATTAATTTTTCAGACGCTCCATAGTATCCGTTTGAAGTTAGCCACTTACTTTGTATAAGAGGATGAACATATTTAAATCCTTGTAAATTTTCGATGTTCTTTAATGATTTAGCCTGTTTGCTAATAGAAATCATATTTGTTAAATTAGGAATTAACCAAGTGCCATTCTCTTTTGCTAAACGTGCAAATTCTTGTGCTTTTTCATAGCTGTAATCATTTGTTTGTTTCGATAATTCTTCGGCGTGAGCAATTAAACTAAAATGAGGGATAAAAAAATTCTTTGACGGTTTCCCTTCGAAAGCTACTGGAATATGGCCTACTACTTTCATATTTTGTTTTTCAGCTTCATTTATAACAGCTTTAAAGGTTTCTTCGTTTAGCCAAGTGTACACCTTGATAAATTCATAACCTTCCTCTTTGGCAAAACGTACAGCATTTCTTCCATCGGATGGAGTTTGGGCAATTGTATTCGATTTTTTACCACCAATTACTTTAGCCAATGCCATTCGTGGACCAATTACATCGCCTCTTATAATTTCGTTACGTTGCCCAAAATGTTCTGTTCTTGCTGTTAAATCGAAAACAGTTGTAACACCATTGGCTATATATGGTGTCATATTATACTGTGTTTTATAGCTTACTAATGGCCCTTTAGTTGGATAAATTACAAAAGGACTTCCATCTGCAAGTGTATGAACATGCATATCAATTAAACCTGGAATGAGCCATTTATTTGTTCCATCAATGATTACGGCGTTTTTAGGTATTGAATCATTAATAGAGAAGATTTTGTTTTCCTTTAATACTACTGTAGCATTTTCTATAACCTTATTTTCTTTGGTTAGAGGTATTACATTTACATTCGTTATAGCATAAATAATGTTTTCTTCTTGGTTGTTTTTTAAATTTGAATTGTTTTGTGCGTTTAAATTGAAACTTATAACTACAAGCAATATTAGAAATTTTAAGAAATTCATTTTGATAGTTTGACTGATGATTTCTTCAAAAGACAGAATGATTTATTTTTTGTTACAGTTTTTAGTTGAAATTTTACTTAACGTATTTTTATAGTATATGAAAAGTACTTTGACAACAAAAAAATATTTGAAATTAATAAGATTAATAAAAATAGTTTTCCGTTCATAATTTCTATTTTTTATTAACTGAGTAATTACATTCAACGTTTCTATTAAGCCACATTTTAATTCAGTTTAGGCTGTGTTGTGTATAGTATTTAGTTTAATCATCTTTCGTAAATTCCATTATCCAATTTGTTTCCCATTCATTCTTTGATTCATCAAAGTAGGCTTGTTCCCATTGCGCAGTATTTAGAGATTCCTTTTTCCAAGTAAACCTTAATTGATATTCTTTTCCTAGATATAATTCTTTGCCATAAAACTCTCCAATTCCATTTTTAAACTCTCCAGTCACTTGTTCTTTTAAATAGTTTTCTGGACTAGAAGTGTCAGCCCAGTAGATTGTCCAAATATTTGTTTTAGGATTGATCATTCTAATACTAAACCCGATAAAATCATCTCCATAATGAGATGATTTCATTTCGTCCATTAAGCCTAATCCATTAAGAAATGGTTTAGTCTCCATTTTGGCGGAAAATTCAATCCATTCGTCACAGTTTTTCAGCCTTTCTTTAAGCTTTTTGTTTAGTACATTCCATTTTCCTATTAAAAAGTCAAAGTTTTGAATTTTAATAAGAGTATTGTTTGTCTTTGTATTTATGTCCATTTTGA
Source organism: Tenacibaculum aquaeponti (assembly GCF_052084715.1). Classification (GTDB taxonomy): domain Bacteria; phylum Bacteroidota; class Bacteroidia; order Flavobacteriales; family Flavobacteriaceae; genus Polaribacter. Next base: position 2,102,401 of record NZ_CP197288.1, on the reverse strand, counting down.
ATTTATTAAAGATTTTAGAACTAGGCGAGAATAAGCAATTACTTATAGTCATTGTTGTACCCAGTTTCTTATTTCCAAATTACCTACCATTTTTCGGATTCACTATTGTTATATTTATCAGAATAACCATTATAATTCAAAACTATCTTGGCGTGGTGATTACCAAGTCATATTTATGGTTAACAAATTTTTCAATCCGCTTATTTATTCTTGGGCGATTAAACTTTAATCTTTTCTACTATAAATGCCAAATTTTATATTTAGTAGACTCAGTTAATGTTCACAGATCTTTCGGTTTAAGCCATAAATGCGTTATGTTTTTTTATACATTGTTAGGAAACGTTATTTATCCCATTCTTTTAATAATTCATCCACTAATACTCTGACATTTTCTTCATCACTATTTTTATAAGATTCAATGTATTTTTTTGCCTTATTTCCTTTTATTTTTGATAAAACTATTAAATACGTTTGAGCATTATAATCGCTATTGATTCTTTCTTTTTCACAAACGTCAATGATTTTATCTATGGAAGATTTATCTTTTAGATTCGCTAACCCCATAGCAGCATCCCTTTTAACTGCAAAATCTGTTTTTTCGTTTAGTAACAGTTTCAAGAATATTTCTTTATGTTCTTCTCTTGGAAAATTTGATAAATACTCAATAGAGCTTCTTTTCCAATCTAGACTTTTTTCGGTTTTATTTATTTCATTATATATCGTTTGAAGTGTGTCTATTTTGTTTTCAATAAGTATTTCAGTTATAGAAACCACTCTTTGTTCTGGTTTTACTAACATACTTATTAGTTTATCCAAAATTACTTTTGTGTTATTTCCCTTTAAGGCATCTACAGTCCAATATCTAACGGATGAATCAAAATTATCTAAATAAGTAGTGAGAATTTCTTCGGATATTTTGTCATTTCTACCCGCTAGAACTTTAATTAAATATTTTTGAATTTCAATATTTTCTGTTTCTAATAAAGCTTTTTGAACATCTTTAAGTAGCTCATCTGAAAATAAAAGTGGCTGCTTATTAATGTTAAAATAATAATTTTTTGGAATTTTATTTAAAGTAACTAATTTTAGCCAATATTTTACATTTGCTATATTTTTTGATTCAAAAAAAGCATCTAAAAAATCTTCAGATACTGAGTTTTCATTTTGTGATATTTCTTTTAAATAATCAATATCTTCAATTGTTGGACTATTTGCTAATGCTTGAATTGCAATCCTTCTAGTTTGAGTGCTATCTAATAGAGGAATAAATGTTTCTTTTAGATTTCCTATTTGGAGCTCTTTTATAGAATATATAGCGTAGCCTTTAATATTGTAATTCCAATTTTTTACTGCATCAAGAAGTAATTCTTCTGTTTTTTGGTTCTTTCCAGTTATTGATAGTATTTGTGCCGATAAAATTTTTGATTTTAAATCCTCACTATTGATTTTTGCATAAGCTGTCTTTCTTAAAGAATCCTTATCTAGTTTAAAGTATAATGGAATCATATGAGTGTCTCTAAAATTTTCATTTTCAATAAGAAAATCGAAAAGTTCGGTAGTATGCGTTGTTTTTAAATGCATTAGTGTCATTCCAGACCAAATTAGATTGCCTTTTTCTTTCTCCGTTTTTATTTTTTCTAAAAGACTTTTCTCATAATTTATATCTCCTGCACTTGCAATTACTAAATATGAAAGTAATCTTTGATTTGGATTTTCAGAATTAAACAACGCCTGAATATTGTTTTTATAAATATCCGTTTCCTTAAACTCCGTAAGAGGATAATGTAATATACTTTGGTTTTTTAAACTTGTAGTTAGTTGAGTAATATCACTGTGAGGTGTTAGTAAAGTCGAGTACTTTCTAAACATATCATTCAATTCAGTTTTACTAAATTCAGTTTTACTTGCGTTCTTGAAATCTTTTTTGAAATCTTCAATATTTTGACCAAATAATATTACTGATGTAAAAAAAGTGATTAATATTATTATGTGTTTTTTCATTTCGTTTTAATGTGTCCTAACGTTTTGGCTAAACTGCGTTTTAATGTAGGTAGGGTGTTGTTGTAATGCGTTTTTAGTTATTCCATTCGCTTTTTAAAATAGAGTAAAAATCAACGTTTATTTTTTCTCCATTTTTAATTTCACATTCTCTCATGGTTCCTTCGTACTTAAAATTAATTTTCTCTAATGCCCTTTTACACTTGGCGTTTTCACTTACTACATAGCCCTCTATCCGATTTAAATTTAGTTCATTAAAACCTTGTTCAAAAAGCTTAGGCATTACTTCCTTTAATATACCTTTTCCCCAATGCTCTTTCAGTAGCCATAGACCAATTTCAGCTTTTCTATGTTGTTTGTCCAAGCTGTTAAATCCTCCAGCGCCACAAAATAAGTTATCCTGTTTATCATAAATACCCCACCAAATTCCTGTACCATCTTTTTTTAGATTTCTGTACCACTCCATTTGCTCTTCTGTTTCTTCTAGTGTCGAGAAATGTACATCATAATATTTTGTTATTTCTGGGTTAGATAGTCCTTTATGAATGTTATTTATGTCAGAGGGTTTTATTTCCTTTAGTTTGTAGTTTTTCGTTTCCACTTTTTGAAGTTTATTTTGATTAAATGCTTTATGTGTATGTTTTTTTTGCGCTTTTTTGTTGTAAAGTTAATTAAAAGTGATAAACTTTTGGTTTTGCGAGATTTAGTCCAAAGGATTAAATCCGCAAGCAATTAATAATACATTTTGTTACCACATGTTTTTATCTTTCAATTAGTTTGATACTCCGGATATTACTTTCTCCTACTTCATGTATTTTCCAATCACGCTCCAAGTTTACTTTATGAGTTTTTGGTATAGAATCTAATTCAATTTCATAATATTTATTTTCATTGATCTTGAAAATTACTCCAGAAAGTTTTATAGGTGGTTCATCAGTCCATATAATTTCAGTTATTTCTTTTTCAAAATCTTTATAAAACAATATTAATTCAGAATTTTGATATTTAGAAAATTTAGCTTTTTTAGAGTCCTCAGTTATTTCTTTTGAATAACCAAATGTTTTAATTCCTAAATAAGTAATTCCGATAATTATGATTCCAATTATTATTAAAATTCCCTTTTTAATTGGCTCGATCAAATGTGTGGTAACAAAATGTATTGTTATTTGCGATTTTTTGATTGTAAAATTAATTAAAAGAGATGAACTTTTGGTATTGCGAGATTTGTCCGAAGGATAAATCCGTAAGCAATTAATAATACATTTTGTTGTAACACGTTTCTTACTTTATGTATAAGTCATTAAAATAGTAAAGTATAGAAAAGGAATCATTCCTATAATAATCCAAATTAAATGTTTTTTCGATTCCATTTTGTAGTCTGACCAAACTAATAAAGGGTGTAGGAAAGACCAAAAAGATGATCCCAAAACCATTACTATATTTAAAAGACTACCATATTGATAAATCCAGCGGTGTTCAGAAATTCGAAATCTTTGAACATAATTTCCAATTAATATTCCACTCAAACAAATTCCAACAATTAGAATTGCAGTCCGTTTAGGATTGTATCTTGGTTTGCTTATCTTCAATTAATTATACAAGGTGTTGTAACTAGTTTTTAATTCAATTTCTAATTCACAAACTTTTCCGTTTTCGGTTGAGAAGTGAATTTTAGTTTTTCTTTTTTTATAATGATGAACTTTTGCATTAACGACATTGTCCCAAATCCAAGTTATTGAATCATTACTTATTTTATTCGGTCTTCCAATTAGTTTTTCCACGTAAACTTTGTCAAATCCATTCAGCTTTGTAATTCCGTTTTCCTTAACGCGTATCATTTTTACAATCCCATTTTTCAACACGTACTGAATTCCGTTATTTGTCAAAATCCAACCATTCTTAATGTCTGTATTTTGATTTTTATCCTCTTTGTCATAAAATTCAGAAATCAGTTCTGTTGGTAATTCAGTCAAATTTTGTCCGATTTCAATTCCGTTAAATTTCAGTAAATCAGAATTGAAATCAGATTCAAAAATTATTTCTGGATTATGTGTAAACTCGGTTTTTCTCAAATTGGTTACAAGGGTTTGGTTAAACTGCGTTTTAATGCAGTTTAGGTTTTGTTGGCTTTTAGTGCTTTATAATCTTATAATATTTAGACTTGTCATTAATGTTAATTTTTAATAAGTAAATCCCTTTAGTAAGGAGTGTCGTTGTAATCACGTCACTATCTATATGAATAGGCATTTCTTTTCCATTTATATCAAACATTTTTACTTTGTATGCCTTGCCGCCTGTGTTAATTCTGATTTTATCAATAAATGGATTAGGATATAGTGTTATTTGAGACATTTCTTGGTCTTCAATGCTTAATGTTTCGTCTTCAATAAAATATTTTGATAAGGTCAATTTATATTTTGTTTGATTACAGTGAGTAAAGGATTTAGCTCCAACAACAATAATGTTATTATCATTAATTTCTGATGATTTACAATAAACTATTGAACTTACATTTTCAGTTAATACATATCCATTTGTGCCAAAATCTGAATCAGAAGTGCCGTTTCCATTAAATTTTGCAATATACATTCTAAACCAACCTGTTCCTAATACATATAAATTTCCATCATTTGTTATATGTAGTTTTGATGGTGTAGATTCACTACTTATAGGTTTATGTAAATACCCTGAACTATTGAAAGTATTGTCTAAAATCCCATTGGTATTAATTTTTAATAGAATCAATCCTAAATTACCTAAATAATTCCCATCACCAGCTACTATTAGCTGGTTTTGTGAATCAAAATTTATTAGAAAGCCACGACTTATAACATAAGTATTTAACTTAAAAACACCATTTACTCCAAATGTATTGTATAAATCACCATTATTGGTGAGCTTAGCTACTATTAATTTAGGAGCAGTAGATGAAGTATTATCTTGACCTGTAACATAAATATTGTCATTAGAGTCTAATAATAGTGTGTTTAATCTGTAAGCAAAATCAAATTGATAAAAACCGTTGTTTCCAAAAGTTAAGTCTATATTACCGACAGAGGTAATTTTTTTCAAATAATGTGTGGTGCTACTTGAGCTAAATTTCGATAAAACAATAAAGTTACCCTGTGAATCTATTTTAAAAGCTTTATTAAATTGAGTTAAATTTACGACCCCATTATTACCAAAAGAATTATCTAAATTACCTTGAGGATCTACTTTTAATATTTTAGTATAGCTTAATATATAAAATGAATCATCTGCTACTGGGATTATTTGCCTAAAATTTTCAGTAGAAGTTAATTTAAATCCTGTCTGATTAAAAGATGTATCAAAAGTACCATCACTATTGAATCTAGCCATTATACCAGAATAGCTAGAGTTACTAGAGCATCCACTACTAGCAACTCCAACAATTAATATTTTACCATTTGGTAGTGTGTAACTATCGTTGGCAATGATTCCATATAGAGTAGTTCCTACTGTAACAGTATATTCATATTGGCCATTAATTCCAAAGGAATTGTCTAAAGTCCCAGGGATTTGTGCATTAGAATTGATTGTGATAAGTAATGTTATTAATAATAGTTTATATTTCATAGTCTTCTTTTTTAGCATTAAAGCCAACGTTTTGTATAAATGGTCGTTTTAATGCAGTTTAGGTTTTGTTGTGTGTAGGCTTTTATTCCATTTCTTAAGTTCGAGGGTATATAACCAATACTTTACTCCAAGCCGAGGTTCTATTTCTTTCAATATTTCAAAACCCATTTTTTCGTAAATGTGTCTTGCGCTTCCCATTATTTCTGAAGTATGTAAAGCCATAGTTTTTTCCTTCTTTTCGATAGCAGATTCAATACATAATTCAGTTAATTTTTTTCCAATACCATTACCTCGATAATTTGGGTCGACTGAAACAAATCTCAAATGACACCACTTTTCATCATAAATTTCAGTCGGATTCCCGTTTGGCACTAAAAAAGCCATTCCAACTATTTCTTTAGTCTCATTTTCGCATACTATACATTCGGAAGTTTTTAAAAGATTGGAATATGATTTATGACTGCCTATTGTTTCAGATAAACTATTCCAATTATCATCTGTCAATTCATTTTTAAATTGAGTCCAAGATTTTAATCCTAATTCTCTTAGTTGTTCTAAATCACTATTATTCCCTTTTCTATAATTCATTCTTAAGTTTTGTTCAGCTTGCACATAACGGCTCTGTATAAAGTTTGTTGCGTCTGGTTTAGCGTAAAGTTAGAAAATTATTACTGATTAGAAAGTTCGCGAGAACTTTCGCAAGTGAGCAATTAGTTAGCAATAAAATTTATACTTTGTTACCTGCAGGCTTTATTTCTTCAGTTAGAAAGGTAAATCATCTGGTTCTTCATTTATTTTTTTAGGTTTTGGAAATTTAGTCTTAAAATATGAATTTAAAAAAAGGCCAACTGTAGTAACTGAATTGACAATGAAATATGTATAAACTGTATCATTTAATAAGTAGTCATCAGCTGTTTTTCCGTGAAAATCTGTTTTTTCACTTCTTAATTTCTCTATTGATTGACTTATCGCTAAGAGTGAACTTCCGATTGTTTTTATTTCAACAGGATGATTCTTATCTATAATATTAAACTCTTTCAAAATTATAGTCGTTAGTTTATATAAGGTTTCAGTTCCTTTAACTTTACTATTAATTCTCTCGTCTTTTAAAATTTCTTTTATTATACTTTCTAATGCAGAATTCACTAAACCTACAGCAAGACTTGGGTCTGTTTCTATTAGCTTAAAAGCTTTAGTAAATGTATCATAAGCTGTTTTAAATTCAGATTTTAATTCATTTTTAAATGTTGGAATAGAAGGAATAAAATCAGGTGTGTCAACACCCATATCAATAGCTACTTTCAACAAGTCATTTCCTGACATAGAATGTAAGGTTCTTAATAAGTCAATGTCTCCACTTTTTTTTTGGTATTATATAAAAATTTTCCCAATGATTATTCCATTCATCACATTCGTGCCATTTGTCTATGTATAAACTAACTTCTTTATATGTTTTATATTCTTGCCAGATTGCATCGTGAACAGATTTCACGAGTTTCATTTGGTATTTTGGCGATATTAATTCATTCATTAATCTCTTATCTTTTCGAGTGGTGTTATTCTTACTTCGTATTTTCCAATATCTGAATTTTTAGTATGAATGTCAGAGATTAATAAATGGTCAGTTTTTTGCTCCATTTTATTCCATTTTGCCTCAAAAACAGTTGGAAATAGATATGGATCTAAATCGCCAGTCAAAAATTTTACTTCTCCATAACTGTTATAATTATCAAAACTAATCATTACTTCAATTCTTTCATTTGTGACAGAGTTTTTCGCTGCATTTATGCTAACTAAAGCATTGAAATGAATAATAGAATGTCTATTCCTCAATTTGTGTAATTCAACAAAATCCCTTAATTCATTACAATTTATATGTTTTTGTTCCATAGGTTTCTTCAGTTTGCAGGTGACGTGTTTGTATATGGTTTGTTGCGTGTTTTAAGACCTAATTTAGCAAATACATACCGAATAGAAAATCCGCGAGGATTTTCGTAAGTAAGCTAAAACTAGCAATAAATTATATACGGTGTTAGCTGCTGGCTTTTTTACCATTTTATTAAATCATCTTCTTCAATTGGCTTTACAATCGCAATTTTTTTAAGTTCTAAATTCGAGTTAATTTGAATCAAGTCAATCGGTGCTGATAGATAATTGGCGACAACTGTTTTTAGACCCAATTCAGTCGCTCCATATATGTTATAAGTTGCGATATCCTTTATTATATCAATGCCGTTAAAAAGTAATTTTATTTATTAGTTGATATTCAGTTTCAATATCAAAATGATTGGAAATTTTCTTACTGTTTGCTAAGACATCTATATCAATTATTTCATCTTTTTCACTCGGTATATAAATTAAATTATAGTCGGTAGAAATCAATAGGTTTTTAATAAATTCAAATGACTTTTTGAATGAAGGATTACTTCTCAAAGACAATATTTCTTCAAAAAAATGTGTTTTGGTTTTGTGCTTTCTAAATTCAGCTTGTGGATTGAAGTATATTTCAAATAGAATGCCATTTAGCAAGTGATTTTCTCCGTCAGGTTCAGAATATTTTTTTAAGTTGCTGTCCAAATCTTGCATAAATTCTATAGCGTTAAACGCAGCGCCACTTGATTGTAATAAATTTCTACCTAAAATGAACATCTGGTTTTTATCCAACGAATTTTTAGGGATTTTCAATATGTTATAAATTGCAGGATTTTGAATATTCCAATCGTAAGATTTGATTTTTTTAATTAGCATTCCAAATTCGTCATTTTTAACGTAATTGACATCTTTTACAACATCTTCTGAATATGGAATAGAAACTGAATGAACCATTTGCCCATTATTAAAATAGAAATCTCCAATTAAAGAGGTATGTTCCCACGTGGTCTGCTTACCACTACTAAGATTAAATACAGTTTTTCTGACTTTCTTAAAAAGTTCCTCTACGGAAAGTCTTTCTCGTCCAATGTACTTTAATAACGAACCTGTAAAAATACTATTCCCTTCGTAACCTACATCACTCGCACCATCATTTGGCGAAGTCGAAAAGGCAATTAAAGTTCCTTTTGGTGCCTGAATTGGACTTGTTGCTATAATTCCACCACGCTCGAAACTTCTTCTACAAGCGTCAATAATTACAATGTTTATTTTATTCGAGTTATTCTTATAAATGGAAAGTAAGTCGGTTAGCTGAATGCAGGTTTGTTTACAATGATATGTATTTGGAAAATCAATTTGGCATTCAGTAAAGGCTAGATAGTTTTCTCCTTCAACTTCAAATCCGTGACCTGCAAAGTAAAAAATGGTAGCATCGTAATTCTTAATTTTTTCTTCAAACTCCGTTAAAAGTTCAACGATTTTCTGAGAATTCCCATTCGCACAATAAATAACATCATAGCCTAATTTTTCAAAAACCTGCTTAACACTATGTGCATCGTTTAAGGCGTTGTCCAATTTATATTTATCGTAGTAATTGTCATTTCCAATTACCAATGCTAATGTTTTCATTTATTCGATTAAGTTTTTTTCAGCTTGCAGCTAACGTTTTGTGTATTATTATTTGCGATTTTTTGTTTGTAAAGTTAATTAAAAGTGGTGAACTTTTGGTGTTGCGAGATTTGTCCGAAGGAACAAATCCGTAAGCAATTAATAATACACGGTGTTGTAAAACGTTTTTTTAGTCTAAATATTCAACATCAGAACGAACTTTCTTACGCCATATTTTTCCATACTTTTCATCCATGAGTTCAAATATTCGCTCGTTATATATTTTTATGCACTCTTCAGTTGGAGGTGTACAACCAAAGTCAAAATATTCTATTCCATATTTTTTCTCAAATCTTGTATCAGATAGAGAGTTTGCTCTTGGGGCAATCGATCCAACTAAAAGTAATTTTGCTCTATTATTATTCCAGTCTTTGTCTGCCTGTTCTTTGTTATATTCACAGTGAGCTTCTATGATTAGAGTCGTTTTGGTAATTCCGTCGTTGGTTTTTATTTTAAAAACTTGATTATCATATCCAAAAACTAAAAGTTGAACTTCATAAAGCTTATATGGTTTCAGATTTTTTAATTCGAAAAAAACCTAAGCTGTCTGCCATTGTCATTCTCTCTAAAAGAGGCTTTTTACTGTTCAACAGTTCAATATCAATTTCTGAAATTGGTTTTACACCTGTAATAGAGGATTTTACATATCCGTTAATCTCAACTTGAGAATATGAAATTCCATAAACTAATATAAAGGTTAGTTTGAGAAGTGTTTTCAATAAATTCGTTTTCATGAGCAATGTTTTACAACGTATTTGTATAACTGTTGTTACGGGATTAAAGTTACATATTTTGTTTAAAAACTAGTGTTAGTAATTACCGAGTGGATTCGGACGAAGTCGAATCCGCCGTAATTGTGGTTATACATTGTTACCACATGTTTTTATTCAGTTTTGTTTTTTAGTTTTTCCAATTCAATTTTTGTCAATCGTAATTCTTTATTCAAAGAGTCATTTTTAGATTCAAATTCGATTATTTTCTTTTCTAACTCCGATGTCTTTTCTTTCGATTCAGTTTGTTTGAGTTTCAGATTGTAATTTCGATTTGCATAGTATACAGCTGAAACTCCAAATATTATTGATAGGCATATTGGTACTATTCTATACCAATCAAGAGGCTTTTTAGAAATAAATTTCTCATATTCTTGATGTCCACCTAATTCCTTTGCTTTTATTCCTTTTTCTGTTAATCTATATTCGAAATGGTCAATTTTGTCAAAGTATTTATAGGTCATTCCTAGTCTTTGAACTCTAGAACTCATATCTAACATTTCTTGCTTTAATTCTTCAGTTGCTAATTCAAATTCGAAATCCTCATCTTCTGATAATATTTTCCAAACATTAAAACTTGTAATGTCTTGAATTTCGGATAGTACAATATTTAAATACTCGATTTCTGTTTTATAAGGCATTGTTTCTTAAATGTGTGGTAACGTTTTGTGTATTGTTATTTGCGATTTTTTGTTTGTAAAGTTAATTAAAAGTGATTAGCTTTTGATGTTATGAGATTTAGTCCGAAGGAATAAATTTGTAAGCAATTAACTATACATTTTGTTACCAGCTTTTTTCCATTTTTCAATTAGTTCATTCGACAAGGTTGCGCCCCAACCATTTGATCCTGCATTATGCATTTTAAATAGCTCTAAATCAAATTCTGACCTGATTCTAATTTGACATAATTTCTGTATTCCATTAAGCATAGAATAAGATAATTTAGGATTCCACTCACCATAAATTTGGGAAGCGCTTATTTCTCTTATGTTTTGAGTTATTTCGTGAATTGTGTTTTGATATTTAGGGTATTCGTTGATCAATTCTTCTGGAAGTTCATCTCCTAAGCCTTTAATTTTAATTTGATTGCATTCATTATCCCATTCAGGAATGTTGTCCGTTGTCAATAAATCTAGCATTTTATTTCCGAATTGAATTAGGTCAGAATCATTAATTGCATGTTTCCTGGAATAATATATAAGACTAAAGACACCAATTGCGGTCATTGCCCTAATGGAAAGTCTGTTAAATTCTTTTAAATTATCCATCTTGGTAGTTTGAATTGCTGGTAACGGTTTGTGTATTGTTATTTGCGTTTTTTAGTTGTAAAGTTAATTAAAAGAGGTGAGTTTTTGGTATTGCGAGATTTGTCCGAAGGATAAATCCGCAAGCAATTAACCATACATTTTGTTGCCTGTAGTTTTTATTTCAGTTCAATTACTTCGATTTTATTTTTAGTCAAACTCACTCCAACTTTGAATTCAGGCTCCCATTTGAATTCAGGATTGTTTTTTCTTTGGAAGCTATATATAGTCCAATAATATACATTTCCATCGTCAGAGATACTTTCGAGGTTAGAACTTGTTTGTCCTTTTATTTTGCGTATTCGTTTTTTAATTTGTCGGTTAGAATCAAATATCTTTTGAACCTTTGATATTCGTTTCATTTCAGCGATAGTCTCTTTGCGAAATTTTTTTTCAGAGTTTACTCCGTGAATACTGTCCATTTTTTTCCAAAGTTCTGTATGTACTGTTTTTACGCTGTCAACTAATTTTTGTGAAATTATAGAGCCTGCAACTTGATAAAGTTCAATTTCCCATTTTTTTCCAACGAATTCCATCGCTTTTCTATAGTGATAATTCGATGAGCCATAAGTCAAAATTCGATCAGGTTTTCTTTCGGCTTGCGAGAATGAAGTCCAACTTAGAAGAATGATTAATATGAATAATGTTTTTCTCAAATTACTGGCAACGGTCTCGGCTATGAGTAGTTGCGTAGATTAGTACTAAACTTTGCAAGTCATATATCAAACTTAAAATCCGAGAGGGTTTTCAGAAGTAGAGGAGAACAAGCAATTAATTATAGCCTTTGTTAGCAGTTGGTTTTTTATTTTTTTAATGTATAATTAAACTTTGAATTTTGAATTCTTTCTTTGGTTTTGTCAAAATTCAATGAGTCATTCAATTTTTTATAGATTATATTTTTTTGAATACTAATATTGATATTGTTTGAGGTTAAATCTACACACTCAGAATATATTTTCAATGCAGATTCTAAATTCCCAATAAGATACTCCTTTGTTGCCTTTTTAAATAGTGACTCGTAAGATTTTGTAATACCGTTTGTTTTTTGATTGATTTCTATTTTTCCATTCGTGTTTTTTGAATTGGAAAATAAGATATAATGAAATAAAACTTCCTTGAGAACTTTCACCTTTTTTCCGTTTACGACTGGGGATATCCACATTCCATTAGTTTTTAAAATTGCCTTTTTCAAATTTTTGTCATATGATTTATTAATGTGATGATGAATTTTTATATCACTGACTTTTCCATCTGTATTTATCACAAATGTCGAGTAAGATAAATGTTCTTTCCCGTTTGAACGTCCTTCTACAAATGGTTGAATAAAACTTTTTACGTTAGCATAGTCTTTATTCCTGAATTTTGGATAAACTTTTTGATTTTCAATATATAAAGAGTCTTTTCCTTGTTTGATAATATTCTTTTCGTCAAGAGTTAATTCATCCAAATACACTTGCTCTCTAGAAAAAAACATCCTTGCCGAACTAGGACTAATTTTATTATTGTTTAACTCAATTAAAATTAGTTGTCTATTATCTATTTTTTCAATTTTAAACTTGTTGAATAGTAAATCGATAATATCATTTTTAACTGTGTATTTAATTTTATAGCCCTTTTCGTTGTAAACAGAGGAAATATACATTTGACCATTATTTTCAAAAGTATATTTGATAAAATTTTTATCTCTTTTTTCGATAAATGGATTATTTCCTTTATCAAATGCCTCTATTTTTGTTTTAATCCAAGAGCCAAGAATAATTCTGTTATTTTGGCTAAATAGAGTTGTAGAGAGAATAAATAAAAATAGAGATGTTGTTATTCTGATGTTCATTTTTTAACTTGCTGCTAACGTATTTGTGTATGATTTTTTGCGCTTTTTCTGTAAATTTAATAAAAAAGCTTTGAGTTGGGAATAATATGATTTAGTTTAAAAAAGTTAGTATTCCGCAACTAAATATACACACTGTTATTTGCTGGCTCTTTATTAGTTGAAAAATAAGGACTATATATTTTCAATAGCGATTATTTAAAGATGTTCTTTTATGTCGAGGTTTGTCTAAGCGCGGACTTTACTAAATAAATTGACTGTTTTTTATTTAAGTCGCCATTATGATAAATAATGCGGCTTGCATATAACGTTTAGTATATGAAAAGTAGGCGGTTTCGAAGCACTAAACTTTCAGTTAAGCATAAAGTTTGATACAAGCAGTGAACCTTTATATTAGTAATATTACGCCTATTTTTTATATACATTGTTACCAGCTTTTATCTACTCATAGTAATTAAAAGGTCATCAATCTTTGCTCTTAATAATTCAGCAGGTTCGACTCCATTATCTTTCATATCTAACATTTTGCAAAGATCTTTGGCTGATATTATAACAATTAGTTTACCTGCTTCCTTTAAGGCGCCACTTGCAGCTTTATATGCATTTACATGACCATCATTTTTAGCAATTATAAAAGCTACTGAACGTAATGCTGTTGTGAACAAATACTTCTCAGTGGTGTAAATTTCACCTTGATTGATAACATCTGAATAATTTTTGTATTCGAAAATAATATATCGACTTTTGAAATCATGAAGAATTTCTTCCCAGAAGTTTTTTCCTGAGGGTCTAACTCTACAAAGTAGGTCGAATTTGTGCAAACCGTCAAGAGTGCTGTTCTGATCTTTCCACAGTTCTAAATCATTATTGAATAAGTACTGTAATATCTCGGTGCATTTTTTTTCAAATTTTGAAAAGTCGCCACGACCAGGGCCTATATCACTTAATTCAGCACAAAGTTGCTTGCCTTTAAGTTCTATAATCTCACCTTCTTTATCGGTTATTCGAGTATTTAGAAAATCTTGGATTAAAGTTGAACTTATATTTGTGTCAACAACTGAATACTCTTCAACAGGTTCTCCAAATAATTTGAAAAGAAACTCTTCAAGTTTATAGTATAAATCACCAGAATCAATCACCAAGGCAAATAGTTCTCGAATGTCCCAAATCACTATACCATAGTTCTTAAAAATATCGTTTTTAAAAGCTTTATTTACAGAGCTAGATATAATCAACAAAGGAATAGTGTCTTTTCGATTCTTATGAACAAAGAATAATTGTTGACAAGCTCTTTTAACCAAATCAATTCTTGCCTTTTTATTTCTTTGGATTTTTATTTCAACAATTGCTTCCTTACCATTCTTTACAATATCTAAATCGTAACCAATATCTCTATTTCGGCTTACATCTTTTACTGTAAAACCTTTAAATTTTAGAATTTTAGCAATCAGTGCTTCAAATTCTTCGTAGGTTTTAAATATGTCTAGTCGCTTATTTTCTTCCATTTTCTAATTGCTGGTAACGGTCTCGTATAACCGTCAGTTACCGGTTTTAAATTACTATTTTTCGATTAAGCACTGATGCTCGCAATTCCGAGTGGATTCGGACGCAGTCGAATCCGCCGTAATTGCGGTTATACATTGTTGTAGCCAGTTTTTATTCAGTTTAATTTCCACCATTTCGGTTTTTTTGATTTTTTCCAACTTTTAAATCGTTTGTTCAAAATTGGCTTGAATTTTTCATAATTCTCCCAATTATCTTGAATATGGTAAAGTGTTGGCAAATCTGTACCCAAAGTTTCAGAATAATCTTCTAAAAAGTCTCCATTTTCATAGTATTTATACGTGAATTCATTCCCTAATTCAGTCAAATCATCATCCATTAACACTCCATCAAGATTTCTTTCGAAAAATTCAGCTCCAGTTAATTTTCTTTTTTTGACTTTAGAAATTTCTGAATTCAAAAATTCATCGTCATTTGTGTCGAAAAGTCCATTTTCAATAATCCAAGTCAAGTAAAATCCAGTATGAACATAACCTTGAAAATTGTCTAATTCATTCGGAAATTCTCCGTCAAAATGCCATTTCGCTTTATCATATACTCCGTTAAAACCATCTGGTCGTTTTAGGATTTCTACTTCAATATATTTTTTGTCAATAAATTCTTGTTTTAATTTATTCAATTCATTTATTGCTTTTGCATTTGTTCCGCAATGTTTAGTAGATTCAGAAATTCCGCTTTTCCCAATTTTTCCAGATTGAATTTTCAATAGATGTCTATCGATTTCCATCTGAACAAAATCAGTTGTTACTCTATTTTTCTTTTCTAATCGAATTGTCATTTTCAAATTGGCTACAACGTTTTGTGTATTGTTATTTGCGATTTTTGATTGTAAAGTTAATTAAAAGTGGTGAACTTTTGATTTTGCGAGATTTGTCCGAAGGATAAATCCGCAAGCAATTAATAATACATTTTGTTGGCAACTGGTTTTAATTTGTCAAAAATCCATTTCTTTTTTTTAGGGTTGTCGATAATGTAGGTCAATTCGTCTACTCTTAAAGACTTACATGAACTTTCAGATATGGGCTCGTATCTTAATTTTATAGTATCTTTTATTTTACTAATTCTAACATCATATTTATCACATCCGTTAACTTTATATATTGTTTTGACGATAATTATGTCGTCTATATAGTTAATTTGAACTTTATTAAAGTCAAACTTATATTTCCCAACGTTATATTTGTATTCTGGTTCTCCGATTTCAATAGATTTAAAACCTATTAGATTTCCATTGTGTTTTTTTTGAGTTTCAGTTACGCATGAATTAAGAAAAAGAGTAAGATACAATATAAAAAAAGAGTGATAGTATTTTTTCATCTTAGGACTTGTTGCCAACGTATTTGTGTATGATTTTTTGCGGGAAAAGGACGCGAGTCATTTTTCGTTGATGCGGAAAGATAATTAATAAGATTGAATTTCCGCCGAGGAAATTCAGCCGCAATTAATTATACACCTTGTTGTGCTACGTTTTACCAAAACAAAGGTCTTTTACAATAATAACATTTATCGATTCCAGATGTATTTATTTTACTTGATAAATTTTCGTAAGAAAGAGTTTCTATTGTTTTTTTAAATTCAGCAAGAGTCTTTTTATTTAATGTTTGAAGAGTTATTGTCAGGTAATTGTTTTTGTAAGCGATGTAATTATTACTGAAATACTTTTCTCCAATTCTAAAGTCGTGTCTAAAGATATAATTATCACCAATTTTTTTTGATAATTTCTTTAAGGAATTTGAGTTAAGAATTTCATGTTTCAGAACTTCACACTCTTCTTGGAAAAATTTATTTAAACTTTCAAAAGATTGTCTTCCTGTTATAAGTCCATAATTACAGATTTTAAACTCTAAAGAGCTTTTATTCTCTAAATCAGTATAGGATTGAACATTACTACAGGAGTCTAGTGTTTTTTGAGTTAGTGATGACGGAATCTTAATCCTCATGTTATGAAATTCTATAACTCGTGTTTCGTTAGATTTGTCATTACAGGAAAGTAATGTGAAAATAAATAAGATAAATAATAATTTTCTCATTAATCGTTTTAATGTTGCACAACGTTTTATGTGTATGTTTTTTGCGATTTTTCTGTAAATTTAATAAAAAAGCTTTGAGTTGGGAATAATATAATTTAGTTTAAAGTATTTAGTATTCCGGAATTAAATATACACACTGTTATTTGCTGGCTCTTTATTAGTTGAAAAATAAGGACTATATATTTTAAAAGCTATTATTTAAAGATGTTCTTTTATGTCGAGGTTTTTCTAGGCGCGGACTTTACTAAATAAATTGACTATTTTTTATTTAAGTCGCCATTATGATAAATAATGCGGCTTGCATATAACGTTTTGTGTATTGTTATTTGCGATTTTTTGATTGTAAAATTAATTAAAAGAGATGAACTTTTGGTATTGCGAGATTTGTCCGAAGGATAAATCCGTAAGCAATTAATAATACATTTTGTTACCCAATGTTTTTATTCAGATTCAGTTAATTTATAAAAATCAGTTTCTTTTTGAATATCAGATATAGATTTGTTGAATTTCTTTTTTAGATGTTTATCTATTAGTTTATTATAACATTCCATTTCTGACCTTAAAATGCAACCCATTGAATAGTATTCAATATCATATTTCGATCCCAAAATTTCATCCATTCCTATAATAGAGCCAATACCAAAATGAAAGTATTTTAATTCACCCTTTTTTAAGTCAATAGAGAATCTATTTTCCATTTTTTCACAAGTATCTAATTCATAATATTCAGTAAGTCTCTTTTGTTTTTGTAAAGATTTATAATATTCAGTCCATAAATGTAAATTTAAAACAAAACAGATTCCAAATGTGCCAATCATTGTTTTTGTCAAGAAATTCCGCCAATCTTTAGCGAGGGAATAAAGTCCAACACTTATAAAACCTATAAAAAATAAAACTTTTGAAATTGTCAATTCCAACTTTACATTGTACCAATATTGCATTTTTACTGAATTAAAAATTAATAAAGTAAATGTGATAATTGATAAAATTAGAAGGATGTATTTTGTTCTTGTTTTCAATTTATTGTAAATGTTGGGTAACGGTCTCGGCTATGAGTAGTTGCGTGGGTTAGCGATTAACTTTGCAAGTACACACCAAGCTGAAAATCCGAGAGGATTTTCAGAAGAGGGCGAGAACAAGCAATTACTTATAGCCATTGTTGTAAGCAGTTTTTTATAGTTGATTTATGTATCCAACAACTTTGGATTCAGGTTCGTAAAATACATATAAATATCCGTGTCCAAAGTGTAGATAAGGGTCAAATGATTCTTTATCTAAAATCTCTTGTCCATTTACAGTTTCCGAGTCATCAATATCTCCTATCTGAAATAGAAATTCCATTTTGTTTCCAGAAATTGGACAATTAAGCCAATTTTCATCGTGAATCCAATTAGGTATTACAGTGTGACCAATTTCTCCAGGCACCATGTCAAATTCGTGAACGCCAACCTTTATTTTTCTTGAAGGTGCATTTTCAATCTTGAAATTCAATTTCTTATATTCAATATAGGCATCCGATGGTATGTCCTCAAATAATTGATAAAAATTCGAATCCACATTATCCCTTATCAGTTTTGGTTTTTTTGGGTCTGAATAGTCAAAAAACACAGGTGATTGCAAGTCAATGAATATTGGACATAATAAATGTAAGTCAAAATCAATTTTCGGGAAATGAGATTCATTTTTGGATATGCACCCAAAGTAGACAATCGGACTTGTCTCTAATTCAGGAATATTAATTTCGGAACTTGCCTTTCCACCAATTGAGTTAATTCCGTTGTCGTCCAAAATCAGACTTGCTTTGTCTGATGCAGATTTTTTCTTAAATATTTTTGATAGTATTCCCATTTCTCAAATTGCTTACAACGTCTCGTATAACAAGCGTAGCCTGCCGATAGGCGGCTATGATTTGTTATACATTGTTAGCTGCTATATTTATTTTTATTCAATTCTTTTAATGCTCTTCCTGCTGCTGATTTTCCATTATCCATTGCGGTTTTGGTCAATTCAATCAGTTTATTTCTTGCAGGTTCATATTTATGAAATCCTATTATATCTATTGCTCTTTCTTGGATATACATATCTTCATCGTCCAAAAAAGAATAAATATACGATTCAATTTCCTTGCTTTTTACTAAAGCCATAACAGAAAAAGCTAATTGTTGTCTTAAATCTTCTTTATTTTCAGAAACTTTTTCCAATTCAGTCAGAAGTTCAGCGATTATTTCTTCTCTGTTGTCTAAGTCAATTTCATTTTCTCTTTTCGGATAATCAAAAACTTGAACATCCAACTCACTAAAGTCGTAAGCCTCTGGGTTTTTATTAATCGTATTTATCAATTTAGTAATGTTCTTAAATTTAGGTTCAAGATTTACTTCGTCGTGAGATAAATAACAAACAGTTCCTTTTAATTTTCCTTGAACATATAAACACCAATAGTTTGAGTTGTTATCGGTTAGTATTGGAATCAAATTTTCGTAAATTTCATATTGCTCAAAAAATTCAAGCATACTTTCAAAATCGTCTCTCTCAATTAGCTCAAAACCATCTCGGGATTCGTAACTCAGAAGATTTTTTAAGTCATCTTTTTCGATTTCGTATTTTGAAAAATGTTCCATATTTATTTTCGTAGGTATTGCAGCTAACGTTTTATGTGTATGTTTTTTTGCGCTTTTTCTGTAAATTTAATAAAAAAGCTTTGAGTTAGTAATAATATGATTTAGTTTAAAAAAGTTAGTATTCCGCAACTAAATATACACACTGTTATTTGCTGGCTCTTTATTAGTTGAAAAATAAGGATTATATATTTTCAATAGCGATTATTTAAAGATGTTCTTTTATGTCGAGGTTTGTCTAAGCGCGGACTTTACTAAATAAATTGACTGTTTTTTATTTAAGTCGCCATTATGATAAATAATGCGGCTTGCATATAACGTATTTGTGTATGATTTTTTGCGGGAAAAGGACGCGAGTCGTTTTCCGATGTTGCGGAAAGATAATTAATAAGATTGAATTTCCGGTGAGGAAATTCAGCCGCAATTAATTATATACCTTGTTGTACATAGTACTTTTATTCCCATTTCGAGATTAACTCCTTAATTCCTTTTTCAATTCCATTGTAATATTCTCCTTTTTTGAAGTCAGGAATAATAATGTTATCCATTATTTTCTTACATATTTCGTCCGTCAATATTTTTTCAGTTCCATTACCCGTTGAGATTCTTATTCTCCTCAAGTTTTTGCTGAAAACTATTGTAAGTCCGTTATTTTTTTCCTTCAATCCAATTCCGTTGTAATTTGAAAGGTCAATAGCGAATTTGTCGAAGTCAGTATATTCTCCGATTGAAGCTATTGATACTATAGCAATTTGATTAGACGATTTTTTCTCA
Source organism: Tenacibaculum aquaeponti (assembly GCF_052084715.1). GTDB lineage: Bacteria > Bacteroidota > Bacteroidia > Flavobacteriales > Flavobacteriaceae > Polaribacter. The sequence continues at coordinate 2,082,382 of NZ_CP197288.1, read as the reverse complement.
AACTCACGAATAATCAACGTCAATTTTTCTAACTGTTCTATCGTAAAAATGAATTCATAATCATTTACTTCACGTTTCAGTTTTGGTAAATCACTTTCTCCAAGATCAAATTCTGAAAATTCAACTTTAGGCGCTTCTGATTTAGATTCTATATTATCAACCTGTTTTGATTTACAACTAGAAACTATTAAAACAGTAATTATAAATATTCTAAATATCTTTTTCATTGGTATTATGTACAACGGTTTTGTGTATGGCTCGTCGCGGAAAATCAGCTATGATTTTCCGACGTAAAACGAAGATAGCAAATTGCAATGAATTCCGATTAAGGAATTCAGTCGAGATGAGCTATACACGTTGTTACCACACGTTTTTTATTTTACTATTTTTAATTCAGTTAGTAATTGTTCATTCGAAAATCCAGAACAACTGTTGTCTTGAAATTTAATTTTTTCAGCTCCGTTATCAAGATTATAACTAATTCCGAAATTACAGGAATTGTCAGCATTCTGCATTAAATTCAGTTTACGTTCAAACAAAGCTATTTTGTTAATAACAGATTCCGTTATTTTTATTTTTCCACGCTTTATTGTTTTACCATTTTTGTAATATTTATATTTTAAAAATCCATTTTTAGGCTTTAAAATCAGCTTGTCAGATTCAAAAGTCTGATGTCCCCAAGATGAAATTAAAACCCAACTGTCATTGTTTTTAATTGACTCTTTAATTAAAGATTTCTTATCGTAGTCTTTATATTTATTTACACAGATTTTTATTTCAGTCAGTTCCTTTGTTTTTGTGAAAGTCGTATCGATTTGCTGTCCAAAAATATTCGTGTACTCGATTCTTAAAAAGTCAGAGTTATTTACGATTATCTTTTTTTCATTTCCCCAATATTTTTCAGTTTGTTCAAATTTTTGGTTGGTCAGAATTTTTGGTTTTGCCCTATCTAGTTTAAACATAGTAAAACCATTTTCTTTACTACAATCATTGGAAAACAATTCAATTTTGTTTTGGGCAAACGAAAAGATTGTGTTTAAAACTAAAATTATCGATATGTAATGTGTTTTTTTCAAATGTGTGGTAACGGTCTCGTATAACCGTCAGTTACGGGTTAAATTAGCGATTATTTTCGGATTAAACACTAGTCTTAGCAATTCCGAGTGGATTCGGACGTAGTCGAATCCGCCGTAATTGCGGTTATACATTGTTGTAACACGTTTTTTATTCAGTTGTTTTTCTAACAAATTGTAAAGTTTTTCCGTTGAATAATTCGATTGAAATAGTGTCATTTTCAATTTTTTTCAACATTCTTGTTTCATTGTTATTTTCAAAAGTCAGATTATAAGTCAGACTTTGCTCTTTTTCAAAAATTCTGTTTGGATAAGATAAACTATCCACTTTTTCGAGCCTTCCAAAAACCGAAGATTTCACATTTTTAATAGCAATGTTTTTATTCAAGTCAAAATTAGGACTCAATCCAATTATAGCACTTAAGCCACTTTGTTTTGGTTTAATAAATTGTAAGTAATATCCTGTTCTGATGTTCAAAAATTTATCCTTTTCATATTCAACTTTAGTAAAAGGCAATTCATCGTCGGTTATTTCAGTTCCAGTATATTTATATTCGTGAAAATGTCCTCCAGGACAACCCATTAACATAAAACAGACTAAAATCAAAAAGATTATGTTTATTTTAGATTTCATTTGTGTTTGTTTGGTCGAAATGTGTTACAACGTATTTGTGTATGATTTTTTGCGGGAAAGGACGCGAGTCGTTTTCCGTTGTAGCGGAAAGATAATTAATAAGATTGAATTTCCGTCGAGGAAATTCAGCCGCAATTAATTATACACCTTGTTGGGCAACGTTTTCTAATAATCCGCAAGAGTTATTTTCACTCCGTTTATTTCCATTCCGCTTTTCAATTCCGTTTTTTTGATTTCGTAATAAGGATTCCACTTTTCCAAAATCAGTTTGTTTTCGTTTGTCCAGCCTTTTATTTTAAACCCGTCTGGAATTAGTCCTTTTTCGAGGTCAAATTCAGTTTTTTTATTTTCAATAACAGACCAAAATACTCTTGAATATCCAAATCCGCCATTGTCTAATTGGTATTCATAATATTTATGTTTTTTGTTTGGTGAAATTGCCTTTGAAATAAGAATAAAATCACCTTCTTTTAGTGAATGCTTCGAATGAAAAGTTTCCGCAACTTCATTAAAGTCAGAGTTGATTTTAACTCCGATTCCAACAATTCCGATTAAAATTATTGTAGTTATTATTAAAATCCATTTTTTCATTCAGCTCGGGATTTTCAAATGTTGCCCAACGGTCTTGTATAAGAATAGTAAGGGGTTAAAACGCTCTTACTTATCGGTTTAGTACTTAGCCAAATTTACAATTTTACCGTTAATTTTCTTTTTATATAACCGTCAAATTGAAAATTTGGCGGTCTTTGTTAATTAGCACAAGATTTGGGTTTTGCACTATAACCCTTATTATTTTTATACCTTGTTACCTGCTGGCTTTTCATTCTCAAAATCAAAATATAACTGGACATAACCATTTATTGCTTGAAGTCTTAGAGTTAGGCTCTCAAATTTCCATTTCCGACCATCCCATTTATCTTTATTAAATTCATTATCTCTCAGTTCTCCTTCATTATCTATATCATTACCAAAATAAGTTAACATTCTTTTGACTAACCTTTTAACTTCTTTATCGATTATAAACCAATTTGTAGGTTTGTCTTGACTTAAGAAAGTACTTGTTTCTTCTTCTGTGTTGGTAGGATAAAAGACTCCAATTTTATTAAAAAAACCAAATAAAAAATAGGGAAAATAAAATGTTCTAAAAATGCCATCTTCAGATTTTGAATCATAAAAACTATCTGACTTTAATAAATCTTGCATAATTTTTAAATCGAGGTTAGGGTTATCAAAATAGAAGAATTTTTTGTAAAATTCTAAGAACTCGTTGGGTTTGAAAACTCTAGTATTTATATTTAGTTCCTCAAATACTTTTTTAGTTTTTTTAAAAGATCTGTTATCATTAATTACATAAATATTACAAGTTGAAGCAAAGGCAGCGTGAAAAGCATCATCAGTTGTATTTTTAAATGTTTCTTTTCTGCCTTTTTTGATATTTACAGTATCTTCTTGGTAACCGTGCATATCAAGTTTTAGATATGTATTTGTTATATCATCAAACCATTTTGGAGCATTTTGATATTCAGGATAGAACTGTTCAGGATTGAAACCTAATTTATCATAAGTTTTTTGAATGAATTCAAATGGTTTTTTTGTATCGAATATTTGATCTCTATTAATTCCTGTTCCGCTTTGAACTGTTTTTCTTAAATCTTTATAATCTTCCAATTCGTTAAGATTGAAGTTCATTTTACTAAAACTTTTAAAGAAACCTTCTATTGTAGGGTTTTCTTTTAAACCAGGGAACATTTTTTCCATAACTTCAGAACTTTCAGGTGTTTCAAAAGCTTGTTTAAAAGACTCTTCAATTGGAATAGACTTGAGTAAATCAAATATTGGTTTTACAAGCCTTTTTGTTAATTCATCATCTTCAAAGTTTTCTAATAATCCATCTATACTTATATCTTTGAATGTGTTTTTGTCAGAGATATTTTGTTCAAACAATTCTTTTGGCGGATAATAGTCTAATATGATTCCTTTTCCATTATTAAAAAGGCAATACTCATTTGTTATATCAGAAATAAATTCTAAATCAGAATTTATATATTCTTGCTGTTTTGATGTTTCTTTAAAGCTAGAGGATATGTCGTTTATGTGTGAAGTTGAAAAGGGTATTAATAAATTTTCATTGTTTAATATTAGCTCTTTCAATTCATCGTGTTTTCCATTTTTCATTTGGGATAAAACATTCCAGTCAAAATAAACTTTTATCATAGGTTTTGATTAATCTTGATTTTCAGCTTGCAGGTAACGTATTTGTGTATGATTTTTTGCGGGAAAAGGACGCGAGTCGTTTTCCGATGTTGCGGAAAGATAATTAATAAGATTGAATTTCCGATGAGTAAATTCAGCCGCAATTAATTATACACGGTGTTAGCTGTAGTTTTATCTATAAATTATTTTCTTAATTTCTTTATCTGAATTTACTTTCTTTACACTAAATTTTAAGCCATAAGATTCATTATTTTCCTCTCCAATGCTAAGAGTTTTTATTCTATTCTTATTAATTATAACATAAAAATCGTCTGACTTTTTTTCTGAAGAAAAAATAATATCTGATCTTTTCGGGCTATACTTAGAAACAATTTCAACAATCTCATTTACTACAGGGTTTTTGTGATTAAATTTGATGTAGATTCTGTTCTGTTTATTATTAAATAATTTCTCGTTTATCCAAATTTTATTCTCTGTTGAATTAATTCTATGTTTTTCTATTCTTCCGTTTAAGTACTCAATACTTAATTCTTTATTTATTAATGAACTATCACAATAGAAAAAAACACTGTCTTTGACTACTCTCTCAGGCATTTGAATATTTCCTTTTTGAATATAATGTTTGAAAGGTTTTACATGATAAATAGTGTCATTTATTCTTGTTAATTTACCATGAAACTCTTCATAGTTTCCATGGTTTTGACTTGAATTTACATAAATTATTGTGTCACGATTCTTTAGTTTTACAATTTCTAATTCACACTGTTTTACAAAGTCAAAACAATAAAAGTCATGAAAAAAATATTCAACATCTGACTGTTTAATGTCTTTTTTAGAACATGAAATTAAAGATGAAAAAACTAAGATTAAAGTTAACTTAGTTACTATGCTTCTAATCATATTTATCTTTTGGTTTAAGTTCTATTACAGCTAACGTTTTATGTGTATGTTTTTTTGCGCTTTTTCTGTAAATTTAATAAAAAAGCTTTGAGTTTGGAATAATATGATTTAGTTTAAAAAAGTTAGTATTCCGCAACTAAATATACACACTGTTATTTGCTGGCTCTTTATTAGTTGAAAAATAAGGACTATATATTTTAAAAGCTATTATTTAAAGATGTTCTTTTATGTCGAGGTTTTTCTAGGCGCGGACTTTACTAAATAAATTGACTATTTTTTATTTAAGTCGCCATTATGATAAATAATGCGGCTTGCATATAACGGTTTGTGTATTATTAGTTGCGTTTTTTTTCCAAATGTAACTAAAAATTATTGGTTTTTAGTTTCAGCGAATACTTCCTAAAGAATCCAGAATTAAGCAATGAATTATACACGGTGTTACCCACAGTATCTATTCCTTCATATCATATTTATCAAATAATTCAGAAAGTTTATTGAATTTTGATTTAGATAGTAAAATGAATCTTGGAATCTCTCCTACTATTTTATAATTACTACATTCAAAACAAATCTCAAAAAATCCGTCTATATTCTCATTAGAATCATAAAATATGATTCCATGACGAGGAGCGTAACATGAATCTACTGTATAATCTTCTATATCTGTTTTTTGGTTAAACAAACTATTAAGAAAAATTGTAAAATCCGATTTCTTTATTTCGGTTTTCTGTCCAATTAATTTTTCTTCCAATTCAACTTTCCAGTTTTTATTTTTAATGTACTCTTTTTTAATTATAGTTTCGTTATCACATTCCTTTTCCAAAATTTTATCTCCATTATCATTGAAAAACTTTACCTTCCTACATTTCGGTAAAATTTTGATTAATTCAATACGGAGTATTTCAGAGTTTATAAATTTTTCAGTTTTTGAAACTATTGAATCAATATCAGAAGTTGACAATTCCATGTCTGTTATAAATTCTTTATTAGTCTGTGAAAAACCGTAAAAGGAAAAAAGAAAAATAACATATATTATCGCGTTTCTCATTATTGTGGGTAACGTTTGTATAAACTTAAATGCAGTATATCTACATTTATCTTGTTGTTGTTTAAGTGTTTGATTTATATTGTTTTATTGTCTAAAAAAGTGTCTAATGGACTTTTTATTTTTGCAAGAGACTTGCTAGTAACTCTTGTGTAAATTTCAGTTGTTTTGCTGCTTCCATGACCTAAAATATTTTGAATATATCTTAAATCTATACCTTGTTCTAACATATGTGTAGCGAATGAATGGCGTAACATATGTGGAGTGACATTTTGTGAAATTCCTGCCTTCAAAGCAGCTCTTTTTAAAATTTTAGCAACACTGCTGCTACTATATTGTTTTCTATTAAATCCTTCTATTAACCAATAATTTGGTTTATATTCATTTATATATAGATTATGCAATTTTTTCATATGCTCTGCGAAAATTGTAGTTCTATCTTTGTTTCCTTTTCCAGATCTAACAAATATAAGATTTTTATCATATAAAATATCTTCTTTTCTTAAGGCTAATAACTCACTTATGCGTAAGCCAGATGAATAAAGTAAAGCTAAAATAAACTTATGTTTTAAATTTTTACTGTGTTTTAATATCTTAAAAATTTGTTGCTCACTTAAAACTTTTGGAAGTTGCTTTGGCTTTTTCGGTCGTTCTATATAATATGTTTTGCGGTCTCTCTGTAAAACTTTTTCAAAATAAAATTTAATAGCATTTATGGCTTGATTCTGTGTGCTGATAGATACTTTTTTTCTTTGAATTAGGTAGTCTTGAAAGTTTCTAATGTCTTCTTCGGTTGCACTTTCAATAGGTTTTTTATCTAAGAAATCTATAAATTTTTTAAGAGAAGAAGTGTAAACCTTTATTGTGTTGGTACTGTATCTCTTTCTTTTTAATAATAATTCATAAGATACCGGAAATGTTGTGATGTGTTTTTTATTTTGATTTCTAATAATACGATTTGTAAAAGAGATATTATGGTTTTCTAGTAAGTTTAAAATTTTATTTATGTTTTCTGAGGATTTCAATAAATACCAACTTTTTAAGCTTTTGCTCCATTTTATACCATTCAAATTTTTAATGATGTTAATGATTTCTTTGTTGTAAATAAAGCGAATAGTGATTTGTGAATTTCCTTTATGGGTAGTACATTCCAAAATAACATTAGAATTAGTCATCATAGCAATTTTCTTTTATAGCATTGCTAAAATAGTAATTTAAATGAAAATGGTTAAATACGAAGACGATACAAAAAAATAGAGTTTGAAGACCAAAATAAATTCAATAAAAAAATCCAACATTTCTGTTGGACTTTTTTGCTCCCCCTCTTGGGCTCGAACCAAGGACCCTCTGATTAACAGTCAGATGCTCTAACCAACTGAGCTAAGGAGGAGTTTGCGACACAAGATTTGTGTTTTGCGAGTGCAAATATAACATCATTTTTTATTCCGCAAACGTTATTTCACGTAATTCTTTGAAGAAATTTTGTTGAGAGAATTAAATCAGTTAAGAATGAATGAGATAGGATAATAACTAGATGTGAGTTTTTTTGAAAATAAATTCAATAAAAAAAGTCCAACATTTCTGCTGGACTTTTTTGCTCCCCCTCTTGGGCTCGAACCAAGGACCCTCTGATTAACAGTCAGATGCTCTAACCAACTGAGCTAAGGAGGAGTTTGCGACACAAGATTTGTGTTTTGCGAGTGCAAATATAACATCATTTTTTTATTCCGCAAACTTTTTAGTGAAAAAAAACGTTTTTTTTTAATTAGTGTCTCAAAATTAAAATCTTAAAATTAAAGAATGCTATTTTACTAAAAGTTGTACTTTTGTATTAGTTATTCTTATTACAGAAAAGTACAATTGTTTTATATGGACAAGTTTTCGTTCTTAAATGCAGCACACATTGGTTTTATTTCAGAGTTGTATGAACAATATCAGAAAAACCCAGATGCTGTTGAACCAAGTTGGAGAAGTTTTTTCCAAGGATATGATTTAGCAAACGAGAATTACTCGTTAACTGATGAAGAAGAGATAGAGATTCCTGAAGAAGTTCGTAAAGAGTTTCTAGTAATCGATTTAATAAATGGATATCGTACCAGAGGACACCTGTTCACTAAAACGAATCCTGTAAGAGAGCGTAGAAAATATACGCCTACTTTAGATTTAGCAAATTTCGGATTAACGGATCAAGATTTAACAACGGTATTTAATGCCGGACAAATTTTAGGTATTGGCCCGCAAACGTTATCTGTAATCGTTAAGCATTTACAAAACATCTACTGCGATAGTATTGGTGTAGAGTATATGTATCTTAGAAATCCAGAAGAGATTAAATGGTGGCAAGATCGTTTGAATAAAAACGACAATCACCCAAGTTATAATTTAGAGGAAAAAAAATACATCTTATCTAAATTAAATCAAGCCTCTACTTTCGAGAGTTTTTTACAAACAAAATATGTAGGTCAAAAACGTTTCTCTGTCGAAGGTGGAGAAACTTTAATTCCAGGTATTAGTGTGGCGCTTCGTGATGCTGCTGAAAAATATGGAGTTCAAGAGTGTGTTTTAGGTATGGCTCACCGTGGTCGTTTAAATACATTAGTGAATATCTTTAAAAAACCTGTTCGTGATTTATTTAGCGAGTTTGAAGGTAAAGATTTCGAAGATGAAACTATAGATGGAGATGTAAAGTATCACTTAGGTCTTACGTTAAGTAAATCGTACAGAGGTGGTCAAGAGATGAAAATGAACTTAGTTCCTAACCCTTCTCACCTAGAAACTGTAGATGCAGTTGCTGAAGGAATTGTTAGAGCTAAAGTGGATTTAGATTATGATGGGGATGATTCTAAAATTCTTCCAATTTTAGTACATGGTGATGCTGCAATCGCAGGTCAAGGTATTGTATATGAAGTTGTGCAAATGGCACAATTAAACGGATATAAAACGGGTGGAACAATTCACGTTGTAGTAAATAACCAAGTTGGTTTTACAACGAATTATTTAGATGCTCGTTCTAGTACATACTGTACAGATGTTGCAAAAGTAACATTGTCTCCTGTATTACACGTAAATGCAGATGACGCAGAAGCTGTTTGTCACGCAATGCAAATTGCTGTGGAATACAGAGCAAAATTCAAAAAAGATGTGTTTATTGACTTATTAGGATACCGTAAATATGGTCATAACGAAGGTGATGAACCAAGTTTTACACAGCCTAAATTATATCAATTAATCAAGAAGCATAAAAATGCGAAAGAAATTTACGTAGCAAAGTTATTAGAAGATGGATCAATAACTAAAGATTACGTGAAACAAATTACAGACGAATTCAAAGAGCATTTAGAGGCTGAGTTTACAGAATCAAAGAAGAAAACAACTTCTAAGATTCAAGATTTCATGCCAGACGTTTGGGACGGATTCGTGCGTAAGCAATTAGAAGATATGTTACAGCCAACAGATACAACATATTCTGTTGAAGCATTAAAAGATATTGCAAAAGTAATTTCATCAACACCAGACGGACATAAGTTTGTTCGTAAAGCTGAACGTATTTTAAAAGGACGTGCAGATATGGTATTTGAAAAAAATGAGTTGGATTGGGGTACTGCCGAAAATTTAGCTTACGGAACTTTACTAGAAGAAGGTTACAATGTTCGTATTTCTGGAGAAGATGTAGAAAGAGGAACATTCTCTCACCGTCATGCGATCATGCGTGATGAAAATACTTTAGAGCGTGTAAACTTATTAAACACAAATCCTAAAAATAAAGGAGAGTTAACAATTTTCAACTCTCATTTATCTGAATACGGAGTTTTAGGTTTCGATTACGGTTATGCAATGGCTGCACCAAATACTTTAACAATCTGGGAAGCACAGTTTGGTGATTTTGCTAACGGAGCACAAATCGTTTTCGATCAATATATTTCTTCAGCAGAAGACAAGTGGAAGTTACAGAACGGATTAGTAATGTTATTACCTCATGGATATGAAGGTCAAGGACCAGAACATTCATCAGCAAGAATAGAACGTTTCTTACAATCTTGTTCTACAGATAACTGGACAATTGCAAATTGTTCTACACCAGCAAATATGTACCACATTTTACGTCGTCAGATGAAACGTGAATTCAGAAAGCCTTTAGTGGTATTTACTCCTAAGAGTTTATTACGTTTACCAGCGGCAGTAAGTACAATTGAAGAATTAGCTGAAGGAACTTTCCAAGAAGTAATCGATGATACAATCGATACAGCTAAAGTGAAGAAAATGGTATTCTGTACGGGTAAATTCTATTACGACTTATTAGCTGAACGTAATGAATTAGGTAGAGAAGATGTTGCTTTAGTTCGTATTGAGCAATTATTCCCATTACATAACGACAAAATCAAAGAAGTTATGGATAAGTATCCAAACGTTGAAAGTTATGTTTGGGCACAGGAAGAACCTAAAAATATGGGAGCTTGGTCGCACATGTTAGAGCGTTTTGAGCACGCAAGATTAGAATGCGTTTCAGATGCATACAGAGCTGCTCCCGCTGCAGGTTCTAAAAAGCGTTCAGAAGAGCGCCACAAAGCAATTATTGCTAAAGTTTTTGATAAATAAAAAAAGAATAAAATAAATTTCAGATATAAAAATTAATACTGATGGTTTTAGAAATGAAAGTTCCTTCTCCGGGGGAATCAATTACAGAAGTAGAAATAGCAACTTGGTTAGTTGAAGATGGAGACTATGTAGAAAAAGATCAACCAATTGCCGAAGTTGATTCTGACAAAGCTACGTTAGAATTACCAGCGGAAGAAAGCGGAATTATCACTTTAAAAGCAGAAGAAGGAGATGCTGTAGCAGTTGGTGCTGTAGTTTGTCATATAGATATGGGTGCTGCTAAGCCAGAAGGTGGAGCAGAGAAGAAAGAAGATGCACCAAAAGCTGAAGAGAAAAAAGAAGCTCCTAAAGCTGAACCAGCAAAAGATACATATGCAACAGGAACTGCGTCGCCAGCAGCTAAGAAAATTTTGGCTGAAAAAGGAATTAGCGCTGCTACTGTTAAAGGAACAGGGAAAGACGGAAGAGTTACTAAAGAAGATGCGGTAAAAGCTGTTCCATCTATGGGAACTCCAGGAATGGGAGCTCGTGGTTCTGAGCGTAAGAAATTATCGATGTTGCGTAGAAAAGTTGCAGAGCGTTTAGTTGCTGTAAAAAATGAAACGGCAATGTTAACTACATTTAACGAAGTTAATATGAAGCCAATTTTCGATTTGCGTAACGAATATAAAGAAGCTTTTAAAGCGAAACACGGAGTTGGTTTAGGGTTTATGAGTTTCTTCACATTAGCTTGTGTTAGAGCGTTACAGATGTATCCAGCTGTAAACTCTATGATCGATGGTAAAGAAATGGTTTCTTTCGATTTTCAAGATGTTTCAATTGCTGTGTCTGGGCCAAAAGGTTTAATGGTTCCAGTAATTAGAAATGCTGAAAACTTAACGTTTAGAGGTGTTGAAAGCGAAGTGAAGCGTTTAGCAATTAGAGCTCGTGAAGGTCAAATTACTGTTGATGAAATGACAGGAGGTACATTTACAATTACAAATGGTGGTGTATTTGGTTCTATGTTATCTACACCAATTATTAATCCTCCACAAAGTGCAATCTTAGGAATGCATAATATTGTAAACAGACCAGTTGCAGAAAACGGAGAAGTTGTTATTCGTCCGATTATGTATGTAGCTTTATCTTACGATCACAGAATTATTGATGGTAAAGAATCTGTAGGTTTCTTAGTTGCTGTTAAAGAGGCTTTAGAAAATCCTGTAGAATTACTAATGAACGGAGATATTAAGAAAGCTTTAGAAATGTAATTTTCTTTAAAGTGAATATAAAATTAAAAAATCCTATACCTAAACAGTGTAGGATTTTTTTTGTCACATAATTAATCAATAAAATGAAACTACAAGATTCAAAAATTGCTACAACAAAAAGAATAGAATTATTAGATGTTTATAGAGGGTTTGCTATTCTCGGAATTTTTGTTGTGAATATCGTGATCATGAATTCTACATTTTTAAATCAAGATGAATTCGCTACTCAATGGACATCTAGTGTTGATGTTATTGCTCAGAAAGTTTTGCAGTTGTTTTTTTATACTAAGTTTTTTCCAATTTTCTCTTTGTTATTTGGTCTAGGAATTTCTATGCAAGCCATTAAATTAACTGAAAAAGGAAAAATGAGCACTGCTTTTTTTATCAGGAGAATGTTCTTCTTATTCTTGTTTGGGTTTTTACATATCAGTTTACTTTGGTCTGGAGATGTATTAAATATGTATGCTTTTCTGGGTTTGTTAACGGTGTTTTTTATTAAAAAATCGAACCGATTGATTTTAGGATTATCATTGTTGTTTTTACTCTTTCCTTTTTACGATTTTGTATTTGAGCGATTATTTAATGTTGTAGGTTATGATTCTAGCCAATTTTTAATAAACCATTCAGGAGAATCAGTAAGAAATATAATAAGAAATGGATCTTATCTTGAAGGTGTGCAATTACGGTTTTTAGAATATGGAGCGAACTTTCCTATGCTAATCGGATTTCTTGCTCCAATAGCCTTATCAATGTTTTTATTGGGTTTGTATCTAGGAAAAAATAAGATATATGAATCTCTAGAAAGTTTTATAATTAACATTAAAAAACCGGTACTAATTGTAGCAGTTGTTTCTAATCTGTATCGAATATTATTTCTTTATGTATTGGTAAAATTAGATGTCTATAAAATTGATATTGTAAGACAACTTTTTATAAAGTTTATGGTTATCTCAGATGTAATTATGGGACTATTTTATTTATGGATAATGAGTTGGTTGTGGTATAAAACAAAATTCAGAAAGGTTTTGTCACCTTTAAAACATGTAGGTAAAATGGCATTAACGAATTATTTAATGCATAGTTTTATTGGTTTGTTATTGTTTTCTTCCGTAGGTTTATCGCTGTATGAAACTTTTAGTCCCTCACAAACTTTTTTAATAGCACTACTAGTTTTTGTTTTTCAAATTATTACTAGTAGAATATGGTTGTACTATTTTAAATTTGGTCCATTAGAATGGTTATGGAGATGTCTTACTTATAAAAAGGTTTTTAGGTTAAAAAAGAATGTTTAATTATACTTTTATATATTTATAGATTAACCTTTATAAAGATCCATTAAAAATGCATTTTAAGCATTTACTTTTAATCTTATTTATTTTATTTAGTATTGTTGATGTCTTAACGATTTTTTATGGTTGTAAAGATTTGTTGTGGTTGCCTAGAATATTAAGTTTATCAGCAGTTGTTTTGTATGGTTGTTTTACTAATAAAAAAATCCAGATAAGTTTTTTGATATTATCCTTTTTTATTGTTTTAACAGGTTTTTTATTTTCTTTAAATGACTACACTTTACTGGGGATGTTAAGTTTAGTTTGCTTGAGATTAAGTTGGTTAAAATTAATCTATGATTTGAATAGTAAAATAGATTACATTATTTTTTTTAAAGTATTAGGAATAACTTCTGTGTTCTTTGGTGTTATATTTTATGTTCTATATGTAAATAGTACTTTTTATTATTTAGCTGTAGCAACAACATTTAGTTTATTACTATTATTAGCTATAGCTTTCTCGTTATTTACTACAAAAGGAGGAGCTTTCGGAAATAGAGAAATGTTATTATCAATTATTATTTTTATTTTTTCTGATACTTTATCTGGTTCAAAGAAAATTACAGGAACATCATTGTTTTTTATCATTTTAAGTGTTGTTTTATATAATACAGCATATTATTTTTTAATGAGAGCAGTGATAAAAAACGCGAAGAAATAAGGTTATTCTTTAGAAAATTTAATTTTTAAACTAGGAAAACTAACACCATCTATAGTTATTTCAGAAGAGGTTTTGTAGGCGTAAATTGAATCCTTTACGGTTAATTTAGGTGTAACCAAATCATAATTAATTTTAATTTTTTCAATAGAATCAGATACAAAGGTAATTTGATCAGTTACTTGAATATTTTCAATTTCAGCCTCTTTAACTGAATTGATTTCTAATATTTTATTCTGAGATAATTCTTGTAGTTGATTGATTATGTTTTCTTCAAAATCAGGATGAGTGGCTTTCAATTTTAATAAATCAAAATACTGATTGAACTTCTCTGTTAAGAGTTCATGTTTTGTGATTTCTAAAGCAGAAGTTTCGGTATAACTTTTAGCAGTGAAATCATAGGTTTTATTCATCTCTTTATTCGCACAAGAAATAAATAGTAAAACTAAAATTATGTAGATTAACTGTTTCATTGTACAATAAATTTAAGTTTAACAATTTTTCCATGCTCAATAACTTTATCAAGAATTTTAATTTTCTTTAAAGTATTCGTTGGAGTAGAAATCAGCTGAATAAAGTTTAATTTCGAATATACTTCTACCCCCAAATCATTTCCGTAAAAACGATAGATTTTAGCATTATTTGAAATTAAATTATTTAAGTTTAGTTGACGAACCTTCCAGTCTTTCACATTATTATTCGCATAATAATCTAACATTAAAGAATAATCATCAGAAGCAATTCTTACTTTATTATTACTATTAGATACAATACGACGTGTAATGGTGTCTGTTTTATGGTAAGGAGAACTCACAACAAAAGTGATTTGTTTAGCTGTAGTTTTGTGTCGAAAACAACCTAAACTATCAGTTTTAAGATACAAAGGAGATTCTGTTTTGGATAGTACGGTAATATTTAAATGTGATTTGGTAATTGGAATATCTGTAATTTGGTCTACAAAACAGAATACAAATTCATTAGTTTTAGGTTTTACTAAAGTCCATCCGATAATACTAATTAAAAGAATTGAAATTCCGAAGAGTAGAGTTTTTTTTGGAATTACATGACTTCTTTCTTTTTCATTTTTAGTGACGAAATCATTCCAGTTTTCGTAGCCAATATACTTACTTAATAAATTTAAAATATCAATTCTTGGTAATTTATCAGAAGTGTTTTTACAATAGGTATAAAACCATTTTTCACTGACCTTTCCTTTCACCTTATCAAATAAATCTTCCTGAAAAAGAACAATGTCTTCTCCTTTCCAATCTTCAATGGTTTTTGGTGCGCTATGCGTTTTTAAAAAAGTAACAACAAGCTCTTTTTTAAGTAAATCAAAGTGATAAGATTCGGTTTTCTCCAAAGTTCTAATAGCTTTTTTGTTTTGTAAAATAGTTTACAAAGCTTTTACAAGTGTTTTACAAGGCTATGTATAGCAACAAAAATAGGTTTGTAAAACGAATTATTAAATATAAAGTTATGAAAGTTTATTCAATCAAAATCCAATTAAAATTGTTGATGTTGTTTTTATTATTATCACAAGTTTTTGCGTGTAGCGACAAATCTCCATCTTATAATGAGAATATCAGTGTTTCAGAAAGTTTCGCTAAGGAAAGTAATTTGAAAGCATTTGCTGCTTCAGAAGAAGTAAAAGATAAACCAACTATTAAAACTATTGAAAAACAGAAATTAAAAATTATTAAAACTGGAGAGTTAAAACTTAAAGTTAAAAATGTAAAAACAACAACTGCTCAAATAAAAACTTTACTCGAAAAGTATAATGCTTACATAGCAAATTTGCGATATGAAAACACCTCTTATCAGAAGCAAAATAATTTTACAATTAAAGTACCGAAAGCATCTTTCGATGTATTATTAGATTCGATTAGTACTTATGCTGAAGTTTTAGATTATGAGAATGTGAGTACTCAAGATGTAACTGAAGAATTTCTAGACATAGAAACAAGATTAGCAACAAAACTTCAAGTTAAAGAACGTTATGAAACCATATTAAAAAAGAAAGCTAAAACCGTAGAAGATATTATTTATGCAGAAGAGAAGTTAGGTGCTATTCAGGAAGAAATTGAAGCAGCACAAGGTCGATTGAAATACTTATCCAATAGAGTAATGTTAAGCACAATTCATGTAAAATTATATGAAGAAATTCCTTATAAATTTTCAAAGATAAAAACAGAAACTTTTGGCAGTAAATTTAAGCGAGCGATTTCCTTTGGTTGGACTTTTCTAGAGAATTTAGTGCTAACTCTAGTACATACTTGGCCAGTGATTTTAATAGGTGTTGTGGGATTTTTGTTATACCGAAAAAGAAAAAATACTAAATTAGAGGATATTAACTAAATCTTCTTACAATGAAATTAGGTGCTTTCTCAATAAGTTTGTCTGTTAAAAGTTTAAAAAAATCAAAAGAGTTTTATGAAACACTAGGTTTTTCAGTATTCGCTGGAGAAATGGAACGAGACTATTTAATCATGAAAAATGGAAATTCGTTGATTGGTTTATTTCAAGGAATGTTCGAAAACAACATTTTAACATTTAATCCAGGTTGGGATGAAAATGCAAATAATTTAGAAGAATTTGATGATGTTAGAACGATTCAAAAACACTTAAAAGAGAACCACATCAAATTAGAAAAAGAAACAGATGAAACTACAACTGGTCCTGCAAGTATTGTGTTTTTTGATCCTGATGGAAACACAATTTTAATAGATCAACATGTATAAAAATGAAAGTCAGTTAGAGCGGAATAGAAGAATTTCTAGTCCGCTTTATCTGATAAGTTATGTAGTTGTTTAAAAAAATTAATTTTGATCGTTAAGTTTCCAGTTATAATTCATGTATCTGATTTTAGCATTAGGTAAAATCTTTACTTCAGAATATTTGTTAATAAAAGCAATAATATCTCCCATTTGAAAATCTTCTGGATACCATTCAAAAACTTTAGATATTTCTATTTCTGTATTGGTTATTTTATTTTTAATTGAGTCGTTAATAAATTCTTTGGTTAGTTTTTCTAAATTTTCTTCAATATTATTTTCAGTAAATGCAGAATTTGTAAACCTAGGACCAGAGTAACTTGCCGCATTTAATCCAAAATGAATACGACCATCGTTAAACTGTTTTCTAATAATACCATGTTCAATTTCATTTAATGTGTAAACTTTACCTCCAACATTAGCAAAACGATAATTCCAAGCATCTTTACCTTTTTTCTTTATATGCACTATACTATTATTGGTTGTACTTGTGACTATAAAACCAATAGTGCTATTTGTATTTTGTTTTTCTTCTATGCTTGTTTCTTTTTTAGGAGGGTAATTGTCAATAATTATCTTAATTGTATATGCGTTATATGCGTTATATGCGTTAATCCAAAAGGCTTTTCTTTTATTATTGCTCCACTCTTCATTTGGTTTCGTTTTTGATAAATAATCTAAATAAGAGTTTAGTTTGTCAGAGTTTTTTAGGATTGATTTATAATTTATCTTTCCATTAAGGTTAATATTTTGCTGAAGAATAGTATTGTAATCTTCAATTTGACCATAAATTGTATTAAAACAAAGTAGAATTATAATTGGGGATAAGAAATTTTTCATAATTAATTAAAATTGTGTTTTTTCAAAACACTCTAATATAATGAATTTCAGTGATATAGTTTTGGTTTGTGAAGATTTAAAAAAAAAACGAGTAGATTTTAAACTACTCGTTTTTTTAGGATTATTTATGAACAAGGGATAATTATCTTATTTATCGTTTAAGCTCCAGTCATATTCTAAGTATGAAATTGTAGCATTATCATTTACTTTAGTTTTAGAATATTTATTTATATAGTCTACTAGTGTGTTGTTAGATGTAAAATCTTCTTGGTACCACTCAAAAATCTTTGAGACTTCAATTTTAGTTAAAGTAATTTTATTTTTTGATGTGTCATTTATAAAATCAGACATTAAACTTTCTAGTTTTTGATCAATGTTTTTCGCGCTGAAAGCGTAGTTAGGGAATTTAGGTCCAGAAACAGATCCTGCATTTATACCAACGTGTATTCTAGCATCATCGTGCCATCTTCTTAAAATTTTATGTTCAATATAATCTAAAGAATATGTTTGTTTACCCACCTTAGCGAAAGGTAATTTCCAAGCATTTCTTCCTTTTATTTTTATATCAGTTAACTTTTTTAAAGGGTAACTGTCTATGATTAATTTAATAGTGTAAGCATTGTAAGCATTCATCCAAAAAGCTTTAGCTTTTTTAGAAGACCATTTTTTTGAAGGAATTGTAGCTTCTAATTGATTTAAATAAATGTCTAGAACAGCTTTGTTTTTTCTTAAACCTTTGTAATCTAATTTTCCGTCTGAAGTCACATAGGTTTTTAATAGTGCGTTAAAAACTTCGTTAGATTGAGACTGGATGCTGTATGTTAATGTGCTGAATAATAAAGTAATAAATAGTTTTTTCATTTTGTGTTAATTTGTCCGCGGGGGGAATTTATTTACAAAGATTAAGACGGGTAAAAAAAAAATACATTACAAATGCGCGGTAAAAAAAATTAAAACAAAAATAAATTATGTTAAAATTTAAGTGTTTTTAAATTCAAAAAAAGGAAGTTTAGCTAGGTTTTTCAAGGGGTTTGTTTGATAGTAAAAATTAACAAAATTTAATTTTTTAAAAGAAGTATTTTAAGTCTCTTTAAAATGATTTTTGTTTGTTTTTTTAGTTAAAAAGTTTAAAATTATTATGCTTTATGTATGTTTTAAGATAAAAAATTGTATATTTTATGTTTAATTTATAGATTTGTTAATAAGTTATTAACCAACTATAAACCCTTCAAAATGAAAAAACTCTTTTTCAAAGTGACTTTTTTAGTCACTTCCTTCCTATGTGCTCATAGTATTCAAGCACAAAAAACTTTTAAAATTGGAGATGAATTTGATTCTGATGTTAAGATGACTAAAAGTTATCAAGATCTAAAGGAATTAAAATTTAAAAACATTGACGGTAAACCTGATATGGTGTTCAAAAAAGAATTTTATTCTAAGAATTCAGCTTATGTAAAATTGTATTTTAAAGATTTTGATTTAGCTCCTGGCGATTATGTTGAGATTACTGGTAAAACTACTGGAGAAAAAATTATCTACGGAGGTAAAGGTAAAATAGTAGACAGTGATATGACTATGATTAGTGATTTCTGGTCTAAAGTTTTATTTGATGATAAAGTAGAAGTGAAATTGTATTCTTATGGTAAAATTGAAAACCATAAAGGATTTGAAATTGCTAGAGTAGCTTACGGATATAGCAATGAAAAACTTGCTAAAATTTTTGATGATAACAAATCTTTACAAAATAGAGCTATATGTTCTAGTGATAATAAAGAGCAAATAGCTTGTTATCAAGGAACTGAAATGTTTGAAAAAGCAAAAGCAGTTTGTCGTTTAATAATCAATGGTAGTAGTAGTTGTACAGGTTGGTTATTAGGAAACGAAGGTCATTTAATGACTAATAATCACTGTATAGGTTCTTCTTCAGCAGCTCAAAACACAGATTTCGTTTTTAATTACCAAAATACAAATTGTGCTGGTACAAGTGCCGCTAGTTCTGACGTAGTTGCTTCATCTGCTACTTTTATAAAAACAAGTTCTAGTTTAGATTATACTTTAGTTAAATTACCGACTAACCCAACTGCTACTTATGGATATTTAAGTTTAAGCTCTGCTTTGCCTTCTGCTGGTGATAGAATTTATATTCCTCAGCATCCAGGTGGTAGAAGAAAAGAAATTTCTGTAAATACAGATAGTGGTTTTTCTACAGTAAATTGTGTAGGAGATTGTGGTACTCCACGTGTACCTCAAAAAACAATTAATTATTTTGCTGATACTGAAGGAGGAAGTTCTGGTTCTCCTGTAATTGATTATAATTCTAATTTGGTATTAGCTATTCATAATACTGGTGAGTGTCCTAATGGTTCTTTCGGAAGAAGTGATGATTTAATTTCTTCTATAGGTAATGATATGCCTACTAATGGAGTTGATAATAATGGAGGGGGAGGTAATCCACCAAACCCTACTCAATGTACTTCAACTGTTAGTTCTTTTCCTTATGGAGAAAGTTTTGAATCTAATGTTGGTTGGACGCAAGCAAGTGGAGATGATGGAAATTGGGTAAGAGATGCTTCTGGTACACCTTCTTCAGGAACAGGGCCAAGTTCTGGTGCAGATGGAAGTTTTTACTTGTTTTTAGAAGCTTCTACAAATGGAAGTACAGGTCAAATAGGTTCTAATGCTACTGCTATTTTAGAGAGTCCTTGTTTTAATCTTTCAGGTTTGTCGTCTGCAACATTTTCATTTAGTAATCATATGTATGGAACAAGTGTTGGGTCTTTAAAGTTAGAGGCTTCTACTGATGGATCTACATGGACAAGCTTATGGAATGATTCTGGAAATAAAGGTAATCAATGGAATAGTGTTTCTGTAAACTTAAGTAGTTATTTAGGGCAAAGTGAATTAAGATTACGTTTTGTGGGTACAACTGGCTCAAGTTGGTCTAGTGACATAGCAATAGATGATTTATCATTGTCTAGTGGAGGAGACCCTAATCCTCCAGCATGTGCAGCCTTAAACTTTAATGATTTCTCAATTACATCATTCTCTAACCAAGATGCCGATGGTACTTCATCTGTTGGAAATTCTGGTGCTTCTTTAACATTAACAAATAATACTTGGAAATACTTACCTATGAATTATACTGTTACTGCTAATACAGTAATAGAATTTCAATTTTCTAGTACCTCACAAGGAGAGATTCATGGAGTAGGTTTCGAGGATGATAATACGTTAACATCTTCTCGTTATTTTAAAGTACACGGTACTCAAAATTATGGAATAACTAATTATGATAACTATACTAGTGGAACAGTAACATATACTATTCCAGTAGGAAGTTCTTATACTGGAAATATGGATCGTTTAGTGTTTATTAATGATAATGATGGAGGGTCAGGTAATAATTCTACATTCTCTAATGTTAGAATTTATGAAGGCTCTTGCGAAAATTCAAATATGGTTGTTGCTGAATCTTTTGGAACTAGAGTTGATGTATTAGGTGATGAAGACGAAGATCTATTTACAACTATCCAAGTTGCGCCTAATCCATTGAAAAGAGGAAATGCATTACAAATATTAGGCCCGAATAGAAGCTTAAAAGATGCTTCTTATAATATAGTAAATATGTTGGGACAAGTTGTTAAAAAAGGAAATATAAATCCGTCAAAAACAATTCAAACAAATGGATTAAATTCAGGAGTTTATATTTTAAGAATAGAAAATAAGTTTACCAAAACTAGTAAGAAATTTATTATTGAAGAATAATAAATGAGTAGTATAATTATTTATTGAATTGACTAGAAAACCCTCTTGATTTCAAGAGGGTTTTTGCTTTATATTTTAGTAAAATATTATTGTTTTTAAAGGTCAAAACCAATGTTAACTCCTAGTTTATTAGCAATTAGTTTATTGATTCTTTGTTTTACTTCTGGGATTTTAACACTTTCTAATACTGTATTAGCGAAGGCATACATTAAAAGAGCTTTAGCTTCTTTTTTTGGAATTCCCCTTTGTTGCATATAAAATAATGCTTGCTCGTCTAATTGGCCAATAGTACATCCATGAGAACATTTTACATCATCTGCAAAAATCTCTAATTGAGGCTTAGCATTTATAGTTGCTTTATCACTAATTAAGACGTTATTATTTTGTTGATAAGCATTTGTCTTTTGAGCTTCTTTCTCAACTACTACTTTACCATTAAAAACTCCTGTTGAACGATCTCCGTAAATTCCTTTATAATCTTGGTGGCTTTCACAATTAGGTTCAATATGATGAACTAATGTATGATGGTCAACATGTTGTTTACCTTCAAGAATAGTAATTCCTTTTTGAATAGAGTTAATATGTTCTCCTTTTTGGTAAAAGTTTAAGTTGTTTCTAGTAATATTTCCTCCGAAAGAAAAAGTATGTACAGAACAAACACTTTCTGTTTGTTGTTCGATGTAAGTATTATCAACTAAAGAAGCGTTAACGTTATCATTCTGAATTTTGTAATAGTCAACATTAGCATGCGTGTCTACAAAAATTTCAGTTACAGAATTGGTTAATACAGGATGATCTGTTAAACTTTGGTGACGTTCAATAATTTGTACATGTGCATTTCTTTCAGCAACAATTAAGTTTCTTGGTTGAACCATTGTTGCATTTTCTGCCCCTGTTGTAAAGTTAATAATTTGTATAGGCTTCTGTACTTCTACATTTCTAGGTATATAAATATAGGCTCCTTCATTAGCAAAAGCAGTATTTAAAGATGTTAAATTGTCTTGCTTAGCTATTTTATTAAAGTAATTTTCTATTACGGGCTTATATTTAATTTTATCTAGAGCAGATGATAATAAACAAACGTCAATATTATCGTGAGTAGTTTCAGATAAAAAAGAACTATATTTTCCGTCAATAAATACGATTTTATATGTATCAATATCATGTATGAAGTATTTCTTTACATCTGCTAACTCAACAGCTTTTTCAGCTTTAGGGAATAGGCTATAATCTTCTTTTAAAACTGAATTTAAAGAAGTGTATTTCCAGGCTTCTAACTTTTTGGTAGGAAAGCCTAGTTTTTCAAAATTTTGAAGCGCTTTTGATCTAATATCATGAACGTCAGAATTCACATTCAATCCATTTTCAAAAGCAACGTATGATGATATTAATTTATCTTTTAATTCCATTCTCTAGTGTTGTTTTTGAAATGAATTACGAGTTCACTTCTTCTTTAATCCAATCGTATCCTTTAGCTTCTAATTCTAAGGCTAAAGAAGCATCTCCAGTCTTAACGATTTTACCATCGTGTAAAACGTGTACATAATCTGGCACGATATAATCTAATAAACGTTGGTAGTGTGTGATAACAATAACAGCGTTGTCTTTAGATTTTAATTTGTTTACACCATTTGCAACAATTCGTAATGCATCGATATCTAAACCAGAATCTGTTTCATCTAAGATTGCTAATTTAGGTTCTAACATTGCCATTTGAAAAATCTCATTACGTTTCTTTTCACCTCCAGAAAATCCTTCGTTTAAAGAACGTGATAAGAATTTACGATCAATTTCTAATAATTCAGATTTCTCACGAATCTTTTGTAGCATTTCTTTAGCAGGCATTTCTTCTAAACCTTGTGCTTTTCTTGATTCGTTGATAGATGTTTTAACGAAATTTGTTACTGTTACCCCAGGAATTTCTACAGGATATTGGAATGATAAAAATACTCCAGCATGTGCTCTTTCCTCAGGTGCTAATTCACTAATATCTTCACCTTCTAATTCAATAGTTCCAGAAGTTACTTCATACTCTTCTTTACCTGCAATAACAGAAGCCATTGTACTTTTTCCAGCTCCGTTAGGTCCCATAATTGCGTGTACTTCTCCTGCTTTTACTTCTAAATTCAATCCTTTTAAGATTGATTTTTCTTCTACTTCTGCGTGTAAGTTTTGAATTTTTAACATCTTATTTATGCTATTAGCTTAAAGCTTGATTTCTAATTTTGTTTTAATTATTTATTGAATTATCCGACACTTCCTTCTAAAGAAATCTCTAATAATTTTTGTGCTTCTACAGCAAATTCCATCGGTAATTTATTTAATACTTCTTTACTGAATCCATTTACAATAAGTGCAATGGCTTTTTCAGTATCGATACCACGTTGATTACAGTAGAATAATTGGTCTTCACCAATTTTACTTGTAGTTGCTTCGTGCTCTATTTGAGCCGTTTTATTTTTAGCTTCAATGTAAGGGAATGTATGTGCTCCACATTCGTTACCCATTAATAAAGAATCACATTGAGAGAAGTTTCTTGCATTTTCTGCTCTAGAGCCTATTTGAACTAAACCACGATAACTATTTTGTGATTTACCAGCAGAAATACCTTTAGAAATGATAGTTGACTTAGTATTCTTACCTAAGTGAATCATTTTTGTTCCTGTATCTGCTTGTTGGTAATTGTTAGTTACTGCAATTGAATAAAATTCTCCAACAGAGTTATTTCCTTTTAATACACAACTAGGATATTTCCATGTAACAGCTGAACCAGTCTCAACTTGAGTCCAAGAAATTTTAGCGTTTGTTTCGCATAATCCTCTTTTGGTTACAAAATTGAAGACTCCACCTTTTCCTTTAGCATCACCAGGGAACCAGTTTTGAACTGTAGAGTATTTAATTTCTGCATCGTCCATAGCAATTAATTCAACTACAGCTGCGTGTAGTTGATTTTCATCACGTTGAGGTGCGGTACATCCTTCTAAGTATGAAACATAGCTACTTTCGTCAGCAACTACTAAAGTTCTTTCAAATTGTCCTGTTCCACCTTCATTAATTCTGAAGTATGTAGATAATTCCATAGGACAACGAACTCCTTTAGGAATATAACAGAAAGATCCGTCTGAGAAAACTGCTGAATTTAATGCAGCATAAAAGTTATCTGTTGGTGGAACTACAGAGCCAATATATTTCTTTACTAATTCTGGATGTTCTTGAATTGCTTCTGAAATAGGCATGAATATAATTCCTTTTTCGGCTAAAGTTTCTTTGAAAGTAGTAGCTACAGAAACAGAATCCATAACGATATCTACAGCAACATTAGCTAAACGTTTTTGTTCTTCTAAAGAGATTCCTAATTTTTCGAAAGTAGCTAGCATTTCTGGATCTACTTCATCCAAACTATTTAATTTTGGTTTTTGTTTAGGAGCCGAATAATATGAGATATCTTGGAATTTTGGCTTTTCGTAATTAACATTAGCCCATTCTGGTTCTTCCATTTCTTGCCAAATTCTAAAAGCTTCTAATCTCCATTCTGTCATCCATTCAGGTTCGTTTTTCTTTTTAGAAATAGCACGAACTATATCTTCATTAAGCCCTTTAGGAAATGTTTCACTTTCTATATCGGTATAAAAACCATATTCGTATTCTTTGGTTTTTAACTCTTCTCTTAAATCGTCTTCTGTATATTTACTCATCGTCAAGTTTTCAGTTGTTGGAATGAATGTTATAGAGAGAAGCTTTCTCCACAACCGCAAGTTCTATTGGCATTCGGATTATTAAATACAAATCCTTTACCGTTTAAACCACCAGAATATTCTAGTGTAGTTCCTACCAAGTATAAGAAACTCTTTTTGTCAACAATAATTTTTACACCATTGTCTTCAAAAAGTTTATCATTATCTTCTTTTGAATTATCAAACTTTAAATCGTAAGAAAGTCCTGAGCAACCACCGCTTTTAACACCAACACGTACAAAGTCGTTTGTAGCATCAAAACCATCTTCGGTCATCAATTGAACAACTTTCTTTTTAGCTGTGTCTGAAACTTTTATCATGTTTTAAAATTGATTAAATCTAAATTAAGTGCAAAGATATATACAAAATGTCATATTATCCTATTTTTAGAATGAATATGATCTATGCAACTATAATGTTTAACTATTTTGTAGTAAAAGTTTAATAATTATTTCTGAAATTCAGGATTGTTTACGAATTCAGTATCCGAAAGTGTTAGAAGAAATGCTTTTAAATCAGCTTTATCTTTATCCGTTAAACCTACTCCGCCTTGAGCAACTTTTTTCATTAAAGGGTCTATAGTAGGAGAGTTTTTAAGTCCTTCAGAATAATGATTTATTACTTCATCTAGTGTGTTAAAACGACCATCATGCATGTAAGGAGAGGAAAAAGCTAAATTTCTTAGTGAAGGAGTTTTAAATTTACCATTATCATTAGGGTCTCCTGTAACTGCACCTAATCCTAAATCTGTAAAGTTTTCATCTAATCCGTTATTGTGGAATTTATTATCGGTCCATAAAGGATTATTTTCACTTCCATGACAATGGAAACAGTCTCCTCTACTTTCTTCCATAAAAACATTAAACCCGTTTTGTTCTTCTGGAGTAAGTTCAACTTCATTGTTCAAAAACTTATCAAACTTAGAGTTTCCAGAAATTAAAGTTCTTTCAAATTGGGCAATAGCTTTAACAACTAAGTTTGAATCTATTTCAATATTACCGAATGCTTCTTTAAATAATAGTGGATATTCATTGTGATTTTTAAGTTTTGTAGCTACAACTTTCCAGTCACTGTTCATTTCCATAGGATTAGTCACCGGTTCGAAAGCTTGTTCTTCTAAACCAAATTCTTTACCATCCCAAGCAAAACGCTCATCAAAATTCCAAGCTAAATTGAAAAGAGGCATTGAATTGCGAGTTCCGAATGTGTTATTTACTCCTTTACTAAATTGTAAATTATCTGTAAATGATTTTTTTGGATCATGACAAGATGCACAAGAAATAGAGTTGTCTGAAGAGAGAATGGTGTCGAAGAACAATTTTTTTCCTAATCGAACTCCTTCTACTGTTGTCGGATTTGTGCTAGGAATTATAGGAGCAATAAGTTTATCTCTAAATAATTTAGGAGTGTTTAATGAAATTGGAACAGGTGTATATGTTTCTTGTTCTCCATTAGTATCAGAAGAACAAGAAATAAAAAAAAATATTGTTAGAAAAAAAATATAATTACGAATCACTATCTAAGCTAAAAACTGTTGTGCCATTTGAGCTCATTAATAATTGAGCATCAAAATTAGGCATTAACATTTGGTTTAATGTGTTTAAATTCCATGTATTTGGGTTTTCAAACCATTGATTAATATCTACATTTACATTGATGATAACATCATTATTTGTAACTTTAATATCTGTTAATTTAACAGCTATAGAAGTATCTTGATATGTAGGATTTGCAGGGTCCGTAATATTTGCTGCTCTAATTACATGATAATTAAAGCCTGTAGCAGTTGTAGTTGTTGCACTGGTGAATTTACCATCAAATTGCATGTAATGATATCCGCCACCTAAGTTTGAAGGAACGAAAAAGTCAACATTTAAATCACTATATTCTCCATCTTTATTATCTTCATCAGTAAAACCGAAAGTAAAATTAAGACTGTATGTACCATTAAGTACAATTTTATCAGTTTCGAAAATTAAGTTTTGTTCTTCACCAAGATCAACAAGTAAATAATCAGATAGAGGAGTTTCGTTATTATTTGCATCTACTAGCTTAATGTTAGATAAAACATATCTATAACGTTCAATACTTACTTTATCTTCATTTCTGGTTTCGAACTTTTCGGTATTAAAATCTGCTTTTGTAACTACTGTATCATCCCATTTATGAACAAAATTGATCGTGATTTTTTTGCTTTGTAAAGTGTCATCTTCATTACTTGAGCAAGAAACGAGTAATAATAATGTAATTAAAGAGGTGATTATTTTATTCATTTATTTGATTTTAACTATTAATAAATCAGAAAAACCTTTGTTTTCTGAAATATCTTTGTCATTACTGTTACTTTCTCCAACGGCGACAATATTTCCATTATCTAATTCAATAACATCGTGAAGTAGGTCTATATTGCTTCCTCCAATAAAATTTTGCCAAATAGTGTTTCCGTTAGAAGATATTTTTAAGATCCAAGCATCATTTTGACCGTTGTTAGTGAATTGATTATCGGTGCTTCTAGAGTTTCCGACTAAAATAAAATCACCTTTTTTACTTGGGTAAATTGAAGTGCCAGCATCGAAATTTGTACCGCCGTAAGTTTTTTCCCAAATTAGATTTCCGTTTGTAGAAATTTTAACTACCCAAAGATCTCCGCCGCCATTATTATTTGTAATATTTTTGTCAGAACTTCTAGTGTTTCCGACGCATAAAAAGTTACCATCGTTGGTTTTAACTAGTTTAGCAGCTTTATCTATTTGTGAGCCCCCAAAATTCTTTTCCCAGATTAAATTTCCAGTGTTACTAATTTTGATAATCCAGAAATCATAATCGCCTTTTGGATCTGTAATATCTGTATCTGTACTATCAGAAGTTCCTAGAATAATAAAACTATTATCATCCGTTTGAACAACATCCAAAGCTGTATCGGTAAAAGTTCCTCCGAAAAACTTTGTCCATTCTGTATCGCCAGATGCATTTAATTTAATTACCCAAAAATCTCCGCCAGCATGTCTGTTTAAAAACCTTGAGTTTCCTAGTCCGCCAGAAGAGGTAACATCCAATTCACCAATAATTAAATAACCATTATCTGAAGTTTGGATAACAGATGTGCCAAAATCATTACCTGAAAAGCCAAAAGTTTTTTTCCAACTAATATCGCCAGAAGGGTTGAGTTTAAGAAACCAAAAATCGGAGTTTCCTTCATTTATACCAACATCACCATCGTCACTTTTACTAAATCCTATTAAAGCAAAACCACTGTCATTAGTTTGTATAATCGAATTTCCTCGATCATCTTTAGAACCACCATATGATTTTTGCCATTGTAAATTATCATTAGCATCATATTTTAAAATTAAATAATCGGAATCGTTAGCAGTTTTGTTAATTATATCACCATCTATGCTGTCTACATAACCTAAGATTATATAACCAGAATCGTTAGTTGCTATAATAGAGTTTCCTACTTCATTTCTAGTTCCTCCGAATGTTTTTGTAAAACTTAATTCTCCTAAAAAAGACGGATCTGGATTTTTAATTTCATCTTTATCTGGATCACTACTACAAGAAAAAATAGTAAGTAATATTAAAAATGTTAATATGTGCTTGTGATTAATCAATCCTTATCTCAAAATTAATTTTTTACCAATAGTATTGTTGATCTTTACGATATATATACCGCTCGATTGACTTGATAAAGGGATGGTATAGTTTTTTTGGTTAATATTTTTCTTCTGAAACACTCTTTTTCCTAAAATATTGAATACTTCAATTGAAGTTATAGGTTTATCGCTAGAAATTACTTTTGGATCCAAACTAGTTGGGTTTGGAGTTATGATAAAACTGTTTTTAGCTTTAGTAATAGGGTTTGTGGATAATGTTCCGCTTTTTCTTACAATAAATAATCCGCTGTTAATATCATTAATTATAATGTTTCCACTAGGGAAATACGGATAAACACTCCAAGCGCCATTAAAAGCAGTTGCATTATTACTGGGAAAAGTATCGAAAAATGCTGTTTCAGACATTGATCCAGCAGTTGCAGCAATGTTTGTTATATCTAAAACGCGCATACCAGCAGTATAACTTGCCATAAAATATTCGTTTCCTTTTACATATCCATTATGATCTATTGCTTTTGTTGATCCGGTGTAAGTTGATGAAAGTCTAGGGCTATCTAAATCACTTAAATCAAAGACTAAAGTCCTTGTATTTAAACCTAAATCTCTTTCATCTGTTTCATCTCCAAGTATGAAGTAACGTTGATCTTCCGTAAACCACCCTTGATGTGTGTATCCTATTTGAGGATAATCAACTGTTGCTAATTCAACTACATTATTTTTATTGGTCACATCTAAGATTACAACTTCTGTTTCATTGCTACCAATGTAAATTTCTTTACCGACATGTTCTGAATCTGGTCCACTATATGTGATTACTTGCGCATCGTGAGAATAACCTGCTGTTCTGTAATCTCCTAAAGAAGTAGGGTTTAAAGGATCTGATATATCTAGAAAAATAGGTCCGCCTCCATTATTTGCTCTACAGCCAACTAAATAAGCCACGGCTTTATCTTCATTAATGACAATGTTATGGCAGCTCCCAACACCGTTATAAACAGTGTCTGCAGTAAAAGTTGTAGGAGGAGAAGTTACATTTCTTAGCTTAGTTAAATCGAAAACTTGAACGCCATGGGACCCCACGTTATCAGCAACGATGAAAGCAAAATTATTATATACTTTAACATCTCTCCAGAAATTAGATCCTGCGTTAGTGTTTAATCGACCTAAAAAAATTGGATTTAACGGATCGGAAATGTCAACAAAAGCAGTGCTGTTTGTCATGGCTGCTATGGCATATTCTTTACCGTTAGAAGGATCTGTCCAGCCCCATACATCACTTCCTTCGGCTGTTGTAGAACCGGAAAGTGTTTGTTTAGAAACAATGGACATTAAATCGTAATCTTTACATGGATATGAACCCGCAAAACCACCAGAACAAGGTGTTTGTGAAAATAGAGCGAGGTTAAAAATTATAGTCAGAATTAAGGCTGATAGTAATTTTTTTTCAATATAGATTTTATTAAGAGTCATAAACAAATTTATGAAATTTGGTAAGTTAATTCTAAAATTAAACAGTTAAAAATGTAAAATCCCTAACATACTTTCAATTTTTTTTCATTTTAATTATCGTTTTGTAGTATTTGATTCCTAAATCTAATAGTATCTTTGCCAACATGTTGGAAGATAAGAATAAACAAAGAACTTCATTAGCTGAATTAGGAGAGTTTGGCTTGATAGATCATTTAACTCAATTTTTTAAAATAAATCACGAAACTACAGTAAAAGGAATAGGTGATGATTGTGCTGTTATTTCTCATGATAATGAAACTTTAATTACAACAGATTTTCTAGTAGAAGGAGTGCATTTCGACTTAAGTTATATGCCTTTAAAACATTTAGGGTATAAAGCTGTAATGGTAAATATTTCTGATGTTTATGCTATGAATGCAGAAGCAGAACAAATAACTGTTTCAATTGCAGTTTCTAATCGTTTCCCTTTAGAAGCAATTGAAGAGTTATATGCAGGAATTCAATTGGCTTGTGATACTTATAAAATTGATTTAATAGGAGGAGACACAACGTCGTCTACCAAAGGAATGATAATTTCTATTACAGCTATTGGTTCAGCTAAAAAGGAGGAAATAGCTTACCGTAATGGAGCAAAACCTACAGACCTTATTGTTTTATCAGGAGATATTGGTGGAGCTTATTTAGGATTACAAGTTCTAGAGCGAGAGAAGGAAGTTTTTAAGGTAAATCCTCAAAATCAACCAGATCTTCAAGAGTATTCTTACATAATAGAAAGACAATTAAAACCTGAAGCAAGAAAAGATATTCCTAAATTATTGAAAGAGTTGGAGGTTAAACCAACGTCAATGATCGATGTTTCAGATGGATTATCATCAGAGTTAATTCATATATGTACGCAAAGTAAAGTTGGTTGTAATGTTTATGAAGAAAAATTACCATTAGATCCACAAGTAATTTCTACATGTGAAGAGTTTGATTTAGATTCTACAACTGTTGCTTTAAGTGGAGGTGAAGATTATGAGTTGTTATTTACCGTTCCAATAAAGGATTTTGATAAAATTAAAGGGAATCCAAACTTATCTGTAATAGGTCATATTACTGAAAAAAATGAAGGTTTGAATTTAATTACACGTGGAAATCAGTCAATTAAATTAAAGGCTCAGGGTTGGAATTCTTTTAATCAGGAAGGATAATATTTATGGTATAAAATTTGTATATTGTTAAACAAATAAATATTTAACAATAACAAAAAATTAAAAGAAATGGGTTTATTTTCATTTATTAAAAATGCCGGAGCTAAAGTTTTCGGAATTGGTAAAACAACAGAAGAAGAAGCGGCAGAAAAAGCAAATAAGTTAATTGATGCTGTTAATGCTTTAGAATTGTCTGTTGCAGATTTAGCAGTTAGCGTTGATGATGATAAAGCAACAATTAGTGGTGAGGCTGCAGACTTAGCAACAAAAGAAAAAGTAGTATTAGTCGTTGGCAATACAGAAGGTATTGCAACTGTAGAAGATAATATGACTGTGGCTGAGGTTGAAGAAGTCGCTGAAGAAGAAATGGCACAATTCCACACAGTGGTAAGTGGTGATACTTTAGGTAAAATTGCAAAAACTTTTTATGGCGATGCAATGAAGTATCCTGTAATATTTGAAGCTAACAAGCCAATGTTGGAACATCCAGATAAGATTTATCCTGGACAAGTATTAAGAATTCCACCTTTAGTGGACTAACCAAAAGTTACATAACCAAAAAAGAAAAGCATCACATATTGTGATGCTTTTTTTATAATAATGATAGGATTTTTTCTGATATTTTTTCTGGCGAAATACTTCTCATTACATCTTCATAACCTTCAAAAGTTTTATTGCCGTATATAGAACAAGGTAACAATGGGTATTTATCTAAATTAGGTAAGATGCAAAAGTCTTTTGGTTGATTAAAAGGAGCAAACCCAGCAAATGGATGTGTATTTCCCCATAAAGTAATTGTTTTTACGTTTTTCATTGCAGCTAAATGTGCATTTCCACTATCCATAGACAACATTACGTCTAAGTTTTCAATCACATTTAATTCGTTCTGTAAGCCGCCTAACTTAGCAGCTAAAGATTTTGTATTGTCAAACTTGTTTTCAATCTGTTCTAAGATCAATTGATTATTTTTACCTCCGAATAATAAAATTTGAATATTGTGTTTAGCTAAACTTGCTATTACTAATTCTAATAAATCTAGCGGATATGTTTTTGAATCAAAAGCAGCAAAAGGAGCAATTCCAACCCAAGGTTTTATCTTGTTTCCTAGTTTAGAAATGTTATCAGAATTTAACGGGAATTGTTCTAGTTTTATGTAAGTTAAATCTACTGAGAAACCTAATTGTTTTAAAACATCAGCATAACGTTGATGCGAATTTTTTAGTTGCTTAAAAATTTTATTGGTCTTTGATGTTAACGCTTTCTTTTCTTTTCTTCCTTTGTCAATTTGAGAAATTTTTATGGCGCTAAACATAGAGAATAAAAACCTAACTATTTTAGAACGTAGTACATTATGAAGATCGGCAAAATGAGTTGGTTTAAGTTTTTTAAGATCTTTATATAATCTTACTAATCCGAAAAAACCCTTATGCCTTCCATCAACTTCTGCAGTGAAAAAGTTCACATTTTCTATGCTTTCAAATAAAGGAGCTAAAAACTTTTTTGAAACTACTGTGATTTTTACATCAGGGTTTTGTTGGATTAAAGCTTTTATGACTGGAACCGTCATAGCAACATCTCCCATTGCAGATAATCTGAAAACAATAATATGTTTTTTTTTCTTCAAGAAACGAGAATTAAATTAAGGTTCAAAAGTACGCATAAAAAAATCCACTCAGCGAGTGGATTATATTTTAAAACTTTTATAAATGCTGTAAATTAACAGAATTCATCATAAGCTTGTGCTAAATTTTGTGCAATCATTTGAGCAGAACGACCTTCAATGTGATGTCTTTCTAACATGTGAACTAATTTCCCGTCTTTAAATAAAGCGATAGCCGGAGATGAAGGAGGAAAAGGAATCATATATTCACGTGCCTTAGCTGTAGATTCTTTCTCTACACCAGCAAAAACTGTAGTTAAGTTTGTTGGAGTTTTATCTGCTCCTAAAGAAGCAATAGCTCCTGGTCTAGCAGTTCCGGCTGCACAACCACATACAGAATTAACCATTACTAAAGTAGTTCCCTCTTTTGTTAATGCAGTATCAACATCTTCTGCAGTATATAATGCAGTAAACCCAGCATCAATTAACTGATCACGCATAGGTTTTACTAATTCTTCTGGATACATAATTATTTATTTTTAGAGGTACAAAGATACTTATAATCTCATTATATTTGACATTCAAAAGAATAGAGATGGGAAAATTTACAAAATGGCTAGGAGCTGGACTGGGATTTACTTTTGGTGGTCCTATTGGTGCAATAATAGGTTATGCGATTGGAACAATGTTAGATGGAGTGAAAATTGAAGATTTTACTAGTGAGCAAGAAGATTACAAAAAAACTATAGGAAAAAAAGAAAGGTCAAGTGTAAAGCATACAACAGCTGGAGATTTTGAAATTAGTTTGCTGATTTTAGCTTCTATTGTTATTAAAGCTGATGGAAAAATTGATAAAACGGAATTAGATTATGTTCGTCTGCATTTTATCAATTTATATGGTAAAGAAAGAGCAAATAATGCATTCAAATTATTTAATGGAATTATAAAGAAAGATGTTTCTACAAGGCAAGTCTGTATCCAAATTCGTGAACACATGTCTCATTCTTCAAGATTACAACTAATTCACTTTTTATTTGGAATAGCAAAAGCAGATGGAATGGTAGCTGCTTCAGAAGAAGAAGCAATTCATAAAATTTCTGGGTATTTATACATTAATGACGCAGATTATGATTCGATAAAAGCAATGTTTTATAATGAAGTTGATAGTGCGTATCGAATTTTAGAAATTGAAAAAGAAGCCTCTGATGATGAAGTGAAAAAAGCCTATCGAAGAATGGCGAAAAAATATCATCCAGATCGTTTACAAGATGTAGGAGAAGAACATAAAAAAGGAGCTAAAGAAAAATTCCAGAGTATTCAAAATGCTTATGAGAGTATCAAAAATGAAAGAAATATGTCATAAATACCCTTTGAAAAGATCAAGTAGATAGAGATTTTTAGGCAATTTTAAAGAAAAAATATAAATATGAAAAAAACGTTCCTTTCTAGGAGCGTTTTTCTTTTGTTAAAGATTAGAATTACAATAAAATATGTAATTTCGCAAATTCAATATATAGAACGAAAAAATGAGTAAGAATTTTACTGAATACAAAGGATTAAACCTACCTAAAGTAGCAGAAGAAATCTTAAACTATTGGGAGGAAAATAACATCTTTGAGAAAAGTGTTACAACTCGTGAAGGAAATGAACCATTCGTGTTTTTCGAAGGTCCGCCTTCAGCAAACGGATTACCTGGAATTCACCATGTAATGGCACGTTCTATTAAAGATATTTTTTGCCGTTATAAAACGCAAAAAGGATATCAAGTGAAGCGTAAAGCAGGTTGGGATACACATGGTTTACCGGTTGAACTTGGAGTCGAAAAAGAGTTAGGGATCACCAAAGAAGATATTGGAAGTAAAATTACAGTTGAAGAATACAACGAAGCTTGTAAAAAAGCAGTAATGCGTTATACAGATATCTGGAATGATCTTACTCATAAAATGGGATATTGGGTTGATATGGAAGATCCGTATATTACCTATAAACCAAAATACATGGAATCTGTTTGGTGGTTACTAAAACAGATGTATAATAAAGGTTTAATTTATAAAGGATATACAATTCAACCGTATTCGCCAAAAGCAGGTACAGGATTAAGTTCACATGAATTAAATCAACCAGGGTGTTATCGTGATGTAACCGATACTACTGTAGTTGCGCAGTTCAAAGCAGTTGAAGAAACGTTACCAGATTTCTTACAGAATGAAGGAACAATTTATTTCTTAGCTTGGACCACAACTCCTTGGACGTTACCAAGTAACACAGCTTTAACAGTTGGGCCAAAGATTGATTATGTTTTGGTAGAAACATATAATCAATATACGTTTGAACCTATAAATGTTGTATTGGCTAAAAATTTAGTATCAAAACAATTTGCAGGTAAAAAGTTTAATAAAGTTGAAGCGAAATCAGATTTAATAACGTATAAAGAAGGAGATAAACAAATTCCTTTTTATGTAGTTAAAGAATTCAAAGGAGCTGATTTAATCAATATCAAATATGAGCAATTAATCGATTATGTATTGCCATATGAAAATGCAGAAAATGCATTCCGAGTTATTGGAGGAGATTTTGTAACTACGGAAGATGGAACAGGAATTGTTCACACTGCGCCAACTTTTGGTGCAGATGATGCTTTCGTAGCAAAACAAGCTGTTCCAGAAGTTCCACCATTATTAGTTTTAGATGAAAATGGAAACGCGGTTCCTTTAGTAGATTTACAAGGACGTTTCAGACCAGAATTGAAAGAATTTGGGGGTAAATATGTGAAGAATGAATATTACACAGATGAAGATGCTCCTGAAAAATCAATCGATGTTGAAATCGCGATTAAACTAAAAACAGAAAATAAAGCCTTTAAGGTTGAGAAATATGTACACAGTTATCCGCATTGTTGGAGAACTGATAAGCCAGTTTTATATTATCCATTAGATTCTTGGTTTATAAAAGTAACCAATAAAAAGGATCGTATGTTCGATTTAAATGAAACGATTAATTGGAAACCAAAATCAACTGGTGAAGGTCGTTTTGGAAATTGGTTAAAGAACGCAAACGATTGGAATTTATCACGTTCTCGTTTCTGGGGAATTCCATTACCAATATGGAGAACTGAAGACGGAACAGAACAAATTTGTATAGGTTCTTTAGAAGAATTAAAATCAGAAATAGCAAAAGCTGTTGAAGCTGGAGTTATGGATTCAGATATTTTTGCTGAGTTTGAAGTTGGTAATATGTCTGAAGAAAACTATGATAAAGTCGATTTACATAAAAATGTAGTTGATAAAATTGTATTAGTTTCAGCTTCAGGAAAACCAATGCAACGCGAAAGTGATTTAATTGATGTTTGGTTCGATTCTGGTTCAATGCCTTATGCACAATGGCACTATCCATTTGAAAACGCAGAATTAATTGATAATAAAGAAAGCTATCCAGCAAACTTTATTGCAGAAGGAGTAGATCAAACTCGTGGATGGTTCTATACATTACATGCAATTGGAACAATGGTTTTCGATTCTGTAGCGTATAAAAATGTAGTTTCTAATGGTTTAGTTTTAGATAAAAACGGACAAAAAATGTCGAAACGTTTAGGAAATGCTGTCGATCCGTTTACAACATTAGCAGAACACGGGCCAGATGCAACGCGTTGGTACATGATTTCAAATGCAAATCCTTGGGATAATTTAAAGTTTGATATCGCTGGAATTGAAGAGGTAAAACGTAAATTCTTTGGAACATTATACAACACATATTCATTCTTTAGTTTATATGCTAATATTGATGGATTTACTTATGCAGAGGCTGAAATTCCTTTAGCAGAACGTCCAGAAATTGATCGCTGGATTCTTTCTGAACTGAATAGTTTAGTTGCTAAAGTTGATAAATTTTATGCAGAATATGAGCCAACAAGAGCAACAAGAGCTGTCTCAGATTTTGTACAAGACCACTTAAGTAACTGGTACGTTCGTTTATGTAGAAGACGTTTTTGGAAAGGAGAATATGCTCAAGATAAAGTTTCTGCTTACCAAACTTTATATACATGTATGGAAACTGTAGCTAAGTTAGGAGCACCGGTAGCACCTTTTTTTATGGATCGTTTATATAAAGATTTAAATGCAGCAACAGGTAAAGAATCTTTCGAAAGTGTTCATTTAGCAGAGTTTCCAAAATTCAATGAAGCTTTAGTTGATAAATCGTTAGAGCGTAAAATGGAAAACGCACAAACAATATCATCTTTAGTACTTTCTTTAAGAGCTAAAGAAAAAATAAAAGTTCGTCAACCATTACAAAGAATCATGATTCCTGTTTTAGATGATACTCAAAAAGAAGAAATCTTAGCTGTTTCAGATTTAATAAAATCGGAAGTAAATGTAAAAGAAATAGAGCTTTTAGATGATGCTTCAGGTATTTTAGTAAAACAAATAAAACCAAATTTTAAAGCCTTAGGTCCAAAATTTGGAAAAGACATGAAATCTGTTGCTTCTGAGATTCAGTCTTTTACGCAGGAGTACATTACTCAGTTAGAAAAAGATGGTCAAATTTCTATTGAAATTAGCGGAAAAATGATTACATTAGAAACGGCTGATGTAGAAATTTCATCAAAAGACATAGAAGGTTGGCTAGTGGCAAATGCTGGTGGTTTAACAGTTGCGTTAGATGTTACAATTACAGATGAATTACGAAAAGAAGGAATTGCAAGAGAACTTGTAAATAGAATTCAAAATGCACGTAAAGATTCAGGTTTTGAAGTAACTGATAAAATCAATTTAACGTTTTTAAATTTAGAAGAGTTACAACAATCTGTGTTAGCTAATGAAAATTACATAAAAACAGAAACACTAACCAATGAGTTGGTTTTTGTTGATGCTATTGAGAATGGTACAGATATTGAGTTTGATACCATTAAAAGTAAGATGTTAATCGAAAAAGCATAGTAGTATGGCAGAAGATGTTAAAGTAAGGTACTCTGATAGTGACCTACAAGAATTCAAAGAAATCATTCTAAAGAAAATGCAGCGAGCCGAAGAGGATTTAGAGTTATTAAAATCGTCTTACGAAAATAGTGCAGGAAATGGAACGGATGATACTTCACCGACATTTAAGTCGTTTGAAGAAGGAACAGAGACTATGGCTAAAGAGCGTAATATGCAATTAGCTATTCGTCAAGAAAAGTTTATACGTGATTTAAAAAACGCTTTAATTCGTATTGAAAACAAAACATACGGAGTGTGTAGAGTTACAGGTAAACTTATTCAGAAAGAAAGATTGAAATTAGTACCTCATGCAACCTTAAGTATTGAGGCCAAAAGAAAACAATAAGCAAAAAGCTTCCTTTTTAGGGAGCTTTTTTATTTTATGAAATATTACAATACTTTAATTATAACACTCATCTCTCAGTTTGCAATTTGGGGTCAAAATAGTTCTTTTAAAAGTTTTGTTTCGCCTTTAAATGAAATAGAGGTTAATGTTAAAGCATTAGATGAAGTGAAAATTCAAAATTCAGAGACTAATGAATTAGAAATTCATGTATTGAGTCAATCTGAACAGCTTTATGATGTTATTGTAAAAGAGTTTGAAAGTTTTTTAAAAATAAATTTTAAAGTAAGTTCATTATCAAATAATGTTTTCAGAAAATATATAACGAAAAGAGTTAATAGAGCATCTGTATTAATTAAGATCCCAGAAAATAAAAGCATAACTGTTATTGGAGAAAATGTAGATGTTGTTTCTGAAAATTTTAATGGTGATTTAAATATTTTCATTGAGAAAGGATATATCAATTTAAATGAAGTAAAACGTAGTTTAAACTTAAAGCTATTTCAAGGAAATGTATACTTTTCTTCAAATAAATCAAACTTTAATATCACAACAAATAGGGGTAAAATAAAATGTAATGATAGTTTAAAAATTTCGCCTTTTCTTCAAAGAAATAGAAACTTTAAAAAACAAATTACAATTTCATCTATCAGAGCAAATATCTTTTTGAATCAATTATAGTTTCGAATTATTTTCATAAAAAAAGTTAAATATTATTGTGAATTCGTAACAGAATGCAATTTTTGTAAACTAATAAAAGACCATAAAAAAACAAATACGAATGAACAAAAATACATTAACTGCTGTTGCAGCAGGATTGTTATTAGTAGGTTGTAATTCTACTAAGTCTCTAAAGAAAGATGATTCTGCAGTTAATAATCCCATAGAATCTAGTATAGATTTAACAAACGTAAAAAATGATCAGGTTCCTGTAGTTATTAATCCAGGAAGATTCACTACTGAAAAAGTAACCTATAGACTGCCTAGAGTTGTTCAAGGAACTTATTCTGTGAGTAATTTTGGTAAATATGTAGACGATTTTAAAGCGTTTGATTATAATGGAGAAGTTTTGCCAGTTCAAAAGCTCGATGAAAATACTTGGGAAATTACCAGTGCTACTCAATTAGATAAAGTTTCATATGCTGTAAATGATACTTTCGATCAAGAAAAAGTAGGAGGAATAGGAGAAGAAGTTCCTTTTTCACCATCAGGAACTAATATCGAAGAAACAAACTATGTTTTAAATCTACATGGATTTATTGGGTATTTCGATGTTTTAAAAAAGAATCAATACAAATTAGATGTAATTGCTCCTTCAAAGTTTAAAAGAACTTCTGCATTACAAGAAGTGGGAACGAAAACAAGTGAAGATGGAGCTACTGTGACAACTAGTTTTTTAGCTCCTCGTTATTTTGATATTACAGATAATCCTATGTTCTATGGAGAATTAGATGTAGAAGAATTTAATGTAGGAGATATTAAAATCGTTTTAAGTGTATACTCTCCAACTAAAAAGCATTCTGCGAAAAAAATTAAAGCAGTAATGGAAAAAATGATGCAAGCGCAGAAATCTTATTTAGGTAGTGTTAATAGTACACCTAGATATGATATTTATTTATACTTAGCAGGGCAAAATGAAGGTTCTCCTAAAGGTTTTGGAGCTTTAGAGCATCACACATCTACAGTAGTTGTATTACCAGAAGTTATGGATGATGCTAGATTAGCACAATCGATGATAGATGTAGTTTCTCACGAATTTTTCCATATTGTAACTCCTTTAAGTGTTCATTCTGAAGATGTTCATTATTTTGATTATGATCAGCCAACGTTCTCTAAACATTTATGGATGTACGAGGGAGTAACAGAATATTTTGCAACACATTTCCAAGTAAATAAAGGTTTAGTAAAAGAAGATGAATTCTTTTCAAAAATTATGGGTAAAATTAATAGTGCTTCTCGTATGAACGACGCTATGAGTTTTACTAAAATGAGTGAAAATATTTTAGAGAAAGAATATCACGATCAATATATAAACGTATACCAAAAAGGAGCTTTAATTGGTATGTGTATTGATATTTTAATGCGTGAAGAGAGCAATGGAGAAAGAGGAATCCTTTCTTTAATGAAAGAATTATCGAATAAATATGGTAAAAATCAACCTTTTGAAGATGATAAATTAATTGAAGAAATTACGGCAATGACATATCCTTCTATCGGAGAATTTTTAAATACTCATGTTGTTGGAGGAACTCCTATAGATTATAATTCTTTCTTTGAAAAAGTTGGAGTAGGTGTTGCAGAACGCAAAATTGAAACAGATTATGTAAGAAATGGAGGAGCATTTATTTTACGTGGAGATCAAGCTACAGGAAATATTATTTTTACAGAAGCTGTAAAAGCCAATAGTTTTTGGGCTGAAAACGGAGCTTTACCAGGAGATGCAA
This sequence comes from Tenacibaculum aquaeponti, assembly GCF_052084715.1. Lineage (GTDB taxonomy): Bacteria > Bacteroidota > Bacteroidia > Flavobacteriales > Flavobacteriaceae > Polaribacter. Next base: position 2,041,931 of record NZ_CP197288.1, on the reverse strand, counting down.
TTAAAGTAATTAACGGTACTGCTTTAACAAGAGAAAATGCAAGACAAGTAATTGGAGGATTATTCGGATGGCAACCTGGAACAGATGTAGAAGTGAAGTTAGAAAGAGCAGGAAAAGAAATCGTTATAAAAACGAAATTGACTCAATCGTATACGATGGGTAAAAGTTTAGGAGTTAAACCAGATGCTACTCAAAAACAGAAAAATTTATTAAATGCTTGGTTAAAAGGGTAAGATAATAAGCTTTTATAGTTGTAAAAAGATCAATATGTAATTAAACGTATTGATCTTTTTTAAAATAGAAAGGTCAAAAATACATTGTATTAATGACCTTTCTTTTGGTTAGTGTAACTAAGTTGGGTTAGTCCAGAAATTTGATTGATAATTCTGGTGTTGGTATATAACAAGATTCCCTTTTGCCAAACCATTTGTATCTGTTTTTGGCAATAAAATCATATATAACATCTCTAATGAATTTAGGTAGAATAAAAAAGATAGTTATAAGATGTATAGGAAACTTTAAGCGATAAGCTATTTTTAACGCTGCAGTCGATTTATAAAATAAATTTTCATCTGGAGTAAATAATAAAATAGAATCTATTCTATTAGTGTCTATATTAAAATTATCAATAATTTTTTTTCCTGTTTTTCCTTGTAATGAAGTAAAAACAAATTGATTTTTTTTATCGTGTTTTAGAACGAATTGTACACTAGAATTACACAAATTACAATCTCCATCAAAAAGAATTAAATATTTATTTTTAGGAATATTCATTCTGATTATTATCTATTAAAAGGTCTTTCATTAATCCAGTGAAAACCTCTATTAGTTAAAAGATAGTTTTTTCTATAGTCTTTAGTTTTATTGAATTTAATATATATTGAATCAGATTTTAAAGAGCCTCTTACAATAAAATTCGCTGTATCTATTTCTTTATATCTTAGATTATAAACTTCAGTAGAATCCATATATTTTGAAAGTATTAGCTTATTTTCTTTTTCATTCAGTCTTATATTGTACCAATTACTTTTATCATTTGCTTTTTTTATTTTCATCCATCGTTTAGATTCAATTAACATACTTTTCCATTTTGTAATATTAAATCTAGTGGTATCCGAGGCAGAGTAAATTGAATCATTTACTTTAAATTCTTTTACTTCGTAGTAGCCTTTTAAAGGACTTTCTCCTCCTCCTTGACTAGATAAGTATAAGGTAAAAGGAAGTGCATAAAAAAGGATAAGTATTTTTAAAACTAAAAGAGTTTTTTTAATGCCTTTTTTAAATTTAGGTTTTTCAATATCTGAAAGTGTAATAGGTTTTCTAAAAAAGAAAAACTTATAAAGACTTTCAAAGTTGTGAGCCAACAGGAATATCGACATGAGAACCAAATGAGTTGAAATTATTTTTACAGGTACATCATAAAAGTAATTTACTGCCATTACATTGGCTGCTGTCGCTAGAGTAATAATTAGCCCAAATGTTAATGTTCTTCTAAATAATAAAAATACAGCTGCCACTTCTGCAATCCCCATAAATAAATTATAACCTTTAGAAAATCCTAGAAAAGTCCAAGCTAACCCCATAGGAGACGATTCTCCATATGTTTGATTTAAGCGATTGTATGATGGGTATGGAAATTGTGATTTTATAACTTTAGCTAATCCGTAGTTAATTAGCATTAATCCAACATAAAATCTTAAAGCAACTGTTAACCAGTAGTATAATTTCTTGTAATTTGTTTTTTTTCTATCTAGTACAGACCAAACAATTGTAGTAATTATTGAAATTAAAAGAATAGTAAAAATTAGAACATAATCGTATGTTGTATCTCCACTACCATTTGGTCCCGTTTTTATTTCATAACTAATTCCTAAGATTGTTTTTCCAACCCAAGGGATAAATGTATATAAGAAATTGTTTAAAAATTGATTTATATATCCATAAAAAGGGTAAGCACCATTATTATTAAAGAAAATAAATAAGATAAAATATGTAAAGAAAAAACGAAATGATACTTTTTCAGTTATAGACCATTGGGTTGTTTCTATAGAAGTATTATTCATAGGTTAATTAATTAGATAAAACTTTATCAACTTCAAAGCTATCTTTATTGAACAACAAAAAATTGTATTAAATGGACATTAACACTATTTAAGATTTTTGAAATAAATGTTTTTCTTAGATAAAACATCTACTTCTTTAAAAAATTGATTAGGAGTAACTCCAGTTTGAGTTTTAAACATCCTGTTAAAAGAAGCTTGATCGTAAAATTTCTGTTCGTAAGCAATATCGGAAAGTTTAAAATCTTTATTCTTAGCTTTTATTTTTTCTAAAGCGTTTCTAAAACGAATATTATTTCTGATAATAGTAGGAGAACATCTGCAATGTGTTATAAATAAACGATATAGTTTTTTGTAGCTGCAATGTAATTCTTTAGCAATTTCATCAATATTTAATTTTTCTTCTTGAAGAAGATGTACTGCTTTAATAATAATATCTAGTTCTTTTTTCTCATTTAATTTATTAAGCAAATATTCTTCTACAATTTTGATTTTAGTTTCTATAGTTTGACTAAAGAAATCACCATTTTGAATGAAAAAATCTTTAAAATCATCAATTTGAAAAAAAGGAATATTAGAAAAATCTTTAGTGGTAAACTGAGATAAACCAAAAGGTGTAAAAATGATAACAAATTCACGAACAAGTCCTTCTGTTTTAACCTGTAAAGGTTTAGCATATTTATTTAAAGCAGTAAAGGTATTCGGGTAATTGGAGTCTTCTTTAATAGAAATGCAGTCGTCTTTATAACTAACATTAGCCTTTTCAAAAATACAAACTACATTATTACCAGATGGAAATGCATAGTAACTTTCATTATGTAATTCGAGTTCATAATAAAAGCAAATATATTTAGAAAGTTTAGTGCTTGGACTTATCGTTTTAATATCCATCATAAGGTAAGCAACTTACTATATTTTTTCCATATTGATAAATTTTCCTTAAAATAGTTTTTTGCCCAAAAGCTACTTACTTTATTCATAATACTTTTCTTATTTTTGTCGCTATTAAATTTTAAAGATGTCTAAGAAAACTATAGCGATACTTACCGTAATTCTAGCGATATTGATAGATCAAATTAGTAAGATTTACATAAAAACACACTTTTCGTTAGGAGAAGAGATAAAGGTATTAGGCTTAGATTGGTTTAGAATTCATTTTACTGAAAACAATGGAATGGCCTGGGGGTTTGAGTTTGGAGGAAAAGCAGGAAAGTTATTCTTAACATTGTTTCGATTAGTTGCTGTTTCTGGTATTATTTACTGGTTAATACAAACTATAAAAAATAAAATCCATAACGGAGTAGTGATCGCAATTTCTTTAATTCTTGCAGGTGCTATAGGAAATATTATAGATTCTGTTTTTTATGGAGTAATTTTTAGTGAATCAAAACATCAAGGTCCAATTGCTACAATGTTTCCAGAAACAGGTTATGCTGATTTTTTCTTCGGAAAAGTGGTAGATATGCTATATTTTCCAATGTATCAAGGAGAAAGTTTTACCTTTTTTAACGCGATATTTAATGGAGCAGATAGTTGGATTACTATTGGTGTAATTTTATTATTTATTTTTAATAAACAAGCTTTCCCTAAGGCTAAAAAAGAATAAATGAAGTGGTATTTAAAACTTCAAATAAAAATGTTTAACAGACATTTAAATGATTTTGGAGTACCACCTCTATTAGCTTATCCTATTTTAATTACCTTATTTGTTTTAAGTTCTAATTTCATCTTTTATACTTTAGAGGATTATGCAGCTTATAGCTATTTATTGTTGTTAGTATCTGTATTAATTAAGTTGAGTGAAAAAAAGCGAAACGATTTTTTAAAACTTAATTTCACCAAAAAACTATATAACAAGTTAAGAATTACAGAAAACTTAGTAATAAGTATACCGTTTGTTTTATACTTCATTTATCAAAGCGAATACATATTTCTAGTATACGTTTTCTTTGCGATATTATTCTTAAGTAAATTAATAATAAACATTTCTTCTAGTTTTGTTATTCCAACACCATTTGGAAAAAAACCATTTGAATTTCCGATAGGTTTTAGAAATACTTTTTACATGTTTCCAATAGTGTATTGGTTAACTTACAAATCAATTGAAGTTGGTAATTTTAATCTAGGAATATTTTCTTTACTGCTACTATTTATAACACTTATCACATATTATTCTAAGATGGAAAATGAATTTTATGTGTGGTCATTTAAATATTCTGCAGAAGAGTTTCTTCAAAAAAAAATAAAAATAGGAGTATTGTATGCGGTTATTTTAAGTGCACCGATTACTATATTTTTAACCATTTTTTTTAGTGAATATATACTCATTGTGATGATTTTCAATTTGATTTGTTTTTTATATTACATTCAAGCTATTATAGCTAAGTATTCTGATTTTCCTAAGAAAATGAGTTTACCTAGTTCTATGATTTTTACTGCGAGCTTAGCTTTGCCACCTTTTGTGCTTTTTACATTTGGTTATTTTTACAAGAGATCTGTTCAAAAATTAAAATCCATTTTAAATGATAAGCATTAAAAATCTATCTAAAAAATATGGAAGAAATTCAGTATTAAATGATATTAATATTGATTTTGAAGAAGGCAAAGTATATGGAGTTGTAGGTGAGAATGGAGCAGGTAAAACTACTTTTTTTAACTGTTTATCGGGAATAGAAAATTACAAAGGGAATATTGTTTCAGTATCGAATTTAAAAGACACGATTGGTTTTTTGCAAACTGAATTTTATTTCTTTCCAAAAATCACAGGAAGAGAATATATTCAATTGTTATTAAATGCTAGAGAAGTAAGCGTAAAGGATATAGATAAACGTAATATTTTCGATTTACCGTTAGATAAATATGCGATTAATTATTCTACAGGAATGAAAAAGAAATTGGCCTTAACGGCAATTCTTTTACAAGAAAATAAAGTCTTTATTTTCGATGAACCTTTTAATGGAGTAGATATACAAAGTAATATTGTCATCACAGAAATTATTCATCAATTAAAAAAGCTGAATAAGTTGGTGATTATTTCGTCTCATATTTTTTCAACTTTAGCGACAACGTGCGATGAAATCCATGTATTAGAAAAAGGAAGTTTTGTAAAAAAAGTAATGAAAGAAGATTTCACTGAATTAGAAGATGAAATGAAAGCTAAAACTCTTCTTAATACGATAGATAAATTAGGTTTAAAATAAAAAAAGAGATCACTTTTTCGGTAATCTCTCTTTCTAATTTTATGTTTTAAAACGCTATTCTAAAGCTCCTAAATAACGTTCAGCATCTAATGCAGCCATACAACCTGTACCAGCAGCTGTAACTGCTTGTCTGTATTCTTTATCTTGAACATCACCAGCGGCAAAAACTCCAGGAATATTCGTTTTAGTCGTTTTTCCTTTAGTAATTAAATATCCAGTTTCGTCCATATCTAAAACACCTTTAAATAATTGTGTGTTTGGTGTATGTCCGATTGCAATAAATACTCCAGTTACAGGAATATCTGTTTTATCTCCAGTTTGATTGTTTATAGCTCTAACACCTTCAACAACATTATCTCCTAAAACCTCATCAATTTCAGTATTAAATAATACTTCGATATTTTTAGTTTTATTTACTCTATGTTGCATTGCTTTAGAAGCACGCATGTAATCTTTACGAACTAACATAGTAACTTTACTACAAATGTTTGATAAGTAAGTAGCTTCTTCAGCAGCAGTATCTCCGGCTCCAACAACTACAACATCTTGTCCTTTATAAAAGAAGCCATCACAAGTAGCACAAGCAGAAACTCCACCACCAATTAAACGTTGTTCACTTTCTAAACCAAGATATTTAGCTGTAGCTCCTGTAGAAATAATTACAGTTTCAGCTTCTAATTCAGTAGCTTCATCAACGATAACTTTATGAATTCCTCCTTCTTCAGTAGAAAAATCAACTTTAGTTACTAAACCAAAACGAACTTCAGTACCGAAACGCTCAGCTTGGTTTTTTAAATCTTCCATCATAGCTGTCCCGTCAGTACCATTTGGATATCCTGGGAAATTATCTACTTCTGTGGTCGTTGTTAACTGACCACCCATTTGCATTCCTGTATACATTACAGGTTTCATGTCGGCTCTAGCAGCATAAATTGCAGCAGTATATCCTGCAGGCCCAGAGCCGATTATTAAACATTTTATTCTTTCTACAGTATTTGACATTGGGTATTTTTTATAGAACTACAAATGTATATTTTTTTTATTTGCGTAAGAACAATATACATATATTTCTGTTATTAGACGATAATTAAAATTAATCTTACATTTCAATTTTTCTTTGAATAAATTAGTATTCTAAGAAAAAAAATTATACATTTGTCGCCCGTTAAACGGGGTGTAGCGTAGCCCGGTCATCGCGCCTGCTTTGGGAGCAGGAGGTCGCAGGTTCGAATCCTGCCACCCCGACAACATAATAAATATAAAAACACTGTTGATTTTTTTAATCTTCAGTGTTTTTTATTTTTTTAGTAGAAACCCCAACAAAACTAATTTCTAAGAATATATTTTCTTTTTTGTTTTAATAGAAAATTCACCATTTTCATCAGAAATTACTCCTGTAATTATAGAATTATCGGTTTTGTTTTTTGCTACAATATTAGCAAATGAAATAGGTTGGTTTTGTTTGTCGATTACTTTCCCAGTAAAGGTTTGTGCGAAACTAATAGTATAAATAAAAAGAGTTAAAAATGTGGCTATAATTTTCATAGTTGTAAAATATTTTATGTTTAATTATAGCTCAAAAGTATTTTGAGGATGTATGTTTTGAAATAGCTATACAATGAAGTCAAGGAAAAGAAAAAGTAGAATAAAAAAATAAAATGAACTTCTAAAACTCTAATCTAAAAACAGCATTTGGAGTAAAGCCTAATGAAAAAGTTTCTTCGTTTTCAAGGGTGTTATTAGAGCCATCATTTGCAATAAAAAAACGTTTTTGTAATTTATTTCTTCTATTGTAAAGATTTAAAAAAGAAACACCTAATTTTCCTTTCCAACGTTTCTTCTTTGAAAGATTGAACTTATACGTTGTAGAAAAATCTAAACGGTGATAATGAGATAATCGTTCACCATTAATTTTATCGATAATGAAATCTTGCGAATTATTTTCGTTTATTTCAGAAACTTGGGTAAAGGGTGTTCCTGTTCTGTAATTCCATCCTAAGGAGAAGTTAAATTGATTTATTTGATAACTATGAGACCAAAAATAACTATGTCGAATGTCGTTGTCATCAGGAAAAGAGATACCATTATTAGCAAGAGGAAATGAGAAATCTGTAGCTCCTAAACTATAACTCATCCAAGTTGTGTAATTATCAAATGTTTTTTTAAACAACATTGTAATTCCTTTAGATCTGCTTTGCCCATTTTGTATAATATCAGAATCAGAAGTCACTGTTCTAGAGAGAGAAGATAAACCATCTACATCTTTATAATACATATTAAGATCGAATAACCAACCATTGTTTTTAAACACGAGACCAGCAGAAATTTGATCGGCTTTTAAAATAGGAATTTCCTCTTTGTTTGAAAGACTCCAGACCTTATTTTCTAAACCAAAATCACTTGTAGAAAATTCTATTAATTGACTAATATTTTGATATTTCTTTTCATAAGAAATATTAAACCAAACGTTATCCGTTAGTTTCGATTGAAGGAATAATCTAGGAGCAAAAGCAAATTTTTTTTCAATAGAAAAATAGCTGCTTCTAACACCTAAACTTATATTGAAATCTTTGTTTTTTTTAAATTGATATTCAGAAAATACTGAAAATGTATTGTTTATGTTATTTTCTTCAGTTTTATAATCATTGTCAGGAAAGAGAGAATAAGTTCTTCCAAGTGTAAAACTTACTCTGTTTCTAAAGTACTCTAAACCAAAACTTAGTTGATGATTGTTATTTAAAGAGGTGCTTAATAAAGATTTTAAACTAAATTCTTTAATTTCATTTTTCTTTATTGAAGACTCCCTATAAGAAGTTTCAACGGTTTGCTCGCCATTAAAAATATAATCTAAATTATAATTAGAATAGTATAAAGTTGTGTTTTGCTTCAAATTATCGTTCCAAATTCTATTCCATGAACCACTAATACCAAAGTTTTTAATTGAAAGATTATCGTTTTGAATGAAGCTTTCATCTTCATTACCAAAACGATAATCTAATTTGTTATTAACATATAATTGACTTAAAGTGACTTTATCTTTTTCTCCTAAATTAACAAGTAATTTCATATGAAAGTCATTAAAAAAAAAAGTATTGTCTTTATCAAAGAAATTTTCAGTATCATTAAGTTGATTATTAGCAATAATAGTATTTTGAAAAACACGATCAGACGTTCTTTGAAATGTAATACTATTAAAAGCGTCAGTTAAAGATCTTCTACCAGCAACATGAATAGCGGTATTTTTACTCAATGGAAATTTTAAAAAAGCGTCGGCGTGAGTTAAGTTTGTTCCGAATCCACCCGAAATTATAGAATCTATTTTAGAGTCAGTTTCTATATCAATAACTCCCGCAATATGATTTCCAAATTTTGCATTTACACCACTGGTTTGAATATTTACTTTGTCAATAATATAAGGATTGAAAGCGGAAATCATTCCAAAAAAATGTGCTGGATTATATATTCGAATTCCATCAAAAAGTACAAGGTTGTGGTCTGGAGTTCCGCCTCTGATGTGTAATCCAGAAGTAGTTTCGTTTGGACTTTGAATATCTGGTAATAACTGTAAACTCTGAAGTACATCTGGTTCCGTTAAACCAGGTAAAATTCCTCTTTTTTGAGGAGAAATTTCTATAGTTCCATTGTTGCTTTTTGTAATTCCATCTGTTAAATAACTTGTAATGAGGATTTCATTTAATTGCGAAGAATACTCTTCAATAGTATAGTGCCTGCATTCAGTATTTTTTTGTTGAGGTATAATTGCTCTTTTAGATTGATATCCTAATAAAGAAATAACTAAAGTATCAGTTTTTCGATGCCCAGATAACTCAAAATATCCTTTTTCATTAGTAACAGTTCCTATAGAATTATCTGCTAAGTAAACTTCTGCTCCAAAAATAGGTTGATTAGAATAAGTGTCTTTAACGTACCCGCAAATGAATGAACTATTATCTTTCTCTAAAATAAGTACATATCTATTAGAAACTTTTTTGAAAATTAAATTAGTTTGCTTCTCAAGTTTAACAAGTAACTCTTTAAATGAAAGTTGTAACAGTTTTGTATTAACTTTTTTATTTTTAATTATATCATCTGCATAAGAGAATTTAACATTATGTTTTTTCTCTAAGCTTATTAAAATATTTTTTAGGTAGTAATTGTCTCCATCTTTTTGAGAAAAAAGGAGATTCGAAATAAAAATAAAAGCAAGAAAAATATACCTTTTTTTAAGCGTCATTAATGTTTAACGAGTAAAATGGTGCTTTTATTTGTAAACTCAAATTTAATTTTTAATGGGGTAAAAACAGTTTCTAAAGCTATTTTTAAATCTTCATGAGTAAATGCACCAGTGTAAAGATAGTTTAAATTTATATCTTCTGCTGCGTTTATCTCTACATTATATTGATCAGTAATCGCTTTTATAACGTATTTTAAAGGTACACTATTAAATGAGCTCTCACCATTTTCCCAACTAGGATTTTTCTCTTTAAATTCCCATTCTTCAGTTGTATCTTTTGTAATTCTAAATGCTTTTCCCTTAGTTAGAAATACATCTTTTTCATTTACGCTTACTTTTACTTTTCCTTCGTAACAATTTACTTGTAAAAGATCATTCTCAATATTTACATTAAATTGAGTTCCTAAAACAGTTACTTTACCTAAATCAGTTTCAACAGTAAATGTTTTTCCTTTGTTTACTTTGAAAAAAGCTTCTCCTTTTAAGTTGATCGTTCTTGCTTTCGACCATTCATTTTCTTTAAATGAAATAGAAGACTTGGCATTTAATATTACTTCGGAATCATCAGGTAAATTAACGGCTAATTGTTCTCCGAAATTGGTGCTGTATATAGTTGCAGAATTTTTAAAATAAAAAACACTAAATAAAATTAATAGAGATGCAGCAACTACAATAGTAAGTTTAGAGTATAAAGAAACTACTTTTGGTTTTTTAGTATCTTCAATTTCTTCTTTTACTTTTGATAAAAGTTTTTGTTTATCATAAGGTGGAGCAGCTAATTTTTCTGATTTAAAAATAATCTTTTCATATAATGGGAAATCAGGATGCTTTTTAAACGCTTCTAATTCTTCAGCATTTAACTCATTATTCATCCACTTGGCTAAAAAAGTTTCATCTTTATTGATTTCCATATTTGAGTTTTTAGGATGTTTGTTTCTTAAAAACAGTTTATTAATAATTTACCCTAACTATATTACATCTATTTTTTCTCTAAGCTTTTTTAAAGCTGCAGAAATTCTTTTTTCAACTGCTTTTACAGATATTCCTAACATTTCTGCAATTTCAGAATATTTTTTCTTGTCAATTCTATTCAATAAAAAAACTTCGCGTTGTTTTTCAGATAATTCACTTATTGCATTTTGAAGTTTTACCATAAACTCTTTCTCTTCTAAAAGAAATTCTGGTGTTTCATAAGTGTATTTTTTTTCTTGAACTTTTTGATGTTTTAAAACTACTTTTTTATGAGCTACATGATTTAAAAATAAATTATTAGCTACAGTAAATAAATACGATTTAGCTTTAGTTATAAGAACTTTAGCACAGTTTTTCCAAAGTCGAACATAGCTTTCTTGCACGAAATCTTCCGCCAAATCTACATCACCACATTTATAAAACATATAATTTCTAAGACTTTCAGAATGTGTGTCGAACACTTCCTCAAAGACTTTTGGTTTACATATTGAATTTTCTTGCTCCATGTAAAGCAAACATAAAAAAAAATTAATCAAAAAAGGTAGGGTAGATTTTTAGATGGCTGTTTCTTATTCAAATCAGGCATAAATTATTAATTATTAAATGATATGAGTATGAGAAATTTTAAACAAGTGTTCAAGTTTTTATTTTTAGTAGCATTTACACTAAGTGTAGTTACAAGTTGTAGTGATGATGAAGTAATAATTCCGACAGATACTATTGTGCCAGATACGACCGATCCAACGGGTGATGGAAATCAAGGGGCAACAAGTGAAGATGGTGAAATTACTTTGTACAAAGTAAATGGTGATAAAATTAATAAAATTCAAGATTACAAAGTTACAGGTGAAGATTTAGCTTATCAAAAAGATATTGAGAAACATAATCAAATTTGGGATTTAGTTTTAAAAATTGTTCCGTTAGATCAGTTAAAAAAAGTAGGAGAATTTGTTATTTATAACGGAACTCCAACGGGGAGCGCTGGTTTTGTAGTTCAAATAAAAGAAGATTTATCGAGCTGGAAAATGGGAATCGCGATCAACTATGCTTACGAAGGAGGATTTAATAATGGAGGAGAATTAGCTTACACCATTATTCATGAATTCGGACATGTATTAACGTTAAACGATACTCAATTAGATTCAAGTCAAACAAGTTGTGCGACATACAATCCAGGTGAAGGTTGTGCAAAACCTAATGCATACATTAATGAGTTATATCAAAAGTATTGGGCAGATATTTGGAGTGCTTATGAAAAAGCAAACAATGAAGGAGAAGCAGCTTTAAATAATTTTTATGAAGCAAATAGAGATCGATTTGTAACTAATTATGCTGCTACAAATCCAGCAGAAGATATTGCTGAAGTTTTTGCTACTTATGTTACTAAAAGAGATATCGCAGCAGGAAATACAATTGCAGAAAAGAAAATGTTATTAATGAATAACAGAAGAGAAATAGTAGATTTTAGAAATCACATTCGCACGAATTTAAACCTTAGAAGTAGAGGTGGAAACAGCTTTGTTTTACCTGAGCCAGGAAAATGGAAACAAGCAAATAGAATTGGAAAATCTTGTAGACGTCATAAGCATTAAAATATCCCTCTTAGCGCCAAAACACTTGTTCAGGTTCTTTCATGTTGAATCGTTTTGGCGCATTTAAAAATTTAAAATCATGAAACAGTTATATATCGTTATAATTCTTTTGATAGTGAGTTGTTCAACAGCAAAGAATTTCCCAGAAGATAAAATTCATTACAGAAAAACAGCATGCTTAAGTAAGTGCCCTGTTTTTGATTTATATGTTTATCAAAATGGAAAAGTAATTTTCAACGGAGTCAATAATACTAAAATCAAAGGAGAAGCAGAATATCAAATTTCCACACAACAGGTGAAACTATTAAAAGGAGAATTATCTAAACTATCTTCTGTAGTTGATTCTGAAAGTAAGAAAGGAAGAGATTTACCTAAAACAATCGTTAATTTCGATAATAAGACCTTAACCTTTAAAGGAAATAAAAACTTAATTGTATTTAATAATCTACTAAAGCAGCTAGATCTTTTACATTAGGCTACTACTTTAGTTGTATTGGTTCTTAAAATCACCTTTTTTCGAAGGTGATTTTTTTATGTGTTAGATAAAAATGAACTGATTTAAAAGTTTTTTTAAATTAATTTTTGAGTATTGTAACGATTAAAAATTCAATATTCTTTTGCTTTGTTTATTTTTTTTGTATTTTTGATAAACAAAAAGATTGATATAAGAAAAAATAATTAAGATATTATTTAAATCAATCAAAAAATATATGTATATGTCAAAGATATGTATACATTTGTTGCCCCAAGTTTCTTAATTTATGATTGTTGTATTTTTTCTGAAAGATTTCTTGAATAATTACGACCAAAATTTGGAAACGATCAATTTGATCAAGCTATAGTAGTTTGGCGCAAACATTATAATTATTGAATAGTTATGACATTAATAGAAAAAGCATTAGAGTTTGAGAACCGAAAATTTAAATTCGTAACTACCAGCGATAGAATTTTAGCCTCTAGAGAAGCTAAAGCTCTTATTTTAGAAATAAATGAAGAGTACAAAAAAAGTAAAGATGCTGAGCTAATGGATTTAATGAAAAGGTTAACCGTTGTTAAGCAAAGAATAGAGAAAAGGCTTAAAGGGAAACCTCTAACTGCATAGTAAACAAATTTATAAGGGCTGTTATTTTAATTAACAGCCTTTTTTTTATCAAAAAATTTACGGTTAATATGAAAATTTATCGTCTTCAAAAAAAACAAAACTTACCGATAACTGTTGAGAAAGCTTGGGAATTTCTATCGGATCCAAAAAACTTAAAAGTAATTACACCCGATTACATGGGGTTTAACATTCTTTCTGGTGCAGATAGGCCAATGTATCCTGGTCAAATTATTCAGTATATCGTAACACCAGTTTTAGGAATTAAAACGAAATGGGTAACTGAGATTACTCACGTACAACATCAAGAGTATTTTGTAGATGAGCAACGTTTTGGTCCTTATTCTTTATGGCATCACAAACACTTTATCAAGGAAATAAATGGAGGAGTTGAAATGGAAGATATTATCGATTATAAAATTCCATTAGGTATTTTAGGTCAAATGGTTCATCCGTTTTTAGTAAAACCAAAACTAGAAGAGATTTTTAGCTATCGTAAAACAAAATTAATAGAGCTTTTTGGAGAATACAATGGATAAGATTTCAATTTTTTGGTTCAGAAGAGATTTAAGAATTGACGATAACAAAGGATTATTTGAAGCGCTTCAAAGTGGAAGAAAAATTCTCCCAATATTTATTTTTGATAAAAATATATTAGATAAACTTCCTAAGAAAGATGCTCGATTAGAGTTTATTCATTCTAGACTTTCATTATTACACCAAATATTTCAAGAAAAAGGAGGGAACTTATCTACTTTTTACAGTACGCCTGAAGAAGTTTTTGAAAGCCTTACTCAGAAGTTTTCTATAGAAAACGTATTTACAAATAAAGATTACGAACCGTATGCAAGAGAACGTGATCGTAATGTTGAAGCTTTTTTATTATCAAAAAATGTTGGATTTAAATCATTTAAAGATCACGTTATTTTTGAAGAGAAAGAAGTGGTTAAAGACGATGGAAATCCATACAAGGTATACACACCATATTCTAAAAAATGGTTGGCTAAATTCAAAATAGTTACTCTAAATTTCTTTCCATCTGAAGAACATTTAGATCAAATATATACTTCAGAAAGTAAAGCTATTCATTCAATGTCTGATTTAGGTTTTGAACCTTCAGGAATTGAAATTCCAGATTATGATGTGAGTCAACAAATTGTAGACGAATACGAAGCCAAACGAAATTTTCCAGCTATAAAAGGAACATCAAAGTTAGGTTTGCATTTACGATTCGGAAGTTACTCTACAAGAAAAGCAGTTCAAGAAGCTAACAAAAGTGAGAATATTACTTTTTTAAAAGAATTAATTTGGCGTGAATTTTTTATTCAAATTCTTTGGCATTATCCGCATACAGTAAAAGAATCTTTTAAACCACAATATGACAGAATAGTGTGGAGAAATAATGAAGAAGATTTTAAACTTTGGTGTGAAGGAAAAACTGGATATCCATTAGTAGATGCAGGAATGAGAGAGTTAAATGCTACTGGTTTTATGCACAACAGAGTTCGTATGCTAGTTGGAAGTTTCTTATGTAAACATTTATTGATTGATTGGAGATGGGGAGAAGCTTATTTTGCTGAAAAATTATTAGATTTTGAATTGGCTAGTAATGTAGGGAATTGGCAATGGGTTGCAGGTTGTGGTGTAGATGCGGCTCCGTATTTTAGAATTTTTAACCCAACTACTCAAATTAAAAAGTTTGATAAAGAATTGAAATATATTAAAAAGTGGGTCCCAGAATTTCAAGAGCTTACTTATGCAAAAGAAATGGTAGATCATAAGTTTGCAAGAGAACGCTGTTTAACTACATATAAAAACGCGTTAAATGCTGATTCTTAACAAGTAATTAATGATCTGTGTGTGGCTTTTTATTAAATTTAAGGAATTAACAAGTAAATTAAATTATTATGACCACACAAGAAGTTGCAAACCAATGGGCACAAATGTGCAGAGAAGGAAAGAATTTAGATTGTATTACAGAATTGTATGCAGATAATGTTGTAAGTAAAGAAATGCCAGGTGTTCCATACGGAGAAATTGTTTCAGGAAAACAGGAGGTTTTTGAAAAGAGTAAACAATGGTTAGAAAATGTAGTAGAATTTCATTCTTCTGAAATCTCTGATCCTGTTGTTGCTGATAATCATTTTACCTCAAAAATGGCTTTCGATGTTACTTTTAAAGACAGAGGAAGACAACAAATGGAAGAAGTTTGTGTCTTTGAAGTGCAAGAAGGAAAAATTACAAATGAGCAGTTTTTTTACACGATGTAATTATAAAAAGATAAAATAATAAAAAGGTATTGTATGTTTATACAATACCTTTTTTGTTAAAAAAAACTTTATTTTCTGAAAGTTGTTAATATTCTAACTATTAGTTAAATAAGTGTGTAGTTTTAATTTGTTTTCTTTCTTTTTTTATATCTTAAAAAATATATGGTAATTGGTTAATGTTTTTCCTCCTATGTCAAATATTATCTAAATAACTACAAAGTTTACATGTAGTAACTTCCGGAAAAGTATAGTAATCTCGAAAATTTACTTTTCTAAAAATTAACCTCAAGTAATTAACTCAAAAACCCTATAAAATGAAAACAATCCGAACAATTTATTTAACTGTATTATTATGCAGTATGCTTATGACTTCAAATGTCTTTTATGGACAAGAAAAAAGTAATATGTTTTATGCAACTATGCAAACCAAAGATGCTCAAGGATTAAAGATTAATCATCCAAAAGACATTAAAATAATTCATTCTTTGAATGGTTTTAGTGCTGTAATGTTAAGTCCAAACGCCGCCGAAGAACTTCATCATAAAGTGTTGGTTCATGGTCCAGGTTTTATTTACGAACCATCAAGGGAGAGTGCGATTGCAGCGATTAATCAGAGCAATAAAATAGCTTCTAGATCTTCTTTAAGTAATAATTTAATCTCTTTTGCGATAACTCAAGAAACATTGGTGCGACAGAGTTTAGATTTAGTAAATAACATAAACATAGCGAATCATATTCAAGAATTAGAAGCTTATGGAACCCGTTATCATACCACAAATAGTGCGACTCAATCTGTTTTAGATTTAAAAGCAAAATGGGAAAATATGGCTTCAGGAAGAAGTGATGTATCTGTAAGAATCGTAAATCATTCAAGTACTAATATGCCTTCAGTTGTAATGACTATTACAGGAACTGAAACACCTGATGAGTTTGTAATTATAGGAGGACATATAGATTCTACAGCTAGAGGAGATAATAATAATGCACCAGGTGCAGATGATAATGCTTCAGGAATAGCGACATTCACAGAAGCAGCAAGAGTATTGTTTGAAATGAATTTTAAACCTAAAAGAACTATAGAGTTTATGGCTTTTGCCGCAGAAGAAGTGGGGCTTAGAGGTTCTAGAGAAATTGCTGAAGATTATAGACAACGAAATGTAAATGTAGTTAGTTATATGCAATTAGATATGACAAACTATAAAGGTTCTACCAATGATATTTATATTTCTACAGATTCTTACAATGATGATAATTTGAATAATTTTTTAATTGAACTTTTAAATTTTTATAATGCATCTGGGACACATAAACTAACATACGGAACCTCACAATGTAATTATGGTTGTTCAGATCATTATAGTTGGGCTCAAGAAGGATATAATGTTGCTTTTCCTTTCGAAGCAAGTTTTAATCAAAGTAATCCTAATATTCATACATCTCGTGATACTTTTGATAGATCTCCTACGCCTAATGCTACTCACGCAGCTAAATTTGCGAAGCTAGCTTTAGAATATTTAATAGAGATTTCTAACGGTGTTAATGCTACTCCTCCGACAGATTGTGTACAAACAGTAAATTCGTTTCCATATGAAGAAGGTTTTGAAAGTTCTTTAGGATTATGGAATGATGCTACTAATGATGATTTAAATTTTACGAGGAATTCTGGAGGAACACCATCTAATAATACAGGACCAAGTGGAGCAGCTTCAGGAAGTTTTTATCTTTATGTAGAAGCCTCAGGTAATGGTACGGGATTTCCTAGTAAAAGAGCTGTTTTAAATTCTCCGTGTTTTGATTTTACTTCACTTAACACACCGCAATTGAATTTTAAATATCATATGTTAGGAAGTTCTATAGCTTCTTTAGAAGTAGAGACGAAATTAAAGAGTGAAACTACTTGGAATTCAATATTTACAAAAAGCGGAACTCAAGGAAATAATTGGGAAGCTGCTACAATAGACTTAAGTAGTTATAAAAATACAGCAGAAGTTCAGTTTCGTTTTATTATTACTACAGGCTCAGGAAGTGAAGGTTGGCAAAGTGATATTGCTATTGATGAAATTTCTATTGAAAATGGAACAACAACTCCACCACCAACTTGTCAATCTTTAAATTTTAATGATTTTACAGTTACAGCTTTTTCAAATCAAGATTCAGATGGAACATTCAATATTACAAATTCTGGTAATTCTTTAACTTTAGTAAATAATACTTGGAAATATATTTCTTACGATTATAATGTTACAGCTAATACTGTTTTAGAATTTGAATTTAGCAGTACTTCACAAGGTGAAATTCATGGAGTAGGTTTTGAAAATGATAATAATTTAAGTTCGTCGAGATACTTTAAAGTACATGGAAGTCAGAATTATGGAGTTACAAATTATGATAATTACACAAATGGAACTCAAACTTATGTAATACCTGTTGGAAGTTTTTATACAGGAACAATGGATAGGTTAGTTTTTATTAACGACAACGATTCGGGGTCTGGAAATGCATCAGTATTTAGTAATGTGAAAATTTATGAAGGTTCTTGTGATGCATCAATAGCTAGTAAAGTGGTTGCAAATTCTATTAAACCAATTATAGGAACAGATAAGGAAGGAATACTTTATTCTTTAGTTGTAAATCCAAATCCGAGTACAAATTTTTTCTACATCAATATTGAAAATAAAACGATCCAAAACGATATTAATGCTTTTATGTATGATATTACTGGAAAAGTTGTGGCAAAGATGAAGTTAAAAGGAGGAGAGAATAAAATTTCAGCAAAAAAACATCAATTAAATACAGGAGTTTATTTACTTAAAGTTGTAACTAAAGGAGAAGACCAAGTGATAAAAAAAGTAGTGATTAATTAACTGTTTAAAATTTATACAAGAATAAAAGTTAAAGAGGCTGTTATTTTTAAAATAATGAAGCCTCTTTTTTATATTTGTTTTGAAATTTATTCGGGATGTAGCTTAGTCCGGTTAAAGTGCTGGTCTGGGGGACCAGAGATCAGAGGTTCGAATCCTCTCATCCCGATTTTAATTTCCTCTTCTTCTAAATATTTAGTAATTTTCTATCCACAAATATTGAATTTTTATGCGTTTCTTAAAGTATATAGCTGTTTTCTTTGTAGGCTTTTTAGTTGCAAAGTTTTGGTACGATAAAAAAGAAGAAAAACATCAAACTGAAGAAATAAAAGTAATGGTGAATCAGATAGAAAACTTGAGTAAACTTGTTGTTTCTCAAGGAACATATTCTGAAATGTATAGCTTTTCTGATACTAAAAAATACTTTTTTGATTATGTAGAGTTTCAGAAAAAAGCAATGTTATCTGTAAATGCCAAAGTTGAAGTTGGCTACGATTTATCGAAGTTGGATATTCAGATTGATAGTTTGGCCAAACAAATAGTAATTAATAAAATTCCTGAAGAAGAAATAACCATTTCACCAGATATTAAATATTTCGACTTACAACAAAGTAAGTTCAATACTTTTTCTAAAGAAGAATTAAATAAATTAAGTGATAAAGCTACAAAAATGATTGAAGAAACTATAGAGTTTACTTCACAGAAAAAAGAAGCTAAAACACGTCTATTTCAAGAGTTATCTAAAATTTACCAGTTATCTAAAATTTATAATTGGGAAATAGTAGATAATACTAATACATTTAAAGAAATTCCGTTTTTAGATTAAGTTTTATTTTGGTAATTTCTTATTAAGTAAACCGTAAATAAAAGTTCCGATTAAACTTCCTAAAAGAACAATTATTATCGCAAAAACACCATTACCAATTAAGACGAAGATAGGAGCAGGGCATGATCCTGCTAAAGCCCAACCTAAACCAAAAATGATTCCTCCTATTAGAGTTTTTTTATATTCTTTGCTTTTATCCTTAGGTTTAATTTTGTTTCCTAAATAATCTTTAATAATTCCTTTTTTAAAAAGATACATAAAAATCATTGAAGTCGCTATGGCTGTTCCAATAATTCCATACATATGAAAAGATTGAAACTTGAACATTTCATAGATTCTATACCAAGAAACGGCTTCTGATTTAGTTAATATGATGCCAAATAAAATTCCTATTAATAAAAAACGTATGTGTTTCATGTTATCCAAATAAAAGAGGGAAGATTAACCAAATCATTATTAAACCACCAATAAAAAAACCTATAACAGCAATTAAAGAAGGTAGTTGTAAATTACTTAATCCTGTAATTGCATGACCGGAAGTGCAACCATCGGCATAACGTGTTCCAAAACCAATACAAATTCCTGCGACTAATAAAAGTAAGAATCCTTTCAAAGTGAAAATATGTTCAAAATCGAATAATTCATTAGGCATTAAGGTCTTACCAGCATTAGAAAAACCTAATTCGTTTAACTCTATAATTGTTTTTGGATTTAGATTTATTGGAGCATTTGTAGAGAAATAGTTGTTAGTTATAAAACCTCCAATAATTAAACCTACTAAAAATATTAAGGCCCAATCTCTTTCTTTCCAATCTTTTTTAAAATAGTCGGAAAATTTATCTGCTCCACTAATTGTACATAAAGTTTCTAAGTTTGATGATACACCAAAACTTTTTCCAAAGTAAAAGAATAGTAATAAAATGATAGCAATTAAAGGACCAGAAATATACCATGGCCAAGGGTCAAGTAAAAAACTCACGTTGTAATATTATTTTCTATATAATAGAGTATATTTTGAGTCGCACCTATATTATCTTCTATATATTTTTTATTGATGTTCCCCATAGTAACTCTTAGGTTAATATCTTTTTTTAAGCTAACAAAGATATTAGAAAAATCGTTAGTATTTAATATAGTTTTTGCACCGCCAAGTAGCATTAAATCTTTTGCTTCTTGAAATTTTTGATGTTTATTTCCACCAAAAACTACAGGTATACCAAAAGTTGCAGGTTCTAAAATATTATGTAAGCCAGTTGCTAGTCCTCCTCCAACATAAGCTGTGTTAGCATAAGAATATATTTTGGTAAGTAATCCAATATTATCAACAATAAGAACTTTATAATCTGAAAGATTAACATTGTTTCTTTCAGAATATAAGATTGTTTTCTCTAAGATGAGATTTCTTAATTCTTCTATTTTATTTTTATCGATATTATGCGGAGCGATAATAAATTTTTCATCTTTCTTAGCATGATTATTTATGTAGTTTACTATACACTCATCATCTTCTTTCCATGTGCTTCCTGCAACAACTGTGTAAGTATTATTTTTAAATAACTCTATAGCTTCAATAGTATTATCTTGATCTAGAATTTCAGAAACGCGATCGAACCTTGTATCACCAGAAACATTTACATTTTCTAGATTAATGTCGTTTAATAATTTTTTAGAGGATTCATTTTGAACAAAAAAGAAAGAAAAAGTATGTAAAAACTTACGCATCCATTGTCCGTAAGATTTAAAAAACAGTTGATCTTTTCTAAATATTCCAGAAACTAAAATGGTTTTAGTATTAGACTTTTTTAGTTGATTCAATAAATTAGGCCAGAATTCATATTTAACAATAATAGCTAAATCAGGATGTACTAACTCTATAAAACGTTTTACGTTTCTTCTGGTATCGAAAGGTAAGTAGCAAACAATATCTGCTAGATTATAGTTTTTTCTGATTTCATATCCTGAAGGAGAAAAGAAAGTAACTACAATTTTATGATTTGGATATTTAATTTTTAGTTTTTCAATGATGGGTCTGGCTTGCTCAAACTCACCCAAAGAAGCGGCATGAATCCAAAAAACACGATCATTAGAGGTAATTGAAGCTAGTTTTTTAAAAGTCTCTTTACGTCCATTAACAAATAGTTTTAGTTTTTTATTAAACAGACTTAAACACTGTATAATATAGTAAGCTAGATGAATGAGAATGTTGTAAAGAAAATTCATGCTTCAAAAATATAAAAAGGCTAATTATAATTAGCCTTTTAAAGAGTCAAATATGTTTTGTTTTTTAATTGTCTATTGCTTTTAATAATAAAGAGCATTTAGCAATATAACCATAGTCAGAACTCTTGCTGTTTTTTGCCGCTTTTAAACATTTTTGAGCTCCTATTTTAGCGATATCTTTTTGATTCAATTTTAAAGCCAATTCAGATTTATAATATGTATACCAAAAAGCTTGAGGTCTTAACTCTTCTGCTTTTGTAAACCAGATTAAAGCTTGCTTTAAATCTTTGTTTTTTTGATAATAATATTGAGCAGCATCAAAATACGTTTGTGCTTTAATTTCTCCTTTTTCATTTGTTATTTTTGAAGCGATTTGTTCTTCAATAATACGATCTGAATTTACTAGAACAGGAACTTTAATAATCGTATTCTCCCAAGCAATAACCATACTAGCTCCATTAATCGTAAAGTTTTCAAAATATATAGAGAATGTTTCTCTTAATTCTTTTGAGGTAGTTACTGGTATTTTAAAACGAATAATATCATTTTCTTTATTATATCCGGCGCTTCCCCATAAATTACTTTTCTTATTGAATATGATTGTCCATTCTTTTTCTTCAGGAATAGAATATAAACCGTAAGTTCCAGCAGGAAGGTTTAAACCAGCAACATTAATTTCTTTATCTGTTGTAAATTTTGTTGAAGCATTAGCGCCAGTTCTCCAAATTCTATTATACGGAATTAAAGAACCAAAAATTGTTCTTCCTTTCACACTTGGTTGTCCGTATTGTAAATTGATGTTAGCTAAACCAACTTTTTGTTTAGTTGTAATTTTAGGGCTTAAACTAGGTTGTGTAATTTGAGAAATTAACGATGCGCACGTTAGTAGTGTAATAAGTAAGATTAATTTAGCTTTCATAAGGATAGTTTGTCTTTGTTTTGTATTGAAGTAGACGAGAAAACTAAAATTAATTACAAATAGACGTAAATAAAAAAGACTGTCTAACAAGACAGCCCTTTTTGAATTTATTTAATTTCGAAATCTTCCATGAATTTCGTAGTGTAATTACCAGCTACGTAATCAGGATGATCCATTAATTGTCTGTGGAAAGGAATTGTAGTTTTAATCCCTTCAATGATATACTCATCTAAAGCACGCTTCATTTTATTAATTGCTTCTTCACGAGTTTGTGCAGTTACAATCAATTTAGCGATCATAGAATCGTAGTTTGGTGGAATTGTATATCCTGCATAAGCATGCGTATCAATACGAACTCCATGTCCACCTGGCTCGTGGTAAGAAGTAATCTTTCCAGGAGAAGGTCTAAAGTTCTTGTGAGGATCTTCTGCATTAATTCTACATTCGATCGAGTGTAACTGTGGAGTATAGTTTTTACCAGAAATAGGAACTCCAGCAGCAACTAAAATTTGCTCACGAATTAAATCGTAATCAACAACCTCTTCAGTAATTGGGTGCTCTACTTGAATACGAGTATTCATCTCCATAAAGTAGAAATTACGGTGTTTGTCTACTAAGAATTCAACAGTACCAGCTCCTTCGTACTTAATATATTCAGCAGCTTTTACTGCAGCTTCTCCCATTGCATTTCTTAATTCATCTGTCATGAATGGAGAAGGAGTTTCCTCAGTTAATTTTTGGTGACGACGTTGTACAGAACAATCTCTTTCAGATAAGTGACAAGCCTTACCAAATGAATCACCAACAATTTGAATTTCTATATGTCTTGGCTCTTCAATTAACTTTTCCATGTACATTCCGTCGTTTCCGAAAGAAGCTTTTGCTTCCATACGAGCAGAATCCCAAGCAGGTTTTAAATCTTCTTTGTTCCATACAGCACGCATCCCTTTTCCACCACCACCAGCGGTAGCTTTTAACATTACAGGAAATCCCATATCAACAGCGATTTTTTCTGCTTCTTCGTAAGAATCTAAAATTCCTTCAGAACCAGGAATACAAGGTACACCTGCAGCAATCATTGTAGCTTTAGCTGTAGCTTTATCTCCCATTTTAGAAATCATTTCTTCTGAAGCACCGATAAATTTAATTTCGTGCTCTTCACAAAGTTTAGAGAACTTTGCATTTTCAGAAAGAAATCCATAACCTGGGTGAATTGCATCTGCATTTGTAATTTCTGCAGCAGCAATAATTCTATCCATTTTTAAGTAAGATTCGTTACTTGGTGCAGGTCCAATACAAACTGCTTCATCAGCAAATCTTACATGTAAACTTTCTGCATCAGCCTTAGAGTAAACAGCTACTGTTTTTATACCCATTTCTTTACAGGTACGAATTACACGAAGTGCAATTTCACCTCTATTGGCAATTAATATTTTTTTAAACATAATTGTAATAGTTAATTAATAGCTTAATCGATTAAGCTATACGATAAATTAAGATGGGTCAACTAAGAATAATGGTTGATCGAATTCAACAGGAGTTGAATCATCTACTAAAACTTTTACGATTTTTCCTGAAATCTCAGATTCGATTTCATTGAAAAGTTTCATTGCTTCAATAATACATACAGTATCTCCAGCTTTAATTTCATCACCAACTTCTACAAACACAGGTTTGTCTGGAGATGGTTTACGGTATAAAGTACCTATAATTGGAGATTTTATAGTAACGTATTTAGAATCGTCATCTGATTTAGCTGGTGCGGCTGGGGTAGCAGCTTCAGCAACTGGTTGAGCTACTACTGGTTGAGTAGCAACAACTTGAGGTGCAGCAGCTAGGGGTGCTGCAGCTTGAATAATTTTTGTCTCTGGTGCATCTGATCCAGTTTTAATGGTGATTTTTACATCATCCATTTCTAGCTTAACCTCGCTAGCACCAGATTTTGCTACGAACTTAATAAGATTTTGAATTTCTTTAATGTCCATTGTCTATAATTTTAGTTGATTGTGTCTATTTATTATACGCCCATTTTAAGTAGATAGCTCCCCAAGTGAAACCACCACCAAATGCAGCAAAAATTAAATTATCACCTTTTTTAAGTTCTTTTTCATAATCTGCAAGTAATAAAGGTAAGGTAGCAGAGGTAGTATTACCATATTTGCTAATATTCATCATTACTTTTTCTTCAGCTAAACCTATTCTATTGGCAGTAGCTTCTATAATTCTTTTATTAGCCTGATGAGGAACTAACCAATTTACATTTTCTTTTGTTAGATTGTTGCGTTCCAGTATTTTTTCAGAAACATCTGCCATGTTAGAAACTGCAAACTTAAATACAGTTCTACCTTCTTGATGTACATAATGTTGATTGTTCTTAATCGTTTCTTCTGAAGTAGGTAAAATTGAACCTCCAGCATCAATTTTTAAGAATTCTCTTCCTATTCCATCACTCCTTAAATACTCATCTTGAAGACCTAACCCTTCTTCGTTAGGTTCAAATAAAGCAGCACCAGCCCCATCACCGAAAATAATGCATGTAGCTCTGTCTGTATAATTAATAATTGAAGACATTTTATCTGCTCCAATTAATAATACTTTTTTATATCTACCAGACTCTATATAACTAGAAGCTGTAGACATACCATATAAAAAGCTAGAACAAGCTGCTTGTAAATCGTAAGCAAATGCATTTGTAGCACCAATTTTTGTTGCAGTATATACTGCTGTAGATGCAACCAACATATCTGGAGTTGCAGTCGCTACAATAACTAAATCAATCTCTTTTGGATCAATATTGTTTTTGTTGATTAAATCTTCAGCTGCTTTAATGGCTAAGTAAGAAGTACCTTCACCTTCTTTTTTTAATATTCTTCTTTCTTTAATTCCGGTTCTAGAGGTAATCCACTCATCATTGGTGTCTACCATTGTTTCCAACTCTTGGTTGGTTAGAATGTAGTCAGGAACATATTTTCCCACTGCTGTAATTGCTGCAGTTATTTTAGCCATGTTTGTTACTTATAGTAAATTTAGTTTTCAAAAGTAGTGATTTTTTTTTCACTTGAAAACGAAAAAAACGCCAAAAACTTTCGTTTTTGACGTTAAATATGTTAAACTATAAAATCTTGATAGAAGTTATAATATATTAAGCCTCAGCTTCAGTACTATCAATTACTACTTGACCGCGGTAATATAACTTACCTTCATGCCAGTGAGCTCTATGATATAAATGTGCTTCTCCAGTAGTAGGATCAACAGCTATCTGAGGCATAGTAGCTTTATAGTGAGTTCTTCTCTTATCTCTTCTAGTTTTTGATATTTTTCTCTTAGGATGTGCCATTTTATGTGTTTTTTCCTGTTAGTAAATCTTTTAACTTATCCCACCTCGGGTCGGTTGACTCATCTTCAACCGGTTTCTCTTTATTAATCTCTAATTCCTTAAGTTTCTTTAAAGTTTCAGATTGCATTGTTCCATTGGTTACATCTGGATGTACTCTTTTGTTAGGAACAGAAAGAATTATTAGTTCATAAATATATTGAGCAATATTTAATTGATATTCTTCATGAGGAATGATTAAAATTTCTTCATTTTCATCGTTAAATTCTTGTCCGAACTTAACAATCAATTTATAATCTCCTTCAATTGGCTGATCAAATAATTCACTTGTTAAATCACAAGGTACATTTACAGAACCGCTAATTGAGAACAAAACTTCAAATAAAGTACTCTTTTTTATGAACTCAACATCAACTATTACGTTAGTTTCGTTGAATTCTTCATACTGAAATTCTTTAAAGAACGTGTTGTCAATTTGGTATTGAAACTCGTGGCTACCTTCTTTTAAACCTACAAAAGGAATACTATATTCTTTTAAACCTTTCATTTACAATATCAATTTGAGGGCGCAAATATAATAAAATATTTTTTTAAAAAAGAAGAATTAGAACTATTTTGATTTTAATGTATTTGACTCTAATTCAATATTTTCTTTTCTGTTTCTATAAATTTTTAAAGAACTAAATAAAGCTTCTTTAAAAGATTCTACGTTTGCTATGTTTTTTCCTGCAATATCAAAACCTGTTCCATGGTCTGGTGAAGTTCTAATTCTGTTAAGTCCAGCAGTGAAATTTACACCATTTCCAAAGGATAAGGCTTTGAAAGGAGCTAAACCCTGATCGTGATACATTGCTAAAACTCCATCAAATTGCTCGTAAGTCTTAGAACCAAAAAAACCATCAGCAGCATAAGGTCCGAAAACCATTTTTCCAGTTTTTTTAATCTCAGCTATTGTTGGACGTATGATATCGTCGTCTTCTTTACCTATTACACCTTTATCTCCACAATGAGGATTTAATCCTAAAATTGCAATTTTTGGTTTGTTAATACTAAAATCTCTTTTTAAAGATTGATGCATTATGTTTACTTTTTTCTTTATCAATTCTGGTGTAATAAGTTCTGTGACTTTAGAAACAGGTACATGACCTGTAATTAAACCTATTCTTAAATCCTCACACATTAATATCATTAAGCTTTCACCTTCCAATTCATTTTCTAAAAATTCTGTGTGTCCAGGAAAATTAAATTCTTTCGATTGGATGTTTTCTTTATTTATAGGAGCTGTTAATAATACATTAATAGTATCGTTTTTAAGTGCTTTAATTGCCATACTTAAAGATTTTAATGCATATTTTCCTCCTTCGGGAGTTATTTTACCAAGTTCTACTTTAATATCTTCTTTCCAAATATTTAGTAGATTGATTTTTCCATGTACAATTTTGTCTAAAGACTGAATACCATGGATACTATTATTTAAGTTTAATGCTTTTTTATGGAATGAAATAACTTTGTTAGAGCCGAAAATAACAGGAGTACAAAATTCTAACATTCTCTTATCTTCAAATGTTTTAAGAATTACCTCTACACCTATACCATTAATATCACCTATTGAGATTCCGACAATAATTTTATTCGTTTTTTCCATATTTAGAATACCTATGTTGTATTTTTGATGTTAACAAAAGTAACTAAATTTTAAGGAATGTTTACAGGTATAATTGAAACACTTGCAAGTGTAACTGAGCTCAAGAAAGAACAAGAGAATATTCATGTTTCTTTAAAGAGTGAAATTACTAACGAATTAAAAATAGATCAAAGTGTTGCTCATAATGGTGTTTGTTTGACTGTTGTGGCAATTGATAATGACGAATATACTGTTACAGCTATTAAAGAGACTATTGATAAAAGTAATATAGGGGATTTAAAAGTAGGAGATGAAGTTAATTTAGAAAGAGCAATGAGGTTAGGAGATCGTTTAGACGGTCATATTGTTCAAGGTCATGTTGATCAAATTGGATTTTGTAAAGATATTAAAGAAGAAGGAGGAAGTACTGTCTTTACTTTTGAATATGATTCTGGATTAAATAATGTTACTATAGAAAAAGGATCGATAACCGTGAATGGAGTTAGTTTAACCGTTGTAAACTCTAAATTAAATGAATTTAGTGTAGCAATTATTCCTTATACTTTAGAACATACAGTTTTTAAACATTTTCAAATAGGAACGAAAGTGAATTTAGAGTTTGATGTTATCGGCAAATATGTTGCAAGATTGACTAGTAAAAATTAGAAAGACTACCATATGGTAGTCTTTCTTTTTTATAACTGACAATAAATAGAATATAAGAAATAATTTCTTATGTAAAATTTATTGTCAATATGTGTGAATTTTGTTTCAATAACTAAAAATCAAAACAA
The DNA here is from genome assembly GCF_052084715.1 of Tenacibaculum aquaeponti. Lineage (GTDB taxonomy): Bacteria > Bacteroidota > Bacteroidia > Flavobacteriales > Flavobacteriaceae > Polaribacter. Next base: position 2,013,926 of record NZ_CP197288.1, on the reverse strand, counting down.
TATACACTTACTTTAACACGCATTTTACATTCGAAAGGTAAAGCATGATATTGTTCGCAAGTTCCACAGTTTGATCCTAATTGGGTATCAAAAACACCATAGCATGTTGGAGATGGAGGACAATATGAATATTGACCACCATTAATGCTTTTTTGAATGCTTTTATTAAGTTTTTTACCTAATTTTAAAATTGATTTTTTCATAATGAATTCAATTTAAAAAGGGAAATCTCCATCTCTGCATGAACCATATTGGCCACAATCATACATCGGATCGTTGCCTAAAAAAGGATAGTTGCTTAACCAAAATCCTTGTGTTCTTGTACAGCAAAATTGATAAGGTGTTGGAATATATCCACCGTGAATTTCTTTTTGTTGAACTTTATTTAAAGATGTACCTAATTTTAAGATTGATTTTTTCATAATTTTAATATTTTTAAAGATTAACAACTAGCACAGCAATATCCGGTAACAGAAGCTTCGTTATGATATAACCATTGTGCGTCTTCTACAGACCATCCACTTTGCCATCCTGTGGCAGGGTCATATATTTGACAGTCTTGCGCCATTTTACCACCGTTTATTTCCTTTTGTTGAATTTTGTTTAATGTGGTACCTAATTTTAAGATTGATTTTTTCATAATTTTTTAATTAGTTTAAGCAATGAGGAGTTGGTAGTAACTCCTCAAATGCAGATTATAATTTGTTTTGATTAATAGTTATACCAACCGCCACGACCATCACATACTCCAGGACAGTGAGGAGGTCCACATTTTATTCTTGAAGTAGCAGTAGGGCACACTTCGGCACATGTTTTAATTTTAATAGGCTCAGTAATAATTCCACCTAAAATTTCAGTTTGTTCAGCTTTGTTTAAAGCTTTTCCAACATTTAAGATTGATTTTTTCATAATTGAAAGATTTAAAAATTGATTAAATCCTTGAACATTTAAAGACACTCAAGGCTTGTGTCTATTCTTCGCGAAAAAAATTGTTCAAAAGGTAATTTCTTACGTTTTCTTAAGAGCAATACGGTTCTAATATAGCGTGTGTGGTATCTATGCATTGACCAAAATTGCAGCAGTCTGAAGAACCACGGCAATCTTCTGATCTATAACATCTAATGCCTAATCCGCCATTGATTTTTTTTTGTTGTTTTTTATTTAAGCTTTTGCCTAGATTTAAGATTGATTTTTTCATTTTGTGTACTAATTAATAATAAAAACAAGATCCATAAATAGTACATCTTCCAGGCTCACAAAACGGATTTAGTTCAGGTATTGAGGTTTCTCTACAGCACATAACACCTTTTTGATAACAAGTACCTAAACCACCACCATTGATTTTTTTCTGATCGACTTTTTTAATAATATTTCCTAATTTTAAGATTGATTTTTTCATGATATTTCTTTTAAGGTTAATAAATAATTAAAGGTTTTGATCCTTAATTTTATCTTTTGTTTAAGGATGGATTCCTGATAAACAAAAATGTGTTTCTCGAGAACCTAAACAACATCCGTTTGCTAAAGGATGTCCACCACAAGCAGTACACTTACTAGGTTCATAAGTTGGGCAGTTTGCAATAATTCCTCCTTTAATTTTTCTTTGATCTGCCTTGTTTAAAAATTTACCAAGATTTAAGATTGATTTTTTCATGAATATTTGTTTTAAAGGTTAATTAAATAGATTTTTCAGATCAATAATTGATCTTGTATCTAATTACTCTAGTTTTTAATACTAATAAGGATAGTAGCCTAGCTAAAAAAGCTATCTACAAAAACATAAATGTTAAACTGAATATGTAGCTTACATTTTTTTACAAAAGAATATGATGTCAAAAACTATTAAACTGTACTAAAAAAGTATGTTTAAGAGCAAATTAATTGACAATTATCAAAACATATTCCTAATTCCATTCTGTCTTTTGAAGTAGCTACACAATTATCATAACATTCAAAACAAGTTATGCCACCTGTGATAGATTTCAATTCATTTTTCTTTAGAATTCTAGAAGAATCTATGTTTTTAAGTTTTTTCATGATGCGAGTTTTTTAAAAGTTATCCTACCGCTAAAATTGGATAAGAACCATCATCACAAACTATAAAACAACTAACTAGTAGTGTAGGTTTATTACGGCAAACACATGGAAGCGTATTTATACCGCCGTGAATTTCTTTTTGTTGGGTTTTGGTGATAGGAGTACCAAAATTTAAAATCGATTTTTTCATAATCGAGAAAGATTTAAGGTTAATTAAATCCTTGTTCATTTTAAGACACCAAGGTTTATGTCTATTCTTCGCGAAAGATTATTTTTTATTTTAAGACATTTTTAAGTTGATAGAAAAATCTTTCTATTAACCTAAGGTCTTCTGTTATTATATCTGCATTACCCTGCATTTCTTGTCTAAATTCTAATTGTTTTTCATAAGAAGTTGTAAGATTATTGGGTAAATCTACATCTATTAAATAATTCCCTTCTTGATCTGGAATAGAAGAAATACTTCTTATTTTTCCATCTAGCTTACCAAATTCATCTGAAGGATAATTTAATAGTTTTATTTGTACTTTTTGTCCAGTCTTTATTTTACCTGAATTAGCTATAGGAGCTTTAATTTTACCAATAAAATCTTTTGCATTATTTGGTATGATTGTAAAAATTAAATCTCCAGTTTTAACTGTTTGATTTCTACTCCAAAAAGAAAGAAAAGAAACTTTACCACCTACAGAGGTGGTTAAGGCATAATTATTTTCCCAATCACTAATTGCTTTTCTAAGTAGTAAAAAAGATTGTTTAGCTCTTTTTTGAAGGTTTCTATCGTTCTGAATTTTTTTTATACTTGCATCATCTAGATTTTGAGATGAATTATTGATTTGTTCCCTAATTTGTGAAATGCTAGTTTTCATGTTTTCATGATTTCTTTGAGCTTGAATGAATTCATGTTCAAGCTGTTCCATATCTTTAGCAGAAATCACACCCTTTTCAAACATCTGTTTACTTCTTTCATAACCTTCTTCCTTAAGTTTTAATTGTTTTTCACTTAATTTTTTTTGGAACAACATATTACTAAGATTTCTTCTCGCATCTATTACAGATATTTGTCTAGAATTTACTTGTGATTTTAAAGGATCTAAATCTTTATTTAGTTGATACGCCTGATAGTCATTTTCAAATTGAGAAAAACTAGAATTAATATCGCCTAATACCAATGGAGGGATATCGTTTATAGGAAAGTTAAATTTTTCGTTGTGAAACTCTATAGTATCTACTATACTTTTTAAAAACAATACATCTTTGTATGAAGCACTATTTTTAATAACAGCTAAAATTTCATTTTGTTTAACTTCAGTACCTTCATTTGCTAAAAGAACTTCAAATTGTCCAGTAGTTCTCGCAAAAATTTTCTCTGGTGGATTTGTAGTTGTAACCATAACCTGAGTTTTAATAACGTCAGGGTATTTTACAAACCAAGAAATGAAAAGCAACATGATAATTAATAATAAGATTAAGATGTTACCATACCTTATCATCCAACTAGGTACTTTGTTTAGAATTTCTTGAACTTCTTCGCTTCTAATTTCTATGTCTTGACTATTCTGTGGCATTTATTTTTATAAAAAGTGAGGGAGTGTGATCCCTCACTACAATTAGTATTAACAGTAAATTCTTACTTGGTAACCAGTGGTACCGAAAAATGTAGTACACTGTTCACATTTTGTGCATGCAGGATTAGCTCCATTAGCAATGGCCGAAGACATTGCTGAGTTACATCTACTAAGAGAAGTGTAACAAGAACTTCCGATAAAAAGGTCTCCAAAACCTCCTGTTATTTTCTTTTGTTGGGTTTTGTTTAATTTTTTTCCAATATTTAAGATTGATTTTTTCATTATTATTAATTGAAAAAATTATAAGTTTACTGGAATTTCACATTCTGCATGAGTAAAGGCACAAGCCTTATGTCGTCTTGGTAATGCATTGTATTCTGCACAAGATGCACATCCAGGAATACTATCTGCATAACAAAAAGGTCCTGTGTAGTCATCACAACTACCAAATCCTCCGTTAACTTTTCTTTGTTCGGCTTTGTTTAAAGCTTTTCCGATATTTAAGATTGATTTTTTCATTATTTTAAAAATTAATATGCTTGAATACAGCAGTTGTTGAAACAAAACGTAGGCCCATTAGGTATAATTTTATTTACGCATTGGCTACACGAACTAACAGGGTATTTTTCAAACCCAGTACATGATGATCCAAAAACACCACCATTTATATTTTTTTGCTCATTTTTATTGAGAGCTTTTCCGATATTTAAGATTGATTTTTTCATTGTTTATTAATTTAAATTATCTATTATACCGGATCTTGCGGACCTCCATCTCCAGGGTTTCCTGGAGAAGTGCCTCCACCACTTACTGTACAGTTACAAAAAAGAGGTTTGTAATAAAGTTCTTGTATATCTGGATCTGCGCACCATTCAAAACAAGGTCCAGTGAATACACTGTTTCCTCCTGCGATTGTTTTTTGTTGAGCTTTGTTTAAAACATTACCTAGTTTTAAAATTGATTTCTTCATAACTCATATGATTTAAATGTTAATTAAATCCTTGATCAATTAAAGACATTCAAGGTCTATGTCTATTCTTCGCGAAAAAATATAGTTAAGAAAATGTGTTTTTAGTTACAAACTAAAACACATTCATTGTCTAAAAAAAATATTAACAACAACCAGTATCAGTAAGATCATCACATAAAAAATCTATTGTAGGACAGTTGTTTCCAAATCCTCCGTTGATTTTCTTTTGTGTGTCTTTGTTTAATACTTTTCCTAGTGTTGAAATTGATTTTTTCATATTAATTATTTTGTTTTATGTATTGGTGTTTATTATAGATTTGGATATTTTTTTTACGGTAATGATTTTATTGTCTCTTTTTATGATATAGTTGTTAATGTTGCCTGGTTTTTTCTTGTTTAATTTATACCTGTTTAAATCAAGATCTTTAAAATTTATATCATTTATCTTTAGTATTTCGTCACCTACTTTTAAAGTGTTTTTTTGAGGGTTTATAACACTAGCAATGATTAGTTTTTTTTTAGTCTTTCTGTAATCTTTTATTCTAATTCCATCGCTTATATAATCATTTAAATGTTTTTTTTTATGATTTTTTAAATAGATTTCCGATTTGTTGTAGTTAATTAAAAGATTGAACTTTTTTAAAAAACCACCACCTATAATTCCTTTTAATTTAGTTCTACTTTCTTTAGGGAACTTTACATCTTCATTGTTGTCTATTATTATATCTTTATAACAGGTTTTATTAAGAAAAATTTCCTTTATTTTAAAATATGTAGGAGAATTAAAACCATGAGGACTAGAATTTAATAATTTGATTTTAAATGGCTTTGGGTTTAGTTTTAGTTCGTTTAAACTGTTAATTGTTGATATGTTCCTACTACTACCAGTATCAATTAAAAAGTCTCCAGCAATATTGCCTTTGTTATTTGTGGAGATTTTCAAGTTGACTGTGAATCTCTTAAAAAACGCCAAATCTTTGGTGTGATGAATGGTGTTAAGCTTTTCATAATCATTTAATTTATTTTCATTAAGATCAAATAGATTAATCACACTGGTTTGGTAGTTTATTTCTAATAAATATTCTTTAAAAAAATCTATTCCGATAATGCCATCACATGATTCTCCTAAATGTTCAGATATATTATTTAATCTTACAAATCTTTCCTTTTTTCTGAAATTATTTATACTAAATATTAATGGTTTTTTACTTAGTTTTCTTGGAGATATTTTTGATGATAATGGACTATTATTATCTAAAACTACTCCAAATTCACCTGTGTCAAACATTAAATTTAATGGTTTATTGTTTATTTTAATATTCAAAAATATCTGATTATCAATTAATCTAAATGGGATCTCATGGAGAACTTTTTGACTAAAGCAACAATACGCACAAAAGAATAAAAAAATAAATTTTACCATTGTTTTTAGATTTTTTTAAAAGGGGAGATTATTCCCCTTTTATTAATTTAGTTTTACCAAAGTGGGTAGCCATATGAGCCACAATGAGTGTAATAGCTTTTGTAACCATAACTTAAATCTCCTTGGTAATCACCTAAAAGGACAGATTTTTTTATAGCACAAAATTCTTCTCTAGAAATTTGTCCATTTATAAGAGCTAGTTCTTCTTTGTTTAAAATTTTTCCTAATGTTGAAATTGATTTTTTCATATTAATTATTTAGTTTAAAAATATTTGATCCTTGATTATTTAAAGACACTCAAGGATGTGTCTTTTTTTTTAAAATATTAACTACCTAATTCAAGTTGATTTTTAACTAGATGATAGTAGTTTCCTTTCAATTTTATTAATTCTTCATGATTTCCTTGTTCTACAATTTTTCCTTTATCAAGTACAACAATTTGATGTGCGTTTTTAACTGTGCTTAAACGATGTGCAATAACAACTGCTGTTTTATCCGCAAAAAAGTTGTTTAAATTTTCCATAATAACTTTTTCGTTATTTGCGTCTAAAGCAGATGTAGCTTCGTCAAAGAATAAGAATTTAGGGTCTTTGTAAACAGATCTAGCAATTAATAATCTTTGCTTTTGACCTGTGCTTAACCCGTTACCTTCACTACCAATTTTGGTGTTATAACCAAGTGGTAAAGCTTCAATATAATCAGAAATATTAGCAACCTTAATAGCGTGACTAAGTTTTTCTTTATCAACAAAATCTTCACCAACAGCAATGTTTTTGGCGATACTATCATTAAAAACATAACCTTCTTGCATTACTACACCACAATTTCTTCTCCATTCCTTTTGTGATATGTTTTTTAAATTAAAGTTTCCTACAATAATTTCACCCTTTTCAATTTGATAAAAACCGAGTAATAATTTCATTAATGTGGTTTTTCCACTTCCGCTTACTCCAACAATTGCTGTAGTTTTGTTTGCAGGTATCTCTAAACTTAAATCTTTTATAACTGGTTCTAATCCCCCTGTGTATCTAAAAGAAACATTTTTAAGTTTTATAGGGTGATTTATTGGGATGTTGGTCACTTTTTCGTCGCTAGGTTTTTCTTCATCTTCCATATTGTGAATTTCACCTAAACGATCTAATGATATTTGAGCATCTTGTACATCTCTCATAAAGTTGATAAGTTGCATAATTGGTCCGTTTAACTGACCAACAATATAGCTGATAGCCATCATCATACCGAGAGTAATATCTCCATCAATAACCAGTTTTGCTGAAAGAATGGTTATTAACATGTTTTTTAACTCGTTAATAAGATTAGAACCAACACTTTGAGTTTGCTCTAATGCTAAACTTTTAGTTGCAACTTTAAATAGACGAGCTTGAACATATTCCCAATTCCAGCGCATTCTTCTTTCTGCGTTATGGAGTTTAATTTCTTGCATTCCATTTATAAGTTCAATTACTTTACTTTGTTCCTGGCTTACTTCAGAGAAACGCTTATAGTCTAATTCTTTTCTCTTTTTGAAAAAGAATAAAACCCAAGCAAAATAAAGTACACTTCCCAATACGAAAACACCAAAAATTTGTAAACTATAAAACCCTAGAACAAAACTGAATATAATTAGGTTAATAAATGAAAAAAGTACAGATAAAGAAGAGGTAGTTAAAATACGTTCTATTCTCTTATGATCGTTTATTCTTTGTAATAAATCCCCTGTCATTCTTACATCAAAATATGAAATAGGTAATTTCATTAGTTTAATAAAGAAATCGGAAATTAAAGAAATGTTTATTCGTGTGCTTAAATGTAATAAAATCCAACTTCGTATAATTTCAAGAGAAGCTTTTCCAATGAATAAGAATAATTGTGCAAATAAAATAAGATAAACAAAGTTTAAATCCTGATTTTCAATACCAACATCTACAACACTTTGAGTTAAGAAAGGTAATATTAATTGAAGTAAACTTCCTGCTAGTAATCCAATAATTAATTGAATTACGAAACTTCTGTATCTAATTAGATATTTAAAAATAAACGAAAAACCAAACTTTTCATCTTCTTCAAATTCTTGTGAATAAAATGCAGCAGTTGGTTCAACTAATAAAGCTATGCCGTCTTCAGTATTTTCATCAGCATTATTACCAATCCAATGTTTAATGAATTCTTTTTTAGTTAAAGTTATTAGTCCGTGTGCTGGATCAGATATGTATACGTTATCTTTTTTTATTTTATAAAGAACTACATAGTGGTTTTTGTTCCAATGAACAATACAAGGTAATGGAGCTTCTTTTAATTTCTCAAAAGCTAATTTGATTCCTAAAGATTTGAACCCCATAGATTCAACAGCTTCACTAAGGCCTAATAAACTACTTCCCTCTCTTGTTGTTTCACTGAGTTCTCTGAGTTGCTGTGTATTAATAGTCTTACCGTAGTGTTTGGCAATTATTTTTATACAAGTAGGCCCGCAATCTTTAGCCTCTGTTTGTTTATAATGTGGAAATTTTTTCAAGTATATTCTAATTCATTTGGTTAAAAACTCACTTTTAGTTTATATAAAACTTATTGTGATTTACACTGCAATTCTAAAATGTAACAAATAAGGTGAAAGTTTTTAAAATGATTTTAAATAATAAGGTTTTTATGCTTATTTATTACTTTTCCCCTAATAATTTAAATTTTAAGATTACATTTGCGGCGAACATTTTAAGACACTCACCAAGTGTGTCTATTCTTCGCGAGAGAATTTTGTTCGAAAGGTAAAGTCGCTATTGCGGCTTTGCCTAATTTTAATCCTCTACATGAAGGTTTAATGAAGCCTGAAAATGTTCCTCTAAATCTTCTATAAAAAAGATTAAATCTGTTCTGTTGTATTCTTTTGGGAAAGATTTACCGTTGATTAAAATTTCCGGAGTAAAGTTTATCCCATTTTCAACGCACCATTCTTTTTCAGCTTTTAAAACTTCTATAGGGTTTGTAGTTTGTGATTCTTTATTCCATTTTTCTAACCATTTTTTGTGATCGGTACCACTATAAATTTCATCTAACGCAATTTTACAATCTTCTATTTGACCTAAGTTGTAAAGTTCAATTAATGTACTTGTAACTTTTACACCAGCACTTTCATTATCATCTACAGGAACATTAAAGCGAATAATTACTTTAGCTGAATCGTTATATTTCTTTAGTATTTCATCTACTATTTCGTGTACTCCTTTACAGTGTCCACAAAATGGGTTTGTTACAGTAACGATTTCTAAAGCAGCATTTTTATTTCCAAAAACAATTTCATTATGATTATTAATGTTTGTATTCAAACTAGGAGATTTTACTAGTAAACTATTAAAAAGATTAAAATTTCTTTTGAACTTTACAAAATCAATTTTCTCTTTTTGTAGCGTGCTTAACTCTTTAGCCATAGGCTTTATAAAGCTCCAAGTTAAATAAATACCAATAAAAGAAATTATTGTAATGGTTATATCAGTTAATTTTAAGTTTGAGATAATAAATGAAGGATCTTTATGAACAAAAATTAAAGCGGCTTGTAACCATAGAATCGCTACTATTGTTAAACATAGTAAACACCATGATTTTACTACTTTGTATTGATAGTAAATGGAGTATATTGTAATTGGTAAAGAAATTAAACCAATAAGTAAAAGTGGATTTAAATTCTTTAATAAAAATGATGCAATTAATACACTTGAAAAATAAACAATGCTTAAATCGCTTAGTTTGTGGTTTTTAATAATCTCAGCTCCTTTTGAGTTTAATACAGCATCACAATCTTTTTTCTCGTCGGTACCTGAACAAAAAGCATTTCCAATAGCAGTACTTTCTCCTAACTCTTGTTTTAATATGCTATAGCTTGTAATAACTCCGAATATGGCTAATAGACTGTAAGCATAATTAACAAGACTGTTGTTTTCGTTGATTAATAAGAAAAGGATTGCAGCAGACAATAAACCTATTAAAACAAAGTTTTTAACATTGCTTTCTTCTCTAGAGGTTGTAATGTTATCTGTTTTTTCAACAGCAACAATAATTCCAGTAAATTGTGTTAAGAATTCACCTTCTGTAAGTTTTTTTTCTTTATTATCTTCTCCGCTAGTTATTATATAAATAGATTTCTTAGAGTCCTTTTTAACTGTTACTAAATCATCTCCCTTGTCTGTAGATATTTGAGCAATAAAACTATCAGGTAATTGTTGTAAGGTTTGACTATCAGTAGGTACTTCAGCAGCAATGTTTTCAATGTTAAAATGATCGAGAACACCTGTTATTGCATGAAGACTTGGATAAGAAGGATGACTTTGAATTTGGAAAGCTAATTCTTTCTTATCATATACAATTCCGTTTAATGATAGCAACTTTTGTACTATCAAAGATAATGCATTTTTCATAGGAGGCAATAGTATTTCACTGAGGAAATACTTATTTTAAATTTATTGATTGATGACTCTAAAGTTACAATTTTTTTTAAAACAGCTGTTTTTTGTTTAAAAATTTAACATTTTTTTGTTTTACTAAGAGTGTTTTATTTGAGGGAATTTCTTAAAAAAAGGGTTAAAAAATATTGGTTTTGAAAAAAATACAACGAATTTATTGTCAATTACTCAGTGTTTTTAAATTTGTAAATACTTAATGGATAAATATGAAAAAGGTTATTTTAAATAAACATATAGAGCAATTACATAATACTTCGAGTATTAAAACTGATGAATTACAGGCTTTTTTGGATCAGTTTAAAGTTATAGGAAATGTAGGGATAAATTCAAATTCTATTTTTTATGTATTAAACTTAAATACAATGAAGTACGAGTATGTTAATGATGCTTGTTATAGTTTTACAGGATATAGCTCAGAAGAGTTTCGTGAAAAAGGAATGCATATTTTACCGCTTATCATGGTTGAAGAGGATTTTGAATTATTAACGACTAATTTATTTCCAAAGATGAATGATTTTTCCAAAGAATTAGATTTTGAACAAAGAGGTAAAATAGTTTTTGAAATTTATTATAAAATCAAGCATAAAAATTCTGGGATAATAATGCAAATGGTAGAGTTTAGTTCTTATACAAAGTTTGATGGTAAATTACCTATTTTATCCACTGGTTTATGTTATGAATCAAGTCAGTTTATTAATGGAGTAAAAGGAATTGTTCGTTTAAATGAAGGAAGGAAGCAAATTACTTTATTTGAAAAAAAAATAATTTACAAAAAGGAACAGTTAACTAAAACAGAAAATTTAATAACTGCTTTGCTGGTTGAAGGGTTTTCTCGAAAAGAAATAGCAGATAAACTTTCGGTCTCTTTACATACTATTCATACACATATAAAAAATATATATAAAAAAACTGGTGTAAATAAAGTGTCCGAGTTAATTAAAAAAGTAAGTTGAAGTTATAAAGCACGATAATAAAGATCTAAAAATATAAATATGAAGTTTCAATTTAAATATATAGTGTTTTCAATAGTCATTTTTTTATTTTTTAAATGTAATTCTGTTAAAAGGGTACCTTTTGAAAATATTGTAGATACAAACTCAAAGAAAATAACACTTCAGGATAAAAAAGTGTTTTCTATAGAGAAAGAAGTTTTTGCTTCAAATAAATTTAATGGAGCAAGGTTAAGTGATTTTTTTAAGGAAAATGATTCTTTATTTACGGCATTTGTTGAACCTGAAAATACACCAATAAATAATAGTGCTTATTATTCATTTAAATTGTGGAGTAGTCAACCAAAAACAATATATGTAAAGTTCACATATCCAAAAGGTTTTAAACATCGTTATGTCCCTAAATTAAAAAGAAACAGTGAGAATTGGAAATCATTAGATTCTAGCTTAATTTATAAAAGAGACTCTTTATTTATAATGAAGTTGGATCTTTCAAAAGATACAACATGGGTTTCAGCTCAAGAGGTTGTAACAGTTAAGGATACCGAAAAATGGTATAAAACTCTTATTAGATCTAAAAATTATGTTCATTTAAAGAGTGTAGGGAAAACTAAGTTAGGGCGTAATCTTCCTGTTTTAGATATTTTTAAAGGAACTAAAGAAAATAAACCAATTGTTGTTTTGTTAACACGTCAACATCCGCCAGAAGTAACAGGTTTTTTTGCTTACCAAGAATTTTTAAAATCTATTTTAAAAGAAAATAATTTAACAGAAACGTTTTTTACAAAATATAGAGTACTGGCTTTTCCTATTGTGAATCCAGATGGTGTTGATTTAGGGCATTGGAGGCATAATGCCAATGGAGTTGATACTAATAGAGATTGGTCTCAGTATCGTCAATCTGAAATTAAGCAAATAGTAAGATTTATACTTAAAGAAAGTAAAAAGTTTAAGAGTAAAATAGTTTTAGGTTTAGATTTTCATTCTACTTATGAAGATGTTTTTTACACGAATAAAATAAAAGAAGGAACAGTTTTTCCTGATTTTATAAAAAGTTGGTTTGCAGCTTTAGAAAAAGAAATTCCAAATTACAAAGTAAACGAAAAACCAGGTAATAGTAAGAAACCAGTATCTAAAGGTTGGTTTTTGTACGGTCATAATGCCGTAGGGATCACATACGAAATTGGAGATGAAACACCAAGAGAGCGAATAAAACTAATAGGTAAAGTTACTGCGGAAGAAATGATGAAGGTTTTAAATAAATACTGATTTAAAAACAAAAAAGCTTCACAAAAAGTGAAGCTTTAAAGGTGGTCCCACATGGGCTCGAACCATGGACCCCCTGATTATGAGTAATTTGCTTTTTTGTTATAACTTACTGTTTTTTAGTTTTTTAATTTTAATTTGTTTTTTTAAGTAGTAAAAAAGTAGTAAAAAAATAAATTTAATTTTTATCGAAATAATCAATATATAACCTTACAAACTCTTTGTTAAAATCAGGAAATAAAGATTGTTTAAGCATTAATTTTAATTTTTTGTTTTGAGAAATTTTATTGAGGACCACATCAGATTTATTCTCTAATAACCAATTTATATTAAAATCTGTAGGAATAGTATACTTTTCAAAATCTAAAATAAAATTGTAATAAGAGTGGAATTCTCTTATTTTTTTTATCATATGATTCGAGAGGATTTTTTTTTCGTCTAGTATGTACAGAACTGTGATTAATTGGTTTAAAGGTTCTCTGAACTTGAATGGTATACCTGTATTTGAGCTTTTGCCTGTTGATAGGTAGGGAGTACTATTATTGATTAGTTTGTAGTTGGATTCAATATACTCATTAAGGTGCTTTTCATTAATTCTAATATGTTTACTTATGACACTATTGTAAAATAATGTTTTGTTGAACTTTTTATTAAGTGTTTGGTTAATTTGAGATTCAAGACTTTTTTGATGGAGGTTGTAAGTTGTTGTTTTTAATGCTTTTAAAATTCCGTATTCTGAGTTTTCAATAGCAATATTGAATATTTTAGTTAGGGTTTCAAAATCTTTATTCTTAAACATGTATCCTTTTTCATTAAGTGAATATATAGCATTAGTTATTAAGAAACCTCGGGTTAATTTTTTGTCTATTAATAGATTTATTAACTTGATTATTTCATGACAAGAAAATAAATATGGTTTTTTTAGTAGAGGGTAAGATAGTAATGATAATTCATGAATGGAAAAGTCTAATCGTTCTATAAATATTATTACTTTATTAAGTAAGTTTTTATCAAAATCAGCTTTCAAATATGCAATTAAAATACAAAGATTTTGAAATATTCTTTCAATAGTTTTTCTTAAATCTTTGTTTTTTGATCTATTGTCTATATATGTAATTTCAGATTCTAAGAAGGTTATGTTGTCGATTGAAAATAAATTAGATATAACTGTATTTATGTAATTAGTTAAAGAATGATAAGGTAGTTCGCTAATGTTGTTTCTTTGAATATATTTTAATAGGTTGTCAGGTTCACAATTATGAATTATTTTCTCAATAATAAAATCATTGAATTCATTGAAATGATTTGTGTGATCATTTGTCATGGAATAAGAGATGATAAGGCTTTCTATTACTTTTTCTGTTAGCTTATCATATATATTATCTTGGTGAATATAATTACCGTCTATAAAATTAATATACTCACCATACCTGTAATATATTTTTTTAGCAATATCTAGAGTGCTATGGATGCTTCTTCTTTGTTTGTAATCTTTTATTTGAGAATAGTATTCGTCTATTGAGTTATGATAATCACCTGAAAAATTACCATTATTTATACCGTTAAGAATAGAGAAATATTCATTTGAGATATTTAGTGTTTCTAGCTCTAGATTTAAATCGGGAATAATTTCATCCCATTGCTTTAGAGCAATTTTGCGAAGATTGTATTTTGAAACAAAATAAATAATTAATTGTTTTTCTTCTTTTGCTAATTTTGAAATCTCATTAAGTATTTTTTTTGCTAAATCATATTCACCAATTTTTGTCAATGTAAGAGAGTGCTTTAGTGAGTCCCATAAGTTATTAGGTTTTACAACAAGTACACCTTTTTTAGCTATCAAGTGAAAATTTAGATTTCTGTAGTGCGATTCAATACAATCACAAATTGATTCAGTTTGTAGTTCAATGTTGGTGATTTTATTTTTAGTTTTTTGATTTAATTGAAAAATTAAATTATCATTGAGAATGTTGATAATTTCTTTGACCTTTTGTTCTGCACTTTGAATGTTGTTAAATAGTTTTTTGTTAGTGATTTTAACCTCTCTTTTTATTTCTATTGATTCAAAGAAACTTATAATATCTTCATTATTTGTACACAATTGAAAACTATTATAGTATGTGTGGGTATTGGGTCTTTTTAAAAAGGTGATCTTATCTATTAATTTCCAGGAGGTTATTCGTCTAAATTCTTTGTATTCGTTTAGGCATATGTGTAGTTTTTCGACAATATGTTTGTTCTTGATAGCGTCGAATAATTGTTGATTGTTGTTTTCTGATAGGTTTTTCTTGGGGTTTTTAAATTTTTCTTCAATTTCTTTTATAAGTTTTATACGAGAGTATTTTTCTGTGGCTAAAATTCCCTCTTTAATAGTTCTGAATATTTTACTTTCATCTAAGTTTTTATAGTTTTTGAATTTTTTTGTTTTTGTTAAATTAAAAATGTAATAATCCTTTGAGTTTTTGGGGTCTTTCTTTAGTCTAAACTCTTTTTTGATTTGACTAGCGGTGAAAAAGTAGTGAGTTTTATTGCCATTTTCATCATTTGTATGAAGAAAAGCAAAGAAGTTTGTTCTTAATCCATCAATATCTTCAATGTATGCTTTAGCAATTTTGACTTGATTACTTTTTTCAAAATATTTAGCTTGTACAATACCTTGTTCTTTAAAGTCTCTAAAGCTTTGAATAGAGTTATGAATGATTTCTACAATGAAATCAGCGCCATCAATATCTACGCTTCTTTCACTAACATAAAAGTATTCACTTAATATAGCTTTTGTTCTAGTTTCACCTCGATTACCATTGAAGTTTTGTTTGTCTTGCATTGAAAAAAAGATATAAATAAAAGGAGTTTATCTCTGTTGTTTTTGTAAAATGCAATTTAAAAGCTTTTTTGGTGATTTAACTAAGTTTTTAGATCAAGAGTTTTTTGTTAAAAAAAAGCCATAAAAAAGTCGTAAAAAAGTAGTGTTTTTTGAAAAAAAATGGTTGAAAAAGTACTTTTTTTAGAAAGGTTTTATTGATTATCAATGTGTTATTAATGTAGGTCACCTTACTCTATATCAGGAGTCCTAGTATACATAAAAACCCTTCTGATGCTAGTAAATACAAGGGGTTGTAACTTGTTGTTTATGAGTTTGTAAAAACAAAAAAGCTTCACAAAAAGTGAAGCTTTAAAGGTGGTCCCACATGGGCTCGAACCATGGACCCCCTGATTATGAGTCAGGTGCTCTAACCAACTGAGCTATAGGACCAGTAAAATGGATTGCAAAAATAAAAACTTTTTTTAATTTTGAAAGCCTTTTTTACACTTTTCTTACCATTAAATTTTTTCCAAAATTTATTAAGTTTTCCTTTGCTGATTCTGAGATGTTTAGGCGCTTTAAGTTTTCGAAAGATTTATTTGTGTATTCTTTAATTAAATCTTGAATTAAGTTTGGAATATTATTTTCTTCAAAGATTCTAGTTACTTCAGATACTTTTTCAGAATTGTTTTCTAATTTTTGATTAAAAAAAGATTTTAATTTTTCACAATCATTAGAATTGGCAATTTCTATGCATTTTAAATATAAGTATGTTTTTTTGTTCTCAATGATGTCTCCACCAATTTGTTTTCCAAAAGTTTCTGGATTTCCAAAGGTATCTAAGTAATCATCTTGTAATTGAAAAGCAATACCAAGATTTACTCCAAAATTGTATAATTCGTCAGCTTGTGCATCTGAAGCTTCTGCAACAATTGCTCCCATTTTTAGAGCAGCACCAACTAAAACAGAAGTCTTAAGTGTAATCATTTTAATGTACTCGTCAATAGTAACGTCATTACGAGTTTCAAAATCAACATCTAATTGCTGTCCATCGCAAACTTCAATTGCTGTTTTACTGAATAGTTTTGCGAGTTTTTGAAAAATTATAGGTTCATAATTTTCAAAATATTGATAAGCTAAAATAAGCATAGCGTCGCCAGAAAGAATTCCAGTATTTATATCCCATTTCTGATGTACAGTTTCTTTTCCTCTTCTCAAAGGAGCTTCATCCATAATGTCATCGTGAACTAAAGTGAAGTTATGAAAAGTTTCTACAGCCATTGCTGCGGGTAAAGCTTTTTCAAATGTCCCAGAAATGATGTCGCATGCAATTAAAGTAAGTAAAGGTCTTAAACGTTTACCACCTAGTTGTAAGATATAATCAATAGGAGCGTAGAGGTTTTTTGGTTCTCTATTAAAATCCTGATTTTGTAAGTAATTTAAAAATGATTGCTGGTACTTAGATAATTCCAAAAGTAAAGTTTTTGTTACAAAAATAAGTCAATTAAAAGAACTGAGTAACTCTAATGTTAAAAAATCATTAAAACTTAGGAAACTTTTTTTGTTTCTAAAGTTTCCTTGCGTAACTTTGCAATGTATTATGAGAGATAAAATTATAAATAAAGCTGGAGAAATGTTTTTAACCTTAGGGTTTAAAAGCGTGACTATGGATGATATTTCTAGTGAATTAGGAATATCAAAGAAGACCTTATATAAGTTTTTTTCTAATAAAGCTTCTTTAGTGGATGCATCTTGTTCTACTATTCATCAGTCTATTGAAGAAACAATCGATTTCATTAAAAGTAATGAGTATAATGCAATAGCCGAAGAATTTGCTATTAAAGCAATTTTTAAAGAAATGTTTAAAAACGCAAAAACATCTCCCATGTATCAATTGAGAAAATTTTACCCAGAAATTTACACAAAATTGATGGAGAGAGAAGTATGTATGTTTAAAGATTGTAATAAAGATAACTTACAGAAAGGAATAGAACAAGGTTTATATAGAGCTGAGATAGAATTGCCTCTTATTACTGATTTCTATTTCACTTTAATCTTTGGTTTTTTTGAAAGTGATATGTATAGTCAAAATATGCAAGAATTAGTAAAAATAGAATACAAAATTTTAGAATATCATATACGAGCCATAGCTACTGAAAAAGGATTAGAAGAGCTAGAAAAACAACTAAAAATAATTAATCAAAATTGAAACTAATGAAGAAATACATAACAAGTGTATTTGTTTTATTTTTTATGAGTATTGCTATAAATGCTCAGGAAAAAGTATTGCGATTATCAATGCAAGAAGCTATTGATTATGCAATAAAAACTAACTACGACAACAAAGTAGCTTTAAAAAATATTGAAGCAGCTAAACAAAAGAAATGGGAAACTACAACAATTGGATTACCTCAAATTGATGGTAAAGTTGATTATCAAAATAACCTAAAACAACTTTTCGAACCAGTAGATTTTAATCAAGATGGTTTTCCAGATTTTGGAGCGAAACATTCTGTTACTGCTGGTGTAACATTAAAACAATTGATTTTTGATGGAACGTATTTAGTGGGATTGCAGTCTGCTAAAACGTATTTAAAAATTTCGGAACAAGCCAAAGAAAAGACGGAGTTGGCAACTAAAGAAGCTGTAATTAATGCTTATGGAAATGTTTTAGTAGCAGAGAAAAGTTTAGGGATTTTAGAAAGTAATAAAAGAGTTTTAAGTAAAAACTTAAATGAGACTCAAAAGATTTTTGATAACGGACTAACTGAAGAAGAAAATGTAGAACAACTTCAAATTACTTTAGGAACTTTAGAAAACAACATTAGAAACACGCAACGTCTTAGAGATATCGCTTACAAAATGTTAAACATTGCCTTAGGAAATTCTATTGATAAACAATTAGAGTTAAGTGATACTTTGGAGGATTTAGCTATTCAAAACACAGATTTAGGTTTGTTAAGTAAAACGTTTAATCTTGATAATCATATCGATTATAGAATTGCTAGTAACGATAGAGAAGCAAACAGATTATTGTTAAAATTAGAAAGGAATAGACAGTTGCCAACTTTAGCTGCTTTTGTTAACTATAATGCTATTGCTAACTCAAATTCCTTTTCTTTTTTTAATAGCTCACAACAATGGAGGTCAACTTCTCTTTTAGGAGTGAGTTTAAATGTTCCAATATTCGGTTCGTTTAGAGCTAAATCAAGAATAAAACAAGCTAAGTTAGAACTTGAAAATTCAGATATAAGATTAGAAGAGATTAAACAAAAATTGAATTTACAAGCACAAACAGCAAAGAGTGAATATCAATTAAGTATAGAAAACTATGAAACAGCAAAAAGAAATTTACAATTAGCAGAACGAATTGAGAAGAAACAACAAGTGAAATTTTTCGAAGGACTTTCAACAAGTTTCGATTTATCTCAGGCACAAAACCAACTTTACACACAACAATCAAATTACGTGCAATCTATGTTAAACGTAATTGCTAAAAAAGCACAATTAGAAACAGCATTAAATATACCTATAAAATAATCAACTCAATGAGAAAGATATTCATATTCACAATAACTACAGTTCTTTTAGCTTCATGTGGTAAAAAAGGACAATCGGTAGACGCTGTAATTGCATCTGGAAATTTAGAGCAAATTAGAGCAAAGAAAGATGAGTTAAGTACAAAGAATCAAGAGATATTAAGTCAAATAAAATTATTAGATACTGAAATTTCTAAGCTCGATAAAAATAAAAAAATACCATTAATTACAACTATAAATGCAAATGCGTCTGAGTTTATTCATTATTTAGAATTACAAGGAAATGTTCAGACTAAAAAAAATGTATTAGTATATCCAGAAGTGCCTGGTCAATTAGTAAGTGTTTTTGTAAAAGAAGGGCAAAAAGTTGCTAAAGGACAATCATTAGCTAGAATAGATGATGCAGGGATGTCTAATCAATTAGCGCAATTAGAAGCAAATGCAGCTTTAGCCAAAACTACTTATGAGCGTCAAAAGCGTTTATGGGAGCAGAAAATTGGATCAGAAATTCAATTTTTACAAGCAAAAACAAATTTCGAAGCGCAAACTAATGCGGTAACTAATTTAAAGAAAAGTATTGCTAAATACACCATAAGAGCTCCTTTTGCTGGAATTGTAGATGATGTGATTAAAGAACAAGGAACAGTTGTAGCTCCTGGTCCTGGAGCAGAGGTTTTTAGAATTGTAAACTTAGGGAATATGTATATAGAAACAGATGTTCCAGAAAGTTACATCAGTTCAGTTAAAAAAGGAAAAGCAGTAGAAGTTGAGTTTCCAATCTTAGGAAAGAAATTAAATTCAGAAGTTCGTCAAGCGGGTAATTTTATCAATCCAGCAAACAGAACTTTTAAAGTTGAAATTGGAGTGCCAAATAAAGATAGAAGTATCAAACCAAACTTAACAGCTAAACTTAAGATTAACGATTATACCAATCCAAATGCAATCTTAATTCCTCAGAGTATCATTTCAGAAAATTCAAAAGGAGAGCAATATGTTTATGTAGTTAATACAAAAGAAGGAAAATCTACAGCGCAACAAATTATCATCAAAACAGGTAAAACTCAAGGAGATGTTATTGAAGTACTTGATGGAATTAAAAGTGGAATGAAGATTATTAATGAAGGAGCAAGAAGTGTGAAAGATAGTCAGGAAGTTAAAATATTACAATTAGCCAAAAAATAAAAAATATTCTGATGACTGAACAACAAAAAAAAGTAGATAAAGAGTTTGGTTTATCTTCTTGGGCAATAAACAATAAAACTACTATTTATGTATTAATGGTAATTATATTGTTCTCAGGTATCTCGGCATTTATTAACATGCCAAGAGAAAATTTCCCTGAGATTAAAGAAACCAAAATTTATGTAAGCTCTGTTTTTCCAGGAAATACAGCAGAAGACATAGAGAAATTAATTACTGATCCTTTAGAAGAGAAGTTAAAAACAGTAAGTAATGTTACTAAAATTAACTCTACTTCTCAAGAGAATGTATCGATGATTACCATCGAATTTAACGAGCAAATTACTGTTGAAGAAGCGAAGCAAAAAGTTAAAGATGAAATCGATGAAGAGGTTTCAGGTGAAGACTGGCCAACGTTTAACGGAGCAAAAGTTGAACCTAACGTTTTCGAATTAAACATTGCTGAAGAAACGCCAATTTTGAATATTAATATTTCAGGGGATTTTACTGTAGAACAATTAAAGGAGTATGCAGAATATCTTCAAGATGAAATAGAAGATTTAAAGGAAATAAAAAAGGCAGATATTCGTGGAGCTGAAGAGAAAGAAGTTGAAGTTGCTGTAGATATCTATAAAATGATGGCGGCTCAAGTTAGTTTTAACGATGTACTTCAAGCTATCGGAAATGGAAACGCTACCATTTCTGCTGGTAATATTATTTCTAGTGGACAAAGAAGAACGATTCGTGTGCTAGGAGAAATAGAAAAACCTTCAGAATTAGATGATTTCGTGGTAAAATCAGAAAGAGGAAGTGCGATTTATTTAAAAGATATTGCAACAGTCTCTTTTAAAGATAAAGACAAAACAACTTATGCTCGTGAGAATGCAGAATCTGTTGTAATGCTAGATGTTAAAAAGCGTTCTGGAGAAAATATGGTTGAAGCGACTGATAAAATTAGAGAGATTGTAAAAGTAGCTCAAGAAACTAAAGTATTACCAGAAACACTTAAAGTAACTTTAGCAAACGATCAATCTTCTAAAACAGTTGGTCAGGTAGATGATTTAGTAAATAATATCATTTTCGGAGTTATTCTAGTAGTAACTGTATTAATGTTCTTTTTAGGATTGAAAAATGCATTATTCGTAGGATTTGCAATTCCAATGTCAATGTTTATGTCATTAATGATCTTAAACATGATGGGGTTTACAATGAATACCATGATTCTTTTTGGATTAATTATGGGATTAGGAATGTTAGTAGATAACGGAATTGTTTTAGTTGAAAATGTGTACCGTTTGATGGATGAAGAAGGAATGTCTAGACTAGAAGCAGCAAAAAAAGGTATTGGTGAAATCGCTTTGCCAATTATTATTTCTACAGCTACAACAGTTGCCGCATTTATTCCTTTAGGAATGTGGCCTGGAGTAATGGGACAATTCATGGTTTATTTTCCAAAGACTTTAGGTGTAGTATTAGGTTCGTCTTTATTTGTAGCTATATTTTTTAATTCAGTACTAGTTTCTCAGTTTATGAATGTTGAGGATAAGAATATGCCATTGCATAAAATTATTCGATTAACAATTGTTTTAGGGGTTTTAGGTTTATTAATAGTTCTTTTTGGAGGTGGGATAAAACCTTTAGGAACCTTATTAATATTCGCTGCTGCAAATTTCTGGATATATAGATATATTATGCGTCCTGCTGCTAACGGATTTCAATCTCGTGTTTTACCAAAATGGGAGCGTTTTTATGAAAGAATGATTAGAGGTGCTTTAAAGGGATGGAAACCGCAAGTAATTACAATTATCACATTTGTAATGCTTATTGTAGCATTTATGGGGTTTGGAAACTCTGTTCAGGAGAAAAGAACTAAGGTTGAGTTTTTTCCAGATAATACACCAAATCAAGTTATTGTATATGTAGAATATCCACAAGGAACAGATATTGAGAAAACGAATGCAATAATGAAAGATTTAGAAGAACGAGTTACTAAAATGATTAATTTTTCTGAGTATTTAGATGGAGAGTATAATTTCTTAGTAGAGAGTTCTATTACTCAAGTAGGAGCAGGATCAGGAAACCCTCAAACGGATGGTGGTTCTACAGCAGAAATGCCTCATAGAGGTAAGATTGTGGCTTCGATGCGAGAGTATAAATATAGAAAAGGTGCAGATAGTAAAGCGTTAAAAAAAGCTATTACAGAGGAGTTACAAGGAGTGTACCCAGGGTTGTCAATTTCTGTTGAAAAAGATCCTGTTGGTCCACCTGCTGGTTATCCGATTAATATTGAATTAGAAGGAAAAGATTACGCTGAATTGATTAATGTAGCTGAAAAAATGCGTGATTTTATCAATACCAAATCTATTCCTGGGATCGCTGAACTTAAGATTGATGTAAATAAATCTAAGCCAACAATGTTAGTTGATGTTGATAGAAAGAAAGCTGGAGAATTAGGTGTTAGTGCAGCTCAGGTAGGAACGCAATTACGTAATTCTATCTTCGGAGCTAAAGCTGGTGTTTATAAAGAAGATGGTGAAGATTATGATATTTATGTAAGATTTAATGAAGAGAATAGATATAATACAAGTGCTATTTTTAATCAGAATATTACATTCAGAGATCCTTCAAATGGTCAAGTAAAATCAATTCCTGTTTCTGCTTTAGCAACACAAAAAAATACATCAGGTTTTAGTGCAATTAAGCACAAACAAGGTAAAAGAGTTGTTACAGTATATTCTGCTTTAGCACCAGGATATACAGATGCAGGAGCAATTGTGTCTAAGATTCAAAATGAAATGAAAACCTTTACAGGTTTACCTGCTACAATTAAAGTAGATTATACAGGACAAATCGAAGAGCAAAATAAACAAATGGCTTTCTTAATGGGAGCGTTCTTCTCAGGTTTAGGTTTAATTTTCTTAATCTTAATTTATCAGTTCAATTCTGTGTCTAAGCCGGCAATTATCATGCTAGCTATATTCTTAAGTTTAATAGGAGTATTTGGAGGAATTGTAATTTCAGGCTCATCGTTTGTAATTATGATGACAATGATGGGGATTATTTCTTTAGCAGGTATTGTAGTAAATAATGGAGTGGTACTTCTCGATTATACAGAGTTGTTAATAAATAGAAAGAAAGTTGATTTAGGTTTAAATGATGATGAATTTGTTTCTATTGAAGATTTAAAAGAGAGTATTATCAAAGGAGGAAAAGCAAGGTTACGTCCAGTATTATTAACCGCAATTACAACAATTTTAGGCCTTATTCCTTTGGCTACAGGGTTAAATATTAATTTCTACACATTAGTGTCTGAGTTAAATCCACATATTTATGTTGGAGGAGACAACGTAATTTTCTGGGGGCCATTAGCATGGACAGTAATTTACGGTTTAATTGTAGCTACCTTCTTAACATTAATTGTTGTTCCAATATTATTTTACTTAATCACAAAGTTTAAAATGTGGATCAAGAACAGAAATAGTATCACAGAAGAATCATTTGATGAAATTGCTGAGATTGGAAATTAAGAGATAATTTATGTTTGTATTAAAAGAGTTAGTAGTTGTATGTTACTAACTCTTTTTGTTTTTTTGGGGTATGAATAAAAAGAGTGTGCTAACGGTAGATGAGGTAAAAAGAAAACTTGAAAGATTTTGTGTGTATCAAGATAGATGTCATAAAGAAGTGGAAGAGAAATTAAGAGGTTTTCATTTAATACCTGAAGCAAAAGGGCTTATTTTACTACATCTTTTAGAACATAATTTTTTAAATGAAGAACGTTTTGCTAGAAGTTTTGCTAGAGGAAAATTTAGAATTAAAAACTGGGGAAAAGTTCGTATTACAAGAGAGCTGAAATTAAGAGATATTTCAGCCTATAATATTAAACAAGCACTTTCGGAAATAGATGAAGAAGAATACTTCTCGAAACTAAATAGTTTGGCTGAAAGAAAAATTTCTTCAATTAATGAACCTAATTCTTTTAAGAAAAGAAAAAAAGTTTTTGATTATTTGAATTACCGTGGATATGAAATTAGTTTGATTAATGAAGTGTTGAATGGGTTAATGCCTTAAATATTTTGCTTCTTTTTCCTTTTTTAAAGGAATAACTTTATCAATAACTTCATTAGGAACAGTTACAGAAAGAACATAATGTTTTATAACTAATTTTCCATTAATTTGTTTAAGTACTCCAGAACCACGACAAACACCCATCCAGGTGTCTAAAATTTCATCAAACCAAATGAAATTAGTATCGTTTTCAGTATAAACATTACGTTGAATCTTTTTAAATGACCAAGCTTTTCCTTTATCAAAAAAAGGTTTACTAAAATCTTGAAATTGTTTTTTAGACCATACCTCACTAGCATCAGTGCCAACGAAAACGGAGATATTATCCATTGCATTAAAATAATTATCAAAGTTTGCTTCAGAAGCAGCTTTGTGCCAATTGTCTAAAAAAATATTGATAGTTTCTTTGTTGAAAGAACTTGTACTT
This sequence comes from Tenacibaculum aquaeponti, assembly GCF_052084715.1. Taxonomy (GTDB): domain Bacteria; phylum Bacteroidota; class Bacteroidia; order Flavobacteriales; family Flavobacteriaceae; genus Polaribacter. Next base: position 1,989,251 of record NZ_CP197288.1, on the reverse strand, counting down.
TGTTGTTTTATAGGGTTACAACTAATAAGTATGTAACATGAAAAAACTATAAATAAGTGTAGAGGTTTCATTTTTTCTTCTTTGTTAATTTAACTTCAGATTTAAAGAAATCATCTAAATTAATTTCTTCATCAAATTCCTTTTTACTGTAAATGGTGTTCACTTTAGCATTGTAGCTGCTGTAAATAAGTAAGATTTTATCAATTTGATTGTTTACTTCTTTGGCTTTTATAGCAGGAATTAAAGTCATGTCGTTTAAACGCAAAATCTCATTTTCTAAAACATTGGTTCTAGCTTTTAAAGCATTTGTTTTAAGTGTTTCAATTTTTAAACTGTCGTTTAAACTTTTAACTAATCCTTTTAATTCGTTAGCCATTTGTAAGGCTTGATTAGGAGATACAGAAGAAAATCTGCCTAAAAATTCATCAAGTTCATTGTATTCAGTCCAATCCTGAATTTTTGTTTTAGCTAATTCAGAAAGGTTGGTTACTTTTTTATGCTTAACAACAGTACTCATATCAGAAGTAACTATTTTTTCGACAGTGTTTTTTTTCTTTTGGTTACAATTGAAAAAACACATACTAATTAAAAGAATAAAAAGACTAGAATATTTAAACATTACTCTTGTAAATTTTGTCCAAAAATACATTTTTTATATTCGTTTTTTCTAAAACTAAACTTAAAGCTTAATTATCAGTTTTTTAAAATTTGAAATTATCGATAGTTAAAAAATAATAATTAAATATTACGAATATTTAAATTCATTAACTTTGTACAGCGTAAAAAATAGATTTTTGTAAATGAGTGATACTATTTTAATTCTTGGAGCCTGCGGTCAAATAGGTACAGAACTTACCCAGAAATTACGTGAAATTTATGGGAGAGAGCAAGTGATTGCTTCAGATATTAGAGAAGGAGATGCCGCGTTTTTAAATTCTGGTCCATTTGAAATTATTAATGCAATGGATAAGGATAGGATTCTGGAAGTTATAAAAAAATACGAAGTAACTCAAGTGTATTTAATGGCTGCAATGTTATCTGCAACAGGAGAAAAAATTCCTTTAAAAGCTTGGGATTTAAATATGCAATCACTTTTACACGTATTAGAATTAGCGAAAGAAAAGTATATTCAAAAAGTTTACTGGCCAAGTTCTATAGCTGTTTTCGGTAGTACTTCTCCTAAAGTAAATACACCACAACAAACAATTATGGAACCATCAACTGTTTACGGAATTAGTAAGGTTTCAGGTGAGCATTGGTGTAATTATTATCATAATAAATTTGGTGTAGATGTAAGAAGTTTACGATATCCAGGAATTATTAGTTGGAAAACAAAACCAGGAGGAGGAACAACGGACTATGCTGTCGATATTTATTTTAAAGCAAAAGAGGAAGGTAAATACGAATGTTTTTTAAGTGAAGAAACAAAACTTCCAATGATGTATATGGAGGATGCGATTAATGCTACAATTCAAATTATGCAGGCTCCAGCGGAAAATATTAAAACAAGAACTTCTTATAATTTAGCAGCAATGAGTTTTACTCCAAAAGAAGTTGCAGAAGAAATTCAAAAGCATATTCCTAAATTTAAAATTTCTTACAAGCCAGATTTCAGGCAAGAAATTGCTGATAGTTGGCCGCAAATTATAGATGATAATAAAGCAAGGAAAGACTGGGGTTGGAATCATTCTTTTGATATTGAGTTAATGACAAAAGAAATGTTAACTAATATTCAGTCAAAAAATAATGAGCTTTTAAAGACTTTGTAAGTTTGTAAAAATGAATTCGTCATAATCATTGTAAAATGGTTAACATATGAAAGAAGTTATAGAAAAGAGCCTTGAAAGTGCATTAACATATTTAGAGTATAGAACTTTAGTTTCAGATTTATTGATTGAAAATAAATCAACAGGAATAAATCAATCAGAAGCACTATATAATTATAGTTTTCTTAATGATAGACGTATGAAACGTCTTGATAAAACATCAAAGTTGTCTGATGATACTTTAGCTAAAATTAAAAATATTGAAGAGCAACAAACTTGGATTGTTTTAACTGAAGGATGGTGTGGAGATGCAGCTCACAACATTCCAGTATTAAATAAAATGGCAGAAGAGAACCCTAATATCGATCTTCAATTAGTTTTAAGAGACGAGAATTTAGAGTTAATGGATAAGTTTCTTACAAATGGAGGAAGGTCTATTCCGAAGTTAATTGCAGTAAATAAAGATAAAGAGGTTTTGTTTACTTGGGGGCCAAGACCAACTGAAGCTACAAAAATGATAGCAGATTATAAGAAAGAACATGGCGTAGTAGATGCTGATATTAAAAAAGATTTGCAAGTTTGGTATAATAAGAACAAAGGAACTAATGTACAAGAAGATATTTTATCGTTATTGAAAAACTAAAAAAATTAAATAAAGTAGTTTATATTCAAGCCTCATGATGTTTCTCATGAGGCTTTATTTATATTTGCAATCTATGATAGTACCGTTTGAAACTTTATCTGAAGAAGCCAAAATTTGGATTTATCCATCTAGTAGAAAATTCTACCCTCAAGAAATTGACTCTTTAAAAGAAAATATTAAAAGTTTTTTAAATAATTGGCTAAATAATACGGATGCAAAATTATCATACTGTATTAAGTATGATAGATTTATTGTATTTTCTTCGGAAGAAGGAGTAATTGTTAATAATCAACATTTAGACGAACAAGTAGCTTTTATTTTAAAATTACAAGGAGATTATGAAATAGAATTGCTTGATAAAATGAATGTGAGTTTTAAACAAGGAGAATTCGTACAATATAAAGAAGTAAAAGAATTTAAAAAATTACTTAAGAATAAATCGGTAAATGATAAGACAATTGTTTTTGATAATTTGGTGCAAACTAAATATGATTTTGAAAACTTTTGGGAAGTGCCAATTACAGAAAGTTGGTACAATCGATTTTTATAAATTAGTATTATAAAAATTACGCTTTTTTTATGTAATTATTTTAAAATTGAGTAAATCATATGATTAATATTTTACTTTTGTGATAAAATTAATTATATGAAAAAACTAATACTCTCAATTTCAATTTTTCTCACCTCCTTATTAAATCTTAAAGCACAAGATGTGCCTTTTACACAGCGTTTATCAGCTGATGGAATTACTGTAAAAGGAGACGTAACTTTTGTATCTAATAATATACTGAATAGAGAAGATAGTTCATTTTCACCAAACGATCCCTTTAATGGAAATGGTAGTAATGGACAACTCAATATTCAATATATAGATATAGATAATGATCCTACAACGTTTTCTTCTTCTAGCTCGATTTTAAATGTACCAACTTGTTCTAGAGTTGTTTATGCTGGTTTGTACTGGTCTGCAGTATTTCCTTATGAAACTTGGGAAGGAGAAGAACCAAGATCTGGCGATTTTAGAAATATAAAATTTAAAATGCCTGGCCAAGATTATCAAGATATTACGAGCGATGAAGTAATATATGATAGTGGAATAGCTACACAACGCCCATATGTATGTTATAAAGATATGACTGCAGAAGTGAGCAGTTTGCCAGATCCAAATGGAGATTATTTTGCTGCTAATATAAGAGGAACTATAGGTGCTGATTTAAATAATGGTTTAGGGGGAGCTGCCGGATGGGTTTTAGTTGTGATTTATGAGAATGAAACTCAAACAACAAAAAATATTTCGTTATTTGATGGTTTCTCTACTGTTAATGGAGCAAATGATGCTGATGTTTTATTTTCTGGAATTAGAACTGTTCCAGCTGGTCCTGTTAAGGTAAAAACTTTAGTAGCAACACTAGAAGGAGATCAATCTTTTATCGGAGATCGTTTTCAAATAAGAGGGAGTAATGGTGTTTATACCAATATGATTAATCAGGCAAACCCTGAAGATAACTTTTTTAATAGTTCTATTACTCAAAATGGTGACTTCGTGGTTGATAGAAATCCGTCAAGTGAAAATACATTAGGTTTCGACGTAGATTTGTTTGAAATTAATAACCCAGGAAATACTATTATAGCAAATAATCAAACTTCAATAGAAGCAAGATTTACTACTAGTGGAGATGTTTATTGGCCGTTTTTAAATGCAATTGCTGTAGAGGCTTCTGAACCAGATGTTAGAGTTGTAGGTACCGTAGATGATGGAGCAGGTAATGATTTGTCGGGTTCAATATTAAGTTTAGGTACTGATTTTTGGTATAACCTTCAATTTCAAAATATAGGGAATGATGACGCAACAAATACAATAATTAGTAAGCGTCTTCCTAAAAATGTAAATTTAATTCCTACAGATATTATTTTACCAGCAGGAGTGACTTTTACATATGAACAACCTTCAATTGCCAATGATTCTAGAGGGGAATTAATTTTTACTGTGAACGATAGTTTAGTTGAAGAGGGTAGTGCTTCACAAAATATCCGTTTTCATGCACGGTTGGCTAACGATTGTAGTGGATTTACTGCATCTTGTTCAAATATAATTGAGAGTCAAGCATTCTCTAGTTATTCAGGAGTTAATAGCGGAATTCAAATTTCAAACGATCCTAGTTTTTCTGGTATAGATGCTTGTAATAAAGGAATTGTTGGAGCTACAAGTTTTTTAGTTGAACTTTCAAACTGTACAGATATAACAAAAGATGTTACATCATGTACTTCTTCAATGACATTAACTGCTGCGTCTGGATTTGCTACATACCAATGGGAAGATAATAGTGGAACTGTAATAGGAACTTCACAATCGATTACAGTAAATGCATTCGGTACTTATAAAGTTACTAAAGGTAGTGGTACTGGTGCGCCATCTGCTTGTTTGCCATTTTCAGAAACATTTAATGTTGTTCCTGGGGCGTTAGATTTTACAGCATTTGTAAGTGATGATCCATCATGTACAGGTACAGATGGAAGTATATCTATAAACGTTTCAAGTGGAGAGGCTCCATTTACATATACAATTATTAATGCACTAGGTAATAACGGAGGAGTTAATGAAGTGGTAAGTGATGATAATTCGTATGTGTTTACTGGTTTAAGCGGAGGTAATTATGAAGTTCAAGTTACAGATAATAATGGTTGTACATCTCTGTTATCGTTAGTAGTATCAGAATTATCTCCTATTATAATTCCTCCTTTAACAGTAACTCAGTTTGGTTGTAGTTCAGGAAATGTAACTAATAATGCAAACATTGCATTAGATACTAGTTTAATAGTTGGAGGTACTGGATCTTATGTTTCATTAGAATTATTTAATGATAATGGAACACCGTCAGATTCAAGTGATGATATAAAAGTTAACGGAACTAATACGGGAAGTATTTACTCGTTTGATATTTTAGATGTAAACGGTGGTAACTTTTACGCTAAAGTTTTAGATAGTAATAATTGTCAAGCTTTATCAGCTCCTGTAACTGTTAATGCTTTTGATGAATTACTTAACGTAGCGATTACTCAAGTTGATCCAGTTAGTTGTATAACTACAGATGAGTTAATAAGTATATCATATACTTCAAGTTTAGGAGCTTCAAATGCGATAATACAAATAATTAATAGTACAGGTACTGTAGTAGATACAATTACTGATGTTCAGAATAATATAAGTGTTAATAGTAATATACGTTTAATACCTGGTGCATATACTATTAAAGTATTAAATTCAGTTACAGGATGTGAATTAAATCAAACTCACGACGTTTTAAATGCAGAAACTTATACTGTAAGTATAGTTAACTCTACACCAGCTGCTTGTTTTGGGGAAAGTAATGGTTCTTTAACTCTAACAATTGAAGATGAGGGAGCTAATCTATATACAGGAACTTATAGTTATGAAGTTTTTGATACAGGAGGAAATCCAATAGGTGTTTCTACGGTTGCAACTAATAACCCTTTAGTTATAAACGGTCTTTCTTCAGGGAGTTATAGAGTACAAGTTACATTGAATGATTTTCCGTTTTGTACTTTAACTACAGCAGATGTTAATATTTTCGGTCCAGCAGTTCCTTTAAGTGTTTCTGCCCATGTGAATGGAGATACAATAACGGTAAATGCAATAGGAGGTAATCCTCCTTATGAATACAGTTTAAGTGGAGGTAGTTTTATTACTAGTAATGTTTTTAATGGTGTTAGTCCTGGAGATTATATAATCGAAGTTAGAGATATAAATGGATGTGTATCTATTACATCTTTAACAGTAAATGATACGAATAATATATTATTAGCTGATGACATAGCAAATACTCTATCTAACACTTCTTTAGATATAGATATTTTTTCAAATGACACAAACATTCCAACAGAAGGAACTTTAACTGTTACGACTCCGTCTAATGGTTTAGTGCAAGTAAATGATTCGGGTACGCCAAGTGATTTAACTGATGATATTCTTACTTACATTTCAGATCCAGATTTTACTGGGACTGATAGCTTTACTTATACAGTATGTGATATTTCTGGAAACTATTGTGATACAGCAACAGTATTTATAACTGTCGATCCTCAAGTAACTCCAATAGTAATAACTTTAACAAGTTCTGATGTAACTTGTAATGGTGACAATAATGGAGTAATTCAAACGACAGTATCAGGAGGAGTGCCTCCATATACTTATGTGTTGTTAGATTTTTCTTCTTCAGTGGTTGCAGATAGTTCTAATGGTTTATTTACAGATGTTGGAGTTGGAGATTACACTGTAGAAGTTACAGATAGTAATGGAAACACTTCTAGATCTATCAATGTAGTTGTTTTAGAACCTGAATTATTAGAAACTACTTTGGTAGTAGAAAATGTAAGTTGTAACGGTTCCGATGATGGAAGTATTATTGTGAATTCAACAGGAGGTACAGGTGGTTATGCTTATGAAATCAGCTCTAAGCCAGGAAGATTTCAAAGTGAAAATACATTTACAGGTTTAATGCCAGGTTCTTATTCGATAACGGTCTTAGATAATTCTGGTTGTGTTAATGTTATTCCTGTTAATATTGAAGAGCCAGAAACTTTATTTATCAGTTCTGTTGATATTAGAGCTACAGGAAGGTTTCCAAGCGGAAGAATAAAGGTTGGGGCTGATGGTGGAATAGAGCCTTATAAATATAGTATTAACGGAGGAGAATTTAAAAGATCAAATAGATTTTTAGATTTAGAAGATGGTTCTTATACAATTCTTGTGAAAGATGCTAATGATTGTATCTCTAATCCACTAACAGTTCGTATTGACAAAATTGAAATCAATAATACAGTTAATCAAGTTTTGGAAATTTTAGAAGCATTATATAAAAATGCAGCTTCTTACCAATGGATAGATGTAGATAATGATGTTAGAATTCCAGGAGCAAATGAAGCAACTTATAAACCAACCAAATCAGGTAGGTATCAAGTAGAAATGGTAATAAGTGAAACTTCTACTAGAATGGAAAATAATACATTGATTAGGAAGGAAAATAATCAAGTAGTATTATCACCAGTTATAGAGTATAAATCAGAGGTTTTAAATGTTGAAGATTTTGAGGATAAAATTTTAAAAGTATATCCTAATCCTGCTTCAGAACGTTTAATCTTACCAGTTGATTTAATCAATAAGAAATATAAAATCTATTCGATTATTGGAACGGAAATAAGATCTGCTAAAATTTCTTCTGAAGAAATTCAGGTGAATGAATTAGCTAGAGGTGTTTATCTATTAAAAGTTGATGGATATAAACCATTACGTTTCGTAAAGAAATAAGATTAGTCTTACTATAAAAAAATGCGTTTAGTTTTCTATACGCATTTTTTTATTCTTTAAAAGAAAGAAAATCCTATTCCTAAAGATATACTATCTAAATTTCCATTCCTAAATTCTGCAATTTTCTTTCTATGGAAATCTATTCGAATTAAACCATTCCAACGACTAGAACTAAAACTCATTAGTCCTAATCCCACTTTATAATAATTTCCGCTGCTGAAACTTTCAGAAGGCCTCCACATTCTACCAAAACTAGCATCTACGAAGTACGCAGAGCTACTTTTAGCAATAAAGTTATATCGTAGTGTCCCAAAATACGGAATAGAGTTAATAGCGTATTTAAAATGATGATCGTATCCCATACTAACACTTCCAGACCAACGTTGATCGAATTGATAACCAACTTCTGCTCTAAGTAAAATAGATTTTGGTGTGATAAATGGACCATTTCCATCTTCTCCTAATTTAAATTGTTGATTAATTCCGAATGTAGTTCCAATGTTTCCAATAAAAAAAGGTTTCTTTTCTTTAATCTGTGCTTCACTTACTAAGTAAAAGTTTAAAAATAAAAGACTAAGTAATAGTTTTTGCATAATAGTTTTTGGTTTCCTTCTACTTATCAATAACTATTCCATGAAATCACTATGTAACGAAAAATAAAATTTACGTCTTATAATGTAAAAGTTATGGGGGGATATGGAAGTATACAGCCTTTATTAAATAGTAATAAAGATTTATTACGAAAGAAAAGCTTGTTTAGGGATAAAGAAAAAAGATTAAAATCTGAAGAAGGAGAATTAGAATTTGTAAAATTATCTGATGAAGAATTGAAGTTATTTAAAAAAGAAATGGCTAAACAATCCTGGAAAGAAAAAGTTTTAGGAATAATTGCTGTTCTTTTCGTAATTGCCTTTGTAAGTTTTACAGTAAATTATTTAATTCAAGAAAACAGAAATTATAAAGAATATATTGCATCTAAGAATTATCAGCGTAAATTAAATGAGTTTAATAAATACCTGAAAAAAGGTGATGAATTCTATTATGATGGACATTATAAAAATGCCTTGTTCTTTTATAAAAAGAGTTCAGTCTTGTTTCCTGAGAATAGTTTAGTAAAAACTAAAATGAATAACTGTTATCGTTTACGATGTGAAAATGAGAATATAGATTGTAATAAACTAGTTCGTTAAACTTTCAATAAATCCATCTATATTTTGGGCATTATCTACAGAAAAATCACCAATTTTAGTACGACGCAAAACAGATAAATGAGCACCTGAGTTTAAAGCAATACCAAAATCGTGAGCTAAAGATCTAATGTAGGTTCCTTTACTGCAAACCACTCTAAAGTCGATATTTAAACCATCAATTTTAGTAATTTCAAATTCAGTAATTTCTACTTCTCTCGATTTAATTTCAGTTGTTTTTCCTTGTCTGGCTAACTCATATAAACGCTTGCCATCTTTTTTAATTGCTGAAAAAATAGGTGGTTTTTGCTGAATCTTCCCTAAAAATTGTTCAGTAGTTTTATGAATTAAATCAGGTGTAATATGTTCTGTAGGAAAAGTTTTATCAATTTCAGTTTCTAAGTCGTAACTAGGTGTAGTTGCTCCTAAAACGAAGATTCCTGTATATTCTTTTATCTGACCTTGATATGTTTCAATACTTTTAGTTTGTTTACCAGTACATATAATTAATAAACCAGTAGCCAAAGGATCTAGTGTTCCCGCATGCCCAACTTTTATTTTTTTGATATCAAAACGTTTTCTAATGTGCCAACGAAGTTTGTTCACCACTTGAAAAGACGTCCATTCTAAAGGTTTATCAATAAGTAAAACCTTTCCTTCTTTAAAACCCTCTAAAGTATTCATGTGATTATTTTAATAAAGCGTATCCAATAGCAATTACACCTACAATTGCACAGTAAATAGAAAAGTAAGAAAGTTTACTTTTTTTAACTAAAGCAATCATCCATTGACAAGCTAGTAACCCAGTAACAAAAGCAGCAACAAAACCAGCAGAAATCGGAACAATTTCAGAAGATTGAAAATTAATATCTCCTCCTAAAATATCTTTCGCAATCTTACCAAAAATTAAAGGTACAACCATTAAAAATGAAAAACGTGCGGCTTTTGTTCTATCTATTCCTAATAATACAGATGTCGAAATTGTTGCTCCAGATCTAGAAATTCCGGGTAACATTGCTATTGCTTGAGAAACTCCAATGACTAAAGAGTTAGAAAAAGATACGTTTTTTTCTGTGTTTTTTGCTTTGTCAGCTAACAATAAAAGTATAGCAGTTATTAAAAGCATAAAACCAATGAGAAGTATATTTTTACTGAAAAAGGTTTCTAATTGCTCTTCAAACAACAAACCAATAATTACTGCAGGAATCATTGAGATTACAATTTTTGCCGAAAATTGAGATTCTTCATTCCATTTAAATTGAAATAATCCTTTAAAAATTTGGGCAACTTCTTTTCTAAAAATTACCAACGTGCTTAAAGCAGTTGCAAAATGTAAAACAACAGTAAAAGTTAAGCTTTCTTTTGGTACAGAATTATCACCTAAAATGGCTTTTACCAATTCTAAATGTCCGCTTGATGAAACAGGTAAAAATTCAGTTAATCCTTGAATAATTCCAAGGATAATTGCTTCTAAAATATCCATAGTTACTTTTTAGGGTTGGCTAAAATAGCATATATTTCAATACCTAAACCAATAATAACTAAAGTAGGAGCTAAACGGATTCTTCTCCAACCATATAACTCTTCGTTAAATACATTAGGATCATCACTTCCGCCTCCTGCCATTAAAATAAATCCTAAGGCAATAACAGCTAAACCAATTAGCATGATTTTATAATTTCGTTTACCGAATAAAAATTCTGGTTGTTCTGAATTTTTATTTTTTTTCATAGTTTAATAATATAAATCGTTGGTTTGTAAGTTTAAGAATCGTTGTGTTGCAAAAAAAGTGCTAATCCACGAAATAATAAAAGACGCAGTTAAAATTCCAACAGCTAAATAAATTAAAGAAATGTAATCTTTAATTAATTCTAAAGTTGGAATGTTTTTATCGATATAATAAATCATAACACCTAAAGCAATTAAAGCTAAAAAAGCACCAATAAAACCTAATTTTATACTTTGCCAAATAAAAGGTTTTCTAATAAATCGTTTTGTTGCACCAACCATTTGCATAGTTTTAATATTAAAACGTTTTGCATAAATTGATAAACGTATAGAACTATTAATTAAAATAACTGATACAACAGCAAAGAATCCGCTTAATATTAAAAGCCAAAAACTTATTTTTTTTATATTCTTTGTTAATTGTTCTACTAAAGGTTTGTCGTATGAAATATCTGCAATAAAAGAATTTTTTTCAAACTCTTTTCTAAGTTCTTCCATTTTTTCAGGAGTCACAAAATCTGCATTTAAGTATAAATCTACTCCGTTTTTTAAAGGATTGGTTCCTAAAAATTCTAAAAAATCTTCACCTAAATCTTTACTATAAGTTTGTGCAGCTTCTTCTTTAGAAATATAATATAATTCTCTTGTGTATGCTTTTGTAGTTAATAACTCTCTAAAAGATTCTATTTGATCTTTAGTTACGTTGTCTTTAAAAAATAAAGACATTACTACTTCTTGCTTAAAATGATTAGCAACTTTAGTAGATTTTAATAAAACTAAACCTAAAATTCCTATCATAAATAACACAATAGCAATACTAATAATTACTGAAGCGTAAGAAGATCGCAAGCGTCTTTTTTGAAAAGAATCGAAAGAATTCGTCATTAATGTTCTCTATTTAATTCGCAAGTTACAAATAATTGATATAAACTGATAAAGTTTATGTGATGAAGCTTACTTTTTAGGAGTTTATTATAAAAAAATAAAAGTGTAGTGCCAATTTAACTAAATTAAAAACACACCATATTATTAAAAAATACAGTGTGTTTTATTGTGAATTTATTTTTTAATATCTTGACAAAGTTCTATTAATACACCATTTGTAGATTTTGGATGTAAAAATGCAACAAGTTTATTATCTGCTCCTTTTTTGGGTGTTTCATTTAATACAATAAAACCTTCATCTTTTAAACGAGTAATTTCAGCCTCGATATCTTCAACAGCAAATGCTATATGATGAATTCCTTCTCCTTTTTTCTCAATAAATTTAGCAATCGGACTATCAGGTTTTGTTGCTTCTAACAACTCTATTTTGTTAGGTCCGGTTTTAAAAAACGAAGTTCTAACACCTTCACTTTCTACTTCTTCAATTTTATAATGTGCTTCACCAAGAAGAGAAGCAAATAAAGCATTCGATTTTTCGATGCTTTTTACAGCAATACCAATGTGTTCGATTTTATCCATAGTGTAAAAATAATGAGTTTTTTGAATAGTGATGTAGCCTCACTTTTGTTTTTTGATGCAAAAATTAAAGATCTGTTCCATATAAAATGCTACTCGAAAATTAATTAATCTGTTTGCATTTAGAAACTTTAATTTTATCTAGATGTCAGTTCGAGTGTTTTTGAGATACGAAAAAATGTATCGAGAACTATTTCGAAGTCAAAATTCGTATTCTCAATATACTTTTTATTCATTTTATTCCGAAAAACTACTCGAATTGATAGAGTTTTATTCTAAATGCAGAACGAGTTAATAGATATTGTAATAAAACAATGATTGAAATTTGGCTAGGAAATATATTTCATAAGTTTTACCTTTGTTAAAAATTGTTAGTTTAAATTTTCTACATAAAAATTGCATTTTAAAATATAGAAAATTAGCTATTTACTTATTTATTAACCATTATTATTTAATTATGAAAACAATTAAAGTTGTTACGCTTGCTGTATTGGTAAGTGCGGTTACGTTTGTTGCGTGCCAAAAAGATGAAGACACAGTTACTCCAGAAACACAAGTGGTAGAAGCTGTAAAACCAGCACAAGCTATTTCGTATGAAAAAGCTAGAGTATTACAAAAAGAGTATATAGAAACCAGAGCAAATGTGCTAAACAAAGCTTTACAATCTCGTGGTGTAATACAAGGAGAAGACGTACGTGATGTTTGGTACGATTTAGAAGTTCTAGAACAATACATTGCATATGTAAAAGCCGAAGCACAAAAGAAAGGATACAAAAATTTAGGATTACGTGTACATTTAGGAGCATATCCAAACCAAGAAAAATTTAACGATCCTGGAAATACTACTTTCTTTTTTGTGCCAACCCATAATACAGGTGTGGAAAATAAAAACTTAATTTTAAAGAATAGTGATAATATTACTGCTGAAGGAATTGATGCTTTGAATGTTGGACATGCTGGTTTACCTCCAAGCGCCATATAGATTAAAATAATAATTAAAAACTCCTATTTCGGTAGGAGTTTTTTTTAAGTAATAATTTTTTTCAATTTCTATCTGTTAAATCCTGAAAACCTAATAGGAAAGACCCTGAGTGGTAAAAGGTGTTTTTCCTGTATTATTATACTTAACTAATTGATTTCTTTGATAGGAGAAGAAAATTGTTTGAAAAAGTATAAAAATAGCTTGTATTTTTGATGCTAATCAATAACCAAACTTTTGAGTATTATGAAAAAATTACTTTTGATAATTTGCAAACTTTTCGGGATAAAGCATCAACCGGAACCAACAAAACCTAAAACATTATTAACTTATAAACAGGTGGTACACATGTTACGTGAATATGATAATACCAGGTTTGAGATTTTAGTTAACAACCTTGGTTTTGAAGATACAAGAGTGAATACTTTTGATTTTGCTGAAATGAAAAACTATTTAGCTTACACAGAAGAATTAGCTCACAAAAAAGGGATAAAGCTGAAAGGAATTAGTTTTGTAAAAGGAGTTTATAATGAAAAGAATGCAAAAAATGGCGATTTTGTAGGTTATGAAAACTTATTATATCTACCTACAGCATTAGTTAATGGAAAAGAAATGTTAATAGATTTGGAGAGTTCTTCTAGAGATAAAATAGTTACTTTAAAAGAGAAGTTATCAACTTTAGGATATGAATGGAAATATGATAATAAGAATAATTTCAAATTAAAGACTGATAAAACAGATAATAAACAGTTCTTAAGATCAGCTAATGAAAATGAATTAGGAGATGATGAAAACGAAAGTTTAATAGGTAACTGGGGGAATACAACACCTCCTTACCATATGCAATAAGACAATATTGTTTAAAAACAAAAAAAGCTAATGAATTCCCTACCCTTAATAGTAACCACATTGCAAGTTTTAACAGCAATTTTAGGATTGTTTTTTATTAAAAAATTCAAATCTTCTTTTTATTTTATTTTAATAGGAGTTTTATGTCTTACTGCTGTAGTGGAATCACTGGGATTATATTATTTTAAAATAGAGAAGTCTAGTTATTTATTATACGTTAGTTATACTTTTCTAATCTTTAATTTAATAGCATTAGCTTATCAGAAAATAATAAAAGTAGAAAAACATAAGTATCTATTATTTATCCCAATACTATTATTTGATATAACATTTATAATAATCTATTTTATGGGAATATCGTATTATAATATGATAATTTTCGGAGCAGTTATTACAAGTTTGTATGTTTTTCTATATTTAAAACAATTATTACTCTCTTACGAGATAATTAGTTATAAGAGATTGTTGCCTTTTTGGGTTTCTGTTGGTTTTTTAGTTTTTTATTTACCATCGATTCCATTTTTTGTGTTAAGAGATTATATGAAAAATAGAGGTTTGTTCTTTGTTTTGAGTATTTTAATTATATTAATGAACACTTTTATTATATATGGATTACTATGCAGCAACAAGGAGAAGAAGTATTAATTGCATCTACGTTAATAATAGGAATAATTGTTGTTTTTCTAATTATCCTATTTACAGTGTTTCAACGACGTAAAAACCAGCTGTTAAGGGAAAAAGCTACAGAAAAAAAACGTTTCGAGCGTGAAATTGCAGAAACACAAATAGAAATACGAGAAGAAACTTTAAGAAATATTAGTTGGGAGTTGCACGATAATATCGGGCAACTCTTAACTTTAGCAAAAATACAATTGCAAAACGCCACACCAGAAAGTTTAGATGATATTTCAGAAACAATTACTAAAAGTTTAAATGAAATACGCTCATTATCTAAACTCATCAATCCAGAATTTATAAAGAATATAGCGTTAAAAGATGCTTTACAATTAGAAGTAGAACGTTTTAATCGTTTACAGTTTATAAAGGCAAGTTTGCATATTTCTGGAGAAGAAAAAGAATTAAATCAGAAACACGGGATAATTTTATTTCGAATTTTACAAGAATTTTTTTCCAATACTATAAAACATGCACGCGGATCGAAATTAGAAGTCTATTTGCAATTTCAGTCTAATCAACTTACGATTAAAGCAATAGACGATGGTGTTGGTTTTAATATGGAAGAAATACAGCAAAAAGGAATTGGTTTAGAAAATATGAAAACCAGAGCCAAATTAATTAATGCTGATATAAATTTAGAATCTAAGCCAAACTTAGGCACAGAATTAAATATTTATTACTATTTTTAGGAAGCGTAATCCCCTTATGCAGTAGTTATTTACTAACTTATTTAACCCGTTTAACTATGAAGTATTCAGTTGTTGTGGTAGACGATCATACGTTATTATCACAAGCTATTGAAGGCATGGTCAATACTTTCGATAAATTTAAAGTGTTGTATACATGCAAAAATGGAGGGGAAGTGAAAGACAAGTTTAAAGCTTCCCCCAGAAACATTCCAGACATTGTCTTGGTCGACGTAAACATGCCCGTTATGAACGGTATAGAGACCACAGAATGGATTGTTGCAAATTATCCAAATGTTCATGTGCTAGCGCTCTCTGTTGAAGACGCAGACGGAACAATTCTAAAAATGCTTAAAGCAGGTGCCATTGGTTATCTCTTAAAAGATACCCAAAAAGAAGTACTCGAAAAAGCATTATTAGAAATCATGGAGAATGGTTTCTATCACACTAGAAACGTAACTAACCTACTATTAGAGTCAGTTTCCGGAAAAGGAAACCGAAATCAAGTCAATTTCAAAGAAAATGAAATCAAGTTCATGAGATTAGCGTGTTCAGAACTAACCTACAAAGAGATCGCAGAAAAAATGTTTTTGAGCCCAAAAACTATTGACGGTTATCGAGACAGTTTATTTACCAAATTAGATGTCAGAAACAGAGTAGGACTTGTAATGTATGCTATAAAGAACAAGATTTACACCCCTTAATTATTTAAGAATTGCTCCCTTTATTTCATGTTCGCAAAAAAAAACTCTAAAACAATAATTTAGAGTATAATTTTGCGTATCTATAGTTTTGGTGTTTTTAGAAATGGTATTCCATAATAAATCAATAAATTTGCAGTATGGAAGAAACTAATAGACAGCGAAAGATAGCAGGAGTTCTACAAAAGGACTTAGTTGAAGTATTACAACGTGCTGCTCAAGATGGAATGAAGGGAGTAATTATTTCTGTATCGAAAGTATCGGTTACAGCAGATTTAGGTGTGGCTAAAGTTTTTTTAAGCGTTTTTCCTTCAGATAAAAGAGATGAAATTTTAGAAGGTGTGAAATCAAATACGCCATTAATTCGACATGAATTATCGCAAAGGACAAAAAATCAATTAAGAAGAATGCCTGAACTTATATTCTTCGGAGACGATAGTTTAGATTATATTGAAGAAATAGATAAGTCTTTAAAAGGAGAAGATACAAATCCTATTAAAAATCCTGAAATATTACCACGTCGTCAAAAAAGATAATCGAGAATAATTGTTACATTGCCAATAATTTTAGTAACAATTGAATTTCCCATTATACATAGCAAAACGCTATTTGCGTTCTAAGAATAGTACTAATGCAGTAAATATAATTACCATTATAGCAATGCTTGGGGTAATTATAGGAACTCTAGCATTATTTATTATCTTATCTGGTTTTTCTGGGTTAAGAAAGTATAGTTATTCAATGCTAGATAGTTCAGATCCAGATATTAAAATTACAGCTAGTAAAGGAAAGAGTTTTTTATATACGAAAGAGTTGGATGAAACTTTAGTCTCTAATACAAAAATTGCAGATTTTTCAAAAGTTTTAGAAGAGCGTGCCTTTTTAAAATATGGAGATAAAAATCATATTGCCTACATAAAGGGAGTAGATATAAATTATACTGACGTTTTAGCTGTAGATTCAATTTTATGGTCAGGAAATTGGATTGATAAAGAATTTAAAAATACAGCAGTTGTTGGTTATGGTATTTATAGTAAACTATCCATTCAAAATTACATGAGACCTTTAGTGATTTTTATGCCAAAACCAGGTACAGGTATTATTAATCCAAATAACGCATATCGTTCTTTAAATACTCAAGTAACTGGTATTTATGGAGGATCTGAAGAGTTTAGGAATAAGTTTGTTTTTACTGAGTTACATGTTGCTCAAGAATTAATGGGCTATGAATCAAATACAATTTCAGGAATTGAATTAAAAGTTAGAAACCCTGAAATTGTCGATGATATTTCTAGAGAATTACAAGAAGAATTAGGAGATGCATTTAAAGTGCAAACTAGAGCAGAGTTAAATGAATTAATTTTAAAAGTAATAAGTACAGAGAACTTTGTCTCTTATCTAATTTTTACTCTTATCGTAATTATAGCATTATTTAATTTAATTGGAGCAATAATTATGATGATAATAGATAAGCGAAAAAACTTAAAAACTTTATTAAATATAGGTGCTTCGGTAAATGATGTAAAAAGAATTTTTGTGCTTCAAGGTTCTTTATTGTGTTTAATAGGAATGATAATAGGATTGTTTGTTGGAGTAAATTTAGTGTTTCTTCAGCGACATTTTGGATGGTTTAAAATAAGTCCAGATCTTGCTTATCCTGTTGAGTTTAGGTGGTTTAATTTAGTTACGGTTATGCTGACTATTTTAACACTAGGATTTATAGCGTCAAAAATTGCAAGTAGTAGAATAACAAAAGAATTTATAGAAAACTAAATTTTTGTTGTTCATTTTATATTTTTTAAAAAAATAAAAACCCAGCGCTAGGATATTTTCATTGATTCATGCATGTTTCTTTTTAGAGATCTTTTTAAAGATTTACTTTATGTTTCATGTATGAAATCTTATGTATTGAGAATCTAAGTATAACAACTTTAGTGATTCATTCATTTACACTTTTATGACACATAAGTTTTTGATAAGTCACATTGGTGCTTAAAATTCAGGTATTTGTGATAGTTTAGAGGAGTAAGTTGGGCTGTATTTGAGAGTTTAATCGGGTTAGAAGCATTTAAAGATGTTTATTTAGGTAAATTTAATTTTATATAACTCAGCGCTGAGCGATTTTATACATAACCCAGCACCGAGTATTAGTTTTTCCACTATATAAATGTTTCTTTTTAGTGATCTATTCTTTTCAAGATTTACTTTATGTTTCATTTATATAAGTAAAAATGGATTAATTAATTGTAAATAATTAAGGGACTATTTAATTACTAACATTGTAAATGTAGTATAAGAAACTAAAATAAAATTTAAATTTTAGATGCAACTAAGTTAATCTTAGGTAAATGGTTTTGTAATTTAGATAAATGGATTATTTAATTTGTGGAATTCTAGTGTTTCCAAATTCATTTTGAATTTCATCAAAAGCATTAAATACATCTTGTGGATCATCAGAAGTAACCAACTTTAATCGATGTTCTTTAAAGTGAGGAATTCCTTTAAAATAATTTGTATAATGTCTACGTGTTTCAACAACTCCCAAATGTTCACCTTTCCAGTCTATAGACATTTGCAAATGACGACGAGCTACTTCTACACGTTCAGCAATTGTAGGTTTTGGTAAATGTTCGCCAGTTTTAAAAAAGTGTTTTACTTCATTAAAAAACCAAGGATAACCAATAGATGCTCTACCGATCATTGCCCCATCTAATCCATAAGAATCTCGCATTTCCATAGCCTTTTCAGGAGAATCAACATCACCATTTCCAAATACAGGGATATGCATTCTAGGATTGTTTTTTACATCAGCAATTGGTCTCCAATCTGCAGAACCTTTGTACATCTGCGCACGAGTACGACCATGAATAGAAATCGCTTTAATTCCAACATCTTGCAAACGTTCAGCAACTTCTACAATTCGAATTGAATCATGATCCCAACCTAAACGAGTCTTAACAGTAATTGGTAAATCTGTATGTTTTACCATGGCTTCAGTAAGTTTTACCATTAAGTCGATATCTTTTAAAATACCTGCTCCAGCTCCTTTAGAAACTACTTTTTTTACCGGACAACCAAAGTTAATATCGATAATGTCTGGTTTGGTTTTTTCTACAATTTCTATAGAACGTAACATAGAATCCATATTAGCACCAAAAATTTGAATACCAACAGGACGCTCTTTTTCATAAATATCAAGTTTAATAACGCTTTTTGCTGCGTCACGAATTAATCCTTCCGAAGAAATAAACTCGGTATATACTACATCTGCACCATTTTCTTTACATAGTGCTCTAAAAGGCGGGTCACTAACATCTTCCATTGGAGCTAAAAGCAATGGAAAATCAGGAAGTTCTATGTTGTCTATCTTTACCATAATTCAAAAAATCGTTGCAAAATTACTGTTTTTTTATAGAATGATTTTATAAGTTTGAAATCGTCTAAAAAATAAATTGTTGGAAATCCCTTTTGAACCTATACTTTTTGGTGTAAAAGTTAATATTCATTTGATATTAGAATACTTAGCCTTTTTTCTTGGATATCGATATTATGCATTTTTGAAAAAGAGATCAAAAGATCATATTCCAACAGAAAATAGACTTTATATTATTCTTGGAGCTGCTCTTGGAGCTTTTTTTGGCTCAAGAATAGTTGGGTTATTAGAACATCCCATTATCGCAATACAGCAATCTTTCTTGTACATTTTTAATGTGAAAACCATTATGGGAGGTTTGTTTGGAGGTTTGTTAGGAGTGGAAATTTCTAAAAAGATTATTGGTGAAAAACAATCTTCAGGAGATTTGTTTACATTACCAATTATTCTCGGGATTTTTATTGGTAGAATAGGTTGTTTCTTAACAGGAATAAAAGAGTTTACTTACGGGCAAGAAACTTCTTTTTTCATGGGAATGGATTTAGGTGACGGAATTTTAAGGCATCCTTTAGCATTATATGAATTGATTTTTTTAATCCTGTTATTTTTTCTTTTGAAATCTTTTCGAAGTAAATTCTCAGTAAATGGAGATTTGTTTAAGGTTTTTATGTTGAGTTATTTTGGGTTCCGTTTTTGTATCGAATTTTTAAAACCTAATGAGTTTTTTGTTTTCGGATTAAGTTCCATTCAAATATTATGTATAACTTGTTGGTTATACTATTATAAATTTATTTTAAAAGCTGTGAAATATGCCCGTTAGAAAATATACATATTACGATTTTACATTGAGTTTGTGTCCCGAATGTTTAAGGAGAGTTGATGCTAAAATCGTATTTGAAGATGATAAAGTGTATATGTTAAAGCGTTGTCCTGAACATGGCAATTCAAAAGTTTTAATAGCTGACGATGTAGAATATTATAAGAATATTAGAAATTACAATAAACCGTCGGAAACGCCTTATACATTTAATACGAAAACACATTATGGCTGTCCTTACGATTGTGGATTATGTCCAGATCATGAACAACATTCGTGTTTAACAGTTTTAGAAGTAACAGATCGATGCAATTTAACTTGTCCGACTTGTTATGCAGGGTCTTCGCCAACGTATGGAAGACACAGAACTTTGGAAGAGATAAAGAAAATGTTAGATACTATTGTTAAGAATGAAAAAGAACCTGATGTAGTTCAAATTAGTGGAGGTGAGCCAACAATTCATCCACAGTTTTTTGAAATTCTAGATTACGCTAAAACGTTACCAATTCGTCATTTAATGCTGAATACTAATGGAATTAAAATAGCAAGAGACAAAGAATTTGTACAAAGGTTAAAAACATACACGCCAGATTTTGAAATTTATTTACAGTTTGATTCTTTTAACGATGAAGTTTTGCAGCAAATGCGAGGAGCAGATTTATCTGAGATTAGAAAACAAGCGATAGCAAATTTAAATGAAGTTAATTTATCAACAACTTTAGTAGTAACGCTTCAAAAAGGATTGAATGACGATGAAATTGGAGAAATTATCGAATATGCCTTGCAACAACAATGTGTTCGAGGTGTTACATTTCAACCTACACAAATAGCTGGTCGATTAGAAAATTTCGATCCAGAAAAAGATAGATTAACATTAACAGAAGTTCGAAGAAAAATATTAGAACAGTCTCCTGTTTTTAATTCAGATGATTTAATTCCGGTTCCTTGTAATCCAGACGCTTTAGTGATGGGCTATGCTTTAAAACTAGGAGGAGAAGTATTTCCGTTAACTCGTTATGTGAATCCAGCAGATTTATTAGACAATAGTAAAAACACTATTGTTTACGAGCAAGATGAGCAACTGCACGGAAAAATGATAGAATTATTTAGTACAGGAAATTCCGTAGAAGTTGCTCAAGAAAATTTAAAATCAATTATGTGTTGTTTACCTAATATTGATGCACCAAATTTGGGTTACGACAATTTGTTTCGAATAATTATTATGCAGTTTATTGATGCTTATAATTTTGATGTACGCGCAATTAAAAAATCTTGTGTTCATATTGTAGATAAAGACTATAAAATCATCCCTTTTGAAACTATGAATTTATTCTATAGAGACGATAAAAAACAACGTTTAGAAGAACTTAAAAAAGAAAGCATATGAATTTTTTAGAAGTAGGAGATTTATCAGGACTATTCGCCATAATTATATTAATTATGTTTGGCCCACCTTTGTTACTTGTAATTATTGGTTTTTCAGTTAAAAAGAAGAATAAAGAAGCAGCAACTGTATTATTTATTTTGGCAGCGCTTTATGTTTTAGTTGGCTTAGGAATGTGTTTTGGAGGTTTAGCTTAAATAATTATTTTTTACGTTACAATTGAAAAATTAGTATCAATTACTTCGATGTATATTCAGCTATCTTTAAATTTCATTAAATACATCGATTTTGAAAAAATACAATTGGGCTATTTTAGGTTGTGGTTGGATTGCTGAAATTTTTGCAGGAGATTTAAAAACGCTTAATAATGCTGTTTTATATGCGACAGCATCTAGAGATATAAAAAAGGCGGAAAAGTTTGCAGATCAGTTTGGTTTTCAAAAAGCTTATGGTAATTATAGAGAAATGTTAGAAGATGAAAACGTTGATATCGTTTATATAGCAACACCTCATACATTTCATTATGAGCATACGTTACTTTCGTTACAACATAAAAAAGCTGTTTTATGTGAAAAAGCTTTTGCAATTAATGAAATAGAAGTTCAAGCTATGATTACTGCTTCTAAAATGGAAAAAACATTTTTAATGGAGGCTTTTTGGACACGTTTGGTTCCTACATTCAAAAAAGTTTTAACTATTATAAACTCAAAAGAATTGGGTGAGTTAAAAGTCGTTCAGTCAGATTTTATGTTTTATGGAGCTTATAATGAAAATAGCAGATTGTATAATTTAGATTTAGGAGGTGGCGCTTTATTAGATATTGGAATTTATCCTGTTTTTACCGCCCTTCAAACTTTAGGTGTTCCAGATAATATTATAGCGAATGCGATTAAAAGTCCCACAGGTTCAGACAAACATATCGACATCATTTTTGAATACGAAAATCAGAAGAGAGCGTATTTAAGGGCTGGTTTTACTTGCGATGCTCCAAATTACTCTATTTTCCATTTTGAAAAAGGAACCGTTCAAATTTCTAGAGAGATGAATTGTCCGATTATTATAAAAACTGAAGATGGAATTCAAGAATTAAAAGAAAATGATGGAGAAGGTTATGGGTATTACTTTGAAGCTGCACACGTCATGGAATGTTTAGACAAAGATTTAATTGAAAGTCCAATTTTATCTAATAATTTTAGTTTAGAACTTATTCAAACTTTAGATAAAATTAGAAAAACAATAGACCTAGTTTATCCCAATCATGATGGAAATAAATAGGTCTATCTAAAAAAGATCAAATTAGTTATACTAGAATACTCTTACAATGTTAAAGCCAAAAGCAATATCCCCCCCGGCGTTGCTTATATATCCTGGCTCGTTTGACGATTGTGCGTTAGTAAATAGTAATTGAAAAACATGACCTCCCGTTTCAATATCTACACCAAAAGTGTACGGGTTATAAAAAATTGAATTTTTATCTCTATTAAAATTATGAATGTATTCTGCATTTAAGCTCACACGCTTGCTTAGTTTTAAGCGGCCACCAAATCCCATGGCAAATTGGTTATGATTTGCAGCTCCTGTTTCTTCTAAAATTTGTAAATTTTCCCTTACATAAGTAGGTGCAAATTCAAAAGAGAAACGTTTAGAAAATCTATGTGACGCTAATAATTGAACAGCATAACTCATTCTGTCGCCATCTTGTAACGTGTAGTTAGAGAATCTACTATTGTTTAATTCTGTATTAATATTTGCAGTAGCATAACCTACTAAATTAAAAGGAAAAGTTTCCGATTGTTTTGTAAATCTACTTTTAACAGCTAAAGCGACTGTTTTTTCAAAAGATTCTCTACTTAAGCTGAATTGTGTTCCTTCCCAAAAACTATATAAAAGTTCAATTTTAGTATTGGCCTGATCTAAACCTAAAAATGTATCTAAACCATCTTTTAAAGGTCCAAATCTATGTGAAACAATTAAGTATAATTCTCCTTTGTCACCTATTTTTGTAGATTGAAGATTACCAATTTTTAATGTTTTAAAAGCGGGCAATTCAAATTTATTTTTGTTAGACTTTCCAGTTGTTTTTTTATTACTATAATGATCTAGTTCGTTAAGTAAATCATCTTGAGCAAAAAGAAGACTTGTTTGTATAGCAAGTAAAAAGAAGAAAAGAAGTGTTATTTTTTTAATGTACATTGGTTTAGTTTTAGTTCATTTAACAGATCATCGTAACCTATAACCATTCCTTTAATAGTGATGGTTTGATTTTCCTTCAATGTGTTTAAATTTTGATTTTCAGAAAATTGACAAAATACATTTTCATCGATAACTACACCTTCATTATTTATTGTCGATATGGTTCCAGTAATTTGAATAATTTTAGAATTCCATTCTGAAATATTAGTGCCATTTTGAGTAATGAATTCTTTTGAAGAACCTTCAAACGAAGGTTTAATTTCAGAAACTTCTTGAGGTTTTTGAAAGATATAACTGTAAGTTCCAAAACTAACTATGGCAATTAATGAAAGTATAATTAATAGTTTTTTATTTTTTTTCAGAAAGCTCATAATTCAAATTAACAGTAACTATTCTTGCTATTTTACGACGTACAACACTAGGTATTTTAATATTAAAGTCACTTGGCAAAAGGTCGAAATTAGTTATTAAATTAATTTTATCGTTTACTTTAGTAATTGTTCCTTTAGTTTCTATTTTTTTACTAACACCTTTGATAGTTATTTTTCCTTTAATGTAAACCTCTTTACTTCCTTGTAAAGAAGCAGCATTAAAATCTTCTATTTTACCTCTAAATACAGCTTTAGGAAATTCGTTAGATTCCATAAAACTTTCATTGAAATGTTCTTGCATTAAAGCCAGCCTAAATTTAAAAGCACTTATGAATAATTGTGAAGCAATTTCGCCATCGTTAGTTAAGATAGCAGTTGTACTTTTATTTAAGGCTTGTACAGGTTCAAATGCATCTACAGAAGCTTTAAATCCGGTTGTTCCAGTTCTTGTGTAAAATTTCTGACTAAATAATGTTTGTGTTATAAGTAATAAGATTACGAAAAGTCTCATCATGATGTTGTTTGTTTTGGGGTTGTCTTTATTCTTCTAAGTATCCATCAGCTCTCCATTGGCTAATAATATTTCTGGTTGATGATGGTAGTAATCCAGATGGAGGCATTGGACTAGCGGAGTTATTAATACGCCCGAACAAATTACCATTTTCGGCAGCATTTCTAACATTGTTGAAGTTAGTTAAAGCTAATCCGGCTGTTGGGTTTACTGCATCGTGGCAATTGGTTGTAGCACAACTACTATTTATAATTCCTTTTACATCCTTTTCGTAAGTTATTTTCTCTACAGGATCTATTGGAGTTTCATCACTAGGTACTTCAGACGTAGAGCAACTCGAAATTGTTAAAAGAATTGAAATAGAAAATAAATTTATTAATGGTTTCATTTTTTAATAATTATTGAGATTAAATGTATTTATGTTTACTCTGTGATTAATGAATAGTTTTTCTTAGCTTTTTATTGAAAATGATTCTCACTGACAAATGTATTTTAAATGCTTTTTATATAGTGTGTTAAATGAGGTTAGGAGGAAATAAAACAGGTTGAAAAGGAAAAAATACAGTTGAAAAAACACTATTAGAGAGAAAAAAGTAAGAATAATTAAATACTAATAAATTGAGAAGTAAATAGAATTTAATAAAGAGAAGATATTTCAAATAAGTTTAAAATTTAGTGGTATACTTTTATTTGAAGTAGCTTTCAAATACTGTATCTTTGTCGGTCATAAGAAGTTATTAGAACGAATGAAGAACATTAGAAACTTTTGTATTATTGCCCACATTGATCATGGTAAAAGTACACTTGCAGATCGACTTTTAGATTTTACTCAAACAGTAACTGAACGTGAAAAGCAAGATCAATTATTAGATAATATGGATTTAGAGCGTGAGCGTGGTATTACCATTAAATCTCACGCAATACAAATGGAATATGTTCATGAAGGAGAACAATATATTTTAAACTTAATTGATACTCCTGGTCACGTAGATTTCTCTTATGAAGTTTCTCGATCTATTGCTGCCTGTGAAGGAGCATTATTAATTGTAGATGCAGCTCAGAGTATTCAAGCTCAAACAATTTCTAACTTATACTTAGCATTAGAGAATGATTTAGAAATTATTCCAGTATTAAACAAAGTAGATTTGCCTTCGGCTAACCCGGAAGAAGTTACTGATGATATCGTTGATTTGTTAGGTTGTGATCCTGAAGATGTAATTCCAGCAAGTGGAAAAACAGGTTTTGGAGTTGATAAAATTTTAGAAGCAATTATAGATAGAATTCCTGCACCAAAAGGAAATCCAGATGCACCTTTAAAAGCCTTAATTTTTGATAGTGTTTATAATTCTTATCGTGGAATTGAAACGTATTTTAGAATTATTGATGGTTCTATTAAAAAGAATCAGAAGATTAAATTCATGGCTACTGGAAATGACTATTTTGCAGATGAAGTAGGTACATTGAAATTAAACCAAGAGCCGAAAAAAGAAATAAAAACAGGAGATGTTGGATATTTAATTACAGGTATTAAAACAGCTAAAGAAGTAAAAGTAGGAGATACAATTACAGATTTTGCTAATCCGACTACAGATACTATTGAAGGTTTTGAAGATGTAAAGCCAATGGTATTTGCGGGTATTTATCCTGTAGATACTGAAGATTATGAAGAACTTCGTAATTCTATGGAGAAGTTACAATTAAATGACGCTTCTTTAGTATTTCAACCAGAAAGTTCAGCCGCTTTAGGTTTTGGTTTCCGATGTGGATTCTTAGGAATGTTACACATGGAAATTATTCAAGAACGTTTAGAACGTGAGTTCAATATGACTGTGATTACTACGGTTCCTAACGTGTCTTATCATGCATACACAAAGAAAGAACCAGATGAGATTATTGTTGTAAATAATCCTTCTGATTTACCCGATCCATCAAAATTAGAAAGAGTAGAGGAGCCTTTTATTAAAGCTTCAATTATTACAAAAGCAGACTTTGTTGGTCAGGTAATGAGTTTATGTATAGAAAAACGTGGGCAAATTATTAATCAAACTTATTTAACTCCGGAACGCGTTGAGTTAATTTTTGAAATGCCATTAGCAGAAATTGTATTCGATTTTTATGATCGCTTAAAAACAGTTTCAAAAGGTTACGCTTCTTTCGATTACCATCCAATAGGAATGAAAAAGTCGAAATTAGTACGTGTTGATATGTTATTAAACGGACAATCGGTTGATGCACTTTCTTCTTTATTACATGATAGTAATGCTTATTCTATTGGTAAAAGAATTTGTGAGAAATTAAAAGAATTGATTCCTCGTCAACAATTCGATATTCCAATTCAGGCAGCAATTGGAGCTAAAATTATTGCTCGTGAAACTGTAAAAGCCTTGCGTAAAGATGTAACAGCAAAATGTTATGGAGGTGATATTTCTCGTAAACGTAAACTTTTAGAAAAGCAGAAGAAAGGTAAGAAACGTATGCGTCAAGTTGGAAATGTGGAAATTCCACAACAAGCGTTTATGGCTGTTTTAAAGTTAAATGATTAGTATTAAAATACTATCTTAGATAAAAATTTAAATAAAAAAATAATATGGAAAATTCATTCAATTCTTTTGATAACCCATCGAA
The DNA here is from genome assembly GCF_052084715.1 of Tenacibaculum aquaeponti. Classification (GTDB taxonomy): domain Bacteria; phylum Bacteroidota; class Bacteroidia; order Flavobacteriales; family Flavobacteriaceae; genus Polaribacter. The sequence continues at coordinate 1,961,973 of NZ_CP197288.1, read as the reverse complement.
CAGAATTTTAGTAGCACATTCTACAGATATGGAACGTGTGTCATTTTACAAGAAAACTTATGCTCATGTAGCAGGAGGAGTATTGCTATTCATCTTATTTGAATATGCATTATTACAAAGTGAAGCTGTAGTTACTTTTATGATGTCAATGATGCAAGGTTATAAAATGTTATTACTTTTAGGTGGTTTTATGTTAATTACAAATTATGCTGAAAGTACTGCGTTAAGAACTACAGATAAGAATTTACAATATATGGCTTATGCAGGTTATATATTCGCAGAAGCTTTATTCTTTGTGCCATTAGTATACATGGCAGCAATGTATACTCAAGGTTTTGAAATTTTTCAACAAGCAGGAATTGTAACGTTAACTTTATTTGCGGGTTTATCTGCTGTAGTAATATTAACTAAAAAAGATTTCTCTTTTTTAAGATCTGCTTTAACAATTGGATTCTTTATTGCCATTGGTTTGGTTTTAGCTGGAGTTTTATTCGGGTTTAACTTAGGTTTATGGTTCTCAGTAGGTATGTGTGCTTTAGCTGGTGGATCTATTTTATATCAAACATCTAACTTAGTTCATAGGTTTACAACAGAAGATTATATTCCGGCTGCAATTGGTTTATTTGCATCGCTAATGTTATTATTCTGGTATGTATTAAGAATCTTTATGAGTAGAGATTAATTACAACTGAAAATATAAGAACAATAAAAAATCCAACATTTCTGTTGGATTTTTTTGTTTTTATATAAAGAGATTTACCTCTTCGGAAGTTCTTTCATGATTTCCAATATAGCTCGATCTAATTGTGGTTGCAAACCATTAATTCGATCCTTAAAATCTTCTTTTACATAAATATCAGGTTTTACTCCTGTTTTTTCTAAATCTTCTCCGTTTAAAGTATAACAACCCCAAGATGGAAGTCTATAAAAAGAACCATCTACTAAACCTTTGCCTGAAGTAAAGATGATCCATCTATAGGTTTCTGTACCTATAACTTTACCTAATTTTAATTGTTTAAAACCTTCTGCAGTAACTTCAGCATCACTTAAAGATTGTTCATTAATTAATAAAACAATTGGTTTTGCAGCAGGAGTAAAATTAGGTTGTGTTGTTAATTTTCCACCTCTGTACTTCCATTTTAAATAAGGCTTTTGCGATAAAAAGTTAAGTACATCATTGTGTACATTTCCTCCAGTATTATTTCTAAGATCAAGAATTAAAGCATCTTTTTTATAATACTCAGAAACCATTTCTTTTTTGAAGTTTCTTAATTCGCCTCCGCCCATATTCTTCATATGGATATAAGCAATTCTATTATTACTTTTTTTGTCGACATAAGATTGATTATTATCAACCCACTCATCGTGCAATAAATTCTTTAAAAAGAAACTAGAAATAGGATGTATATTAACAACTTTATTCGTTCCATTACTATTAAATGTAAGTTCCATTTCACGATCTAAAGAAGGTAGAGAAAAGTAAAATTCTCTATTTCTTTTCGAGTCTATTTTTACACCATTTACCGAAACTAAAATATCTCCAGCTTTAATTTTGTTGTTTACAACATCTGTAGGTCCATTTTTCACAATACCTTCAACTTTGAATGGGTTTTCTTTAGAAAATACAATACCTGTTGATTGTGTACTACTTTTATGAAATTTACGTTCTTCTTTACCAGAAGATCTAAACCCAACATGAGAAGTGTTTAATTCACCTAACATGTCGTTAAATAATCTCCTTAAATGGGTTCTTTTAGTAATGTATGGTAAGTATTTACTATATCTTTTTTTAATTACAGCCCAGTCTTCATTATGGAACTTTTCATCATAAAAGTTTTCTTCAAAACCAGCCCAAGCTTCTTCAAACATCTGTTGAAATTCTTCAGACAATGACTTTCTAAACTTGAAGTTAAGATTAATAGTATTTGTTTTGTTACTCTGTAAATTTAAAGTATGAATGTTTCCTCTATGAAGAATATAATTAGATTTCTTTCTGGAAACTATTTGATAACCAAAAATACGATCAATAACTTTTACCGTTTTAGGTTTTTCGAAAGGTTTTAATGTAGTTTTCCATAATTTAAATTCTCCTTTATCATGGTTAGAGATGTAATAAATGTGATGGGTATCACCTTCTGCAATTACAGTGGCATTATTTTGATTACCAAAATAAGGACTAATTAAATCTAATCGGTCCATTAAACCATCTTGATCAATCGATATTTTAATCTCTTTTTTAGGAGTTTTGTTTTTGTCTTCTTTCTTTTTAGAATCTTCTTTAGGTTTAAAAAGATCGTCTAGTTTTTTAGTTCTATAAGGCTTGTCGTATTTATTAAGCGCCATTCGATAAATACTTTGATTTGCCTTTCTGTACGGAAAAGTCGGTTCAAAACCTGTATTAAAGTAAATGTATTTCCCGTCTGGAGACCAAAAAGGATTTCCTTCATCAGCTCCAGTTTGCGTAAGATTAATAATTTCACCAGAGGTAATATTATATGTGAAAATATCATTTTCAAAGTCTCTGTATGCATTATACAAAAGGTATTTATTGTTTGGCGAAAACCTAATTTCTGAAGAATATAATGCCCAAAATTCATCTTTCACTACAGTTTTAGATTTAAAATTGCTTAAATCCAGTAAATTGATATGGTCTCTACCACTTAAATAAGCTGCAGTTTTATAATCTGGAGAAATTACAATGTTGGCATTACTTTTAGCGTTTTTTGTAATCTGTGTTTCTTCGCCTTTTCCATCAGCTGCAATAGTAAACAAGTTTAAATAACCTTTATAAGTTTGATTGTATAATAAGGTTTTGTTGTCTTTTAACCACTTTACTTCTACAACTCTCTCTTTTGGATTTAATGGAATTTGACGAACAAATTTTCCTTTTGTGTCAGATATAAATAATCGACCTCTAGCTACAAAAGCAATTTTTTTATTGTCCGGAGAAACATCAAAATAAGTAACATTACTTTTTACATTGAAATCCTGAGACTTGTTAAGTGTATTACTGTTATAAATTGTGATAGCTACTTTTTTTGTTTTCTTACTAGCGATATCATAAATATGTATTTGATAATCTTTAGTGAAAACAATTTTAGTTCCGTCGCTATTCACTTTTGGATTAAAAATTGAGGTTTTAAATTTCGTTAAAGGAGTTTTTATATTGTTTTTGAATGTGTATAAATTGTATTCTCCGTTGTTTTCATCAGAGGCGAAGTACAAGCCTCCGTTTTTATCTAAAGTAGTCCAAAAATCTTTCCCATTATATGTGGTATATTTTTTAAAAACTTTAGTTTTCGGATTATAAGATTTTATATCTGGATTAAAATCTCCTTTATAACGTTTACGATCTGTAAAATATGAACTTTCCCAACTTTCATTAAAGAAAAAACTACCATCTTTAGGATGTTGAACTACATTGTGAATTCTGTTGAAGAAATGTGGGAATAAGCGTTTTGGAGTTTCTCCAAATACACTAATTTCATAAGTAGAAGTTGAATTTTCTCTTGAAGATGAAAAGAATATTTTTTTAGAATCCCATGACCAACTACTTACTAAATCATCGCCATCGTGAAAAGTTAGTTGTTTAATTTCTCCACCTTTTACAGGAATAGTATAAATATCTCTATTACCGTATTGATTTGAAGAAAAAGCGATCCACTTTCCGTCAGGAGAAATTGATGGACGTGATTCTTCTCCATCCATAGCCGTTATTCTGTATGCATTTCCTCCTTCAGTAGGAACTTTCCATAAATCTCCGTCGTAACTAAAAATTATTGTTTTTCCGTCTGGTGTTAATGTTGGATCTTGAGCAAAATATAACTCTTGACCATACGACGAAATAGAAAATAAATTGTAGAAAAGTACAGACAAACAAATAGATTTGAATAGATTCATTTTGCGTAGGTTAATTTTTTTAGGTTGCAATTATTTTTTATATGTTCTGCGCTAAAAGTACAAAAAGAGATCTACATACTAGTTATTTTAACTTTCTAACCATTTCCTAAATTCAGATGTAGTAGCTGTGCTTGTCATAGGTTTTTCTTTGCAACCAGTAACCGTAAGTAATAATCTATTTTTAAAGTGATTTTCAATATTTTCAATGTAATCGATACTTATAATTTCACTCCTATTAATCTTAAAGAACTTATTAGGGTTTAGTTGTTTAAAAATAGAGCTTAAGTTCTGAGAAATCGTATGACGTTTACCGTTAGCATCTGTAGCAATACAAAAATCACCCGAAGCTTCTATTAATGTAATTTCATTAACATTTAAAAGCTGAATTCCTGTACTTTTCTTAATAACAAATCGCTTTTTATAATTGGTTTCTTCTTCCTTTAAAGCCGATTTTAGTTCTGTAATAATTTTGGTGTCTAAATTATTATAATCTCCCTTTTGAAATAGTGCTTTATATTTTTCAATAGCTTTATTGAAGTCAAGTTTTGTGTATGGTTTTAAAATATAAGCAATTCCGTTTGTGTTGAAAGCTTTAAATAAATATTCATCATGAGCAGAACAAAATATAATTGGAGCTTCTAAATTAATTTCATCAAATAAATCGAAAGAAATTCCATCCAATAATTGAATATCCGATAAAATAAAATCATAAGAATTTTGCAGTAACATTGTTCTTCCGTCTTTTATAGATCTAGCCCAATCGTGTTGTACTTCGATTTCAAAAAAGTCATTTAAATAATTTAAAAGCTTTTTATACGCAGGAACTTCGTCTTCTAAAATTAAAATTTTCATAAGCGGTATTTTATTCAGATAGTTTAATGATAGGAATTGAAACTTTAAAGTTATGAGCTGTGTTTATAATACTAATTTCTTGATCGGATAATAATTGATATCTGGTTTTTAAATTATCTAATCCAGTTCCTAGTGAATCGTTTTTAACCTTAAAATTCGATTTTGTATTCACAACAGTTAAACGATTTTCATCAATAGTTATCGATGCTCGAATAGGTTGTTGTCCGTCGGGTTTATTATGTTTTACTACATTTTCTAATAATGTTTGAATAGCACCTGTTGGAATAAATGAATCTTTAAGGCTTACATTTTTAATGACTTCAAAATCATAATCATACTCGAATCTTGTTTTTATTAAGAAGATATAATTTTCGGCAAATTGTATTTCTTTAGAAAGCTCCATAACCTCAGAATCTTTAGTTTGAATGAGGTAACGATATATTAATGATAATCGATTGATGTATTCTTTTGCTTTTTCAGAATCTGTATCAATTAAACTATCTAAAGTGTTCAGATTATTAAATAAAAAGTGCGGGTCTATTTGAGAGCGTAATAATTTTAATTCATTTTCTTTTTGTTGTTTTTCAATTTTTAAAAATTGTGTTTGTCCTTCGTAAAATTTTTTAATTAATAAAACACCTAAAGGAAAACCGATCATATCTGTAGCATTATATAAACCACTTTGTAAAAAAAGAAAAATATTTGGGATGTTATAGATGCTTTTTCCAGATGTTAAAATTCCTGAAATTTTATCTAAACAACCTATAAAAGTTAAAATCAGTAAACTTAAAAAGAAAAATGAAGCATATTTTCTTCTGTTTATTAAATACTTCGGAATTAAAAAATATAGAAATATTAAGATTAAAACTATAGACAATAAAGATGAGGTGGGTAAATCAACTACATACTCTATCAGTTTGTTATTACTTCTGTAGTAATCTATTGCGTTTAATATTAATGTTGCTCCATATAGCAATGCAATTAAAACCCAGTCAGATTTATTTAATTTGGTGTTCATTTTTTATTTTTTGATATAAAATCAAATATTATTCGATAAAAAAACTAAATATACACAGATTAATTGGCTTCAAGTAAGTCAAAAATAGAGAGCTAAATTAATAGTGTTAATTAAAGGTAAGCTGTTAAATTGAGTATTTTTTGTTAAAAGTAAATTAGGGCTAGAACTTGTAAGTAAAAGCCCTAATAAATATAGTTTCTCTTGGATTATTTTGTTATAGAAAGATCATTCGGAATGTGTTTTTTCATAATATACATACCATAAAATAAACAAGGTAATGTAATAATAACTGTAAAAATAGCTCCAGTTAAATCTGTTTCATTAATATCTTCTGCTTTAAAATTCACACCAATATCATCAAGTTTCGCTGCAAGATCTATAAGCATATGAATTATGATTAACGGATAAATTCTTTTGGTTACTATTAGTAAAGCTCCAAACATAATTCCAATAAAAGTTGCAAAGAAAAATTGTGAAATTTCACCATAAATTCCTTTATCGAATTTTATAAGATGTAATAATCCAAAAATAGCAGCTGCCGCAAAGATTGATTTTATAACTGATTTTTTTGAGTTTCCAAAATGTTTTATGAAAAGCGGCAGTAATACACTTCTTAAGCTTAATTCTTCAGAAACACCAATACTTAAACAGTAAATTAATAAGATAATTAAATTAGTGTTCGTGAAATTTGGAATATCATCTGCGAATAATAAATTTAAAGCGACTAAATAGATTAAAGGAAAAATTAAAAGCCCTTTTTTCTCAGTTTTTATAGCTTTTAAACCACCTAGTTCAAATAAATTGAGTTTTTTTATTACAAATAAAGAAACTAAACTCAGAATGATATTACTAGCAGTTCTTACTAATAAAATTGTATTGTAATTTTCTATTTCTTGTGCTACTAAATAGCTTTTAACACTGTTGTTAAGTATCAGTAATATTAAAATAAAACTGACAAAGGTTATAATTTGTTGTAATGTCTTTTTCATAGTAATTAGTTGTTGTTATCTATTCTATTTTGTTCTTCTTCAGATGCATTTCTTTTTGCTTTTTTCTTTCCGAATCTAGATCCGAAACTATATGTTAGTCGTAGTTGAACATTTTGACGAGATCCGTTACTTTCAATATTAGCATCAATGTTATCGTAATTCACAGTACCAACAAAACCTCTGTTCAATACTTTGTTAATTCCTAAGTTAACTTTTAACTTGTCATCTAAGAACTTTTTACCAAAAGAGAAGCTTAAATCCCCAATCCAACCAGCATCAATTTGTCCTTCTAAAGCTCCAGTACCAAAGTAACTAGACATTTCCGCATTAATATCCCAAGGTAATTTATAACTAGCTTGTGTGTACCAACCTAAATTCCATTTTGATAAAAATAAGTTCGGACTTAATTCATTTGATTCGAATTTATTGTAATCTACAATGAAACCTGTAAATCCATCAAGATTTTCAATAAAACTTAAAGGTCCGAATAATCTGAAGTTCCAGTTTTGTCTATCTTGAAGGTTAATGGTTGTTCTAGAAATTTGGGCTGTTGCATCGTCTTGTGAGATAAACAAGAATAAATCGTCACTTGTTTCACTATAACTCACGGTAAAAAAAGGTTGATTATCAAAAGTTAAATTAAATTGCAAATTGTTTGTAAAAGCTGGTTTTAAAGCTGGGTTACCAACTTCAGAAGTTAAAGGATCGTAAAGAGTAACAAAAGAATTTAAACTATTATAATTCGGTCTTCTAATTCTATAACTATATGCAACATTTGCTCCTAACTTTTCGGTAAGTTTTTTGCTTAAAGAAGCACTTGGGAAAAGTTGAGAAATAATTCGAGTTCTAGTTTCGTCTGTAGATGTAGATGTTCCTCTGGTATCACTGTTTTCGTATCGAACACCTGCAGATAAAGACCAATCACTCCATTTATAATTTACTTTTGTGTATAGTGCAAAAATTCTTTCATCGATAATAAAACGATTACTATCATCAGCCTGAAAATCGAAATTACCATTAGTATTTTGAGTAAATAATTTTAGGTCGCTATCTGTATCTACATCAGAAAATTTAGAACCAAAACTAACTTTAAAATCATCTGTAATATTTTTGTTATAATCTGCTTTTATTGTTCTAATAGTATATTTACCATCCTGCAAATATCTTTGGTTTACAAAAGGAACAGTATTACCGTTAACAGCATCGATTGTATTTGTGTTTTCATTTACAAAATTTACATAATTAAAATCTAAAATGAATTTATCGTTATCTGATTTAAACTCATAATACGGATTAATACTGAATGTATTTCGTTCTCTATCAAAAGAGTTTTCAGTTACAAAACGTTCAATGTTAGTTGTAGAACGAACTTCAGTATTACTGCTACCTACTCTGTCAGACATTGTGTTGTTATATCGAGTACTAAAACCAATGGTGTTTTTATCATTAATGTAATAATCAATACTACCAGATAGCCAAGTGTTTTTTGGATCAAAAGGTTCTATAGTTGCTTGGTCATAAGTAACTGTTTCATTTGTTCCTGGATCTACAACTCTACGGTTGATAAAAAGATCATTTCTCCATGTAGGTGCAGAATATCCTGTACTTAATTGCCAATTTAATTTGTTTTTATAACTAGCAATAGAAGCATTAGCACCATATTCAATGCCTTCATCTTCACCAACCCAAACTCCAACAGATCCATGAGTTCCTAAACGAACATTCTTTTTTAAGATGATATTTATAATTGGTCCAGAACCTTCTGCATCAAATTCAGCACCAGGCTGTTCTATTAATTCTACTTTAGCGATATTATCGGCAGGTAAGTTTTGTAAAAGAGTTTCTACATCCATATAGTCAGTAGTTTTTCCATTAATCAAAATTCGAATGTCCGATCGCCCAGCAAAATTGATCCCATTATTGGTTACAATAACTCCAGGAACTCTTTTCACTACATCTTGTAAGTTACTATTTAGCATTTCAGATTTTTCTAAATCTAAAACTAGTTTTTCAGCTGTTTGCCTAATTACTGGTCTTTTACTTTTTATAACAACTTCATCAAGAGACTCATTTTCTTCTTCTAAAGTAAAATTGAAAGTTCTATTACTGTTTAATTCAAAAGCTTTAAGATTTTTAGTTTTAAAACCTAGCATTGATATTTCAATAGTGTATGTTCCCTTTTTTACTTTTTCAAAAATGTAATTTCCATTATCATCTGAAACCATACCTTTTGGTAGAGCTTCCTTTTCGTTGCTTAAAAGAATCACATTAGCAAATGGTAAAGGTTGGTTTTGTTTATCTGTTATTTTTCCATTGATAGAAAACTGAGCTGATAGGTTATAAACACTAATAAGAAAGAAGAATAGTAGTTGTTTAAATAATTTCATAATTGAATTTTTATTTTTTAAAGACAATCCAAAATTATAATTGTTACATAGTGTGTGAAATGTAAAACTGTTGAATTGGGATAAAAACAGGTTGAATTAGACTTATAAAAAGTCTGCTTGTTATCCGTAAATTTTAGTCTATTCTTTTTTTTAGGGAAGAATGTGTTAAGGCTAATTACTTAAAAAATGTAGATGAAATAAACAACTTGATTATATTTTTTTGATAAATTTTTGGTTATTTTCTTTAGGATTTTTTTTTGCTGATTTTTTATTGCCAGGGAAAATTAAAGAAGTACTTGAAAATGTAGATCCAAAGTTTATGTGAGCATAAAATACTTGACTTAAGGCATCATATACTTGTGCTTCAGTTAATTCTTTTAAAGGGTGAATGAAAACAGACCATAGAATATTATCGGAAATTGCATACTTAACATCTAAAGCAGTATGAAAATTAGCCATTAAAGCTGCTGTTTTTAATTTCTCGTTAAGTTTGTCACTTTCTCCAATAGGTGATATAATTCTCATTCTATTGTGAACTGAATCTGCAATTGCTATGAAAGGAATGTTTTTAATTAGGAATCTCCATTGAGTCTTTTTACTACTAATACTATCGCTAGCATGTTCGAATATTTTTCCAAGTTTTGTAAGAGTCATTTCTTGACTATGAGAGGGACAACTAAGAAGTATTACTAAAACAAAAGAAGCAATAAATTTTTTCATAAATAAAATTTATTGCTTCGACGATGTAATTTATTAAACCTTACAATTTATAGAGGTTAATCGTTTCTGTTTGCAGCCATTAATTTCATTACCCAATATAACAACATAGCCAAAGAACCTAAAGCAGAAACTAAATATGTTCTTGCAGCCCATTTAAGAGCATCTTGTGATCCAGCTAATTCCTCACGAGTTACCATGTTTTTATTTTTTAACCAAGCTAAAGCTCTGTTGCTTGCGTCATATTCTACAGGTAAAGTTACAAAACTAAATAACGTAGCTATACCAAATAATCCAACACCAGCAGAAAGTGCCCAGTATCCTAGGTTAGATGTTAAACCTAAAACCAACCCAGCCATAATTAAAATGTTAGAAAATTTTGAAGAAAAACCAACTAGAGGAACTAAATTAGAACGCATGGTTAACCATTTATAAGCTCGAGCATGTTGTACTGCATGCCCAACTTCATGAGCAGCAACAGCCGCGGCTGCGGAATTCCTTTCATGATATACGACATCACTTAAATTTACAGTTTTGTTTTGAGGATTATAATGATCTGTTAATTGTCCTGGTGTTGAAATAACTCTCACATCATAAATACCATGATCAGCTAGCATTTTCTCAGCTATTTCTGCACCGCTCATTCCATTTCGCAAACGAATGTTAGAGTATTTCTTGAATTTTCTCTTAAGAGTATTGCTAACTATTCCACTCAATAAAGCGATACCTCCCATTAAAATGTAATATCCGAAACCCATTACCATAGTTGTACTTTTTTATCTTTTAATATTTGTATTCTTTCTTAGTTTGATAAATTTACAACATAAATTATTCCATAATTAAAAAGGGGTTAAAAAGTTGACAAAATGACAAATAGTCCGAATATATTATTAGTTTATACAGGAGGTACCATTGGTATGGTAAAAGATTATAAATCAAATGCACTAAAAGCTTTTGATTTTAGTCAGATTTTAGAAAAAATTCCAGAGTTAAAACAGTTGAATTGTGAAATAGATACTATTTCTTTTGAAGAACCTATAGATTCATCAAATATGAATACAGGCTATTATATTACAATTGCTGAAATAATTGAAAAAAACTATAATAAATATGATGGTTTTGTAGTGTTAACAGGATCAGATACCATGTCGTACATCTCATCAGCGGTAAGTTTTATGTTCGAGAATTTGCAAAAACCTGTAATTTTTACAGGTTCACAGTTACCCATAGGTGATTTAAGAACAGATGCAAAAGAGAACTTAATTACCTCTATTGAAATTGCTTGTGCTTCAGAAAAAGGAGAGCCAATAATTCAAGAAGTAGGTTTGTATTTTGAATATAAACTTTATAGAGCAAATAGAACTACAAAAATTAATGCAGAACAGTTTGAAGCCTTTGCATCTATGAACTATCCACCTTTAGCAGAAAGTGGTGTTCATTTATCTTTTAATAAACATTTATTGCTTCGAAATGAGTCCAAAAACTCAAAGTTAATTTTTAGAAAAAACTTAATCGAAGATATCGTTATTATAAAGCTTTTTCCTGGTATTAAACCTAAAGTTATTGATGCTATAGTAAATGTTCCAGGTTTAAAAGGAATAGTTTTGGAAACCTATGGCTCAGGTAATGCACCTACACAACAATGGTTTATAGATTTAATCCAAGAAACTATCAAGAAAGGTATTCGTGTTGTTAATGTTACTCAATGTTCTGGAGGTAGTGTGATTTTAGGTTTATATGAAACAAGTACAGATTTAAAAAATATGGGTATTATAAATGGAAAAGATATAACAACGGAAACAGCTATAGCCAAAATGATGTATTTATTAGGTGAAGATTTATCAGAAGAGCAGTTTAAGTATTATTTTGAAACTCCATTAAGAGGTGAGATTTCATAAATTTATCTTAATTGAAATCTTGATTGCATTAAAAACTTAAAGTATTTTAACAATAACCGTTAATTTTCTTTACTGAATCAACATTTTTTTGTTAATTGGCAGTCTGAAAACTAGGGGGTACTTTTTTTTTACTATAAATAATGAATAAATGTAAATTGTACTCGAGTTTAAACAATTTAAAAATTTGTATTTTTATCACGTTAACTATTTAAATTAATTATAACAAAATGAAAAAAGCAGTAAATGTCCTAACACTTACAGGAATTATGTTCTTTGGGGCTATTCAATCAACTTTTGCTCAGGAAGTTGAAAAAACTTTCCACCAAGAATTAAAACAACGTTTTATTGAAGGAGATCCTAAATTCATGGGGATTGTTTTAGTTACTTTAATATTAGGTTTAGCTATAGCAATAGAAAGAATTATCTATTTAAACATGGCAACTACAAATACTAAGAAATTAGTAGCTAAGGTTGATGATGCTTTAAGTTCAGGTGGTGTAGAAGCTGCTAAAGAAGTGTGTAGAAACACAAAAGGACCTGTTGCTTCTATCTTTTATCAAGGTTTAGAAAGAGCAGACGAAGGATTAGATGCTGCTGAAAAAGCTGTAGTAGGTTACGGTGGTGTGCAAATGGGATTATTAGAGAAAAATATTTCTTGGTTATCTTTATTTATTGCATTAGCTCCGATGCTTGGGTTCATGGGAACGGTTATTGGTATGATCGATGCCTTTGATAAAATTGCAGTTGCAAACGATATTTCTCCAGCGGTAGTAGCAGGTGGTATTAAAATTGCACTTTTAACTACAGTATTTGGATTAGTAGTAGCAATTATCTTACAAATTTTCTATAACTATATCGTATCTAAAGTAGATAGTATAGTTAACAACATGGAAGACGCATCAATTTCTTTAATTGATTTGTTAGCTAAGTATAAAAAATAATAAAGTTAGCAAATGAATAATAAAATATTAACACTATTAGTAGCTATCATTTCCGTTGTAGGCTTTGGTCTTTTTATCAACGTAATGATGACAGATTCAGAAGACAAAATAGCTATGTCTGATGCATCTAGCCCTATAGTTACATTTGGTATAGTAATACTTGTCGCTACAGCAGCGATTGCAGTATTAGCTTCAATATTAGGCGTAACTAAAAACCCAAAAGCACTTAAAAAAGCCTTGTTAGGTTTAGCTGTTCTTGGGGTTATATTATTAATTTCTTCGTTAGTGTCTGATTCTAGTCAAGTTTTAGATGCAAACAAGGAAGTAATTGCAGCAGAAGGAAGTTCTGTTTCTAAGTTAACAAGTACAGGAATTTGGTCAAGTCTTATTCTTTTAGTAGTTGGAGGAGCATTCTTTGTTTTCGATTTATTTAAAGGATTAATTAAATAATAAGACATGGCAAGAAGAGAAAACCCAGAAATTAATGCAGGTTCGATGGCAGATATAGCCTTCTTGCTACTTATCTTTTTCCTTGTAACAACAACTATGGATGTTGATTCAGGTATTTCGAAGAAATTAGCTGAAAAACCTCCAAAAGATTACGATCCGCCAAAAATTAAAGAAAAAAATATCTTTCAAATAAGTATCAATAAGAATAATGATTTATTTGTTGACGGAGATGTATTAGAGTTAAAAGATTTGAAGAGCGCTGCACTTAAGTTTATCGATAACGGAGGAGGATTAGGAAATCCTTTACCAGGTGAAGATAAAGGTGCTGAATGTGATTATTGTGAAGGTGAAAGAAATCCAGATTCGTCAGATCACCCAAACAAAGCAATTATATCTATTGAAAGTGATAGAGCGGCCGAGTATGGTACTTATGTTACTATTCAAAATGAATTGTTAAGTGCTTATTCTGAGCTTAGAAACAAATTATGCCAAAAAAGGTATGGTATGTCTTTCACAGAATTAGAAGAAGCATATAAGAAAACGGGTCGTAAAGATGAGGAGTTAAAAAAGAAGGTAGAAAATATCAAAAATAGTTACCCTCAAATTATTACTGACTTAGATTCTGATGATAAGTAATTAAATTATAAAACATTGAATTATGTCTAAATTTAAAAAGAAAAAATCAGGTCAACAAGCCATATCAACTGCCTCTTTACCAGATATCGTTTTTATGTTATTATTCTTTTTCATGGTAACTACAGTAATGCGTGAAACTGATCTAAAAGTAGATAGTCCACGTTTACCTAGTGCTACTGAGATTAAGAAGTTAGAACATAAAAGTTTAGTAAGTACTATTTATGTTGGTAGAGCTAAAGATACAGACAAATGGGGTTCTAAATTTAATAGAATTCAATTGAATGATAAAATAGCTACACCAGATGATATCCCTGCTTTTATTTTAAATGAACGTCAACAGGTGTCTGAAAAAGAGATACCTTTTATGACAACTTCAATTAAAGCAGATAAAGAATCAAATGTAGGAACTCTTACAGATATTCGTTTACAACTAAGAGAGGTAAATGCTCTTAAATTGAGTTTATCAACTCAAAAAGGTAATAGCATTAAAAAATAAGAAATATTATTTCTAAATAGTTAAAAAAGAGCAATAGTTATATTGCTCTTTTTTATTTTTAAAGACTAAAGTGAATATATGTTTAAACATTTTTATTTAACTATTTTGTTTTTTAATAGTTTTCAAATACTAATTAGTCAGGCTGATTCTTTAAAGCTTGGAGATAAATATTTAGAAGATCAATTATACTTAGGTGTAAGTTATGATATTATGTTAAATCAGCCAAAGGGAACTACAAGTACAGGGTTTTCTTATAGTTTGTCATTAGGCTATATTAGAGACATACCCTTAAATAGAAAAGGTGATTTAGCTGTTGGTATTGGTGCTGGTTATAGTTTTAACTCATTTAACCATGGTCTACAAGTTGTTAATGAAAATACAATTCAATTAGGAGGTGATGTTTCTTCGAATAAATTGATTTTACATAATTTGGAATTCCCTGTTCAATTTAGATGGAGAAATTCTGATGCAGTTACTTACTCATTTTGGAGGGTATATTCAGGTGTGAAAATGACTTATAATCTGAGTAATCGTTTTAATTATTTTGAAGGAGCTAATCTTGTTGAGTTTAAAAATATACCCATTTATAATAATTTTCAAACAGGTTTAGAATTATCTGCAGGTTATGGAACTTTTAATTTTTACCTGTATTATGGTTTAACCCCAATATATAGTAATACGACGATTAATAATAAGGAAGTAAAATCAAATATTATAAAATTTGGCCTTATTTTTTATCTTTTGTAACTACAACGTATAATAAGTAATTAATTGGCAAGAAAATCCTATTAAAAAGCCTAAATAGACTTCTTTTGGAGTGTGAGCCTTAAGATCTAATCTTGCTGCAGCTAAAAAACCAGCTAAAAGCATGAAAATGATAATTAAAGGCAGTAAAGAAATATTATATATTAATTGTAAAATAACAAAAAAGCCTAAAGCACTACCTATTGATAATAAATGTAAGCTTGTTTTAATTTTAAAAAAGAATATAAAATATACACTTATTAAACCTAATAGAGTACCATAAAAAAGATAAGAAAGATCATTAATAACGGTATGTTGATGAAAGAATTTACCTAAAAATAAAAAAACACAAGTCATTAAAAGTAATGGTATTTTACGTTCTTTAATTGTTAGAACTTCAAAAGATTTTATTTTCCCCGTTATTTTTAAAAAAATTAATAATAACATAGGAAATAAATAAGTGGTTACAAAAACAGTTAAAAAAAGATGTAATTGCTTAGTAATCGAAATATGATTAGGCGTTATAATAAAATAAGTAAGTATGCCAATAGTTGGCATAACTACAGGATGCAAGATTGTAGATAAAACTTTTTGCCAACTCATTAAATCTCTTTTCTTAAACGTGCTACAGGAATATCAAGTTGTTCTCTATATTTTGCCACAGTTCTACGAGCAATAGGATATCCTTTTTCTTTAAGTATTTTAGAAAGTTTTTCGTCTGTTAAAGGTTTACGTTTATCTTCTTCAGCAATAACATTTTCTAAAATCTTTTTTATTTCTCTGGTTGAAACATCTTCACCTTGATCGTTTTTCATTGATTCAGAGAAAAAGTCTTTAATTAGTTTTGTTCCATAAGGTGTTGATACATATTTGCTATTTGCAACCCTAGATACTGTAGAAACATCCATATTAATTTGATCCGCTATGTCTTTAAGAATCATAGGTTTTAACTTACGTTCATCTCCTGTCAGAAAATAATCATATTGATAATGCATAATAGAGTTCATGGTAACCAATAATGTTTGCTGACGTTGTTTAATTGCATCAATAAACCATTTTGCAGCATCTAGCTTTTGTTTAATAAACAAAACTGCATCTTTTTGAGATTTACTTTTATCTTTTGAATTCTGATATCCTTTCAGCATTTCATTATATTCTCTTGAAACATGAAGTTCTGGAGCATTTCTTGAATTTAAAGTAAGTTCTAATTGTCCATCTAAAATTCTAATAGTAAAATCAGGAACAATTTGTTCAGCTATTTTATTGTTTCCAGCATAAGAACTACCAGGTTTTGGATTTAATTTAGAAATTTCACCAATAACTTCTTTTAACTCTTCTTCTGAGATATTAAACTTATCTAAAAGTTTCTTATAATGTTTTTTTACAAAATGATCAAAAGCACTTTCCAAAACATTTATAGCTAAAGCTCTACTTTTAGTTTCAGTTTTAGATTTTAACTGAATGATTAAACATTCTTTTAAATCTCTTGCTCCAACACCAATTGGATCTAACCTTTGAACAACATCGGTAAGTATTTTTTCAACTAATTCTTCTGAAGTAAATACGTTTTGAGTAAAAGCTAAATCATCTACTAAATCTATTATTTCTCTTCTTATGTATCCACTATCATCAATACTTCCTACTAAGAATTCTGCGATAGCCCTTTCTTCGTCATTTATACGAAATGTATTTAATTGATTTTTTAATGATTGATGAAATGTTGTTCCAGCTGCATAAGGAACTTGTTTTTCTTCATCGTCAGATGAATAATTGTTGCTTTGTGTTTTATAACTAGGATACTCATCATCACTTAAATATTCATCAATATTTATATCGTCAGCATCTATCTTTTCATTACCCGTATCGTCATATTCAGCTTCATTATTCAAACTATCTTCAAAACTATCTGTGTCTTCTTTTCCTGTATCTAAAGCAGGATTTTCTTCTATTTCTTGTTTCAAACGCTCTTCAAAAGCTTGTGTAGGTAATTGAATTAACTTCATCAACTGTATTTGTTGTGGAGATAATTTTTGAAGTAATTTTTGATGTAAACTTTGCTTTAACATAATTACAAATATATGAATTCAAAGAAAAAGAAAATCGCCATTCTTAGTGAAGAATGACGATGATCTTATTTATATATTAGTGTAGAATTAAAATTCTGCATTTTGAGGTGTTCTTGGAAAAGGAATAACGTCTCTAATGTTACTCATACCTGTTGTGAATAAAACTAAACGTTCAAAACCTAAACCAAAACCAGAGTGTACTGCTGTACCAAATTTTCTAGTATCTAAGTACCACCATAATTCTTCTTCAGGAATATCTAAAGCAGCCATTTTTTCTTTCAACACATCTAAGCGTTCTTCTCTTTGTGATCCACCAACCATTTCTCCAATTCCAGGAAATAAAACATCCATAGCTCTTACTGTTTTTTCGTCTTCATTTAAACGCATATAAAATGCCTTGATTTTAGCTGGATAATCAAATAAAATTACAGGACATTTAAAGTGTTTTTCAACTAAATAACGCTCATGTTCTGATTGTAAATCTGCGCCCCATTCATTGATAAGAAATTGAAATTTTTTCTTTTTGTTAGGTTTAGAATTACGCAAAATATCAATAGCTTCAGTATAAGAAACACGTTTAAAGTTATTATCTACAACAAACTTTAATTTCTCAATTAAAGACATTTCACTTCTTTCGGCTTGTGGTTTTGTCTTTTCTTCTTGTAAAAGTCTGTTTTCTAAGAACTCTAAATCATCTTTACAGTTATCTAAAACATACTGCAAAACATTTTTAATAAAATCCTCAGATAAATCCATATTTGCATCTAAGTCGTTAAATGCTACTTCAGGTTCTATCATCCAGAATTCTGCTAAGTGTCTTGTTGTGTTAGAATTTTCAGCTCTAAATGTTGGTCCGAATGTATATACTTTACCTAACCCCATTGCATAGGTTTCAGCTTCTAACTGTCCAGATACGGTTAAGTTTGTTTGTTTACCAAAGAAATCTTGGCTATAATCAATTTCACCTTCTTCGTTTAATGGCGCTTTGTTTGCTTCAAAGTTGGTTACTTTAAACATTTCACCAGCTCCTTCAGCATCTGAGCCTGTAATAATAGGTGTATTTACATAATAAAATCCATTTTGTTGAAAATATTGATGTACAGCAAAAGAAAGTGCAGAACGAACACGCATTACAGCACTAAATGTATTGGTGCGAACTCTTAAGTGAGCATTTTCACGTAAAAACTCTAAACTATGTTTTTTAGGTTGAATTGGATATTCTTCTGGATTAGAATCTCCTAATACTTCTAAATTGTTTACTTGAACTTCAACGGATTGACCTTTACCCTGGCTTTCTACTAAAGTTCCTTTTATTGCAACAGCAGCACCAGTAGTAATTCTTTTTAATAAAGCTTCATCAGTATTTTCAAAATCAACAACACATTGAATATTATTAATAGTAGAACCATCGTTTAATGCAATAAAACGATTACTTCTGAAGGTTCTTACCCAACCTTTCACACATACTTCTTGTAAAAACTGATCTGAGTTTAAAAGCTCTTTTACACTACTTGTTGTCATTATAAATAGGTTAACAAATTTAAGCGACAAATATAATTTATTAAGAAGAAATTACAATGATGTTTACTAACTACTTCAATAATTATATAAATATAAAGTAGATATTTAGGAGTTTTTTATTAAGAAATCTTTTTTATTTATGAATAATCGTTGAAATCAAAAATATATTATGATTTATTAATAATTATTTCATAATATTGGGGCATATAATGTATAGAGGTAAACTTTATTTGTTTATCTGTAATCAATTTAAAACAAGGGTTCTCTGTTATCGAGAACCTTTTGTTTTTTAAAACACCTACTTATAGGTATTTACTTTCGAAACTTGTGAATGTAATTTTAAATCATATAAAAATATATGTATGAGGGCAAAATTACTTTTATTAATCTTTCTGTCGTTTTTCATTAAGATAAGTGCACAGATAACAGTTGAACGACAGGTTTTAACAGATCTTTACAATGCTTTAGATGGACCAAATTGGACAAATAATTCAGGTTGGGATAATATAAACTCTTTAAATAGATTTGGTGTTACAACAGAATTTATCAATGGCAGTAGTAGGGTTGTAAGTATTTCTTTACCTGATAATAATTTGTCAGGTGAACTTATAGATTTAAGTGCATTAACAGAACTTAGATCAATAAACTTTAATAATAATAATATAATAGGAAGCCTGCCTGATTTAAGCTCTTTAGTTAAATTACAGCTTATTTCATTGGAAAATAATGGTATTTCTGGAGTACTTAATAATGCCAATTTACCTAATGCTCCAATATTAGATCTTTATTTAACAAAAAATGAGTTAGGAGGAAGCATACCAGATTTATCGGGATTTAATATTAGAACTTTAGATTTAAGTTACAATAATTATAGCGGTAGTTTTCCAAATGTGAATTTTTTCAGCAATATTTTTGGAACTTTAAGAATTGGAGGAAATCAATTTACTGGGGCATTTCCAAATTTCTCTAGTTTAAATAGACTTACGGGTTTGGATATAAGGGATGTAGATTATTCTGGAAATACTTTTAATGAAGGTTTGTTACCTCCAAATTTAAAAGGCCTGTTTTTAGAAAATTGTAATTTAGATGGCGTAATTTCAGAAAGTTTTTTTCCAAATACACTTGAAACTTTTTGGATAAATGGCAATAACTTTTCTGGCCAGTTAGATTTAGAAAGCTTTGTTAGTTTAACAATTGTTAATATAAGTAATACTAATATAAATTATCTAAGAATTCCAGCTTCAGTAAACGGAAATAATTCAGGAAGTTTTAGAATTAAAGATACTCCGAAATTAGCCTATGTAGAAGTAGATTCTAATCCAGCTAATTTTTACAATTTAAATTCAGGTTTTTTTGATATTGGAGTTAGAATTGTTAGTAGTACAACAAATGTTGATAGAACTGTTACTTCAAACATAACGGAAAAAGAAGCAATAAAAGATTTTTTTAGAGGTAGAACTGTAACTTATAATAATACTATTGCTAACGGAACAGGAGATAAAGAATGGATTATTACAGATGATATAAATGGAGAATTAAGAATAACAGGTATTTTTATATTAGAGACTCAATTATTTAACAAAGAAGTACCTTCTAGTATTAATGTATTTTCGGAACTAAAAACTCTTAATTTAAGAGGAGATCAGATAGAAACGTTACCAGCAGGAATAGGAAGTTTGCCAGAATTATTATCATTAAACTTATCATCAAATTCGTTAACTACACTTCCTTTAGAAATAGGGAATTTACCTAAGTTAGAGATACTTAATTTATCATCTAATTTAATAAACTCTTTACCTCTAGAGTTTTATAATATTTCCACTTTAAAAAGTTTGTTTTTAAATAACAATCAAATACTAACTTTAGATAATAATGTTGGGAATTTTACGGAGTTATTAACTTTTAATTTTGCAAATAATCGAATAGATGAAATTCCTAGTACTATTGGAAGTTTAACAAAGTTAACCACAGTTCAATTCGAAAATAATAGAATTACTTTAATTCCTCCAGAATTTGGTCATATGACTGCATTAACAAATGTTCAAGGTTATAATAATCAAATAGCAAGTATTCCATCAGAATTTGGTCAATTAACACTTTTACAATTTTTAGATTTATCTTCTAATAGTATTTCAAATACACCTCCAGAGTTTGCGAACTTAACAGAATTAGAAACCTTATACCTTAATAATAATGAGTTACAAGTAATATCTGGTTTAGGTGGTTTTATAAAATTAAAGTTTTTAAGACTGCATCAAAATAGGTTAGGAGAAGATAATTCTATGTTTAATACCAATTTACCAGCTAATATTGGGAATTTAACTTTATTACAAGAATTAACACTAAACAATAACAAACTTAAAGAATTACCAAATACAATAGGCGGATTAACTTTGTTAACTGAGTTACCACTTCAAAATAACAGATTAGAAAGTTTACCACCTGGATTAGGAGGCTTAAATGGTTTGAAAATATTACAATTGCAAAATAATAAACTATCTGTATTACCTGATGAAATAGGTAATTTATCTTCTTTGGAAGAATTAAATATTACAAGTCAAATAAGTTTTGAAACTGAAACTATTTATCATCTTACAAGTTTACCAAGTACGATAAAGAATTTAACGAATTTAAAAAGGTTTGAAGCTAATTCAAATCGTATTGAAGGCGAAGTAGATTTAAGTAATAGTTTAGGGTTAACTAATTTACAACTTTCTGATAATCGTATAAGCGGATTAAAATTAGGGAAAGCTCCATTTTTTACTATAGTATTAAGTAATCCAAACTTAAGTTGCATAGAGGTTCCAACTGCATTTGTATCTAGTTGGGAATCTGCAAGTACAAGTACAGTTAATAGAGATAATGGAGTAGCATTTAGTGATAATTGTACAGGTTTTAGAATTCCACAATTGGAGAGAGAGGCATTAATTGCTTTTTATAATTCAACAGGTGGAGGAACCGATTGGACAGGCCAATTTTGGAATACTGATCCAAACAGTCTAAGTAACGTTGGAGCATGGGAAGGAGTAACAACAGAAATTGTTAACGGACAAAAACATGTTGTTAAACTAGATTTAGTAAATAGAAATTTGAATGGTTTTATCCCTTCAGAGATTAAAAACTTAACTGAATTAAAAGAATTAAACCTTAATGTTTTTAGTGGAAGAGGACAATTAACTGAAGTAAAACCAGAAATAGGAGAATTAACAAAATTAGAACGATTAGATTTATCAGGGCATACACTTTTAAGTTTGCCTAATGAAATAGGTAATTTATCAGGTTTAACATATTTAAATCTATCAAACAATTCATTGACTAGTTTACCTAGTGGGATAGGAAATTTTACGGTTTTACAAGAGCTATTTGTAACACATCAAAATAATGTAACAACAAGAGAAAAAACACTTGAAGTACTACCAGATGAAATAGGAGCGATTGTAAGTTTAAAGAAATTATCACTTCAAGGAAATAAATTATCTTCTATTCCAAATACGATAAATGGTTTAATAGCTTTAGAAGAATTAAATTTAGGTGATAATGCTGGAAATGGAAATGAATTATCAAGTTTGCCTTCTACAATAGGAGGATTAATAAGTTTAAAAACTTTAAATCTAGCATATAACAGATTGTCAAATTTACCTGATGAAATAGGTGATCTGTCTAATTTAGAAAACTTAAATATATCAAATCAAGTTACTTTTGATGGAAATACTACATACCATTTAACAGACTTACCTAATACTCTTAATAATTTAAGTAGTTTAAAAACTTTTAATGCAGTAACCAATCGTATTGAAGGAAATATTGATTTAAGTAACATCTCAACATTAAATAGTTTACAGCTTACAGATAATCGTATCAGTGGTTTAAAATTAGGAATAGCTCCATTTTCAACTCAGCTTAGTAGTAATCCTAATTTAACTTGTGTAGAAGTTCCAGTTAACCAGGTTAGTAATTGGGAAACTTCTGCTTCAACAACAAGTACAGTAACTACAGATAATGGAGTTGCTTTTAGTGATAACTGCACAGGTTTTAGAGTGCCACAATTAGAACGAGAGGCTTTAATTGCTTTTTACAACGCTACTGAAGGAGGAACAAGTTGGACAGGACAGTTTTGGGATACAGATCCAAATAGTTTAAGTAATGTTGGTGCTTGGGAAGGAGTAACTACAGCTATTGTTAATGGACAAAAACATATTGTAAAAATAGATCTTTCTAATAGAAGATTAAATGGTTTCATTCCTTCGGAAATAAAGAATTTAGTAGAATTACTTGAATTAAACCTAGGAGTATTTAACGGAAGAGGTAATTTAATAGAAATAAAACCAGAAATTGGAGAGTTAACAAAACTAGAACGATTAGATTTATCAGGGCATACACTTTTAAGTTTACCTAATGAAATAGGTAATTTATCAGGTTTAACATATTTAAATCTATCAAACAATTCATTGACTAGTTTACCTAGTGGGATAGGAAATTTTACGGTTTTACAAGAGCTATTTGTAACACATCAAAATAATGTAACAACAAGAGAAAAAACACTTGAAGTACTACCAGATGAAATAGGAGCGATTGTAAGTTTAAAGAAATTATCACTTCAAGGAAATAAATTATCTTCTATTCCAAATACGATAAATGGTTTAATAGCTTTAGAAGAATTAAATTTAGGTGATAATGCTGGAAATGGAAATGAACTGACAAGTTTGCCGTCTACAATAGGAGCCTTATCAAGTTTAAAAACTTTAAATGTTCCCTATAATAGATTATCAAGCCTACCAGATGAAATAGGAAATTTAACGAATCTAGAAAATTTAAATATAGCATATCAAATTACTTTTGATACTACTAATACTTATTATCTAAATAGTTTACCATTAACTATAAATAATTTAACAAGTTTAGTCAATTTTGATGCTACTGGAAATAGACTAGAGGGTGACATCGATTTAAGTAATATTTCTACATTGAGTTTTCTTCAGTTTACAGATAACCGTATAAGTGGATTAAAATTAGGTATCGGGCCTTTTTCAGTTCGTTTAACTAGCAATCCGAATTTAAGTTGTATCGAAGTTCCTACTTCAGAAGTTAGTAATTGGGAGAATTCTCCAGGGAGCACTGCAAGTATAGATAATGGTGTTGCTTTTAGTGATAATTGTACAGGATTTAGAGTGCCGCAATTAGAACGTGAAGCTTTAATTGCTTTTTATAATGCTACAGGTGGAGGAATAGATTGGACAGCTCAGTTTTGGAATACAGACCCAACTAGCTTAAGCAATGTAGGTGCTTGGAGTGGTGTAACTACCGATATTATTAATGGACAGAAACATGTTGTAAAACTCGAGATTTTAAATAGAAATTTAAATGGATTTATTCCTTCTGAAATTAAAAACTTAACTGAATTACAAGAAATCAATTTATCAAGTACAGCTGTAGGAAGGTCTAATTTAATTGAGATTAAACCTGAAATAGGAGAGCTTAAAAAATTAGAACGATTAGATTTATCAGCTCAAGGTTTAACAAGTTTACCAGATGAAATAGGAGGTTTATCGAGTTTGTTGCGTTTAAATTTAAATTCAAATTCTTTAATCACTTTACCATCAGGTATAGGGAACTTAGTAAGTTTAGAAGAATTGTATGTTAATAATCAAATAGAGGCGAGTTCTAATGAACGTTCTTTTACTTCATTACCCAATGATTTAGGTAATATTTCTACCTTAAAAAGATTAGAATTAAGAACTAATAAACTAACTAGTATACCAACATCTATAGGGAATCTTTCAAATTTAGAGTTCCTAATTTTAGAAGATAACCTATTAACAGAATTACCAACTACAATTAATAGCTTGGCAAATTTAAAAGAGTTAATAGCGGGTATGAATCGAATTTCTGGAGATATTAACTTAAATAACTTAACGGTTTTAAATAGATTAAAATTAGAATACAATAATGTTAGTAATCTAAAATTAAATGTTTCTCCAACTTCTTTTGGAACTTCTAATTTCGGTAGATTTTCTTTATTGAGAAATGCTTGTGGTTGTGTGGAAGTACCAAGTGACGAATTAGTGTCTTGGCAATTATCTGGTTTTAATGAACAAAACAGCGTTCTAGATAATGGTGTTGTATATTCAGATAATTGTAGTGGTGTCACCAATAATAGTATTACAGATATAGAAAGAGAAGCTTTAATTGCATTATTTAATGCAACAGATGGAAATAATTGGAGAAACGATTTAACAAGTTCATATAATGGAGTACTTTGGAATTCAGATATAACTCAAAAAGTAAATGTTGGTGCGTGGTTTGGTGTTACTACAGCTATGATAAACGGACAAAAGCATGTAACTAAATTAGAGCTAAACTCTAATTTACTTAAGGGAGAATTGCCAACTGAAATTAGAAATTTAAGTCAATTAAAAATATTTAAAATATCAAATAATGCAGTTTCATTAATTCCAGCTGAAATAGGAGAGTTAATAAATCTAGAACAGTTAACTTTAAGTAGTCAGTTTGATGCAATTACAAGTCAGAAAATATTAAGTACGCTTCCTGTAGAAGTAAATAATTTAAGCTTATTAAAACATTTAGATATTCAAGGAAATGCAATTGAAGGAAGTTTAGATTTTTCTAACCTAGTAAATCTAACCTCATTACATGTAAGTTCAAATGAAATTACAGGGCTTAAAATTGGTGTTTCTCCACAGGTTTTCGATAATCAGTTTGATTTTGATGGTGGCTTTTCAAGATCGTTTAGTTTTTCTAATGCATATTTAAATTGTATAGCCGTTCCGCAAACAACAATTTCAGATTGGGAAAATTCACCATTTGCTCAAAGAAATCCAAATATTGTTTGGGGACAAGATTGTACTGCTTACAATAATGTTCCTAATGAAGAGATAAATGCTTTAGTTGATATGTATAATGCTTTAGACGGAGTTAATTGGACAAATAATGAAAATTGGACTGGAGTTTTGAATAGAGCGATTATGAATTCGCCTTTTAATACAACTAAATGGCATGGAATAACTACAGAAATTGTAAATGGAGGTAAACATATTACTAGAATTAGTTTAAGTAGTAATAATCTTACAGGAACTTTACCGGAAAGTTTAGGTGGTTTATCGGAGTTAAAGTATTTAGATTTAAATGTAAATAATTTAGAAAATAGTTTACCATCAAGTTTAAATCAACTAACTAAATTAGAAACTCTTTTAGTTTCTTCAAATAATCTAAAGGGAACTATTCCAGACTTAACCAATATCAGTTCATTAAATAATTTTAATATTGATAATAATAACTTCCAGTTTGGTGATTTTGAAGATGAGTTTTCAACCTACAGTACATTTGTTCAGTTTTTATACCAAACACAAGCCAATGTTAGTGAAGATGAAACAGTTGAGTTGACTGATGCAGATTATCGATTAGAAGCTCAAGTATCCGGAAATAATAATGTATACCAATGGTATAAAAATGGATCGCCAATCACAGGGGCGAATGAAGCTAGTTACGATATTTTGAATCCTTCTTCTGCTGATGATGGAACTTATTATTGTCAAATTACAAATACTGTTATTGCAGGATTAACCTTAAGAACAGGAACAGTTACAGCTACATTTGATACTACTTTAAGTATAGAGAATGAAGCGTTGAAGAACTTTATTGTTTTATATCCAAACCCAACGAACGGTATTATTAATATTGATGTTTCAAATAATATTAAAATAGAAAAATTAGATGTTTTCTCTATAACAGGAGTAAAAGTAAAGTCTATTAATAAGGTAACGGATAAGTTGAATATTCAAGATTTACCATCAGGAGTGTATACGATAAATATTCAATCAACTCAAGGAAGAATAGTCAAGCGATTGATTAAAAGATAATGATTTTAGTTTAGATAATTTGTGTAATTTGGATTGTGAAACAAAAACGCACACTTTTTAAAAAGTGTGCGTTTTTAATTTTTATGTTTAATTTTTTATTTCTTCTCTTCAGGTGGGAAAATCTTAAAGTTGGTTTCTTTTAATACTTTCTGATTTGCAATTTTTCGTTCAAAAGAAAGTAATAAAGAAGGCAATAATAATAAGTTAGAAACCATAGCTAGTAATAATGTTACAGAAACTAGACCGCCCAAAGCAATAGTTCCTCCAAAACTAGAAATAGTAAACACTAAGAATCCAAAGAATAATACAATAGAAGTATAAAACATACTTACACCAGTTTCTTTAAGAGCTGCATAAACTGCTGGTTTTATCTTCCAGTTGTTCGCTAATAATTCTTGTCTGTATTTTGCCAAGAAATGTATCGTGTCATCTACAGAAATACCAAAAGCAATACTAAATACAAGAATTGTTGATGGTTTTATAGGAATATCGAAAAAGCCCATTAATCCAGCAGTAATTAGCAAAGGAAGCATATTAGGAATTAACGATATTAAAATCATTTGAGGAGATCTAAACATCCAAGCCATAAAAATTGAAATCAATAAAATAGCTAACGATAAAGAAATCACTAAGTTTTTAATTAAGTAATTGGTCCCTTTTAAGAAAACTAAAGCCTTACCAGTCATAGAAACACTAAACTTGTCTCCTTTAAATTGTTTTTGAATCACAGCATTTAATCGATCTTGAATGATATCCATTTTATCAGTTCCAATATCTTTCATAAATGTTGTAATACGCGCATATCTACCAGTGCTATCTACAAAGTTTTTTAGCATTCCAGAGTTGCTATTAGAATTCTTAGTGTATGCAAAAATGTAACTCTTTTCTTGACTAGTTGGTAATTGATAATACTTCGGATTTCCGTTATAATAAGCCTGTTTAGAGTATTTTACCAAGTTGTTTACCGAAATAGGTTTAGAAAGTTCAGGGAAAGTTTCAATAGTTTCATTTAACTTTTCCATCTTTTTCAATGTAGAAAGTTTCATAACACCTTTTTCTTTCTTAGTATCAATAAGAATCTCTAAAGGCATTATACCACCAAATTCACTTTCAAAGAATTTAATGTCTTTATAAAACTGTTTGCCTTTAGGCATATCTTCAATCAAACTACCAGAAACTCGTATTTGATATAAACCTATCATACTTAAAATGATAATCACAACTGTAGTTATATAAATATAAATTCGTTGTTTTCTCACCATTCTTTCCATCCAGTCTACTACATTTTCCATCCATCTTTTTTCTAAGTGATTTAAATGCTTTTTTTGCGGAAGAGGCATAAAACTATATAGAATAGGAATAATTAATAGTGCTAAAATGAAAATACTAATAATATTTATTGAAGCTAAAATTCCGAATTCACGAAGTAATTTACTTTTTACAAAAACAAAAGTTGCAAATCCAGAAGCAGTTGTAATATTTGTCATTAACGTGGCATTTCCAATTTTAGAAATTACACGTTGTAATGATTTTGCTTGATTACCGTGTTTTTTTACTTCTTGCTGGTATTTATTAATTAAGAACACTGCATTTGGAACTCCAATTACAATAATTAATGGCGGAATTAAAGCTGTTAAAACAGTCAGTTCATAACGTAATAAACCAATAAAACCATAGGCCCACATTACACCAATTATAACTACTAATAAGGTGATAAACGTAGCTCTAAACGAACGAAAGAAGAAAAAGAATATAATTGCTGTAATAAACAATGCACCTAAAACAAATATTCCCATTTCTTCGGAAATATTCTTAGAGTTTAAAGTTCGAATGTACGGCATTCCCGATACTTTAACATCTAAGTTGTTTTCGGTTTTAAATTTTTCTATAGAAGGAATTAATGTTTCTTCAATAAACTGAGCACGTTCAGGTTTGTTTACAATGTCTTTTTTTAGATAAATAGCTGTCTGAATTGTTCCTTCATTATTGAATAAAATATTTTCATAAAAAGGAAGTTTTTCAAATAGTTGAATTTTAATTTGATCTATTTCCTCTTGTTTCGTTGGTTCTTTTTCAAACAAAGGATCAACAACAAACTTTCTTTTTTTACGATCAGCTTTTAGTTTCTTAATATCTGATATAGAAACTGTAAATTCTACTTCTGGAGCACTATCTAATTCACGAGCTAATTTATTCCAAGAATTGAATTTATCTAAAGAATAAAAAGTACTGTCTTTAATTCCTAGAATGATTAGGTTTCCTTCTTCACCAAAAATTTCTAAGAATTTGTTGTATTGGATGTTTGCTTCGTGATTTTCAGGAAGAAGATTTGCTTCAGTGTAAGAAAATCGAACGTATTTGGACTGGGTAAGTAAAAGTGCAGTGATAATAACTATAGTAGTTAACACTAGGTAGCGATTTCGTAAAATAAATCCTGCGATCTTAGTCCAAAAAGTCATTTAAAAAAATTTGTGCAAAGGTAAATATTAAAAGATAAGAAAAATAAAAAAAAGAGTGTTTTAAAACACTCTTTTTTTAAATATTTTGAGAAAAACTATACAGTCATAATTTCTTTCTCTTTAACAGCCAGTTTTTCGTCAATTTGCTTAACGTAGCTATCTGTTAAAGTTTGTACATCAGCTTCAGCATTTTTCTTCATATCGTCAGAAGCGTCCACCTTTTTTATTTCATTGTTAGCATCTTTACGTGCGTTGCGTACTCCAACTTTTGCGTTTTCAGCTTCGGCCTTAGCTTGTTTAGCTAAATCTCTACGACGCTCTTCAGTTAATGGCGGTACATTAATAATAATATTTTCACCATTATTCATAGGGTTAAAGCCTAAGTTAGCTATCATAATAGCTTTTTCAATCTCTTGTAACATGTTTTTTTCCCATGGTTGAATTGAGATTGTTCTTGCATCTGGTGTATTCACATTTGCTACTTGACCTAATGGAGTTTGAGATCCATAATAATCAACTTGTACATTCGCTAACATTGCAGGAGATGCTTTTCCTGCTCTAATGCTTCTTAATTCTTTCTCTAAATGAGAAATAGCATTAACCATAGCTTCTTTAGTACTATCTAAAATAAAATCTATTTCTTCAGTCATCTCTTTATAATTTAATTAACTCGTATAAATACGGTTTATTTATGATCAACTATTGTTCCAATTGGTTCCCCAGAAACTAATTTAATTAAATTTCCTTGTTTATTCATATCAAAAACAATAATTGGTAATTTGTTTTCTTCACTAAGAGTAAAAGCAGTCATGTCCATTACTTTTAATCCTTTTTCTATTACGTCTTTAAAAGTAATAGTTTCAAATTTAATAGCATCTTTATTCTTTTCAGGATCATCGTTATAAATTCCGTCAACACGAGTTCCTTTTAAAATTGCATCTGCATCAATTTCAATAGCTCTTAAAACTGCAGCAGTATCAGTAGTGAAATAAGGATTACCAGTTCCAGCTCCAAAGATTACAACTCTACCTTTTTCTAAATGTCTTATGGCTTTTCTTTTGATGTAAGGTTCTGCTACTTCTTTAATTTCTAAAGCAGTTTGCATTCTGGTATAAACACCTTCATCTTCTAAAGCACTTTGTAAAGCTAAGCCATTAATACAAGTTGCTAGCATTCCCATGTGATCACCCTGAACTCTATCCATTCCATTAGCAGCACCAGAAACACCTCTGAAAATATTTCCTCCTCCAATTACAATGGCAACTTCTACACCTTTTTCAACTACTTGTTTTATTTCTAAGGCGTATTCTTTTAATCTTTTTGGGTCAATTCCATAGTCGCGTTCTCCCATTAGGGCTTCTCCGCTTAATTTTAGAAGTATTCGTTTGTATTGCATAGTTCTGTTGAAAGTTGTGCAAATATACAAAGTATTCATAATAAAAAAAGGGGACTTTTAGTCCCCTTTGTAATAAACTTCAATACAGAAGTTATTTAGTTTATTTTTTAGAATTACCCTAAAGTAACTCTTACGAAGTTTTTAACTTCTACTTCACCGTAAGAAGAAACATATTCTGCAACAGTTTTCTTCTCATCTTTGATGAATTTTTGATCTAATAAACACTGCTCTTGATCTAAAGTGGTGTTATCAGAAATAAATCTTTCCATTTTACCTGGTAAGATTTTGTCCCAGATTTGTTCTGGTTTACCCTCAGCTTTTAATTGCTCTTTAGCAGCTTCTTCAGCTTTAGCTAAAGCTTCATCTGTTAATTGTAATCTAGATACGAATTGCGGAACGTTCTTTAAAGTTTTACCTAAACGTACTAATTCTTCGTTATCTTTTACGATAGCGGCAATTCTAGCTTCAGTCTCAGCAGCAACATACTCAGGAGAGAAATCTTTATAAGATAAAGTTGTAGCTCCCATAGAAGCAGCTTGCATAGCTAAATCTTTAGTTAAATCAGCAGCTTTCTCAACTGATTCAGTTAATCCAACTAAAGCTGAAATTTTTCCAACGTGAGTGTAAGAACCAACGTAAGGAGCTTCAATTCTTTCAAAAGAAGGAATTTCAATTTTTTCACCGATTACACCAGTCTGCTCGATTAATTTTTCAGCAACAGTAACTCCACTCTCGAATTCAGCAGCTAAGAAATCTTCTTTGTTAGAATGGTTGATAGCGATATCAACGAATTGCTGAGCTAATTCTTTATATGTGTCATTTTTAGCAACAAAATCAGTTTCACAAGCTAATACGATAGCAACACCGTAAGTATTGTCGTCACTAATTTTAGCGATAGCTACACCTTCAGAAGAATCACGATCTGCTCTTTTAGCAGCGATCTTTTGACCTTTTTTACGTAAGATTTCAATAGCTTTATCAAAGTTACCTTCTGCTTCAACTAAAGCGTTCTTACAGTCCATCATTCCTGCACCTGTAGTCTCTCTTAATTTTTTTACGTCTGCAGCGCTAATTTTTGACATTTTGTTTGTTTTTTAAGGTTGTATTTAATTGTACAATGATAAAATAAATTAAAGGTTTCAATGTGATGAAACCTTTAAGTTTTTATTTTGCCTCTTCAGTTTTTACTTCTTCAACTTTTTTACTCTCAGTCTCTTTTTCTGTTTTAGCTTTTTCTTTGTCAGCTTTTCTATCAGCTAAACCTTCAGAAATGGCTTCAGTAACATAAGATAAAACTTTATCAATAGACTTAGAAGCATCATCATTTGCAGGGATTACGAAATCGATCGGTCTTGGATCAGAGTTTGTATCAACCATTGCAAAGATTGGAATGTTTAATTTTTGAGCTTCAGCAATTGCAATGTGCTCTTTCTTTACGTCAATTACAAATAAAGCACCTGGTAAACGCGTCATATCAGCAATAGAACCTAAATTCTTTTCTAATTTTTCACGTTGACGGTTAATTTGTAATTTTTCTCTCTTAGATAAAGCGTCGAAAGAACCATCTTGCTTCATTCTATCAATAGAAGCCATTTTCTTTACAGCTTTACGGATAGTAACAAAGTTAGTTAACATACCCCCTGGCCATCTTTCAGTGATGTAAGGCATGTTTACAGATTTAGATTTTTCAGCAACGATATCTTTAGCTTGTTTCTTAGTCGCTACGAATAAAATTTTACGACCAGAGTTAGCTATCTTCTTTAAAGCCTCTTTAGCTTCGTCGATCTTAGCTGAAGTTTTATATAAATCAATAATGTGAACACCATTACGTTCAGTGTAGATATAAGGTGCCATGTTAGGATTCCACTTTCTAGTTAAGTGACCAAAGTGTACTCCGCTTTCTAATAATTCTTGAATGTTTGCCATTTTAATAAATGTGTTTACGTTCTGTTTTCGCAATAGATCAGTAGTTTTTACGTCTGAGCTATTTAGATACTAAACTGTTAATGAAAAATATTTTTCGAAAAACAGTTCTAATAAACGATTAACGTTTAGAGAACTGGAATTTCTTACGTGCTTTCTTCTGACCGAATTTCTTACGCTCAACCATTCTTGGATCACGAGTTAATAATCCTTCTGGTTTTAATACTGCTTTGTGCTCTTCGTTAATTGAAACTAAAGCTCTAGTAATAGCTAAACGGATAGCTTCAGCTTGTCCTGTTACACCACCACCGTAAACATTTACTTTAATATCGTAAGCCTCTAAGTTTTCAGTTAACATTAAAGGTTGTCTTACTTTATATTGTAAAGTAGGAGTAGTAAAGTAATTAGTTAATTCTCTTTTGTTGATAGTAATGTCTCCTTTTCCTTGAGAAACATATACACGAGCAACAGCTGTTTTTCTTCTACCTATTTTGTGAACTGTTTCCATTATTTAAGATCGTTAAGGTTAATAGATTTTGGTTTTTGAGCTTCTTGAGCGTGCTCTGCACCAGCATATACATATAAATTTCTGAATAAAGTACTACCTAATTTGTTTTTAGGTAACATACCTTTTACTGCTTTTTCTACTAGTCTAGTAGGATTCTTATCGAACATTTCTTGAGCAGTTAACGATCTTTGTCCACCTGGGTAACCAGTGTGACGGATGTAAGTTTTGTCATTCCACTTACTTCCTGTTAAATTAATTTTTTCAGCATTGATAACCACAACATTATCACCACAATCTACGTGAGGTGTGTAATTTGGTTTGTGTTTACCTCTAATAAGTTTTGCAACTTTAGAAGCTAAACGACCTAATGATTGCCCGTCCGCATCAACAACAACCCACTCTTTGTTTACAGTTGCTTTGTTAGCCGATACTGTTTTGTAACTTAATGTGTTCATACACGATTTAGTTTTTGTCTATTAATAAATTATATAACTTTTCCTTAAAAAAGGAGTGCAAATTTACAAATATTTATTTTATTGACAAATAGGAAGTTGGTTTAATTTTATTTAAGAATCTTAAAATGCAAATTAACATATTGTTAAGAGATTTCTAGTATACTTTTGCGACAACGATTCAAAACTAATAATGAAGGTAAGAATATTACTGTTTACTTTTTCTATTTTGTGTTCTTTGTTTGGAAAAGCACAAAGTTTAGAAAAGAAAATATACACAACAAAAAAGACCGATAAAGAACTTGTAATAGATGGGAGGTTAGATGAACCTGCTTGGGAAGCTGTTCCTTGGGGAGGTGATTTTTTTCAAAAAGATCCAGAAGAAGGAGTTGCTCCTGCTTTTCAAACTAAATTTAAAATTCTTTATGATACAAAGTATTTATACATAGCTATTAGAGCATTTGATGATTCACCAGAAGAAATCGAAGCTCGTTTAACTCGTCGTGATGGTTTTGCAGGTGATAGAGTAAATGTAATTATAGATAGCTATCATGATAAAAGAACTGCTTTTGTTTTTACAGTAACAGCTGCAGGGGTAAAAGGTGAAGAGTTTGTAACTCAAAATGGTCAAAACTGGGATGAAAGTTGGAACCCTGTTTGGTATACAGATGCTGTTATTGATGATAAAGGCTGGACTGGAGAAATGAAAATTCCGTTTAGTCAATTGCGTTTTGGTAAAGCAAAAGAACAAATTTGGGGGTTAAACTTTAATCGTACAATCTTTAGAAAAAATGAAAGATCGCTTTGGCAAAGAATTCCAAATGATATTTCTGGTTTTATTAGTGAAGCAGGAGAACTACATGGGTTAATCGATTTAAAATCACAAAAGCAATTAGAGATTCAGCCATTTACAGTTATGTCTTACGAGACTTTTGAAAAAGAACCTGGAAATCCGTTCAGAGATGGTGATAATTTTAGAGTTAACGGGGGAGTAGATGCTAAAATTGGAGTAACAAATGATTTAACTTTAGATGTAACAATTAATCCAGATTTTGGTCAAGTTGAAGCTGATCCAGGAAATATTGTATTAGATGGTTTCGATGATGTTTTCTTCCGTGAACAAAGACCATTCTTCGTCGAAAATAAAAATATTTTTGATTTTAGAGTTGGAGGACAAGATAATGTGTTCTATAGTAGAAGGATTGGAAGAAGTCCACAAACTTCTGCCAATTCTAATGATGGAGAATTTGTAGATGCACCAATTAATAGTTCTATAATTGCTGCTGCCAAGTTTTCTGGTAAAACAAGAGATGGTTGGTCTATTGGAGTTTTAGAAACTGTAACAGATAATGAGTATTCAGAGATTGATAATAATGGAGACAGAAGAGAGGTTTTAGTGGAGCCATTAACTAATTACTTTGTAACAAGAGTTCAAAAGGATTTTAATGATAGGAAATCTTTTATTGGTGGAATTTTTACAGCTACAAATAGAGATTTACAATCAATAAATACACTTCATAAATCGGCCTATTCTGGAGGTTTGGATTTTAGGCATGAGTGGAATGATAGAGATTATTTTATTCAGGGTAATTTCTCTATGAGTCATGTTTCTGGGAGTAAAGAAGCAATTCAGAGAACACAAGAATCTATTCGTCATTTATTCCAAAGAGTAGATGCTAGTCATTTAAATGTTGATCCGAATAGAACTTCTTTGACGGGAACAGGTGGACGAGTTTTTGGAGGGAAAAGAGGTGGAGGGAATTGGCGTTTCTTTTTAGGAGCAAACTGGAAATCTCCAGAATTTGAATTGAATGATGTAGGTTTTTTAAGGCAAACAGATCAAATTTGGCAGTTCGGAAATATAGAATACTTGTGGCAAAATCCTACTAAAATATACAGAAGAGCATCGGCAAGAGTTGTATTAAGAAGTATGTATGATTTTGCAGGAAATTTTAACAGAATAGAATATGAAACTGGAGGGAATATTAATTGGGATAATAACTGGGGTACGGAAGGAAGAATTGGTTATCGTCCTAGGTCTATTCAGAATTCGTTTTTAAGAGGAGGGCCACGTTGGAGAAATTCAGAAGAGGTATATTATAATTTCGCCGTTGGTTCAGATTCAAGTAAAAGATTTAATTTTTCTGTCGGTTATGGTAATAGCTATGGAACTGACGATTCTTTTAATGTTAAGAATTATAATCTTAATTTAAACTATCAGCCATTGGATGCTTTAAGTGTTACTTTGAGTACTAGTTTCAGAGAGAATATAAATAAAACACAATATGTTTCTGAAGAACTAAATGGATCTACACCAAGATATGTTTTAGGAGAAATAGATAACAAGAATTTATCTTTTACATTTAGAGCGAATTATAGTATTAATCCCAACTTGTCAATTCAGTATTACGGGCAGCCATTTATAGCTAGAGGAAGATATAGTAATTTCAATTATGTATTAAATTCTTTATCTGAAGATATTGGAGGAAGAGTTGTTTTTTTAGATGAAAATCAAGTGAATTTTGATGCAAATGATGAAGTTTTTAGGATTGATGAGAATTTAGATGGAATTACAGATTATGAATTTTCTAATCCAGATTTTTCTTTTGCTCAATTCCGATCTAATTTAGTAATGCGTTGGGAGTATACTCCTGGTTCTGAGTTTTTCTTTGTTTGGTCGCAAGGAACTACAGGAAGTCAAGATCCAGATCGATCTTTATTAGGAGGGTTAAATAATCAAATTTTAGAACAAGAATTAGAAAATATATTTCTAATTAAATTCACTTATCGATTCTTGAAATAAGAATAAAGCTTTTAAAATAAATAAATCAGCCAGAGTATCACTCTGGCTGATTTGTTTTATGCTAGTTTGTGAATTCCTATACTTATTGTAATAGTAGAATTATTAACCAATTGAATAATTAGTGAGTTTATGTTAGTAAAGGTTTTAAGTGTTGATGAGATTTCTGTATTTGATTTTTATTGTTATTGTAAAATACAGAATATAAAAGCATAAAAAAACCACCTAGATTTAGGTGGTTTTTAAATTTTGTAAAGTGAAAAGATTACTCAACTTTTTGATCTAATAAATCAAAGAATTGATTTAAACGAGGTAAGATGATAATCTTTGTGCGTCTGTTTTTAGCTTTGTTAGCTGGTGTATCATTTGGAGCTAATGGTAAGAAACTACTTCTACCTGCAGCGATTAATCTAGAAGGTGCTACATTATACTTCGATTGTAACTCACGTACAATTGCTGTAGAACGTTTTACACTTAAATCCCAGTTGTCTTTTACAGCAGCAGTATTAATTGGAGTATCATCAGTATGACCTTCAATCATAACATCCATTTCTGGTTGCCCGTTTACTACAGTAGCAACTTTTTGTAAAACTTTAGATGCTTTATCTGTAATTGTATAGCTACCGCTCTTAAATAATAACTTATCAGAAATAGAAATAAATACAACGGTCTTCTCTACATTAACCTCGATATCTTGATCGTCAATTCCGTCTTGTAATTCTTTCTTTAAATGAAAAGCTACTACTAAGTTTAAAGAGTCTTTTTTAGAAGCTGCAGCTCTAATTTTGTTGATGTATTTATCTTTTTTACTTAATTGAGCTAAAGTTTCTTTAATGTTGTCGTTAGCACCTTTGGTTAAAACAGTTAAATTTTCAACTTGTTGAATAGTATTTTCTTTGTCTTTTCTTAGTTCGTCAATTCTACCTTCTAAATCTTTAGAGCGATCCTGATACTTTTCTTTCTCTACTAAACACTTAGTAAGGTTTGTTTTTACTGTTGCTAATTCATCTTTAGTTTGTTCGTGCTTTGCTTTAAGAGCTTCTAATTCTTTACTTGATGCACAAGAAGCTAATAAAACAGCAGCCGATAGAAATAATACTATTTTTTTCATCTTAATGTAGTTAATGTAAGTAGCAAATTTAAAAAAATGATAAAACAAAAAGTCACATTAACGGTATTTTAGTATAGATTGATTTATTTTTGTTAAAAAAATATAAATTAATGGCGCCAAAATACTATTCTTTTCTACTAGTTTTCTTAGTTTTTTTTCAAGCTTGTAAAACAGAAAATAAAAAAGAACAAGTTCAAACAACGCAAGAATCCTTCACTAAATTGAGAGGAAACGTTTTTGGAACAACGTATAATATTATTTATAAGAGTACAGAAAATTTTCAAGAGCCAATTAATGAAATATTTGAAAATTTTAATAATTCATTATCTACTTACATTCCAACATCTTTAATTTCTAAAATAAATCAGAATGACACAACAGTAGTTGTAGATGCTTATTTTATTGAAGCTTTTGATAAAGCAAAGCGTTTATATAAAGAAACTGACGGGTATTTTGATCCTACGATAGGGAAATTAATTGATGCTTATGGTTTTGGTTCAGGTAAAGAAAAAAAGAACCTTACTGAAGAAGAAGTTAAAGAATTAATGAAGATTACTGGCTTCGATAAAATGACTTTAAAAGATAATAAAGTTGTAAAATCTCTTGAAATGGAATTTAACGTAAATGCGTATGCAAAAGGTTTAGGAATTGATGTTGTTGGACGCTTTTTAGAAAGTAAAAAT
Organism: Tenacibaculum aquaeponti; assembly: GCF_052084715.1. Classification (GTDB taxonomy): domain Bacteria; phylum Bacteroidota; class Bacteroidia; order Flavobacteriales; family Flavobacteriaceae; genus Polaribacter. The sequence continues at coordinate 1,924,149 of NZ_CP197288.1, read as the reverse complement.
ATACAAGATTATTTAGTTGAAATAGGAGGTGAGATTAGAGCTAGAGGTAAAAATTCTAGAGATTCTGCATGGAAAGTGGCAATTGATGATCCTAAAACTGATGGATCTAGGAGCCAATCTCGATTTATTTTATTAGATAATCAATCTATGGCTACTTCAGGAAATTACAGAAAGTTTAAAGTCAATGAAAAAGGAGAAAAAATTGTACATACTGTAAATCCAAAAACAGGATTGGCCCAAGAGAATAATTTATTAAGTGCTTCAGTTTTAATGAAAGGAGATTGTGCTGATGTAGATGCTTATGCGACAGCATTTATGGCGATGGGGTTAGAAAAAACAAAACTTTTTTTAGAGAAACATCCTGAACTTAAGGTTGTGCTGCTTTTTACAAATGATAAAGGTGAAATAGAGGAGTTTTCTAATTAATAATACCTAGTTTTAGGTATGTTTTAAATCTTTTTCTCATGGTATTTTAGTTCTGATTTTGAAATGAAATCAAGAACAGGATTTTAACCATAAAATGCATAAAAATGAGAAGGGGATTATTTATCGTTTTTTTAGTCGTTAATTTCTATACTTCAATAGGGCAATCTAATTATGAGATTGCTAAGGTTTATTTCAGTAAAGCTGAAAGAGACATGGAGAAAATAGATTATCAAGCTGCTAAAGTTAACTTTGATAAAGGATTGTCTAAAATAGATTCTATTCAAAAATCTAGAATTGCAGAAATGGGCACTTTAATTTATTACGAACTCAAATCGTATAAAGAAGCTAAAGATTTTGCTAAAAAATATTTCCAATTATCTAGAAGTAAAACTTCAGAAACTTACAAGCAAATGTTGGAACTGTATGTTGATATTGAAGAAAAACTAGAGAAGATTGAAGCAGAAGAAAAAGAGGAGAAACGGCTAAAATTAATGGCTGAAAAAGAGGCAAAGCGAATAGATTCATTAAAACGTGAATGGAATGCAATTTCAGATGCTTTGTCTATTCATGCAGATACCATTTTCAACTTCAATACATACGGATTAGCTATTTTCAAAAAAGGAAATAAATACGGTTTGCTAAATGAAAATGGTAAGGTTCTCATAAAACCAAATTTGTATGAAAATGCTTTAACTTTTGAAGGCGTGTTTCTTTTTGTAGATAAGAAACGAAAAGGAACTAAAATCTATTGCTATAAGTCTAAAGAGAAAGAAGGTTTTGAGCTGCCAGATATTAAAAGTATTAATTCTGAATCTTCTTTTTTTGAGGCAGTTTTGTTACCAAGAGGAAATCAACAATTAGTTGCTTATCTGAATAATAGTGCAGATACCTTTGTTTTTGATTTAGTTAATGAGAGTTTTCTTCGAATTAAAAACATTGAAGGGCAGTTAAAGGCTATGAAAAAAGCAGATATAATTGATAAGTACGATGAAGATGAAAACACTGTGAAAATTTATAAAACATGGTATAAGTTAGGTGGTCATTTAGGCGGAGATATTTATACATTATACGATCAAGAAACTAAAAAGTTAAAAGGATATTTATTTGGTTCTTCAGAAATTTCTGAAAACGAGAATCGAGTTTTATTTGCTGAAGATATTGGCTATTTGGGGAGTTTTTATAAAAATAAAATTCAAGCTCAAAAACGAAAAAACACGAGTTGGTATAATATCCTTGGAGAAAAAGTTAGTAAAATGAAAGATGCAAAAGGAACTTATACTAATGATGTAATTATTGAAAAAAAGGATACAGGTAAATATCAACTTAAAAAAGACGGAATTGTGTTTTTAGGAGATAAAAAACTTCAATCTTTAGAAGATTACTTGAAAGAAAATAAATAACTGTTTATTGTCCTGTTTTATAGCATAAAGGTAAAATTTCACCTTTAGCTAAAGCATATCGCTCCACTAATTCTGGGGCGATTTGTTTTGTGTAATCTACTTCTTTTACATTAAATCCTATAGAACGTAGTTTGTTGAAATAATCTCGTCCATAAACACGAACATGATCGTATTGCCCAAATATTTTAGCTCTCTCCTTTGGATCTGTAATAGAGTCGTCTTCAAAAGTAGTTTCTCTGTTTAAATCTTGAGGAATTTGAAATATACCATAGCCACCAGGTTTTAAAACACGATACAATTCTTGCATAGCTTTCGTGTCATCTGGGATATGTTCTAATACATGATTACAAAAAATAATATCAAAAGATTCATCTTCAAAAGGTAAGTCACAAATATCTGCTTTAACATCAGCAATAGGCGATTCTAAATCTGAAGTGATATATTCTAGGTTTTTTAATGCTCTAAAACGGTGCAAAAAACATTGTTCAGGAGCAATATGTAGTAGTTTTCTCTTTTCTTTAGATGAAAAAAAGTTCGTTTCTTGCTGTAAATACAACCATAACAAGCGATGTCTTTCCAAAGAAAGAGTAGATGGAGATAATACATTTTCGCGTTGAACTTCATAACCGTATGGAAGCATCTTTTTAAAAGATTTTCCATCGATAGGATCTGTGAAATTATCTCCTTTTAACCACCAAGCTATTACAGGACGAACCCAATAACTGACTTTGATTAAAATAGGTCGAGGTATGGTGTTTAATACAGTTTTAAAAAGCGACACTATTAAAGAACTAAAGGTTGTTGTCTAAACTCGTTTTCTTCATCACTTTCAATACCTAAAGCTTCGTAAATGTACTGGAATGTAGAAAGTAATTCTGGTTTTCCATCTATAATTACAACATCATGTTCAAAGTGAGCAGATGGCTTATTGTCTAAAGTAGTTACCGTCCAACCATCTTTATGGAATCTTATTTTATGAGTTCCCATGTTTGTCATAGGTTCAATAGCTACTGCCATACCTTCAACAAATTTTTTACCTCTACCACGTCTTCCATAATTTGGCATTTCCGGATCTTCATGCATTTTTCTACCAATTCCATGTCCTACCAATTCTCTTACTACACCATAACCATGTTTTTCTGTAAATTGTTGAATAGCATAACCTACATCTCCAACACGGTTTCCAACTTTAAATTCACGAATACCGACATACAAACTTTCTTTTGTAATGTCTAACAGTTTTTTAGTTTCTGAATCAATTTCGCCAACAGCAAATGTATATGCATGATCTCCGTAGAATTCATTCTTTAAAGCTCCACAATCGATAGAAATAATATCTCCTTCAACTAAAGGAGTGTTGTTAGGAATTCCGTGCACTACTTGAGAATTTGGACTCATGCATAATGTGTTTGGAAAATCATATAAACCCAAAAAAGCAGGAATTGCACCTTGTTCTCTTATAAATTCTTCAGCAAGTTTATCTAAATATAAAGTAGTAACTCCAGGTTTTACTTCTTTAGCTAACATTCCTAAAGTTTTAGAAACTACTAAAGCACTTTCGCGCATTAACTCTATTTCTTCTCTGTTTTTTGGTATAATCATTTCCTATGGAATAAATAAAGTGCAAATATACTGGATTCGTAGAAACATTTAAGGTTTAAATTCTGGATGCTTTTTTCTAAACGCTTGCACTTCTTTTAACCGGTCTGGCATTCCATGTTTTTCTATCATTGTTTTAATGTGTGAATCATTAAAATCAAAATAAGGTTTGTAGCTGTGTAAATACTGAAATTCGTCTTTATGTTCCCAGTTTTCAAAACAAGATTTGTGCATTCCAGAATCTGAAAATTCACCAAATTTATGATCAGGTATTAAAAAAGCAGACCATGAAATTATTTCATCGTCTGCTTTTAATGTTTTGTTGCACAAAGAACATTTTGTTGAGTCTAATATTATTAGAGCCATAATGTTTACTTTTCATATGCGTGTTTGTATCCTTTGCCAGATACAATTTGTAGTATGTCTTGTTCTAAAAAAGCATCGTTAACAGTATGTTCTACAAATCTTCCAATTTCCTTTCCGTTTCGGTAAAAAATAAATGTAGGAACTCTTTCAATATTATATCCTTTTTCTATTCCTTTTGCCTTTTTATCTCTGTTTACGGTAACAAGTTCTAATCTACTTTGATTAAATTTTGTTTCATTTAAAATCTTGTAAAAGTTAGGGATTTCACGTCTGCTGTCATCACACCAAGTTCCCATAAAAGCTTTAATTGTTATATCTTTTAAATAAGGAGTTAACTCAGAAATGGTTTTTTTATCTGTTTCGTAATACTCATAATAATCATTAAACCATTCGCTTCCGTATGGTTCTTGTTTAAAGTCATTTTGAGTAGCATATCCAACTAAGTTCCCATCGCTATCTTTTTCTGCTTTAAACTTTGTGTTTGATTTTTGATAAGAAGAACAAGCACCGATTAAAAAAATAGTGATTGCGTATATTATTTTTTTCATTGTTATTTAAAGTTTATACCAGAGATTCTTGAGTCATTTCAGCTGGTTTTTCTACACCTAACAAATGTAATATAGTTGGAGCCATATTTCCTAAAATTCCATTTTTGATTGATTTTAATTCGTTGTCTATTAAAATTAATGGAACTGGATTTGTCGTGTGTGCTGTATTAGGAGAACCATCTGGATTAATCATGGTTTCACAATTTCCGTGATCTGCAATTAATAAGGTTGTATACCCATTAGCTAAAGCACTAGTAACAACTTCATTTACGCAAGTGTCAACAGCTTCACAAGCTTTAACAGCAGCATCAAAATCTCCTGTGTGTCCTACCATATCTCCATTCGCAAAATTCAAGCATACAAAGTCTACTTCTCCTTTTTCTAATTCAGGAACGATTGCATCTTTAATTTCAAAAGCACTCATTTCAGGTTTTAAATCGTAAGTAGCTACTTTTGGCGAAGGACATAAGATTCTTTTTTCTCCTATAAATTCTTTTTCTCTTCCACCAGAGAAGAAAAATGTAACGTGTGGATATTTTTCAGTTTCTGCGATTCTGATTTGCTTCTTTCCTGCAGTTTCTAAAACTTCTCCTAGAGTATTTTCAATGTTTTTATTATCGTAAATTACATGGATTCCTTCAAAAGTACTATCGTAGTTTGTCATGGTAACAAAATATAATGGTAACTTCTTAAGGTTTTGATCCGTAAAATCTTTTTGATTTAACGCTTGAGTTAATTGTCTACCTCTATCTGTTCTGAAATTAAAAAAGATAACAACATCATCTTCTTTAATTGTAGTTTTAGGTTGATTGTCTTCGTTAGTTAAAATTATAGGTTTAATGAATTCATCAGTAATATCATTCTTATAACTAGCCTCAATACTTTCAATAGCGTTTGTAGATAAGGTTCCTTCACCATTTACTAATGCATTATAAGCTAAAGCTACTCTTTCCCAACGATTATCTCTATCCATAGCGTAATAACGACCCGTAATAGAAGCCAAACGTCCAGTGCTATTCGCCATGTGATTTTCTATGTCTTTTATGTAATCAACTCCAGATTTTGGGTCTGTATCTCTACCATCTGTAAATGCATGTAAGAAAATATTTGATATATCATTACTCTTTGCAGCATCTAATAATCCTTTTAAATGATTAATATGTGAATGAATTCCACCATCTGAAACCAAACCTAATAAATGGATGTTTTTATTGTTTTCTTTTGCGTATTTAAAAGCATCAAGTAATTCAGTTTCCTTGGCTAAAGTATCTTCTTTTATAGCCTTATTTATTTTAGCAAGGTTTTGGTATACAATTCTTCCAGCACCTAAGTTTATATGTCCAACTTCAGAATTTCCCATCTGACCTTCTGGAAGTCCAACATATTCGCCATCGGTTCTTAATTCAGAATGAGGAAATTTTGAGTATAAAGAATCTATAAAAGAAGTGTTTGCTTTATCTACTGCAGAAATTTCAGGATCAGGTGAAATTCCCCAACCATCTAAAATCATTAAAATTACTTTCTTATCCATTTGGTATAATTTGATAAGTAAAAGTAGTAAAGATTTTAGGTTTTTTACTTAAAATTTCACGAAACCGATTGCGATTAATGTAGCGATAGAAATTAAACCAATTGGAATTAAAAAAGAAAGAAGTTTTCGTCTGTTTTCTTTTTTGGCTTCTAATCTTATTTGTTCTAATTGTTTTTCAGTAGCTGTTTTGTTGAAAGATAATTCGTATGAATCATCTTTTCCGAAATGGCTGTGTTTTTTTAATTTTTCAATAGCGCTTTTACGAGGCCTTTTATTGTTCTTAATACTCGTAATCATAGCAGAAGTTGATCCCATAACAATATTTTTAGCATTTCCTATATGTAGCTAAATGTTTGAAAATGTTACATTTTTACTTATGTTAATAGATTTTGAGGATGTGTTTTTTGTGTTTTTTTTATTCGTATATTTGCACCCCCTTAAAAAAAGAGGTTCTGTTTTGTGACTTTTTAACTAAAAAGGTATCAAATACAAGTGTAAACATTGAAAGTATAAATAAAAGAAGAAATGAAAATGTTCAAAAATGTAATCCCCACAATAGTAGTTATTTGTTTCAGTTTTCAAACCGTATTTTCTCAAGAATTATCCAGAGAAGATAGAAAAGCAATTAAAAATAAAGAACAAGAAATTCGTGTTAACGAAGAAATGTTGTTAAGTGGAGTAGAAGGTTTAGAAAGAATTAAGTCTAGATTAACGAAAGATAAAAGTAAAAACAGAATTACTAAAGAAGAGGTTATAAGAAAAGAAACAATCATTAGAAATGTTGAGGCTAGATTATCTAAACTTGATAAGAAGATTAAAGCTCAAAAAGAAGAGTTAATTTCATTCAAGAAATCTTTAAATGTTAAAGTTGCTGAACTTAAAGAAGTTGAGTCTGTAGGAACTGAGACTGTAGCAACTCCTGTTTCAGAAGTTAAAACTGATAGTGATTTAGAAAAAAGAGAAGAAGAATTAAAAGCTGCAAGAGAGAAGTTAGAGAAAGAAATAAAAGCTAGTGAAGAGGCTTATAAAAAGCAATTAGAGGCTTTGCGTAAAAAAAATGAAAAGTTAACGCAGTTAGATAGTCAGTTGAAAGCTGAAAAAAAGGAAATTGAAGATAAGATTTCTAAAGAAAAGAGAATGAAAATAATGGAGGTAGAAGATGATATTAGTGTTAATGAAGAAATGTTAATTAGTGGAAGACAAGGTTTGAAAAAGAAGAAAGATCAATTAGAAGCAGCTAAGAAAGAAGGTGCTTTAACTGCTGAAGATATTCAAAGAAAAGAAGCAATTATTAGTAGAGTTGAAAAAAGATTAAATAAGTTAGAAAACGAAATAAAAGTTAAAAAAGAAAAACTAAATAAGCTAAAAACAGCTTAAGTTTTTAGTGTAGATAATTGAGTTTAACTATAAAAAGGGTAGATTTTAAAATCTACCCTTTTTTGCACCTTAAAATTGAAAAGTCAATCTTGGGTAATTTTGACAATTCAAATAATCACTATAAATAATTTTTTTTAAGATTAATTTTTTTAATTAATCAAATCAAAAGTGTATTTAAAAACGATTTTAAATTATAGTTTTTGATGCGTTGAACATAGAAAGTATCAACACTAATCTCTAATCCATTGCAAGATGATTGTTTTTTAAGGAATTTTAAAAAATATTTTACTAGTTAAGTTTTTCTAAATTCATGGAAATAAAACATCTTCAGTATGTTAACTGGTTGTTTTTGAATGTTTTTATGTTGTTTTTTTAAAGGTTAAATTCTTTTTTTAAAGAAAATTGTGTTCTTTTATATCTTAGATTTTAACCATTCTAAAATTCCTATTTTTTTATCTAGAATAGAATCTTCTGATTTATCTAGTTTTTCATTGATTTCTAAATACAATTCTTTAAAGAGTTGTGATTTTTGAGAATCAGAAAAATAAGGTTTAATCTTATGTAAACCATTTAGAATACTGCGCTCTAAATTAAAAAGCCGCTCATTACTTTTCAAAAAATATTTACTGGTATGAATTAAATAAGAGATTAATTGATGATCTCCAAGATCATGTTGAATCATAATCCTTAAAATGTTGCCACAAGAAATTATAAGAGAAGCAGGATTCGTTTTTTTCTCACTTATCATCACGCAATAATGATTTGCTTCTTTTAACATACCGTTTAAAAAATACATGCGTGCAATAAATAATAATACTTCAACACTAAAGTTAGGGCCAGTCATTTCATTATGTAAATCGTAATTTTTTTTAATTTCTGGTATAATATGTAAGAAACGATCAATATCTTTTTTTATCCATAAATAGTTTAAAACTAAACAGTCATTAGCAATTGTAGTAAAACTTTTAGTGATTACATTAAATTTGTGTTTGTTTTCATTTATCAGCTTTAAAAGTTCTGGATGAATTTTTTCGAAAGGAGTTGTTTCCATTAAATTCATACTAGAATCTAAATAATTATTTAAAGCTTTAAATTTCAAAAGGAAATCATCACGATATTTAGAGGGGTTTTGGTCTAAATGTTCATATGCTAAAAAAGAATATCTTTTGCCTTCATTAAAATCATTGTTCCCCATGTGAATTAACGATTTTGCTCTGTAGAAAAAGTATATAGATAATACAGATTTAGCATTGTTAATGTCTTGAAGTAGTGGGGTTTTGTTGTAGTTTAGAAGTGTGTCTCTGTTTTTTATACGTTTGTCTAAAAATTGATAGTGTAATTCGCAAATCTCTTCTGCCAAAAGTTTATAAGAACTCAAGTTTTTAGATAACTGAATATATTTATCTAATTCTGCAACTCCTTCTTTGAAGCTGTTAGTGCCTTTTTCGTAATTAAAAAGCCTAAACTCTACAGCTTTTTTCTGTAACAGGCAACAGATTTCAAAGTTGCATTTCTCAGAAGCAATTTTTTTTAGATTACTAAGTTTTCTTTTGGCTTTAGTATATAAAGCATTTTTTAAAAGGACTTCTAATTCTACAAGTTTTTTGAATAAATTAATGTCGGAATACTTTTCTTCAGATACTTTTAAATGATCTATTAACTCTTGAAATAAATCAAATTTTAATGTATTAAATTTTAGAGGTGATAATTTGTGTTTTTTTATAAAAAAGTCTTTCTCAAAATCTTTTTTTCTTCTTATTGTTTCTAAAAGTTTGAGTTTTGTTGTGTTTTCAGATTTTGTATTTAAACTTCTTTTAAAAGAGTTGTAAACTTTGGAACTTAAGGAGCTAATTAATAAGTTTAAATCTGTTTCTTCAGATTTTGACATAGTTTGATGTGATAATTAATATATTACTATAAACTCTAAAACATCTTTTTCAATTACTAAATTATAACAGTATTTATTAATAAATATTATACCAGAATTTTTTTTAGGAAATATTCTTAAGAATATTTCCTAATTGCTTCTTTAATTTTTTGAATTCTATTTTCAGGATCAGGATGAGTACTTTGAAATTCTGGAACTCTGTTTGGACCCGCAGCAGCTTTTAAAATTTCCATTACGTTAATTAGATAGCGAGGGTCGTAACCAGCGTCAAGCATTAACTTTACACCTAATTCATCGCTTTCTAATTCATCACCTCTTCCGTTTTTAAGTAAAGTTTGTTGGCCGATACTGTTAGCTAATTGTCCCATGTCTGCTCCAACTGAAGCTCCCATTGTAATTAATTTCCAGAAGTTTGCTTCGCTAATTCTTTCGTTAGAATGTTTGCCAAGTACATGACCAATTTCATGTCCTAAAACACCAGCAACCATATCTTCATTTAGTGTTCCAGATCCGTCTGTGAGTTTAGAAAATAAAGCATAAGTGATAAATATTTGTCCGCCAGGTAAGGCAAATGCATTAATTGTTCTATCATCTCTTAATAGATGAAATTCATATTTATAGGCAGATCTTTTTGCTATAGAATTATCTACAAGTTTTTGTCCGATTTTATCAATGTAGGCTTGGTATTGGTTGTTAGGGTATAATCCACCATGTTGGTTTGCCATAGATGGAGCTTGTTGTAATCCAATAGCTATTTCTTGATCTGTGCTTAAACTTATGGTTTGCGTTTTACCAGTGTATGGATTTACCTTTTTTTGACTGCACTTTCTTAAGTAAGCGAAAGCAACTATAATTAAGCCAATTAATAGGCGGAACTTAAATCCTCCTCTTCTCATGTTTTTTGATTTTTGTGTTACTCGTAAATATACAAAAAACGAAAATTTTAAGGCTATTAATTTCGAAATGAGTATTTTTATCCTTACAAACAACACAAACATTTTAACGTATGAAAGCTCAATTTGAGTTAAATGAAGTAACTAGAAAATTGCCTCAACATTTACATAAGTTTGTGGTTAAACAACCTTATGATGAGTATACAGCTCAAAACCAGGCTGTATGGAGATATGTAATGCGAATGAATGTAGATTATTTAGGTAAAGTAGCCCATGAATCTTACATTGAAGGATTACAAAAAACAGGTATCTCTATCGATACAATTCCAAAAATGGAAGGAATGAATAGAATTTTAAAAGAGATAGGTTGGGCTGCTGTATCTGTAGATGGTTTTATTCCACCAAATGCTTTTATGGAATTTCAAGCTTATAATGTTTTGGTAATAGCTTCAGATATGAGAACAATAGACCATATCAAATATACACCTGCACCAGATATTATTCATGAAGCTGCTGGTCATGCACCAATTATTGCAAATCCTGAATATGCAGAGTATTTAAGAAGATTTGGAGAAATTGGAGCAAAAGCTATTTCTTCTTCTAGAGATTATGAAATGTATGAAGCTATTCGATTACTTTCAATCTTAAAAGAAAATCCAAATTCTAGTCAAAAGGAAATTCAAGAAGCACAAGAAAAAGTAGAATGGTTACAAAATAATATGGGGGCACTTTCTGAAATGGCTCAAATTAGAAATTTGCATTGGTGGACTGTAGAGTATGGATTAATTGGTACTGTTGATAATCCTAAGATTTATGGAGCAGGATTGCTTTCTTCAATAGGAGAAAGTAAATGGTGTATGCAAGATGCTGTTAAGAAATTACCTTATACTTTAGAAGCTTCTAATGTATCTTTTGATATTACAAAACCACAACCGCAATTATTTGTAACTCCAGATTTTGCACATTTGAGTTTAGTATTAGAACAGTATGCAAATACCATGGGAATTCGAAAAGGAGGTTTAAGTGGTGTTAATAAACTTATAGATTCTAAAAATTTAGGAACTATTGAATTGTCAACAGGGATTCAAATTTCAGGAGTATTTACTAATGTAATTACAGATGAAAATAATAAACCTATTTATATTCAAACTACTGGAGCAACAGCTTTAGCAAATAGAGATAAAGAATTGATAGGTCATGGTATAAGTTATCATGCAGAAGGATATGGAAGCCCTATTGGAAAACTGAAAGGAATTAATATTCCAATTGAGAATATGAGCCCTAGAGATTTGGAAGCTTATGGAATTTATGAAGGAAAAACAGTTAGTCTTGAGTTTGAAGGAGGTGTAAAAGTAGAAGGAGAAGTTATTACGGGAACTAGAGATTTAAGAGGAAGAATTCAACTTATATCATTTAAAAACTGTACAGTTACTCATTTTGATACAGTACTATTTCATCCAGATTGGGGAATTTATGATATGGCTGTTGGAGTAAATGTTATTTCTGCATATGCTGGCCCTGCTGATGTAAGTTCTTTTGAAGACATTGGTAAAGTTTCTGAAACTAAAACACATAAGATTAAATATTCTTCCTCAGATCGTGAATTGTACGATTTATATAGTCAAGTACGACAAATGAGGAAAGAAAATTTAATTTCTGAAAATAAAATTGTGGCAATTTTTAATCTAGTTGAAGAAAAATTTAATGAAGATTGGTTGTTGGCATTAGAGTTGTATGAAATTTCTGTAAAACAGAATTATGAAATTCAAAATTCAATTAAAGAATATTTAAATCGTTTAAAAATGAATGAAGAATTCTCTAGTTTAATTGAAGAAGGATTATCATTATTATTGAATGAACAAGTAGTATAAAATGAATATATTTAATTTATTTAGAAGGAAAAATATGGCAAACGAAATACAAGAATATTTAAAAAAAGGAGCTGTTGTTTTAGATGTAAGGACTTTAGCTGAATGGAATGAAGGGCATAGTGAAGGTGCGAAGCATATTGTGTTAGATACAATTCCAAATAATGTAGAAGAAATTAAATCTTGGGGTAAACCAGTAATTGCTGTTTGTAGAAGTGGAGGTAGAAGTGGACAAGCAACTAATTTTTTACAAGGGCAAGGAATAGATATAATCAACGGAGGTCCTTGGGGAGACGTAGATCAATATTTATAAAATAAAAATATTAAAGTTGTAAAGAGGTGTGCTTTAGCACATCTTTTTGCTTTTTTAAAAAATAAGCTATGAAAATTAAATTAATATCAACAATTGCATTCTTGTGGTTAGTAATTATTGGATGTAAAGTAAACACATCTAATCCTCCAGTTCTCACTAAGAAATTCCCTATTATACTTCAAGAAAATGCAAAAGATTGCGGTCCGGTTTGCTTAGCAATGCTTTGTAAATATTATGACTTAAATATTCAGTTGGATAGTTTAAAGAAGTTATCGTCTTACAATCCAGTAGAGGGAACAACACTATTAGGTTTAAGTGAAGCTTGTGATAGCATTGGAATCAAAAATTTAGGAATCCGAGTTACTTATGATAAAATATTAGAATACGATAATCCGACCATTGCTCACTGGGAGAATAATCATTTTGTAGTGGTTTATAAAATGACAAAAGATAGTGCTTGGGTTGCTGATCCTGCTAAAGGTAAGGTGAGATATTCAAAAAAAGAATTTTGTGAAAGTTGGGTTCAAAGTGAGGGTAATACTACTTCAGAAGAAGGGGTAATGTTACTTACAGAATTACTTTAATAAAAACAATCTTAGTTTATTAAGAGATAAAAAACTAAAACTTCATAAAAGGAAATGCTTGAATTAGTGTTTCCATTTTTTGTGCAATTTTATTTAAGAATTTTTGATGTGCTTCAGAATTCGGATTAAAAGGTTTGTGTGCTAATCCTTTCTGAATTTCCTCAACTTTAGTTAATGTTTGTAATGTGTTTTCGCTAAACCAAGTTTCAGAAAACTTTTTCCAGATGTAATTTATGGCAGTCTTATTTGGGTGAATCATGTCAGCATTATAAAAACGATAATCACGTAATTCATCCATTAGAATTTCATAAGATGGAAAATAATAGTGTTGGTTTCTTGGTTCAACCACTTCATGAATTCCTGCAAATAAATGTGATTTACTTCTTTGATTTTCTATAAAACCATCTTTTAAATGACGCACAGGAGAAACAGTAAAAATTATTGAAGCTTTAGGATTCACACTTTTAATTAAAGTACAAATATTCTCTAAACTAGCTGTAATCTCATCAACAGTTAACAATTCTTTTAAAAATTGCTTTTGAGGCACTTTATGACAATTTGCAACAATTGTATCCGAAGAAATAAAACGATACACCCAAGCTGTTCCTAAAGTGATTATAATATGACTTGCATCTAATAATTCTTTAGAGGTAGTTTGAATCGCAGAATTTATGTTTTGAAGTAACTGTTCTTTATCAATTTCACTAAGGTTAGAATGTACATCAAAACAATGCCAACGTTCATTTAATTCGAAAATATCAGTTTCAGTATATGTTTTCTCATTAATGGCATTGGTAATTAATGTTTCAATAGCTTTTGGGTGAAATAAAATTCCAAACGGATTTTGATTGACCTGAAACTTATAATAACTGAGTTTATTTCCAATATTTTCTGAAAAACAAGAACCTAACAATAATAATTTAGAGTTGTAATCAATTAAGTTATGTGATTGTTGTTTTAAAGGTAATTTGGTTTGTAAATCCATACTATTTCACTTACTGAGTTACTGGTTGCGCTAAATTAATTGAAATTTCTGGTACTCTTTTATTAAAGTATATTTTGATGTTTTGGAAATCTTCTTTTTCTAATTGAAGAAAAGAAATTAATTCTTGTGAATCTTCTTTAAAAAATATAATCTGATTCGGGAATACTTGTAAACTTGTTATTTCTGAAACATTAAAAATTCGTTCTTCTTTCCCATTTTTAAAAGTTATTAATCCTTTTTTAATTTGAAAGGATGCTGTTCTCTTTAAAGAAGTTTCATTTTTAGCATTTACTAATACAATCAGAAAAAAAATGATATAATTTACATTAAAAGAGTCTGAAATAAAAAAATACATTATAAATGCTGGTATAATAAAAATCAAAGAAATAAAGGTGTTTTCTTTACGTTGAAGGTCGTTTTCACTAGGTATTAATAGAATTTCTGGATTTTCTTTTGTTGGAGTAAAAGCTTTATATGTAGTATAAATTAATAATAAGAATAAAGCAGAGGTAATAATAGGTTTTGGGATTTTTTCATAATAAAATGAAATCATATCTCCATAGAATATATCTATTAGTATGTATAAAATAAAATAGATCCAAACCCCAAACTCTGTCCAATAATGTGATAATTTCTCTTTCATGTTGTAAAAATAAAAAAATCTAAAGTCATAATGACCTTAGATTTTTTTAATGCTATACTGAACTTATCTTAGAATCTTAAATGAGTTCTCAGATTGATTTTCAATTTTATATTATGCGATGTAATCCTTAGCGCGCTCTAATGCTTTAGGAATTCCACCAGGATTTTTACCTCCAGCCGTAGCAAAGAAATTTTGTCCACCACCACCTCCGTGGATTAATTTTCCTAATTCTCTAACTACTTTACCTGCATCGTAACCTTTTTCGTTAGCTAAATCTTTAGAAATATAACACGTTAACATTGCTTTTTCTTTGGTTGGAGCAGTAGCAAATAAGACAAATAAATTGTCAATTTCACCACCTAACTCGAATAGTAAGTTTTTAATACTAGTAGGGTCTAAATCTACTTTCGTAGCTAAGAAGTTCACACCATTAACTTCAGTGATTTGATTTTTTAAATCACCTTTCATGTTCTTAGCTTTATCTTTTAATAACTGTTCTATTTGCTTTTTTAAAGCAGCATTTTCATCCTGTAAAGAAGTAACAGCTTTAGTTAAATCTTTAGGATTTTTCAACACATCTTTTACAGCATTAAATTTATCTTCAACGTCTTCGAAATATTCTCCAACAGCCATATTTGTAATTGCTTCAATACGACGAATACCAGCAGCTACAGCACCTTCAGATTTAATTTTGAAATACCAAACATCACCAGTTTGCTGAACGTGTGTTCCTCCACATAATTCCATCGACTGGCCAAACTTAATCGCTCGTACACTATCGCCATATTTTTCTCCAAATAAAGCAATAGCGCCTTCGTCGATTGCTTGTTGCATTGGAATGTTGCGTTTTTCTTCCAACGGAAGATTTTCACGAATTCGAGCATTTACAAATTCTTCAATTTCTTTTAATTGATCGCTATCAACTTTAGAAAAATGAGAAAAATCGAAACGTAAATGTTTAGGACTAACTAAAGACCCTTTTTGTTCTACATGTGTTCCTAATATTGAACGTAAAGCTTGGTGTAATAAATGCGTAGCTGTGTGATTACTTGCAGATAATCTTCTGTATTCTTCATTTACAACAGCTTTAAACGATTCGTTTAAGTGTTTTGGTAAGCTTTTAGCATAATGAATAATTACATTATTTTCTTTTTTTGTGTCTAAAATGTAAATAACATCGCCATGAGCATCTTCTAAGAAACCTTTATCACCAACCTGTCCTCCTCCTTCAGGATAAAAAGGAGTCATGTTAAAAACTAACTGATATTGATCACCATCTTTCTTAGTAGTTACTTTTCTGTAACGAGTTAACTTTACATCTACACTTAAAGTATCGTAACCTACAAATTCTTCAACTTCATCTTCAACTAAAGTAATCCAATCTCCAGTTTCACTAGCCGAAGCAGCGCGTGAACGGTCTTTTTGTTCTTGCATGCTTTGCTTGAATTCCTTTTCATTAATCTCATATCCCTTTTCACGAGCGATTAACTGAGTTAAATCTAAAGGAAAACCATAAGTGTCATATAATTCAAAAGCTTTTTTACCTGAAACAATTTTGCTATCTGTAGACTCAATAACTTTATCTAATAATAACAAACCTTGGTCTAATGTGCGTAAAAATGATTGCTCTTCCTCTTTAATTACATTGTGAACTAGTGTGTCTTGTTTTTTAATCTCTGGAAATGCTTCACCCATTTGATGAGCTAAAGTTTCAGATAGTTTGTAAATGAATGGTTCTTTCTGATTTAAAAATGTAAATCCGTATCGAATGGCACGTCTTAAAATTCTACGAATTACATAGCCAGCTCCATTATTACTTGGTAATTGTCCATCTGCAATAGCGAAAGAGACTGCTCTTACATGATCTGCAATTACACGAATAGCAACATCAATTTTTTCATCATTTCCATACTTTACACCTGTAATGGTTTCAATTTCTCTAATTAATGGAGTAAATACATCAGTATCATAATTCGATTGAACTCCTTGTAAAACCATACATAAACGCTCAAATCCCATTCCTGTATCAATATGTTTAGCTGGTAATTCTTCTAAAGATTTATCAGCCTTTCTATTGTATTGCATGAAAACTAGGTTCCATATTTCAACTACTTGAGGATGGTCTTCATTTACTAAAGATTTGCCATCTATTTTAGCTTTTTCTTCAGCAGAACGAATATCAACGTGAATTTCAGAACAAGGTCCACAAGGTCCTTGATCACCCATTTCCCAGAAGTTATCTTTTTTATTCCCCTTTAAAATACGATCTTCAGAAATAAATTCTTTCCATAAATCGAATGCTTCCTGATCCATTTTTGTTCCATCACCTTCATCACCTTCAAATACAGTAACGTATAAAATATCTTTAGGAATTTTGTAAACTTCAGTTAATAATTCCCAAGCCCAAGCAATGGCTTCTTTTTTAAAGTAATCACCGAAACTCCAGTTTCCTAACATTTCAAACATGGTATGATGATATGTATCGTAACCAACTTCTTCTAAATCGTTGTGTTTACCAGAAACACGAAGACATTTTTGAGAATCTGAAACACGTGGGTTTTTAGGTGTGTTATTTCCCAAGAAAAATTCCTTAAATGGGGCCATCCCAGAGTTAGTAAACATAAGGGTTGGATCATTTTTCAATACCATTGGGGCAGAAGGCACGATTTCGTGTTGTTTAGATTTAAAAAATTCTAAAAACTTACTTCTAATTTCTTGAGATTTCATGGGTTATTTCGTTAAAATAATTCTAATTAAAGAAAGGAAATCGTTGAGTTTTGAAACATTTTATAACTTTGCATGTCTAATCAACTAAATAAGTTCCTTTCAAAGGACACAAAAGTACTACATTTGGTCATATGGCAAAAGTAAAATATTATTACGATCCAGAAACGCTATCGTACCAGCAAATTGAATTACGAAAGCGAGATAAGTTCAAGAATAGTATTATTATACTATTAGGTGTTGGACTTACCATGTTTCTTGGGTTTACGGTTTTAAGTCAGTTTATTGAATCGCCAAAACAAAAAGCACAAAAGAGAGAATTAGAAAATTCTAAACTTCACATTGAGTTATTAGGAAAACGTATTGAAGAGGTTACAGAAGTTTTAGGAGATTTACAAGAACGAGACAATTATATCTATAGATCATATTTCGAAGCAAACCCGATTCCTGATGAACAACGAAAGGCAGGTTTTGGTGGTGTAAATCGTTATAAGAATTTAGAGGGTTTTAATAACAGTGAAATGATTATCGATGTGACCAAGCGTTTAGATGTGTTGTCTAAACAAATAGTGGTACAATCGAAATCATTAGATGAAATTGTAGCTTTAGCAAAAGCTAAGGAGAAGATGTTAGCATCTATTCCTGCAATTCAACCTTTAAAAGCTGAAGATTTAACACGAATGGCTTCAGGTTATGGAATGCGAATGCATCCAATTTTAAAGATTCGTAAAATGCATAAAGGAATGGATTTTACTGCGCCTAAAGGAACACCAATTTATGCTTCAGGAAACGGAACAGTTTCTAGAGCAGATAGAAGTGCAACTTTTGGAAAAGTAGTATACATCGAGCATGGTTATGGTTATAAAACTGTTTATGCACACATGAGTAAAATTGGAGTAAAAAAAGGTCAAACTGTTAAACGTGGAGATATTATAGGTTATGTAGGAAATACAGGAAGATCTGTATCTGCACATTTACATTATGAAGTTCATCGGAATGGTGTAGCTGTAAACCCGATTTACTATTATTATGGAGATTTAACTCCTGAAGAATTTTTGGCAATGCAAAAGGCTTCAGAAGATGAAGGCCAATCGTTTGATTAAAAAAGTGACCCCAAAATTATGAAAAAAACAATTAGAAAGATATTAGTATCTGCTAGTATTGTAACGTTATCTGGAATCTCATACGCACAGCAAGCAGATTCAACTCAAGTAAAAACAAAGGAAATTACATTTATGGCAGTGGGAGATATGATGTTAGGAACAACGTTTCCTAATGCTTCATATTTACCACCAAAAGGAACCTATCCTTTTAAAGATGTACAAAATGTATTTGAAAACGCTGATGTTTTATTTGGAAATTTAGAAGGAACATTAACAGATACAGGTAAAAACGCAAAACGATGTAAAGATCCATCTAAATGTTATTCATTCAAAAGTCCGGAATCTTTTGGGAAGCATTTTGAAAAAGCAGGTTTTGATGTTGTAAGTATTGCAAATAATCATATTGGAGATTTTGGTGGTTTAGGAATTAAAAATACTTTAAAAACTCTTGATGATTCAGGAATTGCAAGTGCAGGAGTTTTATCTAAACCAACTACTGTTTTTGAAAAAGATGGTATTAAATATGGTTTAATTGCTTTTGCTCCTAATAAAGATTGTTTGAAGTTAAACTTTGTTACTAAAGGAACTCAAATGGTAAAGAATTTAGCTAAAAAAGTTGATATCGTTATTGTTTCTTTCCACGGAGGAGCTGAAGGTACAAAGCATAAAAATGTGCCTAGAAAAACAGAATATTTCTACGGAGAAAATAGAGGGAATGTGTATTCATTTGCACACAAAATGATTGATGCTGGAGCGGGAATTGTACTAGGTCATGGTCCACACGTACCAAGAGCAATTGAAGTTTACAAAGGGAAGTTTATTGCTTACAGTATGGGGAATTTTGCTACATATAAGCGTTTTAGTATGAGTGGATCTAAAGCATATTCTCCAATTTTTGAATTGAAGTTAAAAGAAAACGGCGATTTTATTGAAGGGAAAATTCATTCAGCAATTCAAACAAAAACAAGATATCCTTTTTTAGATTCACAAGAACGTGCATTTAACGAAATAAAAAAGTTGACTTTACAAGATTTTCCAGAAAATAAAATTAAGTTTGGTGAATCAGGAAAAATAGAATTAAAATAACATGCATGTCGATCTCCCCAAAAAAAGATATTACAAAATTGGCGAAGTAGCCAAAGCATTTGAAGTAAACGCATCTTTAATTCGTTTTTGGGAAGGTGAGTTTGATATTATCAAGCCTAAAAAAAATGCTAAAGGAAATCGACTTTTTACTCCTGAAGATATAGAGAATTTTAAGTTGATTTATAACTTAGTAAAAGAACGAGGTTTTACACTTGATGGAGCAAAACAAAAACTAAAGCAAAATCCAACTAAAATTGTTCAAAATCAGGAGATCATCAGTAGATTAGAAGCTGTAAAAGCGGAGTTAATAAAAATCAAAAATCAAATAGAATAACAAAAAATCGAAATTATGAAAAAATGGATAGTGCCTTTATTGGTAATCGGAGTAATAGGGTTTTATTTTTATAGTGCAGCTGTACGTTTTAATAACGTAGCAGTAGAATATCAAGAAAATGCAAAAACTAAATGGTCAAACGTTGAGAGTTCATATCAAAGAAGAAACGATTTAATAGGTAATCTTGTAAAAACAGTGCAAGGTGCTGCTGATTTTGAAAAAAGTACGTTGACTGATGTGATTAATGCAAGAGCAAAAGCAACTTCTGTAAATATTAATGCAGGAGATTTAACACCAGATAAAATGGCACAATTTCAACAAGCCCAATCCGGTTTAACAGGAGCATTATCTAAATTATTAGTTTCTGTTGAACGTTATCCAGAGTTAAAAGCAAATCGTAATTTCTTAGAATTGCAAAGTCAATTAGAAGGTACAGAGAACAGAATTAATGTAGCAAGAGATCGTTTTAATGAAAATGTGAATGTTTATAATAAACATATCAAAAAATTTCCAGGTTCGTTATTTGCTAGTAAATTTGGTTTTGAAGAGATGGCACGTTACAAAGCAGATCCAGGTTCTGAAAAAGCGCCAGATGTTAATTTCGATTTTGGAAATAAAAAGTAAATGTCTCAAGTAGAAGATTTTCTTTCTCAAAAAGAAGAACAAGAAATCGTCGAAGCTATTCGACAAGCAGAATTAAATACTTCTGGTGAAATTCGAGTGCATATTGAAGCTACTACAGAGCTATCGCATTACGATCGAGCATTAGAAGTATTTAAAATGCTTAACATGGATCAAACAAAAGCCGAAAATGCGGTTTTAATCTATGTAGCAGTTGTAGATCATAAATTTGTGATTTACGGCGACAAAGGTATAAATGCTGTAGTACCAGATAATTTTTGGGAAACAACAAGAGATGTTATACAAAACAATTTTAAGAACGGTAATTTTAAACAAGGTTTAGTTCAAGGAGTTTTAAAAGCTGGTGAAGAATTAAAGGCTCATTTTCCTTGGGACGAAGATGATATAGATGAGTTACCAAATGAAGTATCTAAAGGCTAAATGAAAAAGATTTTCTTCACGTTAGTATTTCTTTGTATTGGAGTTCAGTTGAGTTTTGCTCAATTTGATATTCCTAAGAAACCAAAGTTTCAAACAAGTGTTTACGATTACTACATAAAAAAAATAGATAATAAAGAACAAAAAGGTTTACTAACCTTAAGTGAAAATAAGGCTTTAGAAAACAAATTGGTTCGTTATTCAGACACTACCTCTACGCAAATTGTTGTTGCTATTATAAATACTACAAAAGGAGAAGAAATTGGTTATTTAGCAACGAATTGGGCTCATGAATGGGGAATTGGACAGAAAGATAAAGACAATGGAATCTTTGTGCTTTTGGCTAAAGATGACCGTAAAATTACCATTAGAACAGGCTACGGAACAGAACATTTACTCACCGATTTTACTTCTCGTCAAATTATTGAGCGTGATATTTTACCATATTTTAAAAAAGGACAGTATTATGCAGGTTTAAATCAAGGTGTAGAGTCTATTTTTAAAGTAATGAAAGGCGAGTATAAAGGAACTCGTAAAAGAAGAACTAAAGGGACAGATCCGGGTATTTTTATTTTCATTTTTTTTATCGTTATTTTTATACTATTAATATCGAGAGGAAATCGTGGAAATAGAGGAGGAAGATATAGAAATTCAGATTCTCGTGATCTTTTCGAAACCATTATTTTAAGTAATGCTGGTAGAGGCGGAGGTTCATCTCGAAGAAGTGGTGGCTTTGGTGGTTTTGGAGGTTCATCAGGAGGCTTCGGCGGTGGTGGATTTGGAGGCGGAGGCTTCGGTGGAGGTTTCGGCGGTGGCGGTTTTGGTGGTGGTGGAGCCACAGGAGATTGGTAGTTATTAATTGAAAATAAAGATATCGTTTATTATTATAAAATTGTTAAAGCTCTTAATTTTAGGGAGCTTTTTTAGTTATCTTTAGTTTATGAAAAAAAGCTATTATCTAGTCTTATTATTTTTAAGTTTTGGTTGTTCAAACCATGGTCAATTAAAAAAAATAGCAAGATTACCTAAGTTGTTAGATGAAGTTTCTGGAATAGAAAAAATACATGGTAAAAACTTATTTTGGATGCATAATGATGGTGGTAACAAAAATGAAATTTATCTGGTTAATTCTTCAGGTAAAATAGAAAGAACTGTTATTATTAATGCAAAAAATAACGATTGGGAAGATATTACTTCAGATGAAAAAGGAAATCTGTATTTAGCTGATTTTGGAAACAATCAAAATATAAGACAAGATTTAACTATTCTGAAAATTAACTTTGAAGAAGTAATGAATAAGAAATCTGTTGAAGTTGAAAAAATACAATTTGAATATCCTGAACAAACCAAATTTCCACCTAAAAAGAAAAAGCGTTTTTTCGATGCAGAAAGTATACTTTTCTACAAAGATAGTTTGTACATTTTTACAAAAAGTAGAGTG
Source organism: Tenacibaculum aquaeponti (assembly GCF_052084715.1). Lineage (GTDB taxonomy): Bacteria > Bacteroidota > Bacteroidia > Flavobacteriales > Flavobacteriaceae > Polaribacter. Next base: position 1,901,981 of record NZ_CP197288.1, on the reverse strand, counting down.
AAAAAAGATTATGGAAAAACGAGTTTATATAAAATACCAGCAAGTAAGGGTAAATACCAGGCAAAATTACTTAGTAGTTTTGAAAATTGCTCTAAAATGAAATGTTGGATAACATCTTCAAGTATTTCTAATGACGGAAAACAAGTTGCTTTATTAACGTCTCATACAGTTTTGTTATTTTATGATTTTGAAGGCGATAATTTTCTGAAAGGTAAATTAAAAGAAATTGATCTTGGTTTTGAGTCTCAAAAAGAAGCTATCGATTTTAATGATGATGATACAAAATTATTTATCACCGATGAAAGATCTCACGGAAAAGGAGGAAAATTATATGAGTTTGATCTTTCCAGAAAAATAAATCACTAAAGAGAATTTAAGGAATTAAATGTTTTAGGAAAACCACTACAAAGTTGTTGTGATAATCCGGCTACGGGTTATTTTAGAGATGGTTTATGTAGAACTGCAGCTCACGATTATGAAACACATGTAGTTTGTGTAGTAGTAACACAAGAATTTCTTAAGTTTACTAAAAGAAGAGGAAATGATTTATCTACTTCAATACCACATTGGAAATTTCCAGATTTAAAACCAGGTTTTAAATTATGTTTGTGTATTTAAAGGTGGTTATAAGCAGAACAATATGGAAAAGCTCCGAAAATTATTTTAGAAGCTACACATCAAAAACTTTACAGTACACAACTTTAGAAAAGTTGAAAGTTTATGAATTTGTAATTTCTTAGTCTAAAATTACTTTTATTTAGTGTCAATAAATAATAGAAGAGATTATAGCTTTATAAGCTATAATATTTAATTCTTCATTTTATATAAATTGAAAGGAATACCAACTCTAATTCTAGCCACAAAGTTTTTGTAAGCATTTTTATCATATCTAGCATTGTCAAAACCAATATCAATACCAAAAGTAAGTCCTGTTTTATTGTCTTTTGGTTTTCTAAATACAGGACCAAACAAAAGCGAGTAATTATCTTGGTAAAATGAATTTGCAGGAGTTTTAATCTTGAATCTGTGTGCTAAAGATAAGTTTAAACCAAATACTTTTTTTTCTCCAAAAAAGTATGCTCCATAAAGGTTAAAAGCTCCGTATTGTAATGTTTTATCTATGTTGTCAAAACTTCCTAGAACTTGCTCATCTTCATCTTTTATTATAAACAAATCATCTGTGTTAACTTCAGCAATTTCGGCAGTTCCATTAATCAAGTTGCTATTTAAAAATGAACCAGAATTAAATTGTAAACCTGCTTTTGTATAAAGAGCAGAATAACGTTTGTTTAAAGTCCAATTTAAGTTTAAAGAAACAACAGTGTTTAATCTATTGATACCTGTTTTCTTTACTTCTAAAGCATTAAAGTCTGCTAAAACAGTTTCATTGATATTCGCCGCTTTTTCAGAAAAATTAAAAGAGTTATTATTCAAACGAACATTAGCATCTAACCACCAGAAATTATAACCTGTACTTTTTATGTTTTTTTTATCATAAACATAAGCAGTTTCTTTAATTAATTCACTTAAAGCTCTATTTCCCTCTTTTTTTTGAGACCAAAGTAAATCTATAAGTTTGTTAATACTGTTATAGTTCTTCTTGTTTTGTGTTGAGTCAGTGTAATCTTTAAAATCTAAATTAGTGATTTCTCTGTTGCCTTTATACTTTTCAATAGCTTTAAAAATCTTTTCTAGGTTTTTTAAATCTTTAAAATAACGTTTTAAGATACTGTCGTTTTTTCCTTTTTTTAATGCATTTAGATATAATTCTAGTTTATTCTTATAGTCATTCTTCTTAATAGAAGTTATTCTTTTAGTGATACTATCTCTAATAAAAATTTTTCTAAGAACTTTATTATGGTTTAGTTTGTTTTTACCTTCATTAGTTAAGCCAGAGGCTTTAAATTTCCAGATGAGACCTAAATTTCCACCGACATTACTTTGCCATTCACCTCTAGAGTACAAGTTGAAAAAAGAACCACTACCATTAGCATTAATTCCGGCTTTTAGAAAAAATTGATGTTTACTTTCTCCCCATAAATGAAAATTAGTATTTACAGAAACTCTAGTTTTCTCGTCGTTTAAAGAAACTCCAAAAGCAGAAGCATTATCAACTAAATCTGAATTATTGAAAATAACATAGTTAAAAGCGTTGGTTAACCTTTCGTTTAAAAGTTTACTTTGAATAATAGTTTTGCCATGATGCGCACCTTTATAATTTGAAGTTATAGAGTCTAAGCGCTTATTAAATATTTCTCTTTTAGATTGAGAATATGTAGCGATATAAGATAAAAAAAGAACTAATGTTATAAAGGCTTTCATTGACTTTTATTTTGGTTGGGATAAAAATAAAGCCTTAAAGTGACGAATTTTATACCTATTTGTAGGTAGATTTTAGAGAATAGATACACCTAATAACAACCAACCAGCAGCTAAACAAAGTCCGCCTAATGGAGTAATAGGACCTAAAAATTTCATTTTCTTTCCAAAAGCATCAGACAATACTAAACCATAAATACTGAAAGAAAATAATAGTACACCAATAGTAAATAAAAGTAAACTATTGGCGTATTTTTCATTGAACTGCAATCCTAATGTGAGTAATACAATTGCGTGATACATTTGATATTTTACTCCAGTTTCAAAACTAGTGAGTTGATCTGTAGTTAATTTTTTCTTTAAAAAATGTGCTCCAAAAGCTCCTAAAATGATAGCTAAAAAACCAAAAGTAGCAGCAATAATAATTGTGATTTCCTGAGTCATGTTTTAAAAGTTAAATCCTAAACTAAATGTAAAACGGCTACCATCATCTCCGTTAAATAAAGCTAAGTTAGCGGTAAACATATCCAATCCACTTAACCAGAAAGAACCTCCGTAGCTAGAGTTCCAAGTATTCGATTGTGCAGCAAAAGGACTCCAAACTTTACCATAATCAAAACCACCAGTAACTCCAACTCTCATTGGAATAAAAGCTTTAAAACTACCTAAACGCAAACGTAAATCATTGGTGTGATAAAAACTCTCAGTTCCTGTAAAACGCTGATTGTTGTATCCTCTTAAGTTTCTATTTCCACCGATACTTGCTGCGTGATATATTTCGAATCTATTTTTAAAATTTAAATGACTACCAACTTCAGTAGCATAAACTAAACTTCTATTTGGAACTAAATTCTGATAAATAGCAAGTGAAGTTTTTAAATATCCGAAATATCTATTTGTGTTATTTGTGTTCATTTTAGCTCCCATCGTAACATCAAAGTTCATTCCTTTCGTAGGGAAACTATTATTATCAACTCTATTGTGATTAAAGTTCACTTCACCTCCAGCAAAATAATTTCTGTCAAAAATATTAGTAGCGCTATTAGGAGAGTTTGTAATATTTCTATTTGGAGTATTTTCTACTTTAATAGCTTCAAAAGTACCTGTAACTTTAAAAGTACTTCCCCAATTAAATCTTCTGATTAAAGAAGGAAGCAATAAGAATTCTTCTCGTTTAACTCTATAAAAGTCTAAATCTCTACTTTGATCAAAATTTGTTTCATTCCCGTAACCAAAGAAGTTAAAAGAATAATTACTACTTGTAGCACGTGCTTTTAATTCTAAACTCCAATTTCCAATAAATTCTGTAAACTCACCGGTATAATTAATATCGAAACCATTAGTACTTGAGTAATAATTTGCTGTTAAATTGTGTTGGTTATCAAATGGTCTTTTCTTAAAACCATAACGAGTATGCGTAACATTTACTCCAAAGAAGAAACCATCATCTGGGTTGGCACCTAAACTAGGAAAAACAAGTGTTGTGTTATTTTCAATATCTCTATGATTATATGTGTTTTTGAAGTAGTTATCTTCTCTTAAATCGTCAACTTCTTTTCCATTTACTGTATTTTTTTTAGAAATATAATCGTAAACTTTTGTCATTTTACTATTACCTTCAACAGAAGAGTTATCTTCGTAAAGATCGTTGTTATGTCCTCCAATTAAACGTAATAAAATTCCTTCTTGAACATCACCAGAAATAAAGAATTGATCTTTTCCATTTAATCCATAAAGTTGAATTTCTTCAGTTTCACTAGTTTTAAAAATTCTACTAAAAAATTTATTTTGTTTTCTTAAGATTTCAACACTAGTTTCATTGTTGTTTAAACGTTTAATAATGAAAATATCATCTTTATCTGTACCAACTATTTGGACTTTCTTAGCTTGTTTTGCATAATATTTTCTTGCGAAAGATTCTAATTTATCTCTTCTAGATTTAATTTTAGCAATTAATTCTTCTCCATCAATGTCGTATACATTCTTAGGGAATTGCTTTATTGAGTTTTCAATAACTTCATCAGTTAAGTTACGTTGAATATATTTTACCTCTTTTAACCAATCTTCTAAAGTTAATTGATTTAAGAATTCTGCATCAAAGAAACGAGGATAGTTGTTATACCACTTCATATCTTTAATATCGTAATCCATAGTTTGCATGTTCTTAATTAACGGAGTGTTTAATTTTAAAAGCGGAATTAAAACTCCATCAAATCTAGAAAACGGTTGATCACGATCTCTAGGAATTGGTCTGTAGTAGGTTTTATCATCTTCTGTTTTAAATGAAGCAAAACGCCATTGATCTTCATGACGATCCCAATCTCCAATTACCATATCGAACAATCTAGAACGGACTGTAAAGCTTTGATCAATGGTATGTTTTCCGTTTTTTCTGATTTTCTCTAGTACATCATAGGTACTAATAATCTTTTTAGAGTTACCAAACGAAGCAACATCTTCACGATTTCCAGCGGGTCTTTCCTCTAATAAATATAAACCACCACCAAAAACATCGTTATACATTCCTAAAGCAGGTTGTTTAGGCATGTAATATAATTTAGGGTTTGTATGATAAATACCAGCAGCTTCAGCCATATCAGGAATTACAAAAGCAGCATATGGATGCGACATCGTAAAAATATCTTGAACAACATCTACTAAAAAAGTACCTTTTAAAACACCTCCCATAATTCTACTTCCATCTTTATACATTGATCGAAGCACATATTGTTTTCCTTCAGCATTTTCTAGTCGTAAGGAATTTGTTTGGTTTCCACCACCACGACGAATTGGTTTTAAACCTCCAAAAACGTTATCCAATTCTAAAACGGGAACAGTAATTTCTTTACCATATTTTTCACGGTTTAAATCTCCCCACATGAATTTATGAAAACTAGAAACATCTACTGCATCTTTACTATATAAAGTAGTTGTAATTTCTTTTTTATGTTGTTCAAATTCAGAAAAATCAAAATTTGTTTCTCTTTGGATAGGAGCTATAATTTGTTTACTGAATAATAATTTGTTCTTATCCTCATCATTTGCAGAGTAATACTCAACGATTGCAGAACCATCATCATAGAAATTTAATTTAGCATAACCATAATTACCATAAGTGAATTCGGCACCATAACCAACTAAAGCAGGAGATTTTTTAGATCCAGCTCCACTTACAATTTGTTTAAAACCGTTGTTTTCTATGTATTGTAAGTTATGTTCGTGTCCTCCAACAAAAACAATGTTATTTTTAAAGTCGTTAGCAATAGTTTCTATTTGACGAACAAAATCGCTATACTGTTTATGAAAGTTATCAGTTTGAATACCTGCATGAGAACGTAACATATTTTTAAATGTTCCTAAAATAGGAGCCGGACTCATATGATCTTTTACAGAAAAACTTCCTCCATGCGGACCATTAGAATACATTGGATGATGCATAGCTACTACCACGTTTTTGTACCTATTCTTTTTAAATAAACTCCATAATTCTTCAATAAAACGTTCTCTAGTTTTTATGTCACAATTGTCATTTATTTTAGGCTCTTCATCCCAATTCATGATAAACCATTTACTGTCAATAGTAATTAGAGTTAAATTCTCATTAATATCAACCTTATCTAATCCACAACCGTTTTCAGGTAAAAATGAATCATTACCTAATGCTTTTTCAACTAGTTTTTCTTGTCTTTTTAATCCATCTACACCATTATACCAATCGTGATTACCAGGTATAAAAATACTTCTCCCTTTATTTTTTTTTGCAACTGCTGTTTGAATCTCTAAACGATATTTAGAAAGTTTATAATCTTGATGTTTTTTAGGATAAATTCCAACTGGATATACATTATCTCCTAAGAACAATGCAGTACTATTCTCTGTTGCATTTATAAGTTCTTTTTCAAAGAAGTTTAAAGAAGTAAGTTGATCACCTTCTTTCGCTACATTGCCTGCGTCACCAATTAAATAGAAAGTATAATTAGGTTTTTTAGTTGTTGTTTGTTGAGGTGTGTAGTTTTTAGAACTATACTGAGCTTTATAACTAGCACATCCATAAATACACACAGAAATTATAGCTAAAAGAAAGAATTTCTTCATAGTAGTTGAGTTAATCTAAACAAAAATACAAATTAGTTTACAGATGCTTAAAGTGAAGTCATATATGTATTTTTCATCTAAAAACAATAGTGAATATTGTGTTGATGAGAAGATGAAAATATATATAATTCAAATTATTATTTTTTTGCTTCAAAATCGGGACAATCAAGTCTGATTTCTGTAGTTAGTAGTTGCGTATTTAATAAATTACAAAAATGAGAGGTACCGCTTTTTTGATAGAACTTGCATCCGTAACAAGTTCTTTGTACTGAAAGAATTCCGTTTTTGTTTAGTTTATGAATTAAAGTACTTAAACTTTCAAATAAACTTTCTTTTTCTTGTTGTTCGAAATTATCTATTTGATTTTTTAATGGATTTGAAAACCCTTGAGTTTCATTTACAATCTCTTTTCCTTTTTCTGATAAAATAATCGTATAACTTCTATTATCTGAAGAAGAGTAATCTTTAATAATTAGTTCTTTTTTATGCAATACACGAATGGCATCACTTATGGTAGGTTTGGTAACATTAAATTCTTTGGCAAGATGACTTACATTACATAAATCTCGCCTATGAAAAGTAATGAAAATTAGAATTTGTATTTGAATGGGACTTAAACCTATAAGTTTTGCTTTTTCCCAAAGCAGCTTTTTAAAAACTTCAGAAACACGTTCTAAACCAGCAACTATTTTGCTAGAAATATCTTTTTCTTGTTGTTCTGGGTTAAAAGTACTTTCGTTCATAAAAAAAGCCTGTCTGAATTTAGTAGACAGGCAAAGTTAGTAATCCTAATTAAATTAATTGCAGTTTTCCATTTCTATAATTGCAAATCCGTTTTTTTGAATCACACTTACTACTTCTTCAGTAGCTTGTTCAATATGGCAAAGGCGACATTCTTTAGCCGTTAATTGTAATGTTTTAAAAGTTTTACTTTTTAGATACGTTTTACCAAAGTCAAATACAGTATTTGAATCAGTAATATGATTTGGCACTAAAATATCGAAATGCATTAATTTGCCATCTTCTCTGTTTACATAGGTGTCCCAAACTGATACTTTCATATTATTGAATTTTTACTTTATAGGGTAATGATAAATTTCCACTAGCTACACTAAATACATGATATACTCCGAGCATTGGTAAATTACTGTTACTTGTATTAACTTTCATAAAAGCAGTTACGCCATCGTAATTGAAATCAGATTTATTATTCATTCTGTAATTGGGAACAACAACTTTTATGGTATTCTTTTTTGTAGTTACAGGAAAACCTGGAGAATCCATATACATTGGCATTCCTGGATTTGTTGGTGGTAACACAACAGTTTTATCTGCTTTTTTAAATTGCTTTACTGAAAGCCCACCTGAAACTCTATCATCTTTATGTAATACAACCCAATGCGGATGCCATATAATTCCATCATTGTCGTATTTCTGATCATTATTTTCATCCCACAACGGAGTATCATCAAAATCAGGATGAGAAGTTAAAGCGAGTGCAACAATACCTGAGGTTTGATTAAAACCAACATCAGATGGTTGTAAAGATGTAGGGAATACATAACCTAAAACTGGTGCTCCATCTAATTGTCCCGCTTTTTTAGGAACAGTTTTACCAGCAAAACCTTTTACTTTAATTTCCCAAACTGTTACTCCCAAGTCTGTTTTATTTGTAACCTGTACGTTTTTAATACTAAAATTATCACTTTTATATTCCTTTTGCTGAGAAAAAGCAATTGTTATTGAAAATAATAGTATCGTTAATTGTTTAATATTAGTTTTCATATTATTTGTTTTAATAGTTAGGATTTTTTTTAGTAGGAATCCTAACTATGTTGGTTTTTAAAAAAATTATCCTTTTACATCTGCCATAGAAGCACCGAAGTTGATATGCAAAGCATTACCATTTGGTGTTACCAAAGCTGGTACTGATTTTACTCCTGCTGATTCAGCTTCAGCAATTCTGTTTCGATCTTCACCAATGTGAACGATTTCTACATTATCTGATCCAATTAAATTAACGATATCGTGTTCTGCACTTATACAAACTGTACAACCTGCGTGATAAAAAATTGATTTACTCATAATAATATGTATTGATTTTATATTTGTTTCTATTTTAATTACGATACAAATATAGTAAGGGATCCTAACTAAATAAAATTTTGATAGATTTTTTTCTAATCTTAACTCAGAATATATCGTGAAACCCTTGTGATATAAGGAAAGTAGCGGGTGTTTATTTTTCTCTTAGAATAAAGAAAAGTCTCTTAAATTATGTTATAAGAGACTTTTTAGTGTGTTATTTGTATTGAAATCCTTCAATTAAGAACTACACGATAGCATAGAACAACCTATTTTATGTCGAGCCCAATCTGGTCGTTTAGCAAACCATTTTTCGTATTCAGGTTGATTATCGTAAGGTTTTTTTAGCATTTGATATAGTTCGTCAATTAATTCATAATTTCCTTTATCAGCATCATCGATTGCTAATTGTGCCATGTAATTTCTCAAGACATATTTTGGATTAACTGAATTCATTTTAACTTTTCTTTCGTCATCTTCATTAGTTTCATTTTGTAATGCTTCAATGTAACTATTCATCCAATCGTTCCACTGCGATAAAACTTCTCCTTGTAAAGCTTTTTCGTTATAAAATGCGTATGTTATTTTTTCGATAGCTTTAGCTGTTGAATCATTTTTCGAAATTGAAGCTAAATTTCTAAAGAAGATGGTATAATCCGTTTCTATAAGTTGTAAAGCTTTTTCCAAAGATGAAATAAGTTCAACATAATCTCCATTGATAGAAAGACCAAGTTTTTGCATCATCATTTTAGAATATTGCTCAATATATAATCCTTCAAAAGTATCTAGAACCTCTTGAAGTGGTTCTACTTCATTAATCAAAGGGTATAGTGCATTTGCCAATTTGAATAAATTCCACATACAAATGTAGGGTTGATTACCAAATTTATAACGTCGATGTTGTGCATCAGTAGTATTTGGAGTCCACTCGTAATCAAAATCTTCTAACCAGCCATACGGACCATAATCAATAGTTAATCCTAAAATAGACATGTTATCAGTATTCATTACACCATGAACAAACCCAACACGCTGCCAGTGTACTACCATTTCAATAGTTCGATCTCTAATCGCTGTTAGAAAATCAAGATATTTTTGTTTTCCTTCTGAAGTAATTTCAGGATAGAAATGTTTGATGGTATAATCTGTAAGCAATTGCAGTGTTTCATGATTCTGACGAGCTGCTAAAATTTCAAAATTTCCAAAACGGATAAAACTAGGCGCAACTCTACAAACTACAGCTCCTTTTTCATAAGCTGGATTTCCATTATACATTACATCCCGTAACACTTGATCTCCAGTTAAACTTAAAGATAAAGATCGTGTAGTTGGAACGCCTAAATGATGCATAGCTTCGCTACACAAATGTTCACGAATAGAAGAACGAAGTACAGCCAGTCCGTCTGCCGTTCTGGAATATGGAGTTTCACCAGCACCTTTTAATTGTAATGCCCAATGTTCATTATTATGATCAATTTCAAAAAGGTTAATCGCCCTACCATCACCTAATTGTCCAGCCCAATTTCCGAACTGATGTCCACCATAACACATGGCATACGGATGTGTGTTTTCTAAAACTTTATTTCCAGTAAAAATCGATAAAAACTCATCTGATGTTGTATCTTCTTTAGTCAAACCTAAATGTTCAAGTAAAGTTTCCGATACATGTAAAAGTTCTGGTTTTGGTGTTTTTTTAGGTGTAGCATAAGAAAAGCAAGCATTGAATACTTGTCTTCTTGAATTTTCGTGATTGATATCAGGAGGAAGTTCTTCGGAGAATGTATTTCTGATAGTAAAGTTCATATTAAATACGTTGAGAAGAGACTGAATTTATAAAGAAATTCAGTCTCCATGTATATATTACAAAAATACTAAGAACTTAACTAATATTTTGCTGTTTGATGGCTCCAATAGTCGCTTTGGTGACAAACACACAGAAATACCCAATTCCAACAGAGAATACAACATCTCCAATAATTCTTAACCATTTTAAAGTTTGTACAGTTGGACTATAGAGAAGTTCAGCATCTCTAGCATAAGAATATCCCTTTGTTATAGATGTATATGCTTGAATAATTCCTATAGGTAATAAACTTAAAGCAACCATTAAAACTAGTCCAATATTAAGTAGCCAAAAGGCATTTCTAATCAACTTTTCATTCCATTGTTGATTTGAATAAAAGCGCAAGCATATTATAATGAACCCCATTCCAAGCATTCCATAAACTCCAAAAAGAGCTGTATGAGCATGTACTGCTGTGGTGTTTAATCCTTGAATATAATATAATGCAATTGGAGGATTAATTAAAAAACCGAACACACCAGCACCTAGCATATTCCAAAAAGCAACTGCAATAAAGAAGTATATTGGCCACTTATAGCGATGTATCCAATGATATTCTTTAAGTAAATTCCAGTTTTCTCTGATTTCAAACCCCATTAAAGTTAAAGGAACAACTTCTAAAGCACTGAATGTAGCGCCCAAAGCAATTGCTTGAACAGGTGTACCTGAATAGTATAGATGGTGTAATGTTCCTATAATACCACCAGCTAAAAATATTGTAGCAGAAGCAATAGAAGTTTTTCCAGCTGTTTTCATAGATATTATTTTCATTCTAGAAAAGATGTATGCAATAATTACTGTTGCAAAAACTTCAAAGAAACCTTCTACCCAAAGATGTACTAACCACCATCTCCAATAATTTATTACTGGAAGTGTACTATTTTCGCCATACATTAAACCTGAAAAAAAGAACATTCCAATTGCCATTACAGCAACTAATAAAATTGTTAGTAAATGTTTAGAGTCGTCTTTTTTTCGAATTGCAAAAATTACATGTCTGCCGACCATTAACATCCAAAGAATTAAACCAACTGCTAGTAATAGTTGCCAAAATCTTCCTAAGTCCATATATTCATAACCTTGATGTCCGAAGAAGAAGTTTGTGGTTAAATCTAAGAATTGATGAATTCCTAACCATTCTCCTAGCATAGAACCTAATACAATTATTAGTAGGGCAATGAATAGAAAGTTAATTCCAAATACTTGGTGTTTCATTTCTTTACCACTAATCATAGGGGCCAAGAAAAGTCCGGTAGCTAACCAAGTAGCAGCTATCCAAAATACAGCTAATTGTGTATGCCAAGTTCTGGTAACGGAATAAGGTAAAAATTCAGATAAATTAAAACCAAAGAAAGCCTGCCCTTCAACGGTGTAATGAACTGTAATAATTCCTAATACAACTTGCAAGGCAATTAAAAGTGTGATTACTAGAAAATATTTCAGTACAGCTTTTTGTGATTGAAACAATGATATATTCAAAAGTGTATCACTAGTTGGTTTTGTAATTGCTTCTCCCTTCTCATGGTTTCTGATATAGTAATAAGTCAGAATTCCTATAAATAAGAGTAATAATATGACCGAGAAACCAGACCAAATTTGAGAATCTGGAGTAATAGTATTGTCAATTAAAGGTTCGTGTGGCCAATTTGATGTGTATGTATAATTTTGATTAGGTCTGTTTGTACTAGCTGCCCAAGAGGTCCAAAATAAAAAAGCATTTAATTTTTTAAGTTTTATCGAATCAGTTAATGCTCCTTTTGGAATAGCATATTCTTCGTTTCCTTTGGAAAAAATACTGGAGTAGTAAATAGAATTCTGTTTAATTGCTTTTAATCGTTCTTCTGATATTATTATTTCTTTTGTCTGATGATTATAAGTATTTGTTTTAATTTCATTTACTAATCTTGCTTTTAGTGCTCCTTTCTGTTCAATATTGAGTTGTTCATAAGTGGTTTTAAAATCTTTATAAGCCCAATGGTTTAATAAAAATAGTGCTTCTTTATGAATCCAATCAGCTGACCAATCGGGAGCTACATAACTTCCATGTCCCCAAATTGATCCAACTTCCATTCCTCCAATGGATTCCCAAACGTTTTGACCAGTTTGGATGTCTTCTTTTGTATATACTACTTCATTTGTGTCTCTAACTTTCACAATATCGGGTATAGGTGGTTGTTGTTGATATACTTCAGTACCTACCCAAATTAAGGCCGCAAAAGATAGTACGACGACAATTATAAATCCTGTCCAAATTTTTCTCATTTCTAATTGTTATATAATTGATTTTCTGTTTGAATTGCTTTTTTGAATAAAATGTTATTCTCTAGGTGAATATGTTTATGTAAGTCTTGCTCAAAATCTTTTAATAAGGAAAACGCTATTTTGTATGAATTACAAGCATCTTTAGGAACGTTATAATTGTTTGATAACTCCTCAATTTTCCTAAAACGTTCTCCTTCGTCATCATGTTCTGTATGCATCATGTCTATAGGATTCTGAATAGTTTCGAAAGGAGGTTTCTCAAGTTTAGAATTATCTTTTGCCGCTTTGGCTATTTTTTTTATGAATGGAAAAAGAATAAGCTCTTCTTTTTTCATATGCATTGTAAGTTCGTCAGCACTTTTTTTGAATAGCTGTCTTATTTCGTTTAACTCAGGATGATTATCACCATGAACTTTGTAAATTTTATCTAGATAATGAATAACCTCAGGTACTTGTCTTTCAACGTACTTATGATGATTCTGATAAATATAGTCAGCGAGAAAATCTAAATTCCAATTTTGATAATCTGTTGGAGGAGCTGTTTGATTTAATAGGTCATTAATTTCATTTATAATTATTGATGAGGAAATATTATTTTCCTTCGACACAGTTTCTATTGTTCGATTTCCATTGCAACAGAAGTCTACTTTATATTTTTTGAATATACTAGCTGTTTTGTAGTTATTAGCTACTATTTCAGATACTAATGTTTTGTTATTTATATTCATGTCTAATGATTTTTATTCCAACGGTAAGAAGTGTTACTAGCTTTAGTATTTCTAGAACTACATAAACAACATGAGTGTAGTTGTTTTGGACTTCCTGATTTTGAATAATTAAATGTGCCCTTATATTTAATGAGGGTAATAAATACAATGTTTGTAATGCGAGAATTAAAATTGGTATTAAGAGATACTGAATGGGTTTTATGAAATTGTAAATCCTGTTTTTTAATGTAATACTTATGAGTACTAAAGAAATGAGAATTTCAACTTTATTTAAAGCGTTAAAAACCAAACTTCCAATTGATAGCCCAATAGGAAGTGTTACTCCTTCAGCTTTAAATTTTAACCAAGCCTCCATGAAACTTATAGCGGATATAAAACCAATCCAAAGAAATATTAACGCTATGTACAACTTGTTATGTTTCATAAAATATAAAAAGATCTTTTTATCTGTTATGTATTTAAATTTTTTATCGTTTTAACCAAAAAACATTCTTTTTACCTTTTGTGTATAAGATTTCGTGTAAGGTATTTGAAATCAACATTTCTCTTAATTCTTCTCTAATTTCTATGAATTTATGATGTAATGGGCAAGGAGATTTTTCGTTGCATTGTTTTAAGCCCAAAGCACACCCTGTATAAATCTTATCTCCATCTAATACACTTACAATATTCGCCAATGTAATTTCATTTAGCTTGTTTTCTTCAATAATAAAGCCACCGTATGGTCCCTTTATAGAACTCACAATATTATTCTTGGTAAGAATTTGTAATATTTTTCCCGTGAATGCTTCAGGAGAATTAATAGCTTTTGCAATAGCTTTTAGTCCAACCTTATTATCTAGGGTAGACTGTTCAGCTATATATATAGCGGCTCGTAATCCATATTCACAAGATTTAGAAAACATATAATTTGATTATAATGCAAAGGTAGTATTATTTTACAAAAGACAAAAATATCTTTTATAAAATAACACTAACTTAAGTTAGAAATGCTTTCGATTATTTTGACTTTAATCTATTAATCAATGAGTTCACTTTTAAAATATGCTTTGTTTTCTAAAGTTTTATGAACTGGACATTTCGCAGCAATTTCTAATAAACGAGCTCTTTGCTTTTCGTCTAAATCACCAACCAGTTTTATCTTTTTAGTAAAATGATCGTGTCTGTTGATTCCTTCTGAAGTTATTCCTAATTCTTCACTAGATTTTTTTACACGAGTAACATATACAAACACCTCTTGTAAATCCCACTGTTTTCTATTGGCATACATTTTAAGTGTCATAGTAGTACAAGCAATTAAAGCAGCATTAAGATAATCGAAAGGAGAAGGACCAAAATCATCTCCACCAACACTAGCAGGTTCATCAGCAATTAAACTGTGGTTGCTAGTTTGAATTTTTGTTGTGAAATTATCTTCAATTAAATTTAAATGCCCCACAGCTTGTTCTTTAGCTGAATCTAAGTTTACTTTTGCTTTTTTAGGAAAATAACGTTGTACCCAAGCTCCAATAACATTACCTGCATATTTACTATCTTCTGAATTGGTTAATAAATGATCTGCATTATCTAACGTTACAAAACTTTTTGGATGATGCGCGTTATGATATATTTTCTCAGCATTTTTAATACCCACAATAGCATCTATTGGAGAATGAAGAATTAAGATAGGTTTTCTTAATTCTTTTACAATACTTGGTAAATCTGTTTTCGTGAAATTATCAACAAATTCTTTATTAATTTTAAAAGGTCTTCCTCCAATATTCACATTTACTTCTCCTTTTAGTTCTACTTCGTGAATCCCATGAGAGAATAAATGAGTTACATGTTCTACATCGGCTGGTGCACCAATTGTTGCTATAGCTTTTACTGAAGTTAATTCTGCTGCTGCAGTAAGTACAGCTGTACCACCAAGAGAATGCCCAACTAATAAAGAAGGAGCTTCAAAATTAGTATTCATATATTCACTTACTGCAACTAGATCGGCAACATTTGCTGAAAAATGACTTTCATGAAATTCACCTTCACTTTTACCTAAACCTGTAAAATCGAAACGAACAACCCCAAAACCATAATTAGTAAGCGTTCTACTGATATTTTTTACTGCACTTAAAGAACTAGTACACGTAAAACAATGTGCAAAAATGGCAAAGAAATCAGGTTTTTGATTTGCTGGTAATTCTAAAAAAGCATTTAAAATTTGTCCTTTACTATTAGGTATTTTCAGTTTAGATCTTTTCATGAAGTAATATTTTATTTACAAGTTTTATGTCGAGTTGAATAATGATTACTTACTAAAAAGAAAAGTTGCGATTATTTCAGCTTATCAGCATATAATTTTCTAAGCTTAGAAAGCTTTGGAGTAATCACAAAGTTGCAATATCCTTGTTCCTTGTTGTTTTCGTAATAGTTTTGATGATAATCTTCTGCTGCATAGAAAATTGGCATTTCACTTACTTCAGTAACAATTGGATTATCAAAGTAAGGTTGTACTTGTTTTATTACTTCTTCAATAATACTTTTCTCTTCTTCATTCTGATAGTAAATAACAGAACGATATTGAGTGCCAACATCTGCTCCTTGACGATTTAGCGTTGTAGGATCGTGAGTGGTCATAAAAATGATTAAAATTTCTTGAAAAGAAATTACATCAGGATGATAAGTAATCTGAATTACTTCTGCATGTCCTGTTAATCCAGAACAAATTTCTCTGTATGTCGGATGCCCAGGAGCGTTTCCGCCTGCATAACCAGAAACTACTTTTTCAACACCTTTTATTTGATTAAAAATGGCTTCAGTACACCAAAAACATCCACCGCCAACTGTAGCTATTTTAGTTTTCATCGTCTAATTGAATTGATAAAGAATTTACACAATAACGTAAACCACTAGGTTCGGGGCCGTCAGGAAAAACATGACCCAAGTGAGAATCACAAGTATTACAAACAATCTCAACACGAATCATTCCATGTGAAGAATCTTTATGATACTTAATAGCATTCTCTTGTATTGGCTGAGTAAAACTAGGCCATCCAGAACTAGAATCAAATTTTATTGAAGAATCGAATAATGGTGTACCACAGCAAGCACAGTAATATTTTCCTTCAGTAAACGAAGTACAGTGTTCTCCACTAAAAGGTCTTTCAGTTCCTTTTAATCTAGTAATCATAAATTGTTCAGGAGAAAGGATTTCTTTCCATTCTTCATCAGTTTTTTCAACTCTCTTGTCAGGAGTTGGATTACCATTAACGGTAAAGTGTATAATATTTTTCCAAGTAAGCATAATTGTATGTCGTAATAATTCAAGAAACCTTGCGTTATAAAAATTGCTAAAGTTTAGTTACTTTTACTAAACTAAATTACGGATTTATGAGCACTATTCTAGAAAAAGCAGAAAGTTTTGTGATGAATACTTTAAATGAAAAACTAGACAAAAAATTAGTTTATCATAGCTTATCGCATACACTTCGAGTAGTGGAAAAATCTTCTGAATTAGCTGAAGAAGCGAAATTATCAGAAAATGATAAAGAGTGTTTAGTTTTAGCAGCTTGGTTTCATGATACAGGTTTTACTGTAGACCCTAAAAATCATGAAGTAGAAAGTACAATTATTGCATCTGATTTTTTATCTAAAGAAGGAGTAGAAGAGGAGAAAATAGAAGTTATTAAGGGAGCTATTTTAGCAACTAAAATGGATGTTGAACCAGTTTCTGAATTAGAAAAGCTACTAAAAGATGCCGATTGTTCTCATTTAGGAAGTAAGAATTATAATGAGTTTTCTCAACTACTTCATAAAGAAATAGAGTTATTATCGGATTCAAAAATTAAAGATACAGATTGGATAAAAAAGAATATTGATTTTTTAACTAACGGACATCGTTTTTATACAGATATTGCTGTAAGAAAATGGGAAAAGCAAAAATCGAAAAATTTAGCACAGCTTTTAAAAACTGAGAAAAAAATTAAGCAAGAACAAAAGAAATTATCTCAGAAAAAAGAAGAACTTCAGTTTAAAAAAGATAAAGTTGAGTTACCTGAAAGAGGAATTGAAACAATGTTTCGTGTTGCATTGAGAAACCATATTACACTAAGTGATATTGCTGATACAAAAGCCAACATTTTACTTTCTGTAAATGCAATTATTATTTCTATGGCATTATCTACATTAATTCCAAAATTAGATAATCCTTCTAACGGGTATTTAATAGTACCAACAATTATTTTCGTTGTTTTTACTGTAATCTCTATAATTCTTTCCATATTAGCAACACGACCTAATGTTACTCAAGGAAAGTTTACAAAAGAAGATATTGCAAACAAGAAAGTAAATTTGATTTTCTTTGGTAACTTTCATAAAATGAGTTTGCAAGAGTTTGAATGGGGCATGAGTGAAATGATGAAAGATCGTGATTATTTATATGGATCTTTAACGAAAGATTTATATTTTTTAGGACTAGTTTTAAACAGAAAATATAGCTTATTACGCACTACTTACACCGTATTTATGATAGGAATTATTGTAAGTGTTATTGCTTTTGCAGTAGCTTTTTATAATCAAAGTGCGGGAGTTGTTCCAGTTGCTTAATTCCTTGTCAATAGATAGTTTGAAGGAAAACTTTCTTTTAAGCTAAAAATATGTTGAAAAATGATAGGGTAAATTTCTATTGAATTGTATTACATGAGTAATAATTTAAAAAATAATTCTCATGAAGTTTATCAAAAATCTATTAGTAATTAATTTAGCATTAATCTTATTTGTTTCTTGTAATGATGATGATTCTGATGTTGTAAATCCAGACAATGGTTCTGCAACTTGTGAAAAAGTTGACTTTACAATTTCTGAAAATATTGGATTAGATTTAAAATTCGAAGCAGAAAAGAAAAATGGATACACATATACTTTTCAGGTAAATCAAAAAGATGCAACAGGTAAAACTGAAGAGTCAAAAGATACAAGTAAAGGAGAAAATTCATTTGTTTGGGGAATTGGAGAAGGAGAGTATACTGTTTGTTTAACTGTAGCAATTGCAAATAACGATTGTACTCCAGATAAAACGTGTAAAACATTAATTGTAACTGCGAAAAATGTAACTGATTTTAATAAGCCAGAAACAGAGAAAACTGTTGTTTTTAAAGATAATGATGGTAATTATAAATTAAGATTCTTGGACAAAGACGGAAAAGAAGTAAACTAAAAATACAAAGAGCCTCAATATTGAGGCTCTTTGTATTTTATATAGTTGTTAATTATATTTTTTTAATCAATTCATCAATAGATAAATAAGATTTTGAGTTTACTTCTTCATTATAATTAACTTCTACTCGAATAGCTTTTAATCCAGAAACTCCTTGTAAATCTTCTAATTCTAAAATCTCTACTTCCCCTAATTGGTTTTTAGATTGTAAATACTTTATATATTTTAAGTACTCTTGCGCATCTTTATCTTGAGAATAAACAATGGCTATTTTCCCAGGAGTTGTTAAGCGTTCTGTAGTACCTTTAATGTGTGCTTTATCTATTCTCTTTTTTATGATTTCATAACGAATGTTGTAAGCACCATCTACATCAAATTGTTTTTCATCCATTCTAAATTCAATAGCTAAAGGATTGCTATGAACTAAAATTAATGATGCAACGCGTAAGTCATGATCTAAATCTTTCCTCAAGTTATAAGCAACATTTTCCATTTCGTAAGTGGTTTGCAATTGCCATAATCTTAAATTATAAAGATATAAAGGATCGTACTTTTTTTCTTTTGTAATTGATTGTCCGATATATAAATTATATTCTACACCATCTGTTTTGTAACGTTCAAAATAATGCGGGAATATCTTTTGAGCTTCTTCTTGTTTTTTATCGATAAACTTAGCTAGTTTGTCATTAAGTTTTGTAACACTATTTTCATAGTCTTTTCTCTTTTCATAAACAACTTGAAGATTGTTGTCTAATAATCCTAAATAATCATTTACAACCTGAGTAAGTTCGTTGTTGATTTCTT
The DNA here is from genome assembly GCF_052084715.1 of Tenacibaculum aquaeponti. Taxonomy (GTDB): domain Bacteria; phylum Bacteroidota; class Bacteroidia; order Flavobacteriales; family Flavobacteriaceae; genus Polaribacter. The sequence goes on along the minus strand of NZ_CP197288.1, from coordinate 1,882,654 downwards.
TGATATGATTAAAAACAGGATAAATATCACGTTTTAAAAAGTCTAAAATAGCAACTTCATCTCCAGCTTTCATTCCTTTTTCAACTTCAACTAAATAATCTTCTACACGATACATTAATTCATCATATATAGGCAAGTTTTCTTTTAAACAAGCTTTTCTTAAAACATGAATTGCAGATTTTAACTGCTTTGTTAAATCTTGTTTAATGGCTAAATTTCTTGCGTGTGAAGAGCCTTTAATGTCTGATTGTCCGTACAAAGGATAAACATCGTTAAAAGTGATTTTTTCTATTTTGGCATCTTCTTCCTGATCTAAAAGTGCATTTTGATAGTTTTCAGCAGCTTCGTAAAAACGCCATTTAACAGCAGGATGAATAGAAGTGTAATATTCTTGAATAGTTGCTTCAAGAATATTCATATATTCTTCTGAATTACGTTCTGCAGCAGCTTGAAAAACAGGAATAATATCTTTAAGTTTCTGTTTGTTTACAGAGTTTAATTCATAAGCTCTTGGTGAAGCTATTTCTATAAGAACTAAATCTTGACTCGTACTGTTCTTAATAGGTATAAGGATAATACTACCAATTTCTCGGTCTTCTAAGTTTTTTGAAAATTTATTCCCACCAGATAAATCTTTGTAGTTTTTAGTATCAGAAATTACAATGCTCTCATTTTCTCTGAAAATTTTACTTATTAAATGATTGCAAAAATATTCATTACAAGTAATTTGAGTTTCTTGATTAAGAAGTATACTTTCAGATCTTTTTACTCTTACACTTCCATGAGAAATATTACTGATGTCAAAAACAGAATACCCTACTTTTAAATCTTTAATAACATAAAAATCACGTAAGTTATCTCTTAATTTTTCTGTCATACTTTGATCTTCCTTCCTAACAAGATTATCACGAATAGAAGTGATAGTTTCGTCTGCAGTAACATCGAAAAGATTCATGATACCAAAACCTTTAAAAGTATAAGAGTTTGGAGGGAATTTTTCTTTCCAAATTTCAATATTATCAAAATTATCTAATAATAATTTAATATCGTCTTCAGTGATTTTTGGAGCATTTTCAGTAGGAGTAATGTCCATAAAATCACCATTAAATGCAACTCTATAATGTTTTGTAAAGTCGCTGATTTTATCTGGGATATCAAAATAAAACGGACGTTTTAAGTCTACATGATAGTTGTATATAGAAGATAGAATTAATGTACAGGCATAAATATACATAGCATCTTGTTCGAAATTTCTTACTTTAAATTCATAATCATCACCTGCATTATTTAAAATATTATCGAAACGTTCTGTGAATTTAAAACATGTAAAAGAGAATGGAATTGTAGCTGCTTTTATTTCATTTGTTGTTAGTATTTCAGGAAATAAAGTGTCTAATAATATTTCTATTAATTCTTCATGTTTGTTTAATAAAGAAAAATCGGAAAAGCCACTAATTAATTCAGGAACTTTTTCAATTTCTTTAACCATGTTTAAAGCAGATTGATGATAAGGATGATTTTCAAACTCTTTAGCAGCATATTTTTTATATACATCATACACTTTTTTAAAGCTGATGTTGATATGTAAAGGTAATTCTAAATCAATATTATCATGAAAGCTTCTAATGGTCATCTTCATCTCTTTTTGGTAATTACAAAATTACGAAATGTATTTCTTAGTCGTATTGATCTATGACAACTTGCAGAATTGAAATAAAAAAAGCCATCTTTTAAGATGACTTTTTAATGTTTTAATGAAATCCGTAATCTCTAATTTCTCCTTTTTTTCCTAAACTGTTAAATTTCCAGCTGAACCCAAGCATAAAATATTGTTGTAAAACTGTACTTTCCGAGTCTTCGATATAGTTACCAACGGCATTTCTTCTTGCATTGGTATTTTGATTCAATAGATCGTATGCTTTTAAGGTAATTGTTCCTTTATCTTTTAATACAGAATATGCTAAAGTAGAGTTCCAAAACCAAGCCGATCTGTTAAATCCAATAACATTTGGGTTAAATGTATAACGGATGTCATTTCTCCATTCTAATTTTTTAGGTACATTGGTTCTTGTTCTTATACGAAATGAATGCCTAGTGAAATTTTGATCTGCTCTATTATTAACATTAAACTGAGTATTTGTAAAAGCAATTTCGTAGTTAGGTTCTATAACTATTTTTTTATTCCAATTAAATTCAAGCCCTAACCTAGGAGTAATAGAGCTGGTTTTTGTTGTGTTTTTTATTTCATTTAAGATATTAATACTTTTTGAAGAATTGTATCGTAGCCCTGTTCTGATGTTAAGCGTAGATATTGAATCTAATTTAATTCCTCTATTATAACTACCACCTCCATAAAAACTATACGCACCATCTGCATTTTCATATGTAGTTGTTCTTACTAAATTGTTTCCAATTGTTGTTTTACTTACAATTTGATTGTTTGTAATATCTCCACCTCCCCAAAAGAAGAATCCAGTTCTTTTTTGCCAGTTGTATTTATTAAAATTTGCGAAAATTCTGTGATTCTGGCTTGGTCTAAGGTTAGGGTTACCAGTTACAATGTTAGATGGATTAGATACATCTGTGAAAGGTTGTAATTGAGTTATTCCTGGAGCATTATTATCTAAATTATATCCGATGTAAACTCTAGCTTTGGAAGGAAATCTATAACGCATACTAGCATCAATAGTAACATTATTAAAATCTTTGTTTAAACTTAAGTTAGGCCTTAATACATCTTCATTTTCTAATGTTCTAATAGTTTGTCCTATGTCAAAATCTAAATTAAATGATTTTGTGTCGTATGTAATTCCAACTAATGGAGTTTTAGTAATATCATTAAATGTAAAGTTGGTACTTAAATCAGTGTTGAAATTAGTAAAATCCTGTGTAGTATTATCAAAATCAAAAGTGCTTTCAACTCTAGTTCTTTCATCTATTCTATAACGATAGTTTAAATTAATAAATAACTTTTTAGCGATAATTGGTTGACGATACGATAAACGAGTTCTAAATCCGTTTAAATCACTCGTAATATCTGTTTTTTGATCTCGTATTTCAGTGTTAGCATTTATTCCAAACGTCTCAATTGTTGAGTTATTAAAATCTTCTCCTTCAGTTTGATCAATTTGATTTGTAATAGAGGCTTTAATAAAACCACCTTTGTTACCAAATTTTTTAGTAATGTCGATTCTGTTTTGAAAGTTTTTAGCTTCTGAAGTAGAAAATGAATTACTTGAAAACCTGTTTGTAAGTGTTCTATTTTCATCTAATGTTTCATCAGATTGAGTGAAGTTTGAACTTCTATCATTAAACGTAAAACGAGGTGTAACATTAATTAAAAAAGTAGAATCTATTTCAATATCTAAATCAGCATCAAAATTATGATTGTCATTTTCTGTAGTACTGCTAGAATTTGAATTTGTAAAATAACGAAGTTCTCTAGTTTGAGTAGGATCATTTTCGTCTTGTACTTGAACAGTATATTCTCTATTACTTCTATTTATGTTCTCTGAATCACTACCCGAATAAAAGTAATTTGCATTAAGATCAACTCCTTTTCCATATTCATCGGCATAAGTTGCTCCACCAGTTCTAGAAGTAACAATACCTTGTCCGCCTCCAAAACTTCTACCTCCAATAGAGAATCTACCATTACCAAAAAAACTGGCTCCACCACTATTACCGAACATTTTGGTGATTTCACCAAAACTAAATCCAGGAGAGTTAATGTTATTGGTTCCGGCTAATACACTAAAACGAGTATTATTGTCGAATCTATTTACAATAGTAGCAGCTTCGTAACGTTCGTCTGTTCCGCCTCCAGCAGCAACTCTACCAAACCAACCTTTATTGTTTTCTTTTTTTATTGTCAGGTTAATCGTTTTATTGTTAGCATCTCCTTTTTCACCAGAAAAAGCTTCAGATTTTGACTTTGTATCTGTAATTTGAACTTTTTCTATAATTTCTTTTGTAAGATTTTTTGTGGCTATTGTAGGATCATTTCCAAAGAAAGGTTTACCATTCACTAGAATTTTATTTACAGCTTTACCATTAACAGTTATTTGGCCTTCTTCGTTAACTTCAACTCCGGGAAGTTTTTTTAATAAATCTTCCACATTAGCATCCTTTTTCGTTTTAAAAGATTTTACATTAAATTCTAATGTGTCTTTTTTTATCGTTATGGGTGCTCTAGATTTTATAACTACTTCATTTAATAAATTCGATTCTTCTTTTAAGAAAATCGTTTCTAAATTTATTTTTGAATCTTTATCTAAAAGAATTGGTTTGCTATACTCATCCATTCCGATAAAAGATATAAATAGTTTTATATTTTTGTTGTATACTTTTCCTTCTAAAGTGAAGTTTCCGTTACTGTCTGATATTGTGTAAGATAATACTGTGCTGTCTTTTTCTTTTTCTAAATGAATTGTTGCTGCTTCAATCGGTGTTTTTTCTTTTTCAGATTTAATAGTACCAGAAATCTTAAATTTATAAGATTGTGCATAAGCACCAAAAGATGTTATTAAAGCAATAATTAACAATGTTTTTTTCATATGTCCCCTTTTATTTTAAAGACGCCAAAAATATTTGACTCTGTTTAATTGTAAAAATGAAATGTATTGAAATGTGATTTTTTGGTGATCAACCATATCGTTTTTAATATTCAAGTTTCATTTTGAATAAATTGAAAACGTTTTCATAACATTTTATTCTTTCAAATAAATTAGTGACAAAAGAACAAAAAAAAGAAACGATATAAAGTTAATATAAGTTAACAATGGTTAAGAAATGTTAATTTTTATAAAAGGAAAAAAATGAGGTTGTTTTTATAGTTGAAAATATTTGATATTATACAAATAAAAAAGCTTCTAAATTCTTGAAATTACTAGAATTAGAAGCTAAAATGTTTCTTAATTTACCTTTAGTGATAAATAATAATGATAATTAACTACCACTATTATTTTTGTCTGAAATAAATACTAATAGGAACACCGTTAAAGTTATAATGTTCACGAAGTTTATTTTCTACAAACCTTCGATATGGATCTCTTATGTATTGAGGAAGATTTGCGAAAAATGCAAACTGAGGTGTATGTGTTGGTAATTGCATACAGTATTTAATTTTAATGAACTTACCTTTTGTTGCTGGAGGTGGGGTTTGTTGCATAATTTCCAACATGGTTTCATTAAGTTTACTCGTTTGTATTTTACGTTTTCTATTTTGGTGAACTTCAACAGCAGTTTCTATAGCTTTAAATATTCTTTGTTTTGTTAAAGCAGAGATGAATACAATCGGAACATCTGTAAATGGTTCTATCGTTTTTCGAATTTTATTTTCGAAATCACGCATGGTATTGGTTTCTTTTTCAACTAAATCCCATTTGTTAACTAAAATAACTACACCTTTTCTGTTTTTTTCAGCAAGCCAAAAAATCTTTTCGTCTTGGCCTTCGAAACCACGAGTTGCATCTACCATAACAATGGCTATGTCACAATATTCAATTGCTCTTACAGCACGCATTACAGAATAAAATTCTAAATCTTCTTTAACTTTCGATTTTTTACGAATTCCAGCAGTATCAACTAAATTGAATTCAAATCCGAAACGATTATATTTTGTATCAATAGAATCTCTTGTAGTTCCAGCGATATTTGTTACAATATTTCTGTCTTCTCCAATTAAAGCATTAATAAAGGAAGATTTACCAGCATTTGGTCTACCTACTACAGCAAAACGTGGTAAGTCATCTTCTATTTGTTCTTCTTCTACAGGTTCAGGAATTTCTTCAACAATAGCATCTAATAAATCACCAGTTCCACTTCCGTTAACAGATGAAATAGTGTGATAATCACCTAAACCTAAGTTGTAAAATTCAACAGCATCAGCAGCACGCATAGCGTTATCTACTTTGTTTACTGCAATAAATAGAGGTTTATCTACTTGACGTAAAATTTTAGCAACTGCATTATCCATAGGAGTAATACCTTGTTCTACATCAACAACAAATAAAATAATATCAGCTTCATCTATAGCTAACTGAACTTGTTTTCTAATCTCTCCTTCAAAAATATCATCTGATCCTACGATGTATCCACCAGTATCAATTACAGAGAATTCTTTTCCATTCCATTCAGATTTCCCATAATGGCGGTCTCTAGTTACACCGCTTACAGAATCTACAATGGCTTCTCTTCTTTTAATTAATCTGTTGAATAATGTAGATTTACCTACATTTGGTCTTCCTACAATGGCTACAATACTATTCATGCTGCAAAGGTAGCGTTTCTATAAAATAAAACAACTATTGAAGTGCATCAATAGTTGTTTTTTATGAATACGCAAATTAGTTCTTATTTTACATTCTGATAGATACTTACAGTTCCACTATCTTCATTTGAAACAAGTACTAAGTCTTTTCCATTAGGACTGTCTGCAGCAGGAATAACTAACAGACCTTCTGGTGCTTCGTCGCCTTCGTGAGATAAAATTGATAAAAATGTAGGTGTAGTAGGTGTTGTAATATCATAAACTAATACCTGATCAGTTCTTTCTAATCCAACAAAAAGAATATATCTTTCATTACCTATGTTTAATACTTCTACCGCTTCTGGTTCTGCACCTTTGTCATCACTTCTTTTATCTTCATCATTAAATCTTGCAGGAGTTAATTCTAAAGTTTTACTAGCAATACTATTACCACTATCATACACTAAAGTTCCGTTTTCAGACCAAATACTGAAAGAACGAGCACCATAAGAATATAACTTGTCATAATCGCCATCGCCATCGGTATCACCTAAATCTAATGCAATTTTTAATCTACCTAAATCTTCTTCTTTTTGTAAATCAGTAGCGTTAGGAAAAGCAGTTGGGTCTAAATCAATTTTCTTGATTCTTTTTTCGTTTACAAAAATATCTTCGTCGTCGTCTTCAGTATCTGTTCCTTTATCGTCAATGTATTCTCTAGCATCACCTTCGTTAGCAGAAATAATATATCCAACTCCATTTATATTTACATAAGTAATCGCATCTGGTTGATACATTCCGTAAACTGGAACACTTCTTAATTCAGTTTTACCATCTTCATTACTAGGATCGATTTCGTTTCCTGCTTGGTTATAATCTTTAAAACCTAAAGGATAAATTGCTTCAATAGATTTTGAAATTAAATTTACTTTAGCAATACCATTATTTTCCTGTAAAGAAACCCAAGCTGTTTTAGAATCATCTGAAATAGCAATGTATTCAGGTTCAACATCTGTAGCTAAATTCGCATTAGGACCAAATACTCTAAATCCATTGGCTTCTAAAGAAGCTTCTTGTCCATTAAATGCATTAAAGTCTAATGTAGTTACTTGGCTGTTTTCAATATCAATAATACTCACACTACCTTCAGGATCATTTGTGTACAAAGCATTCGGTTCTCCTTCATTAGCACAAACTAATAACTTACCATCTTTAGAAAAAGTAACCATGTCGGGTAATGCTCCAACTGTGTAAGTATTAATTAAAGTATTATTTTCTGCATTATATAAAGCAATTTTCCCATTGTTTTGTTTTACTTCATCTTCTAAAGCAATAGCAATTTTACCGTCATAAGCAGAAATGCTATTTGGAGCACCACTCATTATAGGAATAGAAGAAACTTGTTGAGGTGCAACTAAGTTTTCAATATTATAAACAGAAATTTCTTTTGATTCAGCATTTACAACAAATAACTTTTTTGTTTTTTTATCGTATGCTGAAATTTCAGCAGCTCCTTCACCACCTACATTAATGGAACTTAAATATTGAAAATTCACAGTTGTGTCAACTGGAGTAGGAACTGGATCTGTAGTTTTATCATCGTCGCAGCTTACTAAATTTAAAGCAAGGACAAATAGTAAAGTTTTAAATAAATTTTTCATGGTTGATAATTTTGACAAAAATTTATTTAAAACTTTACTTAAAAGTTATGTGAAGTAAAATAGTTTGTTATGTTAAACTTACGAATGTTAAGTTACTCTTTATATCCAAATCTTCTTAATTGTTTATCGTTTGAACGCCAGTTTTTATTCACCTTTACATAAAGATCTAAGAAAATCTTTTTGTCAAAGAAGTGTTGTAAACTTTTACGAGCTTCAGTACCAACACGTTTAATTGCAGTTCCTCTATGACCAATAATAATTCCTTTTTGTGTTTCTCTTTCTACCATAATTACAGCTCTAATTTTTATGATATTAGGTTCTTCCACAAAACTTTCAGTTTCTACTTCTACAGCATAAGGAATTTCTTTCTTATAGTGTTGTAAGATTTTTTCACGTATAGTTTCATTTACAAAGAAACGCTCAGGTTTATCTGTTAATTGATCTTTAGGATAAAAAGGAGGAGAATCTGGTAATAACTCAATAATTTTATAAAAAACGGTTTCTACATTAAACTTTTCTAATGCAGAGATTACATAAACAAAAGAGTTAGGTACTTTATTTTTCCAATATTCTATTTTTTCTTCAACTTGTTCTTGACTAGAAGTATCAATCTTATTTAATAATAAAATAACAGGAATTTTGCTGTTAATTATTTTATTAAAAAAGGCTTCATTTTTTAACTCTTTCTCACCAACTTCAACCATGTAAATTAATACATCTGCATCATCAAAAGCAGCTTTTACAAAATCCATCATAGAATCTTGTAACTCATACGCTGGTTTTATAATACCAGGAGTGTCAGAAAAAACAATTTGATAATCATCACCATTTACAATCCCTAAAATACGATGTCTAGTTGTTTGTGCTTTAGAGGTTATAATAGAAAGCTTTTCACCAACCAAAGCATTCATTAAGGTTGATTTTCCAACATTTGGGTTTCCAATAATATTTACGAATCCTGCTTTATGTGTCATAAGGGCAAAGGTAAGTGTTTTTATGAGTGTCAATTATAAAATAATACTATAGTTTTTTGAAAAAAGTTAAAATAAATTTGGTAGACTGTTTTAAAAGTGTGTATATTTGCCGTCCAATATCGCGGGATAGAGCAGTAGGCAGCTCGTCGGGCTCATAACCCGAAGGTCACAGGTTCGAGTCCTGTTCCCGCTACTAGATTTGACAAGGCTTTCAATTTTTTGAAAGCCTTTGTTTTTTATAAATAATTTAAAGTCATTTAAATTTAAACCTGATTTTATAAAAAGCGATAAGCTTCACAATAATATTATTGTGAAGCTTATTTAAATTTAAAATAAAAGTAATTGCTGTTTTAGGATAGCTTACCTATAGATAGCATTTAATAATCTAGTATCTCCATAACTTAATCTATTAGCTCCTGTTTCTACATTACTATTAAATGGCTGACCATTATCTCTTCTTACCATATCCCAACCAATTGAATTAGGGAATCGTCTTGATGGATATAACATAATAGAACTAAAATCAAATGCTCCATAGGCGTATCCCATTTTAACAAAATTATAGTAGTTCTGCATTTGAGCATTTCGATCTACATAAATGTAATTATCTCTATCAGGTCTTTGATGTTCATGGATTAAACCTAAAGCATGTCCTAACTCATGAATTGCTATACCAATTGTCATGTTTTGAAGTGACAAATCTTGCCTTCCACCAACCATTCCTAGTTGTGAGTAATTTCCTTGACCAGTAAAAACTCGAATATAATTTCCATTTCCAGTTCCATATTGAAATCTTACTCTAGTTTGATTTGAAATAATCTGCATTGCTTGTGACATAACTTGTCTACCATACGAACTAAAGTTACCGTCAAATACATAATATACTGTATTACCATACCAAGGTCTTCCTCTTGAAAAATCATAACCAGCTCTAGATTGAATGTCATCTGTAGTTTCAGAGTCTGTCATGAATTCTTCTATTCTTTTTTTCGACATAAGTATATCTCCATCAACAAGAAACTTATCATCAAAAGTTTGAACATTCATTTTTTTGTTAACTACATTAATAGTTTTAAAAGGAATATCCATGAAAAAAGGATTTGAACTTACTTGTTCTTCAGCTAAGACTTCAGGATTATCGTCATTTTCGTTTTGACATGAAATTAATCCTGTAATTGACATTAATAAAATTAAAAAATAATAAATGCTTTTTTTCGATTGTTTACTAAAAGCGATTAAAAATGAAGGGTTTTTTAATACTCTCATAATTTGAAAATTTAATGTTAATATTTTGTTAATAGTGTTGCTAATTAACTTCTTAAATTTTCATAAATGAAGATGTAAGTTAATTTATTTCGATATAGTTACCTTTTGTTACTTATTCTGTTTAATTTTTTTTAATAGCTGTAATTACTGTTATATTTTAAACTTAAATATTATATGTTTTGTATAAATCGATTTAATTCATCTTTGAATTCTAGATTCATTTTCTTTCTTATCCTAGATCTAGTCATTTTTACAGAAGCAATAGTTGTTCCTCTTATTTGAGAGATTTCTTTGTTGGAAAGATTTAGTTTTATTAAAGAACAAACTTCTCTTTCTGTTTTTGTTAGTTTAGGATATTTATCAATTAAATTTTGAATAAAATCTAGGTTGATTTTAGAATCGTTTTGATATAAAGTTATTAATCTCTCTTCTGTTAGGATTTTAGATTTAATATCAATCTTGATTTTTTTAATCCCGTTAGAAATATCTTTTTTTTCGGGTAGTTGATTAATGTTATCAAGAATAGTTTTTAAAAAATCTCTTTTAACTTTACTAGAAATTAATATGTTTTCTACTTTATTATTTACCGATGATAATTCTCTTGAAAGAGTGTTTTTTTCATTAACAGTGTTTTTCAACTTAAGCTCATTCAGTTCATTTATTTGAAGCTGATTTTTTTGATGAATGTTTTTTACTCTAATTAGCATCAATAGTATAATGATAGTTAAAAGAGTTAAGCTAATCGTTATTATAAAGTAAATTATTTTTTTGTGAAATGCTTCTTGTTTACTTAAGTGTATTTCTTTTTCTAATTCTAATTGGTCGTTAAAATTTTGTTCTTGAATTTTTAAAAAATTATCTTTTAAAATTTTAAAATCGGTATTATTCTGTTCGTTTTCTAGTTTTAATTTATTAATTATTTCACTTTGAAATTTAATTGTTTTATTTTTAAAATTATTATCATTTAAATACTTTAATTTACTATTAATAAATTTTTTAAGGTATCTGTTTAATCTTTCGTTGAAGATTTCTTTTCTTTCTTTAAAATAGTTTGTAATAACTTTATCTGTAAGTTCAACTTTTTTGTGATTTTTTAATTTAGCATAGCAAACAAACTGATTTATTTTGCTGAAAATATCATATTTATTTTCGTTGCTTTTCAATCTAACTTTTTCAACATGTTTATACAAATTTAATGCCCGATGAAAATTACCACGTTCAATTTCAATGTGGGCTAAATTTTCTTCGATATTTACTAAAAATAGAGGGTGTTTTTCATGATTCAATACATCTTTGGCTTTAATAAAGAAAGATTCTGCTTTTTTATTATTTTTTGTAAAATAATAATGACACCCAATATTATTATAAGCTGAAGAGTTTAATAAGTTATTTCCTAACTCTTTTGTCTCGTTTAAAGCCTTAAAATAAAATTTTAAGGCCTCTTGATTTTGATTTTTTTTAAAATTTATAGAAGCTATATAATTATAAATATGAAATCTTCTATGATTTTTTTCTGGACATAAGCTATTAAGAACATCTAGTGCTTCATAAAAATGTTTTAGAGATTGATCTAATTGTTCACATTTCATTAATAACAAAGCCATTCCATATTTTATAGAAAAATCGGTGTATGATTTTTTTAGTCTTTTTGCTAGTAAATTATTGGCTATTCTTAAATGTTTAAAAGCTTCTGATTTTTTATTTTGTAATAAAAAACATTCAGCAATTAATCTGTTAGATAAAATTTGTAATTCTATATTATTTGTTTTTATACCTTTTTCTTTTTTCTCTACAGCTAATTTGTAATAGAATTTGTAATTTTTTTCTATGTTAGTGTTTAATAGAGAATCTAATAAGTATAAATCAACATCTTTTTTTTTATAATTAGATTCCAAACAATTTTCAATTGTTTCAAAATCGGATGAATAATGTGAAGAGAACGCTAAATATATAAGACAACATCCTATTATTATAATTACTTTTTTCATAATAGTATCGTAAGATGACCTTGATTTAAAGTTTTAATCATGAATTGTGTCAAGTTTTAGTATTTGGACTATTAAAAAAGTTAACGTGTTTTTTGAGATAATCATACTTTTAACTTTTTAATAATGATAGATTTTCAAGTTTCAAAAGTAATTTTTTAAATGTGTTATAATAATCAATGTGCTTAAATCTTGCAGTATGTTACTTTTTGTTACTTCATTTAATTAAGCAGGTTTTAATAAAAAGATTAACTTTAAGCTTGTAAACGGCTAAGGGTGTTGTTTCCCCTAACATAACATATAATCCCCAAGATAAAGTAACACTCTTAGTTTTTACTATTTAACTTCACCGAAATCTATTGTTTAGTTTTATAGAATTCTTTTTCTTGTGACGAATAAAATATTATGCAAAGTGAAGTATATATGAAACTCACAAAACATAGTGTTATTTGTTTTTTTTGGATTATCAGACACAGGAAAGACTGCTTTTAATCTATAGATCAGTAGAATTTATAGTTTTTTCAAAATAAAGTTATTTTTTATTTGGATTTTACTGGGAAAAAGACGTATTTTTGCCGTCCAATATCGCGGGATAGAGCAGTAGGCAGCTCGTCGGGCTCATAACCCGAAGGTCGCAGGTTCGAGTCCTGCTCCCGCTACTAGTAACAGCAAGGCTTTCAAGAAATTGAAAGCCTTTTTCTTTTTCTATTGTAAAAACAATGTAAAAACAAATATTCAAGGATTAACTTTAGTTGTCTTAATTAATAGTACGTGAAAAAAAATATCAAAACACCAGTTTAATAGAAGTAAATAAGTATTTTTATAGTTCTCAATCGCTAAAAAACGAATTCAAAGGAATGTCAAAAACTATAAACCTTAGTGTTGAACGTGACCATATAGAATCATTGACTAGGGCTAATGGGCTTACAGCAATTTCAGAACTTATTTGGAATGCTTTAGATGCTGATGCATCTGAAATTAATATATCATATAAAAAAACACCTCTTAATGGTTACGAATACATTAAGATTAGTGATAATGGTCACGGTTTGAAATATGATAAAGCTCAAAAAGTATTTGGGATGTTAGGTGGTTCAGAAAAAAAGATTAGAACCCAGAGCCCTAATGGAAGATTATATCATGGTAAAGAAGGAAAAGGACGGCTAAAGAGCTTAGCTCTTGGGGATTTAGTTAGATTTACAAGCAATTTCGAAAAAAATGGTAATGGTCAATTATCTGAATTTCAAATTGAACTTGATAGGAATAGATTATTAGAAGCAGTTTTTAGTGATTTGAAACTCCTTCCTAAAGGAAATGGAAGTTCTGGACTAAGTGTAGAGATTTTAAATGTTAATACTAAACAAGCGGATGAAGCCTTAAATAGAAAGTATAGAAGAGAGCTTGAGCATAAATTTTCTTCTTATTATTTAAGTTATCCAAATTTTAAAATCTTGTTTAATGGTGATGCTTTGGATTTTAATTCTCTCATTAAAGATTCAATGGAGAAGTCAATACCTATTGAGATTGATGGAAGCAACTATCTTTTTACAATTAAAATCTTAGAATGGAATTTTCCAATAGAAAAAAAGAAAACTTATTTATGTAATGCAACTGGAGTTCCTTTTTCTGAAACTAATTTAGGTGTTCGCTCATCAATTCCGATATCAATATTTATTCAGTCAGAATACATCGAACTTTTACACAGAGACAATAAACTTATTCTTGAAAAGCTAAATCCAAACATCAATCATGTTCATAATGAAGCAAAAAAAATTGCAAAAGAATACATTAAAAAGCAACTGCATAAGCAATCTTATGAATATATTAATCAATTAAAGAAGGATGGACTTTATCCTTTTACTGAAAAACCCGAAACAGTTGTTGAGAAAAGTAAGCATCAAATATTTGATATAGTAGCATTACAAGTGCATGAATATCTTCCTGATTTTGATCAGCAAGATGATAAAAGTAAAAAATTTACTTTTTCTTTAATCAAAGAGGCTTTAGAAAAAGATGCTACTGCTTTACAGAAAATATTATCTGAGGTTATAGAGCTACCAGATGAGAAGAGAAATGAATTAGTAGAAATTCTAGAAGAAACTTCTTTATCAAGTATTATTGATTCTATTACAGAAATTAAAAACCGATTACATTTTATAAATGGATTGGAACAGCTTATATATGACACAGATATAAATAAAGAAATAAAAGAGCGCAAACATCTTCATAAAATTATTGTAAATGAGACTTGGATTTTTGGTGATAATTTCACTTACGGAGCTGATGATGTGACACTAAAAAATGTATTAAAAAAATACCTTAAAGATATAGGTAGAAAAGATTTTCAAGAAGTAGTAGATGAATCAGATAATGAAGATTTGAAAACAATACCAGATGTTTGTTTATGGCAACAATTTAGTTTAGGCTCAGCAGGAAAAGAAAATCTAGTTATTGAATTGAAAAAGCCAAATCTAAAAATAGGATTTACAGAAAAATCACAGATTGAATCTTATGCTTCAAAAGTTGCAGGTGATACAAGATTTCCTAAAGATAAGACTAGATGGAAATTTATTTTATTGGCAAAAGATTTTAAAGATGAAATAAAACCGTTATTATCTCAAACTGGTAGGGAGTATGGTCATGTTGTCAAAAGTGATAACTTCGATGTCTTTATTTTGACTTGGGGAAGGATTTTAAGCGAAGCAAAAATTAAACTAGAATTCATTAAGGATAAACTTAATATGAATCTAAAAGACAACAAGCAAGGTTTAAAATACCTAAAGAATAAATATAAGGAATATTTGCCTGATGATTTTTAATTCATAAAATGGTTGTTTTTAGTTTATTACTAACACTTTAATTATTAATAATCATAAGTTTTTAGATAGGTGTGAACCTCTCTTACCTTTTAAGTTATATTTAGGTTTTAACTTCTCAAACAATCTTTCTTCTAATTCTTTTCTTCCTAAATCAGTCAGTATGAAAGACATTGTTAAGTTGGTCTCTATTAGCTCATTTAATAACAGTTCGATTTCTGGAGCATATTTTTTTCGAGAAGAGGCTTTCTCATATAATGGATGGTTTTTAAAATGATAATGACCTAGATTTCTTCTTAAGGTATGATGGTATGTGTTTAAAATATCTCCCATTCTTCCATAAAAATTGCCTGTTTCTCCTATATAGCAAACTTTACCGTTTTCACGGAAAAGATAGACCGCAGCTTGTTTTGGAAATTGCTTGGTCCAATCTCGGGTTATTCTTATTCTAAAATGTTTTGATTTGTTGAGAAGTTTATCTTCTAAATCTGATAAATATTCTTCAATTTGATCACTTTTCATTTTTCTTGTTTGCTTCTGAACGTCGCACAGTTTAAAGCATGATTTTTTCTTTGAATCGTTCTAGTATTTCTAAACTAGATTCAAGCAATCTTTTGCTTCTATCTGGATCGAACCACGAGCCATTAAACTTTGCTCCATGATACAGATTATTCCTTACTCTTGAAATGTGACCAAAAAGGCTTTGAACAGATTTATTTTCATTAGAAACGGCTTGCCAAACAATATTTCCTTCTTCATTAACACTTTGTCTTTTGGGTGGTTCCTGAAGAATATAGTTTGCAAACTCTGCTTTATCTCCCAAATCATTAATGAAGTTGTTGCCTATGACTTCATTTGCAAAACGATCCCAATCAACAATTACTTTTTTATTTCCTCCAGAAACAAAAAAGCCATTCTCCTTAAGAGATGATTCATATTGAGCAAAAAGTTTAAAAAAAGAAAAGGCTAATTGATCTAATTCGTTATCCATTAATCAGATTATTTTTTAAGTTTTAATTTTTTATTCATTACATCATATTCAAAATTGGTTATGTTCTCATTTAAAATCAATTGAATTGCTTCCTCAATAACTTCTAAAGGAACTACAAACCATTCTCTTGGATTGAGTCGTTGCCCTTTATCGTTGTATAAATCAATGTTTAAACATGCATTCGCAAAGAAACGATGTAGGAGATTTTCTAGTTTGTTTGCGTTACGATTATAGACCTTGTAAGTCGCAACCTTTTGTACATCAGCAAATAAATAAGTAGCTTCATTTTTAGCATTTTTAATTCTATTATCTACAGAATCACTAGAAAAACCGATTTTGTATAAATCTTTAATTTCGGTTAATTCTTGTAATGTTGATTTTGTCTTCAAAATATATATCCAACCAGATTGAATGTCTTCCTCTTTAACAAGTCCAGAATTCACAAATAAATCGTGCTCAATTTTGTCCGAAGTGTTAGTGATTAATTTACCGTCTTTCTGGATTTGTTTACCTAAAGAACGATAAAGCATATTGCTATATGTCCCATTTTCAAAGACGGTTCTTGTTCGACCTTCAATCCGTACTCTATTACCAGAACCTAATTCAATTTCATCTTTCTGTAAGTTTGCTGATTCCAAATAAAGCATAATACCATTCATTAAATAAAAATCTCCAACATGTAAGTTCTTTTCAATATTCTTAAATGGTTTAATCTTTCTTTTACCTTCTTTTATTTCCTTATAGACTTGTAAAAACATGTTTTCATATTCCTTAAAGTCCTTTTCTTTCATTGGTTTTCGTTGAGCTACAAAATCTGCCTCTGCTCGATCTTCAAGTTTAGGAGTGTGATTGAATTTAAAAATATCCAAATCCTTATCAGAGTCTAATAAACCAAACTCGTCATCTTCATTTAAAATATCATCAATAGATGGCTTTTCCGTTTCCACATGACCCAATAAATTGTGTCGGTCATAAGGTTTTAAGATTTTCTTTTGATCGTCATTATCTCTAAAGTTCTTAAGCTTTGCTAATAAACCATATTCTGACATGCTTGATTTATTCGGCTCTCTATCATTTTTATCTATAAAAAGATTTATTTCTTCAAATGAATCAATAAGTCTTTCTTCATCTGTTTTCACAGTAGAAGTTTTGACTTTAGAATCTAATAGCCCAAAATCATCATCATTGAAAATGTCATCTATTGTTAGTTTCTTCTTAGCCATTTTCTAATGCTTTTTTACGCTTTAATTCTCTCAAAAATACTAAAGCTTCTGCCATTCTCTTTTCTTTCTGGTCGAATGCTTGAATGCTTGGTTGTTCTCCTTTGTTGTTTTTTACCCACTCTTTGATTTTAGGCCATAGTAAAATAGCTTCTTCTTCGGTCATTTCAATTTTGGTGGATTGAATATGTTCATCAATCAATTTTAAAACTTGAGTGGTAACTGATTTTGACAAGATTTCGAATGCTTTTTGGAAAGGGTTTACTTGGTCTATCAAGTCAATATGAATATCATCAATATTAACAAAACTTCCTGCCATTCTAATGAATTTCTTATCGCCTTGTTCTTCAATCGTACTATTTTTTATGACTGAATCTACTACTACGTGTTGTCTTACAGCTTCAACATCTTCTTCATCTAAGTCAGGATAAACTTCTCGAATAATCTTAGGGATCAAAACAGTATTGATAACCTCTGGTTCAATATTCCCTGGCATTGCTTTGAGCATTTGAGGGTCTTGTAAAATTTTTGCTTTTAAATCGTTTAAGTCTGTTTCAATTATATCTTTAGCTCTTTGTGACGTAGGTAACTTGAAACCTCTAATTTTAATAGTATTTTCGTCTTCATTTTCATCATCATCATCGTCTTCATCTTTCTTCAATTTAAATTTGAAATTAGGAGCTAATACTTGTTCCATTAATAAAGATGCAGTTATTGCTTTTAGCATATTGTTTACAGAGAATTTAACATCTTCATCTTCTGCATCAGGTTGAGCAATCAAGTTGGTAAATTGAGCGTGGGTTTTATTATTACTATCTCTAGTTGCTCTACCAATTATCTGAATAATTTCAGTTAATGATCCTCTATAACCTATTGTCAAAGCGTGTTGGCAATAAGGCCAATCAAAACCTTCCTTAGCCATTCCTAAAGCTATGATGATATCAATATCATCTGCCGAAGTTATATTGCGTAAATAAGTGCTTATTTTTTCTCTGGATTTTGGATTATCATTCACTAAATCGGCGACTTTCAGAATCTTACCTGTCTTATGACTGTTGATATACAAAACACCTGTTTTTTCATCTTGATAGTCTAATACACCCAGAACATCTATAATGTGATTAACTTCTTCATATTTTTCTTTAGAAGATTCTGCTGAATTTACGCTAGGTATATGAATAATTGTTTTTTGATTTTCATTCAAAATTTCAGCCAAAGCTGACATTTCTTTATCAGGGTGTTTCTTAAAATATTTACCTGTATAAAAATGATAACCAATACCTAAAGATTTTAAATATTCATAACCATTCAATTGCTGATAGTAGGTATAAGTTACTTTTGTAAATTTTGCTTCGTCTTCTGGCATTAAAACAGGAATATTATCACCCCTAAAATATGAACCCGTCATGGCTACTATATGAGCTGATGAGTTCGCCATTATGCTCTTTAATACTTGCCCCAGAATATTATCGCCTTCGGCTGATACATGATGAAATTCATCAATAGCGACTAAAGTATTATCAAGTTTTTTAGGGTTCAAACCTTCAAAAGCAAAACGAAATGTTGCGTGAGTACATATTAAAATTGATTCATCAGACTCTAAAAAATCTAAAAAAGCTGTTACCTTGCTTTTTTCTTTTCCTGGTGTGCAAAGGTTATATTTAGGGTTAGGATTCCAATCTGAAAAAAAACCAAATTTCTTTAGTTCTGTTGTTCCAAATGATGCGCCGATAGACTTTTCTGGAACAGCAACAATAACCTTTTTTAAACCCTGATTTTTTAATTTATCTAAAGCAATGAACATTAAAGCCCTTGATTTTCCTGATGCTGGAGGTGCTTTAATTAATAAATATTGTGCAGTTCTACCTTCATAGGCTTTTTCCTGCATTTCTCGCATTCCTAAAGCGTTGGTGTTTTTGCTTTTTCCTGTTTGATTGTATGTTACATTTATTAAGTTCGGCATATCTTATTTTTTCGCTGTCTTTTTTCTTATTTTCTTTTGTTTTGCAAAAAGCGTGTCTCTTTTTACCATTTCCTCATACTGTTTGAATAAAAACTCCAAACGTTCGGTATCATTTTTAAAAGGTTGTAAACGGTAACATTGCTCAATGGCTGTATCTAGTTCTTGATGAGCTTTCAACAATCCTTTTGGCATGGTGTCAGGATTATATAATTGCGCCATGGTTTTACTTGGATGTTTTGCTCTTTCATCTAAAATAGCAAATACATAGAGATTCAGATTCTCTTTTTTCTTTTTACTGATTTCAGGAAAGGGAAAAGTATTGTAACACAACTTTGCTGAGTACCTGTAATCTGTTTTTAACTTTCCACTTATTGCCCTTACCCATACTATATGGATTCTTGAATGGATAAAACCGAAAATCCATGGTTCTGCATCATATACAATATTGGTAGCATCAGAAACAATAGTATCAGAGCTAATATATGCTAAGGGAATGTAAGTTCTGTTTTCTGATGAAACTCGTGGAACAATAATACCATCCGTATCTTTGAAAGAAATTTGTCTAAAGCTAAAATCATATTCTGCATAATCTCTGGTAGACTTTGCTTTACTTTCAGAACGAAAAGTAAAAAGTCTGTCTGTTCTTTCTTTAATGAGTGGAATTGCTTTAGCTGTTTTTTCATCCTTTGGTTCTATCCAAAGACAATACCTATGATTTCCATTTAAGAAATCACCTGCACTAGAGTAGTGTTTGATAAATTTCTTACTATCAGGATATTGTGAGGTGAGTTCTTCTGCCTCTTGCTGACTTAAAATTAAATTTCCATCATCAGCAGGCTTATTTCCCATAACTAATGGAGGAAATCCTTTTGGTGGCTTTGATTTTGGAAGTACAATTACACAGGTGTTTTTAATGAGATATGGACCTATACTTTTTACGGTTTCTACATAGTTTTTATCGAACAAAAGAACCTTTTTTACACTTGAAGATGATAGACCTATTATAGCTACCGTAACACCGGCATTGCCTTTGGCATTATTAGTCCATTTAAAGGATTTTACAGCAAAATGGATAAACACATTCAATTCAAATATTCTGCTCCATAAAACTGGAACCTGAACTCCTTGTGTAATAGAATTTGTTGTAACAAAAGCTGCTTTTGCACTTGTTCTTGAGATATACCTTGCAGCTAGTAAAAACCAAGTCCCTATGTAATCAAGACGATTTAAATTCTTTGTGCCAAAAATTCTCCACATATCTTCTCTCTGATCGTCAGAGTGTAAGTTGCTTCCTAAATATGGCGGGTTTCCAATAATATAAGCCTCATCCTCTACTGAAATTGGACAAATTGCTTCCCAATCTATTCTTGTTGCATTCCCTTGTGTAATTTGACCTGCCTCTTTTAAAGGTAATATGGGTTTAGATTTACCGAAATCAAAAAGCATTTCTTCAAATACTCGATTCATTTGGTGTTCTGCTAACCAAAGAGAAAGTATTGCCATTTCATGGGCAAAATCGTCTATTTCAATCCCATAAAATTGCGAGAGCTGAATAGAAGTCCATTTAAAAGTAGGGGAAGTCTCTAAATCAGTAATTTTTTGTAAAACTTTGATCTCTAGTAAACGGATTTCCTTGTATGTAATAATTAAAAAATTACCACTACCACATGCTGGATCAAAGAATTTGATATTAGAAATTCTTCTAATAAGTGCGTTTAACTGTCTTACAGTTGTTGCTTTTTCAAATTCTTCGTATAATTCATCAAGAAACAAAGGTTTAATAAGCTTTAGGATATTAGTTACAGAGGTATAATGCATTCCAAGATCGCTACGGTAATCAGGAATAACTACTGCCTGTATCATTGAACCAAAGATGTCTGGATTAATTTCAGACCAATTAAGATCACCTAATTCAAGTAATATTTTTCGAGCTTTAGTATTAAACTTTGGAGAGTGTACTTTTTGACCAAATAGTCCGCCATTTACATAGGGAAATTTAGCTAAGAAATCTGGATAATTATCTTCACTTTCACTATTTAAGCGATCAAATAAATCATCTAAAAAAGAGTGTGTATCACTTCCGTTTTTAGCAGTATGTTGTGCAAGTGTATTGGTAAAAATGCTTTCCTGCTCAAAAATTTCAGTATCTTCTGCAAAGAAGCAAAATAATAAACGGGATAAAAAGATATTAAGATGATGAATGCTCTCTTTTGAGTTATAAATATTTGGATTTTCCTCAATTAGCAAATCATATAAAGAAGCCATTTTGTACGAGGCATTTCTATCTGCTTCATTATCGTTACTTGAATTATATACTTCGCTACCTGCCAATGGTAAAAAGAAATCGAAATAGTTAGGCAGTTCCTTTATTTCAATATCTAAGTTTTTACCTAATCTTAAATCCTTTGCTACAATTTGTTTATTGTCAGTTAGAATTGCAAATCTTGGTTTGTATTTTAAGATTTGTTCGTCTTTTGCAATGGTATCAATACTGCTTAAGAGTTTTCCAGTAGCCTCTTCTTTAAAAAAGATTTTCTTTTTATAAAGAATCTCACCATCAACCTTTGATAAGTTATAATCTCCTTTTTTTAGCCTTGTTACAGAAGTCCTTGAAATTCCATAAGCAATCAACAAATCAAATATGAATTCGTCTTTTGAAAAGTTGTCTGTTAGATTCTGAACATTATATTTTATTTCGGTTGATTTCATTAAGCTTCTTCTAAATTAATATAATAACGTGTACTTTTTAGCTCTCCTGTTTTAAACAGAATACCTTTACCTACCAAATCTTTTAAATCCCTTGTTGCTGTTGACGCAGAAGTTTTTGCAATGCGCGTATAGTTTTCTGCACTTAAACCACCTTTAAAACCATGATGTCCCTCTCTAAATATACGACGTACAACAGTCGTTTGGCGTTCATTCATTAGATTAGCAAAACGATCAAAGAATTTTGCTTTTTGAATTAAAAACTCAATAATCTGTAAGGTGTTATTTTGAGCATCAATAACTGTCTGACCAAAATACAATAACCATTCTGTAAGGTCTAACTTCATATTATGTTCACCTAGAGATGCATAATAGGCTTTCTTATTGGATTGAATCATTTGGGACAATGAAATCAGGGCAGGGCGACCCAAACTTATAGAAAGAGACTTTTCTGAAATTGCCCGAGCTATCCTTCCATTTCCATCCTCAAAAGGGTGAATAGCTAAAAAATAAAAGTGAGCGATTCCTGATTTTGCCAATAATGAACTAGCACTCATTCCATTTGCGTGTTGCTCATTAAACCAATCGTTAAAAGCTTTCATTTCATGTGCCATACTGTTGGAAGGAGGTGCTTCATAATGTACCGTTTTCTTATCCATCCTTGCACCAGAAACAATTTGCATAGGATCTTCATGCGTTCGGTAGCGACCAATATCAACCAAATCCCTTCTGCCATTGGTAAGCATTCTATGCCATTCAAATAAATATTCGTTTGTTAATGACTCATCATAGGTCTGATATAGATTGACCATCATTTCAGAAATTCCAAACTCGGCAGCAGGTAATTTTCTGTTTTCAACGGCTAATCCTAAATTTTTCTTGATGGACTCCTGAATGCTATCACGATTTAGATACTCACCTTCAATTTCTGAGGTTTTCATGGCTTCATCAGATAATACTTCCACAAGTAACTGATCTTTCTCATCGTTAGATACATGCTTCAAAGCACCTAATGCCATCGCGCTAGATTGAATAAATGCAAGTTCTAACCCTAGCAAAGCCTCTTCATCATAGGTGAAGTTAGGCCATTTATCTTGTTGCCAATTCCATTTAAAAGCTGTCATGAGCTATATCTTTCTTTTTTATAGCTCAAATATAATATTTTTTTGAGCTATAAATAAAGGTTTTTTAGCTCAATTTATATATCGATCCCAATAATAAGGTGGTTTACGATTTTTTTCAAAAAAACACTTGACATAAATATCAAGACTCTGTATAAACTACTACTCATCAACCAATACCTCCCAAAATTCATAAAAATGCTGCTTAAAATCTTGCAGTTTTTTTTCAAGTGTATTGGCAATTCAGCTATTAACAACTGCTACCTGGAAGGGTATTTAAAACACCTCAAGCAGAACGCAAATTTTCATTTGATTAACTCAATTCTTTAAAAAAATCTTCCAAAGTAATTTGATGAATATCTAACAAACGAAAAAGGGTTTCGATCTTGAAGTTTTGACCTTTTTCTAATCTCCAATACTGCTTTCTATCCAAGCCTTTGTCCAAAGCAAAATTCTCATAGCTCGTGTACCCTGCATCTATGCGGAGTTTCTTTATGCGTTCTGCAATACTGGTTATTCTTTTACTGTTATCTATTCCCATACAGTATCGAAATAACCGTAATTTAATTGTTAAAAAATACGGCTTACAAGCCTCTATTAGAAAAAAATCAATATATTTGAGGCATAAAAGCCGTATAAATAAATTATAAAAATCATGTCAAACCACAAACAAAAATGCACGATGTGTAATGGAACGGGGCGTATTTACAATGCCCGAAAAGGAAGTGAAACCTGTCCTACTTGCCAAGGACGCGGATATATTTGGGTATAAAACCAGTATTAAAAGCAATAAAATGGGCATTTCAGTACCTATTTTAAACAATCAATACCGTAAATCTTAACATCTTAATACTTATGACATCACAAGATTGCCCGCACATTGAAATACATGGTATAAACAACCTACAGAAATGGAATAAAATTATGAATGCCAAGAAACAACTAGCAACATTAAGTCTTATTGCCCTTGGTGCCTTTGGCACGTTAAAGGCACAGACATCTAATGACAATTTGTTGGCATTTAATGGCGCTGCTAAAACAGAAGTTACTACCAATAACAATGCTCCAATAATTAAAGTTGGACACGGTGGTGATGCGGAAACACTTTCAATCAAAAATTCTGCATTGGTTCTATACATTTCTGGCGGTACAAAAGACAAATATTCCGCAGAGCAATATGCCAAAATGCTTCAAACCATGTTTAAAGATGCAAAGCGTACCAATTATCCAACTGATATTTCCATTGTATATCAAGAAAGCCAAAAAGATAGGGTTACGCTTGGTTCTGCATACATTAATGGTCGTACTTATGATAAAAATGGTGGAGACTATAAAGATGGTGATGGTATTTTAACGCCTGCTCAGATGGTTAAATTAATACCTGTTTTAACGGCTGAACATGCTAAGAAAAACAATATTGCCGCTGTTAAGAAGCCAGAAGCTGACTCTCCATCTATTGTAATGAATTAAATCAACTTATCCCAAACCAATATCTGATTTGATAACCGGTTCTTGTGGTTGGGTGTTTAGTGCAATATTTTGTTTTGGCTGGATATTCATGCCGTTAGCCACCTCATTAAACGGGTCTTTTATACTACTGGCTTTTTCAGAAAAAGGATCATCAGATACAGTACTTGCAAATGAAGTGGTACTTTCATTATTAAAGGAAGCAAACGGATCGTCATTTGATGTAAGATTATTTGTATGGGCGTAGTTATCCAGTTCATCTTCTCTAATATCCGCTCTAGCTTCGTTTAAAAGAGATGAGCTTCCTTTATTATCAATGCGTACATCAACCAGAGCTTTCTCAGTATTAATGCCATCATGTTTCGCTTGGGCTGTGAGGTCTTTAATTTTTTTAAGTGCTTCCGCTTTATACTCGGCTTCCAATTCTTCCCTTACTTTAGGATCAAGCTTATCCATCAAAGGATCATTGAGTTTATCGTTTAAGTTTTTATTGATGTGATTGTACTTGTCTTTGAGTCTGTCAAAATCGCTTTTTTCCTTACTTAACTGCGTGTTCAATACATCTTTGGCTTCTTTTTCATTTAGGTGAGAAACGTCCTTGTTATATTCGGTTTTCATGAGTAATTGAAACTCTTGAAGATCAAAATCACCTTTAAGGTGATTAAGGTTTTTAATGCGCTCAGCAGCTTTTTCCATCTGAATGCGCGTTTCTTTTAACTTATCAAGTAAGTCCTTAATGCTGTCCTCAAAGTTTTGCAGTTGCTGCATCAAATTAAGTGTTTTAGTAATATCGTCTGATTTTTTATTCTTAAGATCTTTTTCTTGAATTATGTCGGATATGTATGTATTGGCAATATCCACACGATTACCAGATTTTATAGCAAGCAGTAGTTCATTTTCAGCTACCGCCTCAACTGTCGCATTATCCTGTTTGTGTTTGTTATCCTCAGACATTGGTTTTCCCTCATTTCCCCATAGTCACGTAATATTTTGACAGAAAAAGATAAAGTGACGGTTAATTATGGAAACTAATTTTAGATAAATACCCCTAAAATTTTATCTATTTATCCAATTTAAGTGCTCACTAACCTTTTCAGTCCGTATGATTTTTGTTTTAATTTCGATTTATACTTAGATAGCCTAAAGAACGCAGTCACTTGAAAGCAGTATTTTTTTGAAAATGGAATAAAGAGACTTATCCCAAGGAAGGAACACTCTAAATAAAAAAGATTAAAGAAGGATTAAGGTTTCTTGTTTTATAATTATGACCGTGAGATTTCATTGATGCGAGGGCAGGTATTGTGCGTTGGACAAAAGTATTGGCAAGAGATTTAAGGCTTCGTGTAGCAGCCACAAAGATACCGCCTCACAGGTTTCTAAAAGATAGAACTGATATTCTAGAGGGATTGGATGATGATTTATTTACGGCCCTTATCAAAGGTGAGTATGACGGATTGGTAGACCCTAGCCATATCAATTATCTTTATGCAGCTTGTAAAGCAGAGAAAAAAACACATACCCGAAGACAGAGCAAAGAAAAGACTGAAATTCCAAGTGCGAAACGAGATAAAATTAAAGACGAAATAAAACGTACTGGATTAACCATTTCTAGACTTCTAAAGATACATCCCGAAGTCGATATCAACCCTGTCAATGTTCGACTTGTTGTAAACAATAAAATCAATAAATGGTTTGAAAAAGAAATTGATATTATCCTTTCACTTTACGCTCAAAGACCTGATAGGATTGTAAATGAGGAAACTATTTTACAAACCGACAAGGACTGTAAAAAAGGCAAAAGCCAAGCATCATTAAAATCAACATATATTCCTGTAACGGAAGACATGGTGCAACATATAAAACTCGAAGCTAGTCGCACAGGTATAAGTCCCCGCACACTTTCCACAGCGTCTAATTATGATGGCAATTTCCAATTTATCTATAAGCTTTATTGTGGACATCAAAAAAGCATTGCTAAGGATAAGCTAGATACAATTTACAAACTCTATGCACAATTACCCGATAAAAGCGGTAACCTTAAAAGAGGTTGCCGCAACGGATATACCCAAATTACACCAGACATTATTGAAGAAATCGAACACCATATAGAACGTACTGGATTAGGTATTTATCGCTTTATGAATTTGTATGGGCTTAATTACATAGGCATTTCTAATGTTACTAATTGGGTAAAAGGACGCGCTAAAAGTGCTTTGAAAGAGCATGTAGAAACGCTCTTAAATACTTGGAAAACATTACCCGATAATTACTACATCAAAATTATTCCTGAAATGTCCGCTCATGTAAAAAATGAAATTGAACGCACTGGCATTGGTGTGCATAAGATTCTTAGAGGGAATACAGAGGCGAAAAAAGCGGGCATTACCTCATCTCAAATCAAATCGGTAATCGAGTGTACTAGCCTTAAAATGAAAGCTACCATGGTTCATCAAATATTGGCTTTATGGAATGACAAACCAAATAAAAGCTAGCCGAAGCAAATGAGTAAAATAGCAGTTTGTAAACCAGTGCAAATATAGCCTTTCAGCCTTTGCGCTCATGAAAGACCTCGCCCTTCGGGTTGCCGAACATTTTTTCTTGAAAAAAATAACCGCCCAAGTCTTGCCTCTTCCACCGCTGCGGCAATCATAGCCCTGTCTTACAAACAGCTCTTAAACCCAAAAAAAGAAAAAATAATTAAGAAAATAACTCATATCTGAATGGAATATGTCAGGTACATACACCTGCAACCTTTGTTAATGATTTTTTTAATTTTTCCGAGCTAAGCCCTTGTTGAAAAATAGTATTTAAGAAAGGAAAGAACATGGAAAACCATATTTTTTATAGTGAAATCAGAAATCAAATTGTATCTGAATTATTAAGTAGTCCAGGGGATTTGTTAAAAATCAAGCATATCGTACATCTTGAAGACAATGAGCAGTCTCATTTTTCAATTTGTTCAGAAGCAGCAAGGGTCTTTTATGCTGTTCAGGATTTATCAGGTGTCAAAATAATGAATCAATCTCAAGCATTGTCCCATTATTCAAAGAGAATTTTTAAATGCCTAATCAAAAAAAAGAAGCTGGCAGGTATTGATATGGTAACAATTGCCTCTCAGACCATTCAGCAATTTTCTTAAACCTGCCTATGACTGGCTGATAACTCTGGTCAGTTCTTTTTAATAAACCGTATTTCAATTGGTACGCATCTAATCACTTAGATGATGTAACCGCCTGCCTGATTAACAACAAAAAAGGAATCTATATGAACGAAACACTTTTACGAAAAAGCTTGAATTGCATTATTCACAATGAGCCTGACAGCATCAAAGCTTTTGTGGCTAAAGAAGCACTTAGTTGGAGGAATATAAAAGGTTTTTTTATAAACTTAGAAAAACGTAGCTGTACCTCTGGAATGATAAGCACGCTGAATCACTATGACCAAACGCATCGGTTTTTTAATCATTACTATGATGAAATTGAAGCACTGCGAATGGATATCCAAAAGCAAACGGGTACGCCCGTAAAGATCACCTATGATTTAAAAACATCATTATCTTGGTTTGCCTTTGAGCAAACAGCCCATCAAATGGCAAATGATTTAAAGATTTTTGATGGAGGTTCTCAGCATGACTAAAAGAAAAAGCAATATTGAGCATGTGAAACTTGTTTACAGAAATAAGATCAAAGCTTCAGATAGACCAAAAGTTGCATGTAATAGGGATGCCTACAAAATCTTTAGAGAAGATTGGGATGATGACACCATTAATTTGGTGGAAGAATTCAAATTAATGGCTCTTGATAGAAACCTACGGGTAATGTCTATTGCCACGATTTCAAAAGGCGGTATGAGTGGTACTCTTGTTGATCTTAAAATTTTGTTTGCAACAGCTTTATTACGACGAGCAAACCGCATAATTATTGCTCATAATCATCCAAGTGGTAATACAAAACCTAGCAGACAAGATATAGCACTTACCGAGAAAATTAAAAAAGCAGGTGAGATATTGGACTTGCCATTAGATGACCATATTATTGTGACTGATAGTGCTTATGGTTCTATGAATGAACAGGGTTTTATCTGATAAAACTCACAGATTAGCCCTAGTGGCGAGTTCACTAATTAATTTAGGCGTTCCCCCTCACTTGGCTAAGGCTTCGCTTTGCTCACGAGCTTAAAAACCGTTTCCCCAAGTTTTTCTAATTCGATTTCATCTTATTAAAAAAACTTAGGAGATACCCCTCGTTTTTTAAGGCCAAGCCTTCGTACACCCCCTTTTAGCAACCCATTGGTTCTATGGAAGCGACCCACCACGCTAACGCTTTGGTGGTGTGCTTCAAAGAACCACAAAACCATTTTATGAAAGGAACTGAAAATGGAAAACAAAACTGAAACCACAAACAATGAAAACAAACCTAACTGGAGATTGGTACAAGAAAAAGCGTATTACAAAACAGCAAGGAATGGACAGCAGGTTCGTGAAACCAAGAATATAGAACTGGCTGTTGGATGGCAAAAGGCTAATGAAAATGGAACTAACTATATTTCTTGGTCGGATAGTGTAATTCCTGTTTTGCCAGATGTTGACGGGCGCATTGTTACACGCGCTTTTGAAATTACTTACGACAATTAAAGAGCTTAACTATGCAAGGGAATATCTCCCTTGCATAGCTTATTTATGGAGGAAGACCATTGGTAAACTATTTTAACGACTTTGCAAAACCTATTGAACAAATCGGACGAAAACACGGAATTTCAAAAGTATTCAATGATCTATTAACTATGGGTATTTGTTCATTCCATAGCACAAACATACAAAGCCGATTGATACAGAAAGATGAAGATAATGAAGCTTTATATATGGAGACTATCAAGTCCTATACAAAAGAAGAATTAAACGAACTCGCTAAATCTTTAGGAGCTTTACAACTAAATGTGTTTGATAATCCATATTCGGATATTTTGGGTGAATATTTTACACAAAGCATTACCAAAGGACAAAACGGACAGTTTTTTACACCTACTCATGTTTGTGAAATGATGGCTCAAATGACAGTTCCTAATTTAGAAGAAGAAGGAAAACGAATTTTAGACCCTGCATGTGGCTCTGGACGCATGCCACTTGCAGCGGCTAAAATTAATCACAAAAATGAGTTCTTTGGTGCAGATAACGACCAAACCTGTGCAAAAATGGCAACGCTTAATTTCTTTTTAAATGGACTAAAGGGAGAAGTGGCGTGGATGAATAGTCTTACTATGGAATGGTATGGCAGTTGGCAAATCAATATGAATGGATTGGGAATTATTCCCGTTGAAAAAGAGCAATCTTATATATGGAGTGAGGCTCCAAAATTGAAAAAGTCAAATATTAACGAAGACAAACAGCTTACTCTTTTCTCATAGCTGTACCATTAGCAAACCGTTTTGTAAGAATAGGAATGTGATCTAGTAATTGTTTTGGTGAAAAAACGCCATCACCACCTTCATATTCACCACCACTTTTGTCATAATATTTTCCCTGTAAGTATGCAGATATTAGAGTTCTTCTGTTTGAGGAACTTTCTTCATAATACACGTAAATATCTGTTGGATATTGTGTGCGCTTTTTATCTTTAAACATTATACGAAACATTTTAGCATAATCTTCAGCTGAATATTTTTTATCCTGTCCGCCTGATACATGTATTACAATTGCATTTATTTTTGCTGAAAGAAGGTGAGCATCAGAAGATTTTCCTTTTCTTATAAATGAGATACCTTCCGTTTTGTTGGTTTTAAAATCTTTACTATTTAATTTTGCAAACCGCTCAGTTATTACAGGAATATAATTTACTAATTCAGCAGGTGTAAAAACACCATCTCCATTTTCGTATTCGCCTCCATTTTTGTCAAAATTTCTTCGAGAAATAAGTGCTCTAACGGATGTTTTTCTATCCTTACCACTTTCCTCATAACGCACATAGATTTCTGTTGGATATTGAGTGTACTTTTTATCTTTAAACATTAAGTGAAACATTTTTGCATAGTCTGTGGCGGAATATTTAGGATCTTTACCTCCTGAGATATGAAGAACAATTACTGGAAATAGAGCTGAAATATCCACTGCTTGCCCTGCTGTACCTTTTGCTATTAATGGTAAATCTTCGACACCTATATTCTTAGTTTTTGAATCTTTTTGCGCGTAAACAGCAATACTAAAAAATAAAAGCAGAAAAGCAATTCTTAATTTCATAAATGGCTGTAAGTTTTGAGGTTATCCAAACAAAAATAACAACTTTTTATGAACCAATTTTGCGCATCTCATCAATTGATAGAGAAATTAATTTTTAGGACAGACATCACGTCAGGGGAGATCAATCCCCTGAATATGTGACGCTTCATGAGTTTTATTTGCACCATAAATAACAATCTATAAAGCCCATCAACAAAGAGAGGTAAACATGCCAAATCGTATCTTGAAATTACCAGAGGTTATTCAAAAAACAGGATTGTCTAGATCAACCATATACGCCTACAAAAAAGAAGGAATATTTCCTGAACCGATTAAACTCGGAAGAAGAAGTGTAGGATGGATTGAACAGGATATAGAAAACTGGATTGAAGAAAAAAGAGTGAGTTATTCAATTTGACAAGGGATTCTGGTATACTAAATGATGTACCAACAGGAATAACCCTGAATGTTATAGCAATTGTTTGTGGGGGTATTTTAGGGGGTATCAGATTTTTTAGGTTTACCAAAAGTGTTTTGATTCAAACGGTTAATGCGTTCATTCGTGTTCCTGCGCGATCACCACTTACTCTTCCAAAGAAATCTAAAAAACTCCCCAAACCCCATACTAAATAAGCTTTTCAGGAGAATTATTCTTCCGAGTAAGTCCATGAGGATTTACAGAAATCTATCCTATATGGGGGTATTTCTGGGGGTACTGAATCAATTTAGAGAAAGGATGATACCCCCAATGCAACTAACTGACCTACAATGCAAAAAGTTAAAACCTAAAAATCGAGAGTATAAAAAAGCCGATGGCAGGGGTTTATTTATGCTTATCAAGCCAAATGGCTCAAAGCTTTGGCGTTATAAATACCGAATAGAAAGAAAAGAAAAGCTGTATAGTATTGGAATGTACCCTGAATATTCTTTAGCAGAAGCCCGAAATATCCATCAATCTCTACATAAAATGGTTACAGAAGGTATAGACCCTATTGCATATAACAAGAACAAGAAGCAAAAAGAGCTTCAAGAAAAGGGGCAAACATTTTCAATGATAACTTATCAATGGTTGGCAAAGCATAAGCAGGAAGTTAAGCACCAAACTTATGAAACAAAAAAAAGCAGAATTGAAAAATATATTTTACCGTCTTTGGGAAATATCCCAATAAGAGAACTAAGCTCTCAAGATATTCTTTCTATGATAAAAAAGATTGAGCAAAGAGGGACGTTTGAGATTTCAAAAAGAGCAAAACAACATTGTTCACAAATTTTGAGGTATGCATTGGCATGTGGACTGGTAGAACGAGATTATACCGTTGATATTAAAGATGCACTGGTAAAACATAAAATCAAGCATCAACCTGCATTGATTAAGCCAGAAGATGTAAAAGATTTTTTAGATGCGTTTCAGCGTAATGATGCACGATTACATAAACAAACAAGACTTGCTCTTGAAATGCTGATGCTTACGTTTGTTCGTCCCGTTGAAATGGCAGAAGCGAAATGGGAAGAATTTAATTTAAATGAGAATAAATGGGTTATTCCACCAGAGAGAATGAAAATGGGAGAAGAACATATTGTACCATTGTCAAAACAAGCAATACGAATTTTACATGAGTTAAAAGAACTCAATGGAAATAGAGAGCATTTGTTTATCAATCAGCGTGACCCAAAAAGACCTATGAGTAGAGATACGTTTTCAAATGCTATTAGATTGCTAGGTTTTCAGGGACGTCATACAGGACATGGATTTAGAGCTATGGCAGAAACATTGATTCAAGAACAGTTAGAATATGATTTTTCTGTTGTAGATCGACAATTGGCTCATAAACCCAAAGGCTCATTGGGAGCTACCTATAACAGGGCGCAGTTTTTAGAAAAAAGAACCCTAATGATGCAAGATTGGGCGGATTACATAGACAGACTTAAGTTTTAAAATTTATCAATGCAAATAATTGACATAATACTTAAAATGGAGTATTGTTCATTACCATAAGCATAGGGAGAGGTTAATGCCGCTATTATTATCACAGGATCTTAGAAATTATTTTCATCATGTTG
Organism: Tenacibaculum aquaeponti; assembly: GCF_052084715.1. Taxonomy (GTDB): domain Bacteria; phylum Bacteroidota; class Bacteroidia; order Flavobacteriales; family Flavobacteriaceae; genus Polaribacter. Next base: position 1,849,962 of record NZ_CP197288.1, on the reverse strand, counting down.
CAAGTTTGAAAACGCATGTGTTTCATCGTAAACGTCGCAAAGCATACATAGCTAATAGTAATAAAGAATTGATAGAAGATTTAAAAAAGGATGGTGCATATTCTGGAATAAATGGAGAAACCCTGAGAGATTTAAAACTTCAACTAATAAATTTTAAATGGGATGTTGAGCTAAGTATGCTTAGTCATAAAACTACAGTTTTATATGAATGTGGTGAGACCGAATTAGGAGTAGAAGATTTTGAGGCTTTCAAACAGTTTATTAACAATGAAATTGCTAAACGTCCAGAACCAACATTAACGGATCATGAAAAAGTATTAAGATATCTAGACTATAAACAAAAGAGAGAAGAATTTAGCATAAGGAACGCTATCAATAGTGATTACTATAAAATTAATCAGGATGAAAGTGTTTTCTCAGATGAATTCAAAGAAACACTAACTGCCTATAAAAATTGGGTTTCGGCTGATTTTGGGCCTCCATAGATAAGTTATTAACCTCAATCACTCATAATAAACTCCCCTTTAATAGTCGCTGTCCTTATAACAACAGAGATAAAATAATTTACTACATTATTGTGGCAAAAACTTTGTTCAATGAATTTAATTAATTCTTGTCCACTTATGGATGTTGTCAAAAGTAAGTATTTGATAAGTAAACTTACAAAACTATTAGCCCATGCATCATCAAACTTTTTACTCTCTACTATTGCTCTTATACAATCAATTAGACATCCTTTTAGCCAGCTAATATAATAATCATTGGGTACATGATTCAAATGGAGAAGGTACTCGATGGAATTACTCTTATCCAAGTAAGAGGCTTGCTCATCAATTATAATAGACCAGGCTAACTCTACAAAATCACCAGTATTGTATTCTTTGAGATGTGACCAAAATAGAAATGAAAATTCAGTTCTATCAAATTCTTCAGATGATTTTGTAAACGCTTCTTCTAGTAATTGAGGTACAAATAAGAATTCATTTATAGTAGAAAAATGCTTATACGATCTATAGAGTAACATATATATATGTGGTGTCATTTGATAGCCAATATCGCCTTTATAATTTTGAATTTTTTTTATCAAATGTATACTCGTCATAGGGATATATGAAATTGACTTAAGGATTATAGCAGCAGCTTTAGTCTGAATATTCTGAACTGCCCAGTTGAATAACTTTCCAATACTCTTGGCATCTTTAAAGGAAGAACAAATTGAAACTATAGCTGTTTTTAATTTGCTATCATGAGTATCTGTTGTTACTATTTGTTCAAGCTTTGACTCAACATTTTTCTCGATAGAGAATCCTTTTAGAAGGTAAATCACTAATCTAAACTGATTTGGATAAGGTGGCTTTTGTTTTAATAACCAATCACAAAGCATCTTTTTTGTTTTAATATCAATACGATTAGCCGTATTAATTATACGTGAAAAATGTTCGGGAGCTATAATAGAATCTTCACATCCATTAATGAGATGATTTGCCAGAACGCAAAGAACTTTAGGACTGCCAATAGTTGTAAGAGCAAATGTAGCGGTACTAGCAAAAATAGAGCGATTTAAAAAAGGAATGATTGTCTCAATAAATCGGTCATCTCGTAAAGAGGCAATATTACACATGGCACTTATTACATTAAGTTCATTTTCATTATCCCAATTGTCTATTATTTTTAAGAATCTCAACCTATCCTGTTTACTCATAGTGTGAAAACTAACTTCTTTCTTACTCCAAGTAGGACTAGTTAGACGAGTATAAAAATCAGACGCCCATAATTGAGGTACGGAGTAACGTAAATTACTCCATTTAATTGAAGGGATTCGATTTGACAAATCTTTAATAAGATATTCATTTTCTGACTCTAATAATAGGGAAAGGATGTCTTGGTACCTGGGATGACCATTTAACGCATAGTTTATTAATATTTCATAAATGTTAATCCCTATATCATTTGTATCTCTTAAAGAGGCTCCTTTAGAAACTTGTATCTTCGCTAAGATATACCATCCATTTCCAGTTCGTTCACGTTTAATCCATTTTAAGTGTTCTTTAAGCTCTTTATTTATTACATCTTCTGTGTCAGTATTCATTGAACATCCCGCTAAAAGACAAGTCACCTCTAGCCATTCAAAGTCAAAAGCTCTTTCTTGCATAAATCGTTTAACCCAAGTAATACCTTTATTATTAATACTAAGAGCTGTAAAATATTCTTGTAAATTTAAGTGTGTAAATTCAAATACTCCTGGGCTCGTTCCAATTTCATTTAAAAACCTAGATTGTTTTAATACTTTTTTTACAAAATCATTTTTAGGTAAGACTCCTTTAATTAATTTTTGCTCAGATGAAAATGAAAGTATCTCTGCAAAATGCGTAATGATTTCTAGATGTTCTTCTTCTAATACATCATCGTGATTTTCGTTGTAATCCAACTGAATTAGCTTTACTAAATAGAAAAATACTTTTGCTTTTGTAAGTTCTGTAATTTCAACTGATTTTTCTTTGGAAATTAGATAGTTAATTACCTCACACAGTATGATTAACATAAAAGGTGTCGTTGCCAATTGCCTAATTGTTCTATTAATGAATAATACTCTAAGTATCTCACTTTGATGCAGTTTGCCAGGGTTTAAACTACAGTACTGAGCTACTAAATGCTTCATTGAGGAGGGAGCTAAAGGAATAATATCATAAAAAGATACTGTCCCTAAACGGGATATTTTACTGAGTCCACTGGACCTAGAAGTGATGATTACTTTTTTATTTGACAGCTTACTCCTAATCTGGTTGATAATAGATTTTCTTTGTTTAGGTGAAACCTCATCCAGCCCATCAAACAAAAATATAGGATTTAGCTCTTTTTTGATTACAATATCTTCAAGTAGAAGCCCTTTGTATATTGCCGTGTCTAAATTGTAATTTAGATATGCTTGAAAGAAATAAGTATAAAAAGAATGTGTTGGATGATGATTAAAAAATTTCTCTAGATCATGTAAAGAGAAATAAAGAGCAAAGTCGTAATCCGTAATATGTCCAAAACAAACTTGTTTTAATAGCCATTTTAAGCTGCACGTCTTTCCGCTCCCAGGCACCCCAATAAGGACTGACCATTGGGATGTATCTGCAAAAAGAGATTGAATTGAAATTGAATTGAATGATTTCTCATGTAAACCTTTTGAAATCTCAAATTCTCTCATTTCACTAGTCTGGGATGCCATTCTTTCCCTAATGTTTAAGGGGGATAAATGGATAGGCTGATACAATTCATCACTAGATAGTTGAGCGTGTAGAAGTAATTGAACAGGATTCCATTTCGGGTCTTCAAGGACTTGTTTTTTCCATTTTTCCAGTTCCGTTTTTATAATTGTTCTTGGGGTTGTTTCAGTTAGTAGTTCTTTATGAGTTTCTTGGGATAAGTCTTGAGTAATTTCAGGTTGAATTCCATAAATCTTTCTATCTATATAATCCTTAGCGGAGTTGTAACCCAGATAGATTGCAAAACAATTCTTAGTGTGTTTGTTCCCTTTCGATCTCCTATATTTAAATATATTTTCAACTGTAGCGGCACTTATAGAGCCTATATATAATCGATTCTCTTTAGTCCGTTTTGCGCGCAAAATATTTCCTAAGTAATAATCGTTTTTTACTTTATTCAATAATGTAGCTTCAAGATCGCTTACAAATTCTTCACTTATGCTTCTAGACCAAGAGCTAGGGTTTCCCCTTCTAAATTGTTGCGCTAGGTCCTCAGCAATATTTTTCCAAAAAACATCTAGTTGATCCATCTAATAGCTGGTTTTTTTTAAGAGGTTTTTAGATGCAATACCATTTTGCAAAGACTTTGCAAATAAAATGCAAAAACTCTGCAAATATCTGTCTATCAATTACCTCGAAATTTGCATCAGTAACCTAATTAATCACGGTTAAAAATAATTAATTAAAACAAAATCACATCATTATGATTTTCAAAAAAAAGAAAAGGAATCCATCGCTGATCATACCAGTAAGTAGTGTTTCCGAAAAAAAGAAAACCTCGTCAAATAGTTTAGGCATAGAGATGAAACCATTTCACCGAGACAATGATTTGAACGTAACAAAGCACGATAAACTTGTTCGTCAAGTAGAGAGTAAACTTCCCTTAACAATTAAGGGTGTAAGACGTTTTCCTGTGGAAGTGGTCAAACAAGACATTACCAATCTTTGTGAGAAAGCCTTACACCAGATTCAAGCTGATCTAGGTACAGTTCGACTGGTTGTAGCGCAAGGGCAATCCAAATTTAAACACAGGCTAGCCAATTTTGATAAAGAAGCCCTTAAACAAAAATATAAGGAAGAACACTTACAAAAACATTCAGGGGCACTTCAAGAAAAAAGAAATAAGCTCACAGAATATGTCGAGGCGCAAAAAGCAAAAAGACATTTGATTTTAGAACAGTTAAACCAATTAAAACACGAAACACATGACTATTTATTCGAAAAATGCAAAGGCGAAGCGCCAAAAAAGAGCTGGTACAATGCTTAAAATAAACTGGTACATACTATTTGTAGGGACACTGGGATTTGTTGAACTCATCTTGAATTTTTTCGGGCTTCAGCACCTTGGAGGTGAAAATATTTCTAATATCTTTTTGCTTCCATTATCAATAGCCTTGTCATTGGCTATGATGTTTTCAGCACATTATGCAGGCGAAGCTTTGCAAAATCGTTTGTTAAAGGCAGCAATCATAGCTTTTGTTTTGGGAATTCTGTTTTTAGGAATTATAGCGTATATCCGATTTATCTCTGATTCTTCATTTATCCTTACACTAGCCAATTTAGGATTTTATGGCACTATTGCCTATGTCAGTTATTTAAGAGCTGAACATCAACCTCATTTTGATAAACAGAAAAAGATAGAAGCTAAAAGTATGGAAGATGCTAGAATTCGATCAGGAATTGAGCGTGAACAAAAATCGTATGAGCATGAAGTTAATGCAATAAAAGTTGAAGGTGAAACTTATGCGGCTCAGAGAGTGCAAGATGAATTTGATTTTATAGAGAATGCTATTAGTGAAGCAGCTCATATCATCGAAGTTACTGATGGATATGAGGCACATAGAACAAAACAATTAAGAAATATTGAAAAAGCGGCTTATAACGCCTGCGATAAAAATAACTATTCCAACTAAAATTTTAAAAGATGAGACAAGTTTATATTGGTCTTATGTTCGTTTTGATGGGCTGCACCACATCACCTAAAAGTGATGCAGTCCTGATTTTCGATCAGACTGAAAAAAGAGAACCACTGAATGAAAATAGCCTGTTTTCGATATACCGTAACATCTCACACGGACAAATAACGATGACGGAAATTAGAGATCAATCTATCTCTAAAAGCACCGTAATTGTTAAAGAAGAAAGCCCATCCTACTTTTTAAGGGTAGAGAGTGAACAGCATGAAAAAGAGCTAAAATTTGAAAAGGATTTTATAAACGGATTACAGCTTTATGATGTACCTAATCAGGAACTATCCAAAAGTTATGTATATAGTGTTTTTGCAGAACACTTGTACAAACTGATGGAATCAAACGCAGATCGAAAAAGCATATTGGCGTTTAGCGATTCATTTGAAAATGCGGAATTCAGTTTCTACAAATACCGTAAGAATCCTTTGAAAATTAGAGATGATTATCAGAACATAGTAGCTGAATTAGAAAAACATGACCCTCGGATTAAGGATGCAGACTTATCAGGAATTGTTATTTCAGTAGTGTTTCATCCAAGTAAAAAAGACGATTCACTTTTTAGAGAAGTAAGACAGTTTTGGACACGCTATTACGAGTCAAAAAATGCAGGAATTGAGTTTGTAACTAGTTTAGAAAATAGCTCATTAATACAAGGATTATGATTACCCAAAAATCCAATCATAACATTACACCTCGCAAAACGGTTAAAGTTTCAGATGCAGCTATTTTATTCGCAGCAGTATATCAAACACAATTTTGGAAAACGCTGTTATATAAATCTTGGAAAGAAACGCTCTTGCTTTTAGCCAGATACTATTTCCGTTTTAACAAAGCCATACACGCCATGTTGTTTTGGTCACCCATTCGTTTTAGAGCGGGAAGCGCAACTATTGGGGTACTGGCTATAATGTTTGGAGTTAGCCTATTACTGAGTTGTAATAGCATGGATGTACCTATCTTACTAAAGCCTATAGTAGCATTTTGTGTTCCATTAGTTCCATTTTTTAAAACACAAGATGAGCTTTACAGATTAGTTTTTGTTGATATCCATTCATGCTATTTGTTGATTTATACAGGATTATTTGTCGTATCAGGATTTATCCATTTGATAATAGTTTGGCTTGGATTTTCTAATCCAAGTCAGACCAAACGAGGAAATAGCTTAATCGTTTTAGTGCTTTCAAGATGGATGCCTGTAAATGAATTTCTGATTTGTGGCCTTGTAGAACCACTATTGGGTATAGGGCTTGGTCTTGCTACTTGGCACTATGCAGATGATGTGTGTTTTGGAATTTTCATGATACTGATTTCTATGTCAGAAGCTGCTCAACAATGGTTGGACAAAGCTTATCAAATGCATACCCAGTCTGTTTTAAAAGCATAATTCACAAACAACTCAACTAAAATTTAAAAAGAAACCAATGCTCGGAATCTATAAATCATATAATGGTCAGGCTGCTGCCGATTACTTTAAAAACTCTTTGAGTAAAGAAGGAAACTATTATCAAGAGAAGGAAGTAGTCGCACATTGGGATGGAAAAACAGGTGTCAAGTTAATGCTACATGGAAGTAGGGTTACTGGTGAAGTTTTTAGTGATTTCGTTCATAATAAACATTATGGAACAAAGGATAGACTTACTGTTATAAACGCAAAAAATCGTAGAGCAGGTTATGATTTTACTTTTTCAGCCCCTAAATCAGCTTCTGTTTTATATGGTATAACCAAAGACCCTGATATTTTGAGTGCACATCGTTATGCCTATCGCAGTACAATGCAGGAAATAGAAAAACATATACAGACACAGGCAAATACACAAAAACAACGAGGCTTTATAACTACAGGTAATATCATTTATGCAGCATTTGATCATTTTGAGAGTCGTCCTGTAGAGGTGCATCATAAAGGGAGAGTTTTATATATTCCAGATATGCAGATGCATACCCATTGCTATGTGCCTAATGTGACATGGGTAGAAGAAAAAAAACGTTTTCAAGCCATTGAGACTGGAAATATTCATAAGCTCGCACCTTATTTTGAAGCCTATTATCATGCACTAATGAGTCATCGCCTGAATGAATTGGGTTATATAACAGCACGAACTCATGAGCGATGGGAGATTTCAGGAGTATCCAGAGCTATTATTGAACGTTATTCCAATCGTGGTAAGCAAATCGATTTGGTAGCAAAAGAAAAAGGAATTACTAGCCTAAAAGAAAAAGCAAAGCTAGCAGTAATCACAAGAAATTCTAAGGGAAAAGCAGTTGATGACAAGCAGCTTTATGAGCTTTGGAAAGCTCGTTTGAGTGAAAAAGAATTTAGCACATTACAAAACATAAAGAATAGTCCTCAACATGAGATCAATTCTATATCTGCTAAAGAAGCTGTAGAAAGAAGCCTTGAACATTTTTTGGAAAGACAATCCACAGCGCATGAAAAGCGCGTACTTGGTCATGCTCTAAGCTTGGGATACGGAACACTATTGCCAGAAGAGGTGACTCAAGCGTTGAATGAGAGAGAGGATATTCTGAGGTCAGAAGATCAGACTATTTCTATCATTACCACTCGTGAAATGGTACGTGCCGAAAATAAAATGATTGAACTTGCTGCAAATACCAAAGGCAAGTTTAAACCAATCCATCCGAATTATAAACCTAAGCGAGATTTTCTAAATGAGGGACAAATGAATGCTGTTAAGGCAGCACTTAGTTCCCCTGATTTTATAACAGGCATTCAAGGAAATGCAGGAGCAGGGAAAACAACTTTGCTTAGTGAAATAGCAGATGGAGTGAAACAAAAAAATAAAACGTTGGTAAGTATTGCTCCGTCCTCACAAGCAGTAGAAGTGCTTAGAAAAGAAGGTTTTGATGCTTACACGGTAGCAGCTTTTCTGGTGAATTCAAAGGTGAGGCAAAAGATAAGAAATGGTGTGCTTTTGTATGATGAAGCGGGGCTTAGTGGTGTAAAATCCATGACACAGGTTTTAGAAAAAGCCCAAGCGCAGAATGCACAAGTAATTTTAAGTGGAGACACCAAACAGCATAATGCTCCTGGGGAATATGGTGATGCGTTTTATATGTTGCAAAAAAGTGCACAGATAAGAACTGCCCATGTTAAAGAAAATATGAGACAAGAGCCAAAAGAGTACCGTAAGGCGGTAAATCAAATTGCTAGCGGAAATATACGCGGTGGTTATCAAACTTTAGATAAAATGAACGCTATACAGGAAATCCCTGATACAGATCAGCGTTTAAATCAAATTGCAGATGATTATTTAAGCTCTATTCAAAAAAAACGAAGTGCCTTAATTGTGAGTCCAACCCATGCAGAAGGTGATCAGATTACAGCTATTGTTCGTCAAAAACTAAAAGAAAAAGGAGTTGTCAAAGGAAAGGAACGTTCTTTTGAAACTCTTAAAAATTTATCTTTTACAGAGAGTCAAAAGAAAGATTTGGTGAATTATCAGCAAGGTCAAATCATTCGTTTTACTAAAAACCAGAAAGGTGGGTTTAAGGCTGGTACTCATTATGAGGTAGTTTCCCAAACAACTAAGAAAACTGTTGAAGTTCGAGATGTAAAAACAAAGCAAGTATTAGAGCTTCCTTATAATACACCGACACATTTTTCAGTATATCAAAAAACACAAACACAAATTGCAGTAGGTGATTTAATCCGGCCTACTGAGAATTTAAAATCTAAAGAAAATACTAAAATCAATAACGGCACACCACAAAAGGTAAAAGGATTTGTAGGTGGGGATATTAAACTAGCCAAAGGCAAAACTTTAGATAAAAACAGTTATCATTTCAAACACGGCTATGTAGATACCAGTCATTCCAGTCAGGGGAAAACGGCTAGCGATGTGTATATCAGTATGACAGATATGTCCTTTGGTGGAGTGAATGAGCAGAGTTTTTATGTTGGTGTGTCAAGAGGAAAAAATAAAATACAGCTTTATACCTCAGACAAGCAGGAACTTAAAAAAGCCATGGTAAGAAGTGCTCAGCGAACCACGGCACGAGATATTGAAAAAGAACATGCACAGCATATTCATAGACAAAAACAGCGCGATTATCATCAAAATATTCATAGACAAAAAGAACAATATGACATTTCAAAACAAAGAGACAAAACCATTGAGAGGCATATTTCCCGTAGAATCTAAACAAGAGTTGCCAAATGTATCGAAAGAATTTTCAGCGGAGAATCAATTTTATGCTGTGGCTTTGGAAGAAGAAATCATAAAGAAGTTTATGATTATTCTAAGGTCAGGAAGAAAGTTTAGAGTGCCATACGCCACATTACCCATTACAGAGTTATCCGATAAAAATGATGCACTTTTTATCATGGCGTATCAGCTTTTAATCATCATAAAAGGTAGAAATATCGCACCTATTGACGAGGCTCTAGCATCAGAATCCCTGTTATGGGTTTCTGAGAGTTTTTCAGAAAAAGATGATGGGATATCACCGGTATTTATTTCCAATATAACCATTGAGGGAAAAGCTATTAGTAAACAAGTAGATTGATTTTAAACATTATGATTTATGAGAACATCAAAAACAGAAAGGACAAAACAGGACAAATTATCACCAACGGTTATCAAGCAAGATAATACCCCAGATATGATAAACGCAGAAAAGGATTTATCTGATGGAGAATTGCAGGAGCGTTTGGATTTATATAGCAACGGAAGCAAAGAACAATTTTTCAAAGTTCAAAAAATCAAGCAGCGATACGTTGAAAAAATCAAAGAAGAGCAAGTTAAACGTACACAGGCTGATTTGTATTATGCACAAGGAGTAAGGGCAGGATTGCCGCATGCGTATCATGACAACCTAAAAGACATCAGAGAACGACAAGACCAGTATTTTAGGGATGAAATACTAGAAGAAGCCAAAGCCGAGTACAAGAATCATGAGAATTTAACCAAACTTTTTGATAGAGAAGCTCCTTCAAAAACTACCAAACAAGCACCGAAAATTAACAGACAAAAGGCTAAAGTTTACAATAAACTTGGAAAGCTCATGGGTGCATTTAAAGCAGTACAGCAGGCTAAAGAGAATGTCATTTCCAAAGTAGATGTAGTTGAATCAGGTATTGTAAATCACAATGCTATTGAGGAATTAAAACCAAATCAAAAAACAGCAGAGAAAACGGAAAAAAGCCTGAGCAAATATTTTAATACCTATACCCCAGAGCCGAAGGACATACGCAAAACTTTTGAGAAGATAAAAGGTAAGGATAGAGATAGATAATAAAGCAGAATTGAAAAATACAGAATTATGAAAGTGATACTAATTGAGGAAGAAGCATTTTTTGAACTCATTGACAGAGCTGTTGAGCGAATGAGTGGAAAAATAAATGCAGAGCAAAAAAAATGGCTGACTCCAAAAGAAGCCATGAAGGAATTGGGTATTTCTTCGCCAACGACCTTACAACGCTATCGTGATGAAGGAAAAATAAGGTATTCACAGCCGAGTAAGAAAGTTATTCGCTATGACCCTGAATCGATACAGGAATTCTTAGATAGTAAAACCAAAAATACCTTTTAGTTATGAAATTTTTTGGCATTGGTTCTAAAAATAAGCATCAAAGTTACGAGGATTTATTAGATACACCTTTATATAAAATCCCTAAGACAGATACAGTGATTACGTGGGCTGATAGCATAGAAGGAACTCTTATTACTGGGGCTATTGGAAGTGGTAAATCCAGTGGAGCAGGGAGACATATTGCACATGCTATGCTTAAAAGTGGTTTTGGTATGGTCATTTTATGTGCGAAGAAGGATGAGCGTAGAAGGTGGATGCGATACATTGAAGAGGTGGCTCCTGATCGTAGTGAAGATGTGGTGATATTTGATAAGCAAAGTAACCTCAGATTTAACTTTTTAGACTATGAAATGCACCGTGAAGGAGAGGGAGCAGGTGAAATTCTTAACATTGTAGAATTTTTAGTAGGTCTAAGTGATGCTGTTAGAGTTTATCAATCTGGAAGTGGTAGAGGAAAAAACGAAGAATATTGGGATTTATCATTGAGGATGCTTATAAGTCGTTGCATCTCTGTTCTGAGACTCTCAGGAGAAGAAATTAGTATTTTCAATATGCGTAGGCTTGTTTCATCTCGTTTTGTAGAAGGAGAGCCAGAGTATTATCGAAAATTAGAACGATTGGCAGCAGATCCCAAGATTGATCCAGACAAACGTCATAAAGCACAGACCGAAATTAACACTTGGATTGAAGATCGTTATTTTCTGCAAATACTTTTGAAAATTAGTAACAGAACACTAAATGCAAATGATAGAGATCAAGCAAATTTGGTAATAAATTATTGGCTTCAGGAACTTCCTAAAATTGGTGAAAAAACCTCGGGAATTATCGTTTCTAGTTTTATGGGGATTGTAGAGCCTTTTTTGAATAATGGAATTTTAAAAGATCAATTTACAAATGGATTAAGTGAAGAATTACTACCAGAAAATATTTATGAACAAAATAAAATTGTAATCATTGATTTCCCAATCAAGGAATTTAAGCTAGCAGGTGTTTTAGCTGCGACTATCTACAAGACTGTTTTTCAGGAATGTATGGAGAGAAGGGATGTTGAAAACGAAGAAAACCCAAAACCTGTTGGTATATTTATAGATGAATACCACCTTTTTTGTAATCCACAAAAGGATAGCATATTTGCTACAACATCCAGAAGTTCATGGGTAGCATCCGTTTATATCACGCAAAATATTAACAATATCTATTTCATTATGGGGAGTGAACAACCAGAGTCTAGAGCTAAAAGTTTACTCGGAAACTTGAATCTGAAATATTTTGCTAGCAATGATAATTACGATACTAATCTGTGGGCTTCACAAATGATTGGACAACACAAAGTTGATTTTGAGCATTTGAGCTTCAGTAAAGATATGGAGATTAGCAAAAGTAAAAATCAGCAGATGCAATATCGAGTGACTCCAGATCATTTCACAACACTAAAGACTGGTAGAAAATCTAATAAATATATTGTCGAAAATATTGTTTTTAAAGCAGGAAAGACTTGGGGAAAGAACAAACAGAATTTTGCTTTGGTGGGGTTTAAGCAGAAATAATTGGTTTTAAGAATTTAAAACTTGTTCTAATGCATCATCTGCTTCTTTATGGATAAAATTAGCTTGATAGTTAATGGTCGTTTTTAAATCTGTATGGCGGTATAGCTTTTGAAGCATTAATGGATGAATTGCATCACCTGCTATATTTCCAAAACTGTGCCTTGCAATATGATTGGAAAGATTTTTATCAATTTCACATAGAGTTGCAATTCTTTTCAAATATTTGTTGAATAATGATGTAGCATTTCTCATTTTAGTAAACATATCCTGTTTATTTTTAGGATTAGCTTTTTTAAGAAAAGGAAACACAAAATCATTTTTCTTTTTCCTGCTTTCTTGGTACAGATTAAGGATATTCATTGCTTGCTCAGGAACTTTAAGACTTACAGGCTTTTCGTTTTTATTCATTTGATAGTATAAACGGCCATCAATGAAGTCAGACCATTTTAATTCAAGGACATCTGAAATACGAACACCTGCAAAGTAATAAGAAAATAGCCAAACATTGCGAGTATGCCAAATGGAAGAATCTTTCTCTAATTTGATATTTTCAATTTTACTAATTTCTTCTTTGGTTAAACCAATTTTGTTTCCAGAGGAAATACGAATTTTTTCTTTTTCGCCAGCAAAAGGGTAATTTCTACCATCCACTAAATTTTCTTTGATAGCTTGGTTATAAAGGGTGCGAATAAAGATGAGTTGATTGGTAACTGTTCGTGTTTTTTGTTCAAGATAAGAAGTACAAAAACTTTTAAACCGATTAATAAAAGCCATATCAATATCGCTAAATGTAAGCGATTGATTTTTTGCAAAGTTCTTTAAGACCTCTGAAACATCTACTGCTCCTTTTCGAGCTTGTGAAATTCGTTCTTTTCTTCTTTTTTTAATATCCTCAATAGCTTTTTGTTGAGGGATTGTAGTGTTAAGGTCTAAAAACTCCTGAATATTATACAGGATAGATAATTCAGATTTTGCAACTGAGAAAGTTCCTTCTTTGAATTTTCTTTTGATACGTTCCGTTGCGAGTTCAAAGAAATAAACACCAGAAGATTGTCTTTTTACTTTTTTCTTTATTTGTTTTGCAGAAAGGTGATTTTTGCTAACTTCCTCATCCAAAGATGTTGCGTAGGCTTCACTAAGTTTCTTTTGGATGAGATTGTTTAAACGTTTCGAATTAGGGTGTGATTTTTTAATGATACCGTTTTTAGTATCCCAATCTTTTTCATGGATGTACTGTCCAGTATGAATGTACTGAGGTTTTCGATCTTTTGTTATTCGAATAGCTATAGAACAGGAGCCATCCTCTCGTTTTCTATATTTCCAAAGGATCACTTTGATTGAAGCCATAAATGATGTTGTTTTACACATCAAAAATACAAAACGAAAATCATTTTGTAAAAACAATGTAAAAACATTTAGTGTGTTTTTATAGAATTAAATGACTTTATATGTTTGCAACTAATTCGTTAACAGGTTGTTTTTTAACATTTTGTATTAAATAAGGTTAAAGACATCAAAGCTCATAACCCGAAGGTCGCTGGTTCGAGTCCAGCTCCCGCTACTAAGCTTAAGCTTTTAAAATCAACGGATTGTTTACTACAATCCGTTTTTTTATGTCTTTATCTTTCTTACTTTTACGTACCGTAAACGCTAGCGTAAACACTTTTGCAATGAAAATGAATTTTACAGAACCTAAAATATATACTGGTGGAGTACAAATATCTGAGTGGTCTAAACTGACAAAACTTGAAAAAGAAACTGCATTAAAAAAGGATTGGTTTGTGTATTATTCTTATCGAAATCCACAAACGCAAAAACTGAAAAGACAGCCACATATTAAGGCTGGTGTAAATAAGTTAAAAACAAAAAGAGAACGCATTGCGTTTTTACTTACTATGCAAAAAGCATTGTTAGAATTACTGCAAGCAGGTTTTAATCCATATCAAGATAATTCGCAATTAGAAGCAGAATTATTTGGTAGTTCTAGTATAGCACAATCTTCTAATATTGCGCAAACGCAAAAAAATCAAAAAGAAAAAAAAGAACGTATTGAGACTCAAGAACTCGAGAGTAAATCAATTGCTGAGGCTTTTAAAATTGGGTTGAGTTTAAAAGAAAGGTTAATGAACAAAAATTCATTTACTAAATATAAAAGCAGGATTAATCGTTTTTCTAAATGGTTAAAAAAGGAAGGCTACGAAAAACAATCTATAACTACCATTCATAAGAAACTTGTGATTGAATATTTAAACGAAGTTTTACAAAGTTCAAGTGCAAGAAACAGAAATAATACTCGTACAGATATAGCTTCGCTGTTTCAAATTTTAGAAGATAACGAATTGATTACCGAAAACTTTGTAAAAAAGATTAGTGTATTAAAATCTAAACCTAAAAGGAATAAAACATATACTCCAAAATTGCAAAAAGATATTTATGATTATTTGAAGGAAAATGACGAGCATTTGCTCTTATTTATTCAATTTATATCCTATAATTTTTTACGACCAATTGAAGTGTGCAGATTAAAAGTTGAAGATATAGATGTTAAAGACAAAAAACTATATGTCAAAGCCAAAAACAGTCCTGTGAAAATTAAGATTATACCAGAAATTTTACTTGAACAATTACCTGATTTCTCAAATAAAAACCCAAAATCTTTTTTATTCACACAAAACACGGTAGGTGGAGAGTGGGATATTGAAGAGGAAAATAAAAGAGACTATTTTACTAAAAGATTCAAGAATATAAAAGATCACTTTAAGTTAGGTAAAGAATATGGCTTATATAGTTTTAGACATACTTTTATTACAAAACTATATAGAGAACTTCGCAAAACAAATTCTCCGTTTGAAACTAAAAGTAAGTTAATGTTGATTACGGGTCATTCAACAATAACTGCACTAGAAAAATATTTACGAGATATAGATGCAGAATTGCCTGAAGACTACTCTTTTTTAATAAAATAGTTTGTGTTAGGTTACTTTAAAGTGACGTAAAGTAGTTTATCCTCACGTAACCTTGCTTAAAGTGGTGTAACCTCGTTTAACTTCTTTAGCTTATTTTTAGAGTTATTACTATTGTGTTTAATTATATTAAATCAAAAGTAATATTGAATGCACAAGTAGTATATCAAGTAGCAAAAGCTCTTCCATTAGAAGAGCAAAAATTGTTATTTGAAATGCTACAAAAAGAATTTCGTTTTAACATTCATAATGTAAAGAAACTTAATACTCATATTTTAACAAAGGAGGATGCGATTCAATATTTATTAAAGAATGTTTTTAACAAGAAGTAATAGTAAATAAAGACTTACTGAATAGTTAGTCTTTATTTTTTTACCCATTTTATAAAACGTTAAATTTTATTCAATTTAACGTTTTAAAATACTAAAATCGATGAAAATCAAGATAAATTGCAAAAATTGTGGTGAAGTATTTAAAAGAAAAAGAAGAAATCAAAAGTATTGCAGTGCAAGTTGTAGAACTATGGCTTGTTACAAAAGAAATAAATATGAGTATGTTTCAGGAGGATATAAAAAGTCTATTAACAAATTAGGAGCTATCAAAACCAAAAAAGAGAATCAGCTTTTACCCAGTGAATTAAATTCAAAACTTGATAGCCTACTTGAAAAAGAAGAAAAAATATTTGATACAAAAAGTATAACAAATACGGTTACAAGTAATTTAATTTCAGATTCAGCTGTTTATGGTCTAAAAAAAATATTTAACCCAAACTCTTTACCTGCTACAAAAGGAGATATAGAAGCAATGTTGATACAAATTCAAGAAATGCAAAGATTATTGATTGAAATGAAGTTTAAGAGTAGGTTTAATGTGAAATAATTTTGTAGGTAATGGTTGTATCTCATAAACTGTGTAAGTTTTTTAAAATATCGGGGTTGAATTCAACCCCGATATTTTTTAAATAATTAATTTTAAAATTTTACACAAAGATTAAACCTGAAGATATATTAAACGACGACTTTTTTAAAACAATTCAGTAACGGTTCAGAGTTAACCAGTTCCCTAAAAGAACTTCATAATCGAGGTGTAGAAAAGATTCTAGATGGAGAATTAGATGCTCATTTAGACTATGAAAAAACATAAGAAAAGTATCACAGGTAATGCTCACAACGGATATTCTAAAAAGAAATTAAAAACTTCATTAGGCGAAATAGAGATACAAGTTCCTAGAGATAAAGAAGGTAGTTTTAGTCCTATACTTATAAAGAAAAGAGAAAGCACCTTTGATGGAGTTGAGAATATCATCATATCCTTATATGCCAAGGGAATGAGTACTAGTGATATTGAAGATCTAATAAAAGAACTTTACGGTTTTAATATCTCTCGTTCTACTATATCTCGAATTACGGATAAAATCACCAATGATATAATAGCTTGTAAGAATAGACCTTTAGAAACCACTTATTTAATTGTATGAATGGTATTGTATTTAAAGTTAGAGAGAACTTTAAGGTTATTAATAAAATTATCTACAGATAATCACAATTTTTTATAGAATCAATATTATTAGAAATCATTTATATATAATAGATGATTATTTAACCTAGTCTCATTATCAAAATATTAATTAACTTAATAAAAAGGTTAGTCTAAATTTATTCAAATATTTAAAAAAACCGTGGAGTCAAGCTAGTTTGATAATTTAATACTCAATATCATCTTCTTTTAGATAAGTCGATAATCTCTTAAAATAATAATAGATATGGAATTCTTTTTTTATTGATTTTATAAATGATTTTAACAAGTACTTCTTGGGTTATTTGTCTGTGGGAAAACCCTTATGCAATAATTTCTTTTAAAGCTAATTTTAGTATTCTTAAAATGTATAGATTCGTTAAAACATTGGGTGAGAACTAACAGTAATTTTTAATGCATAAGATGGTAATCTTTTTACGATTATTGTTAAATGTTAAAATGCCTCTTGAAAATCAAATTCGTTTTGAACTAACTTCTCGTGGTTACTATAAATTCTGAATTTAAGGTAATTAAGTATAGTTAAACCCCTGTTTATTTGAGAGTTTTTTTAATAATATTTATAATTGATTAATCTTTTTTTATAATATTTGTTTTGAATATAAGATTGGTTTTTGTGCGTAAATTTATTATCACTTTATTAGTATTAATTACTATAAGCAATACTTATAGTCAAAATCAGGAAGAATCCTATATTTCTTTAAAAATTGATTCCTTATATAAACTAGCAAGAAAAAAGCGTAAATCAGATATTAAAACTTATAATGATTTAGTTGATACAATTTTTGTTTATTCAGAAAAATCAAACTACAAAAAAGGTATTGCTCAATCTTTGATTTTAAAGACAAATAGTTTAATACATGATGGCGATTATAATAACGCAGAAAAAATAATTGCAAATTTTTTTGAATTACCACAAAATTTGGAAAAAATATATATTAATGAAATGTTATACTATAAATCATTAATACTTTTTTTTAAAAAAAAATATATTGAAGCAGAGCAAAACTTACAAAATGATTTTTCAGATAATTTAAAACAAGATTTTTATGCTGGGTTTGCCTATAGTTTATTAGGAGCTATTAATACTAGAAATAAACAATTAAAAAAAGCAATAAACAATTATAAAAAAGCAATAATTATATACGAGAATACTAACAAATATATATATATACCAAATGTTTTTTCTGAAGTAGCTTTGCTTTATATGAAGTTAAATATGCCTGATTTAGCACTAGATTATTCGAATAAATCTATTGATAAAAAGTTTTTTGCATTAAAGGATGATCAAAGTATTGCAATTTTAAAATCAAATGCTGCACTAATCCAAGTAAAATTGAAAAAATTTGAGAAAGCAGATACTTTATTAAATCAAGCAAGTAATTACTTTGATGCCCAAAAAAGTAGATTATATTATATAAACAATAATAACAGAATAGCAAACTTAGCTTATTATAAAAATCAATATAATAAATGTATTTCTTTAAGTAATAAGATAATTGACCTTAATTTAAATGAGGAATCTATTAATATAGCTAAGTACAATTTAGGACTTTGTTATTTTGAGTTAAAACAATATAACAAAGCAATTAAAAATTTAATTGAAACAGAAAAATACTTAACTCATACAAATAAAATAGTTTTTGAAATTAATGAAGAAGAGCTATACTCTAAATTAACTAATTCTTATTTAAAAATAAAAGACACTTTAAATTACTTTAGATATAAAAATAGTTACTTGGCTATTCAAAATGAAAATTATAAAAGTGAAAAAGAAAATGATCTTATAAAGTTACAATTAGAGTTTGATAAATATATCGATAATTCTGAAATAGAAAAATTAAAAATAAAAAATCAAAAAAATGAATTAAAGGTCAAAACAAGAAATATAATATTACTCATAGGTGTAATATTTACTATTATAATATTTGTTTATACATTAATTTTAAAAAACATTTCTAATAAAAAAGAAAAATTAAATAGTAGTTATAAAAACAGTATTGTTAAACTAGAATTAACTAAAAATGAATTAACCAAAACCCTCAATGAAAAAAATATATTAATTAAAGAGGTACACCATAGAGTTAAAAATAATCTTCAATTAATTACTAGTCTATTAAATCTTCAAGCAAATAAAAAATATAATATTAGTGTTGAAGAGTTTGTAAGTAAAAGTCAGTCTAGAATAGAAGCCATGGCATTGGTTCATGAAAACTTGTATAAAAATCAAAATCTAGAATTTATTAGTTTAGATGTATATGTAAATCAACTTATTAATAATTTAAAGAAAATATATACTAATAAGTTATCAAAAATTAAATTTCATATTTCAATACAAAATACCAGTATTAATATAGATACAGCAATAACTATTGGCCTGATAGTTAATGAATTAATTTTAAACTCATGTAAATATGCATTTATTAATAGTAGTGGAAATATACACATAGAATTTAAAAAGTATAAAAATGATTTATTTATATTAAAAATAAAAGATGATGGGAAAGGTTATGATGTAAAAAATCAAAGTAATAGTTTCGGATTGCAATTAGTAAATTTACTTTCACTACAATTAAAAGCAACTTTAGAAATTACTTCATCTAATATGGGTACTATTAATCAATTAATTTTAAAATTATAATAATGAGTAAAAAAATTATAATTGTAGAGGACGAGTTAATTGTAGCATTACATTTAAAAGAAATATTATCTGAATTTAATTATGATATTATTATAGGAGCAACAACATATGAAGAAGGAGTAAAAGCTATTTTAGCTCAAACGCCAGATCTCGTGTTAATAGATATAAATTTAGATTCAAGCAAAACAGGAGTAGAGTTAGCAAAATTTATAGAAACAAAAAATTTATGTCCTTATATATATATAACTTCATATACAGATAATAAAACATTAAATCAAGTAAAAAAAACATCACCAAGTGGTTATATTGTTAAACCATTTAAATCTGTAGATGTAACTATTTTAGTTCAATTAGTATTAGAGAAGAGTAATAATACAGATTACCTACCATTAAGCATTAAAAACGTAATTCAATACATACAAAATAATATAGATAAAAAAATTGAAATTAGTGAGTTGGCTACATTAACCCAATGGGGTACACAACATTTTTCAAATATATTTAAAAAGTATGTTGGTATTACACCTTATCAATTCATAATAAAAACCAAAATAGATAAGGCAAAACATATAATTGTAACAGAAAACATAAATTTAAAAGACCTAGCATTTGATTTAGGTTTTTCAAGTTATACAAATTTTTTTCATGCTTTTAAAAAGTATGTTAAGACTACACCAGAAAACTACTTAAGAAATAATAGAACTAAGTTATAACATAAAAAACATGTGTTAATATGTTTTTTATGTTATAAGTATTATTGTTTTTTTTTCAACATCTTGTTTTTCAGAGGTTTTTTTTTTTTGTACCATCTAATAAAAGAATACAAAAAGGAGGGACCACATGAAAAAAAATGACATTCGAGAAATAATAATTATTTTCTTGATATGCTTTTTATTAAGTATGTCAAAAGCAGCAGCTCAATCCTCAGTCGGAAGAATATGGACTGATTGGAATGGCTATTGGACGTCAAATGTTGCAACTACAGGAAATAACAGACCTGATAGTTACAATAATTTAACAGCTTTTAGATGGAACGGAACAGTTTACTCAACAGGTGTAAATGATGCAAGTTTAACAGCAAATGGTGTTTCTTTTACACCGGCCAACTTTAAATCATTGCCAATAAGAAGTATACCAACAGGTGGTTTGTTTTTGCAAGGTGCAAGAATAGATGGTACTGTCACGGTAGCAAACTTAATTCCGCCTGTTGCTGGTGCAACGGCAACTTCAGAAGAATACGCCCAAAGGTTAACAGATGGGGTTAAAGGATTAGCCTTGGGCACTGGAGTCGCAAACATACCAGCAGGTCAAACAACATTTCAGTTGCAACCAGGAGCTATTAATATTTCAACAATTAACGATGGTGTGCCAGATCTCTTATTTAATCAAATAGCACAACCATCATCTACTGTTGATAGGATATGGTTTGTAGATTCTTCAGGTAATGTTGTTGGTAATCAGGTTTCAATTTCCTTTTTAGGGTATCCGGTTCTTGGTACATATATATTAGATATTTTTAATCCCGATGGAACTTTATGGGCGGGAGCTAGTAACACTTCTAGGGATATAAGAATGATGGCGTTAGATTATGCTTCCTTGGGTATAACAACAGCAAATGCTTCTCAAGTAGATAGGTTAATAGTTAGGTTTAGCGGTCAGTCAGATATAGGATTTGTGGCGGCTAATGAGGCTTCATTACAAGTGCCAGATCCAGCATTAACAGTAGTTAAAACAGCAACATTTAATGATGCAAACGGTAACAGCTTTGCAGATGTTGGAGAAACCATTACCTATGTATTTACCATTACTAATATAGGTAATATTGCCATAGATAATATAGTAATATCAGATCCTATGCCAGGGTTAACAATATCAGGTAATCCAATCGCTTCGCTAGCGCCAGGTGCAACTAACAATACAATAACAGCTACATATGCAGTCACTCAAGCAGATTTAGATAACGGAAGCGTTAGCAATAATGCAATAGCACAAGGTCTTGCAGTAGATCTTGATGGAGATGGTAATCCAGATACCGTTACTTTTCCCTCAGATGATGATGGTGGAGCTACAGATGCAAACGGAGATGGTAATCCTTATAATGATAGCACAATTATAGGTATGCCAGTAAATCCTGGCATTGGTATTACCAAGGTTGGTGTTTTAAATGATGGCGGAGATGGCTTACAAGCTGGAGATAGTATTGACTATACGTTTGTGGTTAGTAATACAGGAAACGTAACTTTAAGTAGTGTTGTATTGAACGATCCTCTATTAGGAGGAGTTGTATCAGGTCCTGTAAGTGGAGATACAAACAGCAACAATTTATTAGAAGTAGATGAGACGTGGACATATACAGCGAGTTATACTTTATTACAATCAGATGTTGATTCAGGTTCGGTAGTCAATACGGCTACAGTTTCAGGAAGCAGTCCATCGGGTACAGGTGTGAGTGATGATTCAGATGATCCGAACAATCCGACCAATACAGATGCAAACTCAGATGGAGAGCCAGATGACCCTACTGTTGTAGGTTTACCAGAGAGTCCAAGCATTGGTATTACCAAGGTTGGTGTTTTAAATGATGGCGGAGATGGCTTACAAGCTGGAGATAGTATTGACTATACGTTTGTGGTTAGTAATACAGGAAACGTAACTTTAAGTAGTGTTGTATTGAATGATCCTCTATTAGGAGGAGTTGTATCAGGTCCTGTAAGTGGAGATACAAACAGCAACAATTTATTAGAAGTAGATGAGACGTGGACATATACAGCGAGTTATACTTTATTACAATCAGATGTTGATTCAGGTTCGGTAGTCAATACGGCTACAGTTTCAGGAAGCAGTCCATCGGGTACAGGTGTGAGTGATGATTCAGATGATCCGAACAATCCGACCAATACAGATGCAAACTCAGATGGAGAGCCAGATGACCCTACTGTTGTAGGTTTACCAGAGAGTCCAAGCATTGGTATTACCAAGGTTGGTGTTTTAAATGATGGCGGAGATGGCTTACAAGCTGGAGATAGTATTGACTATACGTTTGTGGTTAGTAATACAGGAAACGTAACTTTAAGTAGTGTTGTATTGAACGATCCTCTATTAGGAGGAGTTGTATCAGGTCCTGTAAGTGGAGATACAAACAGCAACAATTTATTAGAAGTAGATGAGACGTGGACATATACAGCGAGTTATACTTTATTACAATCAGATGTTGATTCAGGTTCGGTAGTCAATACGGCTACAGTTTCAGGAAGCAGTCCATCGGGTACAGGTGTGAGTGATGATTCAGATGATCCGAACAATCCGACCAATACAGATGCAAACTCAGATGGAGAGCCAGATGACCCTACTGTTGTAGGTTTACCAGAGAGTCCAAGCATTGGTATTACCAAGGTTGGTGTTTTAAATGATGGCGGAGATGGCTTACAAGCTGGAGATAGTATTGACTATACGTTTGTGGTTAGTAATACAGGAAACGTAACTTTAAGTAGTGTTGTATTGAACGATCCTCTATTAGGAGGAGTTGTATCAGGTCCTGTAAGTGGAGATACAAACAGCAACAATTTATTAGAAGTAGATGAGACGTGGACATATACAGCGAGTTATACTTTATTACAATCAGATGTTGATTCAGGTTCGGTAGTCAATACGGCTACAGTTTCAGGAAGCAGTCCATCGGGTACAGGTGTGAGTGATGATTCAGATGATCCGAACAATCCGACCAATACAGATGCAAACTCAGATGGAGAGCCAGATGACCCTACTGTTGTAAGTTTACCAGAGAGTCCAAGCATTGGTATTACCAAGGTTGGTGTTTTAAATGATGGCGGAGATGGCTTACAAGCTGGAGATAGTATTGACTATACGTTTGTGGTTAGTAATACAGGAAACGTAACTTTAAGTAGTGTTGTATTGAACGATCCTCTATTAGGAGGAGTTGTATCAGGTCCTGTAAGTGGAGATACAAACAGCAACAATTTATTAGAAGTAGATGAGACGTGGACATATACAGCGAGTTATACTTTATTACAATCAGATGTTGATTCAGGTTCGGTAGTCAATACGGCTACAGTTTCAGGAAGCAGTCCATCGGGTACAGGTGTGAGTGATGATTCAGATGATCCGAACAATCCGACCAATACAGATGCAAACTCAGATGGAGAGCCAGATGACCCTACTGTTGTAGGTTTACCAGAGAGTCCAAGCATTGGTATTACCAAGGTTGGTGTTTTAAATGATGGCGGAGATGGCTTACAAGCTGGAGATAGTATTGACTATACGTTTGTGGTTAGTAATACAGGAAACGTAACTTTAAGTAGTGTTGTATTGAACGATCCTCTATTAGGAGGAGTTGTATCAGGTCCTGTAAGTGGAGATACAAACAGCAACAATTTATTAGAAGTAGATGAGACGTGGACATATACAGCGAGTTATACTTTATTACAATCAGATGTTGATTCAGGTTCGGTAGTCAATACGGCTACAGTTTCAGGAAGCAGTCCATCGGGTACAGGTGTGAGTGATGATTCAGATGATCCGAACAATCCGACCAATACAGATGCAAACTCAGATGGAGAGCCAGATGACCCTACTGTTGTAGGTTTACCAGAGAGTCCAAGCATTGGTATTACCAAGGTTGGTGTTTTAAATGATGGCGGAGATGGCTTACAAGCTGGAGATAGTATTGACTATACGTTTGTGGTTAGTAATACAGGAAACGTAACTTTAAGTAGTGTTGTATTGAATGATCCTCTATTAGGAGGAGTTGTATCAGGTCCTGTAAGTGGAGATACAAACAGCAACAATTTATTAGAAGTAGATGAGACGTGGACATATACAGCGAGTTATACTTTATTACAATCAGATGTTGATTCAGGTTCGGTAGTCAATACGGCTACAGTTTCAGGAAACAGTCCATCGGGTACAGGTGTGAGTGATGATTCAGATGATCCGAACAATCCGACCAATACAGATGCAAACTCAGATGGAGAGCCAGATGACCCTACTGTTGTAGGTTTACCAGAGAGTCCAAGCATTGGTATTACCAAGGTTGGTGTTTTAAATGATGGCGGAGATGGCTTACAAGCTGGAGATAGTATTGACTATACGTTTGTGGTTAGTAATACAGGAAACGTAACTTTAAGTAGTGTTGTATTGAACGATCCTCTATTAGGAGGAGTTGTATCAGGTCCTGTAAGTGGAGATACAAACAGCAACAATTTATTAGAAGTAGATGAGACGTGGACATATACAGCGAGTTATACTTTATTACAATCAGATGTTGATTCAGGTTCGGTAGTCAATACGGCTACAGTTTCAGGAAGCAGTCCATCGGGTACAGGTGTGAGTGATGATTCAGATGATCCGAACAATCCGACCAATACAGATGCAAACTCAGATGGAGAGCCAGATGACCCTACTGTTGTAGGTTTACCAGAGAGTCCAAGCATTGGTATTACCAAGGTTGGTGTTTTAAATGATGGCGGAGATGGCTTACAAGCTGGAGATAGTATTGACTATACGTTTGTGGTTAGTAATACAGGAAACGTAACTTTAAGTAGTGTTGTATTGAACGATCCTCTATTAGGAGGAGTTGTATCAGGTCCTGTAAGTGGAGATACAAACAGCAACAATTTATTAGAAGTAGATGAGACGTGGACATATACAGCGAGTTATACTTTATTACAATCAGATGTTGATTCAGGTTCGGTAGTCAATACGGCTACAGTTTCAGGAAGCAGTCCATCGGGTACAGGTGTGAGTGATGATTCAGATGATCCGAACAATCCGACCAATACAGATGCAAACTCAGATGGAGAGCCAGATGACCCTACTGTTGTAGGTTTACCAGAGAGTCCAAGCATTGGTATTACCAAGGTTGGTGTTTTAAATGATGGCGGAGATGGCTTACAAGCTGGAGATAGTATTGACTATACGTTTGTGGTTAGTAATACAGGAAACGTAACTTTAAGTAGTGTTGTATTGAATGATCCTCTATTAGGAGGAGTTGTATCAGGTCCTGTAAGTGGAGATACAAACAGCAACAATTTATTAGAAGTAGATGAGACGTGGACATATACAGCGAGTTATACTTTATTACAATCAGATGTTGATTCAGGTTCGGTAGTCAATACGGCTACAGTTTCAGGAAGCAGTCCATCGGGTACAGGTGTGAGTGATGATTCAGATGATCCGAACAATCCGACCAATACAGATGCAAACTCAGATGGAGAGCCAGATGACCCTACTGTTGTAGGTTTACCAGAGAGTCCAAGCATTGGTATTACCAAGGTTGGTGTTTTAAATGATGGCGGAGATGGCTTACAAGCTGGAGATAGTATTGACTATACGTTTGTGGTTAGTAATACAGGAAACGTAACTTTAAGTAGTGTTGTATTGAATGATCCTCTATTAGGAGGAGTTGTATCAGGTCCTGTAAGTGGAGATACAAACAGCAACAATTTATTAGAAGTAGATGAGACGTGGACATATACAGCGAGTTATACTTTATTACAATCAGATGTTGATTCAGGTTCGGTAGTCAATACGGCTACAGTTTCAGGAAACAGTCCATCGGGTACAGGTGTGAGTGATGATTCAGATGATCCGAACAATCCGACCAATACAGATGCAAACTCAGATGGAGAGCCAGATGACCCTACTGTTGTAGGTTTACCAGAGAGTCCAAGCATTGGTATTACCAAGGTTGGTGTTTTAAATGATGGCGGAGATGGCTTACAAGCTGGAGATAGTATTGACTATACGTTTGTGGTTAGTAATACAGGAAACGTAACTTTAAGTAGTGTTGTATTGAACGATCCTCTATTAGGAGGAGTTGTATCAGGTCCTGTAAGTGGAGATACAAACAGCAACAATTTATTAGAAGTAGATGAGACGTGGACATATACAGCGAGTTATACTTTATTACAATCAGATGTTGATTCAGGTTCGGTAGTCAATACGGCTACAGTTTCAGGAAGCAGTCCATCGGGTACAGGTGTGAGTGATGATTCAGATGATCCGAACAATCCGACCAATACAGATGCAAACTCAGATGGAGAGCCAGATGACCCTACTGTTGTAGGTTTACCAGAGAGTCCAAGCATTGGTATTACCAAGGTTGGTGTTTTAAATGATGGCGGAGATGGCTTACAAGCTGGAGATAGTATTGACTATACGTTTGTGGTTAGTAATACAGGAAACGTAACTTTAAGTAGTGTTGTATTGAACGATCCTCTATTAGGAGGAGTTGTATCAGGTCCTGTAAGTGGAGATACAAACAGCAACAATTTATTAGAAGTAGATGAGACGTGGACATATACAGCGAGTTATACTTTATTACAATCAGATGTTGATTCAGGTTCGGTAGTCAATACGGCTACAGTTTCAGGAAGCAGTCCATCGGGTACAGGTGTGAGTGATGATTCAGATGATCCGAACAATCCGACCAATACAGATGCAAACTCAGATGGAGAGCCAGATGACCCTACTGTTGTAGGTTTACCAGAGAGTCCAAGCATTGGTATTACCAAGGTTGGTGTTTTAAATGATGGCGGAGATGGCTTACAAGCTGGAGATAGTATTGACTATACGTTTGTGGTTAGTAATACAGGAAACGTAACTTTAAGTAGTGTTGTATTGAACGATCCTCTATTAGGAGGAGTTGTATCAGGTCCTGTAAGTGGAGATACAAACAGCAACAATTTATTAGAAGTAGATGAGACGTGGACATATACAGCGAGTTATACTTTATTACAATCAGATGTTGATTCAGGTTCGGTAGTCAATACGGCTACAGTTTCAGGAAGCAGTCCATCGGGTACAGGTGTGAGTGATGATTCAGATGATCCGAACAATCCGACCAATACAGATGCAAACTCAGATGGAGAGCCAGATGACCCTACTGTTGTAGGTTTACCAGAGAGTCCAAGCATTGGTATTACCAAGGTTGGTGTTTTAAATGATGGCGGAGATGGCTTACAAGCTGGAGATAGTATTGACTATACGTTTGTGGTTAGTAATACAGGAAACGTAACTTTAAGTAGTGTTGTATTGAACGATCCTCTATTAGGAGGAGTTGTATCAGGTCCTGTAAGTGGAGATACAAACAGCAACAATTTATTAGAAGTAGATGAGACGTGGACATATACAGCGAGTTATACTTTATTACAATCAGATGTTGATTCAGGTTCGGTAGTCAATACGGCTACAGTTTCAGGAAGCAGTCCATCGGGTACAGGTGTGAGTGATGATTCAGATGATCCGAACAATCCGACCAATACAGATGCAAACTCAGATGGAGAGCCAGATGACCCTACTGTTGTAGGTTTACCAGAGAGTCCAAGCATTGGTATTACCAAGGTTGGTGTTTTAAATGATGGCGGAGATGGCTTACAAGCTGGAGATAGTATTGACTATACGTTTGTGGTTAGTAATACAGGAAACGTAACTTTAAGTAGTGTTGTATTGAACGATCCTCTATTAGGAGGAGTTGTATCAGGTCCTGTAAGTGGAGATACAAACAGCAACAATTTATTAGAAGTAGATGAGACGTGGACATATACAGCGAGTTATACTTTATTACAATCAGATGTTGATTCAGGTTCGGTAGTCAATACGGCTACAGTTTCAGGAAGCAGTCCATCGGGTACAGGTGTGAGTGATGATTCAGATGATCCGAACAATCCGACCAATACAGATGCAAACTCAGATGGAGAGCCAGATGACCCTACTGTTGTAGGTTTACCAGAGAGTCCAAGCATTGGTATTACCAAGGTTGGTGTTTTAAATGATGGCGGAGATGGCTTACAAGCTGGAGATAGTATTGACTATACGTTTGTGGTTAGTAATACAGGAAACGTAACTTTAAGTAGTGTTGTATTGAATGATCCTCTATTAGGAGGAGTTGTATCAGGTCCTGTAAGTGGAGATACAAACAGCAACAATTTATTAGAAGTAGATGAGACGTGGACATATACAGCGAGTTATACTTTATTACAATCAGATGTTGATTCAGGTTCGGTAGTCAATACGGCTACAGTTTCAGGAAACAGTCCATCGGGTACAGGTGTGAGTGATGATTCAGATGATCCGAACAATCCGACCAATACAGATGCAAACTCAGATGGAGAGCCAGATGACCCTACTGTTGTAGGTTTACCAGAGAGTCCAAGCATTGGTATTACCAAGGTTGGTGTTTTAAATGATGGCGGAGATGGCTTACAAGCTGGAGATAGTATTGACTATACGTTTGTGGTTAGTAATACAGGAAACGTAACTTTAAGTAGTGTTGTATTGAACGATCCTCTATTAGGAGGAGTTGTATCAGGTCCTGTAAGTGGAGATACAAACAGCAACAATTTATTAGAAGTAGATGAGACGTGGACATATACAGCGAGTTATACTTTATTACAATCAGATGTTGATTCAGGTTCGGTAGTCAATACGGCTACAGTTTCAGGAAGCAGTCCATCGGGTACAGGTGTGAGTGATGATTCAGATGATCCGAACAATCCGACCAATACAGATGCAAACTCAGATGGAGAGCCAGATGACCCTACTGTTGTAGGTTTACCAGAGAGTCCAAGCATTGGTATTACCAAGGTTGGTGTTTTAAATGATGGCGGAGATGGCTTACAAGCTGGAGATAGTATTGACTATACGTTTGTGGTTAGTAATACAGGAAACGTAACTTTAAGTAGTGTTGTATTGAACGATCCTCTATTAGGAGGAGTTGTATCAGGTCCTGTAAGTGGAGATACAAACAGCAACAATTTATTAGAAGTAGATGAGACGTGGACATATACAGCGAGTTATACTTTATTACAATCAGATGTTGATTCAGGTTCGGTAGTCAATACGGCTACAGTTTCAGGAAGCAGTCCATCGGGTACAGGTGTGAGTGATGATTCAGATGATCCGAACAATCCGACCAATACAGATGCAAACTCAGATGGAGAGCCAGATGACCCTACTGTTGTAGGTTTAAATTTAGTTTCAAGTGTTGCTATCATAAAGACAGCAGAGTTTAATGATGAAAACAACAATGGTATAACTGAAGAAGGTGAGACAATAAGTTATTATTTTACAGTGGTAAACACTGGGAACACAACTTTATTTGATGTAAGTGTAGATGATCAATTACCTAATATAATCCTTACAGGAAATGTAATAGAAGTTTTATTACCTGGTGAATCAGATTCTACATCATACTCAGCGATATATACAATAACTCAAGAAGATCTAAATAATGGATTTGTGTCTAATCAAGCTATTTGTATAGGTTTTAATTCTAATGATGAAGAGGTTTCAGATTTATCAGATTTTGAAAGTCTTACAAATGATAACCCAACAATAGTTCCATTAGAAAATGATGATGTAATTATTTACAACATATTTACTCCAAATAATGATGGTGATAATGACTTATTTGTAATTGGAGGTATAGAGAGTTTTCCTAACAACAGATTAGAAATATTTAATAGATGGGGTAACCTTGTATATAAGAAATCTGGTTATGATAATACGTGGAATGGTACTTCAAATGGAAGAGTAACAATACAAGTAAATGAGAAATTACCAACAGGAACATATTATTATGTACTTGATTTAGGTAATGGATCTAAACCGAAGGTTGGTTGGTTATATATTAATAGATAAAAAATAGAATATGAAAATTAAATATATTATAATCGGGTTTTCGTTATTGTTCTCCAGCATTAAGGGAAATGCCCAACAAGATCCACAGTATACACAATACATGTATAACACTATGAGTGTAAACCCTGCTTATGCAGGTTCTAATGGACATACTGTTATTAATGTTTTAGCTAGAACCCAATGGGTTGGTGTTGATGGAGCACCAGACACACAGACTTTAAGTTATGATACTCCACTAGGTTATAGCGGAGTAGGTTTAGGAATTAATTTGACTAATGATATTATTGGACCATCAAAGGAAATTTATTTAGATGCAAATGTTTCTTATTCGATAAGAACTAGTAATGAAGGAAATTTATCATTTGGATTAAAGTTAGGTGGTAGACATTTAAATATTGATTGGGATAGAGGTTTAGTACAAAATGTAAATGATAAACGTTTACAAGGAAATGTTAGTAGGTTTTTACCAACTATTGGTGCAGGTGTTTACTACTACACAGATAAATGGTATTTGGGAGGTGCTATACCTAATTTTTTGAAAACAAACCATTATAACGATAACTTTAATGGAGGAGATATTGCAGAAGAGCGAATGCACTTTTTTTTCATAGGAGGTTATGTATTTAATTTAAATGAAAATTTAAAATTTAAACCTGCAGTTTTAACAAAAGTAGTTAATGGTGCTCCCCTTTCATTAGATATTTCTGCTAATTTTTTAATTAAAGAAAAATTTAATGCTGGATTAGCATGGAGATGGGATGATTCTATTAGTGCACTTTTAGGTATTCAAGCATCAGAAAACTTACATATTGGGTTTGCATATGATTTAACAACATCAAATTATAGTAATTATAATTCAGGCACATATGAGTTAATGTTACGTTGGGAAATATTTAAAGATTTAATTCCTAAATCACCTAGATTCTTCTAAACCCTATAAAGTTAAATTATGAAAAAAATAATAGTTTTAATATTAATGTTACTATCGTCTTTAGCTTTTGGTCAAAGAAAGTATGCGGCGGATAGATATTTCAAAGAATTTGCTTATAAAAAATCTGCAGAACTATATAAGTCAATATATAATAAAGGTGATGACACATATTTGGTTTTAAGTAGGTTGGCAGATTCTTATTATTTTAATTCAGAATATAATGAAGCTGAAATTTTTTATGAAGCTTTAATGAATAAATATTATTCAGATGCTACATCGGAACATATTTTTAGATATGCACAAACCTTAAAGTCTAATGGGAAAATTAATGAGTCTGACAGATGGTTATTAAAATTAAAAACTTTAAAGGAAGATAGTAGAGCAATTGCGTTGGAGAATAATGAAAATTATTTTATTGAGTATTCTAATAAGCCAAAAACTTTTATAGAAGTAAAAAACCTGTCAAGTAACACAGCTTTTTCTGATTTTGGAGGATTTATTTATAACGATAAACTTTATTATTCATCATCAAAACCATTAAGTAAAAATAAAAAACTTTATAAATGGAATAATCAACCATATTTGAATATATACCAAGTTAATCATAATTATGAAAATCTCGATGTTGCTACCCCTGAATTGATTAATGATCTTACTTCAGAATATCATGAATCAAATTTGATATTAACAAAAGATGGAAATGTAGCTTATTTTACCAGAGATAATTTTGATGGGAAAAAATTAAAAGGAGATGAAAATAGAATATCTCATTTAAAAATTTATAAAGCAGAAAAAAAAGATAATAAATGGATCAATATTATAGAATTGCCTTTTAATAGTAATTCTTATTCATGTGGTCATCCAGCATTAAGCTTAGATGAAAAAACGCTTTATTTTGTTTCTGATATGCCTAATGGATTTGGAGGTACAGATATTTATAAAGTAGATCTTTTAGAAGATAATAAGTTTGGAGAACCAAAAAATTTAGGTAAGAATATTAATACTGAATCTAGAGAAATGTTTCCATTTATTGATGTAAACAATACTTTATACTTCGCTTCTGATGGACATTTAGGTTTGGGGGCTTTAGATATTTTTGAAACCAAATTTGAAAACGGTAATTATACTAAACCTGTTAATGTAGGGGCTTCTATAAACGGACCATTTGATGATTTTGCGTTTGTAATTAATAAAGAATACACAAAAGGTTATTTTTCTTCAAATCGTAAAGGAGGTAAAGGAGATGATGATGTATATAGCTTTGTAATTTATAAATGTAAGGAAGACATACAAGGTTTTGTTACTGAAAAAAATACTAATAAACCATTAAATAATGTTAAAGTTAGATTGATAAATGAGTATGGTGAACCGGTTAAAGAACAATTAACAAATGAAAGTGGAGGTTATTCATTTAAGTACTTAGACTGTGAAAAAAAATATACAGTAGTAGCTTCTAAAGATGATTATAAACACACTAAAGCCGATGTAATAACAAGAGATGTTGATAAAAAAATTATAAACAAAAATATACAGTTAGAATCATTGATTGTTGAAAATCAAATTGTAATTAATCCAATATATTTTGATTTTGATTTATTTAACATAAGAGAAGATGCTGAATATGAGTTAGAACATATTGTTTCTGTAATGACAAATCATCCTAATATGGTAATAAAAATTGAATCACATACAGATAGTAGAGGATCTAAAGAATATAATAGAAGCTTGTCCGATAAAAGAGCTAAATCAACTCGAGATTATTTAATATCGAGAGGTATATCAATTAATAGAATTCAAAGTGCTAAAGGTTATGGAGAGGATATTTTATTAAATAATTGTAGTGATATTAATATAAATAAATGTTCTGAAAAGCAGCATCAGATAAATAGAAGATCAACTTTTTATATTTTGAAGAATTAAATTTAACTGGATTTTTTTATTTCATTTGATTGGGATTCTAAAAGTACAATTAGTGAGCAAAAGTTCCCCCCGGTATAATACATATTATATCGCTTTTGCTCCTTATTAATTTTTTAAAAATTATACTTTAAATACTTTAGAGCAAATAAGGTCCCCCCCCCTTACAGCACTATGTCAAAATAGGTAGTATCTCATAAACTGTGTAAGTTTTAAAAATATCGGGGTTGAATTCAACCCCGATATTTTTTTTAAATAATTAATTTTAAAATTTTACGCAAAGATGAAACCAGAAGATTTATTAAACGATGACTTTTTAAAACAATTCAGTAACGGTTCAGAATTAACTAGTTTTCTAGAAGAGCTTCATAAACGTGGTATAGAAAAGATTCTAGAAGGAGAATTAGATGCTCATTTAGACTATGAAAAACATAAGAAAAGTAGCACTGGGAATGTTCGCAACGGATATTCTAAAAAGAAATTAAAAACCTCACTAGGCGAAACAGAGATACAAGTTCCTAGAGACAGAGAAGGCAGTTTTAACCCTATGCTTGTCAAGAAAAGAGAAAGTACCTCTGATGGAGTTGAGAATATCATCATATCCCTATATGCCAAGGGAATGAGTACTAGTGACATTGAAGATCAAATAAAAGAACTTTACGGTTTTAATATCTCTAGTTCTACTATATCTCGAATTACAGATAAAATCACCAATGATATAATAGCTTGGAAGAATAGACCATTAGAAGCTACTTATTTAATTGTTTGGATGGATGGTATTGTTTTTAAAGTTAGAGAAAACTCTAAGGTTATCAATAAAACCATCTATATGGCAGTAGGCTTAAGAACAGATGGTAAGAAAGAAGTGCTAGGCTTATGGTTGGGTAAAAATGAATCGTCTGCTTTTTGGATGACCGTATTAACCGACATTAAAGCTAGAGGAACTCAGGATATATTGATAACAGCTACCGATAATTTAAATGGCTTTACTGATACTATAAAAACAGTTTTCCCTAATTCTACTACTCAAATATGTGTAGTTCATCAAATTAGAAATTCTTGTAGATATGTCGTGTGGAGAGATAAAAAAGCTTTTACTCTTGACATGAAGCAAATCTACACAGCGCCCACTAAAGAAGCCGCTAAAGCAGCTTTAGAAGACTTTAAAATCAAATGGAACTCAAAGTACTCTTATGCCATAAAAAGCTGGGAAAATAACTGGGATGAACTTACGGTGTTCTTTGACTTCCCTGTTGAAATTAGAACTATAATTTATACCACAAACCTAATCGAAAATCTAAATGGGAAAATTAGAAAATACACCAAAAATAAACTCTCATACCCAACAGATGAAGCTGTAATTAAATCTGTGTTCTTGGCTTTAAGACAGAGTACAAAAAAATGGACAATGCCCGTTAGAAACTGGGGGATTATTCTTAACCAGTTTTTGGCTATATTTGAAGACAGGATTAAGATTTAAAACCTTAACCCTGATATTTTGAACTTACACACTTTTTGGGATAGTGTCTCAAAATACATAGTGTTGTTTGCTCTATTTGTTTTATTCCTTTTAATTTGAAATATGAGTACGTTTCTAAAAATATGTCGAATAAAATCAAATGAAATAAAAAAATTAATGTTGTTAAAATTCAACAATAAAATATAGATTTTTTGAAAAAATAAGTTTACATCTTTATCTTAATGTTTCAAGTTGTTTAGGCTCAGGAAATTAGAATGATTGATAACAAAGGAACTATTAATACAGTTAGAAATAATCAAGTAACAACATCTAATGTTCAGCCAATAAATCCATTAAAAAACGATGTTTGGTTTGATAATACAGATACTAATAATTCGATAACTAAAATATGGGATGGTAATGTTTGGAGAGCTATAGGAATTGAAAGTAAAACCTTAATTCTAAACAGGGATGACGGAAATTTTCCAACAGCAACAAATAACTTTTTTAATCTGCCTCTTAGTACAATACATATACAATTTATTATACCGCGTATTATATAACGTAACTGGGACTGGAGAAGTTACCATTTTAAAAAAAGGAAACTATTTAATTTCTGGTGAATTATCAACTACTAATATGCCAAGTGGGGATATAAAATTTATATTAGCTGTGTTTATAAATGGTGTTAGGCAAGGTTATCTATCTAGAGGTTTTGCTAGTATACCAAATCAAGATTTTTGGGGAACTACAGGAACATTAATGTACCCTTTAAATGATAATGATATTATTAATATATAATACGTTATTAATGCAGGAGGTAGAACACTTAACGCTAATTTCTTAAACATAGGTATTACAAAATTGTAATTATTAAATAGAGGGTAGAAACCCGCCATTAAAACTATAAATTTTAACTGTTTAATTACTAAAATTAAAAAGAAAGCTATCACATTTTACTTATGATGGAAGGAAAGATTTAATAATTTAGATAAAGAATTTAAAATAGAAGATGAATAAAATTCCTAATAACAGAAACTAATTTTACAAAGATTAAAAAAGGTACTTTTAAGCTCTAGTGTTATATAACTCTTTAATTTTAGTACAGATTGATTCAGTAAGAAGTATAACTATAAACCAAAATTGAAGTTAAGAATAGTCTTATTCCTTTTTATTTGGAATATGTTTACATTTGTACTAATTTATCTAATAAAATCATATATTAAAGAGCAATTTTGTTATAAGTTAACAATAT
This sequence comes from Tenacibaculum aquaeponti, assembly GCF_052084715.1. Classification (GTDB taxonomy): domain Bacteria; phylum Bacteroidota; class Bacteroidia; order Flavobacteriales; family Flavobacteriaceae; genus Polaribacter. The sequence goes on along the minus strand of NZ_CP197288.1, from coordinate 1,814,283 downwards.
AATGTCGAGTTTTTTAAAAAACCTAATAATTATTATGTAAAGTAAATTACGATAAAATTTAGTAATTATCCTACATAAACAATTTTCATATACATAATGTTTTACTATACATAATGTTGTAGTATTACCAGATAATTATTCTATATTTGTTTAATAATAATGTTTAATTTACAGTAAACAATATCGTAAACGATTTTATAAGATTAAAGCATAAAATAGCGAGAAAAAAGGTGATTCTTCGAACTCATAACCCGAAGGTCACAGGTTCGAGTCCTGTTCCCGCTACTAAGCTTGAGCTTTTAAAATCAACGGATTGTTTATGGACAATCCGTTTTTTTATACCTGTATTCATATTCGTTTAGTTTTAATTACTAAGATTATGATTTTCTCATAAAGGCCATATTATTCTTGTTAGACGTTAAAAGCGTTATTTTTTTTCTAACACGCTAATTGCTTTTAATATGTTTTTTTTGTCAATATCTAAATCATTCACGATACTCCTGAAAAAAGCTTGTCTGTCTTTGGGGTAATTTAACTCGTAATCAACTGGAATTCCAATGTTTTCATAAGCTTTACCATTATTATCCATATATATTTCATTTGAAATTGCAAAAGACCAACCATTTGGAAGTGTCTTTTCTAATGCTGTTGACATTGCTCCTGATGTCTTAGAGCCAATTCTTTTTGTATTATCCATTGCCAATGTTGCTATAGAAAAGGCTTCTGCAGCACTTCCTGTTTGTTGAGATGTTAGAATATAAACAGGTTTGTTATATGCATTTTTAGTTCCTTTGATGTATAAAGGGAGTACATTTGTTAGCTCATTACCATTTCTTAATTGTTGGGTTGCTATTTGCAGTTTTTCTTTTGAAATAAATCGACTCAATATCTCAAAACTTACGGCATCTTGACCGCCACCATTGAACCGAACATCTATAACTATAGATTCCATTTCAGAAAGATCTTTCATTATTTTGTCTAATTGTTTAGATATTCCAGCAATTTCTTTTTCAATATAGTTTCCTTCATACATTTTATGAAAAGTTCTCACATAGGCATCTACATATCCTATGTCGTTAATTAATTGTTTTGGGATATTTAAATCTGCAAATAACCACATCGCTTTAACTTGAATAAATCCGATGTTGTCAGTCATTTTTCCCCATTGAATTAACCAAGAATCTTTTGTCATTTCTTGAATCAAATGATGTTCTGCTACCATTTGGGCAACTTGAAAATCTCCATACTCAGGGAGTTGTTTTGATTCAGTTTCTTCTATTTGTTCTGATTTACTTTCTAATAATTTATAAACTTCATCAGTAGCTTCAAGAAAGGCGTGATTATCATTAAGTATTTCTAATGTTTCATTAATTACGTTGTATAGCTCAACATCTGTTGATCTTTTCGTTAACTTTTTCTTTTGCTGATTATATATATTATGCCAATTTATATTATTTAGCTCTAAGAAAGCATAATGTTCTTTAACAGTTTCAGCAAATACTTCAAAATTATAAATAGGATTTTTATTTTTAAGGTCAGTTTGAGTTTTGCATAATTCTATTTGATTACTTTTTGTGAATTTATATGTAATAACTCCTTTCTTTAATTCAAGTGTGTCATTTTTTAAAGTTAATGATTTTTGTAATTCTCTGAAACTCCCTTTTCTACTTGGTAAACAAGAAATATTAGTAACGTCAAAAAAACTATAATTTGTGCTATCTATGATTTGCAAAACCCAACCTGAACCAATTGATTTCCATGTTCCATTTACTGAAAAGTTTTCTTGGTTAGGTTTTTTGTTACAAGAAAAAATAGTGACTAGAATAATAACTATTATTAAAATTTGTTTTTGCATAATTTTGTTTTTCTTTTTAACTACACTTTGTAATTAGTATGTTTTCTTTATAATAGTGATGGCTTGAAACGTAAGTTTGTTAGTTTTTTATTAAGTGTTTTTTGATTTTAATATAGTACTGTCTGAAGAATATTTTATGCCATAGTGTTGGCATCAGCTATTATTTAAGTCTATATCCAATTGTCAAATTTATAGTAAAAGTATCTATGGTTACTTCTCTACCATTTGTAGTATTTTCAGTTTCCCAATTTGCAACTTTTGTAAAATCTAAATAGTAATCTGCTCTCAATCCAAGTTGAAAGTTTGAAGTGTCATATTTTAATCCTCCACCAAAAATTAATCCAAGCGATGTGCGTTTTAACTCATTAATATCTTTAAGGCTTTCAAAATGCGTGCTACTATTTATTAAATAATCAAATCGAGGTCCAAAACTTATAAATGGAGAAATATTCTCTTTTATTTTATACTTGAAATCAATCGTAGTATTAATTGATAAATAATCCAGTGATGGTTTCTCTGTAACTATCTGTCCCGTAAATTCCCCAAATTGGTTGGTAAGTTGAATTTCATCTTTACCACCTTTTCTAATCATTCCAATGTTGCTAGAAAGATTGAAATACTGTTTGTCGAAATAATCTAATCCAACAAATATGGAGTATCCGATTAATGTTTGGGTATAAAAAGAATTGTCATTAATCCCTGATAGTTTCCAATTAAGTTTTGATATCGATGTTCCTCCTTGAATTTTTAAAGTTTGTCCATGTGTAATAACTGTAAAAGTCAATACTATTAATAGTAATCCGGCCTTTTTCATATTTAATTGTTATTTATGTGGGATGTAGTATATGTGTTAGGTTACAATTTTAAATGTTTATAAGAGTTAGTTGTCAACTAAGGCTATCTTTAGTAATTATGACGGATTCAGATTTATTTGAATCCGTCATAATTGTGGTTAAATATCATCTTTGTTTTAATGATTACAGTGTCTCAGACAAATATCTTCAATAATATTATCTCCAATAGTTTTATCAATAGTGTAGCTTAATTGACTTGTATTAAAGCTATGTTCAAATTCGTAGGTAAATTATATACAATACATATAGATATTCTGTTTGAATATCAGTTTTTTAACTTCTTTTAAGTTTAGAAAAGATATAATTGTATATTTTGATAACTTTTTACTTTAATATATGAGGTATTAATTATGGATATATTCTGAATATTTTCATACTGAATGGTTAAAAATGATAATAAAAGACAATAATCGTTTTCATTTTTTCCTTTATTTAATTTTGAATTTTTAATTCAATTAAAAAATTAGTAGCCATTGGGACTATTGTTTCATGATATTCCTCTACATTAATTAAAACTAAAACACCTATTTCATTACTTTTATCTATAAAAAGTATTGATGAAAAACCTCCTGTGCCACCATCATGTTGTAATAAAGAAAAGTCTTCATGATCACTAATTCCCCACCCTAAACCTACATGCTGATCTGTTTCTTTTTTAAATGTTTTTTGTTGTGGTAGATTGTAGATGGCGTCATTTTCAAAGTTTTTACGAATAAATTTTTCCATATCACTAACAGAAGATTTTATTGAGCCAGTTGCCGTTATGATTTCAGCGAAATTCCAATACGATTTAATATTTCCATTAATATCTCTTGGTTCTACTAACCTAGAAGCATCAACGTTATTTAGTAATGTTGTACTACTATTCATACCTAATGGATTAAAAATAAGATCTTGTAATAGCTCTTCGTAAGTTGTATTTCGTTTTCTAGCTAAAGAGTATCCTAAAATACCTGTTGCGATATTAGAATATTCATAAACAGTACCACTAGGGTTATTAAGAACTACATGGTTTTGTAAATAACTTTTCAAATTTTCGTAAGTATAAATTGCATAGGGATCTTCTGGATTAAAGCCTACAATTTCACTTATATTGTTTGGTAATCGAGGTATGCCAGATGTATGATTTGCCATTTGCTTAAAAGTAACATCTCCACCAGCTAATACAGGAAAGTCAAATTGCTGTTGTAAAGTTTCAGATAAACTAACTTCATTACTATGTATCATACTTGATAGACTTATACTAGTAAATACTTTGGTGATTGAGCCAATTTCAAATATACTATTTGTATTGTCTTTTACCTTTAACTCATCATTCTCTCTAATAACTCCAATATATTCGGTTTTATCTCCTTTAATTAGCGCGATAGCTACTTGGGCTCCTTCAGGTAAATTTGATAGTTTACTTTCTAAAATATCAACGTACTTTTGATTACTAATTTCATCTGATAACGATGAATCTGAAATAGGTTCGCTTTTATCACAATTTACAAGTAATAAAATCATAAATATTGTAAAAAGTACAATTGTTTGGTAAGTTGTGTTTTTTTCTTTTTTTGAAATTTCCATTACTATAGATTTTTAATTTTTCTACAGCAAAACTCTATAAAAGATGTAAGTAAGAGGTTTTAAAAAGACCGAATCGTACAAATTGAAACCTATTTATGTATACTTTTATAAGCATTTGGAGTCATACCTGTAATTTTTTTAAATGAATTATGAAATGTTGTTTTAGAAGAAAAGCCACATTCAAGACCTATAGCTAATAAGCTATAGTTTTCAAACTCTTTGTTTAAAATAATCTTTTTCACATCTTCTACTCTATATCGATTGATATAGGTAGTAAAATTACTCCCTGTTTCAGAATTGATAATTTGAGAAAAATAGTTAGGGCTAATGCCTAGCATTTTAGCTACTTTATTTCTGTCTAATGTATTATCTCTATATATTTTTTCATTTAAACAAAGATCTTCTAATCTTTTGAAATAAATATTTTCTTTTGATAAGGTTGAAGTATATTCATTAGTTTTGAATTCTTGTTTATGTGATTCTATGTTTAAATTAGTTATAGTCACTTTTAAATCTTCTTTATTATTTGTTTCATTGTTGTGAGGTTTTGGTAGCGAAGATTTTTCTTTTATGTTTTCAAATTTATTAGCGTTAAAAAATTTATTGGTAAGTAGAGCTCTAATTTTTTCCCTGTCGCTTTTTAATTTCAATTTATAAACTCCAGAATAAGCAATCCAATGAATAAACAGCGTTCCAAATAGTGCTATTAATTGTATTATACTTGCTGTCAAATCAACTACGAATGGACTTATAACGAATAAAAGCATTACCATTACTAATAAAAAAACTTCAAATTTCCATAACTTTAATAACCATTGTTTTTCTTCTTTATAAATAGAAAGTTTTATGTATTTGTATGTTTTAATTAAACAATACGGAATAAAAGAAAGAGTAATAATATATAATAAACCAATTAAAAGAAATGCTAATAACATATTGGTTTCATTTAGATCTTTAAAATCATTAAAGAAATAATTAAAAAAAGCCAATACTATTACAATAAAAGCTGTGGGTATAAACAGCCATAATAATTTTTTAGAATTTCTTTGAGGCGATTTTACCTGATGAATTACAAAAAGTAATATAAAAGTTGGAAATAGTAATAGAGCGTCTAATGTTTCTATGACTTTAAGGTAAGGAAACAGTTTATATGAATTAGAAATTTCTAATATTATATCTAACAAAACCCATGATGCAGAAAAAAGAGCATAAGCAAGAAACTTGTTAGATTTACTTTTAAAAAAAGGTGATTTTAAAAGTAAAAAACCAATAATCATTCCTTGAAATATAGCAATACTGAAAAGTATTATTTTTATTAATAACATTAGTGAAATTGAATATATGATTATGTGTTTATATTATACTTTTTCCCTTAGTTAGGAGCCTTTTCCAATTATATAAAAAGTTTAAAGCAATTTTTTACAAAAGTAAATATTAAAAATTAGTTTATTGTTCATCACAAATTGCTATTATTAAATGATTAATTTTTGTTTACCAATTTTAACTAAGTTTTTTTTAGTGTCTTATACTTTGTATTAAGAGATGTTTCTTTTGTAATAATTAATAAACCTTTAAAAAAGCTTTAGAACAATAAAATTTAAAAGGAATAATTGTAAAACCTTTTCCTGTAGAGTTAGAATATTTGTAGTTCATAATCACGTCTTTTTTAATCCTTAATTCGTCACTAATTTTTTTAAATCTATAAATAATTTTGCATCATTATTAAGACTAAATAAAAATAATGTTTGTAAATGAAGCTCCTCCTTTTAAAGAATTATCATTAAATAATTACTTGTTTAACGATGAATCTTTACAGTTATATGAAGATTATGTTTCAAAGACTTTAGGTTATATTCAGAAGTTTTTAGGCACAAGAAAATTCTACAAAGGAGACAACCTCGAAGAAATTCATGAGAATAAATTAAAAGCTCGATTAGTTGATATTGATGATTCAAAATCAATTGATAAAGCTTTGCAAGAACTTAATGATTTATATATAAATCATGCAATACGTTTTCATAATCCAAATTATGTAGCGCATTTAAATTGTCCAATTACATTACCGTCTATTATTGCAGAACTTATAGCAACAACAGTAAATACAGCTGTAGAAACTTGGGATCAAAGTACTTCGGCAACGTTTATAGAGCAAGAAGTAATTCGTTGGATTTGTAATGAGTTCCGTTTTAATACAAACTCAGACGGAGTATTTACAAGTGGAGGAACACAATCGAATTTTATGGCGCTGTTAATGGCAAGAGATCATTACGCTTTCGAGAATTATGGAATCAATATTAAGCAAAACGGATGGTCTGAAGAAGTAAATAAATTCAAGATTTTCTGTTCTGAGAAATCACATTTCAGTATTCAAAAAAATGCAGCTTTATTAGGTTTAGGTTACGATGCTGTAATTCCTATTAAAGTAGATGAAAAAATGCGAATGGATACTGAAGCTTTATATGTAGCTATTGAGAAAACCAAGCAAGAAGGAAATATTCCTATTGCAGTTGTTGCTACATTAGGAACTACGGATTACGGAAGTTTTGATCCATTACAAACTATAGGGAAAATTGCGAAAGAGCAAAACATGTGGTTGCATGTAGATGGCGCATATGGTGGATGTTACATTTTAACTGAAACACATAAACATCATTTTAAAGGAATGGAAATGGTAGATTCTGTAACTGTCGATTTTCACAAAACGTTATTCCAACCTGTAAGTTGTAGTGCTTTTTTAGTAAAGAATAAGCAACATTTTCAATATGTGTCGTATTACGCAGATTATTTAAATCCGCTAGAAAATAAAGACAAAGAGCGGCCGAATTTAATTGAAAAATCAATTCAAACAACTAGAAGATTCGACGCTTTAAAAGTGTGGTTAACCTTAAAAACTTTAGGAACAAAAACTATTGCTTCATACTTAGAGGAAGTACACGATTTGGCAAAACAAGTGTACATGCATTTAAATGAGAATTCGAATTTTGAATTAGCTCATGTTCCAGAATTAAGTACTGTTGTTTTCCGTTATAAAAATTCTGAAGCAGCACACGAACCTACTCACGATGATGTGAATTTATACATTAAGAACAAACTATATACATCAGGAAAAGCTTCTGTAGCAAGTACAAAGTTAAACGGAAATATCTATTTAAAATTTACACTTCTTAATCCTAAAAACACAATAGAAAACCTATTAAATATTGTGAAAATGATTGAAGAAACAGGAAAACAATATCAACCAAAAACCGAATTATTATGAGTAAGCATGTAGCAGATTTTATAGCAGTTGGAGTAGGACCTTTTAATTTAGGTTTGGCTTGTTTAACTGAGCCGATAGAAAATTTGAATGGTATTTTTTTAGATAAAAAAGAAAAGTTCGATTGGCATCCAGGAATGTTGTTAGAAGATACCACATTACAAATTCCTTTTATGGCAGATTTGGTAACATTAGCCGATCCTACAAATGAATTTAGTTTTTTAAATTATATCAAACAGAAAGGAAGAATGTATTCTTTTTACATTCGAGAAAACTTTTTGTTACTAAGAAATGAATACAATCAGTATTGTCAATGGGCTATTAGCAAACTAAAAAATATTCATTTTAATACAGATGTAACTCATATCGATTATGATGAGAAAGAGAAAGTTTATGTAGTTACAGCAAGATGTACAAAAACACAAGAAATAAAAATTTATAAAGCTAAAAAGTTAGTTTTAGGAACTGGAACTCCACCTTATATTCCAGAATGTTGTAAAAAACTAAAAGGAAAAGCTGTTCATTCTTCAACATATTTAGATCATAAAGAAAGTTTACAAAAACAAAAGAAAATTACGGTTTTAGGAAGCGGGCAAAGTGCTGCTGAAATTTTTCACGATCTATTACTAGAAGCAGATACAATTGGTTATGAATTGAATTGGATTACACGATCTCCAAGATTCTTTCCTTTAGAATATTCTAAGTTGACATTAGAAATGACATCTCCAGAATATGTAGATTATTTTTATGATTTACCTAGTGAAAAAAGAGACGATTTAATTAAAAATCAGAAACATTTATACAAAGGAATAAACAGTGATTTAATAGCTGCAATTCACGATACTTTATATACGAAACGAGTAGTTGCAGAAGATAAGTTGAAAGTTTCTTTAAGAACAAATACTGAACTTATTGAAACTAAACTGCAAGACAATACAGTTCAATTAGAATTACATCAAATTGAACAGAATAAATACTTCCAACACAAAACTGAAGGTTTGGTTTTGGCAACAGGATATTCATACCAATTACCAGAATTTGTAAATGGAATTTCAGATCGAATTCAATGGGACGCAAAAGAGCGTTTTGATGTAGCACGTAATTATAGTGTAGATAAAAATGGTAACGAAATTTTTGTGCAAAATGCAGAATTACATACTCATGGTTTTGTAACTCCAGATTTAGGAATGGCAGCCTACAGAAACTCATACATCATTAAAGAAATGACAGGAGTAGAATATTACCCTATCGAGAGTAAAATTGCTTTTCAACAGTTTGGTGTGAGTCAAGAAGAAGAAATCATGAAGAGCGTAATGAGTCACTAACTATAAATTATAGATGTCAGTTCGAGTATTTTTTTCTGAAGATTGAGTGGAGTCGAAATCAGAAGTAAAAATGTATCGAGAACAATTAGTGAAAATGAATACTTCTAGTGAAATTATTCGTAATACAATGGAGAATAATTTCACTAGAAGTGATAGTAAAGATTGAAACAAATGAAATTAAAAAACTTTTTGATTTTAATGACTTTAGTTGCTGTCGTCAGTGATTATTTGTTACATCCTTTTTACCCACAATTTTTTGAATTACGTTTTGGTGTAAAAGATCCAGAAATGGTTGGTTATTACTTCGCTGCTATTTGCTTCATGGTAATGATTGCTTTTCCTTTTTGGGCTTATGTGTCTAAGAAAGTTTCAGAGTTAAATATATTGGTTTATACTCAGTTTATAGCTGGGATTTTAGCTTTGTATTGCTTTTATACCAGTTCTTATCTTCTGTTTTGGATTGTCTCATTAATTATGATTTTATTTAAAGGAAGTTATCTTTTAGTATATCCTTATATTTTAAAAATAATTACAAAAGAAGAACATCCAAAAACTATTGGATTATTGTCAGTTGTTGTTCATTTGGGCGGAATTTTAGGCGCAGTAATTGGAGGGTTAACAGTAGATTTAATTGATCCTAGAAATATCTTTTTAATCATGGCCGCTGGAGATTTTATCCAGATGGGAATGAGCGGATATTTATTAAAAAGCGATAAGTATGCAACTGGATTAATCGTTTCAGAAGAAGTTAAGACAGAAAAGAAATTAATTCCTAAAGGTTTCATTTTGAAATTGGGATTAATAACACTGATTTTATATTTCAGTGATTTCTTAATCAGACCGTTTTTTTCACTGTATTGGGAAAGTTTTTCAGCTTATAAAACTAAATTCATATCAGGAACTATCTACGCGATTCCTGGCTTTGTAGCTTTAATTACACTATTGATTAACAACAAAAGAAAAACTCAAAATGGTTATAAAGGAATTGTAAATGCATTAGCTATCGCTTTAATCGGACTCTTTTTACAAGGAATTCCTTCTGATGCTTTTGTAATCATTGGAAGAATAATTTACGGATGGGCAATTTTCCAAGGAGTTGTAAAATTTGATATTCTTTTATTCGAATTAAGTACGCCAGATTCTTATGCATTAGATTACAGTAAAATTCATTTTTTTCAAAATTTAGGAGTATTAATAGCTTCATTAAGTGTAGGTGTTGTTGTAGATAAGTTTAGTTTACAAATTCCATTTACCATTGCCTTAGTTGGGTTTGTTATTACTCTCGTTTTATACTTCTTCGTATTTAAATCAGTAAGAATAACTCATAAAGAACTAGCTAAAACTTAAGTTATGAGTAAGAAAAAAATAATTTTTAAAAAGACATATAATTCAATCGGTCAAATTAACATAAGACCTTTTGATATAAAAATTGATAGTGAGTTTTTACATTCTTGGGTAACAAAAGAGTATGCCTTTTTTTGGGGAATGCAAGATGCTACTTTAAAGGATGTAAAAAGAGAATATAAAAAATTGACAAAACCAGAACATTATGATGTTTTTGTAGGAGAATATAATAATGAGCCTGCTTTTGTACTAGAACGTTACGATCCTAAACAAGATATTGTGGGAGAGTTTTATAACGCTAAACATAATGATTGTGGTGTACATATTATTGTAGCTCCACCAACGAAAAGTAAAACACCAAATTTTACTTGGTTTATGTTTAGAGCAATCATGGATTTCATCTTTTCTAATGATTCTGTTTATCGAATATTAGTAGAGCCAGATATTCGAAATAAAAAGATGTTTGCGCTTTGTGAGCGTATAGGTTTTCAACTTGGTGACATCATCGAATTACCACACAAAACTGCTCAATTAGCTTTTTTAACAAAGCAAAATTATCAGCAAAAAATAAAAACACTTTTACCTTCAAAAAGAAGTAGTATGAATACTATAGATAATGTGGTTTCTCCACAACAATCAACACAACATATACAACCAAAAGTTTGGCAACAAGCCAATCGATTATTAATAAAAAAAGCCTTATGTGAGTTTTCACACGAGTTACTAATACAGCCAGAAATCATTTCTAATTTAGATAAGGGATTTCATCATTATAAAGTTTACGGCGATCAGAAAGAAATTCGATATGAATTTTATGGAAAACCAATGGCTATGAATCATTTTTTAATTGATGAATTTTCAATTAAAAAGTTTGAGAATGATAAAGAAGTATCTTTAGATGCTATTTTTTTCATTAAAGAATTTAGAAAAGCTTTAGGTATTGCAGATGAAAAAATGCCTGTATACTTAGAGGAAATTATTAGTACTTTATACGGAAGTGCTTATAAAATCACTAAAGGAAACCCTACTGCTAAAGAATTGGCTACAGCAGATTTTCAAACCATAGAGCAGTCCATGACTGAAGGTCATCCTGGTTTTGTAGCAAATAATGGAAGGATAGGTTTCGATAGTACAGATTATCGTTCGTATGCGCCAGAAGCAGGAAACTCTTTTTCATTATTATGGTTAGCTGGTCATAAAAGTAAAGCTGTTTATTCTGCGTTAGAAAGTTTGCCTTACGAAAAATTGATTCAGCAAGAATTAGATGCAACGACTATTGTTAAATTTAATAATACAATTTTAGAAAAAGGATATCAACCAGAAGATTATCTATTCATTCCGATTCATCCATGGCAATGGTTTAACAAGCTCGCAAACATTTTTGCACCAGAAGTAGCTAAAGGAGATTTAATTTGCTTAGGATATAGTCCAGATCAATATTTAGCACAGCAATCAATTCGTACATTATTTAATATAACTAATCCCCAAAAATTCTACACCAAATCTGCCTTATCAATCTTAAATATGGGCTTCATGAGAGGTTTACCACTATATTATCTTGGAACAGCTCCTAAGATGGCAGTTTGGTTGGAGAATTTATTGTACAACGATTCTTTTATAAAAGAAAACGGATTCAGAATGTTAAGTGAGATAGGATCCGTAAGTTATGTAAATCCTTATTTTGAAGAGTTTGGACCACATAACGATTATAACAAAATGTTAGCATCATTGTGGAGAGAAAGTCCGTACTCAGTTGTAACAAAAAATCAAAAGCCAATAACTATGGCGGCTTTACTCCACATTGATCATCATGGAAATGCTTTATTACCAGAAATTATAAAAGATTCAGGAATTTCAATCGACGATTGGATTAGAAAATATTTAAAAGCATATTTAAGTCCGATGTTGCATTGTTTCTACTATTATGATTTGGTGTTTATGCCTCATGGAGAAAATATTATTTTAGTTTTAGAACATAATATTCCAGTGTATGTTTTATTAAAAGACATCACAGAAGAGGCTTGTATTTTAAGTGAAGATATAGAATTACCAGAGCACTTAAAACGTATGTATGCTCCTGTACCAGAAGATGTAAAATTACTTTCAATCTTCACAGATATGTTTGATGGATTTTTTAGATTCTTAGCTCCGATTTTATTTGAACATGCACACTATTCAGAAGAACGTTTCTGGGAATTAGTGGCAGAAAATGTAACAGAATATCAATTACATTTTCCAGAATTAGAAGAAAAATTTAAAAAGTACGACATGTTTGCCGATGATTTTAAATTATCATGTTTAAACAGATTACAATTAAATAATCATAAACAAATGATTGATTTAGATGATCCTGTAGCGTTACTTCAATTTGCAGGCGATTTAGAAAATCCAATAGCACAATTCAAAACACAAACTGTATAGAAATGATTTCAACTACTACAGTAATTTTTTCGAAAGATATTCCTGATGTAGGAAAAATGAGCATTCGTCCTATCAATTTGGAAGAGGATATCAATTTTCTTTATGAGTGGGTAACAAAACCATATGCAAAGTATTGGGGAATGTTAGGTCAAACCTTAGCGGAAATAAAACAAGCTTATCAAGAAATAGAAGAGAATAAAAATCACCATACTTTTATTGGTTTATTAAATGAAGTTCCAATCTTTCTTATGGAACGTTACAAAGCTTCGGAAGATGAAATCTCAAATCATTATAATGCTTTGTTAGATGATTATGGAATGCACATTTTGGTAGCTCCAGTTGAGAAAAGAATTCCACAATTTACATGGCATGTGTTTTCTACAGTTATGGAATATTTTTTCAGCTTACCTTTTGTAGAAAGGGTAGTAGTTGAACCGGATAAGAACAATGAAAAAATTCATGTATTAAACAAAAAAGCAGGTTTCATTTATGAAAAGGATATAGAATTATCACATAAAATAGCTTCACTAGCTTTTTGTACAAGAGAATCATTTCAAAAAGCCATAAATAAGATATAAAATGTCACAATATATAGCACATTTACAGCCTCATATTTGGAAGATTGTAAATCGTAACTTAATTAAAAAAGCAATCAGTGAATTTGCTCATGAGCTTATTATAAAGCCAAGTTTTATAAAGGAAAAAGGTGAATATTCAGTTTATGAAATTAAAACTGATTGTGAGAGATTCAAGTATCAATTTGAAGCTAAAAAGAACTTTTTAGATCATTGGAGTATTTATAAAAATAGTATCATAAAAAATGATGCAAAAGGAAATAATTTAGATTTAGATGCAATTCATTTTATCACAGAATTTAAATTTACTTTAGGAATTCCAGATAAGTTTTTAGCCACCTATTTAGAAGAAATAACAAGCACTCTTTTTGGCGCGGCCTACAAACTATCAAACGAAAAATATTCAGCAACAGAACTTGCGACTCAAAATTTTCAAGAAATAGAACATGCAATGACAGAAGGTCATCCTTGTTTTGTAGCAAATAACGGAAGGATAGGTTTTAATACCAACGACTATCATTTATATGCTCCGGAAGCAAACACACCATTTAAAATTTTATGGTTAGCTGTTCATAAAAACTATGCAACTTACACCGCTGTAAAAGGTTTTGAATATGAAAGTTTATTAAATAATGAACTAGGAAAGAAAAAAGTATATGAGTTCAACCAAATTTTAAAAGAAGTTAATGTAAAAACTGAAGACTATCTTTTAATGCCTGTTCATCCTTGGCAATGGACCAACAAAATCACCCATGTTTTTGCAGCTGATATCGCCAAGAAAAACATTGTTTTAGTTGGTGAAAGTGATGATTTTTATTCAGCACAGCAATCCCTCAGAACATTATTTAATAGAACTAATCCAGAAAAGTTGTATACAAAAGGAGCTTTGTCGATTTTAAATATGGGATTTATGCGTGGTTTATCGCCTTATTATATGCAAAGTACGCCACCAATCACAACTTGGATAACCGATTTACTTGCTGAAGATGAATACTTAACTAATAATGGATTTACCATGTTAGGTGAAGTTGCAACTATTGGTTATCAGAATCATTATTATGAAGTTTTAGGAAAAACAAATCCGCATAATAAAATGCTATCTGCATTGTGGAGAGAAAGTCCGTTTACTAAAATTAGTTCCAATCAAAGAGTGTTAACAATGGCTGCACTATTACATATAGATGCAGAAGATAATTCTCTTTTAGCAGGATTAATTGATAAATCTCCGTACGGAACTACAACTTGGATTCAATGTTATTTAAAAGCATATTTAGCACCATTACTCCATTGTTTTTACAAATATGAGTTTGTTTTTATGCCTCACGGAGAAAACTTAATATTAGTTTTAGAAGAAGATACTCCAGTTTATGTTTTGATGAAAGACATCACAGAAGAGGTAATTGTTTTCAATAAAGAAATGAATTTACCAGAGCATGTTGATAGATTGTACACAGAGACTTCAAATAAAATGAAAGTTTTATCAATTTTCACAGATGTATTTGATTGTTTTTTCAGATTCTTAGGAGAACAATTAGAACTTCATGTCAACTTTTCTGAATATAACTTCTGGCAATTGGTAGCAGATTGTATTTATGAATATCAAGAGCAACATCCGGAGTTTATGGATAAGTATGAGTGTTACGATTTATTTGTTGATGAATTTGATCGATGTTGTTTAAATAGACTCCAATTAGGAAATACTAAGCAAATGCTGAATTTAGCTGATCCTATTGAAAGTTTAAAACTCGTAGGAACCCTTGAAAATCCATTGGCGAAATTCAAAAAAGAAACAAAATCAAAACCATCTTTAGAAACGATATAGTATGACTTTTGAAGCGGTTACTAAGCTGATTAAAGATAGAAGATCAACATATGCATACGATTTTTCTGAAGAACAATTGTCTAAAGAAACTATTGAAAATATTGTGTCGAATGGATTATGGGCACCAACTCATAAATTAACGCAACCTTGGCGATTTG
Organism: Tenacibaculum aquaeponti; assembly: GCF_052084715.1. Taxonomy (GTDB): domain Bacteria; phylum Bacteroidota; class Bacteroidia; order Flavobacteriales; family Flavobacteriaceae; genus Polaribacter. The sequence continues at coordinate 1,799,104 of NZ_CP197288.1, read as the reverse complement.
TGGTTTTAGAAGGAAATCACAAATTAGCATTAGGTGAGTTTATGGCAAAATATTATCGAGAACTATATACTGAAGAAGAATTTTCTACAGAGCGTTTTCAATCTACAAAGCAATATGCGAAAAATGCTACACTGTTAGGTGTAATTTTTCAACCTACTAAAAGAGCACAACTTCCAGAATGGGAAGAAATTGCAGCAATTTCCTGTGCAGTTCAAAATATGTGGTTAAGTTGTACTGCTGCGAATATCGGTTGTTACTGGGATACAGCTTCAGCAACTATGGAATACGGAAAAAGAATTCCTTTAGAAGAAGGAGAACAGTTTCTAGGAATCTTATTCATGGGAAAATTGAAAGAAAATATTGCATTGGGCAATAGAAGAAGAAAACCATTGTCTAAAAAATTGACTTGGGATTTTAAAAATTAAATCAGATTAAATGAAAAAACAAAATAGAGTAAGAGGAGTTGATTTCGTTAGAGGCTTTAGTGTTTTGATGATGATACCTGTACATGTAATGATGCTTTATTCAAGTATGGAAACTTGGGAAAATACTGTTACTGGTAATTTTGTACAATTACTAGAAAGAGGTTCTCCTATATTTCTTATAGTAATGGGAATTTCTTTTGCCTTTTCTAGAAATGCAAATAGAAATGGTATTTTAAGGAAAGCTTTATTAATTATTGCTTTGGGTTATGTCTTAAATTTTCTAAGATTCATTGTGCCTTTATTACTTTTTGGAGGTTTTCCAGAAAGCTTTGTAGAAGCTAGTGGTTTAGCACTTAATGCTCCAGATAGAATGTGGAATTATTTTTTAAAAGGAGATATGTTTCAATTGGTAGGGATTTCATTATTCTTAATCGGACTTTCTTTTAAATTTCTAATTAAAAATAAATATGTATTAATCATTCTAGCTTTAATAATCATGTGGCTGTCTAAAGTTGTAAGTGGCTTTCAACTTGGAGTTCCTGGAATCGATTACATATTAAATTTACTATGGGGTAATAATTTTGATGTTTATTTTCCATTATTTCCTTGGTTATCTTTCATTTTAGTAGGCTTATATTTTGGTTTAAGCTATCAAGATAAACCAGAAGACGCTAATCAATCTTTATTTAAACCGATGCTATATTTCGGAATAGTTTTTTTAATCATTGGTAAATTACTTTGTGATTATAATTACGAATATCATTTCGGAGATTATTATCATTTAGGTCCTGGAGGAAGTATGGGATTAATGGGGATTTTATTAGTATTATTTTGGGTCTATTATCGAATAGAATTATTACTTCCGAAAGAAAATTATATCAGTAAATTATTATTCTATTGCAGTAAAAATGTCACACCTTTTTATATTCTTCAATGGGTTTTAATTTATTGGTTACTGCCTTTAGCAAATTTTTCTCATTACAATGAACCAATCACACTACTGATCATTTTCGGTATCAATTTAGGAACATTCTTATTGTTGTATATCTATAATTCATATGTTATTCCTAAGAGAAAAAAGAAAGCAAGATTAATTCACCAAACAGTTTAGTAATGAGGTTTATAATTTTCTTATGTGTTGCTTTTTTGCAATACAGTATTCTTGCTCAAGCTAAACTAGCAGGAAGTTATGGATTAGATCCTACGGTTCAACAATTTTTAGAAGTTATTCATTCTTATGATGGTCCGCCAATTCATGAACTGCCTATTAACATTGCCAGAAACGCAATGGAAAATATGCAAAGAGATAGTTCAATTTCTTACAGCAAAGTAACTTTTGAAAAACATTCGTTTGAGCTTCGTAATAAAAACGTTAATGTTATAATTACTAAACCTATAAATAATAAGGAGTTATTACCTGTATTAATGTATTTTCATGGTGGAGGTTGGGCTTATAATAGTTTTGAAACCCATAAGCGTTTAATGTCTGATATTTCAGATAAAGCTAAAGCGGCGGTAGTTTTTGTTGAATATTCTAAAACACCAGAAATAAAGTATCCAGTTGCAAATGAAGAAGCTTATCTAGCAACATTATACATCAGTAAATTTGGAAAAAATTTAGGTTTAAATTCTAATAAAATTATTGTAGGAGGTGATAGTGCTGGCGGAAACATGGCAACTGTAATTGCTTTAATGACAAAGAAAAGAAAAGAATTTAAGTTAAGCGGACAAGTACTATTATATCCGGTTACTGATACTAATTTAAATACAGCATCTTATCATCAATTTTCAAAGGGACATTATTTATCTAGAGAAACAATGCAATGGTTTTTTGAAGTTTATACTCCAGATGTGAAAACTCACAATCTATCAACTGTAGCACCTTTAAAAGCAACTATAGAAGAGTTAAAAGAACTTCCAAAAACATTATTAATAACTGCAGAATACGATGTGTTACGAGACGAAGGAGAAGCTTATGCTAAGAAGTTGCGTATGGCAAATGTTCAAGTAATCTCTACAAGATATGGAGGGACTATTCATGATTTTATTGTGTTAAATGCCCTTAAAGATACACAAGCATCTATGGCTGCTTTAGAACAAATATGTAGTTTTTTAAAGGAAAGTTTTAAAATAAAAAAGAATGATTAAGACTTATAAAAATTTTGAAGTTGCTTATTATCCAGAGTATGAAATGATGTTTTGGAAAATTGCAACCACTGGTATTCCAAACTTTTCAATAGAAGTTTTAAAAGAATTTCAAGATTTATCTAAAGATATTCATATAATGTTTTCAGATAATAAGTATCCATTAAAGTACTTAGTTTCTGCTTCTTCTCATAAAGAAGTATATAATATGGGAGGAGATTTACCTTTTTTCTATAAAAATATTCAAGAAAATAATAGAGACGCACTTACAGAATATGCTAATCTGTGTATTGATGCTGTTTATAATATACAAAATACATTTGGGCTCCCTGTCCTAAGTATAGCCTTGGTGAATGGGAATGCCTATGGAGGTGGTTTTGAATGTGTAATGGCACATGATATTATTGTTGCTAATGAAGAGGCACGGTTTTGTCTACCAGAAAATAAGTTTCATCTCTTTCCAGGAATGGGAGCTTATAGCTTTTTGTGTAGAAAGATTAGCCTTTCATCTGCAATGGAAATTTTATATAGTGGAGATGTATACAAAGCAAAAGAACTAAAACAAAAAGGATTAATAAATATGACTTTTGATGATAATTGTTCAGAAATAGATGCTGTAATCAACTATATCTCTAAAAACAGTTTCAATTTTATTTATAATCATTACAAGTGTATAAAAAAAATATTTCCTCTTCAAAAGAAAGAACTATATGACATAACAAGTATGTGGGTAGAAGCTTGTATGAACATGGAAAAAGAAAGTTTAAGAAGAATGGAATTAATTATTAAAGCGCAACTGCGAAAAGAAAAACAACTTAAATAATACGAAAGGAAACGATAATTATGAATTTATCATCAATAGAGAATATAATGCAACAATTACAGCATATGAGTGTAATTGTTTTAGTGTTGATGTTATTAGAATTAGGAATACTTTTTCTAACTAATTACATTGAAAAGAAAAGGGAAGGTATAGTAAGTATTCTTTCTTATTTAATTCAAAGTATCCCATATTTCTTATTGGCTAAAATTTTTATTGTGGGAAGTATGTTTTGGCTATACGAACATAAATTATTCAATTTAGATTTTAGTTGGTATAATTGGATTTTGGCGTATTTATTATACGATTTCACAGTGTTTTTTATTCATTTTTTAGGCCATAAAGTTAGAGTTTTATGGTGTATTCATGGCGTGCATCATACAGCAGAAGAAATGAATTTAACAGTAGTTGCAAGAGGGTCTATTTTTGATGTATTTTTTACTCCTTTTAATTTTATTTGGTTGCCTATTCTTGGATTTCATCCTTTTATGATTTTTGTTATAGAGCCTGTTGCAAGATTATATGCAACTTTAACGCATATCAATGAAAAATATGTTTGGAAACATAAATGGTTAGAAAAAATTCTTGTAACTCCATCTGTACATCGTGTACATCATGCTAGAAATCATGTGTATTTAGATAGAAATTATGGCGAAACATTTAGTATTTGGGATCGTTTATTTAAAACCTTTCAGAAAGAAATAAAAGAAGAAAAAATAGAGTATGGCGTAATGCATGATACGTTAAATAGTGAGAGTTTTTGGCATGTTCAGTTTTTACTTTGGAAAGAATTATGGATAGACATTAAAAATGCACCTACTCTTCTAGATAAAATAAAATACATTTTTATGCCGCCAGGCTGGAATCATATTGATGGAGGAAAAAAAGCAAGGTATTATAGAGAAAAAGCTAAGAAAGAAAAAAGCATAGCTTAAATTATTGTTCTTTATTTCGAAATTGTTTAGGAGTTATTTTTTCAATTTTTTTAAAAGCCGCAGAGAAATGAGTTGGATTTTTATACCCAACAAGTTCTGCGATTTCATAAATAGGTTTAGTATTATTTATTAATAAATTTTTAGCTTCTTTCATACGTTCTTGAAGAGCAAATTCGAATATGGTAATTCCAAAAGTTTTCTTAAACTCTTTTTTTAAGAGGAACTCATTTAAAAATACCTTCTTAGATAATTCATTAACAGAATACTGCATGTGTAAATTGTTTGTAATTAAATCTCTAACAAGATATATTTTCTTCAAAGTTGTAGAATTATTAATGCCTTTGTTTTGATTATCAAATTGGAGTATTAATAATTCTAAAGCTTTAGATTCTAAAAATAAACGTTTTAATAATCCCGATTTATTATCTGATACGATTTCATATATGATATTTTCTGTCTTATAATCCAATTGATTTGTGAAATTCTCACGAAGATTTTCTACAGCATAGTTTTCATGTATCGGAAAAGAAGATGATAAACTATGCTTCTTTATAAATTCGTGAGACATTTTAATAACAATTTCTTTAATTGTTATATTTTTTGGATAAGCGATATATCCGTTTGTTTTATTAATAAATGAAATACAACTTTCCATTTCTTCTTGAATTAATTCAATCTTAGGATTAGGAACAAAAAGTTTTTTTTCGCCTTTTAATAATACAGAATACACTAAAGAATCTATTTCATAGAAACCTTTAAATTTGATTGGTTTTTTAAATATAAATTCTCTTTTTCGAACCATTAAGCCTTCAAAATTCCATGAGATTACTTCACCTACTCCGAATTCATTTTTAAGACTGTATTTCTTTGTAGTTAAACCACAATGATCATTTATTTCTTTTAATTCAAGAATTTCATCTAAAACATATTCATTAGTCGTATCAACTATTATATTAATAGTATCCATAGTTCGTCATTTTTTATCCCAGTTACGTCATTTTAAAGCCTATTACTGTATATAATTTTGTACTCGAATAATAACTTGCTTTATTATTTAAAATTATTCTAAATAATTTTGCAGTATACGGGGAACAATTTACATTTGCTGCGAAATTAATATTAAATCAGTCTAAATAAAAATAAATGAAAAAAATTATACTTTTTTTTCTACTGTGTTTATACAGCGTAATAAATTATGCTCAAATAAGTGGAAAAGTTGTAGATAACAACAATGTTTCTTTACCGGGGGTTACAATAATAATAAAAGAAACAACAAAACAATTTGAAACTGATATAGAAGGAAAGTTTTCTATTATCGCGAATAAAAACGATTTAATTGTTTTTTCTTACTTAGGATTTAAAACTAAAACGGTTAGTTTTTCAGAATTATCTAAAAACTCTACTATAGTTCTTTATGAAGGGAATGAACTATTGAAAGAAGTGACAATTACAAATCAAAAAAATAAATTTTCGAGAAAAAAAACAGCTTATGTGGCTAAGTTACCTCTTAAAAATATAGAAAACTCTCAAGTTTATAGTACTATTACAGATGAATTATTAGTTTCTCAAAATGTTAATAATTTTGAAGATGCTTTAAAAAATGCTGTAGGAGTTGATAAATTATGGCAATCTACTGGAAGAGCAGGAGATGGAGCAGGATATTACTCTATTCGTGGGTTTGCTACACAGCCACAATTAGTAAATGGTATGCCAGGTATTACCAATGGTTTTATTAATCCGTTTAATGTAGAACGTGTAGAGGTTATTAAAGGACCTTCAGCGACATTGTTTGGTAGTACTGTTACTTCTTATGGAGGTTTAATTAATATTGTAACAAAAAAACCATATAAAGGTACAGGAGGAACAATTTCTGTTGGTGGTGGTTCATTTGGGTTTAAGAAATTAGCATTAGATGTAAATACAACAGATAGTAGTGAAAAATTTTCTATTCGATTTAATGCAGGTTTTCAATCTGAAGATAGCTTTCAAGATGCTGGTTTAAGAGAATCGGTATTTATGGCACCAGCTATTTCATATCAGGTTAATGATCGATTAACATTAAACTTTAATTATGAAGCTTCTGGAAACAAACAAACAAATCCTGTTTTCTTATTCTTAAACAGATTAGGACCTTTAGCATTTAATAATTTAGAAACATTAAATTACGACCCTAACTTATCTTTTACAGATAATAGTCTTCAAATAAGTAATCCGACACAGAATTTTAGAGGTGAGATTGCTTACAAAATTACTGATAATTGGTCTTCACAAACTCTTATTTCTGGAAGTAGTGCAAAATCAAAAGGGTATTATACATTTATAAATAACATTTTTGCAAATCCATTAGATGCTACACAACCAAATCCCTTCTTAGCTACTGTAGGTCAGAAAAGTGATGCAGAGACTAATTCTTTAGATATTCAGCAGAATTTTACAGGAGATCTAAAAATAGGAAGAATTCGTAATAGAGTATTAATTGGAGTAGATTATTTAGAAACTCAAAATATTGATAATAGTTCAGATTTTAGGTTATTAAATATGATCACTCCTCAGGGGCAATTAATTCAAGGATTACCAACTAATAGAAATAATTTAAACTTAGCTCTTAATGGCGCAGCTAATGCAAATACAAATGTGAATCAAAACGTATTAAGTGCTTATGTTTCTGACGTTATAAATATTTTACCAGAGCTATCAATAATGGCTGGAGTTCGATATGATCGTTTCGATTATCAAGGAGATAAAAATACCGTTTCAGACGACGCAACTGAATACACGAAATCTACATTTTCACCAAAAGTGGGAATAGTATATCAACCAATTTTAAATAAGGTTTCTGTATTTGCTAATTACCAAAATGGATTTAATTATGTAAATCCTGTTTTAGTAAACTCAATTCCAGGTGATTTAACTTCACCATTAGTATTACGTTCATTCGACTTAGAAAATGCAGATCAGTTTGAAGGAGGAGTAAAAGCAAACTTATTTGGGAATAAATTAGAAACTACTGTTAGTTATTATAATATTACTATAAATAATAAAATCACAGGGTTTGGTGCTACACAGCAACAAGATGGAAAAATTAAAAGTCAAGGTGTTGAACTAGATTTCAACGCATATCCTGTTGATGGTTTAAATCTTAGAGGAGGTTTTGCTTACAACGATTCAGAAATAGTTGAGTCAACTTCTAATCCATTGTTAATTGGTCAAAGATTTGGTGAAGCAGGAGCAGAGTTTACATATAACTTTTGGGCAGATTACAGATTCCAAGAAGGTAAAATTAAAAACTTAGGAGTTACTGCAGGATTTAATGGATCAAGTGATTATAACACTATGGAAGGATATCCGCATGTAGGTGAGTTTACACTTCCAGCATATACTGTGTTTAATGCAGGTATATATTACAATCATGCCAAATTTAGAGTAAGTTTTAATGTAAATAATTTAACAAATGAAGTGTATTATAAAGGTTGGAGTACACTTACCCCCCAACAACCTAGAGCTTACTTTGGTGCTTTAACATACAAATTTTAAGATTTAAGTAATTTGAACTAAAGCCATGAAAGCAAAACTCTAAATCTTAAGGTTTAGAGTTTTGTGATTAAAAAATTAAATCATGATAACCGTTGAAATTTCAATTTTATTAATAGGTGTTTTTGTAATGTATAGCACTTCAAACAAAGTAGTTTTATTTAACAATTCTTCCTTAGATAGTATCTTAAATAGGTCATTTTATTTCAAGAAAATAATAGGATTAACGATATTATGTTCAGCATTAATTTATGCTATGTTTTCTTACGGATTTACACTTGGTTTTTTATTCTGGTTATTTGCTTTAAGTAGTTTGTTGAGTCTTGTAATATGTATATATCCATTACGGTTATTTAAAACAAACTATACCTTTTTTGTTATGATTTTTTCTATTATAATCGAATTAACCTTGAATTATGCCAGCTAATAGAAAATACTTAACAACGTCGTCTTGGCATAAAGGAACTAAAATTGTTTCTGGTATACTTGGAGGCTATATTATAACAGTTTTATTGCACATGATTGCAGCCTTGGTTTTACCATTTCATAAAGAGATTTTAATCACATCAATTTTTACCATGTTTTTAATTTGGGGAGCATTATTGATAATTCCATTTTTATTTAAAAACGGATTCAAATCACTGCTACTGTATGTATTGATTATTGTGTTACTTTTTATTCTATACACTTTAGTTCAAAAAGAAAATCCATTTGTATCATGAGTAATAGAAATTACAATGTTTTTTTCAATACACATACTGTAAGTGGAATCGTAATTAGTGTAGCATTATATATTATTTTTTTTGCTGGAGCTTTTGCTTTATTCAAAGATGAAATTGGAATTTGGGAAGAAGGAATAAAATCGACCTATACCAATAGAAAGGATATCGATTATGATAAATTATTAGCAACATTAAATAAAGATTATGATTTATCTGGTAGAGATCTACAGATAGATTTAGGTAAGCATGAAGATAAAATTTATGTATATCTTTTAGCTAGTCAAGATTCTACAGCAACAGAAAAGAGCAGAACTGCACAGTTTTTTTCGCTAGACATTCATACTGAAGAGAGAAAAGAGTACCACGAGTATTATGGTATTGGAGAGTTCTTATACAGATTACATTTCTTTCATCAAATTCCTGTTATTGGAATTTATTTGGCAGGTTTTGTAGCCATATTTTTCTTATTTGCAATCATCACAGGAGTGATAGTACATTGGAAAAAAATAGTTTCAAATTTTTATACATTCAATCCTAAGATCGCTTTAAAAAGAGTTTGGACAGATGCACATACTGCTTTAGGAATTATAGGATTACCTTTTCAATTTATTTTTGCAGTAACAGGAGCATACTTTTGTTTATCCATTTTGGTTTTACTTCCAGCTAATTTTCTTTATAATGGAGATCAAACCAAACTTTTAGAAGATATTCGTCCAGAACGAAAAACGTATGTCTGGAAAGAAAAAACAACAGAGAAGCTTCCTCTTTTTAATGACTTTATCCAAAAATCAGATACATTTTGGAATGAGTTTGAATTCACAACTGCATTTATAAGAAATTATAGTGGCACTAATATGAAGTATGTACTTCAGGGTGAGTTGAAAGATTCTGAGAGATTTGTTGGTTTAGGAAGAGTAATTTTTGATATGGAAACTGGATTAATAAAAGCAGATAAAAATCCAGAGAAACTAAACTATATTGAAGATACACAACGAGTCTTAACTCGTTTACATTTTGGTGATTTCGGAGGTGTTTTCATGAAAATCATTTATTTCGTCTTAGCATTAATTACTTGTTTTGTCATACTATCGGGAGTTCTAATTTGGGTTGAAGCTAGAAATAAAAAAAGCATGACTTTGAGTCAGCGTTTATTTACAGCTAACATTGGGCATATTTATTTGTCAATATGTTTATCGATGTTACCAGTAACAGCAATTTCTTTTCTTTTCATAAAGTTATTTGGAACGCGATTCACAAATTCACAATCTGCCATATATTATTTCTACTTCACACTTTGGATTTTGGCAATATTATTCATGAGGTTTAAAAGAGATAATTACAAAATAAATAAGATCAGTTTATTACTTGGTGGAATTACTGGTGTTTTAATTCCAATAGTAAACGGAATTGTTTCTAAACAATGGATATGGACTTCTTTTCAAGAGCATCAGTATGATATTTTAACTGTAGATATGTTATGGTTAAGTATTGGGATTATAAGTTTATTGGCTTACACTAAAATTAATAAAAAAATAAAAACTCAAAGTTCATTTACGAAGAATCCTATCGATTATAAAGCAGTCAAATTACAGTTAATGGAAGAAGAAAAATTAAATCAATTAAAAGAACAAACAATAGATAAAAACTTTATAGCAATGCGAACAAAAATTATCATACTATGGTTAACCATGGTTATCGGATTCATTATACATCATGTTTACGGAATAGCAAATGTGTATTTTCAAGAATCTTTAGTGTTAGAAGGAGCCGATGGAGAAATTCCAGGATGGGCACATCAATGGAGAATTATTTTAGAAGGGATGGCGTTTTTATTTGCAATTTTAACTGTAGAATTTGCTCAAAAATGGTTTAAGTGGATTTCTTTAATTTGGGCAGTTTTATTAGGATTATTTAATATTTATCATTGGATAACGGCTATGATTTACGAAATGAGTAATGTTTCAGAAATTCTAATTTTATTCTTAATGGTAGTAGCAAATATCTTTTTAATTAAAGAAATATTGTATTGGAAATCAGATAGTGTAAAATAGAACTAGTATGTTTGTAAAACAGAAAGCTTTAGATTTTTTCTAAAGCTTTTTTATTATTTATGAAATATAAAGGAATTATTTAGTTCAATTCTATTTCAAGTTTATTAAGAATTAATAATTCAGATTTGTTTTTTCCTTTAAAAGCATTAGCAATAAGGTTAGATGTTTCTAGTATTAAGTGTTTTACATCGTCTGTGAAAAAATATGGATGATTATAATAGTATTCTATAAAATCAGAAAAGCAATCATTAGTGGTAGCATTTTTACTATAAAGCCAATCAAATACAACTTCTATTTGATAAGCAGTATCGGTACCAAATACATCAAAAGTTTCATCAATCATTAACCACTTATCTTTAACAACCTGCTTTAATGCATTTATTTCATGTAAATTAATATGGTTGTCAGATTTAGCGATTGCATAAAAAACTTTAGCAATATTCTGATAAAACTTGATGTTCAGCTTTTTTGTTTTCATTCTAAATACGATTCAAAACAAAAATAAAATGAACAGCTGAGGCAAGAAATGATAAATATCAGCTATAGTCTTTTTAATAAAATATATCTTTATATCAAATTTCTAATTGAATGTTCGACAAGGAAGAAAGAATAATTTTTGATACTCTTTTTGAAGCTGTTTCAGAAGGTATTATTGTGGTAGATAATAATCAAGAAATCATGGTTGTAAACTCATCTGCTGAAGCTATGTTTGGTTACGATAAAGATGAATTGTTAAATCAGCAATTGAAAACATTAATTCCTCAAAAGTATAAAGGAACTCACGATTCGCATTTTAATTCATTTTTAAAAGTACAGCAGAAAAGACAAATGGGGCACGGAAGAGATTTGTATGCCGCACACAAAAACGGAAGTGTATTTCCTATAGAAGTAGGTTTAAATCCGTTTGAAATGCAAGGAGAAATGTATACAATGGCGTTAGTTGTAGATATTTCTTTGAGAAAACATCAAGAACTAGAAATCCTAGAGTTAAATACCAAACTAGAAAATAAAGTAAGAGAAAGAACCAAAAGTTTAAGTGAAACTGTAGATGAATTAGAAAAAATGAATCAGCAGTTAGATGAAGAAAATAAGAAAAGAATTGTTGCAGAGAAAAAGGCGAAAGTAGCATTAAAGAAAGAGCGAGAATTAAATGAATTAAAAACAAAGTTTTTATCATTGGTTTCTCATGAATTTAAAACGCCTTTAAGCGGAATTTTAACGTCTACAATGTTGTTGTCGAAATACAAATTAACCGAACAACAAGAAAAAAGAGAAAAACATTTATCGATTATAAAAAACAAGGTTCATTATTTAAATAATATCCTAAACGATTTTTTATCTGTTGAAAAACTTGAAAAAGGAGAAATTAAATATAATTTAACTTCTTTTCAAATTAAAAAAACAATAAAAGAGGCGATAAATGGAGCAAGTTTGTTATTGAAAAAAGGTCAAGAAATTGTGTGTAATTCAGATATGGAAGACATTACAATTTATCAAGATGAGAAAATAATGGAACTTACTTTTTTAAATTTATTAAGTAATGCTGTAAAATATTCTCCAGAAAATACAACGATAACAATTTCCGTTCGTCAGAATCATTCAGAAACTACAGTTCAGGTAGAAGATCAAGGATTTGGAATTCCTGAGAAAGATCAGAAAAACATATTTCAACGTTATTTTAGAGCAGAGAATGTATTATTAAATGAAGGCACAGGTATAGGTTTAAATATTGTAAAAAATCATTTAGAAAATTTAGGAGGAACTATTACTTTTACGAGTAAAGAGAATGTTGGCTCAACATTTATAATTATGATACCTAATAAAGCCGAATTATGAGAAAAATTCTACTAATTGAAGATGATATTATATTAAGAGAAAATACAGCCGAATTATTAGAGTTAACAGATTACTATGAAGTAATAATGGCCGAAAATGGTAAAGTAGGCATACAAAAAGCTTTAGAAGAGTTACCTGATATTATTATTTGTGATATAATGATGCCAGAAATTGACGGTTACGGAGTTTTAGAAATTTTATCTAAAAACCCAAAAACACAGTTTATCCCTTTTATCTTTTTATCAGCAAAAACTGAACGAAGTGACGTACGAAAAGGAATGAACTTAGGTGCAGACGATTATATTACAAAACCTTTTACTGAAGAAGAGTTAATCAGTGCAATAGAAAGTAGATTGGCTAAATCTGCTATTTTAAAAGAGCAAAAAGTTACTGTAGTAGAAGAAACAAATGAAAATGAACTTAGAGATCTAAATGATTTAAAAAATTTTTTTGATGATAACGGAACTGTTTTTTTATTTCATGTTGAAGATAAAGTATACGAAGAAGGTGATAATTCTAATTATATTTATTTAGTTACTAAAGGAGTCGTAAAATGTTCTAAGCTTAATGAGCAAGGAAAAGTATTAACTACTTCGCTATATAAAGAAGATGATTTATTTGGATATACTTCTTTTTCCCAAAATATTCCTTATCAAGAAACAGCTATAGCCATGGAAACAACAGAACTTGTTGGAATACATAAATCTGAATTAATTTCTATTTTACATAAAAATCATAAAGTTGTATTAGATTTAGTTGATCTTTTAGCAGATAATTTAAAAGATGTAAAAGAACAATTATTAGATATGGCTTATAATTCTGTTCATAAAAAAACAGCAGCAACGCTACTAAAATTTGCAGAACGTATGAATAGAAACCCAGATGATATTATAAGAATAGCTAGACATGATTTGGCTAGTGTTGCGGGTATTGCTACTGAAACTTTAATACGCAGTATATCTAAATTGAAAAAGAAAGGAATTATAGAAATAGAAGGTAGAAATATAAAAATAGTAGATATTGAGGCTTTAAAGTTAGTAGAATGATTTTTATCATTTTATACTTTTTTAAAAACAAATATTTTTCATTTCAAATAAAGTATTTATCATGAAAATTACAACTTATTTAATGTTTGGATTATTGGTTGCATTACTAATAACCAGTTGTGAAATAGATAAAAAACCAACAAATATTTCTGTAGAAAATAAAGTTATAGATTCATTAATTCATAAAGATACGGTTGTAACCAAACTTAATTCTGAAGAGTTAAATCAAAATATAAAAATTGAAGCTATAATATCAGATTTAGATGATAGCAACGAAATAAAAGATCATATTTTACACAAACAATTATATAAGGAAACAGCTAATTATATAATTGATTTTTGTTACCCTCATTTAAATGAAAAATACAATCCTAAATTTGAGGTGTTTAATGAATTTGTAGAGAATGAATTAATTCAACTTTCTAAAATGGAGCAAGATATATTAGAAAGTCAAGAATTACTATGTGATACGCTAAAAACAAAGCCAATACGAGAGCACAGAATTGCAGAGTATAAAATATATCAGCAAAAAGAAACACATATAAGTGTACTTTTTTATTTAGAAAACCACTATGCACAAACTAAAGCGGCTTACTATACTTTCAAAACGGTAAATTTTGACAAAATAAATGGTAAACTATTAAACTTTGAAGATTATTTTTTACAGGGAAGCTTATCAGAAGTTCATAATATTTTAAATTCAGAAATTAAAACTCAAATTGCTAAAGGAGATTTATTTTACGAGTGCTTTGAAGTAAGTTTAGATGACTTTGAAATTGCTAAAAATGATTTTGTAATTAATGATGATCAACTAATTTTTTATTTTAATGATTGTGTAATGTGCCCTTCATTTGTAGGAACATACTGTATTGAGATTCCTTTAGAAAAATTAAAACCAGTACTAAAGCAGAATTGGTCGAATCGCTTTATTTAATAACATCAAAATAACTTACTTAAAAGTTATAAACTGATTAATATCATAGTTTACTGTTCATTTCATACAGAAATTTGCTTTAAGTAAATTCTGTATATGAATACAACATGTTATCACTGTGGAGATGAATGTAAAGATTATCAAAAAATAGATTTTGATAATAAATCTTTTTGTTGCAATGGTTGTAAAACGGTATACGAGATTTTTTCGCTAAATGATTTAACATGCTATTACGATCTGCAAGAAAGTCCGGGAGCAACACCTCAAGATATACAAGGTAAATATGATTATTTAGATGATAAAAGTATTATTGAAAAACTATTATCATTTAATGATGGTAACATACAGATTCTAGATTTATACATACCCTATATTCATTGTAGTTCATGTATTTGGGTATTAGAAAACCTTCAAAAACTTCAAAATGGAATTATAACTACTCAAGTCAATTTCCCTAAGAAAAGTATAACTATTACCTATAAAGTAACTCAGGTTACTTTAAAAGAAGTTGTTGTGTTGTTGAGTTCTATCGGTTATGAGCCTTATATTTCTTTAGAAGATTATGAATCGGGAAGTAAAAATGTAGACCGTAGTTTAATTTATAAGTTAGGTTTGGCAGGTTTTGCTTTCGGAAATGTAATGTTACTTTCTTTTCCAGAGTATTTTGAAGTGAATGAATTTTGGTTAGAAAAGTATAAACATACATTTCGTTGGTTGATGTTTGCATTTTCTATTCCAGTAGTTGTATATGCAGCCCAAGATTATCTGATCTCTGCGTACAAAGGATTACGATCTAAATTATTGAATATAGATGTTCCTATCGCATTGGGAATTCTAGTGCTTTTTATAAGAAGTGCTGTTGAGGTATTATTTGATTTAGGAAGTGGTTTTTTCGATAGCTTAACTGGTTTGGTTTTCTTTTTATTATTAGGAAAGTTCTTTCAACAAAAAACATACAATTATTTATCCTTTGAGCGTGATTATAAATCCTATTTTCCAATTGCTGTCACGAAAGTGAATAAAAACGGAAATGAAGAAACTATTCAGATTTATAAGATTAAAAAAGGAGATCGAATTTTAATTCGAAATCAAGAATTAATCCCAGTAGATGGAATTCTTATTAACGGAAATGCACAAATCGATTATAGTTTTGTAACTGGTGAAGCAAATCCGATTCAGAAAAAATCAGGAGATAAATTATTTGCTGGAGGAAAACAATTGTCTGGTGCTATAGAAATTGAAGCAATCAATTCTGTAGAACAAAGTTATTTAACCCAGTTATGGAGTAATGCTGTTTTCGAAAAAGATAAAACGAGTAAATTTACAACTATAACAAATGAAATAAGTAAACACTTTACTATTGCTATTCTTTCCATAGCCGTTCTAGCAAGTGTGTTTTGGTTTTTTACAGATGCATCTAAAGTTTTAAATGTTTTTACAGCTGTACTTATTATAGCTTGTCCGTGTGCAATTGCGTTAGCAGCTCCATTTACTTTAGGAAATATGTTGCGAATTTTTGGTAAGAAGAAATTCTATTTAAAAAATGCTACAGTTATAGAACAGTTAGCAAAAGTAAACGCGTTGGTTTTCGATAAAACAGGAACCTTAACAACTAGAGCAAATAGTGAAGTAAAGTATATGGGGTCTACTTTAAATTTTAAAGAAAAGAAAGCTTTAAAAGCAACATTACGAGCTTCTAATCATCCTTTAAGTAGAACAATTTATGAAACGATGTCGAACATTCCTTTGGAAAAAGAAAGCCATGTTTTCGAACATACAGGAAAAGGTTTACAAGCTACAGTAGCTAGTGTTGATGTTAAAGTTGGATCTGCTTCTTTTGTGAAAAATGAAAAAGAACAATTTAGTTCAGATACTTCTGTGCATGTAAGTATTCAAAACGATTATAAAGGAAAGTTTACATTAAAAAATACCTACCGTAAACATGTAGATGAAGTATTTCAAACTTTTTCAGAATATGATCTTTCTGTTGTCTCAGGAGACAATGAAGGAGAAAAAGCGTATTTGAAAAAAAGATTACCAGAAAACACTACATTATTATTCAATCAAAAACCAGAAGATAAATTAGACTATGTTTCTCAACTTCAAAAGAGACATAAAAATGTGGCGATGATTGGAGACGGATTAAATGATGCTGGGGCTTTAATGCAAAGTGAAGTTGGTATTGCAGTATCTGAAGATATTAATGTGTTTTCACCAGCATGTGATGCAATTTTAGATGCGAATCAGTTTGAAAAACTCCCAAAATTTATAAAAGCCACACAGCAAACCATGCGTATTATTCAATACTGTTTTATCATTTCTCTGGTATATAATAGTGTCGGATTGTATTTCGCTGTAACCGGGCAATTATCTCCTGTAATTGCTGCGATTCTAATGCCTTTAAGTTCAATAAGTATTGTGGTGTTTACCACTATAGCAACTAATATTTTAGGAAAAAAACTTTAATATGAAATCACTAATTCAAAAATATAATATTCCAGGTCCAAGATATACGAGTTATCCAACTGTTCCATATTGGGATACAACTACTTTTTCAAAAGAAAGATGGCTTAAAAGTTTTAAAAAATCATTTGAGGAGAGTAATCAAGCTGAAGGAATAAGTTTATATATACACTTACCTTTTTGTGAAAGTTTATGCACATTTTGTGCTTGCCATAAACACATTACAAAACGTCATGAAGTTGAAATTCCGTATATCAAAACTCTAATTAAGGAATGGGAATTATATAAAGAAAAAATGACCCAAGTTCCTGTGATTAAAGAAATTCATTTAGGAGGAGGAACACCGACTTTTTTTGCTTCGGAACAGTTAAAAGAATTGATCAATTCAATTTTAGAAGGAAGTGAAAAACATCCTGATTTCGAGTTTAGTTTTGAAGGTCATCCGAATAATACAACAAAAGAACAATTAGAAACTTTATATAATCTCGGATTTACACGTGTAAGTTTTGGTATTCAAGATTATGATAGTACTGTTCAGAAAGCAATTCATAGAATTCAACCTTTCGAAAACGTAAAAAAAGTTACAAAATGGGCTCGTGAAATTGGATATACATCTGTGAGTCATGATTTAATTTTCGGGTTACCGTTTCAAACAAAAGAAAGTATTACCGACACAATTTTAAAGACAAAAGAATTGCTTCCAGATCGAATTTCATTTTATAGTTACGCGCATGTACCTTGGGTAAAAGGAGTTGGTCAGCGAGGTTTTAGTGAAGAAAATTTACCTAAGTCAGATGAGAAAAGAGCTTTGTATGAATTAGGAAAAGAAATGCTAACCAATATTGGATATCATGAAATAGGAATGGATCATTTTGCGTTGTCTTCCGATAGTTTGTTTAAAGCAACAACTTCACAAAGACTCCATAGAAATTTTATGGGATACACATCAAGTAAAACCAAACTTATGATTGGTTTAGGAATGTCAGCAATTAGTGATTCTTGGTACGGATTTGCACAAAATGTAAAAACTGTAAAAGAATATCAAGCATTAGTCAACAATGGTGAAATCCCAGTATTTAGAGGTCATATTTTAACTGAGGAAGATTTGGTAATTAGAAAACATATTTTAAATATTATGTGTCATTTTTCTACCAGTTGGAAAACAAAAGAAATGCATTTTGAAGCTTTATCGAAATCAATAGAGTTATTAGAAGAAATAGCTTCAGATAATTTAATTACAATTGATAGTAATTCATTAAATGTAGCTCAAGAAGCTCGACCATTTATTCGAAATATTTGTATGGCTTTTGATGTTCGATTACAACGAAAGAAACCTGAAACAAAGTTATTCTCAATGACGATATAATCTAATAAAAAGGAAGAAAACCGTTGTTTGACGATCTATTGATAAAAACTTTAATCTTTTTATGGATATCTAACTTATATACATATGAAGAATAAAAGTCAAACATGACCAATGTCATAGTATAAAAACCTTTCCAAAACTACTTTTGAAATATAATTAATAAACTAACAAGATGGGGGTAATTTATGTATTGCTGGCAGTGAGTGTGTCAGTAGCAATAGTGTTTTTTATTGCATTTATAATTTCCGTTAAAAAGGGACAATATGACGATACCTACACTCCTTCAGTTAGAATGTTATTTGACGACGAGTTAGTAACTAAGAATACAAATAAAGAATAGATTTTTAATTCAATTTAAATTATGGAAATGCAACAATTTTATTACGATAATAAAATCGTAAAAAAATTTATTTACGCTACCTTATTATGGGGAATCGTAGGTTTTTCAGTGGGGCTTCTCTTAGCTTTTATGTTTTTATTCCCAAATATAACTGATGGGATTTCATGGCTTAGTTTTGGTCGTTTAAGGCCGTTACATACTAATGCTGTAATTTTTGCATTCGTAGGAAATGCAATTTATGCAGGTGTGTATTATTCTCTCCAACGTTTGTTAAAAACGAGAATGGCAAGTGATCTCTTAAGTAATATAAACTTTTGGGGATGGCAGTTAATTATTGTAGCAGCAGCAATTACACTTCCTTTAGGATATACAACTTCTAAAGAATATGCTGAATTAGAATGGCCAATAGATATAGCAATAGCCTTAGTATGGGTTGTTTTTGGTGTAAATATGATTTGGACGATCTTAAAACGTCGTCAACGTCATTTGTATGTTGCCATTTGGTTTTACCTAGCAACATTTGTTACTGTTGCAGTGCTACACATTTTTAATAGTTTAGAATTACCAGTAAGTGGATTGAAAAGTTATTCTGTTTATGCTGGAGTTCAAGATGCTTTAGTACAATGGTGGTACGGACATAACGCTGTGGCGTTCTTCTTAACAACTCCTTTTTTAGGATTGATGTATTACTTTATTCCTAAAGCGGCAAATAGACCAGTATATTCTTATCGATTGTCGATCATTCACTTTTGGTCTTTAATTTTTATTTATATCTGGGCTGGTCCGCATCACTTATTATATTCTGCTTTACCAAACTGGGCTCAGAATTTAGGCGTAGTTTTTTCAATTATGTTAATTGCTCCATCTTGGGGAGGAATGATCAACGGATTATTAACCCTAAGAGGAAGTTGGGATAAAGTTCGTCAAGATCCAGTTTTAAAATTTATGGTCGTTGCAATTACAGGTTATGGTATGGCAACTTTTGAAGGTCCAATGTTGTCGCTAAAAAATGTAAATGCAATTGCACACTTTACAGATTGGATTATTGCTCATGTTCATGTTGGAGCTTTAGCATGGAACGGGTTTATGACTTTCGGTATGATTTATTGGTTAGTTCCTAAATTATTTAAAACAAAATTATATTCTAGAGCTTTAGCTAATTTCCATTTCTGGATAGGAACTTTAGGAATCATTATCTATACATTACCAATGTATGTTGCAGGTTTTGTTCAAGCTTTTATGTGGAAACAATTCAATCCAGATGGAACATTAACTTATGCAAACTTCTTAGAAACAGTTCAAGAAATTTTACCAATGTATTGGTTACGTGCTATCGGAGGTAGTTTATACATCATCGGAGCAATTGTAATGGTTTATGTTATTGTGCAAACGATTAGACAAGGTGAAAAAGTAACTGATGATTTAGCTGAAGCAGCTCCGTTAACTAAAGTTTCAAAATATAGAACAAAAGGTGAAACATGGCATACTTGGTTAGAGCGTAAGCCAGTGAAATTAACATTGTACGCTACAATAGCAATTTTAATTGGAGGAGTAGTACAAATTGTACCAACACTAATGGTTGAGTCTAACATTCCGTATATCGAAGCTGTAAAACCATACTCTCCGTTAGAATTAGAAGGTAGAGATATTTATATATCGAACGGATGTGTATCATGTCACTCACAAATGATTCGCCCTTTTAGAAGTGAAGTAGAACGTTATGGAGAATACTCAAAGGCAGGAGAATTTGTATACGATCATCCTTTCTTATGGGGAAGCAAACGTACTGGTCCAGATTTGCATCGTGTAGGAGGAAAGTATAACGACAGTTGGCACTTTAATCATATGTACGATCCTCAAAGTACTTCACCAGGATCTATTATGCCAGCTTACCAATGGATTATCAAAAATAAACTGGATAAATCGCAAACTGAAAAGAAAATGCGAGCCATGATCACTTTAGGAGTTCCTTATACAGAAGAAGATGTGAAAAATGCTCAAAAGAGTATGGATGAACAAGGAATGAAAATTCAAGAAAACTTATATGAAGATCCAGATTTTGCAAGCAACTATGATGCAAGTAAAAAGTATGCAAAAGCAAATGATATTCCTTTTGTAGAAATGAAAGACAGAGAAATTGTAGCACTTATAGCTTATTTACAACGATTAGGAGTTGATATTAAAGTAAACGATGTAAAAGACAAATTATCAAAAAAATAGAATCATGTTAAAGTTTGTAAAAAATCATTTAGAGAGTATCACAGGAATTGAAATCTACCCATTGATTTCATTAAGCATATTCTTCACCTTTTTTCTATTGCTTTTTTGGTGGGTCTTTACAGCAAAGAAATCATACATAAAAAAAGTAAGTAACATACCATTAGATAATTAAACAGAAAAATCATGAAAAGAGTTTTTCAATCGATCATATACCTACTATTTGTTTTTGTAAGTTTTTGGGCTTTAATTAAAGCAATTACTTCATATGAAAATCCATTTAGTTTATACGAAAACCCATTAGTTTGGATACTGTTAGTCTTCTTAATATTAGTCATTTTAGTTAAAGAATACTTTAGTTACACAGTATACAAAATGACAGAGGAATTAAAACTAGAAAAAGAAGGTTTTAATCCAGAAGAAATAGAAGATGAATGGGAAGTATGGTTCAAAAAAATCTTCAAAAAATTTACAAGATCTAAGGCAATAGATGAAGAAGAAGAAATTGTTCTAGATCATAACTATGATGGAATTAAAGAATTAGACAATGTACTTCCGCCATGGTGGGTGTATTTATTTTATGCTACAATAGTTTTCGGAGTAATTTACATGATTCGTTTTCATATTGCAGGAGGAGATTCTCAAGAAATGGAGTATGAAAAAGCAATGGCAAAAGCCAAATATGAAATTGAGCAATATAAAGCAAATACACCAAATTTATTTGATATAGAAAAAGTAGAATTACTTACTGATGATGGAGCAATAGCAAGAGGAAAAGCAGTGTTCAATTTGAACTGTGCTTCATGTCATGCAAAAGATGGAGGTGGAGGTGTAGGGCCAAATCTTACAGATGAATATTGGATTTTAGGCGGCGGGTTTAAGAATGTCTTCAATACGGTTTATAATGGAGGTAGAGCAGGAAAAGGAATGGTGCCTTGGAAAGGAGTCTTAAAACCTCAGGATATTCAAAAAGTAGCGAGTTATATTATTTCCATTGAAGGAAATACAACAGCCAAACCAAAGAAACCTCAAGGAGAAATCTGGAAAAAAGAATAGTTAGTAATTAGTTTTGATAGTTGACAATGGAAACACCTAAAAACGAAATATTTAGAGATAGCATTGGTACCATAGACTCCGAAGGAAAACGTGCTTGGGTGTTTCCTAAACAACCTAAAGGAAAACTATATAATTATCGTACTTATGTGAGCTACGCATTATTACTTTTTCTATTGTCAGCGCCATTTATAAAAATCAATGGAAATCAATTTTTATTATTTAATGTTTTAGAACGTAAATTCAATGTATTCGGATTTCCATTCTGGCCGCAAGATTTTCATTTGGTAGTCATATCAATGATTATTGGAGTTGTGTTTGTAACTCTTTTTACGGTTGTTTTTGGAAGAGTTTTCTGTGGATGGATTTGTCCGCAAACTATTTTCCTAGAAATGGTTTTCAGAAAAATAGAATATTGGATTGAAGGAGATCGAGGAAAACAAATCCGTTTAGCTAAACAACCTTGGAATACTGAAAAAATTAAAAAAAAGGTATTAAAATGGTTTATATTCTTTTTGATTTCATTTGGTATTGCAAATGTGTTTTTAGCATACATTATTGGAAGTGATGAACTTTTATTATACATAAGTAACGGACCAGCAAATCATGTTTCAACATTTGTAGCACTGTTAATTTTTACAGGTGTTTTTTATTTTGTTTTTGCTTGGTTTAGAGAGCAAGTATGCATTATCGCTTGTCCGTACGGACGATTACAAGGTGTTTTATTAGATAACCAATCAGTTGTTGTTGCGTACGATTACAAACGAGGAGAAAAAGAGAAAGGAAGAGCAAAATTTAATAAAAAGGAAGATAGAGTAGCATCTGGTAAAGGAGATTGTATCGCTTGTAAGCAATGTGTTCATGTTTGTCCTACAGGAATTGATATTCGTAATGGAACACAACTAGAATGTGTGAATTGTACCGCTTGTATAGATGAGTGTGACACCATGATGGAAAACATTGGGTATCCTAAAGGATTAATTCGTTTTGCTAGTATTGAAAATATAGAAAAAAAGAGTCCGTTTAAGTTTACTGCTAGAATGAAAGGTTATGCAGCAGTGCTTGTCATCTTATTTGGTGTTTTAACAGGAATGTTATTCTTAAGAAATGATGTTGAAGCCAAAGTATTTCGATTACCAGGTCAGTTATATGAACGAAAAGCAGACGGAATTATCAGTAACGTGTATTCTTTTAAAATTGTAAATAAAACTACTGAAGAAATTAACAATATACATTACGAACTACTATCTCATAAAGGGAAAATAGAAATTGTAACACATCAAGATTTTACAATACCTAAACAAGGTATGGCTGAAGGTTCTCTTTTTATTGAGTTACATCAAAGTCAGTTAAAAAAAGATAGAGTGAAACTCAAAATAGGAGTATACAGTAAAGACAAACTTATAGAAACTACCACAACAAATTTTTTAGGACCTAGAAAATTTTGGTAACACTTTAAATTAAAACAAATATGAAACTAAATTGGGGTACAGGTATAGTAATAGCAATCATAGCTTTTATTGGATTTATCATGTTTATGGTTACAACAATGATAACAGATCACAAATACAATCACGATTTGGTAACCGACAGCTATTATCAAAAAGAGTTAAAATATCAAGATAATATTAATGCTGAACAAAATGTATTAGCAATAAAAGATGCCATAGTTATTCAATCGAATCAGAAAGGTTTAGAATTGCTGTTTTCAGAAGAGTTTCAATCAGAATTTATAAAAGGAAAAGTATTCTTATACAGACCTTCAGATAAAACTTTAGATAGTGAGTTCCCTATAGTTTTAAAAAATCAAAAGCTACATATTCCTGAAAAGTTTTTAGTTGGGGGACGTTGGAATATTACAGTTGATTTTACTTATAAGGGAACTCCTTTTTTATATCATAAAGAACTTACACTTTAATGCTGTACACTGCTTTCATATTGGGTTTGTTAGGAAGTCTACACTGTTTAGGTATGTGCGGACCAATAGCTTTTATGTTACCATTAAACAAGCAAAACCAAGCAACACAGTTTTTTCAGTTAATGAGTTATCATTTAGGAAGATTGTCAACTTATGCTTTGTTAGGTTTGGTATTCGGATTATTAGGTAGAGGTTTTGAGTTATTTACATTTCAACAACATTTATCCATCTTCACTGGAGTTTTAATGATTGCAATTATTTTATTTCCAAGAATTGTTCACGGATTAAAAATTACTAATTCATTAAATAGGTTTATCATCAAAGTAAAATCTGAATTAGGTAAAGAACTCAAAGAGAAAAAAAGAAATACTTTTTTCTTTATTGGATTTTTAAATGGTTTTCTTCCTTGCGGTTTAGTTTATATGGCCATTTTAGGAGCCATAGCTACTCATAATGCATTATACGGAAGTTTATATATGTTTTTATTCGGTGTTGGTACAATTCCGTTAATGAGTTCAATTGTATACTTAGGGAAATTTACACATTTTACTTTTTATAATTATTTTAAAAAAATAGTGCCATACGCTGTAATTCTTATTGGTGTATTGTTTATTCTTAGAGGTTTAGCTCTAGACATACCATATATCTCACCAGCAAATTCTGTTAGCAATTTAGTAGAACACCAAACAGTTTGTAAATAATCTTTTCAAAAAATGATTTTCATCATGTTTTAAAAAAGGGTAACTGATTGATATCATAGTTTTTATTTGAGAGTTAAAGTAGTTTTACACTATTAATTATTAAGTCTCTCTATCATGAAAAAAATTATTGTACCAGTAGATTTCTCGTTACATTCTGAGAATGCTTTAAGAACAGCAGCTTCATTTGCAAAGCAATTTAAATCAGAAATAGTTGCAGTTCATATGTTAGAATTATCTAACGCATTAATTTCAGTTTCGTCATCATATATCAACGAGCAGGCAGTATTCCAAATAAAGTTGGCACGACAAAAATTCGATGAGTTTCTAGATAAACCATATTTATCAGATGTAACAGTTTCAACTTTAATTCAACCTTACAAAGACTTTAGCAGCTTTCATGATTTAAAGGGACAAGAAGATGCAGATTTAATTATTATGTCTTCACATGGAGCAAGTGGTTTTAAAGAAATGTTTTTAGGATCGAATTCGGAAGTAGTAGTAAGAAATTCTACAATTCCAGTATTGGTTATTAAAGGACTTCCAATTACAGAACCATTCAAAAAAGTAGTTTTTGCCTGCGATTTTTCAAATGAATTTGTAAATCCGTATAAGCAAGCTAAAGAGTTATTAAAAGCATTTAAGTGTGAATTAGAATTAGTTCATGTAAATACTCCGGGAACTAAGTTTAAAACAACAAAGGAGAAAAAAGAGCGAATAGACAGCTTTTTATATAATGTAGGTGAAGATTTCGATAACAAACCTAAAATAGTAGAGGTTTCTGATTATAAAATTGAAGATGGCATTTTAGAGTATGCACAAACTAATGAAAGTGATCTAATTATTATGCCAACACATGGTAAGCATGGAATAGAACATTTTTTAGATGGAAGTATCGCTGAAGACATTGTAAACCACACTTCATTACCAGTTTTAACAATTAAAATATAAATCCAATATTAATCTATAAATTATGAAAAAAAGAACACCTGTATCAAAAATAATGACAAGTGATTTAGTAACATTAAACTCAATTGATGATTTAACAACAGCAGAAGAGTTATTTAAAACTCATGAAATACGTCATATCCCGGTAGTTCAAGGAGAAGAAATAATAGGAATGTTAAGTCATACAGATTTATTGAGAGTAAGTTATGCAGAAACAGCTCAAGAATATGAAACAGAAGTAGACATTGTACTGAATAGTATTTTTACAATAGAACAAGTAATGACTAAAAATGTTGTAACTGTTAATGCAAATGATACTATTAAAGAAGTGGCAGAAATATTATCAACTAGAGAGTTTCATGCTTTACCAGTGGTAGAAAATAATGTATTAGTAGGAATAGTAACAACAACAGATTTAATTAAATATTTATTAGAGCAGTATTAAAATAATATTGTTTATTTCCCCCGTAATTCAGTATTCTGAATTCCCCTCGAACTAGAAGAGGAAAATCTTAAAAAAGGTTTTCCTCTTTTTCTTTTTAGAAGTTAAAAAGTTTATTTTGGAAACTAATTTGCGATAATTAGATGAACTTCATTTACTTTTATGCATAAAAGCAAATTATAGCTTACATTGTAATGATCACCCTAAATTACATGAGAAATTTAATAATCTTTTTCTATTTTTTATTTACTAAAGTTGTTTTAGCACAACAACCTATGACTATACATTTAACAGAAAGAGAAGGTTTACCAGACAAAGAGTTTTATAGATTACATGAAGATAATAAAGGTTTTATTTGGTTAGCAGCAGATAAAGGATTGTATAGGTATGACGGTTTTGAGTTCAAACAGTTTATGCATCCAAATCAGGTTGGGTTATCTGTGTTTTCTGTGATTAACGATTCTGAAAATGTAATATGGTATACAAATTTATCAAATCAAATATTTTATATTAAAAATGATAAGGTTCATTTATTTAAAGAGTTAAAAGATTTTTTCAGAGGAGCAGTTGTACGAATTTTATTTCACAATGATTTAATAATTCTTTCCGAAGCAAGGAAAGTAATGATTTTTAATAAAGACTCAGGTGAATTATTGTTTAAAAGTAAACAAAATAATACATTGTTTTACAGTGAGGTATTTTTAAAGAATAATGATTTATATGCGTTTAGTACCGAAGGCTCGCTTGGAAAGATTGATAGTACATTTACTTATAGTGATTTAGGAAAAAAAATATCATTTGGAGAAGAAAGAGTAAGAGGAGCTTCAATAGAACAACTAGAAGATTTTTATTTACTTTCAACTTATCATAGAGATAAATCAACAAGATTTTTTATTATAAACACAAATTTTAATGAGAAATTTAACTTTTCTACAGTTGATCTTTCTGAAAAAGATTTGGTTTATACTTTTAGAATTATAGATGGAGAAATCTATTTACTTACAAGTAATGGGTTATGTGTATATAGAATAATTAATAAAAAATTTGTTTTACAACGAAAAATTCTTGTAGGAAAAGCAACAAGTGATGTTATAAAAGATAAAAAAGGCAATTATTGGGTTTCTACATTAAATGATGGAATATTTATAATTCCAAATCTTGATTTAAAATCAAATTTTAAATCTTCAGAAACGAATAGAATTCGAAAAATGTTTCTAGGGAAAGAAAATGAAATTTTTTTAATTGGCACTGGAAAGGAATTCTATAGGTTTAATACAGATACTAAGAAATTAGATACTATTCCTTTTAAAAATTCAGGAGAAATTGAGTATATATTTTATGAAAAGCAAAGAGATTTATATTACTTACAAAATGTAGAATTCTTTAATGCTATTAAGTTTAATGATACTAAAATTAATATAGTTAGAGAGCATCAAAGCCAGTCTATTAAAGATCATTTTTTTGTTAGTAAAGATACTTTGTTATTGGCTACAGGTGCATCTTCACAATTAGCAAACTTAAAAGATGTTTCTAAATTGCGTTTTGCCTTAAAGAAATCTATGAGTAGATCTTATAGTTGTTATAGCGATAATAACAAAAAGTACTTTTATTTTGGAACTATAAAAGGGTTACATGTTTTTAATAGAAATTTTATAAGAAATGAAATAAAGCATAAAGGGAAGTCTATTTATATAAAAGATATTGCATCTTCAAAAAAAACAATATGGGCTTTATCTTTTAAAAATGGATTGTATAAAATTGAAAATAATAAAGTTGTAAAGCATATTAAATGTAAAGATGGATTATTGTCTAACATTAATTCATTTATAGAGTATGATAGTCTTAATAATGCTCTTTGGATTTCAGGAGAGAAAGGAATTCAAAAGCTTGATTTAAAAACTAATAAATTCAGTAATCTCACGAAAAATAAAGGGATTTCTTCTTATGAATTTTTAGGATTAAAAGTTTTAAAAGAAAGAATATATATAGCAACTACAAACGAACTATTTTCCTTTAATACTAAGAAGATTTTTGAGGAAGAAAATAAATACAAACCACTTCCGTATTTTAAAGAAATTAAAATAGGTAATACAAAGAGAGAGTTAACTGATCATTATACAATTTCTAATGATGAAGATAAAATTGAAATTATTTTTAATACTAATGGATTTCTCTCGAAAGAAAATATTACATATCAGTATAGATTACTTCAAAATAAAAATGATACAATACCTTGGCAAGAAGAAACATCTAAAAGTAATACCGTAGTTTATAATAAATTAGGGCAAGGCAATTATATTTTTCAATTAAGAGCAAAGGAAGGAGAGCAATTTTCAGATATTAAAACATTACAATTTAATGTTAAAGGAGTTTTTTACAAACAATGGTGGTTTTTCTTACTGCTCACATTATTAATTTCTTTTTTCTTTTGGTACTATTTTAATAAAAAGAATACTCAATTAAAAGAAAAACAGAAATTAATTCTTGATAAACAAAACAAAGAACTCGAAAACATATTTTTAAAATTAGAGAGCTTAAGAAGTCAAATGAATCCGCATTTTATTTTTAATGCACTAAATTCCATTCAAGATTATATTTTAAATAATGAGAAAAAATTAGCACGTACATATTTAGTGAAGTTTTCCAGATTAATTCGAATGTATTTAGAACATAGCCAGAAGAATAATGTTACTTTACATGAAGAATTAGGAGCGTTAAAATTTTACTTGGAGCTAGAAAAAGATCGATTTGAAGATTCTTTTACCTTTATAATAGATGTGGATGAAAATTTAGATCAAGATACAATTGAAATTCCAACGTTTTTAATACAACCTTATGTTGAAAATGCGATAAAACACGGATTATTACACCGAAAAGAAAATAGAAAGCTAAATCTTAGTTTTAGAATAAATGAAGAGTTAAAAGTTTTAGAATGTTTAATTCAAGATAATGGAGTTGGTCGTGCTTTTTCAAAAGAAATAAATAATAGAAAAGCATTTAAACCAAAATCGTTTTCTTCGGACGCTAATGCTAAAAGGATCAGTTTGTTAAATAAAACAAGAGAAACCCCGATAAAATTAGAAATTATAGACCAATATGATAACGCTAAAAATCCTACAGGAACTCTAGTGAAATTAGAA
Source organism: Tenacibaculum aquaeponti (assembly GCF_052084715.1). Classification (GTDB taxonomy): domain Bacteria; phylum Bacteroidota; class Bacteroidia; order Flavobacteriales; family Flavobacteriaceae; genus Polaribacter. Next base: position 1,770,074 of record NZ_CP197288.1, on the reverse strand, counting down.
ATACCAATAGATTTTTAGTGCTATTCAAAAAATAAGTAAAAATGAAAGCAATAATAATAGATGACGAAGCTAAAGCAAGAAGTGTTTTAAAAACACTCATAAAAGAAGAGTGTCATAAAATTAAAGAAATAGATGAGGCTGAAGACTTATTAACTGGAATAGAAAAAATAAAACAGAATCAACCAGATATTGTTTTCTTAGATATTGAAATGCCTGAATATTCTGGTTTAGAAATATTAAATTTCTTTTCAGAAGAAGAAATTACATTTCAAATCATATTTACAACAGCGTATAGTCATTATGCGATAGAGGCATTTAAATTAAATGCAATCGACTATTTATTAAAACCAATAGATAGTGAAGAACTTAGAGAATCTGTAGAAAAAGTAATCACATTTATTGGGAACACTCAAATTAATGAGAGGCTAAAAGAATTAAAACAAAGTTTACAAGAATCTGACTTCAAAAAAATAGGATTGCCAAATGGAAATGGAATTAAGTTTGTCAATTTTAATGATATTATTATGTTAGAAGCAGATGGAATGTATACTAAGGTTTCTACTACGAAAGAGAATATTTTAGTAAGCAAACCATTAAAGTTTTTTGTAGAAACACTCCATAAAATAAGTACATTTTATCGTCCTCATAGATCATATTTAATTAATTTAAGATTTTTAAGAGAATATGTTAAAAAAGATGGAGGTTATGTAATCATGGAAAACGATAAAACTGTTTCAATATCTAAAGATAAAAAGGAAGAATTTTTAACCATAGTTCAAAGTATTTAATTTCAACTAACCAAACTTCGAGAAGACTCTTTTTTAGAGTCTTTTTTATTTTAATTGAGTTTTTTATGTGATAATTGAGAAGTTCAAAACGAACTTTTAGAAGTTTTAAAGATTTTAAACCGTGTTAATTAAAGAATTTTAAATCATTAACAGCAAGTAAAAGCAATCGCTTTTCTATCAAAAACAAAATAAATGATTAAAATTAGTAAGAGAGGTTTATTTTCTGTTGCATTATTTAGTGCAATATTTTTTACAGTACCCAATGCAAATGCTCAATTTTTTAAAAAAGTATTAAATAAGAGCAAATCATCTAAGAAAAGTAAATCATCGAGTAAAGCTTCAGCTAGTATTTCTAAAGGAGAAGAACAATTCGTGTCTAAAAATAAAATGAGCTCAAGGTTTGCTAGTGGTTTTACAAACTTAGAAATGCGCACAGCAAAAGAAAAAAGAAAAGGAAACGAATTTAATGTATATCATTTTGGTTCTGGTAATAAATTAGCATTTAAGTTATATCCAAGATTTGCTAAAGACGATTATCAAAGAGATATAGATGGTGTGTATTGTAGTAATTTCGTAAAAGAAGGTGAAGAAGTTTTTCATATAGACGAGTTAAAGGATGTAACAGATACAAATGGAACTAAGCATTCGTTTACTCCAGTTCCTTCTGCATCTAAGCGAGTAATTAAAACTCCAGATAATGTGTACTTAATTTATGCTTTCGATGGAGGAAAAAAAATTGGAGGAAAGTATCCGTATTTTATGTCTTCAAAATCTAAAATCAAAGGACCATTTGTTATTGCGGCACCAAGTGTAGAAAAATTTGATGAATGGAGTGGAGATAAGGCTTTAAATTATGTAAAGGATTTTGAAAAAAGAGTAAAAATCGGATCATTTAAGTTTATGCCTAAGGAGGGGAAATTACATACACCAGAATTAGCTAAGCTATGTGAGCAAGCAATTTATAAAAAATTGAAGCAGTATAGAAATAACGCTAACCTAAAAATAAGAAAATTGGTTGTATATTCAAATGAATGGAAAGAGAAAACAGATCGTGTTACAGATGAGGTAACAGATCGACAATTAATAGCATATTATTTATATGTTAATGGAGATGATACAGATATTCATGCAGCAAAAATAAATCAAAAGAGTACAGAGAATGGTTTTTCTAAAGAATTAGTAATAGAGAAAAATTATTCAGATAAATTTTCAAAAGATATTCCAGTAAGCTTGGTAAATAAATATTTTAAATAGTTTTTATACCCGCTATTTTTATTAAGTATCCTTTATACTTAGCTTTTAAAACCATACAGTTTAACTGTATGGTTTTTTTATAAAATTTGTAAATATTGCTACTGCTTATATAATTTTTTTGCGTTTCTGTTTAGCAACTCAAATCGTGCTTTCAGAAATTTTCTATAGAAACTTTAGTGTTATTCTAACAATTTTGTTTCTATAAATAAGGACTTTAAATCACTATTATGAAATTAAAATTACTTTATCTTTTACTTTTTTTTATAAGTAATATAGCATTTGCTCAATGGCAAATGGAAGGAACAGCAAGATTTACAAACGATGCAACAGATGTAGCTATTGCGTCTGATACTAATGATGTTCCTTACATCGCTTATGCTGATAATACAGACGGACAAGTACATGTTAAAAAGTTTGATGGAACTAATTGGATTGATGTTGGTAGTAACGCAACTGGAGTTGTTATACCTAGTTTAATGGCAATAGCAATTAACCCAGTAACAGATCAACCATGGGTGGTTTATAGAAATAACAGTACAAGTAGATTAGATGTTATTAGATTTGATGGAACGAATTGGGTAACAGAAAGAACGTCGTTAACAAACTTTAACCCACATAGTAAAACTATTCTTAAATTTTCAGTTACAGGTAAAGCTTTTGTAGGTACTTCAAAAGTAGGTTCTTCTATTACTAATTCTTTATTTTACTTGTATTCAAATAGAAGTGGATCTTGGGCTCTTGAATTTAATAGAGATATTTTTGAAAACTGTTATGATTTAATTTCTGAAGATAATTTAGTTGTAGGCTGGGCGTATAGATTTAACAATTGGAGACCAAGAGCTACAAGGTATGGTTATAATGGAAATGCATGGAATATTACTTCGAATACTTCTTACACTCCAGCTGGAGGAGCAAATGCATATATGTTTACAATGGCAGGAACAGATTCTAAAATTGTTCACCATTATAATTACCAAGGAAATGTCCCAACAAATAGAATTGAAATGGTAGGTGGTACAAGGCCATCTGGAGCTGATTCTCCAAAAAAGAGAACTTTATTTATGGAATACAATGATTTAGATAAAAATTCTTATGCTTTGTATTATAATAGTAATGACGATTTAATTATTAATCAATACAATCAATATTTAAATTCTTGGAGTAATTTAAATATAGGATTAAATTTTACAGGAGTAGATCCAAAAGCCAAAATAACGGTTAATCAAACGGGAAGTAAGGTTTATGTAGCTTATATAGATAATAATAAAATTTCGGTTCAATATTACCCTATAAGTGCTCCTGTTAATCAAGTTTATGTTGATATTGATGCAACAGGAAATAACGATGGATCTTCTTGGGCTGATGCATATACTAATTTACAGGATGCGATAGATAATACAAATTTACCAACTCAAATTTGGGTTGCAGAGGGAACATATTTACCAACAAGTGGAACAGGAAATGGAAGAACTTTTAAACTAGAAAATAAAGTAGCTGAAATTTACGGAGGTTTTAATGGAACAGAAACTGCTTTAAACCAAAGAGATTTTAGAAATAATATTACTATATTATCTGGAGATTTAAATGGAGATGATAATACCAATATTAATAATGCAGAACCAACAAGAAGTGATAACTCTTATCATGTTGTATCATTAAAAGGTACTGGTAATGGAACCGTTATTGATGGTTTTACTATTGCAAATGGTAATGCTAATGGAGTTAATAGTACAAGTTGTTCTACTTCACCTACAAATCAAGATGTAGGAGCAAGAGGTGGTGCAATTATAGTTCAACCTTATAATGCTGGTAGAATAAATGCAACAATTCAAAATTGTACATTAGAAAATAACTCAGGATCAGATACAGCAGTTTATGCTCAATTTAATCCTTGCGGTCAAACCAATATAGTTGGAGATATAGATTTTAAAAGCTGTATAATTAGAAACAATTATTCAGATTCTGAATCTGCATTTTTATTTGCAGGTTCACAACAATATACTCAATATAGTAGAGGATCTTTAGTAAATAGTGTTTTTTATAATAATACTTCTTCTTCTGCTGCTTCTTGTGTTCGCTTAGTTACAAGCTCAGGAGGTAATACTACAGGAATAGATGTTGATGTAATCAATTCAACTTTTGCAAACAACACTGGTGTTCTTGGCAACGTATTTAAAATGGAAAGAGCAGCTAATAGTAGAATTAAAAATAGCATTATTTATGGAAATGGTTCTATATCTCCTTTTTCAATTACAACTAGTGGTTCTTCAGTAAGTAACTCTATAGTACAAGGAGGTCAGAGTGGTGGTATGTCTTCAGATCCTTTATATACAGATGCAGCAAATAATGATTTTACTTTACAAGCAGGTTCTAATGCTATAGATGGAGGTTTAAGTTCAGATGTACCTACAGATATTACTGAAGATTTAGCAGGAAATACAAGGATTTCTGGTGGAGCAGTAGATATGGGAGCTTATGAAACTGTAGTTACGCAATATACGTTAACATTAAATGCAACTGATGGAACAATAACACCAAACCCAGCAGGGGGAACTTATGATGATGGTACATCAATTACATTAACAGCTACACCAAATTCTGGTTACGAATTTACAGGATGGAGTGGTGATGCATCAGGAACAACAAACCCATTGGATATTACAATGGACGCAGATAAAACAGTTACAGCGACATTCGCACCAATTCAAAGAACACTAACATTAAATGCAACTAATGGAAGTGTTACTGCAACTCCAAATTCAGGTACAGGGGCTTATGACGATGGTAGTGTTATAACCTTAACAGCTACACCAGATGCTGGTTACGAATTTACGGGTTGGAGTGGTGATGCTTCTGGAACAACAAATCCATTGGATATTACAATGGACGCAGATAAAACAGTTACAGCGACATTTGCACCAATTCAAAGAACACTAACATTAAATGCTACAAACGGTAGTGTTTCAACGAATCCAAATCCAACCAATGGAACTTATGATAATGGAACTTTAGTTACCTTAACAGCTACACCAGATGCTGGTTACGAATTTACGGGTTGGAGTGGTGATGCTTCTGGAACAACAAACCCATTGGATATTACAATGGACGCAGATAAAACAGTTACAGCGACATTTGCACCAATTCAAAGAACACTAACATTAAATGCTACAAACGGTAGTGTTTCAACGAATCCAAATCCAACCAATGGAACTTATGATAATGGAACTTTAGTTACCTTAACAGCTACACCAAATGCTGGTTACGAATTTACGGGTTGGAGTGGTGATGCTTCTGGAACAACAAACCCATTGGATATTACAATGGACGCAGATAAAACAGTTACAGCGACATTCGCACCAATTCAAAGAAAACTAACATTAAATGCTACAAACGGTAGTGTTTCAACGAATCCAAATCCAACCAATGGAACTTATGATAATGGAACTTTAGTTACCTTAACAGCTACACCAGATGCTGGTTACGAATTTACAGGATGGAGTGGTGATGCTTCAGGAACTACAAATCCATTAGTAATTACAATGGATGCAGATAAAACTGTTAGTGCTGTTTTTAGTAGAGTTCAATATACGTTAACAATTAATGCAACTAATGGTAGTGTAACGACAAATCCTAGCCCAGTAAATGGAACATATGATGAAGGAACATTAGTTACTTTAACAGCAACAGCAGATTCAGGGTATCAATTTGATAATTGGAGTGGTGATGAATCAGGAACAACTAATGAAATAACTATAACAATGAATAGTAATAAAACAATTACTGCAAATTTTTCAGTAAACACATTAAGTATAAATGAAGAAGAGTTTCCAGTTCGTTTTAAGTTATATCCAAACCCAGTAAGTAATTATATAAACATTGAAACTAAGGAAGAAATTAAGGATATAAAATTATATTCTATGTTAGGAAAAGAAATTAAAGTAAGAGAATCGTCTTCAGAAGGAATTGAAGTTTCTAACTTAAGTAAAGGTATTTATTTCTTAATGATAAAAACTGATTCAGGAAAAGGAATCAGTAGATTTATCAAGAAGTAATAAATGAAAAGGAGTAAAGATAGATACCGGTTTGAAATAACTTTGATCATACTATATAGTTTTATTCTTTATGTATTGACAAAGTTATAGTCAAAGGGGATTAATTTAAAAGGGCTTATATTTTATAAGCTCTTTTTTTTAAATTGTGTTTAGTGTTAATTTTTAGTATGTTGATTTTAAATCCAATATATTTGCCAACTGTAAATGTTGCAAATGAATATTAAACTACAAATATTAGTTATTTCTCTTCTACTAATGAATCATGTTTCTAATTCTCAAGAAACATTACCAATTTATCAAGATTATCTTTCTGATAATGTGTATTTAGTACATCCAGCCGCTGCTGGAATAGGCGAATGCGGAAAAATTCGTCTAACAGCAAGAGGACAATGGTTAGGTATAAATAATGCACCACAGTTACAAACTTTAAGTTTTCATGCAAAATTTAAAGAAGATTCCAAAGCTGCATTTGGAGCTATTTTGTTCAATGATAGAAACGGATTCCATTCTCAAAAAGCTGTTCAAGGTAGTTATGCATATCATTTGAGTATGAGTAGAGGGGATATATTCAATCAATTATCGTTTGGATTATCTTTATCAATGGTTCAAAATCAAGTCGATCAAAGTACATTTGCTGGTGATCCTGTAGTAAGGCAAATTATTGAAAGTGAATTTTATTTTAATTCAGATTTTGGATTAGCTTATCATTATGGAGGTTTTTCTAGTTATTTAACAATAAAGAATATTTTTTTAACAGCTAAGGATAACTTAAATTCTGAATTTGACGCCTTAAATTTGAGGAATTATATACTAGGTGCTGGATATTATTTTAGTAAAAATGAAAAGTTTCAATTTGAACCTTCATTTATGTTTCAATTTAAAGAACAAACAGGAGAAAAAATTGTTGATTTAAATATGAAATTGTATAAGAAATTAAAAGGTTCTTTACTTTGGGCAGGTATTTCTTACCGATCTTCTTTCGATGGTAATTCTTTCGAAAATGCTCAATATTTTAGTCCTTTATTAGGTGTAAACTTTAAGAGATTTATGTTTTCTTATACATTTACAAAACAATCTGGAAACATTGCTTTTTCAGAGGGAGGATTTCATCAATTATCAGTTGGAATGAACTTATTATGTGCCAAAAGAAGATTAGCTGCCTGTCCTAATATTAACGGGCAATTGTTTTAAAAATCTAATTTTTCTATTAAACTATAATTAACACCATCTAATATGTTTTTTAATACAGTTATATCCTTGTTTGTGTAGAATATATTAGAAACATTATGTTTTATATTATTTAATAGTTTTTTCTGATTTAAGATTCTTTTGGTTTGTCTAGCTACTGCTTCACCTGAATCAATAATATTTATAGAGTTTTTAGTGATTTTTTTTATAGCATTTATTAAATAAGGGTAATGTGTACATCCTAAAACTAAACAATCGATATTTTCTTTAAGCATTGGATGTAAATATGACTCTAAAAGTGAAGTCATTTCTTTCGAATCTACTCTACCTTGCTCAATAAGCTCAACTAAGCCTTCACCAATGCGTTCTATAATCTTAATATCATTATCTATTAAAGACGATGTTTTTTCAAATAATTCACTATTTAAAGTTCCTTTGGTTGCAAGAATACCTATAGTTCTTGTTTTTGTTTGAAGAGAAGCTGGCTTAATGGCTGGTTCTATACCTATAAAAGGAACAGAATAATTAGATCTCAAATATTTTATAGCATTAGTTGTGGCTGTATTACAAGCAACAATAATAAGTTTACATTGTTTATTTATCAGAAATTCTGTGTTTTTTATAGAAAGATGAACAATTTCTTCTTTTGATTTTTGACCATATGGTGCATGTAAACTATCTGCCAAATATATAGTGTCTTCATTTGGCAAAAGTTGTTGAATTTCTTTCCAGATTGATGTTCCTCCAACACCAGAATCGAAAATACCAATAGGTTGATTTGATTTGTTAATCATATTAAAAGCAAAAATAAAAATCCTGCTTAATTTAAGCAGGATTTTTAAATATGGTTTTTAAACTTTAAGTAAGTTTTAGAATCCTAATTTAGCTTTTACAGCATTGTAGATATCTTCTCCTTTATCAAATACGATTAATCCTTTTCCAGGAGCAGAATCTAATACATATACAATACCTTTTTCAGAAGCTACAGCTTTAATTGCATCTTCAGCTTTCTGTAAAATAGGTGCTGTTTTTTCTTTATATTTTTTAGCCATTTCTTGGTTCATAGTTTGCTCTGCTTGAGCAATCTTAGCTCTATCTTGTTGGATTTCTTGAGCTCTTTGAGCATTTACTTCTTTTGTTTGATTTTTCCCCTCAGCATCATATTTTTTAAACTTTGCTTCTAAAGTTTTAAACATTCCTTCAATATCTGCTCTGTATGTTTTTTGTAATTTTTCTAATTCAGCTTTTAACGCCTTAGTTTCTGGCATTTCAGCTAATAATTTATCGGTATTAATATGTGCAGTTTTTTGTGCATTTACCGCTCCACCTAAACCAATCGTAAAAATTGCAACTAATAATAACGTTTTTAAATGTTTCATGTTTGTTTTAATTTAAAATTTTTGTTCTCTTTTCTGTTGTATAATCAGTTTTTATCTTTGCTATTGTTCTCTTCTTGTTTTTTTTTCTCCTCTTTAGCTTTTTTTAAGGCTTCTTTCTTCTCTCTCAATAATCTTCTCTTCTCTTCTCTAGCTTTTAAACGAGCTTCTCTTTTTTCATTAATAGCTTTAAGTTTTGCTTCACGATCAGAAACTTTTTTTTGTTTAATAGCTTCCTTTTTAGCTGCTCTTTGTTTAGCTTCTTCTGATTGACCTTCTTCAGTTAGTAATTTCTTTTTTGCAGCAATTTTGTCTCTTTTGTCTTGTTTTTTTACATCTATTTTAATCAGTTTTAAAACTAGTGAGCTAATATCGTGTTTTTTGTTAGAATATAACATCACTAACTCGCTAGATTTATCAAATACAAAATCATATTTTTTTCTAGAGGCAATAGTTTGTACTGCGTTGTACACTTGATCTTGAATTGGCTGGATTAGTTTTTTTCGTAAAATATACATGTCTCCATCAGGTCCAAAATATAAAGATTCAAGTTTTCTTAATGCTTCTTGTTTTACTTGAATATCCTCTTCTCGTTCTTCAATTAAATCTTGAGTTAAAATAGCCTTTTCATTGGCTAAATCTGTCTTCATCACTTCTATTTGTCTCGCTTCTTTATCAAGATTAGATCTCCATTTAGCTACTTTATCATCTAAAGCATTTTGAGCTTCTATATATTGTGGTATACTCTGTAGAATATAATCCATATCTATATATGCAATTCTCTGATTTTTTTGTGCAACACTTACACCTACTGCAAAAAGTAAAAGAACGAACGTAAAACTTATTTTTTTCATTGTTTATAGTGTATTTAGAAAAAACCGTGCCAAAAAACCGAAACGTTACAAATGTAGTATTTTAGAACTGTCTTCCAATAATAAAATGTGTTTGCCAACCAGATTTTTGAGAGAAACCAGGTAAAGGATCGAACCCGTGAGCAAAATCGATTCCTAGTAATCCAAAAGCAGGCATAAAAATACGCACTCCTAATCCAGCTGAACGCTTTAATTCAAACGGGTTAAATGTACTAAAATTGTCGTAAGCATTACCAGCTTCTAAAAATCCTAATGTGTAAATAGATGCAGAAGGCTTATCTGTAATAGAATATCTTAACTCTAATTGAAATTTATTATATATAGAGCCTCCATCTAAAGAAGATAAACTATTGTTTTCATAACCACGTAAACCTACAATTTCTCTACCATCTAACTGTCCTTGAGCAATTCCATCACCCCCAACGAAATAACGTTCAACAGGAGTTAAGCCAAGTTCATCATTATAAGAACCTAAATAACCAATTTCAAAGTTAGACATCAGGACTAATTTTTTAGCTAAAGCTGTATACCACTTTCCTTTTGCTGATAATTTATAATATTCTAACCATTTAAAACGATCTGCCAAGAAATCTTGTTGTTCAGTAGGAGTTAATCCGTCAGGTTGATCGGATAATTTTTTCCCATTAATTAGAGAGTAAGGTAAGGTAGCTTTTGCTTTTATAGAAAATTCAGAACCGTATGTAGGGAAAATTAAACTTGGTCCAGCTGAATTACGACTTAATACAGCTGTATACGATAGATTATTTAAGTTTCCGTTATTTAGAATAGCGTTAGAAGACCCTACCCTATATGGGAAATCATTTAATCCTATTCTTTGGTAGCTAATGCTCTGTGATAGAGAGAAAAAGTCATCTGGCCATCTTAAACGTTTACCTAAACCTATAGTGGCACCAAAAATATCTAAACTCTGACTTCTATCCACTTCTCTAGTTTGGAAATTAAATCTAAATTGATTTGAGTAAAAAATAGAGAATGATAAAGATTGTGGTTTTTTACCACCTAACCAAGGTTCGGTAAATGAAAAACTATAAGTACTATTTGTTCTACTTGCTTGTAAACGTAAAGATAAGCTTTGTCCGTCTCCCATTGGAAGAGGTTTATAAGCATCTTTGTTTAATATGTTTCTAATAGAGAAGTTATTAAATGATAAACCTAATGTACCAATAAAAGATCCGCCACCAAATCCACCTTGAAGTTCTATTTGACTACCTCCTTTTTCAACAACTGAAAATTCTATATCGGCAGTTTTGTTTGCATAATCTGGTTTTACATCAGGAGTAACATTAGTATCGAAGAATCCTAATTGACCAATTTCACGAATAGATCTAATAATATTTTGTCTGCTAAATAAATCTCCTGGTTTTACTCTTAGCTCTCTATAGATTACATGGTCATTTGTTTTATCATTTCCTACTACAGTAACTTTTCCAATAGTTGCAGGTTCATCTTCTCTAATTCTTATTTCAACTGTAATTGAATCATTTTTAACTTTAGTTTCTACAGCATTTACCGAAGAAAATAAATATCCATTGTTATGATATAATGATTGAATATCTTGAGAATCAGGAGTTCCGTCACCGGAAATTCGTTCTTTTAAAACTTTACCATTATAAACATCTCCTTTTTCTATTCTTAAAAATTGATTTAAAAACTCATCATTATATTTTTTATTACCCACAAAAATGATATCAGAAAATCTATATTGTCTACCTTCTTCAAGTTCTATTTCTAAGTTAATTGTATTATCATCGTTCCAAGTTAAACGATCGTTTAATATTCTAGCATCTCTAAAACCTAATTCACTATAGGTGTCTAAAACAGCTTCTAAATCTTCTTTAAAATCATCTTCAATATATTTTGAAGACTTCCAGAAACGTCCTAAAAACTTTCTTTTTGTATTTTTCATAGCTCCTCTTAACTTTCCATCAGATAAAGCTTTGTTACCTACAAAATCTATATTTTTAATTTTAATGCGATCTCCTTTATCAATATGAATAAACATATCAACAACATTAGTGTCTGTAGTATCTTTTTTAGTAGTTAAAGAAACTTTAGTTTTTAAGAAACCTTTATCGGTATATTTCTTTTTAAAATAATTTCTAGTAGTAACGATTAGGTTATCTGTAACTTGAGTTCCTTTTCGGAGTTCAGCTTCTTTTTGAAGATCTTTAGCTTTAGATTTACTGATTCCAGTAATTTTAATGTTGTTTAATTTAGGTAATTCAACAACATCAAACTGAAGATAAACAGTTTCACCATTAATTTTAGAAAGATATACATCTACTTCACTAAATTGTTTGCTTTCGTAAAGTTTTTTAATTGCACTGGTTAATTTATCTCCTGGTAATTTAATAGGTTGTCCAATTAAAAGTCCTGTGTAAACTTTTACAGTTTCTTCACTAAATTTTTGTAATCCAGTAACTGTAATCCCACCAAGAATATAATCTTTTCCTCTTTCGTAATTTATTTTACTCTTAGTATCCTTTTTTACAGGATTGATTGTATCTTTTGGTGATTCTTGAGCGTTAGCAATTGCTGTTAAAGCAATAAAAAAAACTGTAAAAAATAAATTTTTATACATTGGTATCAATCTGTTCACTTGTCTTTCCAAATCTTCGTTCTCTGTTTTGATAGTCTATTATAGCATCGAATAAATGATCCTTTCTGAAGTCAGGCCAAAGAGTATCAGTAAAGTATAGTTCTGCATAGGCCATTTGCCATAACAAAAAATTACTAATTCTTTGTTCCCCACTTGTGCGTATCATTAAATCAACGTCGGGCAAATTAAATGTATATAAATGACTATTTATAATTTTTTCGTCAATTTTTTTTATATCAATTTCGTTATTAACAACTTTTTTAGATATGTTTTTGATTGCATTAACAATTTCTTCCCTACTACCGTAACTTAGTGCAAACGTTAGTGTTATTTTAGAGTTTTTGCTAGTTTCTCCTATTACTTCTTGAAGCACTTTTTGAGCTTTTTTGGGTAGTTGATCTGTAGCGCCAATACTATTTACTCTAATATTATTTTTATGAAAATCGGGAACTTCTTTTTTTAATGAAGTAATAAGTAAGCTCATTAAAGCATCCACTTCTAATTTAGGTCTGTTCCAATTTTCAGTAGAAAAAGCATATAAAGTGATGTATTTTGTACCAATTTCACTTGCAGCCGCTACGGCTTCTCTAACAGCAGTTAAGGCATTTCGATGTCCAAAAACACGTTGCATTCCCTTTTTTTTAGCCCAACGACCATTACCATCCATAATAATGGCGATATGATTTGGAACTTTATTTAGGTTAATACGTTGTAGTTTTTCACTCATAAATTATTCTGATCGGCATAACATGCAGGTCTTCCAAATGTATATACAATAGAAAAACCTGTAAAGGTGTAAAAATCATTACCATTTCCTCCAAAATCAAGAGATGGTATTGAATTAGTTGTATAATCTATATCATCATCAAATGTTAAACGAACAGCAACTTCTAATCCGTAAGCTAAATGATCTGATATTCTTCCTTTAATTCCAACTCCTAAAGGAATTGCATAAGAAAATTTGTTTGTCAATAATATATTTGTGCCTTCTTGTCTTTTAGGGGTTTGATAATTATTACCAGCAACTTGTGCTAAAATGTAAGGCGTGAATGATTGTTCTCGTATTCTAATGTTATAATCAAAAAAGTTAAACTCAAGACCAATTGCTAGTTCATGTACAGTGTTAGATGTACTATAACCTCTTTGTTGTCTAAACAAGTTATCAGAGTCAGCATCAACGCCAATAACAGGTATGTAATTATAATTACCCCTTAGAGCAATTCTAGGGTTTAAATTATACTTATAAACAAGTCCTCCTGCAAGTTGGTTAGGTAACACGTAATTAGTTGCCCCTACATCTCCAATTAAATTAGAACCACCTAGGAAAAAGCCAATTTCGTGAATTTGCGAAAATGAAATACTTGAAATACAAGTTACTAATAATGTTAAAATATACCTTTTCATCTATTGAAAGCGTGCAAATATATGGAATTGAATTTGCTTTAAAAAGTTAATAATCTGTCTTTTTTGATTAACTTCCTTTTTGAAGAATTATTGTAAAAGTTTATGTTAAACAACTTACTTGTTTCTAGTGTCTTCCCCCCAAAGTAATTTTTGACGAAGAGTTTTTAGATAAGATTGATTTTCTAAAAGAATAGTTTTTACAGTAAAAGGAGCTTTCTGAATTTGAACAATAGTTTCTTGAGGTACTGTTGTTATTCGAGAGTCTAAAGAGATTAAAAAATCTTTTTCTCGTGCACTAATTTCTAATTGAATATTTGTTTTCTCTGGTATTATTATTGGTCTAGCATTTAAATTGTGTGGTGCAATAGGTGTTATAACTAAACTCGATGAGTTAGGTGAGATTACGGGTCCGCCACAGCTTAATGAATATCCTGTAGAGCCAGTAGGGGTAGATATAATTAAACCATCTGCCCAATAATTAGTTAGGTATTCTTCATTTAAATAAGTTTTAATACCTATCATAGAGGTGGTATTTCTTCTAGCTATTGTAACTTCGTTTAAAGCAAAATTTAATTCTGAAAAGGTTGCAGTTTCAGGAGTTGTTTTTATTTCTAATAAAGATCTTTCTTGTAAAGTGTATTTTCCTTCCATTATAGAAGCGACAGCTTCTTTTATTTCTTTTTTTTGTACGGTAGCTAAGAAACCTAATCTTCCTGTGTTAATTCCTAAAATAGGAATGTTTAAACTTCTGATATAAGTAACCGCTCTTAAGATTGTTCCGTCTCCACCTACTGTAAATAGCATGTCGAAAGAATCTGACAAATCATTAAAATGAGAAAAAACAGGATATTTTTTATTTAAAATATTATTCTCAACAAGAAGATTGTAATATTCTTCTTCAATGAAAACTACAATGTTGTTTTTTTCAAGACATTTTATAAGTGTTTTAACTTCTTGTTCTGCATTTAAAGAATACGATTGTGCGTATATAGCTACTTTTTTCAATTGTTCTAATATTATTAGTTAGAGAATTACATATCTAAGTATTTTCTTAAATAATTAGCTCTGTCTTTTAATTCTTCTAAATATGAGTCATCTTCGTGTTGAGAAACTACACTGTAATCATATCTTCTGAAGGTTTGAATAACTTCATTCATTTCTTCTGAAGATAATTTTATTGTAATTTCCACATTATCTACATTTTCTTTAGATACATATAAACCTAATAACTTTGCTTTATTACTTTCAACAATTTGAGAAACCTGACTCATGGAAAAATCTGATTTTGATTTAGCTACAATTAAAGTTTCATTGTCCTGATGCATAAAAGGACTGTCTGTAAAAACATCTAAAATATCACGTAAATCATAATAACCTATGTAGTTTTGGTTTTCATCTAAAACAGGAATGATGTTACAATCATTCTCAGCAAATAAAGTTATTAAATCTAGTAGTGTGGTTTTTGTATTTGTATGAAATTGATGAAGAAGATGTGTGTATTCTGAAAGTTTAACTTCTTTGTTTTCTGTAGTTTGAATATCATCTTCAGCGAAACAACCAATCAACTTATTATTTACAACTATTGGAATATGTGTAATTGGTAAATTTTTGCACAAATCATAAGCTTTAAACACAGAATCGTTTAGTGTTAGTGCCTTAATTTCTTTTAGGATATAATCGGTTATATTCATTATTACGAATATAGTTTAAAAACTTTTAATACATTATTTTTGTACTCTTAAAATACAATAATGACAAAGTTAAGCGTAAATATTAATAAGATTGCTACGTTACGAAATTCTAGAGGTGGTAACATTCCTGATTTGTTAAAAGTAGCATCAGATATTCAAGATTTTGGAGCAGATGGAATAACAATTCATCCAAGGCCAGATGAACGTCATATTCGATATCAAGATGCTTATGATTTAAAACCTGTAGTTGTTACAGAATATAATATTGAAGGAAATCCGATTCAAAAATTTAAAGATTTAGTCCTAAAAATACAACCGACTCAAGTAACATTAGTGCCTGATGGAGAAGATGTGTTAACTTCTAATGCAGGTTGGGATACTATAAAGCATCAATCATATTTGAGAGATATTATTTCAGAATTTAAAGATGCTGGTATACGAACTTCTATTTTTATAGAAACAGATTTAAATTTAATCGAAGCGGCTGCAACAACTGGTACAGACAGAATTGAATTGTATACAGAGAATTTTGCTGCTGAGTTTGCTAAAGGAAATAAAGATGCGGTTAAACCTTATACAGAAGCAGCTAAATTAGCAAGTCAGCTCGGATTAGGAATTAATGCTGGACATGATTTGAATTTAGAAAATATAAAGTTCTTTAAAGAAAACATACCCAATTTAGCAGAAGTTTCTATTGGTCATGCGTTAATCTCTGAAAGCATTTATTTAGGGATTGAAAATGTGGTTAATTTATATTTAGATCGTCTTAAATAATGAGTGAGATCTTACATAGTAAAGTGGTTGGAGAAGGGAAACCTTTATTGATTTTACATGGTTTTTTTGGTATGGGTGATAACTGGAAAAGTCATGCAAATAAGTTTGCGGAAGATGGTTTTCAGGTTCATTTAATTGATCAAAGAAACCATGGTAGAAGTTTTCATTCAGATGATTTTAATTATGAGTTATTGGTAGAAGATTTGTTAACTTATATTGAGAATAACAATTTTACTAAAGTAGATTTAATTGGGCATTCTATGGGAGGAAAAACAGCAATGCTGTTTGCTACAGAATATCCAGAATTGATTAATAAGTTAATTGTTGCCGATATTGCTCCAAAAGAATACCCGCCACATCATCAAGATATTATTAAGGCTTTAGAGTCTGTTGATTTTGAAAAGCATAATTCTAGAAAATTAATTGATGAAAAATTAAGTGAGTTAATTTCAGAAGTTGGTGTACGTCAATTCATTTTAAAAAATACCTACAGAAAAACAAAAGATCAATTAGCGTTTCGTTTTAATTTGAAGTCTTTGTCTGAGAATTATCATGAAATAGTTAAACCGTTACCGTCATTTACAGTTTTTGATGGAGAAACTTTGTTTTTAAGAGGAGGGAATTCTGGTTATGTTTTAGATGAAGATGGTTTTTTAATTAAAGCACATTTTCCTAAAGCTGAAATTAAAACAGTTCCTAATGCAGGACATTGGCTACATGCAGAAAATCCAAAAGATTTTTATAAAGAATCATTTACTTTTTTAAATAAATAACCTTGGCAAAGGCCAAGGTTATTTCTGAAAAGTGCCCAAAGGGCGGGCAAGGAAACTTATCCTCTGAAATTTTCTCTTCTTTCTCTCTTGTCTTCATTCATTTCTTTATAATCTTCCTTTAATTCTTTTTTTGTGGAAGTAATATCTGCTTGCATAGTTTTTGCAAATTCATTTAATAATTTTGAATTTGTCATTAGTTTACGTTTACCAGATGCTCTTTTTGCTAAAAAGTTAAAAGCTTTGATTTTATTATAAATTTCTTTTTGACGTTCAGTTCTAGCAATCTGAGTTTTTAAATCTCTTTTATCGTCAATTAAATCTCTACGATCATCATTTTTGTCTCGTTTTTCGTCACGAAACTCTCTTCTGTTTTTTACTGAGTTTCTTCTTAGGACATCGCGTTTAGATCTATTGAATTCTCTTTTAGAATTTCTTAATTCAGTTTTACTTTGTTTTAATTCAATTCTATCTTGTTCAATTTTACGTTCACTTTGTTTGATTTCTCTTTTCATGTCAGAAAGGATGTCAATTTTCAGTGTTTTAACAAGTTTAGTGTTGTGATTTATAAAAGCATCTTCGAAAGCAATTATCTTTTTTTCAAATGCTTCTAATTGACGAATATCTTTTTGCAACTGTTTCTTCCCTGTGGCAATTGCATATTTATTGTCAAGTTTTTCTTTTTTGTCTTTAAAATTCTGAGCGTTTGTTAAAGAACAGGTAAGACTAAAAAATGCTACCATTATAATTTTCAATGTCTTCATAATTCCTTATTTTGTTACTAAGACAATTAAAAATCAAAAAGGTTTAAAAGAGAAAAAAATTATTCAACAAAAATATTGTAGGTGTTGTTTTTAATTTCAAAATCTGTGTTTTCTATTTTGATATCATTAATCTCTACAGTGGAAGGACAGCAACCGTCTGAATTAATAACTTTTGCGTTTGCAGAAATATGAAAAGAATCTACATCAGATAATTTTACAGCGTATTTTAAAATTTCAGATTTTGAAATAAAATTTTCAATATATAAAGTGTATGTAGTAGTATCTATAAAGGTGTCTATAGCAGTATTGTCATTCTCTCTGATAATATTTATGTCGTCTTTGGAGATTGTGTTATTTTGAATTAAATTTTCGTTTGAATTTTTATCAATTAATTTAAAACTGAAATTAAAAGAATTAGGACAGTAAATGACTGCATCAAAAGTATCATTGCAATCTCCGTTTGAATTGCACGATTGTAAAATTATAATGGTAAATAGTAAAAAAAACTTTTTCATTTTAATAGTGTTTAATATGTATATAAATAGATATTAAACATAAATAAAGGTTGCGTTCTTTTTATTATTAAAAAGTAATTATTTAATGATTATTTTGAGTGAGTTTTTTCTGGTAACGCCCTTGGACAACATCTGATATAATAAGTATTGTAATAACAAAATAAAAAGTTGTTTTACTCATAGGTTCAACTGGGTTTCCAAATAGTTTTATATGAGCTAAATGCCCTCCTTCTGTTACTAGCATTATACCTACAATTAAAAGAATGAAAAGTCCAAGTACTTCATACATTCTGTTTTTTGCTAAGAAATTAGATACTCTATCTGCTAAAACTAACATTAGTAAACCGCTAATAACAATTGCAATAGCCATTACAATAAAAGCAGTAGTAGAATTTTTCATGCTACTTGTTAAACCTATTGCTGCTAAAATAGAGTCAAAAGAAAAAACAAGATTCATGATAACGATGCTAACGATGGCAGCATTAGCTGTTTTTTTTCCGTTTCCTTCTGCTTCAGGATCGTGATTTAAATTTTTAACACCTATCATGTGCCAAATTTCTTTTATAGCTGTATATATGATGAAACCACCACCAACTAAAACAATAATACTATGACCATTAAAAGCAAATTCAACGATGTCTTTTGCTCCTCCACTTAACCAAGAAAAAGGAGTTTGGAAAAAGTCTATAATAGAAATCAAAACAAAAAGAAGCACAATTCTTAAAGCGATTGCAATTAAAACACCTGTTTTACGAACCCTTTTTCTATCAGCTTCTGGGGCTTT
Organism: Tenacibaculum aquaeponti; assembly: GCF_052084715.1. GTDB lineage: Bacteria > Bacteroidota > Bacteroidia > Flavobacteriales > Flavobacteriaceae > Polaribacter. The sequence continues at coordinate 1,751,222 of NZ_CP197288.1, read as the reverse complement.
TTTAGATTCTAAAGAAATATATAATAAGTTATCGAATCCTAAAACAGCTTGTAAAAAAACTAGCATTAAAAGAGTGAAAATAATTCCAACCATAATAAGAAAATCTTTTTTTAATTTTTTTTGCTAATTTATACTAAATATGCAAGCGATCAAATTTAATGTAGAATTTTGTTAAACAAAAACGAGACTAATAAACATAAGTCTACTGTCTCGTTGCTCCCCCGTCCTTATTAAGTTACGAAAACTTCAAGGGATTTTTTTGTTTATTTTGTTTGTAATTATGTCAATACTGTTGTTAATTGTTTGTTTTTCTTCTAAAAACTTTTCGAAAACTAATAATATTGCTTTAGCAATTATCATGTTTTTTCGTTTCCCTGAATAAACCTTTTGTATCATTTCTAAAGAAAAGTGATAGCCAAGTTCTGATAGATGGCTTTTTACTTTTTCTCGATACTTTGGAGGTTTTATTTTTTCTAATTCTTTTCGTTGCAAATCTGTTATCATAAAAACTTTACATGTTTTTAAATTTTGAAAAGCACTTTGCTCTATATTTGTACGAACTTTGTACTAAATTCCATTACAAAGTTATGAACAAAATTCTAAAAACAAAAACAAAATTCTAATTATTTAGAAAAAAGTTACTTTTATGAGCGATTTTATTGATGAAACATACAAAAGAGTTGAAGAGATAATCGTAAATAAAAACATGAATATTAGATCTTTTGAAGATAAAATTTCAGTATCAAATAACTCAATAGGTACTGCAATTAGGAGAAAAGCTTCTTTTAAAAGTAATGTGTTGAACAAAATTCTAAATTCATTTCCAGATATCAATCCAACTTGGTTGTTAACAGGAAGAGGAAATATGTTTGTTACTGATGTTATAAATACAGAGATTAGTGAACCAAAAGAGAATTATGAAATAAAAAAAACTTCAAAGTTAAAAACAGAATTAATTCAATTACTAATTGAAGATGATGAAGTTAAAAACATTTTATTTCATGAATTAAAACAGTTTTTAAAAGAAAAAAAATAAAAAATGAGATTCTATTAAAATCTTACATGCACTTTATGTGGTTTTTTTCTTTTTCAGTAAATAAAACTCTTGGTTCTCAAGAAGAAAAGTATTAATTTTGCACCCAATTTTTTAAGAAGATAGTCATAACATGAATATTACAAAAGAGAATATAGATGCGTTAAACGCTGTTGTAAAAGTTGATATCGTAGCTGAAGATTACAAAGATAAGGTTGCTGAAGTTCTTAATGATTATAGAAAAAAAGCAAATATTCCTGGGTTTAGAAAAGGTCATGTACCAATGGGAATGGTAAAGAAGCAATACGGTAAATCCGTAATGATTGATGAAGTAAATAAGCTTTTACAAGAGAGTTTAAACAAGTTTTTAGTAGAAGAGAAATTAGATATTCTTGGTAATCCATTACCGATTGTTAAGGATGATTTTTCTTGGGATACAGATCAATTCACTTTTGAATTTGAATTAGGTTTAGCTCCTGAATTTAGTGTTGATTTAGAAGGTAAAAACAAAATCAATGAATATAAGATTGTAGCTACTGATGAATTAATTGATAAAGAGGTTGAAAATATTCAAACTCGTTACGGAAAATTAATCGCTCAAGAAGTTGCTGAAGAGCATTCTAATGTTACTGGAACTTTTGTTAATGAAGAAAAAGGAATTAACAAAAAATCAACTTTCTTAGTAAATGATTTAAAAGGAAAGAAAAACGAGAAGAAATTAATCGGAGCAAAAGCAGGTGATGTAATTGAATTAGAGACTAAGAAACTTTTCGAAGAAGATTTCAAGTTGCAGCAAGTTTTAGGTGTTTCTAACGAAGATGCTAAAGATTTAGATATAAAAGTTACTTTTACAGTAGAAGAAGTTAACAAAACTGAGTTAGCAGAATTAGATCAAGAGTTATTTGATAAGTTATTTGCTGATGGTAGCGTTAAAACTGTTACTGAGTTAAAAGATAAAATTAAGGAAGATGCTGAAAAGCAATTCCAACAACAAGCAGATCAACAATTATTAAATGCAGTTACAGAGCATTTAATCGAGAATACTAAATTTGATTTACCTGAAACGTTCTTACAAAAGTGGTTACAAACTGCTGGAGAGAAAGAATTAACTTTAGAAGAAGCTAAAGAAGAGTATTCAAAATCTGAAAAAGGTTTACGTTACCAATTAATCGAAGGAAAGATTATGAAAGATAACGGAATCAATTTAGATTATGCTGAGTTGTTAGACTACGCAAAAGGATTTATTAAAGCTCAAATGGCTCAATTTGGAAACATGAATCCAGAAGAGGAAGAGTTAAATAACATCGCAGGTAGAGTTTTAGCTAACCAAGAAGAAGCACAACGTTTACAAACGCAATTACTTTCTCAAAAACTTTTAGGTTTCTTTAAAGAGAATATGAAGTTTAAGAGTAAAGAAGTTTCTTACGAAGATTTCATTAAAGAAGTTTATAAGTAAAACTGTAATATAATATATTCAAAATTGAAAGCGAGATAGAAATATCTCGCTTTTTTAATGCTTTAATTTTTAATTATAAATAATATCAAATTTATATACAGGGTCTTCATTATCAAATTCAAATATTTTAGAATAATCCATTACGTTTTCAATATTATCTAACTTACATAAATAAGCAACTACAGCTGATAAACCGTTAAATAAAGTATCTTTATTGGTAGTTTTGTTAGGTTTCTTATTGTAATGACAAAGTGGAACAATAAAACCACATGCTTCTAAAAATATTTTTTCAATATTTAATAATTCCAAGGGAGTATAACCATTAAACTTTCTACCTAATTTTTGATGTATTTGGCCTATGTAGTTTAATTCAGTAGATCCATGATCATCAGATAAATGTTTCCAACTATCATGATTGTCTAATATGTTTCCAACAGCACAAGCTGAACAACACTCTGGGTTTAATTCATTATTATGAAAAGCATTGTATAATTTAATTAAAGCTTGTTCTAAACGTTTAGGTGTTTTCATCTGTATTACTATATGTCTACTTTAAATATACAAAATAATGGTTGTACCTTTGCAGAAATTAAGTTAAATGATAGCTTTCGAAGATTTAGATTTATCAAATCCATTAAGAAATTCAATTGCCGATTTAGGATTTACACATTCAACACCAATTCAGGCTCAAGCATTTCCAGTAGTGCGATCAGGAAAAGATGTGGTTGGAATCGCACAAACAGGTACAGGTAAAACTTTTGCATATATTTTACCAATACTAAGGGATTTAAAGTTTTCTAAACAATTACATCCAAGAGTACTTATTCTTGTGCCTACTAGAGAACTGGTTATACAGGTTGTTGAAGAGATAGAAAAATTAGCAAAGTATATTACGTTAAGAGTTTTAGGAGTTTACGGAGGTGTAAATTTAAATAGACACAAACAAGCTGTTGCAGAAGGTTGTGATATTATTGTAGCAACACCTGGTAGATTGTATGATTTAGCAGTAAGTAGAGTTTTAAAATTGAAATCGATCCAGAAATTAGTAATTGATGAAGTTGATGTGATGTTAGATTTAGGATTTAGATTTCAAATTTTAAATATTTTCGATTTGCTTCCTGAAAGAAGACAAAATATTATGTTTTCTGCAACTATGACTGAAGATGTAGAGGCATTAATCGATGATTTTTTTGTAGCACCTAAAAAGATAGCTATTGCTGTAAGTGGAACACCTTTAGATAATATTGAGCAAACTGCTTATGAAGTTCCTAACTTTTACACCAAGATTAACTTAATTAACTATTTGCTTTTTGATAAAAATGAGTACAATAAGGTTTTAATCTTTGCGCCTAATAAGAGAAATGCAGATCGTATTTTTAATCTTTTAGAAGAAGAGTTTCCAGGGCATAATTGTGTTATTCATTCTAATAAAACTCAGAATTATAGAATTAAATCTATAGAGAATTTTAATGAAGGAAAGCATAGAATTTTAATAGCAACAGATGTTATTGCACGTGGTTTAGATTTACAAGAGATTTCTCATGTCATTAACTTTAATCCAACCCTTTTCCCAGAAAACTACATGCATAGAATAGGTAGAACGGGTAGAGCAGAGCATAAAGGGAAGTCTATTTTATTAAGTACAGCTAAAGAGCAAGAAGCAAAAACTAGAATAGAAGAACTGATGGATTATGTAATTCCAAAGCTCGATATTCCAGAACAAGTGGAAATTTCTAATCAATTAACTGAAGAAGAAAGACCAAAGGAAGATAAATCACAATCAAGGAATAGAAGTTCTCAAGAATATGTTCCTGGTCCAGCTTTCCATGAAAAGAAGGATAAAAATAAAAAGGTGAATTTAGGAGGAAGTTATAGAAGAGAGATTGCGAAGAAATATAAAAAGCCTAAGACTAAGGGAGATAAAAATTTCAATAAAAGAAATAAAAAGAAATGATGCAGGCACTTACAGAACAAGAGTTACACAATTTAGCGATGAATTTTGTAGGGAAAAAAATTCAAAAAATGGGCTATGAATTTGTTGCTGTAAATAGTCAATTAAAAAAACATCCACAATTTGTATTGTTCAAAAAAGGAGAACCAACAATATTTGTTTTAGTTAAAGCAACTAAAAATTTACAGAATCCAAATGAGTATGATACTATTTGGATGGAAACATTTATAGCACATGCAAAGAAGATGAATGCTAAAGTTTGGTATGCTGGAGTTGGTATAGCAAATTCAGAAAGTGTTGATTTACCAGTTTTTAAAGACCAACCGTACTATTTTGCTTTTGATGATATTGTAAAATTATAGTATTGATAATCAGTGTAATGCAGAATATGTGAAATTTATGTCCATTTATAGCTATTTCCAAACATTTAATACAAAAGAGGAAAAAACCTTGAGAAAAACGCAACCTTCTGTGTATCTTTGTGTTGGGATTATTTTAAATTATTAACTATCATGGGGAAATTATTACTTAAGAGAGTTAGTGGTTTTTTTAAAAGTTTATTCGGACTATTAGCAGACTTCGGAAGCGGAGCAAGCTATGCTTTAAGAAATTAAAAGAAAAACCGTTAACGGAGACACTTATTACGGGCTAAGTAATAAGTGTTTTTTTATTCCCCTTAAGATATTAATGAAACAATTACTTCAAGAAATCCATAATTGCACAATTTGTAAAGATTTTTTAGAGCCTAAGCCAGTTGTTGAGGCTAGTGTAGATTCTAAAATTATAATCATTGGACAAGCTCCTGGAACTAGAGTACATGCTACTGGTATTCCTTGGAACGATCCTAGTGGTAAACAATTACGAAAGTGGTTGAATGTTACAGATGAACAATTTTACAATACATCGCTTTTTGGAATAATACCAATGGGATTTTGTTACCCTGGAAAAGGGAAATCAGGAGATCTTCCACCAAGAAAAGAGTGCGCTCCAGAATGGCATCAACAGTTATGGGATAAAATGCCTAATGTAGAGTTAGTATTGTTAATAGGAATGTATGCACAAAACTATTATTTAAAGGATAAAGCAAAACGAACATTAACGGAAACGATAAATAATTATGAAGACTATTTACCAGATTATTTCGTATTGCCTCATCCATCACCAAGAAATAGATTTTGGTTGTCTAAAAATCCTTGGTTTGAAAAATTTGTAGTTCCAGAATTAAGAAACCGAGTTAGCAAGATTTTGAGCTAAAATCAATTTCATGTAGTTAGTGTCATTAAAAATTTCAGGAATAAGTATTTCTTGTAAAATACATTTGTCTAAAATAAAAGAGAATACTTTTTCTTGTAATTGAGATTCTGTATACGTTTGCTTTATATCTTCATCTTCTAGTAATTGCTTACATAATTTGTTAGTTGAGATTGCTTCTTCAAAGTAGAAAACTAAATTTTCCCAGTCCTGTAATTCTAATATTTCAATTTCATTCATCTGTGGACTATTGAATTCTAAAAAAGAGACTTCATCTTTCTCAGAGATTTTAACTGTAGGATTTAATTTGAATTTTGTTTTGTAAAGCGTATTTATATCATGAGATCTGAAATAATCATAAACCGCAAATAAATATTCTTTTCTACGTTCAGAAATCTCAAATCGTTTTTTCCAAAGGGAATTTTCTAGCCCTTTCTTAGTGATGTCTTTATAAACTTCAGGATATTCATACATTAATAAAGCTTCTATTTGTTCACATGCATGTAAAGATCTTTTTGCATATCCAATAGCATGTACATAGTTGGTTTGAAAACCTGCGAGATGAAAGTTTGTTAATTTGGCGAAATTCGGATCAACATTTTCTAGTAAAGGACTTATACCGATGTCATTTTTACTAGCTAAAGCATGACCTAATAACTGTTCAAAAATCATATTAAACATACCAACATCTATTTTAGTGAATAAATGCTCGTTTTTATGGATCATTTCTAATGCTTTTGAATATAAATTCTTGTAAAAGTTTAAATCATTTCCACCAATAACACCAGCATTAAAAGCTAATACTTTTTGATTTTGATACAACGAATTCACAATTTCTGTAGGAACAAAATCAAAAACTTTTAAAATAGCATCTAATGTTTCCTGGTAAATAGGATAGTTGTCTTCTATATTCTGACAGAAAATAGGACTATTTACTTTTGATTCAGGAAACTTTTCCCAAATGAAAACATCAGTATCTACATGAATAAAAGGTTGTTTTTGTAAACTATAGGTGTGAAGTTTTGGAAGCGCCCAAAGATTAGAATCATAAGAATCTAAATCATCTAAAGTGGTGTGGATTTCCGTGTACGGTAGATTTAAAATATCACCCAATACTTTTTTACCATATTGATCTGTATATAGTGTAATTTCTGAATAATACTCTTTAAATTTCAAACAACTCAATGCTATACTATAATAGAAGTATTTTTCATCAAGCCAACCTCCTTTGAATCTTGCATTAGGATGATTGGAGTTTTTTAGAAAAGGTTTAGACCAAAAGCTTTGTATAATCATAATGTAGAGAAAGAATTTATTTTTAAATAAAGAGATGAAACTTTTTGTTTCATCTCTATAATTATATTTTGTTAACTACAATCTACACAATAGTTAGATGCAAATTGAGGTGCATAATATTTATAACGATTATCACCAGTACAACCATTTACATTTGTTCTACCATTAACTAAAGTCATGTTACTTGGACAACATACAAAGAAGCAACTATAGGCGCTTGTGTAACCTCCTGAAATAGTTTTAGACTCTTCTTTAGATAATAGAATAGCACCTTTTACTTTGTTTAAAAAATTATTTTTCATTTTTATTTGATTTAATCTATTATACCTACTCATAAGCTTTTCGGTTTCCGCTATGTAAGACAAAAGTGATCGTTTAAAGACATTAACTTTTATCGGTCTGGATTGCGCAATCTATTTTTGAATTGATGTGATTGAGTTAACAATACATCAATTTTGGAGTGTTAATAAATGAGAGTGAAAATGAAATTCCCTAGCAATTCATATAAAATCAAAACTTCATAAAACTTTCATAACTCTTTTAGGTTTTTCAAAATAAAACCTATGTGTTTTTAAAATTACAAGAAAAAAACACTAGAAAATACAAGGATTTCTTAAAGTTGGGTACTATCACGATTTCGTGTTGATAACTTTTGACTAGTTTGAGTTGATGAAGTGTAATTCCATAAAAAAAAGCTACTCAGAATTTCTGGTAGCTTTAATTTATATTATGTTTTAAGAGTTTTAATGCGCCTCTAACCAATTTTCTCCTAAACCAATTTCAACATCTAAAGGGACAGCTAGTTTAAAAGCATTTTCCATTTCATGTTTAATAATTGGTTTAATCGTTTCTAATTCGTCTTTATGAGCATCGAAAACCAATTCATCATGAACCTGTAATAACATTTTTGATTTAAATCCTTCTTCTTTAAATCGTTCATGAATGTTAATCATGGCTAATTTGATAATGTCTGCTGCACTTCCTTGAATTGGAGCATTTACAGCATTTCGTTCTGCTGCACCTCGAACAATTGCGTTTCTAGAATTAATATCTTTTAAATAACGTTTTCTTCCAAGAACAGTTTCTACATAACCATTATCACGAGCAAAGTCTACTTGTTTTGCCATGTAAGCTTTTAACTTTGGATATGTTTTGTAATAAGCTTCAATTAATTCTTTAGATTCTGAACGAGTTAAATTTGTTTGATTGCTTAATCCGAAAGCAGAAACTCCATAAATAATTCCGAAGTTTACAGTCTTTGCATTACTACGTTGTTCACGAGTAACTTCATCTAGCGCTACATTAAATACTTTTGCAGCTGTAGAAGCATGAATATCTTCACCGTCTTGGAAAGCTTTAATCATAGTTTCTTCTTCACTTAATGCAGCAATAATTCGAAGTTCTATCTGACTGTAATCTGCAGCTAATAAGGTGTAATTTTCGTCTTTTGGAATAAAAGCCTTACGAACTTCTTGTCCGCGTTTTGTACGAATTGGAATATTCTGTAAATTCGGGTTATTAGAACTTAACCTTCCAGTTGCAGCAACAGCTTGTGCGTATACAGTATGAACTCTATTTGTTTTCGGGTTTAATTCATTTGGTAACGCATCAACATAAGTACTTTGTAGTTTTTTACATTGTCTGTACTCTAAAATATCTGCAACAATTTTGTGCTCTTTTAAAGCTGATAAAACATCTTCAGCAGTAGAATATTGTCCTGTTTTTGTTTTCTTAGGTTTGTCTACTAATTTTAATTTTTCAAATAAAATCGGACCTAATTGTTTTGGTGAGGCTATATTAAATTCTTCTCCAGCTTGTTCGTAAACAGCTTTTTCTAAGCTTTCAATATCACTAGAAAGTTCTTTAGAGAATGAACCTAAATATTCAGTGTTTAAGTTAATTCCTTCAATTTCCATAGCGGTAAGTACAGAAACTAAAGGTAATTCTACAGTGTTAAAAAGCTCAGTAAGTTTCCCTTCTTCTAACTCTTTAACAAAATGTTCTTTTAATTGTAGTGTAATATCTGCATCTTCTACAGCGTATTCTGTTTGTTTTTCCAATTCAACAACACGCATAGAAAGCTGATTTTTCCCTTTTTTACCAATTAAATCAGTAATAGGAACAGCTTGATAGTTTAAGTATGTTTCAGCAAGTATATCCATACTGTGACGCATATCTGGATTAATCAGATAATGAGCAATCATAGTGTCAAATAATTTTCCTTCAACAGGAATATTATAATTAGATAAAACTTTAATGTCGTATTTTATATTATGACCAATCTTTTCAATAGTTGTATTTTCAAAGAACGGTAAGAACTCATTTAAAATAGTTTGAGTTTCTTCTTGATCTTCAGGAAAAGCTAGATAATAACCTTTACCAACTTCCCAAGAAAAAGCAATACCAATCAATTCCACTTCTAAGGCTTTTAAGCCTGTAGTTTCTGTATCAAAACAAACCGAAGTTTGCTGTAATAATTTAGAAAGTAATAATTTTCTTGAAAGTGGTGTATTCACCAATTGGTAGAAATGAGGTGTATTGTTTATGGTTTTAAAACCGGTGATTTCTTCAGTTTTATTTCCTCCTCCTGGAGTAGCAAACAAATCAAATTGAGCTGGATTAGACGTTTTTGTCGTAGTCTTTGTAGCTGCAGTATTATCTGTTGCAGGTGTTACTCCAAAAGTTTTTAAGAAGTTGTCAGTTAACCTTCTAAACTCAAGTTCAGTAAAAATCGCTTTTGTTTTTTCAATATCTGGTTGCTCAAAGATTAGTTTATCCTGTTCTAATTCAACAGGAACATCGAGCATTATTGTTGCTAATTTTTTAGAAAGTAATCCTAATTCTTGATTTGACTCTACTTTCTCTTTCATTTTACCTTTCAGTTCATGAATGTTTTCAAATAAACCTTCCATACTTCCATAGGCAGCAAGGAATTTTTTAGCTGTTTTTTCTCCAACTCCAGGTAAACCAGGAATGTTGTCGACAGAATCTCCCATCATTCCTAAAAAGTCAATTACTTGCTCTGGTCGTTCAACTTCAAACTTTTTTTGAACTTCTTCAACTCCCCATTTTTCGTAACCATTACCCATTCTTGGTGGTTTGTACATGAAAATGTTTTCAGAAACTAACTGTGCATAATCTTTATCAGGAGTCACCATATAGGTAACCAAATTTTCCTTTTCGGCTTTTTTAGCAAGTGTTCCAATAATATCATCAGCTTCATAACCTTCCTTTATAATAGAAGGGATGTTCATTGCTTCTAAAATTTGCTCTATATACGGAACTGCAATGCGAATTGCTTCTGGAGTTTCTTGTCGGTTCGCTTTATATTCAGGAAAGATTTCATTACGATCTACACTTCCTCCACGATCGAAACACACCGCTAAATAATCAGGTTTTTCTTTCTTTATAACATCCAATAAAGAATTCATAAATCCTAATATGGCAGAAGTATCGAGTCCTTTAGAATTTATTCTTGGGTTTTTAATAAAAGCATAATATCCTCTAAAAATAAGTGCGTATGCATCTAATAAAAAAAGTCTTTTTTTGGTATCCATATGGTTATAAAATTGAAGAATGTAAAACTACAAAATAGTTAGATGGTCTGCGAGAGAAATACATTAAAATTAGAATTGCATGAAAGATATACTATAGCAGTATGTGTTAATTAACTACTGATATAATGGAATTATCATTTTAAAAGGGAAAAATATTTTTTGAAAGTTTTTTTAAATTATATACACTAAACACAAGTCGTATTAAATAATTAAAAATGATTTTTATAGGTAAAATACATGAATTTATTGAGTTAGAAACATTAGATGAGAATTCTTGCTCAATCTTTTCATCTCCTAAAGAAGGAAGTTTAATAGTACTTTGGTTTTTAACTAATAATAATGAGTTTTTGATAGATGGTAAAACGTATTATTTTAAAAAGAATCAAGTTGTATTTTTAACAGAATTCCATAAAGTTATAGTTGTAAAAAAAGGAAAAGTGAATTTTTTACGATTTAACAGACCGTTCTATTGTGTAGTTGATCATGACAAAGAGGTAAGTTGTAAGGGATTATTATTTTTTGGTGCTTCACAATTACCAATTATTAATGTTTGTCATAAAAATTTAGAGCATTTTAAAACGTTATGGAAAAACTTTGCGATTGAAATTGAATATCAAGATAATCTACAAAAGGAAATGTTACAAATGATGTTAAAAAGATATTTAATTTTATGTGCTCGTTTATATAAAGAGCAGCAAAATCTAACAAAAAATACAGATGAATTAGATGTTATTAGAGAATTTAATTTTTTAGTGGAGCAGTACTTTAAAACAAAACATAAAGTGGTAGATTATGCATCAATGCTTTATAAATCACCAAAAACTATTTCCAATATTTTTGCAAAACAACATTCTAAATCACCACTAAAATATATTCAAGAACGTATTACTTTAGAAGCTATTCGGTTGTTGTGTTACAATGATATTTCAATAAAAGAAGTTGCTTTTGAATTAGGATTTCGAGATGTGCAAACCTTTAGTCGTTTTTTTAAAAAGCAAGAAGGTGTGTCGCCAAGTATTTATCGTGAAAATTGTGGCTCGGGAATAATTGCTAACACTTAGGGAATAGTTACCTATTATTAATGAATGGCTTCTTCTGAAATTTGTAGTGTAAAAAAATAATAATTATTAAAAAAACAATACAAATGAAGAGAGTAACAATTTTAGCCGTTTTGTTAATTACCCAAATATCTAACGTTTTTGCACAATTGCCAGACCCAGGATTTACAGTTGATGAACATACTGCTGTTGTAATTACAGATCCACAAAATGATTTCTTAAGTCCAGACGGAGTAACTTGGGGAGTAGTAGGAAAAAGCGTAATAGAGAATAATACAGTTCAAAATCTTGAGGAACTTTTTAAAGTTGCAAAAGAAAAGAAGATAACAGTTTTTGTATCACCTCATTATTATTATAAACATGATCATAAATGGAAGATTGAAGGAGCTTTAGAAGCATTAATGCATAAAATTGGTATGTTTGATAGAAGCCATACTTTAAATACCAAAGGGTTTAAAAATTCTGGAGCAGATTGGTTAAAACCATATAAAAAATATATCGAAGGAGATAATATAGTAGTAACAAACCCACACAAAGTATATGGTCCAGAATCTAATGATCTGGCATTACAATTAAGAAAAAGAGGATATAATAAAGTAATCTTAGCAGGAATGTCTGCTAACTTATGTACTGAGTCTCATTTAAGAGAATTAGTAGAAAATGGATTTGATGTTTCTGTAGTAAAGGATGCAACTGCAGCAGCAGTATTGCCAGAGTTAAATGGTTATGAGGCAGCCTTAGTGAATTTCAGAATGATTGCTAGTCATGTCTTTACTACAAAAGAAATTGTAGAAGAATTAAAAAAATAAATAGTGTTTTTTCAGTTTGATTTATTACATCTACAAGCCTATGGTTTGTGGGTGTTTTTTTTAAAAGTTTATGTAAATATTCACAAATTCATAAAAAATAAATACGACTATTACGTGTATCTTTGTTAGCTTTTTAAAAACTTTAAATTATGCCGCGTTGGTTAATTTCGTTAATAATTATCACAACTTTAATTATAATTTTAGAAGCATATTCTTTCCAATCAATTAAAATGGTGACTAAAAACACCTACATCAAATATGTTTGGCTTGGATTAAGTTTAATTGCTTATATAAACTTTTTTTACACGATTTTTTCTTCAGATAGAAGTTCTGGTCAAACCAAACAATTTCAATGGGCTGCTGGTTTTATGTTGTTAGCATTGTTGCCAAAAATTGTAATTGTGCTTGTAATGTTTGGTGAAGACGTTGTGCGCCTTTTTCAAAAAGGAATTTCAATGGCTTCTAATGAAACTACACAACCATTTGCAGGAAGAAGAAAATTTATTTCGCAGTTGGCTTTAGGTTTAGCAGCAATTCCTTTCGCAAGTATGTTATATGGAATTTTTAAAGGAAAGTATAATTATAAGGTTTTAAAATATCAATTAGCTTTTAAAGACTTGCCTGAAGCTTTTGATGGTTTTACAATTACACAGATTACCGATATTCATTCTGGAAGTTTCGATAATAAAGAGAAAATTCAATATGGAGTTGATTTAATTAATGAGCAACAATCGGATATGATTTTATTCACTGGTGATATTGTAAATAATTTCGCTCGTGAAATGGATGATTGGATAGATGTGTTTAAGCAATTAGAAGCACCTCGAGGTAAGTTTTCTATTTTAGGAAATCACGATTATGGTGATTATTCTTCGTGGAAAACAAAAGAAGATAAAGAAGCTAATTTTCAAGCAATAAAAGATATTCATCCAAAAATTGGATTTGAACTTTTGTTGAATGAAAATAGATACATAGAGAAAGATGGTGAAAAAATAGCTTTAGTTGGGGTTGAAAACTGGGGTAAAGGATTTAAAAAAGAAGGAGATTTAAAAAAGGCTTCAGAAGGAATACAAAAAGAAGATTTTAAAGTGTTGATGAGTCACGACCCTACACATTGGGAGTTAAAGGTAAAAGAAGATGATTTCAATTATCAATTAACTCTAAGTGGTCATACTCATGGTTTACAATTCGGAATCGAAATACCTGGTTTTTTACGTTGGAGTCCATCTCAATATGTGTATAAACAATGGGCAGGATTGTATGAAGAGTTTGGGCGTTATATTAACGTAAATAGAGGTTTTGGATACCATGCTTTTCCGGGTAGAGTAGGAATTTGGCCAGAAATTACTGTTATAGAGTTAAAAAAAGCTTGATTTCCAGCATTTTTATAGTGTTTTTATGGCTCCCTAATAAAAAAATAGTAATTTTAAGCACTATATAGTTAAAATTTGTTAACACAATGACAAAGTTTGGAGAAATCATTAATATTCAAAAACCAGTATTGATCGATTTTTATTTTGACTGGGATGATACCGAAAATAATCTTGATACTCTTCGAGATGTAGCTGCTGCTTTAGGAGATAAAGCTAAAGTGATTAAAATTGACATTAAGAAAAATGAAATCTTAGCATCTGCGTTAAAAGTAAAAGGAAATCCGACTTTTATGATATATAAAAATGGAGAGATGATGTGGAGAAAAACAGGAGAACAAGATGCTAATACCTTAATAGGTTTAGTTCAACAATATGTATAAATTTAAATAAAAATAAAATGAAGTCACCAAAAGGTGGCTTTTTTACTTTAATATAGTTCGAATAACTTTTCTTTCTGTTTTATATACTCATTAAAAATAGTATACATTTTATTTTGGTATTCTTTAAGGCTTTGATGGTTACCGTTTAAATACTTTTCAATTGTAATAGCTGCTTCTTTAGCTGTATAAATTGCATTTGAAATTCCATGAGAAGAAATAGGATTGAAAGCCATAGCTGCATCACCGATACTTAATATATTCTGAAATGAAATTTTTGATGGTATTGAAGAATTTGCTTGTTTTCCAAAAACTTTAAAATTCCCTTTTGCAGGAATACAGTATTTTAAAAAAGATGTTTCGTTAAGTAAAGTGTTCCAGTTTTTATAGTCTTTAAACTCTTTATAGAGTCTGTTTTCTTTTGTTGTGTATAAAGAAACAATTCTTGTAGTTTCATTTAAATCAGAAATTGTTCCCCAAGCATTATTAAAAGATTCAGTAAAAAATCCGTATTTCAAATTAGGTCCCGTTTTGGGTAAATAGCATAAATAGGCCAAGTTGTTATCATATTCAATACTACTAATGTTAGCTTGTTTTAAAACATATCTTTTTCTTCCTGTGGCGTCTACGATTAAATCACTATTAATAGTTGTGGTTTTATTATTAAGTTCTCTAATTGATATACTATTTGTCTTGTTATTTACAGTTACTTCAGTAATATCTTTAGCATGAACGATATGTTTGCTTTTTTCTTCTAAAGCAGTAATGATTTTCTGTTTGTTGATTTTTAAACCATTATTGTATTTACCTTTTAAGAAGAAGTTTTTATCACTAATTTGTGAATTGTTCCATTTTGATTGATAACCATATGTTTTTGTTGAAAAAGCCTCAAAAACTGATAAAAGATCAATTTCATGTAAAAGCTCTAAAGTACTGGGAGGAATAGTTTCAGCTAAAGGTAAAATTTGTTTTGAATTTACTTTATCAACAAGAATACTATTGATTCCCTTTCTTTCTAACAGTAATTGTAAAATGAGTCCTGAAACTCCTTTTCCAATAATTAGAACATCGGTTTTTAATTGTTCAGGACTCATTATAGTATATTATTTAAAGATTAAAAAGAATTCTGAAGAACCTTCAGATCCTCCGCATTTATCAATGTAATTCACTTCTATAGTCACAAATGAATTTGCAAATTCTTGTAAGTTTGATGTGATGTCAATTGGAGCTTCAGGAGTAATTCTTCCGCTACAATTATTACTGAAATCGTGAGTAAAAACAATGTTACCGTTAATTTTCATTTCAAAAACATCGTCAACATAAACATTACCTGTTCCTTCAAGATTAGATGATAAGAATGTAGATGCATTTTCTGGAATCCAAACCATTTCTCTTGTGTTTGTGTAGAATACATTTGGAGGAGCTAATCTTACAGGTTTAGCAGGAATAGCTTTTCCTAAAAATACAGAAGTTATATTTTTTACATTTTTACTTTCTGAAGCTACATAAACCAATTCTGGA
This sequence comes from Tenacibaculum aquaeponti, assembly GCF_052084715.1. Lineage (GTDB taxonomy): Bacteria > Bacteroidota > Bacteroidia > Flavobacteriales > Flavobacteriaceae > Polaribacter. Next base: position 1,735,540 of record NZ_CP197288.1, on the reverse strand, counting down.
ATTCCGTTTACATTAGATTTTCTACCAGCAACCACACCAACATTTTTCCATTTGTACACCATATTAATTAGGCCGTTCATGTATCCGCCTTCTGCATGATAACCAACATAACCAGTATCTGTAGTCATCAGCCAAGGAAGTCTGTTTGCATAAACATATTGAATAGTTTCAGGTTTTAATTCAGAATTACGCATAGCAACTAAACTTTCTTCAGTAAGCACATCTACAGGTAAATTTGCAGCCCACCAAGCAGGAATTGGATATTGACTATCTAAGAATACTTTCTGGCAACTACCTGCATCCGATTGCCAAGGAATTCCCATCCATTTTGTTAAATCACCTGGTGTACTTTTCCATAACCAACCTTTATTGCTATTTCCACTGATAGATTCTTTAACATCATCAGAATTCATTTGAAATCCAAAATCGTTGTAAAATATTTGACTTTGTTCTTCTGGAGTAGCTGCGCCAATTCTTACTTCACGTAATCCGAAGAAAGAATTCCCAGGAGTAACGTTTGCATACGCTAAAGAGTTTTCAGCATACATTTGTGCATGTCGCATTGGCCATGTTAATTCTACACCTGGATGGAATCCTCCACCATATAACGTTTCTAAAACGGCGCGAGTCATTAATAAAGCTGTTTTAGCTGGATCTTTAGCTGCTTCTAAATATTGATTTTGATAATGCTTTCCAAGATCGTCCATGGTAGTGTAATCTCCTTCTAATGAAGTAAAGTTACCATCTCTCCATTTTCTCAATTCATCGTATAAAACTGGAGGAATAGCAAACCATTGCGCTGGACTTCCAGGGTAATTAATTCCATCTCCAGGATAAAACGGATATTGTAATTCTTGAGTTCCGCTACCAATATTTGTAATGTCTGTTTTACTCTTGCTAGGAATTATTGGTTCGTTGTTATAGTTGTATAATGGATCTCTAAACAATTGGAAGATCTTATTACGAACAGGTTGTGCAGCTTCAGAATTACTGTATAAAGCTTTAAATTCTTCAGTCGTTAATTCGTCTATAGTTTCTCTAAAAGAAGGAGCAAGGAAATCACTTAAATTAACCCATTGCATTCTGTATAATCTGTAAAGTACAGGGAATATTAAACTGAAATCTGTAGTAAAACTTTCGTTAGCGATACCACAAATAAGATCGTACATTGTTGCTAAAGGTTGAATTTGCGGAGCATAATCTGGTGGAGCAGAAGCAACCCAAGCAGCAGAATCAGCATCATTAAGTTCGTATATTTTTCCATTCATCGTTACTTTAGCAGTTACCTTACCGTCGCAAATATCATCGTACCAGTTTGAGTTATCAGCAAAATCTGTGTTTAAATCAGAAGGATTTAATGCTGCTGAAATTCCATCACCCGGATAAAAAATAAGCGATCCTTCATCGTATTCAATAGCTCCTAAGTTTACATCTCTAGCATTTAAGTTCATTGCGTTTGCAATAAAGCTATTGTTTTGTCCTTCTAAAGGAAAAGGAAATTTACCGCCTAATGCTACTGGTGATGTATTTTTAGAAGTAATAGTTGTAGGAGCTGGACTGTTTACCAATTCCTTTCTATAATCATAATCTTTACCATTGATTAATTGTTCGTTAAGAACATTTGGATTTCTTCTAGAAGTACTTATTCCTGGAGCGATTTTTTCAGTGAAAAAATTAGGACTTAAATTATGATTATCTGTATTTACAGACAAATCTAAACTATTATTAAAATCGTACCAGAAAGGTTTTTTGTTGGCAACTTCAACAGTCCATTCGATATCGCAAGAAGCAGGATCTATTTTTCGAATTGGTTTTCCGTTATCGTCACATTCATAAATATAAAAACGTTGTGCTTGTTTTTTTAAGGCTCCGTCTTTTGTGTGAAATTCTAAGTTTTCTTCATATAAGTTTGCCCAAGGAATTTCTGGTGTAAAAACAACATCTTTTTTATTAGTAGGACCGTTTCCGAGTCTAGCAATTCCTATAGATGGATAGATTCGTAGTTTCATTTTTATCTGATTTAAAGTTCATAATCAAATTTAGTTTTAGAAACTACTGAAATTGAAATAAATGTATTAAGGTGCTAAAAATAAGGAATAAAAATAGTTTTTTTTGGGATAAATGTTTGTAATAAGTGCTGTATAAAAAAGAGTGTCTGTTTTAACAGACACTCTTATATGATTTTATTTTGCTGGTGTAGAGTCTAAGAGTTGTTTTTGAAGCATTTCTATAGAGTCTAGCAATTGAAGTTCTTGTTTATTTAATTCGGGTAAGTTAGATTCTTCTTCAGGTATTTGTATTAAATGGTTTAGTAAGAAAAGTTTATTATTAAACATTTCTTCAATTGTTTTCTTGTAGGTCATATCGCTGTCAAAACGTCTAATTTGAGCCATGATATTTTGATACATAAATATTGTTGTTTCTAAATCATCTGCGATATAAGCAATGTCATCATAAGTACTATAATGCTCTAGTTGTTGATTGAAAATATCTAAAAGAGTTTCAGCAGTTTGTCTAGCTTTGTCTTTATCACCAATTCTGTAATATAGTTCTGGATATCCTAAAGAGATACTGTAGTGACCAAAATCTTTAATAGGCATTTTATGAAGAGATAAATCTAAAACTTCTTTAGCTGTCGCTGTATCTTCTTTTATTAAAAATTCTTCAGATAAACGCATTAAGTTGTTTCGTAAAGAAATTGCATTACGTTTTGCTTGTTCGTCTAAGTAAATTTCTCCGTTATTTATAGTTTTCCAGTCCCATTTTTTAACATTATTATACATTTTTTCAGGGTCAATTCGTCCCATATCAAACATCGATTTACCAGCAATAGGAGTTCTAATAGGAACCAACTTGTATGCCATTCCATCTAATTGTAAATAATCTTTTAGCCAGATGTATTCTTCGTCTGCTCCAGCACCGCCAGTAAAGTAAATTGGTCGTTTCCAGTCGAAGTTATTTAAAATATCTAACATTAAAATTCTATTTTTAGTGATAGCTTCATCAATATTTATATCAATATAATCTACCATTTTATCCGCATCTTTAGGAGCTACAATTCCATATTTTAATGCATTTTCTTTATTAACAGGAATACGAATTCTTGTTGTAGGGAATAATTTTTCTTTCAATCCGCTAGGAGATTCGAAATATGTAGCTTCATGATCAGTAGTAATCCAGTCCATAAAAGATTTGATAGGAATTACCGAATCTTTTAATTTAGGATGTGGGAAATGATAAGCGATATCTAAAGTCCCGTATTTATACTGATGATGTTGTAATTTAGATGGAATAGGATCTGCATCGTATGTTTTTTTCTTCATCTGATCGATGTACCAGTCTGTAGCAAATAAACTCGTATTAATGATTTTAATATCTCTACGAACTCCTTCAATTTGTTGCATGTACCATAGAGGGAAAGTATCATTATCTCCAATGGTAAATATTATAGCATTAGGATCACAGCTTTCTAAATAGGTTTGAGCGTTTAATTGAGCTATATAACGATCAGCTCTATCGTGATCATCCCAGTTTTGGAATCCCATTAGTGTAGGAACACTTAGTAAAGATACTATAGAAATAGCTAAAGCTATTATTGGTTTTTTGCCGTAAGTTTTTAAAGCTTCGTATAAAGCTAAAACTCCAAAACCAATCCAAATAGCAAACACATAAAATGATCCTACAACAGCATAATCTCGCTCCCTTGGTTCAAAAGGTTTAGGATTTGTGTAAAAAATAATAGCGAAACCTGTAAAAACAAAAAATAATCCTAAAGTATACCATCTTTTCTTGTCTTCTTTTACATGATATAATAAACCTATGATTCCTAAAATTAAAGGTAAGAAGAAATAAGTATTTCTACCTTTATTTTTTTTTACGTCATCTGGTAATTTTTCTTGAGGAATTCCAAAGAATTCATCTATAGGTTTTATTCCACTTAACCAATTTCCATTATTGTCTAAATGTCCTTGAATATCATTTTGTCTACCTACGAAATTCCACATGAAATATCGACCATACATATATCCGAATTGATAGTTAAACATAAATTTTAAGTTTTCAACGAAAGTCGGTCTACGTTGACTTCTTAATGGGATTCCTGCAATTTGCTTATAATATTGCTCGGCTCCTGGATCAACCATTCTTGGTATAAATCCTTTATGTTTGCTAGACCATTTAGGGATAACATTCTCGTAGTGATTTACGATTTCGTATTTACCATTTATTTTTTCATATTTAGGTTTATCATTTATGTAGATATCATCTCCATTTGAATCTTTCTCTAATTCTTTTTGGAAAGCAAATGAATAATATTTGTCATAAAAAACATTAGCATCTCCATATTGTTCACGATTATAATAGGCTAATAATTCTCTAGCACTAGAAGGATTGTTTTCGTTAATAATTGTATCGGCATTGGCTCTAATAGGTAACATTAACCAAGTAGAAAAGCCAATCATTATAAATAAAATAGATAATATGGCAGTATTAACCCAAACTAAATTTTTCTGACGTGTGTATTTTAAACCATAAACAAATAAACCAACTAAAAGAAGTGCAGCTATAATTGTTCCTGAGTTATATGGAAGTCCAATTGAATTGATAAAGAATAATTCAGATGCACTAAAGAATTTTAGTGTAAAAGGAAATAAAAATTTAAAAACAAAAGCTAATACCAGTATAGAAATTACTGTAGCTATACTTGTAGTTTTAATATTAATATCCTTGTAATTCTTAAAGAAATATAACATTACTATTGATGGGATAACCAAAAGCGATAGAATGTGAACACCAAAAGATAAACCAACAACATAACTAATCACAATTAGCCATTTATTACCTCTTGCCAGGTGCATTTCACTTTCCCATTTTAATCCTAACCAAAATAAAATAGCCATTAAAAATGAAGACATAGCGTATACTTCACCTTCTACAGCACTAAACCAAAAACTATCAGAAAATGTATATGCTAAAGATCCAACAAGACCACTTCCTAATACAGCGATTTTTTCTCCAAGAGTAAAATTATTGTTTTTATTTACTAATCTTTTTGCAAGATTAGTAATAGTCCAAAACATAAAAAGAATTGTAAAAGCACTTGCTAATCCAGACATAAAGTTTACCAAATAAGCCCAATTACTAGGATTGCTACTAAACATAGCAAAAAATGCACCTAACATTTGAAATAAAGGAGCCCCAGGTGGATGGCCAACTTCTAAGTTAACAGCTGTAGATATATATTCTCCACAATCCCAAAAACTAACGGTAGGTTCTAGTGTTAAAGTATAAGTAATAAGTGCAATACTAAATGAAACCCATCCTAATATTACGTTCCATTTTTTGAAACTAAAGTCTTTCATAATTTGAATAAAAAATCAATGCGAATGTACTAAATATTTTATGTTAAAAGTTATAGTAGTTATCTCTTGCAATCAATAACAAACAAAAATAAGAGAAAGCCTACATTTTGGTAATAAAGTTGTGTTAAAAGAAAAAAAAATTTGCAAAATTGAAAAATAGTTATAAATTTGCAGCCGCAATAATAATTGGCCTATGGTGTAATGGCAACACACCGGTTTTTGGTACCGATATTCTAGGTTCGAGTCCTAGTAGGCCAACTTCAAAGTTTCTACAAATAGTAGAAACTTTTTTTTTGAATAAAGTTGTTTTTAAAAAAAAGTAAATATTTAAATTGAGTATAAAAAAATAACTTTAGTGTTTTTTTTAATGAATTTTGTTTGTATATTTGCACCCACAAAATTGGCCTATGGTGTAATGGTAACACACCGGTTTTTGGTGCCGTTATTCTAGGTTCGAGTCCTAGTAGGCCAACTTTTAAACCTTCAAGTTTTCTTGAAGGTTTTTTGTTTTTTATTAGTTGTGTTATGTGGTTTCTTGTTTTTTTCTTAAAAATTGTGTTTTTTGTGTAAGTAAATTGAGTTTTTTTGTAATTATTTAAAACATTAGGGTTTTGACTGTCGATTAATTTAAGTCGGCTTGTTATATTTGTTACATATTTAAATTAATTAACCTCCGACTGTATTTCTTGCAGTAATAAATTTAAAGAGAAAAATGAAAGTATTTATAGCTGATGATCATGAGTTGATCATTGATGGTATAAAGGCCGTTTTAAAAACTTCTGTGCATAAAGTAGTGGGTTCAGCTAAAACAGGGGCTGAGCTAATCCAATGGTTAGATACTAATGAATGTGATGTGGTTATTTTAGATTTAAAATTGCCAGACATGAATGGGATCGAAATATTAAAAACCTTTTTTGGAAAAGAAAATGTTCCGAAATTCTTAATTGTATCTGGATCTTATGATGTCAGGCAAATTCAAGAGACAATATTATTAGGTGCTTTGGGTTATGTGTCTAAAGTTGAGTTGTGTAAAGAATTGGAAGAAGCTTTGCATAAGTTAAGTCAGGGCAGAAGGTTTTATACAGATTCTGTTATAGATATCATTATCTCTAAACAATTAGAACAAGATAGTATGGTGACATTACAAAGTGTGATGATGCCAAGAGAAGCGCAAGCACTTCAGGTTTTAACTGAGAACATGGAAGCTTGTGATATATGTGATGAAATGCGAATGGCAAAAAGTTCGTTTAATACTATAATTTCCCGAATGGTAAAGGGGTTAAAGTTAAAGAGAAGAATAGGATTAGCTGTATTAACAATTAAGCATAAATTCAATGTAGGGTAAGTAGGGTTATAAAAGTATAAATTTTTTAATTTTAGTGGTTTGTAAACTCAAATCACATAATCATGAAAAATTTATTTAAAATTATAGTATTAGTAATTATGGTAAGTTTTGTTTCTTGTACAGAAAACGAAGAAATAGTAACAAGTAATGGGCAAATCATTGAAGCAGAACAATTCGGTATAGACAAAGAAGATGCAAATGCACCTGATTCAGAAACAGAGGATCCAGACATGGAAGAAGACTAAAGCTATATTGTTTTATATAGTTTTTGGAGTGATAGTGGCGTTTTTGTTTTTTGCTTTCGAGTTTTTAGAGAAAGAAGGAAAAGCTACTATAGTCACAAGAGAGAGGGTAATTCTAGAGAGGAAAGCAAATTCTAAAGAGTTAAATGAATTAAAGAGTTATGTAAGGCAAAACAATCCTGATTTATATGCTAGGTATATACATGTGAATAAACAATTTAAAAAATCTAAAGCCGATTATAATCAGGCGATTGAAGATGATAAATTTTTAGGGTTTAAAAGTTTTAAAATTTTTTCATATCAATTTTTTCCAACATTACTTTTCTTTTTATATGTGGTTTATCATCTATACATCAGTGTAAAAGAAAGAAAAAAGAATATTGGAATTAAAATTATACACTTGGTTTTTCTTTTGTTTTCAATAGTGAAGATTTATTGGGTTTTTCAATCATCTGCGGATTTAAGTAGGGGAGAATATTATATTTTGGCTGTAATTACAACTATTTTGGTTTCTTTTTCGGTATGGTTGTTTCATAAAAAAGAACTTACTTGGAACAGGAAGGTGAAGAAGAAACTAATGAAAGTATCTTATTACGCTATGGTAAATTGTGATGAAGATAAAACAGAGGATATGGCTAAAATAATTGAACAACCCATAAAATAACTTTATAAGAAGAGTCGAATTTAAATTCGACTCTTCTTATAAAGTATTAATAACTCTGTTTATGGCCTTAACTTTACTTGTTTAGTATATTATAAGTTATTATATTTGCACAGAAATTCTCGATAAGATAATTGCAGGGGACAAACAGTCCCCTCTTTTTATACCTAAAATGAATCAAGACAAAGTAAAAGAATTATTACAAGAAGCTCTAGATGAGAACCCCGCATTGTTCCTTATCGATTTGCAATTTCTTGCTAATAATAAGATTAAGGTGATAGTTGATGGAGATACAGGATTGCCTTTGAATGAATGTATTAGAATTAGTAGAAATATTGAGCATAATTTAGATAGAGAAGAAGAGGATTTTTCGTTAGAAGTAACCTCGCCGGATATTTCTCATCCTTTAAAAGTAAAAAGGCAGTACAATAAAAACCTAAATAGAACTTTAAAGGTTAAAACGGAAGATGAAGAATTTGAAGGAATATTGTCTGAAGTAAATAAAGATAATATTGTTTTAAAATGGAAAACAAGAGAGCCGAAACCAGTAGGTAAAGGTAAACATACAGTAGAGAAGGTAGTAGAAGTACTGTATAAAGATATTAAAGAAGCAAAAGTGAAAATTATATTTTAACAGCAAGAAAATGGAGAATATTGCATTAATTGAGTCATTTTCAGATTTTAAAGACAACAAAAGTATAGACAGAGTTACTCTTATGTCTATCTTAGAAGAAGTGTTTCGTTCAGCATTGAAACGTAAATATGGTTCTGATGATAATTTCGATATAATTATTAACCCAGATAAGGGAGATTTAGAGATTTGGAGAAATAGAGTTGTTGTTGCAGATGGAATGTCTGAAGATGATAATGAAGAGATAGAACTTTCTGAAGCAAGAAAAATTGAGCCTGATTTCGAAATTGGAGAAGATGTTTCTGAAGAGGTTAAATTAATTGATTTAGGGAGAAGAGCGATTCTTGCATTACGTCAAAATTTAATTTCAAAAATACATGAACACGATAGTACAAATGTATTTAAGCAATTTAAAGATTTAGAAGGTGAAATTTACAGCGCGGAAGTACATCATATTCGTCATAATGCTGTAATCTTACTTGATGATGAAGGAAATGAGATTGTATTACCAAAGACAGAACAGATACGTTCAGACTTTTTTAGAAAGGGTGATGCTGTTAGAGGTGTAATTAAGAAAGTAGAACTTAAAGGAAATAAACCAGCAATAATTTTATCAAGAACATCACCAAATTTCTTAGTAAAATTATTTGAACAAGAGATTCCTGAAGTTTTTGATGGTTTAATTACAATAGAAGGTGTGGCAAGAATTCCTGGAGATAAAGCTAAAATAGCTGTAGATTCATATGATGATAGAATTGATCCAGTTGGAGCTTGTGTTGGAGTTAAAGGTTCTCGTATTCACGGTATAGTGAGAGAATTAGGGAACGAAAATATTGATGTAATTAATTACACAAAAAACGAACAATTATATATCTCAAGAGCATTAAGTCCTGCTAAAGTGACATCTGTAGAAATTATAAAGTTCGAGGAAGAAAAGAATGGTAAAAAAGGACGTGTAAATGTACTTTTAAAACCAGAAGAAGTCTCTAAAGCAATTGGTAGATCAGGTGTTAATATTCGTTTAGCAAGTCAGTTAACAGGATATGAAATCGATGTGCAAAGAGAAGGTATTGAAGAGGAAGATGTTGAATTAACAGAATTCTCTGACGAAATAGAAGCATGGGTAATTGAAGAATTCAAGAAAATTGGTCTTGACACAGCAAAAAGCGTATTAGAAAAAGATGTAGTTGAGCTTGTGAAAATGACTGATCTAGAGGAGGAAACAATTGTTGATGTTCAAAGAATTCTAAGAGAAGAATTCGAAGAATAGATTAATAATAGGTTTGTTGATACCTTAAAAATTAACAGCATGTTTTCTTTAAAGAATTAGAAAACATGATCAATATAAAGTATAATAACTATTTATGGCTGAAGCTAAAAAATTAAGACTAAACAGAGTTTTAAGAGAATTAAATATCTCTTTAGATAGAGCGGTGGAGCACTTGTCAAAAAATGGACATGAGATAGAAGCACGCCCTACTACTAAGATTTCTGATGCTGAATACCAGATTTTATTAGATGGTTTTCAGACTGATAAATCTAAAAGAGTGGCTTCTCAAGAAGTAAGCGAAGAAAAGCGAAAAGAAAAAGAAGAAATTCGTAAAAGACTTGAAGCAGAGCAAGAAGCTAAGCGCATACAAGAAGAAGCAAAAAAACAAGAAGTTTTAAAAGCTAAAGCAGAAAAACCTCAACTCAAAACAGTTGGGAAAATAGATATAGAAAAACCAAAAGCTAAACCAGAAGAACAGGTTAAAGAGGAATCTAAGAAAGTAGTTGAGGTTAAAGAAGAACCTATAAAGGTTGAAAAGAAGGAAACTCCTAAGGTAGTAGTTGAAGAGAAAAAGCCTGTCGAAATGAAAAAAGAGGCAACTGTGAAACCAATACCTCAAAAACCAATAGATAAAGCTTCTAACGCTGCAAATGCTGCTAATAAAAAGAATGATGGGAGGAAAGATTTAGCAAAAAAGCAAGAGCCGAAAAAAGAGGTTGCTAAAGAAGTAACTCCTGAGAATGCTGAAAAAATAAAGACAAAGTATCAGAAGTTAGATGGTCCTAAAATGACAGGTCAGAAAATTGATTTAAAGCAATTTGAAAGACCTAAAAAGAAAAAACCAGAAAACAAAGACGGTAATAATTCTAATAATAACGATAAGAGAAAACGTAGAAGAATTACAAAGCCAGGTACTGGAAATAATAACCAACAAGGAAACAATACTAATAACCGAGGAGGAGGTCAAGGAAATAACCGAGGCGGACAAGGAAATAACCGAGGAGGTCAAGCAGCGGGTGGAAACAGAAGAGGTGGAAACCAAAGAGGTAGAGGAAGAAGACCTGAGGTTAAAAAAGAAGAGCTAACCGAAGCTGAAATCCAAAAACAAGTAAGAGAAACTCTAGAAAAACTTCAAGGGAAATCTAGTAAAGGTAAAGGAGCTAAATATCGTAGAGAAAAAAGAGATCAACATCGTCAGCAAGCTGAAGCAGAAATGCAAGCAGCACAAGAAAAAGTACTTAAAGTTACCGAATTCGTAACTGTAAGTGAAGTTGCTACGATGATGGATAAGCCAGTTACTGATATTATTTCTGCATGTATGATGTTAGGAATGATGGTAACAATGAATCAGCGTTTAGATGCTGAAACACTTAAGATAGTTGCAGAAGAGTTTAATTATACAGTTGAATTCGTAGGTGCTGAAGTTGAAGAGTCAATCGAAGAGGTTGAAGATAGAGATGAAGATTTATTACCAAGAGCTCCGATTATTACGGTAATGGGACACGTAGATCATGGTAAAACATCTTTACTAGATTACGTCCGTAAGGCAAACGTAATAGCAGGAGAAAGTGGGGGGATTACTCAGCATATTGGAGCCTATGGGGTTACTCTAGAAGATGGTCAAAAGATTGCATTCTTAGATACACCAGGTCACGAGGCCTTTACAGCAATGCGTGCTCGTGGTGCTCAAGTAACAGATTTAGTAATTATTGTAATTGCTGCTGATGATGACGTAATGCCACAAACTAAAGAAGCAATTTCTCATGCTCAGGCAGCTAATGTACCAATCGTTTTTGCAATCAATAAAATTGATAAGCCAAACGCAAATCCAGATAATATTAAAACGCAACTTTCTACTATGAATTTATTAGTAGAAGATTGGGGTGGAAATATACAATCACAAGAAATATCTGCAAAAACAGGTCAAGGTGTTGATGAATTATTAGAAAAAGTATTATTAGAAGCTGAAGTGCTAGAACTTAAAGCAAATCCAAATAAGAATGCAGTTGGTACTGTAGTGGAAGCGCAGTTAGATAAAGGTAGAGGGTATGTTTCTACAATTTTAGTGCAAGCTGGGACTTTAAAAATTGGTGATTACTTACTAGCTGGTAAACACAGTGGTAAGGTAAGAGCAATGTTTGATGAGCGCGGTAAAAAAGTGAAAGTTGCTGGTCCTTCTACACCAGTTTCTATCTTAGGTTTAGACGGAGCACCACAAGCAGGTGATAAGTTTAATGTATTTGAAGATGAAAGAGAAGCAAAACAAATTGCAGCTAAGCGTTCTCAATTACAGCGTGAGCAATCTGTTAGAACTCAGAAAACATTAACATTAGACGAAATTGGACGTCGTATTGCTTTAGGAGATTTCAAAGAGTTAAATATCATCTTAAAAGGAGATGTAGATGGTTCTGTAGAAGCATTAACAGATTCTTTCCAGAAATTATCTACTGAAGAAATCCAAGTAAATATCTTACATAAAGGTGTAGGAGCAATTACAGAATCTGATGTCTTATTAGCTTCTGCTTCTGATGCGATCATTATCGGATTTAATGTACGTCCTCAATCTAATGCTAGAGTTGTTGCAGATAGAGAAGAAGTAGATATCAGAACTTATTCTATTATCTATGACGCTATCAACGATCTTAAAGATGCAATGGAAGGTATGTTATCTCCTGAAATGAAAGAAGAGGTAATTGGTAATGTGGAAATCAGAGAAGTTTATAAGATTTCTAAAGTTGGAAACATTGCAGGATGTATGGTAATGAGTGGTAAGATCACAAGAGATGCTAATGTTCGAATTATTCGTGAAGGAATTGTAGTGCATGATGGAGAGTTAACTTCGTTAAAACGTTTCAAAGACGATGTTAAAGAAGTTACCAAAGGTTACGATTGTGGATTGCAAATAAAGAATTTCAATGATATTAAAGTTGACGATGTAGTTGAAGTTTATATCGAAGTAGCAGTTAAAAAGAAATTGAAGTAATCAATTAAATAATTATATAAAATTCAAAAGGCCTTATGTTTTCATAAGGTCTTTTTCTATATCCCTAATATGTAATATTTTCAAAAATATTAAACTAAATAATAAACCTACAGCATAATAACATTTAGGTGTCCCTTTTATAAAAGTTCGTGGACAAACAAAATCTCCTTTCATATGTAGTATGGATACTATTGTAGCAATTATAAATGCAATTCCTATAGATGTAAAATATATAAATTTCATTTTGTTTGTAATGTGTGAAATCAAAGCAATTAAAAACAATATTAAAATAATATAACAGAGTGGAAAGTTGCTAATCTTAGGGCATGCATTTCCATTTTTCATTTCTTCTATAGCTACATTTATAATAGGTAATACTCCTACGGTAAAGAATAAATATATTGTTATTGAAATTAAACTTTTAAATGCTTTCATTTGTAACCTTCTATCTTTATTATTTCTTTAGCATATCTGCCATTTTTATTTCTCATAAGGTTATGCAATAATTGTTTAATATTTAATTTTAATTACGAAATAAATAGAGGGGGGTGTGATTTATTGTTTAACACTATTTGTTAATGAATATAATAAAATATCTTTTTTTAGACTCAAATTACACTTGATATATTATTTCTAGATAAATCTACATAATTGTTTTTTAAGAATCAAATCCAGTAAAAAGATCATAAAACTTTCATTTTTAGTTGTAAATATATTTAATAATTTAATTTAAATCGAACTATATTTGTGTTAATAGTTTTGTTTTAAGTAAAGGTAAATTGAAAAGTACTTAGAATATTATAAGGAGATTTAAACGCTTTTTAATACTGTAGTTGAATAAACTTAAATCATAAATATGCTAAAAGATAAATACGATTATGTAATCATAGGAAGTGGTTTTGGAGGTTCGGTGAGTGCCTTACGATTAGCTCAAAAAGGTTATTCTGTTTTGGTAATCGAAAAAGGAAAATGGTTTAAATCAAAAGATTTTCCGAAAACAAACTGGAATCTAAAAAAGTGGCTTTGGGAACCTCGATTAAGGTTGTTTGGTTTTTTTAAAATGACGTATTTAAATCATGTAAGTATACTTTCTGGAGTTGGGGTTGGTGGTGGTTCTTTAACTTATGCTAATACGTTGCCTATTCCTAAAAAGGAGTTTTTTACCTCAGGAAGTTGGAATGGACTTAAAGATTGGGAAACAGAACTTGCACCGCATTATAAAGAAGCGTATCGAATGTTAGGTGCAGAAGAGAATCCATATTTCGGTCCAGCTGATCATTTAATCAAAGATTTGTCGAAAGATTTAGATAGAGAAGAACATTTTTCAACAACTAAAGTTGCAGTCCATTTTGGCAAACCTGGAGAAAAAGTAAAAGATCCATATTTTAACGGCGAAGGTCCAGATCGAGCTGCATGTAATTATTGCGGAGCTTGCATGACAGGTTGTAGATTCAATGCTAAAAATACGTTGGATAAAAACTATCTCTATTTTGCTCAAAAGCTAGGTGTAGAAATTATAGCGGAACATGAAGTGTTAGATGTGTTGCCTAAAAATAATGTGAATGGAAAATCTGGGTATGAAATTCATTTCAATAAAAGTACATCGAAATTTTCTAAAACAAAGAAAGTTGAAGCAAATGGAGTTGTATTTTCTGGTGGAGTTTTAGGAACAGTACCTTTACTGTTAAAATTGAAACAAAAGAAATCACTACCGAATCTATCTGAAATGGTTGGTGGAAATATTAGAACAAATAATGAGTCGTTATTATTACTAACATCAACAGAGAAGAAATCTAAAGATTATTCAAAAGGAATAGCAATAGGTTCGATTCTACATATCGATAAAAATAGTCATCTAGAACCTGTTCGTTATGGAAAAGGTTCTGGGTTTTTTAGAACACTAACAATTCCTTCAGTACAACATAAATATGCAATAGTTCGAATTTTAGGAGTTTTTGGAGTGTTGTTTAAATCACCTGTTCAGTTATTTCAAACAATATTTACAAAAGCCTACAGTAAACGAACAACAGTATTACTTTTTATGCAGACTTTAGATAGTACATTACGATTAAAATTAGGAAAAGTAACACAGTTGAAAACTGAAAAAGAATCTAACGAAGCACCAAGTGGTTTTATACCTGAAGCATCTAAATTGGCAAAAATATTAGGAGAAAAAGTTAAAGCGATTCCATTTTCGAATTTTGCAGATGTATTATTAGGAACTCCAACTACAGCTCATATTTTGGGTGGAGCAGTAATGGGGAAAACCCAACAAGAAGGAGTTATTGATAAAAACAATAAAGTCTTTGGTTACGAGAATATGTTTGTATGTGATGGATCGATGATTTCTGCAAATCCTGGAGTAAATCCTTCGTTGTCAATTACAGCTATTTCAGAATTAGCTATGTCTAAAATTCCAAATAAAATTGAAACTCAACTAACAAAATAAATAGTATTGAAAGCAAAACCGATTTTAGAAGAGTTTGAACTTCCTTGTGGAGTTATAATTAAAAATAGAATTGCAAAAGCAGCTATGACCGAGCGTTTAGCAAATAAAAAACAACACGCCACTAAAGCGATTGCTGATTTATATCAACATTGGTCTTCTAATGGAGCAGGATTATTAATTTCAGGAAATATTTTGGTAGATAAACGTTACAAAGAAGCTTCTGCAAATATTGTTCTAGAAGATGAAAGTGGTATTGCAGCTTTACAAGAAGTAACAAAAGTAGCAACGCAAAATAATACACATTTTTGGGCTCAAATTAATCATGCAGGTCGTCAATCGTCTATCTTTTCAACTTTCAAACCGATAGCTCCTTCTGCGATTCAGCTTAAAAAATTAATGCTGTTTGCTAAACCTAAAGCGATGTCTTTAGATGAAATTAAAGATGTTGAAAATCGTTTTGTAACCACTGCTGCTTTAGCAAAAAAATCAGGTTTTACAGGAGTGCAAATTCATGCTGCTCATGGGTATTTATTGAGTCAGTTTTTATCTCCAAAAACAAATAAAAGACAAGATGATTATGGAGGAGATATCGAAAATAGAGCAAGACTACTTTTTAATATTGTTAAACGAGTTCGTCAAACTTTAGGAGGTGATTTCCCCATCTCAGTTAAATTAAATAGCGCCGATTTTCAACGAGGTGGATTTAACGAAGAAGACGCAATGTTTGTAATTAAAAAGTTAGAGTATTTAAAGATAGATTTACTTGAAATATCTGGTGGAACTTATGAAAATATTGTCTTTCTAACAGAACGATACGAACGTGAATCAACATGTAAGAGAGAGGCTTATTTTCTTGATTTTGCAAAAAAAATCAAATCAGAAACAACACTACCAATAATGGTTACAGGTGGATTTCGATCTCAAAAGTTCTGTAATGATGTTTTAGCCAATAAAGAATTAAAAATGATCGGGTTTGCACGTCCATTTATTACTGATCTAAATTTTCCAAAGGCATTTCTAGAGGATGAGAATTATAGAGTAAGCGATGCTATTTTTGAGTTTAAAATTAAGAAAATGAAAGATTTTGCTGAAGCTGGTTTTTACGATTATCAAATACATCAATTAGCGAAAGGAAAATCATTAAAGCCAAACTATAATCCATATCTTGCCGTGTTAAGATTAACTAAGAATGAAATGGTAAAAGGTTGGTTTTAAGTTATGGGTAGAAAAGCAATAGATAGAGAAAGAAAACAACTGTCTAAAAAAGCAGAAGTTTGGGTTAAAGAGTTGTTTTACAAAGTGCAATATGAAAAACTTAATAAATTAACTTTAGATGATTTAGCAGCACTTATTCAAAAAAGTAAAAGTACAATCTATACTTATTTTAAAACTAAAGATGAGATCTATCAAACTATGGTAACTATGGTTTTGAATGATATTCAAGAAGTAGTTTTTGATGAGTTACCTAATGATTCCGACTTAGTCGTTTTGTATGAATCTATTTTATTAAAAATAAGTGATGCAATAGAAGGTATTTCAATTCATTTTTTAGATGAAATTCAAACTAATTTTCCGCAAATTTGGACTGAAATTAAAAGCATAACAGATAAAGTTTTAATTACTTTTTCTTTGATTTATGAAGAAGGTATGAAAACTGATGTTTTTACGAATTTGAATATTACTCTATTGTTAGCTATGGATAACGCTTTTATTATGAATATAATGACAGATCATGAGCGTTTTAAAGATGAAAACTTAAGCTTAAAAGATATTGTTTCACAATATTTACAGTTGAGAATTAAAGCTTTGACTAGTCCTAAATAACCGTTACAGTTATTTATTGATTAAATATATTAAACATCATCTAAATCTATAGCTTTAGATGATGTTTTTTTTCGATATGATTTTATCTTCATTTTATTTTGTTGATGTGCCTGGTTAGGAGTTTTAAAATGACATGACCAATGCGGTCTTTTAGAGTTATAAATAGTTATTGATTGCTTTACTATTTTCTTCATTATCTTAATATCTAGATTTGTGGTAGCAATAAAGAACTCTTGTTTTAAGATTCCATTAACCCGTTCAGCTATCGCATTTTGATATGGATCGTATGATTCTGTCATACTACATTTAATATTATGTTTTGATAAAATATTTTGATAGATGTTACTACAGTACTGCAATCCTCTATCTGAATGATGGATAAGTTCCTTCTCTGGATATACTCTATTTTTCATAGCTATCTCCAAGGCTTTTACCGTTGAGCTTACTTCTAAAGTTTTATCCAAATGATATCCTATGATTTTCTTAGAATATGCATCTGTAATTAATGATAAATACATAGGGTTCTTACGATTGCCTAAATATGTAATATCTGCTACCCATACTTGTTCTGGTCTATTTATTTCCAGATTTTCAATAAGATTAGTATGTTTTCTAAAACGATGATGAGAGTTGGTTGTAATGTGATAACTCTTTTGTCGTTTTATCAATAGTTTATTAGCTCGTAAAATATCAAATAATCGATCTCTTCCAACAGCTAAACTGCTTAATTCCTCCGAAAGAAGATAATACAGTTTTCTTGTCCCAATACTTGGTTGTTCCATTCTTACACGCTTAACCAATTCAACAACCTTATTGGCTATTGATTGAGATTTCTTAACTCTATAGTTAGCTCGATAATAGACCTGTCTGCTAAACCCAAGTAATTTACAGGTAGAAGAAATACTTTCTTTCTTTTGTAAAACAAACATATCAATTACTCGGTTTTGGAGTTTTTTCTAATAGGAATATTATACTCTTTCTCAGCTAAATCAATCATCATATCAAACAGTATCGCTTTCTTCTCTGATGCTGCTGCTTGAGCTTTTAAACGATTGTTTTGCTTTTCTAATTGACGTAATTTTTGCTCTAACTCTAATAATTTTTGTTCTGGTGATTTTGGCATATTAGATGGTGTTTGATCAGTCCAATCAAAGTTACCATATTTTCTCAACCATACTAAAACAGTACTTCTTCCTTGAATCCCATATTTAAGTTGAGCTTGTTTGTAGGTTAATTCGCCTTTTTCTACTTCCGATACAACCGAAAGTTTAAAACTCATCGTATAATCTTTCTGAGTACGTTTGCGGTAAATGTTGTCGTTCATAAGGTTACAAATTTGTGTAACGCTATTTCAGGACGAGACACTTTAACAAAATAAAAAAGGATCAAACGGCGTTTGATCCTTTTTTATATAATTGAAGTTTTTAATATGGGATAACAATTGCTCCCGAAAACTTTTCTTTAATTTTATTTAAAGCTCTATCAGCTTCTAATTTGGTGTTAAAACGACCAACTTTTACTTTCCATTCAGGCAATTCATAACTCATTTTTGGTTTTCCAAACTCAGAAAACTTCAACATAAAGTTATGTTTAATGTTTTTTGCACGTTGTTCGTTACCATTATACAACTGAATTCTATATCCAGTTCCATTCTTTTTATTGTACTTTCTTTTTTTAGCTAAGAGTGAATTAATACTTTGATCACTAGTGTAATTAGATTGTGAATGACCAATGCAAAATCCTAAAATTAAAAACAATATAAATGCTAAAATTTTACCGTTTATCATATTTCGTTTATAGTTTTTACAAAAGTAACGACTTGTCATCTAATAGATTGCTAAAATTATTTATTTAGAATCGATATAAATTGCAAATTAGGAATCTCTTAACATTTCACATTTTAAAGAGAAGTAGTAATTTTGTCCGAGTTTAAGCACCTGGTAATTTTTTACCACAAGTGTAAACGTTATACAAAATAGATACGAAATATATATTTTTATAGTATGAAAAGTGTGAATTATCACAGTAAACTTAGTCGAGTACTACTTAATAGCCTTACTTTCTTATTCGTTTTTTTAGTAAGTATTTCTATAAATGCTCAAGATGTCGATAAGGATCGACAAAAAGCTGGTAGAAAATTATTTAATGCAAATTGTGCTTCTTGTCACAAACTTAATAAGGATGCAACAGGTCCTGCTTTAGGAGGTGTTGAGAGTCGATTGGAGAATGCATGGTTAAAGAAGTGGATCCGTAACAATGCTCAGTTGAGAGCTTCAGGAGATGCTTATGCAAACGAGATTTATAACAAATGGAAGCAGTCAAATATGACAGCTTTTCCTCAGTTTAGTGATGAGCAAATTGATAATATTTTATATTATACGACTGTTGGTGACCCAATAAAGGATAAAGTTGTTATAGATAACAATGGAGGCGGTGATCAAGGAGGTTCTGCGCCAACATGGGTGCTGTGGATATTAGCTGCGGCTATTATCGTTGCTTTCTTAATTATTGCAAACTTACTTAAAACTGTAAGTGAATTAAAAGGTGCGCCTAAGACTCCAGGTTTAATGGGGCAAGCTGCAGAATTATGGGAAGGGATTAAAAAGAATACATTTTTACACGTGTTGTTTGTAATCTTCGGAGCATTAATTACTGCTTATGTGTTATTTGGTACTTTATTTAAAGTTGGTGTAGATCAAGGTTATCAGCCAGTACAGCCAATTTTATTCTCGCATAAAATTCACGCAGGAGATAATAAAATCGAATGTCAATACTGTCACTCTGCTGCTAAGCATAGTAAGCATTCAGGTATTCCTTCTTTAAATGTTTGTATGAACTGTCATAAAAACATTTCTGAAGTAGCTGAAGATACTAAAGTAGTATTAGAAGATGGAGGAAGAGTAGTTGGTAAAGCAGAATTAGATAAAGAAATCGCTAAAATCTACGAACATGTAGGTTGGGATGCAGAAAAATTAGAATATACTGGTGAGCAAAAGCCAATTGATTGGGTTAGAATTCACAACTTGCCAGATTTTGCATATTTTAACCACTCACAACACGTTACTGTTGCAGGTGTTAAATGTCAGAAATGTCACGGTCCAGTAGAAGAAATGGAAGAGTTGTATCAACATTCTCCATTAACTATGGGATGGTGTATCGATTGTCACAAGGAAACAAATGTTGACTTGAAGGGTAATGAATACTATGCTAAAATCCATAAGGAGTTAGCTGAGAAGTATGGTGTAGATAAAGTTACCATCGCTCAATTAGGTGGTAAAGAATGTGGTAAGTGTCATTACTAAAAATAATTAATTAAGAATTCTATAATTGAGAGTGTAAAAGCTCTCAATCATTTAATAAAAACAAATAAATGGCTTCAAACAAAAAATACTGGCAAAGTGTTGAAGAACTTAATGAAAGTTCAGTTGTTGAAACGTTACGTGGTAAAGAGTTTGTTCAAGAGCTTCCTACAGACGAGTTCTTAGGAGACAAAGAAACTCTTGAAAATTCTTCAACTTCTCGTAGAGATTTCTTGAAATATGTAGGTTTCACAACAGCAGCAGCTTCTTTAGCAGCATGTGAAGGTCCAGTAAGACAATCGATTCCTTATGTAGTTCAACCTAATGATATTGTAGTTGGTGTAGCAGACTGGTATGCAACAACAATTTCTGATGGTTTCGATTTTGCCAACGTATTAGTTAAAACTCGTGAAGGTCGTCCAATCCAAATTATGCCAAATAAAGAGGCAGGAGGAACTACTACAGCGAGAGTTCAGGCATCAGTTTTATCATTATATGATGAGAAATTAAGAGTTAAAGAACCTAGAAAAGGGGAAACTCAAGTTTCTTGGGCAGATGCAGACAAAGAAATTATAGCTAAGTTAGAAAGTTTAAAAGCTTCTAACGGATTAGTATATTTAATGACAGGTACTTTAGCAAGTCCGTCTACTGAAAAAGTGGTTGCAGATTTTATTGCTAAATATCCTAATGTAAAGCATGTTGTTTACGACGCAGTTTCAGAAAGTGGTACTGCTGATGCTTTCGAAGCAATGTATGGTAAACGTGCTTTACCGAATTACGATTTAAGTAAGGCAGAAGTAATCGCGTCTTTTGGAGCAGATTTCTTAGGTGACTGGCAAGGTGGTTACGAGAAGTCTTATATTGAAGGAAGACAAGTAGATTCTGGTAAGATGTCTTACCACGTGCAAATTGAAGCAAATATGTCTTTAGCTGGTGCAAATGCGGATAAGCGTTTAGTAGCTAAGCCATCAACTCAAATGCACGCTTTAGTTAATTTATATAATGCAATTACAGGTGGAAGTTTACCTTCTAAAGAAACTCCAATTGATGCAGAAATTAAAAAATTAGCTAAAGATTTAAAGAAGGCTGGTAAAAAAGCAGTTGTTCTTGCAGGTATTAATGATAAAAATGCACAAACTATTGCTTTAGCTATAAACAAAGCTTTAGGAAGTGTTGTAATTGATACTGAAAATGTAAATTTATTACGCCAAGGTAGCGATACTAAAGTTGCTGAGTTAATTAAAGATGTAACTTCTGGTAAAGCTAAAGGTTTAATTACTTATAATGTAAATCCAGCGTATTCTGTAGCTGGTTTTGGTGATGCAGTTAAAAAGTTAGGTTTCTCAGTTGCATTATCTACTCAAGATGATGAAACAGCAGCAACTACTCAATTTACTTTACCTACTCCTCACAACTTAGAAAGTTGGGGAGATGTTATGGCAACAGTAGGAAAGTATAGTTTAATGCAGCCAACAATTGCTCCATTATTCAATACGCGTCAAGTACAAGATGTTTTATTGAAGTGGACTGGAGCTACTAAAAATTATTATGATACTCTTAAAGAATTTTGGAGTACTAACATATTAAATGGTGCTTCTTGGAATCAAGCGTTACACGATGGATTCTTTGCAGCATCAGTACCAGTTGTAGATGCTGTTGAAGCTGTTATAGAAACTTCATCTACTGAAGAAGGAGATGAGACTAGCGTAGCAACTTCAGGTGTTTCTGTTTTAGAAGCAGCTAAAGCAATTGCTAAAGTTCAAGGTTCAGAATTCGAATTAAACTTATATACTTCAGTTGCTTTAGGAGATGGTAACCAAGCAAACAACCCTTGGTTACAAGAATTCCCAGATCCAATTACTCGTGCTTCTTGGGATAACTACTTAACAGTGTCTCCAGTAGATGCAAAAGCATTAGGGTTTAAGAATCCAGTAAAAGATAATGGAGCTATCGACGGTAATTTTGCAGAAGTTACTTTAGGAGGTCAAACATTAAAAGTTCCAGTAATTATTCAGCCAGGACAAGCAAAAGGTTCTGTAGGTTTAGCTTTAGGTTACGGTAGAACTCAAAACTTAAAAGAAGAAATGCAAGTTGGGGTAAATGCTTACCCATTATATCAAAACAGAAATAACGTTCAGTTAGGAGTATCTATTAAAAACGTTGGTGGATGGTATAAGTTTGCTTGCTTACAAGTTCAAAGTACTTTAGCTGGACGTCATGATATTTTAAGAGAAGCATCTTTAAAAGATGTTAATAATAAGTCTTTAGATCCTAAGCATACTTGGAATAAGCCTTTCATGGTTTCTTATGATCACCAAGAAACTGAAGGAAGTAAAATAGATTTATGGGATGAACATGATAGAAGTTTAGGTCATCACTTTAACTTATCTATCGATTTATCTTCATGTACAGGTTGTGGAGCATGTGTTATTGCATGTCATGCAGAAAACAACGTTCCAGTTGTAGGTAAAGATGAAGTACGTGTAGGTAGAGATATGCACTGGTTACGCATCGATCGTTATTATTCTTCAAAAGTTCAAGGAGATATGACTATCGACGAATTCAAAGCTGAATTCAAAGCTGAATTAGTTAAGAAATACGAAGGTCTTGGAAATAATCCAGAAGAGGCTAAAAAGAATGCTGAAACTGAATTTAAGAAGTTTGCAGATCAAGAGTTAGAAAGAAGATATGCTACAGAAGTTTTAGGATTAAGTAAAGGTAAGTTATTTGATGCTTTAGAAAATCCAGCAGATAACCCTCAGGTTACTTTCCAACCAATGATGTGTCAGCACTGTAATCACGCGCCTTGTGAAACAGTATGTCCAGTAGCAGCAACTTCTCACGGTCGTCAAGGTCAAAACCAAATGGCTTATAACCGTTGTGTAGGTACTCGTTATTGTGCAAACAACTGTCCTTACCGTGTACGTCGTTTCAACTGGTTCAACTATGCTGAGAACGAAGAATTCGACTTCAACATGAATAACGAATACGGAAAAATGGTGTTAAATCCAGATGTAGTTGTTCGTTCTCGTGGGGTTATGGAGAAATGTTCTATGTGTATCCAAATGACTCAAGCTACTATATTAAAAGCTAAGAGAGAAGGAAGAGCAGTGAAGAAAGATGAATTTCAAACTGCATGTTCTCAAGCTTGTTCTACAGGAGCAATGACTTTCGGAGATTTAAATAACTCTGAGGATACAGTGAGTAAATTAAAAGAAGATAGAAGAGCTTTCTACGTGTTAGATTACATTGGTACAAAACCAAACGTAGTGTATCAAGTGAAAGTAAGAAATACAAACGAAGCTTAACAATTAATATAAGTAAATAGATTATGTCGGGTCATTACGAATCGTCTTATAGAGAACCTTTAATATTAGGAGATAAAAGCTATCACGATATTACTGAGGATATAGCAAGACCAATTGAAGGTAAAGCCAACAAAAATTGGTACATCGCATTCTACATTTCTTTAGCAGCAATGTTATGGGGATTTGGATGTATTTTCTACACAGTAGGAACAGGTATTGGAGTATGGGGGCTTAGCAAGAATATTGGTTGGGCATGGGATATTACCAACTTTGTATGGTGGGTAGGTATCGGACACGCCGGAACATTAATTTCTGCGGTACTATTATTATTCCGTCAGAAATGGAGAATGGCAATTAACCGTTCTGCAGAGGCAATGACAATTTTTGCCGTATTCCAAGCAGGTTTATTCCCAATTATTCACATGGGGCGTCCATGGAATGGTTACTGGGTTTTACCTATTCCAAACCAATTTGGTTCTTTATGGGTAAACTTTAATTCACCACTTTTATGGGACGTATTTGCGATTTCTACATATTTATCGGTTTCATTAGTTTTCTGGTGGACTGGTTTATTACCTGATTTTGCCACTATACGTGATAGAGCTGTAAAACCTTTCCAAAAGAAGATTTATGCTTTATTATCTTTCGGATGGTCAGGTAGAGCAAAAGATTGGCAACGTTTTGAGGAAGTGTCTTTAGTATTAGCTGGTTTAGCTACTCCTTTAGTACTTTCGGTACATACGATTGTATCTTTTGACTTCGCAACTTCTGTAAACCCAGGTTGGCACTCAACAATCTTCCCTCCTTATTTCGTAGCAGGAGCAATCTTCTCTGGATTCGCTATGGTACAGACTTTATTAGGGGTTATGCGTAAAGTAACTAACTTAGAAGCATACATTACTCGTTTACATATCGAGTATATGAATATCGTAATTATTTTAACTGGTGGTATTGTAGCTGTAGCTTATGCAACAGAATTTTTCATTGCTTGGTATACAGGTTCACCTTATGAAAACTATACATATTTATCTTTTGGAGCAGAAGCTGGTGCTTATGGATGGGCTTTCTGGTCATTAATGATCTTCAATATCATTATACCTCAGATTTTATGGATAAAGAAATTAAGAAGAAGTTTCTTAGTATCTTTCCTAGTTTCTATCGCAATTAATATTGGAATGTGGTTCGAACGTTTTGATATTATTGCAATTGTATTAAGTAAAGGTCAGTTACCATCAACATGGTGGCGTTTTGAACCAACATTCGTTGACGTTGGTATATTTATTGGAACAATCGGATTCTTCTTTGTATTATTCTTATTATATGCAAGAACTTTCCCAGTAATTCCAACGGCTGAGGTTAAAACGATATTAAAGTCATCTGGAGAGAATTTCAAAAAACAAAGAGAGGAGAACAATGAGCACTAATAAAGTAATTCACGCATTATATAATGATGATGATATCTTAATGGATGCCGTTAAGAAAGTAAAAGGAGAACATCATCATATTGAAGAGGTTTATACACCTTTCCCAGTTCACGGACTAGATAAAGCATTAGGGTTAGCTCCTACTCGTTTAGCTATAACTGCATTTTTATATGGTATCACTGGTACTTCAGTTGCAGCTTGGTTAACTTGGTATACAATGATTGCAGATTGGCCTCAAGATATTGGAGGTAAACCAAGTTTTTCTTGGGCAGAGAACATGCCAGCTTTCGTGCCAATTTTATTTGAGTTAACAGTGTTTTTTGCAGCTCACTTAATGGTGATTACTTTCTACATGCGAAGTAGAATTTGGCCATTCAAAGAAGCTGAAAATCCAGATCCAAGAACTACTGATGACCATTTCTTAATGGAAATTCCAGTTCATAATAACGAAGAAGAGTTAACAGCATTATTAGAAACTACTGGTGCTGTAGAAATAAAAGTTGTAGATAAGCATTAATATAAGATTATGAAGAGTTTAAAAATAGTTATTACTTTATTAGTAGTTGCAGTATTTGCCTCTTGTAACAACAAGCGCAAGCCACAAGTACAGTATATGCCAGATATGTATGTTTCTGTACCTTATGATGCGAATGGTGCTTCATCTGCAGGTAAAGTTCCAGTAAATAGATTACCTGTTGCTGGTACAGTTAGTAGAAATGGTGTTGTAGCTTATGATATTCCAAATTCTAATGAAGGATATGAAAAAGCTAAAGCAGAATTAAAAAGTCCATTAAAGAAAGATGATGAGAACTTAGCTAATGGTAAAAAAATGTACGGTATCTACTGTGCAGTTTGTCATGGTACTAAAGGAGACGGAAATGGAATTTTAATGCAGAGAGAAAAATTCTTAGGTATTCCAAACTACAAGGATAGAGATATCACTGAAGGAAGTATTTATCATGTTTTAATGTATGGTAAAGGAGTAATGGGATCTCATTCTTCACAACTTACTTACAAAGAACGTTGGCAAGTTGTACAGTATGTTCAGAAATTAAGAAGCGAATTAAAAAAATAAGTCTATAATAGATAGTTAAGATATGTACCAGTTTTCAGGAAAATTAAAAATGCTTGCTATTGGTTTAATGGTATTAGGACTAATTGGAACTGCTATTAGTTTCATGAATACTCCTAAAACATTACAAGAAGCAAAAGACATTTTAGCGGAACAAGAAGTATCTCATCATGGAGGACATGGTGGAGGTCATGGTGAAGCAACAAAAGAGCACCATGTAGATGCAGATCATAAAACTGTAGAGCATAAAGAAGATGCTCATAAAGATGATCATAAAGAAGTAAAAGCTGATTCTACAGCACATACTAACAATCATAAAGAAACTAAATCTGATTCTACAGCACATAATGAAGAAGTAGCTCATTCTACAGATCATCATGAAGAAGCTGCTAATCATGCGGAAGATACACGTTTAACTGATAGTTTAAACGGACACGTTGCTGAAAAAGCACATGTTAATACATCTTCTCATGCAGGAGGCGAACATCATGCAGAAGCAGGTCATCATGGAGATGATCATGAAAAACATGCAGAGCATGCGTTTCACCAAATGCGAAACAAGCCATGGTCTGCTATTTACGTTTCTTTAATCTTCTTTTTAGGTATTTCTCTTTTAGTAATGGCTTTCTATGCAGCACAAAGAGTTGCTCATGCAGGTTGGTCTGTTGTATTATTTAGAGTAATGGAGGCTATTACAGCTAACTTACATTATGTAAGTGTTATCATGTTAATTTTTATCATTGTAACCGCAATGCACATGAACCACTTATTCCCATGGATGGCAGAAGGAGTTTTCGATCCTTTAAGTGAAAATTATGATCCAATCGTAGATGGGAAAAAATGGTTCATGAATTTACCAGGATGGGTAATGAGAAGTATTTTCTATTTACTAGTATGGAATGGATTCCGTTACTTCATTAGAAAGAAATCAATCGAGCAAGATAATGGAGATTTAGCTTTACACAAGAAAATTTATAATACATCTGTAGTTTTCATTTTATTATTTATGATTACTGAAAGTATGATGTCTTGGGATTGGATTATGGGAATAGACCCACACTGGTTCTCTACATTATTTGGATGGTATGTATTAGCTACATTATTAGTGTCTGCTTTAACAGTTATTTGTTTAGTTACGTTATATTTAAGATCTAAAGGTCATTTACCATTTGTTAATGATAGTCACATACACGATTTAGCTAAGTTTATGTTTGGTTTCTCTGTATTCTGGACTTACCTATGGTTTGCTCAGTTTATGTTAATATGGTATGCTGATATGCCAGAAGAAACAACATATTTTGCTTTACGTTTTAAAGAATATGTAGTTCCTTTCATTGGAATGATTGCATTAAACTTCATTTTCCCAATTTTATTATTAATCAATAGTGATTTTAAAACTGTGCCTTGGGTTATAGTTATTGCTGGAGTATTCATATTAGTAGGACACTATGTTGATTTATTTGTAATGATTATGCCAGGTACTGTTGGTGCTCAATGGGGATTCGGAATTGGTGAAATAAGTGCTTTCTTATTCTTCCTTGGATTATTCATCTTTGCTACATTTAACGCATTCGCTAAGGCTAATCCAGTAGTTAAAGGAAATCCATTTTTACATGAAAGTGAAATTCATCACTATTATATTATAGAACATAGAGGAGAAGATAACGCTCATCATTAATAACAAGAATTAAAAAAATAAGTATATAACTATGCTAGCTTTATTTTATATTTTCATTGCAGTAGCAGTAGGAGTAAGTTTTTGGCAAATCACCCGCGTAATGAATTTACGCAGTGTAATTGCTAATGATGACGATAATAATAAACAAGGAAAGATCGCTCTAGGGTTTATGGTGTTTTTGTACGCTATGATGATCTATTGCTTATTGGCAATGAATGTAATCATGTTACCTGAAAGTGCTTCGATTGAAGGAGAACACGATGATAGACTTTTCAATATCACTTTTATATTAATAGGAGTTGTTCAGTTTATCATGCAATTCTTAATTTTCTTCTTTACTTATAAGTACAGAGGAAATAAAGACAAGAAAGCTTTATTCTTTGCTGATAGTCACAAGTTAGAGTTAATTTGGACAGTGATTCCAGCAGTAACAATTGTATTATTAATTGGATACGGTTTATGGCAATGGAATAACATCATGTATGTTGGAGATGACGAGAATCCTATTGTTATTGAGGTGTATTCTCAACAATTCCGTTGGGATGCTCGTTACGCAGGAGCTGACAACGAGTTAGGTTTAGGTAACGTTAACTTTATCGATATCAACAAGACAAATACGATGGGAGTTGATATGTCTGATCCTAAAGCTCAAGACGATAAACAAGTAACAGAATTATATCTTCCAAAAGGAAAAAAGATATTATTTAAGTTCCGTTCACAAGATGTTTTACACTCGGCTTATATGCCTCACTTTAGAGCTCAAATGAACTGTGTACCTGGTATGGTAACTCAATTCTCTTTTACGCCTAAATTTACTACTGAGGAAATGCGTAAAAATCCAGAGGTTATCGCAAAGGCTAAAGGAATTAATAAGATCAGACAGGCGAAAGGTGAAGATCCTTATGTGTTTGATTATTTATTATTATGTAACAAGATTTGCGGAGCTTCACACTACAACATGCAAATGAAAATTACAGTTGTAGAAGAAGAAGACTACAAAAAGTGGTTAGGAGAGCAAAAAACATTAGCTCAAAGAATTCAATAAGATTTTAAGTAAAAATTTATTAAGAAAAAATAAATTATGTCAGGAGAACATCACCATCACAAAGAAACATTTGTAACAAAGTACATTTTTAGTACTGATCACAAGATGATTTCGAAGCAATTTCTGATCACAGGGATGTTTATGGGTATCATTGGAGTATTTATGTCAATGTTATTCCGTTTGCAAATTGCATGGCCAGAAAAATCGTTTTCTATAATTACAGCATTTTTAGGAGATCACCAACAAACTGACGGTGTAATGAATGCAGATACTTATCTAGCATTAGTTACAATACATGGTACTATTATGGTATTCTTTGTATTAACTGCAGGTTTAAGTGGAACGTTCTCTAATTTATTAATTCCATTACAGATTGGAGCAAGAGATATGGCATCAGGTTTTTTAAACATGGTATCATATTGGTTATTCTTTTTGTCTTCTGTAGTAATGGTTGTGTCTTTATTTGTTGAAGCTGGACCAGCATCAGCAGGTTGGACTATTTATCCGCCGTTATCAGCTTTAAAACAAGCGATTCCAGGTTCAGGTTTAGGTATGACTTTATGGTTAGTATCTATGGCGATATTCATTGCATCATCGTTAATAGGATCTCTTAACTATATTGTTACTGTATTAAACTTAAGAACAAAAGGAATGAAGATGACAAGATTACCATTAACAATGTGGGCGTTCTTTGTAACAGCTATTATTGGTGTAATCTCTTTCCCAGTTCTTTTATCTGCGGCATTATTATTAATATTCGATAGAAGTTTCGGAACTTCTTTCTACTTATCAGATATATTTATTTCAGGTGAAGTATTACATTATCAAGGAGGTTCTCCAGTATTATTTGAGCACTTATTCTGGTTCTTAGGTCACCCTGAAGTATATATCATTTTATTACCAGCATTAGGTATTTCATCAGAAGTAATTTCTACAAATGCTAGAAAGCCTATCTTCGGATACCGCGCAATGATTGGTTCTATTTTAGGTATTGCATTCTTATCAACAATCGTATGGGGTCACCATATGTTTATCTCAGGAATGAATCCATTCTTAGGATCTGTATTTACATTCACAACGGTATTAATTGCAATTCCATCAGCAGTAAAAGCATTTAACTATGTAACTACTTTATGGAAAGGTAACTTACAATTAAATCCTGCAATGTTATTCTCTATCGGATTAGTTTCTACATTCGTTACAGGAGGTTTAACAGGATTAGTATTAGGAGATTCTGCTTTAGATATTAACGTACACGATACATATTTCGTAGTAGCTCACTTCCACTTAGTAATGGGTGTATCTGCTTTATTCGGAATGTTTGCTGGTGTTTACCACTGGTATCCAAAAATGTATGGTAGAATGATGAATAAAGTAATGGGATATTGGCATTTCTGGTTAACTATTATATCTGCATATGGAGTATTTTTCCCAATGCACTTTATAGGGTTAGCTGGTTTACCAAGACGTTATTATACAAATACAAACTTCCCAATGTTCGACGATTTAACAGACATAAACGTATTTATGACTGTTATGGCAATCATTGGAGGTGTGGCTCAGTTAATTTTCTTAGCAAACTTCTTTATTTCTATGTATAGAGGTCAAAAAGCTACACAAAATCCATGGAAATCTAATACTTTAGAATGGACTACTCCAGTAGAACATATTCATGGAAACTGGCCAGGGAAAATTCCAGAAGTTCATAGATGGGCTTACGACTATAGTAAAGTTGATGATAACGGAAACTATATTCATGGAGAAGATTTCGTTTTACAAACAGTACCTTTAAAAGACGGTGAAGAACCATCTTAAAAAGTGTGAAATATAAAAACCAAAAGCCTTTCAATTATGAAAGGCTTTTTTGTTATCCATATTAATACTAATAAGTATATTAGCAGTACTGAATTTGATTTTAATGTATGAATGAGCATTTAAACCCTGAAAACACTAATTATTCTCATGAAGAAATGGACGTAGAAAAGAAACTACGCCCACTCTCTTTTGATGATTTTACAGGTCAAGATCAAGCCTTAGAAAATCTTAGAATTTTCGTTGAAGCAGCTAATCAAAGAGATGAAGCTTTAGATCACACCTTATTTCATGGTCCTCCTGGTTTAGGAAAAACTACTTTAGCACACATCCTAGCTAATGAACTTGGAGTTGGAATTAAAGTTACTTCAGGTCCTGTTTTAGATAAACCTGGTGATTTAGCTGGTTTACTTACAAATTTAGATGAACGAGATGTGCTATTTATTGATGAAATCCATCGATTAAGTCCGATTGTAGAAGAGTATTTATATTCTGCAATGGAAGACTATAAAATAGATATAATGATTGAATCTGGGCCAAATGCAAGAACAGTTCAGATTAATTTAGAACCATTTACTTTAGTTGGCGCAACAACTAGATCAGGATTACTAACAGCTCCAATGAGAGCTCGTTTTGGAATTAGTAGTCGTTTGCATTATTATTCTACGGAATTATTAACTACTATTATCCAAAGAAGTTCAGCAATTTTAGGCGTACCAATTTCAATGGAAGCTGCAATAGAAATTGCTGGTAGAAGTAGAGGAACACCTCGTATTGCAAATGCACTATTGAGAAGAGTACGTGATTTTGCACAAATTAAAGGAGATGGTAATATCACAATAGAGATAGCAAAATATGCATTAAAGGCATTAAATGTTGATGCGCATGGTTTAGATGAAATGGATAATAAAATTTTGTCTACTATTATTGATAAGTTTAAAGGCGGACCTGTAGGTATTACTACATTAGCAACTGCAGTTGCAGAAAATGCAGAAACTATTGAAGAAGTTTATGAACCTTTTTTAATTCAACAAGGTTTTATTATGCGAACTCCTAGAGGTAGAGAAGTGACAGATTTAGCTTATAAACATCTAGGAAGAATAAAAGGAACTAGTCAAGGAGAATTATTTTAAGTGAAAATACAAAAAATCATCCCTCTTTTAGAGTGGTTACCAAAGTACAAGAAATCTCAGTTTAAAGGAGATGTTGTTGCTGGTTTAACAGTAGCAACAGTTTTAATACCACAAGGTATTGCTTATGCTCTGATTGCAGGTTTACCACCAATTTACGGATTGTATTCAGCTTTAATTCCTCAAGTGATTTATGCGATATTCGGTTCTTCAAGGCAAGTAGCCATTGGTCCAGTTGCGACTGATTCATTAATAGTTGCTGCTAGTATATCTACAATAGCACTTATGGGATCTGAAAGTTATATTGCTATAGCAATTTTTTTAGCCTTATTAGTAGGTAGTATCCAGTTCTTAATGGGAGTTTTTCGCTTAGGTTTTATTGTTAATTTTTTATCAAGACCAGTAATTACAGGGTTTACTTCAGCAGTTGCCATAACAATAGGTTTAAATCAATTCAAAAATTTCTTTGGTGTAGATTTTCTACAAAGTGATCAAATTCATGTTTTACTTGAAGATATATTAAGTAGAATTACTGAACTCGAAACAAAAACAACTACTATTGGAATTGTCACAAGTATTATTATCATTGTATTAAGAAGAATTAATAAAAAAATACCAAACGCTTTAATAGTAGTCGTTTTAGGAATTGTTTTAATGTATGCTTTTAAAACTTTTTTCTTTGGAGTTGCTATTGTTGAGAGTATTCCTTCAGGTTTACCAAGTTTTGCAGTACCTGAGTTAAATTTTGGCTTAGTAAGAGAGTTATTACCAATGGCGTTTACTTTAGTAATGGTAGGTTATTTGGAAACAATTTCTATTGGTAAATATTTAGAAGCTCAACAAGATGAATATAAAATAGATCCTAACCAAGAATTAATAGCATTAGGATTAAGTAATATTTTTGGTTCATTCTTTAAATCGTATCCATCAACATCTAGCTTTTCTAGATCGGCAATTAATTTTGATGCTGGAGCAAGAACAGGAATAGCTGCATTTATTTCAGCAGGTTTAGTTGTACTTACTCTTTTATACCTAACACCAGTATTTTATTATTTACCCAAAACAGTTTTAGCTGCTATTATAATTGTAGCAGTTTTTAGATTGGTAAATGTTAAGGAAGCTCGATTTTTATGGAAGGCAAATATTCTTGATTTTTGGTTACTCATTGCTACCTTTTTTGCTACATTATTTTTCGGTATAGACTATGGTATTTTAATTGGAGTAAGTTTATCTTTAATTGTTTTGATTTTTAGAACATCTAGACCTAATGTAGTGGAATTAGGAAAAGTACCAGATTCCGATTTTTATAGAAACAAAAACAGATTTAAGGAAGTTATTTTAGATAATGAAGTTCTTGTGTTTCGTTTCGATGCTCAAATTTTTTATGCTAATGCAAGTTATTTTAGAGAACGATTAGAGTATATGGTAAAAGAAAAAGGAGAAGAATTGAAATTAATTGTTCTAGATGCGGAGAGTATTAATAGAGTAGATAGTACAGGAATTGAAATGTTAAAACAACAAATTCAATTCTATATGAAAAAAGAAATAACATTTTATCTTGCAGGTGTAAAAGGACCGGTAAGAGATGATTTATTTAGAGGCGGTTTATTAGAAATTATAAATTTAGATCACTTTTTTATGCGTGTTAATGGCGCAGTAACATTTTTTAAAACAGGAGACAATACAAATCAAAAAAAATACGCTCAGTACATTCATCAAGCGTACAAATAAAAGACATTGAATTATGAAGATTGAACAAATTTATACGAACTGTTTATCACAAGGAACATATTATATTGAAAGTAATGGAGAAGTCGCTATTATAGATCCATTACGAGAAGTACAACAGTATATCGATAAAGCAGAAAAGAATGGAGCTGTTATTAAGTATATTTTCGAAACACATTTTCATGCCGACTTTGTTAGTGGACATATAACACTTGCTGAAAAAACGGGAGCAACAATTGTATATGGTCCAACAGCAATCACTAATTTTGAAGCACATATAGCTAAAGATTCTGAGGTGTTTAAAGTAGGGGATATTAAAATTATAGCATTGCATACTCCAGGTCATACAATGGAGAGTACTACTTATTTACTAAAAGATGAAAATGATAATGATTATGCGATTTTTAGTGGAGATACATTATTTATTGGAGATGTAGGAAGACCAGATTTAGCTCAGAAAGGTGATATAACAAAAGAAGATTTAGCAGGTTATCTTTATGACAGTTTACGAACTAAAATAATGCCATTACACGACAATGTAATTGTTTATCCAGCACATGGAGCTGGTTCTGCATGTGGAAAGCATTTAAGTAAGGAAACTGTTAGTACTATAGGAAATCAAAAGAAAACAAATTATGCTTTAAGAGCAGATATGACTAAACAAGAATTTGTAAAAGAAGTTACTGATGGTTTATTACCTCCACCAGAATATTTTCCTTTAAATGTTAAACTTAATAAAGAAGGTTACGATTCTATTGATGATATTATAGAAAAAGGAACAAAAGCCCTTTCGATAGAAAAGTTTGAGTATATAGCAAATAAATATGAAGCTTTAATTTTAGATGTAAGACATCAATCTGATTTTATAAAAGGATTTATACCTCAATCAATTTTTATTGGTTTAAATGGATCTTTTGCGCCTTGGGTTGGAGCATTAATACGTGATACCGAACAACCAATTGTTTTAGTTACACCAGAAGGTAAAGAAGAAGAAACAATTACAAGACTAGCCAGAGTAGGTTTTGATAATGTTTTAGGATATCTGGAAGGAAGTTTTAATAGCTGGAAGAAAGCTAATAAAGATTTCGACACGTTACGTTCTGTTTCTGCAAGTTATTTAGAGAAAAAAATTCAAGAGAATGTAACTGTTTTTGATGTTAGAAAACCAGGTGAATATAATTCAGATCATATAAAAGATGTCGAAAACACACCATTAGATTATTTAAATGATTATATTAGTGTGTTTCCAAACGCTAACGATTTTTATATTCATTGTGCAGGTGGATATCGTTCAGTTATAGCTGCTTCAATATTAAAATCTAGAGGATTTCATAATGTGATAGATGTAGCAGGAGGTTATAAAGCGATTAAAGAAACCAATATTCAAAGAGAGCAATCGTTATGTGTTTCAAAGTAATTGAAACATGAGAAAATTCATTTTAGGGTTAATCGGGATTTGCATTTTATTTTCTTGCGCGAATAGTAATGAAAATGTAAAGACTATTACCGTAGATGATTTAAAACTCAAAATACGAGAAGATAAAAACATCCAGATTTTAGATGTACGAACTTCTTCAGAAACTTCCGACGGTGTTATTTTTAATGCTATTCAAGTAAATTTAATTTTTAATAGTTTTGAAACTAGGAGTATAGATGTTCTTAATAAAGATAAACCAGTGTATGTATATTGTCGATCTGGTAGGAGAAGTAAAATTGCTGCTGGTATTTTAGCAGACAATGGTTACGATGTATATAATGTTAAAGGTGGTTATGTTGCTTGGGAAAAAGCATTAAAAAATAATTAAGAAAAAACCGAGTGAATTCACTCGGTTTTTTTATTGTTTAGAACTTTAATGTTGCTCCAATTAAAAAGTTTCTAGTTGCTTGTGGATAAAACCCTGCGCCGTCAACTGTAGTTGTAACTCCTGGATTTGACCATGTATCATCAAAGAAGAAATAATATCCTCTATCGACATATTCTCTATCAAAAATATTATTTACTAATCCTGTTAAAACTATAGAATCAAAAATCTTATTAGTTTTTATTTCATAAACAACGTTTAAATCACTCGTAAAATAACTATCTAGTCTTTCATTATCAGAAATTCTTCCGCTTAAATTTCCCATGAATTGTTCTCCTACAAATTTTGATAAAAATGAAATCTGTAAATTTTCAATAGGTTTATAGTTTAAAGCGTTACCAACAATTACATTTGGAGAAAAAGAAATATCTGTGTTTCCTAAGTTTTCTATAGAACCATCGATAGGAACTCTAAAATCACGATTCTTATTAGCACTAAAAGCTACATTTGGTTGTATCGATAAAAAGTCAGTTAAAATTACACTAGCATCTATTTCTAAACCTAATCTATAGCTACTTCCACTAGTTTCTCTAAGTGGCTCACCAACATTGTTAATTGCTCCCGATAATACCAATTGATTTTTATAATCCATGTAGTATACATTTGTATTAACTTTAATACTACCTGTATTTAATCTCCAACCTAATTCGAAATCATCTAAAGTTTCATGTTGTGAATTACCTCCTTCAAAATCGTTTCTATTTGGTTCTCTGTTAGCTCTTGCATAAGATGCATAAAGACTATTATTATCGTTTACTTGATATGTTAAACCTAATTTCGGATTGAAAAAATTAAAATCTTTGTTAACATCTAATGGATCACGATCAGAAGTTAATCCGTTTGTTCTGTAGCTAACAAATCTTCCTTGTAAATCAACATAAGCATTAAATTTATCATTTATATTAATGTTAGCTTTTACAAAAGAACTTAAGTCGTGCTTTTTAGCATTACTAAAATAATAACGATCACGAATATTAGTATCTGGAGCTAAATCACTTCCCCAGATTATTTCTCCATAATGATCGTTGCTATAATTACTATAAGATCCTCCAGCAATAATTTCTAATCCTTTTAATGTATAAGTTGCAGAAGCATTAACTACATAAAAATGATTATCTAACCATCTACGAACAATTACATCACTATTGTCAGCAATAAGATTATTAAAATCAGCAGCATCCTCATCTTCTTTAAACTGCTCAAAATATCCTTTACCACGTGTGTAGTTTAAACCAATATTTGTTGAAATTTTATCGCTAAATTTTTCATTCCAATGTAGCTGATAATGATCTTGCCAATAATTATCAGTTTCGTTATCGTATAAGTAATGATTATACCTTCTGTCAGAATTTCTAATGTTTTCTGTTTGTTCAGGAGTTAATTCATTATTTATAATAAAATCTTCAATTCCTTGTTGATCTCCAGTTAATCTTACTTCTGGTGTTCCATACCAAGCCTGATAAGTTTTTTCATTTCCACCAAAAACAATAGCTTTTATTAAAGTATTATTATCAATATAACTTCCTTGTAAAAAGTAAGATTTTAAATCTGTAGAAGCTCTATCGATATAACCATCTGAATATATGTTAGATAATCGTCCAGATAACTCAAAGTGATCATTTAATAAACCAGTAGTAAACTTTACAGTATGTTTTCTAGTACCAAAAGATCCAAATGAATTTGATACTTCACCACCAGCTTCTTCAGAAATAGCGTCAGTTAAAATATTTAAGCTAGCTCCGAATGCTCCAGAACCATTTGTAGATGTTCCAACACCTCTTTGTAATTGTAAACTTTGTGTTGAAGAAGCAAAATCACCTAAGTTTACCCAAAATGTACCTTGACTTTCAGCATCATTATACGGAATTCCGTTAATTGTTACATTAATTCTAGAAGCATCAGAACCACGAACTCTCATATATGTATATCCAACTCCAGCTCCAGCATCAGAGGAAGAAATTACAGAAGGCAAATAGTTTAACAAAACTGGAATATCCTGACCTAAATTACGTTTTTCTATTTCTTTTTTACTTACATTAGAATAAGTCATAGGAGTTTCTTCTTTAGCTCTAATGGAAGAAACTAAAACTTCATCTAAAACATTTTCTTCTGAAGTAAGTTGAATAACTAAATCTTTTGAGTTAGTAGAGATTTTCTTTTTAATAGTTCTGTATCCTAAATAAGAAACTTCAAATAAATACTTTCCTTCAGGTAATTTAATTTTAAAATTTCCATCAGCATCTGTTGTAGATCCTTTCTTAAGTTCACGAATAATTACTGTGGCACCAATTAATGGTTTTTTTGAATCGTCTACTACTTTACCTGATAACACTACAGATTGAGCTTGAACTGATAATGAGATTGAAAAAAATAAAAGAGGTACTAATATCTTCACTCTTTTACAAATGGTTAAAAATTTCATTTTAAATGAAGAATAAAAAGAGGTAATTATTCTATTGTATAATTTTGAATAATTAATTCATAAACACCGTTGTAAAAAGGCATAATTTATTAGCCTTAATTCTCTAGTGTGTTTTTCCCTAAACAGCATTACCTGTTCTAGGTTCAATGGGTATGATCTCAGCCTGAATTTAATTATGATTTTTATAATTCGTAATTAAAAACATGGCACCCCTTTGTGAGAACGCAACAAAGGTAAGTTGGTTTTTTAAATTATGACCTAATAATTAGAACTAATCTAACTTAGGTTTTTTTCTAAGTTGCTTTTTTAGAGATTGATTTTGTTTGTTTTTTGCCTTTTTAATTTTTGAATTTCTAGTAGGTTTCGTAGGTTTTCTCTTTTTTGTTCTTTTTAAACTACTGATAAGTAAATCAAAAAAATGAAGTGTTACGGTTTCTTTGTTTTTATGTTGAGATCTACTTTCTTGACAAGAAAGATATAAAACACCATTTTTAGAAATTCTATTCTCTAACTTGCTTAAAATTAATTCTTTTTCATTTACATTTAAACCTTCAGAGAGTTTGATATCGAAGTATAACTCAATTTTTGTAGCAACTTTATTTACATGTTGACCACCTGCTCCTGAGCTTTTAAGTGCTTTGAATTTAATTTCTTTTTGAATTATATTTTTATCCAAAGGCTAATACATTAATGTGTTTGGATCGATATTTTGATGTAGGAAATGTAAATCTAAATCGATTAGAGATTCAGAATAAGAATAGAGATTATCTTTGTTAAAAATTAATTCATCAATTATTTTTATAGCTTTTTTTAATCGAGTTTCTTTATTTCCTTTTAATACAACATATGGTCGGTTATATTTTTCCAGTGTATTTTTGAAGGCATTAAACATTTCTTCTCTTTGTTCTGGTCGATCACGTAAATCATCTTCTTCCCAAGGAGTATCAATATAAGTTAAGAAATAAATATCATAAGTATTTTTAATAGCATATTTATCAAGTAAAGAATCTACAAAGCCTCCATAATATTCTTCAGAGTAAACTTTAGTTTCTAATAAATCTGTATCACAAATCAATAATTTATCTGCTTTTTTAGCCAAAGAATTTTCTAAATTCATTTGCCCAATTGCAATAGGGATTATATCTTTTTTTTCGCAAGTTTTTCGTTCATTATTCCATTTGTTCTGTAAATATTCTCTTGCATATTCTGGTGCCCAAACTGTGTTATAGTGTCGGGCGAGCTGACGAGAAAGTGTTGTTTTACCTGTGCTTTCTGGGCCAAATAAAACTACTTTTACTAAATTAATTTCGGATTGTCTAAGCTTTTCTTCCATGCTAAATACCCTAATATTGCGATAAATGTAAATATTAAATATTGAAAACTCGTAAATGTAAAACCTTTATAAAGATACAAAGGAACAGAGATGATATCACCAATAATCCAATAAATCCAATTTTCTATTTTTCTTCTTGCCATTAACCACATACCTACAAAAAATACGGCAGTTGTAACTGTATCTACATAAGCTGTCCAATTATTCCATTTGTCGAAACTTATATAAACAACATACACAAAAATTAATGTAGCAATGAAAATAAGAACACTAAGTTTTTTTTCTTGTAAAGTAGTTCTTGAGATAGGATGTATTACATGTCCTTCTTTAGTTTGAGTCCAGATATACCAACCATAAATGCTCATAATAAAATAATAACCATTAATCATCATATCTCCTAAAAGCTCCCATTTTAATAAAAGATACACGAAAATGGCAGTGCTAATCATTCCAGTAGGAAACACCCAAATTTTATTTTGTTTAGAATACCAAACAGATAAAAAACCGAATATTACAGCAATAATTTCTAACCAAATATCTAAAGTGTCATAGGTTTTGTATTGGTTAAAGAAGAAATTAAAAATTTGGTTCATAGTCGCTTCTATCGGTTTTTACAATTTTCATTTGAAGCAACCCATTGTTTATGGATTCAAAAGCTTCTTTTACTTCTGAAGTTAATAGTTGCATCACTTTATCGTAATCTCCATAGACTTGAGTACTTAAAGGATTTTCTAGAACTGTGATTCCAGAAGCTCTTAATTTTTTAATGAAATTAATAATTGGCTCTTCAAAATTATCTTGAAGTGGAGTAAGTGTTAGCTCTACTGATATTTTCATTAGAATATTATTTCCGACAAAAATAAAGACTATTATTCAAATAGTCTTTTTAGATCTTCTTTAGTAGTTTTTTTCATGTTAATATTCAATGTAGCGTTATTCGTAGCTTCTTTCAATTCAATTTTATCATAGTAAATCTGATTTTTATACGAACCAACCACTAGAATATAAGTTTTTCCACTAATTGGGATTTGTTGAAATTTCAAATTATTATTTGCTCTAGGTTCATATATGAAAGAATTAAGATTATCATAGAAGAAATAAATGTCAAAGCCAGAAAAACGTTCTGTTTTTTCAACTAGTGAGAAATTAAGTTTCGATACATTTTTGACAAAACGATCTATATTAATCCATTGTTTATTTACATTACCAAGAATAAAAAAATCTTTAACAACAAGACCTTCTTTAATATACTCTTGGTAAGTTTCAAAACCTAATAGTTCCTTATTTTGCTTTTTATAATAAGGAATAGAATCTTTATTAACATAATCAGTCACCCAAATTCCACCACCAACAGGATAAGTGAATAGTTCATAATTCTGGTCGGTAATTTTCCAAGTAATGTTACTTGAGTAATCTGTTTCAGAAAGGAAAATATCATTACCCTTTAGCTTTCCTTTTGGAGGATATACTGCTATTCTTTCACCTTTTTTTAATTGTAGTTCTTTTCCGTTAGAAGTAAACTTAATTTTTAAAACTCCTGAAGATTCTAAAAGTTGATTATCGGTAGTCAAGGTTTGAATATTACGATATAAAATTTCTTTAAAATCGTATAACTCTATTAACTCTAATTGTACTTTATCAGTTTCTTGTAAATCAAATAAATCTCTTCTGAAGTAAAATTTGGTT
Source organism: Tenacibaculum aquaeponti (assembly GCF_052084715.1). Taxonomy (GTDB): domain Bacteria; phylum Bacteroidota; class Bacteroidia; order Flavobacteriales; family Flavobacteriaceae; genus Polaribacter. The sequence continues at coordinate 1,694,976 of NZ_CP197288.1, read as the reverse complement.
CCATGTTTTCCTTCAATAAACTTATCATAGATTGTATCTAAATCAAAGAATTGTGATTTTTCTTTTTGAAAACTTGCGAAGTGATTTTTAGGAGTAAATGGTTCAAGTTTTTCTCGTTTACAACTAGCAATAAGTAAAATTATCCCGATAAATAATGTGTAATGTAGTTTCATAGTAATTCAGTTTTTAATAATGAGTAACGTGTAAACAAAACGCATACCAAACTTCAATAGAATTCAGTTTAGTTTAATTTTTGCCAAGTCACCAGAATATTAATTTTGATTACTGATTACTGATTACTGATTACTGATTACTGATTACTGATTACTGATTACTGATTACATTACTGATTACTGATTACTGATTACTGATTACATTACTGAATCAAAGCGCATATACACAGGTAAAATCTTCAATCTCTAAGAAACTAATATCAAAGTTAGAAGTTGTTCCTTCGTACAGAATTTTTCCAGTAGTAGTATCATTTTCGAAAGAGAAATCTTCTACATAAATATGATCTAGAAAAAGTAATTTTTTCTTTCCATAAATTTTATACAAACTCTCTTTTGCTCCCCAAACAATGGTTAATTTGCTAACCAAAGCATCGTGATTTGCTATAGATTTATATTCTTCTATTGGAGTAAATTTATGCGCAATTTTCACAATTTTATCACGTCTTTTTTCTATATCGATCCCTACTTTTTTTTCTTTAGAAATAATTAAAGCAGAAAAAGTAAAAGAATGAGTAATAGAAATATGAGTTCCATCTTTTAAATGGGGTTTGCCAAATTCATCATAAAATAAATCATGATCTTCATAACCTACTTCTCTTAATAAATGACGTACACTTAAGAAACCTCTCTGATGTAAATCAGATTTCATATTAGAAACGCGTTCCAAGCTCTGAGGAGTTAGATTGGTGTCTCGAAATAAGTCATCATAAGATTCTTCAATCTTCCAAATCAAAACTTTAGCAGTATTGTTAACAGTTATTGTTTTATATAGAGGCATGTTTTAGAAAGTTATTTTGTAATTTTGCAACTCAAATTCAAGTAAAATAAAGATACAAAAATATGAGCACAAAAACCGCTGCGTATGTTCCTTACAAAGTTAAAGATATTTCTTTAGCAGATTGGGGAAGAAAAGAAATCGAATTAGCTGAAGCAGAAATGCCAGGTTTAATGAGTTTACGTGAGGAGTATAAAGATGAGCAACCTTTAAAAGGAGCAAGAATTGCAGGATGTTTACACATGACGATTCAAACTGCGGTTTTAATTGAAACTTTACAAGCTTTAGGAGCTGAAGTTACTTGGAGTTCTTGTAATATTTTCTCTACTCAAGATCAAGCTGCTGCTGCAATCGCTGCTGCTGGTACTCCAGTTTATGCTTGGAAAGGAATGAACGAAGAGGAATTCGATTGGTGTATCGAACAAACTTTATTCTTTGGAGAAGATAAGAAACCATTAAACATGATCTTAGATGATGGTGGTGATTTAACAAATATGGTATTAGATAAATATCCAGAATTAGCTGAAGGAATCAATGGATTATCTGAAGAAACTACAACTGGAGTTCATCGTTTATATGAAAGAGTAAAGAACGGAACTTTACCAATGCCAGCTATCAACGTAAACGATTCTGTAACTAAATCTAAGTTTGATAACAAATACGGATGTAAAGAATCTGCTGTTGATGCAATTCGTCGTGCTACAGATGTAATGTTAGCAGGAAAAAGAGTTGTTGTTTGTGGATATGGAGATGTTGGTAAAGGAACAGCTGCTTCTTTCCGTGGAGCTGGTTCTATCGTAACTGTTACTGAAATTGATCCAATTTGTGCGTTACAAGCGGCAATGGATGGTTTTGAAGTAAAAAAATTAGAAACTGTTGTTGGAAATGCAGATATCGTTATTACAACTACAGGAAATAAAGATATCGTTCAAGGTCAACATTTCGAAGCAATGAAAGACAAAACTATCGTTTGTAATATTGGACACTTCGATAATGAAATAGACATGGCTTGGTTAAATGGTACTTATGGAGATACTAAAATTGAAATTAAGCCTCAAGTAGATAAATATACAGTTAAAGGAAATGATATTATCATTTTAGCTGAAGGACGTTTAGTGAATTTAGGATGTGCCACAGGTCATCCAAGTTTCGTTATGTCGAATTCATTCACAAACCAAACATTAGCTCAAATTGAGTTATGGAATAATATTGATGCTTATAAGAATGAGGTATATATGTTACCAAAACACTTAGATGAAAAAGTAGCAAAATTACATTTAGCAAAAATTGGTGTTGAATTAACAGAATTACGTCAAGATCAAGCAGAGTATATTGGTGTAACTGTTGAAGGACCATTTAAACCAGAACATTACAGATACTAAAAAATTAGTAGCTCGTTATATATCTAAAACCTCGCCATTGGCGAGGTTTTTTTATAATTATTTAATATTGAGTCTTCTTATATCGATATAACCAAGTGTACTAAATAATATAAGGTATAATAAACTGTATAAACTAATATTATTATAATTAGGATTTTGCCCGATAATATTATAAGCATAAGCGTAATATTGAGTAAAACTTACTTTTTGTGTTATTAAAACAATACCCACAACTAAAAGTAGTAAACCAATACTAATAGGTATAATAAAATTTTTAATTCTAAATGATAACCAGTATTGAATTCCAACTAAACCTAAAAATGGGATAAAACTTTTCGAAATGTTTTTAAAAATCAAAGAGTAATCAGGACTAAAAGAATTAAAATTTAAATCAGAATAAATTAAACCTAAAAGGTTCCCAGATATAATAATAGAAATATAAAATAAAAGATATATAGCTAATAAAAGTAAAATTATTAAAAGTAGTTTTCCAAAATAAATACTCCATTTTGGAATTGGTAGCGTAAATAAATATTTAAAAGTTGAAGATTTATGTTCTATTTGTACTATTAAGCTGATAATGACTATTGTGTAAATAGAAGTTAATAATGATAAACTATCTTCTTGATTTTTTATAAATTCTAACCAAGGATTAATTTCATCTCCTACAATAAATTTTTCATGCTTTAAAAGGTATAAAATAAAAAATACTAAAGGAAGTAGCAAAGCACATATTAACGATAACCAAAAACCCGAAGTGTTTTTTAGTTTTATTAGTTCGTTTTTTACTCCAGATATAAAATAGTTAATTGATTTCATTGATTTTGTTTTCAGTTAGTGATAAGAAAAAGTCTTCTAAATTATTTTTTATTTGAGATTGATAAACTTCAATGTTTTCATTTCTAAGAATGTCCAAAAGATTTGGGATCTCTTTTTTTGAATCTAGATTAATGCATAAGTTTTCATTATTAATTTTAAAGTTGAAAGATTTCTCGCTTAAAATTATTTTCGCCTGATTTAAATTATCTACTTCAATTTCAAGAATAATTTTATCATTTGTAGAATTTTTAAAAGAAGCAATTGTATCTTGAAATAGCATTTCCCCATTTCTAATAATACCAACATGCGTACATGTTTTTTCTATTTCGCTGAGTAAATGACTTGAAATAAAAAAGGTAGTACCATAATTTTGATTTAAATCTTTTATGAGTTCTCTCATTTCAATAATTCCTTTAGGATCTAATCCATTGGTAGGTTCGTCTAAAATGATTAACTCAGGTTTACTTAATAACGTAATGGCTAAACCTAAACGTTGTTTCATACCTAAAGAATAGGTCTTTACTTTTTTAGTTTTAGCATGGTTTAATTTTACAAGTTCTAAAACTTCATCAATTCTATTAGAAGAAATATTTTCACGATAATTTGCGGCTATTTTTAAATTATCTATTCCGCTAAGATGGTTATATAATGATGGATTTTCGATTAATACACCAATTTTTTCTAATATTTCAATTCGTGTTTTTGAATTAAAAGATTTACCAAAAAGCTCTACATTCCCACTATCCTTTTTTAGTAAGCCTAGAATTAATCGAATTGTAGTGCTTTTTCCAGAACCGTTAGGTCCTAGAAAACCATAAATACTTCCTTTAAAGATGTTTAGGTTTAAGTTTTTGATGTCGTTACCCTTCCGTGTGTAAGAAAAAGTAAGGTTTTCTGTTTTAATAACTTGTAACATAATACTTGGTTTATTTGTTATATATGAAAACGATCAACTTAAAAAACTGTTACAGAGTTTTTTTGAAGTATTAAAAACCACTGTAACAAAATTATTTTATACTCGTCTGTACTTTATAAATGGGTTAATTCTCTATCACTGAAGAAGAAATTGGGAGAATTAATATCAAATTTGTGTAGTAGAGCACATACTTCAGTCTTTAAGACGAAGTGTGTGCTCTTTTTTTTAATAATAAAAGTAAATTAAGTAATCATGAAAAAAGTAATCACATTTTTAATCGTGCTAGCATCGATTTTTACAATTCAAGCACAAGAGTATTCTTTTATACCTAAAGGACTTAAAGAATTGTCTTTTGAAAAATTGATGGAGAAAGGACCTCCTAGTAACTTAGAGTTAGTATTTTATGAGGATGGAACAAAAACGACTCTAGATGAAGTAATTCCTCTTATAATGAGCGGAGCTGTCTATCCAAGGATGTTTGTAGATAAAAAAGGGAAGTACAAAGCTTTAGTAATTATTGGAGGAAGATATTCTTTTTTACCAACAGGTTTAAAACCTATATCTATGGATGAGCTAAAAAGAAGAGGTGTTCCTAAATATCTAGAATTAGTATATTTAGAAGATGGAACAAAAGTGCCTTTTGAGGAAGGCGTAAATCTTATAAAAGAAGGAAAGGCAATGCCGCAGATGTTTGTAGATAAAAATGAAGTTTATAAAGCATTAGTTGTTTTAAAGTATAAAAACGATATAGATCCATACGCAGATATTAAAAACCCAACTGGAGAACAAGCAAAACCTTTTACTATTAAGAGTATAAATGGAGAAAAATATTCGTTACAAAATTTAAAAGGAAAAGTTATTGTTTTAAATTTTTGGTTTATAGATTGTATGCCATGTAGAGAAGAAATGCCAGATTTAAATAAATTAGAAAAAAAATATAGAAATAATAAAAATGTAGTTTTTTTAGGAATAGCCTTAGATAATAAAAATGCGATTAAAGAATTTATTAAAGATTATAAATTTACGTATAATCTAGTTTCAAATGGAACAAAGCTAAGTGAACTTTACGAGGTAAGTGTTTATCCTACACATTATGTAATTGATAAAAAATCTAAGATCAGTTACTTTTCTATAGGAAGTGGTAATAAAGTAATAACAGGAATAGATTCAGCAATTCAAAAATCATTGAATTAAATGTAAAAGTAAAAACCTCGTCATCGACGAGGTTTTTTGTTTTTACTAACTATTAGCAAATTCTATCATAAGTGTCTAAAACTCTATCAGCACCATCTATATTACCATTATCTAAATATCTTTCAGCTCTTCTTAATAAACGATCACATCTTCTTTCAGAAGGTCTTCCTCCATAAATTTCTAATTGTTCTGCTTTGTTTAAAGTTTTTCCTAAGTTTAAAAATTGGTTTTTCATGTTAAAATGTTTTTTCAAGTTCTATTGTTTGGTCACTCTATTGGCGCCAATAAAATATCCCAAGAATAGAAGGTTATTAAATCTATGATTATTTATTTTGAAAGTCATTCATAGCTTTATGACTTATAAAATTTATTGCAATTAATTTTACGCAATATATACAGAATTGAATGAAAATAACACCGTTTTTTGTTAAAAAAATATAAGATTTGTTAAGGTAACATGTAAATAATTGAAAGATAATTTTTAACATGAAAATTAGAAGTTAAAATAAAACTAGATAGATTTTATTACATTTATAACATTCAAATTAATTATACATGAAACCCTTCATAATTTTAAGTGTCTTTTTAATTTTTAGCTCGTGTAACTCACAGAACGATATCAAGAAAGAAGTAATTCCAAAAAAGAAAAAAGTAAAAGTGCTCGATTTACCCAAATTGAATTTGCAACAAGCAAATAAACTAGCAACATTACCAGTTCACTGTATAAATGTTGAATATCCCAATAAATTGAATCAAACTATTGGAAGTGGTAGAGATTTACAATCACCAAAAGAATTGCATCCAGCTTTTTATGGATGTTTCGATTGGCATTCTTCGGTTCATGGACACTGGAGTTTGGTTTCTTTGTTAAAACAATTTCCGGATTTAGATAATGCAGCATCTATCAAACAACAATTACTTCAGAATATTTCAAAAGAAAATATAGAAAGAGAAGTGGCTTATTTCGATGGGAAATACAATAAGAGTTACGAACGAACTTATGGCTGGGCTTGGTTACTTAAACTTGCAGAAGAATTATATACATGGAACGATCCGGTAGCCAAAAAACTAGAACAAAATTTACAACCGTTAACTAATTTAATGGTGAAAAAATATATGGAGTTTTTACCAAAATTAAGATATCCGATTCGAGTAGGAGAGCATACAAATACGGCATTCGGTTTAACTTTTGCTTGGGATTATGCGAATACAGTAAATAATACTGAGTTAAAATTACTAATTGAAACCAGAGCAAAAGAATTTTATTTAAAAGATCAAAATTGTCCGATCTCTTGGGAACCTAGCGGATTTGATTTTTTGTCGCCATGTTTACAAGAAGCGGCAATCATGAAACGAGTTTTATCTAAAGACTTATTTAAAGACTGGTTGAATAAATTTTTACCTCAATTATCAGATGAGAATTTTAAATTTCCAGTTGGAGAAGTTTCAGATAGAAAGGACGGAAAATTAGTGCATTTAGATGGAGTGAATTTCTCAAGAGCTTGGGCATTGTCTACTATAATTAGAGATTTATCAGAATACAATCACTTAAAAGTATTAATTAAAGAGCACATTGATTATTCATTGCCAAACCTTGTAGGTGATAGTTATGAAGGCGGACATTGGTTAGGTAGCTTCGCTATTTATGCTTTAAACTCCGTAAATCATGATTAAAAAATGGTTTAAGAATATTGGTCCTGGTACTTTAGTTGCTGCAGCTTTCATTGGCCCAGGAACAGTTACTTTATGCAGCATAGCTGGAGCAAATTTTGGGTTCAGCTTATTATGGGCCATGGTAATTTCTATTCTAGCAACTATTTTTTTACAAGAAATGGCAGCTCGTTTAGGAATCATTTCTCAAAAAGGATTATCTGAAGTTATTAGAAATGAAATTGAAAATCCTGTTGTAAAAAATATTCTTATAGTTTTAATTCTTGTGGCTATTGTTATAGGGAATTCATTATATGAAGCTGGAAATATTAGTGGAGGCGTACTTGGATTAGAAACAGTTTTAGGGCAATGGAGGTTTTCTAGCGGAACTTTTTCTATTAATTTTATAAGTGTTTTAATTGGTGTAATAGCGTTTATATTGTTATATATTGGAAACTATAAGTTTTTAGAAAAAGCTTTGGTAAGTCTCGTGATATTAATGAGTATTTCTTTTGTTACAACAGCAATAATTACCAAACCTAATGTACTTGAAATTATAAAGGGAATGTTTCTTTTTAAGGTTCCAGACAAAGGTTTACTTACAGTTATAGGTTTAATTGGCACAACTGTAGTTCCTTATAATATTTTTTTACATGCTTCTTTGGTAAAAGAAAAATGGAAAAACAAAGAAGATATTAGAGCTGCTAAAAAAGACACTGTGATTTCTATTTTTTTAGGCGGCTTAGTGTCTATAGCTATTATTATTTCTGCTGCGGCAATTCAATCTAATACAATTACTAATGCTGCTGATTTAGCTAAAGGTTTAGAACCTTTATATGGTAGTTTGGCCAAATACTTTTTAGCGATTGGCTTGTTTGCTGCCGGAATTACTTCTGCAATTACAGCTCCTTTGGCCGCAGCGTATGTAACTAAAGGTTGTTTAGGTTGGAATGTAAATTTAAAATCGAAAGAGTTTAGAGGAGTTTGGATTTTCATTCTAGTATTAGGGATTTTATTTTCTTCTTTAGGGGTAAAACCAATTCAAATTATTAAAGTAGCTCAAGTAGCAAATGGCTTGTTGTTACCGTTAATAGCAGGAATCTTATTATGGGTAATGAATAAAGAAAATATTTTAGGAAAGTTTAAAAACACGAAATTCCAGAATTTTATTGGACTGTGTATTTTAGCTTTTACTATTTTCTTAGGATTGAAGAGTATTTTAAAAGTATTTCAGGTATTTTAAAATGATAGATATTAATTGTGATGTAGGTGAAGGTGTAAATAATGAGGATAAATTAATGCCGTTAATTTCTTCATGTAACATCGCTTGTAATGCTCATGCGGGAAGTATTGAAATTATAGATCATGTAATTGCTTTAGCAAAAAAATATAAAGTAAAAGTTGGAGCACATCCTTCATTTCCTGATAGGGAAAACTTCGGAAGAAAGTTAATGGATATTTCCGAGGAAAAACTTCAAAAAAGTATAGAAGATCAACTTGAATTATTAATTGAAAGATCAAAAAAACAAAGTGTAAAAATTCATCATGTGAAGCCTCATGGAGCTTTATATAATATCGCAGCTAAAGATGAATACTATGCTAATATTGTTTTAAATGCTATAGAAAAAAAATTACCTAAAGCATTTTTGTACGCACCATACAATTCTGTAATTTCAAACTTAGCCGAAGAAAGAAATATTAAGGTAAAATTCGAAGCATTTTTAGATAGAGCTTATAATAACGATTTATCGTTAGTGTCTAGAAATTTACCAGGAGCTTTAATTTCAAACGAACATAAAGCTTGGGAACAGCTACAAAGAATGATTCAAAAAGAGGAGGTAATTTCAATTCAAGAAGAAGTGGTAAATATTAAAGCAGATACTTTTTGTGTGCATGGAGATAACGATCATGCAATTCAAATGTTGATATACATAAATGCTATGTTGAATGAGTTTGAAAGATAATTTAATATTTAAACGACTAGGAGAAAAAGCAATTTTAATTGAATGGAATAGCGAAGTGCAACCTTCTTTGATAGATGAAATCACAAGTTTTAAAAATGAAATTCTCGATAAAAAAATAGATCAAATTCAAGATTTTATCATAGGCTATACTTCTTTAGTTATTAAATACAAAGAAGAAATTATAGGTTTTTCAGATGAAATAGTAGCACTCCAAAAAATCTATTCTGAAAAAGAGGAAGTAAGAAAAGAAACTAAATTTATATGGGAAATTCCCGTGTGTTATCATGTCGATTTCGGATTTGATTTACCAGAAATGAGTAAACAATTAAATGTATCGATTAAAGAATTAATCGATATTCATAGCACAACATTGTATACCGTGCATTTTATTGGTTTTTTACCTGGTTTCTTATATTTAGGAGGATTGAATACTAAACTTTTCATACAACGAAAAGCAACACCTTTACTAAAAGTCCCAAAAGGAGCAGTTGCAATTGGCGGAAAACAAACAGGGATATATCCTGAAGAAAGTGCTGGAGGTTGGCAAATTATAGGAAAAACTCCGATTAACTTTTTTAATGCAAATAAAACGATTCCTTGTTTTGCAAAAGCGGGAGATAAAATTCGTTTTAAATCTATAACGAAAGAAGAATTTATTTCGTTAGCGCAAAGCATATCAGAAGGAAGTTACGAATTACATAAAACCGAATGGTATGCTTAAAGTTTTACATCCAGGTTTTTTTTCTACAATTCAAGATCAAGGAAGATTTGGTTATGCACATTATGGAGTTCCAACTTCTGGAGCAATGGATTTATATGCACATCAATTAGCTAATGCAATTCTAAATAATAATCAGAATGCAAGTACTATTGAAATTACCTTCGGAGGTGCGAAATTTCAATTTTTAAAACGAACTCAAATAAGTATTACAGGAGCAGATTTTAATCCAAAAATCAATGGAAGCTCTATTGAAACAAATAAAAGAATTACAGTTAATGTAGGTGATGTTTTATCTTTCGGAAAAAGAGAATACGGATTGAGAACATATCTTGCTGTTTTAAATGGTTTTGAAGTTGATACAGTTTTGGGAAGTAAAAGTTTTTATAAAGGAATAACCGCGGAAAACGTGTTAAGAAAAGGAAATGAAATTCCATTTTTTGAAAGTGATGAAGGAAACTATGAGACTCATGCCAGAATACATGTAAATACAGCTCATTTTACAAGTCCAATATTGAATTGCTATAAAGGACCTGAATTCGATTTGCTTTCATTAAAACAAAGAGAAAAGCTCTTAGAAAAAGACTTTAAAATATCAGTTAATAATAGTAGAATGGGTTATTTCTTAGAAGAAACAATAGAAAATAATTTTCCACCGATGTTGTCTTCAGGTGTTGTACCAGGAACAGTACAATTAACACCTTCAGGAAAATTAATTGTATTAATGCGCGATTGTCAAGTTACAGGTGGGTATCCGAGAGTTTTACAATTAACATCAGAGGCAATAAACCAACTAGCACAGAAAACTACTCAAGATACAATACGTTTTAAAATAAAAACACCCCATTAAAAATGGAGTGTCAATATTGTATATTTATTAATTGATTAAATTCCGTTCTCAGTAAATAAATCTTTAAGAGCAGGGTCAGAAGGCCTTGGAGCATCAGGACTTACAATATTTCCTTCTGGATCAATTAAGATAAAACGAGGAATATCGTTAATGCGATAAGCATTTGTAAAATCTTTATTCTCATTGGCAAATAATTGAACACCACCTAAGTTTTTCTCTTCAATCATATCACTCCAAGTAAAATAATCGTCTCTTTTATCAACAGAAATACTAACAAACTCAATATTTTTATCTTTATATTCTTCTTCAATTTTGTGTAAAAAAGGAATTTGAGCTAAACAAGGAGGACACCAAGTTGCCCAAACATCTATGTATACATATTTTCCTTTAAAATCATCTAAAGATTTTGGAGTTCTATCAGGTGTTTCATAACCAGTAAATTTAGGTGAAGGTTGTCCTTTTCCTAAAGTTGTTTTAAAATATAGTTTATCACTGTGTATTTTCACAAGTTGTGCTTCTAAATTTTCAATGTTCTTTTTTTGAATACTAACAAAAGCTGTATCTAAAATTTTATTTTCTAATCTAGTATTAAATGCAGAAACGTAAGTATTCAATTTAGAATCAAACTCATTCTTTGGTAATTCTATCATTTCTTTTACTCCTGCATTAAACTCAATCTGATTTTGAGCTGTTATAGATAAGAAGTTACTTTCAGCTGCTCCTTTACCAGCAAATAAAATTGATTTTCTAGGCTCGGCAGCATTAATATTCATTGTGATTTCATCTCCATTTCTAAAATATGCAGTAGCATAATTTGTTCCATCGTAAAGAGAAAAGAAACCGTTGCTTATTTTTAAAGTATCTTTAAAAGTTCCGTCTTCATTTACTTTTATTGTTTTTTGATATCCTTTTTGAGGATTTGCTACTACTAATGAATCAGAGTTTTTATTTTCTATTTTTCCAGAAAAACTAACAAAATCGTTGTTCTTACAAGAAAAAAATAAAGTTGCTGAACACAGTAAGTAAATAACTTTTTTCATGAGATTAGGGCTATAAGTATTTTGGAGTAGTAAAAATAAGAGAAAAACTTTACATATAAGATTTCTTTCAAATCATAGTGAATAAAAATAAAAACCTATTGCTAAAATAAATCGTAAATTTACACTCTAAAAATCACATCAATTTTACGGAATGTATTTAATCTTTGATACAGAAACTACTGGTTTACCTAAGAGTTGGAATGCTCCAATTACAGATACTGATAACTGGCCTAGAGCAATACAAATTGCTTGGCAGTTGCATGATGAAATGGGAAGGTTAATTGAGCACAACGATTTCTTAATTAAAGCAGATGGATTTAATATTCCGTTTGATGCTGAACGTATACATGGTATTTCTACAGAGTTAGCTAATGAACAAGGAATTGGTCTTGCTGAAGGATTAGATTTATTTAATAAAGCCTTAAAAAAGACAAAGTTTGTTGTTGGTCAGAATGTAGGATTCGATGTGAATATTATGGGATGTGAATTCCATCGATTAGGTATTGAAAATAATTTAACAGAATTACCAGTTTTAGATACCTGTACGGAGCTAACAGCTTCCATGTGTCAAATTCCTGGAGGTAGAGGAGGTAAATTTAAATTACCAACCTTAACAGAGTTACATCAACATTTATTTGGTGTCGGATTTAACGAAGCGCACAACGCAACGGCCGATGTTGAGGCAACAACACGTTGTTTCTTAGAATTATTACGTTTAAAACATTATCCGTTAGAAGTATTAGATGTTCCAGAAGATTACTACGCAAAGTATTCTGAAACGAATCCAATGCCAATTCAGCTAATAGGTTTAAAACATTTAAACTTAAAGGCAGAAAGTGATAAAATTAGAAAGCGTCAAGCTGCTGCTTCAAGTGAAGGAAATGCACAATCAACTTCAGAAGGTTTAGCTCAATTAGAAGGAGTTCAGTTTGCGCATTTACATAACCACTCTCAATTCTCTGTATTACAATCTACCATTCAAATTAATGGATTAGTTGCTGCGGCTGCAAAAGATAATATGAGTGCAGTTGCTTTAACAGATACAGGAAATATGATGGCGGCATTCCATTTTACCTCTGCAGTTGCCAATCATAATAAATCTGCTGAAACACCATTAAAGCCTATTGTAGGTTGTGAGTTCTTTATTTGTGAAGATCATAAAGACAAAACAAGAAAAGACAACGGTTATCAGGTTGTTTTATTAGCGAAAAATAAACGAGGGTATCATAACTTAGCTAAAATGTCATCAACGGCTTTCGTCGATGGATTTTATTATGTGCCTAGAATTGATAAAGAGATTGTAAAACAATACAAAGAAGATGTTATTGTTTTAACAGGAAACTTATACGGTGAAGTTCCAAGTAAGATTTTAAATGTTGGTGAAAAACAAGCTGAGGAAGCTTTGTTATGGTGGAAAGAAGAGTTTGGAGATGATCTGTACATAGAGTTAATGCGACACGGACAAGAAGATGAAGATGCCGTGAACCGTACGTTATTAGAGTTTGCTAAAAAACATGAGATTAAAATTGTAGCAACCAATAACACTTATTATTTAGGAAAAGAAGAAGCGAATGCACATGATATTTTATTGTGTGTAAAAGACGGAGAAAAACAAGCAACTCCAAAAGGTAGAGGTAGAGGTTATCGTTATGGTTTGCCTAACGATGAATATTATTTCAAATCTACAGAAGAAATGAAAAAGCTTTTTGCTGATATTCCTGAAGCAATTAGCAACATTCAAGAAATTGTAGATAAAGTAGAAGCATTCACTTTAGCACGTGATGTATTATTACCAGCCTTTGAAATTGGTGAAGAATTTCAAGATGCACAAGATGAAGTCGATGGTGGTAAACGAGGAGAGAATAACTATCTACGTCATTTAACTTACGAAGGAGCTAAAATTCGTTATGGTGAACTTACTGAAAAGATTACAGAACGACTAGATTTTGAGTTAGATGTAATTGCAAAAACAGGATATCCTGGATATTTCTTAATTGTAGAAGATTTTATTCGTGCAGCTCGTGAAATGGGAGTTTCCGTAGGTCCAGGTCGTGGATCTGCTGCCGGTTCCGTAGTTGCATATTGTTTATGGATTACCAATATAGATCCTATTAAGTATGATTTACTTTTTGAGCGTTTCTTAAATCCTGAACGTGTATCCATGCCCGATATCGATATTGATTTTGATGATGAAGGTCGTGGTCGTGTAATGGATTATGTAATCGAAAAGTATGGAGCCAATCAGGTAGCACAAATTATTACTTATGGTACCATGGCGGCGAAATCTTCGTTACGTGATACAGCCAGAGTGTTAGATTTACCATTATTTGAAGCTGATAGAATTGCAAAACTTGTCCCAGGAATTAAGCTGAAAAACATTTTCGGTGAAGATGAAAAAAGTAAAGGAAAAGTAGCAGGTTTACGTGCAGAAGAGAAAGAGAATGTAAATGAGCTAAAAGCCATAGCACAAGGAACAGGATTAGAAGCTAATACAATTAATCAAGCAGTTGTATTAGAAGGTTCGGTTCGTAATACAGGTATTCACGCCTGTGGGGTAATTATTACTCCAGATGATATCACGAAATTCGTTCCAGTATCCTTAGCTAAAGACTCTGATATGTATGTAACACAATTCGATAACTCGGTTGTGGAAAGTGCAGGATTACTAAAAATGGATTTCTTGGGGTTAAAAACATTAACCCTAATTAAAGACACAGTTAAGATTGTAAAAGCACGTCATGGAGTAGAACTCGATCCAGAGAATTTTCCTATTGATGATGAAGAAACATATGCGTTATTCCAAAGAGGAGAAACCGTTGGTATTTTCCAGTACGAATCTCCTGGAATGCAAAAATACATGCGTGAATTAAAGCCTACAGTATTTGCCGATCTTATTGCCATGAATGCATTATATCGTCCAGGGCCGTTAGAATATATTCCTTCTTTTATCCGAAGAAAGCACGGAGATGAAGAAATTGAATATGATCTTCCTGCGATGGAAGAATATTTAGCAGAGACTTACGGAATTACGGTATATCAGGAGCAAGTAATGCTACTGTCGCAAAAACTAGCAGATTTTACCAAAGGTGAAGCCGATGTACTTCGTAAGGCGATGGGTAAAAAGCAGGCGGCGGTTCTAGCGAAGATGAAACCAAAATTTGTAGATCAGGCAAAAGCAAATGGACACGATGAAAAAGCTTTAGAGAAGATTTGGAAAGACTGGGAAGCATTTGCATCGTATGCCTTTAACAAATCGCACTCTACATGTTATGCTTGGATTGCCTATCAAACTGCATATTTAAAAGCACATTATCCTGCAGAATATATGGCTGCGGTACTTTCCAACAATATGAATGATATTAAAACAGTATCGTTTTTTATGGAAGAGTGTAAGCGTATGGGATTAGAAGTATTGGGGCCAGATGTAAATGAATCGTATTCTAAATTCTCTGTAAATAAAGAAGGCGCAGTTCGTTTTGGAATGGCTGCTATTAAAGGAGTAGGAGCTTCAGCGGTAAAAGCAATTATCGATGAACGAAAAGAAAACGGACATTATAATTCAATCTTTGATGTTGCCAAACGAGTAGATTTACGTGTAGCGAATAAAAAAGCATTCGAAGGTTTGGTGTTAGCAGGAGGATTCGATTCGTTTACAAATACACATAGAGCTCAGTATTATGTTAAAGATGAAAAAGAACAAACGTTTTTAGAAAAAGCGATTCGTTTCGGAAATAAATATCAAGAAAATCAGAATTCTTCTCAAGTATCTTTATTTGGAGAAGCAAGTGAAGTAGATTTGCCGGAACCAATTATTCCTGAGTGCGACACTTGGGGAACTATGGAGTTATTAGCGAGAGAAAAAGAAGTTGTAGGAATGTATATTTCTGCACATCCGTTAGATGATTTTAAAAACGAATTAAAGTTTTGCAATGGAAATGTGAGTTACTTTAAAGACTTAGCAAAATATGAAGGTATGGCAATAACCTTCGGTGGTATTCTTACAGATGTTCAGCATCGTATTTCTAAAGCAGGAAAAGGTTGGGCTTCATTTATTATTGAAGATTATAACGATAGTTTTGAGTTTAGAATCTTTGGAGAAGAATATCTACGTTTCAAACACTTTTTAGTACCAAATTCTTTCTTATATGTAAAAACTATGGTAAAGCCAGGTTGGGTGAATAAAGAAGGTGTAAAAGGTGATCCTAGAGTCGGATTTACAGAGTTCTTACTCTTACACGATATCATGGAAAAGATGTGTAAGAAGTTAACCATAAAATTGGCACTGAAAGATGTTAAAGAAGATTTTATAAAAGATTTCCAACATCTATGTGTATTAAATTCTGGTTCACATTCTTTACGTTTTGTAATTTATGATGTAGAAGAAAAATTAGAAATAGATATACCTAGTAGAACTACCAAGATTAACATTACCAGTGAGTTTTTAGCAAAGTTAGATGAAGAGCATATTGATTATAAGTTGAATTAAATGTCTCAAAATTATCAAAATAGTTTAGCCTTATTAAATCAAGTTGTTGATAAGAAGTTATACGAACAATTGATATATCAATTAAATAAAGACTTCCAGCTTGTTGGTTTAGATGTGGTTTTTCATAAAGAAAGTACACCTCTAGCGTTAAAAACTAAACTGCAAGAAACTGTAAAGTATTTATTATTGAATGATTCCGATGGGTATTACAATTTACTGTATCGTATCGATGTTTCTGAAGCTTCATTAAAAGGTATAAACATATCAGAAATTGATTATTATTCAGAAGAAGTAGCTTTTTTAATCCTAAAAAGAGTTAGGAAAAAAGTTTATTTTAAGAATAAATATTCTCACTAAATACTGTTGTTAAATACAAGTAAAAGAATCCGTCAACCTGAACTGTTTCAGGTTCTCATGATATCTATTGTCACTTCGAGTGCGCGTAAGAATGGAGCGTGTATCGGGAAGTGCTTAGGAGTTCTAAATTCGTTCTTGATACAAAATTGTTTTCCTCTTTGTTCTAATCAATTTCACTCGAACTGACAGGTAGGTTTTTTATTGTCACTTCGAGTGCGCGTAAGAATGAAGTGTGTATCGAGAAGTGCTTGGGAGTTCTAAATTCGTTCTCGATACTAATTTGATCTCATTAACATTCATAAATTCACTCGAACTGACAAGTAGGTTTTCTATTGTCACTTCGAGTAAAATAAATCAAAGCATAGCGAAGGATTTGTTTTGTATCGAGAAGTAGTTATAATAAATAGTTCTCGATACTAATTTTACCTCATTAATATTCGTCAAATTCACTCGAACTGACATTTGACGTCTATTTTGAAACAAGCTAAGGACAGGTGAACACAAAGTATTATGTCAATAGCACTATAGAAAATACAAATCATAAAGAATTAAATGTCCTTTAGTTTACAGTATTTTTGCAAACTAAAATGTAAACATTGTATTTTATTATTTTTTAATGTTCATGAAACAAAATAAAAATGGAGTTTGGGTTAGTTGGAATGAAAACTTAAAGTACAACTATAAATCGTTATACACGATTAAAACAGAAGAGGAATTACAAGAGGTTATTGCTAAAAGTGAAAAGATACGTTTTTTTGGAAGTAAACAATCTTCTGCAGATATCGCAGCAGGAACAGAAACCTTAATTGATATTACTGCCTACAACAAGATATTAGAATTTAATGATACTGATAAAACTATCACGGTACAATCTGGAGTATTATTAAAAGATTTATTAGAAGCTGTTGAGGCCAAAGGTTGGTGTATTCCTTGTTTGCCAGATATTAATACTGTAACTGTTGGTGGAGCTTTAGCTACAGGAACACATGGCACAAGCGGAAAATTATTAAGTGAATATGTTACGCAATGTAGATTAATATTAGCTGATGGTTCTGTAAAAGAAATTCATGAAGGAGAAGAGTTAATGGATGCTGTTCGTGTTTCATTAGGAGTTTTAGGCGTATTTTCTACGGTAACTTTTTCTTGTGAAGAAATTTATACGCTTCATGTAAAAGAACATCCAGAAAGTGATGCAGAGTGGTTGCCAAAAATTAAAGAACGTTTAAAACAACACGACTTTTTAAGAGTATTATGGTTACCGCATACAGATAAAGGTTATGTGATTACTGGAGATAAAATCGATCCAAATACAGAAGTACAAGAAGATTTAGGTCCAAAATATTTAAAGCACAGAAGAAAAGCTTCTAAAATTTTATACAAATACACACATCTTTTCCCTTGGTTTACTGCTGTAGCAAATAAACTGTTGTATAGAGGTTTTTTCAGAGCGACAAAAGAACATAAAGGATCGTTGTATCAAGCAACGGTTACTAAATCTCGAGGTTCTACGTTAGAGTTAGCAGAATGGACAATCAGTTTAGATGTTTTTCCAAAGGTATTCGAAGAGTTAAAAAGAGAAATCAATAAATGGTCGAACAAATCTTTTATTCATATTCCTATGGATGTTCGTTTTGTATATAAAGACAAATCTTGGTTGAGTTATGCCTACGGACAAGATACGGTGACTATGGGATGTGTTTCTAGAAATGCAGCCACTGCAGATTCTTACGAAGCGTTTAGAAGTGTAGAAAGAATTTTCTTAAAATATGGAGGAAGACCACATTGGGGAAAGCGTTTTAAAGCAAAAGATACCGAACTTTCTCAAGTGTATGAAAAATGGGATGATTTTAAAACACTACGCAAATCATTTGACCCAACTAATAAATTTTTAAATTCGTATTTAACAGAATTATTTAACGAAAAAGAAGTTGAACATGCCTACGCCTAAAGGAATTTTATTTGATTTTGATGGAGTAGTGGTAGATAGTTTTGAAAGCCATTATTCTGCTTGGTCATCAGCGTTTAAAGAGTTGTTTAATGAAGAAATAGCTCCTTATCCGAAAAGTCATGTTGGTAAATCACCAAAAAAAATAGCGAGATATTTTTGTGAACAAATAGGTAAAGGAGAACAGTTTGAAGATTTGTTTTTTCTGAAGGATAAACATTTAGAACTGTATTTTAAAGTTCCGAATTTATTACCAGGAGTTACTGAGTTTACAGATTATTTATCTACGAATAAAGTGCCTTATGGAATTGCGAGTAATGCAACAAAATTATTCTTGAAACAATCGATAAAACATTTAGATTTAAATTTTCCTGTAGTTTTTGGAGTAGAAGATTATAAGAAACCAAAACCAGCACCAGAAGCTTATATAACTTTAGCTACAGCTTTAGAATTTTCTGAAGAAGAATTTAAAGATTTATGGGTTTTTGAAGATAGTTTAACAGGAATATCAGCAGCAAAATCCGCTGGAATGCAACCGATTGGAATATTATCTAAATATACAGCAGAAGAAATGAAAGCGGCAGGTAGTATACAAGTCTTTAAAAATTTAAAGGAAGCTTTTGATAGTTTGATTTAATGTTTTTAAAGTAGTTTAGCTATGGTGTTTTTATAACTCTCTCCAATAGGAATTTCAAAAACTCCAATTTCTACATCTTGTTTTGTATAAGCTGTAATTTTATCTTTATTAACTATATAAGAACGATGTGTGCGTAAAAAACGGTTATCTAATTGTTTTTCAAAAGCAGTTAAGCTATATTTTACTATATGGCTTTCGTTTTCAGAATGAATTTTAATGTAATCTTTTACACTTTCAATGTATAAAATACGATCAAAAAAAACTTTTACTTGTTTACGATTTTTTCTCACATAAATATAGTTTGGAGAAGAATTGATTGAAGTTAAAGTTGTGTTTGATTTGTGTGTAGCATTATTATGTTGATCTAAAAACTTTTCTACAGCCCTAAAAAATCGTTCAAAAGTAATTGGTTTTAAAAGGTAATCTATAGCATTTAAATCAAAGCCATCTATAGCATAATCTCTATGGGCTGTTGTAAAAATTACTTTAGGTTTTTCAATTAAATTTTTAAAAAAATCTGTGCCTCGTAATACAGGCATTTCTATATCTAAAAAGAGCAGATCAACTTGTTGTTGTTTCAAAACTTTGCTGGCTTCTATGGCATTTTCACATATAGCAACAATTTTAAAATCATTTAATTGATTTAAATGATTTTTAATTAAGTTTCTTGCAAATTCTTCATCGTCAACTATTACGCAGGTATACATGTTATGATTTTAATAGTAAAGTTACAGAATAAAGATTTGGTGTATCTGAGATTTTTATATCGTAATCTTCAGTGTACAATAAATCTAATTGTTTTCTAATATTTATTAAACCTAATTTCTTTTGGTTTGATTTTAGAACTGCATCGGGTTTCGTGTTTTCGACCTTAAATTTAAGAATATCGTTGTTTGCGTATAATTCAATTATAATTTTAGCTTGATGTAATTCTTGTTTAACACCATGTTTAAAAGCATTTTCAATAAAAGTTAAAAAGATTAAAGGAGCTACTTTTGTTGAGGTACTTATTTCTTTGTTAAATGTTATTTCTACTCGTTTTCCATAGCGTAATTTTTCTAAAGCGAGGTAGTTTTCTATGAGTTCAATTTCTTTTTCTAAAGAAACGTATTTGTCATTACATCGATACAAGATATAATCTAAAATATCCGATAGTTTTTCAATAACTAATGGTGTTTTGTCTGATTTTTCAAGAGCAAGCGAATATAAATTATTTAATGTGTTGAATAAAAAATGAGGGTTCAACTGATTTTTTAAAGCATTAAGTTCCGCAATTTTTTTTTGTTCGTTTGAAATAGAAAGTTTCAAATTTTTATCATACCACAGAAAAGGAATTAAAAAAAATGTAGGCTGTATAAATAACCATGTAAGTATAATAAAATCTTTTTTCCAACTTAATACTTGTTCGAAAAAAGAGAGGTGCCCATATTTTGATTTAAACCGAGTATAACAAGTATCACTATCCATAGTATCTATAACTGCATGCCATGTAACATAAATGCTATTAAGAAAAACAAATAGAAGACTTATGAGTATTGCAAATTCTAAAATGTTTTTTCTTTTTTTATATAAAGGGTATATCCCGTAAATTATGGAGTAGGCCGTTATTATTTGAAATAAAAGGTAAACAAATTTAATTTCAAGTAATTTTTGAGTAGAGTTATAATATACTCTGTCAATTGCTAAGTAGAAAGAGAATACAGCTAACCAGAATAAGACGTGTTTGTAAATTGGTTTGTTTAAATATGTAAAAAGTGTATTCATCATAGGCCTTAAAATTACTACTTCTAAGTTTTTAAAAATATTTTTATCTACCAATATCTGTTTTTCGTCTATGAACCCTTAATAATTCTTATTTGGCGAAAAATTTAGTGTACACCTTCTAAAAAAACTAGTTCGTCTACTTTCTATAAATAGCTTTTTAATCTCAGTTACATTCGTGGTAAATATAAAATGAATTATGATGAGAACTTTTGTTTTAAGTTGTTTTGCAGTCTTGTTTTCACTAAGTGGATTAGCTCAAAAAAAAGGAATGCCTAAACTTACATTTCTGTGGGAAACAGAAGCTGTACTTAATGATTTAGAATCTGTGATTTATGATGCAAAACGGAAAGTGTTTTATGTAACTAATATTAATGGGCATTGGCTAAAACCTAATGGAAAAGGATTTATTAGTAAACTAGCTTTAAACGGTGAAATTATTGAACGGAAATGGATTGAAAACATTGATGGTCCTACTGGTACAGCAATGTATAATGATAAGTTATTTGTTGCAGATTTCAATGTGATTTTAGAAATTGATTTAAATGAAGAGAAAATAAAAAAGGTTCATAATATTAAAGGAGCTACACGTATAAATGATTTATGTGTTAGTAAAGAAGGGATTGTTTTTGGAAGTGGAACTAAAAGTGGGAAATTATTTGCTATAGAAAAAGATAAAGTAAGTGTTGTAAAAGAAAATTTAGATTGGCCTAATGGATTGTTATATGAAGAGAATAAGGTGATAATTGGCTTAGGCGATAAAACCGTAAAAAGCTATGATTTAAAAAGTAAAAAACTAACTACTATAACATCTAATATTTCAAATCCAGATGGAATTGTAGCACTTGATAATGGAAGTTATTTAATTTCTAGTTGGGAAGGAATGATTCATTATGTTACTGCTAATGGAGATAAAAAAGTGCTGTTAGATACTAGAAAAGAAAAAATAAATGCTGCGGATATTACATACATTCCAAGTTTACAAATGGTATTGGTACCAGCAATGTTACAACATAAGTTAATGGCATATAAATTAGAGTTGTAGGATGAAAGGTGTTGTTTTCTTATTGTTTTTTTCCATAGTGATACAGGCGCAAGAGTATACCATTCCGTTTTTGAATACTTCTGTAAAAGTAGATGGAAATTTAAAGGAATCTGTTTGGAAGCTAGCTCCTAGTTATTCTGGATTTCATAATTTTTATCCAGATGATGTTGGAAAAGCTAAAAATCAAACAACAGTAAAACTATATCATAATGGAGAGTTTTTGTATGTGGCGGTAGCGTATAAAGAAGAGGAGGATAAAGCTGTTATTAGTTCATTAAAACGAGATGATTATGGAGGGGTAATTGTAGAAAGTGAATGTTTTCAGTTAATAATTGATACCTACAATAAGAAAACGAACGGATATTTATTTGGTGTGAATTCAAGCAACGCACAGTTTGATGCTTTAGTTGGATTTAACGGGAATGGTTTTTCTTTTAATGAAAGTTGGAATACAATATGGAAATCTGCTCAAACTAAGAAAAATGGGATGCAATTTTTTGAAATAGCAATTCCTTTAAAAGCATTCGCATATACTATTAATGATGCCGTTTGGGGAATTAATTTTGTGTATAGAGATATGAATCCAAATAACTGGATGTCTTTCACAGATATGTCTAGAAATTTTATTCAATACGATTTACGAAATACAGTTCCTTTTAAATTAGAAAAATTACCAAAACAAAATAATGCTAAGTTTATTGTAATCCCATCAACGACTTATAACCATCAAAAAAATGTGATGGATAATAAAACAACATCAGAGTTTGTACCAAGCTTAGATGCGCAATATAGTATTACTTCATCATTAAAGTTAGATGCAACTATTCATCCTGATTTTTCACAAGTAGACGTAGATCAGCAAGTAACGAATCTGACTAGATTTGCTGTTAATTTTCCAGAACGTCGTAATTTCTTTATTGAGAATAGTGATCTTTTTTCAAACTTAGGAACTAATGAAGTAAACCCATTTTACTCTAGAAGAATTGGAGCTTCTGGAAATATGCAGTTTGGATTAAAATTATCAGGAAATATTACACCAAAAACTAGATTAGGTTTTTTAAACGTGCAAACCAATAAGAGAGAAGAAAATAAAGCCCAGAATTATGGAGCTTTAGTGATACAGAATCAGTTGACTAAAAGTTTTACGAGCACAGTTTTTATGTTAAATAGACAAGAAACAGATCGATTTAATTTTACAGATAATTTTAATAGAGTTGCAGGAGTAAACATAAATTATAAATCTCAAAATAATAAATGGACAGGAGTCGTTAATTTAGGTAAGAGTTTTACCTCTGACGTTAAAAACAAAAATCAGTTTTATAATTTGGGAGTAGATTATACAACTAAAAAAATTGAAGGTAGTTTTTCTATATCAAAAGTTGATGAGAATTATATTACAGATATAGGTTTTGTGCCTAGATTGTATAATTACGATGCTGTAAATAATGAGGTAATTAGAGAAGGATATTGGTCTGCTAAATCTGAGGTTAGCTTATTAGCTTTTCCCGAAAAATCAAAAAAAATACAAACCATTCGTTATTTCTTTCCTAGTAATACTACTTATTGGAATGAAAAAGGAGAAATAACCCAATCTTTAACATTTGTGAATCAGGCGTTGTTCTTTAGGAATACAGCTTCTGTATTTGTTGATTTTAGCCATCAGTATGTTGATTTACAATATGGTTTTGATCCTCTTAATAATGGAAATTCTATTCAGCCAGATGAGTATAGTTTTGGAGCATTACAATTAGGATACAATTCACCGTTTAACAAACAAGTTTCTTATAGTGTAGGAGTACAATATGGAGATTATTATCAAGGAACAAGAACTCGGTTTTATACTTTTTCTACATTTCGATTGTTGCCTTTCGCTAAAATTGGTGCAGATTATGAGATAAATTATCTTAATTTAAAAGAACTAGGTATTAAACCCTTCCATTTAGCAAGATTTACAGGAGAAGTCTTTTTTAACAATCGATTGAATTGGACTACATATATACAGTATAATACTCAGCAAAATAATTTTAATGTGAATAGTAGAGTTCAATGGGAATATAAGCCATTATCGTATTTCTATTTTGTAATCACCGATAACTTTAATCAATATATCTCTAGAAATAACTGGGGAATTTCTTTAAAAATAAACCATCGATTCGATTTTTAATTAATTATGAAATTAAGAAAGATAATTAGTATAAGTATAGCTATAAGTTTTATGGTGTTATGTATTACTGGGATTTTAATGTATACAAAACCATTTTATAAAATCACAGCATCTATACATACGGTATTTGGATTTTTATTTACCCTAATGGCTATAATTCATATGCGTAATAATATAAAACCATTAAAAATGTATAGTGTAAATAAGAAAAATAATTTTTTAAGTATACCTTTAATTACATCTTTAGTAGTTATGGGAGTTTTAATTACTGGAATACTACTTAATATTTCGGGGTTTAATACAGTTTATGAGTATGGCAATGAATATCGCAATAGTTTAGAAGGCAAAAAGATATTGGCAGATGGAACCGAAAGTATAACTGTAAATGAGGATATAAGTAATGTAAATATTGAGATTGATGTAAAAATAGGAGAAGCCTTTCGATATGCAATGATGGTTATTTGGGTAGAAGATATGGATGGAAATTACATAGAGAGTTTATTTGTACCAAAATCAATAGCAACAAGCGAATATCACAATGGTAAACCTGATAAAAATGGTATTTGGAAACCAGCAATTGTTAGGCGTCCAGAATCATTACCATATTGGGCACATAAAAGAGGTATAAAAGCTTCAGATGGGTTGTATATTCCGTTAGGAAAAGCATACGATATAGATGCGGTATCTGGCGCAACTCCTTCAGATGACTTTATTATTCATTCTAAAGCTAAAAATGTAAATTTAAAGCAGTTTAGAATTTTAATGGAAGTAAATCAATCTTTTAATTGGAATACTTATTATAATAAGAATCGTTTTCCTAATGATAGTATTTATAATGGTTCAGGTAGGGTAGGGCAACCAGCTATTGTATATGCAGTTACTATAGATTTAAAAAAAATAAGAAACTCTAAAAACTATTTATTTGAAGTTATAGGGCATAGTCATCATTCTGGACAAACAGGAGAATTATTTACAGATCTATCTAATATTACAACAGCATTAGATATTATTGATAGAGGAATAGTAAAGGTGAAAAAATAAAAAGCAAATGATAATATTTAAGCTATTGTTTTTCTGTTCTTTTAACTATTATTAGTAACTTTATTGAGTTAACACTTTTGAATATTTATAGTTATGAATGAATTAAAAGTAGTATCTGATATTAATATTGAGAAACTTTCAGAATCACATCAAAATCAATTAGAAGAAATTTTAAATCTTTTTAAAGAAATGAATGCTTCAATAATTGAACCTCATATAGATGAAGATCTAAATGAAGATTATAAAAATGAAGATGGAGAAAAGCTTGGTAAATATGCTGCATTAGCTATTTTAAGAGATTTGTTTTTAGATTTTAAAAAGAGTAATGATACTGCAATTAATTTGGAAGTAGGTAAATGTAAGACAAATTGCTATCCTGATTGTTGTGTGTTTAATTTATCAGGGAATATTTCTAAGAAGAATTTTGCGTTTGTTTTAGATAAACAAGATGGAATTATTAAAACATTGCATTATTGTGGTATGTTTTCAACCAAAGATAATGTTAGAAGAATAGTTGATGTTGATATGTATCTTAATGCTTCTAAAAAGGAAGCTGAATTAAGAGGTAAAGATGTTCAAAACTACAATGATCCAGAGATAAGACAAATAATGAAACAAATTTTAGAAAATTACTAAGACGTTAGTTCTCTAAATAGTGTTTCTAAATTTTTATTTTCAGAATTCAATTCCAAGATTTTTAAACCATATTCTTGAGCAAAATCAAATAATTTTGGACGCATATCTTCTTCTGTTTCAAATGTAAGTGTCCAAGAATTGTCGTAATTATTTTTAATCGTTGTAATATTAGCTAAACGCTGTAAAAATTGCTCTTCAATTTTATAATCGAAACCAACTTTAATAGTTTGTTTGTTACCTTCTTTTAAGTCAACTAGTTTTTTATCAATTACAATTTTTCCATTATTAATAATAACGACACGATCGCAAACAGCTTCTACTTCTTGCATAATATGCGTAGAGAGTAATACAGTTTTATCTTTGCCTAATTCTTTAATTAAAGCTCTAATTTCAATTAATTGATTAGGATCTAAACCTGTTGTAGGTTCATCTAAAATTAATACAGATGGACTGTGTAAAATTGCTGCTGCTAATCCTACACGTTGACGATAACCTTTAGATAATTGACCTATTTTCTTATGTGATTCTTTATCTAATCCAACTTTTGAGATACAATCTGGAATATCATCTTTTGAAATATTATGAATATTTGCATGAAACTGTAAATATTCTTTCACATACATATCCAAATACAGTGGATTATGTTCTGGTAGGTATCCAACTTTTTTTTGAGCATCAATAGGGTTTTTAATTACATCAATATCGTCAACCAAAACCGTTCCTCCATCAGGCTGTAAAAAACCTGTTAAAACTTTCATTGTAGTAGATTTTCCGGCTCCATTAGGCCCCAAAAAACCAACGATTTCTCCTTTTTTTGCTGAAAAAGAAATGTTATCTACTGCTTTTTGTGTTCCGTATGTTTTAGTTATTTCTGAAAGTTGAATTGACATAATTAACTTTTTAATTGAATTTTAATAGCTTTCAATCCTGAAGAATCTAATGTAATATCTTCACAAAAAGTAAAGCCTAATTTTTTATAGAAACCTACTGGAGATTTATATAAAGTACCGTCTATTTTTTTATAATTGTTATTGGTAACCACCCAGCCATTTAAAATTGAATGATCTTGTTTGATCATAGAAATCAGTTTTCTTCCAATTCCTTTTCCTTGAGATTTCTGACTGAGAATCATTAAGAACCAACGTTCTTTTTCTCGTTCGAAATCAGCAAACCAACCAATAATGGTATTGCTATCTTTAATTAGAATATGATTAGCTTTATCTAGTGTGCCTAGATAATTATTAAATTCACTTATAGAATCATGTTGAATACAGCTAGGATATTCAGCATTCCATAATTCTCTTAAAGATTGTATTTCGTTGTATTGTAAAGTGGTAACTTTTATAATTTCCATTACTTTCTTTCGTAAGAAACGAAACTATAATCGTATTTATTTTTTTCGTCTGCTTTAAAATCTTCACGAGATACTTCTTTCCAAATAGAAAGATCTATCTCAGGGAAATAAACATCTGCTTCAAATGTTTCATGAACAATGGTAATATCTAAGCGATCAGCTAATTTTTGCTGTAAAGTCTGTTCATAAATTTGAGCCCCACCAATAATAAAAGCGTCTTTACCTTCGGTTAATTCAATAGCTTTTTCAATACTATCAGCAATTAAACAACCATCTTTAAAATAATCGTTGTTTCTAGTAATAATTACACTAGTTCGGTTAGGAAGAGGTTTTCCAATACTTTCAAAGGTATTTCTACCCATTAAAATATGATGGCCAGAAGTAACTTTTTTAAAACGTTTTAAATCGGCAGGTAAATGCCAAATTAAATCGTTATCTTTTCCTAATTCGTTGTTTTGGCCAATGGCCGCAATTATGGTGATCATAAATGTATAAAGGGTTTACATGTTTTTAACCCATTCTTTAATATAACCAACTAAATCTCTTTTGTCGGTTACATCATTATCTTTTGTATTCGAGTGTATGTTTTGAATGATGGTTTTAATAGCTAATAATACATTTTCATCATCAATTTCTGCCACTATATCGTAAATGTCTTCTTTTATCGTATCGATTTCTGCTATCATTTTTAATAAAACTTAATAGGTTTAGGTTACTAATTTAATCAGATTTTAGAAATCTGAAAGCTTTACACAAATAAAAGAACGTTAAAAAAACTAAACTGCTACAGTTCCTTTAATATGTGGATGAGGATTATAATCTAGTAATTCGAAATCCTCAAATGTAAAGTCTTCTATATTTTTAATAGAAGGATTTAATTTCATTTTAGGTAACGGTCTTGGTTCTCTAGTTAATTGTAATTCTACTTGTTCTCTATGGTTGTTATAAATATGAGCATCTCCAAAAGTGTGAATGAATTCTCCTGCTTCATAACCACAAACTTGTGCCATCATCATAGTGAATAAAGCATAACTAGCAATGTTGAAAGGTACACCCAGAAAAATATCTGCACTTCTTTGGTATAGTTGACAAGAGAGTTTTCCGTCAGCAACATAAAATTGAAAGAAAGCATGACATGGTGGTAAAGCAGCTTTACCATTAGCTACATTTTCTGAAAAAGGAATAGATGTATCTGGCATTACACTAGGATTCCATGCAGAAACTAACATTCTCCTACTATTAGGGTTCTTTTTTAAAGTGTTTATAACTTCTTTAAGTTGATCTATCTCTTCGCTATTCCAGTTTCGCCATTGATGTCCATAAACCGGGCCTAAATCTCCATTTTCATCTGCCCATTCATTCCAAATGCGTACTCCGTTTTCTTGTAGGTATTTTACATTTGTGTCTCCTTTTATAAACCATAATAATTCATAAATGATAGATTTAAGGTGAAGTTTTTTAGTTGTTACCATTGGAAAACCTTCACTTAAATCGAAACGCATTTGATAGCCAAAAACACTTTTAGTTCCTGTTCCTGTTCTATCTCCCTTTTCATTTCCGTTTTCTAAAACGTGTTTAACTAAATCTAAATATTGTTGCATTTATTATATGAATTATACAAGCAAAAATAAAAAAGCATCAACAAAACATGTTGATGCTTTAAAAATTGTTTTCAGCAAGTTATTAACCAACTTAAGAAAGGATTATTGATTAATTTTTTAATTTATTATCGTGGTAAATTATTTTTATCAGAATTAGACTCTATAGAATAATAATTTACTTGTTTAAAGGGATGATAATATATTGAGAGGTTGAATAAATTAAATACATGCCAATGTACAGTGTATATTGTTATGCCCAAATGCATCCACCGCGAACGCAGTACCCGTAGTCACAGAATTCGAAACCATTAACCATAACACAACATTGTCTATTACCTTTGCAATAAGGTCTGTTGTAATTAGCACCACCGATTTCACTTAATTCTTTTTTTGATAATACTTTTAATCCTTTAAGGTTCTTTAAGTTTTTCATAATAAAATGTTTTTGTAAACCTATATCCCATATAAGAATGAAATTTAGGTTTAAAGGTTAATAAAATTGTGTTTGAAAAAAGATTAGAATATATGTTAGTAGAACATACAACCGTAAATGGTACAACGACCTGGCTCACAAAACTCTGTTCCATTAATTATAAAGCAACATCTGTTTGAACCTTTACAGTAAGTTCTTATTGATCCTTTGATTTGTTTTAGTTGTTCTTTGTTTAAAACTTGAACACCATCTAAGTTTAGTAAATTTTTCATTATTTATTTAATTTTTGGTTAATACTCAAAATTGATATATACCTCAGTGATTAAATAAAATAGAAAGAAAAGGGGATAAGATAGATATTACACCAAATTAACTAGTTTGATCTTCGATAAATAAAATGATTAGTTACGAATTATCATAACTTTAAATAGAAAATTTCTAGAGGTAATAATTGAAGTGATTATATCATAAGTTTTGAATAAGTTTTTCTTTTTATTTATTTGATTAATATAGAGGTTGTTTGTAAATATAATAAAAAAACTTATTGTTTTTTGCTTTTTTTGAGGTAAAATAGTTTTTTTTGTGGGGTTAGTTTAAAATCCGGTTGTGAATAAATTTCTAGCTGCTTTCAATCCGCATTTTTGATATTTATGATAAGCTTTGGCTGCATGTTCTTTTATACTGTTTTGACTTGATGAGTTTAGCCAGGCGTTTATAGAAGCGTCTAAAGTATATGCCTCCGGAGCCATTAAATTTGTTGTCCACAGTATTGGATTTGCATTAGCTTTTTGAATGTGTTCTGAAAAATAATTTTTACTAAAACAAGCTAAAATGATAACATCATTTTTAATTTTTGAAGTTTTTTTATAATTAACATCAATCTGAAAATCCATTAACCCATCGTGCCCAATGTAGACTTGTAAATCAGATGCTCCGCCAAAATTCAAAGTTTCATTTTTGAACTTTAAATTTATTTTATTTTGTTGGTTTGAAGCTAATAGAAAATCTTTGATACAGTTTAATATTTTTTCTCCATCGTAAGCATCCGCTAAAAGGTATACATCTTTTGTTTTATGTTTAAAAAGAATTCTTTCAAGAATGTTTGATTGATCCGTTTCTATTTTAGAGATAAATTTCCATTCCTTTGTTTTGTATTTGAAGAAAGATTTTATTCCATAAGCTGCTCCCCAATATAAATTGTTTCTTGGATCTTTTCCATTTCCTAGTATTTTAGGAACAGGAACAATACCTTGAAATTCATTATCACATAAAGCCACAAATACATGAATTGTTTTTGTTTGTGAGTAGGTTTTAAAAACGAATACAGAAAATAATAGTAAGAAAATAACCTTTTTCATAAAGCACACAATATTATAGTTATTATTATAACGATAATTACTTCTGAAAATTTTAAAAGAAAACTAACTATATTATATAAAAGCAATTATTGAAATGGCTCCAACAATTGAAGCTATTACTCCCATTTGAAGTATTAACATGGGAGTGATTTTAACTAGCTCTTTATCTTGATCTGAAATTTTTGCTTTAAAAAGGCGTGCAATTGTAAGTCCTACTGTAGTGTCAAATACACCGATAATAAAACAGCCGATAATTGCGCTAACAAAATTTCCTTGAAGTTTTAAATAGATCGCTATTATTCCATAAATAATAAATGAACCAAAAGCAAACCATACATATTCAAAGTTTAATACTCTAGATAGTACAGAGCAAATGATGTCATAAAAAATAATGACAGCAAATCCAATCAATATTATAAATAGTGATTCCAAACGAGGATTATAAAGGTTAATTTATTACGTTTATCCTATTATCATTCCTGCAATTGTTGCAGACATCAAAGAAGCAATAGTACCTCCAATTAAAGCTTTAATACCAAATTCAGATAGTGTTTTTCTTTGTCCAGGTGCAAGAGAGCCTATTCCACCAATTTGAATACCAATAGAAGCGAAATTTGCAAAACCACATAACATATATGTAGCCATTATAACAGATTTGTTATATGTTAAGTGTGTAGCGTTACTTGCATTTTTTAGTTCAGCTAATTGAATGTAACCGACAAATTCACTAGCCGCTAATTTTATACCTAATAATTGTCCCATTAAAGCAGTGTCTTCACTAGCAACACCAATTAACCACATTAAGGGAGCAAAAATATATCCCAGAATAAATTCAAGAGAAAAGTTTTCATAAGAAGTATTACCTGCAATCCACTCATTTAAACCAGTTATTCCTCCTAAAAGGTATAATCCGTGATTTAACATGGCTATAAAAGCTATAAAAACTAATAACATAGCGGCCACGTTCATCGCTAAATTTAAACCTTCAGTTGTTCCGTTTGCGATAGCATCTAAAATGTTAGAACCTATTTTTTCAGAAGATACTTTTACATCCGTATTAACTTCCTCTGTTTGTGGATATAAAATCTTAGAAATAATAATAGCTCCAGGCGCAGCCATTACAGAAGCTGCTAATAAATGTTTAGCATATAATAAACGTAAAGTTTCGTCATCACCTCCTAAGAAACCAATGTAAGCAGCTAAAACTGCTCCAGCTACAGTAGCCATTCCACCGATCATAACTAATAAAATTTCTGATCGGTTCATTTTCTCTAAATAAGCTTTTATTAATAAAGGGGCTTCTGTTTGTCCTAGAAAAATATTTCCAGCTACAGATAAGCTTTCTGCTCCTGATATTTTTAATACTTTAGAGAGTAACCAAGCTAATCCTTTTACAATCCATTGAATAACACCAAGGTAGAATAATAAAGAAGTTAAAGCTGAAAAGAATATTATTGTTGGTAATACCTGAAAGGCAAAAATAAATCCAAAAGAACTCATGTCAGATACTAATCCGCTAAATAGGAATTCACTACCAGCTCTCGTAAAGTCAAGCACTTTAACAAAAATAGCACCTACAAATTCGAAAGCTTTTTGTACGAAAGATACTTTTAAAACTCCTATTGCTATTATTAATTGAAAAGATAGACCTAAACTAACGGTTTTCCAATCAATAGCTTTACGATTAGAACTAAATAAAAAAGCGATAATAAGTAAAACAATCATACCTAATACTCCTCTCCATAAGCTATTCATAGAAAATCCTTGGCTAGGAATAATTTTACTTTCTTCATCTGTAGAAGTAAGATTTACAGTCTCTAGAGTTTGATTTGGTACTAAAGATTTGGTAGAAAAGTTATATAAAATATCTTTTTCAGAAATCGTTAGTATAGAGTCATTGTGTTTTACAATATTATAATAACGTACAGTATCTTTAGGTGTTTTATAATTAAAGATTAGTAAATTATTCTGATGGATATAGTTTCCATTGGCAACTAAACTATCTTTAGCTGTTAAAAAGTAAGTGAACTCACCATTATTTAATGTGAAATAATCATTTTCATTTATTTCAACTAATGATGTTCCAGAATTGTTTTCTATAGACTTGAACTTCCATGTTTTATTAATATTTTGCGAAAACAACGCAAAAGAAAACACACACAGAAGTAGTGTGATCAATTTTTTCATTCAAAGAATATTATGTTTTTATGAACGCTTGCTAATTTCGTCTCTTATTTTAGCAGCTAATTCGTAATCTTCATTATTTACAGCTTCTTGTAATTGTTCCTCTAATTCACTTAAAGAAAGGTCAGAAAAATCAGCTGTGCTTGTAAACTCAATTTCAGAAGTTAGTTCTATTTCACTAGTGTCATGTTCGTTTGCATCACCTAATTCTTCTTCAGACTTTAAATATATACCTGCTTTATCTAGTATGTTTTCGTAAGTGAAAATTGGTGCTTGAAAGCGTACAGCTAATGCAATAGCATCTGAGGTTCTGGTGTCAATGATTTCTTCTGTACCATCTCTTTCACAAATTAAACTAGAGAAAAAAACTCCATCAACTAATTTATGAATAATTATTTGTTTTACAGTTATGCTGAATCGTTCTGCAAAAGATTTAAATAAATCGTGTGTAAGTGGTCTTGGAGGTCGAATCTCTTTTTCTAATGCTATGGCAATTGATTGTGCTTCGAATGCTCCAATAATAATTGGTAAAGTTCTAGTTCCTTCCATTTCGCTAAGCACTAAAGCATAAGCTCCGCTCTGTGTTTGGCTATATGAAATTCCTTTAATAGTTAGTCTTACTAGGCTCATGTATCTATCTTCATACAAAAAAAGCGGTCTTTAATTAGACAGCCTTTAGGGTGCCACAATTTAATAAAAAATATGACTACGGAAAGATTAAATTTTAAAAAATAAAAACTCTAGAAAAACATTTGATTTCTAGAGTTTTTAAAAATGTATTTTAATGAATTAAGCTTGTTTAAAAGCTTTTAATTTTTCAATTAATTGTGGAACTACTTCAAAAGCATCTCCTACAATACCATAATCAGCAGCTTTAAAGAAAGGAGCTTCAGGGTCGTTATTAATAACTACTTTTACTTTAGAAGCATTAACTCCAGCTAAATGTTGAATAGCTCCAGAGATTCCGATAGCGATATATAAATTAGAGGCTACCGGTTTACCAGTTTGTCCAACGTGTTCGCTATGAGGTCTCCATCCTAAATCAGAAACTGGTTTAGAACAAGCAGTAGCAGCACCTAAAACATCAGCTAACTCTTCTACCATTCCCCAGTTTTCAGGTCCTTTTAAACCACGACCAGCTGATACTACAACATCAGCATCAGCAATAGTAACAGTTCCACTCGCTTTGTCAATAGAAACAGATGATACACCTAATTCAGGTAAAGTAGCGTCAAAACTTTCAGTAGCACCTGAAACTGAACTTTCATGAGCACCATAAGAGTTCTTAGCTACACCTATTACTTTTTTATCTGTTAATATTTCAGTGTTATTAAATCCTTTATTAGAAAAAGCTTTACGTTTAACAACAAATGAACTTGAAGTATCAGGTAAAGCAACTGCATTAGATGCATAACCAGCTTCTAATCCTACAGCTACTAATGGTGCAAGTGTTAAACCATCAACACTAGAATCTATTACAACAACATCTGAAGATTGTGCTTCAGCTACTTGTTTAACCACAGCTGCATAACCTTTAGCGTTAAATGAACTTAAATCGTTCTTAACCTCTATTACTTTATCTGCTCCGTAAGTATATAATTCACTTGCATCTCCACCGTTAATAGTTAAAGTTACAAGATTTGTTCCTAATTGTTCAGCTACTTTTTTTCCGTATGAAACAACTTCAAAAGCTGTTTTTTTAAATTTTCCTTCCGAAGAATCGGCAAAAACTAATACAGACATAATTTTTAATTTTTTAAGTTTTTAAATGGGTGTATGTTTCAACACCCATTAAAAAGATTTGATTTTAAATTTAAATTGCTTTAGCCTCGTTGTGTAAAAGATTAATTAAATCATCTACGTTATCAACTAATTTTACCTCTCCTTTAGGAGCAGGTTTCTCGAAATTCTTTGTGCTTGTAGAGGCATTGCTACCTGTTGCTTCAACAACATTTAAAGGCTTTTTACGAGCCATCATAATACCTCTCATGTTAGGTATTCTTAAATCTTTCTCTTCAACAATACCTTTTTGTCCTGCTACAACTAAAGGTAAAGTAGAGGTTACTTTCTCTTCTCCACCGTCAATCTCTCTTTCTAAAGTGGTATTGTTTCCATCAACTTCTATTCCTACACATCCGTTAACGAAATTGAAATCTAATAACGATGCTAACATACCAGGAACCATTTGTCCATTATAATCAGCAGATTCTTTTCCTGCTAATACTAAATCGAAACCTCCAGATTTTACAACTTCAGCTAATTCTTTAGCTACTAATAAACCATCAGTTGGTTCTACATTAACACGGATTGCCTCATCTGCTCCTATAGCTAATGCTTTACGTAAAGTAGGTTCAGTTTCTGGTCCTCCTACATTTACTACGGTTACAGACGCTCCTTGTTTTTCTTTAAACCACATTGCACGAGTTAAACTGAATTCATCATATGGGTTTATAACAAACTGAACTCCATTTTTGTCAAACTTAGTATCGTTATCAGTGAAGTTAATTTTTGAAGTGGTATCAGGTACATGACTGATACAAACTAATATTTTCATATGGATTGTTTTTTTGTACGCTTATTTTGTGCCACGAATTTACATATTTTTTTTGATTTATTATGCGTGCATAGTAAATTTTATTATTAAAATGTATACATTTTAACATAGTATTAATTTCTTTAGTAAAGAATTTCATACTTTTGCAAATCAATAAACAACAACTACTTAATAAAACACATGAAAACAGTTCAATTTAGAGAAGCAATCTGCGAAGCAATGAGTGAAGAGATGCGTCGTGATGAGAGCATCTATTTAATGGGGGAGGAAGTAGCAGAATATAATGGAGCTTACAAAGCAAGTAAAGGAATGCTAGATGAATTTGGCGCTAAGAGAGTCATAGACACTCCTATTGCAGAATTAGGATTCGGTGGTATTGCTGTAGGTTCTGCGATGAATGGGAACAGGCCTATTGTAGAATATATGACATTTAATTTCTCTTTAGTTGGAATTGATCAAATAATCAATAATGCGGCGAAGATTCGTCAAATGAGTGGAGGTCAGTTTAATTGTCCTATTGTATTTAGAGGACCAACTGCATCTGCAGGTCAATTAGCAGCTACGCATTCACAAGCTTTTGAAAGTTGGTATGCTAACTGTCCAGGATTAAAAGTAATTGTACCATCTAACCCATATGATGCAAAAGGTTTATTAAAAGCTGCTATTAGAGATGATGATCCGGTAATTTTCATGGAATCTGAGCAGATGTATGGAGATAAAATGGAAATTCCTGAAGGAGAATATGT
Source organism: Tenacibaculum aquaeponti (assembly GCF_052084715.1). Taxonomy (GTDB): domain Bacteria; phylum Bacteroidota; class Bacteroidia; order Flavobacteriales; family Flavobacteriaceae; genus Polaribacter. The sequence goes on along the minus strand of NZ_CP197288.1, from coordinate 1,659,133 downwards.
TTTACCAATTGGAGTTGCAGATATTAAAAGAGAAGGTACTGATGTAACTGTTGTTTCTTTTGGGAAAATAATAAAAGAAGCATATAAAGCAGCAGATCAATTAGCAGAAGAAGGAATTTCTGTAGAAGTAATTGATTTGAGAACTGTACGACCAATGGATCACAAAACGATCTTAGAATCGGTTAAAAAAACTAATAGATTAGTAATTTTAGAAGAAGCATGGCCTTTTGGAAGTGTATCTTCCGAAATTACATTCAGAGTACAAGATGAGGCATTTGATTATTTAGATGCTCCAATTAAGAGAATTACAACAGCAGATACACCTGCTCCGTATTCTCCTGTATTATTAGAGAAGTGGTTGCCTAACTCGGGGGATGTTGTGCAGGCAGTTAAAGAAGTATTATACATAAAATAATAATAAACTATATTACAGTTAATTAAATCCTTTCAATACTTAGTGTTGAAAGGATTTTGATGTGTAAAAAAGCCTATGAGATTTAAGTTTTTTATACTATCTATTTTGTTTGGAATAGTCGCAAATGCACAATTGATAGTGAAAGGAAAAGTAGTAGATGAGTTTAATAATCCTATGCCGTTTGTAAATGTATATATTCAAGGTACAACAACAGGAACTACTACCGATGATGAAGGAAGATTTGCTTTTCAAACTAAGAAAAGAAAAGGGGTGTTAGAAATATCTTTTGTAGGTTTTCAAACTCAAACTATTACAATTACTTCTAAAACAAAATATTTAAACATTGTTTTAAAAGAAGGTTCAGATGTTTTAGACGAAGTAATCTTGGTGACTCGTCCTAAAAAGAGATTAAAGAAAAAGGAAAATCCAGCTTATAGGATTTTAAAAGAAGTATGGAAGCGTAAACGACAAAATGGTATTGATTTAGTTGATCATTATCAATATAAAAAGCATACAACCATTGAAATAGGGTTAAATAATTTAGATACGGCTTTTATTAAGCAAATCTTTAAAAAAGATTATGATCAGACGATAAAAGAAGTTGAGTATGATACGGATGGTATTAATTATTATATTCCTATATATATAAATGAACAGATAGCTAAGGTTTATGGTAATAATGAAAGTAATGATGAGCGTGAAGATATAGAAGCTGAAAAATCTGAAGGTTTAGGAGCTCAAGGTTTTGTTTTTGATCGTATGTCTAGAACATTTCAAAATATAGATGTTTTTAAAAATAATATTACTTTATTAAGAAAATCATTTGTAAGTCCGTTATCTACAGATGGTTTTGCTACTTACGATTATGTTTTATACGATAGTGTTGTACAAAATAATACAAAGTTATATAACATATATTTCTTTCCAATTCGAGATCAAGATTTAGCTTTTAAAGGGAATTTTTGGGTTGCTGATAAAGCTTTTACACTTAAAAAGCTTCGAATGGAAGTAGTTAAAGGAGCGAATTTAAATTTTGTAAGAGGATTAACTTTTGAGAAAGAGTTTGAAGTAAGAAATGATAGTATATATATTCCTACAAAAAATGCATATGAGGGCGATTTTACCTTTTTAGATAAAAATGAAGCAAATAAAGGTTTAACGATAAAAAAAACTATAAACTATAGTAATTACGTTTTAGATAAACCACTGGCAGATGAGTTTTATAAAAATCAAATCCAAAAAATTAGACCAGATCAATATTTTCGTTCTGATGAATATTGGAACAAACAGAATATTGAAGATAATAAAAGTACATATAAATTAATAAGTTCAGTTAAAGGTAAAAAACAAATAAAGAGATTAACTGGCTTCATCAACACAATTTCAAGTGGTTATATAAATATGCCATTTTTTAATATGCAAGCTGGGCCTTTTTGGACAGCTTTTGCAAGTAATGAAGTTGAAGGTTTTAGAACTCGATTAGGTTTTAGAACTTTTAACACTAAAGATGATCGATTTAGATTATCTGGACATTTGGCGTATGGATTTCAAGATAAAGAATTAAAATATGGTTTAGAAGCGCAATATTTGTTGTCTTATGAACCTCGAATTTCAACTAGTGTTGCTTATCAAAATGATATTGAGCAATTAGGAAGTGCTTTACTAAATACCACACAATTATTAGGAAGAACTTTTGGTTCTACTGCATTATTTTCAAGAGGGAATAATTTCTTTTTATCTAAAGTTGAAAAATATGCAACAAATTTCGATTATGCAGTACATAATAATTTTCATGTCGGATTTAATTTTTCTCATTCTCGAATAGAGTCAGCTAGTCCTGAAAATTTTTCAGCTAGTTATTTGGATGATCTAGGAAATTTACAATCTAAAGTTGTAGATGTTGCTTCTGATATTTATGTAACTTTTACTCCAGGTCGTTTTGTTTACGGTTTGGGTGTAGAACAGCGTTTTGGAAGAAATGTTTTTCCATCTATAGTGTTGAATTACAGACATGGTTATAAAGGATTTTTGAATGGTACTCATGAGTATGATAAAATTCAAATAAAATATAATCAACCAATTTTATTAGGTAAATTTGGATTATTAGATACTACAATTGAAGGAGGGAAAATTTTTGGAACTGTTCCATCATCTTTATTAAGTGCAATTCCGGCTAATCAATCATTTTCATTGGTGCCTAATACTTTTTCATTATTAAACTATTATGATTTTGTAACTGATGAATATGTTTCTACACATTTTGAACATCATTTTAATGGCTTTATTTTAAATCGTATTCCATTACTTAGGAAATTAAAGTTAAGAAGTTTAGCTACTTTTAGAGCAGCATACGGAACAATTTCAGATGAAAATAAAGCAATTAATGACGGATTGCGTAATACTAGCGGAAATAGAACAGAAAATATCCTCTATAATGCACCAAACCAAGTGTATTATGAGTATGGTTTTGGTATAGAGAATATAGGTTATGGAAATTTACGTTTTCTTAGGATTGATGCGATTTGGAGAAGTGATTACACACCACCATCAAACAGTATAGCTGTACCTACACCAAAGTTTGCAATTAGAATAGGTATACGCCCTGATTTATAAAAGATTATTTAACCTAAAAATAACTTCTAAAATTCGTGCACAAACTGCATTTTATATGTAGTTTTGCTTTCCGATTTTTGAAACGAAGTAAAAGATATGACAGCAAAAGAGAAACAAACTGTTGATGTATTAATTGAAATACCAAAAGGAAGCAGAAATAAATACGAATACGATTTTGATTTAAAGAAAATACGTTTCGATAGAATGTTATTTTCATCAATGATGTATCCAGGGGATTACGGTTTTATACCAGAAACATTAGCTTTAGATGGAGATCCATTAGATGTACTAGTTTTAGGAGCTGAGCCATGTTTTCCAATGTGTATGATGGAAGTAAGACCAATTGGTGTTTTCCATATGGCAGATGAGAAAGGTCCAGATGAAAAAATCGTATGTGTGCCAATTTCAGATCCTATTTGGAACAAATACAAAGATATTTCAGATTTAAATCCTCATAGAAAAGAAGAAATTACACATTTTTTCCAGGTTTATAAAGATTTAGAAAAGAAACAAGTTGATGTTGGAGGATGGGGAAATGCTGATGAAGCATATACAATTCTTGATAAATGTATTGAGCGTTATGAGAACAGTGATCATAAGGCTAACGGAGATTTTAAAGTCTAGTCTTTATATTAAAAATAATTCAAGCTCATTACTTATGTAGTGAGCTTTTTTTATTTAGAGTTTGATTTTGTTATATTTAAGCCAATAAACTAATCAATTAATTAAATATTATGGAATCAAACACAGTGTTTTTACCAGTCATATTGGCTGTGGTAGGCTTGATTTTTATGTTCATTAAAATGTCTTGGGTTAAAAAACAAGATGCAGGTGATGAAAAAATGAAATCAATATCAAAAAGTATAAAAGAAGGAGCTTTAGCATTTTTAAATGCAGAATATAAGCTTCTTTTAATATTTTCGATAATAGCCTCAGTAGCACTTTTTATTATATCACAACTTGTTGATACTACACATTGGATTATCGTCGTAGCATTTATTATTGGAGCTATTTTTTCTGCTTTAGCGGGTAATATAGGTATGCGAATTGCGACTGATGCAAATGCAAGAACTACAGAAGCAGCAAAAACAAGTTTGCCTAAAGCCTTGCAGGTTTCTTTTGGAGGAGGAACTGTTATGGGACTTGGAGTAGCAGGATTAGCGGTTTTGGGTTTAAGTCTTTTCTTTTTCCTTTTCGTTAATATGTTTGTTACAGGTGAAGGTAGTTTTTATAAAGAAATGACAATAGCTTTAGAGGCTTTAGCAGGTTTTTCATTAGGAGCAGAAAGTATTGCTTTATTCGCAAGAGTAGGTGGAGGTATCTATACAAAAGCAGCAGATGTAGGAGCTGATTTAGTGGGGAAGGTTGAAGCTGGTATTCCAGAAGATGATCCTAGAAATCCTGCAACAATTGCAGATAATGTAGGAGATAATGTGGGAGATGTTGCAGGAATGGGAGCAGATTTATTTGGTAGTTATGTAGCTACAGTTTTAGCAGCAATGGTCCTAGGAAACTATGTAGTACGAGATATGTCTACAACTACACAGTTTACAGATGATTTTAATGGAATGGGACCTATTTTATTACCATTAGTAATTGCGGGTGTTGGTATCATAGCTTCTATTATTGGAACTTTCTTAGTAAAAATTAAAGATAATTCTGCAAAAGAAGCAGAAGTACAGAAAGCTTTAGATTTAGGAAATTGGGCATCTATATTTATTACTTTAGTCGCAAGTTGGTTCTTAATTAAATGGATGTTACCTGAAACATTAAAAATGAGTTTTTTTGGAGAAGGAATCCAAGAAATACCTTCTCGTCATGTATTTTATTCAGGAATGATTGGTTTAGCCGTAGGGGCTTTAATTTCTACAGTAACGGCATATTATACTAGTTTAGGTAAAAAACCAGTTTTAGATATAGTTCAAAACAGCTCTACAGGAGCAGCAACAAATATTATTGCTGGTTTAGCTGTAGGTATGAAATCTACTTTTTTATCGGTGATTTTATTTGCTGCCGCAATTTATGGATCTTATGCTTTAGCAGGTTTTTATGGTGTTGCTTTAGCTGCTTCAGCAATGATGGCGACTACAGCAATGCAATTAGCAATTGATGCTTTTGGTCCAATTGCAGATAATGCTGGAGGTGTTGCTGAAATGAGTGAATTAGAAGATCATGTTCGTGAGCGTACAGATATTTTAGATTCTGTAGGAAATACTACTGCAGCAGTAGGGAAAGGTTTTGCAATTGCTTCTGCAGCATTAACGGCTCTAGCTTTATTCGCAGCTTATGTTACGTTTACGGGAATAGATGGGATTAATATTTTTAAGGCAGATGTTTTAGCAATGCTATTTGTTGGTGGAATGATTCCTGTAATTTTTTCTGCGTTAGCAATGGAATCTGTTGGAAAAGCGGCGATGGAAATGGTACAAGAAGTGCGTCGCCAGTTTAAAGAAATTCCAGGAATTATGGAAGGAACTGGAACTCCAGATTATGCGAAGTGTGTTGATATTTCTACAAAAGCTGCATTGAAAGAAATGATTCTTCCTGGTTTAATAACAATTATTACTCCTATTATTATTGGTTTATTATTCGGAGCTGAGCCTTTAGGAGGTTACATGGCAGGAGTTTGTGTAAGTGGTGTAATGTGGGCAATTTTCCAGAATAATGCTGGAGGAGCTTGGGATAATGCAAAAAAGTCTTTTGAGGCTGGTGTAGAAATTAATGGAGAAATGACTTTTAAAGGTTCAGATGCACATAAAGCAGCGGTTACAGGAGATACAGTTGGAGATCCATTTAAAGATACTTCTGGACCGTCAATGAATATTTTAATTAAACTTACATGTTTAGTAGGTTTGGTTATTGCTCCAATTTTAGGCGGACATTCATCCGAATCTCATGCTCAAAATGAAGTTAGAAAAGAAATTAAAGTTAAAAAAGAAATCAAAGAAGATAAACAAGCTGTTGCAACAATAACTACTACAGTTGTTAAAGATGGTAAGAAAGAATCTGAAATAATTAAAGTTGAAGGAACAAAAGAAGAAGTAGAAAAAGAAATTAAAAAATATGAGAAATAACTTTATTCTTATAAGTTTTGAGTCGTCCTAAAATTGGTTGACAGATTTATAATTTTTTTTTAAAAAAAACCTTTGAAGTTAACTTCAAAGGTTTTTTGTTGTGTTTAAAATTAGGTGTTTTATATCGATATTTTAGAAGAATTCTTTATAGCTCCAATAGTAAAAGAGCTTTGTGTACTACCAATATGTTTTATAGATGTAAGTTTGTTTACCATAAATTCACGATATTCTTCCATGTCTTTTACATAAATTTTTAAAATATAATCGTAATCACCACTAATATGAAAACATTCGGCAACTTCATCTAATTTTAATATTTCACTTTCAAAAATTGATAAATATTCTCTAGAATGCTGGATTAGTTTTACTTGACAGAAAACCAAGAATGATTTGTCAATTTTTTTAGGATCAATTCTAGCTACATAGTTCGTTATAATTAGTTCTTTTTCTAGTTTTTTTATCCTTTCATATACAGCAGTAACAGATAAATTTAATAATAAAGAAAGTTTTTTATTTGTACGTTTACTATCTTCTTGTAATAGATTAATCAGTTTAATGTCGATATGATCTAATTTCATTTTGAAAAAATTTCTATAAATTTAAGATATTTCAAGGTATCTTAGATTATTTTGTTGTAATTATTGTTATTAAGTGAATTTTAATCTTAAATTTTTAAAAACTATTGAATATTGTTATGGTTTTGTTTTTTTTTGAGTAAATAAAAACAAACAACATGAAATTTAAACCAGCTAATAAAATTCAAGATTTACAATATTTCGGAGAATTTGGAGGAGTAAATCCGTCTATTTCAGATTCATCAACATATACGTTTCTTTCTGCAAAAACAATGTTCGATACATTCGAAGGAAATGCAGATGGATGTTATTTGTACTCAAGGCATACATCACCATCAAATTTATATTTAGGTGAAGCATTAGCAGAAATGGAAGGAACAGAAACTGCTACAGTAACAGCTTCTGGAATGGGAGCAATTACTCCAGTTTTATTGCAGTTATGTAGTGCAGGAGATCATGTAGTGTCGAGTAGAACTATTTATGGAGGTACATATGCATTCTTAAAGAATTTTACACCAAAATTAAATATTCAAACAACATTTGTAGATATCACTAAATTAGATGTTGTTGAAGCAGCTATTACAGATAACACTAAAGTTTTATACTGTGAAACAGTGAGTAATCCGTTGTTAGAAGTCGCAGATATAGAAGGTTTGGCAGCTTTAGCTAAAAAATATAATTTAAAGTTAGTGGTAGATAATACATTTTCACCATTATCAGTGTCACCAGCACAGTTAGGAGCAGACGTTGTAATTCACAGTTTAACTAAATTTATTAATGGATCTTCTGACACAGTAGGAGGAGTAATTTGTGGAACACAAGAGTTTATTGATAACTTAAGAAACGTAAATGATGGGGCTTGTATGTTACTAGGTTCTACTATGGACAGTTTAAGAGCTTCTTCAATATTAAAAAATTTAAGAACCTTACATATTCGTATTCAACAGCATAGCAAAAATGCAATGTATTTAGCGAATAAGTTTGAAGCAGACGGATTAAAAACTGTATATCCAGGATTAGCTTCCCATCCTTCTCATGAATTATTTTCTTCAATGTTAAATAAAGAATATGGTTTCGGAGGAATGTTAACTATAGATGTTGGTTCATTGGAAAAAGCAAATCAATTAATGGAATTAATGCAACATAAAAACTTAGGATACTTAGCCGTAAGTTTAGGTTTTTATAAAACATTATTCTCTGCTCCTGGAACATCAACATCTTCGGAAATCCCAGAAGACGAACAAGCAGAAATGGGCTTAACAGACGGATTAATTCGTTTCTCTATTGGTTTAGATAATGACATCGAAAGAACTTATCAAATGATGTCTGAGTGTATGAAAGAAGTAGGGGTTCTATAAGTTGATATAAATGAATGAAGTAGTGTCTTTTGGTATTTTATCTTTTACATCATTTTTTACATTGATAAATCCTTTGGGTACAATGCCTATTTTTATGACTATGACTGCAGATTTAGATTCTATTCATAGAACTAAAACAGCACAAAAAGCATCAGTTGTAAGCTTTGTAACGATTATCATTTTTGCTTTTTCTGGTCAGTTATTATTTAATTTTTTTGGAATCTCAGTTAATAGTTTTAGAGTTGTAGGAGGTGTGATTTTCTTTTTAATGGGAATGGATATGTTACAAGCTAGATTAGGAAAAGTTAAATTGAAAGATTCAGAAGTGAAATCCTATGTAAATGACATCTCTGTTACTCCTTTAGCTATTCCAATGATTTGCGGTCCAGGAGCGTTAACAAATGCTATTGTAATGATGGAAGATGCTAATTCATTGAATAAGAAAATAGTTTTAATTATTGCTGTTTTTGTAGTGCTAATTATAACTTATATAATACTTTATAGTTCTTCAAGAATAATTAAAATTCTAGGAGAAACAGGTATTAATGTAATGATGAGACTTATGGGATTAATAGTAATGGTTATTGCTGTTGAATTCTTTTTTAGCGGTTTAAAACCAATACTTCTAGATATTTTGAACTCTTAATAGGAAAAACTCGCTTAATGCGAGTTTTTTTATTTTCCTTTCATTCGTTTCCAAATATCTTTAATTATTTCTATAAACGAGGTGTTTTTAAAGCGTTCAGGATCATCTTTATATTCCCAACGGTTTCCATTTTGATATAAACGAAATTCAAAAATATAATTATAAGTGCCATTTTTTTCAATAACAGGATAACGCATGTCATAATATTTAATAATTCCATTTTCATCTCGAGATAAAGAGTAGAAATCATTACTAAACCAGACAAGCTTTTTTAAATCACTATTGTTATTGAGAGATAATACCTGATGATTTTTTGGGAAACTTATAAAGTTATTTGTAGGTTTTTTTTTATCAAAATGAGAATAAAAACTCACTTTATAATCTTCTTTAGTTTCTACTATAGCATACCAAAGTATATTATTGAAAATTGTTGGTTGAGCAGAATATCTCTGATACTCAATTTTAGATTCTGAAAGTGCATTTTTAAAAATACGATCGATGTATATTTTATTTCCAACAGTAAAAATTAAATATGTAGAACTTAAATATATACCAGTTTTTAACCAAAAATTACGTTTAGGGTTTGTTCTCTTATAGAACATTAAAAGGATCAATGAGATTAAAAATGGGACTGTATATAATGGATCTACGACAGCAATTGTGTTAAAAGCTACGCGGTAATTAGAAAAAGGTAAGAACAGTTGTGTTCCATAAGGTGTAAAACTATCTAGTAATGGATGAGTGAAAATTGATAAAAAAAATAACCAAATCCAATCTCTAGAGATTGTTGTTCCAATTCTTTTTTTTGTGTTATATAATTTGAAAGCTCCGTATCCAAACACATAAGCTCCTAAAAATGCAAACACAATAGAGTGCATAAAGCCTCTGTGAAAAATAAGCTTGTCAATTGAATTTGAATAGAATAAACTTCCTATAAAAACATCTAAATCAGGAATTGTACCTCCAATAGCTCCAAATAATAAAGCTTTATTTCCAATCTTTTTACCTAGTGCAATTTCACCACATGCAGCACCTAAAACTATTTGTGTTAACGAGTCCATATGTTAGCAAATGTAGTAAACGCTTTTTACTTGCGTAAGTCTTAACAAAATCGTAACATTACAAACCAAAAAAATCTACCAATGCAAGAAACTAACAACGGTTCAGAGATAAAAATCCAAGATCAAAAATTACAACAAAATAAAGAATTGAATATATGGGAAGCTTTAATTCCTGTAGTTGTTTTAATGTTGTTATTAGCTTATAATATCTTTTTTAAAGATGGAGCTTGGTTAGGAGATTATTCTAATCAATATATTTTGTTGATGGGAGGTTTGGTTGCCTCAATAGTTGGTTTTTTGAATAAAACAACTATAAAAAAAATGTACCTTGAAGTGTGGGAGAATTGGAAAAGTGTTTTTGTTCCGATATTAATTTTATTATTAGTTGGAGCTCTAGCTGGTACTTGGTTGATTAGTGGAATAATTCCAGCAATGGTATATTATGGCCTACAGGTATTGAGTCCTGCAATTTTTTTGCCTGCGTCAGTTATAATTGCAGCTATTATTTCGATAGCAACTGGTAGTTCTTGGACAACTTCTGCTACTGTTGGTATTGCTTTGGTAGGTATTGGAACAGCTTTAGGAATCCCAACAGGAATGATAGCAGGAGCTGTAATTTCTGGAGCGTATTTTGGAGATAAAATGTCACCATTGTCTGATACTACTAATTTGGCACCAGCAATGGCTGGAACAGACTTATTTACACATATTAAATATATGGCCTACACTACAGTGCCAACAATAATTGTAACATTAATTGTTTTTACAATACTAAGTTTTACTATAGATACTTCAGGAAATTCAGATGTAACTAGTTTATTAAGTTCAATTGATAAGTCATTTAATATTACACCGTGGTTGTTTATTGTACCATTGGTTGTAGTGGCTTTAATTTTATTAAAAACAAAACCATTAATAGCGCTTGGAACAGGAATTGTTTTAGCAGCTATTTTCGCATTTATTTTTCAAACAGATGTTTTGATAAGTTTATCTGATTCGAAATTTCAGTCAGTTGTAAATGCTGTACTCTTTGATACTCAAATTACAACTGATAATGATAAGTTAACGGAATTATTTAGTGCTGGAGGAATGAATGGAATGAAGTGGACAATTTTATTGATTATTTGTGCTATGGTTTTTGGAGGGATTATGGATGGAATTGGAGCATTAGCAAAAATTACTAAAGAGTTGTTGTCTTTGGCTAAATCAACTTTCAGTTTATTTTTGACTACAGTTTTTGGATGTTTAGGATTAAATATAGCAGCATCAGATCAGTATTTAGCAATAGTTATTCCAGGAAAAATGTTTAAAGATGCTTTTAGTGATAAAGGTTTGGCTCCTGAAAACTTAAGTAGAACTTTAGAGGATTCTGGAACAGTTACATCTGTGTTAATTCCATGGAATACTTGTGGAGCTTATCAAAGTACGGTTTTAGGAGTAGGAGTTGGTGAATATTTTTTATTCGCTATTTTTAACTGGTTAAGCCCGATTATGACATTAATCTTTGCTGCTTTTAGAATTAAAATAAGACAGCTAGCCAGCAAATAATTAAGCTTATTTTTTTGAGAAATGTTTTTTATCTTTAAAATTAAGATATTAACCTCACAATTTTAATCATGAAAAAACAGATTTCAAACTTAGGAACAACATTAAAAAATGATCAATTAAAAAATATAACAGGAGGACTTTCTCGTTTAGAATTTTGTAGAGAAGTATGTTCTCGAAATAGATATTATCCAGATCATTATTTTGTAAGATGTGGATGCGCTTAAGCAAAAAGAATAAAAAATAGCCTTATTGAAAAATAAGGCTATTTTTTAATGATTTTTTATATTATATAAACCAGTTCCAAACTAATCCGAAACGGATAGACATGTCTCTATATGGGTAATTTGGAGCAGAGAAAAAGTTTCTACTTGGTAAAAAGTTAGAACTGATATTGTCTATTTTAAAGAAAATACGTGTCCTTTTAACTCGTGCGTTAAAAAATAAATCTAAAGAAGGGAAACCAATTTCTGAATCATTTTGAACAGTAAATTCATTAATCACGGGATTAAATGCATTGGCTTTGTATTTGGTAAAGAAATTAAAAGTTCCACCAATTTGAACTTTTATTGGTTTTCCTTTAAACCATTCTCCGGTGTAATATAATGTGTTTCTTGTTACAAATTCTGGAACTCTAAAAACAGCATTACCACTAGATACGTTTTGATACATTAAAGTATTATCAAAAGCAAAATTTCTAAAGAATTTAAACTCTTTATTTACCTTTACTTTTAAATAGGTTATCGATTCGTCAAATTGTTTCGGTAAATTATCTGAATCAAAATAAACATAATCTTCAATATTCGTAAAATCTAAACTAGCATTTCCCCATTTAGAATTAAAAGAAAAACCAATATTTCTAGTATCAATATTCTTAAAATTATTATCCCAATTATAATCATTGTATGTGCTTTGAAATAATTGAGTGTTAAATCTTGGAGCTTTAGAAACTAAAAGTAAACTTCCTTTAACGGTAAACAAACTATCTTTTTTATACATTGCTTCTCCGCTAAAATGATTACCAGCTAAGTAACCACTTCCGGGAGTAAGATTTGCACTAGCATTTACTTTAAAGTTTTTTATACGGCCATTCCAATCTGCACCAAGTGTAACAGCATCACCATTTAATCGACTTCTGTTTATTAATATATTACCATTGTATATGGTATCATAGCCATAATTAACTGTTGTATAATTTGCTTTTACTTTAAATTTTCCTAGAATGTATTTTGAATTAAATTCTAAATAACCTTGGTTGTTAATTAATTTATAATCTACTCTTTCATCTATTCCTCCTGATGCTTTACTAGCTTCTCCTAAAAAGTCGGTAGTTAAACTAGATTGCCCAAATCTATATTCTTTATTTTCATAATGCAGAATATGTCCAACTTTTAAGTTTGTGAAGTTTTTGGTATTGGTAGAGTCTTTTTTGCTAGAAAAAAGCTTAAAGTTTTGATCAGCATAAATACGAACACCTTCAAAATTACTTTCAGCATCATTTAAATTAACATCTAGTCGAGATCTGTTACTAAAGTTTGGATCTTCAGATATATAGTTTTCTAAAGCTTGAGTTGTTAATCCTCCGTTTTCTTGATTAACAAAGTCTTGTGTTGTTACTTGAGCGCGGATACGATATTGATCTTTTCTGGTTCGATACGATAAAGTTGATCTAAAATTACCGGAACTAGAAAGTGAACGTCTGTACTGACCTAAGGAACGTAATCCTCGGTAAGCAAAACTTAAATTTAAACGTTTAGAAAGGTTAAATGTAAATAAAGCATCTAGAACTTGACCCTGTTCTTGTCCAGTTCTATACATAATAATTGTAGTTGGAGTAGGAACTTGATAGTAATCAATATCCTCAATTTTCATGTAGTTAAATTGCTTTGCGTTAAAACCAATATCAGGATATTGAGAAATACTTCTAAATGAATAGCCTAGGTTATTGAAAGTTTGTCCTTGATTTTGAAAAGGTAATAACTCGAAATTATCTTTTCTTCTGAAATTAAATTTATATTCTTTTCTTATCGTTAATGTAGTATCTACATAACTTGTGTCTTTTTTAAAACTAATAATTTTATAATCTGTGAATTTTGTTTTCCCACTTAATTTCACATTGATTTCATCGTTAGAAATTGTGTCTAATCGATTAATTCCCCTATTAACTCCTCCTAAACCACTTCCTAATGATCTTATTTGAGCATTTATAGTAAAAGAACTAATAACGAAAAGAATACCAATGATATATTTCATAAGGGCAAATGTAAAATAATTAAACGAAAATTTATGTGAATAATATCTATGAAAACTGTTAATTTGTTTTATGTTACAAATGAATTTTAGTGGTTTTGTTTTAGAAGCAGGAACAGATGAAGCGGGTAGAGGTTGTTTGGCTGGACCTGTTGTAGCAGCTGCAGTTATTTTACCAGAAGATTTTCATCATGAATTATTAAATGATTCAAAACAGATTTCTGAGAAAAAGAGAAATATTTTACGTCCTTTTATAGAAGAGAATGCAATTGCTTATGCTGTTTGTTTTATCGATAACGAAGAGGTAGATAAATTAAATGTTTTACAATCTTCTATTGTTGGAATGCATCGATCTTTAGAGAGATTAAAAACACAGCCGGAGTTTATTATTATCGATGGAAATAAATTCAAACCTTACAAAGAGATTCCTTATGAAACTATTGTAAAAGGTGATGCTAAATTTATGAGTATAGCGGCAGCTTCTGTGTTAGCTAAAACTTATCGTGACGATTTTATGGAGAAAATTCATAAAGAATTTCCAGAGTATAATTGGAAGAAGAATAAAGGATATCCTACTAAAGAACACCGAGAAGCAATAAGGAATTTTGGAGCAACAAAGTACCATAGAAAATCATTTCGTTTGTTACCAGAGCAAATAAAAATTGATTTTGAAAAGTAACTTTTTGTTAACCTAAAATAATTATATTGATTACTTATAGTAGTTAGTTTTACGTTGTAATTGGTCCATAAGTTAAGTCCCCTTTTTTCCTCAAAAAGTGCGAAGAATTAAATAAATTCAATCGCACTTTTTTGTTTTTATTTAGATTTTACACCAACAAAATTGTCTGATTTTAATTTAAATAACACATTAAAAGTGGTTAAACTTCCATAGATTCTTGTAATGTATTGCTGTAAATCAATTTTATCTTGATCGTCTAATGTTTTACTAGAGTTAATCTTTTGTTCCATAACACGAATTCTATCACGTACCATTACGATTTTATGAAAAAAAGTATCGATTGGAATTTCTTTAGAAGCCAAGTTAGCGTCAGCAGGTTCAATAATAAGTTTACCACCTTTAAACTTATCAGCAATAGGCACTACTTCAGAAACATCACTCCATTTTTTTAAAATGTCTCTAAGTGTACTTTCTACCTCATAAAAACTTATGGTATCTACTTCGTCTTCTACGGCTTCAATAACTTCAAAATCTGAGTCTAATTCTATAGTTTCTAATCCATTTTCCTGAAAAGTTACCCAATATTGTTTACTGTCTACATTAGTAACAACTCCAAAACCGTATTCAGAATGGTTAATTCTAGATCCAATTCCTAATAATTTCATATTTCAATTATTTTAAACGACACTAAAATACGTATTTTTGTGATCTAATTTTTTTGAAAAATGATTAAAAGAACTCGTGCAGAACTAACAAAATGTATTATTCACAAGGTGGCTAATAAATACAATAGTGGTAAAAACTCATTATCAGAAAGTTTAGTTCGTTTTGATGAAGAAAGTTATGAATTGTTAATGCCTTTTTTATTAAAACCTTTTGGAACTGTAACACAGAGTTATCGTTTTAATCATCATGCAGATGTTCGATTAAATGAAATTAACAACTATGTTTCTAAGATTTTCGAAGACGAAGAAACTTTTATAGAGCATTCAAAAAACATTGTTAATCATTTGTACGAGCAGTCAAATTCAGCACAAATTAAAACAGGAGATGTTTTAGTGGTATTATTTGAAGGTTTAGAATATAAAGATGTATTAACAGAAGCTGTTGGAGTTTTTAAAATTGAAAATAAAGTTGATTTCTTTCAAACGTATTTAGATGATGATAGTTTTGATGTGGTTGTACAGAAAGGAATTTCTACTAAAAAATTAGATAAAGGTTGTTTAATCTTAAATTCTTCAGATACAGAAGGAACAGTCGTGTTATCTGTAGATAATAATAATTATGATGCACAATATTGGATTAAGAATTTCTTGAATGTAAAATATGCCGATGATAGAAATTTACATACACAGCATTATTTAGAGTTATGTAGAGATTTTTCTGAGGAGATAATAAAACCTGAATATGGTAAACATGAACAAGGAAACTTTTTAGCCAATACAGTCGATTATTTTAAAGAACATGAAAGTGTAGATTATCACACTTTTAAAGATGAAGTTTTCGAAGATGAAAAGCATAAAGATATGTTCGAAGATTATAAAAAACACTTCGAGAAATTAAATGATGTATTAGTAAGAAATAACTTCGAAGTTTCTGATATTGTATTAAAGAAAGAAAAAGGAAAGCTTAAAACAGAAATTAAGTTAGATACTAATATTCAAATTAAAATAGATATTGATGCGCCAGATGCAGCTTCAGAATATTTAGAAAGAGGTTACGATGAGGATAAAAAAATGAAGTTTTACAAAGTATATTATAACGCAGAGAAATAATAAAAAAAAACAGCTGTTAAAGCTGTTTTTTTATGAGTTATATTCTTTTATTTCGTTTTCTAATTCTGTTTTTAAATCACTTAACTTTTTTAATTCTTTGTTGTTTTGATATTTTGAGTTAAAATGAAATAATAAAAAAAAAGACAGTGTATACTAAAGCACAAATTATTACCAATGTGATGTAATTATAATCTCCTTTTTCTAAAAGAGAATCTTTTCTTCTGTGTAAAGCATCACTTCCTCCATATGTTGGAGCCCAGAAAGAAAATACAATTCCTAAAACAATTATTTTCCACAAGTGTTTTAATATAAAGTTCTGTTCTCTTTTTACGTTTTCAATTTTGTAAATTGTTGCTTGTAAGTGTTTTTCTTTTTGATGTTTAGACATTTTATAGCTTTTTCACATACTTAGTTACGATTACAATATTTTGTCCGTCAACTTTTCCTTCAATATATTCTGCGTTTTCAACATCAAGAGAAATTCTTCTAACGGCAGTACCTTGTTTACAAACCATACTAGATCCTTTAACTTTTAAATCTTTAATTAATACTACAGAATCTCCAGCTTGTAAAATTGCTCCATTACTATCTCTATGAATTACCTTTTCACTTTCATCTAAATGCTCGCCAGTCGCTTCGGCGAATCGAAGTTCATCAGCTTCTAAATACATCATGTCAAGTAAATCTTGAGGCCAACCTTCTTTTTTTAGACGATTTAACATTCTCCAAGCGACAACTTTTACAGCAGAAAATTCACTCCACATACTATCGTTTAAACAGCGCCAATGATCTGGGTTAGTTGTTTCTGGATTGTTAATTTGAGATATGCAGTGTGAACAAGCCAAAATACTTCCATCTACACCACCAGTAGAAATTGGTGGAACCTCATAAATATTTAAATCAGTTGTAGTCGCGCATAATTCACATTTATGTTCGCTTCTATCTTGTAATTCTTGTAGTAAACTCATCGATTTGCTTTATGTTTGCGAAAGTAAACTTTAATTTGAATAAGTTAGCATGAAGTATCAGCAATAATCTTCCATTCTCCTTTTATTTTTTTGAAAATTACCATAAATATTCCGTCTAATTTTCCTGTTTCTCGAGTTAAATTATATTCGCCCATTACATAGTAGCTATTACTTTCAATCTTAGAAATAGTTCTAATTTTAAATTTCAACTTACCTGAATCTTCTGCATATGGATAACTTTTTTTATACTTTTCCAATGTTTTTTTCCAGCCGTAAGTGATTCCATTTCTACCTTGAAACTTTAAAGAATCTGACTTCCAGTATCCTAACATGAAACAATCTAAATCATGCCTCGACCAATCTGATGCTTGATGTTTCATAAGAGCTCTAATCTCTTTTTTATCTTGTTCTTCATTAGAAGTAGTACAAGAACAAATAATTACGGTAAAAATTAGGAGTAGTTTTTTCATGGTAAAAATATTAGATCTATAAGATATAACCTTTTTTTAAAATCGTAATATTGAAAAAAATAAAAAAATGATATTAGAAAGTGAACGATTAATTATTAAAGAAGTTGAAGTAAGTGAAGCTCCATTTTATTTTGAACTATTTAACGATCCTGATTGGATTAAGTATATTAATGATAAAGGATTAAAATCTGTAGAAGAAACTGAAATATACTTGAAAGATATTTTAGTAAAGAACGAAAAATTAAATGGATTAGGTTTCTTTTCAGTATTGTTGAAAGAAACGAATGAATTCATTGGAATGTCTTCTGCTTTACAGCGAGAAAAATTAGATTTTGTTGATGTAGGTTATGCATTTTTACCTAAAGCAAGAGGAAAGGGATATGCTAGTGAAGCTACTTTGTTAATGATGGATTATATAAAGGAAAAGTTTCAACAAGAAAAAGTACTAGCTTTTACCGTTCCAGAGAATGAAAAATCACAACAATTATTAAAGAGGTTAGGTTTTAAATATGTTGGATTAGAAACTGTTTTTGAAGGAGAGAAAGATTGTGTTTATGAATATAAATTTTGATTATGAAAATTGAGCGTTTACATCATATAGCTATTATTTGTTCTGATTATGAGGTGTCTAAGCATTTTTACACAGAGGTATTAGGTTTTACAATTCAGCAAGAAATATATAGAGAAGAACGAAAATCATATAAATTAGATTTAGCTCTAAATAGTGTATACTTGATAGAGTTATTTTCTTTTCCAGATCCTCCGAGTCGACCTTCATTTCCTGAGGCAACCGGACTACGACATATCGCATTTGCGGTAAAAGATTTAGAAAATTGGAAGTTGTATTTAGAAAACAAAAACATAAATGTTCAAGATATACGAGTAGATGAGTTTACAGGAAAACACTTTCTCTTTTTTAATGATCCTGATTATTTACCTATTGAATTGTATGAAGTTTAAATAAAAAGACGATGAAAATAAGCGAAAATTTTATTCTTGGAGTAATAATATCATGTGTTTTATTATTCTTCATTTTTTGGATGGTAGAAATACAAACAAAAAAAGAAAAGGAAGATATAACGGATAAAGTGATTTCTGAAAAAGTGTTGAAAAGATCTATATCTAGAGGTAGAACTTTGTTTATTCAAGAAGATTGTTATAGTTGCCATAAACCAGATAAAAAAGATGGTTTTTTTCGTGTGGTTATTGATAGAGTTTCAAAGGAATGGCTGTATAAATTTATTAGAGATGAAAAAAGTTTAATAGAAGATAAGGATTCGGTAGTATTGTATTTGAGACAACGATTTAATCAGTCCAATGGAAGGCATGACAAAAAACATTTAACTGATGATCAGTTAAATGATATTTTAAGTTACTTAAATAGTTTTAAAGTGAATTAATTCATAAAGTTGTGAAATATGAAGTTATCTGGGAATATAATTTTAGGTAGTATAATATCAGTTGTCTTAGTATTAATGATCGCTTGGGTAGTACAAATTGAAACAGCGATTGATGATAGTAATATAAACAATTTTACCTCTAAAAAAGAAGAAGTAGTTAGTGTTTCTAATTCTTTAAAACAATCAAAGGAAAAAGGGAAGAAATTATGGAGGGAAAATAGTTGTACTAATTGTCATAAAATCCATGCTCGTGATGGTCATCCTTTACCAGGGGTAAAAGACAGATATCCAAAAGAATGGTTAATTCAGTATATAAAAGATGAACAAGTATTAATTGAACAAAAAGATCCGGATGTTTTAGCTTTAAATGCTGAATGGAATTCTAACAAATCAGAGCATAAAAATTCTCATCTTGACGAACAAGATATATTAGATATTTTAAATTATATAAATAGAAGAAAATAAAAGGAAAACTAAATTGAATTAATAGTTATTCAGCTAAATACAAATCAATAAGTCCTTCTGGAGTTTCTACTGCTATAGTTTTATTTTCGCGATCTACTTTAATAATAAAATCGTCAATCATTGGAATAAATATTTCTATTCCATCTCTGTCAATTTCAAATAAAGGCTGTGCAGCTGAATCATTAATGTTTGTAATTGTTCCTACGTCACCGAAATTTTTATCGGTAATAGTAAAACCAATCACTTCATGATAATAAAATTTATTTCCAGTAAGTTTTGGAAGTAAAGTTAGAGGTAAATAAATCCCAGCTTTCATAATCGCATCTGCATCAGCTTCAGAATCTACATCTTCAAATTTTACACGAAACATCGTGCTTTTACTTAAAGATGATTTTTCTATAAAAAAAGGAACCAGATTATTGCCTAATTCGACAAAAACTGATTCCAAATTTTTATAAAGATGAGGTTCATCAGTATCTAACTTTATAATCACCTCGCCTTTAAAACTGTGTTTTTTAACGATTCTACCAAGATAAAAACAATCTTTAGTTTGCATTATCGTTATACTTTTTTACTCTTCGCTATCTCCACCTTCTTCAGTAGCAGCATCTTCGCTATCTACTACAGGAGCTTTTGCAGCAATACGAGCTTCGTTAACAGCTTTTTCAGCTTCTAAAGCTTTAGCTTTAGCATCTTCTTTAGCTTTCGCTAAACCATCAGCTTTACCAGCAATTTTACCAGATTTTTCCTCTAACCAAGCGTTATACTTAGCTTCAGCTTGCTCTTCTGTTAAAGCACCTTTTCTAACACCTCCAGCTAAGTGGTTCTTTAATAAAGCACCTTTGTAAGATAAAAGAGCTTTTGCAGTGTCAGTTGGTTGAGCTCCATTTTGTAACCACTTTACAGCAGCATCAACATCTAAGTTAATTGTTGCAGGGTTAGTGTTTGGGTTGTAAGTTCCAATCTTTTCTAAGAAACGACCGTCTCTTTTTGCTCTAGAATCAGCAGCTACTACCCAATAAAATGGCTTTCCTTTTTTACCATGTCTTTGTAAACGAATTTTTACAGGCATACTTGTTAAATTTTAAGGTACACGACCTTGATTATTAAACTATTAATTTTTAACTCGAAGATATTTCGAATTTTAAGTGTGCAAATTTATAAAACTTATTTGAATAAAATGCTCATTCACAGTTTTATTTACACAAAAAAGCACCTGAAAAAACAGATGCTTTTTAAAAATTAAATGTTGTTATATATTAAATTACTCTAACACTTACAGCGTTTAATCCTTTTTTTCCTTCTTTAAGTTCGAACTCAACTTCATCACCTTGTCTGATTTCATCTATTAGTCCTGAGATATGTACAAAATACTCTGTTCCTGAATTTGACTCTGTAATAAATCCAAAACCTTTAGATTCATTAAAGAACTTTACCGTTCCTTGTTTCATTATAAAAAAATGTATTAAATATTAAAGCCGCAATTTAAGATTTAATTCTCAGTAAATCAGAGTTTTTTTGACTTTATTTTTTAACTATCTTACAATAAACGTTTTTGGTTTTCAAAAAAGGAATCTGCTTGCAATTTCATTAGGTTTTGAGCCATTTTTTGTTTGTAGTTGTAAAGTTCTTCTTCCGATTTTAAATCGTTATAAATTTCGGTGTTGATATGTGTATCAGTATCCATTATTTTTTGTCTCTGATCTATCTGCTGTTGAATCCAAGTTCTTATCTCTGAAGTTCTATTTTCTAATTTATAATCATATTCACTTTTGCTACTGATAAGTTTTGTGAAAATCGGAGATGTTTCTATAGCTAAAAACAATAAGAAAATAAATAAAGAAGGCATCCATGGAAGTTGATCTAAAGCATTTACTCGAGCCATTAATCCATCATAATTTGCAATAATTGGCTGAGAATTTGTTTCAGAGTCTTTTTGTTTTTGAATTAAAGAAGCGATTTCTGATTCTTTAGTATTGATTTTTTCTTGGTTATTCTTTTTCAATTCAGAAAGTTGTGCCAATGAAGCATCATGTTTTTCTCTTTTTTCTTTATATACAGGACCTTTACCTTTTAGTTTGGTTCCCTTTCTTCCTTCAGCTTCAGCTATATATGTTTCGTAAAGTTGATTGGTTTCTTGTTCTTTTAAATTAATTTCTTCTTTTAAATCAGAAATTTCAGTTTGAAGCTTTGTTATTTCAGGAGTAAACTGAGCTGCAATTTGATTTTTATTATCTAAGGTCATTTGATTCTTTTCTGTCAATAATACCTGATTGATTTCTTTTTCAAAAATCTTTAACTCCAGAGGTTTAGAAATTACAATTGCAATTATTACAGCTAATAAAAGTCTTGGGAAAGCTTGTGCGAATTCTTTAATAAAACTGTCTTTTTTTATCAGTGTAGAAACAATGTATCGATCTAAATTAAAGATGAGCAATCCCCAAATGATTCCGAAGAATACGGAAGTATACATATTGTTAAATACGGTATATAAGGCATAACTACTAGCTATTGTAGCCATTAAAGCAGTAAAAAATACTGTAGCTCCAATACCAGCATATTTATTTTGTTCACCATTAGAGCAATTTTGTATCAGGTCGAGATCTACACCTGAACATAAAAGAAAGAAACGTTTCATACTATTAATAACGATCTAGCTTGGTGTTTGTTACAAAAAAAAGCCTCTTTTAAGAGGCTTTTAACAAGAATTATTTTTTGCTTACTACGTAAATGGATCTATTACTATTGTTGTTTTTTACGACATGTAATGTTTCAATTTGAGTATGTTTTATGGAGAAAAAGTCTTCTTTACTAATCTCTTTTTTATCTAAATAATACTTTGTTATTTCACCATTATCTTTTAAAGGTGAATTATCTGAGTTAAAAAGATTTTTAATTTGTTCGCTAGATAATTTATTTTTTGTTTTTACTGTTCTTCTTGCTACATAATTTCCATTTGTTGGTTTTGGTGGTGGAGGAATATTGCTTTTTTCACCTTTTTTAACTTTAGGATATGTTCTTTTTGGAGGAGGTGGAATATTGGTTGAATCACCTTTTCTAACTACTGCACCATGAGGTGATGAACTCTTTTCCGATGTAATTAATTCTCCAGATTTAGTTACTTCTTGTCCGAAACGATTATAGTATTTTATTCCGTTCTCGTTTTTTACAAAAAACAATTTTTCTCCGTTAGCATCATAAACTTCTTCTTTCTTTTTTGGTTTAGGAGGAGGTGGAATATTTGTTTGATCTCCTTTTCTTACAGTTGGGTAATTTTTAGTGTTCCCTTTAGTAATTAAATAGAATTGATACGGCTGAGGAAATTTTTTATTTCTAGCGTTTTTCTTTATGTAACCTCCTGAATAATGTTTGAAATCTGTTGATTTATAGTTTTTTAATACCGAGTTTTCAGCAACTTTCCCATCTATCCAAATAGCATATTTCTTAGTGTTTTGTAATTCTTTTAGCAATTTAGTACTCACTTTGTTTTTCGAAATTTTCATCGGAGGTGGAGGAGGTGGTAACATTTTTCTCTCTTCTGGAGTTAACTCTGAAAATTTTTTAGTTATTCGTTTTCCTTCTTTAGTTGAGTAGGTAAGTGTCTTCTTTTTTTGATTAACAATTCGTTTTTTTGGGATAGAATCTTTGTCTTCCCATATTTTTATAGTTTCTCCATTAGGAAGTTTACCATGTAATGTATCGTTTTTTTGCTCTTTGAAATCAAGATTAAGATCATTAATTTTTTTTAATTCTTTATCAAGATGTTTTTCAACAGAAGCTTCATCGTAAGGAATTATTCCGTTTTGATTTAGGTATTGTTTTTTACCGTTCAGCAGTGGAAATTTAAGGTTTATCCAAGCAGTGTTTTTCAATCCAGAAAATGTAATATCATTCTCAGTTGCTTTTATAGAAAAAGCATATTCACTTCCTGATACGCGGTTTTTATTTGTAAAACCGAAATCAGTAATAATATGTTCTTCATTTAAAGGTATAGCTAGTTTTGCCCATCTTTCACAGTTATAGCATTTTAGTTTAATTTCATTGCCATTTTTTTCAACGGAAGCAAGAAAAAGTTCTGAGTTTGTTTTCTCTTTTGTTTCAATTTCAGTAGGGTTGTTATAAGCTTCAGCCCGTTCAGCAAGTGAAAATAAAAGTCCGCATAGCAATGGAATAACACTCATCTTTTTTAGCAAAATTGCTTTGCCAGATTTTTGTTTAGTCATCATAAGTAATCTTTTTTTAGTTAAAATAAAATTCAAATTACTGGCCAAGTAATATTCTTTTGAATCAGAACTTCTCTTTAATAAAAGCTCTTGATATGTAATAGTATTGTTGTAAGTATCGATAACAGATGCGTCTGCTAAAAACTCATGATTTAATCTTATGGCTTTTTTTAGGTAAATAAAAAGCGGATTAAACCAAAAAATAGCATGTAAAAGTTCTATAAGAATAATATCGAAAGTGTGATTTTGTGTAACATGAGTAAGCTCATGCGTAAAAAGTTCTTTTTCTATAGTTTCATTATGGTATTCGTCTTTATTAATGAAAATGTAGTTCCAAAAAGTATGCGGAGCTATTTCATCTTCAACCAATACAAGTTTGGCATTGTAATAGCTAATGATTTTGTTGTTTTTAATTCGGCTAAAAATATTATAAAGATTCTTTGAGAATCGAAATAGCAAAACACCAACTATAATAATGTATATCGTTTGTAAAAGTAAATTGAAATCAAAGTAATTAGTTTCTGTATCAATTTTACTTGTGGTAGCACTAACTGATTCTTCGAATGTTTGAGGAATTATAAGTTCAGTAGTTAATGTAGGCTCTACATAAATTGTATACTCAGGAACCAGAAAAGAAAACAATAAACCTCCAATTAAAAAGAAACGATTGAAGTTGTGCATCTTTTCTTTTTGTAATACAAAATGATAAAAGATCAAAAGTATTCCAAGACAAATCGTAAACTTTAGAAGGTAATTAATCATTGTTTTGTTCTTTAATTTGATGATCTATAATCTTTCTCAATTCTTTTAATTCATCAACAGACAAATCGGTTTCTTTAGTGAAAAATGAAGCAAACTGACTGGCAGAATCATTAAAAAAGTTTTTAATCAAACCATTTACATGTTTAGAGAAATAATCTGTTTTCTTTACCAAAGGAAAATATTCTCTAGATTTTCCATAAAGCTTATAATCAATAAAACCTTTGTCTTTCATACGCTTTAAAAGCGTAGCTAAAGTCGTGTTTGCAGGTTTTGGATCAGGAAATTCCAATAACAAATCTTTCATAAAAGCTTTGTTTAGTTTCCATAAATATTGCATTACTTGCTCTTCAGATTTTGATAATTTCATTTCTACAGAATTAGAACTTGTTCTACAAATGTAGAAAATAAATTTTATTCTACAAGTGTAGAATGTGTTTTTTTGTAACAACTTTCTATTTTTGCAATATGAAATTAGTTGTTTTAATAAGCTTGTTTACTTGTTTTATAATGAGTTCTCAGTATAAATATGAGCGAGAATTTAGGTTAAATGTAGAAGAAGTTCCAATATCTGCTGTTCAATTTCTTAAGCAGTTTCAGTTTGAAAAGAAAGTAAAATGGTATGGAGAAGAAAGTCAAGACGGAAAAACTTTTGAGGCAAAAACGTATTACAATGCTAAAAAATATAGTTTAGAGTTTGATGCTAAAGGGAAAATATTAGATGTTGAAATAAAAGTAAGGTTAAATAGTTTGAGCAAACCTGACCAAGAAATGATTAAAAAGGGATTACAAACGGTTTTTTCAAAATATAAGATTAAGAAATTGCAACTTCAGTTTTCAGGAAAAGAGTTATTATCAAGAATTAAAGCGTTTGAAACAAAAGGGAATTACAGTACTTGTTTTTTTGAACTTGTGGTTTCTGGTAAAATAGGAAAGGAGCGAAAACTATTCGAAATCTTAATGAATGGCAAAGGAGAGATTGTTAAAAAACTTGAATTTAAAGTTTTGAATTCAGATAATTTAGAATTTTAATGCGTAGTATTTTTATTTTCTTTTTTGTCTTGTTTGTAGGGGAGATTACGAGTCAAACTAATTTTTCTGCGGGAGTTTTACCTAAAGTTGTTACTTCATTTAAAATGTCGCCTAAAATAAAATGGGTGAATAGTATAGAATCTAGAGAGTTTTTTTATGATAAAGAATTTGAACTGACGCATAGTTTGGTTGATGTCTCAACTATTTTTTCACTAAAAACAGAAATGAATAACAAGTTAAATTTTGGATTCATTTTTCGATTTAAAGATGGTGAAGTTGAGTACAGATCGTTACAACATTATAATATTATTCATGGTCTTGAGCAATTTCAAATGGGACATCGATTTGCTTTTGAACAGTTTTACGATGATGTGATTAATTTAAGAGGACGATATCGATTTACAATCCAACGCGCTTTGAATGGAGATAAAATTGATGTTTTTGAATGGTATTTAAAACTGTCTAATGAATATTTATGGCAATTTAATGGTGAGAATTTAGAAATAAGATTAGCGCCAAATTTAGGGTATCGATTAAGCAAACGTAATAAGATAGAATTTGGAGTAGAGTATAGAGCTGCAGATTTTGTCAGAGAATTAAATAAAAATCAATTATGGATGCGTTGTACAATGTACATTTCATTATAAAAAAAATCCGCTTTTCAGCGGATTTTTAATTTCTTTTTAACTCGATGTAACTTCCATGAATATTAATAATATTGTTATAGAATTCTTTTAAATAATGATATTCTTGTTGATTGTAAATAGCTTTGTTCAAAAAGAATTTTGAATATATCTTTATTTTATTTTCTGTGCTTTTTACATTTAATACAACTCTTCCTCCTTTATTTGGTAAAGAAATACCTTTACTTTCTGGCAGTTTGCTAATGCTATATCCGTCTGGTACATCTATATTAATCATGTAGGAGCGTGTAAAAGCATAACCAAAATCTACAGGGTAATTTCTTTCGTTTAATTTAAAAGGATTTTCTGTTATTTGATCAACTACAAAAGGAACGAAGCGAATAATATCTTCTTTTTCAACATCAGGAATACTAACAGATAAAAAAGTTTTAAAAGTTTCTTTCCCTTCTTGTGTAGGAATGTTGTTGAAGTCGTCAACTTCTAAAAAAGGATTCTTAGTTTCAAAATCTTCAATGTATTTATCTTCAGATTTAGAAGAAAGTTTCATACGTTCACTGTAGGAATAATAGCCTCTTCGAGAAGTTACTATCTTACCTTTTAAACCACCTTCTTCAAAACTAAGGTTAATGTTATGAGAAATAAAAGATTTAAATTTCGGTTTTATGAGTTCCCAATAACTTCCTTTGTCGAAATCTAAAACGCGTCCTTCACCGTTTAAACAGCGGAAAGGAATTTCACCAAATAATAAATCTTTATCTGTGGCGTCTAAAAAATAAACTTCATTGTTAATTACAGTTTTTACTAGCACATAATTAAACTCAGAAACAGATGGATGAAGTTTAGTTACAATTCCATTTTTTCTTGTTGATAAAACAACTAAGTAACTTTCAATTTTTGCAGCTTTAAGCGCGTTGTATAGTGAAAGATTTATACCATCTACACTTCCAGTTTTGTCTTCGTAAACATTTCTAATTTTGATTTTATCACTAGACCATAGTTTACCATCCCAATTTAATTCTGATTGAATATGCTTGTAAATAGCTTTGGCTCTTTCTAAATCGTTTCGATTGGTAAAAAGATTTTTAGGTAGATTTCTTTTAAAGTAACTTTTCTTAGATGTTTGTCCGTCAAAGAAATTATTTTTTAAAGTTTTATCTGCGTCTTTCCAAGTTTTTGTGTACTTCTTTACTCTTCCGTCTATAGTTGTATATGAAATAGGTTCAAAGATGATTTTAGATTTAAAATTCTCTTCGGAAAGCATGTAATCTTCTCCTTTAAAAGCAGGGACATTATCAAAACCAAATTCATAAATTAAACAGTCACCACTTAAACCATTAGAAAGTCGAACGCAGTCTTTTTCCACGTGATTACTCTTGCGATCTAATGGTTTATTAGCTCGCAAACGAATGTTGTATTTCCAATTTCCTAAAATCGTTGCAGTAAAATCACTTTTTATTTTAGGAATGTCAGATTGAAATTCCCAATCATCTAGTTTAGAATATGGAGAAATAAGACTATAGGTGTATTCAATTACTGAACCTTTTTTTACATTAGGTAATGTAAAGCTTGTTTGAGTCCAGTTTTCTGAAAGTTTCTTTTCGTAAATATGTTGGTCTGAAAGAAAAATCTTTTTTAGTAGTCCATCTACAGAAGTATAAGAAATGGCTTTAATATTTAAAACTTTTTCTTTCTTGTACGAATTGATAGAAATGGTAGCTCTATCTACTTCAGATTGATCAAAAATTTTAACTCTTTTGTATACATCGCGTCTAAAATAGTAGTCATTTTCTTGATCAATGTATTCGTGACCTTTTTCTTCTAGAACAAGAGCTTTGGCAGTAGAATCTTTTTGATAAAAAGACATTTCTACTTCTTTTAAATCTGTTAAACCCAATTTTTGAATATCACCAGTTTGGGAATTAGCATATAGACTTAAAAAAAGTAGAAATAATCTTGATATATATTTCATGAAAATATCTATTGCTTTGAAATGATGATTTTCTCGTTTTGTTTCGCTACTAATTGTTTAAAGAAGTCTTTAACTGTAGGGTAGTAAGTTGGTGAAATCACAGCACTGTTAAATTGTAATTTAGAATTTACTTGTATGGTTTTCCCGTCTTCTGTTACCATAAATTTAAAAAAGCCAAGATCATCAGGAATACCAATAGCTAATTGTTCTGGTATAAATTCTACTTTGTATCCTTCTGGTATTTTGATAGAAATTTTATTAGAATCACTCCAAGGTGTAGCAAAATCAATTGGAAAATTTCTTTCGTCACTCTTAAATGGGTTTTGTTCCATTGTTAAGAATAAAAGTGGATTAATATACAGTTTACCATTAATTTTTTCTACTAAGTCTTCGGAAGAAAACTTAAACATTCTGCTCAATGGCTTTCCAATATTTTTTTCATTTCTACTTTTAAAGTCATCGATTTCTATATTGTAATTTTCTTCAAACTTAGAAATTAGTTCATCTTCTTTTAAGTGGTTATAACGTTTTCTACTTTGCATAGCGCTTAGTTTTGTTTTCGATTGTATTACAAAACCAGAGCAAGTTCCATCGTCTTCGATAGTTAATTTTACTTTGTTTTCTTCAGTAGAATGAGAAGAAGAACTTAATTTTACCCATGAAGAAGTTCCATTCTGTAGTACTTTTCTACCATTCCAATTTAAAGCTCTTACAGGTAAAGAATTTGGTAAAGAATAAGGTTCTGTAGCATCTAAAAGAGCATATTTTCCATTAGCAAATTCTACCATGCTAATTACATAGTTAAAGCCATCTAAAGTAGGGAAAATAGGAACTCCATTAGAACGAGAACTCACTAAAACAGGATTAGCATTTAATCCAGCGCTTCTTAACATTGAAGTTAACATTAAGTTGATGTCAGCAGCGTTCCCTACTCCATCTTTATAAGCTTTTTTAACTCCTAATTCTGTGTATTTATTATAGTTCCCATTCCATTTAACTTTTGATTTTACAAGTTGGAAAATAGCTCCAAGTTTTTCGTATTCGTTTTTAGCTGTACCAAGTGCAGCAGCTAATTCATCCTTATAGTAGCTAGATTTATTTAATTCGTTTCCAAAACTGCTGTATGAATAAATTTTCTTACTTACATCTTCCCAACTTGTTGCATAATATTTAGGAGAGCTATCGGGCATTCTTACAAAAGATAATTCGTATTTAATACCACCTCTGTAGTTGTTAATATTAGAAACAAAAGGTTCAGAATCTTTTAATGCTGGAATATCTTTAGCATTATAATGGTCTACATTTTTCGTGTAATCAATAGAAGAGTTGCTAAAACTCGTTCTAACAATTCCTTCAGATCTAGATTTTGACGTAATGTTAATTTTTCCTCTTTTACGAGACGACTGTACAGGAACTGCGTAATATCCTTTAGAAGCTTTTCTAAAATTGAAGTATTCTGGAGTTTCTATAGAAACATCTAAAAGATCAACAGGAATGTCATATTGAAAATTCACAGGATCGATACTTGTGATAAAAGGAGAAGTAACCGTATACATTAAGTCGATAACAGTTCCTTCTTTTACATCTGGGAATACAATTTTTACAGAAGTGAAATTATCATTTATTTTTTCTTTAAATTGGTGAGAACTTTTCAATTTTGTTTTTACAATTTTTCCGTTTTCATTGTTAAAAGCGTATCCCTTTATTTTAATGATTTTTTCTCTTGTACTTCCATTATTATAAAGAGTAATTAAAAAAGTACCTTTCTCTAAAGCATCTTTAGAGTACACTTTTATTCTTTTGTGAATATCAGTAGTCATCATAAAACCATTGTTTTGATCGTACAAATAAGCGGTTCTTCTTTTGTTGTAAAGATAAGCTGCTGTAGCTGTAGAGTCTTTCTGGTGTTCTTTTTGTAGAATGACTTCTTTAGAGACTTTTCCAAATTTTATTTCTTGGGCAAAATTTTTACTTGTAAAAGCTATTAAAAATAGCGTAGATAAAATTAAGTTTTTCATAGTATTGATAAGTTAGTTTTTGTAAATAGCAATTCTCGCATTTTCTAATTTTGTGATACTTTTTCTGAATTTCCTATATAATTTATAATCTTCTTTAGGATAAGTTCCTTCTTTTATTAAAATCGATTTATTGTATTCTAAGGTTTTATCATCGATCTTTTTTATTGATGTTTTATATTCTCCAAATTTATTACTGATAGTTTTTTCTTCAGGAAGTTGTTGTATGCTAAAACCTTCAGGAATTGTTATAGTGTATTTATCTGTGTCTTTAAAACCTCTTTCTATTTGTAAAGGAAGTTTTCTGTTTCTATATCGTTTTGGGATGTAAGAGTTTCTGTTGAAAACATTAACTCTAAATAAAAATTCATTTCCGTTCAAAGTAGCATAATCATTAATGGCGACATCTAATTTTTCATTAAAAACAATATTGTCTTTATCGTTATTGATGTCGATTTTATTTATGCTCATGTTATTGTTGTAATCCCAAAGATTAGATAAGTAATACTTTTCTAAATCACTTTTAGATTTCTTATCTAGAGCTTGTTTACTGTCATATTGAATTCCTTTCGATGTGATATCAATTTTACCAGATAAACTTCCATTAGAATTTAAAATAATATTAGCAGAAGTGTGTTGTGAATTAAAATCATTTTTATAAGCAGGAGTTCTTTTAATAACACCGCCTTCTGTAGTAATTACTAAAACATCACGATCATCTGTAAAATCACCTAAAAAACCAAACGGCATAGTTTGACTAGTACATTCTAACCAAATATCTTCTCCATTGTTATTAGGAATATTTAAAATTACATGATTACCTTGCATAGATGTAAAGTCTTTATCAATGTCTCTACGTTCTTTAGCATAAACAACACTATAATTAGCTTCAACACCTACAGCATTCAGTAAAGCTTTGGTGTAATTAGTTAAGCCTTTACAATCTCCATAACCTAATTTATCTACTTCTTCAGCAGAAATAGGTTCCCATCCACCAATTCCAACTTGTACACTAATATATCTAGTTTTGTTCTGCATATAGTTGTAAATGGCTTTGGCTTTATCGATGTCATTATCAAAACCTTTAATAAGGTCCTTAGCTTTTGCAATGGTAGCAGGAGTAAGAACTATTTTATCATTTAAAAGTTTGCTGTCCATCCATTTCCCAAATTCATTCCAGTTAGATCCGCCACCTGAAACACCTTTTAAAGTAAATTGATCTAAAGCAACCATTAATGAAGGAAACAGATCAGAAAAACCAACTGTACTTCTTTCATATTCAGTAGCAGGTTGGTTTGCTATTTTATAGTGGATTTGGTTTTCTGAAACTTTTTCTATTGGGTAGCCAGAAAAATTCTTCTCTTTTTTTCTTAAGGTTAAGTTTTTAGGATTGTTAATTTTATATTCAGCTTTTTGAATAGCAGTGTAAAATGAACCTATTGGATACCATCTTGGAATAAAACCTGTAGAAGATGTCGAATATTCAGATTCAAAAACAACAGTGTATGGATATTGAATAGGGGTGTAGTTGATGTATTTCATACGAGCATCAGAGTATAAAGTTCCTCCATCAACAGCACTTATGTCTATAAACTTTCCTTTACTGTATTTTTTTATTTCTTTTCCGAATTTATCATAAACTTTAGCAGAAAGTTTAGTGATTTTTGTGTCGTCATCATAATTTGCATAAGTGTCAATTTCGCTATTTCCTTCTTTGTTTAAAACAGTAACAACCCTTTTTTTGTATACAGTCATTCTGTTTGAATTTTCAATGTTAACTTCAATGTAGTTTTCACGTATTACAGCATTAGCATCTTTTGTTAATTCAGCAGGTATAGTTAGTATCGATAATTCAGTATCTTGTGCTGTTATACTTAATTGTAAAAAGCAGATTATAAGAAGAGTAAGTTTTTTCATAGTGTTTTTTGGGTGCGAATTTAATAAAAAAAATAAAACCCCAAAAAGGGGTTTTAAATGCTATTTGTGTAATTCGCTGAAATATTTGTAAAAATAAGGTATAGTTTCAATACCTTTTAGATAATTCCATATTCCAAAATGTTCATTAGGAGAGTGAATTGCATCGGAGTTTAATCCGAATCCCATTAAAATAGTTTTGCTTTTTAATTCCTGCTCAAATAAAGCTACAATTGGAATGCTTCCTCCACTTCGTTGAGGTATTGGAGTAACTCCAAAAGTTTCTTGATATGCTTTACTTGCTGCTTGGTAACCAATACTATCTATAGGAGTAACATAGCCTTGCCCTCCATGATGAGGAGTTACTTTTACTTTAACACTGTCTGGGGCGATACTTTCAAAGTGAGACTTAAATAATGTTGTTATTTCTTCCCAATCTTGATTAGGAACTAAACGCATAGATATTTTAGCATAAGCTTTAGAAGCGATAACCGTTTTTGCTCCTTCACCAATATAACCTCCCCAAATTCCATTAACATCTAAAGTTGGTCTTATAGAGTTTCTTTCATTGGTAGTATATCCTTTTTCTCCATATACATCATCTATGTTTAAAGCATTTTTATATTCTTCTAAAGAGAAAGGAGCTTTGGCCATTTCATTTCTTTCCTCTTGAGAAAGTTCTTCAACTTTATCGTAAAACCCAGGTATAGTAATATGATTGTTTTCATCATGTAATGAAGCAATCATTTTAGTTAAAATATTGATAGGATTAGCTACAGCACCACCATATAAACCAGAATGTAAATCACGATTTGGCCCAGTTATTTCAACTTCCACATAACTAAGTCCTCTTAATCCAGTAGTTATAGAAGGTATATCGTTAGCTATCATTCCAGTATCAGAAATCAAGATGACATCATTGGCTAGTTTTTCAACATTTCTAGGAACAAACCAAGCTAAACTTTCAGAACCAACTTCTTCTTCACCTTCAATCATAAATTTAACATTACAAGGTAAATTTCCTTCAGAAGTCATGTATTCTAATGCTTTTACATGCATGTACATTTGACCCTTGTCATCACAAGCTCCTCTGGCAAAAATTGCTCCTTCTGGATGAAGTTCTGTTTTCTTGATAACTGGCTCAAAAGGAGGAGAATCCCATAACTCTAATGGATCTGCTGGTTGAACATCATAATGTCCGTAAACTAAAACTGTAGGTAAATTAGTATCAATTATTTTTTCACCATAAATAATAGGGTATCCAGGTGTTTCACATAATTCTACTTTATCGCATCCAGCTTCCTTAAGAGACTTCATAATAGAATCAGCAGTGTTTAAAACATCCTGAGAAAAAGCTGTGTCAGCACTTATAGAAGGGATTTTTAAAAGATCAATAAGTTCATCAATAAAACGTTTCTTATTTTTTTCAATATATTCTTTAACGGTGTGCATTATGTCTTTAATTATTTATGCTAAGTTACTTTTTTTCTAGAAAAAATAATTAAGAACAAGTTTGTAAAAGAGTAAATTACTAGAATAAAAAAAGAAAATTTTAGAAATACGCGTTTTTAAGTTTGAGATTTGAATAGTTTGTGTATATTTGCACACCAAATTTTAGTATTAGCGGGTGTGGTGGAATTGGTAGACACGCTAGACTTAGGATCTAGTGCCGAAAGGCGTGGGGGTTCGACTCCCTTCACCCGTACAAATGAAAAACGCAAATAAGACTACGATAAGTAAGCTTACTTTGCGTTTTTTTTTTATTTTTTAAGTTAGTGTATTAAAAATTAAAATAGTAGTAGTTGGGGGAAGTTAAGAACATACTATTTTTTTTGTTACTTATATTGGTGCATATTGGTTGTAACGATTCTAAGATTCAAAAAAAGAACATAATTGGATTTTCACAGTTTTCTTCTAGTGAAAATAGGAAAAATGCTGTTGTTCAGTCAATGAATATAGAAACAGGTTTTCATAAAAACATTGTTTTAAGTGTATCAGATTCTAAAGCTGATGTAGACAAGCAAATTTCGGATATCGAAAATTTTATAAAAGAAAAGGTTGATGTTATTATAGTGTCACCAATTGCTCCAAAACCTCTAAAGCCAATTATTAAAAAAGCTGTAAAAAGTAAGATACCTGTAATTGTTTTAGATAGAAAAATTGATGTTTATGATTCTTTTATTGGAGTAGATAATTATGAAGTTGGAGTTAATGCAGCAAAATACTTGAAATCATTAAAGAAAAAAATTAAAATTTTAGAAATTAAAGGCTGGGCAGGAACAACTCCAACAAAACATATTAGTTTAGGATTTAGAAAAAAAATTAAAGATGATGATGATTTAGAATTTGTAGGTTCTGTTCAAGATAGTTATGATGGGTCTGGGATTGAAGAAAAGCTAGAGAATTTGTTAAATGAAATCGAACAGATTGATTATGTTTTTGCACACTCTGATGATTTAGCACTTAAGGCTTATAATATTTTTAAATCATCAAAACACAAAGATGTAAAGTTTATTGGAGTCGGAGGTTTAAACTCCGAAAATGAAGGACTAGATTTAGTTAAAAGAGAGATTTTTGAAGCAACAATTTTAAGTCCAACAGGAGGGAAAGAGGCTATACAAGTCGCAATGAACTTTATAAGAGGTGTTGAAGTGAAATCTGAATTATTATTACCATCTGTTATAGTTGATGCAACCAATGTAGAATTGTTAAGTAGACAATTAAGTCTTATTAAAGA
Organism: Tenacibaculum aquaeponti; assembly: GCF_052084715.1. GTDB lineage: Bacteria > Bacteroidota > Bacteroidia > Flavobacteriales > Flavobacteriaceae > Polaribacter. Next base: position 1,624,546 of record NZ_CP197288.1, on the reverse strand, counting down.
TCATGAGTCAGATATAGAAAGACAACAGTTAAAAATTAATGAACAAATTAAACTGTATAATTCTCAACGTGATTTTTTAATAGCGACATTAATTTTCTTAGCAATAATAATAACGTTATTGGTTATTTCATTATTGGCAAGAAAAAAACTGATACAGCAAAAAAGATTATTGGTGAAATTAATTGATCAAATAGACAAACAGAAAAAAGAAATTGAGAAAATAGCAGAAGACTTAAGAATAACCAATGAAACTACAAATAACTTTTTTATGGGGGTTTCACATGATTTTAAAACTCCTATTTCATTAATATTATCTTCTACAGAATCATTAATAGGGTCAGAAAGTCAGCAAAAATCTAATGAGTTCAATTTGATTTATAATAACTCTAGAAGACTTTTAAGAATGATAAATCAATTATTAGATTTTAGAAGAGTAGAAAGTAGAAGTTTTAAGCTAAAAGCTTCTAAAACTAATATAGAATCTTTTGTTACTTCAATATTTTCAGAATTTAACAGTGAAGCAAACAAAAAAAAGATAGATTTTTCATTAAAAGTAAAAATTAATGAATCAGAGGTTTTTATTGATAGAGATTTATTTGATAATATATTGTTCAATTTACTTTCAAATGCGTTTAAATTTACTCCTATAGGAGGTAAAATAGAAGTTGGTATTGAAGACACAATTAATAAATTCTTTATTTCTATTAAGGATACAGGTATTGGGATACCTAGTACTGAAAAAGAAAAAATATTTAATCAGTTTTATCAAGGTACCAATAATCAAAAGTCTAGTTCCGGAATAGGTTTGTTTTTAACAAAAGAATATATAAAACTCCATAAAGGAGATGTCAGGGTGATTTCAGATAAGGATAAAGGAGCTGAATTTGTTATTTCTATTCCAAAAGGAAAAACACATTTGAAAAAGGAAGAAGTAGTTAATTTAGATTTAAAAGAAATTCAAGTACAAAAAAAAGATTTTATAGAAGTAGTTGATTTTAATTTAAAGAAATCAAGCGCAGAAAAAGAGAGGTTGTTAATAATTGAAGATAATAATGATTTAAGAGAGTTTTTAAAAGATAAATTATCTGAATTTTATGAGGTTTATGATTCCGATGGTATAAGGGTTAAAGATAAAATATTGGAAACTATTCCAGATGTGATTATAAGTGATGTGAATTTACCAGAGATAAATGGTTTTGAAATCTGTGAAATGGTAAAGAAAGATGAAAGAACATCACATATTCCAGTTTTAATTTTAACGGCGTTAAAAACAGATGAAGCACATTTAAGAGGCTTAAAATCTGGTGTAGATATGTTTTTAACTAAGCCATTTAATTTATCAGTATTATTTCAATCAGTAGAAACATTATTATATAATCGTAAAAAACTTCAAAAGTATTTTAAAGAAAATACAAAGAATTTAAAAGAAGAAAAAACTAAAGAACAAAAAAGAAAAATAAAAGACAAAGAGTCTGATTTTATAAATAAAATAGATAATTTAATCGAATCAAATATAGATGATTCTTCTTTTACTGTTGAAGTTCTAGCAGATGAATTAAATATTTCTAGAGTACAATTATATAGAAAGATTAAAGCTTTGTTAGGAATTACAATTAGCGATTATATTCAGAATATTAGATTAGAAAAAGGAAAAGAAATGTTGTTAACAGATAATTCGTTAAGTATAGCAGATATAGCTTATTCAGTAGGGTTTTCTTCTCCAAATTACTTTTCTACAGCATTTAAAGCTAAGTATGGAGACACGCCTAAAAAATATAAAAAGGGAAAAACTAACTAGAATTATACTTTTTTTGTAACATTTTTAAAGTAATTAGGGTTAAGTTTTTGTTTTTTAAAGGCTTGTGTGTTTTTTTTAAAATTGTAACATTATTGAAGTTAATAAGAACAAAAGTAACTTAACTTTGTGTATATAATCTAATATTTGTGATTTCTTACGGGAAAAACTAGTAAAAGAATTGGGGGATTATTTTACACTTTATCCAAATAAAGATTATAAAATTAAAGCGCGATTATATCGCGCTTTTTTTTTGTGTAAATTAAGTATTTGCTGGTTTAAAAGAAAATTATTTTCTTTATCTAAAATTGTTAAAGAAAAAAATATGCTAGTTAAAGTTTTTGGATCAGCTCTGTTCGGAGTTGATGCTACCACTATTACCGTTGAAGTAAATATAGATAAAGGAATAGGTTATCATTTGGTAGGCTTACCTGATAATGCTATTAAAGAAAGTAATTTTAGAATTGCAGCAGCATTACAAAATATAGGTTACAAAATCCCTGGTAAAAAAATTACAATTAATATGGCGCCTGCAGATCTTAGAAAAGAAGGTTCTGCTTATGATTTAACTTTAGCTATAGGTATTTTAGCTGCGTCAAATCAAATAAAAGCAGATAAGATTAGCGATTATCTAATAATGGGAGAGTTGTCTCTAGATGGAAGTTTACAACCTATTAAAGGAGTTTTACCAATTGCTATAAAAGCCAAAGAAGAAGGTTTTAAAGGTTTCATTCTACCATTACAAAATGCAAAAGAAGCGGCTGTTGTTAATGGGTTGAATATTTATGGTGTTCAGAATATGAAAGAAGTTATCGGTTTTTTTGATAAAGAGAATGAACTTACAGAGACTTTAATTGACATAGAAAAAGAATACAGCGATCAATTAGAAAACCCTGAGTTTGATTTTGCTGATGTTAAAGGTCAGGAAAGTATTAAACGTTGTATGGAAATAGCAGCAGCTGGAGGACACAATATAATATTGATAGGTCCGCCAGGTTCAGGTAAAACAATGTTAAGTAAAAGACTATCATCTATTCTTCCTCCTATGACTTTGGATGAAGCTTTAGAGACTACTAAAATTCATTCTGTAGTAGGTAAAGTGGTTAATTCTGGCTTAATGTTAGATCGCCCTTTTAGAAATCCTCATCATACGATTTCAGATGTTGCTTTAGTAGGTGGAGGTTCTTATCCTCAACCAGGAGAAATTTCATTGTCTCATAATGGTGTGCTATTTTTAGATGAATTACCAGAATTTAAAAGAAGTGTTTTAGAAGTAATGCGTCAACCACTTGAAGATCGAGAAGTAACAATTTCTAGAGCTAGATTTACAGTGACTTATCCTTCTTCTTTTATGTTGGTTGCAAGTATGAATCCTAGTCCTGGTGGTTACTTTAATGATACTGACAATGTAATACATTCTTCACCTCTTGAAATGCAACGATATTTAAGTAAAATTTCTGGTCCTTTATTAGATCGAATAGATTTACATATTGAAGTAAACCCAGTCCCTTTCGAAAAACTTTCAGACACCAAAAGAGGTGAATCTTCACTAATCATAAGAGAAAGAGTCACAGCAGCTAGAGCAATCCAAACAAAGAGATTTCAATCTTTAGAAAATGTACATTATAACGCTCAAATGAATACAAAACAAATACGAGAGTATTGCAAATTGAATGAAAGTTCAAAAAAATTATTAAAAACAGCTATGGAACAATTAAATTTATCTGCTAGAGCTTACGATCGTATTTTAAAAGTAGCTAGAACAATTGCTGATTTAGATAATTCTGTAGATGTAATTGAAAATCATATTGCTGAAGCCATTCAGTACAGAAGCTTAGATAGAGAAGGATGGTTAGGTTAAAAAATGTAATGAAATAATAATTCTCATTTACTATTTTTGTCCAATGTTTTTGAGAACTGAACATACCTTTTTCCTTGAAAATATAGAAGATTTCAAGAAAAAACTGTTAAAATGGGGGCAAACCCATGAAACTGTCGTTTTTTTAGATAGCAATAATTACAAGCAACAATACTCGAGTTTTGATTGTGTATTGGCTGTAGAAGAATTTACATCTATAAAAACAGATTATTATAATGCTTTAGAGAAGTTAAAAGAATATCAATCTTATAGTAAAGATTATTTGTTTGGATATTTGTCGTATGATGTTAAGAATGATGTAGAGAAACTGTATTCAAATAATTATGATGGTTTAGCTTTTCCAGATATTTATTTCTTTCAACCTCAAAAGATTATTTCAATAAAAGGAAATGAGGCTAAGTTTTTATATTTGAATGCTTTTGATGATGAAATAGAAGATGATTTTGAAAGTATTTTAGGGGCTAGTTTATCGGTAAAATCGGATCAGTCAAAAGATGAAAAATCACCAGTAAAAATTAAGCTTCGAATTCATAAAGATGAATATTTTTCAAAATTAGATCAGATATTAAAACATATACATAGGGGAGATATTTATGAAGCAAATTTTTGTCAAGAATTTTATGCTGAAAATGTGAATATCGATCCATATTCGATTTACAGAAATTTGAATACAATTTCCGAACCACCCTTTGCAACATTTTTTAAACATGAAGAATTGTTTTTATTGTCTGCTTCTCCTGAACGTTATTTGAGAAAAGAAGGAAGTAAAATTATTTCTCAACCTATAAAAGGAACAGCTAAAAGAATGGTTAATTCTATCGAAGATGATAAAATAGCTTTTGATTTGGCTAGAGATGAAAAAGAACGATCGGAAAATATTATGATTGTCGATTTGGTTAGAAATGATTTATCAAGATTGGCTAAAAAAGGATCAGTAAAAGTTGAAGAACTCTGTAAAGTATATTCTTTTAAACAAGTACATCAATTAATATCAACTGTTGTTTCAGAAATTAATAAAGATGTTCATCCTGTAGATATAATTAAAGAGACTTTTCCAATGGGAAGTATGACAGGCGCGCCCAAAATTTCTGCCATGGAAATTATAGAAAAGTTAGAAGAAACAAAAAGAGGATTATACTCCGGAGCTTTTGGGTATTTTACTCCAGAAGGTGATTTCGATTTTAATGTGGTGATACGCAGTATTTTATATAATTCTGATAAAAAATATGTATCTTATTCCGTAGGAGGAGCTATTACAGCGAAGTCTGTACCAGAAAAAGAATATGAAGAATGTCTGTTAAAGGCAAAAGCAATGAAACAAGTATTAACACAAAATACCAATAGTAATTAAGAATGCATAGTACAATTCAATTTAAGCACAACGAAACCGAGTTTTTTGGCCAATACTGGAAACCTCAGAATTATAAAGCATCAGTTATTATTCTTCACGGATTAGGTGAACACTCGGGAAGGTTTTCTCATGTTGCAGAAGAATTGATAAAGTATGATTTTGCTGTTATTGCTTTCGATCATTATGGCCATGGAAAAACAAAAGGTAAGAGAGGTCATAATCCAGGTTATAATGCAGTTATGAATAGTATCACAGCATTTATAAAGAAAACGGAAGAGGTATTAGGCGATTATCCTATGTTTCTTTATGGCCATTCAATGGGAGGGAATGCAGTTTTAAACTACATGATTTCTTCTACAAATAATATTAAAGGAGTTGTTGCAACTAGTCCGTTTTTAAAGCTAGCATTTGAGCCTCCAAAATGGAAATTGTCTTTAGGAAAATTAGTTCAAAAGATAGCACCTTCATTAACTTTAGATAATGAGGTAGATCCTAATTTTATATCTAGAGATATTAAAGAAGTAAAACGGTATAAAGACGATCCTTTAGTGCATTCTAGAGTAAGTCCTAATTTTTCTTTAGCTTTTATAGAAAAAGGAATTTATGCAATTGAAAATGCATCTAAGTTAAAAAAGCCTGCTTTATTGCTTCACGGAAAAGAGGATAAGTTAATTAGTTATCTGGGAAGTGAAGAGTTTTCAAAGAATAATACAATAGTCTCTTTAAAATTATATGAAGAAGCTTATCATGAATTGCATAATGATTTTTGTAAAGATCAAGTAATTCAAGATATTATTACTTGGTTAAAAACTCAGGTGTAATTTATTTAAAATAAGTGTTACAAGATTTTAAACTTCATATAGAAGATAACTTTTCTTTTTTAAAAGAGAAACGTTTTTTAATAGCAGTATCAGGAGGAATAGATAGTGTTGTTTTATGTTATCTATTTCATGCTTTAAAATATAGTTTTGCTATTGCGCATTGTAATTTCAAATTAAGAGGAGAGGAAAGTGATGAAGATGAAGATTTTGTCAAAACTCTTGGAAGTACCTTACAAGTTGAAGTTTTTACAGAATCTTTCAAAACAGAAAACTATTCTAAAGAACAAAAAACATCAATTCAAATTGCAGCAAGAGAACTTCGTTACAATTGGTTTAATAAATTAATTAAAAAAAGAAACTTTTCTTATGTATTAACAGCACATCATGCAGATGATAATCTGGAAACTTTTTTTATAAATTTAACTAGAGGCTCAGGTATAGATGGGTTAATTGGTATTCCTAAAAAGAATGAGAATATACTGAGACCATTATTAAAGTTTTCTAGGGAGGAAATAGAAAAATATGCATTAAAAAAAGAGATAAGATGGAGAGAAGATGCTAGTAATGCAGAACAAAAATACTTGAGAAATAAAATTAGACATAGCCTTATTCCAGTTTTAAAAGAGATAGAACCTAATATTTTAAACACTTTTGGGAAAGTATCAAAAAATTTATCAGAGAGTAAAAGTATAATTGACGATAAAATAAGAGAAGTTTCAGAAGATTTAATAGAGAAAGATGGCGATTTTATAAAAATTAACATATCAAAAGTGTTAAATTTGTCAAATCCAAAAACTTATTTATATCATTTATTAAAGGAATTTAATTTCACAGAATGGAATAATGTTAAGGACTTGTTAAAATCTCAGACTGGGAAAGTTATTTCTTCTAAAACCCATGAAATACTTAGGGATAGAGATTTTTTATTACTCCAAAAACGCAAGTTAAATAAAGATTCAAAAAGAAGTTATGAAATAAATTTAGGAACATATAAAGTCAATAATGAGTTTTCTATAAGCGTTGAAAAAAACACGAAAAATGAAGCTGTAAATAAAAAATCTATTTTAGTTAACAAAAATTTAGTAACTTTCCCGATGATAATAAGGAAATGGGAAGTTGGAGATTTTTTCTACCCTACAGGGATGAAAGGGAAGAAAAAAGTAAGTAAGTTTTTTAAAGATGAAAAGTTGTCAAAGTTTGAGAAAGAGAGAATTTGGCTGCTTTGTAATCAGAAAAATGAGATCGTTTGGATTGTTGGAAAAAGGCAAGACAGAAGATTTGTTCCTTCAATTTCTTCAAAAGATGTATTAAAAATAAGTATTTAAAATAACCCCAATGACAATGAAAAGAGTTTTTACCCTATTTTTATTTATTCTAGGATTCTCATTTGCGTCTTTTGCACAAGATGATCCCCTAGAAGTAGAAACCTCTGTAAAAAAAATCTCAGATACTGAGTACGATTTAATTTTCACTATTTTTATTGAAGATGATTGGCACCTTTATTCGCAGTACAATCCAAAGGATGCATCATTACCAATGACGATAAAACCGTCAGTAGGTGATGAAGGATATACTTTAGTTGGTAAAGCTGTTGAAAGTGAGACAATAACAGAGTATAGCGAAATATGGGGAGTAGACGAAATCTTTTTTGCAGAAGAAGCTACTCTTACACAACGCATAAAGTTAGATGATACATCTTTAACTCAAGTATCACTTAATATAGATGCGCAAGTTTGTAAAGAGTTCTGTTTACCTTATGATAATGATTTTACTTTTTCTTTGAATGGAGGTAAAGTTGTTGAAACAGTTGCCACTGTTGATGATAATAGTAAAGCTTTAACAAATTCATTAACTTTAGATTTAAAGAATAAAGAGTTGTTAAATACAGACATCTCAAATGGAACTACGGATGAAGGGAAAGGAAATTTGTTAAATATTTTCTTATTAGGTTTCTTAGGAGGACTAATAGCTTTCTTAACACCTTGTGTATTTCCATTAATACCTTTAACTGTTTCTTTCTTTACAAAACAAGCTGAGAAAAAAGCTAAAGGAGTTACAAACTCAATTTTATATGGTTTCTTTATTGTAGCTATTTATGTAGCTTTAAGTTTACCATTCCACTTCGCAGATAGTTTAGATCCAGAAATATTAAATACGATTTCTACAAATATGTGGTTGAACATATTTTTCTTTATCGTTTTAGTATTTTTTGCAGGTTCTTTCTTTGGGTTTTATTCAATTACATTACCAAGTTCATGGGGAAATAAAGCAGATAGTGCTTCTGGTATAGGTGGTATTATTGGTATTTTCTTCATGGCTGTTACTTTGGCAATTGTATCGTTCTCTTGTACTGGGCCGATTTTAGGTTCTTTATTAGCAGGTTCTTTAACTTCAGATGGAGGTCCAATGCAATTGACAGCAGGTATGGGAGGATTTGGTTTAGCTTTAGCTTTACCTTTTGCATTCTTTGCTCTTTTCCCGAAATTATTAAGTGCACTACCTAAATCTGGTTTTTGGATGAAGGCTATTACTGTAATGTTAGGATTTATAGAATTAGCTTTAGCATTTAAATTCTTATCAAACGCAGATTTAGTAGGTCAGTGGAATTTCTTAAAAAGAGAAATATTTATCGGAATCTGGATTTTAATTACTGTTTTAGCAGCATTATTTATGTTTGGAGTAATTAAATTCCCTGGAGGAGAAAAAGTAAGAAGAGTATCAGGTTTACGAATTATTTTAGGTTTAGCAGTTTTAGGTTTTGCTGTTTATATGGCACCAGGTGTTACACAAAAACCAGTATGGAATCAAAATTTATTAAGTGGATTTGCTCCTCCGCAATTTTATAGTATTTACGAATTACAAGACAATAAATGTCCTTTAGCTTTAAATTGTTTTAAAGATTTTGATGAGGGAATGGCTTATGCAAAATCCGTAAACAAACCTGTATTATTAGACTTCACAGGTTGGGCTTGTGTGAACTGTCGTAAGATGGAAGAAAATGTTTGGAGTGAAACTAATATTTACAATACTTTAAAAGATGATTATGTTTTAATTTCTTTATATGTAGATGATAACGAAAATACTTTACCAGCAGATCAACAGTTTGATTTTGTTAAACCTAATGGGAAAATTAAGAAAATTAGAACTTATGGTGAAAAATGGGCAACATTACAAACAGTAAACTTTAAAAATGCTTCACAACCATTTTATGTTCAGTTAAGTCCAGATTTAGAAGTGTTAAACTCACCACAGCAGTATACTGATAAATTAAGTTATTACAATTGGTTAAAAGAAGGAGTAAAAAACTTTAAAAAATAATATTATATTTTTTATAATTTTAGATAAACAAAAAGGATTCGCAATTGCGAATCCTTTTTGTTTATCTAAAAGACCATTTTTTATAATTAGTATTACTTTCTAATTGTTTTTCAATTTTGTCGGGTAATTCAGGAAAAAAATCAATTCCTGTTTTTTCTTCTAATTCATCAATAGAGATTACAAAACTATATAAAGGTTTAGAAGTTTCTTTATGAGGAATTAAAAATGCAATTGCTTTAATTTCAGGTTCAGTATAATCTAAAATTACCTTATAAAAAGAATTAGGAATGGTTACATTTTCTTTACCTATAGTTTTTGTAAGAGTATCATTAAGAAGTCCACCAGTTATAACATATATATGCTTGTATTTTTTAGACCAGTAGCGAACTTTTTGTTCTAATCTATTCCAAATGCCAGCGTTGAAATCATGTTTTTGGGGAGAAATATTTGATGTGTAAAATGTCTCGGTAAATAATTTTTTAGAAGTTTTTCTATCACCAGCAGGACATAAATGTCCTTTATCATAACCAGATTTCTTATAATTTCTCCAATCTGCAGATTTGGTTTTTACCTTAGGATCTTGAATAAAAAAAGGTCTTTTAAAATTAGTGTATGCAATATCTCTTTTATCCAAAGAATATGCAACCCATTCTGCTTGTTCATGTTTTTCACTGTAAGAGAATGAATATCCGTTATGATGAATAATTTGTCCAGTTGTAGAGCTAGGCAAATACTTGAAATCTGTATTGTTTTTAGTGTTGTTCTCTTCAATAGAAACACTTTCTTCAAATTTATGTTTTTCCTTTTTTTCAGTGTAATAATATGCTATAGCAACAATTATAATTAATAAAACACTAAAAATATCTTTTTTACGCTTCACTTTTTAATGGAATTTCTTTAAAATCTTCTGTTCTTTCTGCTTCACTAAAAATTTCTTGGAATTTTACTGGAGGAACTGTTAGTTTTCTTTTTTCTAAATCTAACCAAGCTCCATAAACATTAATTACAGCGGAAAGTTTTCCATTGCTATTAAATACTTCATGTTGAATTTTCCATCGTTCACCTTTATCTGAAAGTCCTGTAATCTTCAAATTCACAGAAATATCCTCTCCTAAATGTATCTCTTTTAAAAACCTTGTGTTTTCTTCAAATAAGATTGGGCCTACTTTCTCTTTTGTGAAATCATGAATTGTTATTCCATACTGGTTAAAATAACGCAATCTAGATTCAGCAGCATAATCATTATATGCTGTATGTCTCATGTGAATGTTGGCATCAAAATCTGCCCATTTAGTTGTAAAGTTTACAATAAAGCTCATGTGTATGTTTTAATTTGTACGAGCTAAATTACAAACTTAACTTTTTACATCCAATGCATCACGTAATGCATTTCCTAGCAACATAAAAGCCATAACTAAACTCATAATTGCGAATCCTGGAATTAACGCTAAATAGGGTTTTCCTAATATAATGTAATTGTAATGATTTTTAATTATTGCTCCCCAAGATGGTGTAGGAGGTTGTGCACCAATACCTAAGAAACTTAACCCGCTTTCTATTAAAATAGCAGCGGCAAAGTTAGCTGCTGAAATAACAATAATAGGAGCCATAATATTAGGAAGAATGTGTTTGAAAATAATTCTAAAATTAGAAAAACCTAAAGCTTTAGCAGCTTCTACATATTGTTCTTGTTTTGCGCTAATTATTTGTCCACGAACTATTCTAGCTACTTCAACCCACATGGTTAAACCTACAGCAATAAAAACTTGCCAATAGCCTTTTCCCATAACTAAAATAAAAGCAACTACTAAAAGTAATGTAGGAATTGACCATGTTACATTTATAACCCACATAACAAATGCATCTATTTTTTGACCGTAGTAGCCAGCAATTGCACCTATTGGTATTCCTATAGTCAAAGAGATAAAAACGGCGATAAAACCAATAAAAAAGGATATTCTAGTACCAATTAGTATTCGACTTAATAAGTCTCTTCCGTATTTATCTGTTCCAAATACAAAAGTATTTGTACTGATGAACTTTTTAGGCTCGTTATTAAAGATAGATAAAGGATAAGATTTTTGAAGTTGATCTGAGTATTTTATAACTTTTAAAGTATTATTATCTATAGTGTAAGATGAAATTGGTAATTCTTTGAAATTATTTTTATGTCCTTGTATTAGTGTGTTTAACCAAGATGTTTTTTCTTGTTGTTGATTAGGTATTTTAAGCATTAAAACATTAAAACCAGGAGGTTTTGAATGAATTTCTAAATGCATTTGATTTGCTGAATTAGAATTGTCAGGAGCTAGAACGTAGCAAAATATAGCTATAAATCCACAAAAAATAATATAACTTAAACTAAAAACCCCCAGTTTGTTTTTTTTGAATTTTCGAAGGGCGAGCTGATGTAAAGAATTTGAATTACTTTTCATCAGAATTAATTTTCAAATTGGTAATATCTAGGCTAGAAGGGTTTTCATAAACTTCTAAATCAAAGAAAGAAACACTTGCGAATATATGGTCAAAAATATCGGCCATAATTCGTTCATAAATAATCCATTCTTTTTCACTACTAAAAGCATATATTTCCAAAGGAACTCCATTAGAAGTTGGAGCTAACTGTCTACTCATAAAGAGTAAATCTTGATTTATTTTCGGATGATTTTTTAAATACATATCAATATACTTTCTAAACATTCCGAAGTTAGTTAAGTTTCTTCCATTAATTAATAAAGACTTGTCAATATTATTAGATGAGTTGTAAAGGTTAACCTCATTTGATTTTTCAGTAACATAATCTTTAATTAATTCAATTTTTTTGAAGTGTTCAATTTCACTTTCAGAAAGAAAATGAATGCTATTAATTTTAATTTGAATAGCTCTTTTTATTCGTCTTCCACCAGAGTGATTCATTGCTCTCCAGTTTTTAAAAGAGTCAGAAATTAAAGAGTAGGTAGGAATACTTGTAATTGTATTATCAAAATTCTTCACAATTACTGAAGTTAAATTGATTTCAATCACATTTCCATCAGCACCAAATTTTTCCATAGTAATCCAATCTTGAAGACGAACAGTATCGTAAACAGAGATTTGAATACTAGCGACAAAACCAAGAATTGTATCTTTAAAAATTAAAAGTAATACAGCAGAAAAAGCTCCCAGAGCAGTAAAGAAACGTAATAAAGGTTTTCCTGTAATGATAGAAAAAGAAACTACAAAAGCTATAATCCATAAAAGAATCATGAATATTTGTACATAACTTTCTAAAGGTTTGTCTTTAAAAGCATCGAGTGTTCTTAAGAAATCTTTTATACTTTGAAGTATACTTTTAACTAGAGAAACAAAACTTAATACAATTAAAAGATTTACAAATCGTTTAGAATATTCTAAAAAATGAGGAAAATCGATTAATATATATTGTAAACTTCCATAGGTAATAAGTAGTACTAATACACGAGCAAAATTTAAAAAAAATGAATTTTTAATAAGTATATCATCAAATTCAGTTTTCGTTTTATTAGCAAGCTTTTTTATGAATTTACTACCATAGTATCGTAATATTTTAAAAAATACATAACCTAATACAGCAATAAATAATAGATTAAAAAATACATTAAAATAAGTTGCTAGATTATGATTGAGACTTAGTTTATCTCTTAAAAAATGATAAAAAAATTTATTCACTATTTTTTAAATTTAAATATCGGTTATTTCTTGACCTGGAGCTAAATTAAATTGTTTTCTGAAATAATATACAACTCCATATAAAATAGGGGTGTCTAAAGCAGCTATTAATACTTTAAAAACAACGCCACTAATTAGTAAACCTAAAAACTTTTCCCAAGGAATAATTCCGAAAGAACAAAGTAATATAAGTACCGTTATAGTGTCTATAAATTGAGAAGAAAAAGTTGAAAAATTATTTCTTAGCCATAAATGTTTACCATTAGTATAGTTTTTCCAAAAATGATAAACTCTAATGTCAACGAATTGAGCAAATAAATAAGCTAACATAGAAGCTAAAACAGCCAATGGAGCTGCTCCAAATACAAGGTTAAAAGTGTTATCATTTACAGGAGACCATGGAGTAGCAGAAGTCCATTTTCCAACATAAATTATTAATAAAGAAAATAGAGATGCGAAAATTCCAGCAATAACAACCTGGTTGGCTTTTTTCTTTCCATACACTTCAGATAAAATATCAGTGATTAAAAAAGTAATAGGATAAGGTAATAAACCGACAGAAACTTCAAATAATTTTACACCAAATACTTCTAACTCGAAAGGATACCAATAAAAGAATTTTTGAAAAATTAAATTTGAAGCTACTAACGAAGCAATAAACAAGGCTGCTAAAATTAAAAATATATTTTGAGCAAGTAGTTTGTTTTTCTCAGTCATATAGCGAAAATAACAAAATTAAAATTGATTATGTTTGCATTATAAAACAAATGACAAAAAGAAATTTATGAAGGCATATGTTTTTCCTGGACAAGGAGCACAATTTACAGGAATGGGTTTAGATTTATATGAAAAATCACCTATCGCTCAAGAGCTTTTCGAAAAAGCAAATTCTATTTTAGGTTTTAGTATTACCGACGTAATGTTTGAAGGTAGTGCGGATGAATTAAAACAAACGAAAGTAACTCAACCAGCTATATTTTTACATTCAGTTATTCTTGCTAAAGTATTAGGTGAAGAGTTTAAACCTGATATGGTTGCAGGACATTCTTTAGGAGAATTATCTGCTTTAGTTGCAAATGGTGTATTATCTTTTGAAGATGGTTTAACTTTAGTTTCTAAAAGAGCTTTAGCAATGCAAAAAGCTTGTGAAGCTCAAGAATCTACTATGGCTGCTGTTTTAGGTTTAGAAGATACAGTTGTAGAAGAAGTTTGCGAATCTATTGATGGAGTAGTAGTAGCTGCAAATTATAATTGTCCTGGACAATTAGTAATTTCTGGAGAAATCGAAGCTATTAATAAGGCTTGTGAGGTTTTAAAAGAAAAAGGAGCTAAAAGAGCTTTAGTATTACCGGTTGGTGGAGCTTTTCATTCGCCACTTATGGAGCCAGCTAGAGAAGAGTTAGCAAAGGCTATCGAAGAAACTACTTTTAATACACCAAATTGCCCAGTGTATCAAAACGTAGCTGCAAAAGCAATTACAGATCCTAACGAGATTAAAGAAAATTTAATTGCGCAATTGACTGCACCTGTAAAATGGACACAGTGTGTTCAAGCAATGATTGCCGATGGAGCAACTGAAGTGATTGAAGTTGGTCCTGGAAAAGTTTTACAAGGTTTAATGCGTAAGATTGATAGAAGTGTAGCTGCTAGTGGAGCAAGCTTCGGAGAATAATAAAAAATAAGGCTGATTAAAAATTTAATTTGCGTCGACCTGAACTTGTTTCAGGTTCTCATTATAATCGTACGATTACTTTTGAGTGAGATTCTTAAATAAATTCAGAATGACGATTGAAACTAATTTTAATCAGCCTTTTTTTATTGTTACTGTTTTACTTTTTCTTCAAGTTTATTTAAAAGCACAGGTTCTCCAAAACCTAATTCTTTCATTCTTTTTAGTTGTGTTTCTGCATCTCCAACAACTAACCAAATCATTTTATTCGGATCTACATATTGATTTGCTAATTCTTGAATTCTAGGAATAGTCATTTCAGAAACTATTTTTTCTCTATCCTTCATATAATTATTAGTTAAATTATATGTGCTAATATTTTCTAACATTCTCAGTTTAGCTCCCATAGTTTCAAAAGCTCTCGCATTACTTTTAATTAAGAAACCTTTAGTTGTAGCTAAATCTTTTTCAGAATAATTTTGAGCATAGTTTTCTAAAATTTGCTTTACTAATTGAGAAGCTTCTAAAGTAACATTACTGCGAACTCCACTACCAATAGTAAATGCACCTTTATCTTTTCCTCCAGAAAAACCAGATCTTACTCCGTAAGTGTATCCTTTTCCTTCTCGTAATTGTTGTGTTAATTGAGAAGCAAATCCACCACCACCTAAAATATAATTCATAACAGTAGCAGGATAATAATCCGCATCATTAAAAGCTAAAGCTGGTGCTCCAAAACGTAATTGAGATTGCTTAGCATTTGGAATATCATAGAAATATACTGTAGATTTTTCAGGAGCTTCAGGAGTTTTAAAACTTGGAATAGTAACTTCTTTAGCAGCCCAGTTTGTATCAAGTTCTTGTAAAGAAGCCATAATATTTTCTTTATCAATATCACCAACTACATGCATTGTAGTTATTGAAGGAGAAAAGAAATTATTGTAATAGGCTTTTAAATCATCGATTGTAATAGACTCAACAGATTTTACATCTCCTAATACATTTTTAGATCGGATATTATCTTTTCCATAAATAAGTGCATTATATTGATTAGAAGCTATTGAAGTCGGACTAGCTTCTTGTGATCTTAAATTTGTAATTGCACCTTTTTTTAATAACTCGAATTCAGCTTCATCCCATCTTGGTTCCAAAAGCATTTCTTGAACTAAAGCTAATGTTTGCTTGTAATTACGTTTTAAGGTATTACCAAAAACTCGAATGTTGTTTTTAGTAGCAAAAATACTTACAGATGCTCCTAATTGAGCTAATTCATCTTCTAACTGACTTACATCTTTATTTTTAGTTCCTTTTTCTAATAAACTAGCTGTTAAATTTGCAACACCTAATTTGTCCATATTTTCAAGTAATTGTCCACCTTCAATAACAAAATTAAATTGTACTAATGGAACTTCATCACTTTGAATTCCAAATACTTTTAATCCGTTTTTTAATTCATCTTTCCAAACATTTGGAGTTTTTGATTCTGGAGCTTTTCCATATGGAGGCTCAATAGAACGATCAAAAGATGAAGGTGTTTTTTCATAAGTTGCTGCTATTGATGAATCGAATGATTCTTCTGCACCGGTAACTATTTTTTCTTCAATTACATTAGCTTCTACCGAGTTTGATAAAGCTAATTCTTGTTGAGTTTTTGGAACAAAACTAGTAGCGATATAGTTTTTGTCTTTTATATATTTGTTGTAAACAGCCATTACATCTGCAGTAGTAACAGCTAATGTTTCATTCAATTCTTTCGTCACATATCCTGGATCTCCGGTATATGTATTGTAAGAAGCTAAACGAGAACCTTTACCAAGAACGCTAGATAAACTGTTATAAAAATCTGTTTCTAAACCAGCTTTAATACGATCTAAATCTTTTTGAGGAATTCCATTTTGTTCAAAATCAGCAAATGCTGTATAAATTCCTTTTTGAACTTTATTTAATTTTGTGTTAGAGAAAGCTCTAACAATCAATTGAGTTTGGCCTGCAATTTCAGAATTGAAATTGAACATTGTTGTTCCTGATGTTAATTTTAAATCATCAACCAAAACTTTATTTAAAGGAGCTTTTTTTCCATTACTTAAATAGTCGGCTAAAATATCTAAAGCATATGCATCTTCATGGTATTGTTCTACAGTTGGCCATGTTAACGTTAATTCTGGTAAACGAGCAAAATTATCTTCATAAACTAAATGTTTAGTTTCCTTAACAATTCCAGGTCTTTTTTGAATCGGAGCAATTGTTTCACCTTTAGGAATTTCATCAAAATATTTATGAACCCATTTTTTAGCTTGAGTAACATCTAAATCACCAGATAAAACTAAGGTAGCATTATTAGGAACATACCATTTTTTAAAGAAGTTTTTTACATCTTGTAAAGTAGCATTCTGTAAATCTTCTAAAGAACCAATAACTTGCCAATTGTATGGATGATCTTTTGGATACAAATTCTTTCCAATTACATACTGTCTATGTCCATAAGGTCTATTATCAACACTTTGTCTTTTTTCGTTTTTTACAACTTGTTTTTCTTTCGCTAAAACAGGATCTGTAACTGTATTAATAAACCAGCCTAATTTATCAGCTTCTGCCCAAATCATTTTTTCTAAAGCATCGCTTGGAACAGTTTGCAAATAATTTGTTCTATCCCTTGAAGTAGATCCATTAGCACCAGAACCACCAATTCGTGCACTCATTTTATCAAGTCCACCTTTACCTAAATTTTCCGATTCTAAGAATAATAAGTGTTCAAAAAGGTGAGCAAAACCAGTTCTACCTTCTATTTCTCTTGCAGAACCAACATGAACCATAAGTTCTACGGCAACAACAGGATCAGATTTGTCTACATGAAAAATAACATCTAAACCATTATCTAATGTTATTTTCTCATAATCTATTTTTAAATCGACTTTTTGAGGCTTTTGTTCAGAAGAAGTGCAGCCTATTAAAATGCAAAATAGGAATCCCCAAGTTAATTTTTTTATCATGATTACATTTCTAAATTAAGGCTTAAAGATACAAAATGAAGTATGGGCTAAATTCCCTAAAGTTTGTTAAAAGTTTAAGAGACGATTATTATTAATCGTCTCTTTTTATTGCTAATCAAGTTTTTTTATCTACATGAATTTTTTAAAAGGTTCATCTACTTCAGTATTTGCAATATGGTTTACATAATTACTAATTACTTTTTGTGAAAGTCCTAAGATAATTTCTAAAACATGTCTTTCCGTATAACCAGCTTCATAAAATTTATCTAATTCTGGTTTAGAGATGTTTCCTCTGTTTCTTAAGATAATAAGTGTTGTATCGTATAATGCTTGTAATTTAGCATTCGGCATAGCACTTTTATTTCTTAACGAATCTATTAATTCAGGATTAACTTTCATCATATGTGCAATAGCTGTATGTGCTGGAACACAATAATGACATTCATGCTCTACATTTATAGTTTGCCAAACTACAGTTAATTCTTCAGCGTCAAAAGCTGTTTGTGTAGAGAATAAATGGTGTAATGTTTTATATCCTTCTAAAATAGCAGGAGATTCTGCTAATACACCATGTAAGTTTGGTAACATACCAAATGCTTTTACAGATTCTTCTAATTGTCCTTTACTTTTTTCAGGAGCAGTTTCGATAGTGTGAACAGTTAATGTACTCATATTAAAATTGATTTTTATAACTAAACAATCGGTTAGTTATTGGTTAAAAAAATTATGTGTTGTTAAAAATGTTTTCTATAAAAATGTCTAATTGGTGTCTATTAAATACTCTAGAAGCTGAAGATAAACCGAACATAGAAACAATATAATAATCTGACTGTTCTTGAATTTGTACTTCGGTAAAACCAGTTTCTTGTCGAATATTATTTTCGAATAAACTTCTTATTTCTTTAGTGAAGTTTGATAATTGATTTTTAATTACCGGATCAGAATCTTCGTTTAGTTCATTAGCAGCATTGGTAACTAAACATCCTTTTATAAAGTCATTATTATCTTTTGCAAATTCTAAAAAATCATAGAAATATTCTTTGATTCCTACGATACCATTATTTGAATCTTTTAATTTATCTGTAATAGCTAAAAGCTTTTTTCTATAAGATTTCACACATTCTAGAAAAACACCTTTCTTACTTCCGAAACTAGAATAAATAGAAAATTTATTAATGCCCATTTGTTTCTCAAGCATTTGCATAGAAGTAGTTTCGTAACCATTCTTCCAGAATAGTTCCATTGCTTTATCGATTACTTCAGATTCTATGTATTCTTTTTTTCGGGCCATTTACTTTACAAAACTAAACAATTGGTTAGAAATAACAAACTAGTTAACAAAAGTTTAATATTTTCTCTAAATTTTAAGATTGAGTATTCTGCCATTTCCAAGCAGATAACAGAGCTTCTTCTAAACTTTTCTCTGTTTTCCAATTCAGTTTCTCGTTAGCAATATTTGTGTCGGCATAAGCCGCTGTAATATCTCCAGCTCTACGCTCAACTATTTTGTAGTTTAAATTTTGATTGGTAGCTTTCTCAAAAGCTTTAACAATTTCTAAAACAGAACTACCTTTTCCTGTTCCTACATTAAAGACTTCAAAAGCTGTTTCATTTTTCTGATGTAGTAAACGATTTAAAGCAGCAATGTGTGCTTTAGCTAAATCAACAACATGAATATAATCGCGAATGGCAGTTCCATCAGGAGTATCATAATCATCACCAAAAATTGATAATTGTTCTCTAATTCCAGCGGCAGTTTGTGTTACATATGGAATTAAATTTTGAGGAACACCTAAAGGAAGCTCTCCAATTTTAGCGCTTTCATGAGCACCAATCGGATTGAAATATCGTAAAGCAATGGCATTTAAGCCATTTGCTTTACAACTATCTTGTATAATTTCTTCTCCAACCTGTTTGGTATTTCCGTAAGGAGATTCTGCAGGTTTAATTGGAGCATTTTCAGTTATTGGTAGTTCATCTGCTTGTCCATATACTGTACAAGAAGAACTAAAAATGAAATTATTTAAATTTCTATCTCTCATTTCCTGAAGAATGTATACCAAACTACCAATATTATTCTCGTAATAATCTAAAGGTTTTTGTACACTTTCCCCAACTGCTTTGTAAGCAGCAAAATGGATAATACCATCTACATGAACTTTCTCAAAAAAATCTGTTACTTCTGCTTTCTTTTTTAGATCTAGTTGAAAAAACTCTGGAACTTTACCTGTGATTTTTCCGATATTTTCTAATACTTCTATTCTGGCATTCGATAAATCATCGATTATAATAACATCAAAGCCTGAATTTTGTAATTCAACAGCAGTATGGGAACCTATAAAACCTAAGCCGCCAGTAACAAGAATCTTTTTCATTTTATTTTAGAAAATCGTTTACAGTTTTTGTGATGAATGCTAATTGTTCTTCATCTAATTCTGTATGCATAGGAAGCGAAATAACTGTATCTATTAATTTATTTGTTACCGTGAAATCTTCTTCATTATAGCGTTCGTCTGCATATGCTTTTTGCTTGTGTAATGGGACAGGATAATAAATTGCATTTGGAATATTATTATCTAACAAATGCTGATGTAATTCATTTCTTTTTCCATTTGTAATTTGTAAAGTATATTGATGAAAAACATGACAATCGCATGTATCACAGATACTTCCACAAGATGAAGAGGTAGGGGTGATGATATTTTCATTACTAGCAAACGCATTGTTATAATATCTAGCAGCATCTCTCCTTGCGTTGCAATACGCATCTAAATTTGGAAGTTTAGCTTTTAAAACAGCCGCTTGAATACTGTCTAAACGAGAGTTTACACCAACCACATCATGATAATAACGTTTGTACATTCCATGATTTACAATTCCTCTGATGATATGAGCTAAATCGTCATCATTTGTAAATATTGCACCTCCGTCACCATAACAACCTAAGTTTTTAGATGGGAAAAAAGAAGTTGTACCAACATCACCTATAGTACCAGCTTTTTGCTTTGTTCCGTCTTTAAAAGTATAATTAGCTCCAATCGCTTGAGCGTTATCTTCAATAACAAATAAATTATGTTCTTTGGCAATTTCTAAAATAGCTTCCATGTTCGCTACTTGTCCAAATAAATGTACAGGAACAATAGCTTTTGTTTTAGGAGTAATTGCTTTTTTTAGTGCTTCAATGTCTATATTGAAAGAATCTGGTTCAACGTCAACTAGAACAGGAGTTAAGTTTAATAAACCAATAACTTCTACTGTTGCAGCAAAGGTGAAATCAGCAGTGATAACTTCGTCCCCTGGTTGTAATCCAAGTCCCATCATTGCAATTTGTAGCGCATCAGTTCCGTTTGCACAAGGAATTACGTGTTTAACGTCAAGATATTTTTCTAAGTCAGCTTGAAATTCTTTTACATAAGGACCATTCACATAAGCTGAAGAATTTAATACTTCTTGAATTGAAGTATCTACAATATCTTTAATTTTTTGATACTGACTTTGTAAGTCAACCATTTGAATTTTTTTCATCTAGACGTTTGTTTATGTATTCAAAAGTACAAATTTAAAACCTTTATATTTGATAAAAAACTAGCACAAATGAAAGTACTTAAAAAACTTGTTTTTTTTCTTTTAATAATCACATCCTTACTTGTTTTAGGGTATTTTATTTTTAGTAATCTTCAAAAACCTACTTACCAAGGAGAAGTTTCTGTTGAAGGTTTAAAAGACAAAGTAACTGTATTTTATGATGAAGCAGGAGTACCTCACATTAACGCTCAGAATCAAGAAGATGCTTACCAAGTTTTTGGTTATGTACATGCTCAAGATCGATTATGGCAAATGGAAGTTATTCGAAGAATTGCTGCTGGACGATTAAGTGAAATTTTTGGCAAAGAATTAATAAGAGCAGATAAGTTTTTTGGAAGTTTAGGTATTGAAGAAGCTGCAGTTAAAACGATTCATAATTTAGATAAGAATTCTAAAGCTTATCAATTAGCATTAGCTTATTTAAAAGGAATTAATCAATTTATAAAAGAAGGAACTACTCCGTTAGAATTTCATTTAGTGGGTGTTGAAAAAGAAGAATATACATTAAAAGACATGTATAATGTTTTTGGCTACATGGCTTTTAGTTTCGCTGCAGCACATAAAACAGATCCGTTATTAAATGAAATTAAACAGAATTTAGGAGTTGATTATTTGGCTGAACTAGGCATTCAAACGGAACATGGTCAGTTAATAAAAAATGCGAGAAAACCAGTTGTACAAGCTCAAATGACTGCGGCAATTAATAAAATTTATGAAAAGTTACCTGTGCCTAGTTTTATAGGAAGTAATTCATGGGTTTTAGGACCGAAGAAAACTAAAAATGGGAAAGTTATTTTTGCTAACGACCCACACATTAACTTTTCTCAACCTTCTGTATGGTATCAAAGTCATATTAAAACACCTGACTTTGAATTGTATGGATTCAATTTAGCATTAACTCCTTTTCCTTTGTTAGGACATAATAGAAATTTTGCTTACGGATTAACAATGTTAGAAAATGATGATGTTGATTTTTATATAGAAAAAGATCATCCGGAGAATCAAAATCAATATAAAACTGTTGATGGATATAAAAATTACAAAACGTATTCAAGAACAATAAAAGTTAAGGAAGAGAAGGATAGTACTTTTCAAGTTAGAGTAAGTCAACATGGACCTATCATGAATGATATTGTAGAACAAATTCAAGATGAACGTCCAATAGCAATGAAGTGGATTTATACACATTTACCTAATCAGTTGTTAGATGTGTGTTACGAAATGTCTCATGCGAATTCTTTAAGTGAATTTAAAAGAGGAGTTTCTAAAATTCATGCTCCAGGTTTAAATGTAATGTACGGAGATGCAAAAGATAACGTCGCTTGGTTTGGAGCCGCTAAATTATATCAGTTTAGAGATAGTTTAAATACCAAAGTTTATTTAGATGGAACTACAGGAAAAGACGAGATTATTAATTTCTTGAATTTTGGAGAAAATCCGCAAGCAATAAATCCAGATTGGGGTTATGTATATTCTGCAAATAATCAGCCAGATTCTGTAGCAGGAAAATTATATCCAGGATATTATTTACCTGAAGATAGAGCAAAACGTATTGTAACTTATATTGAAGAAAAAGAGAAATTTACAAAAGAAGACGTATCAAGAATGATGAATAATGTTAACTCTCTAGTTGTTAAAGAAGTTATTCATAAAGCATTAAAAAGTATTTCTGAAAACGATTTAAATACCAAAGAAAAAGAAGCGGTTCAATTTTTAACAGCTTGGGATGGTAATTATTATAAAGAAAGTGTGGCTCCAACAATTTATACAAAGTTTATTTATCAGTTTTTAGAAAACACATATGAAGATGAATTAGGAGAAAAAGCTTTTTTACAGTTTTTAGACGGCGCACCATTACAAAAGAAAATGATTGCTATTCAGATGAATAGAGAAGCTTCGGTTTGGTGGGATAACATAAATACAAAAGAAATAAAAGAAGATAAGAAACAGATTGTAACAGCATCGTTAAAAGAAGCGGTTGCCTTTTTAGAGAAACAATTAGGAACAGATCTTAATACTTGGAAATGGAAACGAGTTTTATCTGTAGAACATAAACATCCTATAGGAAAAGCTGGAGGTTTATTACGTGAGTTTTTTAATGTTGGTCCATTTGAAACTAATGGAGGAAACGAGGTAATTAATAATCATATTTTTAGGTTAAATGCTTCAGGTATATATAAAGTAATTGGAGGTCCATCAACTCGAAGAGTTATTGATTTTTCAGATATTGAAAATAGTATTTCAATCTTACCAACAGGACAGAGTGGAAATAGATTTAGTCCTTATTATAAAGATCAAGCACAGAAATATTTAGAAGGAAAGTATATCAAAATGAAATTGAATCAAGAAGAGATTCAAAAATCAAAAAACAAATTAGAATTTTTACCAAAGTAAGTTTATAGTTTTATTTTAATTATTGGGGAATTAGTTTTTTCAAAAATGTTATGTTGTAACTTTTACTTTCTGAAACAAGTGTTTATGTTATTGTTTTTTAGATGAGAAATGATATTAAAAAACTGTATTGTTGAAATTAAATTACTGTTTCAAAAAAATAATTTCAATTGATCTCCTTCAGAAATGGCTTCCCATTGAGTACATAAATGATCAAATTCTATTTTTAACTCTTCAATGATTTTAAGATTTAATTCAGGTATTTGAACATTATTTAAATTATTTGCTTCCCAAGTAACTAAAGAAATATAGTCATCAATTTTAGCGGCACCAGAACCGATAGCTTGTAAATTTCTTGTCATGATTTCAGCTAATAAAGCTTCTTGCTCTAAGTTTTTAATAATTTCTTTATCAGATAATTCTTCAATAGACATTCCTGATTTTATATTACCGTAAAAACCTTTATTGAATTGAAACTTTTTTTCGATGACATAATGAGCTATATCATGATTTGGAAGATTCGGACCTAAATTATAGCTTGTAAAAGTCTTATTTTCTCTTTGACATGTTAAGGTATTTCGATCTCTTCCTTTTGTAATAATTATTTCCATAACAGTTTAATTATGATAAATATAATTAATTACTGAGATAAATTATAAATACATTGTTCTCGTATTTTCCAAACGGTTTCAAAATCAAAAGGTATATTATTCTTTTTAACCCAGTTTTTCATATACTCTTTATGAAACTGAACTTTGTATTCTGCAACTTGATTTGGAGTAATTTCAATTTCTGAAAGAATATCATTCTCAATCCTTGTAATTGAAGATGAGCTAGATGTGAAATCAAAACGTTTTTCTTGTATAGATAAATAACAGTGTGCTTCAGGTACAAAGTCTAGATTATTTTCTGCTAATACATTTCCAATACCAGGAGTATTTTTATGATTCATTTTATAAATTCCTAGGATCAAACTAACATTAGGAATCTGATTTACATCTGCTAAAGCTTTTAAAAGTGCATGTTTAGAACTACAACTTCCTTTTTTTTCAGATAAAACTAAAGAAAAATCATGTCTATTTTCATTTCTACCATAGGGTAAATTTGCAATAAACGAGGTTAATTCATTCCAAGAATGAATATTGAATTCTTTAGCTAAAAGCGTTAATTTATCAGTAGAGTTTAATGTATGATTTTTATGTAGAGTCACTTTTTAAGTAATTTAATTCAGAAATTTATAGTGATCTTTTTTAGTTTGATGTAAAGCAAGAATCTCAAAATGTTTTTTGTACATCATATCTTCTCTTTTAATTTCTTTTAAAGTATCTAAAGATTCAAAATTCTCGATAGAGAAAATAAGATAACCATGATTAGATAAAGTATTAAAAAGATCGTCTCTTTCTTCTCTATCTAAATATCGATAACATTCTACCATTAATGCAGGTTTATAGGTATTTAAAATATCTGGAATAGTTTTTAAAATTTCTTTGTCGTAACCTTCTGCATCAATTTTGATTAGACTTAATTGTTGAAGTTCAGTAGTATATTTTTGGGTTAAATAATTGTATAGATTTTTTCCTTTAACTTCTAATGTATAGTTATGTTTGTGTTCTTTTTTCTGTATCTGAGACAAAAAACCGCCATTACAAAAAGAAGCATCACTATAGTTAAAAACGAATGTGCCTTCTTTTTCTGTAACAGCAAAACATTCGGGAATTATGGTTGTTAATTGAGGATTGAGTTCAGTATTCTTTTTTAAAATTTTAAATACATAAGGATTAGGTTCTATAGCTAAAACTTTTCCTTGTTTACCAACGGCTAAACTCATAGGAATTGTTGTATCTCCGGTATGAGCACCAATATCTATAATAAAACTGTTTTTAGTTGTGATAGATTTATAAAAGTTAATATTTTCTATCGAAATCTTTTTAGGTTTTTCTAAAGGATGTAACCATTGTGCATATTGAATATGATCCAAAGGAGATACAAGAAAATCTTTTATTTCATAACCGTATTCTTTAAAAGTTTTCTTTATCGATTTCTTCTTTAATTTTCTTTTGATATAGTTAAATAAACTCACTATAACTATGCTTTCTTTTTAGGATTGTAAATGTAATTAAAATGATAAACCTGAGAGTTACTTATGTTTAAGTAATACTTCTGAAAAAATACTTATTGAATTAAGCCGTATGGAAAAATCGTATAATTATTGTCCATTAAACGTTTGTACTTTTTTTGAAGCTTATTAAGATTTAATTGTTCACAAACTGCTTCCATGTAATTAAATAAAATGTATTTATGAACAGAGGTAACATTTGTGCTGTCAAATTCTTTATCTATAGCTATTACTTTATCATGAGCAAAATTGTAAACATTAGCATTGTATTTTTTGAAATAGTTATCATCCATAATAATTGAATCCATAATAAATTTTAGTTCTACTATAGATCGAATTAAGAAATGATCTGGTAAATTTTCATAAAAATTTAATAAATCTTCTACATCACCACCCCATTTTGGCTGAATGAATTCTGTATAATGTAAATAAGGCCAAATTAATTCTGGATTACTTTTTGAAACTTTATGAAAAGCATTGGTTGCAGAATGACTATTGTTTAAACTCATATATAAGCGAATTTCTCTAGCGTTTAATTCTGGAGTAAAAAATGAGTTTTCAGGAATTTCACTAAAGATTTCTTTAGCTTCTATTAAATATTCGAAAAAACTTTCTGCATTTTTTTCAGAAACATCTTTAGCTAATTTATGACTTCTAGCAATCCAAGCTAAGTGTAAGTAAAAAACACCTAAAGTAAGTTTAGAAAAATCGGTATCCTCACTAGTATGCCAAGTTGTAATATCTTCTTCATTAAGCGATAAAGCTAAATGATCTACGATTTGAGTAATATCATTCAATGCTTGATTTCGAATATGATTTTCTATTTTATCATAGCTTTTGTTTTTTATCCAATTTTCAATTTCTTCAGCAGATTGTAAACCTAAAGAGTATTTTCGTCGATGCTTTTTTTTATTTTTTAAAAATGTAGCAATTACAAAATAAATTAGAATGATAGCACAAAGTATAACTATAGGATTATTCATTTTTAGTTGAATTTTTTGATAAAAATACTAAGATTAGTTTTTTTACTAAAGCTTTGTTTATTACATAACAATTTCAGTTTAAATTAACCTACCCTGTCTATCATCGACATAGTATTTAAAATACAATGTGCAATAATTAAAGGCCATAAATTTCTTCCGAACTTAACATAAGCAATTCCCATTATCAACCCAATTATAGCTACTCTTATAGATCGATCTGATATGTCATAAGAATGTCTGAAGCCAAAAATTAATGCTTGAAGAAGAACGGCTAAAATTGTAGTTACAGTAGTTTTTGAAAATAAACGTTCGAACCAATTAATTAAAAAACCTCGGTCTAATAACTCTTCTAGCATAGATTCCACTAATACAGCTGGAATAATCGTAAAAAATAGTACCCAGTTTCCTTTCAAATTTCCAAATTTGGAAGCGGAATTTTCACCATAGTTTTTTTCTTCAATAGAAAATGGAAGATGATCTTTAATAAGTTCAAAAACCATTATAGATATTACAATGCTAATTAAAATACCAATGGTAACGAAAATAGTTTTTTGAATACTTTCAGGTTTTTTAAGTCCTATGTCAGACCAAGAAATATTACGAACTCTCATTCGCCAAATAGCGATTGCCAAAGTAGAAAAACTCCAGAATAATCCATTAACAATAAAACTAACTTTTTCAAAGTATATTTCTCTTATCAAGAACATTACACTCAGGTAAATAATTAAGTCAAAAAGGAAATAGCGATAATTAGAAGTTTTTTCGTTAGCAGAAGTCATAGTCTAGCAATTAATGTTTTTTGTATGACGCTTTAATTTTTAGCTTGTTACAGTTTTTTAATTAGCTTTTTATCATTTAAATCAAGTGTTTTTCATAAAGAGTATTTGTAGATAAGGCCACTTTTTTAGTTCCTACATTTTTGAAACCTAAATTTTCATAATAACTACAGAGTTTACTATTATTACTATCAGCATCTAAACGGAGGTAATTATAGTTTTCTTTTTTAGCTTGATCACTAATTTGTTGAATAATTATAGCACCTAATCCTTTACCATTATATTTTTCTCTAATTACTAATGAGTGAATGTATTTAGCAGGAGCTTCTTGTTCACCCCAATACAAAATATCTTTAGTCATAATTCTAACCATTCCCATATTTTCATCTCCATTTTCAATGAAAAAGAATTCTTTATTTTGAATTCCTTCTTTCACCCAATTAATTTTTTCAATAGGTGGGTTTTTCCAGTATTGCCAGTGATTTATATTCTTTTGATGAATCTTTTCAGCTGTTTCTTTAAATAGCTTTAAAACAGAATTTATTTGTTGAGGTATAATTAGTTTGAAAGAAATATTCATTCAGTAGGTTTTAGAAATATAAAAGTAATTAAAATAGATATTATTAATTATTATTGAGATGTGTTAATCTTTCTTTTTTTGTTCAATTCTGTGTTTATTTCCATAAATCATTTTATCCTCATCGTGCATAGCGTTAGCCATGCCTAACATGAATGCAGTTATAATTAAAGCTATTCTTCTTTTAATTCGATGAATTAATGAATTGTTTTTTCTTACGTTTTTTTTATTTTTTGAGTTATACATTTTTTCAGGATAAAAGGTTAGAAATTTATTTTATCACCGATGCAATGAGATTGCATATTGCATAGAAACTAGAAGTCTGCTATGCTATGTATAAACTTGAAATTTGATGGTTAGATATAAACTTTTTGATTAGAAAAGTTTGCTTATAAATTGCATGACTAATTTTTAGAAATTCAAAATGTTGTACATCTAAAATCTTCTTAGTTGAAAAGTTATGAATCTCTTTGAAATTAAGATAAATAAGAAATTTTTCAAGGAAATAATCTACTAATAATTGCTTATTATTAGTATTGTATTTAGCATATTCATAAGTTAATTTCTTTTGCTTTTTTGCGAAAGAAATTTGAAAATAACTAGGATTATTATTTGGAGTAGATATAGAAGAACATTCTGTTACCGTCAGACTGAAAATCAGAAGGAAGGAAATAAGAAATTTTATATGTTTTTCTATTTTTTTCAATTTCAATATTTAAGATTCGTAAATCTTACGCTACAATTTATATTATATTTATGTCTCGTCCTGAAATAAGTTTGACACAAATTTGACTTATTTTATCAATTTTTATTTTTCAAACATACATATTTATTTTTAATCCACTTCATTATAGCGATCTCCACGAGTTGTTGGTTGAGAGATTACGATGAATTCTAAATTTTTATTTTGTTGATTCAAAATTCTATGTTTTACGTTTGCCGGTATATGAATTCCCTCTCCACTTTCAACTATAATAATGGAACTTTCAATTTCAAAAGTTGCTATTCCTTTTAAAATTCTAAAGAACTGCTGCGCTTTTTTGTGATGATGTTTTTGTTCTTTAGTATTCGGAGGCATGAGTTCTTCAATAATGCTTAAATTTTTAGACTTTACTAAATGCCATCCGCTGCATTGATCACCCCAATAATAATGTTCGCTGTTTTTCTTTTGTTGATTTTTTTAAAGTGTTTTTTTCGTAATCCATTTTTCTACTGTTGGAGCTTTATAAGTTTTCATTTTGCTAAGTAGATCATCAACATCATTACTAACTAAAACCATATTTCTATTTACTTCTTTTAAAAGCCCTTTTGTAACCATAGTATCTAAAAAAGAGATAAGCTCATTGTAATATCCGTTACTATTAAGTATTCCGATAGGTTTTTTATGAAGACCTAATTGCCCCCAAGTTAACATTTCAAAAAGTTCTTCTAGAGTTCCAAAAC
This sequence comes from Tenacibaculum aquaeponti, assembly GCF_052084715.1. Lineage (GTDB taxonomy): Bacteria > Bacteroidota > Bacteroidia > Flavobacteriales > Flavobacteriaceae > Polaribacter. The sequence continues at coordinate 1,595,165 of NZ_CP197288.1, read as the reverse complement.
CACCAGGTAAAGCAATTACTCCGTCGCAAAGATCATTCATCTTTGTTTTTCTTTCGTGCATAGATTCCACCAAAATAAGCTGAGTTAATTCGGTATGCGCAATTTCTTTTGTTGCTAAAAACTTAGGTAAAACGCCAATTACTTTTCCTTTGTTTTCTAAAGTTCCGTTGGCTACTTCACCCATTAATCCAACATTTGCTCCGCCGTAAACAAGTTCGATGTTTTCAAGAGCTAATTGATTACCAAGCTTTCTTGCTTGAATTTTAAATTCAGTATCGGTTCCAAAACTTGAACCGCAAAAAACTGTAATTCTATTCATAATAATTTAATATTCGATTGTTATTGGTGCATTTGTAACTTCATATCTAATGTTTAGTATACTGGCATTAATAAAATTTACACCAAATTTTTTAGTAGTTCCGTAAGCTTCATGTATATGTCCAGCTAAATGAACTTTAGGTTTAATTTTTTTAATTGTGTTCAGTAAGTTTTCACAGCCGACTGTTTCATCTTTATTGGTTAAATCAAGAACTCCGTAGGCAGGACCGTGAGTTATTAAAATATCTGTTTCTTCTGGAATTTTATCCCAGTGTTTTTGAATTTCTTCACCTCTTTGTCGGTTAAAAGCCCAATCGTAAAACCAAGGTTGGATAGGCGATCCCCAAATATTGATTCCTTCGATAGTTATACCAGAATCATTAAGATAAATAATACTGGAAGGTATAAGTTCTTCAATTTCTTCAGGACTCGCTTTTTCAAAGAAAAAATCATGATTACCAGCGATAAATATTTTGTGTTTAAAATCAAGCGCTTTAAACCAATTCAGAAAATCTAGAACTTCATGCTTTTCTCCACGGTTGCTTACATCACCAGCATGAATAATCATGTCACCTTTTGGTAATGATACCGATTTGTGAAGTCCGTGCGTATCTGAAATACAAACTATTTTCATGAATTAAACTTTAATAAACCAACAAATTACAGTTTTAGTTTCAACTGAAAGATGATAAATCATTTTATTTTAAAGGCAGTTTTGCAATAACATTTCCTTTAGAATCGAAAAATGAACCATTTTTACAACTCATTTTTTCTTCCATTGGCATTTTAGATAATTTTTCGACGAAATCTCTAGTGAACTTTTTGAATTCTTCACTAGGGTTATTTATTCCATCTTCATGCATCTTTTTCCTCATTTGATAAACTCCTAAAAAATGAGCAACATTTAGTTTAGTCATTAGAAAAAGTAATTTTAATTCTTATCCCAATTCTTTTCAAAATACTCGATGTATTGCATATAATTCGAGTCTTTTTTAGCATACTTTTTTGTCAGCTTAGCCCATTCATCAAACTTTGTTCTATTTTTTAATTTAAAAAAAGCTTGTGCCATATTTATAGCCATTTCACTTTTTTCAAAATCGTTATCTGATGCTGAAATTCCTTTTAAATATATTTCTTCAGCTTTTTTTACTTGATCAAGATTGACATAAGAAAAACCTAATTCTCTATAAAAATAGAAGTTTTTAGGATTGTTTTTAATTGCTTTATCTAAAATAGGAATTGCTTTTTTGTACTGTTTCAAATGATTGTAAGCGTAAGATAATTCAAACTCAAGACCTTCGAAATGAGGCTTTATTTTATAGGCTTTTAATAAAGGTAATAAAGCGCGTTCACAAGCTCCAGCATGATTATAATGGTATCCTTCGTTTTTTAAATAACCAACGTTTTCAGATCCTTGTTTATAAACCGATAACCATTCTGGTGTATCAGGTAAATTCAAATCTTCAATTTGTTCTTTTGTTAAAATTGAAACCGGATTAGCATTTGTATCGATGCGATATTTTACAGCACCAGTTTGTAAGTTATTTCCTACTTTTTTTAAAGTTCCGTTTTCAATTTTAAATCGATCTTCATAATTGAAAGTGAAACCAGCTTGGTTGTCCAAATAAATAAATCCATAAGCAAAAGAAGAATCGATATCTTTATTAGGAAATGCCACCCATTTATCAACAGCATCAAAATATTTAGTAGTAAAGTTTAAGTCCGTGCGTTTATTTTGTGAAAATCCAAGATTGGATATTAAGACTAAAGCTAAAATTAATATTCTCATAGTTTTATTGGTTGTTTTGTTTCGAAGCTTATTTGTATAAATGTATTGAATTATTGTTATAACAAGATGTTTTAATTCTCAATTATATACTTTGAAATATTGTTGTTAATGCCTCTGTTTTCTTTATTTGAATTTTTCCTTTTGTTGGAATCATATTTTTCCAAACCCAATTGTAATGATCTATTACTTGTTTAGCAGTTAGTTGAGGTCTTTCTCCAGTTGTATGTCCATCTTCAATTACAGTAATATGATAATCTTTTGTAAGTGCCGATTGAATCGTAGATTCTACACAGAAATCAGTTGCGCAACCTGTAATGATTAATTCATTAATCTTATGAAAATTCAAAGTGTTTAGCTAAATAGAAATTTAATTTATTTTGTGTTCTATTGCTTGTAAGTGGTTTTTTATGAGTGTTGTAGGTCTGTTTCAGTAAAACTTGGGTTGTATAATAATATTTTCACTATAATCAATTTACTTGTAGTGTGAAAAAGAAAATGTAAGTCATTATAAAAATGAATCGATTTAAGAAAATTATCAAATATTTCGGAATTTTAATTATTCTCTTAGTCTTGTTTCGTGGATTTCTATATCGAACTTTTGTTAATTATTCAAAAATTGAAGTTCGAAACAGTATTACTTTGACGAACCAAAATTTGATTAATGAAATTGATAACCAAATAGAAGGAAAAAAACTGAGTATTGAAGAAATAATTGCATTGAGTAATAGAATAACGAGTGAAAAACTAAAATTTACATTTAAAAAGGTTTCAAGTGATCCGAATTTGGTTTCTGAATTTGGAAAAGCCAATTGTATTGGATATTCTTCTTTATTTAACTCAATTGGAAATTATGTAATTATAAAGCAAAAATTGACTGATAAGTACGAGTGTATTCATTTAGTTGGAGAATTGGATGTTTTCGGATTTAACGTGCACGACTTATTTGATAGCCAGTTTTTTAAAAATCATGATTTTAATAAAATAGAAATCAAAGAAACTGGTGAAAAGAGATTTGTTGACCCAAGTTTAAGAGATTATTTAAGAATTGAATCTGTTATGTCTGAATAAAAGCCTTACAAAAAGGGATAAAAATAATAAGGGTAACATATTAATAAAGTCCGCAAAATTTAAAATTTTAAAGTATGAAAAGATCATGATAAAATTGACACTATCCCAAAAAGTGTGTAAGTTCAAAATATCAGGGTTAAGGTTTTAAATCTTAATCCTGTCTTCAAATATAGCCAAAAACTGGTTAAGAATAATCCCCCAGTTTCTAACGGGCATTGTCCATTTTTTTGTACTCTGTCTTAAAGCCAAGAACACAGATTTAATTACAGCTTCATCTGTTGGGTATGAGAGTTTATTTTTGGTGTATTTTCTAATTTTCCCATTTAGATTTTCGATTAGGTTTGTGGTATAAATTATAGTTCTAATTTCAACAGGGAAGTCAAAGAACACCGTAAGTTCATCCCAGTTATTTTCCCAGCTTTTTATGGCATAAGAGTACTTTGAGTTCCATTTGATTTTAAAGTCTTCTAAAGCTGCTTTAGCGGCTTCTTTAGTGGGCGCTGTGTAGATTTGCTTCATGTCAAGAGTAAAAGCTTTTTTATCTCTCCACACGACATATCTACAAGAATTTCTAATTTGATGAACTACACATATTTGAGTAGTAGAATTAGGGAAAACTGTTTTTATAGTATCAGTAAAGCCATTTAAATTATCGGTAGCTGTTATCAATATATCCTGAGTTCCTCTAGCTTTAATGTCGGTTAATACGGTCATCCAAAAAGCAGACGATTCATTTTTACCCAACCATAAGCCTAGCACTTCTTTCTTACCATCTGTTCTTAAGCCTACTGCCATATAGATGGTTTTATTGATAACCTTAGAGTTTTCTCTAACTTTAAAAACAATACCATCCATCCAAACAATTAAATAAGTAGCTTCTAATGGTCTATTCTTCCAAGCTATTATATCATTGGTGATTTTATCTGTAATTCGAGATATAGTAGAACTAGAGATATTAAAACCGTAAAGTTCTTTTATTTGATCTTCAATGTCACTAGTACTCATTCCCTTGGCATATAGGGATATGATGATATTCTCAACTCCATCAGAGGTACTTTCTCTTTTCTTGACAAGCATAGGGTTAAAACTGCCTTCTCTGTCTCTAGGAACTTGTATCTCTGTTTCGCCTAGTGAGGTTTTTAATTTCTTTTTAGAATATCCGTTGCGAACATTCCCAGTGCTACTTTTCTTATGTTTTTCATAGTCTAAATGAGCATCTAATTCTCCTTCTAGAATCTTTTCTATACCACGTTTATGAAGCTCTTCTAGAAAACTAGTTAATTCTGAACCGTTACTGAATTGTTTTAAAAAGTCATCGTTTAATAAATCTTCTGGTTTCATCTTTGCGTAAAATTTTAAAATTAATTATTTAAAAAAAATATCGGGGTTGAATTCAACCCCGATATTTTTAAAACTTACACAGTTTATGAGATACTACCATAAAATTGTAATTATGGCTAAATACTAAACCTAATAATAGCTGATTTTTAATTCCTTATTATTCTTATATGAGACTTTTCAAGTTTTTTAGTTATTTTTTGATTTAAGAACACGATTTTTAAACTATAAAAGCGATTCGAGTTTATATTCAAATCGCAATTTATGTTTTGCTTGGTTAAATTTTACCTCTTATAATATGCAATAATACTAGCTTTTGCCAATGTTTGATTCCAAAGATAAAAACCAACTACAGCAGGGTTTGTGTTCTCATTAAGTCCTAAAGTGTCAGTTTTTAATGCGTAAATAGTAATGATATATTGGTGAAACCCATGTCCTTTCGGTGGACAAGGACCACCAAAGCCTTTAATTCCGTAATCTGTAATACTTTGAATTGCTTTTTTAGGCGCTAACTTAAGAGAAGTTATTCCTGCGTTTGTTACCAATTCATTTACATCGGCAGGAATATCAAACATTACCCAATGCCAAAATCCGCTACCAGTTGGAGCGTCAGGATCGTACATTGTTATAGCAAAGCTTTTTGTGCCTTCTGGAGCGTTTTTCCATGATAATTGTGGTGATTGGTTTTCTCCTGAACACCCGAATCCATTAAATTCTTGAGCTTTAGTAGCCTCACCACCTAAATCATCACTAGATAGGGTAAAGGTTTTTTGAGCATAGGTTGTTGTTGAAATTAGAAAAAATAATACTACGAATAAATTTATTGTTTTCATCTAATTGTTTTTTAAATTACAAAGACAAAATTAAATTTATAATCTCTTTTTTAATTTAGAGAAACGTTCAAAAAGTGTTGACAAAAGTTCAATTATTTTGATGTTGTTTAGGAGTGACCCCATACTTGGATTTATATGCTTGTATAAAACTTGATAAAGTTTCATAACCAACTTCATTAAAAATTACAGATGGATTTTTGCGTTTTTTATGAAGTAAGTAATTAGCGTGTTCTAATCTTTTATTTTGAAACCATTTAATAGGTGACTCTGAATAATGTTTTTCAAATTCTCTTTTAAATGTAGATATACTCATGTTACATAAAAAAGCTAACTCTTTTAATGTTAATTTGTTTAGTTTGTTACTTTCTACAGTTTTCATGAATTTTTGAGTGATATTATCGCTATTTATGGTCAGAGAAAATAGAAAATCTGTACCATATATTTCAGTTAGATATACTAAGATTTCTTCTAGTTTTAGTTGAAGTAATTTATTTTTTACAGGATTAGAAAGTTTTGAAATATCTTCTAGGTTTTTTACGAAACTTCGAATAAAATCATCGTATTTAAAAGAATAGACAGACTTTTGTTTTGAAAACCTTTTAGGATCAATGTTATTTTTGTGAATGAAATTCAAGAGTATTTCATTTGAAAAAAATAAAAGTAAACTCCTATAATTTTTAACTTCAGAAAGTTTTTCTGTCATTAAGCAATGCCCCGATTTCATAATTAAGAATTCTGATTTATTAATTGATAAAGTAGTATTATCAAAAAACACTTCCTTGATTCCATCTAATAAAAAACTAAAAGTATTTTGATTTAAAATAATTTCTTGTTTTAATATTTCTTGAGAATTCTGATAATCAAAAATCTGAATAGATTGTGAGTTTTCAGATTGAAATTCATCAGGTAATGTAATTGTCGTCATTTTTCGTTATGTTATAAGCTCAAAATGGATTTCATTTTTGTTAATTATCTTTAACTGATATAATTTCTTTTATATCATTATCATATTTAACAATAAATAGAGGATTAGAAGCAAATCCAAAATTTTCATTTACTAATGCTATAGAAATATTCTTTAATGTATCTTCAGGGAAAAAGGATTTTTGTACAATACTAAAACTGATATCTATTTTCATTCCTGTTTTTTTTAAAGAATCTATTCTCTTTTCATGATTTTTAAATTTTTCTAAAGTAGTTAACTTACTAATAAAATCTGTATCAGAATTTAACTTAGCTTCTTTTTTGCATGAAATAAATGTAACTATAATAAGAGTATAAATAACTTTGTTTAATAGTTTCATGATACGTTCAGATGTTTTCAATGGTGTTTTTCAATATAAATTTATTAATAAGTTTTTCTGCTAATACAAAAAAATAGAAACTATCTTTTTTTTAAAGCATAGATGTTATTTAAAGTTTTAATATTCTAATAGCTCCTCTTATTACTAAAGTAAAAATTATAATTCCAATAATTAAATCAGGTTTATTAGAGTTAAGCCAGTAAACTAAAAAGCCAGCAGAAATAACTCCTAAGTTTATTATTACGTCATTTGAGGTGAAAATAAGACTTGCTTTAATATGTATTTCTTCTTTACTTTTAGATTTTTGCAAGAGGTAGAGACAAATTCCATTTGCAATTAAAGAGAAACAAGAAATAATTATCATTGTGGTATAATTAGGGTAATTTGTTGCTTCTGAAAACCTTCTTAAAACCTCTACGAGTCCAATAAAGGCAAGAATGATTTGAAAATATCCAGCAACTTTGGCAATGAATCTTTTTCTTAGTATACTTTTACCAATAGCAAGTAAGCTGATTCCGTAAACAAAACTATCGGCAAGCATATCTAAACTATCTGCTATTAATCCTATTGATTTAGAGATTATTCCTGATGTCATTTCAATTAGAAAAAAAATAAAATTTATCCCAAGAATTGTAAAGAGTAGCTTTCGTTGACTTGATTTTTTTTTAAACGTTATCTGATTTGTTTGTTCAGTAGAAATTTTTTTCCCGCCAAGTTTAAGTTCAATAATAGACTTTTCAATGAGGTCAGTTTTTTCATTATGGAAAACAGTTAGTTTTCTGTCTTTTAAATCAAATTCTAAGTTGACAATACCAGATATATGATTTAATTTTAATCGGATTAGATTTTCTTCTGACGGACAATCCATTTTAGCTATTTTAAAAACTGTTTTATACATTTCAATAGCTTTTATATTTTAATTCCAGCTTTAGTGAAAATAATATGCAAATCTTCATCAATTGGAAATGATTGTAATGCTGAAACATTTGAACCTCCAGGGTTACCAATTGGGATTTTACCAACAAATGATTTGATACCTCCAAAAATTAAACGAAAAATTTGTCCTTTAATCTCTTTTAAACTTTTAATCTTAAAGCCGAATTCTAACATTTTCCAATGAACATAAGTATGTTGAAAAGGGAATTTTTGGCCTATTATATGAGCTCTTTCTAAATGAAACCAAGCTTTTTCTAAATGATTATTAGAATACTCGATTTTATATTTTTTTATTTCATTATTAAAATATGGTTTTAATTTTTTAGGAATGGAAGTGTAAAATTTCATAATATAGTTTTAAAATATATTACAAATGTATCTTGCTTTTCGTGCAACTCCATTGCAAAGTTTTTATTAACTACACTTGTCGCAAAAACCTTTTATAACCATATTAGCTTGCGTTTGTTTAAAGTTTTTAGGGAGATTTATTTTTGGTATTGGAATTTCAAAAAGGCAAAAAGCTTTATCACAGTTTAAACAATAAAAATGGTAATGTAAATCTTCAAGTTCACAGTTGCATCCTTCAGCACAAACAGCGTATTTTATTGTGCCCGAACCATCTTCAATACTATGTATTATAGCGTTTTTTTGAAAAGTTTTTAAAGTTCGAAAGATAGAACTTCTGTCTGTATGTATTAAAGCAGTTTCTATGTCTTTTAAAGATTGTGCTTTTTGCTGATTTAATAGATGTTTTAATACAATAGAACGAACAGCTGTATTTTTTACTTTTTTGAGTTTTAAAATTTCTTCAACAGTTTGCATTTCCTTTTTTTAGTTTTTATCATAAGATTTAGGAATTTTATTTTCGTTTGTTTCCTTATCAAAAACCCAAGAGATGATCCACCATCTTTCATTTTCATAAATTAATTGTATACTATTTATGCCTCTTCTTTCAACAGGGCCATCAACTTTAAACTTTGTTTCATAAGTACTCCAAACATGAGCAATATTTCCAAATATTTTAACTTCTCTATTTATTTCATATTCAATGAAATCAGATTTTATCACCAATTCTTGAGTTTCTTTATGAAAATCACTAACAGAAATGGTTAATTGTGAACCATCATTGTTTTTATAAGAGTAAATAGCTTTTGGGTGATGTAATGAAATATCTCTTTCCCATTGCCTTTTTTCTCCTTTAAGTCCAGAAACTACTTCGTAAGTAGCATTGATTAATCCAGAAATTGTTGAAACATCTTTCTGTAAAGGATACTTTGTTTGCGCATTTATTGTGTTATTTGACATTGTAAGAAGTGAAATTAAAATTATTAATTGAATAACAGGTTTCATACTTTTATTTTTTTATTAAACAATAGTTCAAAAAAAGTTACTCTTCTTTTTAATAACAATATTTCTATTTCTTTGTATGTACTTTTTATTTAGAAGTAGTATTTTGTTATGTTTATAATAAAAGTTTTTCTATAGTTTCTTTTAAACATTCACGATACGATTTTCCTACTGAAATTTTGAACTCTCCAATAACAATTTGATTGTCTTGATATGAATCAATTGTAACGAGATTTACTATATAAGAATTTTGAATCCTTAAAAATTCATTAGGTAGGTTTTCTATAAGTTCTTTTAATGACTTATAATATATGTACTTTTGTTTGTTAATCGTTACGATTTCGACATAGTTGCCTAACCCTTTTATGTAAGCAATTTCTTCAAATTTTATTTTGATGAATTTTCTATTTGTTTTTATAAATGTGAAATCGTTTTTCATTATTTTTTATCTAGTAGATTTGTTTATTTTTATTCCGGTGTAATATTTTATAGTTTTTCCATCGTATAACCAAATTCCATTTCCTCCACCTATATATAAATTCCCTTTTTTGTCGTCTACTATACCGAAAAGCATTTTTTCTGATTTGAAAATATCGATTAGTTTTAATTTTTGACCTGTAATAGAATTGATCTCTGTTTTTTTTAGGCTAGAAGCTCCTTTTTCAGGCATACCAGTAAACCAAAAATGACCTTTAATATCTTCATAAATTTTCCATACATCAGATAATTCATAATTGAAAGAGTTGTTGTTGTACTTCCATAAACCACTACTATCTACTAACCAAATATTTTTAGAATTATCTTCAATTATAGACCATACATTAAAAAAAGGTTTTCCTTCATTATTTATTATTTCGGAAAAAGTATTGCCATCATAAAATCCTGCATTTCCTCTAGTACCAAACCAAATATTTCCTTTAGTATCTTCTAAAATAGTATTGATATCATTATGAGGTAAACCATCTTCAGTTGTAAAATTTACAAAGCGACTCCCATCGTATTTACTTAAACCTCCTTGTCCGCCTATCCATATATTTCCTGCTTTATCTTCATAAATACACATGTTCCTCAAATGCCCAAGACCATTTTTCGTTGTAAAATTAGTTACAGTTCCTGTTTTAGAATCTATACGAAATGCTCCTAATTGATCACTTGCAATCCAAATGTTTTTTTTACGATCTTCTAAAACATCAAAAGCATACCAACTTTCTAATTTTTTTGGCTTTTTCAATCGAGTAAAAGACTTACCATTATATCTAATGATATCGTCGTAAGCAGCAATTAAAAGATTTCCTTCATGATCTAATTTGATATTTCTTGTTATTCTTTTAGGTGCATTAGAATTAAAAACTGTGTCAATTTTTGAAATAAAAGATATATATTTTTCAGTATTTATATCTGAAATGATTTCATTGTTCTTAGTTGTTACCTTGTGCTTCTCTGTTTTACATGAAATTGTAAAAATTAAGATTAAGCATGTGTATATAAATCTTAGCATTTTCTGTTTTTAGTTACTATAAGTACTTTTATAGATGTATTTTGAGAAAGTTACTGATTTATTTTCGATTAAATTTTAATATACTAAAGTAGGAGGTAAGTCCAAATAATATCTTATTAGTTACTTGTTATAATTTTTTAGTTAGTTTTTAGAGGTTGCCTTTTTAGTAAGATAATAACTGAAATTAATATTAAGAAACATAAAGCAATAAATGAATCTCCTATTTTCGAGTAAATAGTTTTTACTCCTTTTGTTGGTAGTTGAGTTATTAATATTTTTTTATTATCAGTGAAATGATCCATTTGACTAATTACTTTTCCTGTATAGTCAGTTCCTATTGATAAACCATTACTAGTTTGTCGTATTAAGTTAAACCCTTGTTCAATGGCTCTAAATTTTGCCATATCTGTATGAATAGGATCTATTTCTCTATAATCGTTACTTGGAGCTAAGAAAATATCTGAACCTTTAGCTTGTTTTAAGTAATTAGGAAAATCTAGGTCAAAACAAATTGCTCCACCGATGATCCCATATTCTGTTTCTATTTTTTGTATTCCTGTATATTTATTGTCACTAATAGGGGCTTCAGCTCCAGGAACAGAAATGCCTTTCCAATAATCAATAACCTTTTCTCCATTTGGGTTAAAAACAACAAATTTATTTTCAAGAAATTTCGCTTTAGTATGATTGATAACTGCAAGACCTAATCCTAAATAAATTTTCTTATCAGAAGCTACTAAACTTGCTTTTTTGTAGAGATTTTGTTCGTCTTCTTTTAATATAACAGCATTACCTTCAGCCCAAAAAACTATTTTGGCTCCAGCTTCAGCTTCTTCAATACTTTTGTCGAATAAATATTGATTTAATTTTGTGGTTTGTTTTTTAGCTTCAGTTCTAGTTTCATGTTTTGTTTCTTGTTTTTTAAATCCGCCTATATCAAAACTAACTGCGAGATTATCTAATGCAGAAATAGATGCTATTTTTACAGTTTTATTGTTGCTTGATTGAAAATTTGTACGATAACCGCCATATATAAAGGTTATACTAATAACTAAACTATATATTAGGATTCCTTTTTTTACGTTTTCTTTTTTGCTTCTTTGCTCATATATCCAATTGCTAACTGATGCAAACCACATAATTAGAAAAGTAATGTATCCCATTCCTAAAATAGAAATAGATTGTAGTAGAATATGTTGTGATTGTTGAGAATATGCGAAATGTCCCCAAGTTCCATATTGATTAATTTTATGATACAAATATTCTAATATAACTACAGATGTAGGAAATATTAATGTACTTAAAAAAGAATCTCTCTTTTTAGAAAAAAAGGAATCAATTAAATAAGGTAAACTAGCAAAAACACTAAAAATAATAGAAATAATAAGTGATATTGTAACAGGTAAAAAAGGAACTACATCAAATCCAATATAATAACCTGAACCTATAACTAAAAAAGCGAGTAAAAAACCTTGCCATCTATTTAATTTTCTAACAGCAAAGAGTAATAGAGCTGTAAAAAACCATATGGCGAAAAAGACAGCATATTGTCCATTAGAAACTATAGACAATATCAATAAAATTAAGACTAATAAGGCTTTTTGAATAATATTTGATTTCACTTTAATTGTATTTAATATTTGATACTTCAAAAATGAAAATTAATTTTAATTTGAACCTGACACATAAGTGTCATAATTATTTTTTTGAAAGTTTGCTGCGTATTCTAGTTAATGATTGTCTTTTTATACCTAGAAAAGAAGCCAAATGAGTTAGGCTAATCCTATTAATGATATCTTTATTTTTGTTAATGAAATTTAAATAACGTTCTTCAGCTGTTTCGAATAAGAAACTTTCAACTCTATCAATTTCTCTTATTAAAACTTGTTCTGCAACAAGCCTTCCATACATCTCGCTATCTTTATATTTAGAATAAGCTTCTTGAAGTTTCTCATAAGATAAGACTACTAGAATAGATGGCTCTAAACATTCTATGTAATATTTTGTTTTTATTTGTCTAATAAAAGAAGGGTAATCTATAGCGTATTCTTTCTCGTTTATAAATCCTGTTGTTATTTTATTTCCTTTATCATCTATATAATATTTTCTAGCAAGGCCATTGCATATAAAACCTATTTCTTTTTGTACATCACCATTTTTATAAACAAAATCTTTTTTGTCATATTTTTTTATTTTTAAAATTGAACGAGTGAATTTTCTTGCTTCTAAACTCATATGTGGGAATTGCAGCATGAACATGTCAAAATAGTATTCTATTTCCTTTTTCATTAAATAAGTATTCTATTGATTTTTAATTTTATCAATATTAGAGAAAAGATATTATTTAACAATTAATTTTTAATAATATATTATTAGCTTGTATTAAATGTCTTTCATTATGGTATATAAGAACTCTAAATGTATCTCCGATTTTTAATTTGATTAAATTTGATATACTTATTGCTGTTTTTATCTTATTTAAATCGATTTTTTTTGATTTATTTAGAAGTTTTAATATTTGTTCTTGTTGTAAAATGAAACGTTCTATAGTATGATTATTTAATTCATTCCCAATAGGATTTTTATCTTTAAAAGTTTTCATTTTATTAAGTTCCTCTTTTGGTTGCAAGCTTTTTGCAAAATAATTACCTAAAATTCCAGATTTAAAATTCTCTTTAGGTTTAGTTGTCGAGCTATCAATTTTTTTTTGAATTTCAGGGATATAAAAATCTCCATATAAATTTAAATGTTCAAAACATTCTAAAATACTCCAACTATTTTTATCGAATCTCCAGTTTAATTTTTCGATATGAAGATTGTTGAATTTTTCGGCAGTTTTGATGTTTTTTTTAGTTTTTCCTATTAAATCTGTGATTAATTTTTCAGAGTTTATTACCATTGTTTTTTTCTCAAAAATCATTATTTCTATTTATGAAAACATTGATTTAAATTAAGATTTTTTTATTCTAGATAATGTTTCTGGTGTCATTCTTAGGTAAGAAGCTATATGTTTATTAGGGATTTCTTGAAATAATTGTGGACTTCTGGCTAAAACTCTTTTGTATCTTTCTTTTGGAGAAGAAGTTAAAATGTCTCTTTCTCGTTCCATGAGTTGTAATATTAAATCTTGAAGTATTAAGTGCCACGTTTTTGTGTTTTCTGTAGAGCTTTCAATAAAGCTCATGAATGTAGTTTTTTTAATTACTTTCAGTTCTGTTTTTTTTATTGCTTGAATGTATAAATCTGAAGGTTTTTCATTAATAAAAGAATCTAAAGAGGCAATAAAATTATTTGTATAACCAAACCTAATTATATTTTCCTCAAATTCTTCTACTACATATATTTTTAAACTTCCACTGACAATAAAATATAGGTTTGTATCTATACTACCTTTAACTTTTAAATATTCATTACGGTTTAATACCAATTCATTGTCCCATAAATTTTGTTGATCTATTTTTTTTATAAAATTTGTTACTAGATTCATTTTTGCTTTTGTAGACAATAATTTTGAGTTAATTAGATGTTTTTATTTAAAAAACAGATATAGAGTTTATTTAATTTCAATTTTTAATTCTTTGGTACTTTTCAATATTATAATAGTTTATACCTAACTCTTCAATTTTTTCAATTCCTTGTGTTACCAATGTGTCAACATTTATTGTATACTCAAATTCAAAAGTATTTCCTTCCCATTCTCTTATATTAAAATATTGAAGATTTTCGATGTACTTTTTACCTTTAATAGAATATTTCCCTCCACCTGCAACGAATATCGCAGTACTATCTTTTCCTTTTTTTAAATCATGCCTTAAAAAAGTAAAATGTGTTTTATTTATGATTTTTATCATTTCTTGTCCCTTAGTATAATCTGTTACTATGGTATCTTTACCTTTTATTGTTGTTCCTGAAATTAATTTCCAAGTTCCTTGTATTGAGGCTGTCTTATTTGCTGGCGATGATTCTTTAGTACTTTTTTCTTTGGGGTTACAACAAGTTATACAAAGTGATATTAATGATAAAAAAAATAATGTTATTGTTTTTTTAATTCTCATTTTTAAGATTTTGTTTTTTCTATGTTACTTTTTTAATATGATTTATTATATAAATTTAATAGTAATGCCTGAAATTAGAATCGTTTCTAAATGAATTGTAGTTAGCTCTGTAAATATAAAGTTATAGTTTCTTTATTATTAAGATTTTTTTTGAAATTAAGTTAATAGGCTCTTTTAAAGGTAATTAAAGTTATTACTTAGGTTTTATGTTATTTATAATTCAATTTTCGAATTGAAAGACTATCATCTCATTTAGAATTTTGTTTTATGATATACGGATTTATGAAACTATTATAATTTTTAATTCGTTTCCAGTATAAAATTAAAATAAGAGCTATTATATCTAATAGAACAAATATGATGCTCCCTTCTGGTCCAAAAATTCCTCCTGTTAGTAAATTGTTAGGCATTTCTACGCTAATTATTGAGGCTTTAGCAATATTACCACTAATAGCAAAGCCAAAAATAACGCCTTGTAGAAGATTCCATGAAAAATGCATGCCAATAGACATACCTAATCTTCCTGTTATTAAGAATGGTAAACACATTATTATTGCATCAAGTCCAAGGTTTATAGTTGAGATTGTAGTTGCACCTTCATTTTCAATATGTGCAAGACCAAACAAAGGAGCAATAGCAAAGAGTATTATAAAAGCTCTTTTAAAAGGATCTTTTTTAATCGTTTGTAATGCTTCATAAAAGATATAAAATAGAAAAGCTCTAAAAAATATTTCTTCTACGCTACTTCCAATAATTAAACCAAATATTTCAGAAAATATTCCCTCCCAAAAAGAAAAATCAAAAGAATATTCAGATGAGTTAGTAGTGAAAAAATCGATAATTTTTAAATTACCAGTACTATACATTAGTAAAGAAAATATAGATAATTGGATTAAAGGAATCACGATTCCTATTAAAAATTCTTGTATCCATATTTTATTAATATTTAAACCGTATTTCTTAAATGAAGATTTATCAAGAAATTTTATTTGTATAAATAAGCTGAATAAAATGCATACTAAATATATTGAGGCTGATAAATAACCTCTTAAAAGACTTTGGTTTAAAATTTTTTGAAGCCCTATTTGTAAAGGAATATTCATTAAAAAAACAACAAGCAAAAAAATAAATAAACGCCATATCGGTCGTATTTTACCCTTTGAGTTAAAGAAGATGTTTCGCATACTTATATTGATATTAAATTAATTGATGAAAAATTTAATTGCAAAATAAGTCTCTTGTTTTTTTTAAAATAGAATGAAATTAGCCTCTTTTTTAAAAACTAAAATTTCCGAATACTTTTAGGGTTATATCCGGTGTATAATTTAAATATCCTAATCATATGACTATGATCTGAAAAGCCACATTTAAAAGCTATTTCTGTAATAGACATGTTGGTGTGAAATAAATAATGCAGTGCTTTTTTAACCTTGATTTTTCTCATGTAGTCTCCTAAAGAACCATTGTAGTATTTTTTAAAATATTTAGAAATTGTTACTGGATGTACATTTAAAATCAGAGCAAGTTCATTTAAGGGAATAAATTCATTCCAACGAT
This sequence comes from Tenacibaculum aquaeponti, assembly GCF_052084715.1. Lineage (GTDB taxonomy): Bacteria > Bacteroidota > Bacteroidia > Flavobacteriales > Flavobacteriaceae > Polaribacter. The sequence goes on along the minus strand of NZ_CP197288.1, from coordinate 1,579,122 downwards.
CTTCAATTATTTCTTTCAGATATTTTATCCAATCGGGTTTTTTGGGAGATGTTTTTTTATTAGAAAATATAGATTTTAAGGATAGTTTAATTGAATCTATAGTATACTCATCATTTACATGTAACTCGTTATAGATTTTTATTAATTCAAGATAGGCTTCAACATTTTTGTTGTCTAATAATTTTAAATCATTAAAATTTAAATCATTTTTAGAAAAAAAACTATTCTCAAATTCTAAATTAAGATTTTTTGAAGGGAATGCGGTAAATCTATTTCTATGAATTTCCCCCTCATTATAAGCTATTATTTTTCCTGAAGAAACTTGAGATTCATTTTGTTTTCGAGATTCTAAATTCCCTCCCTGTAGAATTAATGATAAGTGTATGTTTTCATGAGAGTGCCATTCTTCTGAAACAGGTTTGTTATAATTAACTATAGATACAGAACAAAAATCTAAATGGAATTTTTCATTTGTTGTTCCTAAGAATGTATTATATTTTAATTTCAAGTTGTTTGTAATTTTTATCTCAAATATTGATCTGTTTTATTGAACTTTTCTTATTGGTTATATTGTGAATTTTTCAAATGTTTTATTATTGAATTTGAATGCTCCATTTTTGTATGTTCCTAACCAAAGATCTCCTTTTCTATCCTTATAAATTGAGAATAAAGTAATGTTTTTTCATCATATTTATAAATCCCTTTGTCTCAACTACCAAACCAATAAATATTCTTCTTATCTTGATAAATAACCATTATGTTATTTCCAAACTGAGAGGCTATATTACCTTTTTTAATTTAGCTTGTGTTTTCTTGTTTTTCATCTATTTGTTCATAACAAGAGATAAATAAAACTAGCGTGTTTAAAAAAATGAGAAAGTTTAATTTTATAGTCATTTACTTGAAGTTTTATTTCCATTGTATGATTACAACGATTAAATATAAGATTTGTAACTAACAAGTAAATAAGGGAGAGAGAAATTATAAGCTTTATAATTTATGAGTTAAAATTTCTCAACTCCGCTCATATTAATTTAAGTTTTTTATTTGTATTTCTACTTTTTCACTGAGATATTCATTTTTCCTGAGTAAATATCAAAAAAAGAATTATTTGTATAATATTGTTTTATTTCCAATAATTATTTGCTGCAGAAACAGTTTGAAAATTTAGAGCAATAACTTGCGAGGCAGTTGTTAAACCTAAAGCATCATTTGCATATTTCGGTCTTAAACTTTTTAATATTTCTATATTAGGTTGAGTAGATTTTACACCCATTCTTGAAAGTTTAATAGCTAATTCAAATCCTTCTTGAGGTGTACTTGTTTTTAGAGTATTAAGCCAAACTTCTTTTTGATCTAACATGTTGTAGTGTTTTAAAATTATAGTTAACAAAAGTATTAGTGTAGTATTTTTAAAACAGTGATATATGTTACTTTATAAAATTTTTAATTGTCTTCCTTCTTGCTTTATGAAGTTAGAGAGTTTATGATTTTTTAATAAGCGAGAAATAACTTCTCTAGAAGTTCCTAAATCATTAGCGATATCTTGATGAGAAATATTCAAAAGTTTAGTTTTAGATATTCCGGATTTTTCCCTTAAATAATTTAGTAATCTATCTTCTAAATTAAAACATATAATTTGTTTTGTTGAATCTAAGAGTTTTTGATAGTGTTTTTGGTAATTGTTAAGAATAATATTGTTTAGGGAATGAAATTTCTTAATCCAAAGTCTAACTCTTTCAATAGGGAGTAATAATAAAGTGCTATCTAGTTCAGCAATTGCTGAAAAATCAGCTTTAGAATTATTGTTTACATGAGCAAAACTGTAAATACAAGATTCTCCAGATTCTATGAAATAAAGTAAAAATTCTTTTGTTTCTTCATAGCAATATACTTTAATACATCCATTTTTAATTATAGGTAAATATTTTATGTATTGTCCTTGTTTTACAATAAATTCATTAACCTTAAAGGTTTTCAATTGAGCATACTTTTCAATTTCTTGAAGAAGTTCTTTTTCAAATTGAGGATAACAGTCGGTTAAAAAATCTGTTTTCATTTTCAAAATTCATCAAAAGATTTTTAGTTCTTGTTTTGCAAATAGTCTATTTTATCTTTTAATTCTTCAATTTGGTTAACTAGCTTATTTACATTTTTGTGTGTGGAGTAAATCTGATAAATAATTACAATTATCATTCCTCCCAAAATAATTTTTTCCATTAGTTATTTTTTAAGTTTTTTTAATATTAAGAGTTTTGTTTATGAATTTTTTGTTGATTAAAATACAAAACTTGTAAATAGATGACAAACTGAGAAATTAAAATTAACTAAGAAGTAGGTGAATAAATATAATAGTAACAATAATTAATTTCAAAAGTGTTTTTAGATCAGTTTTTTATCTTTCATTTTCAATCAACCATTCAAAACTTTGATCAAAATATTTTTTCATTGATTTATTCAAATATTGGCTGTAATCGGTTTTTTCATTTCTATTTTTCGATAACCAAGCCATTGAATAGGCGATTATCTGTTGAGGTAAATATCCTTGGCTACTTGATTGCCATCCAAATCCTCCATTCGTACTAAATGACGAAAAATTAAATTGAGAATTTCCAATAAAGATTCCAAACCCATAAACAATGGCGGTAAGGTCAGTTAAGTATTCGTCATTCTCTTCAATTCGTTTTTCGCCAAGTAAAATTTGATGAGCTAATTCATGAGAAATTGTTGCAATTAAAGAAATAGGGTTTTTTAACTGTCTTATTTCAATTGAAATTATAGTTCCGTTTTCTGTTTGTTCATAAGTTCCACTTGCGCTTTCCCAACTTCCGTCCAAATCTGCTGGTGTTGTTAAAATAGTTCCATCAGCCATTTCTATAGGTGAGTCAGAAAAAAACTCTAGATTTATATCCACATTTTGGATATTCATTAATTCCATTGTACGTTCAAGGATAAATTCAGCATCTTTTTCTGTCCCATCAAAAGTTCGTTCGTAAAAATCCTTTGTTGGAGTAATTGTTCGGATTTCCATAAAATGATCGTGACCAAATTCTGTTTTTAACCAATTTAAGTCTTCATCAACCCAAATTTTGTCTTCCTCAGTAATAGGTAATTTTTTCTTTTTATTCCAGAACATTAATACTTAGGTTAAATTTTTTACAACGTTTTGTGTATGATTAGATGCGATTTTTACCAAAAGGAACTTAAAATTATTAATATTTATTTTTTTCGATGAATTTCTAGAGTGAACCAAACCTGATAATTAATTATACATTTTGTTACAAATTATTACTCCATCCTTATAAATTCTCTATAATTTATAGAATTAGAAGTTTCATTGTCACAAGGGGAAGAACTAGAACCAATTGTTAAAAAATTAATAGATATTTTAAAATAATCGACCTTTTCAGGTGTCATATTTTCATTTGTTATGTACAGATTTCCATCTATAATTTCCCATTTTCCTTTATATATGCCGTCTGTCTCACAAACATTATTATAAAAAATGTACGGCTCATCAATATATGTTCCATCCTCCTTAAATGTGATCGTTCCCTTTTGTTGACATACTGAGTATTCATTTACATTTTCGCTACCTGAAGAACATATTTTACCATATTTAAACCTTTTCCATTTCCCTATCAATAATTCTTGATTTGAACTATATTCGTTTTCCTCAGTTGAACAAGATAGAGTTCCTATCATTATAATTAGCATTAACATAAAGTTATATTTCTTCATTTGATTTGTTTGTAATGTTTTATATGTATGTTTTTTCGAGAAAAGGACGAGAGTTCTTTTCCGTTGATGTGGAAAGATAATTAATAAGATTGAATTTCTGTTGAGGAAATTTAATCTTATTAATTACACACCGTGTTGTGTGTTCGTTTTATTTTTTCAGTCTAAGGAATTTCCAAACATTAAATTTAGAGTTTTCCACTTGTCTATTTTGTTTTTCGTACTGTTCTTCCAATTCTTCAAAAGACTTAATATTTACTTTTTCTCTATCAGTTACTACAATTCCAAAATGGTTTTCAACATTTGAGCTTATTCGTTCAAATTTGCCGAGTGCAATCATTTTCTCGTTTATTCTAACTCCATCAGCATAATCTTCATAAATCTCAACAGGTAAAGGCTTGTAGTTAGGCGTGGATTTAATATATTTTGTAAAAAAGTATGGATCTAAATCTCCAAATTCTAATCCGAAAACTAACGGGACCTCTATAATTTGTTTTGTCGTTTTATTTTCAAATCCACAATGAAACCCGTGTATAAAGTATTTCCAATTTTCTACTTTTCCTATTTGTTTTTTTCCAGATTTTAGTACGTTAAAAGTGTCTAAAGGAAAATCTTCATTCAATTTTAATTTAAGCTTATTAATTAGTTTAAAAAGTAAATCTTTTCCTAATTCTCTATAATCTTTTGCGCATTGTTCGAAGAAGTCTTGGTTACTTATAATTTCCTCGTCTGTTATTAGTTTAACTATATTTATTTCAGGCTCGATAGTATGAATACTAACTTGAAATCCTAAAAGTTCTTTTTTTAGATTTTCTCCAATTTTTTCTCTTTTACTTTTGACATTATTTTCAAAAACAAGTTTTAAAGTTTTTTCTCTTGGAATTGACTTAATTTGTTCGATTGAAGGTAATTCCTTAATTGAATTTATTGAAATTATGTTTGTTTTTCTAATCAAAGTTATCGGGTTTGTATATGACGAGCAACATTTTATGTGTATGTTTTTTTTTGCAGTTTTTCTGTAAATTTAATAAAAAGCTTTGAGTTTGAAATAAGATGATTTAGTTTAAAATATTTAGTATTCGGTAACTAAATATACATGATGTTATACCTATTTTATATCTTCTTTTAGTAATTCTTTTAAAAGTTTTTCTAGATGTACTCCATAGTTTACATCTACTTCTTGTTCATTGTTTTCATCATTCAAATTAGAAGAATATATTTTCATTCGATTATTACCCAAAAAAAATATACCTATATGTGGAGTATTATCATTTATGATGTGTCTTCGTGTTCTAGATAAAATCAACCAAGACAATCGAGTACCTATTCTTAATGATTCATTAAGTCCTTTCTCTCTCATTTCGTTAATTAATTTTATTGCTTCTTTGTCAGAAGGATATTTAATTGGATTAAAATGAGTTTCTTGAGTATCATTCCAACTCTCAATGAACTCGCCTTTTATCCCATTTCCATTTTCATAATATTTTGCGAGTTTGTTCAATTCTATTTCAGGAAACTGAATTTGTATTTCTGAAGGCATGCTTCTGCTTAATATCCAGCTTTTTATAATCTCAACTTGCCTTTTAACATCATTACTTGATATTTTAAAAAGAGGACAGTCATCCCATTCGAACTCATATTTAGGTATTTCGCTTAAATGGTATGGGTATATTCTGCAACCTCTGTCTTTGTCTTTTAGTTCAATATGGTTTTCAAAGTTAAAATCAGGTATAATGTTTATTTTTTTAGTACCTATTTTTAGTAATTCATCACAATTATTAAAGATTTCTGATTGCAATAGTTCTAATTCCTTAATCATTTCAATCTTGATTTTTCTTAATTATGTATAACATTTTATGTGTGTGTTTTTTTTGCAGTTTTTCTGTAAATTTAATAAAAAGCTTTGAGTTTGAAATAAGATGATTTAGTTTAAAATATTTAGTATTCCGTAACTAATCTTATACTTTGTTCTATGGTGTTTTTCATTTATTGATTATAGTCAATGAAAAGTTTTTATTTCATTGTGACCTTTGCCTTAAAATTAAAAATTATGCTTACAAAAAATGATTCTATAAAAATCACATTATCATTATTATGGACAGTTGTAATGTTCTTTATGGTGTTTGCTGATATTTTCTCCATAATAGTTGAGATAGAATTAGGAAATACAATTCAAATTCCCATTGAGGTAAAATCTGCAATGCTTATAGCTGCTTTTATGGTGGCGATTCCGATTTTAATGATAATTATGTCTTGGGTTCTAACTTATAAATTTAGTCGTATATCAAATATTATTACTGGAATATTTACAATACTTTTTGTGATTGGAGGAGGTAGTATAATGCCCTATTATTTGGTTATTGCAAGTTTTGAAGTCTTGTTGCTTATTACAATAATTATTATTTCTTATAAGTGGTCCGAAAAATCATAATTAATCTGATAGTTTGTTAGCTATTCGGTTGCGAATTCTACTTAATGCTTCTGGTGTTATCCCAAGATAACTTGCTATTTGATATTGGGGTACTCTATTTAGTAGTTTTGGGTTTTCTTGCTGTAATTTTTCATAGCGTTTTTCAGGCTTTAGTATTATGAATTCATTTAATTGATTCTGTTTAACTCCCATCATTTTTTCCATCCCTATCCTACAAAACGTCTCAAATCTAGGATGCTTATTGTATAATTCCTTTTCTTTTTCGGTATTTAGAACAGCCAGAGTTGTCCGTTCCCCACAAACGAAATTTATTTTTGATGAAGTTTGATTGGCAAGACTATTAAAATTGATAGCAGATTGATTTTCGAAGTAAAATGCGGTAGTTTTTTCTTCTCCATCAACGATTTCATATTCGCGTATAAATCCCTGAATCACATAATAAGCATTTCGAACAATTTGTCCTTCTCGTATCAAAAATGTTCCTTTTTCATAAGTTTCAATTGGAAAGCTACTTTCAATATCCATTTTTTCATTTTCAGAAAGAGGAGTCAATTCAGACATTAATTTTACAAGAATATGATTCATTTATTTTCAGTGTTTATAAAATTTACCAACGTTTTGTATATTGTTATTTGCGCTTTTTGTTTTAAAGTTAATTGAATATGATGAGCTTTTTGTTTTGCGAGATTTATTCCGCAGGATTAAATCCGCAACGCAAGCAATTAACTATACATTATGTTATACACTTTACTTCACTCTATTTATTAAAATCAATCATTCGAATAAAGAATCGAATTCATCTTCTTCATAATTATACTCATTAAAAATTATTTTTTGAGCTAATAATTCATTCGTAACTTTTTCAAGGTATCCGTCGTATTCTACTTTTAATTCATGAGTGGTTTCGATTTCATTTATACTTGATTTAACACTCATTTTATTTTCTCCTAAGAAAACTATTTTCAAATGAGGTTCTTTATCAATCCCATGAAACCTGTTTCTTGAGAGTAATAAAAACCATAAAGATTGTCCTGCTCTTAATTCTTCATCAAGTCCTAAACGTCTCATTTTTTTAATCAATTTTAGAGCGTCCTTTGTGAATGGTTCTTCTTTGTCCGGATATCTACGATAAAACTGTTCTATTAAATCCCAGCTTTCAATAAAGTCGTTTTTGTAATCATTCTCTATTTTCATTTTTTTGAAATTAATTAAAAACTATAAAAGGTATTGTGTACAATGTTTTGGTGTATGTTTCAGTTGCGTGGTTTAAGCACTAAATTTAGCAAATAATCACTGAATGGAAAATCCGAGAGGATTTTCCAAAGTAGGCTAGAAGCTAGCAATTATTTTTACACTTTGTTAGGCAACGCTTTTTATTTAAATAGATTTTTAATTCCGTTCCAAAGTCCTTTTTTCTTAGGGAGAACTTTTGTTTCTGCATTCTGATTTTGTTCCGCGTACTTTTTTTGTTTTTCCAGTTCTTTTATAAAATCAGGTGTGTCTGCTAATAACATTTCTTTTGAGTAAGCTATTTCGTCATCCAAATAATAAATTAGTGCATTACACTTTTCAATTAACGCAACAGAAATAAGCCCGATTGACGCTCCAGCCGCAAAGTCCGCACCCCAAATAAAAGAAACAACAGTGTCTTGCTCAGTTAAATCCCTTTTGATAAAGTCAAAATCTGTTGTTATTTCGTTCGGTTCTTCAAAATAGATTTCAAAAAAGGTTTTCTGTCCATTTATTTTGCATTCAAGTCCGTCAATTCCATAAAAATTTTCAAAATCGTCAAGAATTTCGAATTCATATCCGAGTTCACGAATAGTTTTCTCTATTTCAATTTTGTTTGGTAGATCAGCTTTCTTTAAAAAAGCTGCTTGTGTCATTGACATATGCGTTCTGTTTAAATGTTGCCTAACGTTTTGTGTATGATTTTTTGCGGGAAAGGACGCGAGTTCTTTTCCGTTGATGTGGAAAGATAATTAATAAGATTGAATTTCTGGTGAGGAAATTCAGCCGCAATTAATTATATACGTTGTTACCCAACGTTTTTTATTCGGTTTCTGTATTTCCATTTCAATTGGATTCTGTTCCAAAATGAGTTCCATTCGTGTCTTATTCCGCCAAGTTCCCAATTCACGTCATATTTTTTTGACTTGTCACTTGCATAAGGTGGAATTCCAACTTTGCAATGTAGCATTGGCTCATTATTTTTTACTTTTTCGTAATAGTCAGATTTAAGTGCTGATTTCGGATAATATCTAATGTCAACAATAGTTTTGTTTTTTCGACTTTTATAAATTTCCAGATTGATGTCGTACAGGTTTTCGTAAATCGATTTTAATTCAGTTGTTGCGTTTTCCAGTGTTATAGGTTTCTTTTTCTGATTCGATTTGTTCCTCTCAAGTTTTTGGATTTTAAAATTTCGAGAGTCATTTTTGATTTCCGAAATTATGTAGCTCGTATTTTCCGAAATGTTATTCCAACAAGAGCTTCTTGCCATTTCTAATAGAGTAGAAGTAGCCTCTTTTAAATTCAATTCAAGATTATTTCTCGTGACGTTCTTCAAAATGTTGGGTAACAAAATGTATTGTTATTTGCGATTTTTTGATTGTAAAGTTAATTAAAAGTGATGAACTTTTGGTATTGCGAGATTTGTCCGAAGGATAAATCCGTAAGCAATTAATAATACATTTTGTTACCCAATGTTTTTATTCAGATTCAGTTAATTTATAAAAATCAGTTTCTTTTTGAATATCAGATATAGATTTGTTGAATTTCTTTTTTAGATGTTTATCTATTAGTTTATTATAACATTCCATTTCTGACCTTAAAATGCAACCCATTGAATAGTATTCAATATCATATTTCGATCCCAAAATTTCATCCATTCCTATAATAGAGCCAATACCAAAATGAAAGTATTTTAATTCACCCTTTTTTAAGTCAATAGAGAATCTATTTTCCATTTTTTCACAAGTATCTAATTCATAATATTCAGTAAGTCTCTTTTGTTTTTGTAAAGATTTATAATATTCAGTCCATAAATGTAAATTTAAAACAAAACAGATTCCAAATGTGCCAATCATTGTTTTTGTCAAGAAATTCCGCCAATCTTTAGCGAGGGAATAAAGTCCAACACTTATAAAACCTATAAAAAATAAAACTTTTGAAATTGTCAATTCCAACTTTACATTGTACCAATATTGCATTTTTACTGAATTAAAAATTAATAAAGTAAATGTGATAATTGATAAAATTAGAAGGATGTATTTTGTTCTTGTTTTCAATTTATTGTAAATGTTGGGTAACGTTTAGTATATGAAAAGTAGGCGGTTACGAAGCACGAAATTTTCAGCTATGCACCAAGTTTGATACGTGCGAAAAGCCATGATTTTACTACTATTTCGCCTATTTTTTATATACATTGTTAGCATTTCGTTTTTATTTTTCAGGGTCAACATCTTCATATTTTATCGAATTGGTGCATAATTCTTTATCATTCAGATATCCCCAAAAGGTTTCATTTCTGTTTTTGTCAGTTATGTATTCCAAATAGTTCACACAGTCCGATGGATTAAATTCGAACCATACTTTTCCCTTCGTGTAGAGTTTTAAGTCGCAAGCACCATAAGGAAAGTAAATTGAAGTGTCCAACCAATATTTCAAGCATTCATCATCTATCTTGTCAATATTCCATTCCCTTTTAAAAGTCTGATTTTCTCCATTTTTGAGTTTCACGAAACTACCTTTGTCATAAGGTGAAATCTCAATCTTACCCGCAACAACATTTTCAAAAGTGATAGTTGAAAATCCTTTGATTGTGAATCGTCCAGATTTGGTATCAAGAGCTTTAATTAAGTTTGGAAAGTCACTAAGATTCAAATACTGATTCCAGTCAAACTCTCTATCTATATCGGCACCCCAGATCTTAAATGAAACCGTTTCAGGCAATTCGTTTGTTGGTTCGAAGAATATTGTTTTGCTATCGTAAAAATCAACGATATCGCTATCTACAATATCTACTCCTGATATGTCTAATTTTAGTTTCATCAAATGAATGCTAACGTTTGGGGTATGGTTTGTTGTGGTGTTTGGCTCTAAATTAATAAATAAAACCTTAACTCTGATTAATCCATTTCATTTCTAAAAATAACTTATAACACAATAAACTATAACCTTTGTTGGTAGTAGTTAAATTTCATCATTTTGTTAGTTTGTTTAAAAAAACATCTAACGTCCCTTCATTTTTTAGTTCACAAAAAAAACAATCTTCATTTGTGCTATAAACAAGAGGATTTTCAATATTTTTATCGGATGTACACAAGTAATAATAAATACCTTCAGTATAATTTTCTTTATTTGTATAACAAGAATAAAATATTTCTATAAAGTCTGGATATGGTTACCTGTCGCATTAATTACTTCTTTCAAACATTCTTCATCAAAGCTATCACTCCAATACATCTGCTCGTAGTCTTTAGTAAATTCGTTCATTGGGGTAAATAAGTTACCTACCCATTTTAATTGTCCACAACATTCATTATCAATAAAATAATTTGCAGACTTTGATTCAATAGCTGACCATGGGAAATATTCAGGTCTGTAAAATAGCTCATTGTCAAGCTTAATCGACAAAGTAAAATCTTCTATATTTTTACTTTTAGGATTACTAATTATTCCTCCAAAAGACTCAATTTTTTCTATAATTGTCTTTTTAAACATTTAACTTTATCATTATTGTCTAATTACTACCAACGTTTTGTGTATGTTTCAGGTGCGTGGTTCAAACTCTAATTTAGCAAATAATTACTGAATTGAAAATTCGCGAGGATTTTTCCAAGTAGGAAAGAAACAAGCAATTGAATATACACGTTGTTAGCACCTGTTATTTTTCATAATATTCAATTTTCCTTTCTTTTCTAATCTTGTCACTTTCAGATTTCACCCAATTTTTTTCTAAATCTAGTTCGTACTTATAATTTTCAGTTTCTGTTATTTTTCCTTCGTAATATTTTTCCTTTTTAATAATATTTCCTTCGCTATTATGATACAAGATTTCTCCAAATTCAGTTTTTGGAAAATGACTTTTTTTAAATACTCTCTTTTTATTTTGTTTAGGATAAATTTTTATTTCAGTTGTTATATCTGGATTTCCTCTTAAAAACTCCTTTGTTATTGTTGTTAAACTATCAGGATAATAGAATTTAAAAGTTCTCAAACCGTCAGAATTCACATACTTAAAATTTTTTTCAATGATTTTTCCAGAAGAATCTATTTTAAAATTAGTTAAGCAATGAAGTTTGTTCTCATAATATTCTTCTTTTTTTAATAAACCAAGATTATTATAAATGTACAAATTCGTATTAGTTGTATCTCCGTCTGAAATTATTATTTCTTTTTCTAACTTATTTTTCTTGTTGTATTCATAAATTGTTTCTCCATATGATAAATTTGGCTCAAAACGGAATTTACTTTTTTCTATAAATCCGTCTTTTCTATAGGTTTTCAATTCTACTGATTTTAGCGTGTCATTTTTAAAAGTTTTTATCTCAACACTTTTTACTTTTCCAAATAATTTATTTTCAATAAATCCCGAATTCGTATTTTCAGTTTTTTTATTGCAAGAGTATAATACCCCAAATAAAAGTAGAAACTTTATTAAAAAACTCGATTTCATAATTGGTGCTAACGTTTTATGTGTATGTTTTTTTGCGCTTTTTCTGTAAATTTAATAAAAAAGCTTTGAGTTGGGAATAATATGATTTAGTTTAAAAAAGTTAGTATTCCGCAACTAAATATACACACTGTTATTTGCTGGCTCTTTATTAGTTGAAAAATAAGGACTACATATTTTCAATAGCGATTATTTAAAGATGTTCTTTTATGTCGAGGTTTGTCTAAGCGCGGACTTTACTAAATAAATTGACTGTTTTGTATTTAAGTCGCCATTATGATAAATAATGCTGCTTGCATATAACGGTTAGTATAAGAATAGTAGCCGATTCCGTAGCACTTTCTTTTCAAACTGCACAAAAGTTGAAGCGGGCTACGGCTATTGAATTTACTACTGACTCAGCTATTATTTTTATACATTGTTAGGTGCTTTTATTAAATTTTCCAATTGATTCACAATAGCTTCTTGTAGATATTTTTCAACGTCCTGTCTTATTAAGAGCAACTTCTTTAAATCGCCTTGATTTACTAAATCACCATATAGAGAACCTACAAGTAAATTACTTTCTTCCTTTTCTTGCTTAATCAACCTTTCAACAGTCTCTAAATACGTTTGGCTAAACAATGGCTTTGCTTTAAAGTAAACACTAATCAACCTATGGTATCTGTCAGTTTGTTCTGAAACGACTTTAGCAAGTAATTCTTGACTCTGCACATATTTACCACCCTCTTCTTGCTCTAAGTAATTATAACTAATAGCTGGCAATTCATTCAACTCAATATTTATATTATATAGACTCGTATATCTAAATGCTTGAATTGAATTATTTACTTTAAATTCTTCTATTGATTTTAACCTTTTATTTGTGTTATTAGAAGTTATCAATCCGAAAACAGACGTAAAGATTGAAGCAACAACTCCAGAAGTCAATATTATAGTCAATGTACTTGTTTCCATAACCTCTAATTTAATTCTTATCAATCGTTCTAATTGCACCTAACGTTTGTATATACTTAAATGCAGTATATCTGTATTTATATTGTTTTTGTTTAAATCTCTGTTTTTTAGTGTTTTATATGTGTTTTTTTGACTGGATTACTTCTTTGTTTTTGCAAGGAAAATATTTTATATTTCTTTATAGATTTCATTAAAAGGAATTCTAAATCGTTTTCCGTAAACGCCTTCTGGTTTTCTTATTCCACAAGAAATAATCATATTTATTTCAGCTCCTAAAGGTAATCCTAAAACTTTTTTAACACGCCAAGTGTCTGATCCTTCCATTGGACAAGTGTCGTATCCTTCTCCTGCCATACTTAGCATAAATGTTTGTGCTGCTAATCCAGCACTTTTATGAGCTATCAAGCGTATGTCTTTACTTCTTACTTCTCTATAAATAGGTTTAAATAATCCAGTTATTAAAACAGTCAAATACTTAAAGAAACCAAAAATACCTAAAAAGTCATTGTAAACAAAAGGGATGAGTTTTTTGTAGTAGTTTTTTGCGAATTTTTCTCTGCTAGATTGTTCTGCCTTAGGTTTTGAAGGATATACTTTGTCTAAATATTCCAAATTAGCTTTAGCTCTTTTTTTCCATAAGTCTTTGCGTACTGTTACAATAACAAGTTGCTGAGCTGTTTTGGCTGCGTTTTGATTAAAACATAAAGGAATCATTTTATCAATTATAGATTGAGATGTAACATGGTAAAATTCCCATAATTGCATATTGCTGCTATTTGGTGCTAAAACTGCATGTTCAATACATTTTTTTACAATTTCAGTTTCAATTTTTTGCTCGTTATCATAAACACGAACAGATCTTCGGTACTTAATAGCTTCATTAACGGTTTTCTTGCTCATGCTTTTATCCGAATTTTAGTAAGGTTTTTAATTGTTTTAATTTTCCTTTATATGGAGCATATCTAGTAGGTACATCTAGCCAATTTCCTCTAGTAACAACTCCTTTTTTATGGCAAAAAGTTTCAAATGTGCGTTTTCCATGGTATCCGCCAATTCCACTTTCACCTACACCTCCAAAAGGTAAATTATGATTGGCAAAATGAACGGTAGTATCATTAATTGTCCCTCCACCAAATGAATATTGTTGAATTAGTTTCTTAGCAAAGGATTTTTTGTTGGTAAATACATAAAATGCAAGTGGCTTATCATAACTGCTAATAATTTGATCTAATTCTTTTTCGTTCTCATAAGAAATAAGTGGTAAAATCGGGCCAAAAATTTCACTTTGCATTACTTCACTATCTAATTTCGGTTCGTCAATTAGAGTAGGAGCTATATATCTGTCATCTCGATTTGTTTTTCCTCCTGTTAAGAAAACTTCACCCTGAAGCATTTGGTTTAATCGATCAAAATTTTTGGTATTTACAATTCTTGGGAAATCTTCTGAAAGTTCTGGGTTTTCTCCATATGCTTTTTTAATTTCTTCTTTAAATTCTTTTACAAATTGCTCTTTTACTTTTTTCTGGATTAATAAGTAATCTGGAGCAATACATGTTTGTCCTCCATTTAAAAACTTTCCCCAAACTATTCGTTTTGCAGCAAGTTTTATTTTTGCAGTTTCATCTACTATACATGGACTTTTTCCTCCAAGTTCTAAAGTAACTGGAGTTATATATTCGGCAGCAGCTTTTGCAACAATTTTTCCTACAGGTACGCTTCCTGTAAAGAAAATATAATCCCAACGTTGAGCTAAAAGTTCCTGAGATTCAGGAATTCCTCCTTCAATTACAGCTACATGTTTTTTATCAAACACAGTTTCTATAATTTCTTTACAAATTGTGCTTGTATGTGGTGTGAGTTCAGATGGTTTTAAAACAACAGTGTTTCCCGCTGCAATTGCACCAACTAAAGGAGCAAAAGCTAATTGATATGGGTAATTCCATGGAGCTATAATTAATACAGTTCCATAAGGTTCTGAATGAATTTTTGCTGATGAAGGGAAATTTAAAATCGAAGGAAAAACACGTTTGGGTTTTGCCCAAGATTTTATGTTTTTTATCATCATTTTTAATTCGGAAATAACAATACTAGTTTCTGTCATTACACCTTCATATTCCGATTTTTTAAAATCATTATATAAAGCTTTTAAGATGTCATTTTCACGTTTCGTGATTTCCTTAAGTAACTTTTGTAAACTCTTTTTTCTGAAAGAAATATCTTTTGTTTGTTGAGTTGCAAAAAAACGACGTTGTTTCTGAATAATTTCAGGAATTGCTTCAGTAGTTACTGTATCGATCATAAATTATATTTCTTGTAGTTTTTTATTCATTAATTTGAACCAAATTGGCGGAATAAGTGATAAAAGCATCATTCCTGGGTAGCCTGTTGGCATTTGTGGACTTTCTGGAAGTGATTTTAAAATTTGATAATGTTTACTTCCGTTATAATGATGGTCTGAGTGTCTTGATAAATTAAATAAAACTAGTTTTCCAATAACGTGATTAGAATTCCATGAATGTGTATGCTTAACACGTTCATATCGACCAAATTTATTTTTCTCGCGTAATAATCCGTAATGTTCTATGTAATTTACAGTTTCTAATAATAAAATTCCAATTGTGGCTGCTGCTAAAAAATACAGCATTACTATAAATCCAAAGAAAAAATAAATAGAACAGAGTAGAATTATATGTGCAGCTGTATAAATAATCATTCTGTTTTGGTAATGAAACCAAGTTCTGTCAGATGTTTTTAAGCGTCTGTTTTCAATTTTCCAAGCTTCTATGTAGCTCATAATTTGAGATCTTACCCAAAAAACATATAATAATTCATTTTTTTTAGCTGTAGCAGCATCTTCAGGTGTAGCTACGTTGAAATGATGACCAGCATTGTGGTAAGGGAGAAAGTGAGTTTCTAATGAAGTCAACAATAAAATTTCACCTAATAACTGTTCTAAACGATTCTTTCTATGTCCTAATTCATGTCCAACATTAACTCCTACAACGCCACACATTATTCCCATAGCAGAGATTCTGCCAATTAAATCAATTGTATCTGAAGTGTCTTGGATTACGAATAAAAACCACACTAAAAAAAAGATTTGTGTTGGTAGTGTTAAGTATAAAATTAAAGAATAAAGCTTATTATTTTTTTCTATTTCTTCTTGTTCTTTGCTAAAATTTACAGCATCAACCTTTAAGAAAAAATCAGCAAGAGGTACAATTCCAAAAACATAAATTAATGTCAGAAAAGTAATCCATCCAGTAGATGTGAAAGAGATATAAACAGTTAAAGGAACTGAGAATACCATTAAATATTTTAAAGATTTCATGATGTATAGAGGAATTTGTACTAAATATACAAATTAGTTACAAGCATCCCAAATGCTATCATTGGTTGGGGTAGGGGCGTTAATTGTAATTTCTTCTTTGTTTACAGGATGTGTAAACTGAATTTTTTTAGCGTGTAAATGGATGCTTCCGTTTTTGTTGCTTCTTGGGAATCCGTATTTTAAGTCGCCTTTTATAGGGTGTCCGATATTGGAAAGTTGACATCTAATTTGATGATGCCTACCAGTTTCTAAATCAATTTCTAATAAAGAATAACGATCGAGTTTTCTTAACACAGTATAATGTAAAACAGCTTTTTTACTTCCAGAAATTTCATTTTTGTATGCTTTAGATTTGTTGTTTTTAGGGTTTTTCTTCAGGAAGTTTATTAAGGTGTTTTGATTGTTGGTTAGATGTCCTTTTACAACTGCCCAATATGTTTTTTGGATTTGCTTTTCTCGAAGCATTTTATTTAAACGCTCTAAAGCTTTAGAAGTTCGGGCAAAAATTACAATTCCAGAAGTGGGTCTATCAAGTCTATGAACAGTTCCTAAGAATACATTTCCTGGTTTGCTGTATTTTTCTTTGATATATTCTTTTACAACATCACTTAAAGGTTTGTCTCCAGTTTTGTCACCTTGTACAATGTCACCAGATCTTTTATTGATAATAATGATATGGTTGTCTTCGTGAAGAACTTGAAGATTGTCTTTTGTAGAATGCATCAGATTATTTTATTTAAAATCGTCAGCTACATCTTTGTTTACTTGATCAATAAAATTTAAAACTTCCTCTCTTCCAAGTTTACTACTTGATGAAGTTAAAAAATTGACAGGTAAACTTTCCCAATGTTGAAGTAATTTTCTTTTATAAGAAAGTAGTTGCTTGTTTAATTTAGAACTAGGTAATTTATCTGCTTTGGTGAAGATAATAGCAAAAGGAATACTGTTTTCTCCAAGGAAACGCATGAATTCTAAATCTATTTTTTGAGGGTCATGTCTGCTATCAACTAATACAAAAGCACAAACTAACTGTTCTCTTTCTTTAAAGTAGTTTTCAATAAAATATTGAAAAATTGTTCTTTTTTTCTTTGAAACTTTAGCGTAACCATAACCTGGTAGATCAACTAAAAACCATTCGTCGTTTATTTTGAAGTGGTTTATAAGTTGGGTTTTTCCTGGTGTTCCAGAGGTTTTGGCTAATTTTTTTCGCTCCATTAACATGTTAATTAATGAAGATTTACCAACATTAGAACGGCCAATAAAAGCGTATTCTGGGATGCTGTCTTTTGGTGCATTTGTAACATTACTGTTACTCATTACAAACTCAGCAGATTTTATTTTCATCGCTTATATATTTCGTTCTTTAAACCAGTTTTCTAAAATTTCATTAAACTCTTCTGGGTGTTCCATCATGGCTGCATGTCCACATTTATCAACCCAAAATAAATCACTATCAGGTAAAAGTCTATGGAAGTCTTCTGCTACGTCTGGTGGAGTAACGGTGTCGTTTTTTCCCCAAATCAAACAAGTTGGCTGTTCCATGTTTGGTAAGTCGTTAGCCATATTATGACGAACTGCACTTTTTGCAATTGCTAATGTTTTAACAAGAGTATTTCTATCGTTAATAACATCATAAACTTGATCAACTAATTCTTCTGTTGCGATAGATTTATCGTAAAAAACTTCTTGTGTTTTTGTTCTAACAAAGCCCTTGTCGCCTCTTCTAGGGTAATTATTACCTAGAGAGTTTTCATACAATCCAGAACTACCTGTTAAAACTAAAGCAGTAACATCTTGTGGGTAATGTTTTATATAGTATAAAGCAATGTGTCCACCAAGAGAATTACCTAACAATACAACGTCCTTTAAGTTTTTATACTCAATAAAATCGTGTAAAAATTTCGCTAAATTTTTAACATTAGTTTTTATAATAGGTAATGTGTATAGAGGTAATTCAGGAATTAAAACCTTGTAACCTCTTTCGGAAAAATGATTAAAAGTATGATTAAAATTACTTAGAGCACCCATTAAACCATGCAAAACAATGATAGGCCTTCCTTCACCGGCTTCTGCATAAGTAAATTTATCTTCTTTCTTTAAAAAATCAGTCATTAGCGAACATTTGGCTAATCGCAAAAATAAACCTTTTTTGTTACAAGTCAATTTTCTTTTTTCTGAGTGGTTATTAATGCAGCTGTATTCTTAAAATGTGTATGGTTTTATTTAAAGTGGTATAAGTTATTAACAATGTGGTAAAATGTGGTAAAATGTGGTAAAAAATTTATATTTTTGAATATTACTTTATAAATAAATGTGGTAAATCTTATTGGAACATATGAGTGTAAAGCTGATGCTAAAGGTCGGCTTATGTTGGCTTCTGGTTTAAAAAAGCAGTTGTCGCCTGTGTTGCAAGAAGGTTTTGTGATTAAGCGTTCTGTGTTTCAGGCTTGTTTGGAGTTGTATCCAATGCAAGAATGGAATGTAATGATGAATAAAATCAATAAGCTAAATCGATTTGTGAAAAAAAATAATGATTTCATAAGAAGATTTACAGCTGGTGTAAAGATTGTGGAAGTTGATGCTACGGGTAGGGTTTTAATTCCGAAAGATTTGTTAGTGTTTGCGGGTATTAAAAAAGAAGTGGTTTTTTCTAGTGCGGTGAACATTATTGAGATTTGGGATAAAGAGAAGTATGAGAGTGTGATTGAGGATTCAGTCTTGGATTTTGGAGATTTAGCGGAAGAAGTAATGGGAAATATAGATATAGATGAATAGTTATCACGAGTCGGTGTTGTTGAAAGAGAGTGTTGATGCTCTTAATATAAAGGAAGATGGTGTTTATGTGGATGTCACTTTTGGTGGAGGTGGGCATTCTAAAGAGATATTAAAACGCTTAGGTGAGAATGGGAGGTTGTTTGGTTTTGATCAGGATGCTGATGCGACTAGGAATTTAATAGATGATGATAGGTTTGTTTTGATTGAAGAGAACTTCAGGTATATAAGTCGTTTTTTAAGGTTTTATGGAGTGAAGAAAGTGGATGGTGTTTTGGCAGATCTTGGTGTTTCGTCTCATCAGTTTGATGAAGCTGAAAGAGGTTTTTCTACGAGGTATGATGGGGAATTGGATATGAGGATGGATCAAACTGCGAAAATTTCAGCGAAGGAGGTTGTGAATGATTACGAGGAGTCTAAGCTTGCGGATGTTTTGTATTATTATGGTGAGTTGAGGAATGCTAGGGCTATTGCAAAAACTTTGGTAGCTTCTAGAGTTAGTAAAAAGATAGAAACTAGTTTTGAGTTGAAAGAGGTGTTGAAGCGTTTTTTGCCTAAAATGAAAGAGCATAAGATTTTGGCTCAGATTTATCAGGCAATAAGAATTGAGGTCAATGAAGAATTGGAGGTTTTGAAAGAGTTTTTGAATCAGATCCCTGATTTGCTGAATGATGATGGTAGGTTGAGTGTGATTTCATATCATTCTTTAGAGGATCGTTTAGTGAAGCGTTTTATTAGAACAGGGTTGTTTGAGGGAGAACCGGAGAAAGATTTTTATGGGAATATTAGTGTTCCGTTAAAGAAAGTTGGAAAGTTGATTGTGCCAACAAATGAGGAGATAGCTCAGAATAATAGAGCTAGAAGTGCGAAACTTAGAATAGCAACAAAAGTATAATTATGGCAGAAAGTTCAGGTGGGATATATGATGTGTTACGTGGTAGTTTTTTGACTGATGATTCAGCGGCGAAAAATTGGAAGATTATCATATTTATTGTAGGGCTTTTGTTGGTAATGATATGGAGTGCGCATTCGATAGATGAAAAGGTGGTGAAGATAGCGGAGTTAAATAAGAAGAAAAGGGAGCTTCGGGCGGAATATGTAGATACAAGTAAAATTCTAATGAGAATGAAGTTGGAGAGTGCAATTAGAAAAAAGGTGATTCCTGCAGGTTTAGAGCCTGCGCAAGAGCCACCGCAGAAGATTAAGGTAATAGTAAAGTAAAATATTAAGATTTGTCAGTAGTTAAAAAAAGCATATTAAACAAGTTGTACGTGGTTGCGGTGTTGATGTCGCTTTTTTTGTTGGTTATAGGGGGTAAGGTTTTTGAACTTCAATATGTGAAGGGTGAGCGTTACAAAAAGATGGCGATAGAGAAGAATATTAAAAATGATACTATTGCTGCTAATAGAGGTAATGTTTATGCTTCGGATGGAAATCTTTTAGCGACTTCAGTGTCTAGTTATACAGTTCGAATGGATCCTGTTTCGGTCAGGAAAGGGGATTTCGAAAAGTATATTGCTGCTTTAACTCAAGAACTTTCTAAAATGTTAGGCAAAACTCCTCAGTATTATGAGAAGAAAATCCGTGATGCTAGAAATAGAAAAAATAAATATTTATTGATAGCAAGGGGTTTAGGTTATAATGATTATGCTAAAATGAGGGGTTTTCCAATGTTTAGATTGGGGGTTTATCGTGGTGGTTTTATAGCGGAACAAAAAACGGTGAGGGAACATCCTATTGGTAAGATAGCGGAACGTACAATTGGTTATAATGATCATAGAGGTGGTGCGGGAATAGAAGGTGCGTTTTCTGAATATATGAAAGGAGAGGATGGATGGAGAGTGAAGCAGAAAATAGCTAAGGGACAATGGAAGCCGTTAAGAGATATTAATGAAAAAGAGCCAGAAGATGGTAAGGATGTGATTACTACGATTGATGTTAATATTCAGGATATAACGCATTATGCTTTGTTGAAGCAGTTAGAGTATTTTGAAGCAGATCATGGTTGTGCTGTTGTAATGGAAACTGCAACTGGAGAGATAAAAGCAATATCAAACCTAGGAAGGACTTCTAGTGGGAAGTATTATGAAAGAAGGAATTATGCGGTTTGGGAAAGTCATGAGCCTGGTTCAACTTTTAAGTTGGCGAGTTTAATGGCGGCTTTAGAGGATAATGTTGTAGATACTGCTGATGTTATAGATACCGAAAAAGGAAGGATTTATATAAATAATAGAAAAGTTGAGGATAGTAATTGGGAAGGTTACGGGAAAATTTCTTTAGCTAGAGTTTTTGAAGTTTCTTCAAATGTTGGTATTGTAAAAGCTATTCAGAAAAACTACGACCATAATCCAAATAAATTTATTAAACGAATTAAGCAATTTGGTTTAGATCAGAAGACGGGTGTGCGAATAGTTGGTGAGGGGAAGCCAATAATTCCGTTGCCAAAAACAGATCGTTGGAATCCGATTGCCTTAGAGTGGATGGCTTGGGGTTATGGTGTTTCTTTGACACCTTTGCAAGTATTAATGTTTTATAATGGCGTGGCGAATAATGGAGAGTTGGTTAAGCCAAGGTTTGTTAAGGAGTTGAAAGTTGGTGGAGAAACTGTAGAGGAATTTGGTAAAATTGTCTTAAAGAAAAGAATTGCAAAACAATCTACTATAAATAAGGTGAAGAAGATTATGGAGAATGTAGTTAAAAAAGGGACTGCAGAAGAGATTTATTCTCCAAATTTTTCAATGGCAGGTAAAACAGGTACGGCAAAAAAATGGATTCCGAGAAAAAAGAATAAAGAAGGGAAATATGAAGGTGGTTATTATTCGAATAAAAAATATGTTGCTTCTTTTGCTGGTTTCTTTCCTGTAGATAAACCTAAATATTCTTGTATAGTTGTTGTGCATGAGCCCGATCCTTTAAAAGGTTATTATGGGGCTAAAGTTGCAGCGCCTGTTTTTAAAGAAATAGCACATAAAATTTATACGTCAACACCTTCAAGTGTGCAAAAGGTAACGGATTCTGTTGTGACGGCTTCTATAAGTAAAGATTACAATAAGTATTATGATGTTATAAACAGGTATAAAACAATTATGCCTAAAGTAGTAGGGATGTCGGCTATGGATGCGATTTCAATTTTAGAAAATATGGGTTTAAAAGTAAATGTTTCTGGAGTTGGAAAAGTAAAAGAACAGTCGATAAACAAGGGAGTAAAAGTTCGAAAAGGAGCAACAGTATATTTAAAACTATCATAATTGAAAATAGTTAAAGACATATTATATAAAGTAGGAGTGAATTCAGTATTTGGAGACACAAATATTGAAATCTCTAATGTGGTTTTTGATAGTAGGAAGGTTGTTGAAAACGATTTATTTGTGGCGCAGCGTGGAGTAAATGTTGATGGTCATAAATTTATAGACAAGGCAATTAATTTAGGTGCAAAAGTTATTGTTTGTGAGGTTTTACCGGAAAATAAAAAAGAGGGAGTTGTTTATGTTGAGGTTGATGACGCAAACAAGGCGTTGGCAAACATTGCGGCAAATTATTATGATAATCCTTCAGGTAAAATTAAATTAATAGGAGTTACAGGAACTAATGGAAAAACCACAGTTACAACGCTGTTGTATCAGTTGTTTAAAAAGTTAGGGTATTGTGCAGGATTGCTTTCTACGGTTAAGATAATGGTAGATGAGGTGGCGTATAAAGCTACACACACAACTCCAGATTCATTAACGATTAACAAATATTTGTCGGAAATGGTGAATCAAGGTGTTGAGTTCTGTTTTATGGAAGTGAGTTCACATGGGATTCATCAGCAGAGAATAGAAGGATTAACTTTTGAGGGAGCTGTGTTTACAAATTTATCTCACGATCATTTAGATTATCATAATTCGTTTGCGGAATACAGAGATGTGAAAAAATCTTTTTTTGACGGTTTGTCTAAAAACGCTTTCGCGCTAACAAATATAGATGACAAGAATGGTAATGTCATGCTTCAGAATACTAAGGCAAGTAAGAAGTCGTATGCGCTTAAAACACTAGCTGATTTTAAGGCGAAGATTTTAGAGAAAAGTTTTTCTGGTTCACTAGTTACTATTAATGGAATTGAAGTTTGGTCAAAACTTATAGGTGATTTTAATACATATAATCTTCTGGCAATTTATGGAGTTAGTGAGTTGTTAGGTTTAGATAAAATAGAGGTTTTACGAGCGATTAGTGAGCTTCAAAGTGTGAGTGGTCGATTTGAATATATCGTATCTAACGATAAAATCACGGCGATAGTAGATTATGCGCATACGCCTGATGCTTTAAAAAATGTCTTAGAAACGATTAATAATATAAGAACGGGTAATGAGCAAGTAATTACTGTTGTGGGTTGTGGTGGAGACAGAGATAAAACAAAGCGCCCTAAAATGGCAAACATTGCTTCTTTATTGAGTAGTCAAGCGATTTTTACTTCAGATAATCCTAGAACAGAAGATCCTCAGGTGATTATAGATGAAATGGAAGTGGGGGTAACTCCAGAAAATTATAGAAAAACAATAGCTATTGTAGATAGAAAGCAAGCGATAAAAACCGCTTGTAAGTTAGCGCAGTCAGGAGATATAATCTTGATCGCAGGAAAAGGACATGAAAATTATCAAGAAGTGAATGGTGAGCGTCATCATTTCGATGATTTGGAAGAAGTGAAACAATGTTTTAATCAACTAAAAAATATATAAAGAATGTTGTATTACCTATTTGAGTATTTAGAAAGTGAATTCAATCTAACGGGAGCAAGTGTGTTTCAATTTATCACATTTCGTTCGGCTGCAGCATTTATATTGTCATTGTTGATTTCTACAATTTTTGGTAAAAGAATTATCAATTTCTTGAGAAGACAGCAGGTTGGTGAAAGTATTAGAGATTTAGGTTTAGATGGGCAAATGCAAAAAAGCGGAACGCCTACAATGGGTGGTGTAATCATCATTATGGCGACGTTAATTCCAGTATTATTGTTAGCTAAGCTTGAAAATATTTATATAATCATTTTACTCATAACAACTGTTTGGATGGGATTCATTGGATTTGCTGATGATTATATAAAAGTCTTCAAAAAAGACAAAGCTGGATTGAAAGGAGTTTTCAAGGTTGTTGGTCAAGTTGGATTAGGACTTATTGTCGGAGCGATTTTATACTTCAATGATGATGTAACTATAAAAGAACAATTGCCACAAGAGCAACAAATAGTTATGGAGAATGGTAAGAAGAAAGTTTTTAGTGATGCACATAAGTCAACTAAAACAACTGTTCCATTCTTAAAAGATAACGAATTAGACTATGCGAAAGCTTTAAGTTTTTTGGGTGAAGGTTATGAAAAATACGCATGGTTAATTTTTATTCCAATTGTTGTTTTTATTGTAACAGGTGTGTCTAACGGAGCAAATTTAACAGATGGTATAGATGGTTTAGCTGCAGGTTCTTCTGCAATTATGGTCGTTACTTTAGCTGTTTTCACATGGGTTTCAGGAAATATAATTTTTGCTGATTATCTAGATGTAATGTATATACCAAATTCTGGTGAAATGACGGTTTTTGTTGCTGCTTTTGCTGGGGCGCTAATAGGTTTTTTATGGTATAATACTTATCCAGCTCAGGTTTTTATGGGTGATACTGGGAGTTTAACAATTGGTGGAATCATAGCGGTGATAGCAATTGCAATTCGTAAAGAACTATTGTTGCCAGTTTTAGCAGGGATTTTTGTTGCTGAAAATCTATCAGTGATTTTACAGGTTTCATATTTCAAATACACGAAGAAAAAATATGGTGAAGGAAGACGAATTTTTAAAATGTCGCCTTTACATCATCACTACCAAAAGTTAAACTATCACGAAAGTAAAATTGTAACTCGATTTTGGATTGTTGGGATTTTACTAGCTGTGTTTACAATAGTAACATTGAAATTAAGATAATGAAAAGATTGGTTGTCTTAGGAGGAGGGGAAAGTGGCGTAGGAACGGCTATTCTAGGGAAGAAAAAAGGTTTTGATGTTTTTGTTTCAGATAAAGGAACAATAGCAAAGAAATATAAAGAAGTTCTTGAATATAATGAGATAGATTTTGAGGAAAATCAGCATACAGAGAGTAAAATTTTTAATGCTGATGTGGTTATGAAAAGTCCTGGTATTCCAGATAAAGTGGCTCTAATTCAAGAGTTATTATCAAAAGGAATTAAAGTGATTTCAGAGATAGAATTTGCAGTAAAATATACAGATGCAACTATAGTTGGAATTACAGGTTCAAATGGAAAAACAACCACAACAATGTTAACGCATCATATTTTAAAAAATGGTGGTTTAAATGTTGGAATGGGAGGAAATATCGGAGACAGTTTTGCAAAGCAAGTTGCAGAGCAAAATTATGAGAATTACGTGTTAGAGTTAAGTAGTTTTCAATTGGATGGAATCGATTCATTCCGTTGTCATATTGCAATGATTACTAACATTACTCCAGATCATCTCGATAGATATGAATATGATTTTAATAAATATATAGCTTCAAAGTTCAGAATAGCAATGAATCAAACGAAAGATGATTTTTTGATTTATGATTCTGATGACGAAGTAATAGTGAATTGGTTGGATAAACATCCTGTTCAATCAAAATTAGTTCCATTTTCAATCACCAAAGAATTGAAATATGGAGCATTTATTAAGGGTGATACAATAATAATTAGAATAAACGAAGAAGAATTTATAATGGATAAATCTTATTTAACGATACAAGGAAAGCACAATACCAAAAACGCAATGGCATCTATGTTGGCATCTAAATTATTACAAGTGCGTAATAATAGGGTTTCAGAAAGTATGTCAAGTTTTGAAGGGGCTGAGCATCGTTTGGAAAAAGTAGTTAAAATTGAAGGAGTTACTTATGTTAATGATAGTAAAGCAACAAATGTAAATGCAACATTTTATGCTCTAGAATGTATGGATGCTCCAACAGTTTGGATTGTAGGAGGTGTAGATAAAGGAAATGATTATACAGACTTATTACCTTTAGTTAGAGAAAAGGTAAAAGGGATTGTGTGTTTAGGTCTAGATAATCACAAGATTATTGAGACATTTCAAAATGTTGTGGATATTATTGTGGAAACAGCGGGAGCTCAAGAAGCAGTAAAAGTGGCTCATAAAATAGCGCAAAAAGGTGATACAGTTTTATTATCTCCAGCATGTGCAAGTTTCGATTTGTTCGAAAATTATGAAGATAGAGGTCGTCAATTTAAAAGTGCAGTAAGAAGTTTGTAAAATATTGAAAACAATATTTAAACATATAAAAGGAGATAGAGCCATTTGGGCTATAGTTGCAGTTTTAGCAATTCTTTCTTTCATGCCTGTATATAGTGCAAGTACAAACTTGGTGTATGTGGTTGGTAATGGATCAACAACAGGACATTTAATTAAACACATTGTACTGCTGCTTATGGGGTTTGGTATTTTATACGGAGTTCATAAAATTCCGTATCGATATTTTAGTGGAGGTTCTGTATTGATGTTACCTATAGTTTTGCTCTTGTTAATAGTTACAATAGCTCAAGGAACAACAATTGGTGGCGCAAATGCAAGTAGGTGGATTCAAATTCCTTTTGTAGGAGTTGGTTTTCAAACTTCAACTCTTGCAGGTCTTGTGGTGTTAGTTTATGTTGCACGTTATTTAGCAAAGAATAAGGAAAAGAAGATTGTTTTTAAAGAAAGTTTATTGCAGTTGTGGTTGCCAATAGGTTTAATATTAATGTTAATATTACCTGCAAACTTTTCTACTACAGCTATTATATTTTCAATGGTAATTATGCTAACTTTTATTGGGGGATATCCAATAAAATATATAGCAAATATTTTAGGGATTGGTGTTGTAGCATTAGGGCTCTTTATTTTGGTGATAAAAGCTTTTCCAGAAGCCATGCCAAACCGACTAGCAACTTGGGAAAGTAGAATTGATGGTTTTTTTAATTCAGAAAATCAACCTGAAAATTATCAAGTTGAAAAAGCTAAAATAGCCATTGCAACAGGAGGTCCTTTTGGGAAAGGAGCTGGTAAAAGTGTGCAGAAAAATTTCTTACCACAGTCTTCTTCGGATTTTATTTATGCAATTATTGTCGAAGAATATGGAATGATGGGAGCATTATTGGTCATTTTTATGTATTTCTTGCTGTTATTCAGGATAATAATAGCTGCAAAAAAAGCGACAACAATTTTTGCAACTTTATTGGTAATTGGCGTAGGTTTGCCGATCATTTTTCAGGCCATTATTAATATGGCTGTAGCAGTAAATTTATTTCCAGTTACTGGGCAAACTTTACCACTAATTAGTAGTGGAGGAACTTCAATTTGGATGACTTGTTTTGCTCTAGGAATGGTCTTAAGTGTTAGTGCTTCGAAGAATGATACAGAAGAATCAATTTTAGATGATAATCCGTTAGATATTTTACATGAAACCATATAAATTTAAGTGACAATGGAAAAATCAATAAATGTAATAATAAGTGGAGGTGGAACAGGAGGTCATATCTATCCTGCAATTGCCATAGCTAACGAAATAAAGTTACGCTATCCAACTGCGCATATTCTATTTATTGGTGCCAAAGGTAAAATGGAAATGGAAAAAGTACCCAAAGCTGGTTATGAAATTAAAGGGTTGTGGATTTCGGGTATTCAAAGAAAATTAACATTACAAAACTTAATGTTTCCATTAAAGCTAATAAGTAGTTTATGGAACGCAAGTAAAATTATAAGAAAATTTAAACCAGATGTTGCAATCGGAACAGGCGGTTTTGCAAGCGGGCCAGCTTTAATGATGGCAAATAGAAAAGGAATTCCTACTGTGATTCAAGAGCAAAATTCTTATCCAGGAATTACCAATAAATTATTAAGTAAAAAAGCAAAAAAAATTTGTGTTGCTTACGATAATTTAGAGCGATTCTTTCCGTTAGATAAAATCGTGAAAACGGGTAATCCTGTACGACAAGATTTGTTGTTGATACATACAAAAAGGGAAGAAGCACAAGAGTTTTTTGGTTTAAATACGGCTAAAAAAACAATCTTAGTTATTGGAGGGAGTTTAGGTGCAAGAAGAATTAATCAATTAATAGCTACTGAACTTGATTTCTTTAAAAAGCAAGAAGTACAAGTAATCTGGCAGTGCGGAAAACTGTATTACGAAGAGTACAAAGAGTACGGAAATGATAGTGTTCAGATTCATCAGTTTTTAAATCGAATGGATTTAGCTTATGCAGCAGCTGATTTTGTAATATCTAGAGCAGGAGCAAGTTCAGTATCTGAATTGTGTATTGTTGGAAAACCTGTATTGTTTATTCCTTCACCAAATGTGGCAGAAGATCATCAAACTAAAAATGCAAAGTCTATTGTAGATAAGCATGGGGCAATAATGTTGCGTGAGAGTGAATTACATACTTTTCCCGTAGTTTTTGAAACATTACTTAGAGATAAAGGCAAGCAAGAAAGTTTAAGTGAAAATATAAAAGAGTTAGCATTACCAAATGCTACAAATCATATAGTAAACGAAATCGAAAGATTAATAAATTAGTGAATTTAAAAGATATACATATTATCTATTTTATAGGAATTGGAGGTATTGGAATGAGTGCCTTGGCTCGCTATTTTCATGCAAATGGAAAACAAGTTGCAGGCTATGATAAAACTCCTTCTCCTATTACTGAGGATTTACAATCTTTAGGAATAGAAATTCATTTTGAAGATGATATCAATCTAATTCCAAAAGAAGTTTTTGTAAAAGAAAATTCACTTGTGGTTTACACACCTGCTATTCCAAAAATACATACAGAGTTGAATTATTTTAAAGATAATGACTTCGAAGTATTGAAAAGAGCAGAGATTTTAGGTAGAATTACGAATGATACTTATTGTTTAGCGGTAGCAGGAACTCATGGGAAAACCACAACTTCTTCAATACTTGGTCATATCATGCAACCTGAAGAAGCTACAGCTTTTTTAGGAGGAATTGCTGAGAATTATAGTTCAAATTTAATTCTAGGAAAAGATAAAATTTCTGTTGTTGAGGCAGATGAGTTTGATCGTTCTTTTTTACACTTATCTCCAAATATTGCGTGTATTACATCTATGGACGCAGATCATTTAGATATATATGGAGAATATCAGGCACTTTTAGATTCTTTTAAAGCATTTTCTAATAAAGTTTCTGAGCAGTTAATCGTTGCAAAAGGATTACCTATTGAAGGTTTAACATATGCTATTGAAGAGGATGCTGATTATGTTGCTTCTAATTTAAGAATAGTAAATGGAGTGTACGTTTTTGATGTTAAAACTCCTAAAAATAATATAAATGATATTGAGTTTTCTTTACCAGGAAGACACAATATTATGAATGCTCTTGCAGCATTAGCTTTAGCTGATGTTTATGGAGTGAGTTTAGATAAAATTAAAGAACAATTAGCTAGTTTTTCTGGAGTACAGCGTCGTTTTGCTTATAAAGTAAGATCAGAAAATTTAGTGCTAATTGATGATTATGCGCATCATCCAACTGAGATCAATGCAGTAGAAAGTGCAGTTCGAGAAATGTATCCAAGTGAAGAAGTTTTAGTGGTTTTTCAGCCGCATTTATTCACTAGAACAAGAGATTTTGTAGATGATTTTGCATTATCGTTATCTAAATTCGATCAAGTCATGTTGCTAGATATTTATCCAGCAAGAGAATTACCAATTGAAGGTGTTACTTCAAAATGGTTATTAGATAAAATTACAGCTGAAAAAAAACAGTTGTTGTCTAAAGAAGAGATGATTAAGCAAATTAAACTGACTAATGCTAAAGTGATAGTAATGTTAGGAGCAGGTGATATTGGTTTAATGGTAAATGAAGTAAAAGATGAGTTAATAAAGGAATACAATTTGTAGTGATTAAAAAAGTAACAAAATATTTTGTATTCATAGGTTTAGTAGCAGGTTTACTAGTCCTGTATAGTTTTACAAAAAAGCGAAATCAACAAAAAGTTGTTGACGCAATTGTTGTAGAATTTAACGAAGGATCTAATCCTTTTTTAACTCACGAGTCGGTTAATAAATTGTTAATACAAAGTCAAGTGACAGTTAAAAACCAACCCAAAAGTATATTAGATTTACATCATCTAGAAAATAGGGTAGCGTCAAATCCATATGTAGAAAAAGCGAGAGTTTTTATAACGCTTGGGGGAGTGTTAAAAACTCATATCACACAAAAAGAGCCTATCGCTAGAGTTATTTCTGATGGCGAGATTTATTATATTGATAAAGAAGGGGTTAAAATTCCGTTGTCGTCAAATTTTTCAGCTCGTGTACCTGTAATAAATGGGAGTAATCTATCTGGTATGTTAGAAGAAATAACGCAGTTAGTACTGTTTATTTCCAAGGATGAATTTCTTCACAAAGAAGTCACAGGAATTCAAGTATTAAACACAAATGAATATAATTTTACAGTCAGAAGTGGAAATTATAGAGTAGAGTTTGGTAAATATGAAGATGTAAATTTGAAATTTAAAAAATTGAAAGCTTTTTATAACAAAGCAATCAAAGATAAAACAATAAATAAGTATAAAACTATAAACCTTAAGTATCACAACCAAGTGGTATGTACAAAAGAAAATCAAGATGGAGAACAATAAAATCGCAGTTGGTTTAGATATTGGTACAACCAAGATTGTTGCCATGATTGGTCGTAAGAACGAATATGATAAAATTGAAGTTCTTGGCATTGGTAAAGCAAAAAGCTTGGGAGTGAAAAGAGGAGTGGTAAATAATATTACACAAACAATTCAGTCGATACAGCAAGCTGTAGATGAAGCAGAAAGTGTGTCAGGACAAAGAATTGATAATGTAGTAGTAGGAATTGCAGGTCAACATATCAGAAGTTTACATCATAGTGATTATATCACCAGAGATAATGCAGATGAAGTTATAAAAGATGAAGATATAGATAATTTAGTTAACCAAGTACATAAATTGGTGATGTTGCCTGGAGAAGAGATTATTCATGTTTTGCCACAAGAATTTAAAGTAGATAGTCAGCCAGATATAAAAGAGCCAATAGGAATGTATGGAGGAAGGCTTGAAGCTAATTTTCACGTTGTTGTAGGACAAGTTTCTTCTATTAGAAATATTGGAAGATGTGTGAAAAGTGCAGGTTTAAACTTATCTGATATCACGTTAGAGCCTTTAGCTTCGGCTTCTGCAGTTTTAAGTCAAGAAGAGAAAGAAGCAGGAGTTGCTTTAATTGATATAGGAGGTGGTACAACAGATTTAGCCATTTTTAAAGATGGGATTATTCGTCATACTGCTGTTATTCCTTTTGGAGGAAATGTAATTACAGAAGATATTAAAGAAGGATGTTCAATAATTGAAAAGCAAGCAGAATTATTAAAAATAAAGTTTGGTTCAGCTTGGCCAGGAGAAAATAAAGAAACTGAAATTGTTTCTATTCCTGGTTTAAGAGGAAGAGAACCTAAAGAAATTACTTTAAAGAATCTTTCAAAAATAATTCACGCTAGAGTTCAAGAAATTATAGAACATGTGTATTTAGAAATTAAAAATTACGGACACGAAACTCAAAAAGGAAAACTAATTGCTGGGATTGTTTTAACAGGTGGCGGATCACAATTAAAACATTTAAGACAATTAGTAGAATATATTACAGGAATGGATACTCGTATTGGATATCCAAATGAACATTTAGCTGGAGGAAGTGATGATGTTTTGTCAAGTCCTTCTTATGCAACAGCTGTTGGATTATTAATGGAAGGTTTAGATAAGTATAATAAAGAGGAACCAGTAGTAGTTGTAAATGAAGAAGAGCCTGAAGTAATTAATGATGAGGGAAATTTGTCTGAACAAGAACCAGAAATTGTTCAACGAGAAGAACTTAAACAAAAAACTAAAGGAAAATCGTTTTTAGAAAAATTTACAGAACGATTTAAAGAGTTTTTAGATAACGCAGAGTAAGGAAAGATAAAGAATATATAGGGATTAATTAACAAAAAGAAGAGTTATTATGAGCGCAGAATTTGATAACATTTCATTTGATATGCCAAAAACACAATCGAATACGATTAAAGTGATTGGTGTAGGTGGGGGAGGAAGCAATGCTGTAAATCACATGTACAGTGAGCAAATTCACGGAGTAGATTTCGTAATTTGTAATACAGATGCACAAGCATTGGAAAACAGTCCAATACCAAATAAAATTCAACTAGGAGCACATTTAACTTCTGGTTTAGGAGCTGGTGCTAACCCAGAAATTGGAGCACAAGCAGCAGCAGAAAGTATACAAGAAATTCAGCAGATGTTAAACACTCAAACAAAAATGGTGTTTATTACTGCTGGTATGGGTGGAGGTACTGGTACTGGTGCTGCACCAATTATAGCAAAAATTGCTAAAGATATGGATATATTAACGGTTGGTATCGTTACTATGCCATTTCAGTTTGAAGGTAGAATGCGCTCAAAGCAAGCTCAAAAAGGAATCGATGAGCTTCGTAAAAATGTAGATTCATTAATAGTAATTAATAATAATAAACTTCGAGAAGTTTACGGAAATTTAGGGTTTAAATCAGGTTTCTCAAAAGCAGACGAAGTATTAGCAACTGCTGCTAAAGGGATAGCAGAAGTAATTACACATCACTATAAACAAAATATCGATTTACATGATGCTAAAACAGTATTAGCGAATAGTGGTACAGCAATAATGGGATCTGCAAAAGAATCAGGAACAAATAGAGCTAAAAATGCGATTGTTAAGGCGTTAGATTCGCCATTATTAAATGATAATAAAATTACAGGAGCTAAAAATGTATTGTTATTAATCGTTTCTGGTACTAATGAAGTTACTTTAGATGAAATTGGAGAAATCAATGATTATATCCAAACAGAAGCAGGTTACGATGCTAACATTATTATGGGAATAGGAGAAGACGAGAGTATAGAAGAAGGTATTTCTGTTACTGTGGTAGCTACAGGATTTGCTCAAGACCAACAAAATACCATTAATAATACAGAAACAAAAAAGATTGTTCATACTTTAGAAGATGAACAGAAAGCCACTTATGAGTTTGATAACAGATCAGTGGTTAAATCTACTCCAATAGATGAGCCTATTGCCTCAACAAATCAAAAAGTAGTTCATGTTTTAGATTTAGAAGATAAAGAAGAACCAAAAAATCAATTAATTCAAACAACAGAAACTATTAATAGTATAGATGTTACTTTTGAGGAGGTGAGTTATAATGCTATCGCAGAAGAAGAGTTTGTAATTACAAATATGACACAAACTCATGTTGAAGAAAAAATAGAAGAAGCGCCAATTCAACAAAATTTATTGTTTGATTTACCATTAAATTCATATGAAGAAGTTAAACCGACTTCAACAATAAAAAATGACTTAATTGAAACTACAAATTCAATTAGGAATATTGAAGTTGAATTTGAGGAAGTTAAACCTAGAATTGAAAAACGTTTTGTATTAGAAGATTTTGATATAAAACCAACTATAGGTAAAAGTTCTACACCTGCTATTGAAGTTGAGGAAGAAGAAGCTTTAAGATTTGAAGTAAGAACTAAGACTGAAAAAGAAGTTGTTGAAGATGATAGTGATGCTTCTCCTTTAAGTTTAACAATTTCTGAGTTACAAAAAAGAGCTCAAGAAAGAAGAGATAAGATGAAAGGTTTTAATTATAAGTTCTCTGACAAAGTGAATAAAAATATTGACGAAATTGAAAAACAACCTGCATATAAAAGGTTAGGAGTAGATTTAGATGTTAATACTAAGATTAGTGAAAAGAAAACACCTTTAAATACAA
Source organism: Tenacibaculum aquaeponti (assembly GCF_052084715.1). Classification (GTDB taxonomy): domain Bacteria; phylum Bacteroidota; class Bacteroidia; order Flavobacteriales; family Flavobacteriaceae; genus Polaribacter. The sequence goes on along the minus strand of NZ_CP197288.1, from coordinate 1,545,366 downwards.
ATAACGATGAATTTTTACGTTCTAATAATTCATTTCTACATGATAATGTAGATTAGTATCTGTAAAATAACAACTAAAAAAAATCCTGAGAAATCAGGATTTTTTTATTATTATATTTGAAAAAAGAAAACTCATGAGTGTACAACAAGAAGTAATGAACAAAATGAAAGAAGCTATGAAATCTAAAGATACTGTAGCTTTAACTGCTTTAAGAGCTTTAAAATCGGCTTTTATGTTAGCTAATACAGAAGCTGGAGCTGGAGAATTATCAGAAGAACAAGAATTAAAAATTATTCAGAAGCAAGTAAAGCAAAGAAAAGATAGTGCAGAAGTTTTTATTAGTCAAAACAGACAAGATTTAGCGGATCCTGAATTAGCAGAAGCTAAAGTTTTAGAGCAATTTTTACCTGAAGCTTTAAGTGAAGATGAAATTGTAAAAGTAGTTGTAGAAGTAATAGTACAAGTAGGAGCAGAAGGAATGAAAGATATGGGGAAAGTAATGGGAGTAGTTTCTAAAAAATTAGCTGGTAAAGCTGATGGAAAAACGATTTCTACAATTGTAAAGCAAAAATTAGCTTAATCAAATAAAGACTTGGATTTCTTTTCAAACGATTTTAAATATCCGTTTTTAAAAATAAATTTTATTGATATCACAATACCATAAATGAAATCATTTTACATTTTAAAGCTAACCTTTTATTTGGTTAGCTTTCTTGCTTTTTTATTAAATGTAGTTGAACGTGTTTTTGTTTTTTTGTTTAATAAACCTGTTCTAATTCATACTTATTTAGTAAAAAAGAAATTACCAAAGCATAAGAAAGAATTTTTAGAATCAAGTGTTCTTTTTTATCAGAAATTAAACGACAAGCAAAAGGTGTATTTTGAGCATAGATTGGTGAGATTCTTCAGAAACTATGATTTTATAGAAAGAGATGGTTTTAAAATGACATCTGAAGCTAAAATTTTAATGGCTTCTTCTTATATAAAATTAACCTTTGGAATGAGAAAGTATTTAACATCAACATTCAATAAAATTATAGTTTATCCTACTTCGTATTATTCTTTAATTACAAAACAATACCATAAAGGAGAATTTAATCCAGGATTAAAATTGATTATATTTTCTTGGGAAGACTTTTTACTTGGGGAAATGGTATTAAATGATAATTTAAACCTAGGAATTCATGAGTTTACACATGCTTTAACTTTTCACGGGAAACAATCAAAAGATGTTAGCGCAAGGATTTTTTATAGAACATACTTAGAAATTGTCAAGTTTATGAGAAATCCAGATAATTCAACAGAAGTTATCGAATCAGGATATTTTAGAGATTATGCAAATACAAATGCATTAGAATTTGTTTCTGTAATTATGGAACATTTTTTTGAAACTCCTGAAGATCTAAAACAGAAGTTTCCTAAATTATATTTTAAAATAGAGCGTATGCTGAATTATAAAAAAGTGATGTTTTAAAACATCACTTCTAGTCTAAATAATTCTTTTAATGACTTAATGTGTTTTATTTAAGTTGTTTATAGCTCCAATGATTGTAGTTGAAATTTTATTCTGACCTTTTTCAGTAGTTAATAAATCATAATCTTTTTTATTCGTTAAATACCCTAATTCAATTAACATTCCTGGACATTCAATATGTTTTAATAAATGAGAGTTCATGTTTTGAATTGTATTTACCTTTAGTTTTTTAGAAATACTTTTCACAAATTTTTCAGTAATAGTAGTAGATTCTTTCTTTAATTTATTTTTGTTATTCGTAAAGAAATTAAAGCCATTCATATCTTCTAATCCACTACTCGCAATATGTAATGAAATAACATAATCAGGTTTTAATGCATTTATAAACTCGACTCTTTTATTTAATGTGATAAATTCATCTGAAGATCGTGTTAAAAAGATTTCGATATCTTCATTTCCTTTTGAAAGTGTTTTTATTTTATTAGCAATTTGAAGTGTGATTTCTTTCTCTTGAAAACCTTTAGAGAAACTACCATCATCTCTTCCACCATGACCGACATCTAAAACTATAGTTTTTCTTAGACTTCCCGTTCCGAAAGGAGAAGAAGAGTTAATGTCATAATCGCGATAGAAACCATATTTTCTACTGCCGTTTAAATAATTTGTGAAAAAATAACCATTAAATCCATCATTACAATCTACAAAACAACCAATAGCTTGGAGTTTATTGTTTTTATCAAATTCTATTTTTTTATATTCAACAGTAATTCCTTTGTCTAGTAAATCTTTTTTTATTTGAGTTAAATCCTCAAAAGTTAAATCGTTAGTAAAGGCAATTTTTACTGGTGTTATTAATTCACTTTCACTAGTTATTTTTAGTTTGCGTTCGAACTGCTTTGAACTTTGAGCATTGCTTTTATAAGTAAATAGAAATATAGAAGTGGCAATAAGAAAGCAAAAACTACTAAGGATAGATACTTTTTTCATTGTATTTGTTTTTAAATTGAATAAATCTTTTACAAATCCAATAGAAGTTAGAAAGTTGTTTTTAGTTTTTTCTTCTGTATAAGTATCCGGATCATCATATACTTTAAAAAAATCAAAACCTAGTGCTTCAGAAATTTGTTTGATAGTATATGCTCTTGGAGTCACTGTTCCTGATTCTATTCTTTGAATAGTGCGTAATGAGATATTACATAAGTTAGCAACTTCAGTTTGCGTTAAACCTCTAGAGGTTCTTACTTCAATTAATTTTTCTCTGAAACTTGTTTTTTTCATTCCATTGAATTTTCTACAAGATTAAATTCATTTGAAAACAACTCAAAGTTTTTGCGTTGTATTTTGTGCGACATTCATATGTCACTTTGTTGTAATTATTTGTTAGTTAGTGTTTTGTTGAAAATGAAAAACACATAATTAATAATTGATATTCAACTATTAATTATGTGTTTTAAATATAATTATAAAAGAAGTTAGTTACAAATTCCTTTTAAATCTGTTATTGTATTTGTTGGATTTTCACTTTTAAAAACAAAACTTCCTGCAACTAAAACATCTGCGCCAGCTTCTGTTAGTTGTTTTGCATTTTTACTTGTAACTCCACCATCAATTTCAATTAAAGTGTTAGCATTAGTTTCAACAATTAATTGTTTTAATTGCTTTACTTTTTTGTAAGTGTTTTCAATAAAAGATTGCCCGCCAAACCCAGGATTTACACTCATAATACAAACTAAATCTAAATCTGTAATGATATCTTCTAAAACAGTAATTGGAGTGTGAGGATTTAAAGCAACACCTGCTTTCATTCCATTTGCTTTGATTGCCTGAATTGTTCTATGTAAATGAGTACAAGCTTCATAGTGTACAGTTAAAACATCAGCGCCTAAATCGGCAAAAGTTTTGATGTATCTATCAGGATCAACAATCATTAAATGTACATCGATTGTTTTTTTAGCATGAGAAGCAATTGCTTTTAAAACTGGCATTCCAAAAGAAATATTTGGAACAAATACACCATCCATAATATCTATATGAAACCAATCTGCTTTACTTTCGTTTACCATCTCTATATCACGTTGCAGATTTCCAAAATCTGCAGCTAGAATAGAAGGAGCTATTAATTTATTCATTTTGTTGTGTTGTGTTTGTAATTGGCTGCAAAAGTAGGTAATAAAAAAGAAAACTCTCTTTAAATAAGAGAGTTTTCGATATATATGTAGTCAGTTTATTACTAATTACCCTAAGTACGTCATAAGAATTTTACTTCTAGAAGTGTGTTTTAATCTTCTAATAGCTTTCTCTTTAATTTGACGAACACGTTCTCTTGTTAAATCGAAAGTTTCTCCAATTTCTTCAAGAGTCATCGGTTGGTGCTCACCTAAACCAAAATATAATCTAACAACATCAGCTTCACGTGGAGTTAATGTTTCTAAAGCTCTATTGATTTCTATGCGTAAAGATTCATGTAATAATGTTTTGTCTGGATTTGGTGATTCACCAGAGTTTAATACATCATATAAGTTAGAATCCTCACCTTCAATTAAAGGAGCATCCATAGAAACATGACGGCCAGAATTCTTCATAGATTCTTTAACGTCACTTACGGTCATATCTAATTTCTTTGCAATCTCTTCAGCACTTGGAGGTCTTTCATTCTCTTGCTCAAGGAAAGCATACATTTTATTGATCTTGTTTATAGAACCAATTTTGTTAAGCGGTAAACGAACAATACGCGATTGTTCTGCTAAAGCTTGTAAAATTGATTGACGAATCCACCATACTGCATAAGAAATGAATTTAAAACCTCTTGTTTCATCAAATCGCTTAGCGGCTTTAATTAAACCTAAGTTTCCTTCATTAATTAAATCAGGTAAAGTTAATCCTTGGTTTTGGTATTGTTTAGCAACCGACACCACAAAACGTAAGTTTGCTTTAGTTAATTTTTCTAAAGCTCTTTGGTCACCAGCTTTAATACGCTGCGCTAACTCTACTTCTTCATCAGCAGTAATTAAATCTACCTTACCAATTTCTTGTAAGTATTTATCTAAAGACGCAGTTTCTCTGTTGGTTACCTGTTTTGTAATTTTAAGTTGTCTCATACACGTTTAATTTTACTTTATCTATTCGTTCCATATACTTATACGCATGATTTCAAATAAATGTTACAAAAAGTTTATTTTTTTTTCGAAAAAAGTTTTCAATTGAATTTGAAGTGTTAATTTTATATTTGAATTGATTAAAATGTGACCTTACTTTCTTTTTTGTGTCTCAACATAATAGACCCAAACTTTTAGTAAGAAATAAAACTATTGAAGACTAACAACGTTAATAAATTAAGCGACGAAGAGCTCGTAAAAAAAATCGTAGAGAAAAACGATACGCACTTGTTTGCTATCTTGTATGATCGATATGCAGGATTAGTATACAATAAGTGTTACGGTTTCTCTAAGAGTAAAGAAGAGGCTCAAGATTTAACACATGATGTGTTTGTTCGCTTGTTTGTTAAATTGAGAAGTTTCAAAGGACGATCTAAATTTTCAACATGGTTATATTCTTTTACTTATAATTTCTGTGTGAATTATGTACAAAGGAATACAGCCAAGAAGAATGAAAAAGTAACTGTAGTAACAGATGTAATAAAAGATGAAGATGCTGATGTAGATGAAATTGATGATGCATCTTTATTTGAACTAAAATCTGATAAGCTAGCGAAAGCTCTAGAAATCATAGATGTTTCTGATAAAATGATTTTATTAATGAAATATCAAGACGATATGAGTATTAAAGATATTCAATTGGCCTTAGATTTAGGAGCAAGCGCAGTAAAAATGCGATTAAAGCGTGCAAAGGAAAAAGTAATTAAAGCGTATAACGATTTATAATAATTAATGGATAATCCGTTTAAGAAAATATTGACCCATGAAGAGTTGCCTGAGGTACTTAAAAAGAAAGTACTGAATGATGTAGCTATGATAAAGCTGTCTATAGATATGGCGGATTTATTCGTGGTGAAATATCCTAGCGCTATCGGAGATTTATTATCAGGTGGAGGAGTAGATGAAGTTGCAGAAAATAAGAAGGAAAAGAAAAAAACAAAAGAAGACAACCAAAACGATAAAGAATAAATACACTAACTAAAACTAAAGTTATGCAAGAACAAGTTGAAGATGTAATTACTGAGGAAGTAACGAAAAAAGCTGAAGCAGGTATAGATTTATTAAAACCTTTTCAAGATATTTTTGAAGATTTAGTACAATCTTTGCCTAAAGTAGCAGGCTTTATTGGCTATGTGATTTTTGTATGGATTTTTATTAAAATCTTCTTGTATGTTATAAGAAAAATTCTTGCTAAAACTAACATAGATCAATGGTCTGAAAAATTAAGTGAAACAAAAATATTTGGAGACAGTACAATAAATATTGTTTTAACTAATGTAATATTAGGTGTTTTAAAATGGTTTTTGATACTTGTCTTTATAATGGCAGGAGCCAGTATTTTTGGTTTAGATGGTGTGTCTAGAGGGATTGCTAGTTTCTTCTCGTATTTACCAAACTTAATAACTGCTCTAGCTATTTTTGCTGCGGGTGCTTATTTAGGGACTATGGTAAAGAAAGCTATCCAGGGAATGTTTAAATCTCTTGAGATTAGTGGAGGAAATTTAGTAGGAAATATCGCTTTTTATCTAATTGTAGTGTTTCTTTCTATAACGGCTTTAGATCAGGCTGGCGTAGATACTTCAGTAATAAAAAGTAACTTAACCTTGGTGATTGGTTCTGTACTATTAGCATTTACAATTGCTTTTGGTTTAGGGGCAAGAGATGCTGTTAGTAGATTACTGTTCGGATATTACACAAGAAGAAATATAGCAATTGGATCTTCAGTTAAAGTTGGAGATGTAGAAGGGGTTGTAATAGCAATAGATAATATTTGCGCTACTATTACTACAGAAGCTGGTAATGTAATTTTACCAATTAAAGAAATAGTTGATAATAAAATAATTATTAAGAAATAATTATTTTTTAAACAATTTTAAATATATTTGCTAAGTTAAGTTTATAATACTTTCTTAATAGAGCTTATCTCTATAAGAAAATTTGATATAAATTATTTGGTAGATTTCGGGGGACTTCTATCTACAGATTTGCGTAGTGAGCAAATCGTTAAAAGGACTAGTTTATCTAGTCCTTTTTTGTTTTGTAAAAAAATATTTTAATAAATTAAAAATATAAATCCCTGTAAACTAGGGTTTAATTAAAAAATAACTCTAAAAAGAGTTCTTTTTTAATTTTTTTTGTGACTTATAAATTAAATATGTGTCTTACTAATATGTAGGATGAGGTATCGGGGGGCACCTATTCCTAATTATCAAATGAGAGTTGCGAAAGCAACTCTTTTTTTATTCAAATGATAAGTGAAGAAAAATACCTCTAGTTCCAAAGAAATCTATCGGGTCTGTCCATTGACTTGGTCCTCTATTATCGTATTTGATTTCGTTATTAATGGCAAAAATACCACGGATAGATGGAGAAAATTTGAAATATGGTAAATAAAAATCCATACCTATACCAACTTCGTACATAAATACACTTGAATTTTGTCTAAATTGACCTGAAAAGTTATCGTCTTGATTCTTTTCGTTACTTGAAAAATTGTAATCGAAAGAAGCTCCAGCTAAAACATAAGGACGAACATTGTTAAGCCTATTAGTGCTAAACTTAAATATTAAAGGTAAATGTAAATAAGTGTTACCAACTTCTCTAGTTCCTTGGGTTTCATTAGCTACGTGTGTAAAACGAAGTGTTTTAGTGTTAGAAATAAGACCTGGCTCGAATCGAAGATTTACATTGTTATGTAATTTCATATCTCCAATTAAACCAACGTTAAAACCTACATCAGAAACTACGTCGACTTGAGCATTTGGAAAAGCACTAGGTTTGTAGGAAATTTTAAATCCATTTGTGTTTAAACCAAGGTAAAATCCATAATGAATAAAACGTTTATCAAAATTTGGTAAATTTTCGATACGTTCTCTTTGAGCTAAAGCATTAAAAGTTACAATTAATAGTAAACTAGAAACTAAAAGTCTTCTTAACATATTACTTTGTTGATGTATAAATTGAAGCTACCCCAAATGTAACAGGTAAACTATTCACATTCTTAAACCCATTTTTTCTCAAAATATTGTTGAATGCTTCACCGTAAGGAAAAGAATTTGCACTTTCCGATAAATAAGAGTAAGCAACTTTGTCTTTTGAAAATAATTTTCCAATAATTGGTAAAAAAACTTGAGTATGTAACTTATAAAGTTGTTTAAAAGGAAACTTAGTTGGATTAGAAGTTTCGAGAATAACAAATTTTCCATTTGGTTTTAAAACACGTAAGATTTCTTTTAAACCTTTGTCTAAATTTTCAAAATTGCGTACACCAAAAGATACAGTGATAGCATCAAAAGTATTGTCTTCAAAAGGGATGTTTTCACTATCTCCGATAACCATATCAATTTTGTTATCAAAGCCAGCTTTTTTTATTTTTTGCTTCCCTACTTCTAACATTCCAGCAGAAATATCTAAACCAACAATTTTTTCAGGATTTAATTTAGTCATCATCATAGCTAAATCTCCAGTACCAGTTGCGATATCTAAAATTGTTTTAGGATTATTTTCTCCAATTAATTTTACAACTTTTTTTCGCCAACTAACATCTATACCAAAAGAAATTACACGATTCAACCCATCATAATTGTTTGAAATATTATCGAACATTTGGGCAACTTGTTCTTTTTTGCCTAATTCTGAACCTTTATATGGTGTTACTTGTTTATCCATTTATAGCGATTACTTCATTAATTTGATTTGGAAGCATTTCTTTTAAAAGAGCTTCAATACCGTTTTTTAGTGTAATTGTAGATGATGGACAACCGCTACAAGCTCCTTGTAAAATAACATTTACTTGTTTGTTTTCTGGATTATAGCTTTTAAAAGCTATATTTCCTCCGTCTGATGCTACTGCAGGTTTAATATGTTCCTCTAAAATTTCTACAATTTTAGTTGAAGTTTCATCTAGGTTTTCTACTTGGATTTGATTTTCTTCTTGAGCTTTTTTCTGAGGAATTTCAGATAGAATTACTTTGTTGTCCTGTAAATAAGTTCTAATAAAAGTTCGCACTTCCTGATATACTTCATTCCATTCTACAACGTCATATTTTGTGATTGAAATATAATTTTCTGAAACGAAAATTTCTTTTACAAAAGGAAAGTTAAATAAGGCTTTTGCTAATGGAGAATATAAGCTAGCTTCTTCTATATTTTTTAATTCAATATCAGATTGAGTTAAAGCTTTATTTGTTCCAAACTTCATTACAGAAGGATTTGGAGTTACTTCAGCATAAACTTCAATAGCTTCCTTCTTTGTGTCGTTGTTTTCTTCTATTACTTTTTTACCAGTATTTATATAAGCTTCGATTTGTGATCTAACTTCTTCTTGAACATCTTCCCATTCTACGATATCGAATCGTTGAATAGCAATGAAGTTAGCTCCAACAAAAACTTTTTTTACAAAAGGTAAGTAGAATAATTGTTGAATAAAAGGCGCTCCTTTTGCTTCGTCTATATTGTTGTACTCATAGCTTCCTCTGTTTACTATAAGTGTGTCACTAACAAACTTAATTATAGTATTGTTAGTAGTGTTTTCTATTTTAATATTGATATTTTCCATACTAAGAAATGAGAATACAAAATTACAGTAAAAAACTGATTAAATAAAAAGACCTCTTAGTTCAGTTTTAATTAACTTTACTAAGAGGTTCTTTTAAAAATCCCCAATAAAAATTTTATAAGCTGAAAGTTATACTGGCAGCTATTCTTGAAGTAGTATTATTTATATTAATGTCTCCTACATTATAAAGAGAATAAAATTCATCGTTTAAAGAACGTAAGTATGAAAGTCCGATTTGAGTATTTCCAAAATTATACCCTAAACCAGCAGTAAAGCCTCTGTAGTTATCTTCATTTGTATTTCCTCCTTCTCTTAAATTTGGATTCTGTTCATAGAAGTATCCTCCTCTTAAACTAACTCTATCGAATCTCCATTCTCCACCTAAATTAAATGCATGTGTAGCTCTAAAGTCTCTAGAGAAAAACTGATTAGCATCTTGTAAAAGAGGATCACCGTCGTTATATCTGAAGTTTGAGAAATCTCTATAGGTATAGTCTAAACTAATTAATCCTTGTTTTCCAAAAACTAAAGCTCCACTTGCTGTAAGTTTACTTGGAGTTCTGAATCGTAGAGAAAATGGTCCTTGTGCAACTCTGTCTTCAAATAATAGGGCAGGAGTTGTATTATCAGTTGTGTCAAAAACAGCAAAATCATTTAAGTTCTCTTCAAATACTTCTCTGTACCAAGTAGGAGATTCATAAGAAGCGCCAATTCGGATAAATTTATTTAATTTGTAAATAAATCCAAGGTTAAAAGAAAATCCGGTTCCATCAACAAAACGCTCGTCAATTTCATCAAAAACAATTGGAGATCCATTAAATTCATTATTGTCTTCAATGTTAAGAGTTCTTTCTCTGTACTCTATGCTGTGAAATTTTAAAGAAGCACCAATAAATAACTTGTTGTCATGTACTGCTGAAAAGCCCATGTTAAATACACTATTTAAACCACTAGTTTCTTTTGAGAATTCTTGTTCAAAAGGAGTGTAAAAAGTGTTGTTAGGTCGTTCTGTGCGATTAAAATTATCGTCATAAAAAGTTAAACTACTATTCCCTTTACCATTATAAAAATTATCGAAATCAGCCTTTACTTTATAATTGAAAGTAACAGCAAATCTATTCCAATTCGAGTTATTACTTCCATCGAACACAAAAATGGCCCCAGCTTGACTTAAGTTTATTCTTTCATCCTTAATATTATTACTATTTCCATAATAATTCAAGTCAAAATTAGTACTCGTTCCTTCAAAAGTAACTGCAACTTTACTGTTTCTAGCAACAGCAGCACCTGCTGGGTTAATATCGGTTGAAGAAATATCGCTTCCTAATGCCCCAAAAGCTCCAGCCATTGCGTTAAATCTTGCCGTACCTGTTCTCTGATCTCTAGAGAATAAAATTCCAAGATCATTATAATCTGTAAATTGGGCATAAGAGGTACTTATTGTAGCTATTGTTGCTACAAGTAATATAATTTTTTTCATACTTTCAAAATTATAGCTAATTGTAAATACTATAGATTTTTTTTAGTGTTTTATCTTCTAACTCTTGAAGAGCTTCTACTTGAACTTCTAGATGACGACCCGCTTGATCTACTTGACGATGATCTAGAGGGTGAGTAGCTTCTTGACCTTGAGGATGATGATCTTGTAGAATAGCTTCTTCTTGATGATGAACTTCTATTAGCTGAACTTCTTCTTGATGAATTTCTATTAGGAGAGTAAGATCTATTGTTTCTTCTTGAGGAATTATTATTGTAACTTCTAGATCTAATGCTTCTAGAATTTCTATTTATACTTCTTGAATTAGAATTTCTTCTTATTGTGGAGTTGTTTCTGTTTCTGGAAATACTTCTATTGCTTCTGTTTATAGATCTATTATTTCTTCTATATACATTTGATGAACGTCTTGATGTTGCTCTAGTATTGTTTCTAGCATATCTTCTATTGGTAGAGGCAAAAGCACCTCTTCTATTGTATATTCCTGAGCGATAAGCTGTTCTGTAAATACCTCTATTATTACGGAATCTGAAATTTCTATATGCTCCATAACCTCTATAAGCTCTGTTTCTACCGTATCTATAATATCCAGGAGGGCAAAAAGGATCGTAAATTCCACCAAAGCCTAAATATATCCCGGCATTCCAATTGTAAGGTCCATGGAAAGGATGCCAGTAAGGATCATAATACCCCCAACGATTACCGAAACGACCACGCCATGGATAAGACCAAAAAGGATCGCCCCAAAATGAATTCCAATAAGGACCGTATACGCCCCAGTTATAACCATTACCAAAAGTATTGATGTTTATTACTACATCCGAATTTTTATCAAATCCCCATGGTTCTCTATTTGATAAAATTTGATTTTCATTGACTAATTCATCTTCAGAATCATTATCAAAAGAGTAATCTTCAGAACTATAACTTTCAATATCCGTTATTATGTCTGTACCATTTAAATTATCTAAACGTTCAACTTCTTTTGTAAAGTAATTTTCATTGTAATCGTTATAATCTCTTTCATTCATTTGAACCACTTTTCGTTGTGGTTTTTCAGTATCATCTGCATAAATGCCATCATCATTACCAGAAACCGTTTGAGCAGCTCCACAGGAAAGTAGAGTAGTTACCACGATTAATGACAAGAAATATTGTGGAAGTTTGGTTTTTGTGTAATATGATTTCATATTCTTATCTTTTTATTAAAATTAAATAATTTTTAAAATTATAAGCAAAAAAAAACAAGTTTATTGCGGTAATTACGAATTTAACGTAGTTTTGTTGCTGTAATTTACATTAAAAAATAGCAATTTTTGTGCCAAACTATCAATTATGAGTAAACATTTAACAAAACGAGCTGAGAATTATTCACAATGGTATAATGAGCTTATTGTTAAAGCTGATTTAGCTGAAAATTCAGCCGTGCGAGGGTGTATGGTTATTAAACCTTATGGGTTTGCAATTTGGGAAAAAATGCAAGCAGAATTAGATAGAATGTTTAAAGAGACAGGACATCAGAATGCTTACTTTCCTCTTTTAGTACCCAAAAGTTTATTTGAAGCTGAAGAGAAAAATGCAGAAGGATTTGCTAAAGAATGTGCAGTTGTAACACATTATAGATTGGAAACTGATCCAGATAACGAGGGGAAATTACGTGTAGATCCTAATGCAAGATTGCAAGAGGAATTAATTATACGACCAACTTCTGAAGCTATAATATGGAATACATATAAAGGCTGGATACAATCTCATAGAGATTTACCATTGTTAATCAACCAATGGGCTAATGTTATGCGTTGGGAAATGCGAACTAGACCTTTTTTAAGAACTGCTGAATTTTTATGGCAAGAAGGTCATACAGCTCATGCTACTATGGAGGAAGCATTAGCTGAAGCAAGGCAAATGCAAGAAGTTTATGCAACTTTTGCAGAAGATTTTATGGCTATGCCTGTAATTAAAGGAGCTAAATCTGAAAGTGAACGTTTTGCTGGAGCCGATGATACTTATACTATTGAGGCCTTAATGCAAGATGGAAAAGCTTTACAAGCAGGTACATCTCATTTCTTAGGACAAAACTTTGCTAAAGCTTTTGATGTTAAGTATACTTCAAGAGATGGTAAGCAAGAATATGTATGGGCTACTTCTTGGGGAGTTTCAACTCGTTTAATTGGAGGTTTAATAATGACGCATTCAGATGATGCAGGTTTAGTATTACCACCTAAATTAGCTCCTATACAAGTTGTAATTGTACCTATATATAAAGGAGAAGAACAATTGAATTTAATCTTTGATAAACTGAAGCCTATAATTGAAGAATTAAAATCAAGCGGTGTTTCTGTAAAATTTGATGATAGAGATACAATGAGACCAGGAGCAAAGTTCGCAGAATATGAATTGAAAGGAGTACCTGTTAGAGTAGCTATTGGAAAAAGGGATTTAGAAAATGGTACAGCTGAGGTAGCAAGAAGAGATACTTTTGAAAAGAAAACTGTTGAACAAGATAATTTAGTAACGTTTATTAAAGAGTTATTAGATGAGATTCAGAAGAATTTATTTACAAAAGCATTAAATTTCAGAGAGACACATTTAATTAAAGTTGATACTTTCGAAGAGTTTAAAGATATAATAGAAAATAAAGGAGGATTTGTATCTGCACACTGGGATGGAACAGAAGAGACTGAAGATAAAATAAAAGAGTTAACTAAAGCAACAATACGTTGTATACCTAATGATGCTGAGAATGAAGAGGGTAAATGTGTGTTAACAGGAAGAAAATCTTCAAAAAGAGTACTTTTCGCAAAAGCATATTAAAAATAATCTAAAAAAGTTTGGTGTATTTCAAAAAGAGTTATATATTTGCACCCGCAAACTAAAAGATTGTTTTGCTCCGTTCGTCTAGGGGTTAGGACGCCAGGTTTTCATCCTGGTAACACGGGTTCGAATCCCGTACGGAGTACAAAGCTTCGAATTTAATTCGAAGCTTTTTTTATCGAAATTTTGAGATAAAAAAAGTTGTAAGTATAGAAAAATAAATTTATATTTGCACCCGCAATCAAGAAAAGATTGTTACTGCTCCGTTCGTCTAGGGGTTAGGACGCCAGGTTTTCATCCTGGTAACACGGGTTCGAATCCCGTACGGAGTACAACGTTTTTATAACAATATAAGATTTTATAAAATGGCAAATCATAAGTCAGCATTAAAAAGAATAAGAAGTAACGAGACTAAGCGCTTAAGAAATAAATATCAGCATAAAACTACACGTAACGCTGTAAAAAAATTAAGAGCTACTACAGATAAGAAAGAAGCAGAAGGAATGTTATCTACTGTTGCTTCAATGCTAGATAAATTAGCTAAGAATAATATTATTCACAAGAATAAAGCAGCTAATTTAAAATCAAAACTAGCTAAGCACGTTGCAGCTTTATAAAAAAAACTTTAAAGTTAGTTAATATTTAACACTTCGATTATATCGAGGTGTTTTTTTGTTTTAAGAAAAGAAAAGTATTTATATGAAAAAAGGAGATATCGGATCATTCTCAATTGTTGTGGTTATGCAAAAATCTGAGTTAATCTGTATAAGAAGAATTCTACATTTCTTACGCCTCTAAATTGTGCTCTAAAGGCTTTTATTTTTGCATTAAAAGATTCCGCTGATGCGTTTGTACTCCTGTTATCAAAATAATTAAGAATTGATTTATAGTTTATCCTAATGGAGTTTGCTACAATATTAAACGCTTTAAAGCCTGAGTCCTTTACTTCTTTAAACCACTTCGCTAATTTTGTATAAGCAATTCCTTTAGTTATGGTTTTGTTATTAAAAAGGTTTCTGAGTTTTTGACATATTCCATATGCTTTTTTAATATCTGGATATTGTTCAAACAATATATCTGCTCTTTGTTGTTGTTTTTGTGTCCAATCTACTTTTGTTTTATAAAGTAAGTACCTACTTCTAGCCAATAATTGTTTTAAAGAATCGCCATTTGCAAAAGTTTCGGGCTGATATATTTTGTTATTATTCTTAGCTTCTTTGATTTGATTATTCTCTTTATCAATAGCGTCCCAACGATGTTTTATTCGAATATCTTGTAAAGCATCCAGAGCTAGTTTTTGCACATGAAACCTATCTGTTACTTGTATTGCTTTAGGAAAACATCTTTTAACAATTAGCTTCATTGAGTTAGCCATGTCTAAAGTAATTTCCTTAACCTTATTTCGTTTTGAGCTTGGGATTTTAAGCAGTCTATCTATTACATGTTCAGCTTTAGTCCCTGCGATTATAGCTACAATACTTCCTGCTTTTCCTTTGGCTTTCTTATTAGTGACAATGGTATATAGCTCTCCTTTAGACAAAGTAACTTCATCTATAGAAAGTCGCTTTCCTATATTTTCAGGAAAAAGTAACCAGTCTTTAGCATGTGACTTTTCTTTCCACTGTTTAAAATCACTTAAATAGTCTTTAAATTGGCGTTGCAACTTTTTACCATTTAAACCATAAAAACTAGCTATGGTATGACAGTCATTGGCTTTAGTACTGATCAAGTGATTTTAAAAAAACAGCAAACTCAACGGTCATTCGAGTTCCCTGTGCTACTAAATTCCAGTTTCTATAAACAACTTTATTACTTGTTTTATTCAACCATCTTCTGCGTTTAATATGAAGTAGCACAACTTTACCTCTTAAAGGAAAATCTTCTACCATAATTTCTTTATGAAAACCGTGAGATATCACGATATCTTTAGAAAACTCTTCTGGAATACCTTTCTTCTCTTCAAAGTAAAGATGCAAGTCTTTTCCTTTTAATTCATGTTTGGTTAAATCAAAATGAGTAATTAATAACTCTGGTAATATAAATTTTAAAAACTCTAGTGATAAGTCCAAGTAATCTCTTTTTTTGCAAAAATCAACATTCTATTTCAATTAACACACAACTTTTGGGATTGCCCCATTAAAAGAACAATTATCGAATTAGATAAACAAGATCAATTATATGAAATGACAAAAAAGTTGTAGTTTCAGAAAAGCTTTACAATAAATGACACTAATAGTCATATTTTTTATGAGCATCTAATCTTATAAAGATAAAAATAAGTAAAGTAAACCCCCATAGAGATGATCCTCCGTAACTAAAAAAGGGTAGAGGTATACCAATTGTTGGCAAAATACCTATAACCATTCCTATATTTACTACAACATGGAAAAACAGTATTGAAGCTATTCCGTATCCATAAATTCTTGCAAATTTATTTGTTTGGCGTTCTGCTAAAAATATTATTCTATACAATAAAGCCATAAATAATAGTATAACGATGGAAGTACCTAAAAATCCCCATTCTTCTCCAACAGTACAAAATATATAATCTGTGTCCTGTTCAGGTACAAAATTACCTTGAGTACGATCTCCTTGTAAAAAACCTTTTCCGAAAAAATTTCCAGATTTAATAGTTAATTCTGCTTGGTGTGTATTATAGCCCAAGCCTTTTTTGTCTTCTATTTTGCCTAATAAGATATCAAATCTGTTTTTCTGATGTTGTTCTAATATATTAGTGTATGTGTAACCTGCTGCAGAAATAAATAAAGCAGAAATAATATATGTAACTAGTATCACTGGCCAGTTAAATCTAAAAAATTGGTTATTTCTATAAATAATGTAAGTAAATACGAAGGTTAAAGCTATAAGTGTTCCAATAAGAACTTTAGAAGTACCATAATTAACTGTTAGTAGAAATAAAACGACAGTAATAACGCCAAGAATAAAATACTTTAAAGTTAATCCTTCTCTATTCAGCACAAAAAAGAATGAAAAGTAAATTAAAACGGATCCCATGTCTGGTTGCAAAGCAATAAAAAAAGCAGGTAAAAAAATAATGACAAAAGCTTTAATTTGGTTTTTAAGCAAGTCTAAATTGTATTGTCGATCACTCATTAATTTAGCTAAAGCTAAAGCAGTAAAAGCTTTGGAAAACTCTGAGGGTTGTAGTCCGATTCCGCCAAAGTTATACCAAGATGTAGCTCCATTAATTTTTTTTCCAAAAACTAAAACACCAGCTAAAAGAAGAAGAGAGAATAAATAAATTAAACTCGAGAATTGTTCATAAAATTTAGAATTCAGAAATAAAATAAAAACTATTAAAGGGAAACTTAAAGCTATAAAAATTAATTGCTTACCATATCTAGTGCTAAAATCGAAAAGTTCTTTTTCTGTTCCAGTAGAGGAAGCAGCATAAATGTTAACCCATCCGAATGCCACTAATAATAGAAATATAATTATAGTTATCCAATCGATATTTTTAAATATGTTATTTTCTAACTGTCTCAATACTGTCTTTTTTTACAATTAATTTGTCGTATTCTTCTTGTAAACTTAAATTAATCATTCTTTCCTCTAAGTCTTTTCTTAATACTTCACCATTTAGGTATTTTTCAATCATTAAACTAGTGATTGGAGCTGCTATAGATGAACCAAAACCTCCATTTTCAACAAAAATAGCCATGGCTATTTTAGGATTTTCTTTTGGAGCAAAGGCAATAAGTATAGAGTGATCTTCTAATTGAACTTTTTCTCCATTAATTCTTGTAAAGTTTTCTACAGTTCCGGTTTTACCGCAAATATCTATGCCTTTTACTCGGCTATATTTTCCAGTTCCTGTTTTGAATACTTCATGCATAGCATCTATAACTACAGGGAAATGTTCTTCGTTTATCAGTGTTTGCTTTTTAGTTGTAAACTTTGGATTTTTTATGTTTTTTCCATCAATTTGCTTAACAATATGAGGAGTGTAATAAAAACCTCTATTAGCAATTGCAGCAGTTGCATTAGCTAATTGAATAGGGGTTGTTTGAATTTCTCCTTGTCCAATAGCATTAGAAATATTTGTGGTAGCTCCCCATCTAAAATCATAACGATCATCATAATATTTAGCATTTGGTATTAACCCAGGTAAACCAACATTTAAATCATAGCCTAAGAAATTTCCTAATCCAAAGCTTTTGATTTGATTACTCCAGTTATCAAATCCAACTTTGGTATTTTTAGGTTTGTCTATAATTTTACGATAAACATCAGAGAAATAACTATTACATGAATTAGCGATCGCTTTTTTTAATCGAATTGGTCTACCATAAATACCACAGTGACATTTCATAAATTCGTTTTTTCTTTTTCCATAGCGATATCCTCCGTAGCAATAAACATAAGATTTCTCATTAATAACACCTTCTTGTAACCCCACTAAACCATTTAAAATTTTAAAAGGAGATCCTGGCGGATAAACTCCTTGCAAACCTCTATCATAAGTAGGGTTATTTATACTGTCATTAAAGAGTATGGTAGAATGCTTGTATCGTTTTCTTCCTACCAAAACATTAGGATCATAAGATGGAGCAGTAACTAATGCTAGTATTTCTCCAGACGATGGTTCAAGAACAACTATACCACCTCTTTTACCAGTCATTAATTTCTCTCCATACTTTTGTAAATCTAAATCTATTGTTAATAATAAATCTTTTCCTGGAACAGCTAAAGTATCATATATGCCATCTTTATAGTTACCAGTAATTCTCATTAAGTTGTCTCGGTTAAAGTGTTTTTTACCTTTATTCCCTCTTAAGGCTTTTTCATAATAATACTCTACTCCAGATTTACCTATAAGTTCTCCGTTTTCATAATCAGGATTATTTTTAGCTTGCAATTCATTTACTTCAGATAAATAACCTAAAACATTTGCAGCAACTGGTTCGGGGTAATTTCTAATAGTTCTTTTTTGAATGTAGAAACCTTTAAATTTATGAAGTTTTTCTTGTAAGAAGGCGTAATCTTTTTTTGCGAGATGTTTTATAAAAACAGCTGGAAGCCAAGGAGCAAATTTTCTTGGGTTTTTAATTTTTTTAACCTTTTTGATGTAATCTTCTTTGGAAATTTTAACTAACTCGCAAAATTCTAGCGTATCTATAGTTTTTAATTCCTTAGGAATAGCCATTACATCATAAGATACTTCATTTGCAACCATTAGTTTATTGTTACGATCATATATATAACCACGTTCTGGATAATCGTATTCGATTTTTATAGTTGCACTACTTGTTGGACTTGATTCATGTCCTTCAATAACCTGTAGTTGGAATAACCTACCTATATAGATTAATCCAACAAGAGTAATTAAAAAAATTAATAAAAAACTTCGCTTCACAATTATTGTTGTTTTCTAGTTAAAATAAAGTTTCCTAGAAAATATAAAATTAACGAAAATATAGCCGATAAAATTGTGTTAATTAATACTGAAATTAAATTACTAAAACTAAAGTTTACCAGTAGAAAAACGACAAAATGATGAATAATTGTTAAAGATGCTACAAAGTTAAATATTTTCCCAAACGACTCTTGATTCATTTGGAAGAACTCGTAGTCAACTTCAGTTTTTTGAAAAAATGTTCTAAAGAAACTAGGTCTAAGATAAGCAATTAAAGTAGTTGCCATTGCATGTATACCTCCAGAGTCTGCAAACATATCCACCAATAATCCAAGTAAAAAAGCTAAAGATATTATTGGAAAACGATTGGTTTTATAAGGGTAAACAAAAATAAAAGCAATGTAAATGTAAGGGTTTACATAACCTAAAAATCTAATATTATTTAAAACTAATACTTGTATTAGAATTAAACTCACAAAAACTATAGCTAGATAGAAAGGTTTTCTACTCATTATTTACGTTTTCTAAAGCTTTGATTTCTTTTTGATGAAAGTTTTTAATGATATATACATTTTCAAGATTACTCATATCATTAAAAAGTTTGATGTTTATTCCATTGGTTTTGTCAATAACAGTTCCTATTAAAATTCCTTTCGGGAAAATAGTTGAATTACCTCCAGTCATTATTGTGTCACCTAAATTTATCTTGGCTTCCCTAGGAATATCATGTAATTGAACAATGTTGTAATCTTTTCCATCCCAACTTAAAGATCCAAAATAAGGACTACTTTTTAGCCGTGCATTAACTTTACTATTCCTATTTAGTATTGATCGAATTCTAGAGTAACTATTTGAAGCAGCGTCAGTAATACCAATAATACCTTTATTGTTAATTACTGCCATTTCCTTTTCTACGCCATGTTTTAAACCACGATTAATAGTAAGGTAATTATAAGGTTTATGGAATTCGTTTTTACTAATTTTACCATCAATAAATTTAAATTGCTGATTAAAATTATTAGTGTCAATAACAGTCTTCGCATAAACACTATCTAAAAAATATTCTAACTTAGATAATTTGTTTTTTAATGCTAAATTTTCTTCAATTAAAATCTGGTTTTCGTCTTTTAAGTTTAAGTAGTTTCTAAGATTACTTTTTTTCTCATAAACACCACCAGTAATAGTATTTGCAGAACTAATAAATTTACTTCTATGATAGCTATGATTATTGATTGTTAAAGTGAAACCAATAATTTGTAACAGCAAAAGAAACAGAAAGTATTTGTATTTCTGAATAAAATAAATAAGCTGTTGCATAACTTTTTAGCTAACTAATACGCTCTTGTATTTATTTAAATTCTTTAAAGCAATACCTGTTCCTCTTACTACAGCTCTTAAAGGATCTTCAGCTACATAAACAGGTAAATCAGTTTTTCTTGACAATCTTTTATCTAATCCTCTTAACATAGATCCACCACCAGCTAAGTAAATACCAGTATTGTAAATATCAGCAGCTAATTCAGGTGGAGTTTTCGAAAGAGTTTCCATTACAGCGTCTTCTATTCTTAAAATAGATTTATCTAATGCTTTTGCTATTTCTCTGTATGAAACTTGTACTTGTTTCGGCTTTCCACTTAATAAATCACGACCTTGAACCATCATATCTTCTGGTGTTTCGTCTAAATCTTCAGTGGCTGCACCTATTTGAATTTTCATTTTTTCAGCAGTAGTTTCTCCTACATATAAGTTATGCTGAGTTCTCATGTAGTACATGATATCACTAGTAAATAAATCACCAGCAACTTTTACAGATTGATCACATACAATACCAGCTAAAGCTATGACAGCGATTTCTGTAGTACCACCTCCTATATCAATGATCATGTTACCTTTTGGTTCCATAATATCTACCCCAACACCAATTGCAGCAGCCATTGGTTCATAGATTAGATAAATTTCTTTGGCATTCATATGACGAGCAGAATCAATTACAGCTCTCTTTTCTACCTCAGTGATTCCAGAAGGAATACAAATAACCATTCTTAGAGAAGGTGGGAATATTTTTTTTCTAATTGCAGGAATTTGTTTTACAAATTCCTTAATCATTTCTTCAGAAGCTTGAAAGTCGGCAATCACACCGTCCTTTAATGGACGAATTGTCTTAATATTTTCATGGGTTTTACCTTGCATTTGTTGGGCTTCTTTACCCGTAGCAATAATTTTTCCATTAACTCTATTTCTCGCAACAATCGAAGGACTATCGATAACTACCTTGCCATCATGTATGATAAGTGTATTCGCAGTGCCTAAATCGATTGCGATATCCTCCGTCATAAAGTCAAAAAATCCCATAAAAAATATTTAAAAGTGTAACCCGTTTATGTATTCTCACAAATCTAATAAAAAAAACGTTAGAAAATACACCTTAAACATTAATGTTTAAAGTGTCTTGTTCCTGTAAACACCATCGACAATCCATTGTCGTTACAGTAGTTTATACTTAATTCGTCTTTTATAGAACCTCCAGGTTGTATAACTGATTTAATTCCAGCGTTATCTGCGATTTCTACACAGTCAGGGAACGGGAAAAAAGCATCACTTGCCATCACAGCATTTTCTAAATCAAAACCAAAACTTTTTGCTTTTTCAATTGCTTGTCTTAATGCGTCAACACGACTTGTTTGTCCAGTTCCACTAGCACATAATTGCTTGTTTTTAGCTAAAACTATAGTGTTTGATTTCGTATGCTTACATATTTTAGAAGCAAATAATAAATCTTCTATTTGTTCTGATGAAGGTTTAGAAGAAGTAGGGTATGATAAATCTTCTATGCTATCTGTTTTTGCATCTTTATCTTGAACTAATAATCCATTTAAAGAAGTTCTTACAATTTGATTTGGTAAAGCCACTTCTTTTTGAGCTAAAATAATTCTGTTTTTCTTTCCTCTTAATATTTCTAAGGCATCATCGTTGAAACTTGGAGCAATAACAACCTCACAGAATAATTTATGAATTTCTTCAGCAGTTTCTTTGTCTATTGTAACATTAGAAATTAAAATTCCTCCAAAAGCAGAAACAGGGTCTCCAGCTAAAGCATCTACATAAGCTTGGTATACAGTTTCTCTTTGAGCAAAACCACAAGCATTGTTGTGTTTTAAAATAGCGAATGTAGGAGCTTCTCCTTTAAATTCGTTGATTAAGTTTACAGCGGCATCTACATCAAGAAGGTTGTTATAACTTAATTCTTTACCATGTAATTTATCAAACATAGCATCTAAATCTCCAAAGAAATATCCTTTTTGGTGTGGGTTTTCACCATATCGTAAAGTTTTAGCTGTGGTTTCACTAGCTTTAAATACAACTTCATCTTCATTAAAATAATTAAAGATAGCTGTATCGTAATGTGAAGAAATATTGAATGCTTTAGCAGCAAACTTTTTTCTGTCAGCAATTGAAGTTTCTCCGTTGTTTTCTGAAATTAAGTTTAAAAACTCATCATATTGTTCCATTGAAGAAACAATTACGGTGTCTTTAAAATTTTTTGCTGCAGCTCTGATAAGAGAAATTCCTCCGATATCTATTTTTTCGATAATATCTTGCTCACTAGCGCCAGAAGCTACAGTTTTTTCAAAAGGATACAAATCAACGATTACTAAATCGATTTGTGGAATATTGAATTCTGAAAGTTGAGCTACGTCACTTTCATTTTCTTGTCTATTTAAAATTCCTCCAAAAATTTTAGGGTGTAATGTTTTTACTCTCCCTCCTAAAATTGAAGGATAATCTGTAACACTTTCTACAGGAACAACATCGATACCTAATTCAGTAATAAATTTTTCGGTACCACCAGTAGAGTATATCGTTACTCCTAACTCATTAAGTTTTTTTGCTATAGGTGCTAATCCATCTTTATGAAAAACAGATATAAGTGCAGATTTAATTGTTTTATTGCTCATGTTTGTTGTGTTGTTAATGAGCGCGCAAATTTACTAAAACTTGAATTTTACTGCAATTGTTTGAAGAGGGATTTTAAAAGAAAAACCGGAAAAACTTGTTAATAACTTAAAAGTTTTTCCGGTTTAAAGTTTTTTATTGACTTTTTATTCTGCGTTTTCAAGGAAATCTCTTACCCAAAGAGCTATTCTTTCCAGTAAAGTCAATTTTCCGGCATCGGTAGATTTACCCAAGCCTTCATAATTAGGGATATTTCTACTCATCATTAGGGGATTTAAAGATTAGTAATAAAATTGTTGATAACTTTTTACAAATCTATACAAAAAAACTTTATAACCAAGGGATTAGCTGTTTTTTTGTAAAAAAAACGAAACTTTTTCGCAAATAAATTCTAAAAGTTCTTCGTCTTTTTTAGAAAATGGATTAATTGTATGAGAATCAATATCTATTTGACCAATATTTTCTCCATCAACAAAAATTGGAATTACGATTTCAGATTTTACTTTCCATCCACAAGAAATATAATTGTCTTGTTCTGAGACATCTTGAACAACAAAGTTT
This sequence comes from Tenacibaculum aquaeponti, assembly GCF_052084715.1. Lineage (GTDB taxonomy): Bacteria > Bacteroidota > Bacteroidia > Flavobacteriales > Flavobacteriaceae > Polaribacter. The sequence goes on along the minus strand of NZ_CP197288.1, from coordinate 1,521,978 downwards.
TCATTACTAATTGCAACTTGTCCGCAAATACCTTTTCCAAAAGGAATAATTGTATGCTCTGTTGGTTCACCTGCAAATTGAGCTAGTTTTAATTCTTCTTTATCTCCATTTTTAAAATAAAAACCAACCCAATCATAATATGATACTTCTTTTTTTAAGTAATCGCATATGTTTTGTAGTTTTTCTTCTAAAGTAACTTCATTATTAAAAATAGCTTCAGATTTAGCTTTTAAATTTTCAATATTCATTTTTATAACATCTTTAGGTTGTTAACTTCTTGTTGTGTTAAAGTTCTGTATCTACCGCGTGGTAAATTTTTCTTTGTTAATCCAGCAAAGATAACTCGATCTAATTTTACAACATGATAACCAAAGTGGTCAAATATTTTTCTTACAATTCTATTTCTACCTGAGTGAATTTCTATTCCCACTTCTGTTTTCTTTTCACCTTCAACATAAGAAACAGCGTCAATAAAAACTTTACGACCTTCAATTACTACATCACCTCTTAATTTTTCTAGATCAGATAGTGTTAACTTTTTATCTAACGAAGCATGATATAGTTTTCGTACATTATGTTTAGGGTGAGTTAATTTTTTAGCCAATTCACCATCGTTAGTAAATAATAATAATCCTGTTGTATTTCTATCTAATCTACCTACTGGATATATACGTTCTTTAGTCGCATTACCTATTAATTCCATTACAGTTTTTCTTCCACGATCATCTTCCATTGTGGTAATGTAATTTTTAGGTTTATTTAATAAAATATATTTTTTTTCTTCCATAGAAATTAAAGTTCCATCAAAACGCACAGCATCATCAGGTTGAACTTTATATCCCATTTCAGTAACTAATTTTCCATTTACGGTAACACTTCCATGTTCGATAAATGTATCAGCTTCTCTTCTTGAACAAATTCCAGAGTTAGAAATAAATTTATTTAAACGAATTCCTGTGTTTTCCTCTTTTTTAGGAGTATTATTAGTTTTCTTTACAGGTTTTCTGAAATTTGATTGTTTTCTTGAGCGAGGATTGCTGTTCTTTCCAGCTTGTCGTCCTCTCGACGAGTTATTTTTATTCATCTTATAATGATTTTTAAAACGGGCGCAAATATAGTTTAAATATTTGATTTTCAGTGTAAGTTATTGTGAAATTAATTTGGGTTTTAATCTTTGATATTTAATAGATTAAGGAATGCTTTTGTTTGATTTTTTTAGTAGTAGGAGAAGTTTTAATTGAGTTGATTGATAACTTTATCTAATAATAAAGATTTATCAATTAGTAATAAACTAAACACACCAATTAAAAGTAGTATTTTTAATACATTATGAATTAATTGATATTGCTTTTTTGTGTTAGATTTCCAAATGAAAAAACCAATTATTAATAAAGAGATTCCTGCTAAATAAAAATAGTATTTCATGTAGTGAATGGCCGGATAATCAAATAAAATAATAACAGGAATTAGAGTTAAACCTAATAATAAGAAAATAAATTTTTTAGTTTTTTTTTCACCATATACAATTGGAAAGGTGTTGTAGTTGCTAACTATTGCTCCTTTAATGTTTTCTAAATCTTTGATGAGTTCCCTTACGGCTATGACTAAAAATAGAAAAAATGCATGAACAAAAATCACCTTAGAAAAATTTTTGTAGTGAACAAAAATTACAAAAAAAGGTAAGATAGTTAAAATAGTAACGCTTAATAATCCGATTAAAGGATATTTTTTTAGTTTATGAGAATATAACCAAATTCCAAAAATATAACTAGCGAAAAAAAATGCTGCTCTCCATGAAACTAACCAACCAAATGTGAAGCTAGCGAAATTTAATAAAAAGTATAAAGAAAGTTTTGTTTCTTGTTTAATCTTTTCATCTAGTGTACTTTTTATAGGTTTGTTAATTCTATCTGCTTTTACATCATAAAAATTATTAATGATATAACCTCCAGCAATAACACAAACAGTTGCAAGTACTAAGTATAATAAATGCCAATCTAATAAAACGTGTTTTAACGATCTGTTTTCTGAGAAAATGAAAATAGCCGCAAGATATTGAGCGGCTATTAATACTAATATGTTATATCCTCTTACAACAGATAAAAGGCTTAATAGTTTTACCAATAAATTTCTGTCGTAAAACTTCAGGTTCATAGGTGTTTAAAATCGGTATACTAGCTCAAGTTTATAATCTTTTAAACTAGTTTTTGCTTTTTCATAGTCTTCAGTAAAACCTAAAATATAGCCTCCACCACCAGATCCACATAATTTTAGGTAATAATCGTTGGTTTGTATTCCGTTTTCCCAAACTTTATGAAAAGCATTAGGAATCATAGGTTTAAAGTTGGTTAAAACAACTTTTGAAAGTTGTTTCACGTTTGAAAATAAAGATTTTACATTTCCTTTTAAGAAATCCTCAATACAAGCGTCTGTGTAGGTAGCAAATTCATCGCTTAACATTTTTCTGAAACCTTCATTTTTCATTTTATTCATGAAAAGGCTTACCATTGGTTCTGTTTCACCAACTTGTTCTGAATCTAATAAGAAAACAGCTCCTTTTCCTTCTTTTTGTGAAGGGATTCCAGTAGCTTCAATACTTTCTTTAGAGTTGATAAGGATAGGCAAGCTTAAATAAGAATTTAAAGGATCTAATCCTGAGCTTTTACCATGAAAGAAAGATTCCATTAAAGAGAAAACTTCTTTAAGCTTTAATAATTTATCTCTAGTTAAATTTTCAAGAACCGTTATTTTATCATTAGCATATTTGTCGTAAATAGACGCAACTAAAGCTCCAGAACTTCCAATTCCATAACCCATTGGTATAGAAGAATCGAAATACATTCCAGAATCGATATCATTTTTTAATTCAGCTAAATTAAATGAAACTATTTCAGTTTCTAATTTGACTAAATATTCGTAAAAATCTTGTAAACACTCGTTTGATTTTAGTGCTTGACCAGATAAATTTTTAGAAACTTTTAAAGCTCCCTTGTAAGAGTTAAAAGGAATTGCTAATCCTTTTGAATCTTTGATGATACCGTATTCTCCAAAAAGTAGAATTTTAGCGTAAAATAAAGGTCCTTTCATTTTTCAGAATTCTTTCTAAACACAAAGATACTCAATATTTAATAAACATTTTTGTAAAAGGTTTTCCAAACCCCAACTTTTTCTCCGTCTTTGTATTTTCCTCTAGTTTTTATTTTTCCGTTTTTGTAAAAAGTTTTCCAAACTCCATTTTCTTTTCCATTTTTAAATCGTCCTAAAGATTGGAGTTCACCAGTTTTAAAATAAGTTCTCTTAGGGCCGTTTACAATACCATTTTTATAACTTACTTTTTTAGAAAGTGTACCATCAATATCATAGTAATTAACGATTCCTTCGAATAATTCATTGTTGATTTTAGAATTACTACTGTAGCCTTCTAAATATCGATTTCCATTTTTGTAAAACTTTACAATCCAATATCCGTTTTTAACCTTCTTAGGCATTGGAACATAAAAATAAGCTTCAGTTTGTTTTACTTCTTTCCAGTTATTATCGTACCATGTAGTTTTTTGAGCAAAAATATTAACCGAGAAAAAAACAAAAAAAAGGATAAATAAAGTTTTCATAAAGAATTAAATTAAGACTGCTCCATTTCCTGAAAAATCATGAATATATTGACCTTTTTGACAATATTGAGAAAGTTTTTGGTCTATAAAACTATGGATTTTTTCTTTCTCGTTATTAGGGTACAATAAGTGAACATTTGCACCAGCATCTAAGGTGAAACAAACATTACTATTGGTTTTGGTTCTATATTCCCAGATTTCATTAATAATCTTTAAAGTATTAGGTTTCATTAAAATGAAATAAGGATCGCTAGTAAGCATCATTGCATGTAAAGTTAAGGCTTCACTTTCTACTAGTTTAATGAACTCTTTGATATTACCAGTTTGTAAAATTTTAGAAATTTTACTCAAATTGTCGTTTGCTTGTTTGAAACGATTTTCTGCATAAGGATGATCGAACATTAAGTTGTGACCAACAGTGCTCGAAACTTGTTTTTCTCCTTTGTCAACTAACAAAATAGTATCTTGATAGTTGTTGAAAATAGAGTGTATATAATGAGGGAATTTTACACCATATAAATCAGAGCTTGTTTCAAAATCATCATGTTTTCCCCAAATTACTAAAGGTCCTTCAATACTTCTACTTGCGCTACCCGAACCTAAACGAGCTAAGAAAGAAGCTTTTTGGTTGAAAAAATCTTCTGAAATTGTATTGTCTAATGATTTTTCTAAACTCATTAAGCATGCAGCTATAGCACTCATTCCACTTGCAGAAGAAGCAATTCCGCTACTATGAGGAAACGAGTTCTCTGAATGAATTTCCATTTTATATTCTAAAATATATGGACAGTAGGTAACTATTCTTTCAAAGAAGGTAGCTATTTTAGGTTTAAATTCATCTTTCTTTTTTCCTTCGAAAAATAATTCAAAATCAGCTTCTTTTACTTTTTTAATTTTGGTAAAAGTAATTTTAGTTTTTGTATAACAATTACTTAAAGTGAAACTTATTGAAGCATTTTTTGGTAGTTGAGGATTGGTTTTTCCCCAGTATTTAACTAAAGCGATATTACTTGGGGTTTTCCAAGTTACAGTAGTTTCTTTGATTGAAAAATCTAATTCTTTAGGAATAAAAGAAGTTGTATTAATACTCAAATCTTTAATTTTTGTGTAAAGATAGCTTTTCACTTAAATATCTGTCAACTTTTGTAGTGTACTTTCTTTATAATTTCGACTTATAGGAATTGCTTTGTTATTTATTTCTATAAATTCATTTGTGTAAGCATCTATAAAATGAACAGCTACGATAAAAGATCTATGAACTCTAATGAACAGTTTTTCTGGTAATTTATTTTCTATATTGCTTATAGTTTCTCTTGTAACTATTGTTTTTTCTTGAAGATGAATTTTAAGATAATCACTTAGACTTTCAATATAAATGATGTCTCTATAGTTAACCTTTACCATTTTCCTTTCAGATCTAACAAATAGAAAATTTTCATTATTATTTTTATTTTCTGTCTTTTGAATGATTTGTCTTTTCTGAGGTATTTTTTTTATGGCTTGTAAAAAACGATCGAATGCAATTGGTTTTAGTAAATAATCGATTACGTTAAGGTTAAAACCATCAATAGCATAATCGCGATATGCTGTAGTGAAAATTATATGTGCATCTGAATTTACAATTTTAGCTAAGCTTAAACCGTTAATCTCAGGCATATTAATGTCTAAAAAATACACATCTGCTTCGTTTTCTTGAGCAAACTGAATGGTTTCTAATGCATTTGAAAAACTAGCAGCTAAAGATAAATTGGGTGTTTTTTGTATAAAAGATTCTATGATTTCTCTAGCAACAGGTTCGTCATCAACAACAACACAGGTAAATATATTATTCATTTCTAGCTGGTATTTTTAGTTGTACTTCGTAAATATTGTCTGACGATTTAGTTTCAAGAGTAAAATTATTTTGAAATAACATCGTGAGTCTTTTTTTAATATTGGTTAATCCAATTCCTTTTTTTGATTTCATAAAATTCTTATGAGAATTTGAAATTGAAAAGTCGATTGAATTTTCTGAAGTTTTAATATTAATATCAATAGTTAAAGTTCCATTAATCTGCATTCCATGTTTAAAAGCATTTTCTACAAATGGAAGGAAAATCATAGGAGAAATTAAAAGAGAATCTTTGTGTATTTCTTTTGAAAATTTAATATCTAAACTATCTTGAAATCTCATTTTTTCTAAAGAGATATAATCTTCAATATGTTGTATTTCGTTTACAAGAAGTACTTCAGGTTTTTCAACTTGGTATAAGATATAATCTAAAAGACTCGAAAGTTTTAAGATCATATCCGGAGCTTCGTCTGCTTTTTTAAGAGCAAAACCATATAGTGTGTTTAGTGTATTAAACAAGAAATGAGGATGAATTTGCATTTTCAAATACTTTAATTCTTGTTCTTTTAATTGTAGTTGTGTTTGTAAAAATTTGTTTTTTAAATCTTCGTCTCTTAAGGTTGATTTATAATTTTGAATAACAAGACCAATAAAAATTATTATTAATATGATAAAATATACACCAAAAATGATGTACGGAATTGTTTTGGTTAATGGAGGAGTCTTTCCAGAGCTTAAATGACTAGAAGAAATCATTCCGTAAAAAATTGAAAAAGCAATAAAGAAGAAGGAAATAATAAATGTATAAATTGAGTATAAAATAAAAAAGAAGTGTTTTTTTACTAACAAGTATTTTGGTATCAGAAAATATAAAAAGAAATATCCTATGCTAATAGTTATTGGCATTAGATAATAGGTGAATTTATTGATATACTCAATGTTTGTACTTCCGTAACCTAGATAATAAGTGTAAAAAAAATAAACTCCTACCCAAAAAAGTAAATGTATAATTCCTTTAATAAATATCCCTAAAAACACTTTTAAGTTTTCCATCATTGCAATATCAACTTTTTTAAGTGAAAAAATAATATCTAGCGATGAAATTCAAAAAAAGTAAGGGTTTTAACAGATTTGTTAAAAGTCATTAATATTCTGTAGTCTTTATTACTAGATTTGTTATTCGTCGAAAAGAGTAAAAACTAGTTTGTCTTCCAAATACATTTGTGAGTGTATTAACTTTAAAACAAAATACTTATGAACTTTTTAATCTTAGGAGAATTATTTAAAAGAATGAACGAAGGAGGACCTTTTTTTATGTACCCTATTTTTTTGATGCTGCTAATTTGTATAGGTTTAATCGTTTTTTCTTTTTTAAAACAAGACTTGGAGAATAAATTAAAAGAGCTGATAAGCCATGTTAGTTTATTTGCCTTAGTATGGGGGTTTTTGGGAATGATGATTGGTTTAATTACTGCCTTTGATGCAATTTCTTCAATTGAATATGATGTTGCTACTCAAGTTTTAGCTGGGGGCTTAAAAATAGGATTGCTATCTCCAACTTTCGGTATTTTTACTTTTCTAGTTGCACGTTTTGGTATTATAGTACTACATTTAAGAAAGAGCAAAAACGCTTAGTCTAATCCATTTAATTTATAAAAATTCAATAAAATGAAAAAAAGTATCTTTTTTTTAGCGGGATTTCTATGCGTATTTTTTACCTGGAGTCAGAGTGAAAATTTAGCAGAAATCGATAAATTATTTACCGATTTGGCTTTAGAAAATAAAGCCATGGGAACGATATCTATTTTTAAAAATGGAAATGAAGTGTTCAATAAATCTACAGGTTTTATTTCTGTTGAAGATAAATTAGAAGCGAATGCTTTTTCCAATTACAGAATCGCTTCAATTACTAAAACTTACACAGCAACCATCATATTGCAATTAATAAGCGAGAAGAAATTAACTCTTAATACAAAGTTGAGTGCTTTCTTTCCTAAAGTGCCAAATTCAGAGAATATCAAGATTCAAGATATGTTGTATCATAGAAGCGGATTGTTTAATGTTACTGAAATTGAAGGTTTTTCAACTTGGATAGCAGATTTCAGAACTCGTGAAGAAATGTTAAAAAAGATTCAAGGAACTACATCTGTTTTTAGTCCAGATTCAAAAGCTTCATATTCAAATACGAATTTCATTTTGCTGTCTTATGTTGCTGAGGAGATTGAAAAGAAACCGTACGCTGAGATTTTTCAGGAAAGAATAGCTGATGCTTTAGATTTAGATCATACTTATTTAGGAAAAGATATTGCAGTAAAAGATAATGGAGCTAAATCGTATTATTTTGAGAATGAAAAATGGAATCCAGTTGAATTAATTACAAATATTAATGGACCAATTGGAGCTGGAGGAATAGTTTCAACGGCTACGGAAGTGAATATTTTCTTTGATCGTTTATTTTCTGGAAAATTATTGTTTGATAATTTTTTAAAACAAATGATAACAGCAAAAGAAGGTTTAGGAATGGGACTTTCTATTTTTCAATACCGAGGAATGAATTTGTACGGACATAATGGTTCTATTGATGGGTTTCGATCGATAGCAGGATATATTCCGAGTAAAAAACTTGGTTTTACCATAACTTGTAACGGAGTTAATAACGTAAGTTTATCAAATCTTATTTTTAAAGTTTTAGATCTTTACTTTAAAAATGATCCATCTATGCAGAGTAATTCTTTAGTGAAATTAAAAGCTAAAGATTTAGATCCTTTTTTAGGAGTTTATGGAGGTTCAACTTTTCCTTTCAAAATTACATTCACTAAAGAGAAAAATATTTTGATGGCTCAAGCTACGGGGCAGCCAGTATTCAACTTAATAGCGTTAAAGAAAAATGTATTTAAATACGATGCTATGGGAATTCTCTTCAATTTTAATAAGAAAGATAATACAGTACTAGTGAAGTTTCAGGGGAAAGAGCATTTATTGAAAAAAGAAAAAGTATGAGAAGTTTGTGTATAGTTGTGTTTACTCTCTTTTTCGTGAGTTTGTTTTCTCAACAAGAAGGAGATAAATATAGAAGAGAAGGAGAGTTGGAAAAATCAATTCAAGCTTATAAAATTGCATTTGATAAAGATTCAACTAATTCAAAAAACACCTACAATTTGGCCTGTGCTTATGCCTTGTCTCATCAAATAGATAATGCGTATCGTTATTTACTCAAAGCTTTAAAAGATGATAGTTCATTATGGGTTTTGGCTGATAATGATTTGTTATCATTGCATGATGATATTCGATGGAAAACTATTGAAGCAAATCAATTGGATAAATATCAAAAAGAAAACGGAAAATTAAAAAAGCCAGAGTACGCAAGAAAACTTCTTAGGCTAATTGTTAGAGATCAGATGTTTGATTATCATATGGATATGGCGAAACAGTTTTTTGTGAAAAATGGGAAAGCGCCACATTGGTATTATCCGTTAACATTTATCAAGAAGCAAACAGCTAAAGAAAATTTTATCAAATTAGAAAAGTTGATAAAAAAATATGGCTGGCCTACATATGAAGATGTTGGGAAACTAGCTGCAGATGGTCCTTTGTTGGTTATCAATCATCATGAAAAAGAAGCAATTAGAATAAAGTATTTACCAAGAATAAAAGAAGCTTGTGAAAAACAACAAGGAAGTTGTGTAGAGTTTGCAAAAATTCAAGATAGAATATTGGTAAATACAGGTAAAAATCAGTTGTATGGAATGCAGTTTGCTTACGATTTAAATCATAAGTTAGAGCCTTTGCCAATTTTTGAACCTGAATATGTAGATCAAAGAAGAGCAGAAATAGGTTTGCCGCCACTTAAAGATTATCTCAAAAGAAAAATTAACTATGATTTTAATGTAAAACAGAAAAGAAAATAGTTGAATAATTGTATTGGTATATTAAATACCCTTTTCAAATTAGAATTGGGTATTTTTGCATTATGAGTAGAAAAATAAAATTGATTTGGGATTTTAAAGGTCCTGATGCTTTAGAAACAGCAAAACATCATTGTATACATTTAAAAGAATTTGCTCAAATAGAAAGCTTAGATGTTTATGAAATTGATCATAAAGAAATCAATGAAATGTATACGTTAGCTTTTGTAACTGTAGACGAATCTATAATGAAAATATTTCGAGATGCATTAAAACCACATCGAGGAGAATTGGCTTAATTTACTTCTTTTTGAGTTGTTTCTTCAAAAGTAATATTGTAATCTTCTCTAATTGTTCCCATTATTCTATCCCAGAATAGGAAGTATAAACCATAATTACCATTAAATCGTTTGTGATGTAAGTTATGAGCGGTGGAGGTATTAATCCATTTTCCAATAAATGTTTTATGAAAATTTTTAGGGTATAACTCAAAACCTAAATGACCGTAAACATTATATATAATTTGGAATAAGAAAAATAAACCGAACGCAGAAATATGAACAGGTAATGTGAATGCAATTAATGGAGCAATTAAAGATTCAATAAATCCCTCTAAAGGATGAAAAGCATAAGCTGTCCAAGGAGAAGGATTTGTAGATTTATGATGTATTAGGTGCACTTTTCTGTATAACTTGGGGTGATGCATTAATCGATGTGCCCAATAAAAATATGTATCATGAAGAAAAAGCATCCAAGCCCAACTAAAAATATAGTATCCAATACTATATTCATTAAAGTTAAAATAAATATTGGTGTAGGAAATTAAATAATAAAAGATAATTAAAGAAATCGTCGAAAATATTAGTATAGAGATTAAAGAATAACGAATATCTCTTTTGTAATCTTTTAGTTTAGGTAGTTTTTTCTGAATTTTCCTAAACCATAAACTGTTTTTAAAAATCTTATAAAATAGAAAGAAAGCTATACTGGCTGTAATTAAATAACGAATCAAAATCTTAAAAGCACCATTAGCCCAAAACTCTAAAAAACTATTGCTATTTGTCATACTTTAAATGTAGTATAATTTAAAATGCATTCAAAACGTTTACGTTGTACTAAACTTAAATGAGTTTATATTAATATTGTATATTTAAATAGAGTAGAAATTGATTATGGGGCAAAAAATAACTTTAATAGTATTTCTTTTTTTGAGTTTAATAATAAAAGCTCAGCATCAATATATTACTACTAAAGGTCATGAATCATTAGAAAAAGCAATATATGTAAGCCATGAGATGATAGAAGGAAGAACAGCTTATTTTGAAAGACAAGCAGAAGAAAAACCATTAATGTTTCAAAAAACTAGAGTTTTAATTGGTGAATTAAATAGGTTGTCTAATAATGTGAAAAGTTATATTGATACTATTCAAAGAGAAGTAAATACAGAGCGAGTTGTTTACGATTTGTTAGAGAAAAATTTCTATAAAAAATTATTGTTTACACACCAAGGAAAGCTAACTAAAAGGGCAAAACTATTAAAAGTTAAAATTGATAGTTTGTATAATTTTTCACTAAAAGTTAATGTGCATAGATTATCTCAACTTGAGAATTTTTCAAAAGAACATTTTAAAACCGATAATGAATATTATGATTTCGAAGAGAATAAGCTGACTTTTTTCGAGCATTTATTTTACGATAAAACGAATTATGGTATTATGATGTCAATGTATTATCTTACCTTAGATGTACAAACATTTCAGTTATTGTATTACGGAACAGTAATGAGTTATTAACTAAAAAAAAAGAATAAGTTATGTATTTAATTAATTTACATGCAGTACCTAAAAAGGGAACAGAATATTTTGAAAAAGTAGTAGGAGCTTATGTGAGCGTTTACATAGATTATATAGATGGAGAAGGAGCTATTCAGTTAGCAAAGTACTATACAGAACAAGAAGGTTGGCTAGTTCAAAATGTGGAAGATGATTTTTTTGAGATTGAGGACCCTGAAGAATTAGAAAAAGACTATAGAGATTATTACGATGAAGCTAAAGAGTATGGTTATACTATGGTTTTTAATTGTTATGAATCTGTTGAAGAATAGTTTTTCTTTAAACCGGAATCTTAAAGTTTAAATTGGTAGTTAGTAAAGTGTTTTACTAGCTACTAATTGCATTGGCACAGATAAAACCTCCTGTCCAAGCATTTTGGAAATTAAAACCACCAGTAACCGCATCGATATTTAGAATTTCACCAACAAAAAATAAATTTTGATGTAATTTACTTTCAAAACGTTTGAAGTTAATTTCTTTTAAATCAATTCCTCCAGCTGTTACAAACTCATCTTTAAATGTAGATTTTCCTTCCGCAAAAAATACAGCATTTGTTAACTGGTCTGCCAACTGAGAAGTTTGTGTTTTTGTAATATTAGCCCAATTTTGTTGTAATTCAATATGAGAAGCATTTAAAAATCGTTCCCATAAGCGTCTAGGAATTTCACTAAAAGGAGATTTTAATCCAATTTGTTTTTTTGCGTTTACTTTCTTTAAACGATTTAATTCTTCTGTAATTTGATTGGTTGATTTAGATAACCAATTTACAGCAACTTTATAACTGTATTTTTTTTCTGCTAAAATTCGCGCTCCAAATGCAGATAGTTTTAAAACCGCAGGTCCACTTAATCCCCAGTGCGTAATTAAAAGTGGTCCGAAGTTTTCAAGTTTACTGTCTAGAATTTTTACACTAGCATTGGGAACAGAAATTCCACCTAAATCTTTAATTCTTTCATCTTTAATATTGAAAGTGAATAGAGAAGGAACAGTGTTAATGACAGAATGCCCCAGTTCTTTAGAAAGCTCCCAAATCTTCTTGCTACTACCAGCAGCTATAACTAATTTATCAGCAGTAAAAGAATCATTTTTTGTGTTAATAACCCAATTACTTTCTTGTTGATAAAATGAAGTTACATTTTGACTTGTTAACACTTTGATATTTAGTTTTTCAACAGCTTTTTGAAAACAGTCGATAACAGCCTGAGAAGTATTAGCTTCAGGAAAAACACGATTATCATTTTCAATTTTTAATGGAACACCTCTGTTTTCAAACCATTCAAAAGTATCACCAGTCATAAATTGATGGAAAGGACCTAAAAGTTCTTTACTTCCTCTTGGGTAAAATTTTATAAGTTCTTTTGGCTCAAAACAAGCATGAGTAACATTACAACGTCCTCCACCAGATATTTTTACTTTTTGTAATACATCTTTACCTTTTTCAAGGATGGTAATATCTAAGTCAGGATTTAATTCTTTTGCATTAATTGCTGTGAAAAAACCAGCAGCTCCACCGCCTATAATTACGATTTTATTCATAAAACCATTTCGTTGTAAGGAATGATAATTTCAAAACCTTTGTTCTTAAAATATTCAGGAGTTTCATTATTTCCTGTAGCTAAAACAAAATCTCCACCCCAAGCACCTAAACTTTTTACAGTGCCAAAATAATCTGAAAATAGTCTATCTTTTACTTTGGGTAATTCGATAATAGAAGAAACTAAATTTTCGTGAGTTTTTAGTAAATCTTCAAAATCAGATAAGTTTTTCGATGTAATTAAATCTTTAGAGATTTGAGAAATAAGTTGAATTTCGTTTTCTAACTTATGTCTTTTTTCCTTGTATCTTTTTATACCCTCTCTACTGTTTTGTTTTTGGTTTAAAAAAACAAAATACAAATCGTTTGAAAAAGTAGGAGAGAAGTTTACTTCTGTAATAGTTGGCTTTTTATCCTCTAATTGATAAAAAATAGGCGAATCGTGTTTTGCACAAGCAATATCATAACCACTGCCAGAAAAAGCATTCCAAAGTAAAGTGAAAGGGTTTACTTTTGCCCAAGAAGCTATGTTATTGATTAATGTTGATGAGCTTCCTAATCCCCAATTCTGTGGAAAAGTTAAACGAGTTTTTACAACATAACCTTGATTAGAATTTAGAAAATCTGGATTTAACTTTCTGGCTTCTTGTAAAATATTTTGTAAAGTTTCAGCTATTTGATCAGAACTTCCTTCTTGATCTGAGTTGAAAGTAGCAGAGGTTAAACGAAGTTTAGGTAAATCAAACGAAGCTTCAAACCAACATTCACCAGTATTAGTAAAACTTCCCCAAATTAATTCAGGTTGATCGATTGGTGTTACCGTTAAATCTTGTCCATATTTTGTTGGGACAGCTAAAGAAGTTGCTCCGTCTAAAACAAGATATTCTCCTGTTAATAATAATTTTCCGTTACTATAATATTTATCCAAAATCAATATTAGGTCGTATGCAGCCTAAACCTTTTTATAATTTAATTGTTACTCGACTGCACTCAAGTAAATTTTGTCTTTTGATATTTTATAAATTCGTTAAAACTTTTAGAGAAACAAAAAAACAATATTGCTATGCAATAAATAACAATATTAAAGTTTGGGCTATAGTTGTAAGTAATTCTACCTGATAAGTTATTTTTAATAGAATAAAACCATGAAATATTACCTAAAGCATAATATATTTTATAAGAGAAAAAGCTAATTAAAAAATACATAGTCCATTTATGTCCTTTGTATACTGTAATTAAAGAATATAAAACTATAGCTAAATAGAAAATCTCCAAAACTATTTCAGATTTGATATAATTTAAATAATAGCTGTGTAAAGTGCTGTAATAAATATAAATACCAATAGTGTATAGTGAAGCTAGAATGATAAAACTAGATACTATAAAGAATTGTTTTCTTCCTATATTTATTAAAAAACTATTCATTTTATACCAATCCAAACTGTTTATAATGATGTGTAAAATGCTTTACTTGAAACTTTTTCCAATATTCAAAATCAAGTTCACCGAAAAAAGGATGTACTACAGTTCTAGTAGTATCTTTTTCAAAGACATCGAAAAATAATCGAAGTTGTATGATTAAATCATCTATAGCTTCATCAATAGAGTTAAATTTAGTTGGTGTTGGAGTGTCAGATAAAAATGAGGCTCTAAAACCAGGTTGTATTTCGTTATTGGTATCTAAAAATGGTCTTCTACGAGCTGCTTTATCATCATCAACAAAAATATCTATCTTCCAATTTCCATTAGGGATTTGAGTTACAGTACTTAAATGTTCAACCATTTGTTGAGCATTCATCGTTCCAAAGACAGGTTTACTTTCTTTAGATAATTTTCCAAGAGTTTCCTTTATTTCTGTTTCGTTAGTAATATCTACCCAATTTATTTTTGGCTTACGCAATTCTTCTAATTTTTCTATAACAGCACTATGCGAAACTGTTTTGTTTTCGAAAAAAGAACTAATACTTTCTTTTTCTTGAGCAGTTGCATTGTGTTGGTTAAGAATATTCATCAAATGCATTTTCATATGCCCATGCTGAATCCCTTTTGTTGTTAAGGCTCTTAATGCAGCAAAGTTTTGTGCTAAACCAGCAGCAGCTATAATTTGCATTAAATCTCTAGCATTTGGTTTTTGCATCATGTCTAAAGATAATCTTGCCATTGGATGCAAAGCGGTTAAACCACCAACAGTTCCTAGAGCTAATGGAATTTCAATCCAAAATTTAAAAATACCATCTTTAACTTCACAGTGTGTTAAACTAGAGTATTTTCCATTTCTAGCAGCATAAGCATGTGCACCAGATTCTATAGCTCTAAAATCATTTCCAGTAGCTAAAACAACAGCATCAATTCCATTCATAATTCCTTTATTATGAGTAACTGCTCTGTAAGGTTCTATTTCTGCGATTTTAACAGCTTGTTCAAATTTATGAGCAAACTTTTCTGGATTTTCTCCTCCTAAATCTTCAATAGGGCAACTCACTTCTGCTTTTACTATGCACTCAGGTACATAATTAGAAAGAATACTCATGATAATTTCGATATCTTCTTTCTGAAATTTTTTAGCAATAGCTTCTAAACAAGAGTTGATAAAGTTTGCACCCATACTATCTTTTGTCTCAAAAGTGACATGAAGTTGATAGTAATTTTCTAAATCAGCCGTTTTATCTTTAAGTTCAATATCTAAAATACCACCACCACGCTTTTCCATATTTCTAGTGATAGAAGCAGTAGCGGCATATAATTCTGTTTTGTTTAGGTTGAAATAAGTCTCTAAATCTTTTTTATTTCCGGCATAAATAAAATGTACTTGTCCGATTTTAGTAGTAGAAATTACTTCTGTTTTAAATCCTCCTCTTGTACTCCAATATTTTGCAACCTTTGCAGCAGCAGCTACAACAGAGCTTTCTTCCACAACCATAGGAATAACATACTCTTTGTTATTAATTATAAAGTTAGGAGCAACACCATAAGGCATGTAAAAGTTAGAGATAGTATTCTCAATAAAATCATCGTGGAGCTGTTGTAATTTCTCGTCAACATTCCAATATTGTTTTATTGTTTGAATAATTTCAGGTTGATTATTGAAGTAGTTTTGAGCTAACCAATCTATTTTTCCTTCTTTAGTTAGCTTAGAAAAGCCAGAAATAATCTTCGACATTCATCTTATTTTTAAAACGGAACAAAGATAATTCTTTCCTTTAAATCAAAATTTATAATTGTAGTTTTCTGTTAAATTGAGGTAAAATTTATTATTTTTTCGTAAACTTGGCAGTCGTTTTATTAAATCATCAAATAAATAAGATACTTCATGAAAAAAATATGCTTTTTAGCAATTTTGGTGACTTTTTTTTCTGCTAAAAGTCAATCGACTACAAATAATTTAAAAGAAATTACATTAGAGGAGATTTGGAATGGATCGTTCTCTGCTGACAGAATGAATGCCTTAAAATCTATGAACGGAGATTTTTATACGGTATTAGGTTTTAATAGAGAAACAAGAACTACTACAGTAGATAAGTATAGTTACGAAACACAACAAAAAGTAGAAACAATTGTTGATGGAAGAAACTTACCGAACTTAGATTATTTTAGTTCTTATTCTTTTAATGATAATGAAACAAAATTGTTGTTAGGAACTAACTTCAAACAAGTTTATCGTCATTCATATAAAGGAACATATTTTATTTACGATATAGCAACGAAAGATTTAATTTCTTTAGGAGAAGATATTCAAGAGCCAACTTTTTCTCCAGATAGTAAAAAAGTGGCGTATGCAAAAGATAATAACTTATATGTTAGAGATCTTGAGGCAAATAGAGAAATAAGAGTAACAAATGATGGAAAAATAAATGCTATCATTAATGGTACAACTGACTGGGTGTATGAAGAAGAATTTGCATTTGTAAAAGCTTTTGAATGGAGTAAAGATAGTAAGCATGTTGCTTTTTTAAGATTCGATGAAAAAGAAGTTGCTCAATTTTCAATGAATGTTACAGGTAATGAGTTATACCCATCATCGCATACATTCAAATATCCTAAAGCAGGAGAAAAAAATGCGGTCGTAACTTTAGAATTATTTAATGTTGAAAAAAGGTCTGTAAGTGGAGTAGACCTAGGAAGCTACGAATATATTCCAAGAATTCAATGGACAAACAAACCAGAGGTTTTATCTATCACAACTTTAAATAGACATCAAAATGATTTAAAATTATTTTTCTTCAATGCTAATACAGGTAACTTAAAAGTAATATTAAACGAAAAAGATGAAGCTTATGTAGATGTACAAGATAATTTAACGTTTTTAGATGATAATAGTTTTATTTGGACTAGTGAAAAAGATGGTTTTAATCACATTTATCATTACAATGAAGATGGTACGTTAAAAAATCAAATAACTAAAGGAGATTGGGATGTTACAAATTACTATGGATTAAGTAAAAGTAACAATAAGATTTATTATCAATCTGTTGAAAACGGATCAATTAATAGAGGAGTTTATGCTATCGGTTTAGATGGAGCTGGTAAAAAATTACTTACAGACAAAAGTGGACAAAGTAGTGCTTCTTTCAGTAAGAACATGAAGTACTTTATCAATACACATTCTTCTGCCACTGAAGTACCAACGTACACTTTATACAATGGAGAGGGACAAAAAATTAAAACTTTAAAGGATAATATCGATCTTCATGTAAAAATGAAAGGATATAAAATGAGTAAAAAAGAATTCTTTACTTATAATATCAATGGAAATGATTTAAACATGTGGATGATTAAACCTGCTGATTTTGATCCTACAAAAAAATATCCATTATTATTATTTCAATACTCAGGTCCTGGTTCTCAGCAAGTGGCTAATAGATGGAATTCTAGTAACGACTATTGGCACCAAATGTTAGCTCAAAAAGGTATAATTGTTGCATGTGTAGACGGACGTGGAACTGGATATAAAGGAAGAGATTTTAAGAAAGTTACTCAGAAAGAATTAGGTAAATATGAAGTAGAAGATCAAATAGCTGTTGCTAAATTTTTTGCAGGAGAAAATTATATTGATGCAAAAAATATTGGAATTTGGGGTTGGTCTTACGGAGGTTTTATGAGTACAAACTGTATTCTTAAAGGTAATGATGTTTTCTCTATGGCGATTGCTGTAGCACCTGTAACCTCTTGGCGTTTTTATGATACTGTTTATACAGAACGTTATATGACAACTCCGCAAGAAAATGCATCAGGATATGATGAGAATTCGCCAATAACTCATGCAGATAAGTTAAAAGGAGATTATTTATTAATTCATGGATCAGGAGATGATAATGTTCATGTTCAAAATACAATGAGAATGGTAAATGCTTTAGTAGCAGCAAATAAACAATTTGATTTGTTTATCTACCCAGATAGAGCACACGGAATTTACAGAGGAAAAAATACTAGACTTAATTTATTTACAAAGATGACCAACTTTGTATTAAAGAGTTTAAAAAACTAAATAATTACTAAACATTATGAATACTTCACAAAAGGATATATTGGGGCATCCTTCAGGACTTTTTTACCTGTTTTTTGCTGAATTGTGGGAGCGTTTTTCTTTCTATGGAATGAGAGCTCTATTAACCTTATATATGGTTAATGAAATTTTTAAGGCATTATCAGAAAGAGATGTGGCTGCTGCTGCTGTTTATGCATCTTACGGTTCGTTAGTTTATGCTTCAACTGTAATAGGAGGAAGAGTTTCTGATAAAATATTAGGAATGCGTCAATCTATATTCTTAGGTGGGGTTTTAATGGCTTTAGGTCATTTTGTATTGGCAATAGAAAATGATATTGCATTTTTCTTAGCTTTAGCTTTTATTGTAGTTGGTAATGGGTTTTTTAAACCTAATATATCAACATTTGTGGGTTCTTTATATGAAGATGGTGATAAAAGAAAAGATTCTGGTTTTACCATTTTTTATATGGGAATAAATATTGGAGGTTTTATAGCTCCATTACTTTGTGGATGGTTAGGAGAAGCTTATGGTTGGCATTATGGATTTGGTTTAGCAGGATTCGGAATGTTATTAGGTTTAATTTTCTTTTGGAGCGGAATTAAAAAGAACGTTTTTGGAGATAAAGGCTTACCACCTAATGAAGAAGTTTATAATAAAAAAGTTTTAGGATTGCCTCAAAAAACATTAGTTCCTGTTTTAGCTTTTCTTTCTGCACCTTTAATAGCTTATTTGTTAGCAGAATATAAAGCGATAGGTAATGGAGAGACTTTTTTAGGAGATCAAAATATAGTTAATATACTTTTTAAAGTAGTTGGAGTTATTGTTTTATTATATTTAGGTAAAATAATGATGGGAGCTACTGTAGAAGAAAGAAAAAAATTGTTTATGGCAGTTTTAATTACTTTCTTTATGACGATTTTCTGGGGTTTTCATGAGTTATCTGGAAGTGTAATTACACTTTTCGCAGATAGAAATGTTGCTCTTGATGGTGTGATGAACGCAGGTCAGACAAACTCACTTAATTCACTTGTAATAATATTATTGTCTATTCCGGTTTCTTTATTATGGACATATTTGTCTAAGAAAAAATTAAACCCAAGAACACCATATAAATTTGGTATGGGATTATTATTAGCAGGTATTAGTTTTTATATTTTGTCGTTGAGTAAAGGAGCCGCTAATGAGGAGGGAATGGTACCGTTCTTTTATTTATTAGCAATGTATTTTGTGTTATCTATAGGAGAGCTTTTCATGTCTCCAGTTGGGTTATCAAAGATAACAGATCTTTCACCTAAAAGAATTATTGCTTTTATGATGGGGATTTGGTTCTTGTCTTCTACTTATGCTTTTCAAATTGTTGGATTTATTTCAAAGGAATTAGCTGTAGAAAGTACTGAAACTAACATTGGAGGCTTGCAAACATTAGCTCTTTATACAGATGGATTTGGATTAATCGCTAAATATGCAATAGGAGCAGGAGTGTTAGTTTTATTAACTTCTCCTCTAATGAAAAAGTTAATGGGTAATGTTCACTAAAATTAAATAAACTAAGTTTTTATATGAAGAATACAGATATCGAAAATCTATTTAAAGATACAGTGTTAGGACATCCAGCAGGGTTGTTTGTGCTTTTCTTTACTGAAATGTGGGAACGTTTTTCTTATTATGGAATGCGTGCCTTATTTGTTTTATTTTTAATTAGTTCAATTACTGATGGAGGTTTCGGATGGGCTAAAGCAGATGCTTTATCATTATATGGTACCTACACTATGGGAGTGTATTTAACGCCTGTGTTTGGAGGTTTAATCGCAGACAAATTGTTAGGGTATAGATGGGCAGTAATTTTAGGAGCTTTAATAATGACCTTAGGTCATGCTGCAATGGCTGTTGAAACTCCTTTGTTCTTTTATATTGGTATTGGATGTTTAATGGTCGGTAATGGTTTATTTAAACCAAATATGACATCTATAGTGTCTTATATGTATAAAAATCATGAAGAGAAAAAAGATGGTGCATATTCTATCTTTTACATGGGAGTAAATGCAGGGGCGTTTTTAGGTATCATGTTATGTGGTTACATTGGAGAGAATTATTCTTGGTCTTGGGGATTCGGATTAGCTGGAATTTTCATGTTTATAGGTATGTTGCAGTTTTATTTTACTCAAAATATATTTGGAAACATAGGCTTGTCTCCAAAAAAAATGAAGGAATTAAACTTGAGTACTATAGGAAAAGATGGTGATCAAGATTTTGTAGAAGAAGCCTCTGAAGAAGAAGTTTCATCTAAAGTTGTTTTTGATAGATTAATAGCTGTAGGTGTATTCTGTGTTTTCACTGTATTCTTTTGGGCAGCTTTTGAGCAAGCAGGAGGTTCAATGACAATTTTTGCTGAAGAATATACACAGAGAAATTTAACAGGTATTAATAGTACGATATTTAAGTATGTAGATGCTTTATTAACAATACTACCTTTAGGGATTATAACTTATGTATTATATCTTTTGTTTAAGAAAACGTTTACAAAATTTGCTATAGGTAATATCATATTATCTATAAGTTTTGTTATTATTTGGGGAATTGTAGGATGGAAAATATATAGAGATTTTTCAAATGATAGCATAGAAGTAAATGCTACTTGGTTTGGAATTTTAAACTCTTTATTTATAATTACTTTGGCTCCGTTCTTTTCTAAATGGTGGGAAAGTAAATATAATTTATCAGGAACAATGAAATATGCTTTAGGTCTTTTACTATTGGGGCTTGGTTTTGGCTTTTTAGCAATGGGATCACAAGGAATTGTTGCAGGTGAACCAGTGGTTAAAGTAAGTATGTTTTGGTTAATTGCCGCTTATTTGTTCCATACCATGGGAGAGTTATGTATCTCGCCTGTAAGTCTTTCTTATATTAGTAAGTTAGTGCCTGCTAAATGGATAGGATTTATGTTTGGAGTTTATTATTTATTTATAGCAATGGGTAATAAATTAGCTGGAACAGTAGGAAGTTATATTGAAGAGATAGAAAAGGCATATTCAATTTCAGGTTTCTTTTTAATTTTTACAATAATACCTATCGCAGCTGGTTTAATTATAGCAGGATTAAGTCCTGTAATGAAAAAATTAATGCACGGAGTTAAGTAAACAGATTTTACTTAGAAATAATAAAATAAACCTACCAAACACAACTTGGTAGGTTTTTTTGTAAATTTGGAATACTTATTGAGACATATAGAGTATGAAAAATATTTTTTTAGTAGCTGTTTTTGTTTTATCAGCAGTAACAGCAAAAGCACAAGACGTAAACTGGATCTCTTTTGAAGAGGCATTAGAATTAAATAAGACTACCCCAAAGCCTATTTTAGTTGATCTATATACAGATTGGTGTGGATGGTGTAAGAGAATGGATGCTACTACCTATAAAAATGAAGTAATAGTGAAGTTTATAAATAACAATTACTACGCCGTAAAAATGGACGGTGAAGGGAAAAAAGATATTACTTTTAAAGGAAGAACATTTAAATTTATACAACAGGGTAAAAGTAAATATCATGAGTTAGCTGCTGCTATCATGAATGGTAAAATGAGTTATCCTTCTACAGCTTTTTTTAATCCAGAAGAACAATTAATCCAAACAGTTCCTGGGTATTTACAAAAAGAAAGATTTGAAAAAATATTAGCTTACTTTAGCGGAGAAGCCTATAAAAGTACGCCTTGGAAAGATTTTGAAAAGAACTTTAAAAGTTCATTATAATTAGAAAAATTACTCTTTTAAAATATAAGCGCCATTTTCATATGTACAATGAAATGGCGTTTTTTCTTTTTTACAAATATTTTTCCATTGTTTTATGTAGCTTTTGTAATTAGAACCGTCTGCAATAACCAATTTTGGTTGTACTATTTTTAATAATCTTGCCATGTTTAACTTAGGAGAATGTTTTAATATAATAATAGAGTTTTTTAGTTTTTTGTTAGGATATACAGCCATACTATCAATAGATATAATAAAATGATCAGAGAATTTTAGAACATCATCTTTTGCTAGAGAGTCAATTTTATTAATATTTTCTTTAGTAATATAATTTTTTAAAAACGTAGTATTACTAAATTCAGAACCTTTGTAATTTGTTAATTTCAGGGTATTTTGATTTCTAATTCCTATTACTGAGTTTTTATTTTTATGAAATACAATAAATTCTTTTTTTGATTTAATATCCTGTTTCTGATATATGTAAAAAGATTGAAGTATTAAGATGGTAAATAGTGCTTTAAATAATGTTTTCAGTTTAAATTTTTCAAATAGTAAAATTGTAAAGAGAATTAATATGTAGCAAATAATCATATTAGAAAAAGGCATGTTGATTTTCGTTATAATAAACTCTTCCTGAGAAGCGATTTTATGAATAACAAAATTTATAGTATCTATTGTTTTACCATAAAATGTAACTAAGAATTCAGGAAGAATATTAAGAAAAGCTAAAGCTAATACAATGAATCCAAGTATTAGAATAAAACTTATAAAGGGGATAATTAATAAGTTAGCTAATAAAAATAATCCAGGAAATTGATGAAAATAGTATAAGCTAATTGGTAATGTGCTTAACTGTGCTGCGATAGAAACTGTCGATAATTCCCAGAATTTATTAAAGAGAAATGATTTAGGAGTCCAAAATTTAAAAAGAATGGGTTGTATCCAAACAATTCCAAACACAGCTAAATAACTTAATTGAAACCCTAGATCAAACAAAAACATTGGTTTTACTAAAAGAATTAGTAGCATGGAGCTAATTAAAGAAAATTCAATTGGCTGATTCCTATTGATTAGCTTTCCAATTATAATAAAGGTAAACATTGTTGTAGCTCGAACTACGGATGGTGATAAGCCTGTAACAAAAGCAAAAAACCATAAGAATGTTATTATAATTAGAGCTCTTGTTTTATTTCCATTTTTAAAATATAATAATGGTTTAAATAAAAAATTTAGTAAATAATATATAATTCCAATATGTAAACCTGAAATCGCCAAAATATGAATCGCACCAGCTTTTGTGTAACTTTCTTTTAATTCAGAAGAAATTTCTTGTCTTTGTCCTAATAGTAAGGCGTTTATAACGCTAAGCTGATCTTTTGTAAAAGAATATTGTTTTAGTTTTTTTTGTAAAGTGTTTCTTATAGTTAAGGCGAACTTTGAAAATGAAATACTATAATTCTTGTCTATTATGAAGTTTTTATCGTTTAAATATAACTGGTGAATTATTCCTTTTTTTTTCATGAATTCGGCATAATCAAAATCATGTGGGTTTTTAGCTTTAGATATTAAGTTTAATTTTGGGTTAGGAATGATTAGTCTATTAAAAAAAATAGAATCAGTTCTTATCGAATTGTCTACATTAAAAATCAGTTTTCCACAAGAATTATTTTGATCTATTTGATTTACTTCAGCAATAAACCTCTTATGATATTTATTTTGTTTTAACTCCTCATTAATATCTATTATAATAGTGCTTTTAAGAGAATAAAAATTCATGTAGAATTTTTTTGAATTCATGTTATTTGAAACAAATTCACAAGTGATTCCTAATATTATAAAAAGAATTATTAAGCAAGACTTAAAAAAAATAACTTTTTTTAAGGTGTTAAAAACAATAATAAAAATGATGATGAGAATTGTTATTCCCAAACTAAGAGATAAATAATTAGAAGATAAAATAGTATAAGTATGTTGTATGTATATACCTAAAACAACACATAGCAAAATGTGCATAGGTATGTACCTAAGTAATTTTTTCATAGCGGGGTAAAGTTAATAATTTAAAATGAAAAGATTTCTTTGTTAATAAAACTTCTTTTCGAACTATTATGACCTGATGATGAAAAAATGTTTACTTATTAAATGAATACTATTAATATATTTTTTAAAAAAAGAGCAACCAAATTACTTTGATTGCCCTTTTTATATTTTTTACAATTTTATTTATTCATCTTCTAAAGAAAATTCTATAGGGAATTGATATTTTGTATTTACTCTTTTATAGTCTCTGTAACCTGCTTTTAATTTAGGTAATTTTTCAACAAGTTTTTTTGCTGCAATCTCTAAAACTTCACCGTCTTTTGGTCCTTTTGCTTTTATATTAACAACATCTCCTTCAGAATTTATAATAAAAGAAACGTATACTATTCCTTCAATATTATTATCTAAAGCATCTACAGGATATGCAAAGTTTTTTATAACATGTTTTTTTAATTCATTGGCAAAACAATCAAAAGAATCATCGAAGTTTGAAAAACACTCTTTAAAAGTTGGAGTTCTTTCTAGTTCATCAAAAGTGTAAACTTCATCAAGGTCTATTGTATTAACTTTCTTTCTAATGTTTGTTTTTTTTACTCCAGGTATATCAAACATTATTTTTAAAGTATATTGTACGTTTACTTTTACTCCACTTTGTTTTCCGGGGATAAATTTAGGTAGTTTATTAACGATTCTGTTAGCTTCGTCTCTTAGTTCTTCGCCTTTATAAGGGAATAAAGTATTGGTAATTTTTGAGTTTCCTTCTTTGTCAATAACAAAATTAACTAAAACTCTTCCTTGAATTCCTTTGTTGTAAGAGCTATTTGGGTACTGAAAGTTGTTTTTAATATGTTCTGTGATTTTGCTTTTAAAACATTTATTTTGTTTCATTATTGCTACATCTTCACATGATTCAAATAAAGGGATTTCATCAACATTAAAAAAAGAAATAGCATTTGAAACGTTAGTTCCTTCAAGAGTTAGACTATTAACAATTTGCGTTTTCTTTTTTACTTCTGAAATTTTTTTAGAAAAATTATTATTAACACCTTTTACCAAATCTTTTTTTCTTCTAATTCTTCTTCTTGATGTTACTTGAAAAGATACTTTTTTGTTTTTCTTTTTATCATTACTCTTTTCAATAGTACATTTAGTGATACTATTTAAATCTAAAGCAGGTTCGTTTTCTGGGGTATCACAAGTTTGTGATTGTTGAGCATAAAAAAATGATGAAAAAAATAATAAAAGAGCCGAAAATTTTGTTTTCAAAATAATCTAAATTTAGGGGTTGGGGCGGCAAATATATAAGTTTTTTTTTGTTAGATTTTAATTTTCAATATCTTAATGTTTTTTTAAAATACCAAAGGTAAAAATTACATAAAATTAACATTTATGTTTAAATAAAAAGGAATAGCCCTTTGTGAGAACTATTCCTTTTTTGAATATTTGTGATTTAAAAATTAGGCTAAATTTACAAATAAACCTTCTTCAGTTTTTTCAACTTTTGCCAGATTATTTTTAGTTAATCCTTTTATTGTTTTATCCCATTTCTTATTGCTTAAACCAGATTCAGATTTAAGATCGTTTAAAGCTATTTTTTCTGCTTTTTGTAGAATAGCAAGAACGGCTTTTTCATCATCATTTAACTGAACTGTTGGAGCTTTTTTCTCCGGTTTCATTTGTGGGAAAAATAATACTTCTTGAATAGAAGGATTGTTTGTTAAATACATGATTAAACGATCCATTCCAATACCTAGCCCAGAAGTAGGAGGCATACCATACTCTAATGCACGGATAAAATCTTGATCAATAAACATAGCTTCATCATCTCCTTTTTCAGATAGTTTTAATTGATCTTCAAAACGTTCACGTTGATCGATAGGGTCATTTAATTCAGAATATGCATTTGCAATTTCTTTACCACAAACCATTAATTCGAAACGCTCAGTTAATTCAGGATTATCTCTGTGTTCTTTACAAAGAGGTGACATTTCTTTAGGATAATCTGTAATGAAAGTAGGTTGAATGTAATTTCCTTCACATTTTTCACCAAAAATTTCATCAATTAATTTTCCTTTCCCCATGGTTTTATCAACCTCAATACCCATTCCTTTAGCAGCTTCGAATAATTCTTTTTCAGACTTGCCGTTAATATCAAAACCAGTAAAGTGTTTGATAGAATCTGCCATAGTAACACGTGCATAAGGAGCTTTAAAATCTACTTCATGTTCTCCAAAAGTAGCTTTCGTAGTTCCGTTTACAGCAATAGCACAATGCTCTAATAATTTTTCAGTAAACTCCATCATCCAGTTGTAGTCTTTATACGCTACATAAATTTCCATTGCAGTAAATTCAGGATTGTGAGTTCTATCCATTCCTTCGTTACGGAAGTTCTTTGAAAATTCGTAAACACCATCAAAACCACCAACAATTAATCTCTTTAAATATAATTCGTTAGCAATTCTCATGTATAGAGGAATGTCTAAAGAATTATGGTGTGTAATAAATGGTCTTGCAGCTGCTCCACCTGGAATTGGTTGTAAAATTGGAGTTTCTACTTCAAAATAACCAGCATCATTAAAAAACTGACGCATAGCATTAAAAAGTTTAGTTCTTTTTACAAATACTTCTTTTACATGTGGATTAACAGCTAAATCAGCATAACGTTGACGATAACGCATTTCTGGATCTGTAAATCCGTCGTAAGTATTTCCTTCAGCATCAACTTTAGGTAACGGCAAAGGTTTTAAAGCTTTACTTAATAATTTAAAATCTTTAACCATTACAGTAGTTTCACCTACTTGAGTTTTAAATAACTCTCCTTCAATTCCTACAAAGTCACCAATATCTAATAACTTTTTATAAACTTCATTATATAAAGTTTTGTCTTCTCCAGTACAAATTTCGTCACGGTTAAAATATACTTGAATTCTTCCGTTACTATCTTGCAATTCAGCAAAAGAAGCTTTTCCTTGAATACGACGAGACATTAAACGTCCAGCGATAACAACCTTTTTTCCTTCTTCAAATTTCTCTTTAATTTCCTTTGAATTAGAATCTAATGGAAATAGATCTGCTGGATATGGATTAATACCTAACTCACGTAATTTAGTTAGCTTTTCTCTACGTACAATTTCTTGTTCTGATAATTGCATTGATATTCGTTTTATATAATTGAAATTAAAGGCGCAAAGATACAATCAATTGTAGTATTAAACAATTTAGTTTTTTGTGATTTGAAATTTTTTTAAAAAAAGTTTTGATATATAGTTTGAAAGTATTTATATTTGCAGGCTGTTTTATTTTAAAGCAGCGTTTAGTTGTGTTGTTCGGCAAGAAATTGCCAAGGTTTTGTTAACCAATGGAAAGCTTCCCTGAAACGGGTTGCTTTTTTTATTTGTACTAAAATGTAAAAATAGCAGCTTTATATTCCCAAAGTTTCACAAAAAACAAGACAAAGAAAATTGATGCAGCTATAAATTTAATTCCTGTTGAAGCTAAGAAACCTAAAAATGCACCGAATGATGCTTTTAGAGCTTTATTAGTGTCTTTTCCATCAAAAACTACTTCACCTAGAAATGCTCCACTAAAAGCTCCGATTAAAATTCCGAAAGGAATAGGAGATAGTAAGCCTACAATTAATCCTATTGTTGTTCCGTAGGCACCGTATTTAGATCCACCAAATTTTTTAGTACCTAATGCAGGTATAAAATAATCTAAAATAAAGATAGCTAATGCTACAAATAATGTGATACCAAGAAATGTCCAGTTTTGAGGAATCGCTTTAGTTAAATGTAAAAGTAATAATCCGACCCAACCTGTTACAGGACCTGGTAGTACTGGTAAAAAGGAACCAATTATTCCTAAACAAATAAAAATGAATCCTAAAAAAGTTAATAAAATATCCATCATTGTATATGACGACATTATTAATGAAATGTTACTATATAACTAAAAAATTAGTTTAAACTAATTTTTTAGTTATATTTGTAGGGGTCAAATAAAAAATTGATATGAAGCGAGTTGTGTTTTTATTAAGTGGAATAGTTCTTTTTATTGCTTGTGGTAAC
Organism: Tenacibaculum aquaeponti; assembly: GCF_052084715.1. Lineage (GTDB taxonomy): Bacteria > Bacteroidota > Bacteroidia > Flavobacteriales > Flavobacteriaceae > Polaribacter. The sequence goes on along the minus strand of NZ_CP197288.1, from coordinate 1,493,928 downwards.
GATTTAAACAGAGTGGTAGGAGTACATGATAAAATAAACTTTGAAAAATTTAAAAATCAAGAATTAGATAAATCCTATAAGAATTTATTGAATCCTAATAACACAACTGAAGAAGAATATATAGCTGTAATAAATTCATGGAAAGAGTATCACACAAAAGTGAGTTCAATTTTACAAGAGAATAATTTTTCGTGGGGAATAAAAGATTCGTTGATTACGATATTCAACAAAATTTATTTTAATAAAAAAGGTAAAGTAAATCACATTTTAGTTAATGTAAAAAATGAAAAAATAAGTGATGAAACAAAATCGGCCTATATAACATTACTTAGTAACCATATAAATGAGTTATCAATAAACATAAAAAGAGCAAATCACTTTGCACAATGTGGCAAGATAAAATATAAGAATTATGAGTAAACAATTAACTAAAGCAGAAGAACAAATAATGCAAGTTTTGTGGGAATTAGAAGTTGCTTCTGTTAAAGAAGTTATTGAACAATTAACAGAACCAAAACCAGCTTATAATACGGTTTCTACAATTATAAGAATTTTAGAAACAAAAGAATTTGTAGGCCACAAAGCTAAAGGAAGAGGTTATGTTTATTATCCGCTTGTTAAAAAAGAAGACTATAGTAACCAGAGTATACATAAATTAATGAATGGGTATTTTGGAGGGTCATTTAAGAGTTTAGTTTCATTTTTTATGAAAGAAAATAAAATGGATCTTAAAGAATTAGAGAGTATTTTAAAAGAGGTAGATAAGAATAAAAAACAGTAATCATGCTTACATACATCATTCAAGTAGTTTTATTTCAAGCTTTATTTTTAGTTATATATGATTTTGCTTTTAGTAAAGAAACATTTTTTACTAAAAATCGATGGTATTTAATTGGTACGATGATTTTATCTTTTTTGTTACCATTAATCAAAATAACAACAGTTAAAGAAACTATTACAAAAGAATATTTAATCTTGTTACCAGAAATAATTCTATCGCCAGAGAGTGTAATAGAAAAACAAGAATGGTATCAATCTATCGATTATTTAGATTTTGTTTTTTGGGGAGGATTACTGTTGTTTCTCACTATTTTTTTAATCAAAATAGTACAGCTGATCAACTTAGTTTATAAAAATAATGTTATAAAAAAAGAAGGTTACAGTTTGGTTTTAATACCTAAGACTACAAAAGCATTTTCGTTTTTCAATTTTATATTCTTAGGAGAAAAAATTTCTGATGAAAAAAGAGAAAAAATCATAGCACATGAGTTGGTGCATATCAATCAAAAGCATTCTTTGGATTTACTCTTTTTCGAAATTTTAAAAATCGTAATGTGGTTTAATCCTATAGTAAGAATTTATCAAAAAAGAATCACATTAGTTCATGAGTTTCTGTCAGATGAAATTGTAAGTAAAACTGCAAATCAAGGCAACTATATCAATAATTTATTATCTGAAGTTTTTCAGGTACAAGAGATGTCGTTTGTCAATCAATTTTATAAAAATTCATTAATAAAAAAGAGAATAGTTATGATGACAAAAAGTAGATCAAAACAAAGTAAGCAATTAAAGTATTTAGTTTTAATACCTGTTTTAATAAGTATGTTGTTTTATACTGCTTGTTCAGAAAAAGAAAGTATATCTATTACACCAGTTTTAGAGACTCAGAAAATATTTACAAGTTTAGATAAAGAACCTGTAGAAACAGATCGACTAAGTTATATGGATTTTTATATGGGTGATAAATTACCTAATACAAAAGAATATTCAATAGAAGAATTGATAGAGGAAGAAAAAGAAGAGTTTTTAGCAATGACAGAAAAATTTAAAGATAATAGCACTATAAAACTAAAAATTTTCGAAGGATTAAACCATAGAAAAGTAGTAGCACTTTCACTTTTTATTAAAAAATCAGAATTAGGAAAGTATGAAAGAAAACAAGGAGATTTAGTTCCTATGGCTGAGTTAGATGTTTATCCTACTTTTCCTGGTTGTTCAAATGGGGATAAAGATTGTTTTACAAAAAGTATGATCTCATATGTGAAAGAAAATTTTGATGTTTCACTAGCCGATAATTTAAATTTAAAAAAAGGAAGACAAAGAATTTTTGTGAAATTTAAAATTTCAAAAACTGGTATTATAGAAGATATTAAAGTAAGAGCTCCACATCCAGATTTAAAATCTCATGCAGAACAGTTAGCAAAAAATCTTCCACAAATGAAACCAGGAATGAAAGATAATGAAACTGTAAATGTAGGTTATGTTTTACCAATTACATTTAATATTCAATAAGATGAAATTGGGGAAATTTTTACTGTGTTTTTTATGTAGTTTTTATATTAATTCACAACAAATTCCAGATAGCTTATATGTGCCAAACATAACTAAAGAAAAGAAAAATACAATTGTGTATGTAGATGCAGCTCATAATAATTTTCATACAATAAGTAATCGATTTTATCCTTTTGCTAATGTTTTAAGAAAATCAGGATATAAAGTAGAATCCTTTACAGAGAAGTTTTCTAAAAAGTCATTGGCAAATATCAAATTGTTAGTTATTTCAAATGCATTGCATGAAAATGCAAGAGGTCCGTTTGTAATTCCAACACCAAGCGCTTTTAGCAAAGAGGAAATAAATACGATTAAAGATTGGGTTAAAAAAGGAGGAGCTTTGTTTTTAATTGCAGATCACATGCCTTTTGCTGGAGCAAGTGAAGAATTAGGTAAAACATTCGGGTTTCATTTTTATGATAGTTTCTTATTGGATGAAGATATGAGAGGTATTTTCGATTTTAATAAAGAAAATAAGATGTTAGCAGATCACGATTTAACTAATGGAACAGGGAAATTTAAAAAAGTAAAGTCTATAAGAACTTTTACTGGTCAAGCATTTAAAATTCCAAATAAAGCAATTTCAATTTTAAAAACTACTGAAAAGCAAACTGTTTTTTTACCAGATACAATGTGGAGATTCAATAAAAATACCAAACGTTTTCCGGCAAAAGAACTATCACAAGGAGCTGTTATGAACGTAGGAAAGGGTAGAATTGCTGTTTTTGGAGAAGCCGCAATGTTCACCGCTCAACTTGCAGGAAGAAATCGTTTTAAAGTAGGAATGAATTCACTAGAGGCATCAGAAAATTATAAATTATTGTTGAATTTAATCAGTTGGTTAGCAAAAGAATAATAAGGTGTTTCACATTATAAATTTATTAAAGTACATGAAAAAGAGAGTTTTAATTGTTTTAATTGTTATGCTATTTACAAAAGCTGAAGCACAGACTTCAGCTTTTGAAACAATAGATAATTTAATAGAATTAGGTAGATATAAAATTGCATTACAAAAACTAAAAAGTTTACCATCGTCATTTGAAAAAGAAACTAGAATGGCTAAACTATTTGATGTTTTAGATGATTACAATAAGGCGATATTACATTACAAAAAAGCCTTAGCAATAAAAGAAGATTATAAGATTAAAGTTAAGTTAGGAAAATCGCTTTTAAAGGAAAAAAGAATAAAAGAAGTCGTAACTCTTTATGAGGAAATTTGTGAAAAAGATCCTGAGAATTTGATAGCAAAATATACTTTAGGAAAAAGATACATACAATTAAGAAAGTATGAAAAAGCCAAAACTATTTTCGAAGATTTAATTGAAAAAGATGGTGAAAATCCTAATTATTACTACCAATTGGCATTAACTACGCCCGAGTATAAGAAAATTTTTAAACGAATAGATAATTATTTAATGGCATATAAATTAGATAATTCGCATTTTAAATCAATAGAAAAATTAGCTAAAGGTTTTACAACAATAAAAGATAGAGACTCAGCAATGCTTTTTGTGAACAAAGGATTGAAATTAAGACCCAATCATATCGATTTAAATCGACTTAAAATTAATCGATTATTTGCTAAGAAAAAGTATGATAAAAGTATAGCTTTATTAAATCATATCGATAGTGTTCAACCTAAAGAACGATATACTCATATTATGTTGGGAAGATGTTATTTTAATCTTGAAAATTACGATGAAGCAGAAAAGCATTTCAAATTAGCAAGTAATTTAGATGATGAAGATTTTAAAAGTTCAATTTACCTTGGAGATATTGCCATGATTAAAAAAGATACAAGACAAGCAATGTTTCATTATATAAGTGGTACTAGTAGAGGAAAAAGAAAGAGAGATAGAGCTTATATGGGGTTAGCTAATGTTTTTACAGAAATGAAAATGCCGAAAAAAGTATTAGACGCTTATAAAAATGCTGTGAATGAAAATCACAAAAATTATAAAGCACTTTTTGGGTTAGCCAAACAATCTGATTTGTATTATAAAGACAAAAAGATAGGCTATAAACTCTACAAAAGATATCAAGAAAGATTTGCAGGAAAAGATACGATCGCAGATAATTATATAAAAAGTAGATTAAAAGAGATAAAAAAAGAGTATTTCTTAAAAGGAGAAGAAATAGAATAGCTATTTTTTCCTATTTTCACTCTAAAATTCTTAACGAGTGATTTTTAGAACCATTATTTTTTTTGCGATCATGTTGTGTTGTATTTCTTGTGAATACATATCTGGTGGTAAAAAAAATGATGGTGTTTTAAACGATACTATTGTCGATTTTTCTACCGTTGATGTTTCTCCGGCTTTTAAAGAATGTGAAAGACTTTTAGATAGTGATAAAACAAACTGTTTTCGAGCTAATATCAGACAAAAGTTTACCAAAGCATTACAATCATTTAATATATCTACTCACGATGAAATAAATGAAACGATTACTGTCGTTTTGGTGATTGGAAATACAGGTAAGATGGAAATCAGTGATATTTATATTTCAGAAGTTATCGAAGAAAAATTACCTGAATTACCTCAAATATTAGATTCTATAATAACTCAAATGCCAAATTTACTTCCAGCAACAAAACGAGGAATTCCTGTTACTACTCAGTACGAATTACCTATAGAAATTAAAACAAAAGAATAAAATGCTTTTTTTTGAGTTATAACTACAAAAATTGATGTAAAGAAAGCAGATATACATTTTTTAAAAGAATTTGTAGTCAGTTCAATTACATTTGAATTAAAATTATACTGATGAAATTATTTTGGAAAACTACATTAGTGATCATTTTCATGATTTTAGCTGTAAGCTGTAAAACTAAAGAAGCTAATGCTAATGTGAATTTAAGTCTTAATACAGATATTACAACTAAACTTAAAGAGAGAGTAAATAAAGAAATTGAAAAAGAATTCGATTCAAAATTTTTATCTAGAGGTGAATTAGTCATTAAAAAAAAGGAAGTATTAATTTTCGATTTCAATGAAGATGATCTATTAGATGGTGTTGCGTTTCTAAGTTTTTTTAGTGCAACAGATAATTCTTTTAAGAGATCTATTATCATGTATTATAAAAATGATGGAAAACAACTTATTTTAAAAGATAAAATAAAGAAAGATTACTGTGTGTTTCCAGAAAAAAATGCAATAAAAAATATTCAATTTGAAGCAACCCCAAAAATATATGCAAGTCAAGTTAAACCTAATGAATTAGGTATAATTGATGAGTCTTTAAAACAAGAAAGTATTATTTCTTTAACTAATGAGAAATTAATTTACGGTGAAGTTATAAGTTCAGATCATTATGATGTTAATAATTCTCATAAAGTAGAGCAAGAAAGTTATTATAAATATACTTCAGCAGAAAGCGGACTTATATATAGAGATAAACCAGATGGAAAAGTATTAGGAAAGTTTCCTTACGGAAAAGAAGTTCATGTGATTGGAAAAACAGGGTTGAAAAAGACAATTTATGATCAAGGAAAAGAAGTAGAAGGTGAATGGGTTGAAGTTGCATTGGATGAATATTCTGAAAAGAAAGCTTTTGTATTTGATGGTTATTTAAAAGAAATACATGAATTAGATCGACAAAAATTGATAAAAGTTGCACCAGTTGTATTCGAAAAGAATCGAAAAAAAGGGTTAATCCTTCCTGGAACATACAAGGTTTTTAATCAAAAATTAAAACATACAAGCGATATTACTTTAGATGGTATAAGTGAAGTTTATGTGATTAAAAAAACAAAATATAAACGTCCTTTACAGTCGAATCAAAAGTATTGTGAATGGGCAAATTATGTAGAGGTCATTTTAGCAAGAGAACATTTTATTTTATTTGGCGAAAATATCATCTCAATATCTTCAACTGAAGAAATTGAACTTTCCGAGAATAAAAAAGTTGCTTTAGTATTGGGTGAAAATTACACAATTGGAGCTTCAGACGAAGATGGACTTACAAGCTGTGATGATTATAGTAATGTTTTTTTAAAAACTGGAAATAGGTACGAAGTACTGTATCATAAACCTGAAAAAGTAGGGGATAAGTTGGTTGCAAAAGTATTTGTTCATGATGAAGGTATGGGTGAACGAATATCTGAAATCAAAGTAGAAGACAATACTATTCTTTTGCATATAGCGCAAGGTTTCCAAGAAGGAACAGGTTCTTATAAAATGAAAATTTTCAAACAAGATAAATGGTACTGTACAGAAACCGATCATAAAAGAGAATATTAATAAGGAAAATAGATTGTACTTAAAGCAATAAGTAACATAAAAGGTCCAAAAAAGAAAAGCAAAGCGATAGTTAACCAAATTATCAGCTTTGTTTTACTGAAATTTGATGGATTATTTTTCAAAAGCAATTCGTTTACTTCATCAAGAGATAAATTCATAATACTTTCTTTAGAGATATTTTGATCAATCAAGCCATGATATTTTAATCCTTTTTTATAGCCTTTAATAACTTCTTTTGGATGGATTAAAAAACTAAACCCCATTGCCCAAATACTCATAATTCCAATAGGAAAGTGTTTCCACATTCCAGTAGCAATTTCCCAGCCAGCAATATAAGCTTCACCTTTCCATGTCGTATCACAATCAAATAAAACATGTTGAATATCGTGTATATAAATAACTTTTTTTCTAAAATCTGAATTAGGTAATTTTAAAGAGAAATATTTGAATTGAAGTGAGAAAAAATCTTCATTTTCACCACCTTTTTCTGCTAAATTATTTTCAGTATAAAATCGATCTAATTTTTGAGCAACTGTCATAGTTATGAAACTTTTAATGTCGTGTTTATAAACTATAGTAAAGTTATATATCGTAAATGAAGAACATCTTGACAATTATCAAGAAATTAATTTAAAGTTATGATGTGTCAAAACAATTTAATGTATTAGTTTTGAGCTCAATTAACTCAAATTTAAATTATGAAAAGAATTGCTTATTTACTATTAATTGCCTTAACTCTAATGTTTTTAACGAGTTGTGAAGTTGAATGGGAAACAAAATTCAATAAAGATGGAGGTGGAAAATATAGTATGATTATGGATATGTCTGCTATGATAGAAATGACAGCTGGAATGCAGAGTAACAAAAAAAAGAAGGAAAATGAATTAAAAGATACTGTTATCGACTTTTCTAAAATTTTGTTAGAGAAAAAGGATAGTATAGCAAAACTTCCTGCAGATGAACAGAAGAAATTAAAAGAATTAGAAGATTTAAAAATTACTATTGATGCAGATACAGCGATTAATAAAGCTATTGTTAGAATCGATTATGATTTTGATGATTTAGAAGATTTAAAATCTGTTGGAAAAAAAATGAGATTAGCAGACCTTGATAAGTTTGTTAAAATGGGAAGCAAAGGAAAAGCGAAGAAAGAAAAGGAAGATGAGGTAGAAGAAAAAGAAGATGAAAAATTTCCAGCAATTACTGATATGCTAAATATTGAGTATTCGGATAAAAAATTCGTTTCTAAATTATCTGAAGAGGCTTCAAAAGAGATAAAGAAAAATTCTGGTGATGATAATCCTTTTGCAAGTTTAATAAAGTTTAAGGTTAGGTATATTTTCCCTCATAAAATAAAGAGTGTAAGTAACGAAGACGTTAGAATTTTATCAAGTTTTAAAGGAATAGAATTTAATGTAAGTGTTGCAGATTTAAGTGAAAATCCAGATTACTTAAATGTCGAGGTAGAGTTCGAAAAGTAATACAACTATAAAACCAAAATATTGAAAGACCTGTGATGTTATAAAATTTCACAGGTCTTTTTATGTTCCAATAAATATTGTTCAAGTTATTTTAGCGATTCTTATTTAGCTGATCTCTTTGTGTTTTGCATTCTATAATTTTTTTAATCGCATTATCATTATTCGGATTTAAGCTTAACGATTTCGCGTAATTTTTTATGGAATTATTCCAATCTTTTTTATCAAAATAAGCTTCTCCTAAGCTATCATAAAGATCAAAGTCATTAGGCATTAATGAAATCCCATAGTTAAAAATTTTAATAGCTGTTTCTGGATCTTTTTTGTCTTTTAACCATTCATACCCTATAACGTTTATTCCCCAATTTAATCCCTTGTTTTTTAATTCTTCTTCAGAATACTGTTCAGGATTCATTTTTTCTTGAAGGAATAAAACAGGATTTTTAGCATCATTATATTTGGTATAATGTTTATAAGCTATCGATTCTTTATTCTTCTTAAATAAGTCAATCATCATTGTTTTATGATTTCCTTTTTTTAATTCCTTTTTCAAATCTATTTCTACATATTCACTAAAATCAGTGTATAAATAAACTCTAATTTTAAGTGAAGTTAAATCATAAATTGTCGAAAACTGTGTGGCAGTAACTTCCGAACTTTCAGTTTTCATATGATTCATAACCTGACTACAATAATCTAAATTGGCTTTAGCTTCTGTTGTTTTTAAAAATTCTAAACCTTTCTGAAACCTAGGAATATCAACTTCTTCAACAGACTTTATTTGAGAGTAGTAAAAGTTTGAAAATGATTTTTCTTCATCATCTCCTATAATTAATAATTCGCCTTCAACAATTAAATATGTTCCAGATTGATCTACAAAAACTAACATACTGCTAGAAAGAAAGCTTAAATCGATAGTTTCTAAGTATTCTTTAACTTCTTCAACATTGGCCATAGTTTGCATGATATTTCTAATGGCTTTAACAATTGATAGTTTAGTTTTTCCTTCGGTATTTGTAATAGGTAATTCTGAATTTGCAAAGCCATCAAATACTAAACCAGCTTCATTTATAGCGCCTTGAGCAAAATTATTGATTCTACCCATGTACATTACGCCAAACTTTTTATCTCCAGCGTTCTCAAACCAAAACTGATTATTCGGACTTAGAAAATCTTCGTTATTACCAACAAATGTTTTTCCGTTTTTAGTTATTTTATACATACTACATGTATGTCCAATACTGGGATATAATAAAACACTAATTAGTAGAGTAAGAATGAATTTATTTTTCATTTGGTAGTCTTTGATATAAAGACTACGCTTTTTTTTAGTTGTTACTCTTTTTCAAATACTGAGATTAAATTTTATAAAAAGTACGGGCACCCCACACCAAAAGTGTGGTTTACCCGTACTATATTTTAAGCTGATAATTATATTTTTATTTCAAAACTGTCTATGAAGAAGAATGCCATTTTGTTATTTATTTTTTTAAAGTCGATAATAATATTTTCGCAAGAGGAAAAGGAGAGTGTTTTTCTTTTTTTTGATAAAAATGATAAAAAAAAGTGTGCCATAGAAGGAGAATCTACCTATAAAAATCCTAAAGGAAAATATTTAGCAAACAAATTTGAAAAGAAGAAAGAAAAAAAGAGAATACTTTTTAATATCTGTGATGAGAGATTTTCTTTTAATAGAAATTCAAAAATAGACACATGTGATATCAAAAACTTGAATGAGCTAAATATTAAAAGTTTAGAATACATAAAAAACAAGTACAACAAAGGAAGAGAATTTAAACATCATGTATTTGAAAAGATAAATATTGTAGAGAAAATTTCTGATACGAAAATAGTTAAATATTATGATGTTTATTGGATTGGAGCTTGGGTAGAAGATTAGCAAATTTTAAGTTAACTAGAGGTATTATTTAGGATGATATAATTAAAGTATGAGACAGTTTTTTTGTTTTTTGTATTAATAAGTTAATATAAGTTTAGCACAAACCAAGTATATCTTATTTGAAGGTAATTCCAAAGAGTATTTTGTAAAAGAAGTAGGTAATGGAAAAACAGCAAGCGAACTAAAATTCAGAAAAGAAGTGAAAAGTAAAAATGAGATACATTTTTATATTAAAAAGGCAACTGTTTATTTTTAAAGGAGAAGAGAAAGGTTTAAGTATGTTAAATAAAGAAGATTTTAGTAAAATTAAATTTGATAATTTTTAAGAGCTTAAAGAAAAGGTTGATTATAATAATCTATTATATCCTTATAAAGTATTTTCTGATATTGAACTTGTAGAGAATGAAAACTTTTTGATAAAAAATACAAAGTGAAATGGAAGTATTATATAGAATAACAAATAATATTTTCGATAAAGAATGTAATTAGATGGGTAAAAATATTTTCATAATACTGGTTTGTATTTTATTAAGTTGTTGTAAATCCTCTTTCGATTACAAAGAAGCAGATAAAAATACATTATTTGTACTTTTTGAAGAATCTGTGGAAACAACTAAATCATATTCGTTGTTAAAAAATGAAAAGAAAGAAGTGTTTAAAAACCCTTTGTTTAATTATTCATTCAGAAATACTAAAATAAAAGACTTTACTTTAAACTGTCCTGCGTTTTTTTCATTTGATGATATGTTTAACAATACTAATAAAAGCAAGGTTTTTACCATACATAAAAGTTTTTTGAGAAATAATTTTATTATTGATAGAGACTATATTAATACTTTTGGTTTAGACAAGGTATTTGACATGTTAGCAAAAAGTTGCACAATTTTTGTAATAGATAAATCAGAAATTAAAGACAACAAAATAACTTTAAGGGAAGCTAAATTAATTTATCCTGTTGAAGAATAATTACGTTTTAAAGTTCATTTTTAAAGCAGAATAAAACTCTTTTTTATTTGCATTCTCTGGTAAACCTGCTACTTGTCCGTCACCCAATTCCATGATAATCCATTCACCAGTTTTCTTTTGTGCTATATCCATAGTAAAAAAATTACTTTTAATCTTTAGAGCTAATTTTTTAAATTCATTAAAATCAATTTCTGAAGTTCCATAATCGCCTTCATCCCAATAATTAAAAACTTGAATCATCTTTTTATTTCCGAAGAAAATTCGAAACTCTTTTGTTAAAGGCATTCCACTTTTAGAATGTTCAGTTAAAAACTCTAATTCTTTAAAAGCTCTAAATACGATACCTTCATTCAAAGTATTTCCTCGCAGTTTTATAAAATTATGTACAATAGTTTTAACGTTGTTTGAATCGGAAGCATTAGGAATAAAACAAGCATCTTCCCAATGATGTTTTTCAGATTTTACATAATCTTTTACAATAATTGGTGATTTATCAAAATCTTGTGCTAGTTTTAAAATAGATACATCAGTGAGATCTGTCGTCCAATTAGATTTTGGAGTTTTCGTTTTTATAATGTCATATGAATTCGGAAGGTAATGACAATGTTTATAAGATTCTGGATCATTAATAAGTTTTATATTTTTCTTTAAAAGTCCTTCATACAGATTTTCATATTGTTGTGGAGTTATCATCCAACCTCTGTAGAAAGCTGTTTCTATTTTCTCTTGGTTTGGAACGAATTTTAACGCTGTATTTAATTCATTTTCTACTAAAGCCTCATAGCTAATTAAAGAAAAATTAAAGCCTAAATCTACAGCTATATTTTTCTCTTCTTCATAATCTGGTTCTATAGTTTTAGAATCGAAAACAGCATCACAAAATATAATTCTCATAACTGTAAATTCAATTTATAGTTCTGCTTGTAGATTTTTTAATCTTGATAGATCATCAAAACTTGCAATAATTTTTTTTCCATTTCTAGAAGCTATAATTGTATTGTTTTCTGATGAAATATCTAACTTTCTACTTTCCATATAGCTAATGAAACTAGCTTTATGATCTAATTCTATAGCTCCAATAAGTTGAGGAAAAGTAGTTGGTATTTTTTCTAATTGATCAAATTCAATTTTAGGTATTGTCTCAGAGTTTATAGCAATAACCATTGTTCCTTGTCCGTAATTCGCACAGAAATAGGCGTCAGCATTTAAAAGACCGACAGCAATCATTCCCATTTTGTGTTCAAAACCTTCTTCAACATAAAAATGACCATCGGTAAATTCTTCTATTTGATGCTTTTCTCCGAAGCTTTTTAATTCATTAGCTTTTACTAATAAATTTTCTGGAATTCCACTTTTAGTATTAGCCCAGCCCCACATCCAAGAATAATCATTAAAAGAAAGTGAACCAATTACTTGAATAGGAAAGCTAAGTTCACCAAAAAATAATTTACCTTCATTTAAGTTGATGTTCCAAGAAGAACCACCAGTAATTTCATTAAAAATAATTTGCTTTTCGAAAGATAAACCAGCATTCTCATGAAGTAAATCAGTAAAACTTATACCATTTTTTTTATGTGTATTTTCAGTTTCTAGTTTTGGAGTTTCAGTTGTTTCTTTTTTACCGAATAATTTTTTAAATAATCCCATGATGTTACGTTAATACAGTTTCATAATTATTTCCCTCTAATTCTACTAAAAGTTTCTGGAGTCATGCCTAAAAAAGAAGCCAAATGTTTGGCCGGAACTCTATTAAATAGTTCTGGTTTTTTGGCAAATAAATCGTCATGTCTTTCTTGAGAAGTATGTAATAATAAACTATCTAAACGTTCTGCAAGATTTATGTATAGTTTTTCTAAAAACAAGCGACCTAAATGCTCTAACTTATGACTTTTAGCGGAAAGTTCTTCTAAATCTTCTCTGGCCACCATAAAGCAAGAAATGTCTTCAATCGCTTCAATGTTGTATTTGCTTTTTTTACGTTGAATAAAACTATCTATCGCAGTGATACTTTCTTGTTCAGAAGCAATATGAACAGTAATGTCTTTTCCGTCTCTAAAATAAAATACACGACCAATTCCTGATATCAGAATGTAAAAGTGCTTACAAATACTATTTGCAGGATGAATTAACTCCCCTTTTTTAAACTCTTTATAAACTGCAATTTTCTGTAAAGCATCAGTGATTTCTCCGTGTTGTAATAAGAATTCAGCATTTTTAAGAAACTCTTCCATAGTTATAGCAATTCATTTAATTCTTCTATAAAATCACGTTTATTAGATAATCTAGGAACTTTATGTTGTCCACCTAACTTACCTTTTGTTTTTAGCCAATCGTAAAACAAACCTGTACGAGCTTGGTGAACTTTAGGCATATTCAAAGTCATGTTATTGTATCGTTTTGCTTCGTAATCTGAATTACAATTTTTTAAAGCATTGTCTAGAATTTCAGTAAAAAAATGTAAATCTTGAGGTTGTTTTTCAAACTCAATAATCCATTCGTGTCCTCCATTTTTATTTCCATTCATGTAAATAGGAGCAACGGTGTAATCTTTTATGCTTGAATTTGTTTTTTCACATGCTGATTTTAATGCTTCTTCTGCGTTTTCAATAATTAATTCTTCTCCAAAAACATTAATATGATGTTTGGTTCTACCTGTGATTTTAATTCGATAAGGATCAGTAGAGGTAAATTTAACTGTATCACCAATTAAATACCTCCAAAGTCCGCCATTTGTAGTAATTACAACAGCATAGTTTACATCTTTTTTAACGTCTGAAAGAGGAATAGCTTTTGAATTTTCATCGTCATATTCACTCATAGGAATGAACTCATAAAAAATTCCATAATCTAACATTAACAAAAGTTCATCAGAATTATTTCGATCTTGAATAGCAAAGAAGCCTTCAGAAGCATTGTAAGTTTCGTAATATCGAAAACTTTTTTTAGGAATTAATTTTTTGAATTGCTCTCGGTATGGATTGAAGTTTACACCACCGTGAAAATAAACTTCTAGGTTAGGCCAAACTTCTAAAATATTATCTTTCCCCGTTTTTTCTAAAACTTTATTTAACAATACTAACATCCAAGAAGGAACTCCAGCTAAACTTGTAATGTTCTCTTGTATAGTTTCATCGATAATTGCTTCCATTTTAGTTTCCCATTCACTCATTAAAGCAACTTCTTGCTTAGGAGCAGAACTATAATCAGCCCAAAACGGCATATTCTCAATAATTATAGCAGATAAATCACCAAAATAAGTATCGTTATCTTCATAAATAGCAGAGCTTCCACCTAATCTAAGCCCTTTTCCTGTGAATAATTGTGTTTCTTCATTGTTATTAATATACAGGCCCAACATGTCTTTTCCAGCATTGAAATGACATTCTTCTAAGGCTTCATTACTAACAGGAATAAACTTACTTTTAGCATTAGTTGTACCGCTCGATTTGGCAAACCATTTAATTTTTGTTGGCCAGAATAAATTTTGTTCACCTTTTCTACAACGTTCAATTAAAGGTTCTATAGTTTCATATTTTTGAATAGGAACTGAGTTTACAAAATCTGTATAATTTTTTATTTTAGAAAATTTATGAGTCTTTCCGAACTCAGTGTATTTGGCAATAGTAATTAAATCGAATAATAGTTCTCGCTGAACATCAGTTGGATACTTTATAAAGAGTTCCATTTGATGTTTTCTTTTTTTTAAAAACCAAGTGATAATAGAATTTATAAACTGGAACGGCATTTTTGAGTTCGAATTTGTAAGTTTGTTCTTGGCTAAAAATAGTAAATTTTACAACATGCAATACAAGGGCGTTTTAAAAAAAATGGATACAGAAAACCTAGATAAAGTACAGTATTATTTAGATATGAATTCTGATTTTATAAATGTAAATCAATTACTTAATAAAACTGTTACATTGAAGTTTGAAACGTACGAGTGTTTATCTTGCAGATTAGAAAAACAAATTTATCGTCAAGGATTTTGTAAATCATGTTTTTTTGAAACACCAAATGCCGGAGATTGGATTATGCGACCTGAATTAAGTAAAGCGCATTTAGGAGAAGAAGATAGGGATTTAGAATATGAAAAGAAAGTTCAATTACAACCTCATATTGTGTATTTAGCTAATTCTAGTAATGTAAAAGTAGGAGTGACTAGAAAAACGCAAGTTCCAACACGTTGGATAGATCAAGGTGCGCACGAAGCCATTGAAATTGTTGAAGTACCAAATCGTTATTTAGCAGGTATTACTGAAGTAGCGCTGAAAGAACATGTAGCTGATAAAACGAATTGGCGTAAAATGTTGAAGAATGATATAGAAGATGAAGATTTAATGAAATGGCAAGAACGTTTACGAGCTTTTATTCCAGATGAAGTACAAGAATATTTTATTGAAAATAATAAAGAAACTATAATTAATTTTCCTGTAGAGAAATATCCTGAAAAGCCAAAGAGTTTAAATATTATAAAAGAAGGAAGTTATTCAGGAAAATTGGTAGGGATTAAGGGGCAATATTTTATTTTCGAAGACAATACAGTTTTTAATGTAAGAGCAAATGAAGGGTTGGTAGTAAGTATATCTGTTGCTGTGTAGTTTAAATCTTAAAAAAAGTATTTTAATATAAAAAAAAACCGATCCTTTAAGATCGGTTTTTAATTTTATTTTTTAACTAACTCGTAGTTGTTTTTCATTTTTAATTGACTCAATACGTTTAAAGCTTCATCTAAATAAATATCTTTTTTAAGATTTTTATGCCAAGCTATTCTTTTGTCTTTTAAAACAGTATCTTTTTTAAATAAAGGAATTTCATACTTAGGAGAAGAGAAAGTCAGGTCAGATTTAAATTTAAAAATATCTTTAAATTGCTTGGCTTCTTTTACACGTTCTTCAGACTCTTTTTTGTATGTACTGTAGTTTAAAGAGAATGTGTTGTCATCTTGGTTTTTCTTTAACCATTTAGCGTACTCATTAATTGATATGAATTTGGAATTGCTATTAATTCTTTCTTTACTAGCACTTACAACTTCGCCAAAATTACTATAAGTATCAGTTTTTGTGTAATTAGCCGGTTTTACACTGTCCCAAGGTAAAGCTCCATCTAAATCACGTTCACCAAACTCCATGTAACTATAACGATCAGGCATAGCAATATCAGAATATACTCCTTCTATTTGAGTAGATCCACCATTAATTCTATAGAACTTTTGAATTGTCATTTTTAATGCTCCTAAATCTCCTGGATATTTTTTCACATAATAATTTAGAGGTAGTAAGTTTTGAACAGTTCCTTTGCCATAAGTTTGTTTACCTCCCATAATAACACCACGTCCATAATCTTGCATAGCGGCAGCAAAAATTTCAGAAGCCGAAGCCGACATTTCATTGACCATTACTACTAATGGACCATCCCATTCAACACTACTATCAGTATCATTTTTAATATTAGCTGGTTCACCTCTATATTTAACTTGTACAATAGGTCCTTTTTCTATAAATAAACCACCAATGTCGATTACTGTTTTTAAAGAACCACCACCATTGTTTCTTAAATCGATAATTAATCCGGCTACATTTTCTTTCTTTAAACGTTCAATTTCAAGTTTCATATCACTAGCAGCGTTTCTTTGCTTAGTGTCATTAAAATCAATGTAGAATTTCGGAAGATTAATAATACCATATTTTTTTCCGTTCTTTTCTACAATACTAGATTTAACAAAAGTTTCTTCCAATTCAACAATATCTCTAATTATAGGAATAACTTTTGTAGATCCATCTAACTTTTTCTTTACAGTTAATCGAACTTCTGTTCCTTTTTTTCCTTTTATGAAGGTGATTGCATCATCTAAACGCATTCCTGTAATATCAAGAGGCTCTCCATCTCCTTGAGCTACTTCTAAAATAATATCACCTGGTTCTAAATCTCCTTGTTTCCATGCTGGTCCACCAGAAATTAATTCTACAATTTTAGTGTACATACCTTCGCGTTGTAAACGTGCACCAATACCTTCAAGTTTTCCAGACATATCTTGATCGAATCTAGATTTGATTCTAGGAGACATATATGTTGTATGTGGATCAAAACCACCTACTACGCTATTTAAAAATGTTGAATACCAGTCAGAATTTTCTAATTCCTCAATTCTAAGATATAAATCATCCATATTCTTTAAAACTTCTTTACGAGCTTCTATCTCAAGAGTTTTAAAAGATTTTTTCTTGTAATTTTTATCTTTTTTGATTTTGTCTTTCTGCAAGTCTTCAAGATCATCAATTTTACTAATCACTTGAAGTTTTAATTGTTTGCGCCAATGATCTAATAAACCAGCTTCATCTTTAGCAAAAGGTACCTTATCATAATCAACATCAATATCTTCATTTTTATTGTAGTCGAAAGGTTGCTCAAGTAAAGCCTTGTAAGTTGTTTTAGCAGTTTTAATTTTTTCTAAAAATCGACCGTAAACAAGTTTATAAAAACGAATATCAGATTTTCTTAATTGATCATCTATTTCATATTTATATTGAGAAAATTCTCTTAAATCTTCTTGTGTAAAATAACGTTTACTAGGATCTAAACTAGTAATAAACTCATTATATACATGTTCAGAAAAATTATCATTTAAATCTTTTTGGACATAATGACCTCTAGTAAGTAGGTTTTTTAATACATAAATTATGAGTTTGTCTTTTTCAGGATCGTTCTTTTTAGAAATAGGATTTCCATATGTGGTGCTACTAATTAAAAGTGCAACGAATAATGGGATAAGTACTTTCATCTTCATATATCTTCAGTCGTTTAAATAATTTTAAAATTACTGGTATTTGCTAAGCTACTAAAATAATGCCAATTTTACTAGCTCTTTTTTCTTTTGTATATGCCTTTAAAGGCTTCTTTAATTAATTTGTGATCAGGACTCAAATATTGCCATATTTGAGTAACAGATCCATCATTGTTTTTTTTCCAAATGATTTTGTTATAGTATGGTTGCTTTTTATTTTGAACAATTTCACTCGTTAAAATCATTTCATTATTCTTATAACTTCCATTGGTTTTAAGAACAAAACCTTTATTGTCTATCCATAATTGATGCCACTTTTTATCTGAAATATCATAATAACTATAACTTGTTCCTAATGAGTTTCCATTAGAAGAAGTCCAATTTTCTTGAATAGCACAAGCGTTAGGCATAGATTTTATATGATTTTCTCCAATTAATTTTCCTTCAGAATTAAAAACGTCCCAGTTACCAATCCAAAAATCAAATTGATAGTAAGCTGTATCTGTGCAAGGTTTTGTATTCAAGTTTTGAGCTTTTATACTAAAAAATAGTAATGAGATAAAATACAGAAGTAATAAAAGAATAAACCTTAACATAAAACATAACCACTTAATGTTTTACAAGTTTAGGCATTAATTCGACATAATTATCTTTACGAAATGTTAAAAAGAATAGCTAATTTTTAATGTATATTTGTTATTAATAAATAAAAAACAATGCAAGAGAAACCTTTGATTTTAGTGACTAATGATGATGGAATTACAGCTCCTGGTCTTAGAATGCTTATAGATATAATGAATGAAATTGGTGAAGTGATTGTAGTTGCACCAGATAGTCCACAAAGTGGAATGGGACACGCAATTACAGTAAATAACGTATTGCATTGTAATCCAACTTCAATTGATGATGGTCCACAGATAGAATATAGTTGTTCAGGAACTCCTGCTGATTGTGTTAAAATGGCAAAGAATAAGATATTAAATCGAAAACCAGATTTATGCGTTTCAGGAATTAATCATGGTTCAAATTCATCAATAAGTGTAATTTATTCAGGTACAATGAGTGCAGCTGTCGAAGCTGGTATAGAAGGAATTCCCGCAATTGGTTTTTCATTATTAGATTATAGCTGGCATGCTGATTTTCGTTCATCAAAAGAGTTTATAAAGAAAATAGCACTAAATGTTTTGTTAAATGGTTTACCTGATGGGGTTGTGTTAAATGTTAATATTCCGAAGTTAAAAAAGGATGAAATTAAAGGTATAAAAGTTTGTAGACAAGCAAATGGTTATTGGAAGGAAGATTTTGATAAACGTAAAAGTCCTACAGGTAAAGAATATTATTGGTTGTCTGGTGAGTTTATAAATAACGATAAAGGTCAAGATACTGATATTTGGGCTTTGGAAAATGGGTTTATATCTGTTGTACCAGTTCAATTTGACATGACAGCACATCATGCTATTCAAAAATTACATTCATGGGATTTATAAATAAAGATGTTATAATTGGATTTTTAGTCTCAATTTTCGCTACATTTTGTGGATTCTTCATTTATGTACAATATGTTTCTCGTTTTGGTTTTTCAGAGACTATAGAAATGTTACAACAAGGAGGAGTATTTGGACCAGTGATAGCTTTGGCAGCCTTACCTAACTTGTTCGTTTTTTTTATTTATTTAAAAAAGAAACAAGATTTAAGAGCTAAAGGAGTGTTATTGGCTACAATTTGTACAGCCATATTTACTTTCATATTAAAGTTTATATAGTATTATGAAATATTATATTGTTGCAGGCGAAGCTTCTGGAGATTTACATGGTTCTAATTTAATGAAAGAACTATTTAAAAATGATAAAGAAGCAGATATACGTTTTTGGGGAGGTGATTTAATGAAAGCAGTTGGTGGAGAGTTAGTTGTTCATTATAAAGATAGAGCAATAATGGGCTTTATTGAAGTAATTTTGAATTTAAGAAAGGCACTTGGTTTTATTAAGTTTTGTAAAAAAGATATTAAAGAGTTTCAACCAGATGTTGTCATTTTTATAGATAATTCAGGATTTAATTTGCCAGTAGCTAAATGGGCCAAAGAGAATGGGTACAAAACTAGTTACTATATCTCTCCTCAGGTCTGGGCTAGTAGAGCAGGACGAGTAAAATCAATAAAAAGAGATGTAGATCAAATGTTCGTTATACTTCCTTTTGAAAAAGATTTTTACAAAAAATATAATTACAATGTTGAATTTGTAGGGCATCCTTTAATAGATGGTGTAGCTGGAAGAGAACAGGTTTATGAAGATGATTTTAGAAAAAAATATGATTTAGGAGATAAAGAGATAATAGCCTTATTACCTGGTAGTCGAAAACAAGAAATTACAAAGATGTTAAATACCATGCTACTTATGGTTGATAGGTTTCCAAATTATCAATTTGTTGTAGCTGGGGCTCCAAGTCAATCAAAGGAATTTTATGATTCTTTTTTGAAAGATAAAAAGGTAAAGTTTGTAAATAATAAAACATATGATTTATTAAGTATTTCTTATGCAGCTTTAGTTACTTCTGGCACAGCTACTTTAGAAACTGCTTTGTTTAAAGTTCCACAAGTTGTTTGTTATAAAGGAAGTTGGTTATCATATCAAATAGCAAAGAGAATTATAACTTTAAATTATATTTCTTTAGTGAATTTAATTATGGATAAAGAAGTGGTTAAAGAATTAATTCAAAATGAGTTTAATGAAACTAATTTAGAGCAAGAATTACAATTGTTACTAAATGAAGATAAGAGGAAAACACTCTTTCTAGATTATTTCGAATTAGAAGAGAAGTTAGGAGGAAAAGGTGCATCAAAAAAAGTAGCAACTTCTATCATAGAAAGTCTAATGTAAAAGTACATCAGTGATAAAAAAAATACCCCAAATAATATTGATTTTATTTTTAGTGTATGGATGTTCTTCATCTAAAAACGTTAGTACATCAAAACACTATAAATCTAAAAAAAGAGTAGTTACTAATAAAAGATCAATAAGAGTTAAAGACGTTTCTAAGGTAGTAGATAAAATAATTGCTACAGCATATTCATATAAAGGAACACGTTATAAATATGGAGGAGTAACAAGAAGAGGAATGGATTGTTCAGGTTTAATTATGACTTCATTTAAAAATAATGGTGTCTCATTACCTAGAACATCACAAGATATGTCTAATCAAGGAAAACAAATCTCTTTAAAAGATGTTAGAAAAGGAGATTTGTTATTCTTTAAAACAAACCCAAGAAAACCTCGAAAGATTAGTCATGTAGGTTTAGTAACTTCAATAAAAAACGGGGTAATTTATTTTATACACGCTTCTACAAAAAGAGGAGTAACTGTAAATAATATGTCTCAAAAATATTATAAAAGGAATTTTGCTAAAGCTAAAAGAGTATTGTAAAATTCTTTTTTTACTGTAGTGAACTTTAGAATTAAATATTATTTTTGCCAAAAAAATTAATATGAAATTACTAGAGAAATCAACTTTTCTACTATTAACATTATTTTTAGTAGCTTGTTCTACAGAGAGTACAGTTGTTGAAACTAATTTATCCGATTTTGAAATTACAATTCTTTCTACAACTTCTAATTCTATAGAATTGAAATGGAGCGAATCTTTTCATTCTAAAGGAGAAAATGTTTTTTATTCAGTTTATTTAGATTCAAATTTATTAAAAGAAAAAACACAGGAAAGAAGAATAATTTTAACCGATTTAAATTCCAATAATGAGTATAAGTTAAAAATTGTGGCTTTTGATGAAGAAGAAAATTTTAAAGAGATTACTGAAAAAATTTCGACTTTATCAAATCAAGCACCAAGATCATTTAAAATTGAAAATGCAAATCCTGAAAATATATCAGTAGCGCTTTATTGGCAAAGAGCAACAGACCCAGATAATGATCAAGTTAAATATAATGTTTTTATAAACGATGCTATTGTTTTTCAAAATTTAGAAACTACATATTGTAAAATTGAAAACTTAACACCAAACACTTCTTATGAAGTTAAGGTTGTTGCATTCGATAGTTTAGGGAACGAAACTTATGATGAGTTAACTTTTTCTACAAAAGATGGGGTTTTTAAAGATTCAATAGAATTTAATACACAAGCTTCTTTAGATGCTTTTGGATCAAAAGGATATATTGAAGTTGATGGAAGTTTAACTATCACAGATGGAACTAGTCCTAGTGATCGAATTACAGATCTTACTGCAATAAAAAGTTTAAAAAAGATTCGCGGAAATTTTATAGTTAGGCTAACTAGAGATTTGTTGACTTTAAAAGGTATAGAAATAGAGGAGGTTAGAGGGAGCTTAATTGTAGAAAACAACCACTTCTTTGAATCCATAGAAGGGCTAGAAAAGGTTAAACATATTTACGGAGATTTAATAATCAAAGAAAATGTTAGATTAAAAACCTTTATTCCTTTTGATAATTTAACACAAATAGGTAGAATTCTTACTATAGCTAATAATGGTGTAAAAACTATTGAAGCATTTAAAAATTTAGAAGTTGTTAATCATATTTATATAAGAAATAATTGGTATTTAGAAAGTTTGATAGGATTTCATAAGTTGAAAAAAATGGAAGAATCCTTGAGAATTAACGATAATACAGAACTAAGTTATATTGAAGGTTTTACCAATCTTGAATCTGTAAATAATTTAACACTAAGTGATATTAAGGCTAATGAGCTTTTCAATATGACAAAATTAAAAGTTGTAAAAGGAAGTTTATCTATTTCAAATTTACCAAATATTAAAAATTTAATTGGTTTTAGTGCTTTAGAAGAGATAAGGTATAGTGATTTGTCTATAGGAGGAAATAAAAGTTTAGAAAGTTTAGAAGGCTTAAATAATTTAAAAAGTATAGGGAATAGATTTTCAGTTAGTAATAACGAAAAGTTGAATGATTTTTGTGCTTTAAAGTTAGCACTTCAATCTTATGATGAAAATTACTATACAATAAGAGGAAATATGTTTAACCCAACTATGGAAGAAATTTTAAATAATGATTGCAAAAACTAAATTACTTTCAATCTATACATTAGTATTATTAATATGTATAGGATGTACAAATGAAGAAGAAATAAACTCAAAACCATCAAATTTTACTGTTCAAACAGAGAATATAACTTTAAATTCGGTTAAAGTTTTTTGGACAGAATCAAAAGATAATGATGGGCAAGCAGTTTTTTATGATCTATTTTTAAACGAATCTAAAATTTTTGACAATAAACAAGTTTTAGAATATGTTTTTAATGATTTGGAATACAATAAAAACTATAAAGGAGAAATCATAGCATCTGATCCAGATGGAAATACTGTTTCAAAACAATTTGATTTTACAACGGGAGATAAACCTTTACCTTCTAATTTTAATGTATCAGTAGTAGAAAAAGATGCTTATTTTTCTAAAATAGAATGGACAGCTTCTTCGGATAATTCATCAAATGATGAAATTTTATATGATATTTATTTAGGTAATGAATTATTGGAAGAAAATAGATCAGAACTTTATTTTTATTTCCCTGAATTAAAAGGGTTGCAAGGTTATAGTGGTAAAGTAGTAGCCAAGAATTCACAAGGATTTACAATAACAAGAACTTTTAGTTTTACTACTAATTTAAAGGTTTACGATAATACATTAAGTATTTCTAGTCAATCTGATGTTAATGAATTTATTAAAGGAGGCTATAATATAATTGATGGAAGCCTATTTATAGGAAATAGTTCTGGAATAGCTACTGATATTAAAGATATATCAGGATTCAAATCTGTTAGAGAAATAAAAGGAGAACATATTAGAATTCAGAATACGATATGTGAATCATTAAAAGGATTAGAAAATGCGAAAGCTTCTAGAAGGTTTGTAAGAATAGAAATTACAGATAATGAAGAATTAGAGCATATTAATGAGTTTTTTTCTGTAGACTATGTTACTTACGCATATGTAGCGGGAAATTCAAAAATGAAATCTATTGATGGTTTTAAAAAAATAAAATATTTATCACAATTAAATTTAGTTTTAAACGAATCACTTACATCTTTGAGTGGTTTAAGTAATTTTGAAAGTTTTAACTCTTTAACTATAACAAATAACGAATCGTTAGAGAATTTGAATGGTTTAGAAAACCTTAAAAGTGTCTTTGATGGATTCGGACAATTTACAATAACAGACAACGATAGTTTAGTTAACCTTAATGGTCTTGAGAATTTTAAAGAAGCAAAACTTTTAGTTATAGGAGATAACAAATCATTAGAAGACTTAGAAGCACTTACAGTATCTAATATTAATAATTTAGTAATTAGAAATAACGATAAGATAACAAGTTTGAAAGGATTAGAAACTTTAGAGAAAAATATTTATTTAACGATTAGAGATAACGAGAATCTTGTAAATCTTTCCGGATTAGAAAATATTAGAAATATAAGGGATAGCTACGATCATGAGTTAATTATTATTAATAATAAAAAACTTGAAAATTTAGATGCTTTAGCTAATTTTTGGTTTGTTAAAGGAAGGTTATTGGTAGAGGATAATGCATTGTTAAATGATTTATGCGGAATAACAAAACTAGCAAAAGAAGGTGAAGAATTTGGTTATTTTACAATTATTGATAATTTATTTAATCCTACAAAACAAAACTTAATAAACGGAAACTGCTCACAATAAGATAGAATTAATATTATATCTATAAATTAGTAATTAAAATAACTTATAATTTATAGAAGTGCAGAATAATAAATTTACCCTTGTAATTTTAATATTTCTTTTAAGTTTTATTTTTTTTAAGGTTAATAAAAACGAAAAGTATAAAACGGAAGAAGTTAAAACGGTAGACAAAGCATTAATATATTTGGGTACACCATATAAATTTGGAGGAACAACTTCAAAAGGAATGGATTGCTCAGGCTTAGTGTATACTGTTTTTAAAGATGAATTAAAGATTACTTTACCACGTTCATCTAGCTCTATGAGTTCGGTTGGAAAAAAAGTGAATTACAAAGAAATAAAAAAAGGAGATCTTTTATTTTTTGATATCGCAAGATTAAAAGGAGATATAAACCATGTTGGATTAGTAACCTCAGTTACTTCAGAAGAAATAAAATTCATTCATTCAAGTACATCAAAAGGAGTTGTAATTACTTCAATGAATGAATCTTATTGGAAAGATGCTTTTGCTTTTGCAAAGCGAATTAATGTTGATTATTAATTAAGTTTAGACCAAAGTTTATCTTTTAATTCCATTAATCCCATCTGTGCAACAGAAGAAATAAATAAAGTTTCTATACCTTCAGGTAATTCTTGTTTTATTTCGTTTTTTAATTCATCATCTAACATATCAGATTTAGAAATAGCTAATAAACGATCTTTGTCTAATAATTCTGGGTTGTGTTGTTTTAATTCATTTAAAAGAATTTCATATTCCTTTTTGATATTATCACTGTCTGCAGGAATTAAGAACAATAATAAAGAGTTTCTTTCTATATGTCTTAAAAAATAATGTCCTAATCCTTTTCCTTCAGCAGCTCCTTCAATAATACCAGGTATATCTGCCATTACAAAACTTTGGTGATTACGATATTCTACAATACCTAAGTTAGGTTTTAAAGTTGTAAAAGCATAATCGGCAATTTTTGGTTTAGCAGCTGTTAAAACAGATAAAAGAGTTGATTTTCCTGCATTAGGAAACCCTACTAAACCGACATCTGCAAGAATTTTTAATTCTATTCTAAACCAAGCTTCTTTACCATCAATTCCTGGTTGAGCGTATCTTGGAGTTTGATTAGTAGGTGATTTAAAATGCCAGTTTCCTCGTCCTCCTTTACCACCTTCAAGAATAATTACCTCTTGTTGATCATCAGTAATTTCATATAGAATTTCATCCGTATCAGCATCTCTAATTATGGTACCTAAAGGAACAGGAACTATAATATCCGTACCGTCTTTACCGGTACTTCTACTAGAACCTCCATCACCACCACCTTCTGCTCTAAAATGACGTTTAAACTTTAAGTGAAATAATGTCCACATATTTTTATCTCCTTTGAAGATCACGTGTCCGCCACGACCTCCATCACCACCATCTGGTCCACCTTTAGCAATATATTTTTCACGATGCAAATGTGCAGATCCACGTCCTCCTTTACCAGAAGAAGCATATATTTTTATATAGTCAACAAAATTTCCTTCAGTCATTTCTTAAAAATTAATATTCCCGCCTAAGCGGGAATGATTTTATAATGTATCAAAAACGTCTGCTAAACGTTTTGTAATATCTTCAATAGATCCAACACCATCAACACCATAGAAATTACCTTGTGCATTGTAATAATCTTTTAAAATGGCTGTTTTGGTATTGTATTCGTTAAATCGATTTCTGATTTTTTCTTCATCAGTATCATCAGAACGCCCACTAGTTTTTCCTCTTTCTAAAATACGCTCAACTAACAAATCTTCTGGAACTTCTAAAGCTACCATTCCATTAATTCTTTCGTTCTTTTCAGCTAAGAATTCATCTAAAGCTTTAGCTTGATCTTCTGTTCTTGGGAATCCGTCAAAAATAAAACCATTAGCTTCTGTATTTTTATTAACTTCAGCTTTTAGCATATTAATAGTAACTTCATCTGGAACTAACTCACCTTCATCGATATATTTTTTAGCTAGTATTCCTAAGTCAGTTTCGTTTTTAATATTGAATCTAAAAACATCACCAGTAGAAATATGTACTAAGTTATACTTTTCTTTAAGCAATTCAGCTTGTGTTCCTTTACCAGCACCAGGAGGTCCAAATAATACTATGTTTTTCATTTTAGGTTGTGTTGTTAATTGATAAATAGCAGGTAAGTTTCTACCTAAACCATTATAATCTAAACCATATCCTACAATAAATTTATCTTCTAAATTTTTTCCAATATAGTTAATATGTAATTCCTTTCTGTACACATCAGGTTTAAAAAATAAGGTTGCTATTTTAAGTTCTTTAATATTTTTATTTCTAAAGATTTCGTAAATCTCTTGTAATGTATTACCTGTATCAATAATATCTTCTAGTATAATAACTGTTCTACCAGAAATATCTTCATTAATACCAATTAATTTTTTTACAGATTCACCAGAGGTAGTACCTTCATATGAAGCCAATTTCACGAAGGAAATTTCGCAATCTTGATCAAATTCTCTGACAAAATCAGAGGCAAAAACAAAACATCCATTTAATATCCCTATAAATAAAGGAACCTCGCCTTGTGGTAAATCATCTTTTACTTTTTTAGCGAGTTGTTTAACTATATTAGAAATTTCTTCTTTTTTAATTAATTCTTTAAAATATAAATCGTGAAGCTGTTTTATTTTCATATAGGTAAATATACTAATTAAATAAAAAAACCGTCTTGTTTAACTGATGTATCAGCAGGAACAAAACGGTAGTTTTATAGTATTCTAATGAATTTATTTTTGAGTTTCTTTATTCTTGGTAACATCAAACATAATCGGTGTAGCTACGAATAAAGATGAGTATGTACCAACAACGACACCTACGATTAATGCAAACATGAATCCTTTAATACTATCTCCTCCAAAGAAGAAGATAGCTAACATTACTAATAATGTTGTTAAAGATGTATTTATTGTTCTTCCTAAAGTACTACTTAAAGCTTTGTCAACTAAATTAGCAGTAAAAGAACTACTATTTTCTGCATATTCTCTAATTCTATCGAATATTACTACGGTATCATTCAGTGAGTAACCAACTACAGTTAAAATTGCTGCTATAAATGATTGTCCGATTTCCATATCAAATGGCATGAATTTATATAAGATAGAGAAGATTCCTAATACGATTAAAACATCGTGGAATACAGCTGCAACTGCACCAATAGAATAAGAAACTTTTCTGAATCGTAACAAGATGTATAAGAAAACAACAAGTAAAGATCCGAATACGGCCCAAATAGCTGCTTGCTTGATATCATCTGCAATAGTTGGATCAACTTTTCTTGCACTCATAATACCTTGTGCATTTTCACCTTTATCAAAACCAGGTTTAAAGTTTTCGTAACTTAAATCTGTTAAATATGTTTTTAAACCATTGTATAAAGTATTTTGAACTAATTCGTCTACTTCTTTACTCTTTTCTTCTATTTTGAAAACAGTTGTAATCTTTAATTGATTAGAAGCACCGTAAGTTTTAACTTCAGGAGCCGTTCCAAAAACTTCTTTTAAAGAATTAGCAACTTCATTAGCTTTCATGTCTTTATCAAAACGAACGACAAAAGACCTACCTCCTTTAAAATCTACACCTTGTTTTAAACCAATTGTAGAAATCGAAGCTAAACCGATAATGATTAACCCACCAGAAATGATATAAGCGATCTTACGCTTTCTTAAGAATTCAATACTGATGTTTTTAAACCAGTTTTTAGAAATATTTGTATTGAATGTTAAATTACTTCCTTTAGTTACAGCTCCATCAACAAATAAACGAGTTATGAAAATTGCTGTAAATAAAGATGTAGCAATACCAATCATTAACGTTAATGCAAACCCTTTAATTGGACCTGTACCGAAAACGTATAAGATAACACCAGTTAAGAATGTAGTAATATTAGCATCAAAGATAGCAGATAAAGCTCCTTTAAAACTAAATCCTTCATTAACTGATTCGAATAAACTCTTTCCTGAATTTAAGGCTTCTTTAATTCTTTCGAAAATAATTACATTGGCATCTACGGACATACCGATAGTTAATATGATACCTGCAATACCTGGTAATGTTAATACAGAATTAAAAGATGCTAATACTCCAAAAATGAATAAGATGTTCACTAATAATGCAATGTTAGCATATAAACCAGCTTTTCCGTAATATAATACCATCCAAACTAATACTAGTAAGATAGCTAAAGCAAAAGACCAAATACTTGCATTAATTGCTTCTTTACCTAATGATGGCCCAACTACTTCAGATTCAATAATTCTTGCAGGAGCAGGTAATTTACCTGCTTTTAATACAGTTGCAATGTCTTGAGCTTCCTCTACAGTCATAGCACCTCCAGAAATTGAAGATGTACTTCCTAATTTTTGTTTGATAATAGGAGCAGAGTACACGTAATCGTCTAACACAATAGCAACATATTTATTAATGTTTTTTTCTGTTAAGCTACTCCATAATTTAGTTCCTTTAGTATTCATAGTCATGCTTACTTCAGGTTTACCTAACTGATCAAACTGTTGAGATGCATCTGCAATAACATCTCCTTCAATATTTGCTATTCCATCTCTATTAGATTTAATAGCGTACAAACGAATATAACTTTCTAAGTCGTTCCCTGATTCAGTGTTTTGATTATCAGATTTGTAATCCCATAAAAACTTAGTGTTTCTTAAATTAGCTGGTAATAAAGCAGTAATTTGCTTATCTCTTAATAAGCTCATTACTTTTGCTGTATCTTGAATTTTAGAATATCCTACAATCGAATTGTATTGCTGTTGATTTGGGATTAAATAGTTAAATAACATTTTTGAATCAGCTACAGAAGTAGAGTCACTGCTATCATTTAATAAATCATTAATATTACTTTTCTCTGTACTATCTTTCTTTTCTGAAACTTCTTTTTCAACAGATTTCTTTAATAAATCAATTGATTTTAAATTAGCTTGAGATAAAAATGGTAAAACTTCGGTGTTAGCATACACTTCCCAGAATTGTAATTTAGCAGTGCTTACTAATAACTTCTTTACACGCTCAACATCTTTAGCACCTGGCAATTCAACTTGAATTCTACCAGAAGTTCCAATTCTTTGAATATTAGGTTGAACAACTCCAAACTTGTCAATACGGCTTCTTAATACTTGAAAAGCAGTTCCTATAGAGCTGTTTATTTCTTGTAATAAAACAGTTTTTACTTCGCTGTTGGTTTTATTGAAGTCAATTTTCTCTCGTAATAACTTATTACCAAAGATTTTTGGGTCGCTTAATTTTATTGCTCCCTTACTAGCTTTTTCAAATTCTGTATAGAATAAATCGATATAATCATCTTGAGAATCTTTTTGAGCTTCATCAGCATTAGCTAAAGCTGTTAAGAAAGTTTCATTTTTAGATTCGTTAGATAATCCTATTAAGATATCCTTTACTGATACTTGTAAAATAGCATTAATACCACCTTTTAAATCAAGACCAAGATTCATTTCTTTGTCTTTAATGTCATTGTAGGTGTTTCCTAATACTACTTCTTTATTTGCAACACTATCAAGATATTTTCTCTCAAGTCTAGCTAATTCTTTACCTGTTTTATTTTCTCCAAGATTGGCTTCAGCATATGTTTTTGCTTCGTTTTCAACCTTGTTTCCAAAAAACGTAAATGATAATTGGTATAAGCTTACTAATCCGAAAAGGATTGCAAATAATCTGATTAGACCTTTGTTTTGCATTTTCAATAATTTAGACTGACTTCTTTTTTAAAACGTGCAAATATAGTATAACATAAGTAGAAGAAAAAAGAAAACCCTAATTTTTACGAGTTAGGTTTGTTATAATCTTTAAAAATTATTGTATTCATAACGAATTCTTCACTTTTTTAAATTGAATAGTTTGATATTTTTCAACGATTTTCTGTATATTTATGTCATAATGCAATTCGGGGAGAAAGTTAGAGACCGCTAATAGAAATGTTATGTTATTATTCCGAAAAACATTATTTAATTTTTTTTCTTCAAGAAAGTATTATACTTCTTATTATAAAAGAACTATAAATAAGTATAAGTATCCTGAGGCTTATTTAAAATTATATACTTCTCTTAATTCATTTAATAAAACTTTAGAAACTGAAGTGAATATTTCTTTTCTAGAGGGAATAGGGTTTGGTGCAAATTTACATAAGGTAAAAGCTAAACTTAGAAATTCTTACAGAGTAGTTAATGAGTTAAAATCTATCGTTATTTTGTTTACTGAAGTAAAAATGCTAGGTTATAAATTTATTATTGAAATGCATTTTTTTAAACAAAAATTAGTGTGTTTTAAATATGTGTTTAGAAATGAATTAGATAAAACAAGGTTAAAGAATATGATTGCAGAAAAATATTTGAAAGAGCTTAATATTAGTGATGATTTAATAGATTATTGTATTAAAGATGTAAATGAAAATTATATTTTTTTAATAGATGAAGTAAGTTTGTCTATTAACTACATGAGTTACAAATATGGTTTTTATAATCATTTATCACAACTAAACACTGAAAGAGAAATTAAAGAATTATTAAAGCGAAAAAAAGAAACTATTGAACTATATAATAGATTATAAAAACAAAG
The DNA here is from genome assembly GCF_052084715.1 of Tenacibaculum aquaeponti. Lineage (GTDB taxonomy): Bacteria > Bacteroidota > Bacteroidia > Flavobacteriales > Flavobacteriaceae > Polaribacter. Next base: position 1,462,899 of record NZ_CP197288.1, on the reverse strand, counting down.
AGAAGTTTTTAAACTCCTCTTTGTTTGTTAATTTCGTCTTGTAGTTGTCTTCTCAGTTTTTGTTCCTTTTCTAAAGATTTTTTTCTGAAAGATTCAAATTCATGTTCTATTTCAACTAAATTACTTTTTGCTTTTTTAGTTAAAATATTACTGCTTTTAAATTTAGAAAAGAAGAAAATTAAAGCTAGCAATAATACTCCAATAAGAGACCAAGTAAACATATTATAAGTAGTCTTGTTTGTAGCAATTCCTAAAACATTAATCTGATTTTCTTTGTCTTGTGAACTAGTTAGATTATTAGAAACTTTATTAATCTTTTCATTCAAAGAAGCTATTTCTTTCTTTTGAGAATCTACTATGTTTTGTCGAGCAACTATTTCTTTTCTTAAAATAGCAACACTATCAAGTACATTTTTTTGGAAAACTAAAAATTCATTTCTAGGTATCATTTTATACTCTTTCCAAGTATTCGATAACTCGTACGCTTTTTTAAATTCATTTTCTATAGTATTTGGTAATTCTTTAACTTCTTTTTTAGTCAATTTTACTTGTGCTAATAATGAAGTTGAAAAAAACAATACAAATAAAAAGTTAATAGTTTTCATTAGATATATTTAGATTTCGAGTTGATTTAAAAAAACCCAAACGAAAAAGTTTGGGTTTTTAGTATAAGCAAGGTTATTAAACTTATTTTACTTTATCTACAATTGCCTTAAAAGCCTCTGGGTTGTTCATAGCTAAATCTGCTAAAACCTTACGGTTTAATTCGATGTTGTTAGCTTTTACTTTACCCATAAACTGTGAGTAAGACATTCCGTACTGACGAGCTCCAGCGTTAATACGTTGAATCCATAATGAACGGAAGTTTCTTTTCTTGTTTTTACGGTCACGGTAAGCATATTGTAATCCTTTCTCAACCGCGTTTTTAGCTACTGTATAAACGTTTTTTCTACGTCCGAAGTAACCTTTAGCTTGCTTCAAGATTTTTTTTCTTCTATTTCTTGAAGCCACAGAATTTACTGATCTTGGCATAATTTTCTTGTTTTTGTAGTAGGCGACTAATTAAATAGTTCTTTATTGAGCCTAACTCCATGGTTAATAATTTATTTTACTACCTAGCAAATTATTATTTTAATAATAATTGTTGCTTAATATTACTCTCATCAGATTTGTGAACTAACGTAGAGTGTGTTAATGCAAGCTTACGTTTCTTAGACTTCTTTGTTAAGATATGACTCTTAAACGCGTGCTTTCTTTTAATCTTTCCAGAACCAGTTAACTTAAAACGTTTCTTGGCACTAGATTTAGTTTTCATTTTAGGCATCTTCTGCTATCGTTTTTATCTTGCTTATATATTTTTACTCTTCAAAAAAGAATATAATGTTTTATTTTATTTTCTTAGGAGCAATAAACATAATCATTCGTTTACCCTCTAATTTTGGCATTTGCTCCACCTTACCGTATTCTTCTAATTCTTGAGCTAATTTTAACAATAAAATTTGCCCTTGTTCTTTAAATATAATAGAACGTCCTTTGAAGAAAACGTATGCTTTTAATTTAGCTCCATCTTGAAGGAACTTAATTGCATGCTTCTTCTTAAATTCGTAATCATGCTCATCTGTCTGAGGGCCGAAACGAATTTCCTTAACAACCACTTTTGTCGCTTTTGCCTTTAAGGCTTTTTCACGTTTCTTTTGTTCGTAAAGAAACTTTTTATAATCTATAACTTTACAAACAGGAGGGACTGCTTTAGGAGATATTTCAACTAAATCTAACTCTTGTTCTTGAGCTATTGCTTTAGCTTTTGCAAGTGAATACACACCTACTTCAACATTTTCGCCTACTAAGCGAACTTCATCAACATATTTAATTTTATCATTAATTCTATGTTGATCTTCTTTAATTACTCTCGCGGGTCTGCGACCACGTTTTCTTCTTATTGCTATGGCTTATGCGTTTTTAAATTGTTATTTTAATTATTTGTGTTAAACGTTACTAACGTTTTCTGAACTTCTTTCTGTATTATCTGAATGAATTCTTCTATGGTAAATGTTCCTATATCACCTTCACCATGTTTCCTTACAGATACTGTGCCATCTTGTTCTTCCTTCTCTCCAACAATAATCATGAAAGGGATCTTGTTTACTTCTGCGTCTCTAATTTTACGACCAGTCTTCTCATTTCTATCGTCTACGAGGGCGCGAATTTCGGAATTTTCTAACAAAAGTAAAACTTTTTCGGTATATTTTTCATATTTCTCACTGATTGGCAATATAATAACCTGCTCAGGAGTTAGCCAAAGAGGGAAGTTACCTCCTGTGTGTTCTAGTAAAACTGCGATAAATCTTTCCATTGATCCGAAAGGAGCTCTGTGAATCATTACAGGCCTATGTAGTTGATTATCGCTGCCTTTATAACTTAGATCAAAACGTTCAGGTAAATTGTAATCAACTTGAATGGTACCAAGTTGCCAACTTCTACCTAAAGCATCCTTAACCATGAAATCTAATTTAGGACCATAGAAAGCAGCTTCTCCAGACTCAATTACATAATTTAAGCCTTTATCTTTTGCAGCATTTATAATTGCTTGTTCTGCTTTTTCCCAATTTTCAACATCACCGATGTACTTTTCTGGTTTGTCTAAGTCTCTAACAGAAACTTGAGCTGTGAAATTTTCGAAACCTAAAGATCCAAAAACATATAAAACAAGATCTATAACGTTTTTAAATTCTGAATCTAATTGCTCTGGAGTACAGAAAATATGAGCATCATCTTGAGTAAAACCTCTAACTCTAGTTAATCCATGTAATTCTCCACTTTGTTCATATCTATAAACTGTTCCAAATTCAGCAAATCGCTTTGGTAAATCTTTGTATGAATATGGTTTGTAATTATACACTTCGCAATGGTGAGGACAGTTCATGGGTTTTAATAAAAACTCTTCATTGTCTTTTGGAGTATTTATAGGTTGAAAACTATCTTCACCATATTTAGCATAATGTCCAGAAGTAACGTATAATTCTTTTTGACCAATGTGAGGAGTCATTACCATTTCATAACCTGCTTTCTTTTGTGCAGCTTTTAAAAAATCTTCAAGTCTACCTCTTAAAGCAGCGCCTTTAGGTAACCACAGAGGTAAACCTTGTCCTACCTTTTCTGAAAAAGTAAATAATTCAAGTTCTTTGCCTAGTTTTCTATGATCTCTTTTTTTAGCTTCCTCTAATAACTCTAAATATTCAGTAAGCATTTTTTGCTTAGGGAAAGAAATACCATAAATACGAGTTAATTGATTGTTTTTTTCATCTCCGCGCCAGTAAGCTCCGGCAACGTTCATTATTTTAATGGCTTTAATTATTCCTGTATTAGGAATATGTCCTCCACGACATAAGTCAGTAAAGTCACTATGATCACAGAATGTAATATCACCGTCTTCTAAACCTTCTATTAACTCTACTTTGTATGAATTGTTTCTTTCTTTATAATAAGATAAAGCTTCTGCTTTGGTAACTGAACGCATTTTGAACTCTGCTTTTTCACGAGCTCTTTCTAAAAACTTCTTTTCTATTGAAGCAAAATCTTTTTCAGATATTGTTTCGTCACCAAAATCAACATCATAATAAAATCCAGTGTCAATAGCAGGTCCTATAGTAAGTTTAGCGTTTGGGTGAAAATCTAAGATTGTCTGAGCTAAAACGTGGGCAGATGAATGCCAAAATGCTTTTTTACCCTCAGGAGAGTCAAAAGTATATAGTGTAAGATTACCATCGGTTGTTAAAGGTGTGGTAGTTTCAATAGTATTGTTATTAAAGCTAGCTGAAATAATATTTCTAGCCAACCCTTCACTAATGCTCTTAGCAACTTCAATAGGAGTTGTGTTTTGTTTGTACTCCCTAATACTTCCGTCAGGTAATGTGATTTTTATCATTTTTATTTAATATTATGTTATGATTTTCCTACAAGTGAAAATCTTAATGCGCAAATATATTGTAAATCGATTTTTAATACAATATATAGTATGTTATTGTTTGTGTTTTTTCAAACATTGATTAAGAGGTGAAAAAGTCAAAATCACAAATGATTGATTATTTACTTTTTATAGAAAACTTTCAAAAAAGTGTAATTTTTTTGGTTTAAAAGTTTGTGTAGATTAAAAAGAGTGTGTAGTTTTGCCCCCGCAAACGGAGAAACGCAGTTTAGAAGTTTGCAGAAGTTCATAAACAGATTGTAAATAAAGAGTAAAATTAAGGTTAAAAAATAATTAAAATTTTACTTGCGGAATTAGAATTAAAGTTTCTATATTTGCAGTCCGTTTTTGAGGCGTGAGTTCATTGATTTTTTGGTGCAAGATTAGGTTTAAAATTAATCGAAAAAAATTTCAAAAAAAGTTTTGTCAGATTAAAAAAAGGTTATAGTTTTGCATCCGCTTTCGGAAATGAAAGCAACGATCACAGAGATTTTGGAATAACAAATAATAGTGTTAATCAGTTCGATTCTGGTGTCTTTACAAAGATTAGATTAGTTGAAGTTTCGGTTGAAACAGATTGAGTGCTGAGATTAATTAAGTTCATTGATAATATTGAAATTGACAGCGTAAATATAGAGAGTAAAGTAACATAGCTTTAACAAAGTTAAATTCTTTTGAAACTTATTCATAAATAATATTAAAGATTATACAATGAAGAGTTTGATCCTGGCTCAGGATGAACGCTAGCGGCAGGCTTAACACATGCAAGTCGAGGGGCAGCATCAATTGCTTGCAATTGGATGGCGACCGGCGCACGGGTGCGTAACGCGTATAGAATCTGCCTTGTACAGGAGGATAGCCTTTAGAAATGAAGATTAATACTCCATAATACTGGTGAGTGGCATCGCTTATTAGTTAAAGATTTATCGGTACAAGATGACTATGCGTCCTATTAGCTAGATGGTAAGGTAACGGCTTACCATGGCTACGATAGGTAGGGGGTCTGAGAGGATTATCCCCCACACTGGTACTGAGACACGGACCAGACTCCTACGGGAGGCAGCAGTGAGGAATATTGGTCAATGGGCGCAAGCCTGAACCAGCCATGCCGCGTGTAGGAAGACTGCCCTATGGGTTGTAAACTACTTTTATATGGGAAGAAACCCCTCTACGTGTAGAGGCTTGACGGTACCATAAGAATAAGCACCGGCTAACTCCGTGCCAGCAGCCGCGGTAATACGGAGGGTGCAAGCGTTATCCGGAATCATTGGGTTTAAAGGGTCCGCAGGCGGTTAATTAAGTCAGAGGTGAAATCCTACAGCTTAACTGTAGAACTGCCTTTGATACTGGTTGACTTGAGTTATACGGAAGTAGGTAGAATAAGTAGTGTAGCGGTGAAATGCATAGATATTACTTAGAATACCGATTGCGAAGGCAGCCTACTACGTGTATACTGACGCTCATGGACGAAAGCGTGGGGAGCGAACAGGATTAGATACCCTGGTAGTCCACGCCGTAAACGATGGACACTAGTTGTTGGATTATTTCAGTGACTAAGCGAAAGTAATAAGTGTCCCACCTGGGGAGTACGATCGCAAGATTGAAACTCAAAGGAATTGACGGGGGCCCGCACAAGCGGTGGAGCATGTGGTTTAATTCGATGATACGCGAGGAACCTTACCAGGGCTTAAATGTAGAGTGACAGGTCTAGAGATAGATTTTTCTTCGGACACTTTACAAGGTGCTGCATGGTTGTCGTCAGCTCGTGCCGTGAGGTGTCAGGTTAAGTCCTATAACGAGCGCAACCCCTATCGTTAGTTGCTAGCAGGTAATGCTGAGGACTCTAGCGAGACTGCCGGTGCAAACCGTGAGGAAGGTGGGGATGACGTCAAATCATCACGGCCCTTACGTCCTGGGCTACACACGTGCTACAATGGTATGGACAATGAGCAGCCACTATGCGAATAGGAGCGAATCTATAAACCATATCACAGTTCGGATCGGAGTCTGCAACTCGACTCCGTGAAGCTGGAATCGCTAGTAATCGGATATCAGCCATGATCCGGTGAATACGTTCCCGGGCCTTGTACACACCGCCCGTCAAGCCATGGAAGCTGGGGGTGCCTGAAGTCGGTGACCGCAAGGAGCTGCCTAGGGTAAAACTGGTAACTAGGGCTAAGTCGTAACAAGGTAGCCGTACCGGAAGGTGCGGCTGGAACACCTCCTTTCTAGAGAAAGATGGTGAGTTACAAGAGTAATTGTGTGTTATTTTACTACTCTGCTGTTAATTTTATACTAAAGACTAAGATCTTAAAATAGTCTCGTAGCTCAGCTGGTTAGAGCGCTACACTGATAATGTAGAGGTCGGCAGTTCGAGTCTGCCCGAGACTACTATTTAAAGATTAGGAAATTCTAGAAGTTGAGGATGTAGTTGTTAGAAACTACTAACTGCTATGTACTAACTACTAGTATATGGGGGATTAGCTCAGCTGGCTAGAGCGCTTGCCTTGCACGCAAGAGGTCACCGGTTCGACTCCGGTATTCTCCACAAAGAGTTATATAGGTTTAGTTTCCTGTGATGACTCATAACAAGTTCATTGACATATTGGTAAAATGATATCGTAAAGAATCAAGATAGAGAGTTAGAGGTTATACTCTAACAAAAATATTTTTATAAAGAATTATAAAGAGCTCGTTTTGACGCAAGTCAAAGCAAAAAGTACAATAAGCTAAATAAGGGCGTATGGCGGATGCCTAGGCTTTCAGAGGCGATGAAGGACGTGATAAGCTGCGATAAGCTACGGGGAGGGGCACATACCTTATAATCCGTAGATTTCCGAATGGGGCAACCCACTATACTGAAGGTATAGTACCGAAAGGGGCAAACCCGGTGAACTGAAACATCTAAGTAACCGGAGGAAGAGAAAACAATAGTGATTCCGTTAGTAGTGGCGAGCGAACGCGGATTAGCCCAAACCAATGTTGTTACGGCAATATTGGGGTTGTAGGGCTGCGACATTAGAATCTTAGTGAACTAGAATCGTTTGGAAAGACGAACCATAGAGAGTGATAGTCTCGTATAGGTAAGCGAAGATGATATAGCAGTACCCTGAGTAGTGCGGGACACGTGTAATCCTGTATGAATCTACCGGGACCATCCGGTAAGGCTAAATACTCCTGAAAGACCGATAGTGAACTAGTACCGTGAGGGAAAGGTGAAAAGAACCCTAAGTAAGGGAGTGAAATAGAACCTGAAACCGTACGCCTACAAGCGGTCGGAGCCCATTAACTGGGTGACGGCGTGCCTTTTGCATAATGAGCCTACGAGTTACTGTTGCTAGCAAGGTTAAGGATTTAAGGTCCGGAGCCGAAGCGAAAGCGAGTCTGAATAGGGCGTATAGTTAGTAGTAGTAGACGCGAAACCGAGTGATCTATCCATGGGCAGGTTGAAGCTGTGGTAACACATAGTGGAGGACCGAACCAGTTGACGTTGAAAAGTCTTTGGATGACCTGTGGATAGGGGTGAAAGGCCAATCAAACTCGGAAATAGCTCGTACTCCCCGAAATGCATTTAGGTGCAGCGTTGAGTAAAAGTTTTATAGAGGTAGAGCTACTGATTGGATGCGGGGGCTTCACCGCCTACCAATTCCTGACAAACTCCGAATGCTATAAAATGTTTCTCAGCAGTGAGGGCATGGGTGCTAAGGTCCATGTCCGAGAGGGAAAGAACCCAGACCATCAGCTAAGGTCCCCAAATGTATACTAAGTTGAATAAACGAGGTGAAACTGCTTAGACAGCTAGGATGTTGGCTTGGAAGCAGCCATTCATTTAAAGAGTGCGTAACAGCTCACTAGTCGAGCGGTTTTGCATGGATAATAATCGGGCATAAGTATACTACCGAAGCTATGGACGAGAGTGGTAGGGGAGCATTCTATATGTGTTGAAGGTGTGCTGTGAGGCATGCTGGAACGTATAGAAAAGAAAATGTAGGCATAAGTAACGATAAAGGGGGCGAGAAACCCCCTCACCGAAAGACTAAGGTTTCCTCAGCGATGCTAATCAGCTGAGGGTTAGTCGGGACCTAAGGCGAACCCGAAAGGGGTAGTCGATGGACAACAGGTTAATATTCCTGTACCTGCTCACATTAAAAGTGACGGATCTCCCAGGTGCTTACGGGGTGACGGAAGTCCCCGTTGAGCCTAGGCTTCGGCTAAAGCGAAAGCAAGTAAGAGGTTCCAAGAAAAGCGAGTGAAGCAGCCCGTACCGTAAACCGACACAGGTAGTTGGGATGAGAATTCTAAGGTGCTCGAGAGATTCATGGCTAAGGAACTAGGCAAAATCGACCTGTAACTTCGGGAGAAAGGTCGCCTACTTCGGTAGGCCGCAGTGAAAAGATCCAGGCGACTGTTTATCAAAAACACAGGGCTTTGCTAAATTGAAAGATGATGTATAAGGCCTGACACCTGCCCGGTGCTGGAAGGTTAAGTGGAGGGTTTAGCTTCGGCGAAGATCTAAAATGAAGCCCCAGTAAACGGCGGCCGTAACTATAACGGTCCTAAGGTAGCGAAATTCCTTGTCGGGTAAGTTCCGACCTGCACGAATGGTGCAACGATCTGGATACTGTCTCAGCCATGAGCTCGGTGAAATTGTAGTATCGGTGAAGATGCCGATTACCCGCAGCGGGACGAAAAGACCCCGTGAACCTTTACTATAGCTTCGTATTGACTTTGGATAAGTAATGTGTAGGATAGGTCGGAGACTTTGAAGCAGTGTCGCTAGGCGCTGTGGAGTCAACCTTGAAATACGACCCTTTGCTTATCTAGAGCCTAACTCAGCGATGAGAACAGTGCGTGGTGGGTAGTTTGACTGGGGTGGTCGCCTCCAAAAGAGTAACGGAGGCTTCTAAAGGTTCCCTCAGCACGCTTGGTAACCGTGCGTAGAGTGCAATGGCATAAGGGAGCTTGACTGAGAGACATACAGGTCGATCAGGTACGAAAGTAGAGCATAGTGATCCGGTGGTTCCGCATGGAAGGGCCATCGCTCAAAGGATAAAAGGTACTCCGGGGATAACAGGCTGATCTCCCCCAAGAGCTCACATCGACGGGGGGGTTTGGCACCTCGATGTCGGCTCGTCACATCCTGGGGCTGGAGAAGGTCCCAAGGGTTGGGCTGTTCGCCCATTAAAGTGGCACGCGAGCTGGGTTCAGAACGTCGTGAGACAGTTCGGTCTCTATCTGCTGTGGGCGTTAGAAATTTGAGTGGATCTGACTTTAGTACGAGAGGACCGAGTTGGACGAACCTCTAGTGTATCTGTTGTCTCGCCAGGGGCACTGCAGAGTAGCTACGTTCGGAAGGGATAAGCGCTGAAAGCATATAAGCGCGAAACCCACCACAAGATGAGATTTCTTTAAAGGGTCGTTGAAGATGACAACGTTGATAGGCTATAAGTGTAAGTGCAGTAATGTATGTAGCTGAGTAGTACTAATAACCCATAGGCTTATGTACGTACTTCCCCTCTTAATGAGGGGAAGACAACTCTTTTGATTATTTAAAATACCATTTTACTAATATGTTAACTTATACAGTTGAAATATACTGAAACAACTTAAGGTGATTATAGCAATGGGGCTCACCTCTTACCATTCCGAACAGAGAAGTTAAGCCCATTAGCGCCGATGGTACTGCCACTGGTGGGAGAGTAGGTCGTCGCCTTTCTTTTAAACAAAAATCCGATTAGTTTTTTACTAATCGGATTTTTTGTTTTTTAATATTTATTATAAATATTAAAATAGATATTATCCTTTTAAATTAATTACTTACCTGAAGGCTTTATAAACAGTAATTTAACGAAATCGTTATATTACCTTATTTTTAATATTCAAGGTTAATAATCGTATTCGTATTGTTAAATTGATAATTTTAATAGCTTTTTTTTAATATTAATTTCATTCTTTTTTTTGAGCTATTCACTAACTTTATAAGTGAACTTTTAATGCCTCCATAATGAAAATACTTCATACAAGTTTTGAATGTTATCCAATAGCTAAAGTAGGTGGTCTTGCAGATGTAGTTGGAGCTCTGCCTAAATATCAGAGAGATCTTAAAGCTGATTCTATTGTTGCCATGCCGTATTACAAGAATTCTTTCGTACAAAAGCAAAAGTTAAAAGAAATTAGTAATGGTAAAATAGAGCTTAACGATAAAAGTTATGATTATAGCATACTAAAGTTTAGTTCTAAGGAAATAGTTTTTGAGTTGTATGTTATTCAAATTGATAACCTGTTAGATACTGAAGCTGTTTATGGATATCAAGATGAAACTCAAAGATATATTGGGTTTCAATTAGCATTATTAGATTGGATTATAAATAAAGAATTAGAATTTGATGTTATTCATTGCCATGATCATCATACTTCTTTAATTCCTTTTTTTATTAATTATTGTAATAGTTTTAAATCATTAGAAAAAATTCCTACAGTATTAACTATTCATAATGCGCAATATCAAGGTAGCTTTTCCCATGATAGATTAAATCTTTTCCCTGAATTTGATTTTTCTAATGTTGGTTTATTAGATTGGTATGGATCAGTTAACCCATTAGCGGCAGGCATTAAATGTGCTTCAAGAGTAAATACTGTATCACCATCTTATATGGAGGAGCTTAAAGAACAAGCAAATGGATTAGAAGGTCTATTAAGAAGTGAAAGTGAAAAGTGTGTTGGGATTTTAAATGGAATAGACACTGAAATATGGAATCCTGAAACTGACAAAATATTAAAGAAGAATTATAAATCTACAAATGCTGTTTCTGGAAAAAAAGCTAATAAAAAAGAGATTTGTGATAAATACGGATTTGATATCAATTTACCTCTATTTGGCTTTATAGGAAGACTCGTTGGAGAGAAATCAGCAGATTTACTTCCGCAAGTAATAAATGAGGCTATTGAAGAACATGGAGATATTAATATTTTCGTTTTAGGCTCAGGTCACGAACACATAGAACAAGAATTAATAGAGTTAAAAGAATTTTATAAAGGTAATTTTAATGCTCATATAGGATATGACGAAGAATTATCTCATTTGGTTTATGCAGGTTCAGATTTCTTATTAATGCCTTCTAGAGTTGAACCTTGTGGATTAAATCAAATGTATTCCTTGAGATATGGAACCATTCCAATAGTAAGAAGAACTGGTGGATTAAAAGATACAGTAATTGATATTGGAGATGGTGGTTTTGGAATTTGTCATGATCAAGCTTCAGTATGGGATATATGTTATTCTATCAAAAGAGCAGTAGAATTGTTCAACGACACTAAAACATTCAGAAAAATTCAGAAACAAATAATGAAAATAGATCATTCTTGGACTAAATCTGCTCAAGAGTATTTAGATCTTTATAAATCAATTTAACCTACCTACATGATTAACAAAAAAGTTCTCGCAATTATTTTAGGAGGAGGACAAGGAACCAGATTATCTCCTCTTACAGACAGACGTTCAAAACCAGCAGTATCAATAGCTGGAAAATATAGATTAGTAGATATTCCAATATCCAATTGCCTACATTGTGATATTAAGAGAATGTTTGTTCTTACTCAGTTTAATTCTGCTTCATTAAACAGACATATTAAAAACACTTATACTTTTAGCACTTTTAGCGAGGCTTTTGTTGATATAATGGCTGCAGAGCAAACTCCAGAAAATAAAACTTGGTTCCAAGGTACAGCAGATGCTGTACGTCAATCAATGCATCATATTTTAAATCATGAATTTGAATATGTATTAATTTTATCTGGAGATCAATTATATCAAATGGATTTCGATGATATGTTAGAAAAACATATCAGTAAGAAAGCAGAAATTAGTATAGCAACTTTACCTGTTAATGCTAAAGATGCTACTGGTTTTGGTATCTTAAAAACAGATGAAGAAGATTATATAACTTCATTCGTAGAGAAACCTTCAGCAGATGCACTTCCAGGTTGGGAATCTGAAGTAGATGAAGAAATGAAGAATGAAGACAGATATTATTTAGCTTCTATGGGAATTTATATTTTCAATAGAGATTTATTAGTAGAGTTAATGTCTAATCAAGATACAATTGATTTTGGAAAAGAAATTATTCCAGACTCAATAGGAAAAAATACAGTATTAGCATATCAATATAAAGGATATTGGACAGATATTGGAACGATTGCTTCTTTCTTTGAAGCGAATATTGGACTTACAGATGAAGTTCCAAAATTTGATTTATTTAATACTTCAAAAAACGTATTAACTCGCCCGAGAATATTACCACCGTCTAAAATTTATGGAACCAGATTGAATAAAGCCATGATTGCTGATGGTTGTATTATTAACGCAAATACAATTGAAAATTCTGTAATAGGAATCCGTTCAAGAATAGGAAAAGGAAGTGAAATTAATAATACCTATATGATTGGAGCTAACCTTTATCAAGATATTGAAGAAATAGAGAAAGATAAAAAAGAAGGTATTCCATACATTGGAGTAGGTGATAATTGTACAATTGAAAATGCAATTATTGATAAAGATGCTAGAATTGGAAATAACGTAGTAATAAAAGGAGGAAAACATCTTAAAGATGTAACAGAAGATGCTTATGTAATTAAAGATGGAATTGTAGTGATTCGTAGAAGAGCTGTAATCCCTCACGGATTTAAATTATAATAAGTTTTAGGACATCATATTTTATGAGTAAAGTTATAGCGTATAGTTTATTTTCAGATTTTGATATCAATTTATTTAAAGTAGGTAAACATTTCCGATTGTATGAGAAATTAGGTTCTCATATTATCGAAGTAGATGGAGTAGAAGGAACATATTTTGCTGTTTGGGCTCCATCGGCTAAATCTGTTTCAGTAGTTGGAGATTTTAATTACTGGACAGATCAAGAATATGTTTTAAATGTTCGTTGGGATGCTTCTGGTATTTGGGAAGGTTTTATACCTAAAGTTGGAAAAGGGAATTTATATAAGTATAAAATCCATTCTCATAACGATGGAATTGTTACAGAGAAAGCAGATCCTTATGCTAGAAGATGCGAACATCCACCTAAAACCGCTTCAGTAGTTTGGGATAATCCTTATACATGGGAGGATACCAAATGGATGAAGAAAAGAAAAAAGCATAACGCAGTCAACGCTCCATATTCTGTTTATGAAGTTCATTTAGGTTCTTGGAAAAAAAAGTTTAACGATAATAATAGATCATTATCTTATGTAGAATTGGCCGATGAATTAGTAAACTACGTGAAAGAAATGCAATTTACGCATGTCGAGTTAATGCCTGTTATGGAATATCCATACGATCCTTCATGGGGATATCAAATCACTGGATATTTTGCGCCAACTTCACGATTCGGTTATCCAGAAGATTTTAAGTTTCTAATAGATAAATTTCATCAGAATGATATTGGTGTAATTTTAGATTGGGTTCCTTCGCATTTTCCAGAAGATGATCACGGATTAGGTTTTTTCGATGGTTCTCATTTATATGAACATCCAGATCGAAGAAAAGGATATCACCCTGATTGGAAAAGTTTAATTTTCAATTACGGAAGAAACGAAGTCAAAAGTTTCTTGATTAGTAATGCTATCTTTTGGTTAGATCAATACCATGTAGATGGTTTACGCGTAGATGCTGTTGCCTCTATGATTTTCTTAGATTATTCTAGAAATTATGGAGAATGGGAACCTAATATGTTTGGTGGAAACGAATATTTAGAAGCCATAGATTTTTTAAAAGAATTGAATGAAGAAGTTTATGCTAGTTTTCCAGATGTACAAACGATTGCTGAAGAATCTACCGCATTTCCAAAAATATCAAGACCAACATATCTTGGCGGATTAGGTTTTGGTATGAAATGGATGATGGGATGGATGCACGATTCACTTAAATATTTCAAAAAAGAACCAATCTATAGAAAACATCATCAAAACGATTTAACGTTTAGTATGACTTATGCTTTTACTGAAAACTTTATGTTGCCATTGTCTCACGATGAAGTTGTTTATGGAAAACAAAGTATAATTGGTAGAATGCCAGGTGATGAATGGCAAAAGTTTGCAAATCTAAGATTACTGTATAGTTACATGTACACACATCCAGGAAGTAAATTGTTATTTATGGGTGGAGAATTTGGTCAGCATACAGAATGGAATTTCGAAGGAAGTTTAGATTGGTATATATTAGAATACGATTTTCATAAAGGAGCGCAAGATTTAGTTCGAGATTTAAATATTCTATATAAAAAATATCCGGCTTTACATGAAAAGCAGTTTGAACATGATGGCTTTGAATGGATAGCACACGACGATCACGAAAATTCAGTTTTAAGTTATATCAGAAAAGGAAAGTCAGCTGAGGATATTTTAATTACAGTATGTAATATGACTCCTATTCCTAGAGAAAATTATAGAATTGGATTACCTAAAAAAGGAAAACTAGTTCAAGTTTTTAATAGTGATTATAAAAAATATGGAGGTAGTGGTATTTCCAACAAAAAAAGTATAAAAATCGAGCAATTAAATTGGAATAGCAGAGAGCATTCTTGCGAAATTACAGTTCCTCCATTAGCGACTGTAATTTTTAAAATTGAAGCCTAATTTTAATCAATCGATTTCGTGAAAAAAGTAATACGATAAGTTCTTTAATTCAGGTATAAGTCGTTTTTTTATAACAGAATACAAGTACAACCCATCAAAATTGAAGTATTATGATTATTAATACAGAATTAGAAAACAAAGGAAATCTTTTCCCCGGAAAAATAAATTCATTCTCTCAAGATGTAGACAAAATCTACTTCAAAACAGAAAACGGAGTAATACTTCAAGTTACCGTAATTCGTGGAAGTGTAATTCGGTTTAGATATGCTACAGATAATAATTTCGAGAATGATTTCTCTTATGCAATTAGTGAAGATGCGGTTAGAGGTTACAGTAAATTAGAAGTTGAAGAACACGATACTTGTTATAAAATTATTACCATCAAGGTAATTATTCAGATAGATAAAGAAAGTTTAAATACATCAATATACGATATTCATGGAAACGTAATCTGTAAAGATGATTGGGGTTTCCATTGGGAACAAAGCTATGAGTATGGTGGAAATATTGTAAAAATGAGTAAATCTGCTCCACAAGGAGAATGTTATTATGGTTTAGGAGATAAACCCATGCATTTAAACTTGAAAGGAAAAAGAATTGAAAATTGGGCAACAGATCAATATGCTTTTGGTAAAGACCAAGATCCGCTATACAAAAGTGTTCCTTTTTATTTAGGAATGTACGAAGAAAGGGCGTATGGAATTTTCTTCGACAACACGTTCAAAACATTTTTTGACTTTTGTCACGAACGTAGAAATGTAACTAGCTTTTGGGCACATGGAGGAGAAATGAATTATTATTTCTTTTATGGACCAGATATGCAAGATGTCATTACTCGTTATACAGATTTAACAGGAAAACCAGAATTACCACCCTTATGGGCTTTAGGATATCATCAATGTAAATGGAGTTATTATCCAGAAGCAAAAGTTAAAGAAGTTACTAGTAAATTCAGAGAGTTAAGAATTCCATGTGATGGTATTTATTTAGATATCGATTATATGGATGGTTTCAGATGTTTTACTTGGAACAGAGAATATTTTCCAGATCCGAAACGTATGGTTACTGAACTTGCAGAAGACGGATTTAAAACGATTGTAATTATAGATCCAGGAATTAAAATTGATGACGATTATTGGGTATATAAAGAGGCCATGAAAAATGATTATTTCTGTAAACGAGCAGATGGTCCTTATATGCGAGGTAAAGTTTGGCCAGGAGAATGTTTCTTTCCAGATTTTACAAATCCGAAAGTAAGAACTTGGTGGGCAGGACTTTTTAAAGAATTAATTGATGAAATCGGAGTAAAAGGTGTTTGGAATGATATGAACGAACCAGCAGTAATGGAAGTTCCAGGAAAAACATTCCCGAATGATGTTCGTCATAATTACGATGGAAATCATTGTAGCCATAGAAAAGCACACAATATTTACGGAACACAAATGGCTCGAGCAACCTACGAAGGTGTAAAAAAATATGCATATCCAAAACGTCCGTTTATCATAACACGTTCTGCTTATTCTGGTGCACAACGTTTTACTTCTTCTTGGACAGGAGATAATATCGCTACTTGGGAACATTTATGGATTGCCAATATTCAAGCACAACGAATGAGTATGAGTGGTATGTCGTTCACAGGAAGTGATATTGGTGGTTTTGCTGAGCATCCAACAGGAGAATTATATGCACGTTGGATTCAATTAGGAGTTTTCCATCCGTTTTGTAGAACACACTCTTCAGGAGACCATGGAAATCAAGAACCTTGGACTTTTGGTGAAGAAGTGATTGATGTTACTCGTAAATATGTAGAATTACGATACCAACTATTACCATATTTATATACTATGTTTTGGGAGTATGCTGAGTTCGGAATTCCAATGTTAAAGTCATTGGTGTTATTCGATCAGTATGATCCACAGACACATTATAGAACTGATGAATTCGTTTTTGGAAATCAAATTTTAGTTTGTCCTATTCAAGAGCCAAATGCTAAGGGAAGAAGAATGTATATTCCTCGTGGGCATTGGTATAATTACTGGACTAGAGAATATGTTACTGGTGGATTAGAAAAATGGGTTGATGCCGATTTAGATATTATTCCAATTTTTATCAAAGAAGGCGCTATAATTCCAAAATATCCAGTGCAACAATATGTTGGTGAAAAAACTATAGATGAACTAAAACTTGAAGTGTATTTTAAACTAGGAGAAAAAGAAGTTTCTAAAGTTTACGAAGATGCTCAAGATGGTTACGATTACACTAAAGGGCGTTATAGTTTACGAACATTTACATTTACAGGTAAAGAGAATGAAGTAATTATTCAACAGCATGTAGATGGAACTTTTGTTACGGAATATGAAACTATGGAGTTCGAAATTATTGGTTTACCTTTTGAAATTAAAGAAGTAGAAATCGATAATGTAGATATAGATTTGAAAAAGGTATTGAGTAAAACAAAACCAAATACATTAATGATTCCAAAGAACTTTGCTGAAATACATATCGAAGGATAAAAGCTGACATTTAACAGCTTGCTTTATTAAATTTAGACTAATTTTGCCCAAAATTAGAATATGAATAAAGCTATTTATATCGCTGCAAGTGGAGCGAATTCAGGAAAATCGATGCTAAGTTTAGGTTTAATGCAACTGTTGTTGCGCAATAAACCTAAGGTCGGATATTTTCGTCCGATAATTGATAATCCTGTCGATGGTAAAAAAGATAATCATGTAAATACAATTGTTAATTATTTCAATTTAAAATGTGATTATGAAGATACCTACGCTTTCACAAGATCTGAGTTATTAGATTTATTAAATGATGATAAAGAAGATGAAGTCATTAATTTAATTCTTCGCAAGTATAAAAAACTAGAAGAAAAAAATGACTTCGTTATTGTAGAAGGAACTGATTTTTCAGATCACGGTGCGATAATAGAAATGGATTTAAATGTATTAATCGCTAAAAACCTAGGAATTCCTGTAATCATAGTTTCTGGTGGAATAGATAAATCACTAGAAGAATTTATTCAAGGTTTACGATTAACTTACGATTCTTTCAGTAATAAAGAAGTAGAAGTAATTGCAGTAATTGCTAATAAAGTTCAAGAGAAAAATGTAGATTTAATTATTGAAGGAATAGGAGAAAACTTACCTAAATCGTTATTAATTAACGCGATTCCAATCAATAGTAAATTAAATAATCCAACGATTTACGAAATTTCAAAAGCATTAGATGCAGAAGTTGTTTTCGGTGAAGAATTGTTAGATGCTACAACTGGTGAAATAAAAGTAGGAGCAATGCAATTGGCTCACTTTTTAAATCACTTAACAGATGAATGTGTTGTAATTACACCTTCAGATCGTTCCGATATTTTATTAGGTACATTACAAGCAAATATTTCAAATAGATATCCGTCAATCTCAGGAATTATTCTTACAGGAGATATAGAATTAAGTCCATCAGTAATAGAATTAATTACAGGTTTAGAGAGAATTGTTCCGATTTTGAAAGTAAAAGGAGGAACTTTTGGAATTGCATCTAGATTAGGAGCAGTTCGTTCTCACATCTATGCAGAAAATAAAAACAAGATTAAATTATCGATTAATACTTTTGAAAAGTATGTTGATGTAGAAGCATTAAGTGATAAATTAATCACTTACAAAGGAACAAATGTATTAACACCAAGAATGTTCCAATACAATTTATTCAAAAGAGCTAAGCAAGTTAAAAAACATATTGTTTTACCAGAAGGAAATGATGATAGAATTTTAACAGCAGCTGCACAGTTACAAAAATTAGATATTGTTGATTTAACCATTTTAGGAAAACGAGTTAATGTAGAAGCAGCTGTAAAGCGTTTACAACTTTCTTTTGATTTTGATAAAACACAAATTATAAATCCAAGTACTTCAGAATATTTCGATGATTTTGCAAGTACACTATACGAATTAAGAAAACACAAAGGCTTAAGTCCGGCTATGGCAGAAGATTTAATGGCTGATGTTTCTTATTTCGGAACAATGATGGTGTATAAAGGTTTAGCAGACGGAATGGTTTCTGGAGCTGCTCACACGACACAGCATACAATTAAACCATCGTTACAGTTCGTAAAAACTAAACCAGGTTTTTCTGTAGTATCTTCAATTTTCTTTATGTGTTTAGAAGATCGTGTTTCTGTATTTGGAGACTGTGCTATTAATCCGAATCCAACTTCAGAACAGTTAGCAGAAATAGCAATTTCATCAGCAGATTCAAGTATAGCTTTTGGAATTGACCCGAAAATAGCAATGCTTTCATATTCTTCAGGAAGTTCAGGAAAAGGAGAAGATGTTGATACCGTTAGAGAGGCTACAGAAATTGTAAAGCGTAAGCGACCAGATTTAAAAGTAGAAGGTCCAATTCAATATGATGCAGCTGTAGATCCTACCGTTGGAAAGAAGAAATTACCAAATTCTGAAGTAGCGGGACAAGCAAACGTACTAATTTTTCCAGATTTAAATACAGGAAATAATACATACAAAGCAGTCCAACGTGAAACTGGAGCTTTGGCAATCGGACCAATGTTACAGGGTTTAAATAAACCAGTTAACGATTTAAGTAGAGGATGTACAATCGAAGATATTTATAACACAATTATCCTAACAGCGATACAAGCTCAAGAATAGATTAAAAACAGCACATGAAAGTATTAGTTATCAATTCAGGAAGTTCATCAATTAAGTATCAACTTTTTGATATGCCGGAAGAAAAAGTAATTTGTTCAGGATTAATTGAAAGAATAGGATTAGAAGAAGGAGCAGTTCATTACGAATCTGAAGAGAATTCAATTAAAGAAACGATAAAAATTGAAAATCATAAAGTTGGTTTAGAGAAAGTAGTTTCGTTATTGCTAGATGCTAACGTAGGTGTGATTTCTTCTACAGATGAAATTGAAGTTGTTGGTCATAGAGTTGTACATGGAGGAAGTTCCTTTACTAAAACTACTGAAGTAACTCTAGAAGTAAAAAAAGAAATAGAAAACTTATTTTCTTTAGCTCCTCAGCATAATCCTGCAAATCTAGAAGGAATTAATGTTGCTGAAGCAATTTTTACGAAAGCAAAACAAGTTGCAGTTTTTGATACAGCTTTTCATCAAACTATTCCAGAAAAAGCATTCACGTATGCAATTCCAAAGCAGTTTTTAACAGACAATAAAATTCGTTTGTATGGTTTTCATGGAACAAGTCATAAATATGTTTCAGAAAAAGCTAATGCATATTTACAAACATCAAATTCTAAATTAATCACAGTTCATTTAGGAAATGGTTGTAGTATTTCTGCAGTAGAAAACGGAAAAAGTATCGATCATAGTTTAGGTTTTGGTCCGGTTACAGGTTTAGTCATGGGAACACGAAGTGGAGATATTGATCATACTTTAATTTTCTATTTGGTAAATACTTTAGGTTACGATATAAACGAAGTAAATACTTTGTTACAGAAAGAAAGTGGAATGTTCGGTTTAACAGGTTATAGTGATTTGCGTGATATTGAAGCTGAAGCTGAAAAAGGAAATATAGCTTGTCAACTAGCATTAGAGATTAATACTTATCGTATTAAAAAATACATCGGCTCATACATTGCTGCAATGAATGGCGTTGATGCTATTGTATTTACAGCAGGAATTGGAGAGAATTCTTCATTAATTAGAGAAAAAGTTTGTACTGACTTAGAGTTCTTCGGAATACAAATAGACACAGAGAAGAATAATATCAGAGCTAAAAAACTTACTGAAATTCATACTGATAATTCTAAAGTGAAATTATTAGTAATTCCTACAAATGAAGAAGTTGAAATAGCGAAGCAATCGTATGAATTGTAAATGATTTATAGAGTTTGATAAATCAATTTTAACATAGCTTTTTCATTGAGTTTATTTGTGTTAAATATAACTTGTATGTAAATTAGCTATGCAATATTTAAAAGTGAAAAATAAATTTTAAAACTATGAAAATGAGAGAAAAAGTACTTTTTCTATTATGCACTATTTTGTGTTTTTCTAAAATTCAATCTCAAACAAATTGGGAGTTGTTAAATCCTAAGCCTACAGTAAATAGAGGAAAAGTTGTTGAGTTCGTAACTCCTGATATAGGATTCATTATTACTGCTAATGAGCTGTTAGAAACTACAGATGCAGGAAATACTTGGTTGAAGAAACAGAATATTTCTAGTGGAAATGATATGAGTTTCTACAATGGAATAGGGTATATTGTTGGTAGTGGCGGATATGTATTAAAATCTAATGATAATGGAGCATCTTGGAGTGAAATATCTACAGGAGTTTATGGTAATTTTAATGCTGTTAGTATTATCGATAATAATAATATTATCTTATCAACATCAAATAGTATATTAAGTACTGATGATGGAGGAGTTACATGGAAAAATTTTAGTATTCCTAACTCTTCAGTTAATAAAACTTTCTTTACAAGTCATTTAATTGGACATGCTATTACAAATAATGGTTTTATTCTTAAAACAATAGATGGAGGACAAAACTGGTATGCTACAAAAGATGATAGTAATACCATGCCTTCTAATTTTTATACTATTGATTTTGTAAATGAGAATGTAGGTTTTGTAACGCAAGCTCATGATGATATTTACAAAACAACTGATGCAGGAGAAACTTGGATAGAAATGTCTACAAGAACCCAAACTATTTTTGATTTTCATTTTTTAGATGAGAATAATGGTTTTGCCACTGGTGAATATGGTGCAACATACAAAACAAATGATGGAGGTAATTCATGGAACCAAATCTTTTTTCAAAGTGGATTTTTTGAAGGTACTTCAATGTATAGTATCTATTTTCAAGACAATAACATAGGTTATGCAACTGGGGAAAGAGGTAGAATTATTAAAACTACTGATGGAGGTAACACATGGAGTTCTCATTCTGAAAATTACAATAGTTTTAGTGATTTAAAAATATTTGATAGTGGAACTGGGTTTGTTAGGTCAGGTGGTAACTACTATAAAACAACTGATTTTGGAGACAATTGGTCTTATATATCTTCAGTTAATCATTTTAGTTATTGTAGTGGTTCATATTTTGTTAGTGAAAATTTAGGGTATTCAATTGGTGGAGGCATAGGAGATGTTTTCAAAACTACTGATGGTGGAGTGTCATGGGATAAATTAGATATTAATGTTGACGAAGGGTTAAGGTCTATCTTTTTTATAAATAATAATGTAGGATTTATATCAGGAGGATTTAATCAAAAGAAAGTAATGAAAACGACTAATGGAGGTAACACATGGAGTCAAGTTTCAGATCAGTTGTTTGGTAATATTCAGTTTACAAGTGATTTAGTTGGTTATGGAAATAGAAAAGGCAATTCTTACGGAGCTATATATAAAACTATTGATGGAGGTAATACATGGAGAATAAGTGTTGAGCTAGAAGGAGAAGACATCAATGACTTTCATTTTGTTGATGAAAATAATGGCTATTTTGTAGGGGATCAAGGTTTAATTTATAAGACGAATGATGGAGGAACTAATTGGGAAAAATTGAAAATTCCATATGAATGGTATACTCAAGTTAAATTTTATTCAAAGAATATTGGTTATGTAGCAGATGAAGATGGGTTATTATATAAAACTCAGAATGGAGGGATTAGTTGGGAATATGTAACAAATCAATATAAAATCAATTCGATAGAAGTTGTTAATGATAAAATTTATACAGCAGGAACCAATGGTAAAATTTATAGGAGTGATATTGAATATGAAACAATTATTTTAATTATAAATTCTATTGAAAATGTTTCAAATTCTTCTGTTAAATTAACAGGTAATATTACTTCTAATGGAGCACCAGTTTCTAATATTCAATTTGAATATTACTCTAATAGTTCTAATACAAATGTTATTCCAGTAACACCAGCTAATATTAATTCTAATGAATCTTTAAATGTTGCTATTGATTTATCAGAATTAAAATCTAATACTACTTATTATTTTAACTTATCAGGAGTACAAAATTCAAATATTAGTTATAGTCAAACTTTAAGTTTTACAACGCTGCCCGACTATGAAATAAATACTAATTTTCCTGATAGTTATTCTGCAGTTTCAGCAGAAGTATCTAGTAATATAGTATCTAATGAGCATGATATTACCAATATAGTATTTGAATATGGTTTAAGTTCTGATGACTTAACTAATACAGTAGTTGGAATACCAGATTCAGTAAAAGGAAAGACAAGTGAAACTATAACTGGAAGTTTAGTTAATCTGCAACCATTAACAAAATATTTTTACAGAATTAAAGCTCAACATGAAGGTGAAAATATTTATGGAGAAATAAAATCTTTTACAACCTATCCAGAATATATCATAAATCTTTATGATGCATATATAGATGGAACAAACGTTACATTTTCTGCACATTTATTATCTTATAATGAAAGTATAGAAGATATTGTATTTGAATATGGAACTATTGATTATGAAAATAGTATTGAAGCTAATCCATCAGAAATTAATGCTTTTAGGTATTCATTGATTAATACTACTATAACCGATTTAGATTCAAGTTTAAATTACTATTACAGATTAAAAGCTACTCATAACGGAGAAACTATTTACAGTGAAGAAAAAGTTTTTAATTTTTCAGGAGATATAATCATGGTTAGTGGTTCAATAGAAGAAACACAAACAAATTCATTAGAATTAAAAGGTTTAATAAACAGTAGAGGTGCCTATTTAACAGATATTTATTTTGAATATGGTCTTACCGATAGTTTTGGGGAAACAGTAGATGGATCACCAAATTATGTTTTAGGAAATAGGACAAATTCGATAAAAGGAGTTGTTGATAACCCGTTACCAAATCAAACATATTATTATAGATTAGTTGCTACTAACAATGGGAATAAAATATATTCAGAGACTTATAATTATAGGATGTCTGATAATACATTAAGTTCAAATGAGTTTGATTTTAAAAATAATATCTCGATATATCCTAATCCAACTAAAGATTTTGTAAATATAAAATCTAATACACCTGAAAAAGTTAAATCTATTCATTTGTATAATTCTTTAGGGCAAGAAATATATTACAAAAAGATTGATAATAACGTTGATATGCAAATTGATTTATCAAGTTATGGAACTGGGTTATATTTTGTCAAAGTGAATTTTGAAAATTCCAAAAAAAAGATATCTAAATTAATTTTAAAATAATTTAATAATCTTTTTATTTTGAAATAACCAATAGAAGTTATTTTACCTATAGCAGTAACTAAATAAATCTTTTTGTTAATTCGAAAAAGAGTTTGCGCTAAAATTAGAAATTCTTCATAATGGAAAGGCTGTTTAATGATTATATCTAGGTTAAACAGCTTTTTTTATTTTACTTCAAGAATAATATGTAACATTTTTTTATTCCTGTATCTAAAGGGAAATCAAAAATTTTTAAAAATGAAAAATGTTATTTTATTATGTATTACATTCGTGTTTTCTGTATCAATTTTTGCACAGCATAAACCTATACATGTAAAAGTCACAGGAAAAGGGAATCCTATTATATTGATCCCTGGTTTTACAGTTCCGGGAGATATTTGGAATTCTTTAGTGACCAAGCTAGAAAATAATTATGAATGTCATACTGTAACGTTAGCTGGTTTTGGAGGAAAAGCGCCTATTGAATTTCCTTGGTTACCAAAAGTTAATCAATCGCTTAAAAATTATATAGTCAAAAATGATTTACAAAATACGACTATAATTGGTCATAGTTTAGGTGGTACAATTGCTACTTGGCTTGCTGCACAAAAAGAAATAAAACTTTCTAAAATTATAATTGTTGATGCACTTCCTGCTTCTGGCGCACTAATGATTCCTAATTTTAATCCTGAAAACTTAGTGTACGAGAGCCCATATAATAAACAGCAATTATCAATGGACGATACTGCTTTTGCACAATTAGCTGCTGGAATGTCAAAAGGAATGAGTCTTAAAATTTCAGCTCAAGAACAAATTAAGAATTGGATTTTACAAGCAGACCGAAAAACTTATGTATACGGATATACTGATTATCTTAAACTAGATCTTAGAGAAGATTTAAAAAACATTTCAATACCGGTTTCTATAATAGCAGCTTCAAAACCTTATGGCGCAGAAATGGTGAAGCAAACGTATAAGAATCAATATAAAAAATTAAAAAGCTATAATTTTATTTTAGCTGAAAATAGCGCCCATTTTATAATGCTAGATCAGCCATCTTGGTTTTTAGAACAAGTACAAATGATTTTATCATCTAAATAAATGAATACAGAACAAGAGTTTACCAAAACCTATAATGAATTCGCTCCGAAAGTACATCGGTTATGCTTGGGCTATGCTTCAGGTAATAAAGGACTTGCAAATGAGTGGTTGCAAGAAACTTTTATAAAGGTTTGGAAATATAGAAAAACATTTAAAGGTAAATCTTCTATTGATACTTGGATATATCGCATTGCAGTAAATGTATGTTTAGGAGATTTGCGAAAAATCAATAAAAATATTCCTATAAATGAAAACGTATTATCTGATCATACCAACGATGATAACACTAATAATACTGAAAAACATATTAAACAAATGTATCATTGTATTGATTTACTCAATGAACAAAATAGAGCACTAATATTGTTAGAACTCGAAAATATACCACAAGCTACAATTGCAGAAACTGTAGGTTTAGCTCACGGAACATTACGAACACGTCTGAGCCGTATTAGAAAATCACTTTTAAAATGTATCAAAAATGGAAAATGATAACTTAGATAAATTATGGGAGGTTCAAGCTGATAATAGCTCAAATATTACTCCTCAAAATATAATAGCAAAAGCAAAAAAACAACGTAACGGACAATACATTAACATTACAGTAATGTCTTTAACGGTTATAGTATTAATAACCTACGCTTTTTATTATGCATTTTATCAATGGAATACTTTTAATTTAGGTTTAGTTCTCATGATAGGTAGTCTTATCTTTCGAGTTGTTTTAGAGTTTTTCTCGCTATATCGTAAAGAAAAACAATTGATTTCAATGCCTCAAAAATCATATTATATTTATTTGAAAAAGTATTATAAAACTAGATTGTTAGTAAACTATATCGTAACGCCTATTTGTATTGCAGTATATATATTCGGTTTTTATTTATTATTACCATACTTTAAGCAAAAATTTTCTAGTGCTTTTTATAATTACATTTTAATTTCTGGTATTTTTTCTCTTACTGTTGTCATAATTATTATTGTGAAATACGTTATTAAAGAACAGCAGTTTTTAAAACAATTACAAACAAAATAAAAAGAAAGTATTTTTATGCTAAAAAATATTTTAAGTTTCATTTTCATCATATGCTTAATACAAACAATAAAAAGTCAAGCTTGTGGAGTTTATAAATTGAAATATGTAGGTAAAATCAAATCGAAAGAGACCTCAAAAATTAAAATAAAATTGCCGAATACATTTTTCTATCATGCATATAGTGAGAAGATTAATGTGGAAGAATATTGGAGTTTTAATTTTTTCACGATTAAAAACGAGAAAATAGATTTTACAATCATTTCTCATTTAGGATCATTATATACATCAAAAAAATTAATTGAATTATATAAAAAGAGTAGAGATTTTATTCCAATTTTAATTATTTCTATTAACGAAAAAGGTAAAGAGGAGAGGTTTATAAAAAAAGTATCATATGATCAGTTAAGGTTTTCAGGAAAAGATAATTTAAGTGAGCCAACACTTATTATAATTGATTTAGGAGAAATTAATTATCCTTAAACTTTTCTTTGAAAATTACTATAGATATGTTTTTTATAAAAAATTAAAAAGAAATAGGTGGTTTTAAATAATTTAAAAAACCACCTATTTATGAACGTTTAAAAAGACTTTTTAAATGTCAAATCGATCTAGATTCATTACTTTATTCCAAGCTTTCACAAAGTCTTTTACAAATTTCTCTTTTACATCTTCACTAGCATAAACTTCAGAGATCGCTCTTAATTCTGAATTTGATCCGAAGATTAAATCAGCTCTAGTGGCAGTCCACTTTACTTCGTTTGTAGCTCTATCTTTAATATTGAAAAGATCTTTTTTGTCTGAAGTAGCTTCCCATTTGTATTGCATACTTAATAAATTCACAAAGAATTCATTAGTTAATGTTCCAGGAGTTGAGGTCATAATTCCAATATTAGAACCATTATAATTTGCATTTAAAGCTCTCATTCCTCCTAATAAAACGGTCATTTCTGGAGCAGATAAAGTTAATAGTTGTGCTTTGTCTACTAATAATTGTTCAGCAGATAAAGTATAATCTGTTTTCTGATAATTTCTAAATCCATCAGCCATTGGTTCTAAAACAGCCATTCCTTCAACATTAGTTTGCTCTTGTGTTGCGTCAGCTCTTCCTGGTGTAAAAGGAACTTTAATAGTAACTCCTGCTTTTTTTGCTGCATTTTCAATGGCAACATTACCACCTAATACAATTAAATCTGCAATAGAAACTTTTTTATTTCCTTTATTAAATTCTTGTTGAATTTTCTCATAAACTCCTAATACTCTTTTTAATTGAGCAGGATTATTAGATTCCCAGTTAACTTGTGGTTCTAAACGAATTCTTGCTCCGTTTGCACCACCACGTCTATCAGAATTTCTATAAGTTGAAGCAGAAGCCCAAGCAGTAGAAACTAATTCGCCAGTTGTTAATCCAGAAGCTTCAATTTTAGATTTTAAATTGTTAAGGTCAGCAGTTGTGATCGTTGAAGAATTTTCAGTTGAAATAGGATCTTGCCATACAAAATCTTCTTTTGGAATTTCCGGACCTAAATATGTTGATTTTGGTCCCATATCTCTGTGTGTTAATTTAAACCAAGCACGAGCAAAAGCCTCATCAAATTCCTTTGGATTTTCATAAAAACGACGAGAGATTTTTTCGTAAACAGGATCTTTAATTAAAGCAACATCTGTAACTAACATTGTTGGATTGTGGAATTTAGTTTTATCAAATGCATCTGGAAATTTAATTACAGAATTCTTTGCTTCAAACTGATGTGCTCCACCTGGACTTTTAGATAACACCCATTCGTTTTCAAATAATGTTTTGAAATATCCTTGACTCCATTTATCTGGTGTTACAGTCCAAATCACCTCTAATCCAGATGTAATGGCATCTTTACCTTTTCCAGATTTATAATTACTTTTCCAGCCTAAACCTTGTTCTTCAATCCCTGCACCTTCTGGAGAAGCAGCTAAATGATCACCACCAGCTTGTCCGTGAGTTTTACCTAATGTATGTCCACCAGCTATTAAAGCTACAGTTTCTTCATCGTTCATTCCCATTCTTCCGAAAGTAACACGAATATCTTTTGCAGAAGCAATCGGATCTGGATTTCCATTTGGTCCTTCAGGATTCACATAAATTAATCCCATTTGAACAGCTGCTAAAGGTTTTTCTAATTCTCCGTCTTTATAACGTTCATCATTAGCTAACCATTCTGTTTCAGAACCAAAATACACATTTGTTTGAGGTTCCCAAGTATCTTCTCTACCACCAGCAAAACCAATAGTTCTAAATCCAGATTTTTCTAAAGCAACATTTCCTGCTAAAATCATTAAATCTGCCCAAGAAATTTTCTGACCGTATTTTTGTTTTACTGGCCAAAGTAATCTTCTTGCTTTATCTAAGTTAGCATTGTCTGGCCAACTGTTTTGTGGAGCAAAACGTTGTCTACCTTCTCTTGTTCCACCTCTTCCATCACCAGTTCTGTAAGTACCAGCACTATGCCAAGCCATACGAATGAATAAACCACCGTATGTACCATAATCTGCCGGCCACCAATCTTTAGAATCTTTTAAAGTTTTAGCAATGTCTTCTTTTAAAGCGAAGTAATCTAAGCTTTCAAATTCTTTTTTATAATCAAAGTCTCCTAATGGATTTGATAATGAAGAATTTTGTCTTAAAACAGTTAAGTCTAAATTGTTTCGCCACCAATCTTTGGTTGTTTTTCCTTCTCCTTTAATGGTTATGCCTGTGGATGGAGTTTTACCAAATCCGAAAGGACAACTTCCGCCTTCTTTAGTTGTTTCTTTATTGTCGTTAGCTGTATTACAAGAGACTAAAAACATAAGGAACATTCCTGTAAAAAAATGTAGTTTCATATTTACTCGATTAATTAAGAGGTTACAAAGTAAGAGGATCATTTTTATTTATAAAAACGATATTTGTGTATATAATATCTACAATGTAAATATTGTGTTATATTTGCTTCATTATGAATATACAACAATTTCAGTATGTATTAGCTGTGGTCGATTTAAAAAATTTTGAAGCCGCAGCGGAGAAATGTTTTGTAACTCAATCTACGTTGAGTACCATGATTGGAAGGTTTGAAAAGGAAATCGGAATTAAGATTTTTAATAGAAAAACTAAACCTGTTTCGATTACAGTAGAAGGAGAAGAAATTATAAAACGATTACGAATTTTAGCAAGTGAAGTTGATGCTTTAAATAATTTAATTCAGGAATTAAAAGGTGAAATGATTGGAGAATTAAAGATTGGAATTATTCCAACTGTTGCTCCGTATTTACTTCCCTTATTTTTAACAAATTTTGCTGAAGCTTTTCCTAAAGTAAAAATTATCGTTCGTGAAATGACAACAAGTGAAATTCAAAAAGCTTTAAAAATAAGAAGTATAGATGTTGGAGTTTTAGCGCTTCCTTTAGAAGATGATATGCTGAATGAAGTAGATTTATATTCTGAACCTTTTGTTTTATATGATTGTAGTGAAGGAGATATTACAAATAAGATTTCTGTGAATGATATTGATTATTCTAAGCTTTGCCTTTTACAAGAAGGACACTGTTTAAGAACACAAGTACAACGAATTTGTGATTTGTCTGATCAGTATACAAATCGAGATGAAAACTTTGAGTTTGAATCTGGTTCTATGGATAGCTTATTGAGAATAACAAGAGCCAGAAAAGGAATGACAATTCTCCCATATTTAGCAACTACAGATTTGTCTCCTGATATAAAACAAAGATTGGTTGAATTTGATAAACCGATTCCTGTTCGAAAAGTAGGTTTAGTTACGCATAAGTTTTTTGTAAAAAAGAAATTATTATCAGAGTTAAAATTACTGATTCAGAATTCTGTAATTGAACACTTACCGCAAAAAGAGAGTGAATATAAAATTTTAAAACCCTTGTAAAAGAACACAAGGGTTTATATTATTTTAAGCTAAGCTCGATAAAAATATTCCAACACTTTTACCAAACTCAAAGTTGTAGTTTTGTTTTTGTAAAGCAGATTCTATAGCGCTCAATGTGGCAACAATATCGCTTTTAGTAATAGCGCCCATATGACCAATTCTAAAGTATTTGGTTTTAATTTCAGTATGTAAACCACCAGCTAAAACTACTCCGTATTCAGAAATATCTTTTCTAAATAAATTTCCATCAATTCCTTTAGGGTAATAAATAGCAGTCATTGTATTAGCGGCAATATCATTAGTTTTAGGAACTAACTGTAAACCGATAGCTTGCACAGCTTTTCTAAATGCTTTTGCATATGTAATATGCGTTGCTACTCTATTTTCTATTCCTTCTTTGTTGATTAAATCTAAACTTACTTCTAAAGCACGAATTAAATTTACCGGAGGTGTACCAAAATAAGAAGGTTTCCTTTCTTCGTAAGCTTGCATAATTGGCAACCAATTTGTAAAACTTCCATAATAGTTTTGTACTGGAGTTGTTCTATTTTTCCAAACGTTCATTGCTTTTTCAGAAGCAACTAATAAAGCCAAACCAGGAGGAACTCCAATAGCTTTTTGGGAACCAGTTAATACTACATCGATTCCCCAAGTTTCTTGTTGTGTTTCTTCTCCAGCTGTTGCACAAACTCCATCTACAATGCTTAATGTATTATATTTTTGAGCTAATGCAGCAATCGCTTTGGGATCTGTTAAAACTCCGGTTGAGGTATCAACATGAGTAATAGTTAATAATTTGTAATCTTTGGAAGATAATTCTGCTTCAATTTTATCTAAAGAAATCGTTTCACCAATTTCAGCCTGAAGTACAGTTACGTTTGCACCATATGTTGCTAAAATATTTTTATAACGTTCTCCAAAATATCCTGTTGAAATTACTAATGCATTATCACCAGATTCGATAAGATTACTTACAGCCATATCCATAGCTAAAGTTCCGCTACCAGCAATAATAAATGGCTGACCTTTTGGAGCTAACCAAATTTTACGCATTAACTCTAGTGAGTTTCCAAAACTTTCTATAAAATTAGGAGCAATATGACTGGTAGTCACTTCTCCCATAGCTCTTAATACTGCAGGATCTATTTCGATTGGTCCTGGTATCATTAATAGTTTTCTATTTTTCATGAAAAAATGATATAGTAATTACAACGATTTCGTTGTAAGTTACATAATAGTTTTAAGCTGTAAGAAAGAATGAAAAATTTTACGAATTTTATATAAAACAAGTTTGTGTTTTTCATTTTAGTTAAAATGAGAGTATATATATTGTTATATAAATAAAATAAAAATATTTTAAAGATAAATACAAGCAAAGAGTATATGTATTAATATGTTCAACATTTTAAAAATAGTAACTTTGGCGTATGAATTATAATTACGCGTATTTAGTACGTTTTCAATATTTAGGATTTCGATTTCATGGATGGCAAAAACAGCCAAATTTGAAAACTGTACACTGGGCTTTAGATAAAACTCTAAAGTTTGTTTGTAAAGGAATTCGTTGTAAAACAATAGGAGTGGGGAGAACAGATGCTAAAGTTTCTTCTACAAATTATGCGTATCAATTATTCATAGATGAAAAGTTAGATGAAGATGTTTTTATAGAAACTTTTAATATAAACTCTCCTTCTGACATTAGGGTAGCAAAAATTGAAAGAATAGAAGACGAAAGTTTTAATATAATTCAACATCCAAAACAAAAAGAATATCGTTATTATTTTTCATTTGGAGAGAAAAATCATCCGTATTGTGCACCTTTTCTTGTTGGTTATTTAGATCATTTGAATATTGATTTAATGATAAAAGGAGCCAAATTATTTGAAGGATTTCATAATTTCAAACATTATTGTACAAAACCTTCAGAAGAAACAAAAGTCGAACGTAGTATTGACTCTTGTGAGATTATTGAGAATACAGAATTAACAGCTTCTTTTTTTCCTGAAAAGAGTTATGTTTTAATTATAAAAGGACAAGGTTTTTTAAGAAATCAAATCCGATTAATTATGGGGGCATTAGCCGAGTTAGGTAAAGGAAATTATGATTTGGATTTTATTAAACAAAGTTTAGATGAAAGTTCTAATCTTGAATTTCTTAAAACTATTGCGCCGGCTTCTGGTTTACATTTGCATGAAGTAAACTTTAAGTAGTGCTAATTTTTTATATAATGTCTCCAATACATAAAATCTAAAGTAGTGTAACCTAATTTTTTGTAAAGTTGAATTGCGCCTTCATTAATTTCTAGGACATGTAAAATTGGTTTTTTCCCTTTTCGTAAAACTTCCTCAGAAGTATAAGCAACTAATTGTTTTGCATATCCTTTTCTAACGTGATCAGGATGAGTAACAACACCACTAACTTCAATAAATTCATCACCTTGAATACGTTCGCCTGTAGCAGCTACTAACTCATCACCATCAAAAATTCCATAATAATCGCCAATATCGAAAGATTTTTTACGATAAGTCCCAGGCATAACAAGCATTATTAAATTATAAAGTTGCTGTTCGTGAGCCTTTGTTAATTTCACTATAGTTGAAGTATATTTTGGAATTTTAAAATCTTCTTGAGATAATATCATTTGTAAACAACGATATTCTCCTTTTAAGGTTAAACTTTTTGGATATGTTGGAGCTTCTTGACAAACAATAAAAAAATCAGAAGTTAGCTCAGCATAAGATTTCATGGCTTTTACAATATCTTTAGAATCGTTGAAGCTTCCAAACGGACAATAATCTGGATGATAAAACTTTGCATTTTTATAATTGATGAGATATTCTTTATGTGTTTCTTCTAAAGCAGACCAAACTGGATTTTTAAATTTTTTCTTTTCTATCATTAAGTAAAAATAAAAAAGACAATTCATCTATAGAACAAATTCTACATCAAATTACAGATGTATTTAGGTTTGAATTAATAACAAAAATTTTATAGTTTGAATCAAGGGTAAAACACTGAATATTATATTCTTCACTTTTATTTTTGAAATTATTATGTTATATTTAAGGTGTATGGCCTTAGGAGTAAATAAAGATTTATAAAATCTATTAATTTAAATATGATAAATGTATCATTATTTACCCCCGTTAAATTTACTTTATGCAAACAGCAAGTATTCCTAAGAATGAAGAAGAAAGAATACAGAGGTTAAAAAGCTATAGTATTCTAGATACGCTTCCAGAAGAAGATTACGATAATATAACTAAAATAGCTGCAGAAATTTGTAATACTCCTATAGCTTTAGTTTCTTTAGTTGATCCAGAAAGACAATGGTTTAAATCAGCATATGGTATTGATGCTACAGAAACTCCAAGAGAATATGCATTTTGTTCTCATACGATTCTAGATCCTGATGAATTGTTTATTGTACCCGATGCTACAAAAGATATACGTTTTAGAGATAACCCGTTAACACTTAGTGAGCCTAATGTAGTATTTTATGCAGGTGCTCCTTTAAAAACAAAAGACGGCTTTGCCCTTGGAACTTTATGTGTTATAGATAGTGAGCCTCGAATGTCACTCACAGAAGGACAAAAAGAATCTTTAAAAGCATTATCTCAACAAGTAATGAGTTTGTTAGAATTAAGAAAGCAAAATTTAAAATTACAAGAAGCAAATAATGAAATTTCAAGGTTAAATAACGAATTAAACCAATTTACACATAGATTAACGCATGATTTAAAAACTCCCGTTCGTGGTATTAATTCATTAGCTCTATTTATAAAAGAAGATATAAAAGATTCAAAAGAAAACTTAAAAACGATAGAGTTTTTAGATCTTATCTCTTCCAGAGCAACGTATATGGAATCTATGATTAATCAATTATTACTTTATTCTAAGGTTACAAATACAGATGTTTATTTAGAAAAATTTAATTTAAAAATACTTTTAAATGATGTTATAAAAAATTGTGATCTTCAAAATAAATTGACAGTTAATTTAGAAGAATTAGATGAAGAAATTTATCACTCTAAAATTTGCTTTATTCAAATTTTTCAAAATTTATTAACGAATTCATACAAGTTTAATGATAAAGAGATGTGTGAAGTGTTTTTGAGTTATAATAAAAAAGATAATATTTTAGAGTTTGTTTATGAAGATAACGGACCTGGGATTCCTGAAAAATACTATAATAAAGTTTTTTTAATGTTCGAAACTTTAGGAGAAACTAATTTTAAAAATACAGGAATTGGTTTAGCTACGATAAAATCAATAATAACTAGGTTAAATGGTACTATTAATTTAAGTAAAAGGAAAGATAACAAACAAGGTGTTCGGTTTACATTTTCAATACCTAAAATGAATTCATAGAAAATTAAAATAGAATTACCTTAAGAGTAAATATTATTTATTTTGTGAAGGATTTCTTTACGCATATCTTTTGTGTCGATAACTTCTGTTTTACTGTATGAATCAAGAATTTTATCTTCTAAATTATAAAAGAAAATTTCATGAGTAAATGTTAAGTTGTTACATTTTTTAGGGCAAAACTCACCATTAGCAAAATTATTTTCAATTTGCTTCCAATTAGCATGATTATCGGAAGAAAAGTTTTCAGAAATTTTTAAAAATTCTACAATAATAAATTCATTGGTTATTTCATGACGCATAAAGTGTTCTTTATGTAAAACATATTTTGATTTTGAAAATATTTTCTTTAAAACCTTTTTGGAAATAGACGTTTTACCGAGGTTAAAATAATAACCAGATTCTATATGAAGACCATAATTAAAATGAACTTTTATTATGTCATCTAAAATGTATTTGTAAAATCTATTATCAGATTCACAAATTAGTTTTATAGTATAAGTAAAGTCTTCTTGATCTTCTTCATTCGGAATTTGTTTTACGAGTAGATTACCATCTTTTTTTATAGAATTAATTATTTCATCTCTATTAATAACATTTTCAAAAGCATAGTTTTTATCTACTTCATAAAAAATTGTTTTAGTATTAGCACTGGAATCACTTTTTATATAATCTTCATATTCATTAAATAGTTTTATTTGATTTAAAATTGAGTTCGGGTAATAAACTTCAAATTTATTCAAATCATTTTGTTGAATTTCTATTTGATATCCTCTCTTAAATTCTTTAGATTCTCTATTCTTATATCTAAAATTATCTTGTTTTTCAATATCAAAAATTATTCGACCATTCCAATTTGGGGTTAACTTCATTTGAGATCGTTTTATTATCTAAAATAAAAAAAACCTGTTCATTTTGAACAGGTTTTTTCAGGTAAATTTATGTAGAAATATTATTCTTTGATTAAACTTCTAGATATTACAATCTTTTGAATTTCAGAAGTTCCTTCGTAAATCTGAGTAATTTTTGCATCACGCATTAAACGTTCAACGTGATATTCTTTTACAAATCCATTTCCACCATGAATTTGTACAGCTTCAACAGTTTGCTCCATGGCAACTTTAGAAGCATATAATTTAGCCATAGCTCCAGAGCGAGTATAATCGTTTCCGTTATCTTTATCACAAGCAGCTTGCATTACTAAATGACGTGCAGCTGTAATTTCAGTATACATATCAGCTAATTTAAAAGCAATAGCTTGATGGTTGCAAATTTCAGTACCAAAAGCTTTACGTTCTTTAGAATACTTTAAAGCTAGTTCATAAGCTCCAGCAGCAATACCTAATGCTTGAGAAGCAATTCCGATACGACCACCAGATAATGTTTTCATAGCAAATTTAAAACCAAAACCATCTTCACCGATTCTATTTTCCTTTGGAACTTTAACATCGTTAAATTGTAATGTATGAGTATCAGAACCACGGATTCCTAGTTTGTCTTCTTTGGGACCAATATGGAATCCTTCCATCCCTTTTTCAACGATAAAAGCATTAATACCTCTGTGTCCTTTTGCCCTATCTGTTTGAGCAATTACTAAATATACATCAGAACGTCCACCATTAGTAATCCAGTTTTTAGTCCCATTTAATAAATAATAATCACCTTTGTCTTCAGCAGTTGTTGCTTGTGAAGTTGCATCAGATCCTGCTTCAGGTTC
The DNA here is from genome assembly GCF_052084715.1 of Tenacibaculum aquaeponti. Taxonomy (GTDB): domain Bacteria; phylum Bacteroidota; class Bacteroidia; order Flavobacteriales; family Flavobacteriaceae; genus Polaribacter. The sequence goes on along the minus strand of NZ_CP197288.1, from coordinate 1,426,966 downwards.
ACTTAAACAAAAAGCACCGATTTGTTCACCAGTTGCTAGTTTTGTTAAGTATTTTTGTTTTTGTTCTTCAGTACCGTAAGCTTCTAAACCATAACAAACAAGTGAATTATTAACAGAAACCATTACAGAAGCAGAAGCATCTATTTTAGATAATTCTTCCATAATTAATACATAAGAAATAGTATCCATTCCACTACCTCCGTATTTTGGATCAACCATTACTCCCATAAAGCCAAGTTCACCCATTTTTCTCACTAGTTCATCAGGAAATTGTTGTTTTTCATCTCTTTCAATAACACCTGGTAATAATTCATTTTGAGCAAAATCACGAGCTGCGTCTCGAATCATTAAATGCTCCTCTGTAAGATTAAAATCCATACTAAATCGTTATAGTTATATTAAATTTGTATAAAACGAGCCCAAAGATACCTTTTTAATATTATTTTTTCAATAGCTTTTATATTTTTACCTTATGCAGAATGAGTTTAGATACGCAATAGGATTAATGTCGGGGACTTCCTTAGACGGTTTGGATTTAGTTTACGTGAAATTCAACAACTTCGACTACAAAGATTTTAAAATTATACATGCTGAAACTAAGGCATACAATACTAATTTGAAATCTATTTTGTCAAATGCTATAACATTAAATAAAGATGAACTCCAAGAAGTTAATGATGATTATGGAGTTTATTTAGGGAAATGTGTAAATGATTTTATAGAAAAGTTTAATATTGAAACTGTAGATTTTATAGCTTCTCACGGTCATACAGTTTTTCATCAACCAGATAAGGGGATAACATTACAGATTGGTAATGGTGAAAAAATAGCCGAAGAAACTAATAAACAGGTCGTTTATGATTTTAGAACACAAGATGTTAATCTAGGAGGACAAGGTGCTCCTTTAGTTCCTATTGGAGATAAATTACTATTTGAGGAATATGATTTTTGTGTGAACTTAGGTGGTTTTGCAAATGTTTCTTTTGAGAATGATAAAGAAAGAATAGCTTTTGATATTTGTCCTGTTAATATCGTGCTTAATTTTTATGTAAGAAAATTAGGTTTCGAGTATGATGATAATGGTATAATTGCATCTAAAGGTAATATAAACTTAGATTTATTGAATAAACTAAATGCTCTAGATTTTTATAAAAAAGTACCACCAAAATCTTTAGGTTTAGAATGGGTTCAAGAAAAAGTTTTTCCGCTAATCAATGATTTAGAAAAAGATATTCCTACAATTTTAAAAACATTTGTAAGACATAGTGCGATGCAAATAAGTAAAGTTATTAAGAATTCTAAAAGAGTGTTGATAACAGGCGGAGGTGTTTACAATACTTTTCTAATTCAAGAAATTGAAAATATCACACAAACAAAAATTCATTTAGTTTCAAAAAACTTGATTGAATATAAGGAGGCACTCATTTTTGCTTTTTTAGGTTTATTAAAGTTAAACGGAGAAGTAAATTGTTTAAAATCAGTAACTGGTGCTAATAGAGATCATTCGTCAGGCGTTATTTACAAAAATGAGTAAACTTTTTACACTCTAAAAAAAATGTTAAAAGAAAAAGAAACTACGGAAACTTTTTTTGTATCAAAAGTTTCTTTGCTAAATTGCTACGATCTTCAAATACCATTATATATTTTATAGAAAGTGTTAATAACTAGAAGATTTTTATAAATAATGTGTGGGTATTTGTGCTATAAAAAATCTATTTTTTTGGTAAGTTTGCGAGATAAGTTAAACTAATTTTTTAAAAAGAATACAATGACACAACTTTAGCTTACATGATTTAATAATAAAAACAAAAGAAATTTCAACAAACAACAATCTTATTAATTATTTAAATCATGAAAGAATTATTAAAAAAATACGAAGAAAAGCAACCAGAAGTAGTTTTTAATTGGAAAGATCCAGAAACAGAAGCAGAAGGATGGACGGTAATAAACTCTTTAAGAGGAGGAGCAGCTGGTGGAGGTACTAGAATGCGACAAGGATTAGATAAATACGAAGTGATGTCACTTGCTAAAACTATGGAAGTGAAATTTACGGTTTCTGGTCCTTCTATTGGAGGAGCAAAATCTGGTATAAACTTCGATCCTAGAGATCCTAGAAAAGAAGGTGTGTTAAGAAGATGGTACAAAGCTGTAGCACCCTTATTAAAGAATTATTATGGAACAGGAGGAGATTTAAATGTAGATGAAATTCACGAGGTAATTCCAATTACTGAAGATTGTGGTGTTTGGCATCCACAAGAAGGAGTTTTCAACGGGCATTTTAAACCAACAGAAGCGGATAAAATAAATAGAATAGGTCAACTACGTCACGGTGTAATTAAAGTTATAGAGAGCGAAGATTTTTCTCCTAATATAACTAAGAAATATACGGTGGCTGATATGATTACAGGTTACGGTGTTGCTGAAGCAGTTAAGCATTACTATGATATTTATGGTGGAGATGTAAAGGGGAAAAGAGCAGTAGTTCAAGGATTTGGTAACGTTGGATCTGCTGCTGCATATTATTTAGCCCAAATGGGAGCTAAAGTAGTAGGTATTATTGATAGAGTTGGTGGAGTAATTAATGAAGAAGGGTTTACGTTTGAAGAAATTAAAGAGTTATTCTTGAATAAAGATGGAAATACTTTAGTAGCTGAAAATATGATTCCATTTGAAGAAATGAATGCTAGAGTGTGGAATTTACCTTGTGAGATTTTTGCTCCTTGTGCTGCTTCAAGATTAATTACTCAAAAACAAATTGATCAAATGATTAATACTGGTTTAGAAGTTATTTCATGTGGTGCAAATGTTCCGTTTGCAGATAAAGAAATTTTCTTCGGACCAATAATGGAGAATACAGATAAAAAAGTAAGTTTAATTCCAGATTTTATTTCAAACTGTGGAATGGCAAGAGTGTTTGCTTACTTTATGGAAAAAAGAGTTGCAATGAATGATGAATCAATTTTTAATGATACATCAGAAATTATAAAAAATGCTTTAGTAAAAGCACATGCTAATAATCCCTCTAAAACAAATATTAGCGAAACGGCGTTTGAAATCGCCCTAAAGGAATTAATTTAATCAAATAAGTACAATTATGTTAAAATACTTTTTAGGAAATAGTCCAAAATGGTTTAAAATGACCATGATTGGTTTTATAGTTTTTAATATCTTTTCCTATTTCGTTCTTGGTAAAACAATCACAGCTTGGTTATTTATAGGTGAGTTTATTTTTACATTAGCAATGGCATTAAAATGTTATCCTCTACAATCAGGAGGTTTGTTAGCTATAGAAGCTATAGCGTTGGGGTTAACAACACCTAAAAATGCTTACCATGAAGTAGATCAAAATTTAGAGGTAGTTCTACTTTTAGTGTTTATGGTAGCTGGGATTTATTTTATGAAACCTTTATTAATGTATATTTTTAGTAAAGTGTTTACTAAAATTAAATCAAAACTTATTCTATCACTTTTATTTGTTTTCCTAGCAGCAGTATTATCTGCGTTTTTAGATGCATTGACAGTTACTGCTGTTTTAATAAGTGTGGCAGTAGGTTTTTATGGTGTTTATCATAGAATATCATCAAGTTCTGCAGATCATGATAAAGATGGAATTTTAGATCGTAAAGAATTAAGTGGAGATACATTAGAGCAATTTAGAAGTTTCCTAAGAAGTTTAATTATGCATGGGGTTGTTGGTACAGCTCTTGGTGGGGTTTGTACTTTAGTTGGTGAGCCTCAAAATTTATTAATAGGGGAAAGATTAGGATGGGATTTTATAGATTTTTTCTTACAAATGGCACCTATAACAATTCCTGTATTACTAGCAGGCTTATTAACTACAGTTGTACTTGAAACCACAGGTTGGTTTGGTTTTGGAGCTAAATTACCAGAAGTAGCTGCCGAAATTATTGAAAATTATACTATAGAAGAAGATAATAAAAGAACTGATGGCGAAAAGTACGGTTTAATTGTACAAGGAGTTTCTGCAATTTTGTTAATAGCAGGTTTGGCTTTACATATTGCGCCAGTAGGTTTTATTGGTTTAGCATTAATTATTGTTCAAACTGCCTTTATGGGTATTATTGATGAGCATAAATTAGGACATGCTTTTGAAGAAGCTTTACCTTTTACAGGTTTATTGGTGGTATTCTTTGTAATTGTAGCAATGATTCACGATCAGCATTTATTTAGTCCTATTATTGCTTGGGCTCTTAAGCAAGATCCTGCATCTCAACCAGGATTATTTTACATTGCTAATGGGTTTTTATCTGCAATTAGTGATAATGTTTTCGTAGCAACAGTATATATTGGAGAAGTAGAAAATGCCTTTAAAAGTGGTGCAATCACTAGAGAACATTTTGAAAAATTAGCTGTAGCAATTAATACAGGAACAAATTTACCAAGTGTAGCTACTCCAAACGGACAAGCAGCTTTCTTATTCTTATTAACATCTTCTTTAGCGCCGTTGATTAATTTATCTTACGGGAAGATGGTGAAAATGGCACTTCCTTATACTATTGTTTTAGGTGTATTAGGTTATGTTTTAGTAAAAGTTATGCTGTAAGAAAATATAGTATTCTTTATAGAAAATCCTGAATTTTTAAAATTCAGGATTTTTTTTAGCTTTATAAGATATAATCCTTTAAATACGTTTTTAGTTAAAAATGAATTGTTTACTGTTATTTTTTTTATGAGTGATGGTAGGTTTTGTTTTATAAAGTGCTTCCCTTTTTAACTCTTCAAAACTGATGTAGAAAATCTCATTTTGTTGAATGCTATATAAAATTCTATTTCTTTTTAGCTTAGTTTTTTTAGATCAAGAACTCAACATGGGAAAAATAATTTCTATTTGTAACCAAAAAGGAGGCGTAGGGAAAACTACAACTTGTGTTAATTTGTCTGCGGCACTTGGTGTCTTAGAAAAGAAAGTTCTGATAATTGACACAGATCCTCAAGCTAATGCTTCTGTATCTTTTGGTTTTGGAGCAGATCAACTTAATAATTCAGCTCTCGAGTATATGGATTTTACATCAGTTATTAAAAATAACATCATAAAAACAAATGCTCCAAATGTTTGTTTATTTCCTTTTTTCGAAGATTTAAATTTTTTTGAGAAGCCTTCCGTAGTATCAAAATTTCAAAAAGCATTACATAAAATAAAATATTCTTATGATTATATTCTAATTGATTGTGTTCCTTTTTTTAAAGCGAAAAATTTAGAAATATTAGCTGCTTCAGATGCTGTTCTTATTCCTGTTCAATGTGATTATTATGCATTAGAAGGTTTACACAAGTTTTTGAAAACTGTACGTTTTGTACAAAAGAAAATGAATGAAAAGTTACATGTAGAAGGTTTTCTACTTACAATGTATGATAAACGATTAAATCTTTCTAATAAAGTTGTTGATTATGTGCGTAGTTATTTTAAAGATCTTGTTTTTAATACGTTGATAGAGCGTAATTCTAAAATTACTCAAGCGCCAAGTTTTGGTCAAAGTGTTATTGAATTTGATGTTGCTTGTGTTGGAGCGCAATGTTATTTACAGTTAGCTAGTGAAATTTTAGTAAGAAATAAAGATGTTAAAGAAGAGGTAGTAATAAATCATGAAGTAGAAACAACATTTAATTCAAGAACGTTTGGTGGTGTTTCTTCCGAAGAAACTAGAGGTGATGTTTTATATGAGAAAATTTTAGATAATTTTAAAAATTCCTCTGAATACCAATCATTTTCTTTTTTTAATAATTTTGATGATTTACTAAGTCTGAGTAAGAAAACCGTTGAAAATATTATGGGTTCATGTTATAAAAATCACTTTGGTAATACTTGGGTGTATAAGATTAATAACTCGAATTTTTTTAAGAAGAAGTTTCTTCATATCCATTTCGATAACGGAATTGTATCTAACTATACAACGAAATGGTTTAGCCGTTAAATTTTTAATTTCATTGTAAAAGACAACTTATTATTCAATCTATAATGAATATATTTGTTTATGTTGTACATAAGGTGGTATGACTTAAATAAAGTGGATTTTGGAAGTGTAACGTTGTTGTTATTTTTCTTTTAAAAAGTTAAAAAAAAGATAATACGTTTAATTTTAAAATCCTATGTTGAAATTTTCAAGCAAACAATTCGTTTAAATATTTAAAAGTAAGAATAGTATATGTTATTATTTATTCAGGAAACTGCTGAGCAAGTATTAGAAGAAGCATCACAAGAAAAAACATTATCAATTATTCAGTTAATAAAAGATGGAGGATTAGGAGGTCAGATTATAATCGCTATTCTTTTTGTCTTGTTAGGAGTTGCACTTTACATTTATTTTGAACGTTTTTTTGCTATAAAATCTGCTTCTAAAGAAGATAGTAATTTCATGAATCAGATTAGAGATTTTGTTTTAAATGGGAATCTAGATTCTGCTAAAGCATTATGCGAAAGTACAAACACGCCATCTTCTAGATTGGTTGGGAAAGGAATTTCTAGAATAGGAAAACCTTTAGATGATATCAATACAGCAATAGAAAATGCAGGTAAGTTAGAAGTATATAAATTAGAAAAAAATGTATCTGTATTAGCAACAATTGCTGGTGCAGCACCTATGATAGGTTTTTTAGGAACTGTAATAGGGATGATTGTAGCGATTCACGAGATTGCAAATTCAGGAGGTCAGATAGACATTAAAATGTTATCAGATGGTTTATATACAGCCATGACAACTACAGTAGCAGGTTTAATAGTTGGTATTGTGGCTTATATAGCATATAATCATTTGGTTGTAAGAACAGATAAAGTGGTGTACCAAATGGAGGCTAAGTCTGTAGAGTTTTTAGATTTATTAAATGAGCCAGTGTAATGAATTTAAGAGGGAGAAATAAAGTAAATCCGAACTTTAATATGTCTTCAATGACAGACATAGTTTTTCTACTGTTAATATTTTTTATGTTAACGTCTACATTAGTAACTGTAAGTGCTATAGATGTATTATTGCCAAAAGCAGGTGGAAAAACAGAGAACCAAACTTCAGTAGCAGTTACCATTACAAAAGATTCAGATTTTTATATAGATAAATCAAAAGTTTCTTCAAACAGTTTGGAGCAAGAATTGTTAAATAAAGTAGGTGTAAATAAAGAAAAAACAGTTGTAATCAGAGGAGATCAAAATGTTCCATATAAAAATGTAATGCAGGTAATTGATATTGCAAACAGGAATAAATTGAAGATGATCTTAGCTGTTAAAGGAAGATAAATGCAAGTATTTGATACAATACATAAAAGAAAGTCTGCTATAATTACAGCAATACTTTTACTATTAATACTTCTAATGATGTATGGTTTTGGTATGCGCTATATGGATCCTCCTGTTGAATATGGAGTTTCTATTAATTATGGAGATTCTAAGGTTGGAAGTGGAGAACTTGTTGAAAAAGTAAAAGCTACGCAACCTAAAGCCGAAGAAGTTCAAGAGGAAGAGGTTGAAGAGCAAATCGAAAAAGTTGAAGAGCAACCTAAAGAAGAAGTCGCTGAAGAGGTAATAACAGATGATACAACTAAAGAAGACGTTCCTGTTGTAGAAAAAAATGAAGAAAAAAAGGAACCTGTTAAAGAAGTTAAGGAGGTTAAAGAAGAAAAACCTAAAGAGAAGCCAAAACCAAAACCATCTAAAGCTGCAACAGATGCTTTAAATAGTTTATTAAAAGGAAGTTCACCAGATGGAGAAGTGAAAAAAGGAGAAGGGGATGATGCTCAAACTGGAGTAAAAGGTGATAAAAAAGGTGATCCTGATTCTAATAAATATTATGGAGAAGCTGGAGGAGGTTCTGGAGGTAATTATAATTTAGCAGGAAGAAAAGCTTTGTCTAAACCCGTGCAAAAACCAGATTGTGAAGAAGAAGGTACTGTAGTGGTAAGTATAGAGGTTAATAAAGATGGAAGTGTAATTAAAGCTTCACCTGGAGCAAGAGGAACAACTAATTCTGCTCCATGTTTATTTAAAGCGGCTAAAGAAGCAGCGTTAAAAACTAAATGGAACCCTGATGGGAATGCTCCAAATAAACAAAGAGGAACCATTATTTACAAATTCTCATTATCAAAGTAGTCTATAATTAATATGACATATCAAGAAACGGTTAATTGGATGTTTAACCAATTACCGATGTATCAGAGTCAGGGAAAAACTGCCTACAAAGAAGATTTATCTAACATTATTAAATTGTCTAATCATTTAGGTAATCCAGAAAATAAGTTTAAGTCGATTCATGTAGGAGGAACTAATGGAAAAGGCTCTACGAGTCATATGATTGCTTCAATTTTACAGGAAGCGGGTTATAAAGTTGGATTATACACTTCTCCTCATTTAAAAAGTTTTACTGAAAGAATTAGAATTAATGGGAAAGAGATTCAAGAAGATAATGTTGTCGATTTTATAACAAAGAACAAAAGTTTTTTTGAAGAAAATCACTTGTCTTTTTTTGAAATGACAGTAGGAATGGCTTTCGAATATTTTTCTAAAGAAAATGTTGATATCGCTGTTATTGAAGTTGGGCTAGGTGGACGTTTAGATTCTACAAATATCATAACTCCTGAAGTTTCTGTAATCACCAATATAGGATTAGATCATGTACAGATTTTAGGAGATACAGTTCAGAAAATAGCTGTAGAGAAAGCAGGAATCATTAAAAAAGGAATTCCTGTAGTTATTGGAGAGCGAGATGAAGATACAGAAAGCATTTTTAAAAATAAAGCACAAGAGTTATCTTCTGAAATTGTATTTGCTTCAGATAATAAAGGAATTAGTTTTGAAACCGATTTACTAGGGTCATATCAACAGAAAAATATAAAAACAGCAGTTACAGCAATTACTAAACTTTCTAGTTTTAGAGTAAATGAAGAACATATACAAAAAGGGTTAAGTAATGTAGTTTGTAACACAAATCTAAAAGGAAGATGGCAGATTTTACAAGAATCTCCAAAAGTAATTTGTGATACTGCACATAATAAAGAAGGTCTTCAATATGTGTTAAAACAACTTCAAGAAGAAGATTATGAAACATTACATATTGTTTTAGGAGTTGTTTCAGATAAAAATTTAGAAGAGATTTTACCAATGTTTCCTACTCAAGCAACATATTATTTTTGTAAACCAAATATTCCAAGAGGACTTTCAGAAAAAAAATTAAGTGAAGAAGCAAAAAAATATAATTTAGAAGGAAATGTTTTTGATTCTGTTCAAAAGGCTTACAATGAGTCTCTTATTTTGTCTTCAGTTAAAGATTTGATATATGTAGGCGGAAGTACTTTTACTGTGGCAGAAATTTTATAGTAAAAAAATGAAAAAAAATATTGCTATTATGAAAAACAGTGTTATATTTGCACCCGCAATAACGATTTAGGGCGCGTAGCTCAGTTGGTTCAGAGCACTTGGTTTACACCCAAGGGGTCAGGGGTTCGAATCCCTTCGCGCCCACAAAACTTAAAAGTTATTAGGGCGAATAGCTCAGTTGGTTCAGAGCACTTGGTTTACACCCAAGGGGTCGGGGGTTCGAATCCCTCTTCGCCCACAAACAAAACCTCAATCTATATAGATTGAGGTTTTTTGTTTTCTTACCCTGAATTAAATATGCTTTTTGTAGGTTTGTTAATTCAAACAAACGGTTTTAATTTTTTGAAAAATCCAATAAATTATTTTGCTCATGAAACTGCTGTAATTGATCAGGGTTCTCAGATAGGAAAGGGGACTAAGATTTGGCATTTCTCACATATTATGTCTGATAGTAAAATCGGAGAGTTTTGTAATTTAGGGCAAAATGTAGTTGTTTCACCAAAAGTGATTCTAGGAAATAATGTAAAAGTTCAAAATAACGTTTCTATATATACAGGTGTTGTTTGTGAAGATGATGTTTTTCTAGGGCCTTCCATGGTTTTTACAAATGTGATTAACCCAAGGAGTTCAATAAATAGAAAATTAGAGTTTAAAAAAACGTTAGTCAAAAAAGGAGCGACAATTGGTGCGAATGCTACAATAATTTGTGGAAACACTATAGGAGAATATGCATTTGTTGGTGCTGGAACCGTTGTAACAAAAAATATAAAACCTTTTGCTTTGGTTATAGGTAATCCTTCGGTTCAGACAGGTTGGGTAAGTGAATATGGCCATAAGTTAAATTTTAATAATGAAGGTATGGCTGTTTGTAAAGAAAGTGGTCAATTGTATAGATTGATTAATGAAAATGTCGAGAAGGTAAATTAATATTTGCGAATAGAAGCTAAATGAAAAACTTTGCAGTTATAGGTGTTGCTGGTTATATTGCAGAAAGGCATTTAAGAGCAATTAAAGATACAGGAAATAATCTAATAGCGTCATTAGATAAAAATGATAGTGTCGGTATTTTAGATAGTTATTTTCCTAAATCAAGTTTTTTTGTTGAGTTTGAAAGGTTTGATCGTTACATAGAAAAGTTAAAGAGACAAGAAAACGTTCAGTTGGATTATGTGAGTGTTTGTACTCCGAATTATCTTCATGATTCGCATATTAGAATGGCTTTGAGAAGAGGAGCAGATGCTATATGTGAAAAACCTTTGGTATTAAACCCTTGGAATATTGATGCTTTAGAGGCTATTGAGGCTGAGGGTGAGAATAGTATTAATGCTGTTTTGCAATTAAGATTACATTCGAGTGTAATAGCGCTTAAGGATAAAATTATAAGTCAAAAAAAGACGAGTAAATACGAAATAGATCTAACTTATATAACTTCTAGAGGAAATTGGTATGGAATTTCTTGGAAAGGAGATGAAAGTAAATCAGGAGGGATAATTACCAATATCGGAATACATTTTTTTGATATGTTAACTTGGATTTTTGGTAAAGAGCAAGAAAGTGATGTGTATTTAAGAGAGTTTAATAAAGCTAGTGGTTATTTGGAACTCGAAAATGCAAGGGTAAGATGGTTTTTGTCTATTGATGAATGTGATTTGCCAAATGAAATCATTACATCAGGGAAGAGAACTTATAGGTCCATTGTAGTTGATGGAGAGGAACTTGAGTTTAGTGATGGATTTACAGATCTTCATACTAAAACATATCAGGAGATTTTAAGCGGGAAAGGATTTTCTTTACAAGAAGCTAGAGCTTCAATAGAAACCGTTTATAATATCAGAAATACGAAAATTATAAATAAAGGATTTAAACATCCTTATTTGTGTAAATAAAGAGAATTAAATTAATATAGTTTTGGAAATAAATTCAAGTACAATTCAAAATAAAAAAATATTAGTTACTGGCGGAGCAGGTTTTATAGGTTCTAACTTATGTGATAAACTTATTCAATTAGATAACGAAGTGGTTTGTCTAGATAATTTTGCAACAGGTAAAAAAAGTAATATAGAGCACTTATTAAATCATCCTAAATTTACGCTCATAGAAGGAGATATTCGAAATTTAGAAGATTGTAATAAAGCTGTAAAAGGAGTTGATTATGTTTTACATCAAGCGGCTTTAGGTTCGGTTCCAAGATCGATAAAAGATCCTATTACTTCTAATGATGTGAATGTTGGAGGTTTTTTGAATATGTTAGTAGCTTCTAGAGATGCAGGTGTTAAGCGTTTTGTTTATGCAGCTAGTTCATCCACTTACGGTGATTCTGAAGCTTTGCCTAAAGTTGAAGATAAAATTGGTAAACCATTATCTCCTTATGCGATCACAAAATATGTGAATGAATTGTATGCTGATGTTTTTTCAAAAACATATGGTATAGAAACTATTGGGTTAAGGTACTTTAATGTCTTCGGAAGAAGGCAAGATCCTAATGGGGCTTATGCTGCTGTAATTCCTAAGTTTGTTAAATTATTGATGGATAATGAGTCTCCAGTTATTAATGGTGATGGTACTTACTCTAGAGATTTTACTTATATTGATAACGTCATAGAAGCAAATCTTTTATCTCTAGTTGCAAATAAAGAAGAAGCTGTAAATACAGTTTATAATGTAGCCTTTGGAGAAAGAAATACATTACTTGATCTTGTTGGGTATTTAAAAGAATATTTGTCAGTTTTTGATAAGTCAATTGAGAAGATAGAAGTAAAACATGGTCCTAACAGACAAGGAGATATTCCTCATTCTTTGGCAAATATAGATAAAGGTAGAGAGTTGTTAGGTTATGATCCAAAATTCTCGCTTCAAGAGGGGTTAAAAGAATCTGTAAAATGGTATTGGGAAAATTTATAAAGTAATGAGTCAACCAAAAATAGGAATTATAGGATTAGGATATGTAGGTTTACCTTTGGCTAGGTTATTCGCTACTAAATATTCAGTTGTTGGATTTGATATAAATAAAGAAAGAATAGCGGAATTAAAATCGGGTGTGGATTCAACTTTAGAAGTCGATAACGAGGTGTTGAATTCTGTTATAGTTGATGAGAATACTAGTTCAAAAGGTTTGTATTGTTCTTTTGATATAAATGATTTAAAAGATTGTACCATTTTTGTTGTAACAGTACCTACACCAACAGATAAAAATAATCGTCCAGTTTTAACACCTTTAATAAAAGCTAGTGAAACAGTTGGTGGAGTTTTAAAGAAAGACGATATAGTAATTTATGAGTCTACAGTTTATCCAGGAGCTACAGAGGAAGATTGTGTGCCTGTTTTAGAGAAAGTTTCCGGTATGAAATTCAATCAAGATTTCTTTGTTGGATATTCACCTGAAAGAATAAATCCTGGGGATAAATTACATACGGTAGATAAGATTTTAAAAGTAACTTCTGGATCAACTCCTGAAATTGGAAAAGTAGTAGATGATCTTTATAAATCAGTAATTTCTGCTGGAACACATTTAGCTCCAACAATTAAAGTAGCAGAAGCAGCAAAGGTAATAGAGAATTCTCAAAGGGATATAAATATTGCTTTTGTTAATGAGTTGGCTAAAATCTTTAATTTAATGGGGATAAACACTCATGATGTACTAGAAGCTGCAGGGACAAAGTGGAATTTTTTACCTTTTAAACCTGGGTTAGTAGGAGGGCATTGCATTGGTGTAGATCCATATTATTTAGCGCAAAAGGCACAAGAATTTGGTTATCATCCTGAGATTATTTTGGCAGGAAGAAGATTAAATGATAGCATGGGGCAGTATGTAGCGTCAGAGGTTATAAAACTAATGATTGGTAACGATTTAAGAATTAAAGATGCTAAAGTTTTAATTCTAGGAGTTACGTTTAAAGAAAACTGTCCAGACGTTAGAAATACTAAAGTGGTAGATGTAGTTCGTGCTTTAAAAGAATATGGGTTAAATGTAGATATTTATGATCCTTGGGCAAATGAAGAAGAAGTGTTTTTAGAATATGGATTAAAATCAACGCAAGAAATTCCAAAAGAAAAATATGATGCTATAATCTTAGCAGTAGCTCATAAGGAATTTATGAATGTTGATTTAAGTATTTTAAAGAAAGATAAAGCAGTTGTTTATGATGTAAAAAATACTTTAGGGGTACATTTAAAAGATAAAACACTTTAAATTATTTGCTTATAGATGAATTAATCGTTAATTAAGAGCAAAAAGGCTTTTCAAAATAAATTAACTTAATATATTTGTTTATTAAAAGAAACAGAAATTATGAAAGTAGGTATAACTTTTAGTGCCTTTGATTTGCTACATGCAGGTCATATAAAAATGTTAGAAGAAGCTAAACGTCAGTGCGATTACCTAATCTGTGGACTTCAAACAGATCCTACATTAGATAGACCTGAGAAAAATAAACCTGTACAATCTGTAGTAGAGAGGTATATTCAATTAAGAGGGTGTAAATATGTAGATGAGATTGTACCTTATGCTACAGAACAAGATTTAGAAGATGTTTTAAGGTCTTTTCATATTGATGTTCGAATTATAGGAGATGAATATGCAAGTAAAATGTTTACGGGAAGAGATTATTGTGAAAAAAAAGGAATTAAATTATATTTTAATAAAAGAGAGCATAGATTTTCTAGTAGTGGCTTAAGAAAAGAAGTGGCTGAAAAGGAGAGTTTAAAAGCTAAGGATAAATAATATATGAATATTGCTGTTATAGGTACAGGTTATGTTGGATTAGTTTCTGGAACCTGTTTTTCTGAAATGGGTAACAAGGTTACCTGTGTAGATATAGATCAAAATAAAATTAATAACCTTCATAAAGGTATAATACCAATTTACGAACCAGGTTTAGAAAAAATGGTTCTTAAAAACGTAGATAAAAAGACACTGTTCTTTACTACAAATTTAGAGGAGTCAATTAAAGATGCAGAAGTGGTTTTTATTGCTGTTGGTACTCCAATGGGAGATGATGGTTCTGCCGATTTACAATATGTTTTGTCAGTAGCAAAAGAAATAGGAGAGAAAATGACAAAATCTCTTATTGTAGTTGATAAATCTACAGTTCCTGTTGGTACTGCTGATAAGGTTAAAGAAACGATAGTAAAAGAGTTAGATAAAAGAGGTTTAGATATAAGTTTCGATGTCGTTTCAAATCCAGAATTCTTAAAAGAAGGAGATGCGATCAATGATTTTATGAAACCAGATCGTGTTGTTATAGGGGCAGAATCGGATAAAGCCTTTAAGAAAATGAAGGAATTGTATAGTCCTTTTTTTAGAACACATGATCGTTTTGTAACTATGGATGTTCGCTCTGCTGAAATGACAAAGTATGCAGCGAATGCAATGTTGGCAACTAAGATTTCATTTATGAATGAAATGGCAAATATTTGTGAAAGAGTAGGTGCTGATGTTGATAATGTTAGATTAGGTATAGGATCAGATTCTAGAATCGGATATAGTTTTATTTACCCAGGTTGCGGTTATGGAGGGTCTTGTTTTCCTAAAGATGTAAAGGCGTTAAAGAAAATAGCAGAAGAACACAATTATAGAGCTCAACTTATAGAGTCTGTTGAGGAAGTTAATAATAGGCAAAAGTTTGTTATAGCTGAAAAAATTGTAAAGCGTCACGGAGAAGATTTAACAGGAAAAACGTTTGCTATATGGGGACTTTCTTTTAAACCGGGAACAGACGATATGCGTGAAGCTCCTTCAATATACGTGATAAAAGAATTAGTGAAAAGAGGAGCTAAGGTTAAAACTTACGATCCTAAAGCAATGGAAGAAGCTCAGCATTTTTACTTAAAAGGGGTGGAAAATGTTGAGTATTTTGATAAAAAATATGATGTTTTAAATAATGCTGAATCTTTAATTTTATTAACTGAATGGAAAGAGTTTAGATCTCCTGATTTTGAGGAAATAAAAAAAGAATTAAATCAGCCAATTATTTTTGATGGAAGAAATCAGTATATGGCTTATAATCTAGAAGAAAAAGGCTTTGAGTATTTTAGAATAGGGAAGTAATTCGTTTCAAAACAACCAGAAAATGAAAAAAGTATTAATTACAGGAGGGGCAGGTTTTATTGGTTCTCATGTAGTGAGGTTGTTAGTTAATAAATATGAAAATTATCATATTTTCAATCTTGATGCACTAACTTATGCTGGTAATTTAGAGAATTTAAAAGATATAGAAGATAAACCTAATTATACTTTTATAAAAGAGAATTTAATAAATGAGAATGCTATAAATGAACTCTTTAAATTGTATGAATTTGATGGAGTAATTCATTTAGCTGCAGAATCACATGTAGATCGCTCTATTCTTGATCCTTTATCTTTTGCAAAAACTAATATTTTAGGAACATTAAATTTACTTAATGCTTTTAAAAATACTCATCAAGCAGATTTTGTAGGTAAAAGATTTTACCATATAAGTACAGACGAAGTTTATGGGGCTTTAGGCGATGAAGGTTTTTTTACGGAAGAAACTTCATATAGCCCAAATTCTCCATATTCAGCATCAAAAGCAAGTTCAGATCATTTCGTAAGAGCTTATGGAGAAACTTATAAATTACCATTTGTAATCACTAATTGTTCTAATAATTATGGGCCTAATCATTTTCCTGAAAAATTAATACCACTATGTATTAATAATATTATCAATAAAAAAAGTTTACCTATTTATGGAGATGGAAAATTTACTAGAGATTGGTTATATGTAATTGATCATGCAAGAGCTATAGATTTAGTTTTTCATGAAGGAAAAAATGCTGAAACATATAATATAGGAGGTTTTAATGAATGGAAAAATATCGATCTTGTAAAAGAATTGTGTAAGCAAATGGATGAAGTTCTAGGAAGAGATGAAGGAGAAAGTGAGAAATTAATAACATTTGTTAAAGACAGACCAGGACATGATTTAAGGTATGCTATAGATGCTTCAAAAATAAATAAAGAATTAGGTTGGAAACCATCAGTTACTTTTAAAGAAGGTTTGGCCAAAACTATTGCATGGTATATGGATAATCAACAATGGTTAAATAATATTACATCTGGAGATTACCAAGAATATTATAAAGCTCAATATAGAAAATAAATACTATGAAGATAGAGGAAACTCACTTGAAAGGTTGTTATATAATAGAACCCAAAAAGTTTGAAGATGATAGAGGTTATTTTTTTGAAAGTTTTAACAATAAAATATTTAAAGATGTAACTAACCTAGATGTTAATTTTGTTCAAGACAATCAATCCTTTTCATATAAAGGAGTAGTAAGAGGATTACATGCACAGAAAGGAGAAAACGCTCAAGCAAAATTAGTAAGGGTTTTGAAAGGAGAAGTAATTGATGTAGCAGTTGATGCTAGACCAAATTCTTCAACTTTTGGTCAACATGTAGCAGTTAAATTATCTGCAGAAAATAATTTGCAACTTTTTGTTCCTAGAGGCTTTTTGCACGGGTTTTCTGTTCTTTCTGAAGAGGCAGTGTTTTTTTATAAATGTGATAATTATTATAACAAAGAATCTGAGCAAGGTGTTAGATATGATGATCCTTTTTTAAATATTAATTGGGGGGTAAACAAAGAAAATATAAAGGTATCAGACAAAGATTTAATTTTGCCTAATTTTAATGAGATCTTCAGAAAATAAAATACTTGTAACGGGTAGTAATGGACAGTTAGGTTCAGAATTGAGAGATTTAGAGAAAGAGTTTAATAACTTTGAATTTGTATTTGTAAATAGAAGTTTAATGCCTCTAAATGATTCATATTCAGTATTGAAGGTGTTAAGTAAAGAAAAGCCAAACTACATAATTAACGCTGCAGCTTACACAGCAGTTGACAAAGCTGAAGATGAAAAAGAGATTGCGTTTTTAATAAATGATAAAGCTGTAGATACTATTAGTAAGTGGTGTGCATTAAATAAATCTCGATTAATTCATATTTCAACAGATTATGTTTTTGATGGGACAAGCAGTTTGCCAGTCAAGGAAGACGATATAACAAACCCAATTAATACTTATGGAGCTTCAAAACTAGCAGGAGAGAAAAAGGTAATACAGAACTGTAATGAGTATATGATTTTTAGAACATCTTGGGTTTATTCTCGTTATGGGAATAATTTTGTAAAAACAATGTGCAAACTTATGGAGAGTAGAGATGAAATTTCTGTAGTTTCAGATCAAATAGGAAGTTCGACATATGCAAAAGATTTAGCTGAAATTATTTTACAAATTATAGCATTTAAAAAATGGAAGTCAGGAATTTATAATTATTCTAATGAAGGACAAATATCTTGGTATGATTTTGCTGTTGAAATACAGAAAATTATGAAATTCGATTGTAAAGTGAATAAGATTTTAACTAAAGATTTCCCAGCTAAAGCTAAGCGTCCTAGTTTTTCTTTATTAAACAAAAACAAAATTAAAGAAACATTTGATATTGAAATACCAAACTGGGGTGATAGTTTGAGAAAAATGCTTAATAAAAACATATAAAATGAAAGGAATAATTTTAGCAGGAGGTTCAGGAACAAGGCTTCACCCTTTAACTTTAGTTATAAGCAAACAGTTAATGCCTATTTATGACAAACCCATGATATATTATCCTTTGTCTACATTAATGTTGGCAGGAATTAAAGAGATTTTAATAATTTCAACGCCACATGATCTACCTCATTTTGAAAGATTATTAGGAGATGGTAGTAAAATAGGATGTAAATTTTCATATGCAGTTCAAGAAAAACCAAATGGTTTAGCTCAAGCATTTGTTATTGGCGAAGAGTTTATAGGTGATGATAAAGTAGCTTTGATATTAGGCGATAATATTTTTTATGGAAGTGGAATGTCTAAATTACTTCAGAATTCTACAAAAGAAAAAGGAGGTGTTATTTTTGCATATCAAGTTCATGATCCTGAAAGATATGGAGTGGTAGAATTTGATGATGATAATAATGTGATTTCGATTGAAGAGAAACCAGAGAATCCGAAATCGAATTATGCAGTTCCAGGATTGTATTTTTATGATAATGATGTAGTAGAAATAGCAAAGAATATAATGCCTTCAGCTCGAGGTGAATATGAAATTACAGATATTAATAAAGAGTATTTAAAGAGAGACAAGTTAAAAGTAGGAGTGTTCGACAGAGGAACAGCCTGGTTAGATACAGGAACTTTCACTTCGTTAATGCAAGCAGGTCAATTTGTTCAAGTTATTGAAGAAAGACAAGGATTAAAGATAGGTGTAATTGAAGAAGTAGCTTATAGAATGGGATATATTACCAAAGAACAATTAAATGAAATTGCTGAACCCTTATGTAAAAGTGGATATGGGAGTTATTTAAAAAGAATAAAATGATAGTAATTATTCAAATAATATTCATGCAATAGAGAAAGAGGGAAAATTTATGAGGATAAATAAAATAGAAGAATATTCACAACAGAAATTACATAAAATTAAAGCGATTAGAAGTAATCAGTTTTATGTAAAAACAATTTTAAATAAAGCTTATTAATAAAAATAAAGATGTCATTATTAAAGAATAAAGCTTTAGGTTTAATTTTAGTCCAAGTTACGTCTAAAATTTTTGGAATTTTAAGAGAGATAATTATGGCTAATTTTTTTGGTAGTTCTGTTATTTTTGCAGATTATTTGAAATTAATGAGCTACAGTCAGATTATTTCTATCTTTTATTCTGAAGGAGGGTTAAGTGCGAATTTAATGAGGAAATTTTCCATAATAAATAAAAGGGATTACTCTTTTAAAGAAATTAAGAAACAGGGATTGTATCTTTCATTTATTATATTCGCTGCTGTTTTAATAATTCAGTTTTTAGCCCAAAAATATATTATTAAATCAGATTATGATTTTAATTTAATCATTCTTCTTTGTGCAATAACATCTGGTATAGTTTTCTTTTTTAACATAGGTCAAATTGTTTTAGTTTCTAAAGCAGAATACAAATATTTATATAGATCAACTTTCTTTAGGTCATTTACTTACTTAGTGTTATTATATCCTTTAATTTTTGTCTTTAATATTTTAGGAGCAGTTTTAGATAGATTATTTTCTGTGTTAACTCAATATTTTAACACTTGGTTGATTATTAATAAAATAGAAAAAAATAAGGAAAGGAAATCTAAGTTAAAATTATCAGCTTTAGATTTTAATATTTGGATTTTCTTAACTAATAATAATATTTTTCTATTATACACTCTTTTTAGGGTTTTATATTCTTTCTTTCCTGGAAAAGAAATAATTTATCTTACATATGGATTTATTCTTTCTTTAGCATTTGATGGAGTAATAATAAAGTCTTTATCTTTATATATTTTAGAACGATCAGTTAATAGTACGATTAACTTAATTAATGTTTTGAAAAAAATAACAATGATTGGTTTAGCTTCTTTATTAGCAATAATATTTTTAGCCCGACCAATAATAGATATTGTTTTTAATTTAAATAAGAAATTTTCAGAAGTTGATGTAAATAATATTCATTATTATTTAATAGTTATATTTATTCTAGTATTTTTTAATGGATTATTAAATTTACTTTTTCAAAGAGTTTTTTCTGAAAAAAGAAATACTCAATTTTTTTATTCAAAAAGATATGTTATTTCAATCTTAACCTCAATAATTATCACTTCGTTTATCTCATTTGTATTTACTTTTGACTTTTTTTCAAATTTACTTTACCCTTTGTCAATTATGGTTTTTGGAATAGTACTGGTGAATATATATTTTATGAATAAGTTAATAAAGTTGATTAGATAATGTTCAGAAGAGAAAACTTAATGGGCTTTTTAATAGTCCCAATTTTTGTAATAGGTAGCTTTTATGATAGTAGATTGGCTATTGGAAATTTTAATCTTACAATTTTATTGTCTTTTTTGTTTTTCCTAGGAGTATTACTTTCTCTAAGAAAAGGATTAAATAAAACAATGTTTTTAAGTTGGTTAAGTTTTTCTACTTTTATTATTGTAGTAGCTGCTATAAATTCAATTTTTTGGGGGATAAATGAACATAATGATTATTCAGTTAGTAAATTCATAACTTTCACTTTTCTAACCTTTTCAGTAGGAGTTTATGTAAGTAGTCTTAAAAGTCAAGAACAAATAAATATATTTTTGAATCAAATAGCAGTGGTGCCTTTCTTTCTGTTTCTTTTAGGTTTAATAACACTTTTGAGAAATGGTTTTGGTCAAGATCGTTTAGCTGTTTTAGGTGGTGGCCCCATAGTATTTAGTAGATGGATGGGGTATTTGTTTCTGATTCTATTTTTTCAATCAAAATTTAAAAATATAATAAAAATACCCATAATGATTTTGTGTGTTTTATTAATGCTTTCTTCAGGAAGTAAAGGCCCAATATCGTTTTTATTATTACTAATTATATTAGTAGGTATTAAGAACAGAAAAATTATCTTTAGTTTTTTTGTTATTTTCATAATCGCTTTATTTAATGCAAACTATCTATTAGGTAAGATCGATGATTATCCAATAATAAAAAGAGTTTTTGGAATAGGTGATTCAGCAAGTTATACAGGAGGTTCTTCTACATCTGCAAGACTAAAATTATTAAATGATGCAATAGAATCTATATTCGCAAATCCTTTTGGATACGGTTTAGGAAATTATTCTGTTTACAGTGACTTTAAAAAGATTAACGGATTATCAGGTTACCCACATAATTTGTTTGTAGAAATATGGTTAGAGCATGGTATATTAATACTTTTGTTGTTTGTTATAATTTTTATAAAATGTTTAAGAATTGTTAAATCAGTTTTAATAGGTAAAAAAAGAGGTGCAGATAATCGTCAATTAGCGGCAGCAATTTGGTTTTTTTATTTGTTGAACTCTATGGTAAGTGGAGATTTTAATGATAATAGATTATTATTAGTTTTTACACTCTTGCTAATTTTAAGTAATAAAATATATAAAAAAAAGAATGAAGATATTATACATACATCAATACTTTAGAACTCCTCTGGAACCAGGAGGAACTAGATCTTATTGGATAGCACAAGAATTGATAAAAGAAGGTCATTCAGTAACTATGTTAACTACTAGTAGTACCATAGAAAATAAGATAGAAAGAAAAATAATTGATGGTATAAATGTTATTTATTTAAGGGTACCATATAATCAGAAAATGTCTATTTTTCAAAGATTGATCTCTTTCTTTAGTTTTATGATGAAGTCTTCATACTATTCATTAAGAGAGAAAAACGTAGATTTGGTCATAGCAACATCCACTCCTTTAACGATTGGTTTTCCAGCTTTAGTATTAAAGAAACTTAAAAGAATACCATATCTTTTTGAAGTTAGAGATTTATGGCCAGAAGTACCTATTCAAATGGGAGCTTTAAAGAATAAAGTTGTTAGAAACTTAGCAATTTGGTTCGAAAAAACGATTTATAAAAATGCAAAACATATTGTAGCGCTTTCACCAGGAATGGAGAATGGAGTTTTAAAGTTTGAAAAACAAGAAAAAGTATCGATGATTCCCAATATGGCAAAAATAGATGCTTTCTTTCCAAGACCTAAAAATATAGAACTAGTTGAAAAGTTAGGGCTAAAAAAAGACTCGTTTAAATTAATACATTTTGGAGCCTTAGGTATCGCAAATGGAATCGATACTATAATAGAATCAGCTACTTTATTAAAAGATGATGATTCAATAGAGTTTATTTTTATAGGAGGAGGTTCTACTGAAGAAGCTATGAAAAATAAGTGTGAAAAAAATGGACTTACAAATGTGCATTTTCTAGGTAGATATGCAATGCAAGAAACATCAGAGATAGTTAATTTTTGTGATGTATCAATAGTTAGTTTTTTAGATTTACCTATTTTATATACAAATTCACCTAATAAATTATTCGACTCGTTATCTGCTGGGAAACCTTTAATAGTAAACTCAGCTGGTTGGACTAAAGATTTGGTAGAGAAATATGAATGTGGGTATTATGCTAATCCAAAAGATCCTAATGAGTTAGTTGTTATTATAAAAGAACTTCAAAATGATTTAGAAAAATTGAAGTTAATGGGAGAGAGTTCTAGAAAATTAGCAGAAAATGAGTACGATAAAAGTATTTTGTGTGCTAAATTTGCTAATGTTGTTTCTAAAATAAATTAAATTGGAAAGTTATTTTTTTGTTCCAGGTACACGTTTACATAAAATTAAAGATGTAATTAAACTTGGTGTTTCAGAAATCATTATTGATTTGGAAGACGCAGTAAAGTTTTCTGAAAGATTAGTTTTACTTGAAGAGTTGATTAAAGATGAATCTTTAAAACAGTTTTACGTTAGAGTTCCATTATATGATGATAAAGAAAAATTAGATTTAACATTATTAAATAAACTCATCCTTTCTGGTTTCTCTAAGTTTATTTTTCCTAAAATAGAGAATAAAAAAGATTTTAAGAAAATTATAAAAGATTTAAATAGTAATCAAATACAAATTATTCTTTTAATTGAAACTTCAAATCTCTTTATTGATGTGAAAGATATACTTTTTAAGTATAAAGACTTTTTCACTGGTATAAGTATTGGAAGTCATGATTTAATGGGAGAAATAGGAGGTGTACATGATTTACAGAATTTAGAGTTTTTAAGACAACAATTATTACTTTATGCTAGATCAATAGATGTTCTAGCTATAGATATAGCCTCTATGGAGTTGAAAAATGAAAGCGAATTTAAAAATGAAATTTTAGATGGAGTAAGAAAAGGTTATGATGCAAAATTTTATATACACCCATGGCAAATATCTATGTTGAAAGAACTCAATCTTTATTCTGAAAAAGAGTTTCTTTGGGCAAGGAAAATAAAAGAAGAATTAAATAAGGTTTTAAATGAAAAAGAATTTTCTCCAACTGTTATTGATGGACAAATTATAGAAAGACCACATTTAAAAAAAATGAATAAAATTTTAAGATATTATGAAAGCAAGTAATTTGGGGAATTATTTTGAAGATTTTAATGTAGGAGAAACAATTCAACACTCTTTAACAAAAACTATCTTCGAAAGTGATAATAACTTTTTTAGTTTACTAACGATGAATCATCATCCAGTACATTTGAGTTTAGAACATGTTAAAGATCATCAACATGGACAAATACTTGTTGTAGGAACTTTAGTTTTTAGTTTGGTAGTAGGAATGACAGTTCCTGATATTAGCGGTAAAGCTATAGCAAATTTAGAATACGAAAGTGTTAATCATTTAGGGCCAGTTTTTGTGAATGATACTATATCAGCTAAAACTACTGTATTAGATAAAAGAGAGTCAAAGTCAAAAAATGATAGAGGCATAGTTTATGTTGAAACTGTTGCTTACAACCAAAAAAACAATCCAGTTTTAAGTTTTAGAAGAAAAGTCTTAATACCAAAGAAATAAAATTTCATGAAAGATTATTTAATGAGAAGCTTGATGTTCGTTCCAGCTCACTCAGATAAACTATTAGAAAGTGCGTCGAAAGTAAAAGCTGATGTTCTATTATTTGATATAGAAGATTCTGTTCAACCTGAAAGAAATAAACAAATAGCTAGAGACAAACTATTAGAAAAGATTAAAGAAAAGAAATATGAAGGACGAACCATATTTCCTAGGATAAATGATAGAGAGAGCGGTCAGTTACTGAAGGATGTTTTACAATTAACAGTTCCAGAAGTTGATGGTTTTATGTATCCTAAAGCAAAAAGAGGAGAGGATA
The DNA here is from genome assembly GCF_052084715.1 of Tenacibaculum aquaeponti. Taxonomy (GTDB): domain Bacteria; phylum Bacteroidota; class Bacteroidia; order Flavobacteriales; family Flavobacteriaceae; genus Polaribacter. The sequence continues at coordinate 1,402,911 of NZ_CP197288.1, read as the reverse complement.
TATATTTTTTCGATAAATTATTGGAAACAATTGAATTTGAAAAGGGATATGAAATAGGTACTTTTAAAATAATTCCTTTAATAGAAACTGCTTCAGCCGTAATGAATGTTCAAGAAATATGTAGCGCTTCAAAAAGAGTTGTAGCAATAGCTTATGGGTCTGAAGATTTTATCACGGATTTACAAGGAATTCACGATGAGGAACATCAAAGTTTATTTACTCCAAGAGCAATGATTGCAATGGCTGCTAGAGCTCATGATATTATTCCTATAGATACAGTACATGTAAGGGTTAAAGATTTAGAAGATTTAGAAGTAAATTTAAAAGTATCTAAAAACTTAGGATTTGAAGGAATGTTAGTATTAAATCCAATTGAATTAGATTTAGTTCATAAATATTATTCTCCATCGGAAGAAGAATTAATACATTCTAGAGAAATACTGAAATTAGATAAAGAAGCTAGGGAAAATAATCAAGGTGTAGCAATTATGAAAGGGAAATTTGTTGGGCCTCCTTTTGTAGCTAAAGCTAAAAGAATCTTAAATAAGCAACTTAAAATAGAGCAAAATAATGGGTAAAAAGATAATTATTATTGGAGGTATTGGTACTGCGGTTAACATAGCAGAACAAATACAAGATGCAGTTGATAATTATGATTATGAAGATGAGTTTATTGGTTTTGCTTTTGATGATGAATCGTTTGGTAAAGAAATAAATGGTTTTCCTATATTAAGTAAAACAAGAGAAGTGTATGATAAATATGAAAAATACGATGATGTGTTTTTTATTTATCAATTATACAGACCAGATAAGTTAAAGGAAAGAGCTTCATGGTTACCTCAATTTAAAATTCCTTTAGAAAGATATGGTAACTTTATCCATCCTACCGTAACTGTATGTAGAAGTTTTAAAATGGGTTATGGAAACGTAATTCAAGCTGGCTCAGTAATAAGCTCTAATACAGTAATGGGAAACCATAATACATTTAATTCAATGTGTTTATTTGGTCATGATACAATAATGGGAGATCATAATTTTTTTGCAGCTCATAGTTTAATAGGAAGTAATATAAAAATGGGAAGTTACATTTTTATGGGATTAAACTCTTCTTTAAATAATAAAATTGAAGTTGGAGACAATATTATGGTTGCTATGGGAAGTAATGTGATAAAAAGTATTGAAGATAATCAGGTAATAATGGGAAATCCTGCTAAATTTGCTAAAAACTTATAAATACAATCAATGTACAAAATATTTTTAAAAAGGTTATTAGATCTGTTTCTAGCATTTTTTGTATTAATCATACTATTACCTTTCTATATTATAATAACAATAGTACTTACATTTTTAAATTCTGGTAAACCTTTTTTCACTCAAAAAAGAGTAGGGCTTAATAATAAAATTTTTAAACTGATAAAATTTAAGTCGATGAATGATAAAAAAGGAAAGGATGGGGTATTGTTAAAAGACACTGAAAGATTAACCCCTTTTGGTAAGTTTATAAGAAAAGCTTCATTAGATGAATTACCTCAGGTTTTTAATGTTATAAAAGGAGATATGAGCTTTGTAGGACCAAGGCCACTTTTGATAGAGTATTTACCTTATTATAATGATTATCATATTCAAAGACACAACGTAAAACCAGGTATCACAGGATTAGCACAAGTATCAGGAAGGAATAACTTGAAATTTAGCGAAAGATTTAATTTAGATGTAGAATATGTAAAGAAACAATCATTATTTCTTGATATAAAAATATTATGGGGTACCTTTTTAAAAGTTTTTAAATCTAGTGATATTCAGCTTGGTAGACCAATGTCTGAAGTAGACGATATAGGTATAAGTAAAGGATTAAGTAAAAACTATTTTAATCCCGAGAAAAAAAATGATAAATAAAGAGTTTGGTTCAGATTTTCATTCTTGTAATCAAGAGTTTTTTTTAGATAAAAATCAGAAAAATTTTTTCGAAGATGAAAACTTTTCTTTTTTTCTATCAGGAAGATCTGCTTTATATGCATTACTTCAACAAGGGATAAAAAATAATGGATGGAATAAAGTTTATATCCCATCATATTATTGCCAAGATGTAATTGAAAATTTATCAGATTTAAATATTCAAGTTATAGTATTTCAGTCTAATCCAAATAATTTGATATTGGATTATGAATTTTTTGAAGATGAAGTAACCAATGTTTTTATAAATGTAAATTATTTTGGTGTAAGAGATTTTAATACTCAATTATTCAAAAAAATTGTAGTGATTGATGATTTAACACATAATATTAATGCGATAAAAAAAAGTAATGCAAATTATGTTTTCGGATCATTAAGAAAACAATTACCAATACCTTTAGGAGGTTTTTTATATTCTCCGAATAAATTTCAGCTTCCAAAAGGTAAGGAAAGTATTATAGCAGATCAAGCAGCAGAGAACAAAACATTAGGAATGTTTTTAAAAAAAGAATACTTACAAAATAGATTTTCAAACAAAGATTTATATAGAAGTTATTATTCTAAGGCTGAAGAACAATTAACCAAACTTTATAAAGATTATAAATTACCTGTTTTAGCAGAAAATATTTTAGAAAAATTAAATATTCAAGAGATTTTAAAAAAGAAAGAATCTAATATTAAATTGGCTTTAAAGTATCTTAAAGATTATTTAAATTATGTTTTTAGCGTAGATGAAAATTCATTAGGATTATTACTTTTTTTTGACTCAAATATTCAAAGAGATTTTGTTCGAAACAAATTAATAAAGTCCAGTATCTATCCTGCTATTTTATGGCCAAACCAGAAAGAAGATAGTGATATTAGGTATCAAAATAGATTTCTGTTTTTACATACAGATTATCGATATTCCAAAGAAGATATTATTTACATAACCACAGTATTAAAAAATTCAATTCAAGAATGTCAGAAACAAAAATTATAAGACCAACAGAAGAATCTTGGAAAGAGTATGTTAACGAATCATTTGTTCATGATTTTTACCATACTTCATCTTATAATAAACTAGAAAAAGAAGGTGAGCCAATATTGTTTGTATATCAAGAAGATAATAATTTTATAGCTTTACCATTAATTATTAGAGAAATACCAGATACAGATTTATTTGATTGTACTTCAGTTTATGGTTATGCAGGTGCTATATCTAATCTCGATATTAATACAATTTCCGAAAAGTTAAAAATTACTTTTCAAAATAAGCTAAATGAATTTTTTGCTGAGAAGAAAATAATATCTGTATTTTCAAGATTACATCCTATTTTAGAAAATGACAAAATAGTAGAAGGACTTGGAGAAATAGTTAGTTTAAATAAAACAATTGCGGTTAATTTAACAATTAGCCCCGAAGAACAAAGAAGACAATATAGAAAATCTAATAAATACGAAATAAATAAATTAAAGAAGAATAATTTTGAAGTTGTTGAAGCAACTACAAAAGAAGAACAAGATGAATTTATTGAAATTTATTATGAGACAATGAAAAAAGTAGAAGCAAATGATTATTACTTTTTTCCAAAAGAATATTTCTATCAGTTTTTAAATAATAATTGTTTTGAAACAAAACTGTTACTAGCAAAAAAAGAAGGAGAAATTACAGCAGGAGCAATTTTTACAATTACTAATAAAATTATTCAATATCATTTAGCAGGAACTAAACAAGCTTTTGCAAGAGACACACCAATGAAGTTAATACTAGATGAAGCTAGGTTATTAGGAAATGATTTAAATGCTGAATTTTTACACTTAGGAGGTGGAGTAGGAGGTAGCGATGAAGATCCATTATTTAGATTTAAATCTGGATTTTCTAAAGAGAATTTCCAATTTAAAATATGGAAGTATATAGTTAATAAAGAAAAATATGATGAACTAGTTAGAGAAAAAGGTGTTTCGACTGATAATAGTTCATTTTTCCCATTATATAGAGCTTAAAAACATGGAAGAAAAAATCTGGTTATCATCTCCTCATATGGGAGGTGGAGAACAAAAGTATGTTCAAGAAGCATTTGATACTAATTGGGTTGCACCTTTAGGTCCTAATGTAAATGGCTTTGAGAATGATTTAGAAAATTATATTAAAGAAAATACTAAAGTAGCCTGTTTAGCATCTGGTACTTCTGCTTTACATTTAGCATTAATTTTAGCAGGAGTATCATATGGTGATGAAGTTATTTGTCAAAGTATGACATTTTCAGCTTCTGCTAATCCAATTGTATATCAAGGAGGGGTTCCTATTTTTGTAGATAGCGAAAAGGAAACTTGGAATATGTGTCCTGATGCTTTAAAAAAGGCCATAGAAGATAGAATCGCTAAAGGAAAAAAGCCAAAAGCAATTATTGTAGTGCATTTATATGGAATGCCAGCTAAAATTGATAAAATAAAAGAGATAGCAAATCACTACGATATAAAATTAATAGAAGATGCAGCTGAAGCTCTTGGTTCAACTTTTAAAGGTCAAAAATGTGGTACTTTTGGAGATTTTGGTGTGCTTTCTTTTAATGGAAACAAAATTATAACTACTTCTGGAGGAGGGGCTTTGGTTTGTAAGACTGAAGAGAATAAACAAAAAGCGATTTTTTTAGCAACACAAGCAAGAGATAATGCTCCCCATTATCAGCATTCTGAAATTGGTTATAATTATAGAATGAGTAATATAACTGCAGGAATAGGTAGAGGTCAAATGGAGGTCTTAGACAAACATATTCAGCTCAGAAGAAATAATAATTCTTTTTATAGAGAATTATTTAAAAATATAGACGGTATAGATCTTTTCATTGAACCTACATCAGATTATTTTTCTAATCATTGGTTGTCATCAATATTAATTGATCAAAACAAAGTTGGATTTTCTCGAGAAGATTTAAGACTTGCAATGTTAGAGGATAATATAGAATCTAGGCCATTATGGAAACCAATGCATTTACAACCGATTTTTAAAAATTGTAAATTTTATGGTAATAATGTATCAGAAATTTTATTCGATAATGGTTTATGTCTTCCATCTGGTTCAAATTTGTCAGATAAAGACAGAGAAAGAATTAAGGAGTCAGTACTTAAGTTACTATAAATAAAAAAGGTGTCTAAATTAGACACCTTTTTTATTTATAGTAACTGTCTCGTCCTGAAATAGCGTTACACAAATTTGTAACCTTATGAACGACAACATTTACCGCAAACGTACTCAGAAAGATTATACGATGAGTTTTAAACTTTCGGTTGTATCGGAAGTAGAAAAAGGCGAATTAACCTACAAACAAGCTCAACTTAAATATGGGATTCAAGGAAGAAGTACTGTTTTAGTATGGTTGAGAAAATATGGTAACTTTGATTGGACTGATCAAACACCATCTAATATGCCAAAATCACCAGAACAAAAATTATTAGAGTTAGAGCAAAAATTACGTCAATTAGAAAAGCAAAACAATCGTTTAAAAGCTCAAGCAGCAGCATCAGAGAAGAAAGCGATACTGTTTGATATGATGATTGATTTAGCTGAGAAAGAGTATAATATTCCTATTAGAAAAAACTCCAAAACCGAGTAATTGATATGTTTGTTTTACAAAAGAAAGAAAGTATTTCTTCTACCTGTAAATTACTTGGGTTTAGCAGACAGGTCTATTATCGAGCTAACTATAGAGTTAAGAAATCTCAATCAATAGCCAATAAGGTTGTTGAATTGGTTAAGCGTGTAAGAATGGAACAACCAAGTATTGGGACAAGAAAACTGTATTATCTTCTTTCGGAGGAATTAAGCAGTTTAGCTGTTGGAAGAGATCGATTATTTGATATTTTACGAGCTAATAAACTATTGATAAAACGACAAAAGAGTTATCACATTACAACCAACTCTCATCATCGTTTTAGAAAACATACTAATCTTATTGAAAATCTGGAAATAAATAGACCAGAACAAGTATGGGTAGCAGATATTACATATTTAGGCAATCGTAAGAACCCTATGTATTTATCATTAATTACAGATGCATATTCTAAGAAAATCATAGGATATCATTTGGATAAAACTTTAGAAGTAAGCTCAACGGTAAAAGCCTTGGAGATAGCTATGAAAAATAGAGTATATCCAGAGAAGGAACTTATCCATCATTCAGATAGAGGATTGCAGTACTGTAGTAACATCTATCAAAATATTTTATCAAAACATAATATTAAATGTAGTATGACAGAATCATACGATCCATATCAAAATGCGATAGCTGAACGGGTTAATGGAATCTTAAAACAAGAGTTCTTTATTGCTACCACAAATCTAGATATTAAGATAATGAAGAAAATAGTAAAGCAATCAATAACTATTTATAACTCTAAAAGACCGCATTGGTCATGTCATTTTAAAACTCCTAACCAGGCACATCAACAAAATAAAATGAAGATAAAATCATATCGAAAAAAAACATCATCTAAAGCTATAGCTTTAGATGATGTTTAATATATTTAATCAATAAATAACTGTAACGGTTATTTAGGACTAGTCAAACTTAGTTAAATTATTTATTTAATTCTTTCTAAAGTTAAATCTGAATTGTATTTTACAATGAATAACCCTTTGTTATATATACTTCCAAAAAGTTTTTTGTCAAACTCAAATTTATTTTCTAAACGAATTGAAGCTCCTTGTTTATAAGTGTCTAAAAGTTTCTCTCCTGAAGCTAAACGCATTAAAGTATCAAAAGTGATGTCGAAACCTCGAACAGCATATTCTGTAGGTATATCGTTATTTTTATTTTTATAACTATTTATAAATCTTTGTAAGTGCAGATCTTCATAGTTAGCATAACTATCAGTTACATAAGTGAAACCAATTCTAGCTAAAGTATTATTATCTACATTTTCATAAGATCTACCATTTTTCTCAATTGCAAATACTTGAGCAGAAATACCTTCAGGTAATACAATCATGCTATTAATAGCATTAGCTACCACTGCAGTTTGATCAGAAGCTATTATTAGCCAATTATGAGAATTAGGCTTCATTTTATCTGTAAAACGTTCTTTTTTAATAAAATTATTTTCTGGTTTTAATACAAAAACATTTTTAATAGAGTCATTACTTTTTAATATTTTTGTTATTTCCTTAGCTTGAGAATCTGAAGATCCTGTTCCGTCTGAAACAATAAAAATATTTTCTCCATTATAAATCTTACTTAAGTAATTTCCTAAAGTTTGACTTCTAGTGATTTTATCTGGAGCAGATTTTACAATTTTTGAAGAAGAAAATTGATCTTGATTTCTTGAGAAATGAGGAAAAATTACAGGGGCATCTGATGCTTTAGCAACTTCCTTAACTTTGTCTGAATAAAATGGGCCAATAATAGCATTCATATTATTCAAAAGTTTTTTCTCTAAAATACCTTTTATATTTTTTCCTCTATTTCCAGTATCAAATACAGAAACATCTACTTTTATTCCTAAACTCTTAATGGAATCGATAGCGATTTCAGAACCCATATAAAAATCTGTAACTAAGTTAGCAAGATTTGCACTTCCTCTTTTTCCTTTAGAAGTATCGAAAATATTTTCATATGAAATACTGTCGTATTCTTTCGCTCTAAATGGTAAAAGTAAAGCTAGTTTTATGTTTTCATTTATTTCAGCAATACTGTCAATAAACATTTCGGAAGAATATCTTTCTATATTATCAGCAATATTTCGAATTCTTAATACCTGACCAACTTGTAAATTATTATCCTCAATCTCTGGGTATTCAGGATTCAAATTCATTAAATCTTCTTTAGTAATATTATAGAATCTTGTTAAACTATAAACAGTTTCTTTTGATTTTACCGTATGAGTTATATGATTTTTTAAATCATCTTCTCTAGATAAATAAACTATTTTCTTTTGTTCTATTTTAACTTTTAGTACCTGACCAACATCCAAGTAATTTTCTTTTAATCTTGGGTATTGCGGGTTAAGATTAATTAATTCATCTTTTGAAATGTTATAATCTTTTGTAATTCTGTAAACAGTTTCTCCTGGTTTTACCGTATGTTTTTTATATTCAATAACAGTTCTAACAATTTGAGTAGAATCAGGTTGTTTTACAGTATTATTTTTATCTTCAGTAGTAACTTCATTTTCAGAAGAAGATTCATCAGTGTTTTCATCTTTATTTTCCTCAGACTGTTTGTCACCTTTTGGTTCTTGTATTAAAGGAATTGATTTTTTATACTCTGGATTAGGTATAATAATAACACTATTTGTCGATGGGGTTTCACCTACATCTGGGTTTAAACGAACTAAATCTTCCGTTTTAACATCGATACGATTTGCGATATCTCGCATAGTTTCCCCTTCTTTTACTTTATAAGAGATATATCTTTTTTGTTGACTACAAGAAGATACTAGTATAGTTACTATTAAAGTAAAAGACCAAATTTTAATCTTATTCATATAATTCAATTACTGCTTAGTATGATTATTCCCATTCTATTGTTGCAGGTGGTTTAGAACTAATATCGTAAACAACTCTATTTACACCTTTAACATTATTAATTATTTTATTCGATATATTTTGTAAGAACTCATAAGGTAAATTTACCCAATCTGCTGTCATACCATCAGTACTTTCAACAGCTCTTAAGGCTACTACTTTTTCATAAGTTCTTTCATCTCCCATTACTCCAACAGAGTTAACTGGTAATAAGATTGCACCAGCTTGCCAAACCTTATCATATAATCCATACTCTTTTAATCCATTTATAAAAATGGCATCAACATCTTGCAAAATACGAACTTTTTCTGAAGTAATATCTCCTAAGATTCTAATAGCTAAGCCTGGTCCTGGGAAAGGATGTCTTCCTAATAGTTCTTTATCAATTCCCATAGAAGCTCCAACACGTCTAACTTCATCTTTAAAAATCATTCGTAAAGGCTCAACAACTTGTAATTTCATAAAATCTGGTAATCCACCAACATTATGATGACTTTTTATTGTTGCTGAAGGACCTCCATTTACAGAAACAGATTCGATCACATCTGGATAAATAGTTCCTTGTGCAAGCCATTTTGCATTTTCAACTTTAGCTGCTTCGTCATCAAAAACTTCAATAAATACTCTACCAATTGTTTTTCTTTTAGTTTCAGGATCACTAATTCCCGCTAAGGCATTTAAAAATCTTTCAGAAGCATCTACACCTTTAACGTTTAATCCCATGCCTTCGTATTGCTGAAGTACACTTTTAAACTCATCTTTTCTTAATAATCCATTATTTACGAAAATACAGTGTAAATTATCACCAATTGCTTTATGTAATAAAACTCCCGCAACTGTAGAATCTACACCTCCAGATAGTCCTAATATTACTTTATCATTTCCAATTTTCTCTTTCAAATCAGAAACTGTTGATTCAACAAAAGAGTTTGGCGTCCAATTTTGTTCAATGTTAGCAATATCAACCAAGAAATTTTTTAATAATAATGTACCATCTGTCGAATGGTATACTTCTGGGTGAAATTGAATAGCAAATGTAGTTTCACCTTCAATTTTATAGGCAGCATTTTCTACGTCTTTAGTACTTGCTAATAAAACAGCGTTTTCAGGTAATTCCTTAATGGTGTCAGAATGACTCATCCAAACTTGGCTTCCTTCAGAAATACCGTTTAAAAATTGCTCTTCATTTTTTATGAATGATAAATTTGCTCTACCATACTCTCTTGTATTTGATGGAGCGACTAAACCACCAGAAAAATGAGCTAAATACTGTGCGCCATAGCATACAGCTAATAAAGGTTTTTTACCTCTAATTTCTGATAAATCTGGATGTGGTGCTTCATCTGAACGAACAGAAGAAGGACTTCCTGATAAGATTACAGCTTTAAAATCGTTTAAGTTTTGTGGAATTTTATTGTAAGGATGAATTTCACAGTAAATATTCAACTCTCTTACTCTACGCGCAATTAACTGAGTGTATTGCGAACCAAAATCTAATATTAATACGTTGTGTTGTTGCATCCGCAAAAATAATAGTTTGATTTTTATTTTTGCATGAATTTTTCACTTTTTAATAACGATATACTATTGCATTGATATTCATACCCGCACCAACAGAAGCTAAAATGAAAATATCTCCTTTTTGTAAGTTATGTCCCTCAATTTTTCCTTTAAGAACTAAATCTAGTAATGTAGGAACTGTAGCTACTGAACTATTACCAAGTTTGTGGATACTCATTGGCATAATATCTTTTGGAACAGGTTTTTTATAAAGTCGATAAAAACGTTTGATAATAGCCTCATCCATTTTTTCATTTGCTTGATGGATAAAAACTTTTTTCACTTCATCAATATCTATATTACTTTTATCTAAAGCAACTTTCATCGCTTGAGGAACGTTCGTTAAAGCAAATTCATAAATTTTTCTTCCATGCATTTTAATGTATCGTACATTTTCATCTTCATTTTTATTATAAGAATTACCAAAAAATAAATGATAAGCTTCGTCTTTAGAAAATGTTTGAGTTGCATGACCTAAAATTCCAGTTTCTATATCAGTTTCTACGCTTTCTACAATACAAGCGCCAGCACCATCACTGTATATCATAGAATCTCTATCATGTTTGTCAATAACTCTTGATAAAGTTTCTGTTCCAATCACTAATACTTTTTTTGCGATATTAGCTTTAATAAAAGCTTGAGCTTGTATGACACCTTCTACCCAACCAGGACATCCAAATAAAATATCATAAGCAACACAATTTGGATTTTTAATTTGTAGCAAATGTTTTATTCTGGTAGCTAAACTAGGGATAATATCACTTTGTATTCCAGTTTTTTTTACATCTCCAAAATTATGAGCTACAATAATGTAATCTATACTTTCTGCGTTTATTCTTGCATTTTCTATTGCTTTTTTACTAGCAAAATAACCTAAATCAGATGCAGTGTAATCATTTTTAGCATATCTTCTTTCTACAATTCCAGTTATTGATTTGAATTTTTCAATGATTTCTGTATTAAAGGAATTAAAAGCGGTGCCATCTGAATTTAAGAATTTATTGGAAATAAATTTATTATTCTCTTTTTTTACTTTTGGAATATAGCATCCTGTACCTGTTATTACTGCCTTCATTGTAAAAATATATTTAGGGAGATAACAAATAAACAGGTTTTGCTCTTGTAAACCTATTTTATTTTAAAATGAATATTTATTTTTGTTAGATTCTTATTATAAATCTATTATTTTTTAAATATGATAATTTGATTGATATATAAGTGAATATTTAATAAAGGTTTTTTTGTTGATTTTTTTGTTTTTTTTATTTTTTATTATGAAAACAATAAAAACTTAACCTAAGTTAACAAAAAATCACAAGTATGAACTGTCAAAAGAAAAAGGAAGTAAAGAGACTAAAGATTCTGTTTTAACTATTTTTCCTATTTCACCCATAAATATAACTTCATATGGAGCTTTTTGATTGATTTCGTATTCAAGTAAAGTTTGTCTACATGCTCCACAAGGGCCAACAGGTTGATCTACTTTTGTATTTTCAGAAGATGCTACTATAGCCAGTTTTTTTATTTTCATGTTAGGGTATTCAGAACCAGCTTTCCATATGGCAACTCGTTCTGCACACATGCCGGATGGATAGGCTGCATTTTCTTGATTATTACCATGAATTACAACACCATTTTCTAGTAATAATGCAGCTCCTACATTAAATTTTGAATAGGGAGCATAAGATTTACTTTTAGCTATGTTGGCTTCCTCTATAAGTTTTTGATCTTCTATGTTTAATTCTGAAAAATTATCATAAATAATTGCTTCAGAAGAAATATTGATTTTTTTCATGAATATGGTTCTATGCTAGCTAAAAAAAGCAGTCGTAAGACTGCTTTTTTAATGTTTTATAATGGAAAGATACTAATAATCTTCGTAAATTTCTCCTAAATCAAATGATATTGAAAAGCGTAGTGTATTTTCTAAAGGATTGTTCACATCTGAAACGTTCACTAAATAAGATAAATCTACGTTAAAAGCATTAGCTGTAAAACCAGCACCTAAAGTGAAAAATTTTCTATTTCCCTTTTCTTCACTTTCATTAAAGTATCCAGCCCTTACTGCAAAAGCGTTATTGTATAAATATTCGGCACCTAATGACCAATTTACTTCCTGTAATTCTTCGCTAAAACTACGATCTACCAAAGATGTAAACATTCCTTCAAACCAACCTCTTTCTGATCTAGATCCACTAGAAGGAACTAATAATTTTCTAAATTCTACATTAAGACCTAATGTGTTGTAATCATCAAAAATGAAATCGAAACCACCACCTAATTTAGCAATAGTTGGAATAAAGTCTTCATTTCCTGGGGTATATTCAACTTTAGGTCCAATATTGGCTACATTTAATCCGATTCTGTATCGTCCATTAAAAGTGCCATAATTTTGTTCATCAGATTGATAGTAAGCGGCAACATCAACAGCAAATGAATTTACTGCTTCTAAAGTACTGTCTACATCTAAATTAGAGTTAATATATTTTAAACCAACAGCCATAGATAGCTTCTCACTTAATTTTAAAGAATAATATCCTGAGATAGCTAGTTCAGTTGGGTTAATACTTCCGTTACTTGAACCATCAGTACTAGTTAAATCGATTCTACCTAAAGAGAATAATTTTAAGTCTGCTCCCCAAGCACTATTCTCGCTAAATCTATTAATTACAGATAGATTTCCTGCGAAAATATCATCTGTTAAGTTTCTTAACCAAGGAACATAACTAGCTCCAATACTTAGTTTGTTACTGTTAAAAGCAATTTTTGCAGGGTTATGATATAAAGAGAATGCATCGGATGAAGTTGCTACACCAATGTCTCCCATACCTCCAGCTCTTGCATCGGAGTTTATCTGTAAAAATGGAACTGCGGTAGTAAGTGCTTTAGCGTCTAGCTGAGCATTTAGCTTAATACCTGTAATAGAAATAGCTAAGGTTAGTAATAGTATTTTTTTCATTTTGATTTTAACATTATTTTGACAAATATATGATTTTATTATAGGATAACTAATTTCTCATACTTCTCTGATGATAAATTATTAACAGATGAAGTTACTTTAATTTTATATATATAAACACCTTTACCTATTTTATTACCAAAATCATCTAAACCATTCCAATTTATAGATCTAGATAACGCTCCATTCGTTTGTACAGTTTGATTAATCGTTTTTACTATCTTACCTGAAACTGTAAAGATTTGTATCTGAACTTCTAATGGTTCATTGGGTTTGTTGTGGTTAAACCAAAATTCAGTGTAATTGGTAAATGGATTAGGGTAGTTTAATACATTTTCTAATGAGAGTTTAGTGTCACTTATAACTTCAAAAGTTAACGTGATTTCTGATGAATTATTATAAGTATCCCAAGCTTTTATTTTTAAAGTGTGTGTGCCTATAGATAAATTTCTAAATTTAAAGTTTACTTCTCCTTTGGTAAAATCATTTAGTTCAGTTTCATAGAAATCATTTAAAATAAATGGTTCAGATTCATTTCCATCAAGAATAGCAACAATATCATGATCTACAGCAGTTATGGAAGTGTTAATTCCACTAATATCAGATAATTTTATAATTAAATTTGGAGATGAGTTTGTTGTTCCTCCATCTATAAATGATTCATCGTTCATAAAAGCTTTTAACTCAGGGCCAGTATTGTCTTCGGTTGCATTTTCATTTATTCCGCCTACTGTTATGTCGAAATTAACTCCACCTTTATCTTCATTTTCATTTTGAGCATACAAGCTAATTTTTCCTTTACCATTAGCGATTTTTATATCTTTAGGAACTATAAATTCAAATTCGAAACGACCATTTTCAACAGAAGATTTACCTCTGAAAATTTTACTATCCTGAGAATCGAAAGTATTAATAATACCAAAGCCATCATTATCTAATGTAGTTTTATCAATTGGTTTATCAAAAATTGTAGTAAATACGACACCATTAAAATCGGTTAAAGGATTTCCTACATTATCACTAACGATACCTTCTAGTTTAATTTTAGATAAAGCTTTTAATGTATCAATCGGTTGAGAAATATCAACATCATTTACTTTTGTGATTCTTACATCTGGTTTTGGAATTGCTAATTTCATAGCTGGATCTCCAAAAAAGAATATGAAAAAGCGTTGATTACTTGAGGTTTCATTTTTAGTTTTTATAAGATTAGCAGCAATACTGTCATCAGAATTATCAAAATCAAAAACATATTTAGCTAATTCTTTATTAAATGCCTCTCCTAAAAAAATAAAAACATCTCTTGTTGTTGTTATCATACTAACAGCTCCTCCGTTAGGATTTAAGAATAACTGCTCACCTGCTGTATCTCTTAGTGGGTTGTCAAATCTTGAAAACTCGCAAGTAACTGTTATAAATAAGGGTAAGGTGTTAAGGTTATTGAATCCTTGAATTTGTGGTACTTCTAAAATACGTTCTAAAGCTAGTCCATCTTCACCACCATGACCAAAATAATCAAAAGCAAGTACTCCTTTTTCCATTGCATTTGTAATAGCGTTTTTTACATCAGGATAACGCTCACCTCCAGAAGAGTTTTCTTGTTTAAAAGCATCTGCATAAATTTTATTAATATTTAAAACGGGTTTATATTTTTTTATACTATCAGCAACTTCTTCTAATCCAGACTGAAGAGTTCGATCTGAATTTTCATCTATATCGTCGGCTATTAAGGCAATATTATTTCTCCAATCACCAAAAGCATCAGTTTTATAGTAACTTAGTATTTTATCAATAACATTACTAGCTTCTTGAACAGTAGTAACAGGAATTCTACCAGAAACAATGTCTATGTCATCAGTTGCTAACATGCGACCATCATTATCATCTACCATTACATAAAAATCATCAGTAACATAAGAAGCAACTAAATCAAAACTTTCTTCAGCATGAAAAGTTGGAACTATATTGTTATTACCAGTAAGTCTATTTTTAAAATCATAAGAAGAGTCACCAAAAAAACATACATACTTTAATTTTTGGGAGCTAGTATCATGTAAATATTTAATAAAATCACGTATTCCAACTATATCAGGTGAGCCTGAAGAAAATTCATTGTATATGTCTGAAACATTTACAACTTTAGTGTTTAAATTTGAATTTTTTTGATGATAATCTGCTAAACGTTGTGCTTGGTTCTTTAATTCATCATTAGTTATTACTAAATATTCAATATCAGTTAAACTTTGTAAGTTTTGATTTTTAACTACAGAAACAGCGATTTTTTCTGGAGAAAAATAATCGTTTTCATTTAAAACTACATATTCTTTTAAATTTCCGCCTAAGGCTTTAAAAGAAAAGATGTTAGAATCTGGAGTTTCATTTATAATTATTGAAGGATTTAAAGGGTCTGTTATATCCCATAATTGAGAAATACTATTTGAATTTTGAACTTGATAAGATACAATATTTGTGTTTTTAGCTTGGTCAAAACTTCTGAAATTAAATTGTTTATCTCCAGCAATTAATTGTTTTTTTCCTATTATTTCAATATAATCTAAGAAAGCATTAGCAGATGGATTCCCGTTATTGTTGTAATTAATGTTAATGGAAATATCATTAGCAGCATTTATATTTCCTGAACTAACACCGTATCTTGCTAGTCCTGAAGATGTAGAGTTGGAAACTGGGGGGAAACTTATAGTTGGAATATTATTTCCATTTACAGTAATATTCATGTTTGAAGTAGTTGTAGATTGGGTAACGGCTGTTACCCTAACTAAAAGATCGGAACCAGTAACAGCGTTTTCAAAAGATAAATTGAAATCCTGATTAGAATTAATACTAAAGTTTTCACCAAACCACAATCTACCAACAGCTAAAATATTTGTTTCTTCTTTTTCATGAAATATGAAGTCGTCAAATTCACTAATGTTTAAAGTAGCATTATTTGTAATAGGTTGATTATTAGTGATTCTTTTTCCTGGGTTATCTGATATATTTATAAAGTAATATGCTTTATTAGAATATATATTTTGAATATGATTTGCAGTTTCATTGTTAATATCGATATTCCAACTATGAGGCCCAACACCATAAAATAGTATGTAATCATTATCATTGAATTGTCCATCTTCTTCACCTTTTACAAAAATTGAGTTTTCTTGTAAATCTTGATGTCGAAAATCTGAAGCTAATTCAGGTAATAATTTTCCTCCATTCCCATATATTTTAATATTTTTGGGCTTTAAAGAATTTATATTAATTCCTAGGCTAGATAAAAAGTTAGCATCTATTTTGAATACGCCAGAAACGTCTATTGAAAATTTATACCATTCTCCATTTGCAAGAGCAGAGTTTCTTGTTTGACTAAAAAGACAAACAGAATAGAAGATTAGAATTAAAAGTGACTTTTTTTTCATGAAATGTTCTAATATAACGAGACCTTTTGTAGGTTAGTATTCATTTTACAAGATTAATATAATAAAGTGAAAAAACAATCGTTAAGATTTAGTATTCATTAATGATTCAAAATTATTATATTTATATATTAATATGAATTTTAAATGTTGTAAATTGGCAGACCCTAAAAAAAGAAATTAATACATGAGAAGTACGTTAAAATTATTAGGTTTACTAGTTATCTCCACAATCATTTTTTCTTGTAATAGTTCAAGAAGAAGCTCTGGTAAATCTTCTCTTACAGGATGGAATTTTAATGATCCTAACTATGGTAATTATGTTAAAGGAGATTTTAAAGATGGAAATACTCCTCCTGGTATGGTTCATATTGAAGGTGGAACTTTTACTATGGGACTAGTTCAGGATGATGTTATGTTTGATTGGAATACTACACCAAAACAAATGCATGTTCGTTCTTTTTATATGGATGAAGCAGAGGTGACAAATTCTGAGTATAGTTTATTCATGCAATATACTAAAGATGTATTTCCTCCTTCAGATCCTCAATTTAAACATATTTATCCTTCGATTTTACCAGATACTCTAGTTTGGAGAAAAGGTTTAGGAAATACAAACTTACTTTCAGAAAGTTATTTAAGACACCCAGCTTACTCAGATTATCCAGTGGTTGGAGTTACTTGGATTCAAGCAAATCAATATTGTAAATGGAGAACAAATGCGGTGAATCTTAAAATTTTAATGGATAAAGGAGTTATCACTAATATATTTAAAGAAGATTCCTTAGAGTTTAGAGGAAGAAATAATTTCGATACGGATGTGTATTTAACAGATCCTTACGTGTTATTTGATGGAGACTCAACAATTTATAAAAAAGGGATTCCAGTACCTAGAAAAAAAGGAGATCCTAAACCAGAGAAAGGAGCTTTTACTGGTAGACAAGTAACATCTTCTGATGGTATTCTTTCACAAAAATTTAGGTTACCTACAGAAACAGAATGGGAATATGCTGCTAAAGCTATTTTTGAAAATAGAGAATATAACAATATCCGAGGTAGAAAAAAATATGCTTGGGGTGGTAAATATACAAGAAACAGATCAAGATCTAGAAGAGGCGATCAATTAGCTAACTTTAAACAAGGAAAAGGAAATTATAGTGGTATTGCTGGTTGGAGTAGTGATGGAGCAGATATTCCTAATGCAGTTAGAAGTTATCCTCCAAATGCGTTTGGGTTATATGATATGTCGGGTAATGTGGCTGAATGGGTTTCAGATGTATATAGACCTTTAGTAGATTCAGAGGCAAATGACTTTAATTATTTTAGAGGAAATATTTACACAAAAAAGTTAATTGACGCAAATGGTAAAGTAGTGATTGTAGATGATAGTGAGGTTGAAAATGATACCTTAGTAAATGGTAATATTGTACCAAAAGCTTTACCAGGAACAATTAAATATATCCCTATTACTAAAGATGATACTTACATGAGAAGGAATTATTCTTTTGCAGATAACTCAGATTTAAATGATGGAGATAAAAAATCTACAAAAAATTTCGATGCTGATGAAGATCAAAGAGTTCCTAGAATGTATGATTCTCCTATAAGACCTCAAGCTGAAAGAGATACTTTAGGAAATGTAATTTCTAGTTTAGAGTACGATAAGAAAAGAAGAACAACTCTTATCAGTAATAAAACAAGAGTATATAAAGGAGGTTCTTGGGCAGACAGAGAATACTGGTTAGATCCAGCTCAAAGAAGATATTTCCCAGAATATATTTCTACTAACTTTATTGGATTCAGATGTGCTACAGATAAGGTAGGTCCAATGGTTAGAGATCAAAAAAAGACGGCAACACCAAGATATAGTTATTCAAGAAATTAAACATTTATCTTGTAAAACATAAATTAAAGCCTCACTTTTTAAGTGAGGTTTTTTTATTTTTACATTATGAATATAGAAGATATTTATAATTTATATAGCCAATATTATTTGGTTGACACAGACACAAGAAAAATTAGAAAAAACACAATTTTTTTCGCATTAAAAGGAGAAAATTTTAATGGAAATAAATTTGCTGAAGAGGCTTTAAATAAAGGTGCTTTATATAGTATTGTTGATGAAAAAAAGTACAAAACTAATCCTAATATTATAGTAGTAGATAATGTATTAAAAACTCTTCAAAAATTAGCTAATTATCATAGAAAAGAGTTAAATATACCTATAATATCTTTAACGGGCAGTAATGGTAAAACAACAACTAAAGAATTAATTGATGTAGTTTTAAATAAAAAGTTTGTAACTAATGCAACTAAAGGAAATCTAAATAATCATATAGGTGTTCCATTAACTTTATTGTCTATGACTACTGAAACAGAAATTGGTATCGTTGAGATGGGAGCAAATCATCATAAAGAGATTGCTTTTTTATCAAGTATAGCTGAACCAGATTATGGTTATATAACGAACTTTGGAAAGGCTCATTTAGAAGGATTTGGTTCTGTACAAGGTGTTATAGAAGCAAAATCTGAATTGTATGAGTTTTTAATTCGTAATAATAAAAAGATATTTGTTAATCAAAATGACCCTATTCAATTAGAAAAAACTAAAAATGCTAATGTAATTTATTTAGATGATACGATTTCATTTATAAGTTCTAATCCAACAGTTACAGTACTATTTAATAATACAAACATTAGAACAAATTTAATTGGGAGATACAATTATGATAACATAGCATGCGCTATAACTATAGGAAAATATTTTGGTGTATCAGATGAACTAATAAAAAATGCTGTAGAGAGTTATATTTCCAATAATAATCGTTCTCAAGTGCTTAAAATGGGAAGTAATGAGGTTATTTTAGATGCTTATAATGCTAATCCAACAAGTATGAAGGCTGCTCTTGAAAGTTTTTATCAAACAATCACAGATAATAAAAAGATTGTTATACTTGGTGATATGTTTGAGTTAGGTGAAAAAAGTGAAGAAGAGCATCAAGAAATAGCTAATCTATCAAATGAGTTATCGTTCGATAAAGTTTTTTTTATTGGTGAACATTTTTTTCAAACTGAAATTGATTCAAAAAATTTGAAGTTTTCAAATTTTGAAAACTTCAAAAATTATTTAAAACAACACGATATAAGAAATTGTAATATTCTAATTAAAGGTTCTAGAGGAATGGCTCTAGAAAGAGTTATAGAGTTATTAGGTTAAATATTAGCTTTATGATACTCTAGAAGTTTATCAATAGGTCTTTGTATTACTCCAGTAATTTTTAAATCATATTTTTTTGCTATTTTTCCCAAAATATCACCAAAGTAATATGCAATAGAACCTATAAAGTAAATAGGAGTTGAGCTATCTTTTTTATAGGGTAAAACTCTATATTTAAAGAATTCCTCAAAGCCTTTTTTTATAGTTTTCTTTATGTATTTTTCTTCTTTAAATTCAAACATAAATTTAGCAAACGTAGCTAAAAACATATTAGGATTTGGCTGTTTATATAAGTTATGTTTTATATGATCAGCATCTAAATTGAATTCATTTGAAAATTTTTGAGCAATTTTTTTTGGCATTTGGTTATAATAGTAATCTCGTATAAGTTTTTTACCAAAATAATTACCACTTGCTTCATCCATAATTGTATAACCTAATGAAGGAGCTATCATTTCTAATTCATTACCATTAAAATAACAACTATTCGATCCAGTTCCTAAAATGCAAACAATAGCAGGCTCTTTTCCAGAAGCTGCATAAACAGCAGCTAACATATCTTCAGCAATATTAATCGTTGCATTTGTGAATATTTCTTTCATAACCTTATGAAGAACTTCTACAGGTTTAGGTGTACCACAGCCAGCACCATAAAAATGAATTGCGCTAACTTCATCTTTAATATTTATTAACTGAAACATATTTACAATACGATTTCTCAGTTCTTCTTCTTGAACAACTGCAGGATTTAACCCTAAAGTACGCACTCTAAATATTTCATTCTTATTATTGTCTAAAGCAATCCAATCTGCTTTAGTAGATCCTCCGTCTGCTATTAAAATCATTGTTTTAGTTGATGTTTAAATCAAATATATATTTTAGAATCTGGATATACAATAGGTAAATTAATTTCAAACGTTTTCGTCGAAATAAAAGTTGAATTTTTGATTAAATACTTTAATTTTACAGAGATTTAATATATGTTATGTTTTTTTTAAAAGAAAAGAGTGTACCATTAACTACATTTTTCAATGATAGTTTTGTAGACATACATTCGCATTTACTACCTGGAATTGATGACGGAGCAAAGAATATCGAGCACACAATATCTTTAATTTCTAAAATGAAATCTTATGGGATAAAAAATTTCATTACAACGCCACACGTTTTAGGTGATGTGTATCCAAATACTTCTATAATTATTAATGAAAAATTAGAAGTTGTAAGAGATGTATTAAATAAATCCGGATATAATGATATAAATATTAATGCAGCAGCAGAATATATGATGGATGAAAAATTCTCAGAACTTTTAGAGAAAAATGATATACTCACTTTAAAAGAAAATTTTGTCTTAGTTGAGATGTCTTATTTTAATGCACCATATAATTTATATGAAGTTTTATTTGAGATTCAATTAAAGGGATATAAACCTGTTTTAGCTCATCCCGAGCGTTATATTTTTTATCATAATGATTTTCAAAATTATTATAAACTAAAAAAATCAGGTTGTTTATTTCAATTAAACCTATTATCATTAACTGAACAATATGGTAAAGGAGTAAAGAATACAGCTGAAAAGTTAATAAAAGAGAACTTATATGACTTTGTAGGTACAGATACTCATCACGAGAATCATTTAAGATTACTGAAAAAAATAGGCACAAAGAAAAATTATAAAAAAATTGAAAATTTATTAAAGAATAATACTAAATTTTTAATATAAAAAAAGGATGAATTTTAAAATTCATCCTTTTTTATTTACTTATTAAATATCCTTTTATACCAAGGTTTTTTTGTATCATCTACGTTTCCATATCCGTATCCATAACCATATCCATAACCATATCCATAACCTCTAGTCATATCGGTATCATTTAATACAATAGCCATATTAGGTAATTTTTCTTCTTTATATAAAGTGTCAGGTACAGTTAGTAGTCTTTTATCTAGATAGTTAGCTCTTGTTATGTACAAGAAAACATTAGCGTGTTTGGCAATTAAAAGTGTATCTGTTACTAAGTTTACAGGAGCTGTATCTACCAATACATAATCGTAATCCGTTGTTAATTCATCAAATAATTCTTGAACTCTACCAGACATTAATAATTCGGCAGGATTAGGAGGGATAACACCAGAGGCAATAATGTCTAAATCTTTTAATTCTGGAACTCTAAATTTTAAATCGTTTAAAGTAATGTTATTATTTGTTATATAGTTGGTTACACCTTTTCTATCAGGGATTCCTAAATATTCAGTTACCTTAGGAGCACGAAGATCCATACCCACGAGAACTACTTTTTTACCAGATAAAGCTAAAGTGGAAGCAAGATTAATTGAAATAAAAGATTTTCCTTCTCCACTTGTAGTAGAAGTAACAAATATTGTCTTTCCTTTTTCAGATTTAGTATTAGATAACATAAAATCTAAGTTAGTTCTAATCAATCTAAATGCTTCAGCAGTGCTAGATCTAGCATCAGAATTAACTATAATTTTTTGTCCAGTTTCATTATGAGGAACATCTCCAATGAAAGGAACTGAAGTAAGCTCTTGAATATCTCTTTTAGTATGCACTTTGGTATCTAAAAGATCTCTCAAGTAAATTATAATAAAAGGTACAATGACTCCAAGTAATAATGCAGCTAAAAAGATAATCTTCTTTTTAGGAGAAACAGGAATATCAGAACCATATGCTTTATCTATTATTTTTGCATTATCTACAGTAACAGCTAGTGAAATTGCTGTTTCTTCTCTCTTGCGTAATAAATAAGAATATAAAGTTGCAATAATCTCTTGTTGTCTAGCTATATCTAAAAACTTTCTTTCCTTAACAGGGATAGACGATATTTTAGAGCCCATAATTTGAGCTTCCCTATTTAAATTATCTAGTTTAAATTGTACAGCTTTTTCTTGATTAATTAACCCTATTTTTATTGATTTTCTTAAGTCATCAATATTACGCTGAATCTCTACTACAGCTAAGTTTTTTAACCCTGCACTTTTTAATAGGTTGTTTTTTCTTAATAATAGTTGGTTGTATTCATTAATAGCTTTTCCAATATTAATGTCTTGTAAACCTAGGTTAGGAGGTAATGTTCCTTCGCTTTTTTCAAGCTCTTTTTGAAGAGATTTAATAATGTTTAATTCAACATTAGATTGTATTATTTTCTGACGATTATTAGTACTTGATTCTAAAACTAACTTTGCTTCAGATTCAATATTCGTAACGTTATAATCTTTTTTAAAATCTTTTACCTTATCTTCAACAATAGCTAATTCTTTACCAACTTCATCTAAACGTTCATCTATAAACTCAACAGTTTTTGTAGAAACTTCTGTTTTATCTTTTATAGCATCTAAATTGTATTGACTTACAATAGCGTTTAAAATATCTTCTGCTTTTTGAAGAACTGCTGATTGTAATGAAAGCTTAAGAACACTAGAGTTTTTGTTAATTGGAGAAATTGAAACACTTTTTATAAGCTGATCTATAATTTTATCTTTTGGATATAATACAATTACGATTTTTTTATTGATGTGTTCTTCTTCAAAAAAAGAGGTTTTGGAAATAGAAAAATCTCCTAATTCTTCAATTTTAAATGTTTCATTAAAATTTAAATTGTCATGAGTTAAATCATTCTTTCTGTCGTAAATCTGAAAAGAATCTTTAGATTTTAATTTGATAAAAAATGAAGTTGTTTTTTCAATTTTATCGAAAAATAGACTATCAGTAACAGATAAAGTAATCGGGGTATTTTTATATGTCTCAGAATTTTTAACTCTACCTTCAGAAATATATTTAGTTGTTAAATTCAATTTGTTAACAACATCACCTAAGATTTTACGAGATTTTAAAATTTCAATTTCGTTATCAGGATTATTACTTGAGCCACCACCTATAATACCTAAATCTTCGAAAGCAGCTAATTCAGCTGAGATTCCAGACTTTTTATTGTCTTTTATCATTATAGTTGTACTAGCCGAATACTTTGGTGTAGAATATCTTAAATATAAAAAGGCAAAAGTAATACTAAGAATAGTACCTATAACAAACCATTTCCAATGGATTAAATATTTTTCAATTTCAGCACGTATATTTATAGTTTCATGATCATTAATTTCATGAGTGTTTACATTTATATTACTACTCATTTTCTAGAATCTTGTTATAAGTGTTATTAATGATATTACTATAGATCCTACAGAAACCATTAGCCCTGTGTTTCTGTTGAATGCGGCGTCTTGTGAAGAAGCTTTATTTTGATCTACATAAACTAGATCATTTTGTTGTAAATAATAAACAGGAGAAGTAAAAATATCATTAGATCTGATATCAATATCAAATTGTAATTTTTTACCATTAATTTCTCTAAATACTTTTATAGTATTTCTTTTTCCTGTAATATTTAAATCACCTGCTAATCCTATCGCTTCAAGAATAGTAATTCTTTCATTTGGAATAGTGTAAGTGCCAGGTCTTCTTACATCTCCTAATACAGTTACACTATAATTAGCTATTCTTATGTTTATTGTTGGGTTTTTTACATAGTCAGGATCCAGTTTTTCCTTTAACATTTTAATTACTTCATCTCGAGTTAGTCCTCCTATTTTTAATTTACCAATTACAGGAAAATCAATATAACCATTATTGTCTATAAGATATGTTTGTTGTTGAGGGGTACCTATTGCTCTATTTGTTGTAGTTGCAAAGTTAACAGCAGGTAAATTAAAAGTTTTTACAGATTCAAAATCAAGAGCAGAAACTGTTATTTGAAGTAAATCATCAGGCTTAAATATAGTTTTGTATGAGTTTGAAACTTTATTTTGATCTATTTGATCGTTTTGAAAATAAGTAATATCTTTTTTAGAGACACAAGATGTTAATGTAACACTTAAAAAAAGTATAAAAAAAACAACTTTATAAGCTTTTTGCATTTGTCAAATTTTTTGGCGAAAGTAATAAAATTAATTTAAAATCTTTTTATCTAGTTTTTCATAGATAGAATTATTAGATTTAAATTCAGGTACAATCTCTTTAATTAATTTTACAGATTTATTGTTTTCATATTTAATATTTTCCACACAAAGATTTTCTATTTTCTTTTTAACGTCGTTAACATTTAAATCTTGTGTTTTGGCAATCATAATTTTTTCATGATAGGTTGGTGTTGTGTTTTCACCATTTGCTAATAATTCTTCATAAAGTTTTTCACCAGGTCTTAATCCAGTTATTTTAATGTCAATGTCCTCTGGATACTTCAATCCAGATAAATGAATCATTCTTTTAGCAATATCAAATATTTTTACAGATTTACCCATGTCAAAAATATAAATTTCACCACCTTCACCCATTGTTCCAGCTTCAATTACTAACTGACAAGCTTCAGGAATTGTCATGAAGTAACGAGTTATATCTTTATGAGTAACAGTCAAAGGGCCACCGTTTTCTATTTGTTTTTTAAATAAAGGAATTACTGAGCCATTAGATCCTAACACATTTCCAAAACGTGTAGTAGTAAATTTAGTTGTTTTACTAGTGTTACTCAAGCAACTAATATACATTTCAGCAACTCTTTTTGTCGCTCCCATTACATTTGTTGGATTTACAGCTTTATCTGTAGATACCATAACAAATCTATCTACACCATATTTTATTGATAAGTCTGCTATGTTTTTTGTGCCCTTAATATTTATTTTAATAGCTTCATAAGGACTATCTTCCATTAAAGGAACATGTTTGTATGCTGCTGCATGATATACTTTATCGGGTTTAAATTCCTTAAATACAGCTTCCATTCTTACATGATCCCTTACATCTGCAACAATAGAGGTAAAGTTTTTAATTCCGGTTCTTAATAGTTCTTGTTGAATTTCATATAATGGAGATTCTGCTTGATCGATAAGAACTAAATGTTTATGATTATATTTACAAATCTGTCTAGATATTTCACTACCTATTGAACCAGCAGCTCCAGTTACCAATATAACTTTATCGTTAACATCTCTTTTAACTATTGGATTGTCAATAGAAATAGGTTTTCTATCTAACAAATCTTCAATCTTTACTTGCTTAATTTGATTTGCTTCGAAGTCACCTCCAATCCACTTAGCAAATGGTGGAACAATTTTAGGTTTTACATTGAGTTGTAAAAGTTTATCTGTAAGATATAGAAGTCTCTCAGATTTTATATTTTGAATAGAAAAGATAATTTCGTGGATTTCTTTATCGTCAACAAATTTCTTAGTTATTTGAGATCTACTGTAAATTTTTACTCTATCTATTTTTTTTCCAACTTTGTTTTTATCATCATCGATAAAACCTACAACTTCATAGTTGTTTCTTGTATCTCTATTAAGTGCTCCATATGTAATTAAACCAGAATCTCCAGCACCATATATCATTACATTAGTAATATCTTTTAATTCGGAAGATATAATTTCATAAAAAGCTTTGAAGATAAATCTACAAACTACAAGTACAAAAATTGTGATAAAATAATGAATTAAAACAATAGTTTTAGGTATTGTAAACCATGGGAAAAACTTAAAAACATTATTTGTTGCAACAAAAAAGACTATTCCCATAGAAGCTATTGTGACCCCTATAAAAACATTAAAAGCATCTCTGGTTCCTGTATGTCTTATTATTCCTTTATTGGATCCAACCAACCAAAAGCTAATCAATGAAATTAAAGAAACAAAAGGTATTTGATAGGTTAAATTAGATACATTAAAATCTAAAGATGCAAATCTTATAGTGTACGCCAATATAAAAGATAAGGCAACTAAAATAGTATCTATAAAAAGCACAACCCAATGTGAAGCATGCTTGTTAAGAGCTTTTAAAAGAAAATTTCTAATCATCGATCTAGAATGAATTCGAGTAAAGATACAATTAATTAAATAATATCAGAATCAGATATTAAATTCTCTTCATCTGTTGTTTTAACATCTGAATTTGTTCTTTAAGCATTCCGTGTTTATCTAATTTTTTAGCTTCGTTCATTAAAACAGTTGCTTCCCTTTTTCTTCTTTTAGACATCGCAATACTTGCCAATTGTAATTTAGCCATAGCCATATCATGATCCATAGATAATCCAAGTTTTACAGCTTTTTTTAAGAATTTCTCGGCCTGAGTTAAATTCGTTTGGGAAAGCATAGTACCATGTAGATAATTATAATAACCTTGTTGTTTTAAAGTAAGTGCAGTTTCTGGTTTTTTTATGTATGCCAACCACTTTTTAGCACCGTCAAAATCTTGAGTTCTTAACTTTAAAAAAGCAAGTAGAATAAATTCATTTTTGAAATAAAATAAGATGAAAATTCCTGTTAAAAGTAAGATTGAAATTCCATTTCCGATATGACCTTGAGTAAATTCATATACAGCCCAAGCAAAAGTTATTACGGCTAGAGCTAATTTTATATTCTTATTAAACATATTAATTCTTTCTTATTTTGCGACAAATGTACATTTTTCCTAACATAAAAAGGGATTACTTCTTAGAAAACTTTTTGTTTCTAAGCCATGCTATAATAGTTATAAAAATAAGTACAAAAGTATAAATATATGCTTCTTTAGGAGTTACTACTCTATCACCGCTAGCATAAGAGTGTAACCCTGATAAATAAAAGTTAACACCAAAGAAAGTCATCATAATAGATAAATAAGATAAAGCAGACATAAAATTGAAGGCTATTTTCCCTCTAAGTCCTGGTATTAAACGCATGTGTAAGACAAAAGCACAAACCATTATGGAGATTAAAGCCCAAGTTTCCTTAGGATCCCAACCCCAATAACGCCCCCAACTTTCATTAGCCCACATACCGCCTAAGAAATTTCCAACAGTAAGCATTACTACACCAACAGTTAAAGACATTTCATTAATTATAGTAACTTCTTTAACATTCTGATCTATTTTTTTATAATTTTTATTGTTTTTAAATATTAATAATATTAATGCTAAAACACCTAAAATCATACTCAAAGAGAAGGGACCGTAACTAGCAACAATAATAGAAACATGTACTAAAACCCACCAAGAATTCAAAACAGGCTGCAAGTTGGCTATTTCTGGATCTATCCAATATTGATTTGCAAAAGCAAGTATTATGGCTGAAACAAATGTAGCAGCACCAATTGTTAGTGATGATTTTCTACCTAAAGTTAAACCAAATAACATTGTTGCCCATGCAACATAAATTACACTTTCATATGCATTACTCCAAGGTGCATGACCTGAAATATACCATCTAATAATTAATCCTGAAGTTTGAATTAGAAATAATCCAATTATAGAGTAAATTAAAATCTTTGATATTAGCTTGAATATTTTCTTGGTATAAAAGATTTGAAGAATTACAAATAGAATTAAAAGTACACTTACTAAGCCATAATATTTAGCAAGTTTTGGGAATATTTTAGCTTTATTGTAAAGAATTTCGGTATTTATTTTTCTTTCCGAAGGCAGTACTTCGCTACCGTATTTCTTTTGGAATTTTTTTATGCCATCTAATACCTTTCCTGCTTCTTCATAATTTTTAGATTGTTTTGCTTCCTGAAGTAATTGTAAGTAAACAGGTAAAGATTGTTTTACAAAAACAGAGTCTGTACCCTTAAAAGGTACTTGAAAAGTTTCAGGTTGAGATACCCATTTGTTATTTTCGTCGTTAGGAATAGGGTAAATTTTTAAAATTCCTCCACCAATTGCTTGGTTTAAAAGCCACAAACGTTTTTCAATTTTAATAACATCTTGCTCAAACTTATTTTGAATTTTTTTCTTTTGAGCTTGATCTATTAATTTATTGATTTTTGAGTTTCCTTTTGTGTCATAAAAATCAATAAAACGAGCATGAGTTGCACTTTTAGGTAAGCCTAATACTTCTCTAATTTTATAATTCCCTTTTTCAAGGTATATAAATGGAACTTGAAACCAGAATCTTGGATATTCTGTCATTGAAAGTAATATCTGACTTGGAGTCATGCCTTTGAAGTTTTCTGCATGAGATACTTTTCTTACTAATTCTGAAGCGAAAGTATGTGCAGGTTTCATTCTACCTCCAGCATCTTGAATTACTAATTTACTGAATTCATCTGCATGTTTGCCGTCTACAATATTAACTTGAAGAAGACTATCTATTTTTTCTTCAGATAAGAGATTTTTATGAGTTTCGTGTTGACCAAAAGTTAATCCAAAAGAAAATAAAATAGGAAACAAAACTATAGTTCTTTTTTCTTGAACTTTTTTTAATTGCTTTTTTAAGCTGTCAAATCGTGTGTGTTTTGAGAATAGCATAGAAATCAAACCAATATATAAAAGAGAATATCCTAAGTAAGTAACAAATGTTCCCCAGAAATCATGGTTTACAGAAAGGTGAGTTTGTTCAATGGCTTCTCCTTCATTTCTATAACTTGCTTGAAAGAATTTATAGCCTCTATAATCTAAAATGTGATTCATGTAAATTCTGTAATCAAAAGTATCTTCATTGTCAATCACTGTAACTTCACTTGCAAAAGATGATGCGCTTTCAGAGCCTGGATACTTCTCTAATTGAAAATCGTTAAGTTTAACCTTAAATGGTGTTTGTAGTAATTTAGCTCCGTACCAAGCTCTAATATTTAAACCTCCAATGGTTAAATCTTTTTTATTACTTGTATTAAATTGTCCTCCGGTAAATTCAACTTGTTGAGTTTCTCCATTGCATGAAATATCGAAAACTACAGTGTCGAATTTTTTATCATCTTTTTTTCCTCTAATAATTTTCATCTCACCTTTTTCTGCAGGACGAGGAACTACGAATTGTAATCCTTCTATAGTGTTTAAAGTTAAAAATTGGAAATTTTGTACACTATCTTTAACAATTTGTCCACGTTTTTGATCAGCCATTCGTAGCCAGTTCCCGTCTGCTTTAGACAAGATTTTTAAATTATCTCCTTCATAAAAAAAGTTGATATTGGCATTTTTATTTGGAGCATCAAAACCAACTAAAATATTGTGAATATTTTGAATAGTTCCTCTTTTGATGTAATGTTCATGACGACTACCACTAGAACTTTCTACAAAGAATAAATGTTCTACTCCATTTTCATCTAAAACTAATTTTTTCTCAGACCAAGGAATATAATCAACGAGTTTAAAGTTAACTTCATTAGCTGGTTTACTCTTATCTGGTTGAAATTTAAAAGTGAAATCTTTGCTGTTTTTACCCCAAGCTGATAATAATAATTTTTCGTCATATGTTTTTTGAGAGGTATTATCATCAATGGTAGCATTTAGATAATTTACATCTGACAAGAAAATGTTGGTAGATTCTCCTTCATCAATAATCATCATTCCTTCATACCCGATATATCTTGTAATTCCAGCTCCAATTATTATGAATAAGAAAGCAATGTGAAACATAAAAACGGTCCATTTTTCTTTTCTTAATAATTTATATCTGAAAATATTTCCAAAGAAATTAATGATAAAGAACAACATAATAACCTCAAACCACCAGGTGTTGTATACTAGTTTTTTTGCTGTTTGAGTTCCAAAGTCGTTTTCTATAAATGTAGCAATCCCCATTGCGGCTGCAAAAACAAAAAATAAGACAGCCATTAAACGAGTAGAATATAATATATTTAAGATTTTCTTCATTGTAAGTTGCGTAGATAAAACTGCGCAAAGTTACGGAAAGTTATAGGAATTAGCTTGTAAGCTGATGTGATTTTTAATGTTTAGAATTAGTTAAAATTATAACAATTTAAAGTCCAATTTTTTCACCCATTTTGACAAAGGTTTCAATCTGATTTTTAGTGTTTTCTAAAATATCATGATCAATTTGAATTTTATCTTTATCAACTAAGATTACAATTGTAGATCCACCAAAAGCAAAATACCCCATTTCATCACCTTTGTTAACAGGAGTGTTTGCTGTGTAAGTTTCTAAAATACTTCCTACCATTGTAGCTCCAACAGGAGCTAATAAAATATCACCTTTATCTTCAGTTTTTAAAATACAATACTCACGTTTGTTTTCGCAAAATACAGTTGTAAAGTTAGATGCTAAGGCGTAAGGTGAAACAGACAAATAATCTCCTTTTATTTTTATTGAAGAAGATGGAATTCCTTCATACGGAAAATGATATCTGTGATAATCATTTGGAGCTAATCGTAAAATTAATAAAGAAGCATTTTTATATTTTTCTGCTAATGCTTTGTTATTTAAAAATTCATTTAAAGTAAATTTTCTTCCTTTAACGAAAAAGTTGTGTACATCTTCGATATTCTCAAATGCTAATAATTTTCCATCACCAGGAGATATGAATCCGTTTTCTATAGGTCTAGCTTCAGGTTTTAATTCACGATAGAAAAAGTCGTTAAAAGATGTGAACTCATCAATAGATTTTTTAGCTTCAGAAATATCAATATTTAGATCGGAAATAAAACCTTCTATTTTTTTTGTAGAAGACTTTTTATTCATTTTTCTTCCGTACCATTCAGATAAAAACTTACGTTTTACTAAAGGAAGAAATAACATTTTTCCAAATGGATTGTTATATAAAAGTTTTAAAAAACCTTCTCCAGGAGGAGTTTCGATTTCTGTTTTGCCTGTTTTTCTATTGATGAATTTTATTTGCATGATTATTCTTCTACGCTATCAATTAAAATTTCTAACATGTCAATTGCAGCTTGTGCAATTTTTGTTCCTGGTCCGAAAACTCCAACAGCACCAGCATCGAATAAAAATTGATAATCTTGAGCAGGAATTACACCGCCAACAATTACCATAATATCTTCACGACCATAATTTTTTAATTCTCCAATTACTTGAGGAACTAATGTTTTGTGTCCCGCAGCTAATGATGAGATTCCTAGAATATGAACATCATTCTCAATAGCTTGTTTGGCAGCTTCTTTTGGTGTTTGGAAAAGTGGTCCAACATCTACATCAAATCCTAAGTCAGCATAACCAGTAGCAACAACTTTTGCGCCACGATCATGACCATCTTGTCCTAATTTAGCGATCATTATTCTTGGTCTTCTACCTTCAAGTTCAGCAAAATTATCGGCTAATTCACTAGCTTTTTTGAATAACGAATCGTCTTTTATTTCTTTACTATACACGCCAGATATGGTTTTATGTACTGCTTTATGTCTACCAAAAATAGATTCTAAAGCATCTGAAATTTCGCCTAATGTAGCTCTTTTTCTAGCAGCTTTAACAGCTAAGTCTAATAAATTTCCGTTACCAGTTTCTGCACATTTTGTTAAATCTGCAAGACATTGATCAACTTCAGCTTGATTTCTTTTTGCTTTCAAATCGTCTAAACGATCAATTTGAGATTTACGAACGGCTTCGTTGTCTACCTCTAAAATATGTAAAGGATCTTCTTGTTCTAGTTGATATTTATTCATACCAACAATCACATCCTGACCGCTATCAATTCGAGCTTGTTTAATTGCTGCAGCTTCTTCAATTCTCATTTTAGGAATTCCTTTTTCGATAGCTTTGGTCATTCCTCCTAATTCATCAACTTCTTGAATTAATTTCCAAGCTTTGTTAGTTATTTCTTCAGTAAGTTGTTCTAGGTGATAACTTCCAGCCCAAGGATCAACAGTTTTTGTAATATAAGTTTCTTGTTGTAAATAAATCTGAGTATTTCTTGCTATACGAGCAGAGAAATCTGTAGGTAATGCAATCGCTTCGTCTAGAGCATTGGTGTGTAAACTTTGTGTTCCTCCAAAAGCAGCAGCCATTGCTTCAATTGCAGTTCTCGCTACGTTATTAAAAGGATCTTGTTCTGTTAAACTCCAACCACTTGTTTGACAGTGTGTTCTTAATGCTAAAGATTTTGGATTCTTAGGGTTAAATTGTTTTACCAATTTAGCCCACAACATTCTACCAGCACGCATTTTTGCGATTTCAGTAAAATGATTCATTCCAATAGCCCAGAAAAAAGATAATCTTGGAGCAAAAGCGTCAATATCCATTCCAGCAGCTAAACCAGTCTTAATATATTCCAATCCATCAGCTAATGTGTAAGCTAATTCAATTTCAGGAGTTGCTCCGGCTTCTTGCATATGATAACCAGAAATAGAAATTGAATTGAATTTTGGCATATTATTACTAGTATATTCGAAAATATCTGCAATAATTTTCATTGAAGGAGTAGGAGGGTAGATATAAGTATTTCTAACCATGAACTCCTTTAAAATATCATTTTGAATAGTTCCTGCTAATTGTTCTGGTTTCACACCTTGTTCTTCAGCAGCAATAATATAAAAAGCAAGAATAGGTAATACGGCTCCGTTCATTGTCATAGAAACCGACATTTTATCTAGAGGTATTTGATCAAATAATACCTTCATGTCTTCAACAGAATCTATGGCAACACCAGCTTTTCCAACATCACCTTGAACTCTTTCGTGATCTGAATCGTAACCTCTGTGTGTTGCTAAATCGAAAGCTACAGATAAACCTTTTTGTCCTGCTGCTAAGTTTCTTCTATAAAAAGCATTACTTTCTTCAGCAGTAGAAAAACCTGCATATTGACGAATAGTCCAAGGTCTTCTAACATACATCGTAGAATATGGTCCTCGTAAATTCGGAGCAATACCAGCTACAAACTTTTCATGTTCGAAACTCTTTTTTTCAGAAGTTGAACTGTTATCTATTTTTATATTGGAAATATCTTTTCTACTCATAAGTTACATGTGAGTTTAGGTAAGCGTAATATAATTGAAAAGCTATAAAGGTTTTTATAGCTAGGTTTTTGTAATCTTCTTCTTTTAAATTTAATAAAGCAGATGCTGTTATTTGAGGTGAGTAACCTGAAGTTTCTCTAAAGGAGGTAATTAAATCAGTCAAATCTTTATTGTTTGCTTCAGTCATTATTTTTTCAGAAAAAGAGTCAAAATAATTTATAACTAATATGTCGTTCCTTTTTTCTTGTTCCTTGAACCACTTTAAAGTAGTTGGACTCATTTTATTTATAGTTTCAGAGTCAAGCTCTGATAAACTTTTAAATCCTTGTCGAGTTCTATTTTCTTTTTCTTTTATCCAAATATAGTCTATTAATATTCGGTGTGAATTTAAAAGTAGTTTGATAGATTTTTTAGTAACAAAAGTGCTGTCGATTGTTTTCTTTTGCTTTGAATCTTGAGTTATAAAATGAAAGTTATTATTTAAAGCAATTATATATTTTTTAAATGCATTGTGAGCATGATTTTTATCTATTCGGTATTTTTTACAAATAATATCTTCAAAATGATCAACCATGTTATCTATTAAACGACTTTTTCTGGAAGAGAATGAATCTCTTTTAGGATTGATTATTTGTGAGTAAGTTATTTGAGTAATAAATACAAAAAATAATATATGTAAGAATTTACTCATCTTCTAATCGTTGTTGCTCAAGTTTTTCTGCTAATCGTTTTTGAATGATTGGCTGGATTAAAGTTTTTTCTGAACGTTTTTTTACAAACGGAAACAATTCTAAATCATTTTTCATTTGATCTTTGTCGTTCTGGATTTTATTAGTTCCTAATAAAACTAGATCTCCGTTGTCAAAAAGCTCTTGTTCTTTTTGAGCTGATTCTTCTATTTTTCTTTGAATTACACCTTCTTTTAACTGTTTTAAAAATCCACCACCTTGTTCAATTAATTTGAAAATTTCTAAAGCGTTTTCAGCTAATTGCTCAGTGATAGCTTCAATATAATAACTTCCGTCAGCAAAATGTTGTGCATCTTCAAATCCACTTTCTTCTTTTAGTATTAAAAGTTGATTTCTAGAAATTCGTTCACCAAATTCATTTGACTTGTGAAAAATTTCATCATAAGCAATATTAGAGATAGTATTTGCTCCACCAAGAACAGCACTCATACTTTCTGAAGTTGTCCTTAACATATTTACATTATAATCGTATAATGTTTTATTACGAAGTGAAGGTTGAGTGAAAATGTGGGTTTCAGTACTTTCAACGCCATATTCTTTTAACAACGAACTCCACAAAATACGGAAAGCTCTAAGTTTAGAAATTTCAAAAAAGTAATTGCTTCCTAAAGAAAAATTGAAATGAATTTTATTTGTAATTCCGCTTCCGAAATGATTTAAGTATTCGTTAGCATGTGCTAATGCATATGCTAATTGTTGAGTGCAATTTGCACCAGCATTTTGATAAATTGATGCGTTTACAGCAATACTGTTATTTATAGAGCTTAGTTTTTCTAACTGTTTATGATCTGATTGTAGGTTAGAAAACCAGTTTCCGGTTTTTGCTAAATTTCCAATAATGTCATTATTGTAATAAACGTTTTGATTTTTAATGAAATTGGATATTTTTTTTGTGAAAAGAGCATCAATAAAATTAAATTTGAAATAAATTTTCACATTAGAACTTAACTCAAGTTTATTTAGTAATTTTTTAATGTCAAATTCAGAATTTACAATAAACTCAATAGCGTTAGCTCCCCTTTTTAGTGCGTCTAAAGCTAGTTTGTTGGCAATGTTTACATCATCAATAAAAATGGTTTCACAAATAGAAAAATTTGTAGTTGGAAGTTTTATTTTTTGATGAGTTTGATCTTCTTTAGTATAAAAAGGTTTAACAGTTATCCCTTCGTTAGTGTACCAAAGTAGAGTTTCATTATAGTCAAGCCCTTTTAAATCTACATGTATTTTTTGTTTCCAAGCTTTTTCAGAAACTCCTTCAAATTCATCAAATAAAAACTTATCCATTATTTTTTTATAGTATCAAATTCAATTATATAAATATCTTCGTTTTTCTTTTTCATTAAATATTTTTCTCTAGCAAATCTTTCGAGCTCAATCGAGTCTTGAAGTTTTTTTATAGTTTCTTTATCTTTTGCAATTTTTTTCTCGTGATATTCTATCCATGTTTCTAGTTCTTTTATTTCGTTGTTAAACTCTTTGTGTCTTAGATAAGAGTTTTCGTCGAAAAAAAGCATCCAACCTACAAATAAAGTAAGTATTAAAGTATAGGTTATTCCTATGGTAATACCTAGTGTTTTTATTTTTTTGTTGAATTTCATGTTATAAACGTTCGCTAATTACGGTTCTTACAATATCGATAGCTACAGTGTTGTATCTATCATTAGGTATAATAATATCAGCGTAAGTTTTAGTTGGTTCAATAAACTCTTGATGCATAGGTTTTAAGGTGTCTTGGTAGCGAGATAATACTTCGTTAATATCTCTGCCTCTTTCTGTAATGTCTCTACGAACTCTTCTTATTAAGCGTTCATCAGCATCTGCGTGTACAAATATTTTAATATCACATAAATCACGAAGGGCTTTATTGTTAAAAATTAAAATGCCTTCAACAATAATGACTTTACGTGGGTGTGTTTTAATTGTGTCTTTAGTTCTGTTATGTGTTACAAATGAATATACAGGTTGTTCAATAACTTTGTTGTCTTTTAGCTCAGTTAAGTGGTTAACCAATAATTCGAAATCGATAGCTCTTGGGTGATCAAAATTAATTTTTGATCGCTGGTCATAGGTTAAGTTATCTGTAGCGTTGTAATAAGAGTCTTGAGAAATTACACAAACTTCATCAGGTGGTAACTCGTTAATTATTTGGTTTACTACAGTAGTTTTTCCACTTCCTGTTCCTCCAGCAATTCCTATGATAAAAATGTTTTTCATTTGTAGTTAAAAATATAAGCAAATTTAGAAAAAATAGGGCATAAAAAAAGACATCTTTTAAGATGTCTTTTTAATTCTGAGCCGATAGAGGGACTCGAACCCACGACCTGCTGATTACAAATCAGCTGCTCTAGCCAGCTGAGCTATATCGGCTGTTGCCTTTAAAAGCGTGGCAAATATATAACGTTTTTTGAAACTGACAAACTTTTTTTAAAAAAATTATTTTCTCTCTGATTTTGGAAGAATTTTAAAAGAAATAACGGGGATGTCTACATGATTTACGATGTCTTCAGTAATACTGTGATCGAAGATTTGAGAGAAACTACTTCTACCATGTGTAGTCATAATTATAATATCTGCATCGTAACTCTTTGCGTAGTTGATAATTCCGCTTTCAATAGTGTAGTCTGAAATGTAAGCGACATCTTCTAAATAATCGGAATTATTATTTGCTTTATCTAAGAATTTTTTAACTGTAGTTCTCATTTCTGAAGAGCTAGAAAAAGATTTACCGGGTGTATTCACATAAATCATTTTTGTTTTTAAACCAATAAAGTCACAAAATTGTTTAATTCTTTTGTACGGGCCTATTGAGTCTTCTGTGAAATCACAAGCAAAAATAGCCTTCTTAAATCCTTTGTCTATAGGTTCGTCTTTGATTACTAAAACAGGAACATTAGAATGCCTTATTACTTTTTGGGCGTTAGAACCAATTATAAGTTCTTTAAACCCTGTAGCACCTTTTGACCCCATCATTACTAAATCTATCTTTTCTTCTTTGTAAAGATTGTTTAATTCAGCAAATACTTTATAGTGTTTTAATATAGGAGTTACTTTAATACCATCTAAGTAATCTTTATCTAGAAATTCATTAAACTTGTTTTCAGCTAGTTTGAGATAGAGTACTGTTTCTTTTGTGGTGTTTGAATTATTCATCATTGCAGTAGATAATTCTAACATATGCACAGCTACTATTTCATAATTGAAAGTTTTACCATAATAAGCGGCTGTTTTTAATGCATTCTCAGATTGGATAGAAAAATCTACGGGGACTAATATTCTTTTCATAAAATATGGGTTTGAAGTTGCATCCATTAAATTACAAAAAAAAAGTGGTTTCCAATTATTTTGTTGAGGTAAAAAGTTGGTTTTCTGTAGTTGTATAGTTTTTTTAAAAGGATGAAATGCTTTTGTAGTTTCGTTAAAAGGGAAAAACTAGTGTTATTTTAAACCGATTAAATAAAATATTTTTTTTGATGATTATAAATGAGAGCAACTAATGGTTTTTAACCATTTATGAACTATTTTTAGATTAAAAGAATAAAAAATGTAACGTTTTTAAAAAATTACAGTTCTTCCTATCAAACAACTAACTAACATTATTTTAAAAATTTGGATTCATTATCAGATAGTGCATTAATGCTGAAAGTAAAATCAGGTGAAAGTCATACGTTGGGACTTCTATATGAGCGTTATAAAAAACGATTGTTTGGTTTTTTCTTTCAGATGAGTAAAGATACTAGTTTATGTGAAGATTTAGTACAAAACGTATTTATACGAGTTATTAAATATAAACACACATATACAGAGGAAAGTAATTTTTTATCATGGATTTTTAAAATCGCAAGAAATGTGTATTACGATCATTTCAAAGGGAAAAACAAAAATAAAACCTATCATATAGAAGAACAATATGATGTTTGTTCTTTCGAAAATGCGGAAAATACAATAGAGGAGACAGAAAGAATAATGCTTTTAAAGAAAGCGATAAATCAATTACCTGAAGCAAAAAAAGAGTTAATTATTCTAAGTAAAATGAAAGAATTGAAATATAAAGAGTTGGGAGAAATCATAGGATGTTCTGAAGGTAATGCTAGAATTAGAGTTCATAGGGCATTACATGATTTAAAAAAGATTTATTTAACATTAGACAAGAGATAGTATGGGAAATTTAGATGTTAAAGCAAAGATGATAGATTACTTGTCAGGTAATTTATCTGAAACAGAAGAAAGAAGTTTTGAAATACAATTGGAGAAAGATCCAGTTTTAAAAGAAGAATTTTTAGAAATGAGTTTTTTCTGGGAAGCAGAAAATATAGAAATTCCAGAACCTACTATGGAAATGGATAGAAAGTTTTATGAAATGCTGAATGAAGAAGTAAAGGAAGAACAAAAAGATTCATCATTAGTACGATTTGTAAAACGTATAGAAGTATTACCATTTAGAAAAGTGTTTTATGCATTTGGTATTTTAACTATTGGTTTCTTTTTAGGAAAAGAAATGAATAATGTAAAAGAAATACATATTCCTGAGGAGGTAAGAGTAGCTCAAAAAGAAACAGAACAAGTACGATCTCAGTTGGTATTGACATTATTAGATCAACCTTCTGCAAATCAAAGATTACAGGCTGTTAATGAGGTGAGTAAATTAAATGAAGTAACAGAGACAATTATAAAGGCATTATTCGCAACGTTAAATAATGATGAAAATGTAAATGTTCGTTTATCAGCAATAGAATCTTTAAAAAAATACACAGACATGCCTATTGTAAGAGAAGGATTGGTTGCTTCGATAGTACATCAGAAATCACCATTAGTACAAATAGAATTAGCAGATGTGATGGTTTTATTACAGGAGAAAGAAGCCGTAAAACCATTTAAAGAATTAATAGATCAAGAAGGAATAAATTCTAGCGCAAAACAAAAAATAGAAGAAAGTATATCTAATATATACTAAAAGAATTTGATGTAAATGGCAAATCCTAGGTCGCTTTTTACAGAGATACACATAGTCATTCATCAAAACCAAAAAACATGAAAACAATTAAAATCAGTTTACTAATACTATTTTTCAATATCCTATATGCAAATGCACAATATCTTAAAGGAGAAAAAAAATACAATCAAGTTGAAACAATAAAAGAAGAATATCAATTTTTAGAACAATCACCAGACAATATTGTGGTAATCGATAATGTTTACGGTTCTATAGATGTGGAAGGTTACAACGGAAAAACAATCAAAATTGAAGTGGTAAAGAAGGTTTCAGCAGATACAAAACAAGATGTTGCTGAAGGTTTGCAAGAAATCGGAGTAAAATCTGCAAAAAAAGGAGATGCAGTTTATATCTATATGGATTCACCGTATTCTAAGTTTGATTTAGAAACAGGAAATTTTGAACATCATGAGTTTAATTTCGGAAGTAGAAGGAATTACAAGCATCGTAAGAAAAGAATGTACAAATATCGTTTAGATTTTAAGGTGAAAGTTCCTAAAAATGTTAGTATAGATGTTAAAGCAATTAATAAAGGAAACATTACGGTAGATAATGTTCATGGAAAATTATTAATCGTGCATAATGTGAATGGAGCAATTGATATGACCAATGTTTCTGGACAAACAGATGTAAATGCTTTGAATAAAGATATTAATATAACCTATGCTAAAAATCCAACTAAAGAAAGCTGGTTTAAATCACTAAACGGAGATATTAATGTGTTATTTAAAAATGGATTAAATGCAGAAATTAGTTACAAAACAATGAATGGAAACTTTTATACAAATTTTGATGTTGAGAAAACAGAGCCACAAGTTTTCAAAATAAAACAGAATTCAAAAAGAGGAGTGAAATATAAACTTAATAAAAGAAAGAATTTTAAAATAGGAAATGGTAAAATTCCTTTTCATTTTGATCAGTTGAATGGAGATGCCATTGTAAAAAAATAAAAGAAGTATGAGATTTATTAAAATAATAATTAGCATTGTTTTCTTAGTTGTTTTTCAACTTTCAGCTCAAGAAACTGTAAAAGTACCATTAACAGACCCATCTAAACCAGGGTTTTTGAAAGTGAAGATTCTTAATGGTTCTATAAAAGTAAAAGGTTCTAATACTAAAGAAGTAATTATAAAAGCTTCCGTAAGAGAAGGAAATAAATACAGAAGTAGGAAAAAGAAAAATCGAAAAGATTTACAAGGTTTAAAACAGATTTCTAATGTGGGATTGGATTTCAGTGTGAAAGAATATAATAATGCAATTGATGTAGATTCTGATAGAAATGGTATTACAGATTTTGAAATAGAGGTGCCAAAAAACTTTTCTTTAAAACTATCAACCTATAATAGTGGAGAAATTTATGTAGAAACTGTAAATGGTATTATGGATGTAAGTAATGCGAACGGAAAAATCACATTAAAAGATATTAGCGGAGCTGTTAGTGCAGATGCTTTAAATAAAGATATTACAGTTAATTTTATTAAAGTTACTCCAAATACACCTATGGCTTTTAGTAGTTTAAATGGAGATATAGATATTACTTTTCCAAAAAGTTTAAAAGCAGATGTAAGAATTAAATCTGAACGAGGCGATATTTTTACCGATTACGATTTAAAATCGAAGCCTGTTAAAAGTAAAACTTCTAAAAGTGAAAGAACTGGTAATGGTTATAAAGTAAAAATAGAAAAATGGATAGAAGGAGCAATTAATGGTGGAGGTCCAGAAATATTATTCAAAAATTATAATGGCGATGTAATTATTCGTTCTAACTAATAGAAAAAAGATCACTTTTTCAGTGATCTTTTTTGTTTATTGTCTTATCAAATAGAACTAGAAAATTCTATGTTGTTACTGATGAATTTTTTAGGTGTGATTTGAGTTTCGGATTTAAAAATTCTATAAAAACTGGCTTCAGAGTTAAAACCACATTCTTTGGCAATTCCTAAAAGAGATAAGTTGTTTAGCTCTCCGTTGAGTAATCGTTTTTTTACTTCTTCAACCCGAGCTTCATTAATTAACGATCTAAAGTTTTTTTTATAATAAGCGTTTATTGTACAGGAGAGTATAGTGTCGTTAATTTCTAGTTTTTTAGCCAAAGAATTTAAAGTCAATTTTGGATCTAAAAAAACCTTATCTGAAGTAATAGCTTTGTTTAGTTGCTGAATAATAGTAAGATCTATATTGTTGTTTTTTTTAGTGT
Organism: Tenacibaculum aquaeponti; assembly: GCF_052084715.1. Taxonomy (GTDB): domain Bacteria; phylum Bacteroidota; class Bacteroidia; order Flavobacteriales; family Flavobacteriaceae; genus Polaribacter. The sequence continues at coordinate 1,361,677 of NZ_CP197288.1, read as the reverse complement.
TTTTAAGAGTTAAAATAACATCAATATTCTTAAAACCATTTATGGCCATATAATACACTATAATAGCTATAAGTGAATGATGTAAATCCCAGCGCCAATTAAAAGAAGAATCTAAAACTGAATTCAAAGAGAGGTTAATAATATGAAGTATTGATACGGTGCTTAGTAAAGCAAATAAGGTGTTTAAAAATTTTCTTTCAGAATTTTGTGAAATATTAACTTTAGAAAAATTTTTATTAAAACTTTTTAATTCAATTCCCACTAAGTATAAATAACAAAAACTCATAATTAGTAAAAGGTATTCATCTATATTTTTAGCTTCATTAAAGTACATTGCATTTGTTATCTTTCTTTTTTCTGAAAAAATGCGAGTTTGCATTGCTGCGATATACATTATTATTGAGTATGATTGAGAAATTAGAAATGGAACAAAATGGAGCCAATCTTTTTTTCTAAATTTAAAATCGACATTTTTGATTGATAAAAAATAGAAATAAAATAGTGGAGGTATTGCTAACTCTACACTATTAGGGAAATATCCGAAACCATGAATTTCCCAAAGATTTAAAGATAACAATAACATTTTTGTATTTAACCAAACAAAAGCTAAAATACCTAAAGCGAGAAATTTATTAGATTTTTTAAGAGTTGATTTTTTTAATAATATAATACTACAAACTATTCCTGTTGTAATTCCGATTAACACAGATAAATCGAAAAAAGATAATTGTATATGCATATCTTAATTTTATAAAAGAGTAGATTATTATAATAACAATTAAAAATATAATTTGTTACAGTAATTTTATTTTTCAATTATAAACAAGCGTGTATACAATTATCTTTTATTAATAGATATTTAACAATATTCTAGTTCTTTAACGAAAGGCTTTGTTTCCATTTCGTTTTTTACATCTTGAATAAATAAATCTATTTGTTCTTTGGTTACGTTTGGCATACAAATAATATGGGTTATATCATCTTCTGTAGCTAATTGCCACTTGTTTTTTAAATTGTCAGATATTTTTGGGAAAACTATAGTTATAGATCCCGGATTACTCCAAGCATTAATTCCTATATTTTGTAGTTGTTGTCTACAATAATTTGCAGTTTCAATACTATGTTTATATCTGGTTTTTAGCCCTTCGACTCCCATTTTTTGAATTGCATACCATAAAAATAATGGACTATGACCATTTCTAGAACCTGTGATTGTGGTGTCTAAAGAGCCGATATATGAAATTCCTTTAGATACACGATCTCTTAAAGATTTCTTTGTAATAATTACTCCAGCAGGTATTGGTGAACCAATAAATTTATGCCCGCTTATAGAAATACTATCTGCTCCGTCTATGAAATCAAAAGGGCTTCGAGGTTCTGCAAAAGCACCAAATGTTCCTGATAAAGCACCATCACAATGGATGTAATGATCTTGTATTGCTAATTTTTTTAATATTAGTTTTATTTTAGAAACATCATCTTTAGCTTCTTTCATGGTAGTTCCGTGAGTTGCTAAAATGATTGCAGGCTTATGTCTGTTAAATTTTAAAGTTTCTTCTAAATCTTCATAATCTATTTCACCATTTTCTTGAGATCGAATAACGATACTAGGGATGTTTAGTAAATGAATGTTTTTTTTAACGCTATAATGTGTAGATTCAGAGTAATATACCATGGCTTTAGGATACATTTCTCTAGCTATATATAATCCATATAAATTACTTTCAGATCCTCCATTTGTGACATATCCCCAATAATCTTTTGGGTTTGCTCTAAATAATTTAGCAAAGAAATCTACAACTTCACGCTCAATTTCATGGGTATGTACTTTGTATGTGCTGTCTTCAAAAGGATCTCCTAAATTATTTATAGGATATTTTAAGAAATCATATAAAGTTGAGTAATCAAAATCTTTTGATACAGGATATCCTAAAAACGAATCTCTAGCATTTTTTACCTTATCTAATAAATTACTTAAACGGTCATTTAAAGAGTTATCAATCTTCATTAGTTGTTGTGAATAAAATTGTCTTCAAATATATGTATATGAAGAATATTAAACTATTTTACCTGTTAAATTAGATAAAAAATCTATTTTTAAATTTTTAAGTAAACTTTATTTCTTTTTGAAATATATTAATGTCTAATTTTTAGAAATATCTTCTGATTATGGATGCTGTAGATAAAAAAATACTAAATGAATTACAGAATAATGCAAAGCAAAATACAAAGCAAATTGCAGCTAAAATAGGATTGTCAGTTACTCCAACTTATGAAAGAATAAAAAGGTTGGAGAAAAATGGTACTATTAAGAAGTATGTGGCTTTAATTGATCGTGAAATCATCGGGAAACAAATCATAGCTTATTGTCAAATTACATTGTTCAAACATCAAAAAAGTTTGATTGATGAGTTTAAAAAAAAGATGCTCGATTTATATGAAGTTATGGAGTGTCATCATGTTTCTGGTAATTTCGATTTTCTGATAAAAATAGTGGTAAATGATATGAATAGTTTTCAGGTATTTATTAATGAAAAATTATCGGTAGTGGAAGGTATTTCAATAATACATAGTTCTTTCGTATTAGATTCTTTTAAGGAATCAACAAAGTATTCATTATAACTTATGTTTTTATTTTTGAAAAAAAGATCATTAAGTATTCTTAATGATCTTTAGATTAATCGGGTGTGTTTTATTGGTTGTTTTCTAGTTAAAAAACACGTTTATTAGTGTTTTAGTGAGTGGTTTTTTGCTTTTTGTTTTAATCTTTGAAGTTAAAGTTATGTGGTTTCATTTTAACTAATTTTGCTTTTTATATTAGTTCGAGTTTTTTAATTTTTTCCAATACAGAAAACCGAAGATTAAAATTAAATCAATACAAATAAAGTTACTTATTAACATGTAATTAAAGTTATCGATTACTTCTGTGGTTGATAATACAGTAACCTTAAAGTGATTGTTAGCGGCGTGAAAAAAAGCAGCAATAAATATTGAATTTTTGTTGAAACCGATGTAGGCAATAATTATAGATGAAGCAATACAAATAAGAGGATACGTTATAAAAGCTTCTATATAAGGATAATGTTGAAAATTGTATCCTTGTAAAGCTGCGGGTAAATGCCAAATTCCCCATACAAACCCGAGTATAAAAACACCTTTGAATTTTCCGTATGAATTAAAAAGTTTGTCTTGTAAATAACCTCTCCAGCCAATTTCTTCACCCATTACTAATATCGTCATAGCTAAATAACCAAATAATAAAAGTGCAGCATTTTTAGGGAAAGTTCCTAAAATAGACCAATCAGGATTAGTTCGAAATCCTAGTGAAATTTGAATAAAGAAATCAATACTTACATAAACTAAAGGTATTAATATTGCTAGAAATATTCCTTTTGCAGATGGCTTGTAAAAGTTTAATGATTTCCAATTACCACCTTCTCGTTTATTAATTATTATGGCTAATAAAGCAGGCATAATTGCTAACAATAATTCTGATACAGCTCTAACAATAATACTTGTTGACGTATCTAATAAATTATATGTAGTAAAACCAATTGCCCAAGAAATAATAAGAATTAAAAGAATGTAATTTAAAGACTTTTTTAGGTCTGATTTTTGTTTTGTTTTTGTCTGAATTGTAGTGTTCATAGTTGATACTCATTTTAAATTTTGAGCAAATCAACTGATAAACAAGAATCAAATCGACTCATTGGAAGCAATGATACCTTTTTCTATGCTTTTTTTATATTGAAGAGGTGTAATGCCTTCACTATTTTTAAATACTCTATTAAAGGTTGCTTTGGAATTGAATCCAGAATCGAATGCAATGGCAAGTAAGGTTAGTTGATTGGAATCACCTTTTTGAATACTTTCTTTAAAATTTTGAATTCGATATGAATTTACATAATCATAAAAGTTAGTTTTCAAATACTGATTGATGAAATTAGAAAGTTTTTTATCTGAAACCTCAAGAGCATCCGCTGTTTCTCTTAATGTTAAATTTTGTTGTTTAAATAACCGTCTGTTTTCAAATAATTCTTTCATTTTTTTCTCTAATTCTATAAACTCATCAGAATGAATTAGAGTAGGAGATTCGACATATAGTTTAGTGCCTTTTTTTTCTATTTCTTGAGTTATCAAAAAAACTTGAGATTGATTTAATCCATAATATCCCATATACCAGATTAACCCTGTTAAGTATAAGAGATTAATAAAAAGTACCAATTGAAGAGAAGGGTATGCGAATAAGATTCCACCGCAAATTATATCAATTATTAACAAAGAAATCAATCCATTTACCCATATCGAAAACCATTTTAAATCGATGTTTTTTGTAAAAGAGTAATTCTTTTTAAGGGTAGTTCTATATTTTTTTAAAGTTCTATAGCAATTGTACAAACAGTAAATAAAGTAAATAGAACCTAAAAATGGAATAATGTAGATTAGAGTACTATAATTAAATCCTTGTTCATTTGTTGGAATTTTAAGAATATAACTAGGCAACGTAAACGTTAGTAACCCAATAAAGAAAGGGATTAAATCCTTAATTACTTTTTGGATAGTGATTTTACTATAAATAGCTTGTACATAATTTAATAATAATGGACCTAAAGCCATATAAATAATTGACCCCAGTGGTAGTATTATAGCACTAATAGCATCACTTTGGATATATGAAGAAGCATAAGTTAAAAACAAAACAAGTAAACATACTAATATGTATGCTAATATCTGATTTGAAAATTGCTTTTTAAATCTGTTTATAACAAGAAGAATCAATAAAAGATTTAATGTGATTCCGGAATAAACTATAAATAGGAAGAAATCTTGCAATTTGTTTGTTTTAATTAGCTGTAAAAGTATTAATATAAAGTTGTGTTTTTGTCCTTTTTTTGAAGTTCTTTAATGAAATAAGAAGGGTATAATTTTGTTTTCTTTTGGAAAGCTAAAGAGAATGTTTCTTGATTATTAAAGCCACATTCTAAGGCTATCGACTTTATTGTATATGCTCTAAATTGAGAATCTTTTTTTAGTTTTTTTATAGCATAATCGATTCTTAAATTATTAAGGTAAGTAGAAAAGTTTGTTCCTTTCTTTGAGTTGATAACTTTAGATAAATAAGAACTGTTAGTATTTAATTTTTTGGCTAATGAACTAAGTGTAGCTCTTTTATTTAAATAAAATTTAGTGTTTTCATAGTCATTTAATTTTTGAAGGATTTCTTTGGCTAATTCTTCCGATATTCCTGAAGTTTTTTTCTGAATTATTTCGGGTTTGGTATTTTCTTCAGAATTCAGAATATCTTCAAATCTTTTTTTATAATCTCTATTGCGTTTTATTAAAAATAAAGTAACTAATGTAAGGATAGAAATTACAGATATAAAAACTCCTTTGAAAACTGAATTTTTTTTCTGATTATCTTTTAAACTAGAGATAATATTTTCTTTTTCTTTGATTAAGTTAGGAATCTCATAACCTTTGGTAATTTGTTTAGAAACTGTTCTATATTTTTCATTATAAACAGAGTCAAAATTCATTAGAGCATTAATGTAAAAGAGTTGATTTTTATAATCTTCTTTATTTTTATAATAATCAATAATAAAATCATAGCCTTCTAAAATTTCTAGAGCTACATCATTAGTCTCTAAAAGAAATTCATGAGATTCTTTTAAGTATTTAATTCCTTTTTCTTTTTCTCCTAACGCATAATAAGTTTTACCTATATAAGAATTATTAATAGCTGTGGTTAAGTGATCATGCTGATTTTTTATAATTTCTTTACTTTTTAAAAGTAAACTTAAAGCTTTGTCATAATTCTTCAAATAATAATTGTTTATACCAGAGTTCATAACAAATCGAATTCTGACCATATCATCCTTGCTATTTTTCATTCCTGCAATACCTTGATTAATAATTATCTGTGCAGAATCATGTTTTTTGGTGTAAATTAAAGCGTCGCAATATGCATACAAACCTCTGTAATAGTAGTATTTCTTTCTTGGGATTTGAAGTTTTTTTATATCGTCTATATGTTTTTTGAACAACTCTTTGGCTTCTTCACGAAAGCCTAGCCTGTATTTTAAAGCAGCGATATCAAATTTTATACTCGCACGTTCAAAAGTATTGGGTAAAGAAAATTGTAAAGCTTTCAGATAAAATTCTAATGCATCATTAAATTCACCAAAAGTATGATAAATTATACCGATATGCTCGTAGGCAATTGCAGGATATTTAGGATGATTTTTTATCTTTTTACTAATATTTAAAATACTATCAGAATAAGCTATTCCTATTTCTTTTTCATTAGAGTGAAGTCGAGAAAGGAAATAGTAACCATTGCATATTTTTAAAGTATCTTTCTCTTTTTTTGCTTTTAATAGATAAGCTTCGGCATGATTAAAAGCAATCGTAGAATCTATTCGTGTTTTTTGAAAACTAACTTTTAAATCTTCGTAATTAAGTTTAGATAAAGAATCAATATTATTTTGAGAATATATAGTAGTATTACTATTTAGTAATATTTCAATAATTAAGAATATAACAAGTTTTATTTTTAACATATTTTAAACATAAAAAAAGATCACTAAGTAAAATTAGTGATCTTTAAACAAACAACTAAATTCTAAAACCTATAAAAGTTGAAGAAATTGTTAAGCCCGAAGGCTAATATTGTTAGAAGCAGTATTTATTTTCTGCTTTTAATTTTTCAGCAATAGTATTGCGTAACTCAATTACGTTAGGGTAGTTTGTATATTTAGTGAAACGCTTAAGTCCCATTAACATCATACGTTGCTCATCACCTTCAGCGAAAGAAACAATACCTTCTCTAGCACTTTGAGTAATAATTTCTACAGCGTTATATAAATATAATTTAGCCATAGCGATTTTCTCCTTTTGAGCATCTTCACCAAAACGCTTAACGTTTTTCTCTGTTCTTAAAATACCAGATTCAGCCATGTAAATTTCGATTAAGATGTTAGAAGCAGCAGTTAATAACTGTTGGTGCTTTTCTAAATCTGGACCGAACTTTTGTAATGCAGCTCCAGCAACCATTAAGAATACTTTCTTTAATCTTCCGATAAGATCTTTTTCTTCAGAGAATAGCTCAGAAAAATCTGGAACATCGAAAGAAGGAATACCCATTAATTCATTTCCAACAGCAGTTGCTGGTCCTAATAAATCAACATGGCCTTTCATTGCTTTCTTAACTAACATTCCTACAGAAAGTAATCTGTTAATTTCGTTAGTACCTTCGTAAATACGTGCAATACGAGCATCTCTCCAAGCTGATTCCATTGGAGTTTCTTCAGAGAATCCCATACCACCAAAAATTTGGATTCCTTCGTCTGCACAGTTTTGAATATCTTCAGAAACAGCAACTTTTAAGATAGAGCATTCGATTGCATATTCTTCAACACCTTTTAATTCAGCTTCTTGATGCGTATTTCCTTCAGATTCACGAATAGCGATTCTATCTTCAATGTTTTTAGCAGCTCTATAAGAAGCAGATTCACCAACGTAAGCGTTAGTAGCCATTTCAGCTAACTTAGACTTGATAGCTCCAAATTCAGAAATTGGAGTTTTAAATTGCTTACGCTCGTTAGCATATTTTACTGCTTCAGTAATAACTCTTCTTTGAGAATCTAAACAAGCAGCAGCTAATTTGATACGACCAACGTTTAATGCGTTCATCGCAATTTTAAATCCACCACCACGCTCAGATAACATGTTTTCAACAGGAACTAATGTGTCGTTAAAGAAAACCTGACGTGTAGAAGAAGCTCTAATACCTAATTTGTGCTCTTCTTCACCTAAAGTTACTCCATTAGGATTGTCTTTATCGTATTCTAAGATAAATCCAGTAATATTTTTATCATCTTCGATACGAGCAAAAACGATGAAAATCTCAGCGAATCCTGCATTAGAGATCCACATTTTTTGTCCGTTAATTTTATAATGCTTTCCGTCTTCAGTTAACTCAGCAGTAGTTTTACCAGAGTTAGCATCAGATCCTGCACCTGGCTCAGTTAAACAGTAAGCTCCAAAACGCTCACCCATAGCTAAAGCTGGTACATATTTTTTCTTTTGTTCTTCAGTACCATATAAAGTAATTGGCATAGTACCAATACCTGTATGTGCACCAAAAGCAGTACTGAAAGAACCTGTTCCACTAGAAATGTAATCACAAGTTAACATTGTAGAAACAAATCCCATTCCTAATCCTCCATATGCTTCAGGAACAGCAACGCCTAAGAAACCTAATTCTCCTGCTTTGCGCATTGTTTCTTCAGTTAATGCATAATCTTTAGCCTCGAAACGAGTTTTATGAGGAATAATTTCACGATCGTTAAATTCGATAACCGCGTCTCTCATCATTGTTTGCTCCTCAGTAAAATCTTCAGGAGTAAATATATCTTCGCAATTAGTTTCTTTTACTAAGAATTGTCCTCCTCGTAAAATGTCTTTATTTAATGTTTCAGCCATCTTTTTGTATTATAATTTTTTGTTACGTTAGTTTAAGAATTCAAAAATACCAGCAGCTCCCTGTCCAGTACCTACACACATAGTTACCATTCCGTATTTATTCTTCATCTCACGCTTACGCATTTCATCGAATAATTGAACAGATAACTTCGCTCCTGTACATCCTAACGGATGACCTAAAGCAATAGCTCCACCATTTACGTTGATTATATCTGGATTTAATCCTAATTCTCTAATTACAGCTAATGATTGAGAAGCAAACGCTTCATTTAACTCAATTAAGTCAATATCGTTTTGTTGTAAACCAGCTTGTTTTAATGCCTTTGGAATAGCAGCAACAGGTCCGATTCCCATAATTCTTGGAGGAACACCAGCGGCAGCATAACTTACCATGCGAGCAATTGGTTCAAGGTTTAATTCTTTCACCATATCTTCACTCATAACCATTACGAAAGCAGCTCCATCACTTGTTTGAGAAGAGTTACCAGCAGTAACAGATCCGTTAGCAGCAAATACTGGACGTAATCTTTGTAAACCTTCAATAGTAGAACCTTTACGAGGTCCTTCATCCTTAGTTACAGTAAATTTACGAGTCGCTTTCTTTCCTTTACTATCGATGTATGTTTCCTCAACTTCGATAGGAACGATTTGATCTTGGAAACGATCTTCTGATTGTGCTTTTAATGCTTTTAAATGAGAATTTAAAGCAAACTCATCTTGATCTTCACGAGAAATTTTATACTCTTGAGCTACAGCTTCAGCAGTATTTCCCATTCCCCAGTAATAATCTTCATGACCAGCATTCACAATGTTGTAGTTTAATTCTGGTTTGAAACCTGTCATAGGAACAGAAGTCATACTTTCAGCACCACCGGCAATAATACATTCAGCCATTCCTGATTGAATTTTTGCCACAGCCATTCCAATTGTTTCTAATCCTGAAGAACAGAAACGGTTAACAGTAACACCAGGAACATCAACAGAGTTCAATCCTATTAATGAAATGATACGAGCCATGTTTAATCCTTGAGATCCTTCTGGCATAGCATTTCCTACAATTACATCATCAATACGTTTTACGTCAAACTCAGGAAGTTTTCCCATCATGTATTGAATTGTCTCAGCAGCTAACTCATCTGCTCTCTTAAATCTAAAACCACCTCTTTTTGACTTTCCTACGGCAGTTCTATATCCTTTTACTATATATGCTGTTTTCATTGTTTAGTTTCTTAATGGTTTACCAGTTTTTAACATGTGCTGAATACGCTCTAATGTTTTACGTTCTGTAGTTAGACTTAAGAACGCTTCACGTTCGATGTCTAATAAATACTGTTCAGAAACTTTTGTTGGTTCTGATAAATCTCCACCAGCCATTACATAAGCTAGTTTGTTTGCAATCTTTTGATCGTGTTCTGAAATAAAGTTACTTGCTTGCATAGAATCAGTAGCTACCATAAATGCACCTAATGCTTGTTTACCAAGAACTAATACATCGTTACGGTGTACTGGTTGTGTATATCCTGCATCAGCTAATAATAATGCATGTTTTTTAGCTTCAGCGATTTGACGATCTCTATTTACTACAACAACATCTTTACCTTTTTGTAATAAACCTAAATCAAATGCTTCGTAAGCAGAAGTAGATACTTTAGCCATACCGATAGTTAAGAAATACTCTTGTAAAACATTTAATTGAACATCTCCAGTACGGAAAGTATCAGATGCTCTTAAAGCCATTTCTTTAGATCCACCACCACCAGGGATAACTCCAACACCAAACTCCACTAATCCCATATAAGTTTCAGCAGCAGCAACAACTTTATCTGCGTGTAATGACAATTCACATCCTCCACCTAAAGCCATTCCATGAGGCGCAGCAATAACTGGAATAGATGAATAACGCATACGCATCATAGTATCTTGGAAATACTTAATAGCCATGTTTAACTCATCGTATTCTTGCTCAACAGCCATCATAAAGATCATTCCGATGTTTGCACCTACAGAGAAGTTTGCTCCTTGGTTACCAACAACTAATCCTTCGAAGTCTTTTTCAGCTAGGTCAACAGCTTTGTTTAATCCAGCTAAAACGTCTCCACCGATTGTGTTCATTTTAGATTGGAATTCACAGTTTAAGATACCGTCTCCTAAATCTTCAATTACAACCCCAGAGTTTTTGAATACCTCTTTAGATTTTCTAATGTTATCTAAGATGATAAATGCATCTTGACCAGGCTTTTTAACCTGAGATTTTTCATTTACATCATAGTAATATGTAGCTCCATCTTTAACGGTATAGAAAGCAGTTTCTCCTTTAGCTACCATTTCAGTAACCCAAGCAGCAGGCTCTTTTCCTTCAGCTTTCATTAATTCGATACCTTTTTCAACTCCAACAGCATCCCAAATTTCGAATGGTCCATTTTCCCAACCGAAACCAGCTTTCATGGCATCATCAATTCTATATAATTCGTCAGAAATTTCTGGAATTCTATTTTGAACATAAGCAAACATTGAAGCAAAGTTCTTACGGTAGAATTCTCCAGCTTTATCTTTACCACCAACTAATACTTTAAAGCGATCAATTGGCTTATCTATAGTTTTCGTCAATTCTAAAGTAGCGAAAGAAGCTCTTTTCTTAGAACGATATTCCATCGTGTCTAAATCTAATGTTAAGATTTCTTTTTTTCCTTCAGCATTTACCGACTTCTTATAGAAACCTTGTTTTGTTTTACTACCTAACCATTTATTTTCCATCATTGTGTTGATGAAATCTGGTAATTTAAATAAGTCGTGAGCTTCGTCGTCTGGACAATTATCGTAAATTCCATTAGCTACATGTACTAATGTATCCAAACCTACAACATCTACAGTACGGAAAGTAGCTGATTTAGGACGACCAATTACTGGTCCAGTTAATTTATCAACTTCTTCAACTGTTAAACCTAATTCTTTTACTTGGTGGAAAAGTGATTGAATTCCGAAAATACCAATACGGTTTCCTATAAAAGCTGGTGTATCTTTAGCTAATACTGAAGTTTTTCCTAAGAACTTATCTCCATATTCCATTAAGAAGTCAGTAACTTCTTGTTTACAGTCTGGTCCAGGAACAACTTCGAATAATTTTAAGTAACGAGGTGGGTTAAAGAAGTGAGTTACAGCAAAATGTTTTCTGAAGTCTTCGCTTCTTCCTTCATTCATAAATTTGATAGGAATACCAGAAGTATTAGAAGAAATTATAGTACCAGGAGTACGATATTTTTCTACTTTTTCAAAAACACTTTGTTTAATATCTAAACGTTCAACAACAACTTCCATTACCCAATCAACATCTTTAATTAGGTGTAAATCATCATCAATATTACCTGTAGTAATTCTATCAGCAAACTTTTTGTTGTAGATAGGGGACGGTTTAGATTTTAAAGAAGCCGTTAAAGCATCGTTTACTAAACGATTACGAACAACTTTGTCTTCTAGAGTTAATCCTTTTGCTTTCTCTTTGTCTGTTAGTTCTCTTGGTACAATGTCCAAAAGTAATACATCAACACCGATGTTAGCAAAGTGACAAGCGATACCAGATCCCATAATACCTGATCCAATAATCGCTACCTTTTTAATTCTTCTTTTGCTCATTACTTATATAGGTTTGAATTTTTATACAGCTTGAGAAGATATATCTCCGTATATCTTTTTTTCAGCTATAAGCTTGTTTATAATTTCTGTTACTTTAAAGAAATTTTGAATTTCTTTATCCGTTAAACGTTCTCGAACTTTATTATTAAATTGGTAAACATGACCTTTGGAAATTTCACGCTTTTCTTTACCAAATTCTGTAAGTTTAATTATTACACTTCTACCATCCTCAGGATTTTTCTCTCTTAGGATTAAACCTTTATCTTCCATAGATTTTAAAATTCTAGAAAGACTTGTCGGCTCCATTCCCATTAAAGGACCTAAAGAAGTAGAAGGTGTTCCGTTCTCGTAATCAATATTTAATAGTACAAAAGCCATAGCCATAGTACTATCGTGTTTTGATGCTTGTTCATTATACATCTTAGCTACAGCTTGCCATGTAGCTCTTAATTGGTGATCTATTGATTTACTTTTATCCATATAACATTTTCAAAGATATAAAATTTTATTATGCATGCATAGTAAATTGATAAAAAATTATGCATGCATAATAAAATTTAACGATTATTTATAGGTAAGTGTTGAGATTATGGGATTGTAACTTTAATATTTTTAATAGATTATCATTTTTTTAAGCAAAACAAAAAAATTAAATGATTGATTCTTTTAGATTGTGAATTGGTGTTGAATTCGTTTTTAAAGCTTTTTTATTAAAGATTAAGTTTTTGAAAAGAATAATTTTTTGTAACATATTTTAATATAATATTACTAATACTCTTAAAAGTGTGTAAGTTTGTGATAAAACTTGATCAAGCTATAATCAAACAACCAAAAATCAATGAATAATTTATTAGAAATTAATAATGTAGTAAAGAGCTATGGTGACTATACTGCATTAAACAATGTATCGATGCACATTCCTAAAGGAAGTGTTTTTGGACTTCTTGGTCCTAATGGTGCTGGGAAAACATCATTAATTAGAATAATTAATCAAATTACAATGCCTGATAATGGAGAAGTAATTTTAGATGGAGAAAAACTTGCTCCTCATCATATAGAACAAATAGGCTATTTGCCAGAAGAAAGAGGGTTGTATAAATCTATGAAAGTAGGAGACCAAGCTTTATACCTAGCTCAATTAAAAGGTATGAGTAAATCTGAAGCCAAAAAAAGATTAAAGTACTGGTTTGAAAAGTTTGAAATTACAGCTTGGTGGAATAAAAAGATAGAAGAATTATCTAAAGGGATGGCTCAAAAAGTACAATTTATTGTAACGGTACTTCATCAACCTAAATTATTAATTTTCGATGAGCCATTCTCTGGTTTCGATCCAATTAATGCTCAATTGATAGCTAAAGAAATTTTACAATTAAGAGATGAAGGAGCGACTATTATTTTCTCTACACATAGAATGGAAAGTGTAGAGGAAATGTGTGACTACATTGCATTAATAAATAAATCTAATAAAATTTTAGACGGTAAGTTAGATGATATCAAGCGTCAATACAGAACTAATGTTTTTGAGGTAGGTTTAAAAACTGATTCACCTGAGGAAGTAAAACAAAAGTTGAGTCAGAATTTTGAAGTTTCTCCAGCGGATTTTAAATCTTTAAATGAAGGGTTAAAATTAAATGTAAAACTAACAGGAGAAAATAAGGCTAATGATTTGTTATCGTTTTTAACTTCAAATGGTCAAGTAAACCATTTTGTAGAATTAGTACCTAGTGCAAACGATATTTTTATTCAAACAATAAACAAAACAATTTAAGATGAACAAGTTAAAGTTAATTATACAACGCGAGTTTATTGCAAAGGTTAAAAATAGATCATTTATAATTATGACTTTTTTAAGTCCATTATTAATGGTAGGAATGGGAGCTTTAGTATTTTTCTTGACCAAGAAAAATGAAGAAAAAGTTAAAAAAATAGTTTTTGTTGATGAGTCAGGAATTTTTTCTAAAGATGTATTTAAAGATTCAAAAACGTTACAATTTGAAGATTATACAAAGTTAGGTATAGAAGAAACTAAGAAAAAAGTAGAAGAAGGTGATTATTATGGAGCGTTATATATTCCAAAAAAAGATAGTTTAGAAGTTTTAGCGAAATCAATAGAATTTTACTCAAAAGATTCTCCTGGATTAACTATAATGGATAATATTGAAAGAAAGGTGGATGCGCGTTTGCGTAACCTTAAATTAACAGATTTTGGTATAGATTTAGAAAAAATTAAAGCATCTAAAATTTCTTCAGATGTTAAAATGTATAATTTTTCAGGAGAAGAATCATCAAAAGCTAAAAATGTTGCTAGTATTATTGCTGGTGGTGCTGCTGGATATTTATTGTTTATGTTCGTTTTAATTTACGGAACATCTGTAATGCGTAGTGTTATCGAAGAAAAAACAAGTAGGATTATAGAAGTCATTGTTTCTTCCGTGAAACCTTTCCAGTTAATGCTAGGAAAAATTATAGGTAATGCTTCTGCAGGATTATTACAGTTTTTTATTTGGGGACTTATATTGTTGGTCTTGAGTGTAGTGTTACCAGCAATTTTTGGTGTTAGTTTTACAGAAATGCAAACAGCTCAAGTTTCTGCAGAACAAATGGAAACTATTAAACAAGCAGCAGATATGAGTAAGTTTGAAAAGATAATTCAAGGAGTTTTAGATTTACCATTACTTAAAATGTTTATATTATTTATCTTCTATTTCTTTGGAGGATATATGTTATATAGTTCTTTATTCGCAGCCATTGGTGCAGCGGTAGATAATGAAACAGATTCACAACAGTTTATGACACCAATAATGTTACCTTTAATATTAGGAGTTTATGTAGGTTTCTTTACGGTAATAAATGATCCTCACGGGCCAATTTCAGTTATATTTTCTTATATTCCATTTACTTCACCTATTGTAATGTTAATGCGTATACCATTTGGTGTAGCTTGGTGGGAAATTTTAATTTCGTTATTAATATTAATTCTTACTTTTATGAGTGCAGTATGGGTTGCAGCAAAAATATATAGAGTTGGTATTTTAATGTATGGAAAAAAACCAAACTATAAAGATCTATGGAAATGGATTCGTTATAGTTCATAATAAAAAATAATGAAAGAAATTAATAAAGTATTAAACTATACTTTTCATTACAATGATCATATTAGTATAAGTGTAAAGTCATTACTAATACTAATAGCTGTAATTATGCTAGCGTCATTTCTTTTAAAATTATTTAAAAGATATATAAATGGAAAATTACAAGATCAGGATAAAAATAAATTTGACACTGTTTTTTCTTTTGGAAAATGGTTGTTATACATTATTATTTTCTTAATAACATTACAAAGTTCTGGAGTTCAAATTACAGCAGTTTTTGCAGCATCTACTGCTTTATTAATTGGTGTTGGTTTGGCGCTCCAGACTTTTTTTCAAGATATAATCTCTGGAATCTTCATTATTATGGATCAGAGTGTTCATGTTGGAGATTATATAGAAATTGATGGCAAGGTAGGTAGAGTTGTTGAAATAAAATTAAGAACAACAAGAGCTGTAACCATCGAAAATAAAGTCCTTGTGATTCCTAATCACATGTATTTAAAAAACAGTTTATATAATTGGACACAAAATGGAAGTAAAACTAAAAGTACTGTTGAGGTAGGAGTTGCTTATGGTACAGATGTTCAACTGGTAAAAAAAATATTACTTCAAACAGCCGATGAACATAGACAAATTCTTAAAACTCCAGAACCAATAGTTTTGTTTAAAAATTTTGGAAATAGTTCACTAGATTTTGAATTGATTTTTACAATTCATAATAGTTTCCAATTACCAATTATACAAAGTGATTTGCGTTTTCGAATAGATGAATTATTCAGAGAGCATCAAATTAGTATTCCTTTTCCTCAACGAGATATTCATATTATTGGTAGAAAAGACTAAAATGAAAATAAGAAAAGTTTTAAAAACATTATTATTTGTTTGCTTTGGATTATTTTTTTTGTTCGGTATAATTGATTTTAAAGTATCTGTAGAAATTATTTTATTTTTTATTATTGCTTTAGTAGTAGTTAAATTGTATGAATTACTCATGATTTTTTTGGGGAGTTACAATAGAAAATTATTAGGTAAAATTGAATTGTTTAGATCAAAATTTTGGGATTACTTAATTTCTATGATAACAGTAGTTCTGTTGTATTTAATTGTAAGATATGACTATTTACTAGAGTTTAAAACTAATACTTTTATTAATTTCTTTTTTGATTCTACATCCCACTATTTCGCATACTATATAATTTTTTCAACTTACCTTATTAGTTTGTTAATAAATGATAAACACATTTTTTATTTTACGAAGAAAGGTTTAGTTACTAAAGGAAATTATTTTGAAGATTATCTTTGGGAAGATTTTAAAGCTTATACATTAATTGAGGAACAGTCTTTGATTAGGTTTACAAAGAAAAATGATAAATTTCTTTTTGTTAAGTATGAAGAATCGTATTTTCAAGAAAATAAAACAGAGATTTTAAACGTGTTGAATAAAAACATACTATATGTCTAAAATATTAATTATAGAAGACGAAGCTGCTATTCGTCGTGTACTGAAAAAAATTATTTCAGAAGAAAACGATAGTTATCAAGTAGAAGAAGCAGAAGATGGATTAGCAGGAATTGAGCTAATTAAGAACAATGATTATGATCTTGTACTTTGTGACATTAAAATGCCAAAGATGGATGGAGTAGAGGTGTTAGAGAAAGCAAAAAAGATTAAACCAGAAATTCCAATGGTAATGATCTCTGGTCATGGAGATTTAGATACAGCCGTAAATACGATGCGTTTAGGAGCTTTCGATTATATATCAAAACCACCAGATTTAAATCGTTTGTTAAATACAGTTCGTAATGCTCTAGATAGAAAAGAACTTGTTGTAGAAAACAAACGTTTAAAGAAAAAGGTGAGTAAGAATTATGAAATGATTGGGGAAAGTGATGCAATTACTCACATTAAAGATATTATTGAAAAAGTAGCAGCAACAGATGCACGTGTTTTAATTACTGGTCCTAATGGAACAGGAAAAGAATTAGTGGCACATTGGCTACATGAAAAATCAGATAGAGTTAAAGCACCGATGGTTGAAGTTAATTGTGCAGCTATTCCTTCAGAATTAATAGAAAGTGAATTATTTGGTCATGTAAAAGGAAGCTTTACAGGAGCAAATAAAGATAGAGCAGGAAAATTCGAAGCAGCTAATGGAGGAACAATTTTCTTAGACGAGATCGGAGATATGAGTTTATCAGCTCAAGCGAAAGTATTAAGAGCTCTACAAGAAAACAGAATTTCAAGAGTTGGTTCAGATAAAGATATTAAAGTTAATGTTCGTGTTTTAGCAGCAACAAACAAAGACTTGAAAAAAGAAATAGCAGAAGGACGTTTTCGAGAAGATTTATATCATCGATTAGCTGTAATTTTAATCAAAGTTCCAGCATTAAACGATAGGAGAGAAGATATTCCTTCATTAGTAGAGTTTTTTGCAAATAAAATAGCAAATGAACAAGGTACACCTAAGAAAGAGTTTGCTAAAGAAGCGATTAAATTATTACAAGAATACGATTGGACTGGTAATATTCGTGAGTTACGAAATGTAGTTGAACGTTTAATTATTTTAGGAGAAAAAACAGTGTCAGCAAATGATATTAAATTGTTTGCAAGTAAATAACAAAAGATATATTGAAGAATTTTTATAATTATTACGAAGATTTTAAAATTCTAAAATACATGGTAACACAAAAAAAGAAGAGTTTTAACTCTTCTTTTTTTGTTTATGATAATTTTAAGAAAATTATCGTACTAACTTTTTTGCTAGATTATATATTCCTATTCTAGTAATTGTTTTTATGACTGTAGTTATCCAATTATTTATAGATATATCTTCTTTAAATTCATGCTTAATTAATTTTATTTCTTCAAAAGCTATTTTGCGTTGTAATTTTAATTTTCTTAGTTCTTTTGTTATTTCTTTCTGATTACTATAAGATTTCTTCATCGTCAAAATATTTTTTAGATAAACTTTCTATTACTTTATTCTCGATATAATTCTTTGCTAGATATCCTACAAAAGCAAAAAGAATAAAAATAATAGCTACAATTATATATCCTAAAATTTCACTATCAAAATAGTTTCCAATAGCAGAAGATGCGAAGACTGCTAAAAAAATAAAAGCGATAAGTAAGAAAATTCCTACAATGGCAAATCTGAAAATTAGGCTAATAGATGAAGTTAGTATTTGAAAAATCTTTAACTCATAATATTTTTTTGAATGATTTAAAAACTCTTCGGTTTTATGAACAGCTTTTTCTGATGTAGTATCTATAGATTTTAAAATAGACATTACTTTGATTGTAGTTTTTTGTTCTTAGCTTTTAAAACTTTTAATTTTTCTTCTAAGTTCGTGATAATTTCATCAGTTTTATAACTAGTATCTTCTATGATTTCCTCTATTTTATCTTCTAAACTACTCTTTTTCGAATGAATTGAATCAGAAATGTTATTAGATAAACTTTCTACTTTATTACTTAATTCGTTGCTTATAGAATTAGCTTCATCGATAATCGTGTCTTTAGTAGCTATAGCGCTATCAGTTATTTTTTTTCTTGTTTTACTTCCTTTATCAGGAGCAAATAAAATACCTAAGCCAGCTCCAGCTGCGACACCTAAAAGTACTCCTAAAATATTATTGTTGTTACTCATGTTAATTGTTTTTAATGTTAATAATTACGATCACAAAATTATAACCAGAATATGTTTATTCTTAACTCAATACATGTTAACATTAACTCAATAACTATTTTTAAATGAGTTAATCAAAAAATGATTAGGGATAAACTATTTTAATTCGAGAGATTACTTTTGAATGACAATTAATCGATTTATATATGTATTCCAATCCTTTATCTAAGACAATAAAAATAACAAGTATTATAGTATTAATATTATTACTAGTATTGTTTCTAATTTTTTCTTTTAGGATTTTGCTTTTGATTTTAGGTGGTGTATTAATAGCGTTAATATTTAATGGTATTAGTAATGGAATAAAAAAACATATACCAAGAGTTAAAAAATCAATTATTACATCAATGGTAATTATCGTAAGTTTTATTTCAATTAGTTTTTTACTGTATTTACTTTATCCTAGAGTTGCAGAACAAATTTTAGATTTAAAAATAGAATTGCCACAAGCTATAAATCAAGTAAAAGAAAAAGTAAAGTCCAATGAAGCTTTAAGTTTTATAGCTGATACAATTAATCAAACTACCAAGAATAAAGATTTTACAAAAAATATAAAGTTTTTCTTTAATTCTATTTTTGGATTCGTTGGTGATTTTTACATCATAATTATTTTAGGACTATTTTTTTCTATGGAACCTTCGGTATATGTTAAAGGAATGACAGTATTGTTTCCAGTGGAAAAAAGGAGTATAGTCTCTAAACATATAAGAAGAATAGGGACTATTTTACAAAGATGGTTGGTAGGTAAAATTTTGTCAATGTTAATAGTAGGTGTTTTTACAGGAATTGGTTTGTATTTATTAAAAATACCATTGGCTTTATCGTTAGCTATAATAGCTACTTTATCAGCTTTTATTCCTAATATTGGACCGATAGTTGCATTAGTTCCAGCATTACTAATAGCATTTGTAAAAGGTGAAGAATATGTATTATACGTTTTTGTATTATATACAGGAATACAAATTTTAGAGAGTAATATAATCACACCGTTAATACAAAGAGAAGCTATATCTTTTCCAATGGCTTTAATTTTAATTGCTCAAATAGTTTTAGGAATATTCACTGGCTATTTAGGTTTAATACTAGCTACGCCAGTTATGGCAATACTGTTGTTTCTTGTAAAAGAGATTTATGTTAAAGGGTATTTAGAAAAAAGTAATTAGATGTTTTTTATGGGGTGATTATATTCCTAGTTTATTTTTTAAAATACATAAAAGGTTTTATTACTATGAAACTATAAGTTAATAAAAGGGTTAGGGTATTTTTAACCTGTTGAATTTATTTTATTTAAAAAAGTAACTAATTTGAAAATTCTAGAGTAGAAATTTAAACACTTTTTTGAAGGAAATATGATAGTGTTTTGATATTTATGGAGTTAAGTATAAGTGATGACTAGTCTTAAATAACTGTGGTAGTTATTTAAGACTAGTCAATATTAAAAAAGATTATAAATCAAATCTATCTAAATTCATGACTTTAGTCCATGCTTTTACAAAATCGTTAACGAATTTTTCTTGTCCATCATTAGCACCGTAAACTTCACAAACTGCTCTTAATTCTGTGTTCGAACCAAAAATTAAATCGGCTCTAGTTCCAGTGAATTTAGTAGCGCCAGTTCTACGATCACTACCAGCAAATTTTTTATCATCAGATGAGGTAGCTTTCCAAGTTAGAGCAAAATCTAAAATATTAGTAAAGAAATCGTTAGTTAAACTTCCTACATTATCAGTAAATACTCCATGTTTTGAGTTATCGTAATTTGCTCCTAATACACGTAAACCTCCAACTAACACTGTCATTTCAGGAATAGAAAGCGTTAACAAATTAGCACGATCTACAAGTAAATCTTCATCTGCAACGTTTTTTAGTTTCGGATTGATATAATTTCTAAATCCGTCTGCTAAAGGTTCTAAATGGCTGAAAGATTCTAAATCTGTTTGTTCTTGAGTAGCGTCACCTCTTCCTTGAGAAAAAGGAACACTAACATCGTGCCCTGCATTCTTAGCAGCTTCTTCCACACCTGTATTACCAGCTAAAACAATTAAATCGGCAATTGAAATTGTTCCATTAAATTCTTTTTGAATTCCTTCTAAAACTGATAAAACTTTATTTAATTCTTCTGGATTGTTTACTTCCCAATTTCTTTGAGGCTCTAAACGAATTCTTGCTCCGTTAGCCCCACCACGTTTATCTGAACCTCTATATGTTGAAGCAGAAGCCCAAGCTGTTTTTACTAGTTCAGAAATTGATAATCCTGAAGCTAAAATCATTTTCTTTAAAGATGCGATATCTTCTCCAGTTAATGTATAATCAACTTTAGGAATTGGATCTTGCCAAATTAATTCTTCAGAAGGAACTTCAGGACCTAAATAACGATCGATTGGTCCCATATCACGGTGTGTTAATTTAAACCAAGCACGAGCAAATGCATCTTCAAAAGCAGCATGATCTTTATGAAAACGTTCTGAGATCTCTCTATAAACAGGATCTATTTTTAAAGCCATATCAGCTGTAGACATCATTAAAGCTTGTTTCTCATTCGGATTTCCAGCTTTTGGTGCCATTCTAGCATTAGAAGCGGCAGTTGGTGTCCATTGATGAGCTCCTGCCGGACTCTTAGTTAATTCCCATTCGTAATTTAATAAAACATCAAAATAATCATGATCCCATTGAATTGGGTTTGGAGTCCAAGCACCTTCTAAACCGCTTGTAATTGTATCGTCTAATACTCCAGTTCCATACGAATTTTTCCAACCTGTACTCATTTGATCAATTGGAGCTCCGTGTGGTTCTACACCAACGTATTTATCAGGATCAGCAGCACCATGTGCTTTTCCAAAAGTATGACCACCAGCGACTAAAGCAACAGTTTCTTCATCATTCATCGCCATACGACCAAAAGTGATTTTAATATCGTGAGCAGATTTTAAAGGGTCTGGTTCTCCATTTGGTCCTTCAGGATTTACATAAATTAATCCCATGTGTACAGCTCCTAAGTGTCCTTCTAATTCACCATCGCTAGTATCGTAACGTTCGTCGTTGCCTAGCCATTGGTTTTCGCTTCCCCAGTATATATCTTGTTCTGGTTCCCAAACATCTTCTCTTCCTCCCGCAAATCCAAAGGTTTTGAACCCCATAGATTCTAAAGCACAGTTTCCAGCTAAAATCATTAAATCTGCCCAAGAAATTTTATTCCCATATTTCTTTTTTACAGGCCAAAGTAATAAACGAGCTTTATCTAAATTTCCATTATCTGGCCAGCTATTTAATGGAGCAAAACGATGTGTACCAGTTCCTGCGCCACCTCTTCCGTCACCAACACGATATGTACCAGCACTATGCCAAGCCATACGAATCATAAATCCTCCATAATGTCCATAATCTGCTGGCCACCAATCTTGAGAATCTGTCATTAAATTAATAACATCTTGTTTTAATGCAGCATAATCTATACTGTTAAACGCTTCAGCATAATCGAAATCTTCTCCCATAGGATTAGACTTTGTAGCATTTTGACGTAAAATGTTTAATTTTAATTCATTTGGCCACCAATCTCTATTGGTTGTTCCTCCACCAGCAGGCTTTTTTTGAGCGCTATGAAAAGGGCATTTTGAAATGTCTCCAGAGTGTTTGTTACTATCGTTCATTATTATAAGACTTTTTTTAAGTTAGTTCGAATTCAAAATTACAATAAAAGCATGTATTATTTTTATCTATAAATTTTATATTAAAATAAATTTTAGCTATTTCATGATTTATTTATTTGTTTTTTAGTGTTTTATAAAGATACAATAAAAGCGATTTGGTTAGTATTGAATTTTCTTATGATTAAATAAGATTTTCATTTAGAATTTGATTTGTTTCGGGCCAATAAGAATGTAATTTTGCACCTGTTTTTGAAAAACAATGTAAATAATAATTCAATTTTAAAAATAATAGAATGGCAACATTAGTTGGAAAAAAGTTCCCAAACTTAAACGTAGATGCAATGAACGAAATGGGAGACACGTTCAAATTAAACGTTTTAGAAGAAGCAGTAAATAACAAGAAGAAAGTAGTATTATTTTGGTACCCAAAAGACTTCACTTTTGTATGTCCTACTGAATTACACGCTTTCCAAGCTGCTTTACCAGAGTTTGAGAAAAGAAATACTATAGTAATTGGAGCTTCTTGTGATACTCCTGAAGTACACTTCGCTTGGTTAAACCAATCTAAAGATAACGGAGGAATTGAAGGTGTTACTTACCCATTATTAGCTGATAGTAACCGTAACTTATCTTCTATATTAGGAATTTTAGATATTACTAATGAAGTATATGACGAAGCTACAGGAACTGTACAAGTAGAAGGTGATAACGTAACTTACAGAGCTACATATATTATTGATGAGGAAGGAACTGTTGTACACGAAGGTGTAAACCACATGCCAATCGGTAGAAATGTAAACGAATATTTACGTTTAATCGATGCTTATACTCACGTACAAGAAAAAGGAGAGGTTTGTCCAGCTAACTGGGAAGAAGGAAAAGCAGCTATGCAACCAAATGCAAAAGCTACTGCTGAATACTTAGCTGTAAACTAATATTATAATAATATATCAAAGGAGAGTTTCAGGTTTTCTGAACTCTCTTTTTTTAAAAGAATACAAAAATGGTACAAGAATTAAATAGCGATAATTTAACGAATATCGTTTCAGAAAATAAAACTGTAGTAGTACAATACTCTGCAACTTGGTGTGGTAACTGCAGAATAATGAAACCAAAGTTCAAAAAATTAGCAAACGAGAATGAAAATGTTTCTTTTGTAATTGCTGATGCTGAGAAATTTCCTGAAAGTAGACAATTAGCTACTGTAGATAACTTACCTACTTTTGCAACCTTTGTTGATGGTAAATTTGTAAATCAAGTTCAAACAAATAAGTTTGATGTTCTTAAAGAATTAGTAGAAGAAGTATTATAGTTATGAAATTACCAGTAATTAAGCATTTAACTTCGTTTATCGAAGAAAATGATCAGGATTATATTATTGAAACTATCGAAACTTTAGAAGCTTTAACTGAAGTTCCATCATTAAAAGATGAAGAATTAGATGTTATTGGAGAGTTAATCTCTAATATGTATGGAGCAATTGAAGTTGATAAAATGATAAAAGAAGGAACCCCAAAGAAAGAAGCTTTAAATAACTTTATGAAAAGAGTTCTTGGTTCAATAGACAAATAAAAATGAGTAATTATAGTTATTGATTAACTTTTAATAGTTTTAAAATTTCTGTTTTTTGATTTGAATGAATTCTTAAGAAATAATTTCCCGGTACATTAATATGAGATCCTAGGTTTTCTATTTTATTTTGATTTTCATTATATTTTTTATGATAAATTATTCTTCCTACAATATCATAAATACTAATTTCAAACTTAGTTTTATTAAAATGAGTTACATCCAAAATAAAACTTTCGTTAAAAGGGTTTGGAAATAAGGTTGATCTGTTTTTTTTACTGTTAAATACGTCAAAGTTAGTATTTGAATCAATAACATTAATAGTATAATCTTCTACTTCGTCACCATCAGTTGAAGAAGTTCCACATGGATTAGGATTACTATACCATTTGTAACGTACTCTTAATCTAGTAGCACCAATTAAAGCATCATTAGGAACAGTTATATTTTTAGTTTCACCTCCAATACCTCTTGTTTTTAGGAGCACTCTTTCATTAGGATCATCAAAAGAATTATTTTGATTCCAATCTATCCATGCCGCTACTACATTATTATTCCAATTACTACTACTAATTCCAGGAGTAATAGTAAGTGTTATAGACTGCCCTTTCGATACAGTTGTAGTTTGTGTAGTTGTATAATCACTATATGCATTATTACCACTAGAATTATTAATATTACCGAAGGTAACTTGTGCTATATAATTAGTTCCTCTATTACCAGCTTCGCAATAAGAAGTATTTGTAGGAGGCAACGTTTTTACTGTTACAGTGTTACTATTATTAATTGATGAGTTTCCGGCAGCATCTTTAGCTTTTACAAAGTAAGTTGTTGTTGTGTTAGGAGTTAAGTTAGTTAATAGAAAGCTATTGGTTGTTGAAGTTTGAAAAGGAGTGGTTTCATTATTTCTAAAAATATCATAACCAGTTACACCTACATTATCTGTAGCAATAGTCCAATTTAAATTAGCTGTTGTTTGTGTAATATCGGTAACTTGTAAGTTAGTAACATTAGATGGAGGAGTAGTGTCTGTATTTGAATCAATAACATTAATAGTATAATCTTCTACTTCGTCACCATCAGTTGAAGAAGTTCCACATGGATTAGGATTACTATACCATTTGTAACGTACTCTTAGTCTAGTAGCACCAATTAAAGCATCATTAGGAACAGTTATATTTTTAGTTTCACCTCCAATACCTCTTGTTTTTAGGAGCACTCTTTCATTAGGATCATCAAAAGAATTATTTTGATTCCAATCTATCCATGCCGCTACTACATTATTATTCCAATTACTACTACTAATTCCAGGAGTAATAGTAAGTGTTATAGACTGTCCTTTCGATACAGTTGTAGTTTGTGTAGTTGTATAATCACTATATGCATTATTACCACTAGAATTATTAATATTACCGAAGGTAACTTGTGCTATATAATTAGTTCCTCTATTACCAGCTTCGCAATAAGAAGTATTTGTAGGAGGCAACGTTTTTACTGTTACAGTGTTACTATTATTAATTGATGAGTTTCCGGCAGCATCTTTAGCTTTTACAAAGTAAGTTGTTGTTGTGTTAGGAGTTAAGTTAGTTAATAGAAAGCTATTGGTTGTTGAAGTTTGAAAAGGAGTGGTTTCATTATTTCTAAAAATATCATAACCAGTTACACCTACATTATCTGTAGCAATAGTCCAATTTAAATTAGCTGTTGTTTGTGTAATATCAGTAACTTGTAAGTTAGTAACATTAGATGGAGGAGTATTGTCTGTATTTGTGTTTTCAACAATAATAGTATAATCTTCTACTTCACCTATTCCAGTATCTGTTCCACAAGGTGTTTTAAAATGTGAATAACCTGCTCGAACTCTCATTCTTAAGTTTGTGTTAATAACTGAATTATTAGGTGGAGTAACGTTAATTGTGTAAGGTCCTTTACCAGAAATTTTCATAATAACATCTTCGGTATTGAAAAAATCATTATCATTAAACCAATCTATCCAAACTTGAACTTTATTAAGATCCCAGTTATTATTTAATGTAACTGTTAATTCAGTTGATTGTCCTTTTTTAAGAGTAGTAATTTTATTCGTAAAGTTGTTGTAAGGATTGTGGGAAGTACTGGTGTTATTAATCTCTCCAAAATTAACATTAGTGATATTTAAAGTATTGTTTATATCGTTTGTTTGTGCATCACAAATATTGGTAAATACTTCACAGGGTTTACAAGACCCACCACAATCTATTTTTTCTTCATCTCCATTTTTAATACCATCATTACAAGTAGCTATTTCCGTATTTGAAACAAAAATAGTATAATCTTCAACTTCACCACTTCCTGTGTCTTTTCCACAGGGGTTATTATTATTGTTTCTTGAAACTCTTAATCGCATTCTTGATCCACCGATAATTGCATTAGTTGGAACATTAATGGTAGCAGTGGCATTTCCATTATTATCAACACTGAGTTGAACTTTTTCATTAGAATCGTTAAAATCCTTATCTTGATTCCAGTCAAACCAAGCGTAAACTTCATTTGTACTGTTTCCCGTAATTATTGTTTTTAGGTTATAACTTTTACCTTTTACTAGTTTTGCAGTAAATCCTGTTTGATTGCTATATCCGTTATTTGATCTTGTTGTTGAATGATCTAGATTTGCAAATGTCACTCTCTTAATGTGATCTGGTTCATGGGTAGCAGAAGCATCACAATAATTGTTAACATCATCAGAGAATAATTCTCCAGCTCGAATACTTGCATTTGGAATCCCATTTATACCGTATTCTTCCATAGTAATTTGGGTACCGTTTGAACTTACTCGCATTTTACCCCAACCATAATACATTCTTCCAGATCTTCTGATTCGTACTCCAAAATATGCAGATCTACCATGCCAAGCTTTATAAGAGTCGGAAACTATCATATGTTGTCCTCTACCAATGTGAGGTTCTTGACCATTTTGCCAAGAACTATTAGGACCAATAATTGTTCCTTTAGTTAATGGAGTTAATTCATAATTATTATTTGCTATAGCATCTTTTCTCCAAGTAATTAATTTGATACCAGGATATTTGTTGGCTGTATTTGAAGCAGGGTATTCTTGAATTTGAAATGTAGAACTAATTAAGGGAATTAAATCATATGCATTTATTAATGTAAATTGTCCTCCTGTAGTATTACCGCTATTAAAAATAGGTTTGTTAATATTAGTTCCAATAAAAGATTTTCCAACTCTTTCAACACTAAATTTAAACGCTTTCATTTCTACTTGTTGATTTGTAATAAAAGCTTCGTTCAAAAATTTAAAGTTAATGTTTCTAGATACTAACCAGTCACTTCGACCATTTACGCCATCTATAATTCCTTCCATTTTTAATTTAACTTGATTAGAATTGATAGAATTTACTTTAAAAGTTAAACCAGAAGGAACATTTTCTACAGAATAATGTATCCCTCTTTTTAAAGCACCAATTTTAGCAAAAGTTGCATTTTTAAGATTAACTATGATTTCATTCTGTATGGTATTGTCATTTTGGCTTTTTTCTATAAATCTGTCATTATCATATAATAAATGAGGCCTTAGAAATTGCGTTATAATTGCTTGTTCAGGTTCTGGATTGAGACCTAAATTCATTATAGAAGCTTCTTCTCCATTTGAAGAAACTTTGGTTCTAAGCCATCCGTATACAAATCCTGCAGTCAAAGTGTTTATTCTAATAGCAATATATCCAGTTTTATTACGCCAATTAGTATATGAACTACTGGTTAATATAGGGGGAGAATTTACTCCTTCTGGCTTACTAGTCCATGTACCAGAGATACCATCATTAATATTAATTCCTTCAGAAAGGTATTTAATATTATTAGTATTTGTATTACATAAAATTTGAAAGTTTTGAGAAATATTATCTAAAGTAATAGTATTACCATTATACACCCTTAGTTTAGTTCTAAATTTACCTCCAATAATTAAGGAATTAAAACTAGAGTTTACATCTGAAGCAAAATTGGTTCCTGAATACCCTATATGAATAAAAGGAGAATAGGCTTCGTAATATGTTTGATAGGGATTTATAAAATTTATTTTAAAGGTACCTGTTGTTGAAAATAATGAAGAAACACCTCCCGAAATGGCAGAATCTAATAAGGTAATTTTTATAGTAGCATTGTCATTTTCATTGTGGTTTTTAGCATTACCTGAGAAAGAAATAATGGCATTAGTAGTGTCAATTACATTAATAATTGGAGTTAAACCATTTGGAACTCCTTCTGTTGTAAAATGAACACCTAATTGTAATTTTCCAGTAGCAGCAAATGTAGCTCCATCAATAGCTTTTAATCTTTTTTTGTTTTGAATTGTTCCATTATTTGTGAAGTCTTCTAAGAAAGTTAAAGCTTTATCAATTTCATCATCTTCTTTTTTTTGATAATTAAATAGAATTCTAGGTCCTAAGTTAACTTTTGTACCTGTAGAGATTAAATTTGTTTCTGCCCAAATAGTTTTTCTTGCAGGATGATCTAAGAATGAAATCATACGTGTAATTTGTCCCTTAGTAAACATAGATTCGCAAGGGTTATAGTCCATGTGGTTTTGATAGTTTATTAATTGATTAAAGCAATTTCTAACTCCCGTTTTACATGATTTTCCGCCAGCTTCCGAAGCCAAACCAGAAGTACAAGGAGGTGTGTCTGCTACTTTATCTCCACTAGTAACTTCTCCATTTTCAAAAACATCAGCTACACATCCACCATTAAATGTATGGTGTAATCCTAACCAGTGTCCAAATTCATGAGTAAGTGAAGATGCTGGAGGAGTGTAAAGCATGTATCTACCATTATATACAACTCTTGCAGTTCCTTTATCTGACATGTTTTCTGCAGGAAACCAAGCAATACCAGAATTAGTTCTACTTCCAGATTTAAGAATTAGTTGAATGTGTACATTCATGTATTTATAATTATCCCAAGCGAATTTTGCAATTTCTGTATCATTAATACCATTTAAACCAAAACCTTCTTTTGTTTCATGCCAAATAATTCCGTTTGTAGTATTTCCATCCGGATCAATTTGCGCTAGTTTAAATTCAATGTTCATACCACCTTCAAGATTCGCAAAAGCTGGATCTACAAAATCATTAAATCCTTTAAAATCTTCATTAATGTCTTTTAAGGCTTGAGTTACAACTTCTTCATTTACGTTAACTTTCGTTCCGTCACTTAAATCTGGAAATTCACTTCCATAGATATGAAAAACAACAGGAATAATGTATTTAGAGTTTTTTCTATTTGAGCTGTTTTTTAATGATCTTTGTTTTTGTCGAACTTTTTTTTCAAAAGCGATTATCTTTTTTAATTCTTTAGGATTGTTTTGGTAATATTCTTGATTTATTTCGTCAAAAGAACAATTTTGTTGTTGTGTTATTAAATTGATTGAGTGTAAAATCAATAAAATGAATATTAATTTTTTAAAGGTTAATGTTTTCATTATAAAGGGTTTATTTGTTATGTCTATAAAATTATTTTAAACCCTTGTTTGTTGATTATACTATTTTAATATATATGTACACTATATTATTCGTTTTTTTGTTTTTTAATCTGATAATCAGTTTGTTATTTTTTTTTTTTTTTTAGGTGAGTAGGTTAACTATAATTTTTGAAATTTAGTACAAAAAAAACACCCTTTCATAAAGTTGAAAAGGTGTTTTAATTTGAAAAAAAACTCTTTTATTTTTTAATAATTTTTAAAATTTCTGTTTTTTGATTTGAATGAATTCTTAAGAAATAATTTCCCGGTACATTAATATGAGATCCTAGGTTTTCTATTTTATTTTGATTTTCATTATATTTTTTATGATAAATTATTCTTCCTACAATATCATAAATACTAATTTCAAATTTAGTTTTATTAAAATGAGTTACATCCAAAATAAAACTTTCGTTAAAAGGGTTTGGAAATAAGGTTGATCTGTTTTTTTTACTGTTAAATACGTCAAAGTTAGTATTTGAATCAATAACATTAATAGTATAATCTTCTACTTCGTCACCATCAGTTGAAGAAGTTCCACATGGATTAGGATTACTATACCATTTGTAACGTACTCTTAATCTAGTAGCACCACTTAAAGCATCATTAGGAACAGTTATATTTTTAGTTTCACCTCCAATACCTCTTGTTTTTAGGAGCACTCTTTCATTAGGATCATCAAAAGAATTATTTTGATTCCAATCTATCCATGCCGCTACTACATTATTATTCCAATTACTACTACTAATTCCAGGAGTAATAGTAAGTGTTATAGACTGTCCTTTCGATACAGTTGTAGTTTGTGTAGTTGTATAATCACTATATGCATTATTACCACTAGAATTATTAATGCTGCCCAATGTAACTTGTGCTATATAATTAGTTCCTTTATTACCAGCTTCGCAATAAGAAGTATTTGTAGGAGGCAACGTTTTTACTGTTACAGTGTTACTATTATTAATTGATGAGTTTCCGGCAGCATCTTTAGCTTTTACAAAGTAAGTTGTTGTTGTGTTAGGAGTTAAGTTAGTTAATAGAAAGCTATTGGTTGTTGAAGTTTGAAAAGGGGTGGTTTCATTATTTCTAAAAATATCATAACCAGTTACACCTACATTATCTGTAGCAATAGTCCAATTTAAATTAGCTGTTGTTTGTGTAATATCGGTAACTTGTAAGTTAGTAACATTAGATGGAGGAGTAGTGTCTGTATTTGAATCAATAACATTAATAGTATAATCTTCTACTTCGTCACCATCAGTTGAAGAAGTTCCACATGGATTAGGATTACTATACCATTTGTAACGTACTCTTAATCTAGTAGCACCACTTAAAGCATCATTAGGAACAGTTATATTTTTAGTTTCACCTCCAATTCCTCTTGTTTTTAAGAGCACTCTTTCATTAGGATCATCAAAAGAATTATTTTGATTCCAATCTATCCATGCCGCTACTACATTATTATTCCAATTACTACTACTAATTCCAGGAGTAATAGTAAGTGTTATAGACTGCCCTTTCGATACAGTTGTACTTTGTGTAGTTGTATAATCACTATATGCATTATTACCACTAGAATTATTAATGCTACCCAATGTAACTTGTGCTATATAATTAGTTCCTCTATTACCAGCTTCGCAATAAGAAGTATTTGTAGGAGGCAACGTTTTTACTGTTACAGTGTTACTATTATTAATTGATGAGTTTCCGGCAGCATCTTTAGCTTTTACAAAGTAAGTTGTTGTTGTGTTAGGAGTTAAGTTAGTTAATAGAAAGCTATTGGTTGTTGAAGTTTGAAAAGGAGTGGTTTCATTATTTCTAAAAATATCATAACCAGTTACACCTACATTATCTGTAGCAATAGTCCAATTTAAATTAGCTGTTGTTTGTGTAATATCGGTAACTTGTAAGTTAGTAACATTAGATGGAGGAGTAGTGTCATTTGGTTGAGATCCTTCCGTAGTAATTGAAGCAGAATTACTAATGCTAGATCTATTTCCAGCAGCGTCAAAAGCGATTATTTGAAAAGTATATTGAGTCCCTGGAGTTAGAGATCGCATGGTTATTGCTGTACTTTGGTTATTCCAAGTGAATACCTCCTCATCGTTTTGTACGATAATATATCCTCCAATACGAGTATCATCAGTAGAAGCTGTCCAAGTTAAATCTACAGCAGTTTGCGGATTTTCATTTTGAGATTGTGGAACTGTAGCGGTTAAATTTGTTGGAGTAGAAGGAGGGGTGTTATCTTCTAATGTTTTAATTTCTATTGGAACAGAATTTCTTCTAGATCTTATGTTATTACCATCTACAGCTCCTACTGTAATGCTGTATGTTCTATCAGGATCTAGAGTTGTTAATTGAGCAAAAGTTAAATTATTAGGGGTTTCGTTTTTTGTATATAGAGTAAATACACCATTTACAAAAACGCTATATCCATCAATATTAGTACCAGAGCTGGTAGAAGGATCCCAATTTAAAGTTACTCCAGTTTTAGTTACATTTGTTGCTATTACATTTTTAGGAGCAGTAGGTGCATTTCCAGTAGTTTTTATTGTTGCAGATGTACTAATGTTAGACCTATTTCCAGCAGCATCGAATGCGATTATCTGAAATGTATATTCAGTACCATCATCTAAACCACGCATTGTAATTGAAGTGTTTTGACTATTCCATGTAAATATTTCTTCTCCATTTTGTACTATAATATAACCAGCCACACCTACATTATCCGTAGAAGCTGTCCAATTTAAATTTGCAGAAATATGAGAATTATTGTCAGGATTGGTAGCAACTAACCCTGTAGGAGTACTAGGAGCGGTAGTATCTGAACCATCAGAAATAAAAAAGTTTTTATTCGATATATCATAAAAAATATGATTTGTGCCTCTAACCATAATTCTGTTTAAATTACCTGTAATGTTTGGAACTGTAATTTGATGTAAACCATCGTTAGGAACATTAGAAGCTAATGTGGTATTAAAAGTAATTCCGCCATCCGTTGATAGTAATATATCTACGAAGGCAGCATTAATATCGTTGCTATTTGTTCCTGCAACATTCCATGTGATATTTTGATTTGTTCCAGGTGTCCAAATAATTTGATCGCTATTAGGAAAAGTTACAACAAAAGGACCAGCATTATCATTAATAGTAATTTTTGTGTTGTCTGAATTAGTACTTGCTCCACCGTTGTTATTATCTCTAACTGTAAATCTAAAATTCATTTCTCTTGATACGGCAGGAAGACTTTCCCATTGAGAAACGAATCCGCTGGAAACACCTGATATAGCTGGAAAGTACCTTTCAGAAGTAGACGAAGGAGGTAAAGATCTAAAAGCTGGACCAGATATTGCATAAGGAGAAATTGCTTCTATACCTATATCCATTTGTTCCCAAGTGTAGGTAAGGTTGTTTTGAGAATTATTAACATCACTACTAGATCCCTTTAAAACAAAAGGAGTTGATTTTGGTATAACATAATCTTTTCCTGCGTTTGCAGTTGGTGAAGAATTTCCTGTATTTATTCTTGTTTCACAGTTTGTGTTTGAAATAATATTCCACATTTCCTCAATACTTTTTGCATGAAAATAAGTGTCTCTATCATTAATTACATTAGGAGCACAAACACCAGAATACGACATTATACTTGATCCACTACCAGGTTCAATAGCGTTTGTGTTAACCCTATTTCCATTACAGTAATTATTAAAAGTATGATTAGCTCCTAGTTGATGGCCAATTTCATGAAGGAATAATCCATAAAAAAAATTACCGGTAGGATCATTGGCTGTAGAAACTCCTTTTCCTTTTCTTGAATTATCACATATTACACCCAAACCCCCAAAACCACCTGTATTAGATAAATCTAAAACATGACCAAGATCAAAACTGTTATTACCAATACTATTTGTAATAACATCATGAGCTTCATTTATTAAAGTACTACTGCTACCACTTGTTAATCCATCAGTATTTGAGTTAAGAAAAATAATAGCATCATTATTTGCTACTAATTGAAATCTAACACTTAAATCTCTTTCATAAACAGCGTTTATATTAGTCATTATTTCATTTAATCCTGCAAGTACTGCTGCTTTTTTTTGTTGATTAGTACCATTAATAACATTAGCTCTATTTATATAAAATTGAGAAAATTCTGCCGTTGTAGCTAAAGCAAACCGGTAAGTTCTTAATATACCATCATTAGCATTTCTATTTTTAAAATTAGAAGTTACTTTCTTTAATTTTCCTTTAATAGAAGATAAGTTGCGTTCATTGTGTACACCGCATTTAAAAGTATCATTTGTTTTCTCTTCAGTAATAGAAGTTATTGAATAGAGGTTTTTATTTGAATTAGATTGCTTGCCAAATGTTTCTTGGGTGTTATCTGGTTTTGTGATAACTCCATTAAGTTGATTAAAATTTAAGTTGATATGAATAGTATGTCTACTTCCATCTGTCGCAATTCCAGAATAAGATTTAATGCTAGGGAATTTTTTTGCTAAATCTGGGTTCAAATTTGATTTTTCAATCATTTTATATTCTTTTAATACTCCAGATTTATTAGGGAAAGTAACAATTGTTTCAGGTTTTATTAAAATTTCGCCTTGTTTAGGAGATTGAGAAAGAATTTTTTTTAGTTTATCAAAATCCAAATAATAGGAGTTAAAGGGAGTATTTTGTTGATGAATCTTGATTGTTTTATCAGTATTTTTTTTCCAGAAATTATTTGTCTGAGAATACCCAGTATGCAACATTAATAAAGTCGCTATTAGGAGTGTAAACTTATTTTTCATTATATAAATTATTTAATAGTTTTTAAAAAAGATATTACTTTTTAGTATTGATGAATTTTATTGCATAGTGTTGTTTTATATGTGATTATGATTAAATTTTTAATTGAATTCTATTAATTTGAACACCTTTACACAATTAGAATAGTTTAAGTTTTTACTTAATTTTGTGTTGCGTAACAGATAAGTTTTTTAGGTTAATTATCTGTTTTAAAGAGAATTAATCGGGGTAAAATTATTTAAAAAGGATAGCTTTTTTATGCACGATATTATTCAAAATGCATACAATATTAATTAATTGGTTAAGTTGTTTGAAAGTAGATATAAATCGAGATTAAGTTTTAAAATTACAATAGTGTTTTTGTTATTTAATACCTTCTGTTTTTCAATTTAAAAGTTGTACTTTTCGAAGTGTGAAAAATGAAAAACAATGAAAGCTACTTATTTTTGTTTACTATTATTTATTTGGGATATAAGCGTTAAAGCTCAGAAACCTGTTGCTGTGAGGTCAATTCCTGAGGCTGTTTTTGAAATTGAAAAAGGAAAAAAAGTTTCATTAACATTACTTGATGATCAATCAACAGAATTTCCAAAGGATTTTTTTAAAATTTCAAAAGAAAACTTAGTTGCTTTAATAATTGATGGTTGTAAATACAAATCTATTCCAAAGGAAATCTCAGAATATCAAGAGTTAACCTATTTTAGATATTCTTGGTTTGGTTTTTCAAAAGGGCCAATTACTAATATTCCTAAAGGAGTATTTAAACTTAAAAAATTAAAAGGATTAGTATTCGAATCAATCATAGAAAGAGATATTTCTGCTGATATTTCAAATCTTCAGAATTTAGAGTTATTAGAATTATATAGAACAAAGCTTAAACAATTTCCAAAAGCAATTTTAAAACTGAAAAAGTTAAAAATATTAAATCTTTCATGTGCTGAATTCAATGAAATTCCCGAAGAGATAATTGAGTTAAAAAACTTAACAAAGTTACAGTTTGATGGTGGTGGTTGCGGAGCTACTCCGATCAATAAAATTCCAGAATCTATAGGGAGTTTATCGAATCTTAAATCTATTAGTTTTGGTTATGTAAAAGGAGGATTAGGATATTTACCTAAATCATTTTTTAATCTTAAAAAGTTAGAATATTTTGGTTGTTATGGTTGCGGATTGAAAGCTTTTCCACCTGATTTAGAAAATTTAAAAGAGTTGAAAAGTATACAGATGATGAATATGGATGATTTCGGATTGCTACCAGAAAGTTTATTTAAATTACCAAATATGAAGCGATTTATGCTTTTAATTCCTGGAGGAAAGGCAAGTAAAGCGTTAGTGAAACAGAAAAAAAGATTAAATATTTGGGGAGCAAAATTAGATAAATACGAAGTTGAAATAGAGCATTGGGAATATTAATAAGTTGCACACAACTGAAAAACCAGCCGTACAAAAGCAAAGAGTGCTATTGCACACATTGATTTTTTCTTACCTCTGACTGATAATGCTAATTATAGTCTGTTGTTTGAGCTGAATACCAAAGTTAAATTTACATACTTTAATTAGCAATGGATTCAAAGCAAAGCATACTAATAAAATTTGGAAAAAGAGTTCGAGAAATCCGAAAACAGAAAGGTTTTTCTCAGGAAGAATTAGCGCATAAAGCTGATTTACACAGGACTTACATTGGTATGATTGAAAGAGCAGAAAAAAATATAACACTATTAAATATTGAAAAAATTGCCAATGCTTTAGAAATAAGTATTAAAGATTTATTCAATGATCTACAAGATAAACAAAACTTTCAATAGAAATTTAGGGTTTCAGGTTTCACATAATGAAATTTTAGAATCAGTTAATAGCCTAAATTTATTTTTAGAAACTTTACCTCCAAATTTATATCGTAGCATAGATTTTAAGACAACAGGTGCTTTGATTGGAGCTGTATTCTGCACTAAATTAGTGGAGAATATACAAGATTCAGTAGTTAATCCAATAGAAAAAGGGCATCCAGATATTATACCTACTTCAGGCTTAGGTTCGTCAGAAGAAATCTTAAGAAATTATCCTGAAGGTATAGAAATTAAAGGAACAATAGGGAATTTAAAAACTGGCTCAAATTTGAGGGCGGGAGAAGTTAGGGTATCAAAAATAAGCGGTATAACTTGGCAAGCACATCATCGCGAGGTTAATTATTTACTTGGTGTAGTTTGGGATTTTGTAAACGATAAAAATGGTTTTAATTTCCCTGCAATAACTGGTGCTTTCTTTTCAGATACATTAACACCTGACGATTGGGGTGAAATATCTGGAACAACTGGAAGAAATACTAAAGTTACAGGTATGCGTAAAAGTGGAAAAATCAAAATGGGTGAAGGTTGGATTCTACTTTATGACAACAAAGAGTACGTTAACAGGTATTCAAAATTACTAAACATTGATATTGGAGAACAAGGTAGTTTGTTCGGGAACTAAACATTAGATCTGTAATAAATCATTTCTTTATTTACTTTACCAGCTACACCTTTTAAATCAACTAACGGTTTAAAAGGTAAGTAATCACCTTCTTTACCTTCACAAAATATTACTTCGCCTTTTCTATTTAATGCCCATTCTGCTAATTTATCATAGTCCAATAATTTACTGCTATGTCTGTAACCTAAACCTGCTTCACCTTTATAAGGTGGATCAATAAACCAGGTAGCTTCTATATCTGGTGCATTTGAATAATCATCATTTAATATTTGCCAGTGTTTAACTTTATACAAATTTTGAGACATAATTCTCTTACTTATTTCCCAATTTCGTTCAAGAACAGCAGTAACTTTGATTGTTTTAAAATGAAAAGCCATTTTAGTTGCTGCGTGAATTATATGAAGAAAATCTGAACTTTTTTCACCAATTTTTAATTCAGGTAAATTTAGAATTTCTTGCTCAGTAGCTTCGTTAATTAACCAATTCCAGATATTGGAAACTTTTTCGTCTTTTTCTATTAATATTACATTTTTCTTCCAATTATCTTTATAAGCAGAATATGCGGCAGCACCAGCGAACGGCTCTACTATTGTATCAAATTGAGGAGCAGGGTAATATTTTGATATTTGTTTTTTTCTTCCGTAATAGTAGAACATTTTTTTCGCTAATTATAGTATGCAAATTTAAAAATGTTTTTTGAATTAAACAAATGAATTAATTAAATCTCCTTGCTGTTTTCAAGCACATTTGCTTTTATAGTGCCTCAATAACTAAAAGAGTTTTCAAGTCAGCTCTGTTGACAAACTGAACGAAAAAGCCAGTGGATAATAACGTATACAAAAAATAGCGATTTAGGTACTTTAACAAAATTTAATTTTATAAACTTAAGGTCAGTTATTAACCAAAAAGCTAGTGCTTAAAAATCCGCTACTTTTCACATATAAGACCGTTAACAATAAGATTTACACCCGTTAATTATAGCTTAACGCTTATAACTTTTTGTGAATTAATCTCTTTCTAATACTATAGAAACTTTATCATAAAATAAAATCAAATTCCCTTCAATAACATCATAACGATTTATTTTATTAATAGAAAATAATTGAGTCCATTCTGGTTCAGATATAAGTGTTGAAATAACAGAGAATGAAATATTTTTATTTTTAGTTACTTCATATTCGCCATTAAAAAGATTGGTAACTGTATGACCAGAGACAAATCTTTTACCTTCTTCATTAATTTTAGTGAGTTTTAGTGTAATTTCTCCATTATTAAAATCAGGCCAAGTTGGTTTTTCATTTTTTGTTATTTTATTACCGTTTTCCATATAGTAAGCAACTTTCCAGTTTCCATCTATATTATGAAGTTCAATATTATTTTCTTCATCTTTAGAACAACTTGTAAGACTTATTAAAAGCGTGAAAAATGTAATTGATAGAATAGTTTTAATTTGTTTTTTCATATTCATATAAAGTTTATACTCTATAGATATTAAAAATTAAAAAGGTTGCGTATTAAATATATCATCCAGGTAAATGAATTCTTTTTAAATCTTTTCCATGGAGTATTATCAATTCATTTTCTAAATATTGAAGTATTTCTGGACATCCGCATTTATAATCATCACAAGAGATAATTTTTTTCTTTCCACCTAGTTGGATTGTAATTTTTAAGTTACTCTTGCAAGATCGATCGCAAGAATAATTCTCATTGAGTTTCCAAATATTACTAGTTTCAATTTTTTGAATTAAACTCATCAATTGTGCTTTGGAAATATATTGCTCAGACTTTTGATAATATTTAGCTAATTCAGATTCATTTCCAAGAGCATTATTACTTAGTTTTTCTGGGTAAAAAGTAAGTAATGTATCTTTTAGAATAAAAGTATCGTAATGAAAAGCTCCTCTTTCTAATTTAATTTCAATACTATTTAGAATTTCATCTTTTTTTTCAATACTTCTAGAACAGTTGGTGAAGAAGATAATAATAAATAGAAAAAGAATTAATTTTTTCATTTTAATGATGTGTAAGTCGTGTAATAATTTCCTCGTGTTGTGGAAATAATTCTATTAATACCTTTCGTTCAGGCAATACAAAATCATTAAAGTCAAAACCAGGAGCAACGGTGCATCCTGTAAATGAAAAACTGTTTTCATCTACAACTTCAGCAGCAAACCAATATTGAGCAGGAACTACAAATTGCGGAATCTCGTTATTTACAATATCATTCCCAATAAGTACGAAAGAATATTCACCTTCAGGAGAAATCATATGTAATTTTAAGGATGTTCCTAAATAAAAGTGCCACATTTCATCTTGATTTATTTTATGAAATGCAGAAAAACTCTCTGAAGTCAATAGAAAATAGATACCAGTGCTGTGATTTCTGT
The DNA here is from genome assembly GCF_052084715.1 of Tenacibaculum aquaeponti. Classification (GTDB taxonomy): domain Bacteria; phylum Bacteroidota; class Bacteroidia; order Flavobacteriales; family Flavobacteriaceae; genus Polaribacter. The sequence continues at coordinate 1,322,395 of NZ_CP197288.1, read as the reverse complement.
CACCTATAAAATTCTCTGATAAATTCTCATTTTTTATAATTCCGTTACTTCTATAAGTTTCTTTAAAATATCCACCTTCAGGATGTTGTGTAAGATCAAATTTATTAACTATCTGTTGTGCTGTCATTGTTTTCTTCTGCTTTAGCTTCGTTTGCTTTTTTTATAATTGCTTTTAAGCGTTCTTTAGTTTTTTGTTTTTCTAGTCGAAGCTTGTTTTCTTTTTGCTTCATCAATCGACTATGTTTAGCCTTATTTACTGTGTTTTTAGCTTTTCCTTTTTTAGGCATGGTGTCTGTTTTTTATTGCTAATAATCCTAAGAAAGTTAATAATCCGTTTAAAATTAGAATGAAAAATCCAAAATCAAAATCTAAATTATGTTTCGTGTAATAACTAATTCCAAAGGTTAAAAATGGAGATAAAATACAGATATATGGAACTAATTCATCTTTTACATTAAATTTAGTGAATAACCCAAAAGCATACAATCCTAAAAGCGGACCATATGTATAGCCAGCAAACTGAAATATTTTCGCAATTACACTTTCATCTGCAATAAAATATTTGAAAATTAAAATAGTAATCACCAGAATAAAAGAAAATAATACATGAATTTTTTTTCTAGTTTTTTCTTTTTCAGCTTCATCTTCTTTTTTATCGATTTCTAAAATATCAATACTAAATGATGTAGTTAAGGAAGTTAAAGCACTATCGGCACTAGAATATGCTGCGGCAATTAAACCTAATAGAAAGAATAAAGAAGCAGCAATTCCTAATTCACCACTCATTGCAATAGTTGGAAATAACTGATCTTTATGAGCATCGATACCATTTTGAGCTGCAAAATCTGTAAGTAAAATTCCTAAGGCAAGGAAAAAGAAGTTAACAATAACTAAAACCAAAGTAAACCAAAACATGTTTTTTTGAGCATCTTTTAAACTTCTACAAGTAAGATTTTTTTGCATCATGTCTTGATCAAGACCAGTCATTACAACAGCAATAAAAGCTCCAGAAAAGAATTGTTTCCAAAAGTAATTTCCAGCTTTTACATCATCGAAAAAGAAAATTTTAGAGAGTTTATTCTCATTTACATAACTTAATAAACTTTCAATTTGTAAAGCGTCTTTTATTGCAATAATACACACACCAACAGCAATCAACATAAATAAGGTCTGTAAAGTATCTGTCCAAACAATAGTTTTTATTCCTCCTTTAAAAGTGTACAACCAAATTAATAAAATGGTAATGGTAACAGTTACCCAGAAAGGAATTCCATAAGCATCAAATAAAATTAATTGTAAAACATTAGCAACTAAAAATAATCGGAAAGCAGCTCCTATAGTTCTAGATATTAAAAAAAATGAAGCTCCTGTTTTATAACTCATTTTTCCAAAACGTTCTTCTAAATAAGTATAAATAGAAGTTAAATTGAGTTTATAGTATAGAGGTAATAAAATAAGGCCTATTATAGCATACCCTAATATATAGCCCAAAACCATTTGCATATATCCCATTTGTTGATTTTCTACCCAACCAGGAACAGAAATAAATGTCACACCAGATAAAGAAGCTCCAATCATTCCGAAGGCAACTAAATACCAAGGAGAGGAGTTATTTGCTTTAAAAAAGGTTTGATTGTTTGCGGATTTCCCTGTTAAATAGGCAATTAGTATAAGTACACTAAAATAGGATACAATTAAGAGTACAATATGTATTGGTTGCATTACTTTAAATTTATTAGAAGACTAAGATAGGAATAAATAAAAAGTGCCAACAATTATAAAATTGCCAGCACTTTTAAAAAATAGTCCCCAATTAAAATTTTTTTAGTTAGTTGAAGTCCAAGGTTACTTGGTCAATATTTTTGCGGACCTTCTTTAAATCTTTCATATAGTCGTCTTCAGCTCTAAAACCTAACGGTAAAACTAATACAGATTGTAAGTTTTTTTCATTTAGTTTTAAAATTTCATCATATTTTTCAGGAATAAAACCTTCCATAGGACATGAATCTATTTTTTCTAAAGCACAAACAGTTAGTAAATTACCAAGAGTAATGTAGGCTTGGTTTTTGTTCCAGGTTAGTAATTCTTCTTGAGTTTTTTTTGAAAAAGAATCTATTAAAAAATCTTTGAAAGGATTTAAAATTTCATCTGATGTATTTCTGATGTTTTTTACTAATTTGAAGTAATTTTCAACATCTTTTGTTGTTTGTTTTTTAGGTACACATAAAACTAAAACATGTGAAGCTTGTGCTACTTGTTGTTGGTTCCAAGAATGTTCCACTAACTGTTTTTGTAATTCTTTATTTTTAATTACTACTAAAGTTACTGGTTGTAAACCGTAAGATGTTGCAGTTAAATTAAAAGCTTCTTTTATAGTTTGTATCTGCTCATCAGATATGTATTTATTATCGTCAAATTTCTTTACAGCATAGCGCCATTTTAAACTTTCAATAGTTGTACTCATTGCTTTGTTTTATAAATGCATTGCAAAATTACAATTAACTTTTACTTGAAAATGAAAATGAATATTGAAAAAAACTATAGTGAAAATGAGGAATTTTATAGTGAATTTTTATCAATGATTTTCAGGAAAGTAGCTGGTTCTGGTCTAACTCTATAGTTATCTGTAAGGTCTGCAAAAATAACTTCATTTTCTTTATTGGTAATAATTACAGTAGGCATTACAACATCAGATTCATATCCAAAAACTTGAAATCCCATAGGCAATCCATTTTCATGAAGAATATTTAAATTTCTTGCATTTTCGTTGTTTTTATCAGTTAAATAATGAAAAGGAACATTATGTTTTTTAGCTAAATTTTCAGTAAATTCATGAGGTTGTGAACTAATTAAAAATACATCAGTATTTCTCTTGGAAAGTTCTTGATATTGATTTGCTATTTCCTTGATTTGTGCCATACAAAGTGGACACCAATTTCCTCTGAAAAAAAGCAAAACTTTATAATTACTATCAAATTCTGAAAGATTCACTTTTTGTTTCTGAATATTTTCGAAAGTTAGTGGAGGTAATTTTTTTCCAACTTGGATAATCTTTTGCTCTCTCTTTTCAAATTTAGAATACCAAGTCAAATATAAAAACCATCCTAAAGCTAATGCTATACTAATTACGATTGCATTTAAATTTAATGTAAAAAAAGTTACAGCTGTTCCAATTATTACAGGAACAGTAAAAGAAGTTAATGTTGTACTTGTTCTTGCTACAGGTTTTATAAATAAAGAGCTAAAGAAAATTATAATTGGTAATGTGTTAAGTAAAAGTCCAACATTAGTAAGATTACTATCGAATTGTATAAGTGTTTTTACAAAAATGATTAAAGCAAAAACGGGTAATACACTTATAAAAATTGACTTAAGTAGATTTTTCATAAATTTATTGTCGAAAAAAGAAAAAGAAATTACAAACTATGAAAGAAAATTTCCTTCATTATGTATGGCAGTACAAGTTATTTAACACACTCAACTTAAAACTGACATCAGGAGAAACACTTCAAATATTACATTCTGGATTATCTAATAAAAATTCTGGTCCAGATTTTTTCAATGCCAAAGCAATTATTGATGAAATTTTATGGTATGGTCATGTGGAAATTCATGTGAAATCATCAGATTGGTATCAGCATAAACACGAGGAAGATAAAAATTACGATGCCGTAATTTTACATGTTGTTTACGAACATGATGTAGATATTTACATGAAAGGAAACAAACAAATTCCAACTTTAGAGTTAAAAGAATTTATCGATAATTCTATTGTAGAAAAATATGCATCAATATTTCAACAACAAACAAATTGGATTTCTTGTGAAAAAGAAATTCACACGATTAATAGTTTTATATATCAAAACTTTACAGAACGGCTGTATTTAGAGCGATTAGAAAGTAAATCTAAGTTTATTTTCACTTTACTAGAAAATACAAATTATGACTTTGAAGCCGTATTGTTTCAATTGTTAGTCAAAAATTTCGGGCTTAAAGTTAATGGAGATTCTTTTCTAAAATTAGCAACTTCATTCGATTTTTCTTTGGTTCGAAAAATTGGAGCTAATGAATTTCAATTGTCAGCTTTGTTATTTGGTCAAGCAGGATTTTTAAATGAAATAGAGGAAAGTGAATATCAAAATAAACTTAAAAAAGAATATGAATATTTAAAGCATAAATACCAGCTGAGTTCATTAGATAAAAATGAATTTCAATTTTTTAGAATGCGACCTAATAATTTTCCAACTATACGATTAGCGCAAATAGCTACTTTGTATTCAAGTTACAGAAGTTTATTTTCTAAACTAATTCATTTAGAAAATATACATGGTTTTTATGAATTAATTTCCACTGGTGTAAATGAATTTTGGGAAGAGCATTATACGTTTATGAAAACATCAAAGAAGAATAAAAAACGATTAACAAAATCATTTATAGATTTACTTTTAATCAATACTATTTTACCATTAAAGTTTGTGTATTTAAAACACAGAGACGAATTTGATGAAGCTCCCTTTTTTAAATTACTAGAAAATATTCAGCCAGAGAAAAATACTATTATTCAAAAGTTTGAATCGTTAAAAATTAGCTCAAAAAATGCTTTAGAGAGTCAAGCTTTACTCCAACTAAAAACAAATTATTGTAATGAGAAAAAATGTTTGTCTTGTAGAATTGGAAATTCAATCTTATCAAAAAAATAAAAAACGCTAGTAAAAATGGTTTTAATTGTGTTTACAATAACTTAAAAAAGATAATGTTAGTTATAATTATATATTTGTAGTTAAAATTAAATAAAATGAAAAAAATATTTATTGCTGTAATTTCAATTTCTTTATTAGTGATTGGGTGTAAAACTGAAAACGGAACTTCAAAAAGTACTTCTGTAGAAACAAATAACAATTCTGAAACAGAAAAGACCTCTTCTGTAGATGATGGATCTGGAGATGCAATTTGTTTATTAGATAAGTTATCTGTTAGAGAAACTCCTTCTGGAAAAGGTAAGTGGATTACTTCTATGAGTTTAGGTGAAAAAGTGTATTTTACAGGAGAAAAATACATTGATTCTGTATCTAAGAAAGATTACTTTAAAGTAAAATTAATTGATGGTAAAGAAGGTTGGTCTAGAGCACCGTTTTTAGCAGTTAATGGTAAAGTAGGAGTAATGGTTAAAAATGCAAGTGTATACAAAAGACCAGATTTATTAACTAAGACTGAGAATGAATTTAGTCCAATGGATATTATTGCAGTTATTGGAAATCAAGACGATTGGATTCAAGTAAAAGGAAAAAGAACAACTGGGAAATATATTGAAGAAGTTTGGGTAAAATCAAACAATATTTCAGATAAATCTGTGGATATTGCAACTGCAAAATATGCTAGTATTGCAATGACGAAACCAACAATGACAGAAAGAATTAAAGCTTTACAAGAAATTGTAGAGAACAGTGATTTTTCTGAATCGATTTTTATTAATTTAATTAATGAAAAAATTAAAGATTACGAATCTAAAAATGTACCAGTAGATGTACAAGATGTAAAAGTAGAGGAATAGTATTCTTAAATTGAACTAACAATAAAAAATCCCGATGAATTTCATCGGGATTTTTTATTGTTAGTTTTTTGGATTTAGAATTGAATTAATTCTTTCTAAACAGTCTTTATAATGATATTTTGTAATTCTATTTGTAGCTCTTTTACTAGCTATGTTTAACTGACTTTTTAAAGATGTTAATTCTCCTCTTACAATAGACGGAATGTCAGTGTTAGTAATTTTATCGTTCTTTAATAACTTTTCCATTCTACCTATAAAACTCTTCTGTAAATTTCTTCGGTAAACATCTACATTTCTTAAAGCATTAGTTTCAGAAAACAATCCTTTTCTTAAATCTCTTATAAATTCTGAAACACTGTAGAAATCAGAACTTATAACTTCAGAGTTAATCATTCGTTCTAATCTACTTGTATTTAATAAACCTGAAAGCTGTCTGTTTTGTAGTGATAGCATTCTATTGGTATATTCTGTATGGTTAATTTTAGCTAGAATATTTTTGTCTAATAACCAATTTTGAGTAGTAAATACATTTTTAAGTAGCCAGTTTAAAGACTCTTTCTGTTTTGCTTTTGAAAGTACAGTGTATACATTTCCTGTTTGTTCAGGTTTTTTATTATCTTCAAAAACACCACCTACATTACCAACAACATGACCAGAATATCTGCTCCAAACACCAAGTAATTCTCGATATAATTCATTTAAATCATCATAATTATTAGTTTGATCAGAAGTCCATTTTTGTAAGTTTTTAGCAACTATTTTTAAGTTTTTAATTCCATAAGTACTAGCTTTTACTTGATCATTTCCAATGCCTTCAGTTTGAGAAGCCGGATCAAAACCATTAAAACGCTGAATTCCGAATTTGTAAATAGGATCTTTAGCTTTATCAGTAATCCATTTATCTAAAGTTTTTATTTCATCTTCAGGTTTACCAGCAAAAGGTAAATAACGATATCCCCAATTAATAGAATAATGATCGTAAGGGCCAATTTGACGAATAAAACGAATATTTTTATCACCAGGTTGTGCTACATAATTGTAACGAGCGTAATCCATTATTGTAGCAGCAATACCATACTTTTGAGTGAATTTTCCTGAACGTAATGAATCTACAGGGTAAGCATAACTAGCAGCCATATTATGAGGTAATCCTAATGCATGACCAATTTCATGAGCAATTACCATTCGCATCATTTCTCCAATTTCTTCGTCTGGAGTATTTAAAGTTCTAGCAGAAGGATTAGCAGCTCCGGTTTCTAATAAATATCTATTTCTGTATGAACGTAAGTGGTTATGATACCATACAATATCACTTTCAATAATCTCACCTGAACGTGGATCAGAAACACTTGGTCCCATAGCATTTCTGGTTGTGCTTGCTACATATCGGATAGATGAATAACGGATGTCTTCCATACTAAACTCAGGATCTTCTTCTTTAGTTGGTGGATACTTTGCAATAATTGCATTTTTAAAACCAGCTGTTTCAAAAGCTTTTTGCCAATCTTCAACTCCTTGTTTAATGTATTTTCTTAATTTTTTTGGAGTAGCAGGATCTAAATAATATACAATAGGTTTAATTGGCTCTACTAATTCTCCTCTGTTATACGCAGCCTTATCTTTAGGTTCTAATCTCCATCTTCTAATATACATTTTGTAGTCCGCTTTTAAAGCTTCAGAACTATAGTCTACAGTTCCAATAGGAAAATAACCTACGCGCTTGTCAAAAACTCTAGGCATCATAGGTTTTTCAGGAAGTATAATCATTGATTGATTCATTCTAATGCTAATACTTCCAGCGGCTCTTTGTGATGGAGGAGTAGCTGCATCGTAAGTAAAATCTTGAACAACTTCTATGTTTTTTGGGTAACTTTTAATAGAATTAATAAAACTACGTTTAGGATCTAATCTTCTAACTTTATATTGTTTTCGTGCTCTGGCTCCAATACCGCTTATTGCTTTAATATCTGAAGTGAAAAATTTAGAAACATCAATAAGAACTGCAGTAGAATCATTATTCTGAACTTTAATATCGAAAGCATGAATTATTGGTTCTAAGTTATTTGATTTTACAGATTTGTATATTGGTAATGAGTCGTGAGCAATTGCTTGGTAAGATTTTATTTTTAATAAAACTTTCTTTTTATAATGTTCCCAAACAACTACTTGTTCATTAGTTTTAGAACCAGCATTCATATAACCTCCTCCAAAGCCAGAAGGTAGAGCTTTAATTCTGCTAACTAATAACATTTCTTTTCCTAATAATGATTTAGGAATTTCATAATAATATTTTCCGTTAGTTTCATGAACTTTGAATAACCCATCGTCTGTTTTTGTTTTTTTAGTTACAAAATCTGAGTATTTAGGTTTTTTCTTTTTTGGAGATTTTTTAGTAACTTCTTTTTTGTCGTCTTTTTTAGATTTTCTTTTTTGTGCTTCTGATTGATAAGGTATATTTATACAGATTACAAGTAAAAGTAATAGTAGTCGTCGCATATTTAGTATTGGTTAATAAACCAACTAAATTATTAAAAACATATGAAATAGTTAGTTACTGTTAAGTTAAAATAGGAAAACAAAAAAACCGATGAAATTTCATCGGTTTTTAAATCTTATATATAAAATTTACTAGTATAAACTTTTAAATTTTGTTGGGTTTGCTTCATGCATAATTTCATAAACCTTTTCGAATATATCTTCTACTGAAGGTTTAGAGAAATAATCTCCATCAGTACCATAAGCAGGTCTATGTGCTTTTGCAGTTAGCGTTTGAGGTTTACTATCTAAGTGTACATATCCATTTTGGTTTTCTACAATTTCTTGTAATAAATAAGCAGAAGCACCACCAGGAACATCTTCATCTACAACTAATAAACGATTTGTTTTCGCTAAAGATTTTACAGTATCGTGGTTAATATCAAAAGGAAGTAAACTTTGTGCATCAATAATTTCAATGCTAATTCCAACTTGAGCTAAATCTTTAGCAGCTTCTTCCACCAATCTTAAAGTAGAACCATAAGAAATAACAGTCATATCTGTTCCTTCTTTAATTGTTTCCACAACACCAATTGGAGTTTTAAACTCACCTAAGTTATTTGGTAACTGTTCTTTTAAACGATATCCATTTAAACACTCTATAATTAAAGTAGGATCATCTCCTTCTAAAGCAGTATTGTAAAAACCAGCAGCTTTTGTCATGTTTCTTGGAACTAAAACATGAATTCCACGAACATTATTAATAATTCCTCCCATTGGAGAACCTGCATGCCAAATACCTTCTAAACGATGACCACGAGTTCTAATAATTAAAGGAGCTTTTTGCTTTCCATAAGTTCTGTAACGAAGTGTTGCTAAATCGTCACTCATTATTTGTAAAGCATATAATAAATAATCTAAGTATTGAATTTCAGCAATCGGACGTAATCCACGCATTGCCATTCCAATTCCTTGCCCTAAAATAGTTGCTTCTCTAATTCCAGTATCTGATACTCTTAATTCTCCGAATTTTTCTTGTAAACCTTCTAAACCTTGATTTACATCTCCGATGTAACCAGAGTCTTCACCGAAAATTAAAGTTTCTGGATATTTGTTAAAAATAGCTTCGAAATTATCACGCATAACAATACGTGCGTCTACCATTTTTTTCTCAGTATCGTAAGTTGGTTTAACTTCTTGAACTCTAAATGTAGATTTTTCAGTTTCGCTATATAAATGCGTAGAATATTTATTTGCTGCATCAACAATTCTTTCTTTTATAAAGTTTTGTAACTCTATTTTTTCTGGGAACTTTTCGTCAACAATTAATTGTAGTGTTTTTCTACAAGCAACTAAAATATCTTTTCTAATTGGCTCAACTAAAGCTTCTAAATCATTCTTGTATTTAGTGATAAAAGAACCATTTTTACTTTTTGAAGCTACACGATCTAAAATTTTAGTAGCACTATTTAATTCAGCCTTTATTTCATTTAAAAAAGCATTCCATGCATTACGTTTAGCAGCGCTTACTTCTCTTTTAATTTCTTTATCTATAGTAGTAAGTTCTTCTTCACTTTCAATGAAACGTAAGGTATTACCAGATTCATCTGTAAGTTCAAAATCTATAATCCAAGCTCTCATTTTAGCAATACAATCGAATTCTTGTTCCCATTGTAAACGCTCTTTAGATTTATATCTTTCGTGAGAACCAGAAGTAGAATGTCCTTGTGGTTGTGTTAATTCTTTAACATGAATTAAAACAGGAATATGTTTTTCCCTTGCAATTTCTCCAGCTTTATTATATACATCAACTAATTTCACATAATCCCAACCATTAACAACGAAAATTTCATAACCGTTGCTTTCATTTTCTCTTTGGAAACCTTTTAATATTTCAGAAATACTCTCTTTTGTTGTTTGATGCCTTGCGTGAACAGAAATACCATATTCATCATCCCAAACACTCATTACCATAGGTACTTGTAAAACTCCAGCAGCATTAATTGCTTCAAAAAATAAACCTTCACTAGTACTTGCATTACCTATTGTTCCCCAAGCAACTTCATTTCCTTCATTTGAAAAATTAGTAAATCCTTCAAGTCCTTTTACATTTCTATATATTTTTGAGGCTTGAGCTAAACCTAATAATCTAGGCATTTGTCCTGCTGTAGGAGAAATATCAGAAGATGAGTTTTTTTGTTGTGTTAAGTTTTTCCACTTTCCATTTTCATCTATAGAATGTGTTGCAAAGTGTCCACCCATTTGACGACCAGCAGACATTGGTTCTTGTACAATATCTGTGTGTGCGTATAAACCAGCAAAGAATTGTTGAGCAGTTAACTCACCAATGGCCATCATGAAAGTTTGATCACGATAATACCCCGATCTAAAATCTCCATTTTTAAAAGCTTTAGCTAAAGCTAATTGAGGTACCTCCTTACCATCACCAAAAATTCCGAATTTAGCTTTTCCGGTTAATACTTCTCGTCGACCGAGTAAACTGCATTCTCGACTCATTTTGGCGATTCGATAATCATTTAATACTTCTTTTTTAAAATCTTCGAATGATATCTGTTGTGAGTTTGGTACAGCTACTTTTACAGTCATAAATAAAAAGTTTTGTTTTGGCTATTGCTGCAAAGATAGGTTTTTTAAATGAAATTTAAAAATCTGCCTTAGAGTTTGAATAAATCGTAAAAAAAGCAAAAAAAGTGGTGTTTTGTTGAGTTATCTACAATAACCCGCGTCGTAAAAAGTTATAAACACGATCTAAACTTGTTGTAATCACAAAACGTATCTTACTTGGATATTCTGGTTGATTAATTTGAAATCCTTCGTTTGTATAAATAGGGAAGTAAAATTCGAAGATGTTTGGAACAAAATTTAAACGAATTCCGTTTTCATAGAAAAATCGAGCTTTCGTATTTTTACTCTTTAACATGGCAAAATCGTTATAAATTTCTGCCCATCTCCATACACTAACGCTTGTATTCCCAGAAAGCATTAATTGATTTGCAAAAGAATGTTCTTTGTAGAAAGATTTAAAACCTCCATCAGAAACTACAAACTGTTGACTAAATAATCCCGAGCGTTCAGATCTTCCAAATAAATTTTGTTCAAATAAATAATCTGAACTTCTGTTTAAACCGAAACTAAAGAAATCTCCTTGAGAATGGTTATATAAAAAGAAACCTCCAAAAAATCTTAAATTAAAACTCTGTTTTTCAGAAAAGAATCTTAAATAGCGAATGTCTGTTGAGAACTTAGTGAAATTGTCGGCAAATTCTCCATTAATGGCATATTGAAATCTTTTTACAACATCTGGTTTGCTGTATATATATCTAAAGTTTACAATTTGATATTTGTCGCTTTCAATTTCTGTATCTGTTGGGTTAATTTCTCGATCGACATAAACAATTCTTGATAATAAAAATTTGGTTCCAACATCTCTAAGTGTATTTCTTCTGAATTGAATGTTTACAAATGGAGAGATTGTATTATAACTTAATTCTGGAGCGTAATGAAAGTTGCTACCACTAATTCCGTAACGAATTTTATAGATTTTAGATTTTTCGAAAAAGTGATCATATCCTAAAGAAAAAGAACCCGTTAAATTTTCACTTCTAAAAGCGTAATTCGGAGTAATACTAAAATCGAAATTATGTCGAATAATAGCTCTGTTATTAAAGTTAACTCCTAAGATCATTCCATCATATAAATTAAATTTCACATTCGGATTAAAGAAAACTTGATTGAAGTTTGGATCTTCAATGTCTTTTAAAAATCGAAATTGGATAGGTTTGCTAATTATAGCATTATTCGTTTTCTTGTAATTGTTTAAGAAGTTGTATTCTGGGTAAATTTGTTCATAATTTAAAGCTAACTTATCAAAATCACCTGCTTTAATTTTAATCGTTTTTATACTGTCAACATTTGTAACCCAAGTTTTAAATTTTATAGAATCATCTTTAATTCCGTACAATGAAACAGGAGCAGTGATATTACGTTTGTTTTTTATGGTAACTTCTAAGGAATCTTCAAATTTTATTTGTTTTACTTTTTTAATTTTATAGTCAATTTTTTTAGTGGTTTTTACATAATCACCAAAAAACCAATCTAAATTTCTGTCAGTATTTCGTTGTAAAATCTCTTTAAAACTTTCTGAATTTGTTATTCGTAATGATTGATTTTTATAAAATTCTTGGAATGATTTTTTTAGAACATCATCACCTAAAAAATCTTGTAAATATTTAAAGCCTAATCCAGCTTTGTATGGACTTACGATTTTTCTATTAAAATTAGATAGAGAATCTGCAGGTGTTGTTAAAGATTGATCAAAGAAACGTCTTGCGCTAAATTGATAAAAGAATGCTTGTTTATCATTTTGCTTTAGTTTAGCAAGATTATAATTTTTAAACCCCCAAATCTTAGAAAATCGTCCGAAAACAGTTACGTCTGGATAATATTTATTGATGTATTCCATCATTAAAAATGTTTCAATACCATCGCAAAGCCAATAATCTTTTCGATTATTCAATAAAAGAACATCGTCAATGTATTTACTAGTTAGAGCTTTAAAAAATCGGATTTCCCATTTAAAGTTTTCTGGATAAGGGCGTAACCAATTAGGAATACCATAAATATCTTTTAAAGAGTTTTTGTTTACTGTATTTCCATCTACTAAAATCTCTGTATGTGGATGAGAACCAATAAAATCTTCTATAAAAGCTATTTGCTTATTTACAATTTCATTTGCTTGTATTAATTCAATGCGTTTATCGAAAATATCTGTTTTTATTTGAGTGTTTTTAGTTTTAAAAACTCTAAATTTTTTACGGTTACTAATACTTAGTATAATGTCTTTCTTTTTCTTACCAACAAGGTAGTAATGATTAAAATTTTCCTTTTCCGTTTTATATTGATATAAATTACTTTCTAGATTTAATGTTTTAGGAATATCAATTTCTAAAGTGTAATCAGTAACATCTTCATAAAGATCGTCCATATTTAAATTACTCATTAACTGCCATCCATTTTCATAAATAGCAGGAACTAAATACCAAAATCGCAAATGATAACCATCATTAGTTCTACCATAACCTGTATAACGAGCTTTTGGGATTTTTAACGTGTATTTAGCTGTTAAAGTAATACTATCTTTAATTGCAAGTGCATTATTTAATTGAATTTGAATAATATCATTTGTTTCGCGAACTTCTTGAAAATCTAATTCTAAATTGTTAGAAGTAATACTATGTACTTTAGAATAACCACGTTCGCTTTCTTCTGAAAAATAATAATCTTTCTTATAATCTTTAATTAATCTTTTTCCTAGCGGAGTGCTATTATCTTTGAAACTATTCCCCCAATTATGTAAATAAATTTCTTCTAAAGGTTGGTTTGAGGTGTTTATGTAAGTTAATTTTTGTTGAATGATAAGTGTATGTTTTAAAGTATCTAAACTAGCAGTAATATGAGAAGAGTTTTCTTGTGCTATAGTATAGAAACAGAATAAGATAGAGGTAATATGTAGTATTTTTTTTATCACTTACATTTAAATAAAAAAACTCGTTGTTTTAAACAACGAGTTGAAGATAAAGTTTATTTTTTAATTAAAATTCAGTTCTACTTTTTTTACCCAAAAAAGATTAGAAATTAGGTTTTAATTGGTATTTAGCGTAGAATTTATTAAAATGTTCAACAGCTTCTTCAGCTGTATCTACAACTCTAAATAGTTTTAAATCATCTGGACTAATATTTCCTTCTTCTAAAAGTGTATTTTCAATCCAATCTAATAAACCACTCCAGAATTTTTTACCAACTAAAACAATTGGAAAACGACCAATTTTATGTGTTTGAATTAATGTGATTGCTTCAAAAAGTTCATCCATTGTTCCAAAACCTCCAGGCATTACAACAAAACCTTGAGAATATTTTACAAACATTACTTTACGAACAAAGAAATAATCAAAGTCTAAACTTTTACCTGGGTCAATCCAAGGATTATCATGTTGTTCAAAAGGTAATTCAATATTTAAACCTACAGAAGTTCCTTTTCCTCTATTTGCTCCTTTATTACCTGCTTCCATAATACCTGGTCCACCACCAGTAATTACTCCAAATCCACTTTGTGTAAGTTGGTAAGCAACTTCTTCAGCTAACTTATAGTATTTATGATCTGGTTTTGTTCTTGCAGATCCAAAAATAGAAACGCATGGTCCAATTTTACTTAATCTTTCATATCCATCTACAAACTCAGCCATAATTTTAAAAATAGCCCAAGAATCGTTTGTTTTTATCTCATTCCATGTTTTTTGTTGAAGTTTCTCACGGATTTTTCTATCGTCGTTTGTCATTTTATCAATTTTTAAAGGACTTGCTAATTTAGTGCTTTTTTTTAGATAAAAAATGCTTTTAAACAAACAAAGGAGAAACATTTGTTTCTCCTTTTGTTTTTGTAAAAAAGATTTCTTTTTCATTACTAACTTTTTTACATTTCCCTTTTCATAACTTTTCCCTTCGCAATTTCCCCGTAAGACGTTTCACAGCAATTTTGTTTTCTTTTTCTAGCAATAATGATTAAACCAAACAAACATTATTATGAGAAATAACTCTTGAAATTTGTTATTTACACCTATACGTTCTGTTTAAGGAAAATTGTTACCCATTTTTTTTACAAAAAGAAGAAAAAAATAGAATAATATTTTTTTGAGTTTAATGAGGTATTAATGAGTAAGTAGTTTTTGATTTCGAGGAATGGGAATTTCTTTAAAAACAAACAAAGAGGAAACATTTGTTTCCCCTTGTGTTTTGTAAAAAAGACTTCTTTTTCAATACTAACTTTTTTACGTTTTCCTTTTCATAACTTTTTTCCATCGTAATTTCCGCGAATAACATTCATAACAATTTATGTTCTTTTTCTAGCAATTATGATTAAACCAAACAAAATGTATATGTTATGAGAAATAACTCTTGAAATTTGTTATTACACCCTTATGTTCATCTTGTTTGAAATTGTTACCCTCTTTTTTTAAAAAAAATAAAAAAAAGTATAAGTAATATGGAAAAAGCTATGATATAGTGTATTGTATAATTCACTTCAAAAGTAGGAGCAGTGTCTCCAATTAAAATAAAAGATGCCCAGTAATAAGGAGATTTTTCTGAAAGTGAATGAGTTTTTAAATACTTTCTTTTGGCATTGTTTAACGCTTCTGATTTGGATTGATGATCTTTTAAGTTACTGTAAAAGTTTGTCATTAACTCTGTAGTGGCAGCATCATTAACTTTCCATAAAGAGGAAACCACCGATTTAGAACCAGAATAAAAGAAACCACGAGCTAAGTTTAAAATACCTTCTCCTTTTTTTAGCTCTCCAACATTGGTTTCACAAGCACTTAAAACAACTAAATCCGCATTGTTTTTATAAGTGTATAATTCATGTAGATTCAAAGAATCTTTGCTAAAATGAATTACAGGTTTTTGGGAAACATCTGCATGAGTTGCTAAATGAATAATTTTAGCATTAGAAGCATTGGTAAAAAAACTATCTTTTGTAACGTCTGCACCTGTAAAGATTGTTCCGTTTAAATTATTATTAATCGAATTGATTTCTTCTGCTGAATATTGTAACGTAGTTAGATTTTTATTCTGGAATTCAATAGGAGCAAACCCAGCAAAATCTTTTTCAGAAACTCTAGAGATGTTATTATTCACATTTAAGAATGACATAGAATAAGCGTAGCTAATATCAGTATCTTCTATTAAAAATTTATTTGAAGTTGTATCAGTAATAAAAGCTTCAAAAGGAATATTCTGAAGATTATCATCTGGAATAATAACAACTTTTTTATTTTGAATTAAATTTTTGATTTCTTCACTTGGGAATAAACTATTGTACAAAGAATTTGCAATCGTATTGTATTGTTGAATCTCTTTTTTGCTATTTAAAGGTTTTGAAATAAGTTTAGAGAATGTTTGTAGTTTGTTTTTGATAGCACTACTTTTTAAAGAAAAAGGAATACTATTGTTTTTGCTGATACATAAACCAATAGAAGTATCTACAGAATTTTCTTCAATATTATTTTGAATAGAATAAGAAATAATAACAGTATTATCGTCTAAATTTTTTTGAACCTCTTGAAGAGAAATTAAGTCCGTTTTACTTTTTAATTGAAAATACTTAGGAAAAACAGTTCGGATTGAATCTTTAAATTGTTGGTAAGAAAACCTAAGATCAAATAGAGAATCTTTTGTGGATTGAATTTCTTTATCAACAAGTTTATATTCTAAGTTTAATATATCTTTTTTAAAGCTTTTGTCTTTATCTAAAATTACTTTAGGAAGCTCTTTGTTTACATTGTTATGATCTATATTTTGAGCTAATAAAAAAGCCTTGTTTTTTTCTAAATAGCTAAAAGCAGATTGATAATCTTGTTTTAAATAATAAATATAAGCTGCGTAATTATAAATTTCAGAAGCATCTTTTCTCCATTGAAACTGAGATTCTGTATTCGTATCATTATCAAGTATAACAGAAATTAAATTATCAAAGTTTTTGATAGAGATAATAGCATCATTAATATATTTTTCTTTTTGATTTGATTGTTCTATTAGAGCTATTAATGTTTTTAAATTGAATTTATAAGTGATTAAAGAACTATTTTTTCTGTTGTTTTTTTGATGTAAAACATCTGGATATATTTTCTTAAACTGTTTATTGTTTGAAGTGTAAAAAAAATCAAAAGCTAAGTACGAGTTTTCTAAAGCTTTTATGTATTTTTTTTTGTTGTAATAAAATTCACTTAAATTTAAATATGCGTTTGCTTTAGTTAACCTTGAATCATCATAACTTAATTTCTTACAATATTCTAGACTTTTTTCCAGAAAGTAGATAGCACTATCTTTTTTATGGGTAATATAATGTTGACCTTGATTTCTAATTATAGTAGAAATAAAGCTTATGTCATTGTAGAGTTTTGCTTCTTTTAAAGCTTCATTATAATAAAAGTTAGCTTTTAAAAAACTGTCCATTATTTTTTTAGAGTACACATTTCCAAAATATAAGTTTACCCTTGTTTTTTTATCTTTTATTTTATTGTTTTTTTCAATAATGCTGTCAGCAATTTTTAAAAAGATAATAGATTTTTTAATATGGTTAATATTTAAGGTGAAGTTAGAATTTTGAGAAGCATTAAAGCAATGTTTAACAATATTAGTGGGGGTACTACATTTAAGTAAAATATTAATCCCTTTTTCATAATAATTGATTGATTTGCTATAGTCTCCTTGCAGATAAAAACACCTGCCTAGATAACAAAAAGCTTGTCCCTTTCTTTTTTTGTCATAATTTAAAAGAGAAGCCTCACTGAAGAGTTTTATGGCATTTTCTAAATTATTGTTTTTAATATGAAAATACCCCAATTGCATTAATAATAAATGATAAGATTTATGTCTTTTATTTATTAGTTTGTACTGAACAGTAGCGTATTTTATAGCTAAAGAAATGTTATTTTTCTTATAAAAATATTTAAAAATAATAGAAGAAGTCTTTATTAATTGGGTGCTATCTTTTCTTAATGTAAAAAGAATACTATCAGCTTTTTTTTCATTAAAAAAAGTACTATCATTTTTAGTAGAAACTTGTCCTTCTACACAAAAAGGTAGAAGAACAATAAAAAATATAAATAAAATTAAATGCTTTTTATTATTTGACGATGACATCAATGTTTTTATCATTATCATTATCATTATCATTATCATTACACTCTTGGTCATAATTTTCAGTAAATTGGCAATCATATGATAAAGAATAAGATACGATAAAAGAATCATTGAAAGATCGTGGTAAAATAATATTTTGTTTTCCAACTAGATCTAAAATTAATTCATCATCATCATTGTTTTTATCATCATTATCATCATCATCGTTTGGTCCAGCTGGTCTACCATAAGACCATATTTCACAATCGGAGCAATTTCTAGAAATTTTTATGAGAGCACCTTGGATCTTTGACTTAATTTCAGGTTTTGAATCGTAAAAATTGTCAACTGCTTTATATTTTTGAAGATTAGATAAACCTTTTTTAAAACAGAATTTTACACAGTTATAAATTAGTAGTGTATTCTTGTCACTTTGATCTTCTGAAATAATCCCATCAGTTGTAAAACTATTTTCTCTACCCACTAACTCAAGTTCTGGTTCAATAATTTCGTCTAAATTTTCATTATCATTACAGCTAAAAGCTAATATTAAGATAGAAAATATTACGGCTAACTTTAAATAATTAAATAATTTCATAGTGTTTTTGTTTTTATATATTTCCCCTTTGTTTAAAAAACATAAAATTGTTACCCGCGCAAAAGTATAAAAATTTTATTTCCCTCTATTTATTAGTTTTTTAGAAATAAAAACAAGAAGAAATAAACTTACAAATCCTAGGAAAACCCAATATATGAAGTTATTATTTTCAAAAGTAGGAGCAGTGTCTCCAATTAAAATAAAAGATGCCCAGTAATAAGGAGATTTTTCTGAAAGTGAATGAGTTTTTAAATACTTTCTTTTGGCATTGTTTAACGCTTCTGATTTGGATTGATGATCTTTTAAGTTACTGTAAAAGTTTGTCATTAACTCTGTAGTGGCCGCATCATTAACTTTCCATAAAGAGGAAACCACCGATTTAGAACCAGAATAAAAGAAACTACGAGCTAAGTTTAAAATACCTTCTCCTTTTTTTAGCTCTCCAACATTGGTTTCACAAGCACTTAAAACAACTAAATCCGCATTGTTTTTATAAGTGTATAATTCATGTAGATTCAAAGAATCTTTGCTAAAATGAATTACAGGTTTTTTGGAAACATCTGCATGAGTTGCTAAATGAATAATTTTAGCATTAGAAGCATTGGTGAAAAAACTATCTTTAGTAACATCTGCACCTGTAAAGATTGTTCCGTTTAAATTATCATTAATCGAATTAATTTCTTCTGCGGAATATTGTAATGTAGCAAGGTTTTTATTCTGGAATTCAATAGGAGCAAAGCCAGCAAAATCTTTTTCAGAAACTCTAGAGATATTATTGTTTACATTTAAGAATGACATAGAATAAGCGTAGCTAACATCAGTATCTTCTATTAAAAATCTATTTGAAGTCGTATCAGTAACAAAAGCTTCAAAAGGAATATTCTGAAGATTATCATCTGGGATAATAACAACTTTCTTATTTTGAATTAAATTCTTGATTTCTTCACTTGGGAATAAACTATTGTACAAAGAATTTCCAATCGTATTGTATTGTTGAACTTCTTTTTTGCTATTTAAAGGTTTAGAAATAAGTTGACGGTAAAGATGTAAATCCTCTTTTAATTTCTTGATATTTGGAATAGAAAAAGGAATAGTTTTATCTTTTGCGATGAGTAAACCAGAAGAAATATTAATAGCTGTGGTTTCGTTATTTTGAATAGCATAAGAAACAATTACAGTTTTATCATTTATTTGTTGTCGAACATTTTGTAAAGAAGTTAGTTTTACTTTAGCCTTACTTTCAAAATGTTGTGGATAAACTTTTTGTATAGAATCTTTAAAGTTTTGATAAGCGAATTTTAGATCAAACAAAGAATCTTTTAGTTGTTTTGTTTCAGTGTTTGAAACTTGATTTTCTAACTGTAAAATTTGCTTTTTATAGTGTAATTCTTCATTAACAATATGATTAGGTAAGTTTAAAGAATAGTTATTGTCATTTATACTTTGGGTAAGTAAAAAGGCTTTATTTTTCTCTAAGTATTGAAACTGTAAATTATCATCACCTAATAATTTTGCCGCATATATACCATAATTATAAATTTTTGATACATCATTACGCCAAGAAAATTGAGTGCTAGCTTCTGTACTGTCTTCTAAGATGATTTCTATAAGCTGATCACTAATATTAACCGTTTCAATAATTTGTGTTAAGTATCTTGAATCTTTGTTTTCTAAATACAATCGATTTAAAATCTTAATTTTTGTATATAAAGCCTTTAAAATATTAGATCTTCTATTGGTTTTAATAAGTTTGATCTTTTCAGGAATAGCATTATGAGTATTAAAGCTTAAACTTAAAGAGTTATTAATGTTTTTTAAACTCTCATTATAGTTTTCCTCTATTAAATAAAATTCAGATAAGTTTCTGTGACTTTCAGCTTTAACAATTGTGTCGTAAGCTGAAAGTGAAGGGTTTTTATTTATACTTTTAATTAAATAATATTTAGAACTATCTTTATTGTTTTTTAATAAAAACTCTCCATAATTCATGTAGTTTAAATAAATAAAGAAATTATTTCTATTTAGTATAGCCTTTTTAATAGCTAAAGAATAATAAAATTTAGCTTTATTATAATTAGATATTTGTGGTTTAGCATATAAGTTAGCTAAATTTGTATAAATATTATTTATTAGACTTCTTTTTATCTTTTTAGGATTAGCTTTTATTAAACTATCTGCATAAATAAGATATCTTATTCCAATTTTAATTTTTGATTTTTCATCAATGAAGTTACTTGAAGCGGACATGTTTATACACTGGGCTACAATACTTGATTTTTTGCCTTCCTTTTTTAATATTTTTATTCCCTTTTCAAAATAATCAATTGATTTTTTTAGATCACCAAGATACTGATAACATGTCCCTAACTGACAAAGAGCTTGTCCCTTTTTTTTGATGTATAAATTTAGATTAGAAGCTTTTTTAAAATGTATTATTGCGTTATCTACTTCATTATTATATAGTTTGAATAGGCCTAAAAGATATAATGAGTTATGATATTCCTTACTTTTTATGTTGTTTTTTTCAAATAATTTTACACTTTTTTCTGAATAGTTTATTGCAGATTTTAAATCTTTAATACGATAAAAAAAACGACTAAAGAGAGAGGTTTTTAAAGCTTTTATTTCTTCAGATTTATAATTATTTGATAAAATACTATCTGTTTTTTTAACATTAAGACTATAGTGTTTGTTGTATTCAAAAATATCCTTAGCAGAATTGAATTGAGAAAAAATCTTAAAATTAGTGAATATTAAAAATAAGATCAAAATTGAGATTTTGATCTTATATGATTTTTTTAAAATAAGTTTTTTAAATTCCGAAAATACTAGGTACATAATCGAAGTTTCCATCATCGTTAGAGCATTCTATATTTTTTACATAATAAGAAAAACTAATAGCTACTTCAGTGTTTGGTATATCTAGGTCTTCATCTAAAGTCGTAGCGTTTTCAGTACCATGTATTCTCTTCCTAACTTTAATACCAGCTTTATTATAATATCGATAAAGAGTTTTAATTAATATTAAGTTATTAGATTTTAAATAATGTTGAATTGATTCTGTAGCTTTTTCAGGTGTATAATAATTTATTTCAACACAAAATTCATAAGTTACAGTACTTTTAATATTTTTTATGCTCTTGTAGCTGTCTGTATTGTTGTTATCAATACTACTCGTAAAACTAAAAACAAGCAAACACTAATAAAGCTAAAATTGTTCAATTAACTTATTGTGATTATTTCATAATATTTTGTTTTTGTATATATTCGTTGTCCCCTTGTTTATAAAACTTTAAAATGTTACCCGCGCAAAAGTATAAAATTTTATTTTTGCGTATCAGATTGTAAAAATGGATAGTAGTTTATATTTAAATGCGCTTGTTGAAGGAGATTCAAGAATTATCTCAAAAATTTATAGTACTAATTTTACCCAAGTAAAACGATTTATACTTCAAAATAGAGGAGGAGTAGAAGATGCTGAAGATGTTTTCCAAAAAGCGTTATTGCAAATTGCAGTTCGTCATAAAAAAGAAGGCATAGAAATTAATAGTAGTTTCGATGCTTATTTGTTTACTGTTTGTAAAAATTTATGGCGAAGAGAATTAAATAGTAAAAAAAATAGGGTAACAAATCAGGAGGTAATTGAACTAGTAAGTGAAGCTAAAGATAATGCAAACGCTTTAGTGGAACAAAAACGACACGAGTTGTTTTTAGAAAAACTAAATCTGATTTCAGATAATTGTAAGAAAATACTATCACTTTTCTTTGCTAAAGTACCCTATGCTGAGATTGTTGAAAGTACAGAATACAATTCTGAAACAGTAGTAAGACAGCGAGTATTTAAATGCAAAAAGAAATTAACCGACCTAATTAAAGGAGATAAAAGATATCTCACGTTACAAGAATTATGAATTTAGAAGACGATATATTAATAGAACGTTTTTTAAGAAATGAGCTTTCAGAAGAAGAAAAGTTGAGTTTCTTAAAACGTTTAGAAGATGATCTCAATTTTAAAGAGCATTATCTTCTAGAAAAACAATTGTTCGAATCTTTAAATGAAGAAAGTTGGAGTTTTATTGATAATGTTGATGATGCTGAAGTTAAAGAGTATGAAGAATTATACAATAGTGCAGAAGTAAAAGCGATTAGAGAAGCAATTAAAGGAGTTGCTAAAACGAAAACGACAAATAATAGAAGTAAAGTTATAGCATTAGTTTCTGGTTTTGCTGCTGCAATTATTTTCATTTTAGCATCAAATATTTTTCTTAAAGAAACCGTAGATGCAGAAACTTTATATGCTAATCATATTCAACTAGAAAAATTACCATCATTTGTTACTAGAAGCGAAACTGAGAATGCAAAATTAATTGATGCAGAGATATTGTTTAAAGCGAAACGATATGAAGATGCTCTAGCAATTTTTTCTATTGAATTAGAAGAAAATAAAAAGAGCGCTGTTTTTATTTATAAAGCACTTTCTGAAATTGAATTGAAAAAGTTCGATGAAGCCAAAAATACTTTAAAAACATTAATTAATAGTGATTTAATAGATGCGGAAAAAGGACAATGGTATTTAGGTTTGTTGTATTTAAAATCGAATAATAAAAAAGAAGCTAAGAAAGTATTCAAGAAAATAACGAAAGAGAAATTATATAAAGCAAAAGAAGCCGAAGATATTTTAGATAAAATGTAAAAAAAGGAGAGTTTTAAACTCTCCTTTTTTATGTATAGTTTCTCCTTTGAAAGTAGTATTAAATTGCATTTTAGTGTACTGTTAAATTAGTAGATTAATTGCAATCTAATTTTTCTCTTATTGATAACTTGAAAAATTATGAAATAGTATTTTCTGATGAAGAAAAATAAAAAAGAGCCAAAACGAATTCATTTTGGCTCTGATAATAATAAGAATATATATGTTATTCTAATTCTATACTAACACAAACACCAGGAAGCCCAGCACCTCTTGATTCACAAATATGCATTGGATCACAGTACCCACCTATATTTTTACAATATCTAATTGGTCCGAAACCACCGTTAATAGTTTTTTGTTCTACTTTGTTTAAAGCTTTACCTAGATTTAAAATTGATTTTTTCATAATATTAAAATTAAAAATAATTAAATCCTCGAATATTTTAAGACACTCAAGGTTCATGTCTATTTTCGCGATAAATATTTTTATTTTAATTCAGCAATCTTTAAGATGTAATTTGAAACTAAATTCATAGCTATTAGATTCAAGCAATTTGTAAATGAAAATATTCACTGTGAATATAATAAAAAAAAATTAAAGTACTATTTATTGTCAGGATAATGATAAACCCCAAAAGTGTTATTATTTATCACTAATGGGGTTAAAACTTTTTATTAAATGGTAATAATATTAAAGTTCTTTCTTTAAAAATTTAGCGGTGTAACTTTCTTTATGTTTTGCTACTTTTTCTGGAGTTCCGGTGACAAGAATTTGTCCGCCTCCTTTTCCGCCTTCCATACCAACATCTATAATATGATCAGCCAATTTTATAACATCTAGGTTGTGTTCAATAATTAAAACAGTATTTCCTTTTTCTACAAGTTTATTTAAAACTTCCATTAAAACACGAATATCTTCAAAGTGTAAACCAGTTGTAGGTTCATCTAAAATATAAAAGGTATTTCCAGTATCTCGTTTAGAAAGTTCAGATGCTAGTTTAATACGTTGAGCTTCTCCTCCAGATAAAGTAGTAGATTGTTGCCCAAGTGTTATATAACCTAAACCAACATCTTGAATGGTTTTTAATTTTCTATAAATTTTAGGAATGTGTTCAAAAAATGCAACAGCTTCGTTAATGGTCATTTCTAATACATCGGAAATTGATTTTCCTTTATAACGAATTTCTAAAGTTTCTCTGTTGAAACGTTTTCCTTGACAAGTTTCACATTCTACATGAACGTCGGGTAAAAAATTCATTTCAATTACTCGTAAACCACCACCTTGACAAGTTTCACATCGTCCACCTTTTACATTAAAACTGAAACGCCCTGGTTTATAACCTCGAATAGAAGCTTCAGGTGTTTTAGCAAATAAACTACGGATTTCACTAAATACTCCTGTATAGGTGGCAGGATTTGAACGTGGCGTTCTACCAATTGGAGATTGATCAATATCAATTACTTTATCCACATGCTCTAATCCTTTAATACTTTTATAAGGCATTGGTTTTTTTACACCTCTATAAATATGAGCATTTAAAATAGGGTATAGAGTTTCGTTAATTAAAGTAGATTTTCCACTTCCAGAAACACCAGTAACACAAATCATTTTTCCCAGAGGAAATTCTACTGATACATCTTTTAAGTTGTTTCCAGAAGCACCAGTTAATTTTATTTTATTTCCATTTCCTTTTCTTCGTTCTTTAGGAACTTCAATACTTTTTCGTTTTGCTATATAATCTGCAGTTAAAGTTTGTTGTTTAGTTAAATCTTCAAATGATCCTTTACTTACAATTTCACCTCCATGTCTTCCTGCGCCAGGACCAATATCTAAAACATAATCGGCATGTTTTATCATGTCTTCATCATGTTCTACAACTAAAACTGAATTACCAACATCTCTAAGTTTTATTAAAGAATCAATTAATTTCTGATTGTCACGTTGATGTAAACCAATACTTGGTTCATCTAAAATATAAAGTACACCGACTAATTGAGACCCGATTTGAGTTGCTAAACGAATACGTTGCGCTTCGCCACCAGATAAAGATTTTGAAGTTCGATCTAAGGTTAAATAATCTAAACCAACATCTAATAAAAACTGAATTCGAGTACGAATTTCTTTTAAAATCTCTGAAGCGATTTTTAATTGCTTAGCACTTAATTTATCTTCAATATTGGTGAACCAATTAGCTAACTCGCTAACATCCATTTGTGCTAAATTACTAATGTTTTTGTCTGTGATTTTAAAGTTTAAAGCTTCTTTTTTTAATCGTTTGCCTTCACAACTTGTACATTTTACTTCATCCATAAATCCTTTCGCCCATCTTTTGATAGATGAACTGTCGGAGTTTTTATATTGATTGGTAATGAATGAAATGATTCCTTCAAAGTCGATATCGTAACTACGTGTAACTCCAGCTGTTTTAGATTGAATTTTAAAACTCTCTTTCCCTCCATTTAAAATAACATATACTGCTTCTTCAGGAATTTTATTGATAGGATCTGTCAGTTTAAACTTGTAGCGCTCTGCTATATTCTGAAGTTGTTTGAAAATCCAGCTATTTTTTTGTTCACCTAGTGGAACAATTCCTCCATTTTTAATGGAAATAGAATCGTCAGGTATTACTTTTTTAAGATTAACTTCATTGTTAATTCCAAGACCATTACATTTTTCGCAAGCTCCTTTCGGAGAGTTAAATGAAAAAGTATTTGGTTCTGGATTTGGATATGCAATTCCAGTAGTAGGACACATGAGTTCTCTACTGAAGTATCGAGGTTTTACATCATCAACATCAATAACCATTAAAATATTATTTCCTGTGTAAAGGGCAGTTTTAATGGTTTCTTCTAATCTTTTATCAGCTTCATTGTTTACAACAAGTCGATCTATAACTACTTCTATATCGTGAGTTTTATAACGATCGAGTTTCATGCCCTTTTCTATTTCTTTGATTTCTCCATCAACACGAACTCGAACAAAACCTTGTTTAGATATTTGTTCAAATAATTCACGATAATGTCCTTTTCTAGATTTAATTAAAGGAGCAAGAATAGCAATTCGTTTATTCTCAAAATCGTTTAGAATTAATTCCTTAATTTGATCATCAGAATAACTAACCATTTTCTCTCCTGTGTTATAAGAGTAAGCATCAGAAGCTCTCGAAAACAAAAGTCGGAGAAAATCATAGATTTCTGTAATTGTTCCTACAGTAGAACGCGGACTTTTATTTGTTGTTTTTTGTTCTATTGAAATTACAGGAGATAATCCGTCAATTTTATCAACATCAGGTCGTTCTAATCCACCTAAAAATTGTCGTGCATAAGCAGAAAAAGTTTCAATATATCTACGCTGTCCTTCAGCATATATAGTATCAAAAGCTAGTGAAGATTTTCCGCTACCGCTCAAACCAGTAATTACAACTAGTTTTTCACGAGGAATTTTAATATCTATATTCTTTAAGTTATGAGCTCTGGCTCCGTAAACTTCAATGAATTCTTGTTCTTTCAAAGTAATATATTTGACAAAAAGCAAATTTACTGAATACAAACTGATTTTTAAATTGATATTGATAACAAATAAAATTCGATGTATCTTGCGTTAAATAATAAATGTAATGGTTGATTCAATACGACATTTTTTTGAACGATATGGTTTTGATGTGTCTTCTAGGTTAGGAGATAGGCTAGGAATGCGAGTAGTAAATGTTCGTTTGTTTTTTATTTACTTTTCATTTGTAACAGTTGGTTTATCTTTTGGTTTGTATTTGGTGTTAGCTTTTATTCTAAAATTGAAAGATAAAATTTATACTAAAAGAACTTCAGTATTCGATTTATGATACGATTTGTTTTAAAATCTCGTCTTTATAAAGCTTTCTTCTTTACAGGATTAATTTTCGCTATTGGAGTTTTAAGTTATTTGTTTTTATTTGATTATTCTTTTGTTGATGCATTTTATATGACAGTAATAACAATAACAACTGTTGGCTTTGGAGAGGTTCATCCTTTTTCTACAGAAGAGAAATTATTTACTACATTTTTAATTTTATCAAGCTTATTTACTTTTGGATATGCAGTGTCTTCTTTTTCTGAATATTTAATAAGTGGAGACTTTTTTCAACGACTTAAAATAAAAAGAGTGCAAAAACAGATTGAACAATTAGAAGGACATACTATTGTATGTGGTTTTGGAAGAAATGGGAAACAGGCTTTAGTCAAATTAAAAAGCTATAACAGAAAAGTTGTAATAATAGAAAAAGATAAAGAGCTTATTAAGCATTTAGATGAAAATCGTGTTTTAAATGTAGAAGGAGATGCGACTTCAGATGAAACTTTACTTAAAGCTGGAATTAAAAAAGCAAAATATTTAATCACAGCATTACCTTCTGATGCAGACAATTTGTTTGTGGTTTTAACAGCTAGTCAGCTTAATAAAGAATGTAAAATTATAAGTAGAGCATCTAAAGAAACAACGTACAGTAAATTAAAAATTGCTGGAGCTCATAATGTTATAATGCCAGATAAGTTAGGTGGTGCACATATGGCTTCATTAGTTGTAACTCCTGATGTTATTGAGTTTGTAGATAGATTAACTATTGAAGGAGACACAACTGCTAATTTAGAAGAAATAGCAATTAACGATTTGCCTAAAGAATATTTAAATAAAACAATTTTAGATTTAGATCTTAGAAAAAAAACAGGTTGTACTGTAATAGGCTATAAAACTTTAAATAATGAATACATAATTAATCCAGACGCTTCTTTAAAATTAGAAACAGACGGAAATTTAATAGTATTAGGAAGACCTGAACAAATCAATAAATTAAGGGAGTTGTTTTAATCAATAAAAAATCATTATTTCTTTTTACTTGAAACAATAAAAATAGTTTTAACGAGAAAAACTTGTTAAAAGATCAGTTTTTTAAGATATTGCGACCTACTAATTCAACAAAACTATATATTTACACATGATGAATAAAAAACTAACGGCATTACTATTGGGGTTGATGCCGATGCTAACTTTCGCCCAGGAGAAAGGTTTAGACCAAAAAATAGATGAGGCGTTTCAACCAATTTCTAATTTCTTTAGTGATATTATCTTTTTCGATATTGCAGGGACACCTTTTGTTTTAATATTACTTGTTTTTAGTGCTGCATTTTTTACAATTTATTTTGGTTTTCCTAATATACGTCACTTTTTTACAGCAATTAATGTTGTTAGAGGAAAGTATGATGATGTTGATAAGGCTGTAGTAGAAGAAGCTTATGGTGATTCAACTCCAGGAGGAGATTCTATAGAAACGATTAGAGATGAAAGTAAAGAAGGAGAGGTAACTCACTTCCAAGCTCTAGCAACTGCAGTATCAGGAACTGTAGGTAATGGAAATATTGCAGGTGTTGCTTTAGCAATCGCTTTGGGTGGTCCAGGTGCTACATTCTGGATGATCGTTTGTGGTTTATTAGGAATGTCAACAAAGTTTGTTGAATGTACTTTAGGTGTACAGTACAGAGATGTAGATGAAGAAGGAACTGTATACGGAGGACCAATGTATTACTTATCTAAAGGTCTAAAAGAAAAAGGGTTTGAAACATTAGGTAAAATTACTGCTGTATTATTTGCAATTTTCTGTATTGGAGGTTCTTTTGGTGGAGGTAATGCTGCACAATCGAATCAAGCAACAGTAGTTATTAAAAAATTAATGAATTTAGAAAGTTCAAGTGCTGGAGCAATTATTGGTTTAGTATTAGCTTTAGTAGTTGGTATCATTATTATTGGAGGTATTAAACGTATTGCAACTGTAACTGAAAAAGTAGTACCATTTATGGCTTTACTTTACTTATTAGCATGTTTGTATATTTTAGGAGCTAATTTTAGTTTAGTTGATGATGCTATAAGTTTAATTTTTAGAGAGGCTTTTAATCCAACAGCTATTGGAGTTGGAGGTGTTATTGGAGTTTTACTCGTAGGATTCAAAAGAGCGGCTTTCTCTAATGAAGCGGGAGCAGGTTCAGCATCCATTGCTCACTCTGCTGTGAAAACTAAGTATTCTGCATCTGAAGGTTTAGTAGCATTATTAGAGCCATTTATTGATACGGTTGTAATTTGTACAATGACTGCGTTAGTTATTATTATTTTCAACTTTGGAGGAGAGTTTTCTTATGGAGGAGACGGAACAGGTGGAGTTTTAATTGACGGAGTTAGAGTAGAAGGTGCCGGTATTACAGCTTCGGCTTTTGCTAAATATATTCCATTCTCTGATTGGTTCTTAACTATCGCAGTAGTATTATTTGCTGTATCAACTATGATTTCTTGGTCTTATTATGGATTACAATCTTGGAAATTCTTATTTGGTAGAGGAAAGAAAGCTGATTTAACATACAAGATTTTATTCTTAACTTTCGTGGTAATTGGAGCAGCTGCAAGTATGGGGTCTATTTGGGCATTCTCAGATGCAATGATCTTTGCTATGGTATTCCCTAATATGGTAGGATTATATTTCTTAATGCCTGTTGTTAAGAAACAATTAAAAAGATATTTAGACGCTATCAAAGGATAGTGAATAAAATTATCATATGAAAAATTTCAAATCCCATTTCTGGTATTCTAAAAGCCAAAGAAATGGGATTTTATTTTTGGCTTTATTAATCATATTATTTCAATTATTATATTTTTTTATTGATGTTTCTCCTGAATCAGAACTTCCAATAAATACAGAAGAGATAGTAATGTTGCAGTCAGAAATAGATAGTTTAAGAAAAGAAAAAGAAGAAAAGCTAAATAAAATATATCCGTTTAATCCAAATTATATTTCAGATTTTAAAGGGGAGAAATTGGGTATGTCTTTAGAAGAGATTGATAGATTACATGCATTTCGTAAACAGAATAAGTTTGTGAATTCTGCATCAGAATTTCAAAATGTTACTAAAGTTTCTGATAGTCTATTAAATGTAATTTCGCCATATTTTA
This sequence comes from Tenacibaculum aquaeponti, assembly GCF_052084715.1. Classification (GTDB taxonomy): domain Bacteria; phylum Bacteroidota; class Bacteroidia; order Flavobacteriales; family Flavobacteriaceae; genus Polaribacter. Next base: position 1,292,412 of record NZ_CP197288.1, on the reverse strand, counting down.
AATTTCCAGATTGGGTTGTTAAAAAGCAAAAACATAAATTAAAACAAACTTTAACTACACCTGTTATTGTAGAAGATAATCAGACTACTAAGAAAGAGATTTCTACAAATGATATCAATAAAGCTAGTGTAAATGATTTTACTATTGTAGATGGGGTAGGAGAAGTAATTTCTACAAGAATTATTAAGTATCGTTCTAAATTAAAAGGATTTAGTTTTAAAGATCAACTTTATGAAGTTTGGGGTTTAGAAAAAGAACTTGCTGATGAAATATTAAAAGCTTTTGTAATTCAAGAAAAACCTAACATTGAGAAAATCAATGTTAACACTGCATCATTCAAGGAAATACTTAATTTACCTTATATAGATTATAACTTATGTAAGAAAATTTTTGATTATCGAGATGAAGTTGCTGAACTCCAAGATATAAAAGAATTAAGAAATATTAAAGATTTTCCTCAAAACAAATACGACAGAATAGTCTTATATTTGAAAGCAAAATAACAAACAACAAACTTAATTAAAACTTATTTACAGTATGTACTTTACTGAAGAACATGAATCATTTCGTAAAAGTTTCAGAGATTTTTTACAGAAAGAAGTAGTTCCTCATATCGAGAAATGGGAGGAAACCGGTACTATAGATCGCTTTATTTGGGAAAAATTTGGTGAAATGGGATATTTCGGTTTATATCAACCTGAAGAATATGGTGGATTAGATCTTGATTTATTTTATACAATTATATTTTTAGAAGAATTACAAAGAATTAATTCTGGTGGTTTTGCTGCTGCTATGTGGGCTCATGCTTATTTGGCAATGACACATCTTAAAAAAGAAGGAGATCATAGAATTAAAACAGAATATTTAGCTCCAAGTATTGAGGGAAAGAAAATAGGTTGTTTATGTATCACAGAACCTTTTGGAGGAAGTGATGTTGCAGGTATGAGAACTACTGCAGTTAAAGATGGTGATAATTATGTGTTAAATGGTTCTAAAACATTTATCACTAATGGGGTTTATTCAGATTATCTTATAGTTGCAGCTAAAACTAATCCTGAAGACAAATATAAAGGAATGAGTATTTTCCTTGTAGATAGAGATACAAAAGGAGTTTCATCTACGAAACTAAATAAATTAGGTTGGAGAGCATCAGATACTGGTGAAATAGCTTTCGATAATGTAGTTATTCCAAAAGAAAACTTAATGGGTGAAGAAGGAAAAGGTTTTCCTTATATCATGCAGCATTTTGCATTAGAACGATTAATTATGGGAGTTAACGCACATGCAAGAGCAGATTATGCTTTAGAATATGTGTTAGAGTATATGAACGAACGTGAAGCTTTTGGTAAAAAAATCAACGAATTTCAGGCATTAAGACATAAAGTTGCAGAAATGGCATCTAAAGTTGATATGTGTAAAGAATATAATTACTCAATTACTAAAAGATTAAACGATGGAACTTATGTAGTAAAAGAAGCAAGTATGAGTAAATTACTATCAACAAAATTTGCAGATGAAGTAATTTATGATGCTTTACAGTTGTTAGGAGGTTATGGTTATATGGAAGATTATCCTCTTGCTAGAATGTTTAGAGATAGTAGATTAGGACCTATAGGAGGTGGTACTTCTGAAATATTAAAAGAAATAATAGCTAAAATGATTATTGATAAAAAAGAATATAAACCAGCAACATAATTTTTGTTGTTTTAAAATATAAAAGAGGATGTTTATGCATCCTTTTTTTTGTGTTTATTTTTTGCTGAAATTGTTTTTTAAAGGTTTGTGTATTGTTAATTATTGAATTTATTAACACGAAATCGATTTCGTTTCTAAACCGATTTCGTAATCTGAATTTCATTAAATAAATTGAAGCAAACAAATAAACCTAGTAAAAATGAAAACCCTTTTAAAACTTTTGTTAATTCTATTGTTTATCAATTTTTCTTGTTCAGATAATCAAGCAGAAGTAACACCGATTGAAGATGAAACTTCAAAGTTAAATGATACAGATAATAATATTTCAGCCCGACAAGGATTGAAACCAATTGGAACAGGAGTAATGATGCAAGCTTTCTATTGGGATGTTCCAGCAGGAGGGACTTGGTGGGAAAAAGTAGAAAGTAAAGTTCAAAGTTGGAGTAATGCTGGAATAGATGCTATCTGGTTACCTCCTGTGTCTAAAGCTCAAAACGGAGCTTTTTCTATGGGATATGATCCTTTTGATTATTACGATTTCGGAGAATATGATCAAATGGGAAGTATAGAAACACGGTTTGGATCGAAGTCAGAACTTCAAAGTTTAATCAGTGAAGCACATAATGCAAAATTAAGTGTAATAGCAGATATTGTAATTAACCATAATAGTGGAGGAGAATTAGAAGATAATCCATATACAGGTACGCCTTATTATACAGATTTTAATCCAAAATCTGGGAAATTTTTCAGGAGTAACAGTGATTTTCATCCTAATGCAAATTGTAATAGTGATTCAGGAGTATTTGGCGGCTTTCCAGATTTAAGTCATTGTCAGCCTTATGTGCAAGATTGGTTATGGAAAAGATCTAATAGTGTGGCGAAATATTATAAAAATGTTATGGGATTTGATGGTTGGAGATTCGATTATGTAAAAGGTTTTGAACCTTGGGTAGTAAGAGAATGGAAAAATGCTGTTGGAGGTTTTTCTGTTGGTGAATATTGGGATGGAAATGCAGGGACTTTAGACTGGTGGTCTAGTGAAGCTCAAGTATCTGCTTTCGATTTTGCTTGTTATTACAGAATGAGAGATGCATTTCAAGGAAATAATTTAAATAGATTAAATGATGATATGCTTTGGAAAAGAAATTCTAGTAAAGCAGTAACGTTTGTGGCTAATCATGATACAGATGAAATATATAACGGTAAACTTTTAGCTTATGCTTACATTTTAACACACGAAGGATATCCTACTATTTTTTATAGAGATTATGAAGAATGGTTAAATAAATCCAAATTAAATAATTTAATTTGGATTCATAATAATCTTGCTGGAGGTAATACATCTATTCTTCATGTAGATAACGATGAATATATAGCGAGAAGAAATGGTTATAATAATGCAGGTTTAGTAGTTTATATAAATAATTCCGATTCTTGGAAAGAAAGATGGATAGAAACTAATTGGTCTAATACAAGAATTAAAGATTATACAGGTCACTCAAGTTGGGAACCAGTCACTCAAGGAGGAAAATGGGTTAGGATACAAGCCCCGCCTAAAAGTTATACTGTTTGGTCACCAAAATAAATGACTGATTAATTGGAATATATAATATATTATGTATCTTTGCAGTCCGAAAAAATAAGAATATAACTATAAAAATTAGTTAAGCGACTGATTTTTAATTAAAAATATAAAAGAGACGTATGAGAGGAGGTGCAAAAACATGTTAATTATTCCAGTTAAAGAAGGTGAGAATATCGATAGAGCTTTAAAACGTTACAAACGTAAATTCGATCGTACGAAAACAATGAGAAACTTACGTGAGCGTAAGCAATATACAAAACCATCTGTTGCTAAAAGAGCTCAAAAAATTAAAGCTTCTTACATCCAAAGGTTAAGAACGCAAGAAGAAATTGGTTAAGCCAATTTTTACTATAAAAATTTAAGCCCATACATTTTGTGTGGGCTTATTTTTTTATTAAAATGTCTCGTCCTGAAATAGCGTTACACAAATTTGTAACCTTATGAACGACAACATTTACCGCAAACGTACTCAGAAAGATTATACGATGAGTTTTAAACTTTCGGTTGTATCGGAAGTAGAAAAAGGCGAATTAACCTACAAACAAGCTCAACTTAAATATGGGATTCAAGGAAGAAGTACTGTTTTAGTATGGTTGAGAAAATATGGTAACTTTGATTGGACTGATCAAACACCATCTAATATGCCAAAATCACCAGAACAAAAATTATTAGAGTTAGAGCAAAAATTACGTCAATTAGAAAAGCAAAACAATCGTTTAAAAGCTCAAGCAGCAGCATCAGAGAAGAAAGCGATACTGTTTGATATGATGATTGATTTAGCTGAGAAAGAGTATAATATTCCTATTAGAAAAAACTCCAAAACCGAGTAATTGATATGTTTGTTTTACAAAAGAAAGAAAGTATTTCTTCTACCTGTAAATTACTTGGGTTTAGCAGACAGGTCTATTATCAAGCTAACTATAGAGTTAAGAAATCTCAATCAATAGCCAATAAGGTTGTTGAATTGGTTAAGCGTGTAAGAATGGAACAACCAAGGATTGGGACAAGAAAACTGTATTATCTTCTTTCGGAGGAATTAAGCAGTTTAGCTGTTGGAAGAGATCGATTATTTGATATTTTACGAGCTAATAAACTATTGATAAAACGACAAAAGAGTTATCACATTACAACCAACTCTCATCATCGTTTTAGAAAACATACTAATCTTATTGAAAATCTGGAAATAAATAGACCAGAACAAGTATGGGTAGCAGATATTACATATTTAGGCAATCGTAAGAACCCTATGTATTTATCATTAATTACAGATGCATATTCTAAGAAAATCATAGGATATCATTTGGATAAAACTTTAGAAGTAAGCTCAACGGTAAAAGCCTTGGAGATAGCTATGAAAAATAGAGTATATCCAGAGAAGGAACTTATCCATCATTCAGATAGAGGATTGCAGTACTGTAGTAACATCTATCAAAATATTTTATCAAAACATAATATTAAATGTAGTATGACAGAATCATACGATCCATATCAAAATGCGATAGCTGAACGGGTTAATGGAATCTTAAAACAAGAGTTCTTTATTGCTACCACAAATCTAGATATTAAGATAATGAAGAAAATAGTAAAGCAATCAATAACTATTTATAACTCTAAAAGACCGCATTGGTCATGTCATTTTAAAACTCCTAACCAGGCACATCAACAAAATAAAATGAAGATAAAATCATATCGAAAAAAAACATCATCTAAAGCTATAGCTTTAGATGATGTTTAATATATTTAATCAATAAATAACTGTAACGGTTATTTAGGACTAGTCAATATTATTTAAAATTGAGTTTGTTTTATGTTTATTAATGCTTTTTTAGATTATCTGTCTTTTGAGAAAAAATATTCATCTCATACTGTTTTAGCATATAAAACAGATTTACTTGGATTTAAAGATTTTTGCGAAATAGAATTTGATCAAGTAGATTTAGAAACTATTCATTATAATCAAATTAGGAGTTGGATTGTTTCTTTGATCGATGAAGGTGTTTCAAATAGAACCGTAAATAGGAAAATAAGTAGTTTAAAAACATTCTATAAATTTCTTCAAAAAATAGAGGTAATAACAGCTAATCCTCTTTCTAAACATAAATCATTAAAAGTACAGAAGAAAAATGAGATTCCGTTTTCTGTTAAAGAAATGGAAAGTGTCTTTGAAGAATTAAACGATAAAGATTTTGTTTCTCTTAGGGATAAATTAATAGTAGAACTATTTTATTCAACAGGAATGAGAAGAATTGAATTAATTAATGTTAAAATTTGTGATATTAATTTCGATTTTAATACGGTTAAAATTTTAGGAAAAAGAAATAAAGAAAGAATAATTCCTTTATTAACTACTGTAATTCAAACCTTGAGAAAATATTTAATTAAGAGAGAAGAAATAAATGCAAATAATGAACATTTATTACTTACTGAAAAAGGAAATAAAATTTATGAAACTCTTGTTTATCGAGTAATAAATCGCTACTTTAGTAAGGTCTCGACAAAGACTAAAAAGAGTCCGCATATTCTAAGGCACACTTTTGCTACTCAATTACTCAATCAAGGTGCGGATTTGAATTCGGTTAAAGAATTACTAGGACATTCTAGTTTAGCCTCAACCCAAGTTTATACTCATAATAACTTGGAACAATTAAAACAAGTGTTTAACAAAGCTCATCCTAGGAGCAAAAAAAAAGACTGAAGATTATGAAGGTATTCACACAATCCGTAAATTTTAAAGTAGATGGAGATTTAATTAATTTCATTCAGAAGAAAGTGGGAGGTTTAGAAAAGTTCCACGATAAGATAGTTGATGCGGAAGTTTTCTTGAAAGTTCAAAAAACTAGTGATAAAGAAAATAAATTTACAGAGATTAAAATAAATATTCCAGGTAACGAATTAATCGTAAAAAAGATGAATAAAACCTTTGAAGAAGGTGTCAGTCTTGGTGTTGAGTCATTAAAAAGACAATTAAGAAAGTCAAAAGAAAAAAAAAGAGTATCTTTGGAACTATAAAAAGTTTATAAAAAAAATGCAAAAAGTTTTATAAATTCAAAATTACTTTTTAAATTTGCAGTCCGTTAGAAATAACGGATTGTTTTTTTAAACAAAAAGCCGATATAGCTCAGCTGGCTAGAGCAGCTGATTTGTAATCAGCAGGTCGTGGGTTCGAGTCCCTCTATCGGCTCAAAAAGAAACAAAAGTTCATTAAAATATTATTTAAGATTTAAAGGGGAGATTCCAGAGCGGCCAAATGGGACGGACTGTAACTCCGTTGTCTTTCGACTTCGCAGGTTCGAATCCTGCTCTCCCCACAAAATCTTGTTTTTTTGCGGGAGTAGCTCAGTTGGTAGAGCGTCAGCCTTCCAAGCTGAATGTCGCCGGTTCGAACCCGGTCTCCCGCTCAAAATCATTTGCGATTTTGTTTTTTTTGAAATTTGATTGAAAGAAAACTAAAACAGTAAATTGTAAATGTGATGCCGGTGTAGCTCAGCTGGTAGAGCGCATCCTTGGTAGGGATGAGGTCACGGGTTCAAGTCCCGTCATTGGCTCAATAAAAAAAAGAGTTTAAGATAACACTAAATATATTTAACTAAGAATTAAAATTAATAATCATGGCAAAAGCAACTTACGATCGTTCAAAGCCACACTTAAATGTTGGAACTATCGGTCACGTAGATCACGGTAAGACTACATTAACAGCTGCTATTACAAAAGTATTAGCAGACGCAGGATATTCAGAGAAAAGAGATTTTGATCAAATCGATAACGCTCCGGAAGAGAAGGAAAGAGGTATTACAATTAACTCTTCTCACGTAGAGTATGCAACTGCAAACCGTCACTACGCACACGTTGACTGTCCAGGTCACGCCGATTATGTAAAGAACATGGTAACTGGTGCTGCTCAAATGGATGGTGCTATCTTAGTAGTTGCGGCTACAGATGGTCCAATGCCACAAACTCGTGAGCATATCTTATTAGGTCGTCAGGTAGGGATTCCACGTATCGTTGTTTTCTTAAACAAAGTTGATATGGTTGATGATGAGGAGTTATTAGAGTTAGTTGAAATGGAAGTTAGAGAATTATTATCTTTCTATGAATATGATGGAGATAATAGTCCTGTAGTTCAAGGATCTGCTTTAGGAGCTTTAAATGGAGAGCAAAAATGGGTTGATACAGTATTAGAGTTAATGGAAGCTGTTGATACTTGGATTGAAGAGCCGCCAAGAGATACTGAAAAAGATTTCTTAATGCCAATTGAAGATGTGTTCTCTATTACAGGTCGTGGTACTGTTGCTACTGGTCGTATTGAAACTGGTATCATCAATTCTGGAGATCCTGTAGAGATTATTGGAATGGGAACTGAAAAGTTAACTTCTACTGTAACAGGAATCGAAATGTTCCGTCAGATTTTAGATAGAGGTGAAGCAGGAGATAATGCTGGTATCTTATTAAGAGGTATTGATAAGAATGATATCAAAAGAGGAATGGTAATTGTTAAGCCAGGTTCTGTAACTCCACACGCTAAGTTTAAAGCTGAGGTTTATATCTTAAAGAAAGAAGAAGGTGGTCGTCACACTCCTTTCCACAATAATTACCGTCCACAGTTCTATGTGCGTACTACTGATGTTACTGGTAATATTGCTTTACCTGATGGTGTAGAAATGGTAATGCCAGGTGATAACTTAACTATTACAGTTGATTTAATCCAACCAATTGCATTAAATATCGGTTTACAGTTTGCTATCCGTGAAGGAGGTAGAACAGTAGGTGCTGGTCAGGTAACTGAAATTTTAGACTAATAATTAATTAGTAATAAAGACTAGAGGCGTCCCAGCCGGGACGTCTTTATAATACGGGTTTAGCTCAGTTGGTAGAGCACTGGTCTCCAAAACCAGGTGTCGGGAGTTCGAGCCTCTCAACCCGTGCAAATTTTATAAGTGATGAACAACTTTATACAATATATTAAAGATTCTTTTGAAGAATTAAGTACTAACATGACTTGGATTTCTCGTGAAGAAGCACAGAAATCTACAGTAGTAGTTGCAGTTTTTACAATTGTTTTTGCTTTAGCTGTAGCGTTTATTGATAAAGTTTTTCAATCTAGTTTAGATAAATTTTTTAATTTATTTTAAGGATGGCTGATTCAGTAATGAAATGGTATGTCGTGAGAGCGATAGGTGGGCAGGAGAATAAAGTCAAGTCTTACATCGAAACAGAGATAGCTAGACATGGATTATCTGATTATGTTAATCAAGTTATCGTTCCTACAGAAAAAGTTGTTCAAATAAGAAATGGTAAGAAAATGAATCGTGAAAGGGTTTATTTTCCAGGTTATATCATGGTTGAAGCAAATTTAGCTGGTGAGGTTCCTCATGTAATTAAATCTGTTACTGGTGTAATAGGTTTTTTAGGTGAAACAAAAGGAGGTGATCCAGTTCCTATGCGTAAATCAGAAGTTAACAGAATGTTAGGTAAAGTTGACGAGTTATCCGTTAATGAAGAAAATGTTGCTATACCATATACAGTAGGAGAAACTGTAAAGGTTGTAGATGGACCTTTTAATGGTTTTGATGGTATAGTTGAGAATGTTAATGAAGAAAAACGTAAGCTTGAAGTAATGGTTAAAATTTTCGGAAGAAAAACACCATTAGAATTAAGCTACATGCAAGTAGAGAAAATATAACTGTTACATATATATTTTATTAAGATGTGTTAGCTTCCAAAATTAATGCATCGTTAAAACTTAAACAATGGCAAAAGAAGTAAGTAAATTAGTTAAACTACAAGTAAGGGGAGGTGCTGCGAATCCATCGCCACCAGTTGGACCCGCTTTAGGTGCTGCCGGAGTTAACATCATGGAGTTCTGTAAACAGTTTAATGCTCGTACACAGGACAAACAAGGTAAAGTATTACCAGTAGTGATTACAGTATATACTGATAAATCATTCGAATTTGTTGTTAAAACTCCACCAGCTGCAGTACAATTACTAGAAGCGGCCAAAATTAAGAAAGGTTCTGGAGAACCAAATAGAAAGAAAGTAGCAAGTGTTACTTGGGATCAAGTTAGAACTATTGCAGAAGATAAGATGGCAGATTTAAATGCTTTCGAAATTGAATCAGCAATGAGAATGATCGCAGGAACTGCTCGCTCTATGGGATTAACAGTAACAGGTGATGCACCTGCTTAAACTAAAAGAGAATTAAAATGGCAAGATTAACAAAAAAGCAAAAAGAAGCTCGTGCTAAGATTGACTACTCTAAGGTTTATGACTTAAAGGCAGCATCAGCATTGATTAAAGATATTACAAACGTAAAGTTTGATGCATCTGTTGATTTAGCAGTACGTTTAGGGGTAGATCCTCGTAAAGCTAATCAAATGGTACGTGGAGTTGTAACATTACCTCATGGAACTGGTAAAGATGTAAAAGTTTTAGCATTAGTTACTCCAGATAAAGAAGCTGAAGCTCAAGCAGCAGGAGCTGATTATGTTGGATTAGACGAATACCTTCAAAAAATTAAAGGAGGTTGGACAGACGTAGATGTTATCATTACTATGCCTAGTGTAATGGGTAAATTAGGACCTTTAGGACGTGTTTTAGGGCCAAGAGGTTTAATGCCAAACCCAAAGACAGGTACAGTTACTATGGATGTTGCAAAAGCAGTTGCTGAAGTAAAAGCTGGTAAAATTGACTTTAAAGTTGATAAAACAGGTATTGTTCACGCTGCAATCGGTAAAGCATCTTTCGATGCAGATAAAATTGCCGAAAATGCTAACGAATTAGTTCAAACACTTTTAAAATTAAAGCCAACAGCAGCAAAAGGAACTTATATTAAGAGTATCTTTATGTCTTCAACTATGAGTCCTAGTGTTCCTGTAGATGTGAAATCTGTTTCATAGGCAGTTAAAATCTATATATCATGACTAGAGAGGAAAAATCACAAGTAATACAAGATTTAACAGCGCAATTAGCAGATACAAGTACAATCTATTTAGCAGATATTTCTGGTTTAGATGCTACAACTACATCTAACTTACGTAGAGCTTGTTTTAAAGCTAACGTTACATTGGCTGTTGTAAAAAACACATTGCTTGAAAAAGCAATGGAAGCTTCAGATAAAGATTTTGGAGATTTACCAGAAGTTTTAAAGGGAAATACTTCATTGATGATTGCAGAGGCTGCAAACGCACCTGCAAAAGTTATCAAGGAGTTTAGAAAAAAGTCTAAAGATAGACCTTTATTAAAAGGTGCTTTTGTAGAAGAAGCTGTTTACATTGGAGACGATCAGTTAGACGCTCTTGTAAATATCAAATCTAGAGAAGAACTTATCGGTGATATTATCACATTATTACAATCGCCTGCTAAGAATGTTGTTTCAGCATTACAATCAGGAGGTAGTAAGTTATCTGGTATCTTAAAGACATTATCAGATAAATAATTAAGCGCACTAATAAACTAATAATAAAAAATTAAAACAATTAAAATGGCAGATTTAAAAGAATTCGCAGAACAATTAGTTAACTTAACAGTAAAAGAAGTTAATGAATTAGCAGATATCTTAAAGGATGAGTATGGTATCGAGCCTGCAGCAGCAGCAGTAGCAGTAGCAGCTGGACCAGCAGGAGGAGGAGATGCAGCTGAAGAGAAAACTGAGTTCGACGTAATCTTAAAGGCAGCAGGAGGTTCTAAATTAGCAGTAGTAAAATTAGTTAAGGAATTAACTGGTTTAGGATTAAAAGAAGCTAAAGGAATCGTTGATAGCGCACCAGCTCCAGTAAAAGAAGGAGTATCTAAAGATGAGGCAGAAGGTCTTAAGAAGTCTTTAGAAGAAGCAGGAGCTGAAGTAGAGTTAAAGTAAGCTTACTCCCCACAATAAAGTGGGATAACAAAATACAGGTTTAGGTTCTAAAACAAAAAGTTTTAGGCCTAAACCATTTTGTGTATATATTTGTTCTTAAAATCACATTCAATATAGTTTGTGTTTTTGCAACTTTTAATTAATGATTATCAAATAGTTAATTTTTAATTTAGTTGTAAAGTGTTAGAAAAAAAAACTTTATTAGTTTAATAAGATATTTTTAATTCAAAAATAGTTTCTCTTTTGGCAACGATAAAAACTACTGAAAGAATCAACTTCGCATCTTCACGCATTGGAGCAGATTATCCAGATTTTCTGGATATTCAAATTAAATCTTTCCAAGATTTTTTCCAATTACAAACAAAAGCTGAAGAAAGAGGAGAAGAGGGTTTATATAAAACCTTCATGGATAACTTCCCAATTACAGATACAAGAAATCAATTCGTTTTAGAATTTTTAGATTACTTTGTAGACCCACCACGATACAGTATACAAGAATGTATTGAAAGAGGTTTAACTTATAGTGTACCTCTTAAAGCAAGGTTAAAGTTATATTGTACAGACCCTGAACATGAAGATTTTGAAACCATTGTTCAAGATGTGTATTTAGGAACTATACCTTATATGAGTGGATCTGGAACATTTATTATAAATGGAGCAGAGAGAGTTGTTGTATCTCAATTGCATAGATCTCCTGGAGTTTTCTTTGGTCAGTCTTTCCATGCAAATGGAACAAAATTATATTCTGCAAGGGTAATTCCTTTTAAAGGTTCCTGGATTGAATTTGCTACAGATATTAATCAGGTAATGTATGCCTACATTGATAGAAAGAAAAAGTTACCTGTAACAACATTATTCAGAGCAATTGGTTACGAAAGAGATAAAGACATACTTGAAATTTTTGATTTAGCTGAGGAAGTAAAAGTTTCTAAAGCTGGGTTAAAAAAAGTATTAGGTAGAAAATTAGCAGCTAGGGTATTAAAAACTTGGCATGAAGATTTCGTGGATGAAGATACAGGAGAAGTAGTTTCTATTGAACGTAATGAAATCATTTTCGACCGTGATACTATTTTAGAAAAAGAACATGTAGATGAAATAATTGAAGCAGGAGCAAAAACCATATTATTACACAAAGAAGATAATGATATGGCAGATTATGCTATTATTCATAATACATTACAAAAAGACCCTACTAACTCTGAAAAAGAAGCAGTAGAGCATATTTACCGTCAATTACGTAATGCTGAACCACCAGATGAGGAAACAGCAAGAGGTATTATAGACAAATTATTTTTCTCTGAGCAAAGATATAATTTAGGAGAAGTTGGTCGTTTCAGAATGAATACTAAACTTCAATTAAATGAAGATATTGATCAAAAAGTATTAACGAAGAATGATATTATTACTATCGTTAAATACTTAATAGAATTAATTAATTCTAAGGCAGAAGTAGATGATATTGACCACTTATCTAATCGTCGTGTACGTACAGTAGGTGAGCAATTAGCAGGTCAATTTGGTGTTGGTTTAGCTCGTATGGCTCGTACAATTCGTGAGAGAATGAATGTGCGTGACAATGAGGTGTTTACTCCAATTGATTTAATTAATGCAAAGACATTATCTTCTGTAATTAATTCGTTCTTTGGAACGAATCAGTTATCTCAGTTTATGGATCAGACGAATCCACTTGCTGAGATTACACATAAACGTCGTTTATCTGCATTAGGACCTGGAGGTTTATCTAGGGAAAGAGCTGGTTTCGAGGTTCGTGATGTTCACTATACTCACTACGGTCGTTTATGTCCAATTGAAACTCCTGAAGGTCCAAACATTGGTCTGATTTCATCTTTAGCGGTTTATGCTAAAGTAAACCCAATGGGATTCATCGAAACACCATATAAAAAGGTAAATGAAGGTAAGGTATTAGACGAGGGGCCTATTTATTTGAGTGCTGAAGAAGAAGAAGGAATGAAGTTCGCTCAATCTAATATTGAAGTTACTGATGACGGATCTATTGATAGAGATAAAGTAATTGCAAGAGAGGAAGGAGATTTCCCTGTAGTTACACCTGAGGTTGTTAATTATATGGACGTTGCTCCTAACCAAATCGCTTCTATATCAGCTTCATTAATTCCATTCTTAGAACATGATGATGCGAACCGTGCATTAATGGGATCTAACATGATGCGTCAGGCTGTACCTTTATTAAGACCTGATGCACCAATTGTAGGAACTGGATTAGAGAGGAGAGTAGCAAAAGATTCTAGAATCTTAATAAACGCAGAAGGAGATGGAGTTGTAGAGTATGTTGATGCAAATACAGTTACGATCAAGTATGATAGAACTGATGAAGAGCGTTTAGTAAGTTTTGATTCAGATGATAAATCATACGATTTAATTAAGTTCAGAAAAACTAACCAAGGAACTAATATTAACTTAAAGCCTATCGTAAGAAAAGGTGATAGAGTAGAAAAAGGACAAGTTCTTTGTGAAGGTTATGCAACGCAGCAAGGAGAGTTAGCTTTAGGTAGAAATATGAAGGTTGCCTTCATGCCTTGGAAAGGATATAACTTTGAGGATGCGATTGTAATTTCTGAAAAAGTAGTTCGTGAAGATATATTTACTTCTATCCATATTGATGAATATTCTTTAGATGTTCGTGATACAAAATTAGGAGCTGAAGAATTAACAAACGATATTCCAAACGTTTCAGAAGAGGCTACTAAAGATCTTGATGAAAATGGAATGATCCGTATAGGAGCAGAAGTGAAGCCTGGAGATATTTTAATTGGTAAAATTACTCCTAAAGGAGAAAGTGATCCAACTCCAGAAGAAAAATTATTAAGAGCAATTTTTGGTGATAAAGCTGGAGATGTAAAAGATGCTTCTTTAAAAGCTTCTCCATCATTAAAAGGTGTTGTAATTAATAAGAAATTATTTAAGAGAGCTGTAAAAGATAAAAACAAAAGAGCAAGAGATAAAGAAGCAGTAGCAACTTTAGAAGCTTCTTTTGTGTCTAAGTTCGAAGATTTAAAAGATCAATTAATCGAAAAATTATTTCATTTAATTACTGGAAAAACATCTCAAGGTATATTTAACGATTTGGGTGAAGAAGTTTTACCAAAAGGTAAAAAATTCACTCAAAAAATGTTAAACTCTGTTGATGATTTTACACACTTAAATGGGGTTTGGACTACAGATAAAGAATTAAACGCTTTAGTTGTAGAGTTAATTCACAACTATAAGATTAAAGTTAACGATTTACAAGGAGTTCTTCGTCGTGAGAAGTTTACAATTTCTGTTGGAGATGAATTACCTGCTGGTATTTTAAAGTTAGCTAAAATTTATATTGCTAAAAAGCGTAAGTTAAAAGTAGGGGATAAGATGGCAGGACGTCACGGTAACAAAGGTATTGTTGCTCGTATTGTACGTCAAGAAGATATGCCTTTCTTAGAAGATGGAACACCAGTAGATATTGTATTAAATCCATTAGGGGTACCATCTCGTATGAATATTGGTCAGATTTATGAAACTGTTCTAGGATGGGCAGGTCAAAAATTAGGTCAGAAATATGCAACTCCAATTTTCGATGGTGCTTCTTTAGATGAAATCAATAAATTAACAGATGAGGCAGGAATTCCTAGATTTGGTCATACATATTTATATGATGGAGGTACAGGACAACGTTTCGATCAACCAGCAACAGTTGGGGTAATTTATATGATTAAGTTAGGTCACATGATTGAAGATAAGATGCACGCACGTTCTATCGGACCATACTCTTTAATTACGCAACAACCATTAGGAGGTAAAGCTCAGTTTGGAGGTCAACGTTTTGGAGAAATGGAGGTATGGGCTCTTGAAGCATATGGAGCATCTAGTATCTTACGCGAAATCTTAACTGTAAAATCGGATGATGTATTAGGTAGAGCTAAAGCATACGAAAGTATAGTTAAAGGTGAAGCAATGCCAGAACCTGGATTACCAGAATCATTTAACGTATTAATGCATGAGCTTAAAGGTTTAGGGTTAGACGTTAAATTAGAAGAGTAAAAAAGATAATCAAGATTGTTATATAGCAATCTTGGTTTCAGTGTTTATATAATTATAATTTAAGCATTATAGCTTAAAGCATTTTGCAAACTATTATGGCAAGAAAGAACGAAAAATACACTGTTAAGAAATTTAACAAAATTTCAATTGGTTTAGCTTCTCCTGAATCTATTTTAGAAGCATCTAAAGGAGAGGTTTTAAAGCCAGAAACAATAAATTACCGTACGCACAAACCAGAAAGAGATGGGCTTTTCTGTGAAAGAATTTTTGGTCCTGTTAAAGATTATGAATGTGCTTGTGGTAAATACAAAAGAATCCGATACAAAGGAATCGTTTGTGATCGATGTGGAGTTGAAGTAACTGAGAAGAAAGTTCGTAGAGATAGAGTAGGTCACATCAATTTGGTAGTACCAGTTGCTCATATTTGGTACTTTAGATCATTACCTAACAAAATGGGATACTTATTAGGTTTACCATCTAAGAAGTTAGATATGATCATCTATTACGAGCGTTATGTAGTAATCCAACCAGGTATTGCTAAAAATGCAGAAGGAGAACCATTACAAAAACTAGACTTCTTAACAGAAGAAGAATATTTAGATATAGCTGATTCTTTACCACAAGATAATCAGTATTTAGAAGATACAGATCCTAATAAATTTATAGCTAAAATGGGAGCTGAGTGTTTAATTGAGTTATTAGCTCGTATCGATTTAGATGAGTTATCTTACCAATTAAGACACAAAGCGAATACTGAGACTTCTAAACAGCGTAAAAATGAAGCTTTAAAGAGGTTAAATGTAGTAGAGGCTTTTAGAGATTCTCAAAAGAATAGAGAGAATAAGCCAGAGTGGATGATCATGAAAGTTGTTCCTGTAATTCCACCAGAGTTACGTCCATTAGTGCCATTAGATGGTGGTCGTTTCGCTACTTCAGATTTAAATGATTTATATCGTCGTGTAATTATTCGTAACAATCGTTTAAAGAGATTAATGGAGATCAAAGCTCCTGAAGTAATCTTAAGAAATGAGAAACGTATGTTACAAGAATCTGTAGATTCATTATTTGATAATACACGTAAATCATCAGCAGTTAAAACAGAATCTAATAGACCATTAAAGTCTTTATCTGATAGTTTAAAAGGTAAACAAGGTCGTTTCCGTCAGAACTTATTAGGTAAGCGTGTTGATTACTCTGCACGTTCTGTAATTGTTGTTGGACCAGAATTAAAGCTATATGAATGTGGATTGCCAAAAGATATGGCAGCTGAATTATACAAGCCTTTCGTAATTCGTAAGTTAATAGAAAGAGGTATTGTTAAGACAGTAAAATCTGCAAAGAAAATAATCGATAGAAAAGAGCCAGTAGTTTGGGATATTCTTGAAAACGTAATTAAAGGTCACCCAGTTTTATTAAACCGTGCTCCAACGTTACACCGTTTAGGTATCCAGGCATTCCAACCTAAATTAATAGAAGGTAAAGCAATCCGTTTACACCCATTAGTATGTACGGCCTTCAACGCCGATTTCGATGGAGATCAAATGGCGGTTCACTTACCTTTAGGACCAGAAGCTATCTTAGAAGCTCAGTTGTTAATGCTAGCTTCTCACAATATTTTAAACCCTGCAAATGGTGCTCCAATTACTGTACCATCTCAGGATATGGTATTAGGATTATACTACATGACTAAAGAGCGTAAATCTACTCCAGATTTGGTAATCAAAGGAGAAGGTTTAACATTCTATTCTCCAGAAGAAGTTACTATTGCTTACAATGAAAAGAGAGTAGACTTAAATGCTGGTATTAAAGTAAGAACTCAAGATGTAGAGGATGGTCAAGTAGTTACCAAAATTATAGAAACTACTGTAGGTAGAGTTTTATTTAACGAAGTTGTACCAGAAGCTGCTGGTTATGTAAACCAAGTTTTAACTAAGAAATCTTTAAGAGGAATTATTGGTGATATATTAAAAGTTACAGATATTCCTGCTGTTGGTAAATTCTTAGATGAAATCAAAAATATGGGATATAAATTTGCTTTCCAAGGTGGTTTATCATTCTCATTAGGTGATATCATTATTCCAGAAGAAAAGCACACTATGATTGCTGAAGCTAACAAAGAGGTGGATGGAATCGTAATGAATTATAACATGGGTATGTTAACTCAAAAAGAACGTTATAATCAGGTAATTGATGTTTGGGGTTCTACAAACAACAGACTAACTGAATTATCTATGAAGCGTTTACGTGAGGATCAACAAGGGTTTAACTCTGTATTTATGATGTTAGATTCTGGAGCTCGTGGTTCTAAAGAGCAGATTCGTCAGTTAACAGGTATGCGTGGATTAATGGCAAAACCTAAAAAATCGACTGCTGGTGGTGGAGAGATTATTGAAAACCCAATTCTTTCTAACTTTAAAGAAGGTCTTTCAATTTTAGAATACTTTATCTCTACGCACGGTGCTCGTAAAGGATTAGCTGATACCGCATTAAAAACTGCCGATGCTGGATATTTAACGCGTCGTTTAGTAGATGTATCTCAAGATGTAATAGTAAATGAAGTAGACTGTGGTACATTACGTGGATTAGAGATTATGCCATTAAAGAAAAATGATGAAATCGTTGAATCTTTAGCAGATAGAATTGAGGGTAGAGTTTCTTTACATGATGTTTATAGTCCTAATTCAGATGATATTTTAGTAAGTGCAGGTCAACTTATTACTGAACCTTTAGCTAAAGCAATTCAAGCTACAGGTATCGATAGAGTAGAAGTACGTTCTCCTCTAACTTGTGAGTCTAAGAGTGGTATTTGTGCTCAGTGTTACGGTAAGAGTTTATCTACAGCGAAGAAAGTACAAAGAGGTGAAGCAGTTGGTGTAATTGCTGCACAATCTATTGGAGAACCAGGTACACAGTTAACACTTCGTACATTCCACGTTGGAGGAGTAGCAGGAAATATTTCAGAAGAAAATAAATTAATTTCTAAATTCGACGGTAACGTAAAAATTGAAGATTTACGAACAGTTAATGGAAAGGATAGTAATGGAGAACCTGTAGAAATTGTTATCTCTCGTACAGCTGAAATTAAAATTATTGATAAGAAAACTGGAATTACATTAAGTACCAATAACATCCCTTACGGATCGGTAATTTTTGATAAAGAAAGAAAGACGATTAAAAAAGGAGATGCAGTATGTCAATGGGATCCATTTAACGGAGTTATTGTTTCAGAATTTGGAGGTAAAGTTAAGTTTGACAACTTAGAGCAAGGTATTAATTACTCTGTAGAAGTTGATGAACAAACAGGATTCCAAGAGAAAGTAATTACTGACTCTAAGAATAAAAAAATTATTCCTTCTTTAATTATTGAAGATGCAGATGGTAATGCTTTACGTTCGTATAGTTTACCTGTAGGAGCTCATTTAATTGTAGAGAATGGAGATGATGTAGAAGAAGGTAAAACTTTAGTTAAAATTCCACGTAAGTCTGGTAAAGCGGGAGATATTACAGGAGGTTTACCACGTGTAACGGAATTATTCGAAGCACGTAATCCTTCAAACCCAGCAGTAGTTGCTGAAATTGATGGAGTTGTATCTTTTGGAAAAATTAAGCGTGGTAATCGTGAAATTATTGTAGAGTCAAAAACAGGAGATATTAAGAAGTATTTAGTAAAGTTATCGAATCAAATATTAGTTCAAGAAAATGACTTTATTAAAGCTGGTATGCCATTATCTGATGGAGCTACAACACCAGCTGATATCTTAAGAATTAAAGGGCCTTCAGCAGTTCAAGAATACTTAGTAAATGAAATACAAGATGTATACCGTTTACAAGGGGTGAAAATTAACGATAAGCACTTTGAAGTTGTAGTACGTCAAATGATGCGTAAAGTTAAGATTATTGATTCTGGAGATACATTATTCTTAGAGAATCAATTAGCTCACAAGAACGATTTTATCGAAGAAAATGATAAAATCTATGGTATGAAAGTAATTGAAAATGCCGGAGATTCTGAGAATTTAAGAGAAGGTCAATTAATAACAGCACGTGAATTAAGAGACGAGAATTCTCTTTTACGTAGAGCAGACAAAGAATTAGTAATAGCGAGAGATGCTCAACCTGCAACAGCAGAACAAGTACTTCAAGGTATTACTAGAGCTTCGTTACAAACGAAATCATTTATCTCAGCAGCATCGTTCCAGGAAACAACGAAAGTGTTAAATGAAGCAGCTGTTAATGGTAAGATAGATACTCTTGAAGGATTAAAAGAGAATGTAATTGTAGGTAAACGTATACCAGCAGGTACAGGTCTTAGACATTATGAGCAAGTAATAGTTGGACCAAAAGATGAAATCCAACAAAGTTTATAGTACAAACTTAAAGGCCTCTTAATTTAAGAGGTCTT
This sequence comes from Tenacibaculum aquaeponti, assembly GCF_052084715.1. Taxonomy (GTDB): domain Bacteria; phylum Bacteroidota; class Bacteroidia; order Flavobacteriales; family Flavobacteriaceae; genus Polaribacter. Next base: position 1,272,823 of record NZ_CP197288.1, on the reverse strand, counting down.
TTTTGATTTTAATATATAATGGAAGAAAATACAAAAGATCCACAAATTAATATTGAATTAGATCAAGATGTGGCAGAAGGAACATACAGTAATTTAGCTATAATTAACCATTCAGTTTCTGAATTTATAGTAGATTTTATAAATATTATGCCAGGAGTTCCTAAAGCTAAAGTTAAATCGAGAATTATTTTAACACCACAACACGCTAAACGTTTAACCAAAGCTTTAGCTGATAATGTTAGAAAATTTGAACAAGCTCATGGTGAAATTAAAGAGTATGAGCAACCGCCTATTCCTATGAATTTTGGAGGAACAACAGGTGAAGCTTAAAATATAAATTAAATCGAGATATTTCTCGATTTTTTTATTTTATAAAACATTCTAGAATAATTTTCAATATAAGAGGCTCTTACAACATTTTTTTAATTTACATAAATCAAAAAAAAATTAAAAGTTTATATTATTTTTTCATTTTAGGTAAAAAAATTATATTTGTTCTATAGAAGTTTAAATATTAACAAAAAAAGTTAATATATTTAAATTCTTAACAAACCAAACTAATACTACTTTATTTTTAATATTCTATCCCCAAAAAAAATGAGAAAATTAAAAATGTATATATTTTACAAACTATAATTTGAAGATGTAAAAAACAACTATATTCTAATCAAATAGAATAAATTGTTTGAATTTATAATACATATTAATAAGACCTTTTTAGGAAGAATAGATAGTAACTTTAGAAGTTTAAAACTTTTAAAATTAAACTAAAGTATTGAATGAAGAAATTTATTTTAATTTATTTATTATTAATAACTTCAATTGGTTATTCACAGCGAAGATATGCAGCTGATCGTTATTTTAATGAATTCGCATATAAAAAATCAGCTGAGTTATATAAAGCTTTATACGATAAAGGAGATGAATCTAAGTTGGTAATAAGTAGACTAGGAGATTCTCATTACTACAATACAGAATCTATAGAAGCTGAAAAATGGTACAAACTCTTAATGGAAAAGTATGCTGATAAAGTTTCACCAGAATATTTATTTAGATATGCTCAAACTTTAAAGAGTAATGGAAAAGTTAAAGAATCAGATCTTTGGTTGGAAAAATTGAAAGAGATTGATATTAATGATTCAAGAGCTTTAGAACTAGCAAAGAATCGTAATTACTTTGTTGAGTATTCTAATAGAAAGAAAACCTTTGTTAATATTAAAAATTTATCTATCAACACTAAATATTCAGATTTTGGTGGATATATATATGATGGTAAATTATACTACGCATCAACAAAACCCACAGGAAATAAATATGATAGAAGAAGATATAAATGGAATAATCAACCATTTTTAAATGTATATATAGCAGAAGAACAATTTAGTGATATAGCTGAAGGTTTAGAATTAGGAAACCTTAAGCAATTTAATGAAATAAGTACCCGTTATCACGAGTCAAATGTCATTTTTACTAATGATGGAAATACTGTATACTTTACACGAGATAATTTTGATGGAAAAAAGTTAAGAGGTGACAAACAAAAAATAACGCATTTAAAAATCTATAAAGCTGAGAAGATAAATAATGAATGGAAAAACTTTACAGAACTTCCATTTAATAGTGATTTATATTCTTGTGGTCATCCCGCGTTAAGCGCAGATGGTAAAACCTTATATTTTGTTTCAGATATGCCTGGAGGAATTGGAGCAACCGATATTTATTCTGTAGAAATTCAAGATAATAATACTTACGGAACTCCAATAAATTTAGGAAGAACTATAAATACAGAAGGTAGAGAAATGTTTCCTTATGTAGATAAAGAAAACACAATGTATTTTTCTTCAGATGGTCTTTTAGGAATTGGAGCTTTAGATATTTTTGAATCTAAAACAGATACAAATGGATCGTTTACAACTCCAATAAATTTAGGAACACAAGTTAATAGTCCCTTAGATGATTTTAGTTTTGTTATAAGTGAAGATAAATCTTATGGTTATTTTTCTTCTAACAGAGAAGGAGGGAAAGGTGATGACGATATTTATAGTTTTGTGATATACAGATGTAAAGAAGAAATTACAGGAATTGTAACTGATTCTAGAACAGGTGAACCTATTTCAGGAGCTAAGGTTAGATTAATAGACGAAAAAGGAGAACCGATTAAACAACAAATAACTAGTAATGACGGTAGATATTTATTTAAAGATATTACTTGTGAAAATAATTATACAGTAACAGCATCTAAAGAAGATTACAGGAATGATAAAAAGAATGCTATAACTGAAGATATAGATAAGAAAGCAATTCAAGCAGATTTAGTTTTAGAATCGTTAATAGTTGACGAACCTGAGGTAGATTCACAAATTGTAATCAACCCTATTTACTTTGATTTTGATTTATATAACATAAGAGAAGATGCGGAATATGAGTTAGAGCATATTGTGTCTGTGATGAATAATCACCCTGATATGGTGATTAAAATAGAATCTCACACAGACAGTAGAGGAACAAAAGCATATAATAGAACTTTATCAACTAATAGAGCAAAGTCAACAAAAGCTTATTTGATATCTAGAGGAATAGCTTCAAATAGAATTCAAAGTGCAATTGGTTATGGTGAAGATCAATTATTAAATCATTGTAATGATGTGAATCAAAGAAAATGTTCTGAAGCAGAGCATCAAAAAAATAGAAGATCATATTTTTATATAGTTAAAGGAGGTAAGAATGTTTCAACCAATCAATAATAAAAAAAAGAGTGTTAATTTTTTAGTTTTTTTTCAGAAAAAAGTTAACGTATGTTAAAAAAAATACTATATTAGTAATGTCAATAAGTAAAAATAATATTTGACAATAATAAAATAGCTCCCCTAAAAACAATTATATAATTTTGATATATATCATCTTAAGTATGGTAAATGCTTAATAGATGTAAGTTCCTTAAGTTTTTTTATTTAATTTTAATGTGTTAAAATTTGTTAAAAAAAAATAAGTGATTATTTTAGTATAAATTTTTAAATCGTAACACCCCCGGTCTATGCAAAAAAATACTTTTAGAAAACAAACTTCATTAACCTTTTCTTATAGTTATAAGTTATGTAAGTTTTTACTGTAAAAAAGGTATAACTAACCAACCATAAATTACTATTCATTTTTGAAAAAAAACTTTTCATACTGTCTATTTATAGATAATGTATGGTTTAAAAGTATATGACGTAAAAATAAAAAACCCCACAATTGTTACACTTTGGCGAGCGGAAACAAGAGTAGGGCATGAATATAACAATCAATTAATAAACTGATCATTATGCTAAAATGTCTTCAGGTTATTTTTTTAAGAATATGTGGCATATTTCTTAAAAAAATAAAAGCGAAATCATCTGTAGAAATAATAGATTTTTCACAAAAACTCGAAGCCTCGCAAGTTAGTGAAAATTATATTAACTCTAAGGGTTTTGCTCAAGTTTTAAATTACTTTTATAATTTGTTAAATAGAGTTGTAAAGAAAAAAGAATTCACCCCTTTTTTACTTAATAACAGTTTGAAATATCTATGTGTTTCATTATTCTTATTAATTACATCTTATAGTGTAAATGCTCAAGTAGTAACCAATTGGGGAGGGATTTCGTCTTTGCCTACAACTGGTTATCCTACAAATGTCTTGTCTTCAGTAGGAGATGGTACTTCTGTTGTTAATGCAAATATTGCATTAACAGGATCGGCTACTGTAGGAGGGGGAGCAAATGCAGTAACATTTCCACCAGCAAATATTTTAACAAATAGTTTCAATAATACAAGAGCTAGAGTAGGAGTATCAGGTAATACATATACATTTACCTTTAGTGAACCTGTTCATCTTATTTTAAGTTCTCAAGAGCATAGTCAGTTGGTTGGTACAGAAAACATTAAAGTTTCTAGTCCAGATGCAGGTGTTTTATTTACAGGAAAACTGATTAATGGTCAGGCTGGTCATTTTATTAATAACAATAATACGGGAGAGGTACATATAGGTTCTTCCAATGCGTTGGTAACTCCAGGTACATATTGGACAGTAGAAAGTAATATTCCTATAACTACTTTTTCTATAGAATATTATGTGACCGATGGTGCTGAAGCAGCTTCAGGTGAACCATTCACAGTAAGTTTGGCTCCTAAACCATTTGTAAGATTAGATAATGATAACTCTACAGGAGCTGGAGGTATAAATATTAATGCAACATCTTGTACTTCAGGTTCTGAACCATTAGACGGAACAGATTTGTTAATAAATGCTCCTCATGGAATTCAGAGAGTTGAATTTAACTTGTTAAATGAACAAAATGTAGGAGAAGAAGAGTTGTCTGTAGTTATAACTAAACCTGATATTGTAATATCAGGAAATGGAACAAATTCAATAATTGCTCTTAATAACAATCCTAGTTCAAATGATTTCGATGATTATGATGAAATTATAGACGAATTATACTATAGAAATACTGCAGCATCACCAGAAACAGCTACACCAAGAATAGTAGAAGTTGTAATGTATGATCCTTATGGGAATTCTTCAATTGTTGCAACTGCAACTATAACTTTAACGCAAGCTTCTAATTCGGGTAATTCAACAGGGCCTTTGGTAGTGTTTAGTACAGATACTTCAGCTGATTTAGCAACTGCATTAGATGGTTCACAGGACGCTGGAGGTACATGGGTAGATGTAGATGCCACTGGAGCTTTAACAGGAAGTGTTGTAGATATAACTTCTCCTTCAATTAATGTTGGGTCATATACATTTAGGTATGAGGTTGCTGGAACTGCACCTTGTAACAATGCTTTTACAACTGTTGTACTAATTGTTTTAGATGGAAATGAATTGGAAATGTCTTCTTCAACTTCCTGTGCTTTTGTAATGACAGAATATACAGATGCTACAAATTCAGCAGGATCCGATGATCCAATTTTTATATTTGATAGCCCGGGTAATGCAGGTGTGTTATCTTGTGATACAGCTGTTGGAGCAACTTATGACTGGTATGTGTATAATGCTACAACAAATTCTTACGACGATTACGCATTAAATTCTACACCAACTCAAACAAATCTTCCAGATGGAGGATATTTAGTAGTAAGAGATGATGCTGGTACAAAAACAGAAGGAAGGGCATGGGTTTGGAATTCTAGTTTAGATGCTAGTGCAGGTGGAGATTTAGCTATTTGTAACGGAGATAGTATTATGATTAATGGTACTGGTACAGTTCTTAATCCAACATTTACATACTATGATCCAGTAAAAAGACCTTTTAAAATTGATGGAAGTACAATATTTTCTGTAACATTTGATGCAACACATACTTATGTTTCAGATTTAGCTTTTTATTTAGTTTCACCCGATGGAGCAACTAGTATACCTTTAGCTTTAAATGAACCAGGAAATGCCTGTAATAGCGGAGATAATGTATCTACTTTAACGTTTACAAATGATTTTTCAGGAGGAGCTTCTCCTTTCAATCTTTGTACGGCTGCTACTCCTTTAACTGGAACTTACAACCAATATTATACAGATTATGCACCAGCATTGGTTGGTCCAGTAAATATAGATGTTACTCCACTTATTGGTGAAGATGCAGGTCAAGGAGGGTGGAAAGTTCAAATATATGATTGTGAAGATCAAGATTTTGGTACATTAACAGGAGCAACAATTGTTTTTAATGATGGTGCTGGAGATATAAGAACTTATACTAGTGGTAGTATTAGTGTCGCAATAAACGATAATTCTTGTACACCGGGTACAGCTTCTATATATGAAGTGCCTTTTGATGCTCCTACTGTACAAACAGATAATTCTATTACTATCAATCCAAATGTTGGTGTTGGAGTAAAAAGTATAGGTGGATATGAATGGTCTTTTAGTACTGTGGGACCAACAGGTCCTTGGAGTGGTCCATTTGAAAATGTATCTACTTCACCAACAGTTTCACCAACAGTAACTACATGGTATAGAATTCAAATGGATAACGGTTTAGGTTGTTCTACAGAAGATATTATGCAAATAACTGTAACTGATGCACCAGTTGCAGGAACAGCAACAGATGAGTATGCATGTGCAGGTGATGCAATAATAGATTTAAATACACTTATTTCAGGAGCAGGATCAGGAACATGGTCTGTATCAGGAGCTTCAACAGATAACCCTGGAGCAGATTTTAATGCGGGAGCTGGAACCTATAACCCTACTACAGGAGGTGTTTATACATTTGATTTTACAGAAACTGCAATTGTTCCTTGTACTGTAGATGCTGTAACTTCTGTTACAGTTCAAGTACAAGCTGCTCCAAATGCAGGAACAAATAATACAATATCCGCTACAAGTGCAGATGGAATAATTAATTTGTTTACAAATTTAGGAGGAACTCCAGATTCAGGAGGGACTTGGAGCTTAAATACAGGTTCAGATGCACCAGGAACAAATTTCGATCAAGGTGATGGAACCTTAGATACAACTGGATTAAGTAATGGAACATATATTTTTGATTATAAGATAATTAATTGTAATACATCTATAGCTACATTAACCGTAGAAATAGCAGGTTTACCGGATACAGATGGAGACGGTGTTACAGATTCTTTAGATATTTGTCCAGGAGGAGATGATAATGCTGATGTAGATTCAGATGGAGTACCTGATTTTTGTGATCAAGATGATGATAATGATGGTATTTTAGATGTTGATGAAGCCAATGGTCAACCAGATCCAAGTGCTGATGCTGATAGTGATGGAATACAAAATTATTTAGACGCAGATTTGGCAGGTTTTGTAGATGCAAATTCAGATGGAGTTAATGATAATTATGATACAGATAATGATAGTATAGCGAATCATTTAGATTTAGATTCGGATAACGATGGTATTTATGATGTAGTTGAAGCTAATGGGACTGATGCAAATAATGATGGTTTAGCAGATGGTGTTGCAAACACTACAACTGGTATTCCATCATCAGCAGGCACAGGTTTAACAGTTCCAAATACTGATGGAAGTCCAGATGGAGGAAATCCTTATGATTTGGATTCCGATGATGATGGGTGTTCAGATTCTAATGAATATTATAATGATGCTAATGCTGATGGAGGTGGAGGACAATATGGAAATGGTGTAACAGACCCTGCACCGTCTAATGCAAATGGTACTGTAATTGCAGCATCGTATCCAAACACAGCAGCAGATACAGATACTAATAGTACTGCAGATTATTTAGAAGGGTCTGCAGGAGTACCACTACCTAATATAGATGGGGATGGTTTAGCTAATACTTGTGATTTAGATGATGATGGCGATGGAAATCCAGATACTACAGATCCAAATCCAACAACTACTACAGTTTCAGATGATACAGCTACAGTAGCTTCAGGTACACCAGTCACGACTAATGTTTTAGCTAATGATGATTATGTAGGTGATACAGATCCAGCAAAACTAGCAGGAACTACGACTACTTTAACTCAAAGTGGTGGAACAGCGTCAGGTACAGTAACTATTGATCCAAATACAGGAGATATAACCTATACTCCGACTTCATCAGAAGCAGGAACAGATGTTACGATTATCTACGAAGTTTGTAGTGATGATGGGGTAAACGCACCGATTTGTCAAACAGCTACTTTAACAATTACCGTTACAGGAACCGATAGTGACGGAGATGGTGTAGTTGATGCACAAGATTTAGATGATGATAACGATGGAATTTTAGATACAGCAGAAGCTAATGGTCAACCAGACCCAAGTGCGGATGCTGATAATGATGGGGTTCCAAACTATTTAGATGCAGACTTAGCAGGTTTTGTAGATGCAAACTCAGATGGAGTAAATGACAACTACGATGCTGATGGAGACGGTATTGCCAACCACTTAGACTTAGATAGTGATAATGATGGTATTTATGATGTTGTAGAAACAGGCGGAACAGATGCAGACGGAAATGGAACTGCAGATGATACTGATGGAGATACAACAAACAATAATGGTATTCCAAGTACAGCAGGTACAGGAGTTGCTAGCCCAACAGATAGTGATAGTGGCACTGATCCAAACAGTCCAGATTTCTTAGATACTGATAGTGATGGAGATGGCTGTAATGATGCAGATGAGGCTTTCGGAGTTGCTACAGCAGATGCAGATGACAATGGAACATACGGAAGCGGAACGCTTACTTTAGGATCAGGAGTTGATGCCGATGGTACAGTAACTGCTGCAGATTATAGTACAGGAAGTAATTCAGATGTAACAACAGCAGGTCCAGATTCAGATGGAGATGGTATTGCTGCGGTTTGTGATTTAGATGATGATGGCGATGGAAATCCAGATACTACAGATCCAAATCCAACAACTACTACAGTTTCAGATGATACAGCTACAGTAGCTTCAGGTACACCAGTCACGACTAATGTTTTAGCTAATGATGATTATGTAGGCGATACAGATCCAGCAAAACTAGCAGGAACTACGACTACTTTAACTCAAAGTGGTGGAACAGCGTCAGGTACAGTAACTATTGATCCAAATACAGGAGATATAACCTATACTCCGACTTCATCAGAAGCAGGAACAGATGTTACGATTATCTACGAAGTTTGTAGTGATGATGGGGTAAACGCACCGATTTGTCAAACAGCTACTTTAACAATTACCGTTACAGGAACCGATAGTGACGGAGATGGTGTAGTTGATGCACAAGATTTAGATGATGATAACGATGGAATTTTAGATACCGCAGAAGCTAATGGTCAACCAGACCCAAGTGCGGATGCTGATAATGATGGGGTTCCAAACTATTTAGATGCAGACTTAGCAGGTTTTGTAGATGCAAACTCAGATGGAGTAAATGACAACTACGATGCCGATGGAGACGGTATTGCCAACCACTTAGACTTAGATAGTGATAATGATGGTATTTATGATGTTGTAGAAACAGGCGGAACAGATGCAGACGGAAATGGAACTGCAGATGATACTGATGGAGATACAACAAACAATAATGGTATTCCAAGTACAGCAGGTACAGGAGTTGCTAGCCCAACAGATAGTGATAGTGGCACTGATCCAAACAGTCCAGATTTCTTAGATACTGATAGTGATGGAGATGGCTGTAATGATGCAGATGAGGCTTTCGGAGTTGCTACAGCAGATGCAGATGACAATGGAACATACGGAAGCGGAACGCTTACTTTAGGATCAGGAGTTGATGCCGATGGTACAGTAACTGCTGCAGATTATAGTACAGGAAGTAATTCAGATGTAACAACAGCAGGTCCAGATTCAGATGGAGATGGTATTGCTGCGGTTTGTGATTTAGATGATGATGGCGATGGAAATCCAGATACTACAGATCCAAATCCAACAGCTACTACAGTTTCAGATGATACAGCTACAGTAGCTTCAGGTACACCAGTCACGACTAATGTTTTAGCTAATGATGATTATGTAGGTGATACAGATCCAGCAAAACTAGCAGGAACTACGACTACTTTAACTCAAAGTGGTGGAACAGCGTCAGGTACAGTAACTATTGATCCAAACACAGGAGATATAACCTATACTCCGACTTCATCAGAAGCAGGAACAGATGTTACGATCATCTACGAAGTTTGTAGTGATGATGGGGTAAACGCACCGATTTGTCAAACAGCTACTTTAACAATTACCGTTACAGGAACCGATAGTGATGGTGATGGTGTAGTTGATGCACAAGATTTAGATGATGATAACGATGGAATTTTAGATACCGCAGAAGCTAATGGTCAACCAGACCCAAGTGCGGATGCCGATAATGATGGGGTTCCAAACTATTTAGATGCAGACTTAGCTGGTTTTGTAGATGCAAACTCAGATGGAGTAAATGACAACTACGATGCCGATGGAGACGGTATTGCCAACCACTTAGACTTAGATAGTGATAATGATGGTATTTATGATGTTGTAGAAACAGGCGGAACAGATGCAGACGGAAATGGAACTGCAGATGATACTGATGGAGATACAACAAACAATAATGGTATTCCAAGTACAGCAGGTACAGGAGTTGCTAGCCCAACAGATAGTGATAGTGGCACTGATCCAAACAGTCCAGATTTCTTAGATACTGATAGTGATGGAGATGGCTGTAATGATGCAGATGAGGCTTTCGGAGTTGCTACGGCAGATGCAGACGACAATGGAACATACGGAAGCGGAACGCTTACTTTAGGTTCAGGAGTTGATGCCGATGGTACAGTAACTGCTGCGGATTATAGCACAGGAAGTAATTCAGATGTAACAACAGCAGGTCCAGATTCAGATGGAGATGGTATTGCTGCGGTTTGTGATTTAGATGATGATGGCGATGGAAATCCAGATACTACAGATCCAAATCCAACAACTACTACAGTTTCAGATGATACAGCTACAGTAGCTTCAGGTACACCAGTCACGACTAATGTTTTAGCTAATGATGATTATGTAGGTGATACAGATCCAGCAAAACTAGCAGGAACTACGACTACTTTAACTCAAAGTGGTGGAACAGCTTCAGGTACAGTAACTATTGATCCAAACACAGGAGATATAACCTATACTCCGACTTCATCAGAAGCAGGAACAGATGTTACGATTATCTACGAAGTTTGTAGTGATGATGGAGTAAACGCACCGATTTGTCAAACAGCTACTTTAACAATTACCGTTACAGGAACCGATAGTGACGGAGATGGTGTAGTTGATGCACAAGATTTAGATGATGATAACGATGGAATTTTAGATACCGCAGAAGCTAATGGTCAACCAGACCCAAGTGCGGATGCCGATAATGATGGGGTTCCAAACTATTTAGATGCAGACTTAGCAGGTTTTGTAGATGCAAATTCAGATGGAGTAAATGACAACTACGATGCTGATGGAGATGGTATTGCAAACCACTTAGATTTAGATAGTGATAATGATGGTATTTATGATGTTGTAGAAACAGGCGGAACAGATGCAGACGGAAATGGAACTGCAGATGATACTGATGGAGATACAACAAACAATAATGGTATTCCAAGTACAGCAGGTACAGGAGTTGCTAGCCCAACAGATAGTGATAGTGGCACTGATCCAAACAGTCCAGATTTCTTAGATACTGATAGTGATGGAGATGGCTGTAATGATGCAGATGAGGCTTTCGGAGTTGCTACAGCAGATGCAGACGACAATGGAACATACGGAAGCGGAACGCTTACTTTAGGTTCAGGAGTTGATGCCGATGGTACAGTAACTGCTGCGGATTATAGCACAGGAAGTAATTCAGATGTAACAACAGCAGGTCCAGATTCAGATGGAGATGGTATTGCTGCGGTTTGTGATTTAGATGATGATGGCGATGGAAATCCAGATACTACAGATCCAAATCCAACAACTACTACAGTTTCAGATGATACAGCTATAGTAGCTTCAGGTACACCAGTCACGACTAATGTTTTAGCCAATGATGATTATGTAGGTGATACAGATCCAGCAAAACTAGCAGGAACTACGACTACTTTAACTCAAAGTGGTGGAACAGCTTCAGGTACAGTAACTATTGATCCAAATACAGGAGATATAACCTATACTCCGACTTCATCAGAAGCAGGAACAGATGTTACGATCATCTACGAAGTTTGTAGTGATGATGGGGTAAACGCACCGATTTGTCAAACAGCTACTTTAACAATTACCGTTACAGGAACCGATAGTGATGGTGATGGTGTAGTTGATGCACAAGATTTAGATGATGATAACGATGGAATTTTAGATACCGCAGAAGCTAATGGTCAACCAGACCCAAGTGCGGATGCCGATAATGATGGGGTTCCAAACTATTTAGATGCAGACTTAGCAGGTTTTGTAGATGCAAACTCAGATGGAGTAAATGACAACTACGATGCTGATGGAGACGGTATTGCCAACCACTTAGACTTAGATAGTGATAATGATGGTATTTATGATGTTGTAGAAACAGGCGGAACAGATGCAGATGGAAATGGAACTGCAGATGATACTGATGGAGATACAACAAACAATAATGGTATTCCAAATTCAGCAGGTACAGGAGTTGCTAGCCCAACAGATAGTGATAGTGGCACTGATCCAAACAGTCCAGATTTCTTAGATACTGATAGTGATGGAGATGGCTGTAATGATGCAGATGAGGCTTTCGGAGTTGCTACAGCAGATGCAGACGACAATGGAACATACGGAAGCGGAACTTTAACAGTTTCAGGTGGAACAATAAATTCAAATGGTACAGTAACCGCTGCGGATTATAGCACAGGAAGTAATTCAGATGTAACAACAGCAGGTCCAGATTCAGATGGAGATGGTATTGCTGCGGTTTGTGATTTAGATGATGATGGCGATGGAAATCCAGATACTACAGATCCAAATCCAACAACTACTACAGTTTCAGATGATACAGCTACAGTAGCTTCAGGTACACCAGTCACGACTAATGTTTTAGCTAATGATGATTATGTAGGCGATACAGATCCAGCAAAACTAGCAGGAACTACGACTACTTTAACTCAAAGTGGTGGAACAGCGTCAGGTACAGTAACTATTGATCCAAATACAGGAGATATAACCTATACTCCGACTTCATCAGAAGCAGGAACAGATGTTACGATTATCTACGAAGTTTGTAGTGATGATGGGGTAAACGCACCGATTTGTCAAACAGCTACTTTAACAATTACCGTTACAGGAACCGATAGTGACGGAGATGGTGTAGTTGATGCACAAGATTTAGATGATGATAACGATGGAATTTTAGATACCGCAGAAGCTAATGGTCAACCAGACCCAAGTGCGGATGCCGATAATGATGGGGTTCCAAACTATTTAGATGCAGACTTAGCAGGTTTTGTAGATGCAAATTCAGATGGAGTAAATGACAACTACGATGCTGATGGAGATGGTATTGCAAACCACTTAGATTTAGATAGTGATAATGATGGTATTTATGATGTTGTAGAAACAGGCGGAACAGATGCAGACGGAAATGGAACTGCAGATGATACTGATGGAGATACAACAAACAATAATGGTATTCCAAGTACAGCAGGTACAGGAGTTGCTAGCCCAACAGATAGTGATAGTGGCACTGATCCAAACAGTCCAGATTTCTTAGATACTGATAGTGATGGAGATGGCTGTAATGATGCAGATGAGGCTTTCGGAGTTGCTACAGCAGATGCAGACGACAATGGAACATACGGAAGCGGAACGCTTACTTTAGGTTCAGGAGTTGATGCCGATGGTACAGTAACTGCTGCGGATTATAGCACAGGAAGTAATTCAGATGTAACAACAGCAGGTCCAGATTCAGATGGAGATGGTATTGCTGCGGTTTGTGATTTAGATGATGATGGCGATGGAAATCCAGATACTACAGATCCAAATCCAACAACTACTACAGTTTCAGATGATACAGCTACAGTAGCTTCAGGTACACCAGTCACGACTAATGTTTTAGCTAATGATGATTATGTAGGTGATACAGATCCAGCAAAACTAGCAGGAACTACAACTACTTTAACTCAAAGTGGTGGAACAGCGTCAGGTACAGTAACTATTGATCCAAACACAGGAGATATAACCTATACTCCGACTTCATCAGAAGCAGGAACAGATGTTACGATTATCTACGAAGTTTGTAGTGATGATGGGGTAAACGCACCGATTTGTCAAACAGCTACTTTAACAATTACCGTTACAGGAACTGATAGTGACGGAGATGGCGTAGTTGATGCACAAGATTTAGATGATGATAACGATGGAATTTTAGATACAGCAGAAGCTAATGGTCAACCAGACCCAAGTGCGGATGCCGATAATGATGGGGTTCCAAATTATTTAGATGCAGACTTAGCAGGTTTTGTAGATGCAAACTCAGATGGAGTAAATGACAACTACGATGCCGATGGAGACGGTATTGCCAACCACTTAGATTTAGATAGTGATAATGATGGTATTTATGATGTTGTAGAAACAGGCGGAACAGATGCAGACGGAAATGGAACTGCAGATGATACTGATGGAGATACAACAAACAATAATGGTATTCCAAGTACAGCAGGTACAGGAGTTGCTAGCCCAACAGATAGTGATAGTGGCACTGATCCAAACAGTCCAGATTTCTTAGATACTGATAGTGATGGAGATGGCTGTAATGATGCAGATGAGGCTTTCGGAGTTGCTACAGCAGATGCAGACGACAATGGAACATACGGAAGCGGAACGCTTACTTTAGGTTCAGGAGTTGATGCCGATGGTACAGTAACTGCTGCGGATTATAGCACAGGAAGTAATTCAGATGTAACAACAGCAGGTCCAGATTCAGATGGAGATGGTATTACTGCGGTTTGTGATTTAGATGATGATGGCGATGGAAATCCAGATACTACAGATCCAAATCCAACAACTACTACAGTTTCAGATGATACAGCTACAGTAGCTTCAGGTACACCAGTCACGACTAATGTTTTAGCTAATGATGATTATGTAGGCGATACAGATCCAGCAAAACTAGCAGGAACTACGACTACTTTAACTCAAAGTGGTGGAACAGCGTCAGGTACAGTAACTATTGATCCAAATACAGGAGATATAACCTATACTCCGACTTCATCAGAAGCAGGAACAGATGTTACGATTATTTACGAAGTTTGTAGTGATGATGGAGTAAACGCACCGATTTGTCAAACAGCTACTTTAACAATTACCGTTACAGGAACCGATAGTGACGGAGATGGTGTAGTTGATGCACAAGATTTAGATGATGATAACGATGGAATTTTAGATACAGCAGAAGCTAATGGTCAACCAGACCCAAGTGCGGATGCTGATAATGATGGGGTTCCAAACTATTTAGATGCAGACTTAGCAGGTTTTGTAGATGCAAACTCAGATGGAGTAAATGACAACTACGATGCTGATGGAGACGGTATTGCCAACCACTTAGACTTAGATAGTGATAATGATGGTATTTATGATGTTGTAGAAACAGGCGGAACAGATGCAGACGGAAATGGAACTGCAGATGATACTGATGGAGATACAACAAACAATAATGGTATTCCAAGTACAGCAGGTACAGGAGTTGCTAGCCCAACAGATAGTGATAGTGGCACTGATCCAAACAGTCCAGATTTCTTAGATACTGATAGTGATGGAGATGGCTGTAATGATGCAGATGAGGCTTTCGGAGTTGCTACAGCAGATGCAGACGACAATGGAACATACGGAAGCGGAACGCTTACTTTAGGTTCAGGAGTTGATGCCGATGGTACAGTAACTGCTGCGGATTATAGCACAGGAAGTAATTCAGATGTAACAACAGCAGGTCCAGATTCAGATGGAGATGGTATTGCTGCGGTTTGTGATTTAGATGATGATGGCGATGGAAATCCAGATACTACAGATCCAACCCCAAATGGAGCAACAGTTTCAGATGATACAGCTACAGTAGCTTCAGGTACACCAGTCACGACTAATGTTTTAGCTAATGATGATTATGTAGGTGATACAGATCCAGCAAAACTAGCAGGAACTACGACTACTTTAACTCAAAGTGGTGGAACAGCCTCAGGTACAGTAACTATTGATCCAAACACAGGAGATATAACCTATACTCCGACTTCATCAGAAGCAGGAACAGATGTTACGATCATCTACGAAGTTTGTAGTGATGATGGTGTAAACGCACCGATTTGTCAAACAGCTACTTTAACAATTACCGTTACAGGAACCGATAGTGACGGAGATGGTGTAGTTGATGCACAAGATTTAGATGATGATAACGATGGAATTTTAGATACCGCAGAAGCTAATGGTCAACCAGACCCAAGTGCGGATGCCGATAATGATGGTGTTCCAAACTATTTAGATGCAGACTTAGCAGGTTTTGTAGATGCAAACTCAGATGGAGTAAATGACAACTACGATGCCGATGGAGACGGTATTGCAAACCACTTAGACTTAGATAGTGATAATGATGGTATTTATGATGTTGTAGAAACAGGCGGAACAGATGCAGACGGAAATGGAACTGCAGATGATACTGATGGAGATACAACAAACAATAATGGTATTCCAAGTACAGCAGGTACAGGAGTTGCTAGCCCAACAGATAGTGATAGTGGTACTGATCCAAACAGTCCAGATTTCTTAGATACTGATAGTGATGGAGATGGCTGTAATGATGCAGATGAGGCTTTCGCAGATGCTACAGCAGATGCAGACGACAATGGAACATACGGAAGCGGAACGCTTACTTTAGGATCAGGAGTTGATGCCGATGGTACAGTAACCGCTGCGGATTATAGCACAGGAAGTAATTCAGATGTAACAACAGCAGGTCCAGATTCAGATGGAGATGGTATTGCTGCGGTTTGTGATTTAGATGATGATGGCGATGGAAATCCAGATACTACAGATCCAACCCCAAATGGAGCAACAGTTTCAGATGATACAGCTACAGTAGCTTCAGGTACACCAGTCACGACTAATGTTTTAGCTAATGATGATTATGTAGGTGATACAGATCCAGCAAAACTAGCAGGAACTACGACTACTTTAACTCAAAGTGGTGGAACAGCCTCAGGTACAGTAACTATTGATCCAAACACAGGAGATATAACCTATACTCCGACTTCATCAGAAGCAGGAACAGATGTTACGATCATCTACGAAGTTTGTAGTGATGATGGTGTAAACGCACCGATTTGTCAAACAGCTACTTTAACAATTACCGTTACAGGAACCGATAGTGACGGAGATGGTGTAGTTGATGCACAAGATTTAGATGATGATAACGATGGAATTTTAGATACCGCAGAAGCTAATGGTCAACCAGACCCAAGTGCGGATGCCGATAATGATGGGGTTCCAAACTATTTAGATGCAGACTTAGCTGGTTTTGTAGATGCAAACTCAGATGGAGTAAATGACAACTACGATGCCGATGGAGATGGTATTGCAAACCACTTAGACTTAGATAGTGATAATGATGGTATTTATGATGTTGTAGAAACAGGCGGAACAGATGCAGACGGAAATGGAACTGCAGATGATACTGATGGAGATGCAACAAACAATAATGGTATTCCAAGTACAGCAGGTACAGGAGTTGCTAGCCCAACAGATAGTGATAGTGGCACTGATCCAAACAGTCCAGATTTCTTAGATACTGATAGTGATGGAGATGGCTGTAATGATGCAGATGAGGCTTTCGCAGATGCTACGGCAGATGCAGACGACAATGGAACATACGGAAGCGGAACGCTTACTTTAGGTTCAGGAGTTGATGCCGATGGTACAGTAACCGCTGCGGATTATAGCACAGGAAGTAATTCAGATGTAACAACAGCAGGTCCAGATTCAGATGGAGATGGTATTGCTGCGGTTTGTGATTTAGATGATGATGGCGATGGAAATCCAGATACTACAGATCCAACCCCAAATGGAGCAACAGCTTCAGATGATACAGCTACAGTAGCTTCAGGTACACCAGTCACGACTAATGTTTTAGCCAATGATGATTATGTAGGTGATACAGATCCAGCAAAACTAGCAGGAACTACGACTACTTTAACTCAAAGTGGTGGAACAGCTTCAGGTACAGTAACTATTGATCCAAACACAGGAGATATAACCTATACTCCGACTTCATCAGAAGCAGGAACAGATGTTACGATTATCTACGAAGTTTGTAGTGATGATGGGGTAAACGCACCGATTTGTCAAACAGCTACTTTAACAATTACCGTTACAGGAACCGATAGTGACGGAGATGGTGTAGTTGATGCACAAGATTTAGATGATGATAACGATGGAATTTTAGATACCGCAGAAGCTAATGGTCAACCAGACCCAAGTGCGGATGCCGATAATGATGGGGTTCCAAACTATTTAGATGCAGACTTAGCAGGTTTTGTAGATGCAAACTCAGATGGAGTAAATGACAACTACGATGCCGATGGAGACGGTATTGCCAACCACTTAGACTTAGATAGTGATAATGATGGTATTTATGATGTTGTAGAAACAGGCGGAACAGATGCAGACGGAGATGGAACTGCAGATGATACTGATGCAGATACAACAAACAATAATGGTATTCCAAATTCAGCAGGTACAGGAGTTGCTAGCCCAACAGATAGTGATAGTGGCACTGATCCAAACAGTCCAGATTTCTTAGATACTGATAGTGATGGAGATGGCTGTAATGATGCTAACGAAGCATTCGCTAATTCAAATGCTGATGGTGGAGATGGTGCTCAATATGGCACAGGAGATCCATTAACTTTAGGTGCGGGTGAAGTAAATTCAGATGGAACCGTAACCGCTGCAGATTATAGTACAGGAACAAATTCAGATGTAACAACAGCAGGTCCAGATACAGATGGAGATGGTATTTCTACAGCTTGTGACACAGATGATGATGGTGATGGAGTGTTAGATACACAAGAAATTACTGATGGAACTGATCCGAATGATGCTTGTTCTTATAATATATCTAACCAAGTCATAGCTAATGTTTCAGCGTCATGGAATGCATTAGACTGTGATGGAGACGGAGTAACTAATGGACAAGAAGTAATTGATGGAACAGATCCTAACGATGGATGTACTTATAATGTAGCTAATCAAGTTGCAGGTTCAGTATCAGGTGCTTGGAGTGCATTAGATTGTGATGGTGATGGAGAGACAAATGGAGTAGAATTAGGAAATTCAACTGATCCATTAGATCCTTGTTCAGGAGGAAATGTAAATTCAGTTAACTTAAATGATACAACTTCTAATTGGTATACAGCAGATTGTGACGGAGATGGAGTAATTAATGGAGTTGAATTAGATCCAAATGGAGATGGAATTGCAGGGCCAAGTGGAACTGATCCAAATGATCCTTGTTCGTTTAATCCTTCAGCAGTAACATTAACTCAAAGCGGAGCTTATTTAGCTGCAGACTGTGATGGAGATGGTGTAACTAATGGGCAAGAAGTTACAGATGGAACAGATCCGACTAATCCATGTGAATATGATGTTGCAAATCAAGTAATAGCAAATGTAACGGCAACTTGGAATGGATTAGATTGTGATGGAGATGGAGAAACGAATGGAGTAGAATTAGGAAATTCAACTGATCCATTAAACCCATGTAGCGTAACTACAGTAACAATACCTGTGTCAACAGATCCAAATTATGCAGTTTGGGCAGCAGCAGATTGTGATGGAGATGGAGAAACTAATGGTGAAGAAAAAATAAATGGAACAGATTGTGCTGATCCTTGTAGTTATACAACAGCACCTATAGTAACAGACCCAGCTTATGCAACATGGTCAGTATTAGATTGTGATGGTGATGGAGTTAACAATGGCCAAGAGATTTCAGATGGAACAGATCCAGTAGATCCTTGTTCATATAATGTAGCAAGCCAAGTAATAGCAAGTGTTACAGGAGCATGGAATGCTGCAGATTGTGATGGCGATGGTGTTACGAACGGACAAGAAGTTACAGATATGACAGATCCTAACGATGTTTGTAGTTATAATGCAGCTAGTCAGGTGATAGCGAATGTAACATCGGCTTGGAATGCCGCAGATTGTGATGAGGATGGAGTGACTAATGGACAAGAAGTTATCGATAGCACAAATCCAAATGATGCTTGTAGTTATAATCCAACAAATCAAGTTATAGCAAATGTTGGTACTTCTTGGAATACTGCCGATTGTGATAGTGATGGATTAACTAATGCTGAAGAGACTACAGGAATAGATGATCCAACTACGCCAGCTGATCCAAATGGAGGAATTTCAGATCCAAATGATCCAGATACGGATGGAGATGGAGTTACCGATGGACAGGAGGCAATTGATGGAACAAATCCAAATGATCCTTGTGATTATAATGCATCTAGTCAGGTAATAGCAAATGTAGAAGCTACATGGAATACAGCCGATTGTGATAATGATGGATTAACTAACGCTGAAGAGACAACTGGAATTGATGATCCAAGTACACCAGCTGATCCAAATGGACAAACAACAGATCCACAAGATTCAGATACAGATGGAGATGGAGTTACAGATGGTCAAGAAGCAATTGATGGAACAAATCCAAATGATGTTTGTGATTATGAGGCATCTAGTCAAGTCTTAACAAATGTTGATGCAACTTGGAATGATTCAGATTGTGATGGAGATGGACTAAATAATGAAGAGGAAGTTACAGGGGTAGATGATCCAAGTACACCAGCTGATCCAAATGGAGAAACAACAGATCCACAAGATTCAGATACAGATGGAGATGGAGTTACCGATGGGCAGGAGGCTATAGATGGAACAAATCCAAATGATCCTTGCGACTATAATACTTCTAGTCAAGTATTAGCGAATGTTGAAGCTTCTTGGAATACTGCTGATTGTGATAATGATGGATTAACAAATGCTGAAGAGACAACAGGAGTTGATGATCCAAGTACACCAGCTGATCCAAATGGACAAACAACAGATCCAAATGATTCAGATTCTGATGATGATGGAGTTACAGATGGTCAGGAAGCAATAGATGGAACAAATCCAAACGATCCTTGTGATTATAATGCAACAAATCAGGTAATTGCTAATGTTGGCGCAACATGGAATACTGCCGATTGTGATGGAGATGGTTTAACAAATGGTGAAGAAACTACAGGAAATGATGATCCAAGTACACCAGCTGATCCAAATGGAGCAACAACAGATCCAACTGATTCAGATACAGATGGAGATGGAGTTACCGATGGGCAGGAGGCTATAGATGGAACAAATCCAAATGATCCTTGCGACTATAATACTTCTAGTCAAGTATTAGCGAATGTTGAAGCTTCTTGGAATACTGCTGATTGTGATAATGATGGGTTAACAAATGCTGAAGAAACAACAGGAGTTGATGACCCAAGTACACCAGGAAATCCAAATGGGGTAACAACAGATCCAAATGATTCAGATTCTGATGATGATGGAGTTACAGATGGTCAGGAAGCAATAGATGGAACAAATCCAAACGATCCTTGTGATTATAATGCAACAAATCAGGTAATTGCTAATGTTGGTGCAACATGGAATACTGCTGATTGTGATGGAGATGGTTTAACAAATGGTGAAGAAACTACAGGAAATGATGATCCAAGTACACCAGCAGATCCAAATGGAGCAACAACAGATCCAACTGATTCAGATACAGATGGAGATGGTGTTACAGATGGTCAGGAAGCAATTGATGGAACAAATCCAAACGATCCTTGTGATTATAATGCATCTAGCCAAGTATTAGCAAATGTTGAAGCTACCTGGAGTTCTTCTGATTGTGATGGAGATGGTTTAACAAATGCTGAAGAAACTACAGGAACTGATGACCCAAGTACGCCAGGAAATCCAAATGGAGTAACAACAGATCCACAAGATTCAGATTCAGACGGAGATGGAGTTACAGATGGTCAAGA
Organism: Tenacibaculum aquaeponti; assembly: GCF_052084715.1. GTDB lineage: Bacteria > Bacteroidota > Bacteroidia > Flavobacteriales > Flavobacteriaceae > Polaribacter. The sequence goes on along the minus strand of NZ_CP197288.1, from coordinate 1,251,313 downwards.
AGCAATAGATGGAACAAATCCAAATGATGTTTGTGATTATGAAGCTGCTAGTCAAGTGTTAGCAAATGTTGAAGCGTCATGGAACGATGCAGATTGTGATGGAGATGGATTGAATAACGAAGAGGAAGTAACAGGAGTTGATGATCCAAGTACACCAGCCGATCCAAATGGAGTAACAACAGATCCTCAAGATTCAGATACAGATGGAGATGGAGTTAGCGATAGTCAAGAAGCAATAGATGGAACGAATCCAAATGACATATGTGATTATAATGCTTCAAGTCAAGTAGTAGCAAATATTGAAGCTGGATGGAATACAGCTGATTGTGATAATGATGGATTAACAAATGCTGAAGAATTAACAGGAGTTGATGATCCAAATACACCAGCCGATCCGAATGGAGTAACAACAGATCCACAAGATTCAGATTCAGACGGAGATGGAGTTACAGATGGTCAAGAAGCAATAGATGGAACAAATCCAAATGATGTTTGTGATTATGAAGCTGCTAGTCAAGTATTAGCAAATGTTGAAGCGTCATGGAACGATGCAGATTGTGATGGAGATGGGTTGAATAATGAAGAGGAAGTAACAGGAGTTGATGATCCAAGTACACCAGCCGATCCAAATGGAGCAACAACAGATCCACAAGATTCAGATACAGATGGAGATGGTGTTACAGATAGTCAGGAAGCAATAGACGGTACAAATCCAAATGATATATGTGATTATAATGCTTCAAGTCAAGTAGTAGCGAATATTGAAGCTGGATGGAATGCTGCAGATTGTGATAATGATGGGTTAACAAATGCTGAAGAATTAACAGGAGTTGATGACCCAAGCACACCAGCCGATCCGAATGGAGTAACAACAGATCCACAAGATTCAGATTCAGACGGAGATGGAGTTACAGATGGTCAAGAAGCAGTAGATGGAACAAATCCAAATGATCCATGTGATTATCAGGGTTCTAGTCAAGACACAGCTTTAGTTGATGCAGCTTGGAGTGAACTTGATTGTGATGGAGATGGATTAAATAATGGAGAGGAATTAACAGGAGTTGATGATCCAGATACTACATTAGATCCAGACGGAGTAACAACAGATCCTTTAGATGCAGATTCAGATAACGACGGTCATTCTGACGCTACAGATCCAAATCCAAATGATCCAACAGCTCAAGATGATACAAGTTTAGCAGAGTTAGGAGAATCTACGTTAATAGATATTTTAGGAAATGATGATTATCTTAATAATTCAGATCCAAATAACTTAGGCACTACAAGTATTGTAAATACAGGTAATGGAACTGCGCAAGGTACTATAATATTCGATCCAGGAACTGGTACTTTATTGTACACTCCATTAGCAGGTGAAGCAGGTCAAACTGTAACTGTTGAATATGAAGTTTGTAATAATGAGTCTGGTACACCAGTTTGTGATACAGCCATAGTTACTATAACAGTATCTGATGAAAATGATAGTGATGGTATTTCTAATGCAAATGATATTGATGACGATAATGATGGAATTTTAGATGTAGATGAAACGCCTGGTGGAGTTGATCCAGATACAGATGCAGATGGAGATGGAGTTCCATTGTATTTAGATGATGATGATAATGATCCAACAGTTGGAAATAACGATAATTTACCTGAGGAAGGTTTTGATACAGATGGAGATGGAATAGCAAATCATTTAGATATAGATTCAGATGATGATGGTATTCCAGATAATGTAGAAGTTCAACCAACAGAAGGTTATGTTCCACCTACAGGAAATGATACAGATGGAGATGGATTAGATGATGCATATGATCCAGATAACGGAGGTACTCCAATTGGAACGCCTGTGGATACAGATGGAGATAGTATTCCAGATTATCTAGATGAAGATTCAGATGGAGATGGAGTTCCTGATATAGTTGAAGCATTTGACTTTGATGGAGATGGAGTAGCTGATATCGATCCTGATAGAGTTGATACAGATGGAGATGGATTAGATGATGCATTTGAAGGAACTAATTTAGATGATGGTTTCGATGCTAACGATAATCTAGATAATGGAGCAAGTGATACACAAAATTCAGATGATGATAATATTCCTGATTTCAGAGATACAGATGATGATAATGATGGTGTAGCAACAGGAGAAGAAGATTTAGACGAGTTTGGTAACCCAACAGGTGATCCTACGGATGTGGATACAGATGGAGATGGTACACCAGATTATTTAGATCAAGATGATGATGGAGATGGTGTATTAACTGCTGAAGAGAATCCAGATGCAGATGGAGACGGTGACCCAACTGATGCGCAAGATACAGATGGAGATGGAGTTCCAGATTATCTAGACGAAGATGATGACGGTGATGGAAAAAATACTAGCGATGAAAATCCAGATCCAGATTCTAATGGTAACCCTGTAGACGCTATTGATACAGATGGAGATGGTATACCAGATTATTTAGATACAAGTGACGACGATATTGAAGTATTCAACATATTAACACTTAATGGAGATTCAGATAATAGTTTCTTTAATATCCAAGGTATTAATAATGATAGATACAGAAATAATACTGTAGAAATATTCAATCGTTGGGGTAATACTGTATACAAAATACAAGGTTATAATAATGCAGATAAAGCGTTTAGAGGTATATCAAATGGTAGAGCAACTGTTGTGGAAGATGATAAATTACCTACAGGAACTTATTTCTATGTGATAGATTTAGGAGATGGTTCAGAACCAATGACAGGATGGTTATACATTAAAAGTAAATAATTAATGAAAAGAGAAAATCATTATACAATGAAAAACATCATAAAGTATACAGTTGCCTTATTACTATTTGTAACTAATGCAATAAATGCGCAACAAGACCCACAGTTTACACAATATATGTATAATACAATGAGTGTTAACCCAGCCTATGTTGGTACAAACGGACATACTATTATTACAGCTATTGCCAGAACACAATGGGTTGGAGTAAATGGTGCTCCAGATTCACAAACACTAAGCTTCGATACTTCACTTGGAACAAGTGGAGTAGGCTTAGGTATTAATTTAATTAATGATGAAATTGGACCAGCAAGAGAGTTGTCTTTAGATGCAAATATTTCTTATGGCGTTAAATTAAGTGAAGATGCAAATTTGTCATTTGGTTTAAAACTAGGAGGACGAAGTTTAAATGTAGATCCTAGAAGAGGAAATCCAGAAGCACAATCCGATCAGTTATTAGGAGTTTTAGATCGTTTATTGCCTACAATTGGAGCTGGAGTATTTTATTATAAACCCAAATGGTATTTAGGTGCTGCTGTACCAAATATTTTACGAACTGAACATTATGATGATACTTTTAATGGAGGAAATGTAGCAACAGAACGTTTACACTTTTTCTTAATTGGTGGTTACGTTTTTGATTTAAGTGAATCAGTGAAATTTAAACCTGCAACATTAGTAAAAGTGGTAAAAGGTGCGCCTTTATCACTTGATCTTTCTGCTAATTTTCTTTTTAATGAAAAATTTAATGCAGGTGTAGCATGGAGATGGGATGATTCTATAAGTACACTTCTAGGTTTTAGATTTGCAAAAAACTTTAATTTAGGTTTTGCTTATGATCTCACTACATCTAATTATAGTAATTATAATTCAGGAACTTACGAATTAATGTTACGTTGGGAAGGTTCACCTAAGATAACAACGAAATCGCCAAGATTCTTCTAATCATTAAAATTTATACTGATGAGAAAAGTACTATTTATACTATCCATTTTTAGCATAGCTGTTAGTTTCGCACAGTTAAGAACTGCTGATCGTTACTTTAAAGAGTTTGCATATAAAAAAACAGCAGATATGTACCTCGATATTAATAAAAAAGGAGATAATTCTTATTTAGTATTGAGTAGACTTGCCGACTCTTATTATTTTAATAGTGAATTTGAAAAAGCTGTGCCTTGGTATAAAAAACTCATGAAAAATTATCCAAAAGAAGTATCAGTTACTCATATTTTCAGATTCGCACAGTCGTTAAGAAGTACTGGAGATATAAATGAATCAGATTCTTGGCTTTTAAAAATTGAAGATGTGCAACGAGATGATAGCCGACCTAAAGCTTTAGAAAAAAATTCTGATTATTTCAGTGAATACTCAAAAACAAATAACGCATTTTTAAATGTACATAATATATCTTCTAATACGAAATATTCAGATTTTGGAGGGTTTATATATGATGATGTATTTTATTTTTCATCAACAAAACCAGCAGTTGCAGAAGATAAATTAAAAAAGAATGATATTTATAAATGGAATGATCAACCTTTTTTAAATGTGTATAAAACGTATTTAGTAAAGTCCGATAAAAAAACTTTAGAAGTTGAAAATCCAATTAGATTGAATTCAATTAGTACAAGATATCACGAATCTAATGCAGTAATTACTAAAGACGGAAGAACAATGTTTTTTACTAGAGATAATTTCAATGGAAGTTCTCTGAAAGGTGATAAAAAGAATATTTCTCATTTAAAAATCTATAAAGCTAAAAAGGAAGGTAATGAGTGGAAAAATATTAAGGAATTACCTTTTAATAGTGATGATTATTCTATTGGACATCCAGCGTTAAGCCCAGATGAAAAAACTTTGTATTTTGTTTCAGATATGCCTTATGGTTATGGAGAGACTGATATTTATAAAGTTAATATTTACGAAGAAGATGTTTATGGTAAACCAGTTAATCTTGGAAGAGAGATTAATACTGAAGGAAGAGAAATGTTTCCATTTGTTGGAAGTGATAAAACACTATATTTTTCTTCAGATGGTCATTTAGGTTTAGGTGCTTTAGATGTGTTTGAATCTAAAATAGAAAACAATGAATATACTAAGCCTGTAAATCTAGAGAAACCAGTAAATAGTTCTAGAGATGATTTTGCTTTTGTAATTAACGTTGAGAGAACTAATGGATTCTTTTCTTCTAATCGTAGAGGAGGTAAAGGAGATGATGATATTTACAGTTTTACTATTAATAGATGTAAAGAAGATATTGAAGGAATTGTTACTGATTTAAAGTCAGGAGATCCTATTTCTGGAGCATTAGTTCGATTAATTGATGAAAATGGAGAACCTCTTTCTAAACAAGTAACAAAAGCAGATGGAAGTTATAGTTTTAAAAGTATCGATTGTAAAAAAGATTTTACTATAGCAGCTTCAAAAGATGATTATAGAAACGATCAGAAAAAAACTGCTACGCTTAATGTCGATAAAAAAGTAATTACAACAAATTTAACTTTAGAATCTTTAATTGTAGATAAGGAAGGCCAAGAATCTCAAATTGTAATTCATCCAATTTATTTCGATTTTGATTTATATAATATTCGTCAAGATTCTAAATATGAATTAGAAAATATTATTTCAGTGATGAAAAATAATCCAGATATGGTTATTCGAATAGAGTCACATACAGATAGTAGAGGAACAAAAGAGTATAATAGAAATTTATCTAGTAATAGAGCTAAAGCAACCAAAGATTATTTAATCTCTAGAGGGATAGCACCTTCTAGAATTGACAGTGCAGTTGGGTATGGAGAAGATCAATTATTAAATAATTGTAACGATGCGAATCAGAATAAATGTACAGAAGAACAACACCAACGAAATAGAAGATCGTATTTTTATATAGTTAGAGGTGGGAAAAATATCACCTCGAGTAATCAATAAATACATGTATGATAACTTGAAAACGCTTCTTTTTAGAAGCGTTTTTTTATTATTAACTATATTTACTACAATAATCAATTCAAAACTGTAATGAAATTAAATTTTAGTAAAAGTACAATGTTAATTTGTTCTTTATATGTTTTAGGGGCTTGTACAACTGAAGCCAAAAAAGAAGAACCAATTTCTCAAGATACTATTCAACAAGAATCAAAAAAAGTAAATAATTTCTTTCAACAACAATTTACAGCAACATTAGATCGCCACCCAATGTATCAAACGTATTTGGGAATGAATAAAGATGCTGATAAATGGGATGATATTTCTGATGAATTTCAAGACAAAGAATTAGAGTTCACAAAACAAGCTTTACAATGGATTAATGATTCTGTAAACGTAAAAGCATTAGATGAAGCTACTAAATTAAGCTATGACCTTTTTAAACAAAGTTTAGAGGAAACAATTGAAGATGATAAATATAGATTATATTCTTATCCTATAAATCAAATGCATGGTTCTCAGGCAGAAATTCCAGCATTTTTAATTAATATGCATCAAATTAGGTCTAAGAAAGATGCAGAAAACTATATCAGTAGATTAAAAGGAATTGAGCCAATGTTTGCTGAATTGGTTAAAGGATTAAAGAAAAGACAAGAAGCAGGAATTATGATTCCTAAGTTTGTTTTTGCTCGTGTTTTAGATGATTCAAAAAATTTAATTAAAGGTCAGCCTTTCGATACTTCTAACGAGAAAAGTACTTTATTAAATGATTTTGAAAATAAAGTATCTAAATTAGAAATTGATGCAGCTGAAAAATCAACTTTAATTACAGAAGCAAAAAAAGCATTAAAAGAGAATGTTTTTGCAGGGTATACAAATCTAATAAAAACATTAGAAGCACAAGAAAAAGTTGCAAGTACAGACGATGGAGCATGGAAATTTCCTAACGGAGATACTTTCTATAATAATGCTTTAAAAAGAACAACTACAACGAATTTAACAGCAAATGAAATTCATGAAATCGGATTAAAAGAGGTTGCCAGAATTCATGGTGAAATGAATGCTATTAAAGAAAAAGTTGGTTTTAAAGGAAGTTTACAAGACTTTTTTAAATTCATGAAAACAGATAAACAGTTCTACTATGCAGATAGTGATAAAGGTAGAAAAGAATACATGGATAAAGCCGAGTTTATCATCGATAGCATGAAAACTCGTTTAGATGAATTATTTATTACAAAACCAAAAGCTGATTTACAGGTGAAAGCTGTAGAAGCTTTTAGAGAGAAATCTGCTGGAAAAGCGTTTTATCAGCAACCTGCTTTAGATGGTTCTCGACCAGGAACATATTATGCAAATATGTACGATATGGCAAGTATGCCTTCTTATCAAATGGAAGCATTAGCATACCATGAAGGAATTCCTGGACATCATATGCAAATTGCTATCGCTCAAGAATTAAAAAATGTTCCTATGTTTAGAAAATTAGGTCGTTATACGGCTTATGTTGAAGGTTGGGGATTATACTCTGAGTTTATCCCTAAAGAAATGGGATTCTATTCAGATCCATATTCAGATTTTGGTCGTTTAGCAATGGAGTTATGGAGAGCTTGTCGTTTAGTGGTAGATACAGGAATTCATGCCAAAAAATGGACTCGTGAAGAAGGAATCAAATATTATACAGATAATACTCCAAATGCAGAAGCAGATGCTGTTAAAATGGTGGAACGTCATATTGTAATGCCTAGTCAAGCTACGGCTTATAAAATAGGAATGATAAAAATTATCGAGTTACGTGAAAAAGCTAAAAAGGCTTTAGGTGATAAATTTGATATTAGAAAATTCCACGACGTAGTATTAACAAATGGTCCATTGCCATTAAATGTTTTAGAAAACTTAGTTGATAAATATATTTCTTCAGAAAAATAATTCATACTATACATAAAACTAAATGCCGTTGAGTTTTCTCAACGGTTTTTTTTGTAATCATTTTTAAAATTTTCAGACTATAAAACTATATGATAAGTCTAAATAATATGAGTTTAACAGAAGCCTTAGAAGCACGAGTAGCTTTAGGAAGAAAGAAAATACCAACATCTATTTTAGAGGTGATGGATAAAACTACAAACGATTTAATTACACAAGAAATATCAGCTCAAGCGTTTAAAGTGGGAGATACTTTTCCTTCTTTTGAATTACTTAATGTAAAGTCAGAAGAAGTTAATTTAAATAGGGTAAAAGGAGAGAAGGCTACAGTGATTTCTTTTTATAGAGGTGGTTGGTGTCCGTATTGTAATTTAGAGTTACAAGCACTTCAACAAGTATTACCAGAGTTTAAAAGTTTAGGAGCAAATTTAGTCGCAATTTCACCTGAAACACCTAATAGTTCATTAACTACAGAAGAAAAAAATGGATTAACTTTTGAGGTTTTAAGTGATATAGATAATAAATTAGGAAAAGAACTCGGACTAGTTTTTAAATTGGATAAAGAATTAGAAGAAATCTATAGTAACGAATTTAAAATCGATTTAGAAAAGCATAATCAAAATACTACAGCAGAATTACCAATGGCAGCTACTTATGTGATAGATAATAATAATGTAATTCAGTATGCTTTTGGAAAAGAAGATTATACGAAAAGAGCAGAGATTTCTGAAATAAGAAAGGTCTTAGAAAGTATTTAATTATAATCGACAATAAAAAATCCCGCTGCTAAGCGGGATTTTTTTATTTTTTCTGAGTTTTGTTTTCAGATTTTTTAATATCATCTAAAAACTTTTGTAATCGTTTTCCGTAATTAGATGTTTTTATTTTGTCGGTTAAACTGTTATTTATAGTATCTAATAAATATAAATTCGCATCAAATAATTCAGATAAAGCTATATAAGGAGCAGCTTCAGAATCTCCATGTGAGACAGCAAAATTTGTTGTATATAAAAAACGTCTACGAACCATTTTTTTATACGCTTTTTCAAGACTATCTATTGCAGAAGAATCTTTTTTAGCTCTAGCTTCAATATCTTTAGCAATAAAATCTAAACGTTTCATTTTAAATTGTTGGTTGATTTGATTAAAATCATCCATTACTTTCTGATTTTCTGAACCTGTTATTGTTGGTTTAAAACCAAATTGTTCTATATTATCTTCAATAGTAATTTCTCCTTTTTCTCCAAAAAACATTAATTTTTTAGGTTCATTATCACCACTTTTAAAAGTTAAATAATACATTACTGGAGAATCAACATTATCAGAAAGTTCAAACTTATTATCTCCAAATAATTGAATAGAGTCAGAAGTAACTAAAATTGTATCAGCCATTTTCTGTAAGTATAAGGTTCCTTTTTTTAAACCTTTTATTTCACCTTTCACTACCATGTTTCCTTTTTTCTTACCATTACAAGAAAAAGCGATTAGAGAAACAATACAAACTATGATAATTTTTTTCATTGGATCTTTATTTTCGATTGCAAATATGCAGAATTCTATGAAACTTTAGAGGCTATTTCCATTAAAATTGTACATAATATAGCTCCGTAGGTTCCTACAACATAACCAAACACAGCTAATAAAACACCAACTGAGGCTAAAGATGGATGAAAAGCAGCGGCAACAACAGGTGCACTTGCAGCACCTCCAACATTGGCTTGGCTTCCTACAGCTAAGAAGAAATATGGAGCTCTAATCAATTTAGCAACTAAAATTAAAAGCCCTGCATGAATAGCCATCCAAACAAAACCAATAGCAATTAGTCCAGGCTTTTCTAAAATTCCAGATAAATCCATTTTCATTCCTATTGTTGCTACTAATATGTATATAAAAACACTACCAATCTTACTAGCACCAGCACCTTCGTAATTTTTTGCTTTAGTAAAAGAAAGAATAATCCCAACTACAGTTGCTATAGTTACCATCCAAAAGAATTTAGAAGAGAATGAAGATAGTGCTGAAGTTTTATCTGCTACTATTTCAAAATTATTTTTTAAAAATGAAGAAATATTTTCAGCGCCAAAATGAGCAATCCCAACAGTACCAAAAGCTAAAGCTAGAATTATCATTAAATCTGTTAAAGTTGGATTTTTTGTTACACTTTCAGAAAATGAACTTACTTTTTGTTTTAAGTTTTCTATGGCCGAATTATCTGCTTTTAACCATTTGTCAATTTTTTCAGTTTTACCAATACCAATTAAAAGTATGGCCATCCATACGTTTGCTACAACTATATCAACTAAAACCATTCCTCCATATTTTTCTGGATTATATTGGTAAATTTCTAACATAGCTGCTTGGTTTGCACTACCACCAATCCAACTTCCAGCTAATGTAGATAATCCTCTCCATACGGCATCAAAACCAAGTCCTCCAACTGTTTCAGGAGAAAAAATAGAAATTAATAGTATTGCTAAAGGTCCGCCAATTACTATACCTATAGTTCCAGTAAAGAAAATAATTAAAGCTTTTGGACCAAGATTAAAAACAGCTTTTAAATCGATGCTCAAAGTCATTAAAACTAATGCAGCGGGTAATAAAAAACGACTTGCTATATAATAAGTTTTAGATGTGTCTGCTGAAATGATTCCAAATGAATTAAAAATAGCAGGAATTAAATAACACATTAATACACCGGGTACAATTTTATAAAACTTCTTCCAAAAGCCTTGTTTAATACTTTCTGTGTAAAAAACAAAACCAAGAGAAATCATTAAAATTCCAAATACTATAGCATCGTTTGTAAATAAAGGTTGACTTTCCATGGAATTTGATTTGAATTTAGTAAAATTTAAAGGTAAATTTTATTTACCGCTCTTTTTTCTATGATCTGTACTAATAGAAATTCCCATTTGAATTCGATCGAAATTCTGACCTACATCTGTGTTAATACTCATATAACCTAATTGTAATTTTACAACTTTAGATAATTGATATTTTACTCCAGCACCTAACCAATTTTGGTTGTATGATTGTCCTGTAAAATCAAAGAAAACTTCATCATATAAATATGTAGACCATTTATTACTTAAAGGATAGCTTAACCCTAATTGATAACGAATAAAATGTCCTGTTTGTGATCTGAAAAATCGTTGCTCAGCACGTAAGCGATGTGCAAACTTTAAAGGACCCATGTTATGATTTGCTAATAAATCTTCATAAATTCTATGATCTCCAAAAGTTCCTCCATCTACTTCGTAAGATGTATCTGTATTTAAATACGCATATCCTAAAGTAGCACCAAAGGTTTTATTTATTTTATAATTGGCTCCAAAACGACCGATAAACTGTTGCATATCTTCACCAAATTCGAAAAAACGGAAATGTGCCATAGATTTAATACTGAATTTTTCTGATACTCGGTGTGAACCATTATACATATACCAAACTCCTAATTCTTCTACTGGATTAGGTAATGTTGTTTGGGCACTTATATTTGAATTCCAAATTATAATGGCTAATAGAATATATTTTTTCATATTAAATTTACAGGTTGTTTATTTTGAATAAAGTGATAAAAATACAGTTTTTAATATTGTTTATTCTTATCATGTTTTTTTGAATAAAAAAATCCGTTCATTCAAATAAGAATAAACGGATTTTAATGTAGAAGATGTTTCTAGTTTAAAGAAAATACTTTTGTTTCCTTAAAAGGAGAAATAGTAATTTTCTCTACTTCATTTTTGTAAGTTGGCCATTCATTATTAAAGAATGTATTGGTTTCAGTTAAAACTTTATTTAATGATGTTTTAAACTGTTCTATTAACCTTTTTTCAGTTGCAGTTTGTTTACCAAATCTGCTGCTAGAATACCAGTTAGCTGTTCCTAAACGTTGAACTACATTTACTTCTGGGCTTCTAATAATTCCTTGACGTTTATCAACTTTTCCTAAGAATGTATTTAATAAAGTATCAATCTTTTTGATAATCTCTTTTGAAGATTTTATTTGAGCTTCGTACTTCTTTTTATCTTTAGTAGATAATTCTTTTTGATAACCTTCTGCTATTTTTTTACTTTCTACCAATTGTTTCACAGCATCTGCCATAACTTTTTGATGTTTTTGAAGTGTTTTAGAAGTGTTGTATTTCTCATCAATAGCAGCTTGAGATATTTCTAATCTCGGATCGTATTTTACAGTGATATTTGTTTCTGCAGTTTGATCACCAAACGTTGCTTTAATTTTATAAGTTCCAGGTTTAACAGGAACTCCACTTGGTTCAGATTTAGATTTTCTAATTCTTCTTGAAGGACGAGCTACACCTTTTTCATTCATAAACCAAGTTTGAGTATGAATTCCATTTTCTTTTGGTGCTTTTCTCTTTAAAGTTCTTATTAAACGAGTTCCATCATAAATTTCAAACTTAATAGAGTCCCATTTAATTTTCTTCTTGTCTTCGTCTTTTTTCTTAAGGTCTTCTTTAGATTTCTTTACTGGTTTTTTTGTCATTTTAGGCTTGTTCATATAAAACTTGATTCGAGCTCCAAAAGGTCTGTTTTCACCATTATATAATGCATCTGCACCAAAACGACTTCCTGTTGGTTGTTGGTAACTCGCTTGATATGCAGTTGGTGGTGTAAATAAATCGAATTTTTTAGTTAAGATATTTTTATTCGAAGCAATAGCACGTAAAGGACGAATATCATCTAATACCCAAGCAGCTCTACCAAAAGTACCAATCACTAAATCGTGTTCTCTTGGATGTATAACTAAATCTTTTACAGAAACAGTAGGGAATCCCGCTGTCCATTTTGTCCATTTTTTACCAGCGTCTAAAGAAACATATAGCCCATCATCTGTACCTAAGAATAATAAGTTAGACTCTAAAGGGTCTTCAACAATACTTAATGCATAACTTTTTACATCATTTTCATCTACAATTCGTTCCCAAGTTTTTCCGTAGTTTTTAGTTCTATATGCATAAGGTGTGTAGTTAAAACGACGATAATCGTTAGCTACTAATAAAGCCTCTCCTTTATTTTTGTTAGAAGCCTTAACTTGAACAATCCAACTATTTGCTGGTAAACCTTTAATGTTTTTAGAAACATCTGTCCACGTTGAACCACCGTTTTGAGTTACGTGAACTCGTCCATCATCTGTAGCAGTCCAAAGCATATTTTTTTCAACAGGAGAAGGCTCAATAACTAAAACAGTACAGTGATTTTCTGCACCAGTAGCATCAATTGTTAATCCACCACTTTCATGTTGTTTTTGTTTACTTTTATCATCAGTAGTTAAATCTGGAGAAATTACTTCCCAAGTTAAACCTTTATCTGTTGATTTATGTACAAATTGACTTCCGAAGTAAATTGTTGAATTATCAAAAGGATCAATGTTAATTGCTGAATTCCAGTTGAAACGTAATTTTACTTCTGGATCAGGATGTGTTGGTTTTACAGTATAATTGTTTCCAGTTTTGTAATCGTAACGAGAAACAAAACCTTGCTGACTCATAGACCATCCGTAACGAGAATCATCTCTATCTGGAACAACATCAAAACCGTCTCCAAAACTAATTTCTTGCCAATATGAATTACGAATTCCTTGAGCTTTCCATACATAAGCTGGTCCTCTCCAAGAACCGTTGTCTTGCATTCCTCCATAAACATTGTACGGATATTCATTATCTACATTAATATGGTAAAATTGTGCTACAGGTAAGTTTCCTATAAAACGCCAAGTTTTACCACCATCACGGGTAATATTTAAACCACCATCATTTCCATCGATCATGAATTTTCCATTCTCTGGATGAATCCACCAAGCGTGATGATCCGGGTGTACACCATTATTTGCTCCATATGCAGGCATTAATTGCTTGAAACTTTTTCCTCCATCTTGAGAAACATTTACATAAGTGAAAATTGAATATAATCTATTTTCGTTCTGAGGATCAGCATAAATTTCTGAATAATAGAAAGGACGGTTACCAATTCCTGGTTTGTGATTTATTTTTTTCCATTTAAATCCACCATCTTCACTTTTATATAAAGCATTCTTTTTAGATTCTACTAAAGCATAAATTGTATTCGGATTACTTCTAGAAATAGCAACTCCAATTCTTCCTAAATCTCCCTTTGGAAACCCTTCTTTATCGGTTACTTTTTTCCAATTTTCACCACCATCATAGGTAATGTATAGTCCACTTCCTTTTCCTCCAGATTTAAAAAACCAAGGATCACGTTTGTGTTCCCACATCGCAGCAATTAATTTGTTCGGATTCGAAGGATCCATAACTAAATCAGCAGCACCAGTTTTGTTATTACTGTATAAAACTTTTTTCCAAGTTTTACCACCATCTATAGTTTTAAAAACTCCTCTTTCTGGATGTTCTCCCCAAGGAGATCCAATAGCGGCAGCATAAACAATATTAGGATTTGTAGGATCAACAATTACTCTGTGAATGTGACGAGTATTTTCTAATCCCATAGATTTCCATGTTTTACCACCATCTAAAGATTTGTAAATTCCATATCCACCATTTAAACTATTTCTTGGATTTCCTTCTCCAGTTCCAACCCAAATTACACTTGGGTTTGATTGTTGAATAGCAACAGCACCAATAGATGCAGTAACTTCTTTTTCAAAAATAGGTTCCCATTTAATTCCACCAGAAGTAGATTTCCATAAACCACCAGAGGCAGTTCCCACATACATAACATCTGGGTTTTTATGTACGACATCAATAGATGTAACTCTTCCACTCATTCCACCAGGACCAATATTTCTTGGTTTCATATTCTTTAGAACATCCATAGAAAGCTCCTGTGCGGTAACAAAACATGAGATGAATAAAAGTAGAGGTATAATAATTTTTTTCATCGAAAAATGAATTAGTTGATTAAGAAAGCTAAAAATACAGCTTAATGATTTGTAATTTCTTAAAAAACTGTTAATGACTTTGTATAGTTTTGTTTCACTAAAAAAGGAAAATTACTTTTGATTTAAATCAGATAAACTATGAAATATATTAAATATCTATTATTGCTATGTGTACTTTTTTATGGTACAGATATGAGAGCTGAAAATTCCTCAGATTCTTTGAATATTAAAATTAAGTTTTATCAAAAAATAAAACTTTCAGATGGAACTAAATTATCATCAAACATTTATCTTCCTGAAGATTATAACAACCAAAAAAAGTATCCAACAATTCTTGTAATTACGCCTTATGTTTCAGATGAAAATCACGAAAGAGGTTTGTTTTTTTCTCGTAATGGTTATGTATTTATTACAGTAGATTGTAGAGGTAGAGGTAATTCTGAAGGGAAATTTATTCCTTTTCAAGATGATGCTAAAGATGGGGCAGAAGTAGTTAATTGGATTGGTGAGCAACCATGGAGTAATGGAAAAGTTGGAATGATGGGAGGTTCTTACAGAGGGATGAATCAATGGTTTGTGTTAAAAGAATTTCCAAAGTATTTAAAAACTATTATTCCAACCGCTTCAGTTGGACCAGGTTTAGATTTTCCGAAATACAATAATATTTTCTATCCATATGTGATGCGTTGGTTAATGTTAACGAGTGAGAAAACTATCAATCAGAAATTATTTGGAGCTGATTTTTGGACACATAAACAGGAGGAATTATATAAGAAAAATGCAAAGTTCAATACTTATGATGATATTGTTGGATATCCGAAAGAAGTTTTTCAAAACTGGATTTCTCATCCAAGTCACGATGAATTTTGGCAACAATATTATTTTAAACCAGAGGAGTCTAAGCAAATAAATATTCCGATTTTAAGTATTACTGGTCATTTTGATTCTGATCAACCTGGCGCAATGAAGTATTATACAGATCATATGAAATATGGAAATAATCAAGCAAGATTAAATCATTATTTAATTATTGGGCCTTGGAGTCATGGAGGAACTAGAAGACCTAAAAAAGAACTAGGTGGTTTACAGTTTAAAGAAAATGCAGTTTTAAATATGAATACTTTGCATTTAAATTGGTTTGATTGGACGTTAAAGAAAGGAAAGAAACCAGAGTTTTTAAAAAATAGAGTAGCGTATTATACCATGGGTAAAAACGTTTGGAATTACACTTCTGATTTTAAAAATATTGCGAACGCAAAGAAAGAATTCTATTTAAGTTCTAAAAATACAGATGCTAAAAGTGTATTTAATTCTGGTAAATTGATAGATTCACCTGAGGATTCAGATAAAAACCCAGATGAAATTGTTTATAATCCTTTAGCGAATAACGGAATTAATAATACGAGTTACACTAGTGATAACAAAGATTTTTATAAAGATCAGAGTTATGTGAATGATAAAGAAGTTTTAATATATCATTCTGCACCATTACAAGAAGATTTAAATATTAATGGAAAAATTGCTTTTGAAGCTTATATTGAATTAAATGTAGATGATACAGATTTTGAAGTTTCAGTATATGAAATTACTAAAAATAATGAATCGATTTTTTTACAAACTGATCAACTAAGAGCACGTTATAGAAATGGACTAGAAAAAGTTGATTTTCCAAAAAGAAATACAATTAATAAATACCTTTTTGAAGGAGAAAATATGTTTAGTAGAGTTGTGAAAAAAGGAAGTAGGTTACGTTTAATTTTTTCAACTATTGACAACCCGAATGTTCAAAAGAATTATAATTACAAAGAAGATCCAGCGTCACAAATAGCAGAAAAAGCTAAAACAGCAATAATTAAGTTATTTCATAACAAGAAGTATCCTAGTAAAATTATAGTGCCAGTAAAAAAATAGAAGAAGAGGAGTAATTTACTCCTCTTCTTTTTTTTTAGGTTCTCTTTTTGCTTCTTTCAAGGCTTTCATAAGCATCCATTCTATTTGTCCGTTTGTAGAACGAAACTCATCTGCAGCCCACTTTTCAACAGCCTTAAGCATGTCTTCATTTATTCGTAACGCAAATGCTTTCTTTTTAGCCATAAGAATTTTAAATTATTAATTTTTCAACAATTTTTATATAAGTACAAAAGACCAAAAAATTGTAATGAAATACAATAGTAAAAGTAATAATAAGCGTATCATATCTCTTGATTGTTATAATGATTAATTGTTGTGTTAACTTGCTCTTGTAATTGTGTGCCAATTAAAATACGTTTTCCGTTTTTTAATTCGATTTGAATTCCAATATCACCTGATACATTATAAGCTGTTCCGTTTTTTTTCTTCCAAAACAAACCACCTTTCATTCCCCATCCTCCATATTCAGTAATTGCATCATATTTTCGGATGTAAATATTTTCAATATCACTCCAATGAATAGTTTGATTTTTAAAATGAAAAGGAATAAAACGATAATGAATTCCATGTTCGTCAATTCGAGTTTTTAATTTAAAAAAGAGTATTGCACTTGTAGGTATGATGATTAAGCACATGGCAAAAATGAAATCGTTTAATCCCATTTTTTCTTCAGCATATGCTTTAGAAAGTATGATGATAGGAACAATAAGACCAATTACTAAAAGTGCAATTAACCATTGTTGTGTAAAACGTTGCTCTTCTTTAAATATTCTCATAACTATCTGTTTTTATCTCTTTCTAAGATTATATGAATCCAACTTTCAGCGATATGTTTTACAATCCAACCTTCTCGTGCATATTGATTCAATAAATCTTCCATTTTTTGATATCTATTATTTAAGCCTAGTTTTGGTCTAACAACTTTATATTCTTTCATGATTTTACTTTTTAATGATTTAATGTTCCCGTATTTACTACTGGAGAAGCATCTTTATCCCCACAAAGAACGATCATTAAATTACTAACCATAGCAGCTTTACGTTCTTCATCTAGCTCAACAATTTCTTTTTTATTTAATTCTTCAAGAGCCATTTCTACCATACTTACAGCACCTTCAACAATTTTATGTCTTGCAGCTACAATGGCAGTTGCTTGTTGTCTTTTCAACATGGCATTGGCAATTTCTTGTGCATAAGCTAAGTATCCAATTCGAGCTTCTAAAACTTCAATACCAGCAATTGATAAACGTTCTTCAAGCTCTTTCTCTAAAGTCTCACTTACTTCATTTACGCTCGAACGTAATGTAATATCTTCTTCATGGCCTTCATCAGCAAAATTATCGTAAGGATACATACTGGCTAATTTTCGTACAGCTGCATCAGTTTGTACACGAACAAAGTTTTCATAATTATCTACATCAAATGCAGCTTTGTATGTGTCTGTAACTCTCCAAACTAGAATGGTACTAATCATAACAGGATTACCTAATTTATCATTAACTTTTAATCGTTCACTATCAAAGTTACTAGCTCGTAAAGAGATTTTCTTTTTAGTGTAAAAAGGATTAGCCCAATACAATCCATTTTGTTTAATGGTACCCATGTATTTTCCAAATAGCAAGACAACTTTTGATGTGTTAGGGTTTACTAGAATGAATCCGAATAACATAATTATTGATGCTATTAGAGAAATAACAAAAATTGGATTCTCTAATTTTATCATAGCAAGAATACTTCCAATAAATAAAATAAAGAATACGATTAACATTAAGTATCCACTGGCTGGTTTAATAATTTTTTCTGATTTCATAAGTTTTAATTTGAAATGATATTATTTTGATATCATAAAGATATAAAATATTTTTTGAATTACGCAAATATTGAGAATGAATTATATTGTATTTTTGCTTAAAACATAAAAAATGAAACTAAGATTATTAGTAGTTACTATACTATTATTTAACGTGTCGTTTGCTTTTGGATCAGACGATACTTGGGGACCTACAGGTCATAGAGTGACTGGAAAAATTGCAGAAAAACATTTAACTAAAAAAGCTAAAAGAAAAATAGAAAAACTCTTGCAAGGTGAAAGCCTGGCATTTGTTTCTACTTATGCAGATGAGATAAAATCGG
The DNA here is from genome assembly GCF_052084715.1 of Tenacibaculum aquaeponti. Classification (GTDB taxonomy): domain Bacteria; phylum Bacteroidota; class Bacteroidia; order Flavobacteriales; family Flavobacteriaceae; genus Polaribacter. Next base: position 1,232,751 of record NZ_CP197288.1, on the reverse strand, counting down.
ATAGAAATTACAGAAAATATAGTGCTTGGCATTATGTAAATATGCCCTTAGATGGAGATTATGAATCGTCTAAGAAAAATCCTAAAGGAGATCTTGTAACTGGAATCAATCACTGTATTAAAATCTTAAAAGATAAAACTTCTAGTTTAGCAGATAAACGTTTTTGTTTAAAAATGCTAGTACATTTAATAGGAGATTTACATCAACCTTTACATATTGGTAGAAAAGAAGATAAAGGAGGAAATTCTATACAAGTTCAATGGCATGGAAGAGGTTCTAATTTGCATAGAGTTTGGGATGAAGATATTATTGCTAAATGGGATATGAGTTACGTTGAATTAGCTGAAAATGCTAAAGATTTAACTAAAGAACAAATTAATTATATTCAAAAAGGAAGTGTTTTAGATTGGGTAAAAGATTCTCATAAATTAACAAAAAGAATATATAACTCTGCCGAGTCTGGAGATAAGTTAAGATATAAGTATTCGTATGAATTTTTTCCTGTTGTAAGAGAGCAATTACAAAAAGGAGGTTTACGTTTAGCTAAACTGTTAAATGAAATATTCTCTTAAAATATTTATAAATAATTAAAAGTCTCTTTTTAAGAGGCTTTTTTAGTTAAAAAAGCGTTAATAATTCAATGATATGTTATACTTTAATTAAATTTAATGTGATGAAATCAATATTAATATTATTATTTAGTTCATTTTTTATATTCTCTTGTAATACCAAAAATAAAAAATCCGTTTCAACAAAATTAAAAGCTGCGAATGAAGTTGTAAAAGTTTTAAACTACGATCAACTAAAACCAATGCTAGAAAAAAAAGATGACAAAATTCATGTTATCAATTTTTGGGCGACATGGTGTAAACCTTGTGTTGAAGAATTACCAGCCTTTGAAAGGTTGAATGAAGAATATAAAGATAAAAATGTAGAGCTTTTGCTTGTAAGCTTAGATTTTCCTAATCAAATTGAGAGTGAGTTATTACCATTTATAAAAGAGCACCAATTAAAACCAGAAGTTGTGGTTTTAGACGATCCAGATCAAGATAAATGGATTAACGGAATTTCTACAGAATGGTCTGGAGCAATTCCTGCTACTATTATTTATAAAAATAATAAAAGAGCTTTTTACGAGCAATCGTTTAGTTATAATTTACTTCAACAAGAATTACAACAATTTTTAAATTAAATATTATGAAAACTTTTAAAACAGTATTTGCCTTATTAGTACTTTTAGCTAGTGTAGCCTTTACAACAAAAGATAAAGGAGCTTATAAAATAGGAGATAAAGTGGATAACTTTACACTAAAAAATATAGATGGAAAAATGGTGTCTTTAAGCGATTATAAAGATGCTAAAGGAGTTGTGGTTGTTTTTACTTGTAACCATTGTCCGTATTCTAAAATGTATGAAGACAGAATTATAGCTCTAGATAAGAAGTATAAAGGTTTAGGTTTTCCTGTGGTAGCTATTAATCCAAATGACCCTGAAGTTTCTCAAGGAGATGATTATGAGTCAATGAAAGTTAGAGCTAAAGAAAAAGGATTTACTTTTCCTTATTTATTTGATGCAGGACAGAAAGTTTATCCAAAATTTGGAGCGACAAAAACTCCTCATGTTTTCATTTTAAAGAATGATAAAAAAGATTTTGTGTTATCTTATATCGGTGCAATTGATAATAATGCACGTGATGCTAATAATGTATCTGAACGATATGCAGAAATTGCAATTAATGATTTGCTTGAAGGAGTTATGCCTACTAAAGTTCAGACTAAAGCTATCGGATGTTCTATTAAAACAAAAAAATAAGTTTTTGGATAAAGAATAAACTTAAAAATCACACATTTTGTGTGATTTTTAAGTTTTACTTTTCTGTTACTTTTAAACGAGCTTTTGCAGAAACAGAAAAATCTGTAAAATCATTGTTTAAATATTTTAAATAGCCAACTATAGCAATCATAGCAGCATTATCAGTTGTATATTGAAATTTTGGAATATAAGTTGTCCATCTCCAATGCTTCTCTGCTAATTGTAGTCGTTTTCTAATTTCAGAATTTGCTGAAACACCTCCAGCAATAGCAATATGTTTTATGCCCGTTTGTTTTACAGTGTTTTTTAATTTCTTCATTAATATTTCTACAATCGTATGTTGTATAGAAGCACAAATATCAACTAAATTTTCGTCTATAAAATTCGGATTCTCTTTTACATTTTTCTGAACAAAATATAAAATTTGAGTTTTTAAACCACTAAAACTAAACTCTAAATCACCAACTTTTGGTTGTGTAAAGGCGAATGCTTTAGGGTTTCCTTCTTTTGCATATTTATCAATTAAAGGTCCGCCAGGATAAGGTAAACCTAGAATTTTTGCAGATTTATCAAAGGCTTCTCCAACAGCGTCATCTATAGTTTCACCAAGCACTTCCATTTCAAAATGATTCGAAATTTTTACAATCTGTGTATGTCCACCACTAATGGTTAAACAAATAAAAGGGAAAGGAGGGATTTTACTACCTTCTTCTTCTATAAAATGTGCTAAAACATGACCTTGCATATGGTTTACATCTAACAAAGGAATGTTTAAACCTAGTGCTAAAGATTTGGCGAAAGATGTTCCTACAAGAAGTGATCCCATTAAACCAGGACCTCTTGTAAAAGCAATCCCACTTAAATCAGATTTTGTAATCCCAGCTTGTGCTATTGCCTGTTGAATCACCGGAACAATATGTTGTTGATGAGCTCTAGAAGCTAATTCAGGAACTACACCACCATATTTAGCATGAACTTCTTGGTTTGCTACAACATTACTTAAAACTTTACCGTTGTGAATTACAGCTGCACTAGTATCGTCACAAGAACTTTCTATACCTAAAATATAAATAGATTTTTCGCTCAAAACTGTTTGGATTTATCAGTGCAAAAATATTCATAATACGTTAGATATTCGTTAAAATTGGCGTTTCTTTGCAATAAGGCAGAATTTTTGTAGTTTCTTTCTGAAAAATTAGGAGGTCAATATCATTAGAAGAGTTAGGAAAATAGCGGTTAGAATTGTAGGAATCTTAGCAATACTTTTATTACTTCTCGTAATAGTTTTGTCTATTCCCGCTGTTCAAAGTAAGTTGGCAAAAATTGCGACAAAGCGAATTAATGATGATTTTAAAACAAATATTGTTATAAAAAGAATTGATTTATCTCTTTTAGGTAATGTTCAACTAAAAGATATAGAAATTAGAGATCATCATAATGATACTTTAATCTTTGTAAAAAACCTTAAAACTTCACTTCAAAATGCAAAAAAGATTGTCGATAATAAGGTGGATTTAAGTGATGTTAGTTTGTCTGGAGCTTATTTTTATATGAAAAAATATAAAGGAGAAGAAGAAGATAATTTAGCAGTTTTTATTGAAAGTTTTGAAGAAGATGATGATCAAGTAAAGAGTGAAAATCCATTTACTCTAAAAGCAAAAAATATTTATTTAGAAAACCTGAATTTTAAGGTTTCAGATGAAAATAATAAAGAACAAACACAATATGCAGCTTATAATGCTGGGGGAAATATACAGGATTTTAAAGTTGTTGGCCCAGATGTTTATGCAAATATTAGAGGGTTATATTTAATAGATAATAGAGGTATAAATGTAACGAATGTAACTACTGATTTCTTCTACAGTAAAACTAAAATGGATTTTAATAATACTACTATTAAAACCGACAATGGTTCATTTTTAAAAACTGATATTGTATTTAATTACAAGAGGAAAGATTTAGCAAGTTTTACAGATAAAGTTAATATAAAAGCTGACTTTAAAAAAAGCACACTCGCAGTTAAAGATGTGAATAAATTTTATGGAGAGTTAAGAGGAAATGATAAATTAATCTTTACGGGTTCCGCTACAGGTACATTAAATAATTTCAATGCAAATAATATAAACATGTATTCAAAAAACGGAATGATTATCCGTGGAGATATGGGATTTGTTAATGCATTTAATTCTGAGAGAGGGTTCTTATTTGATGCTGATATTGAAAATGTAGCCTCTAACTACAATCAATTGAAAAACATCCTACCGAATGTTTTAGGGAAAACATTACCTAGTAATTTTAAAAGAATTGGCAATTTTTCTTTATCAGGTTTATTAAGTTTAACACCAGATCAAATGGATGCTACATTAAATTTAGATTCTGAGTTAGGTAGCACTGTTTCTGATTTATTATTCACAAATATCGACGAGATAGATAATGCAACTTATGATGGTGTTATAGAGTTTATTGATTTTGATTTAGGAAAGTTTGCAGAAAATAATGATTTGCATAAAGTGTCATTAAAAGCAGACGTTCATGGAAGTGGTTTTAATGTTGAAAATATCAACTCTTCTATTATAGGTAAAGTAACTCGTTTAGATTTTAGAGGATATTCTTACAAAGATCTAAATGTGAACGGGCAATTTCAAAACAGAAAATTTGATGGGTACCTACAATCAAGGGATGAAAATTTTAAACTAGATTTTAAAGGGCTAGCAGATTTTTCTTCTGAAACACATAAATTTGATTTTGTAGCAGATATTGATAAGTTGGATTTAAAAAAGACTAACTTTTTCAATAGAGACAGTATCTCAGAATTAAAAGGAAAAATCCAATTAGATGTTGTAGGTAATACGTTTGATGATATTGTTGGTAAAGCAACCTTTCAAAACCTTATTTATAAAAATGAAAATAAAACGTTTTCATTTAAAAACTTCAATATTAAATCTTCTGTAAAAGATAGTATTAAAACTATCGAAGTAAATTCTACAGATATTGTCAAAGGTAAATTAGAAGGTAAATTTTATTTTAACGATATAATACCAGTTTTTCAAAATGCTTTAGGAAGTGTATATACTAATTATGAAGCCTTGCCAATTGAAAAACATCAATTTTTAAATTTTGATTTCACAATTTATAATCAAATTGTAGATGTTTTTTTACCTAAAATCTCTATAGGAAAAAACACAAGAATTAGAGGACGAATTAACTCTGATAAAAATTTAGTGAAATTGACTTTTTCTTCGCCTAATATTAACGCGTATGAAAATGATATTAAAGATGTAATATTGAGAGTTGATAATAAAAATAAACTTTATAACACACACTTTACAGCACAAAAAATAGCCAATAAATATTATCATATAAGCAAGTTAAATCTGGTAAATAGAACGGCAAATGATACTTTGTTTTTTAAATCTACATTTAAAGGGGGGAAAAAGGAAAAAGAAAACTTCGATTTAAATTTTTTCTATACAATAAATGAGTTACACGAATCTGTACTTGGATTACAAAAATCAACTTTTAATCATAATGGATTCGATTGGATTATCAATCCAAAATCAGATAAAAAAAATAAATTAGCTTTTAACGTTAAAGATAAAAGTTACAAATTCAGTCCTTTTAAATTGATATCTGATGAGCAAAATATTGATTTTGAGGGAAGTGTAATAGGTGATAATCAAAAAGATATTAAAGCAAGTTTTAAGAAAGTACAATTGCAAAGCTTTTTGCCTGAAATAGAAGGGTTGTTTTTAGAAGGTTTATTAAATGGTAATCTGGCACTTAAAGAAGAAGAAGGAAAAATTGAGCCCAAAGCAAATATTATTATTAATGATGTTATCGTAAATGATTTTTCGCAAGGTACTTTAAAAGCTAAAATAGAAGGAGAAAACTCTTTAAATAAATTTAAAGTTGATGTCTCTTTACGAGATTATAATTTCGATAATATTAAAATCATAGGAGGTTTAGATTTTACAAATAATAAAAAACCTCAAGTAGATCTTAAAGTTAATTTTAATCAATACGAATTAAATGGTTTTACTGATTTGGGAGGAGAAGTACTTTCCAATATTAGAGGTCGTTTATCTGGAGACTTTACAGCGAAAGGATTAGCGTATAATCCTATTTTTAAAGGAGAGTTAAAGTTAGATGAAGGAGGTTTAACATTTCCTTATTTAAATATAGACTTTGATCTTATTGAAAACACTAAAATTAAACTAGTTGATCAAACTTTCTTTATCAATAATATTATAATAAAAGACACTAAATATGATACTAAAGGGTATTTAAATGGAAGTATTACACATAGTAATTTTGAACAATGGTATTTAAAACTTGATTTAGATACTCCTAATTTATTAGTGTTAGATACTAAAGAAGCTGAAGAAATTCCTTATTATGGGAAAGGATTTATTAGAGGAAATGCTAGAATAAGAGGTTTAACCAGTAATTTAAGTATTAAAGTAAATGGAAAAACAGAAGAAGGAACTTTATTTGTTATTCCTTTAAATGATGTAACTACTATCGATAATTATAAGTTGATACGTTTTAAAACTAATGAGGAGGTAAACGAAAAAGAAATTAATATTGAAAAAATTAAAGGTGTAAATCTTGATTTTGATTTAGAGGTAACTAAAGATGCAATAGCCCAAGTAGTAATTGATAAAGTGTCAGGAAGTGATTTAAAAGGAAGCGGAAACGGAAATTTACATATAGAAATTGATACACGAGGTAAGTTTATTATGGATGGTGCAATTACTATCGATAACGGGTTTTATAATTTTAAATATGGAGGTATTATAAGTAAGCCTTTTCAAGTACAAAGAGGAGGTACGATTTCTTGGTCAGGAGACCCTTTAAAAGCACAGTTAAATCTTACGGCAATTTATAGAACTAAGGCCAATCCAGCTCAATTATTAGATAATATTAATTCAACTAGAAAAATCCCTATCGATTTGTATACGCATATCACAGGAGGTTTATTTGATTCTAAACAAGAGTTTGATATAAAGATACCAAATGCAAATTCAACAGTAGCTTCTGAACTAGAATTTAAATTGAATGAAAACGATATTAATACCAAAATGCAACATTTCACATTTTTAATGGCATTTGGTACTTTTTTTAATGAAGAAAATATAGGAAATAGCGCATCTAATGGTATAACAGGTACAGCAGCTCAAGTTGCGTCTAATATATTATCAAGTGTTATAAATAAAGAAGATAGTAAATTTAAATTTGGAGTGCAGTATACACAAGGAGATAGAACAAATGTAGAGCAACTTCAAAATAATATAGACGATCAAGTTGATTTATCGTTTTCAACTCAAATTTCAGACAGAGTCTTAGTGAACGGAGCTTTAGGTGTACCTATTGGAGCAAGTGCTCAAACTAGTGTTGTAGATGTTAAAGTAGAGGTTTTATTAAATGAAGAAGGAACTTTAAGAGGAATGTTTTTTAATAAGCCTAATGATATTCAGTTTGATATAGATAATGAAGGTTATACTCAAGGTTTAGGATTATCGTATCAAGTTAATTTCAATTCATTAGGTGAATTAGGTGAGAAATTAGGTATAAAGAAAAAGAAGAAGAAAAAGAAAAAAGAAGTAAAAAAAGATAGTATTATTGTAAAAAAAAGTAAGTTAATAAACTTCAAAAAGAAACAAGACACTACAAAAATTAAACAATGATCCGAACAACTAAAAACTACATAGTTTTAGCTTTAAAAGGAATGGCGATGGGAGCAGCAGATGTAGTTCCTGGAGTATCAGGTGGAACAATAGCATTTATTTCTGGAATTTATGAAGAGTTATTACAATCAATCAGTAATATAAACTTAAGTTTATTTAAGACTTTAAAAGAAGAAGGTTTCAAAACAGCTTGGAAGCAATTAAATGGGAATTTTCTATTAGCACTTTTCACAGGAATTTTTATAAGTGTTTTGTCGTTAGCTAAAATAATTTCTTGGTTACTAGAAACACAACCAATTTTAGTTTGGTCTTTTTTCTTCGGTTTAGTTTTGGCGAGTGTTATTTATATAGGAAAACAAATTAAGAAATGGAGTGTTTTGTCTTTTGTATTATTAGTTTCTGCCGCAGTTGCAGCATATATAATAACAACATTACCGCCACTAGTATCAGAAAGTTCTTCAAATTTATTTTTGTTTTTATCTGGAGCAATAGCAATTTGTGCTATGATTTTACCTGGAATTTCGGGGTCTTTCATCTTAGTTTTATTAGGGGCTTATAAACCAATATTAAACGCAGTAAGTTCAAGAGATTTTGTAACTGTTTTTTTTGTGGCTTTAGGGTCGATAGTTGGATTATTATCGTTCTCTAGAGTTTTAAAATGGTTATTTGCTAATTATAAAAATTACACATTAGCTGCATTAACAGGTTTCATAATAGGTTCTTTAAATAAAATTTGGCCTTGGAAGAAAGTATTAACCTACAGAATAAACTCTCACGGAGAAAAAGAAGCCTTTAATGAATTGTCTATTTCTCCATTTTCATACGAAGGAGATCCGCAATTACTTTATGCAATAATTTTATCAATAGTTGGTTTTAGTTTAATTATTCTTTTAGAAAAATTAGCCGTTAAAAAGTAATTATTGGTAAATTAGGCCTTATGCACAAGGAACGAACATTCTTAGAGAAACTAAATCTTTTTTTAAAAGGTTTAACCATGGGAGGAGCTAATAAAGTTCCTGGGGTTTCTGGAGGAATGGTTGCTTTTGTTATGGGATTTTATGAAGAATTAATTTTTACTTTTCAACGCATAAATAAAACAGCTTTTAAGTTATTGTTTAGTGGAAAGTTTAAAAGCTTCGCCAGATATACCAATTTTCAATTTTTAGTTTGGGTAATGTTAGGAAGTACATTTAGTTACTTTAGTGTTTCTCTAGTACTCGATTATTTCCTTAAGAATTATGAACTTTATGTTTGGGCTTGGTTCTTTGGAATGATTATAGGTTCCATTTATTACATTTCTAAAGATTTTGGAAATTGGAATTTTAAAAGTGTAATTTCATTACTTATAGGTGTGAGTATAGGTTTGGCAATCAGTTTTATGACACCAGCAAAAGAGAACGATAATTTATGGTTTGTTTTTCTTTGTGGAATTATTGGTGTCTCAGGAATGACTTTACCAGGTTTATCAGGTTCTTTTATTCTTATTCTTTTAGGAAATTACGTTTTATTACTAGTAGATAGTGTCAATGTACTAGGAGTAGTAATTGCTAATATGTTTTCTGGTGATTTTTCAGGATTTAAAGATGCTGTTAAAGTTAGATATCTGAAAATTATATCTGTTTTTACCTTAGGTTCAGCTTTTGGTTTAGTGTCTATTTCTCATGTTTTAGGATATGTGTTAAAACATTATAAAAATATAGTTACAGCTGTTATTATTGGTTTTATTAGTGGTTCTTTAGGAATTGTTTGGCCTTGGAAAAAAACCATTTACAAACAAGAAAATAGTCAGTTTTTGTTTGATAGTAAAGGAAACAAAATTGTAGAAAATTACGAACGATTTATTCCAGATTTTCAATTAACAGAAACTTGGATTACAATTGGTTTTATAATAACAGGAATAGCACTTATTTTAATAATCGATTTTTATGGAAGAAAAAAGAAGTAAGAAATTATTCGGATTAATAGGTAAAAATATTTCCTATTCATTTTCTAGAGGATATTTTGCTGAAAAGTTCGAAATGTTAGATTTACATGATCATGAATATGTAAATTTCGACCTTACAGTTATCAACGAGTTAGACGATGTTTTAAAAGAGTATAATTCTAGTTTAAAAGGTATGAATGTAACAATACCGTATAAAGAAGAAATCATTCCTTTTTTAGATAAAGTTGATAAAAAAGCTAAAAAAATAGGAGCAGTAAATACTATAAAAATAAGCAAGAAAGGAAAACTTAAGGGGTATAATACCGATTATTATGGTTTTAAAAATTCATTAAAACCATTATTGAAAGAAAAACATAAGAAAGCATTAATTTTAGGAACAGGTGGTGCTTCTAAAGCGATTGCTTATGCATTAAAAAAGTTAAACATAGAATATGCTTTTGTTTCTCGAAAAGCTAAAAATGAAGCTATGTTTAGTTATAATGATTTAAATAAAACAGTTGTAGAAGATCATTTAGTAATTATAAATTGTACACCTTTAGGAACTTCACCAAATATTACACAAAAGCCAAATATTCCTTATCAATACATTGGAGAACATCATATTCTTTACGACTTAATTTATAATCCGGCAGAATCTGCTTTTTTAAAGTCAGGAAAAGAAAATGGAGCAACTATTAAAAATGGTTTGCAAATGCTAGAATTACAAGCTGAAAAGGCTTGGGAAATCTGGAACTAATATTTTTTTTTCTACAAAAAGAAGGATTCGCTTATTTAGAATCAAGATATATTCAATATTCCTTATCTTTATGTTCGAAATCAAATGGAACTATAAACATTTTTAATATGTTAGAAAATAAAGATAAAAGTACAAACGAGAATTCTACTGAAGCTATAACAAACAAAGAAACGGTTTCTGAAGCTACACAATCTGCAGTTAATGAAGTGGAGAATATGGTAGCCGAGAATTCTGAAAAAGATGAGAAAAAAGAAGAAATTCCAATGCTAGACTATAATGCAATGGAATTGGAACAATTAGTAGTAGAATTAAAGAAACTATTAAAAAATCATCCCGTACAGCTTATCAAGAATAATGCAGATGAAATTAAAAATGCGTTTAATGTAAAGTTTGGTAAACTTTTATCTCAAAAGAAGGAAGAGTTTTTAGCTGAAGGAGGTAATTCTATCGATTTTCAGTTTTCTAGTCCTGTAAAAGTTGAATATAACGGACTTTTACGAGAGTATAAAGAAAAGAGAGATGCTTACTATACACAAATAGAAAATCAACTTAAAGATAATTTAGAGAAACGTAATATTATTATTGATGAATTAAAATCGTTGATAGAAAATGCAGATCCTAGAACAATGTATAATGAATTTCAAAAAATTCAAGAGCGTTGGAAAGGAGTTGGTGCAGTTCCTAGAGATCGTTACAATGATACATGGAAAATTTACCATCATCATGTAGAGCGTTTTTATGATTTATTACATTTAAATAAAGATTTTAGAGAGTTAGATTTTAAACATAATTTAGAAGAGAAACAAAAGTTAATCGCAAGAGCAGAATCTTTATTAGAAGTTGAAGATGTAAATGTTGCTTTTAAAGAATTACAGGAATTACATAGAATTTGGAAAGAAGATGTTGGACCTGTAAATAGAGAACTTCGTGAAGATGTTTGGAATCGTTTTAGTGATATAACTAAAAAATTACATGATAAACGTCACGATTACTACAAAGATTTACGATCTAAACACCAAGAAATTATCGATGCTAAATTGATAATAGTTGAAAAGATCAGTAATTACGATTTTTCTAAAAACCAAACACATAAAGATTGGCAGAAAAGTATTCGCGAGGTAGAAGCTTTACGCAAAGAATATTTTAATGCTGGTAAATTGCCATATAATAAAAGTGAAACTGTTTGGCAAAAATTAAAAGAAGCTACTAAACGTTTTAATACAGCAAAAAATACTTTTTATAAACAAGAAAAATCTTCTCAAACAGATAATTTGAAGAAGAAAATGGAGTTAGTAGAATTAGCAGAAAGTTTAAAAGATAGTGAAGATTGGGAAACTACAACTAATACGATGAAGCGTATACAGTCTGATTGGAAAAAGATTGGGCATGTACCTCGTAAATATTCAGATGAAATATGGAATCGATTCAAAGCTGCTTGTAATGCTTTTTTCGACCGTTTAAATGCTCATAGAGACGGTGTAAGTCAAGAACAAGAAGCTATTGTTGTAGAAAAGAAGAAGTTTTTAGAAGATTTTAAAGCATTAGAAGGCCTAACTGTAGAACAAGTACAAGAGTACATTCAAAAATGGAGAGCTTTAGGTTCTTTACCAAGAAATGCGCGTCATTTAGATGGTAAATTTAACAAAGCTGTAGATGCAAGTTTAGCAAAATTAAATTTAGGCAGAGAAGAGATAGAGTTAATGAAGTTTAAGAATGTAGTTGATGGTTATTTAGCTCAAGAAGATTATAGAAAATTAGATAGTGAGCAATTCTTTATCCGTAAAAAGATTACAGAAACTGTAAGAGAAATGCAACAGCTAGAGAATAACTTAAGTTTTATATCTAATGCTACAGAAGATAATCCATTAGTGAAGAATGTAAGAAAAGGAATTCAAGGATTTAAAGACGAGTTAGATATTTGGCAGATGAAGTTAGATTATTTAAGAAAGTTAGATTACTAATAATCTAGTTTTATGAAATTACAAAAGCCCAGATAAATATCTGGGCTTTCGTGTTTAATCCGTATATCTATGGAAACTAGACCCTTGATTTTTTGGTGCTGGTTCTGGAACTGGTGTAGCAATGAAATTTTGAGATTCAGAAGAACAAAAAGTGCTTGAGCTTGCAATTCTCTGATAACATGTTTGGTTGTTTAAATAAGTTTCATAACTATTTTAGTATAGTTATCACTTAAAATATACTGTTAAAATGGTTGTTTTTTTTTCGATTAAAAAAAACTAATAGGAATTAGAAATAAAAAAACCTCGAATTATTTCGAGGTTTCTTGTTTTATATTTTTATGATTGATTAAGAGAATAAATTATCAATTTTATGTTTCTCTTCAGCAGCTAAGGCAGCATCAACTAAGATTCTACCACTGTGCTCATCAATTGTAATCTTTTTTCTGTTAGCTATTTCTAACTGTACTTGTGGTGGAATAGTAAAGAAAGAACCTCCAGCAGCTCCACGCTCAATAGATACAACAGCTAATCCGTTTTTTACTTTATTACGAATTCTTTTGTAAGCAGTTAATAAGTGCTTATCAATAGATTCAGAAAACTCAATAGATTTCTCTTGTAATAACTTCTCTTCTTTTTCAGTTTCTTGTAAAATAGCGTCTAACTCAGATTTTTTAGCATTTAAGTGTCCTTCTTGTTGTGCTAATTTTTCTTTAGTGTTTTCAACTACTTGTTTCTTTTGTGCAATTTTAGCTTTAAATTCCTTAATTCTTTTTTCAGCTAATTGAATTTCTAATTCTTGATATTCAGTTTCTTTACTTAAAGAATCAAACTCTCTATTGTTACGAACATTCTTTTGTTGTTCTTGGTACTTTTTAATTAAAGCTTTAGCCTCTTCAATAACTAACTTTTTGTTACTAATATCAGTATCTAAATTAGAAATATCTTGCGCTAAGTTCGAAAGTCTAGTATTTAATCCGGCAACATCATCTTCTAAATCTTCTACTTCTAAAGGTAATTCTCCGCGAACATTTCTAATTTCATCAATTCGAGAATCGATTAATTGTAAGTCGTATAAGGCTCTTAACTTTTGTTCTACCGTTACTTCTTTTTTTGCCATCTTTAAATATAATGTATTGGATTTGTATTTTCTTCGCTTAAAATAATTGCAAAATTAGTAAATTTTTTTGTAAGATAATCAACTAAAAGATTTTTTGTATACTGTTCACTTTCATAATGTCCAATATCTGTAAGTAAAATCTTGTTTTCTGCTTTATAAAATTCATGATACTTAAAATCTGCACTTATATATGCGTCTGCTTTTCCTCGTATTGCGTTAGAAATCGCAAAACTTCCAGAACCTCCTAAAACTGCTACTTTTTGTATAGGTTTTCCTATTAATTCAGAATGTCGAACACATCCAGTTTTAAAAGTTGATTTTACAAATTGTAAAAAATCTATTTCTTCCATAGGAGAACTAAATTCCCCAATCATACCCATTCCTACTAATTGATTTTTATTATCTAAAGTGATAATTTCATAAGCCACTTCTTCATACGGATGATTTTTTTGTAATGCTTGTAAAATTTTTCCTTCTAAATGGTTTTCAAAAGTTACAGTTATACATGTTTCCTCTTCAAAATGTAACTCTCCTTTTTTACCAATAGTTGGATTCGAGTTTTCTTTTCCTCTATAACTGCCTTTACCTTCAACATTAAAGGAACATTGATCGTAATTTCCTATGTTTCCAGCTCCAGCATTAAATAAAGATTTTCTTAAATCATTAGCATCACTGTAAGGAACATAGGTGGTTAGTTTTTTGATTTGTTTCTTTTTTGGGATTAAAACCTTTGTGTTTTGTAAACCTAATACTTTACACATTTTTGCAGAAACACCGTTGTTTGAATTATCTAAAGCGGTATGTGTAGCATATATTGCAATATCGTTTTTAATTGCTTTTAAAACTACACGTTCTACATAATTATTTCCGTTTAATTTCTTTAAGCCACTAAAAATAATAGGATGGAAACTTACAATTAAATTGCATTTTTTCTCAATAGCTTCGTCAACGGTTTTTTCTAATGTATCTAAGGTAACAAGAACTCCTGTTACTTTTGTATTATAATTGCCAACTAACAAACCTACATTATCAAAGTCTTCAGCATAAGATAAAGGAGCTAGTTTTTCTATATAGTTTGTAATATCTTTTACGATCATAGTATCTATTTAGCTAAAGGTAAAGTTAATATTTTTAATGTATTTTCGCTGCAATGAAAGCTATTAGATATTTATTATTTCCTTTTGCGATTATTTATGATTTAATAACTACGATTAGAAACTTTTTTTATGATAAAGGAGTATTTTCATCTACAGAGTTTCAATTACCAGTTATTGCTGTTGGAAATTTAAGTACAGGTGGTACAGGGAAGTCACCTCAAATTGAATATTTAATTCGTTTATTAAAAAATGATTATAAAGTTGCTGTTTTAAGTAGAGGTTATAAAAGGAAGACAAAAGGTTTTATTATATTAAATGAGAATCATATTGCTGAAGATGTTGGAGATGAACCTTTACAATTTTTCTCAAAGTTTAATGAAGATATTCATGTTGCTGTTAATGCAAACAGAACAGAAGGAGTACAACAGTTAATATCGAAGGTTAATCCAGATGTAATTTTATTAGATGATGCTTTTCAGCATAGAAAAGTAAAAGCAGGTTATTATATTTTACTTACTAAATTTAATGATTTGTATTGTGATGATTTTATTTTACCAACTGGTAATTTAAGAGAGAGTAGGAGAGGAAGTAAAAGAGCAGATGTTATTATTGTAACGAAATGTCCTGGAAATCTTTCTGTAAGTGAAATGAATATTCTTCGAAAGAAATTAAATATTAATAAAAAACAAAAGTTGTACTTTTCTACTATTGATTACAATGAAAACTTGAAAGGAAGTAAAAAAATATCAGTAAAGGAATTAAAAGGTTATGATTTAGTTTTAGTTACAGGTATAGCAAATCCAGATTCTTTATTAGCGTACTTAAAAGAAAATAATTTAAATTTTACCCATATTAATTTTCCTGATCACCATAATTTTTCTAATTCAGATATTTCTAAAATTGAAAAGACTTTTAATGCTATTTCTTCTGAAAAAAAAATGATTCTAACTACAGAAAAAGATTTCATGAGGTTGAATGGCAGAATTTCTAACTTAATATATATTGCTATAGAAACAAAGTTCTTAGCAGATGAAAAGCTTTTTGTATCTGATATTACAGGTTTTATAAAAAGTTAAATTTGTATATTGGCATTGTTTTTGCTCCCCTTCACCTGTAAAAAAGAATATAATGGGAAGAATAGTTTACACTTTATTATTAGTTTTTTCTGTAACTATTGGTTTACAAGCTCAACAAGAAAATCAAATGAAAACGGAAGTTGAGAAAAACATTTGGTTACCTACAATGAAAGAAGCTATAAAGAAAGCTACTGCAGAAAATAAACCCATTTTAATTTATTTTACAGGTTCTGATTGGTGTGGGCCTTGTATCAATCTAGATAATACTTTATTTCATACAGAAAAGTTCGAAAAATTTGCCGCTGAAAATTTAGTGTTGTATACAGCTGATTTTCCTAGGAATAGAGATTTAGTTACTAAAGAGAATAGAAAAATTAATAAAGAACTAAGTCACAGATACGATCAAAGTTCTTTTCCAACGATAATTTTAATTAATTCAAAAGGAGAGGTTTTAGGGAGAAAAAATGGGGCTTATTTACCTGAGTATTATTATACTTTCTTTGAAGAAATTGTAAGTCAAAACAAATAAAAAAATGCCATTTTAATATAATTTAAAATGACATTTTTTAATATAATTCAGTGTTTAATTATACATGTTTTTTGCCAAAAGACTCTCTTGCTTCAGCCATGATTTGTTTAATGTCTTGATCATCTTTTCTTGGACAAATCATAATTACATCTTTCTTTTCAACTACGATGAAATCTTGTAATCCTTGAATAACAACACGCTTTCCGTTTTGTGTACGAATCATATTTCCTTTAGCGTCTCTAAAAATAACACTAGCACCAACAACAGCATTTTCTTGTTCATCTTTCTTTAGCTTACCATAAAGAGATCCCCAAGTACCTAAATCATTCCATCCAAAATCAACAGGTAAAACATGTACGTTATTTGCTCTTTCCATAATGGCAAAATCAATAGAAATATTCTCACATTTTCCGTAGTTATTTTTTATAAAGTCATCTTCAAAATCTGTATTGTATACATTGCTTCCATCGTCAAGAACATCAACCATTTCGGGTAGGTAGACTTTAAATGCTTCTATGATACTTTTCGCAGACCAAACAAAAATTCCAGCATTCCATAAATAATCACCGCTTTTTAAAAATTGTTGAGCCGTTTCTAAATCTGGTTTTTCAGTAAATCGAGTTACTTTTTTTATTTCTGTTGAATTTTGTTCGTATCGAATATAACCGTATCCAGTATTTGGATGATCTGGTTGAATACCTAGAGTCATTAAAATATCTTCTTTAGAACAAGCTTCAAAAGAAGTTTTAATATTCCTTAAAAATTCACCTTCATCTTTAATCCAATGATCGGAAGGAGCTACTAACATAACCGCGTTTGGATTTTGTCTATAGATTTTTAAAGCAGCATATAAAATACATGGAGCTGTATTACGCATTACAGGCTCTAAAAGTAATTGTCGATTACTTAGTTGAGGCAGCTGTTGCAATACTAGTTTTTCATAACTCGTATTTGTGGCAATTAAAATATTATTAGTAGGTACAAGTTCATTAATACGTTCAAAAGTCCTTTGAATAAGAGATTGACCAGTTCCCAACATGTCATGAAATTGTTTAGGAAACTTTTGAGTACTTACTGGCCAAAATCGAGAGCCAACTCCTCCGGCCATAATTATAGCGTAATAATTTTTAGTCATAATGGGTGTGTTTTATGTCAATCCAACAATTGAAACTTCTATATTTTGATTAAAGAGATAAACTTTATTGTTCTTTAAATTTAAGCATTCAAATCGAGTTCTTCTCTTTTTTCCTTTTTTATATGTGTTTTTTTTATACACAAAAATACTACCTTCTGGAATTTCAAAGACAAAGTTCTTTCCTGATTTTGCCATATTTCCTTTTAAAGCTAGGGCTAATTTAGGATCAGAATCTGTGCTAGCTTTTGGGTTTTTAAAGTGGTTAGCTAATAGAGGAAGTATATGATTTGGATAAATATCTGGTCGTAAGAACGGAAGCATTAAATGTTGAAAGACTGTTTTCCATTCTTTACCATGTGGTTGAACTCTACCAAATTTTTTATAGGTAACATGATGTGCTATCTCATGAATTAAAGTTAATAAGAATTGGTATTTATTTAAATTGTTATTAACTGTAATTTGAGTTCTACCATCTGCAAATGTTCTAAAATCGCCATGTTTGGTTTGTCGTTCATTTACAATTTTAAGATTTATAGCATATTTTTTAATTAGATATTCTGTCAAAGGAACAGATTGTTCTGGAATGTATGCTAAAAGTGTTGCTTTCAATTGTGTTAAAATCTTAAATAAGAAAAAGTTATAAGTTTGATTCTTTTGTAAAAGAAAAACCTAAAACTATGATAAAAATTAACTTTATACTAGTTTTAGGCTATTAAAATGAAAAAACTTATTTAAATTTTTGCTGTAGTGTTTAATTAAATAAACAGTTACATTTAAAAATTATAGACACTCAAAAATAGTATTACAGCAGATTTTTTTTCAAATGCTTTTCACTGAAATGAGTAAGGTGTTTTTCCTATGAGTTATAATTAAATTTTATTTTTTAGATAAGTAATTGTACTTCATTAAATCAGATTTACTTTGAATTGGGAATTTTTCTCCATCTTTTAATATGAAGTTTAAGTTAGTAATTTTTAATACGTCGTTATAGTAGTGATCTGTAATGATAATCCCTTTTTCTTGTTTGAGTTTTAAAAGTAAGTCAGAAATAATCTTTATATAATTTGGTTCTACCATAGAAAAAGGTTCATCTAATAGTAAAAAGGGGTGATTTAAATTTCCAATCAATAAAATTTCTAGATATCTTAATTCACCTATAGAGAGAGTTCCTATTTTTTGTTTTTCAAAAGAAGCTATTTTGGTATCATAAAAGATTTTTTCTTGATCTTTAGATTTGGAAAAAAATAAAGGTATAATATCTCTTACTTTTTTCTCTTTCGGTAAAAATGTATTTTGAGGTAAGTAAGCTATAAGTTTATCTGATATAACCTTTTCTTTTGGGATACTTTTATAATCTATTTTAATTAAAATCTCGTTGGCTTTAATAGTGCCAAATATAGTTTTTAGTAATGAAGATTTACCAGATCCATTTCTTCCAAAAACACCAATAATATCTCCTGTACTACATTCAAAACTAATATTATTCAAAATCTTTTTGTTACCAAAAGAGAGATTAATTTTTGAAACGTCTAACTTCATTATTTAATAACTAAAAGTATTAATAAAACAGGAAGAATAAAGATCCAATTGAACAGGAAAACATTGGAAAGTAATTTTCTTTTTGTAAATCCTAAATTGTAATACATGTAGTATTCATTTTCTTTAAAAAGATGAAATCCCCAGTATCCAATTAACACTCCAAAAGTAGAGAAGTTGATAATAGCCCAAAATAAACTACTTGATAAAAAAAGTACTAAAGAAAATACAAAGTTTAAAAAGTTTACATCAACATAATATTTCCAGAAAGCTGTGTAATTCATAGAATTGTAAATAATTCAATACAATAATATGTTTTGAAACTGGAAAAAGCTGGTAATTAAATGTTAAATATGTTTTGAATACAAGTTATGGAGTAGAACTTGAAACTTGAAGTACTTTTCCGTTATAAAATTTATTTCCAGTTAAAGCAAAATTAAAAATATAATCAGCCATTTCTATAGCTTTTAAGGGAGCTTGATAACCAGGAAAGGCTTCTTCTAACATTTCAGTTTGTACAGCTCCAAGAGCTAAAACATTAAAAGCGATTTGTTGTTCTTTGTATTCTTCTGCTAGTAATTCAGATAATGTAATAACAGCTCCTTTTGCAGAACTATATGCTGCTAAACCAGGGAATTTCATGCTGCCTTGTATTCCTCCCATGCTACTTACTGTTACAACATGACTTCCAGATTTCATAAAAGGGAGTAAATTTTTTGTAAGAGATGCAACCCCAAAAACATTTACTTGATACACTTTTATGAAATCATCGGTAGTTAATTCGCTAAAAGGTTTATTAATTAGCATACCGGCATTATTGATTAAAATATCAACAGAGTTCCATTCTTTTTCTACAAAATTAGCCGCATTTATAATGTCATTTTCTTTAGAAAGGTCAGTAGAAATTGTAGTTATATTTTCATGATTTACTTTATCTAAAGAATTTGAATTTCTTGATAAGGCTAAAACTTTATGTCCGTTATTAGCAAATTGTAATGCTAATTCATAGCCAATTCCTCTACTAGTTCCTGTTATAACAATATGTTTACTCATGTATTTTGTATTTTAATCTAAACTAATGCTTTAATATATCCCACTTTTCTTTTAACAAAGAGTTATTTACGATGTTATTTTCTTTGTCAGCTATTTCCTTCGAATATTTAATTCGATCATCTAATATTGGATGCGAACTTAAGTATTTCGGTGTGTATGCAGAAGTTTCTTCTTTCAAAATTTCGAATAATTCATGCATTCCGTTTAAGTTGAGGTGGTTGTTTTTCATTAATTCTAGTCCAAAAAGATCAGCTTCTTTTTCTAAACTTCTTGAAAACGACAATTGAGAAAAGCGATGAGCGTTATCTTTAAAAATATTAGTAACTCCATTTGCGTCTCCAAAAATTATTGAGAAAAATATAGAACCTGAAATATCACGAGCTAGGTTCTTTAAAATATGACGTTTTTCAATATGCGAAACTTCATGACCAATTAAGGCCGTTAATTGATGTTCACTTTCTATTTTTTCTAATAAACCAGAGTAAATTACAATGATGCCTCCAGAAATAGCGAATGCGTTTAATTGATTACTTGTTGATACTTTTACTTGGATTGGGAACTCAGATTTTATGTGTAAAGTATTTACAAAATCTTGTAGTTTTTCTGATTGTTCTTCGTTTATATGTAATGTGTTAGCTAAATTGTTATATACATAATCGCCAAAGATTATTACATTTTCTTTAGCTAAGTTTTTAGCAAAGTTTACTGCTACAAAAGGAAAAATCCAAAAGTATAAGATTAAGGATAAACTTAAGATTCCAGAAAGTAAAAGCGCAATCGATTTTCCTATTGACTTATGTAGTTTTACATCAAGTTGATTACTGAATTCTTTTTTGTTATTTATATATTTTATGAATTCTTTATCTGAACTTTCAATTCTTTGAAAAGGAAAATTATTTCCATAGGTGAAAGCAACTATGTCTTTTGTGTAAACTTCTGATTTTTTGATAGAATTTGTTTTCCAAAGAATAATTTTAGAAAATTCATTCAATTTATTTTGATCTGCAATACTGATTTTCCATTCATGGGGATTAGGGCAAATATTTACTTCATGAGAAGCAGAAGATATTCCATCAAAGTAAGTCGCAGAAAATTGCATTTTATATTAAATCAATATCTAAAAAATCTAAGAAATCATCACCAGCAGCATTATTATAATCATCATATTGCACTTGTTTAATACTATTGGTATCTAAACCTTCTTCTATTTGTAAAAAACGGAACATAAATTTATGAGTTCTAACAATAACCCATGGTGTAGCGATTCCAAAAGTAAATGTGATTAGTAAAAAGTTTACAATTACAAGTTCAAAAACATCACCGGCTTTCATATCTAAAGAGAACTTAACTTTTCTGCCGTTTTGAGTAATCTCTGTATTATTTGCGTAAAAAGCTAATAATTCTTTGTAATACCAGAAAGTGTATATACCTAATGTTAAATAGAATAAGAAAAAGAATTTAAGGTTTATCCAAAATAAAGTACTTCCTTCACCTTTGAAGTCAAATGATAAATTTCCAAATCGTAAATGACTAAAAATATATTTACGAATATCTACAGCAAACCAAGGTGAGTAAATTCCTAAAGTTAAAATGGTTAATAACATGCCAATTAAACATTTCCAGAATAATTCCATTCGATCACCTAAATATTTAAAATAAATACCTTTCCAAGAACTTCTAGAAGTACGATATCGCATTGCACCATGAATTGCAAAAGGAATCAATAAAATAATAAAAAGATAAAATACCCCAATAGAGATACCAAATGTTGTAGGATTATTACTTACAACTCCATAGATCAAGAAAAAATAAAGTAGAAGTAAGAAAACATATACTTTAATAAAACCTTTAAAAACTTCTTTTCCTGTTCCATGAAAAGCGAACCTAGCTTTATCTAATTCTGTTGATTGATAGTGATATTTTAAACGCTCAACTTTAGCCCAAGGATAGTATAAACCAAAACTAATAATAGTTAAGAATAGATTTTTAAAGAAAATAATGGCAAATTCACCACCTTTTCCAAAATATGTAAAACGCTTTTTTTCTGATTGTAAACGATTAAGAAAATCCATAGAAACTTGTATAATAAACGTAAAAATGCAATATTATTTTAAAGTATACAACTTTTGAATATTTACTTTAAATTTGATTCTTTAACTCCAAAAAAACTATTTACTAATGAGAAAATATATATTGTTATATCTTTTTATATTCATTCAAAGCGTAGCTTTTGCCCAAAACACTTATATCTATTGTGGAAATCTTTTAGATACTGAATCTGGTAAAATACAGTCGAAACAAACTATTATTATTGAAAAAAATAAGATTATTGATGTTGTTTCAGGTTATGTAACCCCCAAAAAAAATAGTGATAAAACAATTGATTTAAAAGATAAATACGTGCTTCCTGGATTAATAGATATGCATGTTCATATTGAGAATGAATTTGGACCTACTACTCGTTTAGATAGGTATATTTTAGATGAAGCTGATATTGCTTTTAATTCTGTTGGTTTTGCTAAAACAACCTTACTTAAAGGATTTACAACGGTAAGAGATTTAGGAGGAACTGGAGTTAATATTTCTATTCGTAAAGCTATTGATAAAGGGAAAATTCCTGGTCCTAGAGTAATTACAGCAGGAAAATCGATAGCTTCTACTGGTGGACATGCAGACCCAACGAATGGAAGTAGAAGGATTTTAGTGGGGAATCCAGGACCGAAAGAAGGTGTGGTAAATAGTGTAGAAGATGCAAAAAAAGCAGTACGACAACGTTATAAAAATGGAGCAGATTGTATAAAAATTACAGCTACAGGTGGTGTATTAAGTGTTGCGAAAAGCGGAGATAATCCACAGTTTACAATAGAAGAAGTTAAAGCTATTTGCAAAACTGCCAAAGATTATGGAATGCATGTTGCAGCTCATGCCCATGGAGACGAAGGAATGCAACGAGCTATTATTGGAGGTGTAAAAACTATTGAACATGGAACTTATATGAGTGAAGCAACTATGGATTTAATGAAAAAATATAACGCATATTTAGTACCTACAATAACAGCTGGAAAAGAAGTAGAAGAAAAAGCTAAGGTTAAAGGATATTATCCTGCAATTGTTGTTCCTAAAGCATTAGCCGTGGGACCACAAATTCAAGGAACTTTTGCTAAAGCATATAAAAGAGGAGTAGGAATAGCTTTTGGAACCGATGCTGGCGTATTTAAGCATGGTAAAAATGCAAAGGAGTTTGGTTATATGGTTGAGGCAGGAATGCCTGAAATTGAAGCAATTCAATCTGCTACAATAACAAATGCAAAAATTTTAAAAATGGAAAGTGAAATAGGTCAGGTAAAAAAAGGTTTTTTTGCAGATATTATAGCTGTTACTGATAATCCATTAAAGAATGTGAAAACAATTGAAAATGTAGTTTTTGTAATGAAAAATGGTGAAGTTTATAAAAAGTAATAGATAAATGATTTAATTTGAAAAAAGACTTTTACATTTTTGTAAGAGTCTTTTTTTTATAGAATAAATTCATCTAAAATTATGTAACTTTTTCTAGTTGAAATAGACTTATAAATTGAAATTAAAAATTACTTAGTTATGATTAAAATGACTCCATTTTTAAGTAGATATAATTTTATCTTAATACCGTTGTTACTTCTAGTATCACTAACATTATTAAGCCTTAATTTTCAATCAAATTCTAATTTAGCTCCATATTTAATTATAGATTTCTTATTCACTATTCCTCTAGTATATTTTTTACTAATTAGAAAAAAAGATATTCATAAGTTTACTGTGGTTTCTGTCTTTGTGTTAGGTGTTTTACTTTCTAGTTTTTTAATTCCGACTGAAAATCAAGGGACATTAAAGTTGGTGAAATCATACATAATTCCAATTCTTGAGTTAGTGATTTTTTCTACTATATTAATAAAAACTAGAAAATTATATCAAGGATATAAAAAGAATAATGTAAAGAATTATGATTTTTTTGAGACAATTCAAGCTGCTAGTTTAGAAATTTTTCCCAGTAAAATAGCTTCTTTTCTAGCGACAGAGATTACCGTTTTTTACTACGCTTTTTTTAAATGGAAATCTACAGATATAAAGAATAATGAATTTACATATCATAAAGAAGGTACTTATACAGGTATTTGTATAGGAATTCTGTTAGTTATTTTAATAGAAACTTTCGTTTTACACATGTTGATAGCTGAAAGGAATTTGGTTTTAGCATGGATAATTAGCGGATTAAGTATTTACACCTTAGTACAGGTTATTGCCTTAATAAAATCAATGAGAAGTAGACCAATTTTTTTTGATAATGATAAACAAAAAATATATTTAAGATTTGGTTTTTTAGGCAAAGCAGAAATAGATATAGAAAATATTAAAGCTATAAGAAGTATTAATGATAGTGAAAAGTTAAATCACATCTCTTTTTTAGGAAGTTTAACAGGAGCAAATATGATTATTGAATTTAAGGAAGAAATCAGTTATAATTACTTTTATGGAACTGATAAAAAAACAGATCATTTAGCTTTTATTATTGATGATAAAAATAATTTTATAAAAAGAGTTAATGCCTTAATATAAAAATAAAAGAAGCCATTTAGGCTTCTTTTATTTTGTTTACATATTCCCCCCGAAACTGTAAACCTACTATATTTTTTTATAATCTTCTTTTTTAAAGAAAAAGAACTATTCATTTTCTTTTCAGTAATAAATAGTTCTTTTTAACAAACCAAATTAACTACTATAAATAATTATAATGAAACAAACTTTACATTAAAGATAGAACAAAGCTTTAATGATTTGATTGTATTTCGATGAATGGTAGACTTTCCTTAGTTTAATAAGAAAAGTACTTTAGTTAAAAGTAATATGCTGATAAGCACCTATATCAGGATTAGGATTTCTAGCAACACCTAAGATATCTATGCTAATTGAAGAGGGTAATGCATTACCCACAGCAGCACTGTTGCTACCAATAATAAATTCTTCTTTGCTGTTATCTTTAAAATCTTCATTACCATTTAGTATAACATTTAAATAATGAGAAGTATCGTTGAAATTTAATTCATTATTATTTTGAAAATTATTGTTGAAATCATCAAAATGAATTAAACAGTTTTGAACCATATAGTTAAAACTATCACCATTTTGTACACGATCTATAACGAATTCTATATTATTATTTCCTGTAATTATACAATTGGTGAAATTTGCAGCATTTAAATCTCTTGTTTCTATAACATCTTGTCCGTTCTCATCTTTAAAAGATAAAAAGTTATTTATTAAAACAGCTGGCAAAGAACGTAAGCTTTTATTCCAGTAATTAGCAAAAGTAGAATGTGTAAAGTTATAAGTTCCACCAATAGTACCAGCAAAAGAAGCTTGTCCTGCATTACCTATAACAACATTTTCTCCAGAGATATTTGCTTGTCTACCTAAAAGGCCAAAACTAGTTTGATTATAAATTTCTGTATTTGTTAAGCGGAGAGTAGGAGAGGAGTTTGTTCCTTGATTATCTACTAATATTCCTACAATACCATTTTTAATCTGTGCATGGTTTATTTCATTGTTTATACTTCCAGATCGCATCCAGATTGTACCCCATTGACCAGAAACTCTACTGAAAGAATTTTCTAAACGATCTCCTTCAAAAACAACTTTTTCATCTAATGTACCATTAACTTTTAAAGTTGCATCTTTGTCTATGATTAAACCAGAATTATCATGAAAATGGATTCTTGCTCCAGCTTCAATAGTTAAAGTTTTGTTTGCAGGTACAGCTGCGTAACCGTATATAACATAAGGTTTGTCTTTGGTGAAAGTAAGTTCGCTATCTTCTAAAAAACGCCCTTGAATAGATGTTAATTCTCCATCTAAGGAAAGGTTGTCTATTTCCATAGATATAGGATCTCTATCAGGAAAAATAAAAGTGGCATCTTGAACTAAAGTAACTAAATCAACATCTTGTTGATTTGTACCTGTATCAAAAAGAATTTTATCTGTATAAAGTGGATCTGGAATGGCACTAAAATCGATTGTAGTTTCTACAAAAACAAAAATACTGTCTTTAGCTAATATTTCTACATCCTGAAACATTTTCCCAGGAACTCCATCAACATTTAAACGATAATTAGAAGAGGTTCCGTTTTCTAATCGAATTTCAGGAACAGTGATAGCTTTATCGCTTCTGTTATATACTCTTAAGTTATAGGTAGCAGATCCTATATTTGTGAAAATAGTATCTAAAAAAACTGTATCTCTAGAGAATTCTAAATTACCAAAGCTAGGAACAGTGCTGAAATCTTTTCTGCAAGAACTAACAATAGTTATAAGTGCGATTATTAAAACAGTCTGTATTAGCTTGGTCATAGTTTTATTCTTTTATGATTTCAATTTCAAATAATTTACTCCAGTGTTTACCTGTAACGAATAAGCGGTTGTTTTTAGTATCGTAAGCTATACCATTTAATACATCATCTGTTTCTAATTTTTGCTCTCTTAAAATGGTTTGCCTTAAACTTTTCATATCAATTAAAGCTTCAACAATTCCACTATTAGCATCAATTATTGCAATTGTAGGTTTTATTTCTTTACCAGTCTTCCAGTAATTTGAGTAAATTTTACCATCAACATATTCTATTTCATTAAGTTTATCAATAGGCTTTTTTAAGGCATAAACTTGAATATTTCTTTTTTCCTTTTGGGTAGCTGGATCTAGAAACCAGATTTTATTAGTTCCGTCAGTTTTAATTAATTCAGAATCTGAATGTGTTAATCCCCATCCTTCAACACTATTTCCATAAGGGAATTCTTTTTTTAGGACAAATGTATCTAAATCAAATATAAAACCTTTTCTTGCCTGCCAAGTTAGCCAGAAGATTTCATTATTAAAAATAGTCATACCTTCTCCGAAATATTTGTCACTAAGATCATATTTTTGTATAACTTCCCCTGTTTTAATTTCTACTTTTCTTAATGAAGATTTACCTCTTCTACCAGTAGTTTCATATAAATAACCATTGTAATATTCTAATCCTTGTGTATATGCATTTTTATCATGCGGATAGGTATTTACAATTTTATAGCTATATATTTTAGGAGTTACATTAGAATAAACTTCTATTGAAGAACGAATCTTTTTTACTTTGCCAGGAATAAAAGCAAGTGCAGTAATATCATGTTTTCCTATTCCGAAATCAGAAATATTAATAGTTGTTTTATTTTCATTTATGGTTAACTGTTTTTTCCCAAAATATAATTGAATACTATCTGCTTTTTTACCGTTTAATTCATTTAAATCTATCTGAACTTTTTCTCCTAAAGCTACCTTTTTCTTATTTTGTAATTTAAATTTGTAGTTGTTTTCATTACAAGAGGTTAGGGTAAAAGCTAAAGCGATTAAAATACCAGAAAAACATGAAATTTTCATATAAGGTTGAGTTGAATGTATTAGTTCTTTAATTATACTACAAATAAAACAATTTATTTGTTTGGAATTTAAAAAAAAGGGTTAAATTTGCACCCTCAAATAGCCATTGCAGGTTTTTGATTTTACTTGAAGGCGTTTAAAACCTTACCAATTTTAAACAAATTCACACTAAATTAAAAGTTTTAAAGATGAAAAAAGGTATACACCCAGAAAATTATAGAATGGTGGCTTTCAAAGATATGTCGAACGGAGATGTATTTATAACAAGGTCTACTGCTAACACAAAAGAAACTCTTGAAGTAGAAGGAGTAGAGTATCCATTAGTTAAATTAGAAATTTCTAGAACATCTCACCCATTCTACACAGGTAAGTCTAAATTAGTAGATACTGCAGGACGTATCGACAAGTTCAAGAACAAATACGCAAAGTTTAAGAAATAAACTTTTCAAATATAGAAATATAAAAAGCACTAACATTGTTAGTGCTTTTTTATTGTATAAATCTTGTATCTTAGCCTGTAAACTAACAAAAATTCAAGAAAATGAGAGACACCATTTTAGCGGTAGTAATCTTAATTAATCTTTTATGTGGAGTATTGGTTTACTTTATTCCAGATTTAGGTAATTACATTTTATTAACTATTGCTTCAGCCTTTACTTTATTAGCTTTTTACGATGCTTTTATTCAGAAAAATCACTCATTAATGAGAGCATTTCCAATTATAGCGAGATTGCGTTGGTTTTTTGAAGAAGAAAGAGAAAAAATTCAACAATATTTCATAGAGGATGATTTAAATGGTACACCAATTAATAGAGAGAAAAGAAGTATTGTTTATCAAAGAGCAAAAAAGGAGGTTGAAACAGTACCGTTCGGAACTCAACATAATGTTTATGAAAAAGGATATGAATTTGTAAAACATTCTTTGTTTCCTACAGATCATCACAAAGTAAAAGGAGAAAATATTGTTTTTGGTTCAGATAAATGTTCTCAAAAATATGAAAGCTCTATTATAAATATTTCTGCAATGTCATTTGGTTCTTTAAGTAAGAATGCAATTAAAGCTTTAAATCAGGGAGCTAAAATGGGATCGTTTGCACATAATACAGGAGAAGGTGGAGTTTCTCCTTATCATTTACAAGGAGGAGATCTAATTTTTCAAGTTGGTACAGGTTATTTTGGAGCAGGAAAAACAATAGATGGTAAACGCTACTTTGATGATGAAATATTTAAAGAAAATGCAATAAGACCAGAAGTTAAAATGATTGAGATTAAATTATCTCAAGGTGCAAAACCTGGTCACGGTGGAATTTTACCAGCCAAAAAGAATACAGAGGAAATTGCAAAAATACGTTCAGTAAAACCTTTTACTAGAGTAGATTCTCCACCTTCACATTCTTCATTTTCTAATTTTAATGAAATGATTGCTTTTTTACAAAAAGTACGTGAGTTGAGCAATGGAAAACCTATTGGAATTAAATTTTGTGTTGGTAACAATGAAGAAATAGAACAAATGATAAAAGCCTTTGCTGATGCAAATAATTATCCAGATTTTATTGCTGTTGATGGAGGAGAAGGAGGTACTGGTTCTGCACCATTAGAGTTTTCTAATTATGTTGGAACACCTCTGTTAGAAGGACTTGCTTTTGTAAACAAAATGCTGATTAAATATAAGCTGAAAGATCAAATTAAAATTATAGCTAGCGGAAAAGCTATTGATGCTTTCGATATTGTAAAGTTTAAAGCTTTAGGAGCCGATGCTATTGGAATGGCTAGAAGTTTTATGTTGAGTTTAGGTTGTATTCAAGCTCGTGAATGTAACTTAGATACTTGTCCTGTTGGTGTAGCAACTCAAGATGAAGATTTAGTAGAAGCTTTAGTAGTAGAAGATAAAAACGTTAGAGTCAGAAATTATCATGCTAAAACCATTTTAGCATTAAAGGAGTTAGTTTCTGCTATGGGAAAATCTTCTATTAATGATATCTCGGCTAAAGATGTTTTTAGAAGAAATAAAGCAGGTGATTTAAGCTCTTTAGAACAAATTTATTTTTCAGAAAACTAGTCATTACAAACATATTTTTGGAAACAACTTTAGAATTTAAAAATACAGTATATCATTTAGAAAGATATCCAGAAACAAAAGATAATTCTTTAAAAGCTTGGAGTAATGCAGAAATCTTAGCCTTAAATTATTTAGAGGATAAAAAATTTAGTCATTATCATATTTTTAATGATCGTTTCGGGGTTTGGAATTGTGTATTGAAAGATAAACCTGTAAAAACGGTTTGGACTTATGCTAGTCAGAAAAAAGCTGTTCAAAAGAATTTAAAGTTAAATAAAATTGATATAGTTGACTCATCATTTATTCATCCATTAGATGAATATGGAACTATAGATTGTGCTTTGGTAAAAATACCTAAATCTCTGGAACTGTTTGAACTTTTCTTAGCTAAGATTCATAAAGCATCTGAAGAAAACACAGAGGTTGTATGTTGTTTTATGACTAAGTATTTTAGTACTTCTTATCTTAAAATTGCTGAAAATTATTTTAGCGACATTCAGCAAACTAAAGCATGGAAAAAAGCTAGATTATTAATTTTAAAAAATCCTAAAAAAGAATTGATAAATGAAAAAAAGTTTATCAATAAAATTTCTTGGAAAGAAGATGTATTGCATCAATATTATGGTGTTTTTTCGTCTAAAAGTGTTGATATAGGAACACAGTTTTTGCTAGAGAATATAAAAATTACAAAAGATGAAGTTAAGGTTTTAGATGTAGCTTCAGGTAATGGAATAATAGCCCGTGAATTATTAAAGTTAAATGAGAATTGTGAGCCTACACTTGTCGATGATTTTAATTTAGCCATAGCATCATCGAAATTAAATCTACCTGAAAATAAGTCAACATTTATTTGTGATAATAATTTACTTACATTAAAGAAAAACAACTTTGATTTGGCTGTGAGTAATCCTCCTTTTCATTTTGAATATGAGAATAATATAGAAGTTAGTTTAGAGTTGTTTTCTCAAGTTAAAGACTGTTTAAAAGACAATGGTCATTTTGTTTTGGTGGCTAATAAACATTTGAATTATAAAGTACATTTAAAAAAGCTTTTTACTGAGGTTACTATTGTTAATAGCAATAATAGATTTGAAATAATATTATGTTTTTAAAAAACTTCCTTCTTATTTTATTACTGAAAATAATTAAAAATTAAATTTAGGTGTATTAATAGTAAAATGTAATTTTTATTGAAAAAAAACAATTTATTTTGTTAGGCATAGAGTTTTTTTGAGACTATTATGTTGCGAAAAAATAAAATATTAATCTTATATTGCAAAAACGAGTAAAATATTATACATATCAATTAAATTTATTTTCTTTCTACATAAAGTTAGGAATTACACGCAAAATATAAAAAGAGATAAATAAAGTATTTTAAGTTATCTAAAAACGAAAGTTTTAAGGAAAAAAGATTAAGTTAACAGAAGCTTTTAATTGATTATATTATTACTAATTATAAGTATTGAATAACACGAAGTAAAAATTGTCATCATAGATAAAAATGAATATAAGAGAGTAGAAACTACAGTATAGTGAATTACAAACATATCTGTAACTCTAAAAAATAATTTAATGCCATTATAAAGAATTATTAGTGTAGCTTGAAAAGAAGAAAATTATTTGAATTAAAAAGAAACCCAATAAATACATTTATTGGGTTTTTTGATTTGCAGAAGATGAAATTTTCAAATCTTTTTAATAACAAATTTCCCCTCATTATTATATGCATTCATAGCAAAAATGCAAAAGAGGGATTCAAAGAATAATAGTTTTATCATAAATAAATTTAATTGGTTTTTATAGAAACAAAACTATTCTCGTATCAAATGTATTTCTATTAAAGAACTGTTAATTTAAAGTTATTGCCATTATAAAAAACAATAATGACTTGTATATTTTTCTTAATTTATATTAAGAATTAAAAATTTAACAAAACTAAAATGAAACTTCGTAAAGTTCTTTTATATATTTTTTTCCGTATTTACGTTCAAGTTTTCTTACAGTAAAATGCCCCTTAGCCATTTCTTGAAAATGATTAATAAAGAGTGTGTTTATTAGTGCTCCTCCAGCTGCTCCTATTATAGGAACAGATTGGGCAATTGTTTTTTCAGTTACTTGAATTCCAAACCGTTCGGCTATTTTACCAATTACATTTAAGAATAAAGTTGTTCCCTCGTGAAAAACACCATGTTCTGTAACAAATTTATTCGTTTGTACTATAGAATTTGAAAGAAACGCTCTTGTAGCATAGTAACTAGATTCTAAATTATCATCTTCAATACTGTTTCCACCTAAAGCGAATACTTCTAAACAAGCAAGTTTTGTGTCAATTTCTTTTATAGGTTCACCATGAGATCGA
Organism: Tenacibaculum aquaeponti; assembly: GCF_052084715.1. Taxonomy (GTDB): domain Bacteria; phylum Bacteroidota; class Bacteroidia; order Flavobacteriales; family Flavobacteriaceae; genus Polaribacter. The sequence continues at coordinate 1,201,205 of NZ_CP197288.1, read as the reverse complement.
GCTATATCTGCAATAGATCTTAATATAATAGTAGTAGTTAAAGGTAGTTCAAACGCTAAACCAGTTAAGCCGAATATACCACCTATAGTGCCAGTGGCGCCAACTGCTATTTTATGAATTAGATTACTAGACTTTTCAAACTTTTCTTCTTTCATAGTAAAAATAGCAGCATCAGCAGCTTTTAATAATGATGATTTAGTAATATCATTTAGTTTTTCATTCCAATTTTTAGGAAGTGCTTCTATGCCTTTTTGTATAGGGTTACCAATGATATTACTTAATTTAATGGCTATTCCTGAATTTTCTAGTAACTGTTTAGCATTTTTTAATTCTTGAAAATCTTCGTTAGTGATTGTGTTTCTTAATTTATTCATTGAAGCAATTTATAATTTAAATATACTAAACTATTCTTGATATTTTATTTATTATTTTTTTAGATACACACTATAAATAACAAACCATTCGACTTAACATATGTTAATTTCATCTGTGTTTTAATATTCATTCGTCTGTATACAAGTTGATAGAGGTTTTTCTCTTAGTATATTAGTTGGGGATTATTACAGGATTATTAACACTTGAGAAAAGAAAATGGTTTTAAGGAATCATTTTCTTTTTTTACAAATTTTAATATTGTATTAACAAGTTGTTTTAATTCTAATGCATATATTTACTTTAGCTATGAATGTAATTGCTATTAGCTTTCATTTTATTATTATACAGTTTGTGTTTATTTACAATAAACGATTATAAAGCTATTAAGATTTAAATGTTAAGGGTTTGTTTGAATCTTTAAATTACTTAGCTAAAAAATTGAAAACTTCTTGTAACGCTAATCATTTTGGGGTAAATCAAAGCGTTATAACTTTTTAATTCAATTTTTGCCGCAACTCAATAAACTTATGCTTCTGAGTTGCGGTTTCTTATTTTTATTTTAACATGTATGAATGTAATTTATCGCTTATAGTTTAGACTATATAAACAAGATTAGTTTTACTTATGGGAAATATATTACAGTTATTAGATAGGAATACTATTGAAACGGGAGGTTTTCATGGTATCGTGCAGAAGAGATTGGTTGTTAATTCCAAATTTGGGCCTAAATCTGGAGTAAAGAAAGGAACTTGGGAGGGTATTGGAAACCTAGTGTATTTTGCTGATAGTTGGTTTGGAGAAGGAGTTGAGACTGGATTACACCCACATCAGTATATAGATGTATTAACTTTTGTAGTAGAAGGGAAGTTAGATCATGAAGGTTCTCTTAAGCATGGAATTAGTTTAAAAGCATTAGATTTTCAAGTGCAAAAATCCGGTAAGGAAGGTTTTTTACATAATGAAATAAATAAAGGAACTACTACAACAAGAATGTTACAACTTTGGTTACTACCAGAACAAATAGAACAGAAATCAAGTTTTAGAGTTCATAGAGCAGAAAAAGGTTTAATAACAAATGTATACGGACTAAGAGATAAAAATTCTACACAGATAGATGTAATTTATTTATCACAAGACGATTTGTATATATCAAAAAAAGAAAGTTTAGTATATGTTGCTAAAGGTAGTATAAGAATAGGTGAAGAATATATTTCTGAAGGAGTAATGTTGAATATCGATAAGGATATTATTCATTGTAATAAAGAAAGTATATTAATTAGTGTTTATATAAAAGAATAAAAAAAGCCTTGCTATTTGTTATAGCAAGGCATTTTTTTTATGCTTCAGCTTCCATGTAATCTTCTATAGGATTACAAGAGCAAATTAAATTTCTGTCTCCATAAGCATCATCAACTCTTCTAACTGATGGCCAGAACTTATTATCCATGATATATTCTAAAGGATAAGCAGCTTCTTGTCTAGAATAAGGAAAATCCCAACTATCATTAGTTAACATTGCTAAAGTATGGGGAGCATTCTTCAATACATTGTTTTGATCTTCTTTAGTAACAGTATCAATTTCTTTTCTGATAGAAATTAAAGCATCACAAAAACGATCTAACTCACTTAAACTTTCACTTTCAGTTGGCTCTACCATAATAGTACCTGCTACTGGGAAAGATACAGTAGGAGCATGGAATCCATAATCCATTAAACGTTTAGCGATATCAACTACTTCGATTCCGTTTTGTTTAAACTCTCTACAATCTAAAATCATTTCGTGAGCAGCACGTCCCATTTCTCCAGTATACAAAGTTTGGAAATGTTCTTGTAAACGCTCTTTCATATAGTTTGCGTTTAGGATAGCTATTTTTGTTGAGTTAGTTAAACCATCTGCTCCTAACATTGTAATGTATCCATAAGAAATTAAACAAGCAAGTGCAGAACCCCATGGAGCAGCAGAAATCGCTGTAATAGGATTTTCACCTCCAGTTGTAACTACAGGGTTAGTAGGTAAGAAAGGGACTAATTGTGGAGCAACACAAATTGGTCCAACTCCAGGTCCACCACCACCATGTGGAATAGCAAATGTTTTATGTAAGTTTAAGTGACAAACATCAGCACCAATAGTTGCAGGGTTTGTTAATCCTACCTGTGCATTCATATTTGCACCATCCATATATACTTGTCCACCATTATCGTGAATGATAGAAGTAATTTCTTTAATTGCTTTTTCAAATACTCCATGAGTAGAAGGGTAAGTAACCATTAAAGCCGCTAAGTTGTCTTTATGTAACTCAGCTTTAGCTCTTAAATCTTCTACATCTATATTTCCTTTTTCATCTGTTTTTGTTACAACGACTTTCATTCCTGCCATAACAGCGGAAGCAGGATTTGTACCGTGTGCAGAAGATGGTATTAAACAGATGTTTCTGTGTGTATCTCCGTTAGCTTCATGATAAGCTCTAATAACCATTAGTCCAGCAAATTCACCTTGTGCTCCAGAATTTGGTTGTAATGAAGTTCCAGCAAAACCAGTAACAACATTTAATTGTTGTTCTAAATTTTTTAATACAGTTTGATAACCTTCAGCTTGATTTAAAGGAACAAAAGGGTGAATATTTCCCCATTGTGGGTTACTTAAAGGTAACATTTCAGAAGCTGCATTAAGTTTCATTGTACATGAACCTAAAGAAATCATTGAGTGATTTAAAGCTAAATCTTTTCTTTCTAATTTCTTGATGTAACGCATCATATCAGTTTCTGAATGATATGTGTTGAATACTTCGTGATCTAAGAAAGATGTGTTTCTTTTTATATTTTCTGGAATTATATCCTCTGAAACAAATTCAGTTATTGTAATATCTTGAATATTAAAAGCTTGCTCAAAACAATCAACTATAGCATTAATTTCTTTTAAACCTACAGTTTCATTTAAAGAAATAGCAACATGATTTTTATCAACATAATTAAAGTTAATCTGGTTAGCTTCTGCCGTAGATCTTAATTTTTCAGCTTCAACTTCAACTAAAATAGTGTCGAAATATGCAGTGTTCTTTTGTTTAAACCCTAAACGATTTAATGCTACTGCTAATGTTTGTGAAGCACTATGAACTCTGTTGGCAATAAATTGAATTCCTTCTTTACCATGATAAACAGCATACATTCCAGCCATAACAGCTAATAGAACTTGAGCTGTACAAATATTAGAGGTAGCTCTTTCACGTTTTATGTGTTGCTCTCTGGTTTGTAGAGCCATTCTTAAGGCAGGTCCGCCATCTTTATCTTTAGTAACTCCAATAATACGACCTGGAATACTTCGTTTGTACGCTTCTTTAGTTGCAAAATACCCTGCATGTGGCCCACCGTAACCTAATGGAATTCCGAATCTTTGTGTAGTTCCTACTACAACATCAACACCAAATTCACCTGGAGCTTTCAAAACAGCAAGAGATAAAATATCAGCAGCTACAGCAACTTTTATATTGTTGTCGTTTGCTTTTGATACAAATTCAGAATAATCTATAACATTACCGTTTTTTCCAGGGTACTGAAGAATAGCACCAAAGTAATCATCAGCAAAATCAAATTTTTCATGATTACCTATTACTAACTCTATTCCAATAGGAATAGCACGAGTTTTTAATACCGATAACGTTTGCGGTAAAATTTCCTCAGAAACAAAGAATTTGTTAGCTCCAGCTTTCTTTTTAGCTCTTTCTCTAACATCAAATAATAAAGCCATTGCTTCCGCTGCAGCTGTTCCTTCATCTAATAAAGAGGCATTAGCTAACTCCATTCCTGTTAAATCACAAACCATAGTTTGGTAGTTTAACAAGGCTTCTAATCTACCTTGAGCAATTTCTGCTTGGTAAGGAGTATAAGCAGTATACCATCCGGGATTTTCTAAAATATTTCTTTGAATTACACTAGGAGTAATTGCTTCATGATATCCTAGACCAATATAACTTTTGAATATTTTATTTTTAGCCCCCAATTCATTAATATGTTGTAAGTATTCATACTCACTTAATGCTTCAGGCAAATCTAATTCATTTTGTAAACGAATATCGTCTGGTATAGTTTCGTAAATTAATTGGTCAATACTATCTACACCAATTGTTTTCAACATAATATCCTTTTCATTATCTCTAGGCCCAATATGTCTTAATTGAAATAAATTTGTATTCATTGTTGTCGCGTTGTTTATTTTGATGAGCAAAAATAACTAAATATTGAAAATCTTTTAAATCTTAGCTAACAAGTTTTTAACTATCCATAATAGTTCTAAACAAATAATTACTTTTATACCGTGAAATATTTGAAGGCAATTTTTGAATTTTATATTAACTCGAGTTTACATGTTGCATTTTCGGTTTATGCATTAGTAAGGGTTACAGAGTATTATTTTAATTTATCTTATAATGAAGAGTTAAGTTATTTTATTTTTTACGGTACTATTACTGGATATAATTTTGTTAAATATGCAAGTATTGCTAAGTTACATCATATGAGTTTAACCAAAAACTTAAGGTTAATTCAAATTTTTTCTTTTTTGTCTTTTGTATTAATGTCTTATTATCTAACACTATTAGACTCTAAAGTACTTCTATATTTTTGTCCTTTTGTTTTGCTTACACTTTTTTATACAATTCCTATTTTTAAAGGTTTAACAACGAGCTTAAGGAATATAAGTACAATAAAGATTTTTATTATAGCCATAGTTTGGGCTGGAGTAACATCTTTTATCCCATTATTAAATCAAAGTGAAATAGGAATTATTGAAGTCTATTACATTATACAACGTTTACTATTTGTAGTTGTACTTACTTTACCTTTTGATATTAGGGATATGAATTATGATAGAAAATATTTACAAACTATACCTCAAGTGATAGGAGTAGAAAGAGCAAAAAAATTCGGAGTTATTTTATTATTAATAACTATTCTAATAGAGTTTTTTATAACACCAAATTTTAACTTTAAACTTATATATACAATTGTATTTTTTGTTTTATTACTTTTTTTACAAAAGTCAAAAGTAAAACAATCTAAATATTACGCTTCTTTTTGGGTAGAAGCAATACCGATTTTATGGTGGTTTACTATTGAAACTGTAAAATAAAAAAAGGCTTTTGTAAAAAGCCTTTTTTTATTAATTTGTTAATATTTCTTTTTTACTTGATTTGAAGTTTTTCTTCTTAATTTTTGATGGACAAAACTGAGAGTATGTAATTGTACTATCACATGAAAAGCTTTCACCTTGACTCCATGCGTTTATTGTTTTATTTCCTTGGGTTACTACAGCTTTTGAAATAATAGTCGTACAATCTGTTTTTTTAAATTTATGAACAGATATACTATATGAATGCTTTTGAACACCAGCTTCATGTTTTTTTTGATTTTCTACTTCTTTTAAATTAGGACAACCATTGTTTTTTAAAGGAATGTCGTTATAATCACCAACAAATAGTTTAGTCTTGTTTAAATTCCATCCTTTTTTAATTGTAAAAGTAACGTAGAGGTTGGTTTTGTTTTTGTAGCTTATTGTTAAAGTACCAACTTCAGTATTTTCTCCTATGAGTTTAGAACTAAAAAAAACTTTCTCTTTCTTAATCAAAGGATTTGAATTTGAGAAAATATTTTTATTATAGGTATTATTAGTAGTAGTGTAGTTAGAAAAAAGTAAAGTTAGACAAATTACAAAGCATAAATTTTTAACTTTTCTCATATTGTATTGATTTAATAATATTTATAAATATAATTTTTTATAATAAAATAAGAGTCATTATTATAATCATTAATGACTCTTAGAATTTAATGTGTTTATTAAACTATTTAGTTTTCTAATTAGTGGTAGGTCCTCCACCTTCTCCACCTCCGTTATTACAAAGGGGTGAGTACATAGCCCAGCTTTTACCATCAAATCGAACACCTTTACCCCAGGCAGTTTCATTAGAAGATCCATTACTTACTTCAGCATGAGTGGCAATACATAAACAATTAATACCTCTTAAAGATGAATTTGGAATAGTATAAGTAAATTCGTTAATATTATTATGATTCATTTTATAAGGGAATTTACCTATTTTAGGATTTCCTTTACGAGTTGTAGGTATTAAATCACAATCACCTAAATATAAATGCGTAGCTTTTATAGTCCAATTATCATTTGCTGTGTAGGTTACATACATATTGGTTCTATCAAAACTTAAAGTTACAGAACCAATTATTTCGTTCTGTCCAGCAATTAAATCAGCAGACCACAAAGTGAAAGGAGATTTTACAAGTATAGGAGTCTTATTTGATAAATTATTTTGATTTAATAAGTTCATTAAAAAATCATATCCATAAGTTAATTCTTGGTTTTCAATGTTGTTAATACTTTCATCATTTTTATTACAAGAGTATAATAAAGATAAAGACAAGATAAAAATGCATAATAAGTTTCTCATAATTGTTGTTTTTGGAATTATTTGAATTTTAAATTCATATTCATTTATAAAAAAGTTATAAGTAGAATAGTGTCTTTATAAAAAGAAATTTGGTTAAGATTTATAGTTAATTAAAAACATTTGATGTCACTCTAAGCTGAGTACTTCTAATTTTTTCGTGAAGTTAAGATATATCTCTATTTTTTTATATCTAATAATAGATAATAATGTAGGTGTAAAAACATAAAATATCCCCCTCATAATTTAAGTTTTTAAAAAATTAAATAATTGATGGGCAAATATATACATTTTTATATTACTTGCAGGAAAGTAAATAAAAAATAAACAAAGCCTAATATATAAGAGTCAATTGTTTTATAGATAAAAGGGTCGTATTTTTACTTTTCAATAAATAAAAGTGACCATGAAAATAATCATTTCTCCTGCAAAATCATTGGATTTTGATACTAAGGCAACTACGGAAGATTTTTCTATTTCTAGTTTTTTAAACCACTCTGAGAAACTGAATAAAAAATTAAAAACATTATCAAGAAAGAAACTATCTGAGTTAATGAAAATTTCTGACGATTTAAGTGCTTTAAATTATGATAGAAATCAAAAATGGAGTTTACCATTTAATTTAGATAATGCCAAACAAGCAGTGTTTAGTTTTACTGGAGAAGTGTATAGAGGTATAGATGTATATTCTTTAGAGGTAGAAAAAATTTCTAAATTACAGGAAAAACTCAGAATTTTATCGGGATTATACGGAGTATTAAAGCCTTTAGATTTAATTCAACCTTACAGATTAGAAATGGGAACAAAATTAAAAGTGGGGAGAAATGAAAATTTGTATCAATTTTGGGGAGATATTTTAGTAAATTCATTAAATCAAGAACTTAAAGATGATGAGTTGTTAGTAAACCTAGCAAGTGCAGAATATTTTAAAGTATTACCCAAAAAATTATTAAAAGTACCTATGATTACACCTGTTTTTAAAGATTTTAAAAATGGGCAATATAAAACCATTATGACATTTGCCAAAAAAGCCAGAGGACTAATGGTGCGATATATAATAGATAATAACATAGAAAACTTAGATGGTTTAAAGGGGTTTGATGTAGAAGGGTATAGGTTTTCAGAAGAAATGTCTAAAGAAAATGAATTAGTATTTACAAGATAGTAATTAAATAAAAAGGTGTTATTAATAATATAAATAACACCTTTTTATATTTTAACAATCTGCTAAACCTACGGTAATAGCCAATCCTCCTTCGGAAGTTTCTTTATAATTTTTATTCATGTCTTTTGCGGTTTCCCACATAGTTTCTATAACTTTATCTAAAGGTACTATAGCGTCTTCTGGGTTACCTTCTAGTGCTAATTCAGCAGCATTTATAGCTTTAATGGCTCCCATAGCATTTCTTTCGATACAAGGGATCTGAACTAAACCACCTATAGGGTCACAAGTTAACCCTAAATGATGTTCCATTGCTATTTCAGAAGCTTCTAAACATTGAGAAGGTGTTCCTCCAAGTAGCTCTGTTAATGCCGCCGCCGCCATAGCTGATGAAACCCCAATCTCCGCTTGACAACCTCCCATTGCAGCTGAAATTGTTGCATTTTTCTTAAAAATACTACCAATTTCTCCAGCTACTAATAAAAATTTACGAACATGCTCTATAGTAGCATTATGATTTTCAATAACCATATAATACATAAGTACAGCAGGAATTACTCCAGCACTTCCATTTGTAGGCGCAGTAACTACTCGCCCCAAAGAAGCATTAACTTCATTTACAGATAAAGCTAAACAACTTACCCATTTTAATATTTCTCTAAACTTTACTTCTGTGCTTCTAATAGCTGAAACCCACTCTTCCTTATTATTGTATTTACTACCTTTAATTAACTTTTGATGAGTAGAAAATGCTCTTCTTTTAACATTTAATCCGCCAGGTAAAATACCTTCTGTATGACATCCGATATACATACACTCTAACATTGTGTTCCAAACATTATCCAACTTTGCATAAATTTCGTTTTCAGAACGTAACATATTTTCGTTAGCAAAAACAATTTCAGAGATGTTTTTTCCGTGCTCTTTACAATAACTATCTAAATCTATTGCTTTGTTGATAGGGTAAGGAAAGGTAATGTCTGTATTATTAGAAGTGTTTTCATTATTTTCTTCCTGTATTACAAATCCACCTCCAATAGAATAATAAGTTTCAAATGAAATTAGTTCTTTTTTTAGATTAAAAGCTTTAAACGTTAATCCATTAGAGTGAAAAGGTAAAAATTCTCGGTGAAATTCAATATCGTCATTTACGAAATCGATTTCTTTTTCAAGATTAAAAAAAAGAGTATTAGTATCTTTTATCTTACTGATTATTGAGTTTATTGATTCTACAGGAATAAACTCAGGATCGGTTCCACTTAATCCTAATAAAATAGCTAGATCGGTTGCATGACCTTTTCCTGTTAAAGATAAAGAACCATATAAATCTACCTTTATAGTGTTAATACTATCGAATAAATTTTGTTCTTTGATTTTTTGAATCCATTGTTGAGCTGCTCTCCAAGGGCCTAAAGTGTGTGAGCTAGAAGGGCCAACACCTACTTTTAGCATATCAAAAACACTAATGAATTGTGACATAAGTTTCAGTTGTTTGTATTAACAAAAATAAAGAACCTGTATTGAATTTCAATACAGGTTCTTCTATAAGTTTAAAAAACGGAAAAAATTACATTCCGTATACAGATTCTTTACCAAATTTTTTAGCTAAAAGATAGTAAACTACTGCACGATATTTATTTCTTTCTGACTTGCCAATTTGCTCAACAACCTCAGCGATTGCATCATCTAATTCAGAACCATCAGTTAAACCTAATTTTTTGATTAAGAAATTTTTCTTCACAGTTTCAAGTTCTTTAGGGTCGGAACCAGAAACAGTTTCAGCATCTCTTTTGTAGATAGAAGGTCCTAAACCTTTAGTAACAGCGGTTAATAAATCTGCATCAAAACTTAAATTTTTGTCATTCATAAAGTTTTTGTACAGCTCCACTTTTTCGTCAAATTTGCTCATAATTTTTTAATATTAGTTATTTTGTTTTTCAACATCTTTTCAAATATAGAAAAATAATTAGGTAAATCAAATTGATTTTCAGTATCAAAATCTTTCATTTTTTGATTAAGTTTTATGCTTGTTAATTTGTTAATTATTTTGTTGAAAAATAAACAGTGTTGCTGTTAGAAAAAAAGACTTCTTGTAGTAGATTTATAATAAATCAAATTCTACAGTAAATGTCTTTATCAAAATTTGAATCTATGTTAAAAACCAATGAAGTATATTTTTTCGATACTTCTGAGTTTGAAAATATAGTAGAGCATTATTTAAATGTAGGAAAGCATTCTTTAGCAAAGAAAGCATTGCAATTGGGGTTAGAGCAACATCCAGAATCTATTAATTTAAAATTATTAAAAGTAGAGGTTCTTGTATTTGATAATGAAATAGAGACTGCAATTAGCTTATTAGCAGATATAGAAGCTATAGAGCCTCATAACGATGAGGTTTTTATACAAAGAGCTACAATTTTATCAAAAGATAAAAAACATAAAGAAGCTATTGAAATTTTAAAAGAATCATTAGAGTTCGTTGAAGACCCTGTGGATGTTTGGGCTATGATAGGAATGGAGTATTTGTATTTAGATGATTATGAAAATGCAAGATTTAATTTTGCAAAATGTATAGATGTAGATTTTGAAGATTATTCTTCCTTGTACAATATTATTTATTGTTTTGAAATGGAAGAAAACTATGAAGAATCAATCGATTTTTTAAAAAAATATTTAGAAAAGAATCCATATAGCGAGGTAGCCTGGCATCAATTAGGAAAGCAATACTATGAGTTAAATATGTTTGAAGATGCTTTAAAAGCTTTTGAATACGCAGTATTAGTAGATGATGCTTTTATTGGAGGTTATTTAGAAAAAGCAAAAACATTAGAGAATTTACAACGCCATGAAGAAGCTATAGAAAACTATTTAATTACATTAGAATTGGATGATCCAACAGCTTATGTTTATATAAGAATCGGAGAATGTTATAATAAATTAAATATAAAAGAGACAGCAATAAAATATTTTAAAAAAGCTGTTTATGAGGATCCTTTACTTGATAGAGGTTGGTTGTTATTGACAGACATTTATTATGATGTTGAGAATTATAATAAGGCTGTTTATTATATTAATAAAGCTCTACAAATTGATGATTCTAATCCAATGTATTGGAGGAAATATGCTGAAATAAATATTAAACTTAATTTTTATGAAGAAGCTGTAAAGGCTTTTCAAATGTGTGTAAACCTTGGAGATATTGATGTTGAAATTTATATTGCTCTTGCAGATGTTTTACTTTTTATAGGTGAATTTGAAAATGCATTAAGTATTTTATTAAAAGCTAAAAAAGTTTATAACAATTTTGCTGAAATTGAATATCGCCTATTTGGTCTGTTTAAAATAAATCATGAAGATGATTACGCTTTTAGCCATTTAAAGAAAGCATTAGAGATCGATTTTGAGCACCATGAGTTGATAAAGGATTTGTTTCCTACAATATATAAAGATCAAGACACTCAAAATTTTATAGCTAAGTTTAGCTTACTCTAATAGTTTTTTCTTCCAAAGTTGCTGAATGATTATACCTGAAATTATTGTTAAAATAGATAGAGTTAATGCAGTGCTTGTTCTTCCATATATCCAATTTCCAGTAGCGAATAAGAACCCATAAATACCTATAATACTACAAAAGAAAGCTACTATTTTTGACCCTATGTTTTTAAATTTACTTTCGTTACCAAAAATTAATTGATTAAATTGATCAAGAGTGTTTTTGTCTGTAGGTTTAGTATTTAAAGTTACAATTATCCATACTACTGTGGTTACAAAAACTCCAATTATTAATTGCCAATAACCTTTAATATCTAAAATAGGTTCAACCATTTTATTATTTATAAAAAAGAAAATAGCAATTAAGAATGAAACTATCATAGCTGCAATTTCACTATAAGGGTTAACTCTATACCAAAACCATCTCAAAATGAATAATAACCCAGTACCTGCTCCTATTTGTAGTAATAAATCAAAAACATCCTTAGCAGATTGTAGAAAGAAAGAAAAGGAGGCAGCCATGATCATTAATACAACTGTAGAAACTCTACCAACAATTACTTTCTGATTTTCTGAAGCTTTATTATTTATAAAACGACTATAAAAATCATTTACTATATAGGAACTTCCCCAGTTTAATTGTGTTGAAATTGTACTCATAAATGCCGCAATTAACGATGTGAGTACTAAGCCTAATAAACCTGCTGGTAAATATGTCATCATTGCAGCATAAGCGACATCATCACCTCTCATTTCCTTAGTTAAATTAGGAAAAGTATTATTAATGCTAACTAAGTCTGGGAATACAATTAATGATGCTAAACCAACTAAAATCCAAGGCCAGGGTCTAATAGCATAATGAGCAAAGTTAAAAAATAAAGTAGCCCAAGTTGCATTTTTTTCGTCTTTAGCAGCTAGCATTCTTTGTGCTATATATCCTCCGCCACCAGGTTCGGCTCCAGGGTACCAAGTACTCCACCATTGCACTGCAAAAGGAATAATAAACAAAGTGATTAAAGTTTCAGTATTTGAAAAATCTGGTAGTAAATTTAATTTACTTTCAACAGAGGAGTGTGTTAGTAGTTCTTGAATTCCACCTATTTCAGGTAGGTTCACTATGTAAATTGTGGCCCAAATAGAACCTATCATCGCAATTATAAACTGAACAAAATCTGTTAATAAAACACCTTTTAAACCACCTAAAGATGAATAAATAACAATTATTATAGAAGAATACAATAGAGTCTCAGTTTGTGATAAACCTAATAAAATGTTAGCTATTTTAGATCCTGCTAAACAAACTCCAGCCATAGTTATTACATTGAAAACGACTCCTAAATAGATTGCTCTAAATCCTCTTAAAAATCCAGCAGTTTTACCAGAATATCTTAATTCGTAAAATTCTAAATCTGTTGTAATTCCTGATTTTCTCCAAAGTTTAGCATAAAAAAAAACGGTTAGCATACCTGTTAGTAATAAAGCCCACCAAACCCAATTTCCAGATACGCCATGAGTTCTTACGAGTTCAGTTACTAATCCAGGTGTATCTGCTGCAAATGTAGTAGCAACCATAGAGATTCCTAAAAGCCACCAAGGCATGTTTCTGCCAGAAAGAAAAAAATCGGCACTACTCTTTTTGGCTGATTTTGATGCTCTTACTCCGATGTAAAGTGATAATAAAAAGAAAATTATAATTATTGAATAATCTAGTGTGGTTAGCTTCATTTCAGTAAGTTTATGCTAATGTAAATAATTATTTTAAAAAGGGATAAAATACAATGAAAATCGAAAACGATTTCGCATTTTTATCTCAAAAAACAGCAAAATATAAGTAACTTTGGTATCAATATTTATGGGACAAAAAGTAAAAAAAATAGCAGTTATGACTTCTGGAGGAGATTCTCCAGGTATGAATGCAGCAATAAGATCTGTTGTAAGGACAGCAGCATATTATCGAACAGAATGTATCGGAATATATAGAGGATATCAAGGAATGATAGAAGGAGATTTCACTCCAATGTCTGCTCGAAGTGTAAATAACATAATTCATAAAGGAGGAACGATTTTAAAATCGGCTCGTTCTAAAGAATTTATGACTAAAGAAGGAAGAGCAAAAGCTTACGAAAATCTTAAAGAAGAAGGTATAGAAGGCTTGGTAATTATTGGAGGTGATGGTTCTTTTACAGGAGGAGTTGTTTTTAATAGTGAGTATAATTTTCCTGTAATCGGTATACCAGGAACTATAGATAATGATATTTATGGTACTTCACATACTTTAGGTTATGATACTGCATTGAATACAGCAATGGAAGCTATAGATAAAATTAGAGATACTGCTTCTTCTCATAATCGATTATTCTTCGTAGAAGTTATGGGGAGAGATGCTGGTTTTATTGCTTTAAATACTGGAGTTGGAGCAGGAGCTGAAGAAATTTTAATTCCTGAAGAAGATTTAGGATTAGAACGCATGTTAGAATCTTTAAAGAAAAGTAGAAGATCAGGTAAATCATCTAGTATAGTAGTTGTAGCTGAAGGTGATAAATCAGGTAAAAATGTATATCAATTAGCTGATTATGTTGAAGAGAATATGCCAGAATATGAAGTTAGAGTTTCAGTTTTAGGTCATATGCAAAGAGGAGGTTCTCCAACATGTTTTGATAGAGTGTTAGCTTCTAGGTTAGGTGTAAGAGCAGTTGAATTATTAATAGATGGAGAATCTAATTTAATGGTAGGATTGAAGGATAATGAAGTAGCTTCAACTGATTTGGAAAAAGCTATTAAAGGTCAAAATTCAATAGATAAAGAGTTATTAAGAGTGTCGGATATTATGACGACATAAATCATGTAAAAATAAACAATAAAATGATTAAAATAGGAATTAATGGTTTTGGTAGAATTGGAAGATTAGCTTTCCGTTCTGCAATCCAAAGAGACAATATTCAAGTAGTAGCAATAAACGATTTATTAGATGTAGATTACTTAGCTTATTTATTAAGATATGATTCTGTACATGGTCGTTTTAATGGAACTGTAGAAGTAAAAGATGGAAATTTAGTTGTAAATGGTCAAACAATCAGAATTACAGCTGATAGAAATCCAGAAAATCTAAAATGGGATGAGGTTGGAGCTGAGTATGTTATAGAATCAACAGGTTTTTTCTTAACAAAAGATAAAGCTAATTTGCATATTAAAGGAGGAGCAAAAAAAGTAATTATATCTGCACCTTCTAAAGATGCAAAAATGTATGTGATGGGAGTAAATCATAATACATTAACTGCTGATGAAACAATAATATCTAATGCTTCTTGTACAACGAATTGTTTGGCTCCTTTAGCTAAAGTAATAGATGATAATTTTGGTTTAGAAGAAGGTTTAATGACAACAATTCACTCTGCAACTTCAGGCCAAGATGCAGTGGATGGACCAAATTCTAAATGGAGAAGAGGGCGTTCTGTATTACGAAATATGATACCAACTTCTACAGGAGCAGCTGTAGCTGTAACTAAAGTAATTCCAGCTTTAGAAGGAAAATTAACAGGAATGGCTGTTCGTGTTCCAACAGCAGATGTTTCTTTAGTTGATTTAACGTTTAGAACAAAAAAGAAAACGTCTTTAAAAGAAATTTTAGCTAAGTTAGAAGAGGCCTCTAAAGGAGAATTAGAAGGTGTTATTGGATATACAAATGATGAAGTTGTTTCTCAAGATTTTGTGTCTGATCCAAGAACATCTATTATCGATGAAGGTGCTAGTATTGAATTAAATGAGAATTTCTTTAAAGTAATTTCATGGTATGATAATGAGTATGGTTATGCTACTAAGATTGTAGACTTATTAGAGCATGCTGCTTCATTATAATTTATAGATAATTTGAAATGAAAAAAAAGCACCAATTTAGGTGTTTTTTTGTTTAATAAAGATTACAAAAAAATAAGACTCATTTTAATGTCAAATGAGTCTTTTTTAATTAAATAATTAATATGAAAATAAATGGGCTTTTACCATGTAAATGTTTCTCCAGTTTCATAATTGATCAAAGTGCCATTACCACTTGCTGTCCAAGTACATTTAACACTAAGACTGTTATTTTCGTAAATTTCAAGATTTCCAGAATTGTCTGGATTAGCAGTTAAAATGAATTGGCTACCATCATTACTTTTAATATCTAATGTTGCAGTATTATTTATAAAAGTCCATTTTAAAGAAAGTACACTTCCGCCAGTAGAACTATCATACATATTTAACTCAGCTCTACTTTCATCTTTTAAACTGTATCCGTCCATTACTTTACCTGAATAATTAGGACTCTGAATTTCATAGGTAAATGTGAAGCGATCTACTAACTCCGTAACGCTATAATTAATTGTAGAATTTCCATCGGACCAAGTATAAGTTTGTGTATTTCCAGTAGCGCTATTTCTTCCTGCTAAATTTAACCTTTGAGATGTAGCGTTTTCAGGAACATTAAAGAAAGCAGAAAAAATTTGTCCGTAACTTTTAACAACATTAAAGTATGTAGCTGTGGTTTGTGCATTAGAGTTTGAATTATCACTTAATGCTGTAGGAATTTTAATTTCTGAAATTTTAGTTTGGAAACCTTCCATTACTTCAGATAATTCTTTGTCTTCAAATTCGTCTATGATTTTTTCATTACTATCACTACAAGCAGATAAAATGATTAGCCCTAAAATTGCGATTAGATTTCTTAAATTTTTCATGTTTTTATATTTTAAAATGTTTCTATTTTTTTTAGAAGTTATATAATAACCCAACACTGAATACAGCTTGGTCAAAGGCACTCAAAATGTATTTAGTTTCAAATACACCTGTTAAAGAAGAAGATAAATCGTAGTTTAATCCACCACCAACATTAAACCCGATTTCAGTTACAGAAGCGCTAATACCTAAAACAGTGGCACTAGATCGAGTTAAGTTTAAACCAGCTAAAGGATAAAAAGAAAGTCCATCTTTATCAGATAAAATATAGTGAGCATCTGCATTGATACCAATAACAGAAGAACTTGCTCCCTGAACACTTTCTCCAAAGAAATAATTGAAAGAAGGTGAAGCACGAAATTTATCTGAAATTCTAAATGAAGCTTTAGCTCCGATTCCAATCTCTGAATTTGTTCCATAAGCAGCTTGAAGTCCAACTTTTGTTTGTGAAAACATTGCTGTTGAAACGATCATAAATAAAATAGTAAATGTTAAATTTTTCATCTTGTTATTTGTTGTTTTACATTACTTAGTGGATGAAAATTTTAGAGGTAAACATTTTTGGAAATTTTTTTAAAAAAAAAGATGAATTAAAAAGAAATTAGATGAATCTGTTTACTTTTTCTTTTTTAAAACATTAAATATTTAGAATAATGATTTGATATAGAGTAAGTCAAGTTTCTAGATGAAAGAGTTCATGTTTCATCTAGAGTCTTTTAAATTTAGTATAAATGAATAAGTCCTCCCTGATTGATAAATATTTTCAAAATATCTTATCAAGAAAAGAAGAAATAATTTTTAATGAATTATTAATAAGTGATAATGAATTTGCTATAGAATTTAGATTTCAAAAAGATGTTAAAGTAGCTTTAGAAATTTTAGAAAGAAGAAGTTTAAAGAAATACTTACGAGAAATAGAGAAAACAAATTTCTATAAAGAAAAAACAAGTTTTTTTTATCTAAAACTTATAGCTTCTATAACATTACTATTTGCTATAGTTAATTTCTCTGAACTTTTTAATTTCAATAAAATAGATCATAAAAGATTATATGCTTCATATTTTACAACTTTTGATAATGTGATTTATGCTATGAATAGAGGAGAAGATGAAAATAATTTAAAAAAAGAAGCTTTTTTAGCTTATGAAAACAAAGAGTTTAATGTCGCGGCTTTTATGTTATTAAATGCTTTTGAAGAAACGCAAGAATCGGATTTATTACTTTATTTAGGAATCTCTTTGTTGGCTTCAGATCAATATGAAAAAGGGCAATCAATTCTGTTGAAGTATTTGCAATTAAATTCTAAATACAAAGTACAGGCTCAATGGTATATCGCATTATCTTACTTAGTATTGAATAAAACAGTTGAATCAAAAAAATATTTACAACAAATTGCAATTGGGCCTCATAAGTTTAAGAAACAAGAGGCAGAATTATTACTTAAAAAAATAAAATAACTTTTTCCTTGCTAAGACAAGAAGTAATAATGGTAAAACTACATATAGAATCCAATAGAAATTATAAGAATTCGCAATAGGTTCTGTATTACCATTAATAACGAAACCAGCCCAAAAGAAAGGATGTTTTAATTCTTTAATACTCTTTTCTAAATAATCTTTTTTAGCATATTGTAAGGCTTGTTTTTTATTTTTACCATCATTTAATTTATTGTAAAAAGAACTCATAATCTCAGCAGAAGATTTGTCGTTCACTTTCCATAAGCTTTTTACTAGAGATTTCGCTCCTGCATATGTGAAAGCTCTGGCTAAGCTGATACTACCTTCTCCATTTTCTAATTTTCCAATTCCTGTTTGACAAGCACTTAAAGCAACTAAATCAGCATTAAGTTTGGTGTTGTAAATATCTTTAATGTACCATAAATTACTTTCATTTTTGGTAGGAGTGAAAGCTAAATAAGAAAAATCAGGGTATTCATCATTAGCGGAAGCATGAGTAGCAAAATGTAAAACCTGATAGTGAGCTAGATCTTTTTCAATATTTTTTAATGTAGCTTTTTTACCAATAATAGTATCCGTTTTAAAATAATTAGCAATATTTTGGACTTCTTTTTTGTTGAAGATTAATGGACTAAAATCTGCTCTTTCATTTGTGTTTTTTGTATTGTAAAACTCAGGAGCAACTGCTAGAATCTTTTTCTTTTGTATATCATCATATTCAATTTGATTCATTTGATCCAATAAAGTGAAAGAATTTCCATAACTAATAGCGAACGATTCTATTGCGTATTTAGTTTTAGAAGATGAAATAGATAATGCTTCAAAAGGTATGTAATGTAAAAAACCATCAGGTAAAATGGTAATATTTGTTTTATTTTTTAATACTTCAGGTATTAGTGTGTTAAAAAGTTGATAAGCTTTTTTATTATCGTATTTACTTTTAAAGTTAGAAACTGTTTGGTAGAAATCTATCAGTTTTTTCTTAAAACTATTAGTGCTTTCAAATCGAAGTAATTCGATCTTGTTTTTTGTAATCGCTAATTGATAAACATGATTTTTACCATAAAGAAAAGAAAGGTTTCCTTCAGTTTCAGATATTTTTTGTGTTACATTATCTAAAGAAATAACTTCATAGTTATATTTTAAATTGTGGTATTTGGGTTGTGTAATCTTAATAGAGTCAAGAAATGAGTTATATATTTCCCTTGCTGTGATTAATTCTTTTTGTTTTTCGGAAGAAGTCTCGGAAGTGTAAATGTCAGTTTCTATTTTCGAAATATCATCTAACAATTGTTGTTCTTTGTCTATTAATTGTTGTGGTATGTTATTAAATTTTACAGCTTTGGTAAGATTTAAAACTTCTAATAATTGAGTCGATTTACTTTTTTCTAGTATATAAAAAGCTTTACTCAGAAGAGAATTATCTTGTGTTTGGTTGAATAATAAGAAGCATTCATTAAGAGCTGTTTCAAAAATAGGATAAACATTATTTATTAAGAATTGTTTATCGTTTTTGTTTTCTAAAGTAGGTTTAATTACATCTAAAATTTCTATACTAAGTAAACTCGTTTGTAAGGCTTCTTTTAAATATTCTAAATCATTATTTGAAGTATAAATTTTGGTCAGTATTTTAGACTTCAAATGTAAAATTTCAATGGTTTTATCATTTGTAAGTATATTGTTTGTAGTAATGTCTTTTATTTTGCTTTCTAGTAAGGTTAGGTTGTTGATTGATAGGTTTATATGGGTTAAAGATTTTTCGTTTTGTTTAGAGTTGAAATAACTTTCTGCTATTTTTTTCTCAATTAATGCAATATCAATATGCTTTTCATGATTACGATAATTTTTGAATAAAGTCAATGATTCTTGATAGTAATTTATAGCTTTTAAATGATCTTCTTTTTTTGCGTAAACATCTCCATATAGTTCAAGAAGAATTTTATAAAAAGGGTCATTTTTTCTATATATCTTTTCTGAATTAGATAAAAGTATAAGCGCTTTTTCTGTGTTGTTAGAGAGTATGTAAGAGTTTATTAATGCTTGATATGAGGTTATTAATGAGTTTTTGTAGTTTTTTTGTTTATAAAATTCTACAATTTCTTCAAGTAAACTGATGCCTTTTCTGTATTGTTTTTGTGAATTATAAATTTTTGCCATGTAGCTTTTCAAAAGCATTTTTCTAGATTCAATATCTTCAAAAAAATGAGGGTGTTTATTTAAAAGTATAGCAGCTTTATCATGAAAATTAATAGCTGAATTATATTTCCCTTCACTTGTGTATATATTGGTTAAAAAAGAATAAACACTACTAAGATTCGTTATATTTTCTTTAGAATCTGTTTTAGCTTTTAAGGATTTGTATAATTCTAAAAAAAGAGGTTTGGCTCTTTTGTAATCTTCTAATTTAAAATAATAATTCGCTTTATTTAAAAGAAAAAGAGGAAGTAAGTTGTTGTAACTATTTGGGGTTAAAGAGTCTTTGTTTTTTACTAATAATTGTTCAAGATTATTTAAGTTATGTTTTAATACAGGTAAATTATAATGATAGTCGCTTACATAAATAATATAAGACAAAATACTAGCTTTACTATCATGCCAATTTTGTTCTTCTGTTAATTTTAATGCCTTGTTGAAAAATAAATAAGCACTGTCTTGATTTGTATATATGTGTTTATAAGCATTTGCTGTGTGTTTTTCAAACTGTTTAGTCTTAACAGAATCGTTTTGTGCGTTAGAAAAAAAATAGAGTAGGAGGAATAAAAAAAGTAGTTTAGCTCTCATAATCCAATTTGGTATGTAGCTAAACTACTAATTATTTAAAGAATAAAGTAATTTATTAATCTATGATAGCATTAATTTCATAAGAAATTACTCTTTCATGTAAAGGAGAAAATTTAGTAATGCTTAATAAAACATTACCTGAAAAATCTTTTTTATCTAGTTGAGCAGCAGGTAATCCTTCAAAATTTTCAGCAGGAAATAACTCTTTGTTATCACTAATAATTTCTCCTTCTTCAGTTTTAATTTGAACAGAAAACTCTTTAATATCTTTATTTAATAAGATAAAATTGTAACTATTTAAAGGTAATCTACAGCTTGTTATTTTTTTTGGGCAAGGTACAGGCGGTGGAGGTAAACTAGGTACTCTTGGGCTAACTTCTAAAAATTTTAAAGCTTTTTCATTTGTCTCAATATCCCTTTGAAGTTTTTCCAATTCTTCAATAAGATCTTCTTCACCTTCCTCGATTTTTAATAATAATTCTTCTTTAGTTTTGTGTTGTTTAGCGATTTTGTTTTCTAAATAAAAAATATGCAAATCCTCTTCATAATAAGTATTGTCATGATTGGGTTCTTCATTTCTTTTAAAGATTGTTGTTTCGCTAAATTCCAGGTTTTCTGCTTGTAAAGTTTCTAATTCACTATTGTTTGAGCACGAAATTATTAAAACTGGCACAATTAGTAACTTGAATAATGATGTTTTCATTTTATGTTAAATTATATGTTCCTGTTTGTTAGTGTAACATAAACTTAAAAGGTTAACATCGGGGGAGAAAAAATTATGATTTAATTGCAATCATACTAATTTCTACGTTAACAAACTTTGGAAGGTTTGCTACTTCAACTGTTTCTCTTGCCGGAGCTGTATCCTCATTAAAGTAAGAGCCATATACTTCATTTATTGCAGAAAAGTTATTCATATCAGAAATAAAAATTGAAGTTTTAACTACGTCTTCAAATGTCATTTCTGCTTCAGTTAAAACAGCTTTCATATTTTCTAGAACTTGTTTAGTCTCTGTTTTAATATCATCTAAAACTAATTCTCCGGTTTCTGGATTAATTGCTATTTGTCCAGAAGTATATAGTGTATTTCCAGTTAAAACAGCTTGATTGTATGGACCTATCGGAGCAGGAGCATTTTTTGTGTTTATAATTTTTTTCATTAGAATAAAGTTGATTTATATTTATTAAAATAATCTTCTATCTGGTGGTTGACGCTTATCCCATTTTAAATCACTTAACATTGATGATTTAACTCCAATAAAAAAGTTATACGAAGTAAAGTTTCCAAATGGAACCCAGTTAAAGTTGAAACGCCAGCTATCTAAATCTCTAGAGAAATTCAAAGTAGTGTAAGAGAAAGCACCATTAAAAATATCGTAAGAAGATCTAAAGTTTACTTTCCATTTTGGTGTTAAGTCAATACTTCCATTAAATCCAACAGTATGGCTTTGAATACCAGCTCTGTTAAATCCATTGTTAGAGTAGCTAGCTGAATAAATAAAACTTAAATTCCAAGGGATTTTAGAGCGATAAAGATCAGCTGTTTTTTCTTTCACTTCTCCTGGTCTTGAAGGTTGCTGAGTTGCAAATCCGTTTATAGCTTGATTATCATTAATACCAAATACATCTGGTGGATTATTCGGATTATTGTTTTTATTCTTATCGTCTTTCTTACTCTTGTCAAAATCGCTACTAGAAAAACTATAGTTTGCTGTTAGTGTAGCATTACTTAATCTGAATAAAGATGCATTAAATTTATCAATTTTAACACCTTCGGGAGTAACTTGGTATGGATCTAAACTACCTGCTAAATTTACAGACATTTTATTTTTGAAAAGTTGAGTACCAGCGGAGAAATTTACATTACTCCATCGTAAACTATCTGCAGCCATATTATAACTTGTATTAAAATTCAAGTTATTTAAAATGGTAATTTTTTTATCTTCTTCGGAATCATCATCTTCCCCAGGTTTTACTTTAGCTTCAAGGACATTATTTAAAGCGAAACTTAAAAGATTTGAAACGCCACTACTTGGTGCACCAAAAATTCCAATACCATCATCAAATGGAGTATAAGTTCTAATCCCTGAACGATCTCTAACTCGTTCTTGAAAAGGAGCTGCGAAATTTGGAGCATAACTCCATGAAATAGTTGGGCGAATTGTATGGCGAATTGCTTTTATTTTTCCTTTAAATTTAAAATCCCCATAAATGTTAGTTGTTAAACCAACTCCAAAGTTATACCTGTTAAAACGTTTAAATCCATTAATTGTATCATTAACTGCAGCACCAACCTCAGGATCAAATCTTTTTTTAATTGTAGCAAAATTCCATACATCTGTATAATTAAAGTTTGGAGATAAAGTGAAATATTTAAATGCTTTTATATTCGTGTTTGCTCTAATTTCATGCTGTACTCCAGCTTTAGCATCTTCAAACATTTTTGATGTAAAGAAATTGTCCTCTTGTGTACTAATACTATATCTACCTTGTAAAGTGTAATTTACCCCTATTTTTTGAAGTGCGTTTTTCTTAACTCCATTTGCTGCAAATGGGTAAATACGATCCATATTTACTTGTAAACTAGGTAAGGTAAGATTTACAATATTATTATTTGAATTTTGACTATGAGTTAATGTCACATTCATATTGAATGGAGTTCCAACAAATTTTTTGTAGTAACTTATAGAGGAGTCAAATGAGTTTCTTAAGTTTTGATTCTGATCAATTTGATTCAACGATTGTCTAAAAAATTGACTACTACTACTCACATTTACTCGAGCTCTTAAGTTAGAGTTCGGACTCGATTTTGGATCTTGTTGATGATTCCAAGTAATGTTAAAATTAGAAGCTTTAGAGAAATCGCTGAAACCTCTAATACTATTGGTTAAGTTTTGAAAACGAATACTTAACCCTCCAGAAAATTTATAACGTAAATTATAATTAGAACTGGCATTTACAGCCCAACTTCCATTGGAATAAATATCACTAGTAAGTTCTAAATCGAAATAATCATTAATAGCAAAATAGTATCCACCATTTTGTAAAAAGAAACCTTGTTGATTGTTTTCTCCCCAAGATGGAATAATAAAACCTGAAGATCTTTTATCAGTTAAAGGGAAATAAGCAAAAGGTAGGTATAAAGGTGTAGGAACATCAGCAATAACTAAATTACTACCGCCAACAATAATTTTTTTACCAGGAACTAATTTTGCTTTGTTTGTAGCGATATGGTAATCTGGTCTATCTTTTTTAGAAGTAGTAAAACGGAGTTTACTCATATAAATGGTAGAATCATTTACCTTTTTAGTTTTTTCACCATAGGTTATAATTTCACCTTGTACGGTTTTTACACCATATACTAATGCTTTCTTTGTTTTGAAGTTAAACAAAATAGAATCTTGCTCAGATTCTTGACCACCTTGTTTAAAAACTGGTCGTTGGGCATAACCTGTACTGTCTTTAATCCCAGTAGCATAAACTGTATTGTTTTTGTAATTGATAATAATTTTCCCAGCTTTTAAGTCAATGTCTCCATAAACTAAATGTGCATTATTATAAAGAGTTACAGTTTTGTTTTTTGCATTTTGAATAGTGTAGTCTTCAGCATCATGTGTAATGATATAATCAATAACCTCTTTAGGTTTAATTATTGAATCCTTTTTAATTGAATCCGATTTAACCTTTGGAACTGTATCTTTTTTTAAAAGATTAGATTTTTTTACTAGAATTTTAGCTGAATCTTTTTTAACTATAGGTCGGTTGGGTATATTGTCTTTTCTTAGTTCTTGAGCCAAGCTATTTTCAAAACAAAAAAAAGATAAAATTAAAAGTATGTACAATGAATTTGCTTTCAATCCGATAAATGCTATTTTTGTGTTTAATAAAAGTATGGCTCAATATTTGGAGTGCCAAATAACAGGAGCCAAAAATAGTTAAATTTTATTGATGCAATTCTTAAAATTCACCAAATATCATATTAATATAAATATAATATTCTTTTTGCTGCTTTTTGTAGGAAGTATAACGGTTTCTTATTCACAAAAAAAATATACTGTAGTTTTAGATGCGGGACATGGAGGTAAAGATCCAGGGAATTTAGGAAATGGTTATAAAGAATCTAAAATAGCATTAAAAGTTGTTTTATTAGTGGGTAAAGCTCTCGAAAAGAAAAATAAAGACATTAATGTTATATATACTAGAAATAAAGATGTTTTTGTTGAATTACACAATAGAGCCAAAATAGCTAATGAAAACAAAGCAGATTTATTTGTATCTATTCATTGTGATTCTTATCGAAGTTCAAAAGCATTTGGTGCAGGAACTTTTGTTTTAGGGTTGAGTGGGAATAGACAAAATTTAGAGATAGCAAAAAGAGAGAATGCTGTAATTAAATTAGAGGATAATTATAAGCAAAATTATGATTATAATCCAGATTCTCCTGAAGCGGTTATAAATTTATCAATTCAACAAGAAGAAAATTTAGATGAAAGTTTGGCTTTTGCACAATTGGTTCAAAATAATTTTTTAAATGCAAAACGTTTTGATAGAAGTGTAAAGCAAAATAACTTTTTGGTACTTAGAGAAACAGTAATGCCAAGTGTGTTAATTGAATTAGGTTTTTTAACAAATAAAGCAGAAGGACGTTTTTTAAATTCTCAAGTAGGGCAAGCCAGAATGGCAAAATCTATATCAGATGCAATAGAAAGATATATACAGCAACTTAAAATGAATACAGTTGGTGAAGAAGTTCAAGTTATAACTCAAAACAAAAAAACTACAGATAAGGTTACTAATACAGTTGAAAGAAAAAAAATATATACGAAAGGAAATACAATAACTAAAAAAGAAATCCCTTTAAAAGCAAGAGAGAAAGAACCAATAACTGTAGCAACTAACTCTAAAGAGAAAACAATTTTAGTTAAAATAAAGCCTGAAAAAGCTAAAGAAAATATTATAGAGAAACAGGAAAAAGTAATAGAAAATACTGCTAATAAAATAGAAACTTCTCGAAAAGAAATAGAACAACCTAAGAAAGAGGAGCCTTCAATAATAGAGTTTAAAGTTCAAATTGCTGCGTCAAGAGAATATTTAACTGACGATAATTTTAATTTCAGAGGTCTTGAAGATGTTGAAGTTTTAGTTATAGATGAATATTACAAATATTACTTTGGTAGTACTGAGAGTTTTAAACAAGTTAAGAAAAATTATACAATAGCAAAAAAAGCAGGTCATAAAGATTGTTTTATCGTAGCTTTTAAAAACGGAAAGAAGATTTCTGTGAAAGAAGCATTAAAGAAACAGTAATTTAGAAAAAATCTATTCTATTCTACCAAAAATAATTAGTAATTTCGTCCATAGTAATTTTTGCTTATGTCAAAAGAACTTAAAACAGGTATAATAGCCTTATCAATTATCGCTCTAGGTATTTGGGGATATAATTTTTTAAAAAGACAAGATGTTTTTCAAAGTGGCGCTCGTCATTTTTTCGTAGAATATGATAATATTAACGGATTAAGCGAGGCAAGCGTTGTAACAATTAATGGGTTACAAGTAGGGAAAGTAGATCAAATAACATTTAATACAGATCCAGAAAAAAAAGGAACTTTATTAGTGAGATTTTCTCTCGAAAATAGTTTTGAGTTTTCTAAAAATAGTGTTGCTAAAATTTATCCAGCTGGATTAATGGGTGGGCAAAATTTAGCTATCATTCCAGATTATACTGGTTCTAAAGCACTATCTGGAGATTTCTTAAAAGGAGAGATAAAGTCAGATTTATTTTCTGCAGTTGGAGAAAAATTTAATCCAATTCAATCTAAATTAGAAAATGTTTTAGTACATGTTGATTCTTTAGTTATGGGTATTAATCAAACTTTAGATAAAAAAGCTAGACAAAGCTTAAACAGAAGTATTATAGGTTTTGAAGGAACTGTATATAATCTTAATAAGACAATGCGTTCTGTAAATCAACTTCTTGAAGATAATAAAGTTAAAGTTAATGTAACTCTTGATAATACAAAGAAAATTACAGAAGATGTATCTAAAATTACCGAAGATTTAGCTAAAGCTGAATTAGGAAAAACTATAAAAAAACTTGAAGGAACTATTGATAATGTTAATGGTTTATTAACTGGAATGAAAAAGGGTAATGGAACATTAGGTAAATTAGTTTCCGATGATAAATTATATACTAATTTAACTAATGCTACAAAAGAAATGGAAGAGTTGCTAAGGGAAATGAAATTAAACCCTAAACGTTTTGTTCACTTTTCGTTGTTTGGTAAAAAAGCAAAGCCTTATAATGAAGAGAATAACAACAATAACGTGAGTAACGATAAATAATTAATGAGTTGGATTGATATTATTCCTTTTGATAAAGCACAAGGAAAACTTAAACGTTTATATGAACGTGTAACTGGCCCAAATAACAATGTAGATAATATAATGCTTGTTCATAGTTTAAGACCTAACACTATGGAAGGGCATATGGCTATTTACAAAAAAGTTTTGCATCATAGTGAAAACACATTGCCTAAATGGTATTTAGAAACTATAGGGGTTTATGTGAGTATGTTAAATCATTGTAATTATTGTATAGATCATCATTTTGAAGGACTTAAAAAATTAATGCAAAATGATGAAAAGGCTAATCAAATCAAAAAGGGTTTGATAAATAACACCTTTGAAGGACTAACTACAGCTTATACAGAAGGTTTAAAATATGCAGAAAAGCTTACCTTAAAACCTTTTTCACTTGAAAAAGTAGATATTCAAAAACTTAAAGAAAATAAAATTTCAGATGGAGAAATTTTAGAAATAAATCAAGTAGTAAGCTATTTTAATTACGCAAACAGAACTGTTTTAGGATTAGGAGTAACTACTGAAGGAGATATTTTAGGTTTATCACCTAATAGTTCTCAAGAAGACAATTGGAAACATCAATAACTAACAAATAAGGAAATGGAGAAATACGTACCAAACATTTTTTTTGCATTTATTTTAATCGCAGGTATAGGGTATTTTGTGATGAATGTTCGAAAGTTAATTCGTAACATTAAATTAGGAAAGGATATAGATCGAACGGATAGGAAACCTGAACGTTGGAAAAACATGGCTAAAATAGCCTTAGGACAATATAAAATGGTTCGCAGACCATTATCAGGAATTCTTCACATTGTAGTTTATTTAGGTTTTATACTCATTAATATTGAAGTTCTCGAAATTGTTATCGATGGTTTATTTGGAACACATCGTGTATTTCAACCTTTATTGGGTAATGGGATTTATGGATTCTTAATCGGAACTTTTGAAGTTTTATCTGTACTAGTATTAGTTGCAGTAATTGTATTCTGGTTCAGAAGAAATATAGAAAGAATTAAACGTTTTTGGAGTGCAGAAATGCAAGGTTGGCCAAAGAATGATGGTAATATTATTTTATATTTTGAAATCGTATTAATGTCATTGTTTTTAGTAATGAATGCTACAGATATTCCTTTTCAAGAAGCTGGAGCAGGTAATATAATTTCTCAATTTATAGCACCATGGTTTCATGATTTTTCTCACGAAACTTTACATACAATTGAGAAAACTGCTTGGTGGTTACACATCGTAGGTATTTTAATTTTCTTAAACTACTTGTATTATTCTAAGCATTTACATATTCTGTTAGCTTTCCCAAATACATTTTTTGCAAACTTAAAACCAAAAGGAGAGTTTACTAATTTAGAATCTGTAACTAACGAAGTTAAAATGATGATGGATCCTAGCGCAGATCCTTACGCAATGCCAGAAGATGGAACAGAGGAAGAAGTGCCAGAGAAATTCGGCGCATCTGATGTTGCAGATTTAAACTGGGTTCAATTAATGAATGCATATACATGTACAGAATGTGGTCGTTGTACATCATCTTGTCCAGCAAACTTAACTGGTAAAAAATTATCACCTCGTAAGATTATGATGGATACTCGTGATCGTTTAGAGGAAGTAGGAAAAAATATTGATGCTAATAATGGTGAGTTTAAACCAGATGGAAAACAGTTATTAGATGATTATATCACAAGAGAAGAGCTTTGGGCTTGTACAAGTTGTAATGCATGTGTACAAGAATGTCCAGTAAATATCGATCCTTTATCAATTATCATGGATATGAGAAGATATTTGGTAATGGAAGAATCTGCTGCTCCACAAGAGTTAAATATGATGATGACAAACATCGAAAACAACGGAGCGCCATGGCAGTATAGTCAAATGGATAGATTAAACTGGAAAGATGAATAGACAAATGTCTGTTTATCGAGATTATTAAAATTACACATCAACTTTATTAAACAATACAATATTATGAACGTACCAACAATGGCAGATATGATGGCTCAAGGAAAACAACCAGAAGTGTTGTTTTGGGTTGGAGCAGCTGGAAGTTATGATGATAGAGCTAAAAAAATCACAAAATCTTTTGTGAAAATTTTACAGCAAGCTAATGTTGATTTCGCGGTATTAGGTACTGAAGAAAGTTCTACTGGTGATGCAGCAAAAAGAGCAGGAAATGAGTTTTTATTTCAAATGCAAGCAATGACAAATATTGAAATTTTAAATGCTTACGAAGTAAAAACAATAGTAACTTGTGATCCTCACTCTTTCAATACATTAAAAAATGAATATCCTAGTTTAGGAGGAAAATACGAAGTATATCATCATACACAATACATTAATAAATTAGTAGCAGAAGGTAGGTTATCTATTGGAAGTGAAAACTTAAAAAATAAAAGATTAACATACCACGATCCTTGCTATTTAGGTCGTGCTAATGATGTGTATGAAACTCCACGTGATTTAATTCGTCAGTTAGGTGTAAAATCTACAGAAATGAAACGTCACAAGTCAACAGCTTTATGTTGTGGAGCAGGAGGAGCACAAATGTTCAAAGAACCAGAAAAAGGTGATATGGATATTAATATTCTTCGTACAAAAGATGCTTTAGAAACTAATCCTGAAATTATAGCAACAGGTTGTCCGTATTGTAATACAATGATGACTGATGGTGTAAAGTTTCATTTGAAAGAAGATCAAATTGTTGTAAAAGATATCGCTGAGCTTATTGCAGAAGCAAATAATCTATAAAATTTATAAAATCGTTATGAAAAAGAAAATTTTACTGTTAGGTGTTTTATTCCTTACACTTATTACAAATGCACAAGAAAGTGCTTTAGATAAAATATCCAAAGAGACTTGTGAGTATCTTACCAAAATCAACAATATGAATCTTTCTGGTAATCAAAAAAGTACCGAGTTGGGATTGTATATGGTAAAACTTTATAGTAAATATAAAGAGGATTTAAAAGAAGAAGGAATTGTAGTTGATTTTTCTAGAGGAAAAGAAGGAGGTGCTGAATTTGGAAAAAAAATAGGAATGAATATGGTAAACTTTTGTCCTGATGTCTTAATAGCTTTAGCAAATGAAGAAGATGGAAAAGAAGAAAAAGATGAAGATAATTTTTCTGAACTTTCTTTTTTAGAAGGAGAGATAAAGAAAATTTCTGGTGAAGAATTATATGTCATAGAAATTAAGGATACCTTAGGGAAAACTCAGAAGTTCTTATGGTTAAATAATTTCGAAGGATCAGATGAGCTTATAGAGCTAGGAAAGAAATCAAAAGGGAAAAAAGTAAAAATATTTTATGAAGACATAGAGTATTTTTCACCAAAATTACAAGAATACATTGTTAGAAAGAAAGTATCTAAAGTAGAGTTTTTATAAAGCTTAAAGTATGGAAGATCAATTTCAAAATAATGAAGTCAATAACTTTCCAGATATTTCAAGTGTAACTTTTACAAGAATCGAGAAATCGTATTTTAAAGTAGCATTACTAAGTGTTTTTTCGTATTTCTTAGTAATAGTTCCAGTTCTAATCTTGTTTTTAGAGAAAGTAATACGAAAAAAAGAGCCAGATTTTCCGTTCTATTTATACATGCTAATTTTGCTAATTATTGTTGTTTATATGTTGAATCTAATTTTAGGTTTCCCAAAACGACAATATGTAGTAAGAGACAAAGATCTTACTTATAAAAGTGGTTTTTTAACTAGAAAAATGGTTACAGTTCCTTTTTCAAGAATTCAACATGTAGAGATAGATGAAGGAATGTTTTCTCGTTTATTTAAGTTAGCTACACTAAGTGTTTATACTGCAGGTGATAGTAGTGATGATCTTGAAATAAAAGGTTTAACAAAAGAAAAAGCAATTCAAATCAAAGAGTTTATTAGTAGTAAGATTAATGAGTAATGAAATAAACTTTTCGGAATTCAGCAGACAATCTCTTAAAGGAGTTTTAATAATCTCAGGAAAATTTCTTTTTCAATTACTAAAAGGAACTTGGGTTGTTTTTCTTGTTTTTATAACAAAAGCCTCAAAAATATCATCTATCGACGCTATTTATTTTTATGCAATGATAGTTCTTCTGTTACTTTTTGTTGTAATAAGGTCTTATTTAGTTTACAGAAATTTTAAATTTAAAATCGATGGAGATTATTTTGTTTTAAAAAACGGAATAATTGCAAAAAAGAATACAGCTATTGCTTTTGATAGAATTCAGAATGTAAATTTTTCTCAAAACTTAATTCATCAGTTAATTAATGTTTATCAAGTTGATTTAGAAACAGCAGGATCAGATAAAACTGAAATTTCAATTAAAGCGTTATCATTGTCTGATGCGAAAGCATTACGACAAAAGATTACTTCAGGAAGAAGTATAGGAAACGAAGAAATTGTTGTAGAAGAAACAGAGAAAGAAAAACCATTATTAACTATTGATGTTAAAAGTTTATTGAAAGTTAGTATCTCTGAAAATCATTTTCAAAGTTTATTATTACTCATTGCTTTTTTGTTTGGTTTTTATCAGCAAGTCGAAGATGTTTTCAAGAACTTTATAGGTGAAGAAATTTTAAAAAACTATTTAAGTAAAGGAAAAGATATTTTATTAGGTAGTTTCTTATTATTAATTATAGTCTTAATTCTTTTATCTATAGTTGCTGTAATTACTTCTTTTATTCGTGTGTTTTTACGTCATTTTAACTTGAGTTTTTCTATAAAAAATCAGGCTTTTGAAATTAAACAAGGATTGGTTAATAAAAAAGCGATCATTCTAAAAAGAGATAAAGTTCAACACATAAAAATTACAACAAACCCATTAAAAAGAATGATGGGTATTTCTTATGTGGTTTTTAAACAAGCGATTAGTGGTAAAGTAAAAAAAACAGATAAGCAAATTAAGATTGTTGGCTGTAAAGAGGAACATTTAGACAAAATAAAAACGACTCTTTTTTCATCTTTTGATTTTAATGATGTTCTTAAAGAGAAACCACATTGGTATTTTACATATCGAATTATATTAAGAAACTTTCTTTTTTTAGCGTTTTTTAATACGTTTCATTACTTTATTTTCGACGGTATAAATCAAATATATTTGAATCTGTTATTAATCCCAATTTTAGGATTAATGATATTTAAAAGAGTAAAAAAGACATTTTTCAAGGCAACAGACAAATTAATTTTAGTAGGAGGAGGAATAATAGAAACTAGCGAAACATATTTAGAATTATTTAAGGTTCAAAATGTGAAAATGAAACAAACAATTTTTCAAAGAAGAAGAAAAATAACCGATATAATTTTACAAACTGCTTCTGGAAAAATAAAGATTCCAAGCATTACTATGGAAAGAGCAAATGAATTGTATAATCATATTTTATATAAAGTAGAAACGAGTACAAAAGAATGGATGTAAAAAGTTATATAAAAGCAGCAAGATTACGAACATTACCACTTTCAATCTCAGGAATTATAGTTGGAAGTTTTTTAGGAATTTGGCAACCTTTGCATACTAAAGTTAGTCTGTTGAGTAGCTCAGATGAGACTACATTTGTAGTGCGTCATATCGATATTTATTCTTCTTTAAGTATTTTTCTTTTAGCTATTCTAACCACAATAGGTTTTCAAGTATTATCCAATTTTGCAAACGATTATGGAGATGGAATAAAAGGAACTGATAAAAATAGAGAAGGAGAAGCACGTATGGTTGCATCTGGAGCAATAACACCAGAACAAATGAAAAGAGCTATGATCGTAACTGCTATTATTACTTTAATTGTTGCTGTTACCTTAATTTATGTAGCATTTGGAAAAGATAATTTTATGTATTCTTTGCTGTTTTTCGGTTTAGGAATTACATCAATTGTAGCGGCTATTAAATACACAGTAGGTAAATCTGCGTATGGTTACAGTGGGTTTGGTGATATATTCGTTTTTCTTTTCTTTGGTTTGCTAGCGGTTGTTGGAACCTATTTTTTATATACCAAAGAAATCAATTTTACCATTTTTCTCCCAGCGTTTTCTGTTGGGTTATTAAGTACAGCTGTACTTAATTTAAATAATATGAGAGATCGTATTAATGATGAAAAATCAGGGAAAAATACTATTGTAGTAAAAATAGGAGCAGAGTTCGCTAAATATTATCATTACTACCTTATAGTTTCATCGTTTTTATTCTCTTTCTTATATATAGGAATTCACTATAGAACACCATGGCAGTTCTTATTTTTAGTAGCTTACATTCCTTTAACTAAGCATTTACTATTTGTGTATAAGAACGAGAATGAACCTTTATTAGACGGAGAGTTAAAGAAAGTAGCATTAAGTACTTTTTTATTTGCGATTCTTTTTGGTCTAGGTAACGTTTTGTAATTTTACTTACGCTACAAAAACAAACAACAATTTAAAAAATATGAAGATTACATTTTACGGTCATGCTTGTTTCGGAATAGAAATTAACGGGACTAACATTATAGTTGACCCGTTTATTACCGGAAATCCTTTAGCAAAAGACATCGATATAAATTCAATTAAAGCAGATTATATTTTAGTAACACATGCTCATCAAGATCATGTTTTAGATGTAGAGGTTTTAGCAGAGAGAACTGGAGCTACTATTGTTTCTAATTACGAAATCGTAATGTATTATGGAGCAAAAGAGTTAAAAGGACATCCAGTAAATCATGGAGGAACTTTTAAAACAGAGCATTTTTCAGCTAAATATGTAAATGCTATTCATACATCTTCATTTGCAGATGGTTCTTACGGTGGTCAGCCAGGTGGTTTTGTAATTACTGCAGGAGATAAATCGTTATATATTGCTGGTGATACAGCGGTAACAATGGACATGAAATTAATTCCGATGACGACTAAATTAACAGCTTCAGTTTTTCCAATCGGAGATAATTTTACAATGGGAATTACAGATGCGATTATAGCAAGTGATTTAGTTGAGTGTAATTCAGTAATTGGATGTCATTTCAATACTTTTCCACCAATTGAAATTGATGTAGATAATGCTAAACAACAATTTTCAGATGCAGGAAAAGAATTAAGTATTATAGAAATCGGAGCTTCAATAACAATCTAATATGAAAAGAATTAAAATAATTTTAGGAGTAATTGTAGCTTTAACCATTGTATTTTTTGCAACAGGACTTTTCTTTAAAGAAACAACTTACACAACTCAGATCACAGTAAATAAACCAATAGATGAAGTTTTTTCATTGTTTAATGATACTTCTAAAATAAAAAACTGGATTCCAGATGTACAATCAATAGAAGCTATTGATGAAAAACCTGAGAAAACAGGAAGTACTTATAAAATGGTTGTAAAGAATAATAATGGTGAAGAAATTGCTTTAGAAGAAAAAGTAATTGCTTTTGTACCTAACGAGAAAGTGACTTTACGATTTAAATCGCCAACAATGTTAAAAACGGATGATTACGTTTTTAGTTTTACTGATGGAAATACTACAATTCAAAATAGTTCGAGATGTATCGGTGGTTCTTATATTTTAAGTTGTCTGTTTCCTTATTTTAAAGGAAAATTACAAAGTATCGATCAAGAATACTTAAATAATTTTAAAGCTTTCATAGAAAAAAACTAAGAGATTGATTCAAGCTAAATTTCAAAAATATACTTTAGAGTTTAAACGTCCGAGTGGTACTTCAAGAGGTGTTTTAAGAGTAAAAGAAACGTATTTACTTCTTTTAAATGAAGGTGAGAAGCAAGGAATTGGAGAATGTGGAGTGTTTAAAGGTTTAAGTGCTGATGATAGACCAGATTATGAAGACAAGTTAATTTGGACTTGTAATAATATTAATTTAGGTTTAGAGAAATTATTAGAAGAACTTATCGAATTTCCTTCCATTCAAATTGGTGTTGAACAAGCTTTTTTATCACTAAATTCTCAAGATAAGTTTGAATTATTTCCTTCTGATTTCACACAAAAGAAAGATCCAATTTCAATTAATGGATTAATTTGGATGGGTGATGCAGATTTTATGAAATCTCAAATTCAAGACAAATTAAATGAAGGCTTTTCTTGTATAAAAATGAAAATTGGTGCAATTAATTTTGAAGAAGAATTAGCATTATTAAAAAGTATTAGAAAAGAATTTTCTTCGAAAGAAATTGAATTGCGCGTAGATGCGAATGGAGCTTTTGCACCAAATGAAGCATTAGGGAAATTAAGGCGTTTGTCTGAGTTAGAATTACATTCTATAGAACAACCGATAAAACAAGGTCAATATGAAGAAATGGCAAAACTGTGTGAGAAAACTCCTTTACCAATTGCCTTAGATGAAGAATTGATTGGTGTTTTTTCTACTGAAGAAAAGAAAAAGCTTATTCAAAATATTAATCCGCAATACATTATTTTAAAACCTACTTTAGTTGGTGGATTTAAAGGAAGTCAAGAATGGATTGATATTGCAGAACATAATAATATCGACTGGTGGATTACTTCTGCTTTAGAAAGTAATATTGGTTTAAATGCCATTGCACAGTGGACATATACTTTAAAAAATAAAATGCCTCAAGGCTTAGGAACTGGAAGCTTATTTACAAATAATTTCGATAGTCCATTAGAGGTGAAAAATGGGAAATTACAATACAATACAACTTTGGATTGGAATTTTAATTTAAAATAAAATACAATGAATTACATTCAGCAAGCATTTAAAGGAAGAAACGAATGGTATTTATACCTAATTAGTATTTTCTTAGTTTTATTCGGTTGGCAAATTATAGGTGGAATTCCATTATTAATTTCAGCCGCAATTTTCTCTGATGATATGGGAGATTTTGCTAAAGCTGCTGAAAATAATTTTTTAGGAATAGGTATCGATAGTAATTTATACCTCTTCCTAATGATTTTAATGTTTATTTTTGGATTACTCGCATTAATTGTTTGTATAAAATATATACACAAAAGAAAGTTCACAACCTTAGTTACTTCAAGAAAAAAAATAGATTGGAAACGCTTTTGGTTCGCATTTGTAATTTGGGCAGTTGTAGCAATTGTTATTACCGCTGTAGGAATTTTAATCTCTCCAGAAAATTATACATGGAATTTTAAACCAGTACCTTTTTTTACATTAGTATTAGTTTCTTTTCTGTTTTTACCTTTTCAAACTAGTTTCGAAGAGTTACTGTTTAGAGGATATTTATTACAAGGATTTGGAGTTCTTTTTAAAAATAGATGGGTGCCGCTTATCATAACATCTGTGGTTTTTGGATTATTACATGGAGCTAACCCAGAAGTTGAAAAACTAGGATACATCAGTATGGTTTTTTATATCGGAACAGGTTTGTTTTTTGGAATGTTAACACTTTTAGATGAAGGAACAGAGCTTGCTCTAGGATTTCATGCAGCGAATAATATTATAGCTGCAGTATTTGTAACAGCGAATTGGACTGTTTTTCAAACAGAAGCCTTGTATGTAGATCATTCAGAACCTTCTGTTGGTATAGAAATGTTTTTACCAGTATTTGTAATATATCCAGCTGTAATTTTCTTTTTGTCGAAAAAATATGGTTGGACAAATATGAAAGATAAACTATTCGGAAATATTACTGTTCCTGTTGCACAAGAAAATATTATTGACATAAAAGGTGTAGAGGAAAATGCATCTTAATTTTAAATTGAATGGAATTTCTTTTCAGTCTGAAGAGGAATTAATAGCATATTCAAAAACAATTTCAAAGAGTATATATTCTTTCTTTGTAGATTGGTTCAATCAAGAAGATTATTTAGTAGTAACAACTTCTGGTTCTACAGGAAAACCTAAACCAATTTCTTTGAAGAAAGAGTTTATGAAAAACTCTGCAATAGCTACTGGAAACTTTTTCAATGTAAAAGAAGGTACAAAAGCATTATTATGTCTTTCTGCAGATTATATTGCTGGCAAAATGATGTTGGTTAGAGCATTAACATTAGGTTGGTCGCTTGATGTTGTAAGTGTAGATTCTAATCCACTTTCAAAGACAAAAGAAGATTATGATTTTTCAGCAATGGTTCCAATGCAATTGCAAAATTCTTTACAGCATTTACATCGTATAAAAAAAATAATTGTTGGTGGTGGAGTAGTTTCTAATGCATTAATAAATAAAATTCAGGATAATCAAACTCAGATTTTTGCAACTTATGGAATGACAGAAACCATTACACATATTGCTGTAAAAAAATTGAATGATTTTAATGAAAAACCAGTTTTTTACCAAAGTTTACCTAATGTAGAAATCGGTATAGATCATCGAAATTGTTTGGTTATTAAGGCTCCAAAAGTATCAGATGAATTGGTGGTGACAAATGATGTGGTTCGGTTAATTTCAGATAATCAATTTGAATGGTTGGGTAGGTTTGATAATATTATTAATTCTGGAGGAGTAAAGCTAAGCCCAGAAAAAATAGAAGAAAAATTATCACAAATAATTCATGGTAGATTCTTTGTAATTGGTCTTCCAGATGAAACTTTAGGAGAAAAGTTAATTCTTATTGTAGAAGGAGAAAAATATGATCTTTCGCTATCTAGTGTAAAAGGTTTATCAAAATATGAAATTCCAAAAGAAGTACATTTTTTACCTAATTTTATAGAAACAGAAACTCAAAAAATTCAGCGTAAAAAAACGCTCGAAAAACTCAAATTATAATTCAAATTAATCTTTTCGAGAGCTTAAAATAGGAAATTACCGCTAACTTTCTAAAAATACATTTTCACTAACCAAAAATAGGTTGTAACTCATTCATCACTTTTTTATAGTGTAAATTCTCATACATTTATCGAAAATCAAATTGTATGAAATTAAAATTTACCCTTTTTATACTTGCACTTACTTTCATGAGTCAGCTTAATGCTCAGGAAGTTCCTGTGATAAAAATAGATGAAAAAGAAATCTCTGTAAAGAAATTGAAAATAGAAACTTCAATTATTGGAGATATAGCGTTTACTACTTATGATATGTCTTTTTATAACCCGAATGATAGAGTTTTAGAAGGAGAGTTATTGTTCCCTTTAGGAGAAAATCAGTCTGTAATTCGATATGCTTTAGATATTAATGGGAGTTTAAGAGAAGCAGTTATTGTAGAAAAAGAAAAAGCAAGAGTTGCTTTTGAAAGTACGATACGACAAAAAATAGATCCAGCCTTATTAGAGAAAACAAAAGGAAATAACTACAAAAGTAGAATTTATCCAATTCCGGCTAAAGGTTATAAAAGAATTGTAATAGGCGTTCAGCAACAATTGATTTTAAACAATAAGAATTATTACTATGAACTTCCTTTTCAGTTTAAAAATAAAATGGAGGAATATACTTTAGATATCAAGGTTTTAAATCAAAAAGGAAACCCTAAAGTTAAAAAAGGATTATTATCAAGTTTTAAATATAATACTGAAAAAGACGAGTTTCAAAGTAAATATCATGGAAAAAGTATTAAAGTGAAAGAACCAGTATTGGTTAAAATTCCTTTGAATACTTCAAAAGAAAAAGTAATTGTAACAAATGAATATTTTTACTGCGCTAAGGTTTTAGAAAATGTATCAACAAATAATAAGTTAGAAAACAGCATTACTATTTTTTGGGATACATCTTTATCTCAAGAAAGCAAAAAGCTAGATGCTGAATTAGAATTATTAGAAACGTATTTTCAAAAAGTAAAAAATGTATCAGTAAAATTAGTCAAGTTTAATCTGAAGAAACATACCGAATTAACATATTCAGTTTCGAATGGAGTTTGGAAATCATTAAAAGAAGAATTAAAAGCAACTGCTTTTGATGGAGGAACGTCTTTTGATTTTTTAAAGTCATACCAAGACAGTAATAACTTACATATCTTTTTTACCAACGGATTAAATACGTTAGATGAAAGTAAAATAAATTTTAATAAAAAGACATTTGTAGTCAATAGTCTACGAAGTGCAGATCATAATGTATTAAAGTATTCAGCTGTAAAATCAGGTGGAGATTATATCAATTTAAAGAATGAATCTATAAAAAAAGCATTTCAAAAGTTTCAACAGAATAAATTACAATTTTTAGGAACTGATTTAAATGAAAATATAGAGACTTACCCAGAGATAGGTAGTAGAATAGGAACAAACTTCGCCTTATTAGGAAAAGGATTTAGAAAAAAAGATATTATAAATGTCTATTTAGGAAAAGGAAAAGACACTTTAAAAATATTACGTTTTAAGCTAAAGAAAAGCAAGAGAAAAAATAATTACATCTCTAAAATTTGGGCACAAAAAAAACTTGATTATTTAAGTGTGCAAAAAGAAGAAAATAGAAGAGCTATAGTAAAACTAAGTAAAGAGTATCAAATTATAAGTCCATTTACCTCTCTGCTAGTTTTAGACAGAATAGAGGATTATGTAACTCATGAAATTACACCACCCAATGAATTACTTGAAGAATACAATAAGTTATTAAGCATAAAAGTAAATGATAAAAAAGAAAGAATTGCGCGTTTACAAAATGATTTATTCGATGATTATGATGAAATTTTAGAATGGTATAGCAAAGACTATAAAGAAATACCAAGAAATGATGTAGCTCTAAAATTTGTAGCACAAACAGATATGACTGTGAATGCTACGGTAGAAAGAGTTGAAACAAACAACACAACTGTTGAAAGTGATCGAAATAATACTTCAAACGAAGAGAATTCTCAAACAAATCAAGCTAATGTAAGAACAGGAGAAGGTGAGACATTTTTAGTAAAAGGAACAGTAAGTGATGAAACAGCGCCTTTACCAGGAGTACAAGTTTATATAAAAGGAACTAGAACAGGAACAGAAACAGATTTTGATGGGAATTTTTCTATTTCAGTTCAAACAGGAGATGTGTTAGTATATAGTTTTGTAGGAATGAAAACAGAAGAAAGAGTAATAGCAAATAGTTCTGTTCATAATATAAGGTTAGAAGAAGACAACGTATTAGAGGAAGTAGTGGTTATTGCATATGGGATAGAAAGACAAAACACGCATTCAGCAAGTGTTTCTGCTGTTTTGAAAGGAGAAGTCTCAGGAATAAATGTACAAGAAAATGAAAATTCAAATATATCAATCAGAGGTGTAAGTTCAATTTCATCAAGTACAAAACCATTGTATGTTGTTAATGGAAAATTAGTAGCTGGAAACCCGAAATTAAGTCCAAGTGAAATTGCTTCGATGTATGTGATTAAAGATGAAGATGGACAAAAAATTTATGGAAATAGAGCGGCTAATGGAGTGATTGTTATTACAACACATGAGGCTAAAAGTGAAGATGAAAAAAATATAGAAGCTTTTGAAGCTATGGTAGAAGGTAAAATAGAATTAAAAGGTTGGAATCCTGATACACCATATTTAAAAGAGCTTAAAAAAATCCAGAATAATGATGAAGCTTATAGTAAGTATTTAGAGTTACAAATTAATTATAGTAATGCTCCATCTTTTTATATAGATGTAGCAGACTTCTTCAAAGAAAGAAATCAAGAAGAAAAAGCGATTCAAGTATTGTCTAATGTAGCAGAAATAGAATTAGATAATTATGAGTTACTACGATCATTAGCTTATAAATTTGAAGAGTATAAAATGTATAGTTCAGCTATTCATATGTATAAACAGATTGTAGAGTTAAGGCCAGAAGATATTCAGTCATATCGTGATTTAGCTTTAGTTTACGAAGATATAGGAGAATATCAAAAAGCTATAGATCTATTATATCAAATTGTAAATGGTGAGTTTGTTGATAAAGATGAAGATAGAAGATATGAAGGGATTGAAACTGTAGCGTTATTTGAATTGAATAAAATTAGAAGAAAGTATAAAGAGAAACTTAAAACCAATCATTTCGATAAAAGATTCGTAAAAGATGTAGCCTTAGATTTAGTTGTTACTATAGATTGGAATCATAATGATACAGATATCGATTTATGGGTTACAGATCCAAATGGTGAAAAATGTTCGTATAAACATAGGAAAACTAAAATAGGAGGTTACATAACCAATGATATGTTAGAAGGTTTCGGTCCTGAAGCTTTTATGCTTAAAAAAGTGATAAAAGGAAAGTATACTTTTGAAGTTGATTATTATTCAAGTTCTGAACAAAAAATATCAGGTCCCACTACTTTAAAAGTAACAATATATAAGAACTACGGAAAAGTAAATGAGGTAAAAGAAGTGAAAGTTATTCGTTTAAGTAATAAAGATGATGAAATTGAAATTGGAAACATAACTTTCTAATTTTAGTGTTTAGTTAGTTGAAGAAAAGGTCAGTATTACATAGCTACTGGCCTTTTTATTTTTTATAAAATCTAAAAAATAAAAATCTGTTTACTCATTCAAATAAGCATTTCGCTAATTCTATGTTTTAAAAACTCATAACTATAAATAGCTTTGATGCTATAAATTTTGTAGTTATGAAAAAAATAATTCAATTACTTGTTTTAATACTATACATTCCTTGTTCATTCGCGCAAGAGAAAACAATCACAGGTGTAGTATCCGATGAACAGAATAATGTACTGCCTTTTGTAAATGTTTTAATAAAAAACACGAAGAAAGGAACTACGACAGACATTAATGGAAAGTATGTTATAAAAGCATCTAAAGGAGATATTTTGGTTTTTTCACTAATAGGATTTAAAAAAGAAGAAAGAAAGGTGAAAACTTCTTCCGTAATTTCTGTTTCTATGAAAGCTGAAAAAGTTGAATTAGAAGAAATTGTTATAATAAACGAAGTAATTGAAGCTGTAGAAGATGATGCAGAAGAGTCAGTTCAATATAATAAAGTGATTCCAGCGCCTAAAAAAGAAAAAACTAAAAGAGGAAGAGTAAGGCGAAATAACATGTCTGCAAATTTATATTACAGAGGTTTTATTTCTTCACCAACTAAAGAGTTAAAAATTAGAGGGACTTCTAGTTTAGAAGGTACAAAAGATCCTCTTTTCATAATTGATGGAATTCCTGTTAAAAAGAATTTAAATAAGACACTTCAGAATATTGATCCAGAAAAAATAAAAAGTGTTAATGTTATAAAACCTAAAAATGCAACAGCTATATATGGAACTTCAGGTAGAAATGGTTGTGTAATTATAACAACCAAAAAAGGAGATTATCAAATAGAAAATGAAGAAAGTTATAAAGAGATAAACGAGAATCATTTTGAAAGGGTAACATTATCTCCTTTATCTACATTTTCAATTGATGTAGATAAAGCATCGTATAGTAATATTAGAAGAATGATTAATAAAGGAAATTCAATTCCTGCAGATGCTGTTAAAATAGAAGAAATGATTAATTATTTCGAATATCAATATCCGCAACCAAAAGATAAACATCCATTTTCAATTACTACAGAGGTTACTAATACACCATGGAATGATGTTACAAAATTAGTTCGTATAGGTTTGCAAGGGAAAAAATATGAGCAAGATGAATTACCAGCTTCTAATCTTACTTTTTTAATAGATGTTTCTGGCTCTATGCGAGGATTTAATAAATTGCCATTATTAAAAAAAGCATTTAAATTATTAGTAAATCAATTACGAGCGAAAGATAAAGTTTCCATAGTTGTTTATGCAGGAGCGGCTGGAGTTGTGTTAGAGCCTACATCAGGAAATAATAAAGAAAAGATTTTAAAAGCATTAAATAACCTTAGAGCTGGAGGTTCAACAGCAGGAGGAGAGGGAATTAATTTAGCATACAAACTTGCAGAGAAAAACTTTAAGAGAAATGGAAATAATAGAGTGATTCTAGCAACTGATGGAGATTTTAATGTTGGTGCATCATCAGATAAAGCAATGAAAACATTAATAGAAGAGAAAAGAAAATCAGGAGTATTTTTATCGGTTTTAGGTTTTGGTTATGGAAATTATAAAGACAGTAAGTTGGAAACTTTAGCAGATAAAGGAAATGGAAATCATGCTTATATAGATACGATGCAAGAAGCTCAAAAAGTGTTTGGAAAAGAATTTGGAGGTACTTTGTATACAATTGCTAAAGATGTAAAGATTCAGGTTGAATTTAATCCTAAAAAAGTTCAAGCATATCGTTTAATAGGTTATGAAAATAGATTGTTAAATGACGAAGACTTCGTAGATGATACTAAAGATGCAGGTGAATTAGGAAGTAATCATAGTGTAACAGCTTTGTATGAAGTTATTCCTGTTGATGTAAATAGCGAATATTTAAAAACAATTCCAGATTTAAAGTATACAAAAGCTATAGTGAATGATTATAATGATGAGTTGTTAACGGTAAAGTTTAGATATAAAAAACCAAAAGGAGAAAAAAGTATAGAGTTAATAAAAACGGTAAAAGATAAAACTACTGTAGCTACAGATGATATGAACTTTACATCAGCAGTTGCTTTATTCGGAATGCATTTAAGAGGTTCTAAATATAAAGGAGATTCGAAAATAGAAGATGTTATTCAACTTGCTAAGAAAGGAAAAGGTAAGGATGAAGAAGGTTTTAGGGGTGAATTTGTTCGATTGGTTAAAGCTCATATAAGTGCCAATTAACAAAGAAAAACACCGCATTAAGCGGTGTTTTTTTAATATTGATAATTTACTTCTTTTCTACTGTTGTTGTTGTTTAAAAAGGTAATGTTAACGGGTTGGTTAAAATCATTTTTTTCAACATGAACCAGTGTTTCATCATCTCTATATCTTATGAATTGAGGAGAATTCTGTATTCTTTTATATGCAATAGCTGTGTGGTTGTAAAAAGGATTTTTAATGTCTGAATATAAGTATTTCATTGTTCTCGACAATCTAACTGTTCCATCAG
This sequence comes from Tenacibaculum aquaeponti, assembly GCF_052084715.1. GTDB lineage: Bacteria > Bacteroidota > Bacteroidia > Flavobacteriales > Flavobacteriaceae > Polaribacter. The sequence continues at coordinate 1,157,632 of NZ_CP197288.1, read as the reverse complement.
GATAATGTATGGTGAAAGTTCGCTCAATTAATTGATCTTGATCATCATACTCAAATCTGTAAGTGACGTTGTTTCTTTTAGATTCAACAACTAAATCTCTTGTATTATATGTATAAAACTGATCTACTTGTTCATTATTATCATAAGTTGAAGTTGTTGAGGTAACTAGATTACCTTCATAGTTATAATCTATTTGTTCAATATTATTAATATTTTCTCTTTTTAAAACATAATTGTAAGTATCATAATCACTATTATTATCTTTTAAATTGATACGAATTGTGTATTCTGAACTTCTTTCAGGATTTTGAAAATCATCTACTTTAATGTTTATTTTACTAACCATATTATTAGAGTTGTAAAAATAATCAGAAACTTTTCTAGAGATTAATACATCATTGCTGTCATAACTTGTAGATATAACTCTATTTACTAGAGGGGTTCTGTCGATATTTCCATTTTCAGATGGCCCGCAAGCAGATAGAATTATAAGGCAAATGGCTAAGTATAAAAACTTTTTCATAGTGTGTAATATATAATTATTGAATTTCCATGCTGTGATACACTTGGTTTACATCATCATCTTCTTCCAAGCGTTCTAATAATTTTTCTACATCTTCTTGTTGTTCTGTGGTAAGTTGAGTAGTTGTAGTTGGGATTCTTTCAAACTCAGAAGAAACAATTTCAATGTTATTTTCTTCTAAATATCCTTGAATAGCACCAAATTGTCCAAATGGAGCATATAGCATTACGCTATTATCTTCTTCGTCAGTAAAAACTTCTTCAACTTCAAAATCGATCATTTCCATTTCAAATTCTTCAAGATCCATACCTAAAGATTCTTCTTTTACTTTAAAGTTTACTACATGATCAAACATAAAAACAACTGATCCTGAAGTTCCTAAGTTACCATTATACTTATTAAAAGCAGCTCTTACATTGGCAACAGTTCTGTTATTGTTGTTTGTAGCTGTTTCAACTATAATAGCAATACCGTGAGGTGCATACCCTTCAAATAAAACCTCCTTATAGTTTGCAGTATCTTTGTCTGAGGCTTTTTTTATAGCACGTGCTACATTGTCTTTAGGCATATTAGCTGCCTTTGCATTTTGAATAACAACACGTAAACGAGAATTGGTTTCTGGATTAGGTCCACCTTCTTTAACAGCCATTACGATATCTTTACCAATTCTAGTAAAAGTTTTCGCCATTGCTGACCAACGTTTCATTTTTCGTGCTTTTCTAAATTCAAATGCTCTTCCCATTTTTTACTATGATTAATTTAATGTTAGCAAATGTAAAAAAATCAAAGTATTTATAAAAAATAAACACCATTAACAATTAATGGTGTTTAATTAAATTTTTATGTCTTGGTGATTATAATTTAAGTAAACTTACACCTGAATTACACCTAAGTTAAAAGGTTTTTCAATTGGAGCATGATTAGCTGCTTCTATTCCCATTGAAACCCATTTTCTTGTGTCTAATGGGTTAATAACTCCATCTGTCCAAATTCTTGCTGCTGCATAATATGGAGAGATTTGCTCGTCGTATCTAGATTTTATTTTATTGAATAATTCTGCTTCTTTTTCTTTTGTGATTTCTTCACCTTTTTTCTTTAAAGCAGCTGTTTCTATTTGTAATAAAACTTTTGCAGCTGAAGCTCCACTCATCACAGCTAACTCAGCACTTGGCCAAGCTGCAATTAATCTTGGATCGTAAGCTTTTCCACACATGGCATAGTTTCCAGCACCATAAGAGTTTCCTATTACAATAGTAAATTTAGGAACTACCGAATTACTTACAGCATTTACCATTTTTGCTCCGTCTTTAATAATTCCTCCATGTTCAGATTTACTTCCTACCATAAATCCAGTTACATCTTGTAAGAAAACTAAAGGAATTTTCTTTTGATTACAGTTGGCTATAAAACGAGTAGCTTTATCCGCAGAATCAGAGTAAATAACTCCTCCAAATTGCATTTCACTAGGTTTAGTTTTAGCGCCTTTTGACTTTACAATCTTTCGTTGATTCGCTACAATTCCAACAGCCCAACCATCAATTCTTGCGTAACCCGTAATTATCGTTTGTCCGTAACCAGCTTTATATTCATCAAATTCAGAATCATCAACTAAACGTTCAATAATTTCCATCATATCATATTGTTCATGACGAGCTTTTGGTAAAATTCCGAAGATTTCATTTTCATCTTTTGCAGGTGCTTTGCTTTCAATTCTATTGTATCCAGCTTTGTCAAAGTCACCGATTTTGTCCATCACATTTTTGATCCTATCTAAAGCATCTTTATCATCTTTAGCTTTATAATCAGTAACTCCAGAAATCTCACAATGCGTAGTTGCTCCACCTAAAGTTTCGTTATCAATAGCTTCACCAATAGCGGCTTTCACTAAATAACTTCCTGCTAAGAAAATACTTCCTGTTTTATCTACGATTAAAGCTTCATCACTCATAATTGGTAAATAAGCGCCACCAGCAACACAGCTTCCCATAACTGCAGCAATTTGAGTAATTCCCATGCTACTCATTACGGCATTATTTCTAAAAATTCTTCCGAAATGTTCTTTGTCTGGAAAAATCTCATCTTGCATTGGTAAATACACACCAGCAGAATCCACTAAGTAAATAATTGGTAATCTATTTTCTATTGCAATTTCTTGAGCTCTTAAATTTTTCTTCCCTGTAATAGGGAACCAAGCTCCTGCCTTTACAGTCGCATCGTTTGCTACAACGATACATTGTTTACCTTTTACATAACCAATTTTGATAACTACACCTCCAGAAGGACATCCACCGTGTTCGGTATACATACCTTCTCCAGCAAAAGCACCGATTTCTATGCTGTCTGTATCGTTGTCTAATAAATATTCAATTCGTTCACGGGCAGTTAACTTTCCTTTTTCGTGGTGTTTTTGAATTCTTTTTTCACCACCACCTAATTTAACTTTAGCTAATCGTTGTCTTAAATCCGATGCTAATAGTTTATTATGATCTTCGTTTTTATTGAAGTTAATATCCATAAAGTAGTTTGTTTGTTTTGTGATTGCTAAAATAACAAAATCAATGCAGATTTTTTTAGCTCTTAAGTATAGGATTTTATAATATTATTAACTGTATTCTCTATTTCTTTGTATCGTGCTCTTTTCTCTAAAATCCATGGTTCAGATACGCGTTCTTCACAGTTTTTTACAGAACAAGATTCACAGGTGACACCTACCAATTGTTTCTCAAAAGTGTCTTCTTTTAAAAAGTTTACTTTTCTTTTTAAATGTGGAGATAGAAGCATGCCTATACTGATACTTCTATATATATCTTTTTTGAAAGGGTCTTTATTTGCTGATGATAGCACTAAGTATTCGTTGTTTGAATTTTGATATGAAGAAATTTGAATTCCTGATGCTGATTTTTTTTGATCAGAAGCAATAAAATTTTGTATTGTTTTTAATGAAACCCATCTTCTACAATAGTGCTCTTGATTTCTATTTGCGTGTGGCGATTGTTGTTGTGTGATATGTAACTCTTTGCTTAATCGATATTTTGGTGCATCTTTTTTATAAGTGAATCGTAAAAAGAACAGGTTTTTAATGTTAAAAGCTTTTGGTAAAATATTAGTTAAACGCTGATAAAAAGTCTCGTCTGAACAATTATAACTTTTAATGATTTTATGTAGTCGTAGCGGATTCCAATCTTCTTTATCGAATAGTTCTTTCAACTGCTGGATTAATTTTTTCTTTGGAATAATTAATGCTCCAGCGAAATAAGAAGCAATAAAATTATTTAAAACCTGATCGAAACTTTCAAACTTTATCCAAGGAAAAGTATACAAACGATCTTCTATTTTTAAAAAGTTGTAGGCAATTTCTTTGGCAAGAATAAAAGTTTTTTGAGCTTCAGAAATTTCATTAGTTAATAAAAGTGTATTCTTTTTTGGGATATATATATTTCGTAAATCTGTTAAGTTTTTATGTTTAGATAATTCTTCGGTATCTATTTTATAATTGAATTCTTCTTTTAAAACTTCTTCTAAATCTGCAGAAGTAATTTCTTTAGTTAAATCTATATGATACGACTTTGCAAACTTTTCAACATTATCTTCAATGTCTTCAAAATAATTGTTGTGTGCTTCCTGGTAAGAACGTAAAGATGCTAAGAAGAAACTTTCTCGAGTTAAATTATAATTCTGTGATATTTTAATTATTGTACTAATAAAAGCATTCACTTTAGCAGGAGCATTAGCAACAATATCTATCAAGTTATTTTCTTGAATACCGAATAAGTCTAACGGAATTTCCTTTAGAATTTTAGATTGTAAAATTTCTCCAATAGGAGCTAGGTTTTTATCAAGCTTTAAAGAAACCAAATGATCATAAGGAACTTCTAAACTATCCGAAAGAATTGCAATCTTATCTGTTTTAGGATATTTTTTTCCTTTCTCTATTTCATTTAAATACGATTTAGATAAACCAGTAAGTTTAGCCAAGCCAAATAATGAAAGGTTTTTCTCTGTTCGTATTTGCTTCAGTTTTAGCCCAAAAATTAGGCGAATATATTCGTCTTCTATGATCATAAAATCAAATGTAAAGAATAAAGCGAACTTATAAAAATTAATTTTTTTTAAAATTTAGCGAACGTTCGCTTGTGGAGACCGAAAATATTTTATATCATTGTGGTGTAGTTTTTTAAAAAGAAGAAAAATGGAAACAAAAGCAATGTTAAATGAGATTCAATTCAAGGGATTTGAAGAACAGTCTTATCAATCAATTTTAACTCCAGAAGCTAAAGTTTTTTTAGTCGAGTTACACAATAGGTTTAATGCTAAAAGATTGGAGTTGCTAAAGGAAAGAGTCAAGATGCAAGTGTATTTTGATGAAGGGAATTTTCCTTCGTTTCCAGAAGAAACAGTTTCAATAAGAAATTCAGATTGGGTTTGTAAACCTTTGCCTCAAGATTTATTAGATAGAAGGGTTGAGATTACAGGTCCGGTTGATAGAAAAATGATGATTAATGCTTTAAATTCTGGTGCTAAAACTTTTATGGCAGATTTTGAAGATAGTAATGCTCCAACAATTTCTAATATACTAAATGGTCAACAAAATTTATTTGACGCAAATACGAAAACGATTTCGTTTTACAATGAAAAGAAAGATAAAACGTATCAGTTGAATGAAGAAACAGCTTTATTATTGGTAAGACCAAGAGGTTTACATTTAAATGAAAGACATTTTGTAGTGGATGGAGAAGAAATGTCGGGTTCTTTAGTAGATTTCGGATTGTACTTCTTTCATAATATTAAAGTATTACAAGAACAAGGTTCAGCAACATATTTTTATTTACCAAAATTAGAACATTACTTAGAAGCTCGTTGGTGGAATGAAGTATTTGTTTTTGCGCAAGATTATTTAGGTATTGCTCAAGATACTATTAAAGCTACAGTTCTTGTTGAAACAATTACAGCAAGTTTTCAATTAGATGAAATTATATACGAATTAAAAGATCATATGGCTGGGCTTAATTGTGGTCGATGGGATTACATCTTCTCTTATATAAAGAAGTTTAGAAATCATGAAGGGTTTTTAGTTCCAGATCGTGCTCAGGTAACAATGAGCTCGCCATTTATGAAAGCATATTCTCAACGCGTAGTTCAACGTTGTCATGTAAGAAGAGTTCATGCAATGGGTGGAATGGCAGCGCAAATTCCTGTTAAAAATAATGAGGAAGCAAACAAAGCAGCTTATGCAAAAGTAGAACGTGATAAACTTCAAGAAGTAAAAAATGGTCACGATGGAACTTGGGTTGCTCATCCAGCTTTAGTTAAAGTAGCAATGGATGTTTTTAATGAGCACATGCCAACTCCAAATCAAGTTGATAACAAACGTGAAGATTTAGTGGTTACAGAAGAGGAGTTAGTGGAATTGCCAACAGGAACTGTAACTGAAAAAGGAATTCGTGAAAATATCAATGTGGGTATTTTATATATCGAAAGTTGGTTGTCAGGAAATGGAGCAGCAGCATTATATAACTTAATGGAAGATGCAGCAACGGCAGAAATTTCTAGAACACAAATCTGGCAATGGCTACACAAAGGAGTTCGATTAGAAGATGAAAGAATTTTTGATATAGAAATGTACAATGAGTTTAAAGCTCAAGAGATAGAAAAAATTAAAGAATTAGTTGGTGAAGCAGCTTTTGAGTCTAGAAGATTTGAATTAGCGATTCAATTGTTTGATGACTTAGTGTTATCTGAAGACTTTGAAGAGTTTTTAACCTTACCAGCGTATCAATACATATAATTAAAAATAAAAAAAGCCCTAAAAATGCGGCAACATTTAAAGGGCGAGTCATTAATAAATAAAATAACTCAATAGCGGATACAATATTATGAAAAATTTAGCACAAGGAAGTTATAGTTCAGCTTTAGAAACTGTAAGAACTTTAAAGGAAAAATTCGGGAATTCATGGAGTGCTATTAGTCCTGAAAATGCAGCAAGAATGGCAACTCAAAATCGTTTTAAAACTGGTTTAGATATTGCTAAGTACACTGCTTCTATCATGAGAGAAGATATGGAAGCTTATGATGCTGATCCTGCTAATTACACACAATCGTTAGGGTGCTGGCATGGATTTGTAGCTCAGCAAAAAATGATTTCAGTAAAGAAACATTACAAAACTACAAGTAAAAGATATTTATACTTATCTGGTTGGATGGTCGCTGCATTACGTTCTGAATTCGGACCGTTACCTGATCAGTCAATGCACGAAAAAACAGCTGTACCTGGATTAATCGAAGAGATTTATGATTTCTTACGTCAGGCAGATGCAATCGAATTAAACGATTTATTCAGAAGATTAGAAGCTGGAGAAGATGTACAAAATCAAATCGATAATTTTGAAACTCATGTAGTGCCAATTATTGCTGATATTGATGCTGGTTTCGGAAACGAAGAAGCTACTTACTTATTAGCTAAGAAAATGATTCAGGCTGGTGCATGTGCTATTCAGATCGAAAACCAAGTTTCTGACGCAAAACAATGTGGTCACCAAGATGGAAAAGTAACTGTACCTCATGAAGATTTCGTAGCGAAATTAAATGCTGTTCGTTATGCGTTTTTAGAATTAGGAGTTGAAGATGGAGTTATCGTAGCAAGAACAGATTCTGAAGGAGCTGGTTTAACTCAAAAATTACCAGTAAGTCAAGAGCCAGGAGATTTAGCTTCTCAATATTTAGATTTCGTAGAATGTGAAGAGGTTTCTATCGATGAGGTTTCTAACAACGAAGTATTATTAAAAAGAGATGGAAAATTAGTTCGTCCTGTAAGATTAGCGAACGGATTATATAAGTTCAGAGAAGGAACTAACATTGATAGAGTTGTTTTAGATTGTATTACAAGTTTACAAAATGGAGCAGATTTATTATGGATTGAAACTCCAACTCCACATGTAGGTCAGATTGCTGCAATGGTAAATAGAGTTAGAGAAGTAATTCCAAATGCAAAATTAGTATATAACAATTCACCTTCATTTAACTGGACATTAAACTTCCGTACGCAAGTTTACGATGCTATGGTTGAAGCTGGAGAAGATGTTTCTGCTTACGATAGAGCTAATTTAATGGATGTGGCTTATGATGGAACAGAGTTGTCTAATCGTGCAGATGAAAAAATTAGAACTTTCCAACAAGATAGTTCTAGAGAAGCTGGAATCTTCCATCATTTAATTACGTTGCCAACATATCATACAACCGCTTTACATATGAATGATTTAACTGAAGGTTACTTCGGTGAAGAAGGAATGTTAGCATATGTAAAAGGAGTACAAAGACAAGAAATTAGAAAAGGAGTTTCTTGTGTGAAGCACCAAAGAATGGCAGGTTCTGATTTAGGTGACGACCATAAAACATTCTTCTCAGGAGATAATGCGCTTAAAGCAGGAGGAGAAAAGAATACATCAAATCAATTTGAAGTGAAAAGTACTGAAGCAGTTTTGGAAGAAACTTCAGTAAATATTTAAAATTAATACTGAAACTTTTTGTGAGTTTTAGAGAGTTGTTTGTTTACATAAATTTCTAGTTTGAAGTGAAAAGCTGCCTGATTTCTAGGTGGCTTTTCTTTTTTAAATAATTTATTGTAACATTTTAGGTAAAAAGGATACTTATAATTGTTGAATATTTATTTTTTGAAATAATATTTTTTAACGAAATTGCTAACTTTAAAAATTGTACAACTAAAAAACTTACACGAAATGTCTGATGATTTTGATTTACTAGAAACAAATTCTAATGAGAGAACTGAAAAAGTAGATGTGAACTGGGGTAAGGCTATAGATACTATGAAATCTAAGCTTGCTCAAGAAGACGATCCACAAACACGTCAAAAAATATTAAATGCAACATTAGATGATGTTGTGAATATGGCGGAAAAAGATAGAACTACTTTATTAGATGCGATTAAGGATTTAACAGATTATCAAGACGAAGTAGGTATTATTTTTGAAAAATTTTCTTCATTAAATGCAGAAGAACAAAAAATTATAGATGATGCTCAAAAAGCATTAGAAAGAGCTAGAATTGAATTAGAAGATGCTCAAAATAAACCAGATACTTGGTGGAATAACCTTTGGGGAAGAAAGAGTAAAATTCAAAAAGCTGAAGAAGCTTTGAAGCAGGCTGAGAAAACTAGAAGTAGCGCAGATAATAAAGCTAAAGCTAAGTTTCAAGAACGTATTGAAAGTGCAGATGTTCAAACATTATTAAGTGAATTATCATATAAATCTCAAGCGGCAGTTACACGTTTGAAAAATCGTGAAATTGAAATCAAAGAGGTTGAAGAAAAATTACAAACAGCGATAGTAGAAGCTTCTAAAAACCATACAAAAGCTTTAGAGAAGAAAAAAGAAGTAGAAGCTCAGTTAGAAGAGCAGTATGCTTTATTAAAACAAGCGCGTCAAGAATTAGAAGAGATTGCAGATAAACAATCAACTGAATATTCTGAAGCTATTGGTAAAGTAACATCTTTAGAGCAAAAAGTAGAAGAATTAGAAGGGTTAAAAAGTGCTTATACTACTTTAGCAGCAAGTAAAGATAGTTTTGTGCACAAGCATAACTTAACAATTAAAGTATTAACATCTTTACGCAGTAATTTACAAACTCATAGAGCAAAATTAAAATCAGATACTGAAGAGCGTTTAAAATATTATGATGGTTATATCGTAGCTTTAAAGGCAAGAACAGATCAAGAGTTTGCTGCTATTTTAGAGCATTTAGGTGTAAAAACAGATGAGCATATTGGTGAAACTTTAGCAGCTATGCATACAGCAAGTGCTAAAGCTCGTCAAGAAATGATGGATAATATTCCGGTACATGAAAAAGTAATGCAAGGTGTATATAGTTCTTATGCAGAAGCATTACAAGAAATTAGAGAGAAAGATTCTGAGATTCAAAAGAACTTTGCAGATCGTTACGGAATTGACATGAAAGAATTATTTGAAGATTATTATAAAGCTGACGGAACTGCTCCAACTGGAGGAGGAGATGAGCCTTCAAATGATCCAGAACCAGAAACAAGTGATGACGATTTATTATCGTAACATATATATAAGCGGTAATCTTTTACCGCTTTTTTTATCAAAATTTTTATAAGATTTTTTAGAAATATATAATAAAATATGATTGTAACTCCTTTAGATTCTGCAACACTAGATTCGAAAGAACAATATGTTTTTTACCATAAAATGTTGGACTTTATTCTAAAAGAATTATTGGTGAATATTCAGAGGCAGAATTTATGTAGTCATCAAGAATTAACCATATTTAAACAATATTCAGATTTATTCTTGTATTCCATTGAAGCCATGCGTATTAAATATATGTATGATGAAGAAGAGAATATGAAAATAGATCTTACAGAATCTGGTTTTCCTAATTATTTAGAATTTAGGTATCTCTACAATGATTTAGATTTAAGAAATGAATACATTAGTAAACTTGAGAATGTAGATGATATTAAAGAAGAATTTTTAGATACACTATTGCGTAAAAAAGAGCCAATTAAAAGAAGAAGATTGTTTCAAGCTGCATCTATAGTGTATTATAATTCTGTTAATCCAAAGTATATTTTTAAGAAGTTTGTACAGGGAAAGGTAATTAATGCACCAGAAAATAGTCCTGCTAAATATATTACTAGTTGGAGTTTTTATGATGTTTCTGACAATAGACCTTATATCTGTTTTATGTATTTTGATTATGGAGGAAGAAAATCTAACGACTTTAAAGAGCCTTTATATAAAGTATTAAAAGAAACTGCAGATAGAAAAATGGCGTTAGATATGATGGCGCATAATATCGATAGAAAACTTGGTGATATTCATCCGAAATATATCAAGCGATTAGATTTAGGTCCACTTCATAATGTGTTTGCTAAAGATGAAAATAAGATAACACATGCAATATTAGAAGGAATTGCTAAAAAACAGATTCCATTAGAATCGTACGCTTTATCATTTAAAACTGATGAGGTTTTTTCTGGTAGTACATTTACTGAAGGCGGTTTTTTCTCAAAACAAACCTATCAAAAATGGAATGAAGTTGATCGTAGAAAATACGTCTTTGCACCACACAGAATCATTCAATTATTACATAGTAAAACACCAGAGGTCTTAAATAAGTTGGCAAAAGAACCGATTCAAACTTCAGATTTAAAAATAAGTATGTAATTATAATCTACTTGAAAAAGATTTAAAAATGAATAAAGAAGATCTTACAGATAAACCTACTGAAGAATTAGGTTCTCTTTTAAAAAATAGAAAAATGACTTATAAAATTCAATTAGGTCTTTTAATAATCTCTTATATAGGTTTTGGTTATGTCTATTTCTATTTAAAAGGAAATGTGTTTTTACCCTTGTTTGTAATTACTATGCTATACATTTCAATGATTTACAAAGATTCCAAAAATATAAAGGAAATAAAGAAAGAATTAAATTCTAGAGAAAAAGAAAATAAAATAATCAACTAAAGAAAAATGGAACACAACTCAACTTTCCCTATAAAACAAAATGAATTAGATGTGCTTCGCGATGAAGCAAGTGGATATTTAAAAAGTATTCAATGGGAACAAAGTCAACGAGCAAAAAATAAAGATAAAGATGCTAAAGATGAATCAATTTTATTGTTTTTATCTAAGGCAAAAGGAGGAAGTGGAAGTTCAGAAATTACATCTGTTTCTAAAACTATATTAGCATTAAAGAAAAGATTATTGCCAGATTCAATTGCTATTCCTGTGTATTTAAATCAAACTTTATTTGCAGTTCAAGAAGGATTAACTTTAGGAATTTGGATTAAAGATAGTTTTACAGATGCATCAGGTTTATCAAGTTTATCTGAAAGAAAATCTGCATTAGATGCAAATGGAAGAAGAGAGTTTGAAAGTAAAATGCAAACCGCTACAGCTTTTCAGTTATTTGCTACATCATATAAAATACTGCACGACTTAAAAGAACACGCTTCAGATGATTTGTCTGTGATGAAGCAGAAGTTTGCTGGAATTCCAGAGGTGTCTTTTTTAACACCATTAAAAGGAATTTCATGTTGTTTGTTTTATTATGAAAAATATTTATCACATCCAGACATCATTAAGTCAGATAAAGATGTAATAGATTTCACTGTTGTGTATTTTGAAGCTTTAATTGATGAAATCAATTTAAGAAAAAGTAGTTTAGAATATACAGAAACGATTACGGATAGAACCTATAAATTAGAAAATTCAGACTTTGCAGTTTCAGGATGGGAAAATACATTTAGCGAAACAGCAAAGAGTGTTGAGTTTAATAAAATTCAGTTTGAGCAAATCGTAGGAAATAAAGATGCAAAGCATTTTGCACGTCGTTTAACAGAACGTATGTTAAGTTACGATTTTGATGCTCAGAAAAATCCATTTCAAGAGTTGGGTGGTTTTATGCCTGTATTTATGGGATACGGAATTCCTGGTACCGGAAAAAGTATGTTAATTGCAGCAATTGCTACTCGATTAAAAGAACATTCAGATAATTTAGAAATTCCATTTCTATTCCATCCAATGCCAGATACACTGATTTCTACTTTTCAAGGAGGGTCAGCAGAGAAAATGGTAGAATGGATGAAACCAATGCAAGATCCAACGAAATTAATTTTTGCACCTATTGATGATGCTGAAAATAATTTACAAGAGCGAACTGCACAAGGTGTTTCAGCTGGTGTAAAAGAAGTTATCGGGGTTTTCTTACGTTACACAGAAGGAGCTTATGCAGTAAATTACGGGAATAGTTCAATCGGATTGTTTACGAATTTACCAGAAATGTTAGATAAAGCTGTAATTTCTCGTGTACAAGGTCGATTTAAAATTGATGGTGCAAGAACAGAAAATGATTTTTTAGATCAAGATCATATTTGGTGGAGAAAATTCGAGAAAACAATGCCAGAGTTTGTAAACATGACTGATCCTTCTGGTTATGAATATTTGAGAGATCAAGGATTTGTAAAAACTATGGGAGATGTTTTAAATAGTATAGAAAAACCTACAGAGGAGCGTGTTCATGAGGTTTATGATCGTGTTGAAAAACAGTATGGTACAAATCAACATATGTTTTTTGCAAGTTTATATAAAGAAATTCAAAAAGTATTTCCATTTTTCTCTTCAAGAGATGTAAGAAATATACAATCAGCAATTTCATTACGTTTAACAGATTTTGATTTAGAACAAGATTGGTTCGATAATCCAGAAGTATATTTTAGAAAGGATTATGAAACGAAATTCAATATGTTAAAAGAGTTAATGAAAACGAATATGAAAGGTTTAGATTTTTCTGAAATTAGACGTCAAGAAGTGGTACGTTATTTAGACAATGTGGCAACTATTGCAGATACTGACTTCAAGAGAAAAGTAGATGCTCGTATTAGTCAGATGAATATTGAACTGGAAGCTAGAGAACAGTTTGAAAGAAGCTAATTTTTTTAGATGATATTATTATTAGAACTATTTATAGGATTTGTAAGAACTGTTTTTATTGAAGTTGTTTTTGAGATTATTATTTATGGTTTTTTTAAATTGATTTATAAAATACTAAAAAGAATTAAAGCTTTTTTAATTAATTTATATAATAGAACATTGAAAGTAAAAGATAAAAAATGAAGGAAGTTTTAAAAAGACATTATTTACCAGCATTTTTTCTTGTTTTACCTTTAGTAGTAATTCCATCTAGTATTAGTTTATTTAATAACTATAATCCTAATGAAGTTGCACCTTTTGTAATAATGTTATTTTTTGTAACAATTTTTTTTACGTTTATAATTGGCTTGATAAGTTACAAATACGGAGATAGATTAAAAAATAAAAATTCTAAGATTTTATTAAAAAAAAAGGTTTTTCAAGAATTTATATTTAAAAACAAATTTAGTAATAATCAAACTTTTATAGAAGGGAATTATAAAGGTTATCATATTATAATTTTCCCTGTGAAAGATCATCCACAGCAATGGGTTGAAATACAAATAGTGTTTAATCCTAAACAAAAAAATAGCTTCATTCCAGGCTATGTTTTTGAAAGATTGAACCAAATAAATAGAAAAGAATATACATGGAATAGTAATATGTTAACAATTAAAAAGTATAAACGATTGCACTTTCCAAATTACGAGAAAATTAAAACAGCGATTGATAGTGCCGTACAACTTCTAATTGAAAGTAATATAGAGGCTATTACTATTAAAAAATGGAATGAATTAATTGAAGAAACTCAGAAACATTATCATCAAGTTTCAAGTTTAAATATTTAATAATGCAGAAATTAAAAGAAGCAGATTTATATAAAGGAGAATTAATTCCTATTAGTGGTAAATTAGTAGAACGTTATAATAAGTGTTTAATAAAATTAGGTTTTACAGCTACTAAACTAGAATCTTTTTTTATTGATGGAATAGGGTGGAGTCCTGAAGTTGCTGAAGAAAAAGGAGAAATTCATTACTTAAACAATGGAGAAGCCAACCCTCATTGTATTATTATTACACCGCTTCAAAAAGGATTACCAGTGTATAATCCATTTCATTCATTCGATAGAGAGTTAATGAAATATGTTTTTAAAACACATCAAGCGAATATAGAAAACATAACTAGAGATTCGGCAATTTGTGTTGATTTTGACCAAAAAATAGATGTGTTTTATGAACCTTTAGACGTATTGAAATATAAAGATATTATCATACGTTTTCATCTGGTAGATAATTTAGATAAAGCACAAAAAGAACAATTAGAATTAATCGAGTTGTTTAATAAAGATAATAATTTTGTAGATGAAGAAATTCATCAAAAACTATTAAACTCTGCAAATACCTATGGCGATTTAAGAGAAAGAATTATTGATATTAAAGATATTACATTTAATGTAGATTCGTTTTTTACAGAAGCATTTGGAGGAATCTTCGTAATTAAAAGTTTTTTATCTCCAATTTTAGTATTTCAAGATATTGATGCTTATAAAGAAGCAATTAAAGATACAAGTCACGACGTATTAATGTATCATATTGGTCACAATGAGTTGATTGAAAAATTACAATCACATTTAATTATTGAATTCGATCTTAATTCTGAAATTACCAAAAGAAGACACGAACGAGTGAAAAAGTTTTTACTTTCTAAACATCTAGAAAATACAACTCACGAAATAAAAGATATTTTAGAAGATCCAATGTTATTTAAAAGTTACTTAAATAAGATAGATATTAGTGCTCGAAAAAAAGTAATGAGTGTGGATCGATATTTAGAGAAAAAAAATACAGGAACTTTTGTGAAGATTAAAGATATTGTAGATGAGGAAGTTTACATAGCTTTACATAGTCCACATTCTTCATTAAAACCTAATGAACAGGATTTAATTTGGAAATTATTAGTAAGTATTTCTCCAAAAGATATTTTATTTTTATACTGGTACGATAAAGAAGAATTTTACAAACGATATAAAAACTGGAGTGATTCAATGAAAGATTGGGTTATACATACAATTAAAAATAATATTTAATTCAAGAAAAGAAAAAGCAAAATTGGTATGGGATTATTTGATTTTTTAAACAATAAAAAAAACGATTCATCGAAAAAAGAATCAAAAGAAAATAAGGTTGAGAAAAGTGATTTTTTTCTTTCAATGCAAAAGTATAGCGAGTATATAAAGTTATTTATGAATATGCAACTTCAAGGAAACTACGCGCCCATATCTGCTTATGAAAATAATGATGGAGAAATTGTAGGTTTCTTATATACTGTTGGAGATGATAGCTCTTATGTATTGTCTGCTGATATGGCAATACTAAAAATGGAAGAACGTTTTGAACAGTTGTTAAAACAAAACAAAATTGTTTCATATACCATTTTTTATCATTCTCAATTTAACAACGATAAGAATCATAAAATAGCAAATATAGACGAAGAGTTAAAAGCAATTTCTATCACATACAACTTTAGTAATCATCATAAAGGAACAATTGGCTTACCTTATGTTTTTGATAAGGATAAAATTAATTATGGAGAATTTGTAGAATTTACTTCAAATGAGAATAATGATATTTTAAAGGCGAATCTATTTGAAGGTAAAAATTATTTTGAAGATAAAATAGAAATCACAGCACCAAGTTTTGAAAATGAATCAGGAATAATTGTTAAAAAAGCAAATACATTAAGTTTAAGTAATACATGGGGAGGTGTTTTTGGTTTTGAAACATATAGAACAGAAGAAGGAAGTAAAATATTACATGAATATTTCGCTTTTGCATTAACCAAAGAACCTAAATTAAAAAGAGATAATTTATCAATATCTGAAGTAGAATTTGATGATGTTAATTTTAAAGCAATAACTCATCAAGGTGAACCTAAAACGATTTTACCAGTAGTAAAAACAGAATATCAATTAGATTTTGAAACAAAAGAAATTGTTGAATGGGAAAATATAGATAATCTTGAAGCTATTGTTTCAGGAAGAGGTAGAGATACTTTTGGACTATGGTATTTCGCTACAGATTATGCAGAAAACAGAGCAATATATTTAACTCAAAAGAAGCTCAATATTAATTTAAGTGGAATTGTGTTCGTCCTAGATATTCATAATAATGATACTTCAAACAGTGAAGTAAAATATAGTAAAGATTTTACGATGTATATGCCTAGTAATGATCTACCAAACTATGGGTGTTTCGATTTTATAGGAGAATTAGAGAGTTTTAAAGAGAGTTATCTCTTGAATGATAAAAGTAGTAAAGGCTATTTATTGAATGTTAGGTTAATTACAAATCATGATGTGAAAGACTTTTTTACTATTGATATGTACGTGGCAAAAGAAAATATGCGATTCTCTGAATTACATGTAGGAATGAAACTAACAGGAATGTTTCAATTACAAGGAAGCATTGCATCATAAAAACAAATAATTAACTAAGTTTGATGATAAGAGTTTTTTAAATAATAACTTATTTCAAACACTAAACTTGTAACAGCATATGCTAACACTAGAAATTATACTTTTTGTAGCTGCAATTTTATTCGGAATTGTATGGTATTGGAAAGAATCAAAAGGAAATGGAATTTATCGATTTTTTAATAAATTAATGAATTCAAAAGAATTACAAATGAAAGCAACTGAAACAAAAGGATTTGTTTATAGACAGCCTTTTTTACTGCGTTTAGTGTTTGTTTCTGTACTTTTCCTAATAGGAATTCTAGTAGTAAGATTTTTAATACCAATTGACATTGCTACAATATCTGCTTTTGCTTCTATGATTGTTGGAACTTTAATAGGAACTTATGTTGCAGGTGGAGTATTTAAATCAGCTGAAGTGATAGATGAACATTCAGATTCGTTAGAAGATTTAGTTCAAAATACTATAGAAAAAGGAAAAGATTTTATCGAAGATTTAAAGTCAGACTCTAAAGAAGAAGTTAAAGAAGAGGTAAAAAAAGAAGAAGAACCTAAAGAAGAAAAGAAAAGCGCTAGAGAGCGTTTAAAAGACAAAGGTTATTTATAATTTAAACAGAATAAGTTTAAAATTTAGTACTACATAATATAATTTGAGATCGACTTCAATCGAAATCAAAATCAAATACATCTAACAAAATGATCAAAAGATATTGGAATAAAGGAAGCAAACAAAAGTTCGTTGTCATATTTTGGACTTTAGTTATTTTATTAGCTTTATTTATATTAAGAGACGATTTTCAGCCAGCTTTACTTTTTCTTAGGAAATATATTTTTATAATTCTATTATCATTTACTGTATTGTTTTTAGGAATCAGAAAATTCCGAAGAACAGCAGGAGCTGGAGGTAGAATAGTTTCTTTATTCGGAATGATTGTGTTTTTTGGAATATTATATTTCGTTGGATGGCAATACAAAATGTACGATTATATTAAAACATATAATGTATTCAACGATTTAAATAAATATGAAATCAGTGAATTACCTTTAACTCAGAATGAACGTATACAGCCTTTAATGAATATTTTTTCTATGGCAAATGAGTCTGTAGGAGAAACAAAAGATGTATCATTACCTCATTTAGTTCGTATAGATTCTGTAAATAAATGGACGATGGCAATTCAGCCTACAGAGAAATACGCTTGGCAAGGAATGACGGATAACACTGAAGAAGTTTTTGCAGTATCTAGTACAACACCTTTTCCAAGGTTTTCTAGTGAAAACAGAATTCCAGTTACTTTTTCAATTGGTGAATCTTTAAAATTTAGTAGAAACACATACAATGCTGTTGTTCAACGTTTCAATATTTTTCAGTTATTCACGATGGAACCAAGTGATACCTATTATATGAAAAACGATAAAGGAGCTTGGGTTCAAGTAGTAAGTTTAATAAAATGGAAAGGTTTCTTTTTTCCATATCCTACTTTTGGTGGTGTAATGATTATTGATAATGGAGCACATGATTTTAATGATTATGTAGAACGTATTTTCTTTGGAAAAGGAACTTTTATAGCACCAAAAGACATGAAGAAATATCCATTTTTAACACGTCAAAACACTTTAGCAGAAAAAGTTTCTCGTTTACAAGCAGAATCTTTAAAATTTTTAGGCGGATTTAGCGATCCTTTACCATGGAATATGAAAACAGCAGTTAAAATTCCAGATTTAGAAGATGATCAAAATCAACAACCATTTGTAACAGATTTTGATTTTTCTGATACTAGTTTAGATGCGTATAGTGGATTATATCATTGGTTTGGATTAGAACCTGTTGGTGATGAGCGAACAAGTTTAAGTTTTAGTGTGTTCATTCCTGCCGATGGAACAGATAAATTATATTACTACGATCATGCAGCAAAAAAACAAGGATATGCAGGAGTTTCAGCAATGCCTTTAAAAGTTATTGAGTCGAGAAAAGAGTTTGATTGGTCTGTAAATAAACCTGTGGAATTTAGACCATATATTAAAAATATTGCAGGAAGAAAGCGTATGTTTTTCTTAGGAACAATTTCTGCAATTCGTGATAAATCTAGTAATTTTGATGGTTCAGCAACTCCAGATTTAGCGTTAATTGATAGTGAATACAGAGATGTAGTTTGGATTGATGCTAAACACCCAAGTAAATGGGACGAAAATGTTTTCGAACAATTAGGAGAAGCATGGAAAGAGAGTGAAACATCTAACGATTATTTTAAGATTAACTCAGCACTTTTCGAAAAAGAAAAGTCAGTAGTATTAGACTCTATGAGTACAAAACTAAATGAATTAGAAAATAAACTACAAATACAAAAATTACAAAAGCAAATTGATTCTATAAAAGCTTTAGGAAAAGAATCGAAAACGGAGTAATAAACTTTTTGTTTATAGTGTATTTAATTTCTCCTATAAAAAAATAAAATAGCGAGTTAAAGGTGTAGAATACATACAATAATATTATGTAATAAGTTTTTTATTGTGAAAAAGTAATCTCATTCAATATATAAGATATTGTTTTTTATAAATTTATGAAGTCAAAAAATAAATATTAAGTTTACAGGCTTATAAAACTTTGTCATATTGTTATACTTGTATTTACTAATTTTAATTATTATTTTTTTTGAAGATGTAAAAGAAAGAAAAGTACATGTTCTATTGTTGTTTGTGTTTATAATTTTAGGAAGTGTATTATTCTACCAAAAAACTTTTAAAGAAATTTACCTATTATCAATTGTAATTAACCTTTCATTCCTGTTATTTTTAAATTTATGTTTATGGATTTACATAAAGTTTAAATTAAAATCATCTTTCTTTTTAGCGATAGGTTTAGGAGATTTATTATTTTTTCTTGGTTTAGCAGTTTCGTTTCCTACTTCTAACTTTCTAATTTTGTTCGTGAGTTCACAATTATTTTCTTTGCTTTTGTTTTTGATTATGAAATCTAAAATGAAATACAAAACTGTGCCTTTAGCAGGATTTCAATCTTTATTTTTATTTTTAATTTTATTGTTAAATTTGGCATTTAATATAGTGAACCTATATACTATTTAAATGAAAGAGAAAAAATTCGATTTGTCTACCGATTTAGTACAGTTAATCTCATCTGAATTGGCTTATGAGTATAGAATTATACCAAAAATAAAAACAGATTTAAAAATAACTTTTTTAACAGATAAAGAAGATTTAGTTGATCTTAAAAACGAGTTAGAAGTTATATTAGGTAGCGTAGTAAGTTTAGAAAAAGAAGAAAAAGAAATAATTAATAAATTTTTACTGAACAATTACAGAAAGAGAAATAAAGGAACATCTACTTTAAATTATACAGATGATTTTTTATTAAATATAATTCATGAAGCTAAAGAAATAGGAAGTAGCGATATTCATTTTGAGGCATTTGAAGAACAAAATAAAGTCCGTTTTAGAATTGATGGTAAACTAATAGAGAAATATTTAATCTCGCTTGATGAATATCCAAAAATAGTGAACCGATTAAAGATTATGTCAGGAATGGATATTTCTGAAAAACGTTTGCCACAAGACGGTAGAATAAACATTACAACTGCATATGAAGATTTTGATATTCGTGTTTCATCATTACCAACTTTACATGGAGAAAAGTTAGTACTTCGTATTTTATCTAAGAATAACGTAGCAATTCAATTAGATAAATTAGGATTCACAAAAGAAGAGTTACACTCGTACAAAAAGGCAGTAAAAAAACCTAATGGAATTATATTAATATCTGGACCAACAGGTTCGGGGAAAACGACTACACTGTACGCTACTTTAAAAGAATTAAATAAGGAAGATACTAATATTTTAACAATTGAAGATCCTATAGAATACACATTAGAAGGTGTTAATCAAGTACAGTTAAAAGAAGATATTGGTTTAGATTTTGCAAGTACATTAAAAACTTTTTTACGTCAAGATCCTGATGTTATTATGGTTGGAGAAATAAGAGATGTAGCCACAGCAAATATGGCAATTAGAGCAGCTTTAACTGGTCATTTAGTATTGTCTACTATACATACGAATTCTGCATGGGGAACAATTTCAAGATTAATAGATATGGGAGTTCCTTCATTTCTAATAGCAAGTACATTGAATGTAAGTATAGCACAACGATTAGTAAGGAAATTATGTGATAACTGTAAAGAGAGAATTGATGTAAACGAAGAAGATGTTCCAGAAGAAATAGTAGAAAGCGAACTTTTAAAAACGCATTTTAAAGCGGTTGGATGTGAGCATTGTTATCAAACTGGATATAAAGGTAGGAAAGCAATTTATGAAATTATTCCAGTAACAAAACCTATTGAAAAAGCCATTAAAAAAGAACAGTCTGAAATAGAAGATTATTTGATAGATAATAACATTAGCACGTTAAAAGTGAATGCCTTAAATTTAGTTAAAGAAGGTGTGACATCTATAGATGAAGTATATTCGTTGTTAATATCTTAGCTTATGAAAAAAAAACAAAAAACATATATATTATTAGTTATAGTTGTTGTTGTATGGAGTGTTGTAGGTATTCAGTTTTTTAAGTATTCACAACAGCAAGAAGAAGAAATACCAGTAATTAGTTATAAAAAATTTAAAACTAAAACTGTTGCTAAAAGAGAGGTTTATAAAGTATCAGTTCATGAAAGAGACCCATTTTTAGGAACTTTGCATAAAACTTCTAAAAATAATATAGTAAAAAAGAAAAAAATAAGTAAAAATGAACCTTTTGTATTTCCAATTATAAAATACAAAGGAATGATTGCTAGTGAAGAAAACACTTCGTTTATTCTTGTTGTAAATGGGAATCAATATATCATGCGTTTAAGATCAAAAAAAGAAGATGTACAATTGATTTCAGGAACTAAAAAAGAAATCAAAGTTTTATATAAAGGAAAATATAAAACATTCAAAAAATAATGACTAAATATTTAAATAAAAAAGTAAAGGCAGGAGCATTACAGTATGTATTGGTCATAGCAATTATTATTTTTATTATTTTATTTGCTTTTATACAGTTGGTAAGTTTACAACAGAAATTAAGTGTTAAAAAAAGTTTGTATCAAAAAGCTATACTTCAGGCTGATAATGGATTTCGTTATTTAAGTATAAAAAATATAAAAGAAAATACTGTTGAAAAAGTTAAGTTTTCAGAAAATGAACAAGAAGAGGTTGTTATAGAACAAAAATATTGGGGGATTTTCGATAGAGTTATTGTTACTTCTAAAGTAAACAAAGAGATAATTAAAAAAGTAGCTTTATTAGGGAATGAAGTGAAGAACAGAAAAGCAATTTATCTGGTTGATAATAATACATCTTTGGTTTTAGTAGGGAATTCTAAAATAGTAGGAACCTCTTATTTATCTCATCGAGGAGTTAAGTCAGGTAATATCGCAGGGCATTCTTTTTATGGTACAAGTTTAATTCAAGGAGAAACAAGAAGAAGTAGCACAAACTTGCCCAAAAATGAACGATTGAAAAAAATATCTGAAAGATTTTTTATCAATAAAGAAATAGAACCAAATTTAGAGTTGAATAGTGAATTGAAAATAGTGCAATCATTTTATAATGAAACATTATATTATAGGGATTATCAAACAATTCAACTTGAAGAAATTTCATTAAAAGGAAATATAGTAATTACTTCAGATACAAAAATTATTGTAAAAAAAACAGCAGTTTTAGAAGATGTTATTTTAATAGCTCCAGAAATAGAAATACAGTCTGGTTTTAAAGGAAATGTTCAGGCTTTTTCAACAAAACGTATTCATATTGAAGAGAGTGTTAAGCTTAAATATCCTTCAGCTTTAATTATGACATATAAAAATCAAAAAATAGAAAATGAAGATGGGATTTTTATTGATACTAAAAGTGATGTAAAAGGTGTAATTGTGTTTTTAAAAAGTGATTTGAAGGAAAAGAGTTTTTGGCCTCAAATAAAGATTAAAGATAAAGTTCAAATAATAGGAGAAATATATTGTGAAGGAAATATTGAGCTCTTAGGAAATGTAACTGGAGAGGTGTATACAGATAATTTCGTAGCATTACAATCAGGAAGTAAGTATATCAATCATATATATAATGGTAATATAAATACTAATAATTTAGTAGATCAATATGTTGGTTTAGGTGTTCAAACAAAGGAAAAATCGATTGCTAAATGGTTATACTAAAAAAAATAAAAGCATCATCGTTAAATGAAGTACTTGTTGCAACAGTAATTATAATTCTAGTTTTTGGTATTGCTATGATGATACTAACCAATTTAATGAAAAACTTAGCAACAAAAGAAACTCATGAGCATAATGCTTTATTGAATGAACTAATTTATCAGTATCAGAATGAAAAAATTATTGTTCCTTATAATATAAATGATAGTAAATTTACTTACGTTGTTTTTTCAGAGGAAGAAGATGGTGTAAACTGGATGAATTTTGAAATAACATCGAAAAGAAATAATAAAATTTTAGTAAAAAAAATTATAGTAAATGAAGAAGATTAATGCTTTTACACTTACTGAATTAATTGTAGTTATGGTGATATCTACTATTGTGGTTTCACTAGCTTTTATGGCTTTGTCAATGGTGAAGAGGCAAATTAGAAATATAGAAAAACGGATTTATATTAAAGAAGAATTAACACGTCTAGAAAAAGTGCTTATGAAAGATTTTAATACTTTCAGAAATATAGAAAAACAAAACTCA
Organism: Tenacibaculum aquaeponti; assembly: GCF_052084715.1. Lineage (GTDB taxonomy): Bacteria > Bacteroidota > Bacteroidia > Flavobacteriales > Flavobacteriaceae > Polaribacter. Next base: position 1,134,450 of record NZ_CP197288.1, on the reverse strand, counting down.
TATTTAAAATTTAAAAATGCTTTAGATTCTGTGACTTATGAAATAGAGCAAACTTTTGTTTTAAGAAATAAAGATTCATTTCAGTTAAGTTTAAAGAACACTACGTTGTTTTTAGACGGAAATAAAGTAAAGCAAGGTGCTGTAGATGGAATGCGTTTTGAAATAAAAGAGTTAAAAAATAGACCTACTTTTGTTTTTTTACAAAAGGATGCAACTTTTTACTTAAATAAGTAGTATTATGGGATTTGAAATAAAAAAAGCTAAACAAGAAAAAGAAGATAAAAGTTTTGATATTGATAGCCTATTAAAAAAAGAGATTACTTTATTTGGAAGTGCGTTTTCTAATAAAAAAAGAGAAGCATTTTATACTGAACTGTATGTTTTATTACAAGCAGGTTTAGAGCTAAAAGATGCGTTAGATTTAATTTTAAAAGAACAAAAGAAAGAATTTGATGTCAATTTATTTCAAAATATTATTAATGATTTAATTTTAGGGAAGAATTTTTCTGAAGCATTAAGAGCAAGAAATGTATTTTCAGATTATGAATATTATTCAGTACAGATAGGTGAGAAAACAGGAACCTTAAATAGAGTAATAGAAGAGTTAAGTATATTTTATAAACAGAGAAATGAACAAAGACGTAATGTAATTAATGCTCTTTCATACCCTTTAATTATATTAATAACTGCTTTTTTTGCAGTGCTATTTATGATGCAATTTGTAGTGCCTATGTTTGCTGATATTTTTAAACAGAATAAAGTAGAATTACCTTGGATTACAAGTCAAATTATAAACGCATCAAATTTCTTTAGAGATTATTATTGGGTGATACTAGTCCTCCTTATTGGTCTTTTAATTTTTAGAAGAATCTTTTCTGGCAAAATATGGTACAGGAAATTTTCAGCACTTTTTATTTTAAAAACACCTTTTGTAGGAGAATTTTTCAGAAAAGTGAAAATTGCTCAATTTACACAAGCAATAACGTTATTAATAGGAGCAAAAGTACCTTTGTTAAATGGAATTCAATTAACTCAAAAAATGATTGTTTTTTACCCATTACAAGAGGCTTTAAAAAAAATTGAAAAAGACATTCTATTGGGTAAATCCTTGTCTGAAAGTATTAATAAACATAGTATATTCGATAGTAAAATGGGAGCTCTAATAAAGGTGGCAGAAGAAACTAATCAGAATCATGTGATTTTTCAACGACTTACGGAGCAGTACACAAAAGATATAGAATACCGATCTAAAATGTTAAGTTCTGTTTTAGAGCCGGTAATTATCTTGTTTTTAGGAGCAGTAATAGCAACGATATTAGTAGCCATGTACATTCCAATGTTTAATCTAAGTACTGTTATAAGTTAATCTTTAATAACTTCTTTTAAGTTTTTGTCTTGATCTATTTCCCAAACATTTTTAATACCATCACCGTCAAAATCATCAATAGCAGTAGCTCTTGCTTTAAATGAATTTTTAGAAGCTTCAATGATTTCATAGTTATAGTATACATTATTTCCAGAACTATTTGCTGTAGGTGGCTCAAAATCAATATCATTGAAATTATTAGAATATTTAGAGTTTATATAGTAATAATCTCTTTGTAAACCATATAAGTGAGATAATTGCATTTTGGCTTCTGTACTTTTAGCTCTGTTAACTTGTATCATTAAGTTAGGCATAGCTATTAATACTAAAATACCAATAATTACCATTACAACTAATAACTCTTGCAAGTTAAAAGCATCAGTTTTTTTGTTTAAAAAAATCAATTTCATATCAATACTATTTTTTAATAAAGACAAAATTATAAAAAAGAAATTATTTTATACTTTTACATCCGATTTTAATAAAAAAAACTTATGAAAAAGATATTAGTAATTATCATAATTTCAGCGATATTGTTTAGTTGCGAAGCAATTTTTGTTGAAAATATTAGCAATAAAACAGTTGAAGTTTTAGCTCCCAAAACAGGAGTAACAATAGATACAGGTTCAATAACATTTTCTTGGAACGAACTAGAAGGAGCCGATGAATATCACTTAAAAATCGCAAAACCTAATTTTTTAAATGCTAATCAAATAGTGTTAGATACAATTATTACCCAAAGATCATTTGCCGAAAATTTAATACAAGGAAGCTATGAATGGTCTGTAATAGGAAGAAATTCAGAGTATGAAAGTTTAGAGAAAATTAATTTTTTAACAATAAGATAATTGAAATTGAAAAAGAGTACAATTTTTATTCTAATAACTTTAATTAGTATTTCATTTTTTGCTCAGGTTAAAAATGATAGAATTAAAATATTAGAAAATAAGTTAGATAGTTTAGCTAAAGTTATACCGGCATTAGCTGAAACAGTAGAGTACAATGTAAATGATGTTGATTTGCCAACATTATTAAATACAATTGCAGAGAAAAAGAAAATAAATTTTAGTATTAGTACAAGTTTAAATAATTATAGTGTTTCTAACAATTTTGTTAATGTAACAATAAAAAATGTTTTGCTGCATTTATGTAGAGAATATGCGCTCACTATAGATACAATTGGGAATATTATATCAATAAGAGAATATAAGAAAAAAATTGTAGTGTCAGAACGCATAATTCCTATTGAATACAATGCTAATGAAGATTTATTTTCTATAGACTTAAAAAAAGATAGTTTACCTCTTGCGTTAAGAAGAATTACAGAAGTTACTGGGAAAAACATGTTATATGGAATTGGTTCTGAATCAAGTTTAATTACAGCTTATATTAAGAATAAACCATTGGAAGGAGCCATAGATAAAATTGCTTACACAAATAATTTAAGTGTAACAAAAACAAAAGATGGTTATTATTTATTTGAATCTTTAAATATTCCTCAAGCGGGAAACTTAAGTGGAGGGAGAGGAAAAAATCAACAGCAAATTCAAAGACCAAGAAAATATAGAAGTTCTAACTTTTATTTCCAAGTAAAAGATTCTATTAAACAAGTTTTAGAAGTTGATTTTGAAAATATTGATATCGGATCTATCATAAAAGATATCGGACATCAATTAAATATAGATATGTATACAGATACAACTTTAACAGGTTTGTCTAAAGTTACATTTAAAGCAAAAGAAATTACTTACGATCAGTTATTAACAAGAATTCTTGAAGATAATACTAGTTTGACTTTTAAGAAAGATGATAATATTTATTACTTTTCTGGAAGTAAGAAAGAATCAGTAAAAAGCTATGTTACGATTCCATTAATGCATCGTTCCATAGAAATAATGTCAACTCTGTTAACTAGTAGAAATAACTATAATTCATTTTCGGGGAATCAAGGAAGTTATGGGAATCAAGGAGGAATAATAAATGGAAATAACTCTTTTAATTCTCCAAATTCGTTTGGAAACCCTAATACTAGATCTCAAGGTTTTAATCAAAATAGAAGACAGATAAATCAAAGAAATCAAGAGTCTTCTAGTAATTATAATAATAAAGTAGATGCGTTATTAAATATCGTACCTAAAGGATTATTAACAGATTTAGATGTTAAAATTGATAAAGAGTTAAATAGTTTTATTGTAGCTGGTGATACTCAAAAGATTGATAAGTTTAGACGTTTTATAAAGAAGATAGATAAACCTATTCCAGTGATTCTTATTGAAGTTATGATTTTAGAAGTGAATAAATCATCTACTGTTAATGCAGGTGTAGAACTTGGTTTAGCAGATACTCCTGTAAATGATAGTGGTCAATTATTTCCTTCTTCTGAAGTAACTTTAGGAGCTAAGACTTTAAATAAAATTATAGGAGGGTTTAATGGTTTTGGTTCTTTAAATGTAGGAAGAGTAGTGCCAAATTTTTACGCTAAAATACAAGCTATGGAAAGTAATGGTAACATTAAAGTAAGATCCACACCAAAACTAGCAACTTTAAATGGACATGAAGCTGTTTTGTCTAATGGGGCAAGATCTTATTATGCAGTTGTAAGAAGAGATATCATTGGAACTCAAAATCCACAAACTACAGAAATTAGAAATTATGTTCCAATTGATGCTGATTTATCAATTTCTATTAAACCAATGGTTGCAGGAGATAATCAAATTACATTAAGTATTAATGTATTACAATCTAGTTTTAACGAAAGTAATAGAATTGATGCAGAAGCACCTCCAGGAATTAACTCAAGAGAATTCACTTCTATCATTAGAGTAAAAGACCAAGATATTGTTATTTTAGGAGGATTAGAAGAAAATTTAAAAAATGATTCTGGTTCTGGTGTTCCTCTTTTAGCTAGAATTCCTGTAATAAAATGGCTTTTTAGTAAAAAAACGAGAATTGACTCCAAGAAAAAACTATCTGTATTAATTAAACCAACTATAATCAAATAACGATGAAAGATCGTTTATTTTTTGGAAATACATTATCTGCTGTTGAGTATTCTTTTGATCAAGAGGGTAATGAAGTTTTTCTTTATTTGCAATTAGAAAGAAAAAAGCTAGAATTAGAGGTAAAAGAATCTAAAAAATTCGTTGAAAAAAATGAATTATTTGATTTTATAAATAAAACAAGCCAAGAACATGTTGTACTAGTTATAAATAACAAACATGTTTTATCTAAATCAATAGATATTAAAAATGATAACGATGCTGTTGTTTTTAAAAGAGCTTTTTCTTCTTTAAATATAAATGATTTTTACCAAGAATCTTTACCATTAAATGAAGGCACATTTTTATCTGTAGTAAGAGAAAATTATGTGAAATCATTAATAAAAGAATTTACTAGCAAAAAAATAACAGTTTTAGATGTTTTATTAGGAACTACTTCAATTTCTTCGTTACTTTCCATTATTAGTTATGAAAATATTTTCACTTCAAATACTGAGTTACTAATAGATAGCGGAAAAATGGTTTCTATTAACAGTAAAAGATTTGTTGATTGTGATTATGAAATTAATGGATTGCGTATTAGTAATCAACATGTGTTAAGTTTAAGTGCTATTGTAAATTGTTACTTGAATAAAACTGTTAATTATAAGAGTGATCAATACAAGGAATATATTGAGAAAAAGAAATTTAATTTAGGTTATAAATTAGTTCTAGGAATACTTTTTTTATTGGTTTTAATGAATTTTATTTATTTTAATTCCTATAGTTCAGAAGTAAATAAATTTACTGAGCAATTAGAGTTAAAAAAAAATGATAAACGAAAATTACTAAACCTAAAAGAAAAGGTAAAAAAGAAAAGAAAATTACTTTCAGAATTACAGAGTTCCACCTCTTTCTCTATTGCTAAGTATCCAGATCAAATTGTATATGGAATTCCAAAGTCTGTTGTTTTAAAAGTGTTGTCATATCAATCTTTAAATAAAGTGCTTAAAAAAGATAAAGAAACTAATTTTAATCTAAAAGAAATTGAGGTTAAAGGGACTTTTAATAATTATATAGAATTTACAAGTTGGATAGATAATCTTGAAAGGAAAGCTTGGGTAAAAGAACTTTTAGAGTTAACTACGGAAAAAGATAAAAGAAAAAATAACTCTAATTTTCATATTCTAATTTTAATTGAGTAATGAATTTTAAAAAGAAAAATTTACTATTATTAATTGGTTTTGTATTATCACTGCCGTTATTATATTTTATTAGTTTTAGCAATACTTTTGAATTAAAAGAAAAATATAAAAACTTAATAAAAGAGAAAGAATCCGCAGATAATATTAGTACAAATTTAATGATGCTAAAACAAGAAGAAAAATATATAGATTCTATCTTGAAAAGTGAAAATATTTTACTTAATAATTCTTTTCAGCAAATTCTCCTAAAAAAAATTAATTCTTATAAACAAAAAAATAAAGTTGAAATCGTAGAATTTAATAACTATGTTCAAGTATCAGATAATGGTATCAAATGTCAAATTTATCCGATTACAATTCGAGGAGATTATAATTCTCTATTACAATTTTTAAACTTTTTCGAAAAAGAAGGATTAGGAGAAATTAAATCTTACAGCTTTATAAAGAAAAAAGATTATTCGAGAAGAAAAGAGTATCTAAATTTAGAAATTCTATTTAAGAGAGTTCTTTCAGATTAAATTTTTAAAACTTTATTCAATTTTTTGGGTAACATTTTTTTGATTATGTAACATGTTAAAAACAAAAAAATGTATAAATTTGCAAAGTTAATTTTAAAAATTGTTAGGATTAATTAATTGCTAAAAATCATTTATTTATGAGAAAAATTTCAATCAGCATTATAATGCTGCTATTGTCCTTATTTGGTTATGGACAAGAACCAAGTTCAAGTTTATTGAGTAGTTTAGAGTTACCAGATGTAGCTCCAGTTTCACCTGAAGCAGCGAGTTTAGGTAAATATGGTGATTTACCAGTAAATTTAGCTTCAGGTAGGATAAATTACACTATTCCGATATTTACAATTAATGTAGATGGCTATAAATTACCTATATCTTTAAGTTATAATAACGGAGGGTTATTGGCTGAAGAAGAGGCAAGTATGGTTGGGTTTGGTTGGACTTTAAATGCAGGTGGAATGTTAATTCGTCAAATGAGAGGTAGACCAGATGAAGATCTTTGGGGATATGTTTCAGGAAACATTGGAAAAGATTATGTCGTACCTTTTGTAAATCATGGTTTTAGTAATATGACTACAGAAGAAAGAGAGGTGCATTTAAATAATTTCTTTAGAAAAGTATCAGACAAAAGGATGGATACTCAGCCAGATAAATTCATAATTAAAGCAGGAAGCCTTTCAGGTAACTTTTTTCACAATGAGAGAGGAGATGTTGTATTTAATCCTCATAAAAATTATTTAGTTAATAAACCTAATATTGATAGTTATGAAATTATAGATGACAATGGAATTATTTATGACTTTGGTTATCCAGAAACAACTATTTCTGAACCAATTACTAATAATGAGCAAGTAGCTCCTATAATGACATATAAATCAGCTTGGGGCTTATCAAAGATTAGTTTTCCAACAAATCAAAAAAGTATAAATTTTGAGTATGATAAAGGAAATGATTATCATAAACTTGGACGTTCAAAATCTTATCGTGAATTATTAGTAGGTAGTGCCTCTAATTCAGGAGTTTCTACTACTTGTTCAAGTAATCAGCCAGTGAAAACTAGTTACATAAAAACAACTGTTTTTTCAAAAAATCAAATTTCTAAAATTACTTTTCCAAACGGAGAGTTGCATTTTGATATTCGTAATGCCCAAGCACCTATAGGATCACTGAATTCAACGAATACTTATTTGAATAGTATTAGTTTATATGATAATAATAAGAAGAAAATCAAATCTTATGTATTTGTTTATGATAATGTAAAATCAAATCTCAAGTTATTAAAAAAAATTGAGATTTATGGAAATAATGATTCACAATATAAAGAATATAAATTAGATTATTATGGTACACCTCCAATTATTATAGACCCTGATAATCAGGATGTTTGGGGGTATTACAGTACAGCTTCTTTAAATAGTAATTTAGGAAACAGATTATTAAAAAGAAAAGCTGTAAACTTTAATACATCACAATTAGGAGCTTTAAAACGTATTACATATCCTACAGGAGGTTATTCCGAGATAAATTATGAACAAAATAAAGTATATGAAGTTCCAAAAGAATGGGGAGATATTGGTATTGAATATTCCTTTGACACTACTGTTGAAATTTTAGCTACAAAATCAAATCCAAATCCTCCATCAAAAGATATATATTTACCTTTTGAACAAACAGTAAGTGTTATAGCAAGTGCGCAAACAGGAGTATCAGGAATCTGCGAAGCAAGAGCTTCTTTTAGTTATTATAACCCAATTAAAGAACCTTATAATTTTGGATTAAATGTAGCAGCAAGTAATGAATATGATCAACAAAGTAATACTACACCAAACCCAAATAATTTTGGTTACTTTAAAGAAGTTCCAATTAATACTCCTTTGCATCTTGAGGCATTTTTGGATATCTGTACATCAAATGCTTCCGGATCTGCAAATGTGATCTTAAAGTATAATAAAATTAGACAGAGTATCCCTGTTGGGGGAATAAGAGTAGTTTCTACAAAAGATTGTGATGGAGAAGGGAATTGTATTTCTAAGGATTATAATTATGTAGAAGATACTGGTTTTTCTAGTGGTAAACTTTTATCAAAACCAGTTTATTATAATGATATTCATATAAATGGAGGTAGTGGTGCTAAATGTTTTTATCGAGTACATGGTTCTAAAAGTAAAATACCATTGGCTAGTTTTGAAGGTGCACCTGTCCTTTATCCACGTGTAGAAATTTATCAAAACGGAACTACAAATAATGGAAAAATAGTTAAATATTTTACTTTTGAAGAGAATCCAGAAATTAAAGATCCTTTTCCACCGAAAAATTTAAAAGACTGGAAGAAAGGATTATTAAAAAGAGAAGAAGTTTACTCTAAAGTTAGTAATGATTCTTTAGAACCAATAAAAACTATTGAAAATAATTATAGGAGTGTACCCATACCATCAACAACACCTTATGTAGATTCACAAGGTTTAGCAATATCACAATTTTCTTTTGGAAGTAACGACACTACAACTTCATGGTTTATATTTTCTGACTATAAAAACTACCCAGAGTTTTACCAATTAGCATCAACAAAAAATATTTCACAAGGAGTTACTACTACTACAAATTACAACTATGATACTCACACAGGTAATTTAAAAGAATCTTATACGGTTAATAGTAAGGGTGATATTTTAACTACTAATATAAAGTATGCAAATGATGTAGGTAACTCTGATTTAATTTTAGATAATCGAGTTAATGAACCTGTAGAAACAGAAACAAAGAAGACAATAGAAGGAAATATCATTCCTTTAAGCAAACAAAATACGATTTATAAAGACTTTGGAAGCGGATTGTATTTACCAGAAAAAGTACAAACAAGTAAAGGAACTCAAGCTTTAGAGGATCGAATAGTTTATCACAGTTATGATAACAAAGGAAATCCGACAGAGGTTAGTAAAGCAGAGGGAACTTCAGTGGTTTATATTTGGGGATATAACCAAACCAAGCCAATAGCTAAGATAGAAGGCGCTACTGAAGCAGAAGTGACTACAGCAATAACTTCATTATCTGATATCAATTTTAATTCTTTATTAAAAATTCAAAATTTATCAAATCAAGATGATGATAGAACTTTAGGGTTTAATGGAAAAGAAGGGTATTTAAGAAATGCGTTACAAAGATTAAGAGAATCATCAGTATTGGCTAAAGCTCAAGTAACAACATTTACTTACGATCCATTAGTTGGGGTTACGAGTATTACTGATCCAAGAGGCGAAACGGTTTATTACGAATATGATGAGTTTAATCGTTTAAAATTGATTAAAAATTCAGATGGTCATATCGTTACAGAACACCAATACAACTACAAAAACTAAAAAGAAGATGAAAAAGTTATTATATATACTAGGTTTGGTAGTGCCTATGTTTGTATTCTCCCAGAGTGCAAATGAGAACTATGTTGTTACTAAAACATACAAGGAAGCAAGAACAACGCCATTAGAAGGACATGATAAGAATAAAGTAATGACCAATATTCAGTATTTTGACGGTTTAGGTCGTTTAAAACAAAGTATTGGATTAGAAGCGGGAGGGAATACAATTTCTAGTAATGCGATTCCTTTAGATTGGACATCAGGAAACACAGGTCCTACTAATTTTTATACAGCAGGTACTACTTCAGAGAATAGAATTATTTCAGGAGCCACGCCATTTGGCGGAACAGATTTATTATGGGAGTGTATACCAGATGCTGCATATAACTTTGATGGTGGTTGGAACACAAGATATTTCACGATAGATAATACGAAAACCTATCGTTACAGTGTTTGGGTAAAGAAGAATAAAGTAGGATCGGGAACAGGTAGAACTTATCATGGAGCAAACAATGTAAATAACTTAAGTGGAACGCCTAATACTAATCCTTACTTTTGGAATGGATTTTTACCCGAAGCTAATAAATGGTATTTAATGGTTGGAGTAATCCATCCAGATACATATACTGGAGGAGATACAGGAGAAAGTGGTTTATATGATACTAATGGAAATAAAGTTTTAGACGGAGTTGAGTTTAAGTGGAGTAAGACAGAAACAAGTATACGCTTACGCAATTATTTATATTACAGCACAGATACCAGTGTTCGTCAATACTTTTGGAGTCCATTATTTCAAGAGATCGATGGAAGCGAAGCTTCTTTAAATGATATTGTAAACCGATCATCAACCTTAGTAGGCGAAGAGAAAATAAAGGATATTGTTACTCATGTTACTTATGATAGTTTAGGTAGACAGAAAAAAGAATATTTACCCTTTACAAATGATTCGAATAATGCGAATATTCGTACAGGAGATGTTGGATTAGCTACACAAACATATTATGGTCAGAAATACGCTAAAGATTTTGCAGGTGTTAATGTTCCGGGAGAAATCAATTCGTATTCAAATAAGAGTTTTGATGGTTCTCCATTAAACAGAGTTATAAAACAAGCGGCACCGGGAACGGATTGGAAATTAGGGAATAATCATGAAATACGATTTGATTACCAAACTAATGGAAATAGAGATGTAAGATTGTATTACGTTACCACTACTTTTGCCAATAATACTTATACGCCTACAATTCAATTAAACACATCCAATAACAGTGGTTATTATAATGCAGGAGAGTTGTACAAAACAATTACTAAAGATGAGAATTGGACATCAGGTCAAGTACACGCAAAAGATCATACTACCGAAGAGTTTAAGAACAAGCAAGGTCAGGTTGTATTAAAGCGTACTTACAATAATAATCAGTCACATGACACATATTATGTATATGATGATTATGGAAATTTAACTTATGTAATTCCACCAAAAGCAGAAGGAACAGTTGCAAAACCAACAGCAATACAGTTAAGTGAATTATGTTATCAATACAAATATGATAATAGAAACCGCTTAGTAGAGAAGAAAATACCAGGTAAAGGTTGGGAGTATATTGTTTATGATAAGTTAGATCGTCCTGTACTAACTCAAGATGCGAATTTAAAGGCACAAAATAAATGGTTATTTACAAAGTATGACAAGTTAGGAAGAGTTGTTTTCACAGGTATTCATACAACAGAGAGTTTGTCAAGAATTCAAATGCAATCAAGAGTAAATACAATAAATGACACAAAAAAAGAACAATATGTAAGTAGAGTTTCTTCTGAAACAGATTATTATGGGTCTTATTATGATAATATAAATTATCCTAATGTTGGTCTTGAAACACATACTGTAAACTACTATGATGACTATGTTGCTTTACCATCAGGATTTACAGTACCAACAAGTGTATATGAACAAAGTGTAACAGTAAATGTCAAAGGATTAGCTACAATTACCAAAACAAGAGTATTAGGTGTTAATATCTGGATTACTACAATAAGTTATTATGATGAAAAAGCACGTCCGATTTATGTGTATAGTAAGAATGATTATTTAAACACCATTGATATTGTAGAAAGTAAATTAGATGATTTTACGGGTAAAGTTTTAGAAACGAAAACAACACATATCAAAACAGGAAAAGATCCAATTGTAACTATCGATCGTTTTGAATACGATCATATGGATCGTTTAGTGAGTCAAAACCAACAGATAAACAATCAAACTTCAGAACGTATTGTAAAGAATAATTACGATGATTTAGGACAGTTAGAAAGTAAGCTTGTAGGAAACGGAACTAAAACTGGTTATAAAGATGTTACAAGTGGATTATCTATTGTAGATAATACAATTACAAAAACAGGTTCAGGAGGATGGTATCATGGACTTGCAACTCAAGGAAGTATAAATGGAGATGGTTATGTTGAGTTTCAATCTTTAACCATAGACAAAAACCAGATGATAGGTTTATCATCGTCAAATCCTAATGCAAGTTATTCGTCTATTGAATATGCTATCTATTTAAGAAGTAATAGTGTTATATCAGTCTATGAATCTAAAGCCCATAGAGGATATTTTGGAAATTACTCTGTTAATGATATTTTCAGAATCGAACGTATAGGTAATAGAATTCACTATAAGAAAAATGGAGTAACATTTTATATTTCAGAAAAAACATCATCAGGTTCTTTATTAGGAGATATTTCTATGTTTCATACTGGTGCAAAAATCAAAGATTTTAAAATAGTTGATAACAGCAAAGGATTACAAAAGGTTGATTATAAATACAATGTACGCGGATGGTTAACAAATATTAACGAAGACGTGCATAATGACAATGATTTGTTTAACTTTAGCATAAAGTATAACGATTCAGATGTGGAGCTAAGCAAACGTTTATATAATGGAAATATCGCCCAAACTCGTTGGCAAACAGAGAATGTAGATAAAACCACAAAAACTTATGGTTACTCTTATGACGCGTTGAATAGAATTACAGCAGCAGTTTACACTCCAGATCAAAAATATAATCTTTCTGAAGTTGAATATGATAAAAATGGAAATATTACATTTTTAATAAGAGAAGGGTATATAAATGATAGTGCTACAGTTTTTAGTACTATGGATGAATTAATATATCAATATGAAGGTAACCAATTAATAAATATCTTAGATGACGGAGACAAAGATCATGGGTTTAAGTATGTAGAGAATGCTGACGATTATGGTTACGATGCTAATGGAAATATGATTTTTGATGGACATAAAGGTATTACAAATATTACCTATAATCACTTAAACTTACCAACTAAAGTAACTATTGGAGGTAAAGACATAGATTATACTTATGATGCAGCAGGTATGAAGTTAAAAAAAGTTGTAGAAAATATTACTACAGATTATGCTGGCAACCACATTTACGAAAACGGAGTATTACAATTCTTTAACCACCCAGAGGGTTATGTAAAAGCTGATGTCACATCGAGCGGAGTCGAGATGAATTATGTATACCAATATAAGGATCACTTAGGAAATGTAAGACTATCATACACTGACAATAATAACGATGGTGTAATCAGTAGACCAAGTACCACTCTTTTCTTCGATGATCTTGAAAATACACAAGGATGGGATAGCCAAGGAGCATTATATGGTGGTTCAGCTACTATAGATACAAGTAAATCTATTTCTGGCACAAAATCAGCAAGGTTAGAAGGAAATGGAGATGTTTTTGCGCATAGTAATGTATGGATTCCCATTAATAATAGTTCTGCTACACAATATCATTTTTCAGGTTGGGTATATATGGATGCTCCAGCCGAAGGCGGTTATGCACGCCTCATTCTTTATATGCATAAAAATGGAGAAACCAATTATTTTACCCAAATAGCAGATGCTGGAAAAGTAAGAACATCAGGAAAATGGGTGTATGTAGAAAAAACGGTTAGTGTACCAGCAAATATCAAGAAGTTAAACTTACGCATAGGTACCTATACTAATGGTGCTAAAGTAACAAGTTGGTTTGATGATTTACGAATCTCTAAAGTAAATGCCAATAGTGAAATTATAGAAGAATCGAATTATTATCCATTTGGACTCAAACACAAAGGGTATAATAATGTAGTGTCAGCCCACGGAAATAGTACGGCACAGAAATACGATTATCAGGGACAAGAGAATAACCAAAGTCTTGGTTATAATATGCATGAATTTGAGTTGAGACATTATGATGCTGCTCTTGGTAGATTTGTGACAACAGATCCTTATGAACAATTTGATAGCCCTTATGTAGCTATGGGAAATAATCCAGTAGTATCGTTTGATCCAGATGGAGGATACTGTTTAGACGCAAACGGAAATCAAATAGCATGTCCTGATGATGATATTTTTAATGATTATAGAGATAGTGAAGATAACCATACTACTATATTAGATGATGTTGATTTAGATGCTGGAACAACAAGTGCACCAGAAGGAGCTACTGGAGAAGATGCAATGTATAATCAGTTTGGAGATAAATTATTATTAGATCAAATAGATTTTAGTCAAGTATATAAACAAGAAACTGATGAATTAATATTTAGTATGCATCAAGCTACAGGTCAAGCTGCAATGGTTATTACAGAAGTTGCTTTAGCTATAGCTCCAGTTCCTGGTTCAGGTTTAGCAACAAACTTATTAATAAGAGGGATTTCTAAAGTCGCTACTAGAAGTGCTTTAAGAATAGGGACTTCAAAAACTTTATTTCCTATAGTTAGAAGTATTGGAGCAAAAGGGAGTAAGATATATAATGAACTAGCAAAATTAGGCAATAAGGCTGCTGGATCAAAAGCAAAACAAGCATCTGCATTATTGCAAAAGATGGCAAAAAAAGCAAAATTAACAGTAACTAACGGTGGTAAGCATAAATTAGTTCATAATGAAAATGGTAAATTGGTAACTACGATACCTCATAGTCCACATTCAAAACATACTATAAAGCAAATAGCCAAAGATATTATGGAAGAAGCAGGTTTTTAAATAATAAAAAGATGGAAGAAAACAAAAATAAATCAGAAACTTGGTTGTTTCAATTTGTCCTAGAAAATGAAAAGGGAGAATTTATTGATGTAAAAAAAGCAAATGAATTGATGAGTCATATTATAGAGTGGGTTGAAAAAAATAATTGCCAAATAGGAGGAGCCTACAAAAAACCTAAATTAGAAGATTTAGATAATATATTTCCACTAGATAATTGATGTGGTGCGAGGCCCCCAGCTGGCGCGGGGTGTGCTATGAGAGAATCGAAAGATTCTCGTAACTAAAAATAAGATGGTAGTAGGTCTACCGATATCGGCTTACAGGAGCGGGTATCAAACTGCCGGGCAATCTCTACACCCGATCGCGCGGATTTACAATCCGTGCCGAGTAAGAGTAAGCAAGAACAGTAATTAAATATAATAACCACAACATTTTAAATGAGTGTTGTGGTTTTTTTATGTTATACGTTTTTGAAGGTCGTATTTAAGTAAAAAAGAATCTAATAGCTCTTTAACTATATTTTTTTTGTCTTCAGGTAGCTGTTCTACTCTTTTAAATTGTTTTAATAACTCACGATCATTTAAAAAAGCTTCTGCTTGTTCTTCATTAGAGCCACTTATTAAGAAGTCAGAAGTAACACCGAGTGTACTAGCTATCTTCGATAATACTTCACTAGAAGGTTTAGCGCCTTTGCTTTCATAACGTCCCCCGCTAGCGCCCGAATCCTTTCGGGTGCCAAGTATGAGAGTAAGCAAGAACTATAATTAAATATATTAACCACAACATTTTTAGAAGTGTTGTGGTTTTGTTATTGTGTTTATTAGATAAGTTTATAATCACTCGACAGAGTCGAGCGACAGCGAAACAAGTAAAAAACTTATATAAGGAGTTAATAATAGGAATATCAGGTTAGATAAGAAGTTCCAAAAGTTATATTTGATTTAGCTTAAAAAAGCTTTAAATTTTGAAGAATTTGAACACGGTATGCCCCGCTAGCGCCCGAATCCTTTCGGGTGCCAAACAAGGTAAGCAAGAACAGTAATTAAATATACTAACCACAACATTTTTAGAAGTGTTGTGGTTTTGTTATTGTATTTATTAGATAAGTTTATAATCACTCGACAGAGT
This sequence comes from Tenacibaculum aquaeponti, assembly GCF_052084715.1. Taxonomy (GTDB): domain Bacteria; phylum Bacteroidota; class Bacteroidia; order Flavobacteriales; family Flavobacteriaceae; genus Polaribacter. The sequence goes on along the minus strand of NZ_CP197288.1, from coordinate 1,118,849 downwards.
CGAGCGACAGCGAAACAAGTAAAAAACTTATATAAGGAGTTAATAATAGGAATATCAGGTTAGATAAGAAGTTCTAAAGGTTATACTTGATTTAGCTTAAAAAAAACCGCTAGCGCTCGAATCCTTTCGGGTGCCAAGCAAGAGTAAGCAAGAAAAATAACTAAATATATAAAACCATAACAGTGAATGTTATGGTTTTTTGTTTAGTTCAATTTTTATATTTTAGTAAAGCTATGAGTAGAAAATATAAATTCCATAACGGATCAGGTATTTATTTTGTGTCTTTTGCTACTGTATATTGGATAGATGTATTTACAAGACAAATTTATTTCGATGTATTAGCAGATAGTATAAAGTATTGTAGAGAACACAAAGGTTTGGAGCTTTATTGCTATTGTTTTATGCCAAATCATGTACATTTTATATTCAGATCTACAAACGAACAACCTATGGAATTATTAAGAGATTTTAAGCGGTACACATCAAAAAAAATGATTGAAACGATTCAAGATCATTCACAAGAAAGTAGAAAAGAGTGGTTATTGTGGATGTTTAAAAGAGCTGGAAATAAACAAGGAAATGTAAATAAATATCAATTTTGGCAACATCATAATAAACCTATAGAATTGTGGAGTGCAAAAGTTATTCAGCAAAAAATAGATTATATTCATAATAATCCAGTAGAAAGCGGTTTGGTAGTACATCCAGAAGATTGGAAATATTCTAGTGCTAGAAATTTTCAAGAAGATCATACTGTTTTAGCAATAGACAGTATTGGATTTTTGTAACTAACAAGGTTTAGTCATTCGACAGAGTCGAGCGTTAGTAGCATTATTTCTCTATCACATTTTCTTACAGATAAATAGAAATAAACTGTATTTATTTCTGGAATGTTTTTTGTGGTGAAGATTTTTAAAATTTAGCCATGAAAAAAAGAAAGTGCCCTAGGCAAAAAATGAATCATTTTTTGCCAATTATAACTTTTGTATTTGTTTGTTCCATGTTTTCTTTTTCTATTTATTATACTCCAAAATGGAATTTTAAATGGAAAGGAATTAGAAATGAAATCAAAGATTCAATTATCGCTTTAGATACTTATGGAACAATTACAGGGAGTGCAGTAGGTTATGCAGGAAGAACACCGCAACAATTTTATAGACAAAAATGGATATTAAAAAATGCTACATCAAGTGAGTTGTATAGTTTATTAGATTATCCAGATGGAACTGCAAAAGCCATTGCTTATGAAGGATTAATGTACAATCCAAAAGTAAAAAAGTATCCTTTATTTAAACGATCATTAAACGACACGCTAACATTTGTGTTTTTTCAGTACGGCTGTGAAGGTTCTGGAGCTATGCTTTCAGATTATGTGATTAATTTTATAGCTAATGTCGATAAAGAAGTTCCTCCAAGATATAATCCACCAGAAATAAAACTTTCAGAAGATGAAAAGGATGAAATTTTAAAGCTCTTTTATAAAAGAAAAGCAAAAGAGAATTATTACAAGAAAGAGTTTTATAAAACCTTAAAGTAATTTTGAGAGCATACTATATTGATGTCGTTTTTTTACTATTGAACATTATTTTTTCGATTCATATTTGTGATATAAAAACAAAAACAATGAAAAAAGTAATTATAATTCATTTAGAAATTAAACAAGAAAGTAGAGAGACCTTCATAAAAGAAACTTTTTCATTAACATCAAAAAGTAGAGAAGAAAAAGGATGTTTAGAATATAATATTTTAGAAAATTGTTATTCAGAAAATAAATTTATGATTTATGAAGTTTATGAAAATAATAAAGCTTTTGATGATCATAAAGAAAGTGACCATTATAAAAAGTATATCAATTTTGTTATGCCTATTTTAGCTAAAGAACCTGTAATAGATATTTATTAATGTATTCTAATACATCTTATTTACCAGGAAAACCATTAGAAAAATATATAGATCGTTATTATCTTTTTGAAAAAGAGGATAACGATTTATTTCAGTTACCAAAGATTTTACCAGGTACAGGTTTAGAGTTGGTTTTTCATTTAGAAACAGCGTTATCTATAAACAATATTATATTACCTCAAGCTCATACGATCTGCCCAAGAGAAAGTTTTTCTTTCGATAAAACAGATAAAGCTTCTTTTTTATCAGTTCGTTTTAAAAGTGGAAGGTTTCGACATTTTACTAAATGGAGTTTTTTAGATTTAAATAATCAGTTTATTTCAGTAGAAAAACTCTGGGGAAATACTGGAAGTGAATTGGTCACAGAATTGAAAAACCTCAAATCTGTTGAAGATAAAATTAAATATATCAATATATTTTTATTGAAAATGTTCAATGAAAATTACAATTCAGATGATGAAAAATGGAATCCAATTATTGATGAATTGTATTATCAATCTAATGCTATTAACCTAGCAGATCTTTCTAATAAACTACAATTAAGTGTTCGTCAATTTCAAAGAAACTTTAAAAGTCAATTTGGAGTTACTCCTAAGAAATTTCAACAACTAGCAAGAATGCAAAACATTGTAAAAAAAGGATTATTGAATAATGATAAGAATTATTTAAATACGATATATGATAGCGGTTATTTTGATCAAAGTCATTTCATCAAAGATTTTAAAACTATGGTAAAAAGAAAACCCTTAGAATATTTTAATGAGCAGAACTTTAAAATAAATTTTTACCACAAGTCTATAAGTTCTAATTAGAATATAAAATTAAGGCAACACCAATCATAATTCCTGCCAATGGTAGTAATTTTTTACGTTTATTCTTTTCTTTAAATAAAATTCCACCCAAAACTACAGCTATAATTAATTGACTTCTTTTAATAGCCGATAACAACATAATTAAGGCTTCAGGATCTTGTAATGCTTTAAAGTAAAAATAATCGGCAGTTTGCAATAAAATTCCAACTGCAGGAATCGACCAACGCCATTTAAAAGCCTTACGTTTTTCAATTTTAGGAAACCAAATAATACTTAAAATAATGAAGAGAATAAGTATACAATAAAAACAGAACCAGAATTGTAAAGTTTGCGGATTCAAATGAATTTTTTGAATTAAAAACTTATCGTATAATCCACTAGAAGCTCCTAAAAAAGTGGCGCCGATTATAGCATAAATCCATTTGTTACTTTTAAAAATTATTCCTTCTTTTTTTCCTACTTGAGAATATAAATACACAGAAAAAATAATTAAGAAAAAACCAATCCATTGATATAAATTTGGGCGTTCTTGATATAAAAATATAGCTCCTAAAAAAGTAAAAAATGGTCCACCAGAGCGAATTGGAGCAACAATTGTTAAAGGTAAATGTTTAAGTGCTTGATAAGCTAAAATCCATGAAGAACACATAATCATAGATTTTATAAAAATGTAACCATGTTTTTCTAAAGGAATATCCTGGATTAGAAAACCAGCTTTTAATGTTGCTTCTGGAAAAAAATGAGTTCCAATATAAAAAGGTAGTAAAATTAAAAGTCCGCTAATTAAAGTCCCCAGTAATACAGGATAGACTTCATTATTTTTTACTGCGTGTTTTTTGCATAAGTTGTGTAAACCTAAAAATAAGGCAGCTAAAAGGCCTAAATACATCCACATAATTCCTGTAAATTTTGCTTTTCAGGCTGCAAAACTAGTTATAATGTATGATTTAGACCTTAATTTTTTAAAGTTTTAAAATTAAATCACACAAGCGTTATCGTAATTTAAAGTCCTTTATATACCATTTTTATATCGCTACGCTTGTAAGGTGAATTAGCCTCTAAAGGAACTTCTACAAAACCATATTTTCTGTAAATATATATAGCATTTTCTAACAAAGTATTTGAGTAGAGTAGGAGCTTATTGAATTGTTCTTGCTTAGCAAATTCTATACATTTAGTAATTAATTTTTGCCCAATTTTAAGACCTCTATGTTCAGGAGAAACAGCCATTTTAGTAAGTTCAAAAGTTCCGTTTTCATCAAGAGGCATTAATGCTACGGTTCCTACAATTTCGCCGTTTAATTTTGCAAAAAATATGTGTCCACCTTTATCAATAATATATTGTTTTGGTTTTCCTAAAACTTCTTCATCGAAAGGTTCTACATAAAAATAAGTCTGCAACCATTCAATATTTAAATCGTAAAAACTAGAGGCAAACTCCTCAGAGAAGTTTATAATTTCTAGTTGCTTTTTGTTGTTTGCAATGTAATGTTCCATAATAGCATCACTAAATTTTTTTTGAATAAATTTCTTTTCTAGTTTATTAATATGTTCAATTAAAGAGTCTGATGTAATTCTTGTATAGTCTTTAATAGTGTACTCTATACTTTTCCATAATGGTTGAATTTGCTCTGCTAATTTTTTTCCTTTCTCAGAAAGAGCAATTAACTTTTTACGTTTATCATTAGGATGTTCTTTAAGGACAATCAATCCTTTTTTATCAAGTTTATTAATAACTTGTGTAGTTGCTGGTTGAGAGGTTTTTAAACTCTGATTTATTTCTGTGTTTGTCACTTCTTCTTTATGAAGAATAATTTTAAATGTAGGAAACAAATACGGATCAAAGTCAAAACCAAAATGATCGTAAACTACTTGAGTATCTTTCATCATGTATTCACTTAATCTCTTTAGTCGAGAACCTATACCAATTTCACCAATTCCTTGTAAAGCATCCATATTAATATATTTAAATATATAAGTACTTATGCAAATATATAAATTTTTCATATTACAATATAAAAGAAATAAATATCAAAATTTATTTTCCATGGAAAATATTTTGTATCTTTGTAGTGTAAAATTTTTAAAATGAAAACAAATCAAATTATTTTTTATGCATCTACAGGATTATTAACATTGTTAATGTTGTTTTCTGCTGGGATGTATTTTTTTAATCATGAATATATTGTAAAAGCATTTGAGAGTATGGGATATCCTACTTATATTATTTATCCTTTAGCAATAGCTAAACTTTTAGGCTTAGTTACAATTTGGTTCATTAATAACAGATCGTTAAAAGAATGGGCCTATGCCGGTTTTTTCTTCAATACTTTATTAGCGTTTTTTGCACATATAATGATTAAAGATGGAGAACAAATGGCAGCAGCAATAGGTTTCGTTTTAGTATTAATTTCATATAATTTTAATAAAAAAAGATGGGAAAAGTAATAGCTTTTGCAGGAAGTAATAGTAAAAATTCAATAAACAAGAAGTTAGCAACATTTGCAGCAAGTTTATTAGAAAGTAATGAGTTTAAAGTTTTAGATCTTAATGATTATGAACTTCCATTATACAGTATTGATGTAGAAGTGGAAAATGAATTCCCTGAAGCAGCAATAAAATTTAATAATGAATTAGCAGAAAGTGATGCAGTTATAATTTCATTAGCAGAACATAATGGAAGTTATACGGCGGCATTTAAAAATCTTTTAGATTGGGTATCTAGAAAAGATAAAACTGTTTTTAAGAATAAGCCTGTTTTAGTTTTAGCAACTTCTCCAGGTGGTAGAGGAGGCGCAACTGTATTAAATACAGCTTTAAATAGTTTTCCTCATTTTGGAGCAGATATTAAAGGAAGCTTTAGTTTACCTTCTTTCAATGATAATTTCAAAGAAGATAAAATTGTAGATTCAGATTTATTAAATCAATTATCAGAAGCAGTTAAAAATTTAGAGTCAGCATTGTAAGAAATGGGAGATATTAGTAAGGATATTCATTCGACCTTCGATAACCATCGAGTTAAAGCTTTTATCAATATTAAATACACAGCAAATTGGATTAATACTAAAGAGGTAGAGTTTTTTAAATCGTATGGTATTTCGCCACAGCAGTATAATATTCTTAGAATTTTAAGAGGAGCAGCAGATAAAATTAAAGTTCAAGTTGTAAAAGATCGAATGGTAGAAAGAGCTCCTAATGCCACACGTTTAATGGATAAGTTGGTCGATAAAAATTTAATTCATAGATCCAAAGGAGAAGTAGATCGAAGAGAAGTATACGTGGCTATTTCAGATGAAGGTTTATTGTTATTAACCGAAATAGATAAGGAAATAGATACATTAAATCCTTTAGATCGACTTACTGAAGACGAGGCTGAATTATTAAGTGATTTATTAGACAAAATAAGATAAATAATTATGCGAGTAGAAAAGTTTCCAGCAAAAACTCGTGGTTTTGTAAACCATGGTTGGTTGCAAGCGAATTACTCTTTTAGTTTTGCGAATTTTTATGATCCTAAAAGAACAAATTTTGGAGCATTACGCGTTTTAAACGACGATTTAATTGCTCCAAGTATGGGATTTAGTACGCACCCACATCAAAATATGGAGATTATTACAATCCCATTAAGTGGCGTACTAAAACATAAAGACAATACTTCTAATGAATGGTTGTATGTACATCCTAATGAAGTTCAAGTTATGTCTGCCGGAACAGGTATTTATCATTCTGAAATGAACGGTACTACTGATAAATATTTAAGTTTATTTCAAATCTGGATTATTCCTAATCAAGAAGGAGTTTCACCAAGGTATAATCAAAAGGACTTTAAAGTTGAAGATAGAAAGAATAAACTTCAAGTTTTGGTCAGTTCTATCGATGATGATAATTTCGATGGTTTAAAAGTGCATCAAAATGCTAAACTATCAAGAATAGATTTAGATGAAAATAATGAGTTTATTTATAAATTATCTTCAGAAAATAATGGAGTTTATGTTATGAATATTTCAGGAGAAATAAGTATTAGTGATGAAGTATTTTCAGATAGAGATGCTGTTGGAATTTCCGAAACTTCTTCGTTCAAAACTAAAGCAAAAACAACTTCAGAATTATTATTTATAGAAGTACCTATGGTATTTTAATTTTTAATAAAATTTAGAAATAAAAATCAACCTAGTTTTTAGGTTGATTTTTTCTATAAAATAATTATTCGTTAAAATTAATTGGGGGGATTTTTCTCCTGTTTTTAGGGAGAAATATTTTTTCTTTTTTAGTGTTTTACATGTCTGTTTATTAGTTGTTTACATGTGGTTTTTTTGTGTTTTTAAAATTAGGTTTGATAACGTTTAATCAAATCGAAATGAAGAAAATAAACATTAACAAAGCAAGTAAAGAGGAGCTAGTGAAAATTCCGGGTATAGGAAAATCAGCAGCCGAAAAGATCGTTAAATTCAGAGATTCAGGCGGAGTTTTGAATTCTTTTGAAGAAGTAAAAAAAGTAGGAGCAGTTCGTAAAAATTATGATGAAGCTTTAGCAGAGGCTTTAGTTTTTGATGATATTGCAGTCCCCAGTAATCCTAAAATTCCAGGTTTACCAACAACACCTCCTATTGTAATAGCACCAGATCCAATTCTACCAGCAAATCCAACGCTACCATTGCAACCATTACCTTTTCCAGTATTTGAATCATATAAGTTTAAGGTGAAGCTAGAAGGTATTAATGATGAAAAATTACCTAGCTTAGTAGGATATAAACTGGTTGTAGGTTATCGAGTAGGAAACTATATAGGTGGAGGAAAAACAAATTATGTAGAAAAAAGCAAAACATTTAATATTGGAAATACTCCAATTGTTAATGTAAGCTTGGTTAAACCTTTTCTATCTGCGAGTTTTTTAGAAGATAATTTTAATTTATTGATTTTAGATGATGAAGGAAAGGCAATCTACGATTCTACTTTTCAAATAGATGAAGCAGGAGAAGTAGAAATAGGTTTACCTGTTTTTTTGGAACAAGATTTAAAAGTCAATTTAAAAAAAGAACAAGGTGTAAACTATGAAGGTTATAAACTAAAAGTTACTTCAAAAACGAATAGAGGAGTCTCTGGAATTCAAACTCAATCTCAAACATTCGACATAAATTCTCAAAGTAGTTTAGATATATCTTTCGATAATTTTGGTGAAGTAGAAGAACTTACTTTTGAAGCTTTTGCAGCTACTGGAGTTAAGATTTTAGAAGAAAAATATGATTGGTCAGATATCAATGAAGTTGGAGGAATTAAATCATTAACTATTAATTTACCAAAACCTAGTGAATTAGCTTATACAATTCAATTAGTTGTAGATCCAGATGAATTAAACAATCCATATTTAGATCATCGTTTAGTACTAAGTTATGATATAAAAGATTCTAACACCTTAGATTTTGTAAAAAGAATTGAAAAAGTATTTGTAATAAATGCTTTAGGACAGGCTAAAGTAGATTTAGATTATTACGGAATTATTGATAAAATGGAGTTGCAAGTAAAAGCTCCAAGTGGTGAAGTAATAGGAAAACGTACCATAACTATTCAAGATATTGATGCTAATAATGAGGTTGAAGTAAAAGTTCCACCTAAGCAATTAGCAGGAGTAGATGGAATTGAAACTTTACCAGAACGTCCTAAAAAAACATCAGGAAGAGTTATAGATGCAAAAGGAGATAAAAAATTTAATGATGTTCAAGTAATTATTTATGCTGCAACAAAGGAAAATCCTGAAGAAGAAGATTTCAGACCTATTGTAATTGCCACTACAGAAGCTGAAGGTTATTTTGTAATAGATACACCAGTAGGATATTATACTGAAGCTTTTGCTAAAGTTGGTATTCCAAAAAAAGGTCATAATGAAGCACAATCTATAGATGTAACTATAAGATTAGAACGAGATAAAGTTGTAACTGTTGATGATGGAGATGTAGAGATTGTTGAGAAATTATTTTTTCCTGCAAATGTAATTTTAGTTGTAGATACTCCAGAAGAAGATGAAGAAGATTGCGATTGTAACGATTGTGGTTCTTTAGATTTCCATTCATACAAACGAGTAGTAGATGAGTTTTCATTCTATACTGTTGTTAGAACTACTGAACCAGACATTAAAGGGTATACTTTAGAAGAAGATGGAGATATGTCTGTTCAAGATGTAATTAATATAATTCCTTCTTTAGAAGTAGAATCATCTAAAAACTCAAGTATAACTGCAGATTTCAGACAGCAAAAGATTAGTAAAAATATTCTTTTAAAGTATCTAAATGATAAAAAGGGAGTAACATTTACAACACTAACAAAAGCATTAAATGAAAGTAATGCTAAAAAACTTAGAGGAAAAATATTACCTCAAAAACAAATTAAAGCTGTAGGTCGTCATGTGTTAGATATAAATACAGCTATCGATTGGGATGAAGAACCAACAATTTATCAAGCAATAACATTGTCGCATGGACATTTACTACAATTTAAACAAGAATGGGTAAATGATGGTTATGGAATGGGAGATTTATTATATAGTTTACCATTAGCTCCAGGACAAAAGAAACAAATTGTAGTTTACGATTGGGAAAGAAGAGAATCTGCATCAAGAACAGAAGCTTTAGATTACCAAGAAAGTTTATATAACTCATTAAGTAGAGATAGAGATATTAATGAGATTGTAAGAGGTTCTTTACAAGAAAATGTACGAGGCGGTTCAACAGCTAAAAACTCTGCATTTGGAGCTGGTTTAGGTATAGGAGGAATTTTTAAAGGAATTGGAGCTTTATTAGGAGTAGCCGGAGGTTCAAGTAAAGCAAGTTCTAGTGCTTGGCAAAATTCTTCAAGAACAACAGCTTTAAATGATTTACAACAACTAAGAGATAAGACTGTACAGTCTGCAAATTCTGTAAGAAGTCAAAGAGGAACTGTAATTCAAACAGCTGCTCAAGGAGAACGTTTCACGGTAGAGTCAGAAGTAGTAGCAAATTATAATCATTGTCACTCTATGACGATGCAATATTTTGAAGTGTTACGTCACTTAAAAATCCAACAGCGTTTATCTTCTGTTCAAGAGTGTTTATTTATTCCATTAATTATGACGCCATTTGATAGTCAGAAAATTTTAAGATGGCGAGAAGCTTTAAGTCGATTTGTATTTAGTAGAAGGTTAAGAAGAGGTTTTGATGCTATTGAAAGAATTGATAATGATTATGAAGGAAGTGATTTACCAGAAGGAACTTTTGCTGAAGAGAATTTAAATTTTATTGAAGGAGGTTTAAATATAAAGTTCGATATTCCTAGTCCATCCGATTTAACACTCTTAGAAACTAGAGATAAAATAAAACAAGCTTTAGCACCAATTTTACCTTTACTTGGAAATATTGATGCGCATATAGATAGGGTTTTTGCAGCAGAAGCAAATAAAAGAAATGAAATTTTTTATAATTATATAGCTCCGGAATTAGCGGCTGCTTTTGTAGAAAATCTTAAGATTGAAGCGGTAATTCAAACAGGAAATGATGGTAATGAAACAACAGTTCAATTACCTGTAGATACTTCTTTAATTACTCGTTTCCAGAATGGAAGATCACATTATGTAACATTACGTCAAAACGATCAATTAGACGGAATTTCTAGAGAAAGTATTAAAGCAATAAACATAACTAAAGCAGCAAATGTTACTTTAAGTGGTGGTCAAAGTTTAGCAGATACTTTGCCAGGAAATACCAAAATAACAATTACTTCAGGTAATATGCGTTACCGAACAGAGCATTTCTCTGGTACTTTGTTCAGAAAGTCTAGAATTTTAGATGATTTGGTAGGTTATGGTTATAATGACGATTCAGAAAAAGTAAGAATTGCTACTCCTTTAAATAGAGCTGAAATGAGAAATCCTCGTAACGAAGATTTAGAATTAGCTAACGCATTACAAGATCATTTAAATGATAATTTAGAGCAATATCATAAAGTAATTTGGATGACAATGAGTGATGAACGTAGATTTATGTTCTTAGATGGTATTCAAGTTACAGATTATTCTGATACAACTAATTATCCTGGAGGGATTATTAGAAGTGTAGCTTCTGTGGTAGAAAACAGAGTTATTGGTATTGTAGGAAATAATTTAGTAATGCCAGTAGCACCAGGTTTCAGATTAGACCCAAATACCAGAGGAAGAGATATCGATTTACTTTCATTATACCAGCCATTAACACCATTAGAACCAATTAATGTAAGTATTCCAACTAAAGGAGTATTTGCAGAAGCCGTTATGGGTAAATGTAATAGTTGTGAAATTAAAGAGGAAGATAGGTTCTGGAAATGGGAAGAGCATCCAATACCAGATTCACCTACAGCGATAGGTACTATTAATACGGATAGTAGACGTAGTGAACCGTTAAATACAACACCAACTAGTTTCCCTAATCCAATTGTAAATATTCAAAATGCACCAGATGCACCAAATCCAACAGGAATAGCTGCACTTCAAGATTTATTAGGTAAACAATCGTTTAAAGATATTACAGGATTAGAGCAAAATCAGAAAAATGCATTAGAAGCTTTAAAAGCGTCTTTATCTACAGCACAAGCATTTGGAACTAAAGCAGGTGATATGGCTGCGCTTGGAGCACAACTTGAAGCAATTAAGAAAGCGAAAGAGAATAAGATGTTAGATCATGATAAAGCAAAATCTTTAACAGAAGAAGCTATAAAATCTTTTAATTCTGGAAAATCATCAAGTAAAGTACTACAAGGTTTAGAGCAAATGAAGAAGGTTGATGAAATGAAAAAATCAGGAACAATATCAGATGATAAAGCGAAGGAAGTAACAGATGCTATTTTAAAAGGAATGAGTAAAGAAACTGGTTCTAATGAAAATGTAAATGATATTATGGAAAAGAGTTCTAGTTTATTAGGCTCTGGAGCATTCAATTCATTACAAGCAAAAACAACCAATCCTGATGGTTCTAGCTCTGAAATTTTATTAGCTAGTAATGGAAATAATGGAGTATTAATTCCTTTAATAGCTCCTAATAATTTTGATGAGTTATTTAAAAACGCTAGTAATCACAGAACCACTACTGTAGGTGCTGGAATTAAATTGAGAAAATCTCATAGAAATCTTACTTCAGCTGAATGGACTCAATTTACAAACGCAATTACAGCATTAAAAAATAAACAAAATGCGAATGGAGATCCTGTGACTGCTACAGAAAATAGGTATCAAGACTTTGTGAAAATTCATCAAGATGCAATGACAATGGCTAATATGGCAATTGTAAGAGCTCATGGATTAATGCTAAATCACCAAGGATTAAGTAATTTTTTAGCATGGCATAGAGCATATTTATGTCTTTTTGAAGATGAGTTAATTGCTGAAGGAGGTATTCCTTTACCATATTGGGATTGGTATAATGATCAAAGCGTACCATCAGAGATTTCAGTTGCAACAGATTTAACAAATTGGAATGTAACTAGAAATGTTGGAGGAGACACAACTCCTGAAGGAAATGGTAGATTCTTTGGAAGATTTAATGATAAATCTGAAATCGAAACACATTGGAAATCTAATGTAGACAACCCAGATTGGGCAGGTTTTCAAAGAACATTTGAAACTCCAATTCATGATAGAATTCATGTATATATTGGAGGAGATATGGCGACAAGTGGTTCTCCTAATGATCCTATTTTCTGGATGCATCATGCGTTTATTGATAAATATTGGGCAGATTTCCAAACGATAACTAACAATAAAGTTCAACCAAGTAATACGAGTGATAAATTAGAGCCTACAGGAACATTTAACAATGTAACTGTACAAGATATGATAGATTATAAGACTTCTTGTAAATATGAATATGAAGAAGCATTTTTTATCCCAGTAATCACTGGTCCATCTAATAATAATGGTACTGTAATGGCTTAAAAATTTAATTATTTGTTTGTGATTAAAGCTCTTGATTTATCAAGAGCTTTTTTATTAAGATTTTTTGTTGAATAATTTGTGTCTTTAATAAAGTGTTTTTCCTCATAAAAAAGGAGGATATATGATTTTAAAAATAGTTAAATTATTGTTAGTTAGTGTGTTATCGTGTTTTAGATTTGTAACGTATTAACCGATTAAAATTAATAATATGAAAATTTTTAAAAGCATCGCAATTATTTTTATTGTATCGTTAATGATGACATCTTGTGAAAAAAACGAGATAAACGATATGAATGAAGAAACGGAAACTATTTTAGTACAAAGAGAAGGTACTAAAGAGAAATTACGATTGGATTATCATGAAAAGTATGGAGTTGTTAAAGCTCATGAATACCCAATGAATCCAAAAGGAATACAAGCAGAGCCTACTTTAGAAGACTTTTTAGAAAAATCTGATATTAAAAAGGAAGAGTTACTGGATTACAGAATTGTAAAAGATGAATTCTCAGGAGTTGGTTTAGCAGAGCATAGAATGGAAGATGGTAATGTGATTAACGTACCGCATAGATTCGAAAGAGAGCCTGTTTATAAACTTGAAGGAAAAACGATTCACGGGAAAAAGATAATTATTATTATTATCATTAGATGTGCTAATGGAATGATAATAGATGTAATCGTTATAGAGTTTTAGTAAAACCAAAAAAGACTGTCTAAGTAATTTTAGACAGTCTTTTTTATAATTAAAAGTTTAATTTTTATTTTTTAAGGACTTTTATAAACTTTCGTTCTCCTTTTGAATTCGTAATTGCTAAATGATAAAGTCCTACAGATATAGTATTAATATCTAATTCTATCGAGTTTGTTTCTTCTTCAGTAGTTAAAATTAAATTTCCAACGGCATTGTATAAACGAATATTATATGTGTCAAAAACATTAAGTTGAATATTAATTTTATTAGTTGCCGGGTTTGGAAAAATCTTATTTATGAAAGCAAAATTTTCATCAGTATTCAATGTATTTCTATTAATAGAAAAATCTGCTATTACTGGAAAATGATCAGAAGCTGTGCTAGTATCAAATTCTTGTAACCCAAATAAATTTAATCGTTCACTAGGCATTTCTTCAGTTTGAATTACAAAGGTCTTTTCCGCTTTTAAAACATAATCAGAGTAAATAATAAAATCTAGTTTACCTGGAGGAAAATTAGAACCATCAGATCTCCATGTGTAAGCCATAGGAATATCTGTTTGTAAAGCATTATCGTGTTTAAAATCTGTATCATCCCAATCTAAAGGTGCACCAGAACCATAAGTACTTACATTTTTAATTTGTCCAGTTAATAAAGTTGCTAATTGATCTGAAAGTCCAACTAAGTTTAAATCACCAGAATATACAATTGGAGTATTTTTTGGTAAAGTAATTTGTCCGCCTGGAGATTTTGCATCTAAAACAAAAGCAGCATATTCATCAACTTGCCTTTGTCTTCTGTCATCAGCTCCACAACAATTTAAGTGTGCATTGGTGTATAATAAATCTGTTCCATATTTTTCAGGTAAATTTATAAGTACTGGGAATTGACGATCTAAATCCCATTCTTGAGTAATTTTCCAACGAGAAACAGTTACTTCTCCACCATGTTTTTTAACATACCATCCATTAGAAGTTTCTAAAGGAATCCACGAATCAAATAAAGATTTAATGTATTCTGTAGTCGTGTCTGCACTTTCTACAAAACCAATAATATCTGGTTGAATAACTTTTATTAATCGTTCGTATTCATCTAATTTATTGGTGTCTAATAACGAATTTAATTTTGTGTTATACGCTACAATTCTTATGTAAGAATTATCAGACTTATTAATATCAATAGGTTGATAAGGAGTTGTAGGGGTTTCATCAAAGGTGTAAGTGAATACACTATTTAAATTAGGTAACCAATCAAAGTTAGCTCTATTACGAATTAGGATTTTTACCGAAGAAGAAGGAAATAATGGATTAATTCCATCAGGTATACTTGCTCTAGGAATTGCAATTTCAAATTCTTTTGATGTTACTGTTGGTGCAGCTCTTAAACCTACTTCAGAAAAATTAACTTGTGTTTTTGGAGTGTTCACAAAATTATTGAATAATACACGTTCTCCAAATTGAATACCTAGTTCAGCGCCATAGTCATCTCGTACTCTAAATCCTGTACTAGAATTATTATCAGTGTCTAAGTACATGAAAAAATTATGTGGAATTATATTTCCATCTGTTAAATCGAATTCTTTATTTGCTTTAACTTTAATATATAAATATTCAGCATCGTTCGTTACTTGAAATTCTAATAAATCAATACCATCAAGAGATTCATTTGTATCAGTAAAGGTTGTTAATTCAGAAGTCCAATCATCAAAATTTCCATCAATACGAATTGAAGTAGATTGAGAATAACTACAAGTACAAGTAAAAATTAAAAGAGTTAATAAAAATTTTATCATTTATTTTTTAGTTATAAAAAGGTTAGCAAATTTATGTTTTCATTAATTTATAACATAAAAAAATAAGATTAAAAGAAAGTTAAGGTTTACAAATTCGAAAAATAAAAGTATCTTGCAGTTATTATGCATGCATAATAAAATTTAAAATCAGACTGAATGACTAAGTACAAGAATATTTTTGAGCCGTTAGATTTAGGTTTTACAACAATTAAAAATAGAATCCTTATGGGATCTATGCATACTGGTTTAGAAGAAGAGAAAAATGGATACGATAAAATAGCCAGATTTTATGCCGAAAGAGCAAAAGGAGGAGTAGGATTAATCGTTACTGGAGGAATTGCTCCAAATATTCAAGGATGGACAGGTCCTTTTTCTGCTAGAATGAGTACAAAAAAACATGCAGAAAAACATAAAGTAATTACAGAAGCTGTTCATGCGGCTGGAGGAAAAATATGTATGCAAATTTTACATGCAGGTAGGTATGGTTATCATCCACTTAATGTAGCTCCATCTGCAATTAAATCGCCAATAACACCTTTTAAACCATTTAAACTTAGAGAATCTGGTATTAAAAGGACAATTAAAGATTTTGTTAAGTCTGCTGTTTTAGCAAAAGAAGCAGGTTATGATGGAGTCGAAATTATGGGATCTGAAGGGTATTTAATTAATCAGTTTATTGCAAAAAGAACTAATAAAAGAAACGATGATTGGGGAGGAAGCTACGAAAACCGTATGCGTTTACCTATTGAATTAGTTAAACAAACTAGAGAGAAAGTAGGTGAAAATTTTATTATTATTTACAGACTTTCTATGTTGGATTTAGTAGAGAACGGAAGTTCTTGGGATGAAATCGTAATGTTAGGAAAGGAAATAGAAAAAGCA
The DNA here is from genome assembly GCF_052084715.1 of Tenacibaculum aquaeponti. Classification (GTDB taxonomy): domain Bacteria; phylum Bacteroidota; class Bacteroidia; order Flavobacteriales; family Flavobacteriaceae; genus Polaribacter. Next base: position 1,102,842 of record NZ_CP197288.1, on the reverse strand, counting down.
GGAGCAACAATTATCAATACAGGAATTGGTTGGCACGAAGCTAGAATTCCTACAATAGCAACTTCGGTACCAAGAGCAGCTTTTACTTGGGTGACTAAAAAGATGAAAAGTGAAGTTTCTATTCCTTTAATTACTTCGAATAGAATTAATATGCCAGAAACTGCTGAAAAAGTTCTAGCAGAAGGTCATGCAGATATGATTTCTATGGCTCGTCCATTTTTAGCTGATCCAGAATGGGTGAATAAAGCAGAACAAGAAAAAGACGACGAAATTAATACCTGCATAGGCTGTAATCAAGCTTGTTTAGATCATGTTTTTGAACAAAAAGTAGCAAGTTGTTTAGTAAATCCAAGAGCTTGCCACGAAACAGAATTAAACTATTTACCAACAGATAAAAAGAAGAAAATAGCAGTTGTAGGTGCTGGTCCGGCTGGTTTGGCTGCTTCTACAGTTGCAGCGCAAAGAGGACACGAAGTTACTTTGTTTGATAGTGAAAGTGAAATTGGAGGACAGTTTAATATAGCTAAACAAATTCCAGGTAAAGAAGAGTTTTATGAAACGATTCGATATTTCGGTAAACAAATAGAACTTCACAATGTTAATTTGAAGTTGAATACTAGAGTAAATGCTGAAGATTTAGCACAAGGAGATTTTGATGAAGTAATTTTAGCTACAGGAATTACACCTAGAACACCAAGAATTCCGGGAGTAGATCATGAAAAAGTATTGAATTACATAGATGTTTTAAAACTTAAAAAAGAAGTTGGTAAAAGAGTCGCTGTAATTGGAGCTGGAGGAATTGGATTCGATTTATCTGAATATTTATCACATGAAGGAGAAAGTACTTCTCAAAATATAGATGCATGGTTAAATGAATGGGGAATTGATAAAAGTTTAGCAGCTAGAAGTGGTATTGAAGGTGTAGAAAAACATGTACATCCTTCTCCAAGAGAAATCTTTATGTTCAAGAGAAGTAAAGGAAAGTTTGGAGGTAATTTAGGGAAAACTACAGGATGGATTCATAGAGCAAACCTAAAGAAAAAGAATGTACAATTTATTAATGAAGTACAATATGATAAAATAGATGATCAAGGTTTACATTACACTCAAAATGAAGAACAGAAAGTTTTAGAGGTAGATAATGTAATTATTTGTGCAGGTCAATTACCATTTAAAGAATTACTACAACCATTACAATCTAAAGGAGTTAAAGTTCATGTAATTGGAGGTGCAGATGTAGCTGCTGAATTAGATGCTAAGCGTGCTATAGATCAAGGAAGTAGATTAGCTTCTCAATTATAAAAAACTATAAAGAATCACTCTTCCTTCAAAGGAAAATCAAGAAAAACTAGAATTATAATACGCTCATGAAATCATATCTAATAAACGAAATCGCTACTTTTCTAAAAGGAGATTTAATAGGTAATTGTACTGAAAAAATACATGCTCCAGAACAAATAGAAAAAGCAACTAAAAATCATATCACTTTTATAGGAAATAGTAAGTATGCACGTTTATGGGAGAAATCAGAAGCTAAGACAGCCATAGTAGATGAGAAAATAACAATAGAACCAGGAGAAGGTAGAGCTTTTGTTAAAGTTAAAAATGCAGATTTAGCAATGGCAAAAGTATTAGAACTTTTTCAAGCTGAATTACCATTTTTTTCTACAGATATTCATGCTACAGCTGTAATAAGTGAGACAGCAAAATTAGGTGACAATTGTAAGGTTGGTGCAAATTCTTTTATAGGAGAAAATGTTGTTTTAGGAGATAATGTAATAATATATCCGAATGTATCAATCTTTGATGATACAACGATTGGAGCTAATACAATCGTTTGGTCTGGAACAGTGATTCGTGAGCGAAGTGAAATAGGTAATAATTGTATCTTTCATACTAATGTGAGTATTGGAGCCGATGGATTTGGGTATAGACCAAGTGAACAAGGATTAACAAAAATTCCTCATATTGGAAATGTTATCATAGGAAATAACGTAGAAATTGGGGCAAATTCATGTGTAGATAGAGGCAAATTTAGCTCAACAATATTAGGAGACGGTTGTAAAATAGATAATTTAGTACAAATAGGTCACAATTCTGTTTTAGGAAGATTCTGTATCATGGCCGGAAATAGTGGTTTAGCAGGTTCTGTTACTTTAGGAGATGGAGTTGTAATTGGAGGTAGTGCATCTATAAAAGATCATACGACTATACATTCTGGTGCTACCGTAGGTGCAGGATCAGGTGTTATTTCAGATGTTGCTGCAGGAAAAACTGTTGTAGGATATCCAGCTTGTGAGTCAAGAGAAATGATGAAACAATGGGTTGCACTAAGAAAACTTGCACGAAAATAAATAACTCAATTATATAGAACCGTTAATTTATTCTTGAATAATATAAATATTTCTCGATATTTGTATTTCATTTTGCGTAAAATACTAAGGCATTTATATGTTTATCTCAAGAGAATGATAGGCTTAGTATAAACCAGATTTGTGGAAGCGCATTAAAAGATAGATATATGGCAATGAACAAAAACACAGTGTTGGCTTACGCCACACTTTTAATGATTTTTATTGGATTTTTATTAATAGGATTAGGAGCATACAGATACGAAGACATAGGCTGGGGTTTTGCGGCAATAGGTTTAGGATTCTTTGCCATAGCTTGGGTTTTTAATGCTTTAAAAGGCCGTGTATAAAACAAATAATTACTTCTCAAATAAATTTTATAAACAAAATTAACCGCTACATAAATGTCAGACGATAAAAAAGTCATATTTTCCATGAACAGGGTTTCTAAAACCTATCAATCAACTGGAAAACAAGTTTTAAAAGATATATATTTAAGTTTTTTTTACGGAGCAAAAATTGGAATTTTAGGTTTAAATGGATCGGGTAAATCTACCTTACTTAAAATTATAGCCGGAGTAGAAAAAAATTATCAAGGAGATGTTGTTTTTTCTCCTGGGTATAAAGTAGGATATCTAGAGCAAGAACCTCAACTTGATGAAGACAAAACTGTACTTGAAATCGTAAAAGAAGGAGTTGCCGAAGTTGTAGAAGTGTTAGATGAATACAATAAAATCAACGATATGTTTGGTTTAGAAGAAGTGTATTCTGATGCTGATAAAATGCAAAAATTAATGGATCGTCAAGCAGAATTGCAAGATAAAATCGATGCAACTAACGCTTGGGAATTAGATACCAAATTAGAAATTGCAATGGATGCACTTCGTACTCCAGATCCTGATAAAAAAATAGGTGTTTTATCAGGAGGAGAAAGAAGAAGAGTTGCACTTTGTAGATTATTACTTCAAGAACCTGAAATATTATTATTAGATGAGCCTACCAACCACTTAGATGCTGAATCTGTACATTGGTTAGAGCATCATTTAGCACAATATAAAGGAACCGTAATTGCCGTAACTCACGACCGTTATTTCTTAGATAATGTAGCAGGTTGGATTTTAGAGTTGGATAGAGGTGAAGGTATTCCTTGGAAAGGAAATTATTCTTCTTGGTTAGATCAAAAAGCAAAACGTTTAGAACAAGAAAGTAAATCTGCTTCTAAGCGTCAGAAAACTTTAGAACGAGAGTTAGAATGGGTTCGTATGGCACCAAAAGGGCGTCAAGCAAAATCAAAAGCTCGTTTAAAGAACTACGATAAGTTAATGAATCAAGATCAAAAGCAAACAGAAGAGAAGCTTGAGATTTACATCCCTAATGGTCCACGTTTAGGAACTAATGTAATCGAAGCTGCTGGTGTTTCTAAAGCTTTTGGTGAAAAGTTATTATATGAGAATTTAGAGTTTAATTTACCTCAAGCAGGAATTGTTGGTATTATTGGACCAAACGGTGCCGGTAAAACAACAATTTTTAGAATGATCATGGGAGAAGAGAATCCAGATGCTGGAACTTTCTCAGTTGGAGAAACTGCTAAAATTGCATATGTAGATCAAAACCATGCTAATATCAATCCTAATAAATCTATTTGGGAGAACTTTTCAGATGGTCAAGATTTAGTAATGATGGGAGGGAAGCAAGTAAATTCTCGTGCATATTTAAGTCGATTTAATTTTTCTGGTAGTGAGCAAAATAAGAAGGTAAATACTTTATCTGGTGGTGAGCGTAACCGTTTACATTTAGCCATGACGCTTAAAGAAGAAGGAAACGTACTATTATTAGATGAGCCTACCAACGATTTAGATGTAAATACACTTCGAGCTTTAGAAGAAGGATTAGAAAACTTTGCAGGATGTGCAGTAGTCATATCTCACGACCGTTGGTTCTTAGATAGAATTTGTACACATATTCTTGCTTTTGAAGGAGATTCTCAAGTGTATTTCTTCGAAGGATCTTTCTCTGAATATGAAGAAAATAAAAAGAAACGATTGGGTGGAGATATTATGCCTAAACGTATTAAGTATAAAAAATTAATTAGATAATCTCTGAAGCTCACCTAAATGGTGAGCTTTTTTAATGTTTAAAATATCTTTATTAATACATTTATTCTTTAAGTTTTGTAAATCTATTTGTAAACTAATATTTAAACAAATTAAATAATAATAGATAATAACTATAATTTACAATTCTGTGAATTATAAGATGAAAAAATTAAGTATAAATTTAAAAGGTGAATTTTTATTAATTTATCTTTTTTTATGGATTAGAGTTTTAACATATTCATAAAATATATGATATTTATTATCAGACTGATAAAAATATTATATTTCTCAAAATTTGTGTTTTATGTCTACTAAATAGATTGTAATTTTCAGACTTGAATGGATAATTAAAAGCCATGAGTAAATATTATATTTTCGATTTCGACAGTACGCTTACAAAAGTAGAAGCGTTGGATGTTTTAGCTGAAATAACATTAGCAAGCAATCCAAAAAAAGAAGAGGTAATTAATGAAATTATCAAAATCACAAACCTAGGGATTGATGGGGAAATCTCCTTTACCCAGTCGTTAGAACGTAGAATAAAATTACTTAATGCAAAGCGATCCGATTTAAATCTGTTAATTCAAGAATTAAAGAAAAGAGTGTCCAGTTCTATTGAAAGAAATAAAGAATTTTTTGAATCGTATTCAGAAAATATTTATGTAATTTCAGCAGGATTCAAAGAATTTATCATTCCTATAGTTGCAGAATACAACATTCCAGCAGAAAGAGTATTTGCTAATACTTTCGAGTTTAGTGAAAATGATGAAATTATAGGATTTGACAGAGACAATGTTCTTTCTGTGCACAATGGAAAAATAGCTTGCTTACAAGGCTTACAATTAGATGGAGAAATTCAGGTAATTGGCGATGGTTATAGTGATTATATAACTAAAGAAGCAGGAGTAGCCGATAAATTTTTTGCTTATACAGAAAATGTTCAGCGTGAAAAAACAATTAAAAACGCAGATTATATTACACCAAATTTAGATGAATTTTTATTTATAAACGATTTGCCAAGAAATATATCATATCCGAAAAATCGTATCAAAATGCTATTATTAGAAAATATACATGCAGATGCGTATAAGAAATTTACAAATGATGGTTTTACAGTAGAAACTGTAAGTAGAAGTCTTTCAGAAGAAGAGTTAATTGAGAAGCTACAAGATGTACACGTAATAGGAATCCGATCTAAAACACAAATTACTGAAAAAGTAATTAAAAATGCTCCAAAGTTATTAGCTGTAGGAGCGTTTTGTATTGGAACTAAACAGATTGACTTAGATGCGTGTAAAGAAAATGGAATAGTTGTTTTTAATGCACCATATAGTAATACCAGATCAGTTGTAGAGTTAGCCATAGGAGAAATAATTATGTTAATGCGTAGTGTTTTTCAGCGTAGCACAGAGATTCATAACGGTGAATGGAATAAAACTGCACAAGGCTCAAAAGAGGTAAGAGGAAAGAAGTTGGGTATTGTAGGATATGGGAATATCGGAAAACAATTATCTGTTTTAGCTGAAGCCCTAGGGATGGATGTGTATTATTATGATGTTGAAGATAAGTTAGCTTTAGGTAATGCTACTAAAATGAACTCTTTAGTAGATTTGCTAGCTGTTTCTGATGTAGTAACTTTACATGTAGATGATAACTCTTTAAATAGAAATTACATTGGTGCTAAAGAAATTTCACAAATGAAAGACGGAGCTCATTTAGTAAATTTATCAAGAGGTTTTGTTGTAGATATTCCTGCTTTAACAGAAGCATTAAAATCTGGTAAGTTAGCTGGTGCTGCAGTAGATGTTTATCCTGAAGAACCTAGGAAAAATGGAGAGTTTTATACAGAGTTAAAGGGATTACCAAATGTTATTTTAACACCTCACGTTGGTGGAAGTACAGAAGAAGCTCAAAGAGATATAGCAGATTTTGTACCCGGAAAAATTATGGCATATGTTAATTCAGGAAATACTGTTGATGCTGTAAATTTTCCAAATATTCGTTTACCAAAACAACAAAATTCACACCGTTTTTTGCATATGCATAAAAATGTATCTGGTGTAATGGCTAAAATTAATAAAGTTGTTGCGGAATACGGATTAAATATTGTTGGGCAATATTTATCTACAGATCCTAAAGTAGGATATGTTATTACAGATGTAGATAAAGATTATAATCAAGATGTAATTCAAGAATTAAAGAATGTTGAAGGAACAATACGTTTTAGAGTATTGTATTAATACATTATTTACAGCTTTTTTGAGTCGTCCTAAAATAGGTTAAGATAAATCTTTCAACCTATTTTAGGACGACTTATTGATTATTACTTCTTCATTTGTAAAGCTAAAGAGAGAGTTAAAATAGAAAGGCTATTAAATTTATCAAATGATATATTTCCAAATTGAGGATAGGTTTTATTTAAACATGCTTCTGCTGAAGTTTGAATAAGTGAGTATAAAGGGTCGGAAGTGTTAGAAAGTTTTTCAGAGATTGGGTTACTACCTTTTAAATACCCATATAATAAATAACGCATACAGATACCTGATCCAGAAGCATAATCACCAGAATCAGTAACTTTAAGTCCGTTATTAGGAGTGTAAGGGAACCAAGGAGCTATAATATTATTTTGAATGGGAGTAATTGGATTAGTGGTAGTCATATTAGGGATTCCACTTAAAATTACATTCATCGTTTCATTAGCAAAACTTTCTTCAGATAAGATTATCGTTGAATATTCATAAAATCCACCTAGATATAATCCTTGATCTCCTGCCCAACATGTATTTGCTTCATACCAAGAATTAGGATTTACTAGAGTACTTCCTCCATAATTTTGAACACTATTGTTATAGGCAGGATATCGTTCTCTAATTAGTCCTGATTGCTCTCCAGTTTTGAATAAAATACTGTATTCAGAATCAGTTATCCATTGTTTAAAAAAAGATACAAAAGAATCAATGTATGGAGAAATACGTTTTTGTAATTCAAAATCTTCAGATATTTTATATAATCGAGTAGATAAAGTGAACCATAACCCATTTACTACACTATCTTGAAAAGGACCGAGTTTTGCAGTTAAGGGATCACCAAAATTAGCTTGCCAAACTCCTCCTTCGTATCTAGGTGCAGTTTTGTTAATATAAGGGCTGTTTTGGTTTATAGCAGTTAGGTATACATTTGGAGCCCCACCATATTGTGTATATGTACCTGTTTCCATTGCGATCCAGCACGCTTTAGCTATATTTTGAGCCTTTACCTTAGTTTCAGGAGTAAATAATTTTTCATAAAAAGGATCATAAGCTTTAGAACAGGCAATACCCCACCAACCAGCATCGTCATACCAATTTGCACACTGAGCAGTTCCTGGAATTGTACTTGTTCCGTTGTAGTAAACATTAGCAGGTACTTGTTGTGTTCCATTTTGGTTAAAAATAATATCACAATTGTATTTTGCTAAAACATCAGATACAGCTTTTTGAGCTTCTGTTTTAGTAATATTAATATCTTCAGTGTTATCTAAAGAATTGGCAATAGAAAGAGCAAGGAAATCTAAAACAGTATCAAAAATACAACCAGCTTGCCAATAGTTTGGAGACTCAGCTAATAATGTATTATTTAATAAATCATGATAATTTGAATACGCTAATGCGTACTTTGAAATTGTGGTGTCAGTTTTCATAATAAAAGCTTTAATGATAAGTATTTCTTATGTATTAAATTTACTGTTCTACTTTAAGAGGTATGAAAAAAATGGAATAAGCGATATGAAAATTGGAATTAATATGGAGTTTTAATTCACAAGATTAATGGATAGAAATAAATTTAAAAAACGAAAGCCTTGTTTTTAACAAGGCTTTTTAATTGTAATAGAATAATTGTTATTTAGATTTTTGTAAATTCCCTTGAATAGACCAAGCAAAGTCTAGCATTAATCTATTTTTTAATACTGGATCTTTATAACTTGTGTATTTGTCTCCTTGGTAACTAGGTCCGTTAAAGCTTGAGCCTTTTTTGGTGTCGATAGCTGCAACCATATGGCATGACATACAGTTAGAATGTACACCTAAATTCGTGTTTATTTTATTGCCATTATTTATAACATAACTGTCAGATCCAAATCTCCCAAAATGAGATTCTAGGTATGGATTGAAAGCAATTAAAGGGTTTCCTTCATTTTTACCATTAATGTATGGTTGGCTAGGTGTTATCATAGAATAAGCAACAGCCATAGCGTAATGCGTAGCTGCACCTTTAAGTTTAATTCCTTTTTTAGAAGAAGCAATTGCATTAGAGCTAGGATTTCTTGGATTTAAAGGTGTAGGTGACCACCAATAGGTTTGCCATGTCCAACGTTTAATTTCTTTTGTAGTAACATGCATTGCCACTAAAAGAGCAATATCTCCTTCTTTAGCTTTTATATCAGCATTGTTTATTTGTTGATTATAAGATTCTGCTTGTTTTTTTGAAATTTTAAAATGTATAAAATCATCTAAGTAAAATGTGTTGTTTTCATTAATATTGTTACAGTTGTAGTCTAAACGGCCATTTGGATTGTTTTTCTTTTCGTTTAAATTTATGTGAATACAAGATTTCCATTTACTTTGAGGATAACCATCATCATATGATTTTGGACCATTCCATGCTGACATTGTATACATACCATCGTATATTTTATCTTCCGTTATAATTTTATATACAGGTTTAATGTTTATTGCATCCGAAGGAAAATCTGGAATTTTACTATAAGGATCTTTTTGCATTTTTTGTAAACTAGATAAATAAAATATTTTATTATCAAGAGCAAATTTTTCAGAAGCCTCGTTATAACCTACGGTAACAACAATGCTTAAATCATCGGTAACAAATTCAGGGTTATGGTGTGTAAATTGATGAGGTTTTTCAAAGAGAGTTTCAGTTTTATTTTTTTTAGATGAACTATTTAGTTTGTCAACAATTTGAGAAGGACTAGACCACGTTTGATATCTTAATTTATTATCCTCTACACTCGTAGTTAAATGTTTCCAAATATACCAACTATGTTTATACATAGCTTTAAGATCATTAGAAGTAATCCATTTATTAATAGTTATAGAGTCCATTGGATATCCATAGTTATTAGAAACTTTTGTGTATTTCTTTTCTTCTTTCTTTTTTTCATTATTGCATGATACAAATACAATCATACAAGTAATTAAAGTGATTAGTTTTATTGATTTCATGACTCGATTTTGTTGGTTATTTATTACATTAAAATTACAAATGCTTTATTTACTTTTGATATAAAAATGCACAAGTGTAGTTAAAAGATTCATCAAAGAGTGTTTTTGTATAATAAGAGTTTTAAAAAAAAATAAACCTTGTTGAAGCATTTATCAACAAGGTTTTAGTAGTAGTAAATATAAAGTTTGGTTAAACTTTTTAATTGAAAATTATTTCATTTTCTTGACAATATTTAGTATTTCATTTAAGTGTTTTTGTTTTGTTTGTTTTTTAGATAACTTGTTGTTACGATCAACAGCACCATTAAAAATATGACTTATATTTAAAGGAGAACCGCTAGATCCATTACTACTATGACAAGAAAAACAATTCCCCATTGTCTTAACAGATTGTTCGTGTATAGCTTTTGGTGGAACAAAGCCTAATTGCTCATATGTTTCCATTGTAATATTATATGCTGCAACCGATCCACGAGTTAATTTGCCAGGAGCAGAATTACTTAAATTATTTCCTAAAGTATTTAATAATTTAGCTTGTTCAGTAGGGTATTTGTATCCTTCGGTATCAATCCAAATTGAACCATTATAAAAATAATTATTCCAAACATCTTTTAATTGAAGTTTTACGCTTTCATTAATAATTTCAATATTATCAAAGTTTTGTTTTCCATCTTGACTTGTAGCTAAAAAAGTATTTCCTGCTTGACGAGGTACTCCATATTTGTTAACTGCAAAAACATTTGGATTATCTTTGGAAGGGTCATTAAAATGACTAGCAAGATTATCAATTGTTCCTGTTGCATCTTTGTTGAAAAATAATTTATTCGTGGCAGATGTAACTGGTACATCAGATGTAGTGGTTGCTTTCCAATCATAATAAGGTGCTAAATCATCATGTTCAAAAGTAGCCCAAATAAATTCTGGGTGATTGTATACAACACCAACTACATGCATACCTAACAAAGCTATTTGTGTATCGTTACCATTAATTACAGCATCTGTTAAGAAATAAGAACTTGTATCTTTAATAGCTTTTGCATCAACCCAAGCAACCTTTAATTCTAATGAGCTTACAGGGAAAGTTGCATCAACATACTTACTGGCTTCCATTTTAGCATAATGTTCAATGTTTTTGTATAATGTATCATTTACATGAATAGAATAATAAACATCATAACTTGTGTTGTCTGTACTAAAAGCCTTATTTGATTTAAGAATATCGCCTGTTGCTTGAAGGTTTTCTTGAGCTGTAAGAATAATTTTATCCTGACCTTCAGGTTGAGTTACAGGTACATTATGACTATCAACTTGAGTTAATTCTCTCATAAACAAGGGTTTTCCGTTGATGTCATTTGTTAACCAAAGAAATTTTTGCCAAGACCATTGATGAAAATCACAATTTGAAACCGTTTTATTGTTACCAAAAACACTAGATTGCCCTTCTTCTGGAGCTTTGGTTTTTCTTTTTCCTGTAGTTGGATCAATAGTAAACCACGATGATTTTGCTGTACATAAATCTTCAATTTCGTTTTTAATGTACGTTACTATCTCTTTTTCAATTTTCTTTATTTCTTTTTTTTCTTTTTTACAGGATATAATTGATAATACACCAATTAAAAAAGTGAAAATTAATTTAAGAAGCTTCATAATTATTTAATATTAGTTAGTTTATAATGGTTTTAAAGTTATTGAAAAAGCAATTTGAAGCTATTATAAAAAGCTTAAGAATATAAAAGAAAGGTATGAAAGTGTAGTTTTAAGCTATGAAGTATGTTTGTTTTTAATGAAATAGGAGTAGTTAATATTTTAAATTTATAGTAAAATTCAAAATAAAACTGAAAAATATAAAGTTTAGTTATATTCTATAAATCGTTAAAGTCACTTAATTCGTTTTCAATTTCAAGAACTCCTTTTTGTAAAATGTTAATATATTGAGTAATATTTTCAACTTTAAATCTACTTAAAGGTCCTGAAGCACTTAATGAAGCTATAACAGTTCCTGTTTTATTTTTAATGGGAATAGCAATACATACAAGTCCAAATTCAAGTTCTTCCATGTCTAAAGAATATCCTTGATTTTTAATAAGCTTTAATTCTTTTTTAAAATTACTTATGTTGGTTATGGTATTATCGTTATGAGGTTTTAAATCGATATTACTTAATATTTCTTCTTGTTCATTTACAGGTAAATATGCAAGTAAAAGTTTTCCGGAGGCTGTAGCATGAATAGGTTGATAAGAACCAATAGAAGTATTAATTTTTAAACCATGTAAACTATCAGCTTTATTTATATGAAAAACTTGATATTCTTTAATTATACTTAATAAAACAGTTTCTTGAATATCTAATGCTACTTTCTTAATAGCTGTATTGGTTAATTTAATTAATGTTTTATATAAAGATACACGATTGCCTAGCTCAAATAGTTTACTTCCTAAACTATATTTTTCATTAGAATTCTGATAAACAATATTTAAAGAATTAAGAGTATGTAGTAATCTATAAACTGTACTCTTGTTGTAACCAGTTTTTTGTGCTAATTCTCTAACTCCCCATGTGTGTTTTTCATGAGAGAATGCATCAAGTAAAACAAATGCTTTAATGATAGATTGATTTAATTTTTTATCATTATTCTGATTATTCAAAAGAAAGTAATTTTTATTCATTTGCTAAAATAATAAAAAAGTGTTAAATTTATAAAACACCGTTTTATTTAGTGAAACACTTATTTTTTAATTATTCAAATAAAAAGATGTTCTTAAAACTTTTTTTATAAGTGTAAAAAGAAATTAAATATGTATAAAAACACGTTAGAATACGCTATACAACAAGATAAAGAAGATGAACTTTCATATTTAAGAAACCAGTTCCATATTCCTAAAGATGATAAAGGAAATGACTGGTTATACTTTACAGGAAACTCACTAGGATTACAACCAAAACAAACACAAAAATACATTCAGCAGGAATTAGATGATTGGGCAAAATATGGAGTAGAGGGCCATTTTGAAGGAGAAACGCCATGGTTGCCTTATCATGAGTTTCTAACAGAAAAAATGGCAAAGATTGTTGGTGCTAAACCATTGGAAGTTGTAGTTATGAATACGTTAACAACAAACTTACACTTGTTAATGGTTTCGTTTTATCAACCAACCAAGCAAAAGTATAAGATTGTCATTGAAAGTGATGCTTTTCCTTCTGATAGATATGCAGTACAATCACAATTAAAATTTCATGGTTTCGATATTGAAAACGGATTGGTAGAATGGAAACCAAGAGCTGGTGAAGAGTTATTGAGAATAGAAGATTTAGAAACTATAGTTGAAGAACAAGGAGATGAAATTGCGTTACTATTAATCGGCGGCGTAAATTATTATACAGGTCAATATTTAGATATTAAACGTATTGCAGAAATTGGTCATGCTAAGAACTGTATTGTTGGAATCGATTTGGCTCATGGAGCAGGAAATGTTCAACCTAATTTACATGATAGCGGAGTAGATTTTGCCGCTTGGTGTACTTATAAATATCTAAATTCTGGACCAGGAAGTTTATCAGGATTATTTGTTCATGAAAAACATGCGCATAACAGAGATTTACCAAGATTCGCAGGTTGGTGGAATCATAATAAGGATACACGTTTCAATATGCGCCAACCGTTTGATGTAATGTCTGGTGCAGAAGGTTGGCAATTATCAAATCCGCCAATTTTATCAATGGCAGCAATTCGTTCGTCTTTAGATTTATTTGATACTGTAGGAATGGATGCACTACGAGAAAAGTCAGAAAAGCTTACCGGATATTTTGAGTATTTGATTAATCAAATTGATACTGATAGAATTAAAATCATAACACCTTCTAATCCAAAAGAAAGAGGTTGTCAATTATCAATTCAAGTACAACATGCAGATAAAAGTTTACATCAAAAATTAACAGATCATCATATTATCACCGATTGGAGAGAGCCAGATGTTATTCGTTGTGCACCAGTGCCAATGTATAACAGTTTTGAAGATGTATTTAGAATGGTCGAGATTTTAAAAAGCTTATTGTAAAATGGAGCGTCTTATATGTATTACAATCTTAATTTTTCTATTTAGTTGTTCAAATAAAAGTAAAGAAAACTTGAAACAATGTTTAGATGAAAATGAAGTAGAACTTCTATATGAAGGGAAAATAATTTTTGAGGAAGCTTTAGTGAAATTTTATTCAAAAAAGAATTTAGCGCAAAACTATAAAGTATATCTTGAAGATTTAACAATTGCATCAGATAGTTTAGTAATGTTAGAATCTAATGCTAAAGCGGTGCAATTTATAGATAAATTGAGAAAATTAAATAAGATAGATAGCTTTTGGACTATTAATAAAACAGATCAATTAATACTAAAACAGGAAGATTATGAAATTGCAAAAGGAAATTATCTTTCTTGTCTAGAAAGTGTAGCTAAAACAGAAATATTTAAAGACTTTTTTATAGTGTTAAATGATAAAGAGGTAAACATTTCAAGTGCAATTGTTGCTAAAAGTTTATTACATGAAGATTTAATTACAAGAATGTTAAAAGAAGATAAAGAGTTATTAAGTATTTATGTAGCCTTTCATATGTATTATGAATCAATTTTAAATAGTCAATTATATCTTGAAGAAAAGGTTTTTTAAAAAAATACAGATTCGTTAAAAATTAATTACTCATGACGAAACAAGACAAAATATTAATCGTTGGAGCTGGTTTATGTGGAAGTTTATTAGCTTTACGTTTAGCGCAACGAGGATATAAAATAGAAGTATACGAAAGCAGACCAGATTTACGAAAAGTAGATATTTCTGCAGGCCGATCAATTAACTTAGCTTTATCTGATAGAGGATTAAAATCATTACGATTAGCTGGTGTTGAAGAACAGGCGAAAGCATTATGTATTCCAATGTATGGGCGTTTAATTCATGATATTGAAGGAAATACTTTTGCCTCTAACTATTCAGGAAGAGCAGGAGAATATATAAACTCAGTTTCGCGTCAAGATTTAAATGCTTTATTACTTGATGAAGCAGAAAAACACGAAAATGTAAACATACATTTCAATGCTAAGTGTACAGGAATAGATATAGAAAATACTGTAGCTCATTTCAAAAGTTATGAAACTGATGAAGAATTTTCTGTTAATCCAGATATTATTTTTGGAGCAGATGGAGCAGGATCAATACTTCGAAAAAGTTATTATTTAGAACGTAAATTTCTATTCAGTTATAGTCAAGATTATTTAACACATGGATATAAAGAGTTAGAAATTCCAGCAGATAAATTAGGCAATCATCAAATCAGTAAAGATCATTTACATATTTGGCCAAGAGGTGAATATATGCTAATTGCGTTGCCAAATTTAGATGGAAGTTTTACAGTAACCTTGTTTTTAAGTTATGAAGAAGGAAAGTTTAATTTCGAAAACTTAACTACAGAAGAAGAAGTTACACATTTCTTTGAAACTCAATTCCCAGATGCATTAGCTTTAATTCCAAACATAAAAGACGAATTTTTCAATAATCCAACAGGATCTCTAGGAACAGTAAAATGTTCACCTTGGATGTATAAGAACAAAACATTATTAATCGGTGATGCAGCTCATGCAATTGTGCCTTTTTACGGACAAGGAATGAATGCTTCTTTTGAAGATGTGGCTGTTTTTGATGGTGTTTTAGAACGATTCGAAGGTGATTGGGAGCAAGTGTTTAAAACGTATCAACAAGAACGTAAAAGAGATACTGATGCAATTGCTGATTTGGCTGTCGACAATTACTACGAAATGCGAGATCATGTTGCAAATCCATTATTCAAACAAAAACGTAAATTAGAGATGGATTTAGAAGAAAAGTTTCCAGAATCGTATTATTCAAAATATTCTATGGTAACTTTTAATGAAGATATTGGTTACAACGAAGCAATGAAAAAAGGACGAGCACAAGATAAAGCGTTATTAAATTTAATTGCTGATGCTGAGGTTTCAACTTCAGAAAATATGTCTACACAAGAATTAGAAATCGTATTGAATAAAGTAAATCACGAAACAAAAGAGATTCTTGCTGAAGATAAAATTGCTGGATTGAAATAGTAGTTCCAGATATATAGTAAAAATAAACTAAATGTCACCTCGAGCATTATTGAGTTAAAATCTTTTAAACGAAGATAGCTTACGAAGTAAGTCGAGAGGTTATTATGAAAAAATATTATGTTTATATGTTAAAATGTTCAGACAGCTTATTATACGTAGGTTTAAAGAATAATATTCAAAGAAGATTTGAAGAACATGAAAACGGCATTAATAAAAACTGTTTTACCTATAAAAAAAGACCAGTTGAATTAATTTTTAACCAAGTTTTTAATGATGTTGAACAGGCTATATTTTTTGAAAAGAAAATAAAGAAATGGAGTTCAAAGAAAAAGTTAGCTTTAGCTAATGGAGATTTTGATATGTTAAAAATCTTATCAGAATGTAGAAATGCAACTCATTCAAAATACAATTTGAAATAATAGGTCTCGACTGCGCTCGACCTGACAAAGAATAAATGAAAACATACATTATTATACTCAGAGGAATAAACGTTTCAGGAAAAAATAAACTTCCTATGCAAGAATTACGAGTTATGCTTGAAGGTTTAGAATTTTCTGAAGTAAAAACGTATATCCAAAGCGGAAATATTGTTTTAAAATCTTCGAAAGAAACTTTAGAAGTCGAAAATACAATCAAAGAAGGAATAGCAAAAACATTCGGTTACGATGTTCCGGTGTTAGCTAAAACAGTTTCTCAATGGGAAAAAGCAATAGCTAATAATCCGTATTCAGAAGTAGAAGAAAAACAACAATATTTTACATTTTTATCGGCAATTCCTGAAATTAAAAGTTTTGCTATTGATGCGAAAGCTGATACTTATGAAGTAATTGATGATGTCACATATGTAAATGCAGTCGGAGGTTATGGAAAAACAAAATTGACGAATAATTTGTTTGAAAAGAAACTGAATGTAATAGCAACCACAAGGAATTTAAAAACAACCTTAAAGCTATTAACATTAGCAAAAGAGATTAATTAAATGTTATTCTGAATTAACCAGAGTTGAATATATTTTCGGTATTTCAGAATCTCATAATGAAGAAATAAAAAATGGAAAAAAAAGTAACGCCAAGAGGAGCATATCCACATGTAAAAGTAGTAGGAGATTTTATATTTGTTTCAGGAACAAGTTCTAGAAGACCAGACAATACAATTGCTGGAGTTGAACTTATTGACGAAATGAATACTAAAAAAATAGATATTGAAGTTCAAACTAGAGAAGTTTTAAAAAATATTGATAGAAACTTACAAACGGTTGGAGCAAGTTTAAAAGATGTTGTAGATGTCACTACTTTCTTAGTAAGTATGAATGATTTTGCAGGTTATAATAAAGCCTATGGAGAGTTTTTCGATAAGCAAACCGGACCAACAAGAACTACAGTTGCTGTTCATCAATTACCACATCCAGATTTAGTAGTAGAAATTAAAGTAACAGCATATTTGAGAAGTTAATTAATATGTTTGGGAAAAGTATTAGAATATATTTATCAGATGGATCTCCTACAGGTTTAAGACATGTAGAAATAGCAAATTGGTCTGGACAAGCCATTGCTTGTCCGAGAAGTAGGTTTTCTGAATTGAAACAATGGAATGAATCACAAAGACCAGGTGTTTATTTGTTAATTGAAAAAGATTCGTCAGATGAAAGCAATAGAGTTTATATTGGTGAGTCTGAGAATGTTTTTAAAAGACTTATCGATCATGATAGAAAAAAAGAGTTCTGGAATGAAGTTGTTATTTTGACAAGTAAAGATGAAAACCTCACAAAATCTCATATCAAATATTTAGAATCTAGAATAAGTATTTTAGTTAAAGAAGCTGATAGATATAGTTTAGAAAATGGAAATAATCCAGTAGAATCATCATTGCCTCGAGCAGATAAAGATGCTATGGAAGAATTTATTTACAATACTAAAATTGTCTTAGGTACTTTAGGGCATAAGTTTTTGGAACCAATAAATAATTCTAGCTTAAAGTATGATGTAAAAGAAGATTTAGATACTTTAATAGGTAAAAAACTATATTTTAATGTTAATGAATTGAAAGCATTTGGCAAATTAAGTGATGAAGGTTTTATTTTAATTAAAGATTCTGAAGTTTCATTAAAAACAACCCAAAGTATTCCTGGTAAGATTAAAGAACTTAGAAAGAAGTATATCGATGATAGTTTGTTAGTTGAAATGAAAGATAAACTAATTTTAACTAAAGATATAGTTTTAAGTTCACCGTCTTATGCAGCAGCTCTTGTAGCAGGAACTAGTAGAAGTGGTCCTCAAAGTTGGAAAGATATAAAAGGTAGATCTTTAAAATCTTTAGAAGAAAGTTTGATAAGATAATGTATATAAAAAACTACATAAACGGAGAATTTATAAATCCAGTTGATGGAAATTATATTGATAATTTTAATCCTTCTGTTGGAGAAGTATATGGACAAATACCAAATTCTTCTAAAGAAGATATTGAATTAGCTTATAAAGCAGCTAAAGAAGCTTTTCCTAATTGGTCTAAAACTACTTTAGAAGAACGAA
This sequence comes from Tenacibaculum aquaeponti, assembly GCF_052084715.1. GTDB lineage: Bacteria > Bacteroidota > Bacteroidia > Flavobacteriales > Flavobacteriaceae > Polaribacter. Next base: position 1,084,544 of record NZ_CP197288.1, on the reverse strand, counting down.
GTTGTGTATTACTTAAAATAGCAGATTTAATAACTGAAAAGCTCGATTTTTTAGCAGAAGCAGAAGCTAAAGATAATGGGAAACCACTGAGTTTGGCTAAGGCTATTGATATTCCAAGAGCATCATCTAATTTTCGTTTTTTTGCTAATGCTATAACACAGTTTCCTTCTGAAGCTCATGAAAGTGTTGGTTTAAATGCAATGAATTTTACGTTACGCCATCCAATCGGAGTAGTAGGTTGTATTTCTCCATGGAATTTACCTTTGTACTTATTTACCTGGAAAATTGCTCCTGCAATTGCTGCTGGAAATTGTGTGGTTGCCAAACCAAGTGAAGTTACACCAATGACTGCTTATTTATTAGGTGAAATTTGTAATGAAGCAGGTTTGCCAAAAGGTGTGTTAAATATTGTACATGGATTAGGACAAACTACTGGTCAGGCTATTGTTGAACATAAGAATATTAAAGCAATTTCTTTTACAGGAGGAACTACAACAGGAGCTCACATTGCAAGAACAGCAGCACCAATGTTTAAGAAATTGTCGTTAGAGTTAGGAGGGAAAAATCCAAATATCATTTTTGCAGATGCTGATTATGATGAAATGTTAACGACAACAGTAAAGTCATCTTTTGCCAATCAAGGTCAGATTTGTCTATGTGGAAGTAGAATTTTTGTAGAAGAAAAGATCTATGAAAAGTTTAAAAAGGATTTTATAGATAAAGTTTCAAAACTCAAAGTTGGTAATCCGTTTGATGCTGATACAAATCTCGGAGCTTTAGTTTCTAAGCCACATTTAGAAAAAGTAAAATCGTATATAGATATTACCGAAGAAGAAGGTGGAAAGATTTTATTTGGAGGAGAAACAGTAACTGTAAAAGGCAGTGAAAATGGATATTATTTACAACCTACTGTAATTGAAATTCAGGATAACTCATGTAAATTAAATCAAGAAGAAATATTTGGTCCCGTAGTTACAATTATGTCTTTCAAATCAGAGGAAGAAGTATTAGAATATGCAAATGACGTAAGTTACGGTTTATCTGCTACATTATGGACAAATAATTTAAATAGAACGATGCGAATGACTCAAGAATTACAAGCAGGAATTGTTTGGGTAAATACTTGGTTACTTCGTGATCTAAGAACTCCGTTTGGAGGTGCAAAAGCAAGTGGAGTAGGGAGAGAAGGAGGTTTTGAAGCATTACGTTTTTTTACCGAACCCAAAAACATATGTATAAAATATTAAATAACTAAAATGGATTTAAGAATTCAAAATAAAAACGCCTTAGTTTGTGGTAGTACTCAAGGAATTGGAAAAGCATCTGCGGTTGCTTTAGCCGAAGAAGGTGTTAGTGTAACTTTAGTAGCACGTAATGAAGAGAAACTAAAAAAAGTTTTAGCAGAACTACCAAATCAAGAGTTGCAGCATAATTATATTGTAGCTGATTTTTCAAATCCACAAGAATTAAAAGAGAAAATAGAAGCTTCATCTTTAAATTTTCATATTCTAATTAACAACACAGGTGGACCTGCAGGCGGACCAGTTTTTAATGCACAGATCGATGAGTTTGAACGCGCATTTACAATGCATTTAAAGTGTAATCATGTGTTAGTTCAAGCTGTAGTTCCTTTTATGAAAGAACAAGGTTACGGAAGAGTGATTAATGTGATCTCTACTTCTGTAAAACAACCTTTAGATGGCTTGGGGGTTTCTAATACCATCCGTGGAGCTGTAGCAAATTGGTCGAAAACTATGGCTAATGAATTAGGTCAGTTTGGAATCACAGTAAACAATGTGTTACCTGGAGCTACAGCAACAGAACGATTAAACGAAATTATAAATAATAAAGCGAAGAAAACTGGTAAATCTATAGATGAGGTTATAGAAACAATGAAAAATGCAGCACCTGCTAAACGCTTTGCCCAACCTGAAGAAGTTGCAAATGCAATCGTTTTTTTAGCAAGTGATCGGGCTAGTTATATTAATGGAGTCAACATTCCTGTGGATGGTGGAAGAACAAAATCATTATAATCTGTAAAGTTTAAAATTGAACTTTATTGTTTTATAGCTAAAAGTTGATTTTATTTCTTTATCTAATTTCTTATTACTTTTTATTTAAATTTATAACTCAATACAAAACAAAATGAACTTAGTACAGCCCTTAAATTTTAAAAAATGGATTGATGAACATCGTCATTTGCTAAAACCACCTGTAGGAAATAAGCAGGTTTGGGATAATGGAGAGTATATTGTAATGGTAGTTGGAGGACCAAACAATAGAAAAGATTATCATTATAATGAAACACCAGAATTTTTCTATCAAGTAGAAGGAGATATGGTGCTAAAAATTATCGATGATAAAGGAGAAATGGTAGATGTTGAAATTAAAGAAGGAGACATTTATTTATTACCTGCTAAAGTTCCACATTCTCCTCAACGTAAAGAGAACACTGTAGGTTTAGTTATTGAATATCCAAGATCTGAAGGGATGTTAGATGCTTTAGAATGGTATTGTGAAAATTGTAGTACACCACTATATAGAGAAGAATTTGCTTTAGATAATATTGAAACAGATATGCCAATTATATTCGATAAGTATTATTCAGATAAAGAAAAATGTACTTGTTCTAATTGTGGAACTGTAATGGAAGCACCAAAGAAAAAAGGTTAATTACTAAGAGAAAAAATAGAAACTTTAAAAGAATTTAATGCAAGCTAAACGAAAACTAAGAATTAACGGACACTCTCATTTGCTTCCTTACCCTGAAGAAATTCCTCAATTTATGAAAGACAAAGGGATTTTTTGGGTAGATAAAGATAAAAAATTCATGCTCCAAAAAAACTGGAAGCGACCAGTAACTGATTCTAGTTTCTTTCTGAACGAAAAATTAGCATGGATGGATCATTTTAAAATAGATCATGCTGTAGTTTTAAATCTATCTCAGTTATATGGAAATGGTTTACGATTAGAAGAAATGAAACAAGCTTTACGTTTTCAAAATGATTTTAATGCAAAAGTACAACAAGATCATCCTAGTAAGTTTACTTGTGGATTTGTTGTTCATCCTGGTTTCGTAAGGGGAGCTTGTTGGGAAATAGAACGCTGTGTAGAACAGTTAGGAATGAACCTATTATGTTTGCCAACTCACTATATGGATACGATTGGAACTTGGCGTTGTATTTTTGACGATGAAAATGAACCAATATTCGAATTGGCTGATAAATATAATTTAGCTGTAGAGATACATCCTTATGATGGAGAAAAGTTTATTAAGTTAGAAAATACGAGTTGGCGCTTTCATTTAATTTGGATGTTAGCTCAGTGTGCAGATGCATATCACTTTTTAACCTTAAATGGTTATTATGAAAAATATCCCAATATGAGAATATGTTTTGCTCATGGAGGTCAGTTAGCTCAAATGAATCTAGGAAGAAGAATACAAGGTTTTGATGGTAGACCAGATTTGTTTGAAGGGAAACAACATCCAAGAAAGGCTGTAGGGCATAAAAATATTTTCTTTGACACTTTAGTTCATGATACTGGTTCTTTAGAGTTATTAATTAAAAATCAGGGTGTTAATCAAGTGTTAATAGGTTTAGATGATCCTTATCCACTTGGAGAAATGGAAAGTGATAAACAATCTTCTTATCCAGGTAAGATTTTAGATTTGGCAATAGATAGAGAAATTATTTCAGAAGAAGATAGAGATCAAATGTGGCAATGTAATGTTTTACAATGGTTGTTTGGAGATAATGAAACTAAAAAACAAGAGTTAGTAAATAAAATATTAGCATAAAAAAAGCCTCAGATTTTTGAGGCTTTTATATTGTACAGTAGTGGCTATAATAGCTTATTTGAATGTAGATGTTACATTAATTGCTACTTCGCTCCATGTTTTAGAAACTCCATCAGCTCCTTTGTGTAAATCTTTACAGGCTATATTTAATGAATCTACAGCGTTCTTTGCATTCCATTTTTCAATATCCATAATTGCAGACATTGAGAAAACTTTATCTTTTATAGTATAAGTAAATGGTAATTTTTCAGTTACATTATTCATTGTGAATTCTGCACTACCGATACTATCATTTTCAATAGATAATTTTCCAGTTAAAGAAATAGTGTTAGCCATAACTCCAAAGAAAAATTTTCTAATTTTAATATTTCTTCCGTTATCTTTAGTTTCTATACTGCTAATTGGAATTTCAAATTCAGCTCCATTAATAGCTTCTTTAACAGAATTACCTTCTCCTCCTTTAAGTACTTCTATTTTCTTAAACATCCCTTTTACAGGAACTTTGTCTGTAGTTTTATAAGCTGTGAAATTAATGCTGTTTTCTGCGTTTTTAATTGCAAAAGGAGCAGTTTTTTCTATAGGAGCAGGAATTTCTTTACTTTCTTCTTTTTTAGTTTCAGATTTACAAGATGTAAGTTGTAAAGAAAGAGCAACTACACTTACAATGGTTAGGAATTTATTCATTCTGGATTTATTTTTATATTAAGCGTTAAATTAATACTATTTATTTTATGAAATTTAATTTCAAAATAATTATAATTTATTTTAAAATTGAATTAACTAATTTAATATAGTTTCTCTTAGCTTCATTTTCATCCATTCCTTTTAATTGAATCCAAGCATTAAATTTAAAAGCATTTCTTAAATTGTGTTCTTCATTATTAAAAGAAAAATTATCACCTTTTGTAGCTTGTTTATAATAGGCATATAGACGCAATTGCACATCTGGGGCAAATTTTTTTTGAGTATTATTTGCTCTAGAAAAAGCATCAGCAAAAAGTTTATCTAAATCAGAAGCCATATTATATACAATAATGTATATACAAATATACGAATGGAGTAAGGAAAAACAAGCTGTCTAAACGATCTAAAAGCCCACCGTGTCCAGGCATAATTGTACCACTGTCTTTCACGTTTGCTAATCTTTTAAATTTACTTTCTACTAAATCACCATAAGTCCCAAAAATTGAAACCAAAACAGCTATTATAGTCCAATTAGCTAAATTTAATAGTTGTGTATACTTACCTATTAATAAACCTGTGAAAATAGAAAAAAGAAAACCTCCGAAAAAACCTTCAATTGTTTTTTTTGGAGATATACGTTCAAATAGTTTTCTTTTGCCGAAGTTTTTTCCTATTAGATAAGCAAAACTATCATTAGCCCAAATTATTAAAATAACAAAAACTATTAATTGTGGTTTATAAGTATCTTCTTCAAAAGGTAAAAAAGCCAAGAATAAAAAAGGTATGATTAAATAGTTAAGAGTTAAAAAGATTCTGTTTAAAAATCCTCTAGTCTTGTTTTTTTGATTATATAAATCTACTGTTAAGTATAATAAATAAATTACTGAAATAATTAAAAAATATAAACTTAAATCTTCAGATAAATAATCTATGTATTTTAAATATACAATACCAGAAAGTACAGGGATAAATCCTAAAATTTCTCTTGTATTAATTATTTTAGAAAATTCCCAAATACATATAGAACCAAAGATTGTTATTAATAGTATATAACTTTCTTTAGAAAAAATAATACAGGAAATAAAAAGGACAGCATAAACAATTGCTGAAATAATTCTAGTTAAGAAATTACTCATAATTACAAGTCTTCAAATAATAATAAATATAAATTTTTTGAATTACGATTGAATTCTAAGATATCATCTTTAGAATCTGTTATAGAGTAATTTTTTATTGAACTTATATTTGTAGGGATGTTTCCTTTAAAATTCATCTTAATTCCTGTAAGACCTTCCCCAATGTTTTTTACTAATTGACTAGTAGTAGCATAAACAATGAAATCATTCGAGAGTTGTGCTAATTTTTGACTACCTAATTGATTCGAAGAGAATAAAATTTCTCCAGAATTAGCAATTAAATGCTCACAACTCGTAAGAATAGGCAGTGTATTCGTTAACTTTTCGTTTGTAGTTACAGGAATATTGGTAGTTAGTTTTAATAGGTCTATATCATTGCAAGAAATTTCACTCCATCTATTTTCAGCTATAATATGCTTTAAATTATGAATTACTTCTTCAATTTTAGTACTATATAAAAATTTACCGCCTTTATTAATAAAATAATGTACAAAAGAATCGTCCAATGATAAATTGACAGGTTGTTTTTTGATCAATTTATCATTAGACGAAGCTTTATCTATATTAAATAACTTTCTTAAAAAATTCATTTAAAAGTTATTAGTTATACTATGTCTTCAGAAGAGCTTAATTCATCAGATATTTTTTCATCTTTTTCAAAAGGTCTCTTACCGAAAATTTCTAATAAATCATCTTTAAAAATCACTTCTTTCTCTAGAAGTTTTTGTGCTAAAATATCTAATTTGTCTTTATGCTGATCTAAGATTTCTATTGCTCTTTGATATTGTCCTTCAATAATTTTAGAAATCTCTTTATCAATAGTTTTAGCAGTTTCTTCACTATATGGTTTTACAAACGAATCATTTCCTGAAGAATCATAATAAGTTACATTTCCGACTTCATCATTTAAACCGTAAACAGTTACCATAGCACGTGCTTGTTTTGTAACTTTTTCTAAATCACTTAAAGCCCCAGTAGATATTTTATCAAAAATTAACTTTTCAGCAGCTCTACCACCCATTGTAGCACACATTTCATCAAGCATTTGCTCTGTTTGTACAATTTTACGTTCTTCAGGTAAGTACCATGCAGCCCCTAAAGATTGTCCTCTAGGAACGATTGTAACCTTAACTAATGGAGCAGCATATTTCAACATCCAGCTTACAGTTGCATGCCCCGCCTCATGGTAAGCAATAACTTTCTTTTCTTTAGGAGTTATTACTTTGTTTTTCTTTTCTAAACCACCAACGATTCTATCTACTGCATCCATGAAATCTTGATGATGAATTGCAGATTTATTATTTCTGGCAGCAATTAAAGCGGCTTCATTACATAAGTTAGCGATATCTGCACCTGAAAAACCAGGAGTTTGTTGTGCCAAGAAATCTAATTTTACATCATCAGCAAGTTTTAAAGGCTTTATATGAACATCAAAAATTTCTTTACGTTCGTGAAGATCTGGTAAATCAACATATATCTGACGATCGAAACGACCAGCACGCATTAAAGCTTTATCAAGAATTTCGGCACGGTTTGTAGCAGCTAATACAATAACATTAGTGTCAGTTCCAAAACCATCCATTTCGGTTAATAACTGGTTTAATGTGTTTTCACGTTCATCGTTACTACCTGTCATGCTGTTTTTTCCACGAGCACGCCCGATAGCGTCAATCTCATCAATAAAAATTATAGAAGGAGATTTTTGAGTAGCTTGTTTAAATAAGTCACGTACACGTGAAGCACCAACACCAACAAACATTTCAACAAAATCTGATCCAGATAGTGAGAAGAAAGGTACTCCAGCCTCACCAGCTACTGCTTTTGCTAATAAAGTTTTACCTGTTCCTGGAGGTCCTACTAATAAAGCTCCTTTTGGGATTTTTCCTCCTAATTTAGTGTATTTATCAGGGTTCTTTAAGAAATCTACAATTTCTTGTACTTCTTCTTTAGCACCTTCTAAACCAGCAACATTTTTAAATGTAGTTTTTACTTTAGTATTTTCATCAAATAATTTAGCTCTAGATTTTCCAATATTGAAAATCTGTCCGCCTCCACCAGCGCCACTACCACCACCAGACATTCTTCTCATAAAGAATAACCAGATAGCAATTAATAAAATGAAAGGTAAAAAACCAAGAATTGTATCTAATATACTTGTTCTTTCTTTGTACTGATAATCTAAAGATAAATTATTTTTTTCTTTAGCTCGTTCTATTTTATTTTCGAAATTTTGAAGATCACCAAAGTTATATTCGTAAAGCGGACTACCTTTTCTGTAAAATGGATTTTTTACAATTTTACTGTATTTTTCTTTAGTTTTTATAGCTTCTTCTTTGATATAAATTTCAGCTCTAGAATTGTTTAAAATAAGAACTTTATCAATATCATTGTCATTTAATATTTCATTAAAAGCAATAGAAGATAAATCTTTTCCTTCGGTAAACCCACTAGATCTACCAAAAAGAGTCATTCCTACTAAGAATAAAATTAATATTATATAAATCCAGTTCGAGCCCAGATTAAAGTTTGAAGTGTTTTTTTTCTTTTCGCTCATAAGTGTAGGTGAAAAATTATAGAATTATGCGGGGTTAATCTCGGTAATTTTAGCATCCCCCCAAAGACTTTCTATGTCGTAATAATCTCTAACGTGTTTCTGGAAAATATGAACAACAACATTAACATAATCCATTAAAACCCATTCTGAGTTTCCTTGACCTTCAACATTAAAAGGTTTGTCTTTGAGTTCTTTACTAACTACTTTTTGTACCGAACCTGATATAGCATTTACTTGAGTATTAGAATTTCCTGTGCAAATTACAAAATAATCACATACTGTATTCTCGATATCTCTTAAGTCTAGTAACTGTATATCTTCTCCTTTTACATCGTCTATCCCTTTGATTATTGTAGCGATTAAATCGTCTGTACTTGCTTGAGTTTTTGTCATTAAATATTTTTAATTTTTAGCAAAGTTATTACTTTTTTGTGACTAATTTACGTATTATTGAAACGAGTTCACTATTATTAATTGTGTATGAATATAATCAAACTTGATGCCACTGAATCTACCAACTCTTTTTTGAAAGAATTGTCAGTAAATTCAAATCTTTCAAACTATACAGTTGTTATAACAGATAAACAAACTTTAGGTAGGGGGCAAATGAATACCAAATGGATTTCTGAGCCATATAAAAATCTATTATGTAGTGTGTATATTACATTTTCAGACTTCCCAATTCATAAACAAGTATATCTTAATTTTGCTATTGCAATAGCAATACATGAAGCTTTATCTAGTTTTAAACTGCCAAATTTAGATATTAAATGGCCAAACGACATTCTGTCAGGGAAGAAGAAGGTTTGCGGTATTTTGATTGAAAATATTCTGAAAGGAAATATGATAGATGCTTCAATTGTAGGGATTGGTATAAATGTCAATCAAGAAAATTACCCTAAAGAAATCCCTAATGCTACTTCAATAAAAAATATTATCGGAAAATCAATTAAAGTAGATGAAGTTTTAAATAGGGTTGTAAGAAAAATTGAAGATAAAATTCATTTACTAATAACGAAGCAGTACGGTATTTTAAAGAAAGAGTATCATAATGTTTTACATAAAAAAAACATCCCTAGCATGTTTAAAGATGATAAAGATGTTGTTTTTATGGGTAAAATATTAGAAGTTGATACCTCTAATGGAAAACTTTTAATTGAACTTGTAGATGAAACTATAAGATCTTTCCATCTTAAAGAGGTTTCAATAATACAATAATTATAGTTTTTCTAAATTTTCTGTAAGTGTATTAATGAAGTTGGTTAAAGGTTTTTTAACCATCATAGCCATCATAGGGTTAAAACTACTTTCAAATTTTAACTGAACGTTACTTTCATTATCAGATACTTCTTGTATGTCGGCAGATAATGTAAAAGGTAATTTACTACTAGCAGCACCTAAAGTAACATTTGAATATTCAGTTTTTTCTTTCATTACTAATCTAATCTCAGGCATTCCTTTTAAACCAAAAATAAAAGATTCACCGTCTACTTCAAACTTTTCAGTATTCTCTGGCATTAAAACTTTAAAGTTTTCTAACTGAATTAAAAATTCGTATAAATCTTTTTGTGATTTATTTACATTAACGTTATTTCCTTCAATATTCATTTTTTATGGTAGATTTAAATGATCAATATATAATTATTGTTCCCATTCACTTGGATTTAATCTCCAATTTTCTAGGGTTTGTAATTCTTGTTGAGTAATGTAGTTGCTATCCAAAGCTTGTTCTAATAAGCTTTCATAATTACTAAGTGTACAGAAATCTAAATTATGTTTATTAAAGGTCTCTTCAGCAATAGAAAATCCATAAGAAAATATAGCAACCATACCTTTAACAGTAGCATTAGCTTCTTTTAAAGCTTTTATTGCATTTAAACTACTTTTTCCTGTGCTTATTAAATCTTCTACAACAACAACATTTTGTCCGCTTTCTAAAAAACCTTCAATTTGATTTTTACGACCGTGTTTTTTCGGTTCTGGTCTAACATAAACAAAAGGAACACCTAATTCTTGAGCAACTAATACTCCAATAGCAATTGCTCCAGTTGCCACACCTGCAATTACATCTGGTTTACCGTACTTTTCTTCAACTAGTTTGGCTATTTTTTCTTTTAAAAAATTTCTAACAGATGGAAAAGAAAGCGTTACTCTATTATCACAATAAATAGGAGATTTCCAACCAGAAGCCCATGTAAAAGGCTCGTTTGGACTTAGTTTAATAGCTTTTATTTGCAAAAGAAGTTCAGCAGTTTTTTTTGCAGTATCTTTGTTTAAAATCATAGCGCAAATGTATAAAGTTTTTGTGAATGATCGGCCTATAATATTTACTTCTTCTCTAAAAAATGAAGAAAATTATTCTTTATTAAAAATCAAAGATATTGTTATAAGTAATATTATAAAACAGGTAAAAACAGGTAAGTTAAAAGGAATATACCTATACTCTGAAAATTTAGAAAGAGATTGGGAACAATTCTGTGATAGTTATAATATGATTAATGCAGGAGGGGGGCTCGTATATAACGATAATAATGAATTGTTATTTATTTATCGGGCAAGAAAATGGGATTTACCTAAAGGACGAGTTCATGGAAATGAAGATGTAAAAGAAACAGCTATAAGAGAAGTAGAAGAAGAATGTGGAATAAGTGATGTAGAGATTAAAAAATTTTTATTAAACACTTATCATTTTTATTATCACGAAAGAAAACTAAGGTTAAAGAAAATTTATTGGTATTTAATGTATTCTAATTATTCAGGTAAACTAACACCTTTATTTGAAGAAGGAATCAAAAAAGTTAAATTTAAAAACTCTACTCAAGTAAAAGCGGCTTTGCAGAATACATATGCCAATGTTAGAAGTGTTCTAGACAAACACTACAAACTTCAAAACTAAATACTGTCATACTGTCATTTGAATTTGCTAATTACTGTCAAAACAATAGATTTTTTCTAATGGCATAACCTTTGACTATTTCTACTCGTAAAATTTAGATTAAAAATAAAATCGATTATAAAGTTATGAGTAAAATTATAGGAATAGATTTAGGTACTACCAACTCATGCGTTTCTGTAATGGAAGGAAATGAGCCAGTAGTAATTCCTAATTCAGAAGGAAAAAGGACTACACCTTCAGTTGTTGCTTTCGTAGAAGGAGGAGAGCGTAAGGTTGGTGACCCAGCAAAACGTCAGGCAGTAACTAACCCAACTAAAACGGTTTATTCTATTAAACGTTTTATGGGAAATAAATATTCTGAAAGTTTACAAGAAGCAGAAAGAGTGCCTTACGAAGTTGTAAAAGGAGATAATGATACACCTCGTGTAAAAATTGACGATCGTTTATATACACCACAAGAAATTTCGGCGATGGTGTTACAAAAGATGAAGAAAACAGCTGAAGATTACTTAGGTCAAGATGTTGCCGAAGCTGTAATTACTGTTCCAGCTTACTTTAACGATGCTCAGCGTCAAGCAACAAAAGAAGCAGGAGAAATTGCTGGATTAAAAGTTCGTCGTATTATTAACGAACCTACGGCTGCTGCTTTAGCTTATGGTTTAGATAAAGCTGACTCTGATAAAAAAATTGTCGTTTTTGACTTTGGTGGAGGTACACATGATGTTTCTATTTTAGAATTAGGAGATGGAGTATTTGAAGTGTTAGCTACTGATGGTGATACTCACTTAGGAGGTGATGATGTTGATGAAAAAATCATTAACTGGTTAGCAGAGGAATTTAAAGCTGAAGAGAATATGGATTTACGAAAGGATCCTATGGCTTTGCAGCGTTTAAAAGAAGCTTCTGAAAAGGCAAAAATAGAATTATCTAGTACTACATCTACAGAGATCAACTTACCATATATCACAGCTACTGCAAGTGGACCTAAACACTTAGTTCGTACATTAAGTAGAGCAAAATTTGAGCAGTTAATCGACGATTTAGTAAAGAGAACTATAGAGCCATGTCAAACTGCTTTAAGAAATGCAGATTTAAGTACTTCTGATATTGATGAAGTAATCTTAGTAGGAGGTTCTACTCGTATTCCTGCTATTCAAGAAGCTGTTGAGAAATTCTTCGGAAAAGCTCCAAGTAAGGGAGTAAATCCAGATGAGGTAGTTTCTTTAGGAGCTGCAATTCAAGGAGGAGTTTTAACAGGAGATGTAAAAGATGTATTATTATTAGACGTTACACCTTTATCATTAGGAATTGAAACAATGGGTAATGTATTCACGAAGTTAATTGAAGCGAATACAACTATTCCAACTAAGAAATCACAAGTATTTTCTACAGCTGTAGATAATCAACCTTCTGTAGATATTCATGTATTACAAGGAGAGAGAGCAATGGCAGCTGATAATAAAACAATTGGACGTTTCCAATTAGCTGATATTCCTCCAGCACCAAGAGGAGTTCCTCAAATCGAAGTAACATTTGATATTGATGCGAATGGAATTATTAATGTTTCTGCTGCTGATAAAGCTACTGGAAAAAAGCAAGATATTCGTATTGAAGCTTCTTCTGGATTAACTGATGAAGAAATCCAAAAAATGAAAGCTGATGCTGAAGCAAATGCAGAAGCAGATGCTAAAGCTAAAGAAACTGCAGATAAAATTAACGGAGCAGACTCTATGATTTTCCAAACAGAAAAGCAATTAAAAGAGTTTGGTGATAAGTTATCAGCAGATAAAAAAGCTCCAATTGAGTCAGCTTTAGAAGAGTTGAAGAAAGCTCATGAGAGTAAAGATTTAGCACAAATTGATGCTGCTATGGAGAAAATTAATGAAGCATGGAAAGTTGCATCTGAAGAAATGTATGCTGCACAGCAACAAGCTGGTGGGGCTGCAGGCGGACCTCAAGCTGATGCTGGAGCAAATGCACAAGCAGACAGCAATGATAATGTAGAAGATGTAGATTTTGAAGAGGTGAAGTAATTCACAATACCTTAATAAATTTAAAAGCCAGGTTTACAAAAGTAAATCTGGCTTTTTTGTTATGGAAATTTTTTGATTCAATTTGGAAGTGAATAAGGGAGAATATTTTTTTATTGAATTCAGTTTATTTATTTTGTGTCAACACAAAATGATGTAATGCATACTTCAAAAAAGATATTAAATCTGTTGCTCTTACTTTTTTCTGTTGTTGTTATTGCTCAATATCCAGTATTTACTCAGCTTACAGAGAAGAGTGGTTTACCAGATGTAGAGTTTTATGATGTTGTAGAAGACAGAGAAGGTTTTATATGGTTAGCTGCTGATAAAGGTTTGTTTCGATATGACGGTAAAGAATTTAAAAATTATTCACACCCAGATAAAAGAGGGTTATCGGTATTTGGACTAAAGTTAGATTCTCAAGGGAAGGTATGGTGTAATAATGTATCTGGGCAATTTTTTTATGTAAATAAAGATAAATTAATACTATTTAAAGATTTAAAAGAAGAAACAAAAGGGAAACTTACTAATTTTATTTTCTATAAAAATAAGTTAATTGTATATAATTATAGGGGGATAATATTTGTTAATATTAATAATCCTATGAAAATGAAAATTAAAGCATATGATGACTTGGTAAGGTCTGTTTATGTTGATCATGATAGTTTATTTTACCATTTAGGGAAAAATAAATTTTATTCTAAAGATGCAGAAAACTTTTCAATAGTTAAAGAATATGAAAATGAATTATACTCCGAATTTCCATATATGTCTTGGTATTACTTGTCTTTTAAAGAAGAAAAATTTTTTCTAGGAGTAGAAAAGTTAGGAGGTAAAGTTGATAAGACAAATAATAGAGTATTAGTTGTAGAAAATGATCGCTTTATAAATGTAAACTTACCTGATATTATTAAATATACACCTATTATAAATTATTACAAATATCAGAATTTGTTATGGTTAGCTACCGAAAATGGAGTTTTTTCTTGCGAATATAAAGATAGAAAAATTACTATAAAACAGCATTTTTTAAAAGGACAAGAAGTATCAAAAATTATAAAAGATCGTAATGATAATTATTGGTATACTACATTAAATAATGGAATTTTTATAGTACCAAATATTTTTCTTAGAGAGTTCGATTTAGAAACTGAAGAGAAAAATATTACAGCTATAATTAAAATAGATGAAAACAAAATTCTTATAGGATCTTATGATGGAGAGCTTCTTTTAATAGATATAAAAAATAATAAAAAAAGTAAGATTAATTCACCATTTAAAGAAAAGATTTTTGGATTAGTAATGTTTAATGATAAAAAGGTAATTGTAAGTTACAAAGCACATACAGTTCTTTTAGATATAGAAAACTTCACAAGTCAAGATATAACTAATAACCTATTTGCTGGAGTTAAAGATTTTTCACTTATAGAAAATAATAAATTGTTAATTGCTTTATATAATGGAGCAATAGAATTAAATTTTAAAGGAGAAAAACAAACTGTTAGAACTCTAGGTAATATAAGATCATACACTACTTTTTATAGTGAAAAATATAATAATAAGTATGTAGGTTATGTTGATGGAGTAAGAATGTATGATGAAAATTTTACTGAAAGCGAAATTTTACATAACGAAAGAAATGTGTTTGCTGTAGATATTGATGAAACAGCAAATGGTATTGTATGGTTATCTACTTTCAAAAATGGAATTTATGGATTAGATAAAGACAGTGTAATAATTAATTATAATACAGGTAATGGATTGTTGTCTGATTTAACAAGAGAGATAAAAGGAGATGGAGATAATTTATGGATTTCTACTAATAAAGGGATACAGGTGTTAAATACAAAAACAAATGAAATAAAAAATTTAACTAGAAAAGATGGAATTAATTCATATAATATTTCAGATATTATTACTTTGAATGATGAATTGATTTTTAGTTCAAATAAAGGGGTTTTTGTATTAGATAAAGAAAAAATTTTCAAAAGAAAAAGTATATTAAATTTTTACTTTACAGATATACTTATTAATAATGAAAAAGTTGCTAAAAAGAAAGTTTATAAATTACGTTATGACGAAAATAAGTTACAATTTAACTTTCATTGTAATGGTTTTTTAGCTCAAGAAAACGTTAAATATTCTTATAAACTTTCAACATCAAAAAATAAAGAAAATTGGAATAAATTAGATAAAAACATTAATCAAATTACATTTAATAGTTTAGCTGCAGGAGATTATGTTTTTACTCTTAAAGCTACAGATTTAAATGATGATAATCAGGAGTTTGAAAGAGTAATTAAATTTACTATTGCTTTGCCGTTTTATAAAGAATGGTGGTTTGTAATTTCTGTTTTTTTATTAGGTGTTTTGTTTATTTGGTATCGTTTTAATATTCGTCTTAAAAGAGTTAATACCAGGCAAGAAGTAGCTTTAGAGAAAGCACGATTACAGAAAGAATTGGTTTCTACAAAATTAGAAACACTACGTTCTCAAATGAATCCACATTTTACATTCAATGCGTTAAATTCAATACAAAATTTAATTTTAAAGAATGATAAACAAGAGGCGTATAACTATTTAACAAAGTTTTCATCTTTAATTCGTGAAAACCTACATTTAAGTACACAAAATTTTGTTGTTTTTGAACAAGAGTTGTCTCTAATTAATCGATATTTAGAATTAGAAAAACTTAGATTTAAAGATAATTTTATATATCAAATTATACTTGGTGAAGATGTTGAAGAGGTTAAAATACCTACTATGATTATTCAACCTTATGTAGAAAATGCAATAAAGCATGGTTTACTTCATAAAAAAGAAGGGGTTAAAAGAATAAAAATAGAGTTTTACATTAGTGAAGGCGTTTTGGTCAGTAAAATTTATGATAACGGAATTGGTATAAAAAGATCAAAAGAAATTCAAAAAGCAAATGGAGTGAAAAGAAAATCATTTTCAACAAAATCAATTCAAGAACGATTACTATTCCTCAGAGATTACTACAAAACTGATATTGGAGTAGAGTATCCAGAAGTTAAAGAAGGTACTATGGTTGTTATTAAAATTCCATATTTATCTTAATTTATTTCAAATTCTAGCTGTTCGGAAGCTTTTTTATATTGTTAAGAAAGTAAATTTTCTAACTCTCATATTTATGTTAGTATTTGTAGAGTTAAATGAAAAGATTTCTAGAAAGATATATTTACAATCAAGATTTAGCGCTACAAGGATTAGAAGCAAAAAGAATTACAATTCTAAATTTTTGCTGCTTAATGATGGGGTTTGATATTTTGTTTTTTTCAATTAAACGATTTTTTGAAAAAACACTAACATCTGAGATAGCATATTTTTATACTGCTTTTTTAATATTGTTTATTATCGTTTATACATTACAAAAAACAAGATATTATATAACAGCTAAAGTATTGTTTTTGTGTTCTTATATTATAGCAGTTGTAGGTTTAACTCATATTTTATTTGAATATGAAAATACAGAATATAATTACTTAGCACTTCCAATTTTAGCTTTGTTCTTTTTTGATAAAAAATGGGTGCATTATGTAACTTTACTAATATCAGTTGGTTTGTTTTTTATACCTTATTATGTGACAAAAAAAAGAAATATAGAGAACTTCGTTCCGGAAGAAAAGATATTCTTATTTGTGATTTTATTTCTAGTAGTGAATTTTTTTAAAAATTTAAATGATTCAAACGAGGAGAAACTAAAAAAAGCTTATGTTGAATTAGAAGAAAAAAGGAAAAATGAATTTGCTCATTTACAATTGAAATCGTTAAAAGCACAGATGAATCCACATTTTATGTTTAACGCGATGAATTCAATTCAAAATTTAGTATTGAAAGGAGATAAACATAAAGCTTACGATTATTTAACCAAGTTTGCTGCTTTAATAAGAGAAAACTTAAACATGAGTGAGAAAAGTTTTATTTTCTTTGATGAAGAATTACTTTTATTAGAGAAATATTTAGAATTAGAGAAGCTCAGATTTCGTACAAACTTTGAATACAGCATAAATGGGGGAGAAAACTTATATAATATTAAAATTCCTTCTATGATAATTCAGCCATTTGTAGAAAATGCAATAAAACACGGGTTGTTACATAAAACAGAAGGAGTAAAAAAAATAATTTTAAAGTTTGAATTAAAAGAAGTTCTACATTGTACTATTATTGATAATGGTGTTGGTGTTTCAGAGTCAGAAAGAATAAAGCAAAGAAATGGAGAAAAATCTACTTCATTATCTACTAAATTGATAGAGGAAAGATTAATGTTGTTAAAAGATTATTATAAATTGAATATTGGTTTTAACTATGAAAAAGTAAAAGAAGGAACAAAAGTAATTATTAAAATATCTTTTATAAATGAAAATGAATAAATTAAAAGCAATATTGGTAGACGACGAATTAAACGCTAGAGAAAATTTAAGATATTTATTAGGGGATTTTTGTAGAGAAGTTGAAATAGTTGGAGAAGCTTCAAATATTGATGATGCAGTTATTCTAATAGAAAAAGAAATTCCAGATTTAGTGTTTTTAGATATAGAAATGCCAGAGAAAAATGGTTTTCAAATCTTTAATGAGTTCGAGGAAATTAATTTTCAAGTTATTTTCATAACAGCTTACGATCAATACGCGATAAAAGCTTTTCAAGTAGCTGCAATAGATTATTTATTGAAACCTGTTGAGGTAAGCTTGTTACAAAATGCTGTAAAAAAAGCGGAAAAATTTATAAAACAAAAAAAATCTGATACTAGAATTTCAGTATTAAAAGAAAACAAAAAAAAGTTAAAGAAAATAGCAATTCCCTATAAAAACGATTATGCAATTATCGATACAAAAGATATTATTTGTATTCAAGCAGATCGAATGTATTCTATAATTTATACAATTCAAAATAAAGAATATATAGCATCAAAAAAATTGAATTACTACGAGAATTTATTTGAAAATGAAGTTTCTTTTACAAGAGTTCATCGATCTTGGATTGTAAATACAGATCATGTAATTATTTATTCAAAAAGAGAACGACAATTAAAGTTAAGCCTAGAGAAATTAATACCAGTAAGTAAAGGTTATAAAGAATCTTTTGAAGCTTCTTTTACTTCGTAAATTAACTTTGGAAATAAAAAATGTTCATTCGGAAATAAAAAGCTAATCCTTTAAAAACAGGAGTGTTTTTTTGTGTCATAAATTATATAATCATAAAAGTTATGCTTAAAAAAATACTTTTAATAGTAGTCATGCTACTTTGTGTCGGACTGAGGGCGCAAACAAGAGTTTATAGTGGTTTCCCAGCAGGTAGGGGAATTGCTGTAATAAATGATAATGCGTACACAATGGTTGGCTCAGAGCTAAAAAGTGTATCACTTACCCAAGCAAATCCAACGGAACAAGTTGTGTCTAGTGGTTATGATAATAGACCAGCTAATAGTATAGCGTTTCAAGGAACAATGCTATATAGGGAAGGAAATGCTTTCATTATACCAGGAGGTGGAGTACAAAAATTTGCTTATGCATATCCAAGTGGTTCAAAATCTATCACTGCAATTAATGGGCTTACCGCAAATGTATTGTTTGTTTACAACGGAGGTCTTTATTTTTTATCAAAAAGAGGTTCGTTTTCTAATATAGAAATTAAAAGATACACAGGAGGAACAAATACAACTGTAGTTGCAACTTTACCTACTGCTTGGAATAGCGTTTATGATGCTGTGGTTGTTGGGGATAATTTATATTATACGTCATATTCAGAAGGAAGAATTTATAGAGTTGATTTATCTGCTAGTTCTCCTAGTGCGCAAGTATTCAAATCTGGTTTATCAGAACCTTGGGGAATAAGACATGCACAAGGATATCTTTATTTTATTGATGCAGGTTTAAATGGTGGAATTAGAAGAATTTCAGTAAATGGAGGAAGTGTTCAAAACGTAGGAGGAACAATCCCTTACGGAAGAACATTAGATATTATTGATCAAGATATATATGTTTTATCACCTGCTTCTGTAGCAAACGGAGGTGGAGTTTATAAGTATACTGATCCCAACATTGTTCCTGTATGTAAAGCACCAACAGCTCCTCAGGTAAGTTTTGTAGATGAAACTACTGCAGATGTAAGTTGGACGGCTCCAGCGAATTCAGTAGATTCATACGAGTTAACATATGTAGAAACTGGACAGTCAATTAGTAGTGGTACAACTATTCAAAATATCTCAGGAACTTCGGTACAGATTAATAATTTTGTTCCAGGAACTAGCTATGATATTTATATTAAAACAAATTGTACAGGTGCATTAACAGCAACGTCGGATAATGTTAAAGTGGTTTATGTTGCAAAATCTTGTAATAAGCCTAATAATCTTAGAGGAATATTAACTGGAGCAACAACAGCTGACATAACATGGGATCCAGTTGCAGAATTTGTTGATTCGTATGAGTTGACATATGTTGATGCTGGACAACCTATAAGTTCAGGAACAACAATTCAAAATATTTCTGGAACAACTACATCTTTAACAGGATTAGTAAATGGTCAAGAATATGATGTCTATGTAAGAACAAACTGTGATAACAGATTTAGTGCCCCTTCTGAATACCAAAAAATAACTTATACTCAAACTACACGTGTGTATGTAAGTCAATTTGCTACAGGAAGTAATACAGGAGGGTCATGGGCAAATGCTTACACAAGTTTAGAAACTGCATTAGCAAATAATTTAAATGGTAAAACAGAAGTTTGGATAGCAAGAGGAACATATACGCCTTCATCAAATAATAGAAACGCAAGATTTGAATTTAATGTTGATGGATTATTAATCTATGGTGGTTTTGCTGGAAATGAAACAAACTTAAATCAAAGAGATTATTTAAGTAATAAAACAATCTTAAGTGGAGATTTGTTGAGAAATGATGATGCCAATGTCACTTTTAATAATACTACAAGAAGTGATAATAGCTTAAGAGTTATTAATGTTGCTGGAAACAATATAGTCATTGATGGAATTACAATTTCTGGTGGTTATGCAGATGCAACTTCTGGAGATGGTAGATTTGGAGCAGGGTTATCTCTGAGTCCTAATATAAGTAACTTCACAATTAAAAACACAACAGTTAAGGATAATGTTGCTTATTGGGCGGCAGGATTAAATTTATCAGCAGATAAATCAGGATCGGTAGTTATATCAGTAGATGCTTGTGTTTTTGATAATAATTTAAGTTCTAATTCAGGCACAGCAATGTATGTTATTCCAAGAGAAGGAACTAATGCAACCTATTTTATATTAACAAATTCATTATTTAAAAATAACAGAACGACAGATGATGGTTCTAGAAAAGCTAAAGGAGGAATGGTTTGGGTTAGAGCATATTATACGGGAACTATAATTTCTACGAACATTATAAATAATACATTTGTTAATAATCTTAATGAAGGAACAGATGCAAATTCAGATTTTGCAACAGTTGCTCTAAGTAGAAATACAGGTAGTTATGGAAATAGTTTTGTAGCAAATAATATTTTCTGGGGAAATAAAAACAATAATGGAAATGTGGCTTTAGCTGTTGGAAAAGGAGGAGGGACTAATTTTACTAATAATTTAGCAGCCTTGAACAGTATAGATGAGGATAATTTTTCTAACATTTCATTTTTAGCTTCAAATACGAGTAATAGTGACCCTTTGTTTACTGATGCGGCTAATGGAGATTTTACAATACAAACCAATTCGCCAGCAAAAGATACTGGTGACAATAGTAGAATACCTTCTGGCATATCAACTGATTTATTTGGTAATCAACGAATATTTAATACTACTGTTGATATGGGAGCGTATGAATTCGGACCAGCTGCTCCAGTGATAAAAAAGGCATTAAATGTAACTGCTACCAATGGTTCGGTAACTATAAGTCCTAGTTCGGCAGATGGACTTTATGTAGATGGAACATCAGTTGAATTAACAGCTACACCAGCTGCAGGTTATCAATTCGATGGATGGAGTGGAGATGCGACAGGAACTACAAATCCATTAACTATTGTCATGGATGCTGATAAAACAGTTACAGCAATGTTTAGTAAAATTCAACGTACCTTAACTATTAATGCTACAAATGGTTGGGTTAGTAAAAATCCAAATCCACCAGGCGGAGCTTACGATGATGGAACTTCAGTTGTATTGACAGCTATACCTGATTCAGGATATCAATTTGATGGATGGAGCGGCGATGCTACAGGGACAACAAATCCATTAACAGTTGTAATGGATGCTGATAAAACAGTTACAGCAATGTTTAGTCCTATTCAACGTACATTAACTATAAATGCTACAAATGGTTCGGTTAGTACAAATCCAAATTCAACAGGAGGAACTTACGATGATGGAACTTCCGTTGTATTAACAGCTACACCAGCTGCAGGTTATCAATTCGATGGATGGAGTGGCGATGCTACAGGGACAACAAATCCGTTAACTATTGTCATGGATGCTGATAAAACAGTTACGGCAATGTTTAGTAAAATTCAACATACCTTAACTATCAATGCTACAAATGGTTCGGTAAGTACAAACCCAAATTCAACAGGAGGGACTTACGATGATGGAACTTCCGTTGAATTAACAGCTACACCAGCTACAGGTTATCAATTTGATGGTTGGAGTGGTGATGCAACGGGAACAACAAATCCGTTAACTATTGTCATGGATGCTGATAAAACAGTTACAGCAATGTTCAGTAAAATTCAACGAACATTAACTATAAATGCTACAAATGGCTCTGTGAGTACAAATCCAAATCCAACTGGAGGAAAGTATGATGATGGTACTTCGGTTACTTTGATAGCTACACCAGCTGCAGGTTATCAATTTGATGGATGGAGTGGTGATGCAACAGGAACTACAAATCCATTAACAATTACAATGAATGCAGATAAAACAATTACTGCAATGTTTAGTGCAGTTACAGCTAGTGTTGTTGATGAAGAATTCGATAAAGAAGTAAAAATTTATCCAGTACCAACTTCAGATATTTTAAATATTGAAGTAACAACAGGTTACGATATAAAGAAAGTTGTTTTATATAGTATAGTGGGGAAAAAGGTGTTAGAAACAAAAGAGAGAAAGATGAATCTATCTAGTTTAGTGAACGGAATTTATATACTTAAAGTGACAAATTCAGAGGGACGTGTAGCTTCTAGAAGGATTATTAAAAGGTAATGATGAATAAAATCGAAAAATATAAACTAGAAATACTATTGTTATTAATGTACTCCTTGGTGTTTTTTATCATATTTTCAATATTCTAATTGCTCAAGCCTGGAAAGTAAAATCAAAACTTTTCAGGCTTTTTTATTTATACTGATAAATGTTTTAGGTTTGTGTTTAAATTGATGTAGTAATTTATGCGTAAGTACGATAAAACTAATTTTTTTAAGCACACATATTGTCAATTTGAATACAAAGAATTAAGTGTTTTACAAGAAGAAAATATTCATTTTAAGAGTAAATCGGGAAGTTCTTATGTATACACTGAGAATGGTGTATATAGATATTCAAATCACTGGGGAAGAGTAGCAAATTGTCGATGGAAATTAAATGGTATTACTAAATATCAGAATCAGAATTATTATGTGGGATATGCAAAATGGACTGATTTTTATAGCTTAACTTCAGAAGCAAAACTATTTGGATTAAAAATTGATTTTGAAACTAAAAAAGTAGAAGTATACAAACCTGAAAGAAAAGATCAGTTATTTAATTTAACTGTTGTTTTTAAAAAGAAAAAGGAAGTAGAAGAGGTGTTTAAAAATACCAAATGGATGCAATATCATGAAGAAGAAGTTGAGGTTTTACAAGAGAAAATCATAAAACAAATATTAACATCTAATAAATCACTTCGAGAAATTAAATTAGAATTATCCTAACTTGAAATTCAATGAAATTTTATCAACAAGAAATTAGTTTACCTGCTTTTGAAAGAGGTTATCATTTAATTACAGATATCGTAATTAATGAAATACCTGAGTTAAAAGAAATCAAAATAGGACAGTTGCAAGTATTTATAAAACATACTTCTGCCAGTTTAACGATTAATGAAAATGCAGATTCAACAGTTCGTATGGATTTCGAAACGCATATCAATAAAATGATTCCTGAAAATATGCCATATTACAAGCACGATTACGAAGGAGCTGATGATATGCCAGCACATATAAAAAGCTCGATGTTAGGTTGTCAAGTACAGATTCCAATTACAAATGGAAAATTAAATTTAGGAACTTGGCAAGGAATTTATTTGGGTGAACATCGAAATTATGGTGGACGTAGAAAATTGGTGTTAACAGTTTTTGGTAGTTAACATTTTAACTCTATGTCAGTTCTATTAGAGTTGAAAACTTCTTTATGTTAAAATATAATTTTTTTAGTTACCGGTTGTGAATAAACATATAATAGCGTCAATCTGAACTTGTTTCAGATTCTCATCTTACATATGTTGTTTATTATTAGAGTTAGATTCTGAAATATTGAGTTAAATTCGGAATGAATTAATAATGAGGTTTCTAGTACTTTTCCTCCCTCCAATGTTGATCATTCAATGTTAAGTAATGAATAGCAATTAATAATTTAGATTTGATATCTTCAATTTGAAAAGCTTCATAATTCATAATCACTTGACTAATCATTGTTGGTCCAAAATCTGAAGCAATATTAAAGTTATTTACATAATCTTTAACTGCTTTATTTTCTTTACCATATTTATTCAAAAAACGAATATGCCTAATCAGTTATCAGGCTTATTAATTCTTCTGCTTTTTCAAATTTAAAATCGATGATTTGAAATTTATCATTAAAGATAATTTTAGAAGGGAAACTATTTACTTGATAATTAATTTGAACTTGGGAATTTGGTCCAGCATACAAGTTAATCCAGTTAATTTTATCCATTGAACTACTTTTTTTCCAAGCACTAGGATCTAAATCAACATTTACTCCGATTATTTCTATCTTGTTTTCTTTAAGTGTATTATAAATTGTATTCCCTTCTTGATTAAATTTTCTACAAGGAGAGCAACCAGTCCACCAAAAATTGAGTACAGTATACTTATTTTTTTTGATAATTTTTTTTAATTCTACTTGTTTATTCTGAAGGTCAACTAGAGTAAAATTTGAATATTTTAAGCTTTTTGTATTATCAAATAAAGATTTTAATATAAAATTAAATTCCTTGTAAACATTAGAATTTAGTAATTTACTATCTGTTTTTTCTAAGATTTTCTTCAGTTTTAATTCATCTTCTCTTGAAAAATAATCTGGATCAAAAGGAGGGAAGTTTCCTTGTAAATACAAACTAAGAAATTTCAAATATGCAATAGATTTTGTAGTCTGATAAACATTGTCAAATTTTTCAAAGAAAATCTTTTTTTCTATTGGATATACATTTTTATGCATACTATCTTTTTTCTTTTCATAATCGTTGATAAAGGAGAAATGATCAGTGAGTGTTGGTTTTTTAAAAAACTCATTGTAATAAAGCATGGTATTATTTCCTTGTGAAGCCTTAATTTTAACAATATCTTTAAAAATATCTGATGTTGATTTAATTATATCAAAAGATATTTTTGTTTTTCCGGGTTCTAAAAATACAGGGATAAATAAGTAATTAGTTTTATTAGCGTCTAAATCATGTTTAAACCTAATTTCTCCATATTGAATTACTCTAGAACTTCCAGTAAATGAAAATTTTCCATTTTTAATTTTTGTATTAATCTGGTTTTGAGTTGAGTCGTTTGGGATTAATAAGGTTAACTCTAGATTGTTACCATTTTCTACTTCTCCTTCTATTTTAAATTCAAATTGATCTTTTTCTTTTTTCTGACATGAGATTCCTGATAATAAGACCAATAAGAGTATAATTTTTTTCATCATTTTTAAATTAAAAACCTCATTTAATAACTGTATAAATGAGGTTTGTATATGTTTTAACTCTTCTCCAATCCTTTTTGTAAAGCTTCTTTAATTCCTTCTAAATTCTCAGAGAACGCCATCATCTGACTTAAAATTTGAGCCATTTCATTTTTATCTCCAAAACCTTTCAGTTTATTATTTTTCAAAAAGATTTCTTTAATGCTCGTCCATCTTGTTAACTCTTCATCAGAAAGTTGATCGATTAACTCTTTATACTTTAAAAGGTTTCCTTCTGCAGCAGAAGTCAAGGTCTGTGATTCACTTTCATAATGCGATAATAACAAGCGTTGTAATTCGCTATCATTCATAATAGGAACCACTTTTGCCACCAGTTTATTCATATCACGATACGATCCTTGTAATTTAAAAGAAGGTTCTGTTCGGTATTGATCTTCCATGGCAGCCGATTGAATATAAGCCTGATTTACCTTTAAAACGGTGTCTCTAACTGTAATTACTTTTTCTAAAACAGAAGTGTAATCCTGAATTTCTTGTTTGGTATGATTTCCTTTTAAATCAACATCAGCGGTATTATTTTCCACTTTATCAATTAAAGCATACACATCTTCGAAATATTTACTACTCAATTGGTGTAAAACAGGATTCGATGTTAATGAGTTTTCTATTAAACTCAACTTGAATAAATGCGCTGTGTCTCCAATAATATCTCCTAAATTGTAAATATCAGCACGGTTAGCTAACATGTCAGGAATCTGAAAACGATCTCCACTTTCTGTATATGGGTTACCAGCCATAATTACACAAAATTTCTTTCCACGTAAATCATACGTTTTTGATTTCCCGTTAAAAACCCCTTCGATCTTACGAGTTCCATCGGAAAGTGAAATAAACTTCTGTAAAAACTCTGGATTACAGTGCTGAATATCATCTAAATATAACATCACGTTATCACCCATTTCAAAAGCTAAATTCAGCTTTTTTAATTCTTCTCTAGATGCAGAATTGTTAGCGGACATAGGATCAACAGAAGTCACTTCATGTCCAATAGCCGGACCGTTAATTTTCATAAATACCAAACCTAAACGATTCGATATGTATTCCATTAAGGTAGTTTTACCATAACCAGGAGGAGAAATTAATAATAACATACCCATTCTATCAGTACGTTTATTGTCACCAACTGTTCCCAATTGTTTCGCTAAATTGTCTCCAATTAATGGGAAATATACCTGATCAATTAATTTATTTCTTACAAAAGATGATAAAACTCTCGGTTTAAATTCTTCTAGTTTTAAATCCTCTTTTAGTTGTTCAGTTACTTCTTGCTTAGCTTCTTTATATCTAATGAAATTCGGAACTTCTACAGTAGTGAATTGTGCTAAATTCGAAATGAAATCATGATAGTTAAAGACAAAAGTTCCTTCAGTAATTGTACTGTGATCTCCTCTTAAATCTTTTATTTCTTCTATCGGATGAACTGCTTTAACTTCAGAAGTTGATTCGTGTTCAAATAATAAAATAGCAACAATTTCATCTATATAATTTTGCTTTGAATTTTCTGCTGAAGACAAGAACGAACTTACCCATTGTTTTGTTAAATGAATTTTATCAGTATATTCATTTGATTTATCAACTCCGTTTCTGAATTTATGATAAGCATCTTGTTTCTTTAATGTTTTTACAAACTCATCTTTCAAACCAAACGCATCTGTACTAATTTGGAATGAATTATTTTGTTTCAATTCCTCGAAAAGATAATTTGCAATCTGCTCACTTTCTGATTCAGAAAACAATTTACTTTGCTGAGCGAATTCAGTGATTTTAGTACTTAAATTTTCAATAATAAAAGCAAATGAATCACTATTTGGAAAAACACTTAATACTTCACCAGAAGCTTTAATATTGGTGTTTAATAAAGTTTGAGCTTCTTCCGAAAGAGAATTCCAAAAGTATTGTGCGTAGGCTCTGGTGTTAGGAGAATAGGTGAGTAGTCCTAATTCATGATGTTTATGAACTAATGTGTGTAAAATCTGACTCGCATCACTATCATGAACTCCTTTTACATAACCTTCAGAATATAAATTACTACTTTCTTGTTGAACAACAGTTAATAATTCTTCTTGTGTTTTATTGATTAATTCAGTTTCTGGAATATTTTTGAAAATCTTGTACGCCAAATAAGCAGCACGATATATTTCGTTATTCTCAGAAACTAATTCTTGATTCCAATATTTTTTAGATTGTAATAAAATATCATTTTCAATAGTATCGTAAAAATCGGTACCTGTTAAGTGATAATATAATTCTTCGTTTTTATATACAATCGTTAAATCTAAAACTTGTTTGTTAACTCCGAATTTATGTTTACCAAGTTTAATAATATTTTCACCATCTTCGTATAACTCTTGCTTATCTTTAAGTTTACGAAGCGCATCTTCTTTAGCAACTTTTAATTTCGTTTCGATAGCTTCCGCTTTTCCGGCGTCGTCTAACTCACGTAACTGATTAATAATATCTCTAACTTTATTAATCATTAAATCCGCAGCAAAATATCCATTGATATCTTCAATAGTATCGAAACTTTGCGCTTTTTTCTCAACTCCTTTTAAAATACGTTCAGAAGCAGTTTGTAATGCCACTGCTTTCTTGTTACGTTTTTCAATAAGGTTGTTTTTACGTGTATCGAAAGCGGCATGAATTTCTTCACGTTTTTCTATAATTTGCGTAATAAACTCTTCAAAATCGGCAAATTTCCCTTCTAATTCTTCAAGCTGAATGGCAGTTTTTGTTAAAAATTCATCACACTTTTCAGGCGTAGTAGCCATGTCAATATAATTGATAATACTTTGATCAATTAATTTTAACTGTGCAACAAAATCTGCTTTAGCTTCGGAACTTCCTAGGCTTTTTATACTGTTTTTAATTCCTGCTTTTAATTGATTTAACGTTGCAAAAATTAAAGAGATATTGTCTATAATTTTCGTTGATTGCGAAGTGTCTTCTATTTCAAGATTAGAAACAATATCAATCAGCATTTCTAAATCAGCAGTAATTTGGTTGACTTCTTTTTCTAAAGCTTTCGCTTCAACTACTTTCTTAATTTCTGGTAACGAAGTTTCTTTTTCTGCGACACGTTTATGATACGGAGCTAATGCTTTATCGTTCAATAAAAACTGTACACAACGTTTAGAAATTAATGTGTTTTGCTCAGCAACTTGTTCTTCTAAAGCTTCTAAATGTTCTTTTTGAATATAGCGAACATCGTGTAAACTGATTACTTCGCCACGTAAGGTTCTTAATTGGCTTAATAATCCAACAAAATCATCAATAGATTTAAATGAAGTACTTTTTATTTTACTAAAAAGTTCATCTGATTTCTTGTTGATTGCTGTGGTTTCTTTTGAAGCTTGTTTTTTTAATTGAACTACTTTTTCAAACTCTTCAATTGCGGCATTTGCTGCTTCATTAATTTGAAGAATAGGTTCATTTAATTGGTGTGTATCTGCTTCTGGTAACCAATAATATGTATCGTTAATATCTTTGGATATTTTAGCAATATCATTATATAAACCAGTATAATTATCTTCTTTGTTTAAAAGATTGATTAATTCGTGACATTCTGCCATGGCACGAACAATATCTTTATTTCCAATTTTAAACAGTAAACTATCTGTATGTTGCGAAGGCATAAAATCTCCTTTTAAATATGGAGTTTGCCAAATTTGAACTACATGATGTTTGGTTTGCTCGTTTTCAGTTTTAAAATAACATAATTCACCGTTTTCAAGTAAGGTAAATCCGTTACAAATAATTGGAGTTTTAACTTCTTGCTCAATAATATTGTAAGACATTAAGACGTATAATCCACGAATTGTTGCGTAAAAAACATACAAGAAATCTTCACCGTTTGGTGAACTTACTTTCTTTTGAAATTTTACTTCTTTTACATCACTTTCGAAAATTTTATACTCTCCAGTTTGTAAATAATATCCGTTAGGGAAAATAATACCATGTCCGTCTGGTAATTGAACAGCTGTATCTTTAATACTTTCGATACGTTGTACTTCTTGTAGTTTATGATTGTACACGAAGTAACGAGGATCTTCCTGGAAAGGTTTGATTTCTAAAGTGATTAAGTTTCCTAAATCACCATAGCGAAACTGACCGTCATCTAAGGTTTGATCTATATGTTCAACAGGCTCAGAAAGAATTCCTTTTCCGTCGTCTGTATTGTCTTCAATTTTTATGGTTAAATCACCACCAATGGTTTCCACAAAAACTTTGTCAAGAACAGAAATGTGAGAATGCGTTCCATAGCGATGCATATCACGAGTTACTTCTTGCCATTTGAATTCATGTTGCGTAGGAAATTTGTATTCATGTTCACTACGATTATCTATATACTGAAGTTGATTATCGTTAATTAACCATTTAAAGGTTTTAATATCCTTTGTGTTTTCGCTTAATTGAAAAACCATGTGTAAATAGTTTCCAATGATGGCAAATTTTGAGAAAATGGTATTTCTATAGTATTTATATAAGTTGGTAAAATCACTGATGAAAGTTTCATCATGAATCATGTCTAAAGACTGTAAATGAAAATGATTTTCTTTAAACTCATAAATACTAAATACATCTGAAAGTTTAATATCTGTACGTAAACCAAAATGTACGTTATATCCAAAAATTGAAGTGTTTCCAAAAGAAACAATATCTCTTGCGATACAGTTATTTTCAGTGTTTATTCTATCGTTAGCAATTAATTTGGTTTCTATATTACCAAAAACATGTTTTCTTGCATCATTTAGCTTATGTAATCGATCTTGTAGTTCTTGCTTTTGTTTTTGCAATCTACCTTGAATGATTTCATATGTTCCTCCGTCTAATTGTTGATTGTTTTGGTTTTCCATGTATTTTTTTGTGTCAATTCTTTGATGTCACTTCGAGTGAAATTATTTGAGTGAAAAAGAAGAATAATTTAGTTTCGAGAAGTTTTCGTTAGTTGAATTAATCTCGATACGATTTTACTTCGTTATCACTTCGTAAAAATCACCTGAATCAACATTTTTGTTTTGAACTTTATTGTCACTTCGAGTGAAATTATTCGTAATGAAAAGGAGTATAATTTTTTATCGAGAAGTTTTCGTTAGTTGAATTGTTCTCGATACGATTTTACTTCGTTATCACTTCGTAAGAATCACTTGAATCAACATTTTTGTTTTGAACTTTATTGTCACTTCGAGTGAAATTATTTGAGTGAAAAAGAAGAATAATTTAGTTTCGAGAAGTTTTCGTTAGTTGAATTGTTCTCGATACGATTTTACTTCGTTATCACTTCGTAAGAATCACTTGAATCAACATTTTTGTTTTGAACTTTATTGTCGCTTCGAGTGAAATTATTCGTAATGAAAAGGAGTATAATTTTTTATCGAGAAGTTTTCGTTAGTTGAATTGTTCTCGATACGATTTTACTTCGTTATCACTTCGTAAAAATCACTCGAACTGACATTTGGTATTTTAATCAAATTTCTTTTTTGCTAAATTAGGTAGTAATTCATATTGATTATTTATTAAAGCTTCTTTTTTGGCTTTAGACCATTTCTTAATTTGTTTTTCTTTTTCTATTGCTATTTCAATATTCGTGAATTCACAATAGTAAACTAGTTGTATTGGTCTTCTAAAATAAGTATAACTACCTTTATGTAATCCTTTTTTATGTTCTAAAAGTCTTTGATTAAGATTTGAAGTTACTCCAGTGTAATATGTTTTATCAGAACATTGCAAAATATAAACATAGTAAACTGTCATAACTTTTTTGAACTTTTATTGTCACTTCGAGTGAAATTATTCGGAATGAAATGAAGAATAATTTTTTATCGAGAAGTTTTCGTTAGTTGAATTGTTCTCGATACAATTTTATTTCGTTATCACTCTATAAAATCACTCGAACTGACATTTATATTTTTATATTAAGACAACTTCTTGTCAGATAATCCTAATCCTTTAGCAAGGTTAAAAAGGTTACTGAATAATCCTTCTTCATCAGAAGTGTTAGCTCTATCTTTTAAGTCCATTAAAAGATTTGCTACAGTTAAGTTTTTGATGTCTTCAGAAGAGATTCCGTATTTGTTGGCGAAATCTTTTACTTTTTCTAATAAGTTTCCTTTAACATCATCACTACCTAAAATAGCATCTTTTACATCTTGAATATTATCACTATGTTGAACTAATCTATCGATTCCTTTAGCCTTAGTAATTTGTCCGATAATTTGATCGAAGAACATTGTTTCTCCACCAACGATATCAATATTGGCAGCTCTTAAAGCATCACCAATAACTTGTGCTTGTGCATCTGCGATATCTTTCTGGATTTGAATTTGAGCTAAGTCTACTTGCAATTCTTTCTCTAAGCGTAACTTGAACTCTTCGTGCTCTTTACCAACACCGTCTAATTTCTTCATTGCTTCAGCTTTCTCTTCGATACCAGCAGCATCTGCAATTGCTTTTTCTTTAATTACTTGCGCTTCAGCTAAACCTTCTTCTTTAATAGCTTCAGCTTTAGCTAAAATTCCAGCAGCTTCAGCTTTCGCTTTTTTCTCAATAATTGTAGCTTCTACTAATCCTTGACGTTCATTAGCATCTGCTTTTGCATGCATCACTTGTGCTTCAGACATACCAATTGTAGCTTCTTCTTTAGCTTTTGCTTCTGCTAATGTTTTACGAGCTTCTGCTTCTTTTTCACTTGCTTCTTTTTGAGCTTGAGCTTCAATATTAATTTCCTCAGCTTTTTGTTTAGCAGCTTCTTTTTGTGCTTCAGCTTCTTTAATAGTTTTAATTAATGCTTCTTCTGCATTAGCTTCAGCAATAGTAATTTTAACTTGTTTCTCACGATCTGCAGTTTTGAAAGCTTCGATATCTTTCATGTTTTCTTGCTCTTCAACTACACCTTTCTCTAACATTACGCGATCACGTATCACATCTTGAATGTTTTTCTTTTCTACTTCAACGACTTTCTCTTTTTCAATTTGTGCTAAAGTTACAATACGCTCTCTCTCTGTAGCTTCTAACATTCTGTCTTTTTCTACTCTTTCAGCTTCTACTGCATCTGTTCGTAATTTGTTTTTCTCAGCAACGATAACTTGACGTTGTTTGTTTTCTTCTGCTACTTGTAGTTTTTCTTCAGTTGCTATTCTTGCACTTTCAGATTTTAAACGCTCTTCCTCAGCTACTTTTAAAGTTTCTGCTTCTTCACGAGCTTTAATATTTGCAATTTCACGTTTTTGTTGTTCTTCTTTTTCCGCTAATTGCTTGTCTAATTCTAAGATTGCTTCGCGAGCTTCCACATCTTGTTTACGAATTACTTTTTCTTCGTCTCTTTTAATTAAGTTCGCTTGGATATTTTGTGCTGCTGTTAATTCAGTAATTTTCTTAATACCTTCTGCATCTAAAATATTATCAGGTTTCAAAAAACTAACAGGAGTTTGTTCTAAATAATCAATAGCACAATCTTCTAAAGTATATCCGTTTAAATCTGTACCAATAATATCAACAATTTCATCTCTAAATTCACGTCTAGCTTCGTATAATTCGGTGAAATCAAACTTTTTACCTACAGTTTTTAAGGCTTCAGAGAATTTTGCTTCAAATAATTCTTCCAAAGTTTCTATATCAGAAGCTCTTTCACAACCAATAGTCTGAGCCACCATTTTAATAAAATCTACTTCATTGTTAACACGAACAAAGAAAGCTACTTTAATATCTGCACGCATATTGTCTTTACAAACAAGTCCGTCGTCTCCAATTCGTTCAATTTGAATTTTCTTTACAGAAATATCCATGATTTCAACACGGTGAAAAACAGGAACTACATACATACCTCTATCGGTTGCGACTTTTGTTCCTTTAAATCCAGTACGAACTAAGGCTTCTCCTTGTGGTACTTTCTTGTAAAACATTGCAATAATTGCAAAGTATACTATAATAATGAATAGAATTATACCAAGGCCAACACTTAAAAGTTGAATAATTGAATCTGTCATAGTAATTAATTAGTTTTAGTGATTTTTATTTGTTTTAAATTTAATTTTTAAAAGTTTATATCTATGCTACCTGATTTATATTCTTGTGCATAATAGAATAGTTTATCGTTGCTTTGTTTGATAATTAGTATCTGAGAATTATAACTTATTTCTTTTCCATCTAAAGATTTTATATTGATATTAAGTGTATTTCCATCTACTTTAATTTCAGCCCTTCCTAACTTTTTATCAGATATTTTAGATAAACTTGTTCCTTTTCGTCCAATAATTTCTGCTGGTGCATCTCCATCCTGATTAAGATTTTTAAAAAATGCTTTAAAAGGAGTAGTGAAGATTTTTGTGACAAATAGTGAAGGGAAAAAACTTCCTAACATTATAATGAAGCCAAAAGTACTATTGTAGCTATGAGTAATTGTTGTACCTAAAGTAGTTATAAGCCACCATATGAAAATCCAAGATGTAAATGTGAACATAAATGGTAAACCAACAAAGTTGAAGTAGATTAATAGTACTTGCCACCATTTTAAAGGTTTTCTTCTTTTGCCTACAATATCTTCTTGATTAACTTCTGTATTAGCTACATCATGAAAGTCGATATCGCTTCCTTCGATACCAGTACCTATATTAGAATCTAAGTCTACATCAATATCAGCATCTACATCGACATCGATATCTACGTCTACATCAACATCTAAATCGAAGTCTACACCTGAGATCATGGTAATAAGCCAATAAGTCAAAAGTAGAATTAAAAGAATGGTTAATGTGATGTTTACATTAGAAAATACAATATCGGTTAATGTCATAGCTAGTTAGTAATATGTGTTAGTTTTTTATTCTATAAATTCTAGTTTTTGTTTTTCAATTCCTCTAAATTATCAAATGATTTCTTTAATCTTTTTGTCATTTTATCTAAATCAGAAGTTTTACCTGATAATTTGATTTCAAAATTATCAATTTTAACTTTTGAATCGTCTATTTGAGCTTTATTTTCATAAATAAATGCAATTGTAATTTCTTGATCATCGTCATTCTCTTTAAACATTTCTTTTAAAGTGTTCCAATTAAAAGTTTGTAACTTTTCTATACTAGATGTCTTTAGTTCAAAGTTTGTAGTAGCAGACTTAGATTTTTTCTCTTCAGTATTTTGACCATAAGAAGTAAAATTTAATAAAGAAAGAATGGTAATTAATATAATTTTCGTTTTCATAGTTTTTAGTTTGTGGTAGAAGAATTTAATCTTCAAAACCTAATTGTTTTTTTAATTGAGCCAAATTATCTTCAGCGGTTTTATTTTTAGTATCAGTAAGCTCGTTTAACTTTTGATCTACAGTTTTCGATGATTTAGACAAATCTCCATAGGCCTCAGCTAAAGCTTCTTCTTGTTGTACTTTTTCTTTCATGCGCTCTAGCATAGCAACCGTTCCAGAACTATCCATTTCAGCCATTTGCTTATTCAAGTTTTTTGTTGCTTTAGAAACTTTAACACGAGCTTTAAGAGTTTTTAATTCATTTTCCCATTTACTTATTGTTCCTTTAATTTCTTGAACATTTCCTTCTAATTGAGCAACAGAATTGTCAAAGCTAGTGGCTTCATTTTTTGCATTTTCTATTTGCAAATGTATTTCTTGTTTCTTTAGTAAGGCTTGTTTAGCTAAATCATCTGCTTCATTGAACTCTAATTCACCATTTTTAGCCTTAGTAAGTACTAACATGGCTTTTTGTTCGTAATCATTGGCTTTAGCTGTAAATTCTTCAATGTCATTTTTAGCTCTAATAGCAAGAGCTTTAACTTGTGCTAAAGATTCGAGAGATTTTTCAAGATCAACACGCAAATCGCGAATACCTTGTTCCGTCATTTTAATAGGATCTTCCATATTGTCTATTGCAGCATTGGCTTCTGCTTGTCCTATTTTAAAAAGTCGTTTAAAAAAATTCATAATTTCTAATATTTTGAGAAATTAATGATTTGCTCAGAGTATTCACTAAGTAACAAACTTAAAGAATTTAAACTGGCTTCTAATTCATTAATATCTAAGTTTTCTAATTGTAATGTGTCTCTAAAAATGACACGTTCACCTGTTTCATCAAGCACAAAAGCTCCATGAATTATATCTCTATTTTTTTGAAGTAATGCTTTAAACATAGCTTCGTTTGGTTGTGTTGCTTTAAAAATAAATTGTTCCATGACTAGTATAGGATAAGCAACACCAATAATTAAGTTTTTTATTCCAAAATTCTCTTTTTCAATAACAAAAATCCCATCAGATTCGATCTCTTTACTAATTGTAAAGTTTAATTCTAATAAAAAGTTTTTCGTTTTATTAAAGTGAATGTTCATTAGCAATTGGTTATAATTAGATAGTTTATATATTGATTTTCTTTTAAGGTAAAATAATAGATACCATAAATACTGCAAAATGTAAAGTTAATAGAATCATAATAAAATAGTTAATAGTTAAGTGACCTTTTTTTTCTAGAAAAATTAGCAATTTTCGTTTTTATTAGCTAATATTGTTAGTGTAAAGATACTAAATATTTTAATATTTGCAAATAAAATTAGCAAAACATGTCTTTTTTTGGAAGAAACATAAAAAAAATTAGAGGAGTAAAAGGATTGAGTCAGAAATCTTTTGCGGAATTGTTTGATTTAAAGCGAGCTACATTAGGAGCGTATGAAGAAGGTAGAAGTGAGCCTAAAATAGAAACGATAATTAAGATTGCTAATTATTTTAGCATTTCAATTGATAGTATGCTAACTTCTGATTTAACAGTGAATGAATTATTGCGTTTTAAAGAGGATTTAATTCTTGATAATAATGTACACGAAAAGGAAAGTTTTGTTAATATACCTTATGTTTCTGAAAAAAATGTTGAGAATTATTGTAAGCATTATAACAATCCTTCTTTTTTAAATGACTTGTCAATAATTAGTTTACCAATAGAAATTGATAAAATTTTACGAGCATTTACAGTTACAAATTTAGAAATGACAGATCATGACAAAGGTTTGTATCCTAAAGATATTGTTATTGCAGAAAAAATTGCAGAAGAAGATTTTGAAAATTATGGAAATGGAGAGGTAGTTATTGCTGTTTTAGAGAAAGAAATTATACTAAGAAAAATTTACTTTATTTCTGACAAAGTGGTTTTTAAAGCAGAACACAAAAATATTGAAGAAAAAATTTTTTCGAAAACAGATATAAAAGAGTTATGGCAAGCAAAGTATACTTTTATAAAGCGTTTGCCTGAAATAGGTGATGAGGTTGAAAATAAACTACTATTCTTAGAGAAAGAATTATTGAAGCTTAAAAATCGAGGTTAAGCTTTATAATCATTATTAATTCCTAAACTAAAACCAAACCTAGTTTCATTTTCGCTTCCTAATCTGTGAATAGCTATTTTACCAAGTCCTATTTTACTAAATTCGTTAAAGGTAATATCTTCTTCTTCGAAAAAGAGTGTTCCTTTATATGGTTTTTTTGGAACATATTCACTGGTATTAATATTTTGGTAAACATTAATAGAGACTACTTTGTTATCGTCTTTTAAACTACTTGATATTCCAAAATCATCCCAGATAATATATTTATTGCTTGAGTTGATTGTTCTTGAAGGTTCACCAAAAATTTCGACTAAATTTTTAAATTCAGTAGGAAAAGTAAGTGGAGTTCCATTAACTAATATACTGTCTGTATTACAGTTTATAATAAAGTATTTTTGTTTCTTCTTCTTAAAAATAGTAAACATAAAATTAATTTATGATTTTTCTACTAGAACAAAACTATAAAATAAATAGAGTATAAACTGTATAAAAGAAGTAATTTTTAATAGATATTTTTTAGTTTATTAATAGTAAGTTAATACTGTTACTTTTAATTAAATTTGCTATTAGAATTTACACAGATTTTAAACATTAAAGTATGAATATACCTCAAACTAGCTTTCCCAGAGTAGTTATTATTGGTGGAGGTTTTGCAGGATTAGCCGTTGCAAGAGGTTTAGAAGATAAAGAGTTACAAGTTGTTCTTTTAGATAAACATAATTACCACACATTTCAACCTTTATTATATCAAGTTGCTACGGGAGGTTTAGAGCCAGATAGTATTGCTTTCCCTTTAAGAAAAAGATTTAATGATATCGAGAACTTTTATTTTCGATTGGCTGAAGTTTCAAGGATTGATTCTGAAAATAAAAAAGTAAAAACTTCAATAGGTAGTTTAAGCTATGATTATTTAGTTATTGCTACTGGTTCTACAACTAATTTCTTTGGTAATAAAAATATTGAAAAACATACCATGGAAATGAAGACGATTCCTCAGTCTTTAAATATTAGAAGTCTAATTCTAGAGAATTTTGAAGAAGCTTTATTGACTTCTGATTTAGAAGAACGAAAAAAGTTAATGAATTTTGTGATTGTCGGTGGTGGACCTACAGGAGTTGAATTGGCTGGGGCATTAGCGGAAATGAAAAAGGAAATTTTACCAAAGGATTATCCAGATTTAGATATCCGTTTGATGAAAATCAATTTGATTCAAGGTGCAGATTGTCTTTTGAAAGGTATGAGTTCACAAGCTTCAGAGAAAGCAGAAGATTTTTTAATCAAGTTAGGTGTTGATGTATGGAAAAATCTAAGAGTTCAGAATTATGATGGAGATACAGTAACTACCAACGGAGAAGATCATTTTAAAGCAAGTACTGTAATTTGGGCAGCAGGAGTTAAAGGAGCTTCTATAGATGGGTTGCATGCTGAATGTGTTGTTGAAAGAGCAGCAAGATATAAAGTAGATGAATTTAGTAGGGTAGTTTCTGTTGATAATATTTTTGCTATTGGTGATGTTGCGTGTATGAATACAGAAGCTTTTCCTTATGGACATCCAATGATGGCGCAACCAGCAATTCAACAAGGAAAATTATTAGCTAAGAATATATTAGCGCTTCAAAATGGAAAAAGCATGAAGCCTTTTGTTTATAATGATAAAGGGTCTATGGCTACAATCGGTAGAAATAAAGCTGTAGTAGATTTACCTAAATGGAAATTCCAAGGAGTTTTTGCTTGGTTCGTTTGGATGATAGTTCACTTATTTTCACTAATCGGTTTTCGAAATAAGGCAGTAGTGTTTTTAAATTGGATGTATAATTACATACGTTTCGATAGAGAAACAAGACTAATTATCCGTCCGTTTAAGCAAAAAAATAAATACTCATTTGAGAGTGATAAATAAAAAAAATCCCAAGTAATTAACTTGGGATTTTTAGTTTTGTTTTAAACTTATTTATTCGACTCCTGTTGAAATCGTAGAAATAGAATTGTCTTCATTAACAATGATCTCGTATTCGGAGCAAAAATCCATTTCAACAGTTTCTACAACTTCTATATCGTTCTTTATTACAATAGTAAAAGTTATTGTTCCAGAATCGTAACTTCTGAACTCTGAAGATTTACCAGATTCTACATTGTTAAGATTTTCTGTATTACCTCCTGAAGTTTTAATTTGAACACTTACTTCTTCAGTTCCCATGTTTGTAATGCGAGCTCTTGGGTTTTCGTTTTTACAATCTGAGCAAGAAGTGAAGTTAAAAGTTAAAATTAAAATTAAGAAAAAGGAATAAAATCTTTTTAATAATTTCATTAATCAGTATATTTTGGGGTTATATTTTGCGAATATAATATTTTTAAAATTAAAAGAAGTTTTTGATTGTTAACAACAACCAGAATTTGGATCACAACTAAAACCTTGACTTTGAATTTCTGATAATTTTAATTTAGGTTTTTGTTTTGGTGAAATACCGCATTGGTCTTCGGCTAAACAAGCTGTAGCTGTATTCACTAGTAGGAAATTTTTTCCATCGAAATCTAAATCATATTTACCGATAGTTGTTCCTTGGTATTCAACTTCTATTTCTACATCCTTAAGGTTTAA
This sequence comes from Tenacibaculum aquaeponti, assembly GCF_052084715.1. GTDB lineage: Bacteria > Bacteroidota > Bacteroidia > Flavobacteriales > Flavobacteriaceae > Polaribacter. Next base: position 1,045,552 of record NZ_CP197288.1, on the reverse strand, counting down.
AGTCTTTTCAGAAAGTTCTATAATATGAATTAATTTTTCAGGATGTAACCTATGATTATAATCATTAGCATTCCATAATTGAAAATTTATTTTTTCTTCTTTACGGAGTACTCCTCCACAATCAATAAAATGCTTGGTAATTTTTCCAACTTCTGTTACATGAAAATGTTCAGGAACCAAATTGCCATCTGGCAATTGAAAAGCTATAGTGTTTAATTCTTTTAAGTGTTTTTTTATTTCGGTAAGTTTCATAATCGTTTAATTTAATTGAGATAAAACAAAATACATTTCAGACGCAATTTGATTGCTTCTTTCTAAATATGTTTGAATTTGTTTGTCGGTATTGTCAGAAATTTTTGGGTCTTCATAAGTGATAGCAATTCTTTTATCTGTACCAGACACGAACGGACATCCTTCATCAGCTTGCGAGCAAGTCATCACTGCAGCAAACTTTGAACTTGGGTTAAAGGAATCGTCATAACGTTTAGAAAAACCAATAATAGGATGAGAAACTTCATCATATTTAATTGCGTAAACGGGATTTGTATTTTCACTAATAATGCTTATTTCAAAACCTTGATTTTTCAATGTTTCTGCAATTGGATGTGCTAAAGCAGTGGCTTCTGTACCACCAGAATAGGTTATGATATTTTTGATGTTAAAATGATTCGCTAAAGTTTGCATCCATATCTGGCCTAAATGACTTCTTCTAGAGTTGTGAGTGCAAATAAAGTTAATGCGTATATCTTCTTTTTTAGTTCTTTTTTCTTTAATGTAAGTTATTAATGGTTTTAATTTTTCTTTTCTTTCATTAGTAATTTCCAGAGAAGAAATTTTTTCTATTGTTTTAATTAAATCCGTATTCATTGTAATATTACGATTAATATATTCAAATTTTTTTAGCAGCATTTGTTGATGGATGTAGAGAATATTTCTAAAAATTGATTTAAAATAGTTCTGATTTCTTCCCACTTTTCATTATTAATACAGTAACAAATACTTGTTCCTTCGATATTTCCTTTTAAGATTCCAATACTTTTTAATTCTTTTAAATGTTGAGATATAGTAGGTTGTGCTAAACCAATTTCATTGACTAAATCACCACAAATACAGGTTTTTACTTTAGATATATGTTCTAAAATAGCTATTCTTGCAGGATGCCCTAATACTTTAGCTATTTGAGCTATATCATTTTGATTTTTGGAAAATATTTCAGATTTAGTTAATCCCATACTTTAATTGTATATTGCAATATTACGATAAAATAAACTAGTAAAAAAGAAAAAAATAGATTTATAAAGTTTTTATAAACTTTTTTATTTGGTTTTCAGCTATATCATCAATTTTACTTCCATCTTTAGAGAACCAAACATGTATGTCTCCAAGGTAATTCATTCCTAAATATTTAGCACTTTCTATAAAAGGCATTTCAAAACCTTGTCTTCTGTCATTTTCTCCAGAATTGCTAACCATGGCCATATTTTTGCCTCTTAGTTTTCTTCCTAATTCTTTCTGATAATGCAATAGATCTGATAATCTATCGAAAAATACTTTTAAAATTCCACTCATTGTGTACCAATATACTGGAGTAGCAAAAATGATAGTGTCATATTTTTCTGTAATTTTTTGTAGCAATGGAAGAAAATCATCATTTGCATTTTTGAAATCGTAATCAAAATGCCCAATATTATAATCTAATAAATCAATAATATCAAAATTCGAATCTCGGTTTAATAACTCTATTATTTTTTTTGTGTTTCCATTTTTTTTGGAACTAGCTTTAATAATTACTGTTGTATTCATTGTTATAATTTTTTAGGAAATTTACTCAGAATACAAGTATTTGTTTTTTTAGATTGATTGCTAATTCTGATGATACTCAAGAAAAAAACAATTGAAAAATAAAGGAGTTTAAAAATCTTTGTGTTATAGTTTTATTTGAACACCAAAAGTAACTAATAAGTCTTTGTCTTTAGTTATTGCAATTAATTTTAGCTCGTCTTTTGGTTTAATAATATCGGGGATAAAAAGTGTTATTTTTCCTTCTTTTTCAATTAGAGAAACTATTTTTTCAAGAACAACAATATTAGTATTTGTTAAAGTTCTATTCCTGTTTTCTCCTCTTTTTACAGGTGTAACACGTTTATCAATGGTTAAAAGAAAGTGAATGTTATGCTTTTTTGTTTTTCCATCCACTTTATAAGAAAAATTTACTTTTTTGTTTTTAATTTTTAAGTCTGTTATTTCTATAGTGTTAGAATTAGATCCTCTGTGTAAAATTTGTTTAATTCTTCTTTCTATTCTCACTTTATCAGAACCAACAAAATGTTCATCACCATTTATAACTAATTGAGGGGTGTAAATAGAACTACTTAAAAATTTTTCAGCATAGTCTCGTTGTTTGTTAGTATAATCTTTAGAAGCAAAAGGATCTTTCCAACCGATATAATCCCAATAATCAACATGGTAAGCTAAAGGAATTATTTTATCACTATTATTGTTGTTTTTAATTTCTTCTAGAAGTTTGTCTGCAGGTGGACAACTAGAGCATCCTTGTGACGTAAACAATTCTAAAACAACTACAGGTTTTTCTTGTCCATTTAAACTAAAAAAAGAAATAAAAAAGATAAAAATGAGTCGATAATGCATAAAGAATAATTTAATTTTCAAATTAGTAGTTTTTTTAACAAAAGACTTACACTATCGCTTTAAGACCTACTATATTTTTTTTACATTTATAAAATCAATAATAGAATGAAGATGAATATAGAGAAATATAAGGTTAATGGAGAAGTAAAATTAAAGAAGAAGAAAACTTTAGAGTATATTGAAGATGCTGAAAAGAAATTAAAAAAAGTAAGAAAAAAAATAGCCGACTTACAAAATACAATGTATGCAGAAGGTAAATATAGTGCCTTAATTTGTTTACAAGGTATGGATACTGCAGGTAAAGACAGCTTAGTAAGAGAAGTGTTTAAACAATTTAATGTTAGAGGAGTAGAAGTACATAGTTTTAAAGTTCCTACTGAATTAGAATTAAAACATGATTTTTTATGGAGACATTACATTGCACTACCATCCAAAGGTAAAGTTGGTGTTTTCAATAGAACGCATTACGAAAATGTACTAGTTACGAGAGTACATCCAGAATATGTGTTTTCAGAAAATATTCCTACAGTGAAAAGTTTGGAAGACTTAAATGATGAATTCTATCATGATAGAATGGATCGTATCAATCAATTTGAAAAACATATAGCAGCGAACGGAACTATTATTTTAAAGTTCTTCTTACATCTATCTAAAGAAGAACAAAAAAATAGGTTATTACGTCGTTTAGATATTCCTGAGAAGAATTGGAAGTTTTCAGCTGGAGATTTAAAAGAAAGAAAACTTTGGAACGAATATCAGTTTTGTTATGAAGATGCTATAAACAGAACATCAACAGATCATGCGCCTTGGTATATAGTACCCGCAGATGATAAACCAACAGCTCGTTTTATAGTAGCACAAACTATTTTAGAAGTTTTTGAAAAGTATAATTTTAAAGAACCTACTTTAGATAAAAAACTTTTAGATAAAATTAACGAGTTTAAAGAAGAATTAAATAACGAATAATAGCGTTATTATTGACATCTTTGTACATTTTAAATAAGTAAAACACTACCATTAAAAATTTTTTAATAACTATATGGAGTTAAACCTGAAAAAACCTATCGTTTTTTTCGATTTAGAAACAACTGGAATTAATATAGCCACTGACAGAATTGTAGAAATTTCTATACTTAAAATATTCCCTAACGGAACACAAGAAAGTAAAACATGGTTGGTAAACCCTGAAATAGAAATACCGCAACAAGCTATAGATGTTCATGGAATTACGAATGAAAAAGTTGTTACAGAACCAACATTTAAAGAATTAGCATCTAAAATAAACGAGATGATATTCGATTCAGATCTTGCTGGATTTAATTCAAATAGATTTGATATTCCGCTTTTAGCTGAAGAATTGCTAAGAGCTGGAATCGATTTTGATATGGAAGAAAGAAAAGCCATCGATGTACAAGTAATTTTCCATAAAAAAGAACAACGAACTTTAAGTGCAGGTTATAAGTTTTACTGTGGTAAAGATTTAGAAGATGCACACTCTGCTGAAGCAGATACATTAGCAACTTATGAAATCTTAAAAGCACAATTAGATAAATATGAAGATATAGAGAATTCAGTAGAAGCGTTAAGTGAATTTTCTTCACATACAAAACGAGCTGATTTCGCAGGATTCATATTATTTGATGAAGATGAAGATGAGATATTTGCTTTTGGAAAATATAAAGGAAGAAAAGTAGAAGATGTTTTAAAAGAAAATCCTGGATACAATTCATGGATTCAACAAGCAGACTTTCCATTATATACTAAAAAAGTATTGCGCCAAATAAAAGAACGAATGAGTTCGCCTGAAACGCCTGAAATGACAGATGAAGAAAAGTTAAAAGCGTTACAACAAAAATTTAATTTAAGATAACAATGTACATACCTTATAACGAATTACCGAACTCTGCAAGAGTTTGGGTGTATCAAGCTGATAGAACATTTACTCAAGAAGAAATAGAAGTAATTTCTGCAAGAGCCTTGTTATTTATTGATCAATGGACCAGACATGGTGAAGATTTAAAAGGATCTTTTGCTATAAAATATAATCAGTTTATAATTTTAGCAATAGATGAAAACTTTAATTCAGCTTCTGGTTGCTCTATTGATGCTTCAGTACGTTTTGTTAAATCTATAGAAGAAGAGTTCAATGTAGATTTAATGGATAAAATGAACATTTCATTTAAAGACAATGATAATATCAATGTCGTAAAACTTTCAGATTTTCAAGAGTTTGCTAAACAACAGAAAATAACTGCTGCTACAGTTGTTTTTAATAATATGGTAAACACTAAAGAAGATTTTGAAACCAAATGGGAAGTTACAGCAGACAAAAGCTGGCATAGCCGATTTTTGGTATAAGAATTGTTTAAAGTAAAGTAATCCCCGATGTTTTATAAGGAAATTTAAAAACTCGTTAAATTAACGTGTGAACGATTTATATGAAGAAAAAGATACTATTATTAGCTGTAATTTTTACAAGTGTTATTAATGCTCAGCAGTTAGATCCGTTACGAGCAAAACAGTACATTTTACAACAAGAATGGGTAGATAGTATTATCGATTCAATGTCTATTGAAGAAAAAATAGGACAGTTGTTTATGGTGCAAGCATATTCTAATAAAGATGCTAAACACGAAAAATTTATTTCTGATTTGATTACAAAACATCATGTTGGAAATTTAATTTTTATGAAAGGAACACCAGAAAAACAAGTAGCACTTACTAATAAGTATCAAAACTTAACTAAAAAAGTTCCGTTATTAATTGGTTTCGACGGAGAATGGGGATTAGATATGCGATTAAAAAATACATATCGTTTTCCTTGGAATATGACTTTAGGAGCCATTCGAGATAATAAGTTAATTGAAAAGTTAGGGGAAAGAATTGGAGAACAATGCAAACGAGTAGGAATTCATATTAATTTTGCTCCGGTTGTAGATATTAATACAAATCCAGACAATCCAATTATTGGAAATCGTTCTTTTGGAGAAAAGAAAGAAAATGTTGCAGAAAAATCAGTAGCTTTTACAAAAGGAATGCAAAATGCAGGTGTATTAGCAAATGCAAAACATTTTCCAGGGCATGGAGATACAGCTACAGATTCACATTTAACATTACCGTCTATAAATTTTACATTACAACGATTAGATTCAATCGAATTATATCCATTCAAAAGACAATTTGATGCAGGTGTAGCAAGTGTAATGACAGCACATTTAAGTATTCCTTCTTTAGAATCGAATATTAATTTACCATCTTCATTATCTAAAAATGTAGTTACCGATTTATTACAGGATAAATTAGGTTTTCAAGGTTTAGTTTTAACTGACGGATTAAACATGAAAGGAGCAGCAAATTATGCTACAGCTGCCGAAATTAATTTGGCTACTTTCTTAGCAGGAAATGACATTTTGTTAATTCCTCAAGATATTCCGAATACAGTAAAAGCTTTTAAAAAAGCTTTAGAGAAAGGAGAATTAAATGAGGAAAGAATTAATAAGTCGGTAAGAAAAATTTTAAAAGCAAAATATTTAGTCGGTTTACAAAAGTTTGATACGATTAAAACGGATAGTTTACTTGTAGACTTAAATACTGCTAAAGATGAATTACTGCATCGAGATTTAATTAAAAAATCATTAACTGTTCTAAAAAATACAAGAGAAACATTACCAATAAAAAAGTTAGAGTTAAAAAATATAGCTTATGTTGCTTTAGGAGACGATAAAGGAGATGATTTTGTTAAAATGCTTCAGAATTATACTAAAGTAGATGTAATTTCAGCAAAGCATTTAGATATACTAACTAAAAAATTAGAAGACTATAATTTAGTAATTATAGGTTTTCATAAATCGAATAAAAATCCTTGGAAATCGTATAAGTTCTCTAATCAAGATTTAGTTTGGTTACAAGAAATATCAAGAAACAAACGTGTTATACTTGATGTTTTTGCAAATCCTTATAGCTTATTACAAGTTAAAACATTTACGAATATTGATAATATTATTGTTTCTTATCAAAATAGTAAGTTAGCACAAGAACTTTCTGCTCAAGCAATTTTTGGAGCTTTTGAGATTTCAGGAAGACTTCCGATAAGTATTAGAAATGAATTTCAAACAGGAAATGGAATGATTATATCTCCATTAAATCGCTTTGAATATACCATACCAGAAGCTGTAAATTTATCAAGAGATACATTAAAATATGTAGATCGTTATATTGATACTATTTTACAGCAGAAAATGGCTCCGGGAGGTCAGATTTTAATTGCGAGACACGGAAAAGTAATTTATCATAAAACTTTTGGTTATCAAACTGATGCTAAACGAAGAAAAGTAAAAAAAACTGATGTTTACGATTTAGCGTCTTTAACTAAAATTTTATCTACTTTACCAGCTGTAATGAAATTAGAAGAAGATAGAAAATTATCACTTCAATCTGATTTAGTTGATTTACTTCCAGCTTATAAAGACAGTAATAAAGAGCACTTAAATATCAAACAAATCTTATCACATTATGCTCGATTGAAATCGTGGATTCCATTTTATACAAGAACAATTGATTCTATAACTGGTAAAGTATCAAAAGAATATTATAGAACTAAAAAATCGAAGCAGTTTCCGATAAAAGTAGCTAAAGATTTATATTTAAATAAAGATTACAAGGATTCTATTTACACTAGAATTAAAGACTCTGATTTACGAGAAAGAGTAGGATATAAGTATAGTGATTTAGGATATTATATACTTAAAGAGGTTGTAGAGAAAAAGTATAAAAAACGTTTAGATAAAGTTGTAGAAGATGAGTTTTATGCATCTCTAGGTTTAAATAGAACTTCATATTTACCTCTTGAAAAATTTAATTGGAAAGAAGTTGTTCCTACAGAAAAAGATGATTATTATAGAGAACAATTATTAAGAGGTTATGTTCATGATATGGGAGCTGCAATGCAAGGTGGAGTAGGAGGTCATGCTGGTTTATTTGCGAATGCAAACGATGTAGCAAAAATTATGCAAATGTATTTGCAAGGAGGAACTTATGGAGGTGTAAAATATTTTAGACCAGAAACTATTGAGAAGTTTAATACAAGGTATTATCCTCAAGTAAGAAATAGAAGAGGTTTAGGTTTCGATAAACCACAAATAAATCCTAGAGAAAAGCCAACATGTGGTTGTGTTTCTGAAAATAGTTTTGGTCATAGTGGTTTTACAGGAACCTATACTTGGGCAGATCCAGACACAGGAATTCTATATGTCTTTTTATCGAATAGAGTTTATCCGACTATGGATAATAGAAAATTAGTTAAAAGTAATATAAGAACTAAAATTCAGAAGGTTATTCAAGACGCTATTGTGAATTAAATAGTAATTCAACTGTTTTGAAGAATTATCAACTATTAAAAAACAAAATTCTACAAGAAGGTATTTTAACAAAACAGAAAACCTTCAAAAGAGATGAGTTCATAAAAGTTAAAGGATCTAAGGATACTAATATCTATTTTATAATATCTGGTAGTTTAAAAGTTTTCTTTACCAATAATACAGAAGAGCATGTAATGTATTTCGGGTATAAAAACTCAATTATCACTGCAATAGATTCCTTTTTATCTAATTCAATTAGTGATCTTGAAATAAAAGCACTAAAAAAAACTGTTGTTTTTTATCTTTCCAAACAAGAGTTTTACAATTTTTTAGATACGAATACCGAGTATTTAAAATTGTGGAATGAAATATTACAAGAAATTATATTACATCAATTTGAAAGAGAAAAAGATTTATTACTAACTTCTCCAGAAGAAAGGTATCAGAAAGTATTACATCGAAATCCAGAACTTTTTCAAGAAATTCCTCATAAACATATTGCAAGTTATTTAAGGATGGCTTCTGAAACATTAAGTAGAATTAAAAAAACGTGACTTCAGTCAATATTTATATTTTCTCTTGTTCGTTTCTTTGAGGTATTAAATTTAATGGAATGGATAATTTTACTATACAATTATTAGCTATAAAAGATGCTGAGATTTTCTTTGAGTTAATTCAAAACAATAAAAGTAGATTAGAAGATTTTTTTGCAGGAACAATAAAATATACCCAAACTAAAGAAAGTACTTTAAATTATTGCAGAACGATAGAAGATAAAATAAAACTAAGGACATACTATCCCTATCTTATTTTTAATAATGAAAAACTGATTGGTTTTATTGATTTTAAAAATATAGATTGGTCTATACCAAAAGCAGAATTAGGAGCTTTTATAGATGTTAATTTTGAAGGGAAAGGCATTATTACTAAAAGTTTTACAACGTTATTGGAAAGTGTGGTTAAAACGCATGGTTTTAAAAAACTTTTCTGTAGAATATCTCAACAAAATGTTAGGAGCATTGCGTTAGCTGAAAGATGTGGTTTTCGTTTAGAAGGTATAATTACGAAAGACTATCGAACTACTAATGGAGAATTAATTGATTTGAACTATTACGGAAAGGAGTTATAGTTTTAGTTCTTAAAGGCAAATTCAATAATATTAGCTCCCATTCGTAATGCTTTTTCTCTGGTTTCTTTAGGATTATTATGAATTGATTCATCTTCCCATCCGTCACTTAAATCACTTTCATAATCGTAAAAAGCAATTAATCTACCTTCATAAAATAAACCAAATCCTTGAGGAGCTTTTTTATCGTGTTCGTGAATCTTTGGTAGTCCTTTTGGAAAATCAAATGTCTGATGATAAATAGGATGAGATGTAGGTATTTCTTGAAAATTAAGTTTAGGAAATACTTTTTTCATTTCACGACGAATATATTTATCTAATCCATAATTATCTGAAATATGAATAAAACCACCAGATATAAGATACTTTCTTAAGTTCTCTACAGAAGCATCATCAAAATAAACGTTTCCGTGTCCAGTTAAAAAAACAATTGGTAAACTAAAAATATCTTCACTATCTGGTGTTACAGTTGCTATATTGTAATCTATAGATGTTTTGGTATTCCTGTTACTAAAATTAATTAAGTTAGGTAAAGATGTTGGATTTGCATACCAATCTCCACCACCACCGTATTTTAGAATACCAATTTGTTGTGCACTCGTATTAAAAGATATAATAAATATTAAAATATATAGTATGTTTTTCATTTGATCTTGATAAGCGATAACCAAGATATAAATAAAAAAAAACACCATTCCCTTCTTATGGTGTTTTTTTTGTGAAGAAAGTAGTAAATATTAATCCCTAAATATATTTACTGGTTTATGTAAGTTTTCATTTCAAATATAGTTAAGTTATTCGTTATTAGACTCCTAAAACGTATGTTTTGGATGTTTTAGGACAACTTTATAAATAAAAAAACACTGTTGTTAAACAGTGTTTCGGCTTTTCCCTCTTCATAGAGAGTTTCCTCTCTATAATTCGTTGTAAAAACTTAATAAAATAAGTTATTGCATAATTCTTACTTTATTAAGTATACATTCAAATATAAAATTGAGAAGACAAATCAAAGTCCTAAAACTTATGATTTGGATGTTTTCGGACTAATTAAGGATAAAAAAAATTAACAATTTGAGTTTTTAAAGGCTAAAGGAGTACATCCAGCGTGTTTCTTGAAAACATCATAAAATGCAGATTTTGAGTTGAAACCAGATTCTAAGCCAATAGAAGCAATAGTATAGCTTTCATATTTAGGATTAAGTAAAAATTTTTTTGCTTGTTCAACTCTCATCTCATTAATATAATCAACAAAACTTTTTTTAGCATTATTATTTATTATAGCCGATAAAGTACTTGTTCCTATGCTTACATCCTTAGATAGATTTTGAAGAGTGTATTTTGGTTGCAAAAATTTTTTATTTGTCTTTACATAAGAATCAACATTTAAAAAGTGTTCTTCATATTTGGTAGAGAGCTCTTTTTCCTCTTGAATTTCAGCTATAGTTTCGTTTTCACTTTCCTCTCTAATATGTTTTCTTTCTTTTAATATTCTCAAATATTTAATTCCCTGATATCCTAAAATGAAAATAATTACAGTTGTAGATATTCGTAAAGGATAGTAAGAATAAATAAAACCAGAGAAGTTTAAACTGAATTTAATAACTAATGCAAAAACCCATAGTAAATAAACAATACCTGTGAGTTTAAAAAAGTTATAAATCCATTTTAAGTTATCAAAAGAAAGTATTTTTTGAAAAAGCTGTTCTTTATTTCGAAGAACGTAATAAGAATAAACAAAAATACTAATAGAACTAATAAAACTAATAAGTTCCTCAAAAGACGTATAACGTTCGTAAATATAATTTAGTTCTTCCTCAGTTGCTCCACCAGTAGACGAAAATATAACAAAGCTAATTTGCGCTATGCACATTAGTAGAAAAACAAAAATAAAATATTTAAGTATCTTTTTTTGATGATTTACTATGTCTAAATAATTAACTAAAAAAGCATAAAAGAAAGGACCACTTAAAAAATGCCAAGGAATTTGAATGTAACTTAGCATGAATTTATGCTGAAATAAGTTTAAAGCTAAAGCCCAAGATTGAAAATTGTTAAGAGCAATAGTTAATATCATTAAGTTTAAGAACAGTAAGCTTTTATTCTTTCCGTATTTAGAAAAAAACATGAAAAAACTTAGGCAAAAACCTAGTAAAGCACTTCCTAATAAAAATACATTGAAAACATCCGTTATGTTAAATGCTGGTAGCATAAATTGATCTTTGGTTGGGGTTAGGGGGATATAAATTTAATAAAATAAATCTTTTTATAAAATTTATATTCTGGGTACTTTCCTCCTAATTTGTAGTTTATATACTAAAAATGTAAAAAACTAATATGCTGTACAGCTGTTAATGCAGCAGTTTCTGTTCTTAAACGACTTTTTCCAAGAGATATAGGTTTGAAATTTGTTATTGAAGCTATGTTTACTTCTTCTTCAGAAAAATCTCCTTCAGGACCAATTAAAATTGTAATGTTGGAGTTGAATTTAGAAATTGTATTCAAACTTATTTTTTCTGAAGGATAACAATGAGCGATAAATTTATCTCCAGAATTATCTTGTTTAATAAATTCCGAAAATTTTATAGGTTCATTAATAATAACCGCATTGAATTTTAATGATTGTTTCATAGCGGCTAACATTATTTTTTGTAACCGTTGTGTTTTTACAATTTTTCTTTCAGAATTATGGCAAATGATTGGAGTTATTTCATCGATACCAATTTCAGTAGCCTTTTCAATAAACCATTCTAAACGATCCATATTTTTAGTTGGCGCTATAGCTACATGAAGATGATAATTCCATTCTTTAGTTCTTTGCTCAAAACCTACTATTTTAGCAATACATTTTTTATCACTAGGTATTGTTATAATAGCAGTAAAAACTGTTCCTTTACCATTGGTTATAATGAGTTTATCGTCACTGTCTTTTCGAAGTACTTTAATAATGTGACGACTTTCTTCTTTATTAAAGATGATTTCTTTAGTTTCCTTTGTTATTTCTGGATTAAAAAATAGTTGCATTATAGGTTTAATCGATAAGTTCGTCTTCTTTTATGTGTAACTGGTTGAAAATCTTTCCAAATTTTGAAAATGGCAGTATTATCTTCTAATTCAGGAGTTCTAATACAATTTTGAATTCCTTTAGCTGTAAATGTTCTGATATTTTCTCTAAAAATGATTGCAGTTACTCCTTTGTTTTGATAATCTGGATGTACACCAATTAAATAGAAAGTAATGTCTTTAGCGTATTTTCTTGCTTTTAATAAATGAAATAAACCAAATGGAAATAATTTTCCTTTAGCCTTTTGTAAAGCTTTAGAGAAAGAAGGCATAACTATAGAAAATGCGACCATTTTATTTTCACTATCTACAACAAATTTAATGTATTCAGGATTGATAAATGAAATGTATTTTTTCTTGAAAAACTCTATTTGGGCATTAGAAATTGGAACATAAGTAGATAGCTTTGAGTAAGTTTTACTAAATAACTCAAACATTTCATCTACATAAGGCATAATATCTTTGGTTTTTGTAAACGTAACCTCTTTTAAGTTATATCTCTTTTGAATTAAGTTTCCTGCTTTCTCGTATTTCTTTGCATTTACATTTTTAAATTCAAATTTGTTCTCTAAATATTCTTTTTCTTTAACAAAGCCTAACTTTTCTAAATGATCTTTGTAATAAGGAAGATTGTACCAAGTAATCATAGTTCCAATATGATCAAATCCTTCGATTAAAACCCCTGTCTTATCTAAATTATTAAAACCTACAGGACCTTCTAAATATTCTAATCTTTTTTCTTTTCCTATTTCCTTTGCTTTATTTATTAAAGCCTTGGTTACTTCAATATCATTAATAACTTCAAACCAACCAAATCGTATTTTTTTTATTCCTTGTTTTTCAACTTCGTAGTTATTAATTATAACAGCAATACGACCAACTACTTTTTTATTTCTAATAGCGACAAAAAGCCTAGCATCAGCATGTTCGAAAACAGGATTAATATTACTATCGAAATTATTTATTTCATCATTAATAATAGGAGGGACCCAGTATTTATTGTCTTTGTATAAAGAAAAAGGAAATAAAACAAATTGTTTTATTTCCTTTCTTGTTTTTATTTCCTTTAGTTGAATCATAAAACAAATGTATGATTTCTATTGTTCTTCTTTTTGTTCTTCTTTGTCTTTTTCTTTTTTCTTTTTCTTTTCCTCTTTCTTTTTTTCTTCTTCCTCTTCTTTTTTGAGCTCTTCTTCTAATTTTTTAATTTCTTTTTCTAGTTTTTCTTGTTCTTTTTTCTTTCGTTTTTCTTCTTTCTCTTTTTCTCTTTGAGCTTTTCTAAGTGCTTTTTCTTCGGATTTTTTCTTCTTTTTAGCTGCTTTTTTCTTTTCCTTGGTAGTTTTCTTTTTAGCCTTTTCGTCTTTTTTAGTTAAGTCATCTAAAATTGACTTTTGACGAGTTCTACCTCTTGGTTTTTCATTAATATCTTCTGTAGTTTTACCTTCTTCTAGTTGAGGTTCTGTTTTGTCTTTCTTTTTAAAGATGCCTTTAATCTTATCAAACATTCTTCCAAAGAAACCTTTGTTATAGGTTTGAACTTCATCGTCTTCTATTTTATTTCCAAATTCATCAAGTTCTTCAAACTGATCAACATGTCTATCTAATCTATAAGAAACTCCAATACTTCCGTAGAAACCAACAGTTTCTTCTTGAAATGTTGCTCTAAGAGATGAATTTATTTGTAAATTTTTATTAAATAAATATGCTGCGCCAGCTCCTAAATTACTTTGGTTTTCTTGTTTGTTAAATAAAGCTTGATGTTCTGCAAACCCAGACCATTTTTGATTGAAATTGTATGTGCCTGTAACAACGTAAGATAATTCAGGTAAATATCCTCCTATATAATTGTAGTGTATATTAGTTACTACATTAAGTTTATGAGAAAATTCGTTTTGTAGTAAAACCCCAAATTTAGGAGTAATACCACCTCTTGCATGAAAATCATTTAAAAGTGAACCAAAGTTAAGCCCGCCATATACCGCAACATGAGGAATCCATCTTTTCCAGTCAAAAGAATGTCTTTTTTTCCAACTTCTTATTTCTTTAGATTTATCTTGGTATTCAGGTTTAAAAACTAAATACTTAGCTCCAATAGTTAATCGTCCTAGACCAAATTGTGATCTAGTAGATTGAAATACATTTGTAAAAGCAAATTGATTGCTTTGTAAAGCAGTTGTAAGACTAAATTCTAACTTTTCATCTATAGCTCCCATTCTAAAATGTAAATCTAAACCTGTAGCTCTTGGATTACTAAAAGTAGGATTTTGAGCTTCAAATTGCCTATGAAAGATACTAGTTTCAAGTTGATAAACACCAATACCAACACTGTATGGACTTTCAGAAAATCCTGGTCTATTTGAATTTATGACATCGGTATATTGTGCAAATAAAGGAAATGCAACAAATAGGGAGAGTAAATAAAAAAGTCTTTTCATCATAATCAACACGTACAATTTACAACAGTTACAAACATACAGTAAAAATATCAATCCATTAAGTTTACCAAACTATTAACGCAAGGTTTTGGCTCAAATTGTTATTTTTGAATGATTTTTAGAAAAACTATTAACAAGATACTATAATATAAATTATATGGGTTTAATTAAAACACTTCTTATAATTGGTATAATATACTATTCATTCAAATTTTTAGCAAAATTATTTGCTCCTTATTTAATGAAAAAAGCTATGAGTAAAATGGAAGAGAAAATGAGAAATCAGAATCGCCAGAGTACTGCAAACGATATTAAAGTTGGAGAAACAATAATCGATAAAAAGCCAAATTCAAATAAACAAAGCGATAAATCAGTAGGTGAATATATTGATTTTGAAGAAATAGATTAACCATGAAACTTACGAAGTATTTACCTCACGTAGGAGCAATTATATTATTTGTAGTTGCTTCTTTATTATATTTTAACCCTGTTTTAGGAGGAAAACAAATCAAACAAAGCGATATCACTCAGTATATTGGTATGGCTAAAGAGATGAATGATTTTAGAGCAGAAGAAAATAAAGAACCTTATTGGATTGGTAATGCTTTCAGTGGAATGCCTTCATATCAAGTAGGGGCAAAGTTTCCAAACGATTTTGTTAAAGAGTTAGATTATTTTTTACGCTTTCTACCGAGACCAGCTGATTATTTATTTTTATATTTCTTAGGTTTCTTTTTATTATTAAATGCTTTAAAAGTAGACTGGAAACTTTCTGTTTTAGGAAGTTTGGCTTTTGGTTTTTCAACGTATTTGATTATAATTTTTGGTGCAGGACATAATGCTAAAGCACATACAATAGCATACATGCCAGCTGTAATTGCGGGAGTATTGTATGTTTTTCAGAAAAGATACTTATTAGGTTTTATAGTTACTTCTTTGGCCATGGCTTTAGAGATAGTAGCTAATCATATACAGATGACTTACTATTTAGGTTTTTGTATTCTGATTTTAGGAATTGTAGAAGCGATAGATGCTTTTAAGAATAAAGAATTACCAACTTTTGCTAAACAAGTCGGTGTTTTACTAATAGCTTTTATTATTGGTGTTGGAATGAATTCCACTCGCTTATTATCAACTAAAGAGTATGCTAACTATAGTACAAGAGGAAAATCTGAATTAACTATAAATCCAGATGGATCTCCTAAAAAGAAAACAAAAGGTTTAGATAAAGCTTATATTACAGAATATAGTTATGGTATTTTAGAAACTTTCAATCTAATTATTCCTCGTTATATGGGAGGAGGAACAGTTGAAAAATTAGGCGAAGATTCTGAATTTTATAAAACTTTAGAAAAAAACGCAGGTAAAGCTGTTGCTAAAGATTATTCAGAACAAGTATTAACTTATTGGGGCGAACAACCAATAGTAGAAGCGCCTGCATATATTGGAGCAGTAGTTTGGTTTTTATTTTTCCTTGGGATTTTCTTTGTAAGAGGAAAACTGAAATATTGGTTAGTTAGTGCTACGATTTTTTCTTTATTACTTAGTTGGGGTAAAAACTTCTCGATCTTAACTAATTTATTTATCGATTATGTACCACTTTACAATAAATTCAGAGCAGTTTCTTCAATACAAGTAATTGCCGAATTATGTGTGCCTTTATTAGGTGTTTTAGGTCTCAAAGAATTCTTTAATAGCAAACAAACTGCAGAAGAAAAAACAAAAAGATTAATAAATGCAGTGTTAACTACAGGTGGAGTTATTATTGCAGGGTTAATTTTTGCGCACATGTCTTCTACCTTTGAAGGAATAAGAGATGAGCAGTATAAACAATTACCAGCATTAATTGAATCTTTAATAGCTGATAGAAAATCCATGTTATTTACTGATACGTTAAGATCTTTAATCTTAGTAATATTTTCAGGAGGAGTTTTATGGTTGTTTTTAAAAGACAAAGTAAAGTTAACACCAGTAATTATTACCGTTAGTGTTTTATTACTTTTTGATTTACTAAGTGTAGATTTAAGATATGTTAACAAAGACGATTTTACTTCAGCTAGAAATGTAGAAAGACCTTTTATTGCAAATGAAGCTGATAAAAAAATATTACAAGACAAAACTCGTTTCAGAGTAGCCAACTTTTCTACCAACTTAATGAATGAAGGTAGAACTTCTTATTTTCATAACTCAATTGGAGGGTATCATGCAGCTAAAATGATGCGTTATCAAGAGCTATTCGAATATCAAATCGCTCAGAATAATTTGGAAATGTTGAATATGTTAAATACGAAATACTTCATAGGTAGTGAAACAGACATTCAACTAAATGATAAAGCTAATGGAAATGCATGGTTTGTTTCTAAATTAGATATAGTAGATTCAGCGAATGATGAAATGAAAGCTTTAAAATCGATTAATACTAAAGAAGAAGCTGTTATTAGAAAAAGTGATTATTCAGGTACAGCTACTTACGCTAAAGACTCCTTATCGTTTATTCGTCTTGAAAAGTATGAACCCAATCATTTAACATATAAAAGTAAATCTAGGAATGAACAGTTTGCAGTTTTTTCTGAAATCTATTATAAAGACGGTTGGAATGCTTATGTTGATGGTAAATTAGAACCACACTATCAAGTAAATTATGTTCTAAGAGGTATGAACCTTCCTAAAGGAGAACATAAAATCGAGTTTAAATTTGAGCCAAAAGTAATTCAAACAGGAAGTAAAATATCTTTAATCTTCTTAGCTTTATTTGTTTTGGTTTGTATCGGATGGTATTATTTAGAAAGAAAGAAAACTACTCCTTTAGATTCTTAATGTAAACTGAAGGAGTAATATTCATATATTTTTTAAAAACTCTAGTAAAAGCAGAAGCGTTTGTATATCCAACTTCTTCTGCTAATGCTTGTACAGAATAATTACGATATACTTTATCATTGTTTAGCTTTTCTACAATATAATCTATCTTTTTTTTACTGTAATATTGTTTAAATGTTTCGTTTTTATTTTTATTGAAAACAAACGAAATGTAAGTAGAATTTGTTTCTAGTGCTTTAGCTAAAGTGTTTATTGTGAAATCTGATTTCAAAAAGCTAAGCTCATTGTCTAGAGTGTCAATTTTAGCTAAAATTTTCTTCTCAAGTTCTTCGTCTATATTATATTCAACTTTTTGAGGTTCTTTCTCTTTTGGAATTTCAATTTTAATATCTTCTTTTTCCTCTTCTTTATTCTGAATACCAACAATTTCTTTTTTGTATTTTTTTCTTTTGTAAAGAAAGAATCCAGAAGTGATTAATAAAATGAAAATACAGACTAAAATGATATTCGTGTATTTATTCTTCTCACTTTTTATTATGGATTTATTAAGCTCTTTAACTTTTTCGATATCGTTATCGTATAACAATTGATAAGTTTTGTCTTTACGTGCTCTAGTTTCATCAATTTCTTTAATAGTTAATTCAGAATATTTGTAAGCACTATCAAGTTTTTTGTTTTTAAAATATTGATCCGATAAAATATTATAGCCAGTAATTAATGAACTCTTTCTGATATTTGGAATTCTAATTAATTTATGAGCATAAAAAATAGCTGAATCTATCTTCTTTAAGTTTTCAAAACATATAGCTTTATTTAAAAAAGCTTCCTGACGATATTCATGGCCATTACTAATTTTAGAATATGAATTTACTAGTTCTAATGCTTTTTTAAATTTTCCTTTAGTAATGTAAATTTCGGTCATTTTAAAAGCATACATTAATTCAGTGTCAGAATGTGGAGGGATAAAAAGTTTCGCGTATTTATAAGCTTTGTTATAATAATGAACTGTAGAGTCTAAGAGTTCTGGTTTTCTTTTATTTTTACTTAAAAGAAGATAAGTCTTTCCTAATAAATTATTAATGTTAGTTTTTTTTGAAATTAAATAATTAAAGTTAACTGTGTCTAAGTTGTCTTGGTTTTTCTGATTAACAACTTTAATTAACTTTAGTAAAATATTTTTAGAATCATCCTCTAATTTCAATTCATTTTTAATTAAAGCTTTAGACATTTCAATGGTAGTCAAATAATGAAATTTATCAATTTTTTCATCATCGATAGATTTCATATAATTTGAAAACTTGATTAATTCATTATATGCTTTTTCAAATTCTTCTGTGTTTTTATACACCCAAAATAGTCTGTTAAAAATTGATATCTTCATTTTAATAGCACAAACATTTGTCTGCTCTTTAACAGATAGGGAATCTAAATATATAAGTGATTTTTTAGTTAATTTTTTTACTTTTTTATAATTTTTAAGCTTGTAGTAATAATATATTATTGCATTTTTAGAACTTAAATTAGTGCATAAATTTTTTGATGTTGCATTTATATTAGCATAGTAATATAAACTATCTAAATTTGAATTTTTAAATTGATCTAATTTTGCGTTTAAATCTTCTTTTGAGTCGATTTGAGCATAGCAAAAACTATAGATGAAAAAGAATAAAAAGAGTATTTTTTCTTTCAATTTACAGCGGATTATTTAGTTGTTTTTTCTTCTTTTAGCTAAGAAGTTTATATACATTTTATAAAAAGTGCAATATAAAACTTTTTAAATATTCTTAATAGAATTAATTTCGTAAGCCTGAAAAGTAAAAGAAATTTGATACAGGGAAAATGGCGATATGAGAATTTTCTTAAGGAGTTATGTAACTCCTTTTTTTATTTTATAACTTTTAGGTAAAGTTCTATTTATAATCAATAGATTTGTTTTGTTAAAGATTATGTTTTTAAAATGTACAAAAAGTTACCCAAAAACAGATACAATAAAACATTAAGTTTACTGAAAAAAGTACTACCTGCACCAGCTACAGTTTTAGATTTAGGAGTAAGAAATCCATTCAGTGAAATTATGGAAGAGAATGGGTATACTGTTTTTAATACTAATGGAGAAGATTTAGATTTAATCCCAGACCTTGTTAAAAACTATAAAGTAGATGCAGTTACTTCTTTTGAAATTTTTGAACATTTATTGTCTCCTTTTACAGTATTGAAAGCTATAGAGTGTGATAAATTAATAACAACAGTTCCTTTACGTTTATGGTTTTCTACTGCTTACAGAAGTAAAACAGATATGTGGGATAGACATTATCATGAATTTGAAGATTGGCAATTTGATTGGTTATTAGAAAAAACAGGTTGGATGATTAAAGAAAGAGATAAATGGACTAATCCAACGAATAAAATAGGAATAAGACCTTTGTTACGAAAATTTACACCTAGGTATTATGCTGTTTATGCAGAACGAAAAAAGTAGTTATGAAAATAGGTATGATATTGGATAATGTTTATCCACCAGATCCTAGAGTTGAAAATGAAGCGATAGAACTTATTAAAGAAGGACATGAGGTTTACTTGTTTTGTCTTTCTTACGATAAGAATGAAAAAGTAAAAGAGGAAATTAATGAAATTAAAGTCAGAAGGTATACTAGTAATACTTTAGAATATAAGTTATCTGCTTTAGCATATACTTTTCCTTTTTACAACATTTTAATGAGTTCTAAAATAAAAGATTTTATTAAAAACACTTCAGTTCAAGTCATCCATATTCATGACATACGAATTGCAGGAGCTGCTTTTTTAGCTAACAAAAAATTTAACTTACCAACTGTTTTAGATTTACACGAAAACAGACCAGAAATAATGAGGTTTTATCCTCATATGCAAAAGCTTTATGGGAAATTATTAATCTCAATAAAAAAATGGATTAAAAAAGAGGAAGCATTTGTAAAAAAAGCGAGTAAAGTTATTGTTGTAACAAAACATGCAAAAAAAGAATTGGTCGATAGAACTCAAATTCTAAAAAGTAAAGTTGCAGTGGTTCCTAATACGATTAGATCATCTTTTTATAAAGAAAAAAATGATTTAGAAATTCCGTTTAAGAACCAAAAAGAAGATCTGACATTACTTTACCTTGGAGATACAGGTGAACGTAGAGGTTTAAGAACAGTAGTATCATCTTTAGTAAAACTAAGAGATGAGAAAGGAATAAAAAACATAAAGTTTGTAGTAGTAGGAAAAACTAGTCCGTATTTAGAAAGAATGGTTTCAGATCATAACATTTCGGATCAAGTTAAGTTATTTGGTTGGCAATATGATACTACTTTTCCAAACTGGATTAGAGAATCTGATGTTTGTGTTTCTCCTCTGCATAAAAATATCCATCACGATACTACATATGCAAATAAGATATTTCAATATATGAGTATTGGAAAACCTCTATTAATTAGTGACGTTTTAGCACAAGAAGCTTTAATGAAAGAAACAGAAGCAGGATTAATTCATAAAGCTAAAGATGTTAATGATTTTACAGAACAGTTACTGAAATTGTATTATGATTCTAGTTTAAGAGAAAAACTAGGGAAAAATGGTCAAAGTTTTGTTAGAAATTATTTTACATGGGATAAAACTTCTGGAGAATTAATAGATTTATACAAAAATTTAAATTGAAAGTATTAGTTATAACATATTATTGGCCACCAGGAGGCGGACCAGGAGTTCAACGTTGGTTAAAGTTTGTAAAATACTTGAGAGATTTCGGAATAGAACCAGTTGTTTTTACTGCAGAAAATCCTTTTTATCCAACAGTAGATGAAACTTTAATACAAGATGTTCCAGATGGAATAAAGATTGTTAAATGTCCGATTTTCGAACCGAATAATATTGTAGCTAAATTCAAGAAGAATGAAACTCAAAGAAGTGCAGGTTTTTTAGACCCTAATCCTTCTTTAATATCAAAGTTTCTTTTGTATATAAGGGCGAATTATTTTATTCCAGATGCTAGAAAATTTTGGGTAAAACCAGCAGTAAAAATGCTTATAAAATATCTTTCTGAAAATTCAGTAGATGCAGTAATTACTACTGGACCACCTCATAGTTTACATCTCATTGGAAAAAAACTAAAAGAAGTTACAGGAATAAAGTGGATTGCAGATTTTAGAGATCCTTGGACAAGTATTGATTATTTTCATTTATTACCTTTAACAAATTCAGCAAGAAAAAAACATTTTAGATTAGAGGAAGAAGTTGTGAGAGCTGCTGATCGTGTGATTATGGTAAGTAGTAATGCTAAAAAAAAGTATGAAGACTTTAATGAAAATATTGATGTTATCACTAATGGTTTTGATACCGAAAAGGGTTTAGAAGAGGTAAAGATTGAGTTGGATAAAAAATTCAGTATTACTCACATTGGAACAATGAATTCAGAAAGAAATCCGAAAGCCTTTTGGGAAGCTTTATCTGAAATTAGTGAAGAGAATTCTGAATTTACTGATGATCTGGAACTTAAATTTATAGGTAAAGTTGATGATTCAGTTTGGGAAAATGAAATTGAATCAAGAGGATTTAAAGATGTTAAAAGAGTTAGTTATGTACCACATTTAGAAGCTAAATTATATCAAAGAAAATCTCAAGTACTTTTAATTGTTGTAAATGATTATCCGAGTGCAAAAGAGATGATTCCAGGTAAAACTTTCGAATATTTACAAGCAAATCGACCAATTTTAGGCTTTGCACCAGAAGGCGGTGATTTAGCAGAAATTTTATCTAATACAAATTCAGGTGTGGCTGTTGATTTTAGAAATAAAGAGCTGGCTAAAAAATCAATTTTAAATTTATATTCAAACTTTAAAAAAGGAAATTTAGAGTCAACATCAAAAGGAATAGATAGTTTTCATAGAAGAAAATTAACTGAAAAACTATCTGTTATTATTAAAGATTTAATTCAAAACTAATTTTGGGAATAATTTTTAAACAATCTTTCAGGAATACCATAGTCATTTACTTTGGTTTTATTATCGGGGCAGTAAACGCTATAGCTTTTTATCCTAATATCCTAAAAGAAGAATATCATGGTTTAGTAACTTTTTTGTTATCAGCATCTAATTTAATAATGCCATTAATTGCTTTTGGTATTCATAATACGATTGTAAAGTTCTTCACTTCATATAAAACTAAAGAAGAGAAAGATCGATTTTTATCTTCAATAATTATTTTTCCATTATTTATTGCGTTGCCAATAGGGTTTTTCTGGGATGCTTTTCATGAGTTTATAATTTCACGTTTAAGTCCTAAAAACGATGGTAAAGTAGAAGATTATACTTTAGTTATTTATATTGTAGCAGTAAGTTGCGCTTATTTTGAAGTTTTCTATTCTTGGTCGAAAGTACACTTGCAAACAGTTTTAGGAAATATATTAAAAGAATTTTATAATAGGGCAGTGGTGTTTGTTTTATTAATAGCTGTTTTCTTAGGTTTTATTAATAAATCAGAGTTTATATATACACTAACTGGTTTTTATATTTTTAGAACATTAATAATGATGTTCTTTGCCTTTAAAACATATTCACCAAAGTTCAATTTTAAACTCCCTGTAAATATTAAAGAGATTTTAAAATATTCTGCTTATGTTTTTTTAGCAGGAAGTGCAGGAGCTGTTATTATTGATATAGATAAATTGATGATACCTGGTAAAGAAGCAATTAAAGTAGCAAGTTATTATACAGTAGCAGTATATATTGGGTCATTTATAGAAGCTCCAGGAAGGGCTTTAGCACAAATTTTACAACCTTTAACTTCTAAATCTTTAAACGAAAATAATGTAAATGAAGTAGAGAGTTTATATAAAAAGAGTTCTATAAATTTATTAGTCATTAGTGGATTATTTTTTCTTTTAGTGAATTGTAGTATTTCTGAATTATTTAAAATGATGCCAGAGGGTTATGCAGGAGGTGAGTTAGTTGTTTTAATGATTTCTTTTGCTAAAATGTATACAATGTCTCTTGGGAATAATAGAGATATTATAAATAACTCGAAATTTTATAGAATGATTCTTCCAATCGGGTTAGGAATGGCATTGTCGGTTTATTTTTTAAATAAATTATTTTATTATGAAATGGATTTCGGAACTAATGGTTTAGCCTTGGCTACATTAATCACGTTGCTAGTTTTTAATTCCGTGAAATTATGGTTTGTAAAAGCAAAGTTTGATATGAACCCCTATACAAAAGAAACAACTAAAATATTTATTATTATTATCGGATTCTTTGGTTTATTTTATTTCTGGAATTTTACAACGCCAGAAATTTATATTAGTAAATTACCAATACATAATTTAATAAATATTATTATAAAGAGTATTTTAATAACAGGATTGTACTTGTTTATAGTATTAAAACTTAAGATTTCAGATCAACTTAATTTCTTAGTAAGAAAAGTTAAAGATAAAGTAGTTAAATAATAAGAAAGACCTGCAATCGAATCCATGGGGGAAAGCAAGTCTTTTCTTTGTTACTAATTATAGGGAATTATTTGATTACAAAAGTATGGCTAAAATCACATTTTATTGATAAACATAGGTTTATAATTTAACTAGAGTATAGTTTTTTTCTAATTCTACTTAATTGTACTGGTGTAATATTTAAATAACTCGCAATTTGATATTGTGGAATTAAGTTTTCAATATTAGGAATTCTTTTCTTCAGCATTTTATATCTGTTTGTAGCATCCAATAGAGAAAGCCTATCTAATCTATTTTGTAAATAATAAATTGCAGCTTGATTCAGTCTGTCTATAAATAAGAATAACTCATTATTCTTTTGTGCTATTTTTAAAAGCTGATCTAAATTACCTGTAAAAATTATAGTATTAGTTAAGCACTTAAAATAATCTATAGAAATACGTTCTGTTAGTTTTAAATCAGATAAATTAACAAAAACATTTTTTTCAAATAAAATAGCTCTAATATATTCTTTATTTGCATTTTGATCTTGAGAATAATTTGCTACAATTCCATTAAATATAATATGGAATTTTTTAAAAGGTGTATCATCTGCTTTTATAAGATCACCAGCTTTTAATTCTTCTTTTTGAAGTAAATTGTTAAATTCCTGTATAGTTTCGTTAGAAATATCTTTCATATAAATCTTACAGAAATCAAAAATAAAGTTGTCATTCATTTTACTGAGAGTACATTTTTTTTCTAATTCTACTTAATTGTACAGGAGTAACGCTTAAATAACTTGCTATCTGATATTGAGCGATTAAATTTTCTATATTAGGGATGTTATTTTTTAAAGCTAGGTACCTTTGAGTAGCATCCATAAACGATAGTTCATCTATTCTTTTTTGTGATTTTAAAAGCGCGTGTTCTAAAATTCTATTGTATAGAATAGATAGTTCATGATTTAAATGTGTTTGTTTTATAAATTCTAAATAACTACCTTGATATACAATGCATTTAGATAAGCATTTATAGTAATTTACATTTCTATCTTGATTTTTATTTAAAGATGAGATATTAGTGAAAATTGTTTTGTCGTCATGAATTGCTCTTATATATTCTTTTTCACTTAATTTATCTTGGGCAAAACTTCCTATGATGCCAGATTTTATAATGTAAAATTTCTTTACTCTAGTTTTATTTTTAATGATAACATAATCTTTAGGATACTCTTTTAAAGATATAAAGCTAGAAAATAATGCAATAGCTTCATCAGAAAGATCATTTACATACGATCTTAACAAAGATGTAATCAAATCAATTTCCATCATGTGTTAAAAATTGAAGTTATATTGGGGTTAATGTTTAAATCTTCGTATCCTCTAAATACGTCAAAGCATTTGGTCCTTCCATAAAAAGAAGATCCAAAATTGATAAATTAGATATATATCCATGTTTGTGATCAAACATTTGGACATATTCTTTAGTTTCCACAAAAACACCATTCTTTGCGATTGCTAATTCCCTATAATCGTTTAGTAACGGTGTCATTTCATACGTTTTTGTTTTCGAAAATTCTTGAGAAATTTGCAAGGCATCGGTAATAAATAAAAACGTATCTATATTTAAATCAATTAAATATACATAATTTTTGTTGAAAATTCTAAAAATATCATGTTCAAAAAACTCAAAGTAAGGAGATGATTGATATGCTGTTTTAATAGATTTAAAGTGTTGACTTTGCCATGGAAAGTCATTTTCTATCAAAGTATCCTTAGTTTTTTTTCTGCCAGAAGTATTTTTAAGGTGTTTTACAGGAATATTTAAAGAAAGTTTTCCGTTGGCCCCATAAATGTAACATCTGTTTCTATAAGTTTGTTTCTGAAAGTTATCTTCCTGTTCAAAAACTACTTTGTCTGATTTTAAAATTGCCGCGTACTGGCTAATAGGTGAAAAATATGTAGGTATAAAAAGACTCAAAATTCTTATGCTTTTTTCTTTTTTGGCATAAATACAAAAGCTAAAATTCCTAAAGCTGCAGCTATACCAAACCAAAAATATGATTTAGATTCTCCGTTAGTTACTGTTGTAAACATTCTATCCCAACGAATTTTTCCAGTGTCTTTATCATAACTAAACCAAACCATTACAGGAGTACCAATAACATGATCGAAAGGAACATAGCCCCAAGCTCTTGCATCTAAAGAGTTTTGCCTGTTGTCTCCCATCATCCAGTAATAATCTTGTTTAAAAGTATATGAATCTGCTTTTTTTCCGTTGATATAAATATCGTCACCGAAATAAGTTAATTCATTTTTCTCGTATTCTTGAATTATTCTTTTATAAAAAGGAATACTTTCAGCATTTAAAGCTACTGTTGCCCCTTTTTTAGGAATGTAAATAGGTCCAAAATTGTCTCCAGACCAAGGATATTTAGGGTTGTGAGGAAAAATACTATCATCATAATATCCTTTTGGAGTATTTGTTTTTTCAATACTCTTAACTTTAGGATTTTTCTTAAAAGCAGCTGCTTCAGCATCTGTTAACGTTAAATAATACCTTCCATCATTAAATATTTTAGCTTCCCTAATGTTATAACGTTTAAAATCACCAGCAGATAATTGTTCTCCATTAGTGTCTACAATAAAGTTCCACTGTGGCTTAGCACTTTTAGGAAGTATAGTTCTCTTACCGTTGATATAAATATAACCATCCTTAATCTCTAAACTATCACCAGCAATACCGACACAACGCTTAACTAAGTTTGTTTTTTTGTCGATTGGTTTGTAATAATTTCTGTCAGAAGTAAGGATATTCATGTTTCTTAACGTATCTGCAGGCTGACCAAAAACTACAATATCATTTCGTTTGATTTTCTTTAAACCAGGTAGCCTCATGTAAGGCAACTGTAGTTTATTTATTAAAGAGTTATTTCGGTTCTCATAATCATCGCTAAACATATAAGATTTAGTTCCTAAACCAGGAATACTATCGTGAATCATAGGTAATGAAACTGTAGTCATAGGAACTCTAGATCCATAATGAAATTTACTAACGAATAAGTAATCACCTATTAATAAAGTTTTTTCAAGAGAAGAAGAAGGAATTACATAAGGTCTAATAAAATAGTTGTGTACTATGGTTGCTGCGATAATAGCAAAAGCTATAGAACTAACCCATTCACCCGCAGTTGTAGGAGCTTTTAAGGCTCTTTTTTGATCATATTGTGAATCATTAAAATATGAAATGTAGAAAATGTAAAATCCTAAAGTAATTATAGCTAAAATCGAATCTTTTGTAGATTTAAATCCAAAGCTACGGCAAGTTTCTATCCAAATTACAGGAAACATAATAAGGTTTACTGTTGGTATAAATAATAAAATTACCCACCATTTAGGTCTTTTTAAAATACCTAATAAAACTATAGCGTTATATACAGGTACGGCAGCTTCCCAAGCTTTTCTTCCTGCTTTAACATATAATTTCCAAGTTCCTAAAAAGTGGATGAATTGGATAATTAAAAATAAAATAAACCATCCTGTAAATGACATAATTTCTCTAGTTTAGTTTTTTATCAATATAAAGACGCAATCTACATTTTTTCGTTAAAATAGCTAGTCTACTTTAACCAATGTTTAACACATCTTTCATGGTGAATACTCCTTGTTTGTTTTTTAACCATTCTGCAGCAATAACAGCTCCTAAAGCGAAACCTTGTCTGTTATGAGCTGTGTGCTTTATTTCAATGGAATCAACTACAGAGTTGTAATTAATTGTATGTGTACCAGGTACATCAGGAGTTCTCACTGCTGTAATTGGAATAACTTCTTCAGAAGCTTCTCCATCTAACTCCCAAGATTTTCTGTTGGTATGATCTATTATTCCTTCAGCTAAAGTAATTGCAGTACCACTTGGTGCGTCGAGTTTTTTAGTATGATGAATTTCTTCAATATCAACTTTGTATTGATCTAAAGAAGCCATCATTTTAGCTAATTGATTATTTAATTCAAAAAATATATTAACGCCTAAGCTAAAGTTTGAAGCATAAATAAATCCTCCATTATTTTCTTTACATACAGCTAAAGCATCATCATATTTGTCTAACCATCCAGTAGTTCCTGAAACTACAGGAACATTATTTTTAAAACAATTTGTGATATTGTTGTAAGCTGCGCTAGGAATACTGAAGTCTATAGCTACATCTGCTGTTGTAATATCGTAACTTTCTTCTCCATTATCTCTAATTACGATTTCATGACCTCTTTGTTGGGCAATTTTTTCTATTTCTTTACCCATTCTTCCGTAACCTAATAAGGCTATTTTCATCTTAAAAAGTATATTTTAAAGTTAAACCTAGTTTTGGTGTAGTGTCGTAAGCATCTCTACTAGGTATTGCAGCTGGACTTAAAGATAAATCATCACTGTCGTCAAATTGAATTAAATGAGCTGTAACACTGGCTTCAACTATTTGCAAAACATAAATAAGTACTGTTGTTAGTAGTGATAAATCTCTATTTTGTCTTAACTGGCGTTGTGCACTTTCTAACCCAGCTGTTGAAATAATTTCAGTTCCGTCTGCTAAAGTAAATTCATCTGGTAATCCTGCACTTCTTTGTCTAAAAGCTGTCCTAAATCGGTCGTATTCATTACTATTATCTATAAAGAAATAAATACTAGTTGCCATTCCTCCATAAATAAGAGGTAATTGCCACCAATATCGATTATTATATATTTGGCCAGCTCCAGGAATTATAGCGGAGTAAAAAGCCGCTTTTGAAGGTGATAAAGGATTGTATTGTACTTTAGGCGACTTCAGTTGTAATTGTGAAACTTCTTGTACCTGAGTAGAATCTTTTTGTGCATACAAATTAGTACACACTAAAAATAGTATTATGTAATAAAGTTTTTTCAATTCTATTTTAGCAAATCTTTTATTCTATTAAAGTCTTCTATGGATGTAAAAGGAATAGAAATTTTTCCTTTTCCATTATTTCCTACAGTAACGTTAATTTTAGCATCAAAAAATTGATTAAAATCTTGAATACTATTTGTTATAGAAGATGGTAAAGTTTTTTTCTTACTAGCTTTTGCTAAATTTCCTGATTTTAATGCTCTTACTAAATCTTCTGTTTGTCTAACAGATAATTTATCTCGCAAGATTTTTTCATAAATTTTAAGTTGATCCGACGGATTTTCAACATTAATTAAAGCTCTACCATGTCCCATAGAAATGAATGCATCTCTCATTCCTGTTTGGATAATAGGATCTAACTTTAATAAACGTAAATAGTTAGTTACTGTAGATCTTTTTTTACCAACTCGAATACTTAATTGTTCTTGAGTTAATTTGATTTCGTCTATTAACCTTTGGTAAGACAAAGCAACTTCAATTGGATCTAAATTTTTCCTTTGAATGTTTTCCACTAACGCCATTTCTAGCATTTCTTGGTCGTTAGCTATACGAATATAAGCAGGTACAGTAGTGTTACCAACTAATTTAGAAGCTCTAAAACGTCTTTCTCCAGAAACTAATTGAAATTTGTCTTCAGCTAATTTTCTAACAGTAATAGGTTGAATGACACCAAGTTCCCTGATAGAATTTGCTAATTCTTGAAGTGCATCTTCATCAAAATAAGTTCTTGGTTGAAAAGGATTTACTTCAATTAAATTTAAATCAATTTCAATAATACTACCAACAACTTTATCTGCGTTTTTATCTGAAGCAGAATTAACTTCTGCAGTTTCTTTTAACAAAGCTGATAATCCTCTTCCTAATGCTTGCTTCTTTGTTGCTTTTGCCATTTTATGAGTTCTTATTTATAATTTCATTTGCTAAGTTAATATAATTTACAGCACCTTTACTTGTGGCATCATATGAAATTATACTTTCTCCGTAACTCGGAGCTTCACTTAAACGTATATTTCTGTGAACTATTGTTTCAAAAACCATAGAGTTAAAATGCTTTCTTACTTCATCTACTACCTGATTAGATAAACGTAATCTAGCATCATACATAGTTAATAGTAAACCTTCGATTTCTAGTTCTTTATTATGTATTTTTTGAACACTTTTAATCGTGTTTAATAATTTCCCTAATCCTTCTAAAGCAAAGTATTCACATTGAATAGGTATAATTACAGCATTAGAAGCTACTAAAGAATTAAGTGTTATCAATCCTAATGAAGGAGCACAATCGATTAAAATATAATCGTAATCGTTTTCTAATTCTTTTAATGATTTCTTAAGCATATATTCACGCTCAATTTTGTCAACAAGTTCAATCTCAATAGCAACTAGGTCAATATGAGCAGGCACTAAATCAACATTAGGAGATTCTGTTTTTACTATAGCTTCTTTTACGGTGGCAGTATGTTCTAAAACTTGATAAGTTCCAATATCAACACTATCTACATCAATGCCTAACCCAGAAGTTGCGTTTGCTTGGGGATCTGCATCAATAAGTAAAACTTTTTTTTCTAATACGCCTAAAGCCGCGGCTAAGTTTACAGAAGTTGTAGTTTTTCCAACTCCTCCTTTTTGATTTGCTATTGCAATGATTTTACTCATACTTCTCATGTATTTACCGAACGTAAAAATACAATTATTTATGACTTAATAAATACTAAAATATTAACAAAAAAAATAATAGTGGTTTAAGGATTTCTTCACTGTTTTTTTTGAGGGGGTTTTCACTATTTAAAATAGGATTTAACATGCTATGTGAAATTCATCTTGAAACTATGTTTGCAGTGTTGTTTTTATCAATCAACTTAAAAAAACAATTGTTTTAAAGGAGTGATCAACCTTAAAATCGCGGAAGCCGAAAAGCGCATGAGTAGGTGAAAAACTAATTAAATAAAATTTATAATGAAAAAAATGTTTTTTTTAATCATGATGGCAATCATGGTTATAGGATGTAAAGATGAAGAAATTATTAAAGAGTCAAATGAAACAGAAAAGTTAGCTGCTATTTCTAGTAAAGGAAGAGAAGTAGGAATGCTAAGGTTTGGTTCTGTAAGAGAATTGGAAGCTTTTGTAGCTGAACGAGTTGAATCTAAGTCAGATTTATTAGATGAGGCAAGAGCCTTTTCTGATAAAGGAATTTACAATCCTTTATTGATGGTGTATAACTTAGAGGCTGAAGAAGCAAAAGAATTAGGAATTGAAGAAAAAAATATCCCTACTGTTGCTTCTGATGATGATATGTTATTATTGATGTTAAACCAAGATGGAGAAATAGGTATAGAAGATAAAATCTTTAGAATCGATGAAGATTTTGTATATACTTATGTAGAAGGTGGAGGTGATGAAATTGATACTTTTCTTGAAAAATATAATGGAGGAGGTATTAAAATGGAAAATGGTCAAACAATTGAATTCAGTAAAGGATTAACTGTTTACAAACATGATAATGCTATTAAAGATGGTAGAGAGAATCTTGTAGCTAGAAATCAAACAGGTTTTGATAATTTCAATAATAACCATAGAATGAAGTCAAGACAATTTCATGGATATTGGGTGTTTTACAGTTCTATTGGGGCTAAAACTTTAGTAGAGCAGCGCAGAAGATTTTTATGGTGGTCTTGGTGGAAAAATATCAGAGCAAATAATAGTTTACAGTTTGAATTATCATACAGAGTAAATTCAACATTTGGTTTCCCACCTGTATTTTTAAATGCATCAGGAAGTAGTGGATGTACGAATTGTAACCAACATCAAAGAATTTATAATTGGTCTGTTGGTTTTCCAGCAGCTCCAAATGTTTACGTTCCTTTAGATGGAATGACTAGACATCAAGCAACTTGGAATGGAATAACAAGAACAAGAACATTATTCTATTAAGTTTTAGTAATAATTGTTTAGCAAAAAAAAAAGTCCTGATGAAATTTCACCAGGACTTTTTTATTTTATATCAAATTGAAAATAATTATCCGTTTAACATTACTGGCATAACTAACATAGTAACGTGTTCTCCTTCTTCAGTACCGTCAATTGGAGTTAAAATTCCAGCTCTATTTGGTAAGCTCATTTCTAATTGAACATCATTAGCATTCAAATTGTTTAACATTTCGCTTAAAAAACGAGAGTTAAAACCAATTTGCATATCATCACCCTGATAATCACAATTTAAACGCTCATCAGCTTTGTTTGCGTAGTCTAAATCTTCTGCAGAAATATTTAACTCAGTACCAGCCATTTTTAAACGGATTTGATGAGTTGTTTTGCTAGAGAAAATAGAAACACGTTTTACAGAGTTTAAGAAAGAAGCTCTGTCTACTGTTAATTTATTTGGGTTTTCCTTTGGAATTACAGCTTCGTAATTTGGGTATTTACCATCAATTAAACGACAAACTAATACTACATTATCAAAAGTAAATTTTGCGTTAGTGTCATTGTATTCAATAGTTACATTTTCTTCAGAACCTCCAAGTATACCTTTTAAAATATTTAAAGGTTTCTTAGGCATAATAAATTCAGCAGACTTATCTGCAGAAACATCAGTTCTAGTGTACTTTACTAATTTGTGAGCATCAGTAGCTACAAAAGTTAATTCTTTAGAGTTAAACTGAAAAAACACGCCACTCATTACAGGTCTTAAATCATCATTACCTGCTGCAAAAATGGTTTTAGAAATTGCTGTAGATAAAACATGTGAAGGAACATCTGTGCTGCTTGGAGAAGGTAATTCTATCGCTTTCGGGAATTCTTCTCCATCATAGTAAGCCATGTCATATTTTCCTTGTTCTGAATTAATTTCAATTGTATTTTCTCCTTCAGTTTTGAATGTTAAAGGTTGATCAGGGAAAGTTTTTAATGTATCTAAAAGTAAACGAGCATTAATTGCAATTGAACCTGTATCTGTACTTTCTACATTTACAACAGCGCTCATAGTTGTTTCAAGATCCGAAGCAGAGGCTTTTAGTTGGTTTTCTGAAAGTTCAAATAAAAAGTTGTCTAAAATAGGCAAGGTGTTATTGCTGTTGATTACTCCACCTAAAATTTGTAGTTGTTTTAGTAAATGTGAACTAGATACAATAAATTTCATTGTTTTTTTCTAAAGAATTTGATGTACAAAGATATTCTATTCCGTTTATTTTAAAAATTATTTTATCAACATTGTTGTTCTTATTGTTGATTAGTTGAAAAGATAATTAATACCAATACTTCCATATATGTTTCCACTAGGAACTTTAACGCTTTTTAATTTCTTGGTATGATGAATAATAGCATACTTAAAATTAAATCTGTTGGCTGTGAATTTAAAGCCTAATTCTGTAGTTAATACAATAGGTTTAAGTTCGTATGTGATTGGATTGTTTGTATTTAAAAAGCTTCCTTGTATTGTGGCGTCATAAATTGCATATCGAAGCATAGGATTCACATAGAAAAGAACTTCAATTTCGTTGTTGAAATCAGTGATTTTATTATTTAGGTTGCTGTTAAAAGCTGTACTGTTGGCAATATTTTGTAGTGGTTTAATTCCAATTCTAGATAAAAAACCAGTAGAAATATCAGAAAATACAGTTCCTACATTAGCTATATTCATCCAATTGAAGTCAATATATTTTGATGTTGCGAGTTGTTTTGTGAATTCTACACTGAAATTTAAAGCAAAAGCATCTTGTATTTGATATTTCCATCCTGTAGCAGGTTCAAAACCATAAATATCATGAACAAAATTCATAGATTCTTCACCAAAAGCTGAAGGGCCAATCACTCCAACTTCGCTATTAATTCTTAGAAAAGAATTCTTTTTAAAGAAATAACTAATGCCGAATCCACCAAATAAATAACCAGCAAAAGGTCTATCATGTTCGCTTAAAAATTGAACATTTGCTTTAAAAGGAGAGTATAGTTTTTGTCCAATCTGAAAATTATAAATCTTTTTTTGAATTTTATCTGATTTCTTTGTGCTTAAGTAAGAGTAGTTTAAAAAAGCACCGTTAGTATAGTACCTGTCCTGATAGAATGATATGTATAAATCATTGTCGTTAACAAAACTGAATTGTTTTGAAAATTTTTCCTGACCATAGCAACTAATAACAAGAAAGAGTAATAAAAATGTTTTTTTCACTAGACGAAAATAACAAAAAAACATGATAGTTTTCTAATGAAGAATTTTTAATTTAGTTGAAGTTTTATTGAGTATGGATAATAAAGTAAAAATTACTGAACAAGATTTTTTGAGGATTAAAACAAATGAAGAGCTGTTAGCTTTTATTGATGAGAATAATATTCCGTTTAAATCTGTAGAAAAAGATTTAGCTTATGAAAAAGAGCTTAAAAAATTACAGATAGAATTAGTGAAACTCCAGCAATGGATAGCAAAGAATAATAAAAGGGTTGCGGTTATTTTTGAAGGTAGAGATGCGGCAGGAAAAGGAGGTAACATAAGAAGGTTTATGGAACATTTAAATCCTAGGTCTTCTCGATTGGTTGCTTTGAATAAACCTACAGAAGTAGAAATGGGGCAATGGTATTTTCAGCGTTACATAAAAGAGTTGCCAAATCCAGGAGAAATTGTTTTTTTTGATAGAAGTTGGTATAATAGAGCAGTGGTAGAGCCTGTTATGGGATTTTGTACTGAGGCTCAGTATAGGAAATTCTTGGTTCAGGTTCCAGAGTTTGAGCATATGTTGTATGAAGATGGAGTTGTGGTAATTAAGTTCTGGTTGTCGATTACTAAAAAGGAACAATTAAAAAGATTTGAAGCTAGAATGGATAATCCGTTAAAGCATTGGAAATTTAGTCCTGTAGATAAAAAAGGTCAAGAGTTATGGGATAGATATACTTATTATAAAGGAGAAATGTTCACCAATACTCATACTACTTATTGTCCTTGGACTATTATTAAAACAAATAGTAAGAAAACTGCCAGATTAGAAGCGATTCGTCATGTGTTATCTAAGTTCGATTATGATGGGAAAGAAGATGCGATGACATATTTAAATCCAGATCCAAATATTGTAATGAGGTATTATAGGTCTGTTGTTCAAAACGATTAAAATTTTATGGAAAGTAAAAGGAATTCTAAAATGAATCTATCAGAAAGGGATGTGGAAAATTTAAGTTCAAAAGATGGGCTTAAAGCTATACTTTCAAGAGAACCATATAATATAGATAAAGCATTAAGATATGTTAATTATCTGCATAAACTTGAAGAATTACAGGTTGAGTTAATTAGGTTGCAAACTTGGGCAATTGAGCATAACGAAAGGATTATAATTTTATTTGAAGGTAGAGATGCAGCTGGAAAAGGCGGTGCGATTAGAAGAATAACAGAAAGGATAAATCCACGTCATATGAGAATTGTGGCTTTACCAAAGCCGACCGAAGAGCAAAAAACACAATGGTATTTTCAGCGTTATGTAGAACAATTTCCAAAAGCTGGAGAGTTGGTGTTGTTTGATAGAAGTTGGTATAATAGGGCAGTAGTTGAACCGGTAAACGGTTTTTGTTCAGAACAGGAATATAAAGTTTTTATGAAGCAGGTAAACGGATTTGAAAAAATGATTTTACAATCAGGAATTCGTTTAGTGAAAATTTATATGTCTATTTCTAAAAAGGAACAACAAAAACGTTTTGATGATATTAAAAATGATCCTCTTAAGCAATGGAAGATGACTCGTGTAGATGAAAGAGCTCAAGAACTTTGGGATAATTATACGGTGTATAAAAAGAAAATGTTTAAAAAAACGAATACAGAATTATCGCCATGGAAAATCATAAGAGCTAATAGGAAAACAGAAGCTAGAATAGAATGTATAGAACATATCCTAGATAGTATTCCTTATGATAAAAATACTGAGATTTAAAAAATGATAAAAAAGATTACTTTTAAGAAAGTAATCTTTTTACTTCTTCAAAAACTAAAAATAATTCACCAGCAATTTTTTTGCTAGTTTCTAAATATTTTTCGTTTTGAATATCTGTATTGTCAGCTATTTTAGGGTCTGTATATGGTAAATGAAATCGATGAATTGCATCTGGAATAAAAGGGCAGTTTTCATCGGCATCATCACAGGTAGTTATAGCTAAATATGGGTAATCATTATTTTGATTGTCGTAAGTTTTAGAAAAGCCCTTAATAGATTTTTTAGATCCTTTAAATGAAATTAAATATAAAGGATTTTGATGAGAAAAATCTTCAACGCTAAAATCAAAACTTGTTTTTTGTAAGCATTTTACTGTGTTTCTATGAAAAGCAGTGGTTTCAGTTCCGCCTGAATAAGCAAAAATGTTGTTAAGTTTAAAATATTCTATAGCGAAAAAAGACCAAACTTGTGCCATTTGACTCCTTCTAGAATTATGTGTGCAAATAAAATTTAGGTTGATTTTGTCTCTGTCCTCTAATTCTTCTGCAATCTTGTCTGCGATTGAATACAATAAATCTTTCCTCTCTTCTGAAACAATTAAATCTTTCTTGGAGTCTTCAAAAAAAACTTTAGTTTCGAAATTAGTAGTTTTTATCATTATTTTAATAGTGTTTTAAGGGGACTATAAGTGTATTTTTGCTATTATTTATTAAGTACAAAAGTAATAAAGAGATCTGTATCTTTTTTTTAATTTAAAGTTAACTATGTGTTTAGGAATTGGTAATAAAGTAGCTGTTTTAGATGATGTTATTAAAGGTGTTGTGGTTAAAATTAATAAAGATGAAGTTCTTATTAGGACAGACGATGGAATGGAAATGTGGTTTGTTTCTTCAGATTTAGTGAAGATAGGTGTAGAGCAAAATAAAATATCTGGATATTCTAAAAATGATAATCGATTTTTAAGGCAAAAAGAAACTGTAGATGCTGGTAATAAAAAGAAAACTTCATTCATTAAAAATAAAAATGAAGTTGTAATGGAGGTCGATTTGCATATAGAAAAATTAGTAAAGTCTAGGAAAGGAATGGATAATTATGATATACTTTCTGTTCAAATTGATACGGCTAAACGAAAAATAGAATATTGTATTCAAAAGAAGATTTCTAAAATTATTTTTATTCATGGGGTTGGTGAAGGTGTTTTAAAATCTGAGCTACATTATTTATTAAATAGGTATCCTGTTAAGTTTTATGATGCGTCTTATCAAAAATATGGATTAGGAGCAACGGAGGTTTATGTGTATCAGAATCAATAAATCTGTATTTTTGTACATTATATATAAGGTATGAAAAAAGTCTATTTTGATAATGCTGCTACTACACCAATGCTGAAAGAAGTGGTAGATGTGATGATGGAGTCAATGAATAATAACTATGGTAATCCTTCTTCTATTCATGAAATGGGAAGAAAGGCTAAGGTTGTTTTAGAAACTGCTAGAAAAAAAATAGCAGGTTTTTTAAATGTTTCTTCTGCTGAAATTGTGTTTACTTCAGGAGGAACTGAAGCTAATAATTTGGTGTTACGAAATGCTATAGAAAACCTTAATGTAAAACGTGTTATTACTTCAAAGATAGAGCATCATGCTGTTTTGGATGTTTTGTTAGAGTTGAATAAAACGTATGATTTTGAAATAGAGTATGTTGAACTTAATGATAAAGGAGAAGTTGATCTAGAAGATTTAAAAACAAAATTAACTAAAGGTGAAAGATTAACTTTAGTTAGTTTAATGTGGGTGAATAATGAGCTTGGTAATATTTTACCTGTTGAAAAGGTGGGCGAGCTGTGTAGAGAAAATAATGCTTTTTTTCATACCGATGCTGTTCAGGCTGTCGGTCATTTTCATATTGATTTAAAGAAGTTGAATATTGATTTTTTAGTGGCTAGTGCACATAAGTTTCATGGACCTAAAGGTGTTGGTTTTCTTTATGTAAGGAAGAATCTTTCTTTTAAATCGATGTTTTTTGGTGGAGGTCAGGAAAAAGGAAAGCGATCTGGGACAGAAAATTTACATTCAATTTTAGGTATGCAAAAGGCATTAGAGATTTCGTTGTCTGATTTAGATAGTGATATGATAAAGATTAAAATGTTAAAACAACACTTTATTTCTGAATTGGGAAATGAAATTCCAAACGTTTTATTCAATGGGGTTTCGCAAGATTTAGAAAAGTCATCATCTACAATTTTAAATGTAAGATTTCCTGTTGAAAATAAAATGTTATTATTCAATTTAGATTTGAACGGTGTTTTTGCTTCTGGGGGAAGTGCGTGTCAAAGTGGAGCCTCAAAAAAATCACATGTACTTGTTGAAATCCTAAATGAAGAGGAAATTCAAAAATCATCTGTTCGTTTTTCTTTTAGTAAGTTTTCTACTAAAGAAGAGGTGGATTTTATTGTTGAAAAACTAAAAAGGTTAATATCTTAGATTTCTGCTGTTTTTTTAAGAGATGTTTTACGAGTGGGTTGGTGTTTTTTTTAAACCTCTTAAAAGGTCTAATTTTAATTTTCTTTTATAGTTTTTTATGATTCGAATTATTTTTTAAATAGTTTTTAGTTATTTCACTATGATTGAATTTTTATTTCTTTAAAAATACTTTAACTTATTGTTGAGTTTTCTGATTGATTTTTGATTGATGCCTTAAATGAATTATTTTTTTGTTTTAAAAAGTGACTTTTTTAAAATAAAAGTTTCTAAAAAAAATAGTAGGTAATATATTTTTTAATTATATATTTGCATACGAAATATGTTCCCCCCGCTTTCAAGTTTAATAACTTGTAATAAGGGTCTTTACTTTGAGATAATTATACGGAGGGAAATATTTTTTACTTCTC
The DNA here is from genome assembly GCF_052084715.1 of Tenacibaculum aquaeponti. GTDB lineage: Bacteria > Bacteroidota > Bacteroidia > Flavobacteriales > Flavobacteriaceae > Polaribacter. Next base: position 1,006,962 of record NZ_CP197288.1, on the reverse strand, counting down.
TACATATTTTCATATATAAGATTTTTTTACATTTTTTTAATATTTGATAGCTGATTAAGAGTATAGTTAAGTAAGTTTTCAAATCAGAAGTTATCATAATGAGAAACTTTTACCCTTTTAAATCCCCAAAAGTGAGGTTGTTCTTTGCTTTATTGTTTTTTGTGTCTTTTTCACAAGTTTTTTCACAAGTAACTATAGCGGATGCAGATCAAAATGTGTCTGGTACTATAACATTTACAGATACAGGTGGAGCTGGTGCTAATTACACAAATAACGAAAATCATTCAATCACATTTACTTCAACAACTGGTGGTCCACTTGTGGTTGATTTTAGTTCGTTTTCTGTTGAGAGTACAGGATTTGGTAGCTGTTATGATTTATTGTCTATTTACGATGGTAGTGATAATACAGGTACTTTATTAGGGCAATTTTGTGATGATTTCCCTCCTCCTACAGGCTTTATAAGTTCAATAGGAACTCAATTACATTTTGTGTTTACTTCAGATAATATTGAAACAAGGGCAGGGTGGGTTGCTTCTATTTATCCATCTCCTGCAGACCCTGTTTATCCTAATACAGATGGAGATGCTTATGATAACTCAGTAGATGCAGATGATGATAATGATGGTATCTTAGATTTTGTTGAATTAGGTACGTGTTCAGGTACAGTTGTTATCGATTGGAGTACATATTATACTTCTGGTGATAGTTCTGGAGGAACTGTTTTAACAAATGGGCAAGATCCTTTAACAAGTCCTAATTTAACAAGTACTAATGGTGTAGGGGTAACTTTGCAAAGAGAAGTTACAACTGCATTTGCTAACCAACAATATAGAATTAATGATGTTTATGGACCAGCAGGAGATGGTATTTATACCTTACTTCAAAGTTCGTTAACCCCTGGGACAGGTGAGTCTATACAGAGATTTATATTTGATCAACCTGTTTTTGATTTAGCATTTACAATTTTTGATGTAGATACAGGGGGTAATTTTACAGATCAAATAGATGTTATTATTACGTTAGCAGATGGTTCTACTCATACCTTAGATCCGTCTGAATATACAGCAGATGTAAGTCAAACTGTTTCAGGAAATACAATTACTGGAGGAGGAACTGATGTTGATTTTGTTCTTAATGGTATTCAAGCTTGGGTAATTCAGTTCGAATTAAGATATAGAAATGTTAATGCTACACCTTCAGGTAATCAAGGTTTAGCATTTGGAGATTTTTCATTTTGTGCAGCTATAGATAAAGATACAGATGGCGATGGTACTCCAGATTATTTAGATGAAGATTCTGATGGCGATGGTTGTTTTGATGCAATTGAAGGAGGAGGGGCATTAACACTTACTCAAGTAGATGGTTCTGGACGAATTATAAGTGGAGTAGATGGAAATGGAGTTCCAACTCTTGTTGGATCTGGACAAACGGTAGGTACTTCAACTGATATATCCACTGTTGATAATCAATGTGATGATGATGGAGATGGAGTGCCAAACGTAAGTGATATTTGTAATGGTTTTGATGATACAGTTGATGCTGATTCAGATTCTATTCCTGATGGTTGTGATTTAGATGATGATAATGATGGTATATTGGATGAAGAAGAAACGGGTTCTTGTGCTACTGCAATTATAGAAGGATACAGTGTTAAGGTTTATGACGGAATTTCAGGTCAAAATTCATGGAGTGTACTTTCTAGTACAACAACTTTTCCAGTAACTGGTTTTTCTCAACTTGCTACTTTTGATTATGATGAATTTGATTTAACACCGAATGGTTTTAGTATAGATTTTGCTGAGCATCCATACAATCTATTAACTTCAACAGATGGTGATGTTTCTAATTATTCAGGAGGAACTATACCAAATGATGGTTTAGATAATGATGCTGCAATTTTATTTTCTAAGACAATTAATCAAACAGAAGCAGGTATATATAATTTTGATATAGATCATGGAGATGATCATATTTTCCTTTATATAAATGGGGTTAAGCAATATCAAGCTCAAAATGCTTATTCTTCATTTGCACAAGATGGTAGTTATAGTACTCAAATTACTGGTTTAACACTTAATGCAGGTGATGTTTTAAGTGTTTTAGTAGTTGAAGAACACATTATAAATACCGCGTTAGACGTAAGATTTGTTAAAACAGCCAACATAGGAGGAGGTGCACCTACTTGTCCAATTGATACAGATGGAGATGGAATTCCTAATCACTTAGATTTAGATTCTGATGGAGATGGTTGTTCAGACGCAATAGAGTCTGGAGGGATAGATGTTTCTCCAGCTGATGGTAGATTAGATGGAACCGGTTTTAATGGATCAGGCTTAGTTACAGGAGGAACAGGAGGTTATGATGGGGTATCTACAGGAGGAGGAGAATATATAGCAGTTGAATTATCTGTAAATGCAACAGCTTTTGTAGACCAAACAATTGTGGAAGGATCCAGTACTTCTTTTTCAATAACTTCAGCAACAGCATCAAGCGCAACAAGTTATACTTCTGGAACACCAGTTTATGGAACTATTGGTAACGCTAATTCGGGTATTAATTATCAATGGTATATAGGAGATCCGAGTTCAGGAGGGACTATTATAAGTGCTTCTGATCCAAATTATAGTGGAGAAAATACTAATACGTTAAATATTGTTGATGTAACAGGGTTAGATAATACAGAATATTTCTTAGTAGTTTCACATACAGATAATACGTGTCTAGATATTACAAATAGCGCAACTTTATTTGTAAGAAAAGATTCAGATGGAGATGGAATTCCTGATGTAACAGATTTAGATGATGATAATGATGGTATTTTAGATACAGAAGAGTTAGCATCTTGTTCAGGAAGTATTTCTTATGAATATTATGATGGAGTACCTACTGGATTAACTGTAGATAATATTCCTACTTCAAGTCCTGATGCTTCAGGAACTTTTAATTCTTTTGATGTAGATGCTATCATTGCTTCAATACCAGCTGATAATAATTCATACGGTTTAAGATTTAAAGGCTATTTGAATATTGTAACAGCAGGTAATTATAATTTTTATTTAGCTTCTGACGATGGATCTAAATTATATATAAATGGAACAGAAGTAATAGATAATGATGGAGATCATGCTCTGTTAACTGTTTCAAATTCTTACTTTTTGACTACAGGATTACATGAAATAGAAGTCCTTTTTTATGAGAATGGTGGCGCTGAATCATTAGATCTTGATTATGAATTACCAGGAACTATCTCAAGACAAGATTTACCTTTTGCGAATTTATTTTGTAATCTAGATACGGATGGAGATGGTATACCAAACCACTTAGATTTAGATTCAGATAATGATGGGTGTCCTGATGCTGTTGAAGGTGATGAGAATGTAAATCAATCTGAATTAACAGGTGATGATAGAATATCAGGAAGTGTTGACGCTAATGGAGTACCAGTTTTAGTTAATAATGGAGGTACAGCTGATATTGGAGGAGATCAAGGTCAAGGAACAACAATTAATGTGATAACTCCAGATGCTCCTGATGCAGGAACATTAAGTGGAGATCTTTTAGTCTGCGTTTCTTCTTCTGTAACTATATCAACAACAGGTGATAGTGGTGGAGTTTGGAGTAGTTCAAATACTTCAATTGCTACAGTTAATTCATCAGGAGTTGTAACTGGTGTTTTAGCTGGTTCTGTTACAATAACTTATACTGTCGCTTCGCCTGGAGGCTGTGGAGATGATAGTTCAACAATTAATATTACAGTAAATGAGACAGCAACCGCCCCAACGGCAAGTGTTACAGTACAACCTACTTGTACAGTACCAACAGGAACAATTGATATTACGGCTCCAAGTTTAGGAAGTGATGAAGTATATGAGGTAACAGGAACAAGTCCAGTAGTTGCGGCGGTAACCAATACCACTGGTGATTTTACAGGCTTAGCACCAGGAGATTATGCGGTAACGGTGCTTAATACAGTAACGGGTTGTGAGAGTACAGTAGTTAGTTTAACGATCAATGCTGTCCCATCCGATCCAAGTGCCCCAACGGCAAGTGTTACAGTACAACCTACTTGTACAGTACCAACAGGAACAATTGATATTACGGCTCCAAGTTTAGGAAGTGATGAAGTATATGAGGTAACAGGAACAAGTCCAGTAGTTGCAGCGGTAACCAATACCACTGGTGATTTTACAGGCTTAGCACCAGGAGATTATGCGGTAACGGTGCTTAATACAGTAACGGGTTGTGAGAGTACAGTAGTTAGTTTAACGATCAATGCTGTCCCATCCGATCCAAGTGCCCCAACGGCAAGTGTTACAGTACAACCTACTTGTACAGTACCAACAGGAACAATTGATATTACGGCTCCAAGTTTAGGAAGTGATGAAGTATATGAGGTAACAGGAACAAGTCCAGTAGTTGCAGCGGTAACCAATACCACTGGTGATTTTACAGGCTTAGCACCAGGAGATTATGCGGTAACGGTACTTAATACAGTAACGGGTTGTGAGAGTACAGTAGTTAGTTTAACGATCAATGCTGTCCCATCCGATCCAAGTGCCCCAACGGCAAGTGTTACAGTACAACCTACTTGTACAGTACCAACAGGAACAATTGATATTACGGCTCCAAGTTTAGGAAGTGATGAAGTATATGAGGTAACAGGAACAAGTCCAGTAGTTGCAGCGGTAACCAATACCACTGGTGATTTTACAGGCTTAGCACCAGGAGATTATGCGGTAACGGTACTTAATACAGTAACGGGTTGTGAGAGTACAGTAGTTAGTTTAACGATCAATGCTGTCCCATCCGATCCAAGTGCCCCAACGGCAAGTGTTACAGTACAACCTACTTGTACAGTACCAACAGGAACAATTGATATTACGGCTCCAAGTTTAGGAAGTGATGAAGTATATGAGGTAACAGGAACAAGTCCAGTAGTTGCGGCGGTAACCAATACCACTGGTGATTTTACAGGCTTAGCACCAGGAGATTATGCGGTAACGGTACTTAATACAGTAACGGGTTGTGAGAGTACAGTAGTTAGTTTAACGATCAATGCTGTCCCATCCGATCCAAGTGCCCCAACGGCAAGTGTTACAGTACAACCTACTTGTACAGTACCAACAGGAACAATTGATATTACGGCTCCAAGTTTAGGAAGTGATGAAGTATATGAGGTAACAGGAACAAGTCCAGTAGTTGCGGCGGTAACCAATACCACTGGTGATTTTACAGGCTTAGCACCAGGAGATTATGCGGTAACGGTACTTAATACAGTAACGGGTTGTGAGAGTACAGTAGTTAGTTTAACGATCAATGCTGTCCCATCCGATCCAAGTGCCCCAACGGCAAGTGTTACAGTACAACCTACTTGTACAGTACCAACAGGAACAATTGATATTACGGCTCCAAGTTTAGGAAGTGATGAAGTATATGAGGTAACAGGAACAAGTCCAGTAGTTGCGGCGGTAACCAATACCACTGGTGATTTTACAGGCTTAGCACCAGGAGATTATGCGGTAACGGTGCTTAATACAGTAACGGGTTGTGAGAGTACAGTAGTTAGTTTAACGATCAATGCTGTCCCATCCGATCCAAGTGCCCCAACGGCAAGTGTTACAGTACAACCTACTTGTACAGTACCAACAGGAACAATTGATATTACGGCTCCAAGTTTAGGAAGTGATGAAGTATATGAGGTAACAGGAACAAGTCCAGTAGTTGCAGCGGTAACCAATACCACTGGTGATTTTACAGGCTTAGCACCAGGAGATTATGCGGTAACGGTGCTTAATACAGTAACGGGTTGTGAGAGTACAGTAGTTAGTTTAACGATCAATGCTGTCCCATCCGATCCAAGTGCCCCAACGGCAAGTGTTACAGTACAACCTACTTGTACAGTACCAACAGGAACAATTGATATTACGGCTCCAAGTTTAGGAAGTGATGAAGTATATGAGGTAACAGGAACAAGTCCAGTAGTTGCAGCGGTAACCAATACCACTGGTGATTTTACAGGCTTAGCACCAGGAGATTATGCGGTAACGGTGCTTAATACAGTAACGGGTTGTGAGAGTACAGTAGTTAGTTTAACGATCAATGCTGTCCCATCCGATCCAAGTGCCCCAACGGCAAGTGTTACAGTACAACCTACTTGTACAGTACCAACAGGAACAATTGATATTACGGCTCCAAGTTTAGGAAGTGATGAAGTATATGAGGTAACAGGAACAAGTCCAGTAGTTGCAGCGGTAACCAATACCACTGGTGATTTTACAGGCTTAGCACCAGGAGATTATGCGGTAACGGTGCTTAATACAGTAACGGGTTGTGAGAGTACAGTAGTTAGTTTAACGATCAATGCTGTCCCATCCGATCCAAGTGCCCCAACGGCAAGTGTTACAGTACAACCTACTTGTACAGTACCAACAGGAACAATTGATATTACGGCTCCAAGTTTAGGAAGTGATGAAGTATATGAGGTAACAGGAACAAGTCCAGTAGTTGCAGCGGTAACCAATACCACTGGTGATTTTACAGGCTTAGCACCAGGAGATTATGCGGTAACGGTACTTAATACAGTAACGGGTTGTGAGAGTACAGTAGTTAGTTTAACGATCAATGCTGTCCCATCCGATCCAAGTGCCCCAACGGCAAGTGTTACAGTACAACCTACTTGTACAGTACCAACAGGAACAATTGATATTACGGCTCCAAGTTTAGGAAGTGATGAAGTATATGAGGTAACAGGAACAAGTCCAGTAGTTGCAGCGGTAACCAATACCACTGGTGATTTTACAGGCTTAGCACCAGGAGATTATGCGGTAACGGTACTTAATACAGTAACGGGTTGTGAGAGTACAGTAGTTAGTTTAACGATCAATGCTGTCCCATCCGATCCAAGTGCCCCAACGGCAAGTGTTACAGTACAACCTACTTGTACAGTACCAACAGGAACAATTGATATTACGGCTCCAAGTTTAGGAAGTGATGAAGTATATGAGGTAACAGGAACAAGTCCAGTAGTTGCGGCGGTAACCAATACCACTGGTGATTTTACAGGCTTAGCACCAGGAGATTATGCGGTAACGGTACTTAATACAGTAACGGGTTGTGAGAGTACAGTAGTTAGTTTAACGATCAATGCTGTCCCATCCGATCCAAGTGCCCCAACGGCAAGTGTTACAGTACAACCTACTTGTACAGTACCAACAGGAACAATTGATATTACGGCTCCAAGTTTAGGAAGTGATGAAGTATATGAGGTAACAGGAACAAGTCCAGTAGTTGCGGCGGTAACCAATACCACTGGTGATTTTACAGGCTTAGCACCAGGAGATTATGCGGTAACGGTACTTAATACAGTAACGGGTTGTGAGAGTACAGTAGTTAGTTTAACGATCAATGCTGTCCCATCCGATCCAAGTGCCCCAACGGCAAGTGTTACAGTACAACCTACTTGTACAGTACCAACAGGAACAATTGATATTACGGCTCCAAGTTTAGGAAGTGATGAAGTATATGAGGTAACAGGAACAAGTCCAGTAGTTGCGGCGGTAACCAATACCACTGGTGATTTTACAGGCTTAGCACCAGGAGATTATGCGGTAACGGTACTTAATACAGTAACGGGTTGTGAGAGTACAGTAGTTAGTTTAACGATCAATGCTGTCCCATCCGATCCAAGTGCCCCAACGGCAAGTGTTACAGTACAACCTACTTGTACAGTACCAACAGGAACAATTGATATTACGGCTCCAAGTTTAGGAAGTGATGAAGTATATGAGGTAACAGGAACAAGTCCAGTAGTTGCAGCGGTAACCAATACCACTGGTGATTTTACAGGCTTAGCACCAGGAGATTATGCGGTAACGGTACTTAATACAGTAACGGGTTGTGAGAGTACAGTAGTTAGTTTAACGATCAATGCTGTCCCATCCGATCCAAGTGCCCCAACGGCAAGTGTTACAGTACAACCTACTTGTACAGTACCAACAGGAACAATTGATATTACGGCTCCAAGTTTAGGAAGTGATGAAGTATATGAGGTAACAGGAACAAGTCCAGTAGTTGCAGCGGTAACCAATACCACTGGTGATTTTACAGGCTTAGCACCAGGAGATTATGCGGTAACGGTACTTAATACAGTAACGGGTTGTGAGAGTACAGTAGTTAGTTTAACGATCAATGCTGTCCCATCCGATCCAAGTGCCCCAACGGCAAGTGTTACAGTACAACCTACTTGTACAGTACCAACAGGAACAATTGATATTACGGCTCCAAGTTTAGGAAGTGATGAAGTATATGAGGTAACAGGAACAAGTCCAGTAGTTGCGGCGGTAACCAATACCACTGGTGATTTTACAGGCTTAGCACCAGGAGATTATGCGGTAACGGTACTTAATACAGTAACGGGTTGTGAGAGTACAGTAGTTAGTTTAACGATCAATGCTGTCCCATCCGATCCAAGTGCCCCAACGGCAAGTGTTACAGTACAACCTACTTGTACAGTACCAACAGGAACAATTGATATTACGGCTCCAAGTTTAGGAAGTGATGAAGTATATGAGGTAACAGGAACAAGTCCAGTAGTTGCGGCGGTAACCAATACCACTGGTGATTTTACAGGCTTAGCACCAGGAGATTATGCGGTAACGGTACTTAATACAGTAACGGGTTGTGAGAGTACAGTAGTTAGTTTAACGATCAATGCTGTCCCATCCGATCCAAGTGCCCCAACGGCAAGTGTTACAGTACAACCTACTTGTACAGTACCAACAGGAACAATTGATATTACGGCTCCAAGTTTAGGAAGTGATGAAGTATATGAGGTAACAGGAACAAGTCCAGTAGTTGCGGCGGTAACCAATACCACTGGTGATTTTACAGGCTTAGCACCAGGAGATTATGCGGTAACGGTACTTAATACAGTAACGGGTTGTGAGAGTACAGTAGTTAGTTTAACGATCAATGCTGTCCCATCCGATCCAAGTGCCCCAACGGCAAGTGTTACAGTACAACCTACTTGTACAGTACCAACAGGAACAATTGATATTACGGCTCCAAGTTTAGGAAGTGATGAAGTATATGAGGTAACAGGAACAAGTCCAGTAGTTGCGGCGGTAACCAATACCACTGGTGATTTTACAGGCTTAGCACCAGGAGATTATGCGGTAACGGTACTTAATACAGTAACGGGTTGTGAGAGTACAGTAGTTAGTTTAACGATCAATGCTGTCCCATCCGATCCAAGTGCCCCAACGGCAAGTGTTACAGTACAACCTACTTGTACAGTACCAACAGGAACAATTGATATTACGGCTCCAAGTTTAGGAAGTGATGAAGTATATGAGGTAACAGGAACAAGTCCAGTAGTTGCGGCGGTAACCAATACCACTGGTGATTTTACAGGCTTAGCACCAGGAGATTATGCGGTAACGGTACTTAATACAGTAACGGGTTGTGAGAGTACAGTAGTTAGTTTAACGATCAATGCTGTCCCATCCGATCCAAGTGCCCCAACGGCAAGTGTTACAGTACAACCTACTTGTACAGTACCAACAGGAACAATTGATATTACGGCTCCAAGTTTAGGAAGTGATGAAGTATATGAGGTAACAGGAACAAGTCCAGTAGTTGCAGCGGTAACCAATACCACTGGTGATTTTACAGGCTTAGCACCAGGAGATTATGCGGTAACGGTACTTAATACAGTAACGGGTTGTGAGAGTACAGTAGTTAGTTTAACGATCAATGCTGTCCCATCCGATCCAAGTGCCCCAACGGCAAGTGTTACAGTACAACCTACTTGTACAGTACCAACAGGAACAATTGATATTACGGCTCCAAGTTTAGGAAGTGATGAAGTATATGAGGTAACAGGAACAAGTCCAGTAGTTGCAGCGGTAACCAATACCACTGGTGATTTTACAGGCTTAGCACCAGGAGATTATGCGGTAACGGTACTTAATACAGTAACGGGTTGTGAGAGTACAGTAGTTAGTTTAACGATCAATGCTGTCCCATCCGATCCAAGTGCCCCAACGGCAAGTGTTACAGTACAACCTACTTGTACAGTACCAACAGGAACAATTGATATTACGGCTCCAAGTTTAGGAAGTGATGAAGTATATGAGGTAACAGGAACAAGTCCAGTAGTTGCGGCGGTAACCAATACCACTGGTGATTTTACAGGCTTAGCACCAGGAGATTATGCGGTAACGGTACTTAATACAGTAACGGGTTGTGAGAGTACAGTAGTTAGTTTAACGATCAATGCTGTCCCATCCGATCCAAGTGCCCCAACGGCAAGTGTTACAGTACAACCTACTTGTACAGTACCAACAGGAACAATTGATATTACGGCTCCAAGTTTAGGAAGTGATGAAGTATATGAGGTAACAGGAACAAGTCCAGTAGTTGCGGCGGTAACCAATACCACTGGTGATTTTACAGGCTTAGCACCAGGAGATTATGCGGTAACGGTACTTAATACAGTAACGGGTTGTGAGAGTACAGTAGTTAGTTTAACGATCAATGCTGTCCCATCCGATCCAAGTGCCCCAACGGCAAGTGTTACAGTACAACCTACTTGTACAGTACCAACAGGAACAATTGATATTACGGCTCCAAGTTTAGGAAGTGATGAAGTATATGAGGTAACAGGAACAAGTCCAGTAGTTGCGGCGGTAACCAATACCACTGGTGATTTTACAGGCTTAGCACCAGGAGATTATGCGGTAACGGTACTTAATACAGTAACGGGTTGTGAGAGTACAGTAGTTAGTTTAACGATCAATGCTGTCCCATCCGATCCAAGTGCCCCAACGGCAAGTGTTACAGTACAACCTACTTGTACAGTACCAACAGGAACAATTGATATTACGGCTCCAAGTTTAGGAAGTGATGAAGTATATGAGGTAACAGGAACAAGTCCAGTAGTTGCGGCGGTAACCAATACCACTGGTGATTTTACAGGCTTAGCACCAGGAGATTATGCGGTAACGGTACTTAATACAGTAACGGGTTGTGAGAGTACAGTAGTTAGTTTAACGATCAATGCTGTCCCATCCGATCCAAGTGCCCCAACGGCAAGTGTTACAGTACAACCTACTTGTACAGTACCAACAGGAACAATTGATATTACGGCTCCAAGTTTAGGAAGTGATGAAGTATATGAGGTAACAGGAACAAGTCCAGTAGTTGCGGCGGTAACCAATACCACTGGTGATTTTACAGGCTTAGCACCAGGAGATTATGCGGTAACGGTACTTAATACAGTAACGGGTTGTGAGAGTACAGTAGTTAGTTTAACGATCAATGCTGTCCCATCCGATCCAAGTGCCCCAACGGCAAGTGTTACAGTACAACCTACTTGTACAGTACCAACAGGAACAATTGATATTACGGCTCCAAGTTTAGGAAGTGATGAAGTATATGAGGTAACAGGAACAAGTCCAGTAGTTGCAGCGGTAACCAATACCACTGGTGATTTTACAGGCTTAGCACCAGGAGATTATGCGGTAACGGTACTTAATACAGTAACGGGTTGTGAGAGTACAGTAGTTAGTTTAACGATCAATGCTGTCCCATCCGATCCAAGTGCCCCAACGGCAAGTGTTACAGTACAACCTACTTGTACAGTACCAACAGGAACAATTGATATTACGGCTCCAAGTTTAGGAAGTGATGAAGTATATGAGGTAACAGGAACAAGTCCAGTAGTTGCGGCGGTAACCAATACCACTGGTGATTTTACAGGCTTAGCACCAGGAGATTATGCGGTAACGGTACTTAATACAGTAACGGGTTGTGAGAGTACAGTAGTTAGTTTAACGATCAATGCTGTCCCATCCGATCCAAGTGCCCCAACGGCAAGTGTTACAGTACAACCTACTTGTACAGTACCAACAGGAACAATTGATATTACGGCTCCAAGTTTAGGAAGTGATGAAGTATATGAGGTAACAGGAACAAGTCCAGTAGTTGCGGCGGTAACCAATACCACTGGTGATTTTACAGGCTTAGCACCAGGAGATTATGCGGTAACGGTACTTAATACAGTAACGGGTTGTGAGAGTACAGTAGTTAGTTTAACGATCAATGCTGTCCCATCCGATCCAAGTGCCCCAACGGCAAGTGTTACAGTACAACCTACTTGTACAGTACCAACAGGAACAATTGATATTACGGCTCCAAGTTTAGGAAGTGATGAAGTATATGAGGTAACAGGAACAAGTCCAGTAGTTGCGGCGGTAACCAATACCACTGGTGATTTTACAGGCTTAGCACCAGGAGATTATGCGGTAACGGTACTTAATACAGTAACGGGTTGTGAGAGTACAGTAGTTAGTTTAACGATCAATGCTGTCCCATCCGATCCAAGTGCCCCAACGGCAAGTGTTACAGTACAACCTACTTGTACAGTACCAACAGGAACAATTGATATTACGGCTCCAAGTTTAGGAAGTGATGAAGTATATGAGGTAACAGGAACAAGTCCAGTAGTTGCGGCGGTAACCAATACCACTGGTGATTTTACAGGCTTAGCACCAGGAGATTATGCGGTAACGGTACTTAATACAGTAACGGGTTGTGAGAGTACAGTAGTTAGTTTAACGATCAATGCTGTCCCATCCGATCCAAGTGCCCCAACGGCAAGTGTTACAGTACAACCTACTTGTACAGTACCAACAGGAACAATTGATATTACGGCTCCAAGTTTAGGAAGTGATGAAGTATATGAGGTAACAGGAACAAGTCCAGTAGTTGCAGCGGTAACCAATACCACTGGTGATTTTACAGGCTTAGCACCAGGAGATTATGCGGTAACGGTACTTAATACAGTAACGGGTTGTGAGAGTACAGTAGTTAGTTTAACGATCAATGCTGTCCCATCCGATCCAAGTGCCCCAACGGCAAGTGTTACAGTACAACCTACTTGTACAGTACCAACAGGAACAATTGATATTACGGCTCCAAGTTTAGGAAGTGATGAAGTATATGAGGTAACAGGAACAAGTCCAGTAGTTGCGGCGGTAACCAATACCACTGGTGATTTTACAGGCTTAGCACCAGGAGATTATGCGGTAACGGTACTTAATACAGTAACGGGTTGTGAGAGTACAGTAGTTAGTTTAACGATCAATGCTGTCCCATCCGATCCAAGTGCCCCAACGGCAAGTGTTACAGTACAACCTACTTGTACAGTACCAACAGGAACAATTGATATTACGGCTCCAAGTTTAGGAAGTGATGAAGTATATGAGGTAACAGGAACAAGTCCAGTAGTTGCGGCGGTAACCAATACCACTGGTGATTTTACAGGCTTAGCACCAGGAGATTATGCGGTAACGGTACTTAATACAGTAACGGGTTGTGAGAGTACAGTAGTTAGTTTAACGATCAATGCTGTCCCATCCGATCCAAGTGCCCCAACGGCAAGTGTTACAGTACAACCTACTTGTACAGTACCAACAGGAACAATTGATATTACGGCTCCAAGTTTAGGAAGTGATGAAGTATATGAGGTAACAGGAACAAGTCCAGTAGTTGCGGCGGTAACCAATACCACTGGTGATTTTACAGGCTTAGCACCAGGAGATTATGCGGTAACGGTACTTAATACAGTAACGGGTTGTGAGAGTACAGTAGTTAGTTTAACGATCAATGCTGTCCCATCCGATCCAAGTGCCCCAACGGCAAGTGTTACAGTACAACCTACTTGTACAGTACCAACAGGAACAATTGATATTACGGCTCCAAGTTTAGGAAGTGATGAAGTATATGAGGTAACAGGAACAAGTCCAGTAGTTGCGGCGGTAACCAATACCACTGGTGATTTTACAGGCTTAGCACCAGGAGATTATGCGGTAACGGTACTTAATACAGTAACGGGTTGTGAGAGTACAGTAGTTAGTTTAACGATCAATGCTGTCCCATCCGATCCAAGTGCCCCAACGGCAAGTGTTACAGCACAACCTACTTGTACAGTACCAACAGGAACAATTGATATTACGGCTCCAAGTTTAGGAAGTGATGAAGTATATGAGGTAACAGGAACAAGTCCAGTAGTTGCGGCGGTAACCAATACCACTGGTGATTTTACAGGCTTAGCACCAGGAGATTATGCGGTAACGGTACTTAATACAGTAACGGGTTGTGAGAGTACAGTAGTTAGTTTAACGATCAATGCTGTCCCATCCGATCCAAGTGCCCCAACGGCAAGTGTTACAGTACAACCTACTTGTACAGTACCAACAGGAACAATTGATATTACGGCTCCAAGTTTAGGAAGTGATGAAGTATATGAGGTAACAGGAACAAGTCCAGTAGTTGCGGCGGTAACCAATACCACTGGTGATTTTACAGGCTTAGCACCAGGAGATTATGCGGTAACGGTACTTAATACAGTAACGGGTTGTGAGAGTACAGTAGTTAGTTTAACGATCAATGCTGTCCCATCCGATCCAAGTGCCCCAACGGCAAGTGTTACAGTACAACCTACTTGTACAGTACCAACAGGAACAATTGATATTACGGCTCCAAGTTTAGGAAGTGATGAAGTATATGAGGTAACAGGAACAAGTCCAGTAGTTGCGGCGGTAACCAATACCACTGGTGATTTTACAGGCTTAGCACCAGGAGATTATGCGGTAACGGTACTTAATACAGTAACGGGTTGTGAGAGTACAGTAGTTAGTTTAACGATCAATGCTGTCCCATCCGATCCAAGTGCCCCAACGGCAAGTGTTACAGTACAACCTACTTGTACAGTACCAACAGGAACAATTGATATTACGGCTCCAAGTTTAGGAAGTGATGAAGTATATGAGGTAACAGGAACAAGTCCAGTAGTTGCGGCGGTAACCAATACCACTGGTGATTTTACAGGCTTAGCACCAGGAGATTATGCGGTAACGGTACTTAATACAGTAACGGGTTGTGAGAGTACAGTAGTTAGTTTAACGATCAATGCTGTCCCATCCGATCCAAGTGCCCCAACGGCAAGTGTTACAGTACAACCTACTTGTACAGTACCAACAGGAACAATTGATATTACGGCTCCAAGTTTAGGAAGTGATGAAGTATATGAGGTAACAGGAACAAGTCCAGTAGTTGCGGCGGTAACCAATACCACTGGTGATTTTACAGGCTTAGCACCAGGAGATTATGCGGTAACGGTGCTTAATACAGTAACGGGTTGTGAGAGTACAGTAGTTAGTTTAACGATCAATGCTGTCCCATCCGATCCAAGTGCCCCAACGGCAAGTGTTACAGTACAACCTACTTGTACAGTACCAACAGGAACAATTGATATTACGGCTCCAAGTTTAGGAAGTGATGAAGTATATGAGGTAACAGGAACAAGTCCAGTAGTTGCGGCGGTAACCAATACCACTGGTGATTTTACAGGCTTAGCACCAGGAGATTATGCGGTAACGGTACTTAATACAGTAACGGGTTGTGAGAGTACAGTAGTTAGTTTAACGATCAATGCTGTCCCATCCGATCCAAGTGCCCCAACGGCAAGTGTTACAGTACAACCTACTTGTACAGTACCAACAGGAACAATTGATATTACGGCTCCAAGTTTAGGAAGTGATGAAGTATATGAGGTAACAGGAACAAGTCCAGTAGTTGCGGCGGTAACCAATACCACTGGTGATTTTACAGGCTTAGCACCAGGAGATTATGCGGTAACGGTACTTAATACAGTAACGGGTTGTGAGAGTACAGTAGTTAGTTTAACGATCAATGCTGTCCCATCCGATCCAAGTGCCCCAACGGCAAGTGTTACAGTACAACCTACTTGTACAGTACCAACAGGAACAATTGATATTACGGCTCCAAGTTTAGGAAGTGATGAAGTATATGAGGTAACAGGAACAAGTCCAGTAGTTGCGGCGGTAACCAATACCACTGGTGATTTTACAGGCTTAGCACCAGGAGATTATGCGGTAACGGTACTTAATACAGTAACGGGTTGTGAGAGTACAGTAGTTAGTTTAACGATCAATGCTGTCCCATCCGATCCAAGTGCCCCAACGGCAAGTGTTACAGTACAACCTACTTGTACAGTACCAACAGGAACAATTGATATTACGGCTCCAAGTTTAGGAAGTGATGAAGTATATGAGGTAACAGGAACAAGTCCAGTAGTTGCGGCGGTAACCAATACCACTGGTGATTTTACAGGCTTAGCACCAGGAGATTATGCGGTAACGGTACTTAATACAGTAACGGGTTGTGAGAGTACAGTAGTTAGTTTAACGATCAATGCTGTCCCATCCGATCCAAGTGCCCCAACGGCAAGTGTTACAGTACAACCTACTTGTACAGTACCAACAGGAACAATTGATATTACGGCTCCAAGTTTAGGAAGTGATGAAGTATATGAGGTAACAGGAACAAGTCCAGTAGTTGCGGCGGTAACCAATACCACTGGTGATTTTACAGGCTTAGCACCAGGAGATTATGCGGTAACGGTACTTAATACAGTAACGGGTTGTGAGAGTACAGTAGTTAGTTTAACGATCAATGAGGCACTGTGTGGCGATGTTAGTGGAGTTGTTTACGGCGATACCAACGGAAACGGAACACAAGACGGTTCAGAGAGCGGTTTAGGTGGAGTTACAGTATTTGCTGACTTAGATGGCGACGGCGTTCAAGATCCAGGAGAGCCAAGTACGACTACGAATCCAGATGGAAGCTATACGTTGACAGGAGTTCCAGCAGGAAGTCCAGTAGATATTGTGGTTGTAGAAGGTGATTTACCATCAGGAAGCACACAAACAGAAGGAACAAATCCAACTTCAGTTACTCCAGTAGGAGGCGGAAGTGTTGATGCAGGAAATGACGGATACCAAACACAAGGCGATGTTAGTGGAGTTGTTTACGGCGATACCAACGGAAACGGAACACAAGACGGTTCAGAGAGCGGTTTAGGTGGAGTTACAGTGTTTGCTGACTTAGATGGCGACGGCGTTCAAGATCCAGGAGAGCCAAGTACGACTACGAATCCAGATGGAAGCTATACATTGACAGGAGTTCCAGCAGGAAGTCCAGTAGATATTGTTGTTGTAGAAGGAGATTTACCATCAGGAAGCACACAAACAGAAGGAACAAACCCAACTTCAGTTACTCCAGTAGGAGGCGGAAGTGTTGATGCAGGAAACGATGGATACCAAACACAAGGCGATGTTAGTGGAGTTGTTTACGGCGATACCAACGGAAACGGAACACAAGACGGTTCAGAGAGCGGTTTAGGTGGAGTTACAGTGTTTGCTGATTTAGATGGCGATGGCGTTCAAGATCCAGGAGAGCCAAGTACGACTACGAATCCAGATGGAAGCTATACGTTGACAGGAGTTCCAGCAGGAAGTCCAGTAGATATTGTAGTTGTAGAAGGTGATTTACCATCAGGAAGCACACAAACAGAAGGAACAAATCCAACTTCAGTTACTCCAGTAGGAGGCGGAAGTGTTGATGCAGGAAGTGACGGATACCAAACACAAGGCGATGTTAGTGGAGTTGTTTACGGCGATACCAACGGAAACGGAACACAAGACGGTTCAGAGAGCGGTTTAGGTGGAGTTACAGTATTTGCTGACTTAGATGGCGACGGCGTTCAAGATCCAGGAGAGCCAAGTACGACTACGAATCCAGATGGAAGCTATACATTGACAGGAGTTCCAGCAGGAAGTCCAGTAGATATTGTAGTTGTAGAAGGTGATTTACCATCAGGAAGCACACAAACAGAAGGAACAAACCCAACTTCAGTTACTCCAGTAGGAGGCGGAAGTGTTGATGCAGGAAGCGACGGATACCAAACACAAGGCGATGTTAGTGGAGTTGTTTACGGCGACACCAACGGAAACGGAACACAAGACGGTTCAGAGAGCGGTTTAGGTGGAGTTACAGTGTTTGCTGACTTAGATGGCGACGGCGTTCAAGATCCAGGAGAGCCAAGTACGACTACGAATCCAGATGGAAGCTATACATTGACAGGAGTTCCAGCAGGAAGTCCAGTAGATATTGTTGTTGTAGAAGGAGATTTACCATCAGGAAGCACACAAACAGAAGGAACAAACCCAACTTCAGTTACTCCAGTAGGAGGCGGAAGTGTTGATGCAGGAAACGATGGATACCAAACACAAGGCGATGTTAGTGGAGTTGTTTACGGCGATACCAACGGAAACGGAACACAAGACGGTTCAGAGAGCGGTTTAGGTGGAGTTACAGTGTTTGCTGATTTAGATGGCGATGGCGTTCAAGATCCAGGAGAGCCAAGTACGACTACGAATCCAGATGGAAGCTATACGTTGACAGGAGTTCCAGCAGGAAGTCCAGTAGATATTGTAGTTGTAGAAGGTGATTTACCATCAGGAAGCACACAAACAGAAGGAACAAATCCAACTTCAGTTACTCCAGTAGGAGGCGGAAGTGTTGATGCAGGAAGTGACGGATACCAAACACAAGGCGATGTTAGTGGAGTTGTTTACGGCGATACCAACGGAAACGGAACACAAGACGGTTCAGAGAGCGGTTTAGGTGGAGTTACAGTATTTGCTGACTTAGATGGCGACGGCGTTCAAGATCCAGGAGAGCCAAGTACGACTACGAATCCAGATGGAAGCTATACATTGACAGGAGTTCCAGCAGGAAGTCCAGTAGATATTGTAGTTGTAGAAGGTGATTTACCATCAGGAAGCACACAAACAGAAGGAACAAACCCAACTTCAGTTACTCCAGTAGGAGGCGGAAGTGTTGATGCAGGAAGCGACGGATACCAAACACAAGGCGATGTTAGTGGAGTTGTTTACGGCGACACCAACGGAAACGGAACACAAGACGGTTCAGAGAGCGGTTTAGGTGGAGTTACAGTGTTTGCTGACTTAGATGGCGACGGCGTTCAAGATCCAGGAGAGCCAAGTACGACTACGAATCCAGATGGAAGCTATACATTGACAGGAGTTCCAGCAGGAAGTCCAGTAGATATTGTGGTTGTAGAAGGCGATTTACCATCAGGAAGTACACAAACAGAAGGAACAAACCCAACTTCAGTTACTCCAGTAGGAGGGGGAAGTGTTGATGCAGGAAGTGACGGATACCAAACACAAGGCGATGTTAATGGAGTTGTTTACGGCGATACCAACGGAAACGGAACACAAGACGGTTCAGAGAGCGGTTTAGGTGGAGTTACAGTATTTGCTGACTTAGATGGCGATGGCGTTCAAGATCCAGGAGAGCCAAGTACGACTACGAATCCAGATGGAAGCTATACGTTGACAGGAGTTCCAGCAGGAAGTCCAGTAGATATTGTGGTTGTAGAAGGTGATTTACCATCAGGAAGCACACAAACAGAAGGAACAAACCCAACTTCAGTTACTCCAGTAGGAGGGGGAAGTGTTGATGCAGGAAGTGACGGATACCAAACACAAGGCGATGTTAGTGGAGTTGTTTACGGCGATACCAACGGAAACGGAACACAAGACGGTTCAGAGAGCGGTTTAGGTGGAGTTACAGTATTTGCTGACTTAGATGGCGATGGTGTTCAAGATCCAGGAGAGCCAAGTACGACTACGAATCCAGATGGAAGCTATACGTTGACAGGAGTTCCAGCAGGAAGTCCAGTAGATATTGTAGTTGTAGAAGGTGATTTACCATCAGGAAGCACACAAACAGAAGGAACAAACCCAACTTCAGTTACTCCAGTAGGAGGCGGAAGTGTTGATGCAGGAAACGACGGATACCAAACACAAGGCGATGTTAGTGGAGTTGTTTACGGCGATACCAACGGAAACGGAACACAAGACGGTTCAGAGAGCGGTTTAGGTGGAGTTACAGTGTTTGCTGACTTAGATGGCGATGGCGTTCAAGATCCAGGAGAGCCAAGTACGACTACGAATCCAGATGGAAGCTATACGTTGACAGGAGTTCCAGCAGGAAGTCCAGTAGATATTGTAGTTGTAGAAGGTGATTTACCATCAGGAAGTACACAAACAGAAGGAACAAATCCAACTTCAGTTACTCCAGTAGGAGGCGGAAGTGTTGATGCAGGAAATGACGGATACCAAACACAAGGCGATGTTAGTGGAGTTGTTTACGGCGATACCAACGGAAACGGAACACAAGACGGTTCAGAGAGCGGTTTAGGTGGAGTTACAGTGTTTGCTGACTTAGATGGCGATGGCGTTCAAGATCCAGGAGAGCCAAGTACGACTACGAATCCAGATGGAAGCTATACGTTGACAGGAGTTCCAGCAGGAAGTCCAGTAGATATTGTGGTTGTAGAAGGTGATTTACCATCAGGAAGCACACAAACAGAAGGAACAAATCCAACTTCAGTTACTCCAGTAGGAGGCGGAAGTGTTGATGCAGGAAATGACGGATACCAAACACAAGGCGATGTTAGTGGAGTTGTTTACGGCGATACCAACGGAAACGGAACACAAGACGGTTCAGAGAGCGGTCTAGGTGGAGTTACAGTGTTTGCTGACTTAGATGGCGACGGCGTTCAAAATCCAGGAGAGCCAAGTACGACTACGAATCCAGATGGAAGCTATACATTGACAGGAGTTCCAGCAGGAAGTCCAGTAGATATTGTAGTTGTAGAAGGCGATTTACCATCAGGAAGCACACAAACAGAAGGAACAAACCCAACTTCAGTTACTCCAGTAGGAGGCGGAAGTGTTGATGCAGGAAGTGACGGATACCAAACACAAGGCGATGTTAGTGGAGTTGTTTACGGCGATACCAATGGAAACGGAACACAAGACGGTTCAGAGAGCGGTTTAGGTGGAGTTACAGTGTTTGCTGACTTAGATGGCGACGGCGTTCAAGATCCAGGAGAGCCAAGTACGACTACGAATCCAGATGGAAGCTATACGTTGACAGGAGTTCCAGCAGGAAGTCCAGTAGATATTGTAGTTGTAGAAGGTGATTTACCATTAGGAAGCACACAAACAGAAGGAACAAACCCAACTTCAGTTACTCCAGTAGGAGGCGGAAGTGTTGATGCAGGAAGCGACGGATACCAAACACAAGGCGATGTTAGTGGAGTTGTTTACGGCGATACCAATGGAAACGGAACACAAGACGGTTCAGAGAGCGGTTTAGGTGGAGTTACAGTGTTTGTTGACTTAGATGGCGATGGCGTTCAAGATCCAGGAGAGCCAAGTACGACTACGAATCCAGATGGAAGCTATACGTTGACAGGAGTTCCAGCAGGAAGTCCAGTAGATATTGTAGTTGTAGAAGGTGATTTACCATCAGGAAGTACACAAACAGAAGGAACAAATCCAACTTCAGTTACTCCAGTAGGAGGCGGAAGTGTTGATGCAGGAAGTGACGGATACCAAACACAAGGCGATGTTAGTGGAGTTGTTTACGGCGATACCAACGGAAACGGAACACAAGACGGTTCAGAGAGCGGTCTAGGTGGAGTTACAGTGTTTGCTGACTTAGATGGCGACGGCGTTCAAGATCCAGGAGAGCCAAGTACGACTACGAATCCAGATGGAAGCTATACGTTGACAGGAGTTCCAGCAGGAAGTCCAGTAGATATTGTAGTTGTAGAAGGTGATTTACCATCAGGAAGCACACAAACAGAAGGAACAAACCCAACTTCAGTTACTCCAGTAGGAGGGGGAAGTGTTGATGCAGGAAGTGACGGATACCAAACACAAGGCGATGTTAGTGGAGTTGTTTACGGCGATACCAACGGAAACGGAACACAAGACGGTTCAGAGAGCGGTTTAGGTGGAGTTACAGTATTTGCTGACTTAGATGGCGACGGCGTTCAAGATCCAGGAGAGCCAAGTACGACTACGAATCCAGATGGAAGCTATACATTGACAGGAGTTCCAGCAGGAAGTCCAGTAGATATTGTAGTTGTAGAAGGTGATTTACCATCAGGAAGCACACAAACAGAAGGAACGAACCCAACTTCAGTTACTCCAGTAGGAGGCGGAAGTGTTGATGCAGGAAACGACGGATACCAAACACAAGGCGATGTTAGTGGAGTTGTTTACGGCGATACCAACGGAAACGGAACACAAGACGGTTCAGAGAGCGGTTTAGGTGGAGTTACAGTGTTTGCTGACTTAGATGGCGATGGCGTTCAAGATCCAGGAGAGCCAAGTACGACTACGAATCCAGATGGAAGCTATACATTGACAGGAGTTCCAGCAGGAAGTCCAGTAGATATTGTGGTTGTAGAAGGTGATTTACCATCAGGAAGCACACAAACAGAAGGAACAAATCCAACTTCAGTTACTCCAGTAGGAGGCGGAAGTGTTGATGCAGGAAGTGACGGATACCAAACACAAGGCGATGTTAGTGGAGTTGTTTACGGTGATACCAACGGAAACGGAACACAAGACGGTTCAGAGAGCGGTTTAGGTGGAGTTACAGTGTTTGCTGACTTAGATGGCGACGGCGTTCAAGATCCAGGAGAGCCAAGTACGACTACGAATCCAGATGGAAGCTATACATTGACAGGAGTTCCAGCAGGAAGTCCAGTAGATATTGTGGTTGTAGAAGGCGATTTACCATCAGGAAGCACACAAACAGAAGGAACAAACCCAACTTCAGTTACTCCAGTAGGAGGCGGAAGTGTTGATGCAGGAAGTGACGGATACCAAACACAAGGCGATGTTAATGGAGTTGTTTACGGCGATACCAACGGAAACGGAACACAAGACGGTTCAGAGAGCGGTTTAGGTGGAGTTACAGTATTTGCTGACTTAGATGGCGATGGCGTTCAAGATCCAGGAGAGCCAAGTACGACTACGAATCCAGATGGAAGCTATACATTGACAGGAGTTCCAGCAGGAAGTCCAGTAGATATTGTGGTTGTAGAAGGTGATTTACCATCAGGAAGCACACAAACAGAAGGAACAAACCCAACTTCAGTTACTCCAGTAGGAGGGGGAAGTGTTGATGCAGGAAGTGACGGATACCAAACACAAGGCGATGTTAGTGGAGTTGTTTACGGCGATACCAACGGAAACGGAACACAAGACGGTTCAGAGAGCGGTTTAGGTGGAGTTACAGTATTTGCTGACTTAGATGGCGACGGCGTTCAAGATCCAGGAGAGCCAAGTACGACTACGAATCCAGATGGAAGCTATACATTGACAGGAGTTCCAGCAGGAAGTCCAGTAGATATTGTAGTTGTAGAAGGTGATTTACCATCAGGAAGCACACAAACAGAAGGAACGAACCCAACTTCAGTTACTCCAGTAGGAGGCGGAAGTGTTGATGCAGGAAACGACGGATACCAAACACAAGGCGATGTTAGTGGAGTTGTTTACGGCGATACCAACGGAAACGGAACACAAGACGGTTCAGAGAGCGGTTTAGGTGGAGTTACAGTGTTTGCTGACTTAGATGGCGATGGCGTTCAAGATCCAGGAGAGCCAAGTACGACTACGAATCCAGATGGAAGCTATACATTGACAGGAGTTCCAGCAGGAAGTCCAGTAGATATTGTGGTTGTAGAAGGTGATTTACCATCAGGAAGCACACAAACAGAAGGAACAAATCCAACTTCAGTTACTCCAGTAGGAGGCGGAAGTGTTGATGCAGGAAGTGACGGATACCAAACACAAGGCGATGTTAGTGGAGTTGTTTACGGTGATACCAACGGAAACGGAACACAAGACGGTTCAGAGAGCGGTTTAGGTGGAGTTACAGTGTTTGCTGACTTAGATGGCGACGGCGTTCAAGATCCAGGAGAGCCAAGTACGACTACGAATCCAGATGGAAGCTATACGTTGACAGGAGTTCCAGCAGGAAGTCCAGTAGATATTGTAGTTGTAGAAGGTGATTTACCATCAGGAAGTACACAAACAGAAGGAACAAATCCAACTTCAGTTACTCCAGTAGGAGGCGGAAGTGTTGATGCAGGAAACGACGGATACCAAACACAAGGCGATGTTAGTGGAGTTGTTTACGGCGATACCAACGGAAACGGAACACAAGACGGTTCAGAGAGCGGTTTAGGTGGAGTTACAGTGTTTGCTGACTTAGATGGTGACGGCGTTCAAGATCCAGGAGAGCCAAGTACGACTACGAATCCAGATGGAAGCTATACGTTGACAGGAGTTCCAGCAGGAAGTCCAGTAGATATTGTAGTTGTAGAAGGTGATTTACCATCAGGAAGCACACAAACAGAAGGAACAAACCCAACTTCAGTTACTCCAGTAGGAGGCGGAAGTGTTGATGCAGGAAGTGACGGATACCAAACACAAGGCGATGTTAGTGGAGTTGTTTACGGCGATACCAACGGAAACGGAACACAAGACGGTTCAGAGAGCGGTTTAGGTGGAGTTACAGTATTTGCTGACTTAGATGGCGATGGCGTTCAAGATCCAGGAGAGCCAAGTACGACTACGAATCCAGATGGAAGCTATACGTTGACAGGAGTTCCAGCAGGAAGTCCAGTAGATATTGTAGTTGTAGAAGGTGATTTACCATCAGGAAGTACACAAACAGAAGGAACAAATCCAACTTCAGTTACTCCAGTAGGAGGCGGAAGTGTTGATGCAGGAAGTGACGGATACCAAACACAAGGCGATGTTAGTGGAGTTGTTTACGGCGATACCAACGGAAACGGAACACAAGACGGTTCAGAGAGCGGTTTAGGTGGAGTTACCGTGTTTGCTGACTTAGATGGCGATGGCGTTCAAGATCCAGGAGAGCCAAGTACGACTACGAATCCAGATGGAAGCTATACGTTGACAGGAGTTCCAGCAGGAAGTCCAGTAGATATTGTAGTTGTAGAAGGAGATTTACGATCAGGAAGCACACAAACAGAAGGAACAAATCCAACTTCAGTTACTCCAGTAGGAGGCGGAAGTGTTGATGCAGGAAATGACGGATACCAAACACAAGGCGATGTTAGTGGAGTTGTTTACGGCGATACCAACGGAAACGGAACACAAGACGGTTCAGAGAGCGGTTTAGGTGGAGTTACAGTGTTTGCTGACTTAGATGGCGACGGCGTTCAAGATCCAGGAGAGCCAAGTACGACTACGAATCCAGATGGAAGCTATACGTTGACAGGAGTTCCAGCAGGAAGTCCAGTAGATATTGTAGTTGTAGAAGGTGATTTACCATCAGGAAGCACACAAACAGAAGGAACAAACCCAACTTCAGTTACTCCAGTAGGAGGCGGAAGTGTTGATGCAGGAAGTGACGGATACCAAACACAAGGCGATGTTAGTGGAGTTGTTTACGGTGATACCAACGGAAACGGAACACAAGACGGTTCAGAGAGCGGTTTAGGTGGAGTTACAGTGTTTGCTGACTTAGATGGCGACGGCGTTCAAGATCCAGGAGAGCCAAGTACGACTACGAATCCAGATGGAAGCTATACGTTGACAGGAGTTCCAGCAGGAAGTCCAGTAGATATTGTAGTTGTAGAAGGTGATTTACCATCAGGAAGTACACAAACAGAAGGAACAAATCCAACTTCAGTTACTCCAGTAGGAGGCGGAAGTGTTGATGCAGGAAGTGACGGATACCAAACACAAGGCGATGTTAGTGGAGTTGTTTACGGCGATACCAACGGAAACGGAACACAAGACGGTTCAGAGAGCGGTTTAGGTGGAGTTACAGTGTTTGCTGACTTAGATGGCGACGGCGTTCAAGATCCAGGAGAGCCAAGTACGACTACGAATCCAGATGGAAGCTATACGTTGACAGGAGTTCCAGCAGGAAGTCCAGTAGATATTGTGGTTGTAGAAGGTGATTTACCATCAGGAAGTACACAAACAGAAGGAACAAACCCAACTTCAGTTACTCCAGTAGGAGGCGGAAGTGTTGATGCAGGAAACGACGGATATGCACCAGTAGTTATAGTTAATACTATGGATGATACAGCTACAACGAATGCTAATACATCAGTAGATATTAATGTTATACTTAATGATACTAATGTGCCAAATTCGGGAACCTTAACAGTTACAGATCCAGCAAATGGTACAGTAACAATAGATGATGGGGGTACACCTAATGATCCAAGTGATGATACAGTGACGTATACACCAAATACTGATTTTACAGGTACAGATACATTTACATATACAATTTGTGATGATCAAACACCTCCAAACTGTAATACAGCTACAGTAACAGTAGATGTTCAAGATATTCGCTTGCCAGGAGCTGTTGATGATACAGCAACAACAGATGAAGGAGAATCGGTTGATATAAATATATTAGGTAATGATACAGATACACCATCATCAGGAACATTAACAGTTACAGACCCAGCAAATGGGACAGTAGTAATAGATGATGGAGGTACACCTAATGATCCAAGTGATGATACAGTTACTTATACACCAGATCCAGGGTTTAATGGTACAGATACATTTACATATACAATTTGTGATGATCAAACACCTCCAAATTGTGATACAGCTACAGTAACAGTTGATGTATTACCAACACCAGATGCTAATAGTGACACCGCAACAACAGATGAGGATGAATCGGTTGAAATAAATGTATTAGATAATGATACTGATATACCATCATCAGGAACATTAACAGTTACAGATCCAGCAAATGGTACAGTAACAATAGATGATGGTGGTACACCAGATGATCCAAGTGATGATGTTGTAATCTATACACCAAATGAAGATTTTAACGGAACAGATACATTTACATACACAATTTGTGATGCTGCAACACCTCCAAATTGTTCAACAACTACAGTAACAGTTGATGTATTACCAACACCAGATGCTAATAGTGATACAGTAACAACAGATGAGGATGAATCGGTTGAAATAGATGTGTTAGGTAATGATACAGACATATCTTCATCAGGAACATTAACAGTTACAGATCCAGAAAATGGTACAGTAACAATAGATGATGGAGGTACGCCTGATGATCCAAGTGATGATGTTGTAATCTATACACCAAATGAAGATTTCAACGGTACAGATACATTTACATACACAATTTGTGACGATGCAACACCTCCAAATTGTTCAACAACTACAGTAACTGTTGATGTTAATGCAACACCAGATGCTGAAGATGATAGTTCTGAAACAAATGGAGACGATCCAGTAATTATTGATATATTTGATAATGATAATGATGTGCCAGACGATGGAACTTTAACAATAGAAGATGGACCAAGTAATGGTGATGTAGTTATTGATGATAATGGTACACCTAATGATCCAAGTGATGATACAGTTACTTATACACCAGATCCAGGATTTACAGGTACAGACACATTTATATATACAATATGTGACAGTGCTACACCAGCAAATTGTTCAACAGCAACAGTTACTATAGAGGTTACTGATCCTTGCTTAACAGTATATAATGAGTTTAGTCCAAATGGAGATGGAATTAATGATTACTTAAAAATTAATTGTATAAATAATTATACAAATAATACCGTTGAAATTTTTAATAGATGGGGTAATACAGTATACAAAGTAAAAGGATATAATAATGATGATTCTAGTAAGAGATTTGAAGGTATATCAAATGGAAGAGCAACGATTCAAACTCTAGACAAATTACCTGTAGGAACATATTATTATGTAATAGATTTAGGAGACGGAAGTCCTATCAGAAAAGGATGGATATATATTAATAGATAATAAAGTGTAAAAATAAATAATGAAGTCACTTTTATTAAGAAAAATAGTTTTAATGATTAGCATCTGTTTTGTGACAGATGCTATATCTCAGCAAGATCCGCATTATACACAGTATATGCTAAATACAATGTCTGTAAATCCTGCTTATGTTGGATCAAAAGGACATACAGTACTTACTGCTTTAGGAAGAACTCAATGGGTTGGTTTTGAAGGGGCACCAGATACTCAAAATTTAAGTTATGACTCACCTATAGGTTATAGTGGATTAGGTATAGGAATTAATTTAGTAAATGATAGATTAGGACCGTCACATGAAACATATCTTGATGGTAATGTTTCTTATACAGTTCAAACTGGAGATGAGGGAAATCTTGCTTTTGGTTTGAAATTAGGAGGTAGACTTTTAAATGTAGATTGGAGTATAGGTAACCCTAATGGAGATGGAGCTGATCCTACATTTGCTCAAAATATTAATAATAGGTTTTTACCAACTGTTGGTGCAGGTATTTATTATCATGAACCTAAATGGTATATAGGTTTATCTGTACCTAACTTTTTACGTCAAGAGCATTATGACGCTACTAATACAGTTGGTGAAACAGCAGTTGAAAGATTGCACTATTTTTTAATTGCAGGTTATGTTTTCGACCTTAATGAAAATATAAAATTTAAACCTGCTGCATTAGCTAAATTAGTTTTTGGAGCACCATTATCAATAGATGTTTCTGCTAATTTCTTATTTAATGAGAAGTTTAGAGTTGGAGTAGCTTGGAGATGGGACGATTCTGTTGCTGCCTTAGCTGGTTTTCAGGCAAGTGAATCATTACACATAGGATATGCTTTCGATTTAACTACTTCAAATTATAACGTAGTTAATAGCGGAACACATGAAGTACTTTTACGATACGAAATTTTTAAACAGGCTAGAATGAAATCCCCCAGATTTTTTTAAAGCTTATCATAATGAAAAAACAGACACTATCAACCACTTTAATTCTAACACTACTAACAACATTACCATTATTATCTCAAAGCAAAAGAGTTGCTGATAGATATTTTGAAGAATTTGCATATTTTAAAGCGGCTAAAATTTATGAAGCAGTTTATGAAAAAGGTGATACTTCTAAATATATTTTACAAAGAATTGGAGATTCTTATTACAACAACTCTAGAACAGAAGAAGCAGAAATATGGTATAAAAAATTAATCGAAGATTCAAAAGAAACAAATCCTAACTATCTTTTTAAGTACGCACAAGTTCTTAAAAGTAATGGTAAATCAAAAAAATCAGATTCAATTTATATAGCTTTAAATAAGAATGATGTTAGCGATAACAAAAAAAAATATATAGATAAAGTTAATCATTTTCAAGATTTTATTAATGGTGGAAGAAAGAAAATAAGTATTAGAAATTTAGCAATAAATACACCTTTTTCAGATTTTGGAGGAGTAATTTTTAAAGATGAAATATATTATGCTTCAGCTGCACCTAAAGGAATCAAAGGAGAAAAAGTTTACAGGTGGAATAATCAACCGTTTTTAAACCTATATAAATCGAAAAGCTATATTCAAAAGTTAGAAAATACAAAGTACGATACCATTTACGGTGTTCAAGATAAAAAGATATTATCATCACCAGTAAACACATCATTTCATGAATCTTCTGCCGTTTTTACTAAAGATGGAAAATACATGTATTTCTCTAGAGTAAATTATGACGGAAAAAAACTTCGAAAGGATAAAAAACAAACGGTAAACCTAAAATTATATAAAGCAGAGAATATAAATGATAATTGGGAGAATATAGAAGAATTACCATTTAACAGTGATAATTATTCAGTCGGTCATCCAGCTTTAAGTCCAGATGAAAAAACATTGTATTTTACTTCTGATATGCCTGGTTCTATAGGTGCAACAGACATTTTTAAGGTTGAAATTAACGAAGATGGTTATGGGAAACCAATCAATTTAGGAAATACAGTAAATACATCAGAAAAGGAAATGTTCCCTTTTGTTTCTGAAGATGGTGTGTTATTCTTTTCTTCTAATGGACATAGAGGCCTTGGTCTTTTAGATATTTTTCAAACAAAAATTTATGAAGATGGAACTTTTAGTAAAGTTGTAAACCTTGATTTTCCTTTCAATAGTAAAAAAGATGATTTCGCTTTTTATGTAGATGCTACAGGAAAAAAAGGATTCTTTTCTTCAAATAGGTCAAAAGGAAAAGGAGACGATGATATTTACAGTTTTTATATTTCTCAATTACCTAAACCAAAAGAATGTTTACAAACTATCACAGGTACTCTTACAGATAAAGTAACTAAAGCTCCAATAGCAAATGCTATTATAAAATTAGTAGATAAAGCCACTGGTACAATCGTAAATGAAGCTTTAACAAATAGTGAAGGTAAATACAGTTTTGATAAAGTAGTTTGTGGTACCGATGTTTTATCTGTTATTGCAGAACAAAGAGATTATAGATCGGCAGCAAAAAAAGACTTTAATTTAACAAAGGAAAATGGTAAAGTAATTAGAGTTGATTTAATATTAGATCCATTAATCGTAGGTAATCAAATCGTAATTAAACCAATTTATTTCGATTTTAATAAATCTTTTATTAGAGAAGATGCACAATACGAACTTGAGAATATTGTTGCTGTTATGAATAATCATCCAAAAATGATTATAAAAATTGAATCTCATACAGATAGTAGAGGAGGAAAAGCTTATAATAGAAAGTTATCTGATAGAAGAGCAAAATCTACAAGAGATTTCTTAATCTCAAGAGGAATTGCGTCTAGTAGAATAGAAAGTGCAATTGGTTATGGAGAAGATAAGTTATTAAATCATTGTGATGATAAGAACAGTAAAAAATGTTCAGAAGAAGAACATCAATTAAATAGAAGATCATATTTCTATATTGTTAGCGGTAAAAATGAGATAACAATAGAAAATAGTAAACCTAGAATTATTGATAGAAAAGGTTATAAAGATCAAAAAGCGATAATGCAAAGGTTAAGAAGAATACGCACTCCAAAAAGAAAACTCCTAAAAGGAAGACTTGGAAAACGTGACAATAAATGTTACAAAAGTGAAGAAGATTGTAACTAATTTTTAAATAATCCCTAAATTATTTTAAGTTTAAGCGAGAAAGTTTACTTTCTCGCTTTTTTTATGTTAAAATACTAGAGGTCGATTTATAGTTTTTATAATACTGCATTAAAATAAAAGAACACATAACAGAAGATGCAGTTCCTTCAATAGATAATGCAAATACAACCATTTCTAAACTAAGTTCTTTTCCCCAAAATGAAGAATTTTCTAATACAGACATAAAGTTTGGATCAATAAAACCTACATAAACGATTAAACCTATAATCGTTAAAGCAATACCAATAACAGAAGAACCAAAACCAACATAAAAATTATTAAAATAAGATTCCTGTTCATTTAGGTCTATATTTTGTTTTATAGCTCTGTTAACACCATAAAAAACAAAAAGAAAATTTAAAAAACGGAGTTCAGAAACATTATCTAATCCTAAGACTTTCATCAATAGAAAAAAAGCAACAATACAAGAATAGATAAGTAAACCATTCTTAAAAATTATTTTATTAGTGCTCATATTTAAGAATTTTTAAAAGTTAGATATTCTTAAATATACGAAATAAAATAATGATTTTCAATTATTTAGATTAAAGCCTCTTTTAGTAAGGTGATTGGATGTTTCGCTATTTTACTTGTTCCGTCATATATTTGATGTCTACAGCTTGTACC
The DNA here is from genome assembly GCF_052084715.1 of Tenacibaculum aquaeponti. Classification (GTDB taxonomy): domain Bacteria; phylum Bacteroidota; class Bacteroidia; order Flavobacteriales; family Flavobacteriaceae; genus Polaribacter. The sequence continues at coordinate 975,535 of NZ_CP197288.1, read as the reverse complement.
TGAAGCAGCTATTTCTGTGCTGTTAGAAGCATTTCTAACCTTTTTGAATAAAGTATCTTCACCAACTTGCATACTAACCTTATAATGCTCTTTTTCGTATCCAAATGAGCCAGCCATACCACAACAACCTGTATTCATAATTCGAACAGTATAGTTTTCAGGAATATTAAGCATTGTAAAAATCGAATTTGTGGTAGACAAAGATTTTTGATGACAATGACCATGAATCTTAATTTCTTTACTAGAAGAAGTAAATTGACTAGAAGTTATATTTCCTTTCTCAATTTCTTTCGAAAGAAACTCTTCAATAGTAAATGTATGTTCAGCAATTTCAGTAGCCGCTTTTTTATTATCAGCTAATCGTAAATATTCATCTCTAAAAGTTAAAATAGCAGAAGGTTCAATTCCTATTAAAGGTTTGTTTTTGGAAACTTTATCTTTAAATAATTCAACATTTTTATTCGCGATAGTTTTAGCTTCTTTTAGAAAACCTTTTGAAATATAACTTCGTCCGCTTTCTTCATGATTTAAAACCTCAGCCTTATATCCTAAAGCATTTAATACAACTATTGAATCTTTTCCAATTTCAGTATCATAAAAATTGGTGAACTCATCATTAAATAACAATACCGTTTTTTCGCTATCTTTCTGATTCGTTTTCTTTAACCAAGCATCTAAGGTTTGTTTAGCCAACTTTGGAACTGTTCTTTCTGGTGCAACTCCCATTACTTTTTTAGCTAAACTCGTATTGGTTAAGAAGTTTGTAATTGTAGGAAATTTGCTTCCTAATTTATTATATTTTGCATTATTTGCAAATAATTTACTTCTGAAAGAATATCCATTAGTTTCTTGATATTGATATAAAAACTCTGCTTTTAAAGAAGCAACATCAACATTACTAGGGCATTCACTAGCACAAGCTTTACAACTTAAACATAAATCGAAAACAGTTTTTAATTCTTTATGATTAAACTTATTTACTTGATCTGAGTTCGTTAAAAATTCACGTAAAGCATTGGCTCTCGATCTAGTAGTGTCTTTTTCGTCTTTAGTGGCTCTGTAACTCGGACAAAGAGTTCCGCCTGCTTCAGGAGATTTTCTACAATCACCAGAGCCATTACATTTTTCCGCTAATCTTAAAATTCCTTCACTATCAGAAAAATCAAAAATGGTATTAATTTCTGGTTCATTTCGATCAACTTCATAACGCAAACTTTCATCCATTTTAAAAGCATCAGTTATCTTTCCTTTATTGAATACGTTATTCGGATCAAAAGCTTTTTTAATACGTTTTAAAAGTTGGTAATTACGATCACCGATCATTAAAGGAATAAATTCAGCCCTTACAATTCCATCTCCATGTTCACCACTAAAAGAACCATTATATTTCTTTACAAGTTCTGCAGTTTCCGTTGTTATTTTTCTAAATAAATCAACATCTTCTGCTTTCTTAAGATTCAAAATAGGTCTTAAATGCAATTCTCCAGCTCCGGCATGCGCATAATACACAGCCTGTTGCTGGTATTTGTCCATAATTGCAGAAAATTCTTCAATGTATTCAGGTAAATCATGTAAATCCACAGCAGTATCTTCAATACAAGCTACCGCTTTTTTATCACCAATCATATTCCCTAATAATCCAAGTCCAGCTTTTCTTAAATCTAGAACTTTTTTAATATCATCACCAAAAACTTTAGGATAATGATATCCGAAATTATTGTCTTTTAAATCTTGAATTAATTTATCGGCTAACTCTTCAACTTTTTCTTTAGAATCGGCTTTAACTTCTAACATTAAAACAGCTTCAGGATCTCCCTGAATAAAAAATCTATTCTTAGCTTGTTCTCTGTTATTTTTAGTACAATCTAAAATCACTTTATCCATTAATTCACAAGTGAATAAATTATGATTCATAGTTGTAATTGTAGCTTTTAAACTCTCATTTACACTGGTAAAATGCGGAGTAACCATAATGCTATGAGTAGGAGGAAGGTCGTCTAATTGAATCGTAATAGCAGTCATAAAAGCTAAAGTTCCTTCACTTCCTGAAAGAAATTTGGCTGTGTTAACGGTATCATCTTCACCTCCAAATAAATTTGAAGTCAAAAACTCATCAACAGCATAACCTGTATTTCTTCTATGAATTGCAGCTTTCGGAAACTCTTTTAAAATTTCATCTTGAGTTTCTTTAGAACTTAATTCAAAGAAAATTGATTTATATATTTTCCCTTCTAAATCATCTTGAGTTGTCTTTTTACGGAATTCTTGAGAGGAAATTTCAGAAAAAGTAGCTTTAGATCCATCGGATAAAAGAGCATCGATAGCGATTACTTTATCTCTTGTAACACCATATCGAATAGAAGTACTTCCAGAAGAATTATTTCCGACCATACCACCAATCATACAACGATTTGAAGTAGATGTATTCGGACCAAAAAATAATCCGTAAGGTTTTAAAAAACGATTTAAATCGTCTCTAATAATTCCTGGTTCTACAGTAATGGTTTTATTTTTTTCATCAAAGGCAAGAACATTTGTAAAGTGTTTTGAAACATCAACAATAATTCCATCACTAACACACTGTCCAGCTAACGAAGTACCTGCAGTTCTAGGAACTAAAGTAATATTGTGTTGTATAGAAAAATCGATTAATATTTTAATATCTTCAATAGTTTTAGGAAAAGCAACTGCTGTTGGTATTTTTCTATATACTGAAGCATCTGTTGCATATATACTTTTATGAAGATTATCAAATACGAGTTCACCTGATAATTTTTCTGAAACAATTTGTAGTTGTTTGTCTAGTGTCATGATAAATAAGGAATTTACCTTTTAAATGTTGTGTTGATTTCTATTGATTTTTGAATCAAAACCTCTAATTTACTACAATCTTATGATTCAAAACATCAATTTTTCTTTAAAAACTATTTTGCTGAGAATATGGCAAAAAAAGTGTTGTTATTTCACAAAAAAGACAATTATTGAATTACAGAATTTCTTTTGAAACAAGTATCAAAACATATGAAAGAATCTGTACCGGCAACACCATTAATTAAATGCACTTTGTCGTATAAAACTTTTTGTAAATGTTCGTTATCACGAGTGTAGGTAAGAATAAAAATAGCGTAACTACCAGAAACAAAATTACATTCAACAATTTCATCTATTTTTTCAAGCTCTCGCATTACTTCTTTTGCAAATCTAGCTTCTCTTAAACGAATACCAGTATACGATTTTGTTTTATAACCTAGTTTTTTCTCATCAAGAACAAACTCAGCATTTTTAATCACTCCTTCAGCAGTTAATTTTTTAATGCGTTGATGAATTAAAGAATTAGAAACATTTAATTCTTCAGCGATTTGTGAAAATGCTTTTCTAGCATCTTCTCTAAGTTTTGATAAAATTTGTCGATCTATATAGTCAAATTGATTTTTCAAAAGAATGATTTTGTAAAATTAAATATAAAACTATGCATTTAATTCAACTAAACATTTCAGGATAGTTTCATCTTGCATATCTTCATACCATTTCATTAATTCATATACTGGAGCTCCTAAATCTTTTTCAAATAATAATTGATTAGAAGTTCCTTCATAATTACGTTTGGCATCTTCTGTTCCTAAGTTTGAAGCAAAAATTCCTGCTGCACTTACAGGCAAGAAATCCTCGTAAACCATAGGTTCTATTTTTAAATAACCGTCTTCTAATAGCTGAAAAAGATCTTCCTTAGTAAATAAACGATCTTTAGAAATATTTTTAGCTTTTTCAGTAGTAAAATAATGGAAATAAGCTAATTTCTCTGAATGTAATTCAGCATAATTATCTGGAAAAACTGTAAAGTTTTCTTGTAATAATTTGTTGTACTCAGCTGCATTTTCGGCATTTGGAGAACCTCCAATTGCTTTACGTGTTTTACCAAGTAAATCATTATATAAGTCAAGTCCTTTTTGAGTCAAAGCGGCTCCACGTTGTTCAATTTCCCCAAAACGAGCTTTATGTTCACCCATTTTCCCATTTTCTGCATCATTTTTAAAAGTAACCTTTTCAGTCAGTGCCTTAAAACTTGTTTGACGTAGTAAAATAGGGCATTTTCTAGTTGGTGGTCCTTCGATATTATCTTTTGGTGGAATATTACGAGCTTCCATACTTGCTTGTACTTTATCTATATCTAAACTTCTTGGGGTTAGGTGATTGATGTGTGGGCCTTTAAATGCAACTACATCAGCAATTAAACGATGTTGCCCAAGTAACGCTTCATACATTTCATAATCTACAGTTGCTGTATCATGCCATCTAAATGTTTCTAATGCTTCTTGAACAAATATTTCAGCATCTTCTTTGTTTAATCCTCCTTCTTTTTCAGATTTATCGATTAACTCCAAGGCTTTGTCTGTAAATATTTGTCGATCTTCTAAAATATTTTCAACACGTTCACGTAAATCATTATCATCAATTAAATCTAAACGTAATAAAGAAGTAAAAACTCTAAATGGAGCTTGATTAAGAGCTGTATTTTCAATAGCTCTAAACGCTGTAGAATGTACAGGTACGCCAGCAGTTGCTAAATCATAGTATCCAACCGGAAACATTCCCATAACTTTAAATAAACGTCTCATTGTAAATAACTCATAAGGTTTACCTAAACGAATTGCTCCATGTCGTTCCATGTTTAATCGAGTTATTTCTCCTGTATTAGCTAACTGTTCTTTAATTTCTTTTGATTCTTTAAGAACAGAATCGTTAATATCATGTACTAAATTTAGTAATTCACCGTAAAGAGGTACTTCGTTTTTATACATGTCAGACATGATTGAAGCAAAACGATTACGAATATATTCTGGTGTTACAAATGAATTTGTAATGTCATTTGAACTTTCTACTATATTTTTTGAAGACATTTTTTGTTAAATTTTAATACAAAATAAATGAATTTAATTTTTATTTTATCTATTAAAAGTAAAATTTGCATTTAAAAAGGTTTTTTTGAGTTTATATGATTTTATAGTGGTTGTTTCTAAAATAGAAAAAACATTTTTAATTAAAAAAGAGGTTGTAAAAAATCAATTTGATTTTTTATAATAATTTGTATGCTATGGAGAATAGTAATCATCTAGTGTAACAAAATGAATTTTTAGACGTCTTTTAAATAAAAAAGGCAATTTTATATATGAATATATTAAGAGTTTTACTAGCTATTATCTTTCCTCCACTTTCTATAATCGATAAGGGTTGTGGTTCTTTTATTATTATTTTTCTATTAACACTTTGCGGATGGATTCCAGGAGTAATCGGTGCTTTAGTGATTTTAAATAATCCTAACAGTTAACTTTTATTTATTTTAGTTAAATATTAATTTTTTCTTAAAATTTAGTTTCATTTAGGTATTCTACTAAAGTTCAAACTATTGGTTATATCTTTGTTATATACACCGAATACTTCAAAATGAAAAAAAAAATTACACTATTACTGTTTTCAGTAATCTTGTCTTCTTTTGCACAAAGCAAATTAGATTTATCTTATTATTTACCAAAAAATGTAACTTATAATAAAAATATTCCTACTCCCAAATCAGTAATTGGTCATGAAGTAGGAGAGTGGCACATTACTCATGATAAGTTGATTTATTATATGAAAACTTTAGCTAAAGTTTCAGATCGAATTGTTATTGAAGAAAGAGGAAAGACTTATGAAGATAGGCCTTTAATTTTGTTAAAGATTACTTCAGCCAAAAATCATAATAGATTAGAACATATAAGAAAGAAACATATTGAATTAACAGATAATAGTACCGTTGATGTTTCAAATTTACCTGTTGTAGTTTATCAAGGTTTTTCTATTCATGGAAATGAAGCAAGTGGTTCAAATGCTGCATTAATTGCGGCCTATTATTTAGCGGCAGCTCAAGGAAACCAGATAGATGATTTATTAAAAAATACAGTGATTTTATTTGATCCTTCTTTAAACCCAGACGGTTTACAACGTTTTTCGTATTGGGCAAACAGTAATAAGTCTAAAAATATTAATGCAGATCCAAATGATAGGGAGTATACTGAGGTTTGGCCAAGAGGAAGAACAAATCATTATTGGTTTGATATGAATAGAGATTGGTTACCTGTACAATTGCCGGAAAGTAAAGTTCGTATTAAAACTTTTCATGAATGGTTACCAAATGTACTTACTGATCATCATGAAATGGGAAGTAATTCTACATTTTTCTTTCAACCAGGTATACAAAGTAGAACGCATCCTTTAACTCCAAAGTTAAATCAAGAATTAACTAAAGAAATAGCTAAATATCACGCTAAAGCTTTAGATAAAATGGGTTCGTTATATTATTCAGAAGAAAATTTCGATGATTTTTATTATGGAAAAGGTTCTACTTTTCCTGATATAAATGGCGGAATAGGAATTTTATTTGAACAAGGAAGTTCTAGGGGGCATGCACAAGAAACAGACAATGGAATTTTAACGTTTCCATTTACTATTCGTAATCAGTTTACAGCAACGCTTTCTACTTTAGAAGCAGCAAACAAAATGCGTGTTAAATTATTAAATTATCAACAAAATTTTTACAAGAATTCAAAATCGTTTGAAAAAGATAAAGCTATTATTTTTGGTGATGAAAAAGATGCAGCTAAGGCTTATAAGTTAGCAGAAGTGTTACACAGGCATAAGGTTAAAGTACACAAATTAAAGAATGATTTTAAAGAAGGAAATATAAGATTTAAGAAAAACTCTAGTTATGCAGTACCTTTAAATCAGAAAAATGTACGATTAATAAATGCAATGTTCGATGTAAGAAAGAGTTTTCAAGATAGTTTATTTTACGATGTTTCTGCATGGACATTCAATCATGCTTTTGGTGTAGATTTCTTAAAAGATGTTTCTTTATCTAAAGTAGGTGATGAAATTAAGAAGCCAGTATTACAAGAAGGAAATATTGATTTTAAAAGTGAAGTAGGTTATTTAATGCCTTGGAATGAATATTATGCACCTAAAGTATTAAATAGTATATTAAATAAAGGCTTACGTGCAAAAGTTGCTATGAAAACTTTTATAAATGGTAAGAATACTTATGATTATGGAACTATTTTTATACCTGTTCAAAATCAAGAACTTAACAGTAAAGAACTTTTTGAATTTTTATCTGAAAGAGCTAAAGATAGCCATTTAAATATTTTTGGTGTTAATACAGGACTTAATGATGGTATTGATTTGGGTAGTAATAATTTCAGAAACATTAAGAAACAGAAAGTCGCTGTTTTAGTAGGAAATGGAATATCGCCAAGCGATGCAGGAGAGATCTGGCATTTATTCGATCAAAGATTTGATATGCGTATTACAAAGCTTGATGTTTCTAATTTCAAGAGAACTGATCTTTCAAAATATTCAACGATCATAATACCAAATGTATCTTCATTGGATAATATTGTTGATAGCAAGTTAAAAGAGTGGACAATAAATGGAGGTATTCTTATTGGTTATAAAAATGCATCTCGTTGGTTATCTAATAAGAAGTTTATTAAGTTAGAGTTTAGTAGTAAAAAACCTCTAATAGCTAAAAAAATTAAATTCGAAGATAGAAGGTTGTTTTCAGGAGCTCAAGTAATTGGAGGAGCAATATTTAAAGCAAGTTTAGACAGATCACATCCTGTAAATTTTGGATATAAAAATAATTCAATTGCATTATTTAGAAATAGTACTTTATTTATAAAAGCTGATAAAAATAGTTTTAATAATCCTATTCGTTACACTAATGAACCATTATTGAGTGGATATATTTCTAAAGCTAATTTAGAGCAATTAAAAGAAACAGTACCTTTCAAAGCTAGCCAATTAGGTAGAGGAAAAGTTTTAGTTTTTACAGATAATACTAACTTTAGAGCATTTTGGTTCGGAACAAATAAGTTATTGATGAATGCAGTTTTCTTTGGAGACAAAATGTAAATGAATAATATCAGAAATGGAATTCAAGTAATTTTAAGAAACTTGAGTTCCATTTTTTATATTTTGTTTAGAATTAGATAATAAGACTACTTTATTATTATCATTATATACACCCAATACTAAGCATTCACTCATAAAATTTGCTATTTGCTTAGGTTTAAAATTAATAATACAGTTTACCTTCTTATTAATTAAATCTTCTTTACTATATAAACTTGTAATTTGTGCACTAGTTTTTTTAATACCTATAGTATTACCAAAATCTATTGTTAATTGATAAGCTGGTTTTCTTGCTTTAGGAAAGTCATTAACACTTATAATAGTACCAACTCTAATATCTATTTTTAAAAAATCATCAAAATTAATAGTAGTATCCATTACCAGTTATTTTTTAGATGATAATTTCTCTATGACCCATAATGGACCAATTAATAAGAATTGTAAATCTTTAATAAATGAAGGTTTTTTTCCTTCAACTTTATGTCCATAAAATTGACCAATCCAAGCAATAACAAAAGTAATTATTGAAATTATTAATAAGTTTGAATGATTATTTATCCAATTGTTACCAGCAATAGCAAGAAGCATAAAAATTAACATTTTTATAAAGTACCAAAAACCTAATCTTAAATAGAAGAATACTGATAAGAAAATACCAATTATAAAAGCCCAATTTTCAATAAGTGGATTATAAAGATTTAAAGTGTTTTTAAGAATAGTTTTAGGTATAGTCATTAATAACCCCATAACACTAAAAAAAATTGCAGGTACGCATATATAATGAATTAACTGGTTAGTTTTATTTTGGTGACTTATAGCATATTCTTCAAACCATTGTTGAGCTGTTTTCATAATTTTTTAAATTAAAAAAAGGTCAGAATTAATTCTGACCTTTAAAATATATAAATCTCTTTTAGTATATTACTTGTTAAGTGCAAAGTTAATAGGGAAGCTGTATCTAACTTTTACCCTAACACCTTTTCTAATAGCAGGCTTTAACTTTGGCATTCTATTTAATATCGAAACTAAAGCATCTTCTAAAACTTTACCTCCTTCAGGTCCTTTAGCTCTTATGTTTACAACATCTCCATTTGTATCTACAATAAATGATGCAGTAACTTTACCTTGAATATTTTTTCTCTTAGCTTCTTCAGGATATGCAAAGTTTTCATTAATGAATTTTGAAAACTGAACATTAAAACAACTTTGAGAATCTTTAGAATTACAATCACTAAATAAAGGAACTGAATCTACACTTTTAAACCCGAAGATATCTTTAGTGTTTTCTGGAATCTTTTTTACTCTTTTAACGTTAGAAGGTCTTTTTCCTGGGATTCTAAAATTAATTGGAACACCATATTTAACTTTAACGCTTTTTCCATTATGCTTACCTGGTTTAAATTTAGGTAACCTCTTGATGATACGAATAGCTTCTTTTTCTAATAATTCACCTTGGTAAGGTCCTCTTACGTTTAAATCAGCAACATCACCATTTTTATCAATAACAAATTGTACTAATACTCTACCTTGAATAGACTCTTCATAGGCTTTTCCAGGATATGAAAAATGTCTTTTGATATGATCGTCTATATTTTTCTTAAAACATTTTTCTTGTTTAAAAATTGCAACTTTTTCACAATCTTCAAATAAAGGAATTTCTTCAACAAGGTTGAAAGGAACTTTCTCTACAACATCTTCACTACTTAAATCTAAATTACCTACTAAAGAAGCTTTTTTCTTTAATTCAGCTAATTTGTTAGAAGTAGCACTAGAAGTATTTACACCTGTAACAGCATCTCTTTTACGAATAACTCTTCGTCTAGATGTTACTTCAACAGATATTTTTTTTGTTTTTCCATCTTTGCTGTCTACTGAACATTTTGTAATACTGTTTAAGTCTAAAGCAGGATCACCTGCAGGAGTATCACATGTTTCATCTTTTGATTGAGAAAATGCAAATTGCTGAAATAGGAAGATAGCAGCAATTGCGAAAACTTTTTTAAACATACTTTCTTAGGGATTAGAGATTATCTATGCGGCTAAGATATGAATTTATGTCGATTAAAAAAAATTTATACGATTTTTTTAATCTGTTGCAAATTAACGCTATACATAAATTAGCTACGCAAATATTCTATCCCAAAAAATATGCCAAGAATTTTAATGTCTATTTTAATTACTGAAATTTATGGGTAAACTATACTTAACATTAACAGGTAAACCATTGTGTTTTCCTGGAGAAAACTTTGGTAATTTACTTACCACTCTTTCAATTTCTAATTCAAGTTGTTTATTGTTTTTTTTAGATTTAATAAGAAGATTGTTTACATTTCCTTTTATATCAATAGTAAATTGTAAAAATACACGTCCGTTAATTCCTTCATCTGAAGCTCTTTCTGGATCGAAATATTTTGCGAAATGTTTTGAGAATTGTTCGTTAAAACAATCACTTTTATTATCAATATTACTACATTTTGGAAATAATGGAACTTCGTCAACTATAGAAAATAAAATTTCTTGTGTAACTACTTTTTTGGTTATAAGTTTGTTACGGACTTCAATTTTATTATGGTTGTTAATTTCTTTTTTTAGTTTATTGGTTGCATTTCCTAATGAATTTACCTTGTCTCTTTTTCTAATTACTCTTTTTCTTGTTTTATTAGAGGAAATATTTAAAGTGACTTTTCTTTTATTGTCTGATTCTTTTTTAATAGTGCATTTTGATATACTATTAAGATCATTAATAAGGGATTCATTTGGGGTATCACAAGTATTTTTTGATTGAGATTTTAAAGAGATTGAAAATAATATAAAAATCACTACAAGGACTGGGGGGAAAGTATGTTTCATGCTTTTGAGGGGAATTTTATTGTTAAATTTACTATATCATCATTTACAAAGTTCGGTTTTAAGTTATTTTATTATGTTAAGTATCTTTTATAGAAAAGTTAAATCAGATAAAAAAGATAGTTATTAATTATTATTTTTTTTATAATAAATTTACAATCAGTTAATATCTGTATCAGTAAATCTCTAATTAATTCAAAATTAAATAATTAAAAAAGCTAATTCATTAACATTTGTTAATAAATTAGCTTTTTATTTGATTGGTTTACTGTTTATTAACAGTTTTATTTTACATTCATTAATTCCACATCGAAAATTAAAGTAGCATCAGGAGGAATTACACCACCAGCTCCACTTGATCCATAAGCTAAGTTTGAAGGAATAACTAAGCGTGCTTTATCTCCAACTTGTAATAATTGGATTCCTTCATCCCATCCAGGAATTACTTGACCAACTCCAATAGCAAAATCAATTGGTTGTTTACGCTTGTATGAAGAATCAAAAACAGTTCCGTCTAATAATTGTCCTTTATAGTGTACAGAAACCATTGCTCCTTTAGTTGCTTTTTTTCCTTCACCTTTTTGAATGATTTTATAACGTAATCCGCTTGGAGTTTCATCATAACCAGCAGCAACTTGATCTAAAAGTTCTTTTTGCTTTGCTTTTTCAGCTGCTTCTCTTTTTTCACGTTCTCCTTCAAAAGATCTGAAAGCTTCAACTGCATTCCAAGCTTCAGCAGTTTCACCAACTCTTAAAATTTCAACATTCATATCGTCACCTTGCTCAACAGCATCAACAACATTTTGTCCTTCAATTACACTACCAAAAACAGTATGCTTTCCGTCTAACCATGGTGTAGCAACATGAGTAATAAAGAATTGAGAGCCGTTAGTTCCTGGTCCTGCATTTGCCATAGAAAGTTTTCCAGGAGCATCGTGCTTTAATTCTGGGTGAATTTCATCGTCAAATTTATAACCTGGATTTCCAGTACCTGTTCCTTGTGGACAACCACCTTGAATCATAAAGTCAGCAATAACTCTATGAAACTTTAATCCATTATAATAAGGCTCACCTTGAGGACGAGCTGCATTTTCTAAATTTCCTTCAGCTAAAGCAACAAAGTTACCAACTGTTCCAGGAGTTTTTTCGTATTCTAAATTCACTAAAATGTCTCCTTTTGGAGTAGTGAACTTTGCGTATATTCCGTTATTCATTATAAATTATTATTTGTCAGTGTTATTTTTAAGTGAGGCAAAGTTATAACTTATACCTATATTAAAGTTGTTTGAATTTACATTTCCGAAAGGCGAATATAATTTTCCACCAGAAACATGTAAAGCTATATTGTTAGTTGCGAAATAATTGAATCCTACAGTTGGTCTTACTACAATTCCTTCATCAGTATCTACACCGGCACCACCTGCAGCACCTCCAACTAAATTTACAAAAGCATTTACTTTATGATTTAAAAATGTATTTGTTTTTACACCAAAACCAGCTAATCCATGTGCATAACCACCAGATCTTCCTCCGTAAGCAAAACCAGCTTCACCAATTAAGTATACATTATTAAAGATATCGTAAGTAAAGTTTAAAGCCAATAATTGCAAATCGGTTACTAATACATTATTAGGATCATCTGTTTTTTGGACTTTAAAATACGTTTGATTTTGTATAGATGCTGAAATTCCTTGAGTTTTAAAGTTTGTATTTGTTGTGCTTTCTGAAGTTTCAGTTCCGCTACTTAAGTTCATATATTTTAATCCGAAACCTAAAGTGTAGGCTTCAAAATTACCATCTAAAGCTTTGTAATATCCACCATGTCCGCTTAATGCTAGATTATCTGAAATTTTTAAATCTAACCCAGCAGAAGGATAAACAGTTAGTCCGCCTTCAGGAGCAATTCTTCCTCCAGCTGCACCAACAGCTAGTTTTCCAAAAACATTGATATACTTTGATTGATACGGATGATAACCAGCACCAACAAATAAATCCATAAAACCAGCTCTTAATCCTTTATATATAGCATCGGTATGCGCGAATAAAAATGTGTTATTGTTAATATACTTCTGATATTCGAAACCTAATACATATAAGGTATTATCTAAAGGATTTCCATTATCTTTTTTAGATGCTCCGAAAGGGAAAAAGAAATCGAAACGAACTTGCTGTGTATTTTTAACAACAGGTCTTTTCCAATAAGAATCATTTCCTAAAGTATTAGTAAATTGTTGATTTGCATTTTCATAATCTGTATATCTGAAAATACTTGGAATTTCAACAAAGAAAGAAACAGAGTTATCTTTTATACTTCCTGTATAAAAATTTAAATGACTGAATTGTACTCCAAAACCATAGTTTTTCTTTTTGTATTGTAAACCAATATTCGGATTGATAAATGCTCCATCATTTACTAAAACTCTATAACCACCACCGCCACCGAAGTGGAAGTTAGCATCAAAATAAAGATTGTCAATTATTTTTTTATTGATACCTAGTTCTGCACCTAAAGTGAATAATCCACCTTGATCTCCAGTTACAGCAAAATGAAAACCAACTCCACCGTATAACCAGTCGTTAAAAGGTATTTGATAATGTAGTCCGACCAACCCCATTTTAGATTCTGTAAATCTAGGATTGTCTGGCATTGAAACTGGAATAAAATTTAAACGAACTCTGTTGTTTAATTCTTTTCCTTTTAATTCAGAAATATCTTTTTGACTACATACAGTTGTGGTAACAAAAAGAAGAAAAATGAACTGAATCGTTTTTTTCATAAATCAAAAAATTAATTGAATTCACTTGTAAAATGTAATTTCACTGTTGGAAATTTACTTTGAGTCATTTGAATAGTAAATGGAGAATCTGCTAAGAAAACTAATTGTCCTTGTTTGTCTTTAGCTAAATAACGTTGCTTTACACGTTTGAATTCTTTGAATTCTTCGTTCTTTTCATCTTCTGGTTCTACCCAACAAGCCTTGTGTACAGCAATATTTTCGTAAGTACATTTAGCATTGTATTCATGTTCTAAACGATATTGAATTACTTCATACTGAAGTGCACCAACAGTACCAATAATTTTTCGTCCGTTCATATCTAAAGTAAATAACTGGGCAACTCCTTCATCCATTAATTGGTCTAAACCTTTATATAATTGTTTCGCTTTTAATGGATCTGCATTGTTTACATAACGGAAATGTTCTGGAGAGAAACTTGGGATTCCTTTGAAGTTTAATTTTTCTCCTTCAGTTAATGTATCCCCAATTTTAAAGTTACCAGTATCGTGAAGTCCAACAATATCACCAGCAAAAGATTCTTCAACAATTTCTTTCTTTTCAGCAAAGAAAGCATTCGGACTAGAAAACTTTACCTTTTTATTATTACGAACGTGTAAATATGGAGTATTTCTTTTGAATGTTCCTGAAACGATTTTAACGAAAGCCAAACGGTCTCTGTGTTTAGGGTCCATATTCGCGTGAATTTTGAAAACAAATCCTGTTAATTTATTTTCTTTAGAATCGACTAAACGAGTGTCCGACATTTTAGGTTGAGGATTTGGAGCAATTTCAATAAAACAATCTAATAGTTCTTTAACTCCAAAATTATTTAAAGCAGAACCAAAGAATACAGGTTGTAGTTGTCCGTTATCATAAGCTTGTTTATCAAAGTCGGGGTATACTTCGTAAACCAATTCTAATTCTTCGCGAAGTGTTTCAGCAGCAGCTTCTCCAACAAGTTCGTCCAACTCAGGATTATTTACATCGTCAAACTCAACACCTTCAGAAATAGTTTGTTTATTATCACCAGAGAAAATATTAATTTTCTTTTCCCAGATGTTATATATTCCTTTAAAATCGTATCCCATTCCGATAGGGAAACTTAAAGGTGTAACTTTTAGTCCTAATTTTTGTTCAACTTCGTCTAAAAGATCAAATGCATCTTTACCTTCACGATCTAACTTATTGATAAAAACAATCATTGGAATATTACGCATCCTACAAACTTGAACTAGTTTTTCAGTTTGTTCCTCGACACCTTTTGCTACATCAATAACAACAATTACACTATCAACAGCAGTTAACGTTCTAAATGTATCTTCAGCAAAATCCTTGTGACCAGGAGTATCAAGAATATTAATTTTCTTTTCTTTATAATTGAAAGCAAGAACAGAGGTTGCAACAGAAATACCACGCTGACGTTCTATTTCCATGAAATCGGAAGTAGCCCCTTTTTTAATTTTATTACTTTTTACCGCTCCTGCCTCTTGAATGGCTCCACCAAAAAGTAATAGTTTTTCTGTTAATGTTGTTTTACCCGCATCTGGGTGAGATATAATTCCGAATGTTCTTCTTTTTTGTATTTCTTCTAAAAAACTCATCTGCAAAAATTGAAGTGGCAAAGTTAGTTTTTTAAAAGAGGATTAACAATTAGAATTTTAATTGAAAAAATACTATTTAATTACTTAATAATTTCAACAGTCATTGGAATATCTACGAGTGGCCAATCGTCGCTACCAACTCTAACCTGTGCGATTTTTTCAATAGTAGAGAACCCAGAAATCACTTCGCCAAATACAGTATGATTACCATCTAGGTGTTTTGCTCCAGCTTTACTTTGTACAATATAAAAGTTAAATGGACTTGATAATTTTTTAGGATTATTTTCTGCATCTTTTGCTGCAGCCAGCGAACCATAGCGATGTCTTCTTCTTTTTCTGATCTCTGGTTTTAATCGATAATGTTGATATTTTTTTCTAAATCTAGCAGTCGATTGTAAATCTGAATCACCACCTTGTACTACAAAGTCTTTTGTAACTCGATAAAAATAAGCAGTATTAAAATATTTAATTTTAGTTAAAAAGATAAAATTTGCTCTATGTATCGGGGTGTCATTATATAATTTCAATTTAATATTTCCAAAGCTAGTTTTTATAATAACTTTTGTCTCTTTATTCAGTTCTCCGTATTTCTTAAAAAACTCTTGAGCATTTTTTTTAGTTAAAGTATCCCAACTAGGTTCTATTTCCTTTTTATTTACTGGTTTCTTTTTTTTATCTTCTCTTTTTACAATGATAGGCTCAGCTTTTGGTTGTATTGTTTCTTTTTTAGTTTGTGTACAATTACACATGGAAAAGCAGATAAAGAATAAGATAAAAAACCTTAAAAAAATCATGATTTTTATTTTAATGAAAGTGTAAATATAGTTGATGTTTACATAAGAATGATTTATATCAATACTTTTTGTAGGAGATATAATTTATTACATTTGTATTGTATGATAGAAAACGTAATTTTAGTTGATGAGCAAGACAATGAAGTTGGATTAATGCCTAAAATGGAAGCTCATGAAAAAGCATTACTTCACAGGGCTTTTTCAGTATTTATATTTAATAATAAAAATGAATTAATGCTTCAGCAAAGAGCTAAAGATAAATATCATTCTCCTTTGTTGTGGACGAACACTTGTTGCTCACACCAAAGACAAGGTGAACAAAATATTGAAGCTGGTAAAAGACGTTTACAAGAAGAAATGGGGTTTTCGTGTGAGCTAGAAGAGGTGTTTTCTTTCATTTATAAAGCCCCTTTTGATAATGGTCTTACAGAACATGAATTAGATCATGTAATGATTGGATATTATAATGGTGAGCCAGAAATTAATCCTGAAGAAGTAGAAAGTTATAAATGGATGCTATTAGATGATGTAAAATCAGATATAGAGAAAAATCCAAATGAATATACTGCTTGGTTTAAAATTATATTTGAAAAATCATACGATAAAATAGCTAATTTTAATAGTAATAAAAATGCCTAGAGTTACTGTTCATAGAAAAGCACATTTTAATGCTGCTCATAGATTGTATAGAAAGGATTGGTCAGATGAAAAGAATTTTGAGATTTTTAATAAATGTAGCAATGTTAACTTTCATGGGCATAATTATGAACTTATTGTTTCTTTAACAGGTGAAATAAATGAAGAGACTGGTTATGTTTACGATTTAGGAAAATTAAAAAATATTATAAAATCAGAAGTAGAGGAGGCATTCGATCATAAGAATCTTAATGTTGAGGTAGAAGAATTTAAAGATTTGAATCCAACTGCAGAAAATATTTCGGTGGTTATTTATAATAAATTACGCTCTCATATTTCTGAAGATTTAGATATGGAAATTACTCTCTATGAAACTCCAAGGAATTTTGTAACATATTCAGGGAAATAATAAAATACTAAAATGCTTAATCAATTTTTTAAATTCACTCCAATATTAAAGGAAAAGATATGGGGTGGAAACAAACTAGGTAAATATTTAAACAAAGAATCTGAATCTGAAAGTTTAGGTGAAAGTTGGGAGATTTCAGATGTAAAAGGAGATACTTCTGTTGTAGCAAATGGAAATTTAAAAGGTACAGATTTAAAAAAATTGATAAAAACTTATCAAGGTGATTTAGTTGGAGATAAGGTTTTTAAGCAATTTGGAGAAAAATTTCCTTTATTAATAAAGTTTATAGATGCTAAAACTCCGTTAAGTATTCAATTACATCCTAATGATAAATTAGCAAAAGAGCGCCACAATTCATTTGGTAAGACGGAAATGTGGTATGTAATGCAAGCTGATGAAAAAGCAAACTTAATTGTAGGGTTTCAAAAAGACAGTAATAAAGAAGAGTATTTAAAACATTTAGATGACAAATCACTTCTAGATATCTTAAATGTTGATGAGGTTAAAAAAGGAGATGTTTATTTTATTCCTACAGGTAGAATTCACGCTATCGGAGCCGGAGTATTATTAGCAGAAATTCAACAAACTTCAGATATTACTTATCGTATTTATGATTGGGATCGCCAAGATTCAGAAGGGAATTACAGAGAATTACATACAGAATTAGCTTTAGATGCTATTGATTTTAAAGCTATTCCTGATTATAAAACTTCTTATAAAGAGGAACTTAATGCTTCTTCAGAAATCGTTTCCTGTCCTTACTTTACAACTAGTGTTTTGCCGATTGAAGGAGAGCAATCAATAAATCATCAAGATAAAGATAGTTTTGTGATTTACATATGTATATCTGGTAAGGTAAGTTTCAAGTATGAAGATCAAGAAGAAGTTTTAATAGCTGGAGAAACATTATTAGTTCCTGCAAAATTTAAAGAGTTTAGTCTTAAATCAGTCGAAAAATCTGAGCTTTTAGAGGTGTATATAAAATAAAAAGCCCAAAATCTAAGTTTTGAGCTTTTTAAACAAACAAACCAAATTAACTTACAAAAGAATTTACTCAAACATAGTCAGATTACTATCAGTAGCAAAACCGACTCCGTATTATAAATGTTAAAGTTTTGGTTTTTTAACATTTTTAAAGTGCTATTTTCAGAATATGTAAATATGTATCTTTGACCTATTATAATGACCATTTTTTATGAAAATTATCGCAATGATTCCTGCTCGATTTAATGCAAGTCGATTTCCTGGAAAACTGATGAAAGACTTAGCAGGTAAGCCTGTTATTTTACGAACTTATGAAAGTGCATTGCACACGAAATTATTCGATGATGTATATGTTGTAACTGATTCAGATGTTATTTATGATGTAATTAAGGCTGCAGATGGAAAGGTAATTATGAGTAAAAAAGAACATGATTGTGGTTCTGATAGAATTGCAGAAGCTGTTGAAGATTTAGATGTAGATATTGTGATTAATGTACAAGGAGATGAACCTTTTATAGACGAAGTTTCACTAAGAAAATTAATTGAAGTATTTAAAGACGATGTTAATAAGACGATTGATTTAGCTTCTTTAAAAGTGAAAATGAATACTCTTGAGGATATAGAAAACCCAAATAATGTAAAAGTAATTACCGATCAGAATAATTTTGCAATTTATTTTTCAAGATCTGTAATTCCTTATCATAGAGATCAAACTTTAAAAGTGAATTATTTCAAGCATAAAGGTGTTTATGCATTTAGAAAAAATGCATTAATGGATTTTTATAATACACCAATGACTCCTTTAGAAGCAGCAGAAAAAATTGAGGCTATACGTTATTTAGAAGTTGGTAAAAAAATAAAAATGATTGAAACTTCAGTAGAATCCATTGGTATAGATACTCCTGAGGATTTAGAAAAAGCAAAAAAATTATTTTAATATGTATAAAGATGTAAAAGTGATAGCATTTGATGCGGATGATACGTTGTGGGTAAATGAGACATATTTTAGAGATGCAGAAGATGAATTTGCTGAGCTTTTAAATGATTATGAGACTGAAAATAAAATTCATCAAGAGTTATTTAAAAAGGAAATTGATAATTTAGAATTATATGGATATGGTGTGAAAGGATTTACACTTTCTATGATAGAAAGTGCTTTAGAATTATCTAACTACCAAATACCTCAAAAAACTTTAGATAGAATCCTTAATATTGGTAAAGAAATGTTAGAAAAACCAATAGAATTATTAGATGGAGTAGAAGAGGTTTTACAGCAATTACAAGGAAAATATAAATTAATTGTAGCAACTAAAGGTGATTTGTTAGATCAACAACGTAAACTAGAAAAATCTGGAATTTCTGAATATTTTCATCATGTTGAAGTAATGAGTGAAAAAAAGCCTGTTGATTATAAAAAAATGTTACGACGTTTAGACATAAACCCTTCTAACTTGTTAATGATAGGGAATTCTTTAAAATCAGATGTATTACCACTTATAGAAATAGGAGCCTCGGCTATTCATATTCCTTTCCATACAACTTGGGCACATGAAACAGTTTCTAAAGAACAAAAATCAATAACAGAGTACAAAACATTGTCTAAAATTAAAGAAGTTATCAAATTATTGTAATGAAGTCATATTTAGATATTGAAAAATGGAATAGAAAAGAAATATATGAACATTTTAGATCATTAAACGATCCTACTTTTGCAACTGTAGTAAATATTGATGTAACTAATGTTCATAGTATTTGCAAAATAAAACAAAAATCTTTTTTTACTACATATTTACACGAGTGCACTAAAGCACTAAATTCTGTGGAAAATTTTAAATATAGAATTGAAGAAAACAAAATTACGATTTATGAGAAGTTAGATGCTTCAGCAACAATTTTAAGAGAAGATAAAACCTTTGGTTTTTCATTTATTGAATTTGATAATAATTATGAAATTTTCCATAATAACTTCTTGAAAGAAAAAGAACGTATTTTAAACTCTGTAGATCTATTTCCTTTAAAATATTCTTTAGGTTGTTTTCATTGTTCTGCTTTACCATGGTTTAGTTTTACTAGTCATAAAGAACCTGTTTCTGGAAATAAAAATGATAGTGTTCCTCAATTGTCATTTGGTAAAATTTTTAAAGAAAACAAGAAATGGTTAATGCCAGTAGCAGTTAATGTAAATCATGCTTTGGTAGATGGGTATCATGTTGGTAAGTTTTTTGAAAATTTTCAGAAAGGTTTGGATAAAATCGACTAATTTTGTCAAAAATTTTAATTATGGCAAGCGTTAAAAATTTAAAGAAAGATATCAATTATACTCTAGGAGATATTATTGAAGAATGTTATTTGTGGGAGTTAGAAAATCCTGGAGCTGACACTGCTAAATCACAAGGAATAATTGATGAGGCTATTGCTGCTTTTGATGGATTATTAGACAAGGTGAATGCTAAAGATGTAGAAAATAGAAAATCTCATTTTAAAAGCATTAGTTCTGAACTAGAACAACAAGCAAGAACTTTAGTCGATAAAGTAAATGCATTATAAAAAAATAAATTTCAAACAAAAAAACTCTATTTCTTTAAGAAATAGAGTTTTTTTTGATAGTATTTTAACAAGTAGCTTTTGTTTTTTTTGTATATTTAAAATGTAATAATTCAAATTCCCTTAACTTATGCCAAGAGCAATGTTCGAATATACCAAAGTGGTATTACAGAAAGTGAGTTTTAATACAGAACTATTTTGTAAAGAATTAGAAAAAGCAATGAAAAGATTATTACCTTATGAAATAAATGAGTTAGTTATTTGGGTAAAAGAGTATACTGCGAATAAACCTGAACTTTATGTTTGTATGGGAGTAATAGATAATAAATAAAAAAGAAGCTATAAAATAGCTTCTTTTTTATTTATATACATTTTTTATTTTAATTATCTATTCGTCTATTCCTTCCTCTTCTTTCTTTAAAACGTTTAATCATTGTTTTATTAAATCGATGCTCTAAAATTTCTAATTGAAGAACTTTTTTTGCAGACAAAAAAACTAAGAGATCTTTATGAAATGAAGCTTTAATTTCTTCGTGTGAAGCTTTAATTTTATGAAATAATTTTAAGTATCGTCGAGCTTGTTCTTCACTGATATTATTTAAACCACCAGCGGATTTTATTTTGTTTTTGATTTCTTCCTTTTCTTGTTTATACAACTTATGTTTAGCTTTAGTGTATTTATTATACAAAGGCCAAAATTTTTCTGCTTCTTTCTCAGAAAGATCTAAGTTTTCTGTTATAAAAGCAATTTTTTTTGCTTTTAGAATCCTTGCTTTATCTGGTTTTTGAGCAAAAGTTGCGAATGAGATAAAAATTAATATTATAAAAAGTATTATTTTTTTCATTTTCTAAAATTTCATTTATTGTATTTCATCTAATAAAGACGAATTATCAATATTGTCTAAATAGTCTTCTATATTATTGTTTTCGGTGGCGTAAGATAAATCATTTTCAGAAAAATCTTGATCCTCAAATAGTAAAGCAAGTTCATCAGTAGTAATATCACTATTGTCAAACCACTCATCTATGGTAATATTAGTTTGCTCAGGGGGTAAGATATTTATAAATTGAAACGTGATAAATAAGATAACAGAAGCTGCTGCCGCAAAAGAAGAAAACTTTATTAACCTTTTTCTAAAAGAAATAACTTTTGATTTTTGTGCATTAATCTTATTTAAAACTGTATCCTCTAAATTATCAAAATAATACTCAGGAGCTTCAAAACCACACTTTTCTGGTAAATTTTTTGTAATTAATTTACTCATAAGATCATTTTCCAAATCGTTAAAGTAATTGTCTGGAATTTCAAATCCAGTGTTCTTACCAATCTGTTGGTTTAAAAAATCTTTTTTATGTTGTTTGTTCTCGTTCATTTCTATTTGTTAGACTTTAGAATTTGAAAAAGGTTTAATTATAGTTTTTAATAAATTCTTCAATCTTTTTAACTGCGTGAAAATAAGAAGCTTTTAAAGCTCCTACAGAAGTATCTAAAACCTCAGATATTTCTTGATATTTTAAATCATTAAAATACTTCATATTAAAAACCAATTGTTGTTTTTGAGGAAGTGTGGCTATAGCTTTTTGTAAAATGATTTGTATTTCATCACCAGAAAACCAATCATCACTTTTAAGATTAGAAACAATTTGTTGTTTGTAATCAGAGATGTCTAAATTATTTTCTTTAGCTCTCTTGTTTATAAAAGTGATAGATTCATTCGTTGCTATCCGATACATCCATGAATATAATTTACTTTCACCTTTAAAATTATCAATACTTTTAAAAATTTTAATAAAAGTATTTTGTAAAACATCATCTGTATCGTTGTGAGATATTACAATTTTTCGAATATGCCAATACAAACGTTCTTTATATAGCGATATTAAATTACGAAAAGCAGCCTCTTTTGTAGCTGCATTTTGTAATTGAGATACTAATGTAATTTCGTCAGTCAAATGAATTGGTTTTTCACTATGACTTTAAAATTAGTAAAAGGTTTAATAAAAAAAAAGATTATTTTCTTCTAGAATATCCAAACAAGCGTTTTTCTTCGATCATTTCAGCGATTCCAGTAGGTAACATTTCTTGCCATCCATCTTGACCTTCTTGGATCATTTTTAAAACTTCTCTAGAGAAAATAGAAAGTATTTCAGGATTAAAATCTTCAATATCAATTAATCTACCATTTATTTTGAAGAATTTGTATAATTCTTTAATTCTTGGGTGAACCTTAAGGTTTTCTGAATTTACATATTTACCAGTTTCATTGTCTTTATATGGATACATATAAATCTTAAGATCTCGATAAAACAATTTACCAAAAGCTTCTAAAATACCACCACTAACTTCTCGGTAATATTTTTCATCAAAGATTTGAATAAGGTTATTTACTCCCATAGCTAATGCCATTCTTTCTTTAGTAAATTCACTGAAATATTCGACTAATCTATAGTATTCTTGGTAATTTGTAATCATTACGTTTTGACCTAAAGAACATAATAATTCTGCTCTATCTAAAAAGTCTCTCTCATTGATTTCTCCTTCAGCTCTTAAGTTACTTAGTGTAATTTCGAAAATAATTTGAGTTTTTTCAGGGTTTACTTTCTTTTCATTTAAGAATTGCTTTTTAGACTTTTCATACATGTCCATATTTACACTTGTAACTGGTCTAAAACTACCACGTAGAGCAAGAATATTCTTTTTGTATAAAACCTGAGCGGGTAATAAATTATTACCATCTGGCCCAAACATAACCGCATTGGTCATTCCGTTTTTAACCAATTGTAAACTCATTAAACGATTGTCAACATACATAAAGCGAGGGCCAGAAAAGTTAATCATATCTATTTCTAACTTGTCTTTGTCTATATTATCGTAAAAAGATTTTAAAAGTTCTTTTGGATTATCATTTAAATAGAAAGCTCCATAAATTAAATTAACACCTAAAGTACCAAGAGTTTCTTGTTGTAATCTTGCTTCTGTTTCTTTAAATCGTAAATGTAAAACGATTTCATTATAATCTTCCAAGGGATCTAATTGAAAACGAATACCTATCCAACCATGACCTTTAAATTTTTTTGCGAAATCAATAGTTGTTACTGTATTAGCGTAACTAAAGAATAATTTTTCAGGATGTTTTTTACGATCTAAACGGTCTTCAATTAAATTAATTTCATGCTTAAGCATCTTTTTTAAACGAGATTCAGTTACATAACGTCTATCATCTTCAATTCCATAAATTGCATCAGAGAAATCTTTATCATAGGCACTCATTGCTTTTGCGATTGTTCCTGAAGCACCACCAGCTCTAAAAAAGTTTCTAGCAGTTTCTTGCCCAGCACCTATTTCAGCGAATGTTCCATAGATATTAGCATTTAAGTTAATTCTAAGCGCTTTCATTTTAGATGTTGGGACACTACTTATTTTTTGATCCCCTTTTAAGATAATAGCCATTTTAGTCGTTTTTGTTTACGTGGACAAATGTACTGAAAATAGAAAGTATCAGTCAATTTTTATCTTATTTTTGTGGAATCAATGAATAATAAAAAACAATTAAAAGTAACATTTTTAGGAACAGGAACATCAACAGGTGTACCTATGATAGCTAGTAAGAGTCCTGTGCGATTTTCTAAAGATGAGAGAGATAAAAGATTGAGGGCATCGATTGTGTTTACTTGGGAATATAATAAAGAAGAGATATGTTATATTATCGATTGTGGACCAGATTTTCGTCAACAAATGATTAAGGCTAATATAGAATCGATTAATGGAATTTTTTTTACACATGAACATGCAGATCATATTGCTGGATTTGACGAAATAAGACCTTATTATTATCAAATGGGACCTGTGCCAATTTATAGCGATAGTAGAGTTTTAAAATCGTTAAAAAGACGTTATGAGTATATTTTTACAACAGAAAATAGATACCCATCAGCACCTGAGGTTAAACCAACTATAATCTCTGAGAATGATGTTTTAGAGTTTTATGGAGTAGAGGTAAAGCCAATAAAAGTAATGCATGGCGATTTACCAATTTTAGGATATCGTTTTGGTAAAATAGCTTATTTAACTGATGTTAAGTCGATTCCTGAAGAAGAAAAAGATAAGTTAAAAGGTTTAGATATTTTAATAACAACAGCTTTACGTTTAGATCCTCATAAAACTCATGCAACGCTTAATGAAGCATTAGAATTAGTTGAAGAGTTAAAACCTAAAAAGGCATATTTTAGTCATGTTAGTGAATTATTAGGTTTTCATGCAGACATAGAGAAGGGATTGCCAGAAAATGTTTTTTTAGCTTATGATGGTTTAGAAATCACTAATGATTTTTAATATTATTTCTTTAATATATATTATATAAAACCAAAAAGTCATCAATTTAATTGATGACTTTTTGATTTTATATTTTTTCTATTAATTATCTTCTAAAGAGAAGTTAATAGGAAAACCATACTTTACTGAAACGTTTTCGCCATTTTTAGTAGCGGGTATAAATTTTGGTAAATTAGAAACTACTCGTACAGCTTCATCATTTAAAATTTTTCCTCCTTTTGGTCCTAATGTTTTTATGTTGGTAACATTACCATTTTTGTCGATAATAAAACGAACCCATACTTCTCCTTCTTGCTTGTTTAGTAATGCTTCATCAGGATAAACAAAATATTCTTGAATATGTTTAATCATTTCTGTATTAAAACAATCTAATCGATCTCCATCGTTTTTACAATTAGGGAAAGTTGGTATAACATCTACAGTAGCAAATTTTTCAGCTTTTCTTAATTCTTCTCTTGATAAACTATTTTTTAATGCCGTTACATTAGTTTTAATTTTTAAAGATTTATTAAGATTAGAGGAATTATGAATTGTAGAAATACCAGAACTATTTAATTGATTAGCTTCTGATGCTACATTTTTTTTCCTTCTTTTTAAGAAACGTTTTTTTGAAGCTGAAACTCTAACACTAATTTGTCTACTATTTTTATCTTTTTTGTCTGTAGATTGTTTTACGGTACATTTAGTGATACTGTTTAAATCTTCTACTAATTTTTCTTCTGTATCACATGTTTCTTTTTGAGACCAAAGTAGAGCAGTCATCATAAAGAAAAACAAGTATATTATTTTTTTCATAAGTTGGGGATTAAGTAATTAACACACATTTATGACCCATTTTATCCCAAAAGTCACTTTACTAACGAAATAGACTTAAAAATGTTTCAAAACTTACATCAAAATAAATAAAAATATTAGTTAAAAAATGTTAAACATCGTTAAGTGGTTGGTTTTTAGCTTTTATTGGTGATTTTTAATAGTTTGTTTGCACTAAAAAAAGGAGTAGTATTACCAAGGTTTAATTGGTTAATTTCTTTTGTTAATTGTTTATTAACTTCAGGGTTTTCATAAAAACGTTTTTTCAATTCTTGCTCTATTGTAGAAAATAACCAATGTTTATTTTGTTTATTTCTTCTTTTTTCAAAATACCCAGTTTTATTGGCTGAATCGATGTAAGAAAGTATCATCTGATAAATTGTATCTATTCCAGAATTTTTTAAGGCGCTTGCTATTAAAACTTTAGGTTGCCAACCATTATCTTTAGGAGGATATAAATGTAACGCTCTATTAAATTCAACTTTTGCAATTTTAGCATTTTTAATATTATCGCCATCTGCTTTATTAATAACAATAGCATCTGCCATTTCTATAATCCCGCGTTTAATTCCTTGTAATTCATCCCCTGCACCAGATAATTTCAGCAATAAGAAAAAATCAACCATAGAATGCACAGCAGTTTCGCTTTGCCCAACACCAACTGTTTCAATAATAATGGTATCGAAACCAGCAGCTTCACATAAAATTATACTTTCTCTAGTTTTTTGGGCAACTCCACCAAGTGAAGTTCCAGAAGGTGAGGGTCTTATAAATGCATTTTTATCAACTACAAGTTGTTCCATTCTAGTTTTGTCACCTAAAATACTCCCTTTGTTAATAGAACTACTTGGATCAACAGCTAAAACAGCGACCTTTTTACCTATAGAAGTTAAATGTTTTCCAAAGCTTTCAATAAATGTACTTTTTCCAACACCTGGAACTCCAGTGATTCCTATTCTAATTGATTTATTAGCATGTGGTAAGCAGGCGTTTAAAATTTCATTTGCTTTTTCTTGGTGTCTTTTATTAGTACTTTCTATTAAAGTAATAGCTCTACTTAAAAATGTAATATCACCTTGAAGGATTTTAGCTACAAATTCTTCCGTGCTTATTTTCTTTTTTCTATTTAATTTTATTCTTTGAGCGGAAGTCTTGCTTGTAGTTTCAGGTTGTGAAACTCCATCTTTTTCCGATAAATTTGATTTTGAATCAGTTGCCATAAATCAAGGTGTACATCATTCTATTTGTAAATTTAGAAATAAAAAATTATCCAAAATGCAACGCACGAAAAAATGTGTCGTCTTTAAGACAAGAAATCAATAAATGAAATCAACTAAACAATTTCATCAAAAATTAATTCGTGCATGTCAGAAAAAAGATAAGAAAGCACAATTGAAACTTTACAATAGTTATAGTAAAGCAATGTTTTTAATTGCTTACAGGTATGTTAATGATCAATTTTTAGCAGAAGATATTATGCAAGAAGCATTTATTAAGGCATTTAAATATATAGAAAATTATAAAGGAAATGTAAGCTTTGGAGCATGGTTAAAAAAAATAGTAATCAATCAAAGTATAGATGAACTTAAAAAGAAAAAGTTAGTTATGATTTCTATTAATTCTGATTTACATAAAGAATTAGAAGATGAGAATGATTGGGAGGTAGATAATTCAGTAACATCACAAATGATAATTGAAGCCATAAAGAAGCAAAAAGATAAATATAGATTAGTATTAACCTTATACTTATTAGAAGGTTATGATCATAAAGAGATAGCTGAAATATTAGAAATTTCCGAAGTAACCTCTAGGACGCATTTAATGAGAGGAAAAAAATTGATTAGAGAACATTTAAAATTTGCAAATTATGCCGAAGGATATTAGAAACTTAGTAAAAGATTTAAAGGAAGAAAATATTGAGTTATCTCAAAATCATGAAGTAAGATTTTTAAATAAACTAGAAGAAGTATTTCCAGAAAAAAAGAAATCTTACCAATGGTTATACGCAGTTGCTTCTATTGTAATATTGTTGGGAATAGGTGTTAAATTTTACATAAATCAAGAAAAATATGTTACAGAAGAAAATACAATAGAACAAGTTAGTTTAGGAGAAATATCTCCTGAAATGAAGAAAATTGAAAATTATTATTTAACAGCTATAAATTACGAAATAGTTAGTTTAAATGCAACTCCAGATAATAAGGCCTTATTGGATGAGTACTTTGATAAGATTAGTAAACTAGATACAGATTATAAAAGGTTAAATCAAAAGTTAAAAACTAAGGGTATAACTAATGAAATCATTAATTCTTTAATTACAAATCTTCAATTACGTTTACAACTTTTAATTCATTTGAAGGATCAATTAAATGATCTTCAAACTAAAGAAAATAAAAATGAAAATATTACCATATAAAATAATAATAGCAATATTAATACTAAGTACGGTTCATGTGTTTAGTCAAAATAAGCAGAAAAACTTTAAGAAAGAGTTTAAAACAAAATCAGACGTGGTTATTGATATCAATACAAGACATTCAGATATTCAAGTAGAAACATGGAATAAAAATAAAGTAGTTGTAGAAGCTTTTATGATGGTAGAAGGAGTAGAAGTAACCAAAGAAATGAGAGATCATTTTTATAATAAATGGGATTTTAAAGCTAATGGTAATAGTGAAAAGATTACTATAAAATCTAGAACAAACCCAAGCTTTAATTTAAATGAAATTAATTTCGATAACCCAGATTATAGTTTTATTGTTAATGATTTATCTGATTACTCCATTGGAAGTTTAGATGTGTTAGATTCAATAGATTTTTTAATGCCTCCAACACCACCAGAACCACCAATGATTTCTAATTTTGTTTCACCACCAATGCCACCTTTACCTCCTTTAACGCCTTATACAATTTATACAGAATTTGATTTTGAAAAGTATAAGAAAGATAAGAATTATTTAAAACGTTGGAAAGAAGAAAATAAAGAAGCATTAGGGGAAAATGCAAAGGTGAAAATAGGAGATAAGTCCATTTCCATTATGACAGAGGATTCAAATGTAACGATGTCGGGTTCGATAAATGGTAAACAAGATTTAAAAATCTTTTTAAAAGAAAGAGAAGAAAGTAAAAAAGAAAGAGAGAAGAAAATGAAAGCTTATCAGAAAGAAATGGAAAAGAGGATAAAAGAGCTTGTAGAATTAAATGAAAAGGAACTTAAAGCAAAACAAAAAAAGTTAATAGAACAACTTAAAAAATTGGAGAAACAAAAAAAAGAGCGCCAAAAAATTCAAATGGTTTTGAAGGATAGAAGTAAATTGAAAGTAAAACGATTGATAATAATAAGAGCGCCAAAAAATGCAAAATTTAATATGAATGTAAAGTATGGAGAATTAAGCTTTGGAAAAGATTAATTATCACAAATAAAGAGTTTGTTAAAGCTATTTATGTTATTAAGTATCATTAAAGTTAGTGGTTAAGAGATCAATTAACTTTAATGATACTATGTTTTTTTGGTACTCCAATAAAATTAACTGAATCCTTTTGATTAATGTAATTGATTAAAATTTATTGTATGATGAAAAAATGAAAGAAAATAGAAGATAACGTATTAGTTGATCTAATTATTGAGGATGTAGTGTTTTATAAATGTTTAAAACTATCTCAGAAATAGAAGAGTATGGTTTATGAAATAAATATGTTTGAAGGAAAAGGAGATATATATTGTAGTTGCACTTTGCAAATGAAACTTTGTGTGAAAACTTTGTGTGAAAACTTTGATTGAAACTAAACATTGTAAAAACCAATTTAATGTTTCTAACGTTATAATAGCCATGCTAAATAAAGCTTAACTGTTTTTAAATAAGTTTATGATTTAACTTCATAAAAAGTACCTATATTTACACTTCAAAATAGTGTAATTTAATGGAGCTATATAAAGAAAATCAACTTAAAATATATAATTCACTTACGAAGTCTAAAGAAGTGTTTAAACCTGTAACAGAAGGAAGAGTAGGAATGTATGTTTGTGGTCCAACTGTTTATAGTAATGTTCATTTAGGTAATTTAAGAACATTCATGTCTTTTGATATGGTGTTTAGGTATCTTTTACATTTAGGATATAAAGTTCGTTATGTAAGAAATATTACAGATGCAGGTCACTTAGAAAGTGATGCAGATGAAGGAGAAGATAAAATAGCAAGAAAAGCTCGTTTAGAAGAAATTGAGCCTATGGAAGTTGTACAGTTGTATACTGTAGATTTTCATGAGATTACTTCAAAATATAATTTTTTACCACCTAGTATAGAGCCAACTGCAACAGGTCATATTGTTGAACAAATAGAGATGATTAAAGAGATCATGAAAAAAGGTTTAGCTTATGAAGTTAATGGTTCTGTATATTTCGATGTTGTTAAATACAATGAAGAAGGAAATAATTATGGGGTTTTGTCTGGTAGAAATATAGAAGATGCGATTCATAATACAAGAGCTTTAGATGGACAATCTGAGAAAAAAAATCCTCAAGATTTTGCCTTATGGAAAAAAGCAAATGAATCTCATATTATGCGTTGGCCTTCACCTTGGGGAATAGGTTTCCCAGGTTGGCATTTGGAATGTTCGGTTATGAGTTCTAAATATTTAGGAGAACAAATTGATATTCATGGTGGAGGAATGGATTTAAAGTTTCCTCATCATGAATGTGAAATAGCACAATCTCATGCTTGCTCAGGAGTACAACCTGTAAACTATTGGATGCATGCAAATATGTTATTGCTTAATGGACAAAAAATGTCTAAATCAACAGGGAATAGTATTTTACCTGGAGAAATTTTATCAGGAGAAAATACTGTGCTAAGCAAACCATTTGGAACAGGTGTTGTTCGCTTTTTTATTATGCAAGCAAATTATAGAAGTGTATTAGATTTTTCTAATGATGGATTATTAGCTTCAGAAAAAGGTTATAATCGTTTAATGGAAGCAGTTTCATTATTAAATACTTTAAAAACTAGCGGAAGTTCTTCTTTTGATGTTTCAAAATGGAGGCAAGAATGTTATGATGCTATGAATGATGATTTTAATACACCTATAGCTATAGCAACACTTTTTGAAGCTGTTAAATTTATAAATCAAATAAAAGATAATAAAGCTACAATTACTGAGAGTGATTTAGCTGTATTAAAGGAAACGATGAATGTATTTGTTTTTGATATTTTAGGATTAGTAAATGATGCTAAAGATCAAGGCTCAAATAAATTGGATGGAGCTGTAGAGTTGTTAATTAAATTAAGAAAAGAAGCTAGAGAAAATAAAGACTGGGCTTTATCAGACAAAATTAGAGATGAATTAGCTGAGATAGGAATTCAGTTAAAAGATGGTAGAGAAGGAACAACGTTTACTGTAAACTAAACTTTTTTGAAAAAAATACTAATATATCCATTCGTATTGTTAATCCGTTTCTATCAAACGGCTATTTCACCTTTTACACCCGCTACTTGTAGATATAATCCTACATGTTCAGCTTATACACTAGAAGCATTAAAAAAACACGGATTATTTTATGGTGGTTGGTTAGGAATAAAAAGAATTTTTAGCTGTCATCCATGGGGAGGAAGTGGTTATGATCCAGTACCAGAAAAGAAAATAAAAAACAAAAACTAAACTTATTTACAATACATGAATTTTTTAGCAATTACTTGGGATTGGGATCCAGAAATATTTAACATTGGAGGTTTTAGTGTTCGTTGGTACAGCTTAATGTTTGTTATAGCATTTATACTAGGAACACATTTAATGAAAAAGATCTTTACTCAAGATGGTATTTCTCACGATAAAATGGATCCGTTATTTATGTATACTTTCATATCTATGTTAATAGGTATGCGTTTAGGAGAAGTTTTCTTTTACAATTGGCCAGATTACCAAGATAATCTTTGGAAAATCATTTTACCATTTGAAAAGAGAGAAGGAGCAGAAGCTTTTTTTGGTTTAATTAAAGGATGGAAATTTACTGGGATTTCTGGATTTGCTAGTCATGGAGCAGCAGTAGCAATACCAATTGCTTTATATTTTTATGCGAAAAAGCATTTAAACAAGTCATGGTTATTTATTCTAGATAGAATGGGTATTATGGTTGCCTTAGCTGGATTTTTCATTAGAATGGGAAATTTTTTCAATTCAGAAATTTATGGAAAATTAACAGGAACAAGTTTTGGAGTAATTTTTAAAAGAGCAGGAGAGAGATATCCAGCACATCCTACACAATTGTATGAAGCATTTAGTTATTTAGCTTTATTCTTTATCCTTTGGAGATTATACTGGAAAACAGATAAAAAGCTTAAAGAAGGTTACTTATTTGGAGTTTTTATGGTTGCTTTGTGGTCTTTACGATTTACAATAGAATTTTTAAAGAAGCCTCAAGTAGATGCAAGAGAAGATTGGATTTTAATGTTTAATACCGGGCAAGTACTTAGTATCCCTTTAATTTTAATAGGTCTTTGGTTTATTTTTAGAAAGCCAAAAGAAACAAATTAAAAATGAAAAATATAAATTAATGAAATGCAGAACTACTTTTTAAGTTCTGCATTTTTGTTAACTATTATAAGATAAAACTAATGTTAATAAAGTGTGTAATTAGTTACTTGCAAATTTATCTTTTGAGTAAACTAATAGTGTAATATCAAAGGTTAATTAACCTTAAAGCCAAAAGCTTTAAACAACAATACATAGAAAATTATAATTAACTAAAAGAAGTAATGATTAATAAGATATCTACTAAAACATATGTAAATACTTTTAGTGGTGAAAACTTTTATATGATAGAAATAGATGGTAAATCTTTAGAAGATATTATCTTAGAAAATCGTCCAGATATAAAAAAAGGTATTGTTCCTACATTTCTGAATTGGCTCACTAATGAAGATGAAAGAAAGTTAGTATGGGAAAGAGCAATTCCAAAAATTGGAGAAAAATCAAGATTACCAATATTAATGTGTTCCGATGATTTAGATTTATGGTGTACATTAATTATGGTAGAAGTTGAAACTGATAACAAATATGTGTATTGGAATAAATTTGGTCTTGAAGATTCTGATGCTGTAAAATCAGAAGAAATAGGAAAAAGCGTAGAATGGTTTATTGGAATAAAGAACATGAGGTTTGATAAAAATGAATATTTAAATCTTTTGAACGAATACAGATTAAGGTTAAGTGAAGATCAAGAATATTTACCAAAAGAAAATGAAATAGTAGAAGTTTATAAATTTTAAATAGAAAAATCCCACATCATATATGGGATTTTTAATTTTTTATAAAAACAGCCATCGCTAAACAATGGATTTATTTTAGTTTCTAGTTATAATTTCTTTGTTATTGAATTGTATAATTTGTTTTTGCAAATTGACTTAAACGGAAATAACCTAGAACTTCTTCGTTAGGATTATTAACGTTTACACAATTTCCTTTTAGTTGTGAAGGAGTAGATTGAAATGGTCCTCCACCTTGAGTTCCTGATTGTTGAATTAACTGATCAATGTAAAAATAGAAATCTTCAGATATGCCAAATACTTTAATATCTATCTCTGTTCCAGGTATGTTTTTTTCATCAAAGTGTAAGACAAAAGCTTCATTTCCATTCAAAAATTCGTCTCTAACAGCAGCTAAAGACGGAACAGCTAAATTTTCTTGAATAAATTCTCCTAAATAATAGTTAACTTCTTCTGAAGGATCATTAAAAAGTACACGAACTCTAAACTCATCTTCATTAAAACCATCTTCTTGAGTAACACTATTAATTTCTGTAAAACCAACTAATGTTTCCGAAGCAGTATATGTTTCTCCGTTGTAAACAATATTTAAATTATAAGCAGCTCCAATTTCAGGAACAAAATTAGTAGTTATATATTCTCCATTATTTTGATCGGTAAAAATAAATTGTGCCCCATCATTTTCTTTTGTAATTGTTACTGTTGCACCAGTTACAGGAACGTTAGGAGCGCTATCAAAAAATGTAGTAGAAGTACTTAGTTTAATAGTTTGTTCGTTTCCTAGAGTTCCTTTTTCCCAATTAATAGAAGCTTCAACGACTAAACGATCACCACCGTTAGGAACATCAACATCAACTACATCAGTACAAGATGAAAAAATAGTGCTGATTGTTATAAACAGGATATAAATTGATTTTTTCATGTTTTTAGAATTTAAAATTATAAGTTACTGAAGGTGTAATTCCGAAAATTGAAGTACGTTCTGCTTCATTAGCTCCAGTTTGATTATTTACACCAAAACTAATAGATGCTGCATTTCTTCTAGAGTACAAGTTGTAAATACCAAATACCCATTCCGATTGCCACTTTCTATTTTTATTATTTTTTGGTTTTAACGTTGCAGAAACATCTAAGCGATTATAAGAAGGTAATCGATCAGCATTTCTGGTAGAATATGTAGGAATTGATAAACCATTATATTGAAATTGTCCATTGGGATATGTTATAGGACGACCAGTTTGGAAAACAAAATTTGCATTGAAAGTCCATTCATTATTGTACTTGTAATTTCCAGTAACCGATAAATCATGTGTTCTATCGAAAGGAGTATTGTACCAATCACCATTATTTAAGCCAGGACCACCAGCTAGACCTCCTAAAGTTCTTTGTTCAGATTTAGAAAGAGTATAAGCTATCCAACCAGTAAAATCTCCTTTATTTTTTCTTAACAAAAACTCTAGTCCATAAGCCCTAGCATTACCGTTTAAGGTCTCTCTTTCAATTGTATTTTGAGCAATTAGTTCAGCCCCATTAATATAATCTACACGATTTTTTACAGTTTTGTAATACGTTTCGGTTTCAATAGAATACATATTGTCTTTAAAGTTTCTGAAATAACCAATAGCATATTGATCTGCAATTTGTGGTTTTAAAAATTCCCCACTCGGAGCCCAAATATCTAAAGGAGTAGCAGAAGTTGTATTAGAGATTAAATGTAAGTACTGAGCCATTCTGTTATAACTAGTCTTAATAGATGATTTCTCATTTAATTGATACGATAAAGCGAAACGAGGTTCAATATTACCAAAACTTGCAATACTTTCTTTATCTTCATAATTAACTTGTCCAGTAGGTTCTGCACGTTCATATATTCCTAAGGTAGGATTATAAATTACAGGTAAATCATTAGCATAAGTATTTAAAACTTGACTTCCAAATCTATTGAAATAACTATAACGTAATCCGTACATTGCCGTTAAGTTCTTAGAAATTTTGTGTTCTAAACTTCCGTAAATACCAGCTTCTATTGCAAATTTCTTATCTAAGAAATCTTCATTAATAGAAGATTGAGGAGTAAGCTTACGAATTTCACCAGGATTAAACTTATAGTAAATTCCACTAACACCAAAATCAAACTTTAACTTATCATTTAAGTAATAATCGATATCATATTTTAAGTTGTAATTATCAATTCTAGACAACCAGTCTAAACCTACAAATTCAAGTTGTAAATCGTAGTTGTATCTACTATATATAGCTGAAAGATTAGAGAATAATTTATCGTTAAAAATATGATTCCATCTTAAATTTGTCGATAAATTCCCGTAAGAATTAAAGAATGAATTTGTAAAGTTTACATCATCGTTTCCGAAATAAGCAGAGAAGAATAAACGGTTTTTATCATTAAGTTGATAATTAGTTTTTAAGTTTAAATCATAAAAACCAACTCTATTCTCATTATTAGCTAACGCAAGAAAAATATTAGCATATGAAGCTCGACCAGCAACTAAGAAAGAACCTTTATCTCCAAATAACGGAGCTTCAGCAGTTAGTCGACTTGATATTAATCCGATTCCACCTGTAAGTTTAAATTCTTTATTATTTCCATCTTTTTGACGAACATCTAAAACCGAAGAAACACGGCCACCAAATTTAGCTGGAATCCCACCTTTATATAATTTTACATCTTTAATAGCATCGTTATTAAAAACAGAAAAGAATCCGAATAAGTGAGAGGCATTGTATATAATGGCTTCGTCTAATAGAATTAAATTCTGATCTTCAGCACCACCACGAACGTTAAATCCAGAAGCTCCTTCACCAGCGTTAGTAACACCAGGTAAAAGTTGAATAGATTTAATCACATCAACTTCTCCTAATACAACAGGAATTTGTTTAATGGTTTGCGAACTAATTTTTGTAGTACTCATTTGAGGGCTACGAAGATTTACCTTTTTACTTTCTTCAGTACTAATAATAACTTCATCTAAAACATTAATGTCTTCGCTTAAATCTGTATTAAATTTTATGTTTTTGTTAAGTACTATTCCTTTTTCAATGGGTTGATAACCAATGTAAGAAACACTTAATGTGTAATTTCCTCTTGGCGCGGTAAGAGAATAAAAACCGTATTCGTTGGTTGTTGTTCCTAAACTCGTTCCTTTTAAAAATACGGTTGCACCAAATAAAGTTTCACCGTTAGCTTTGTCTTTTAATGTTCCACTAATTGTAAATTTGTTTTGAGAAAAACTCAAAAGAGGAATAAAAAACAATAAAATAATTGTATAAATTCTCATAGTTAATTACCGCTTTTATTATGCTTTTTTTTGAAAAAATAGCTATTATATTTCTGTTTTATCAATAATATTTCAATAAAGAATCATAATTATTGTTTAATTATATTATGATAAATGTTAAACAAAATTAGATGTTTAGTTTTTAGTATCAAAAGTTAAAGCTTAAATTTTATATTAAATAAATGTGAAAATTTTAATTAGTGTTTTTTACAAGGTATAATCTATCCTTCAATAAAAGGATTAAAGAAAAAAATGACTTTCAAATAGAATTATACATTACATAATTAGTTAAAGAAACTAGTTTGTATTTACATAAGAAACAAACAAAAAAAAGATAATATACTTACTGTTCGTCTACACATATTTGCATTTGGTCTAAAAATATATGCTTTGTCATGTTAAGAATACTTAAGTTCTTCTTATTATACGTTATTTTTATTTTTACTTAAATTCAACCAAATACAAAAAACTGAATTTATAGTGCTATTACATTTCTTATTTATAAAAATTAAGTGAAGTGAAAACTGTACAATTACAACGAAATAATAAATCTGATTGGAAATATTTAAGCGAAAAAATTAAATTAAAATCACCATTAGTTTTAGTCTTTGGAAATAGAGAATTATTAGAAGATGATAATCTTTATAATGAAATAAAAGAAATTTTTAATGATGGGCATATAGTTTTTGGATCAACATCAGGAGATATTACTTCTGAGCATGTTGATAATAATAGTGTTACAATTACAGCTATAGAATTTGAAAAAAGCACTTTTGAAGTTAAACGATTGAATATCTTAAATTCAGATAACAAAACAAATAGTTTTGAAACAGGAAAGAAATTAGTAGAATCTTTTTCAAAAGAAGGTTTGAAATATGTTTTTGTAGTTTCTGAAGGAAGTTTTGTAAATGGAAGTTTATTAACACAAGGCATGA
This sequence comes from Tenacibaculum aquaeponti, assembly GCF_052084715.1. Taxonomy (GTDB): domain Bacteria; phylum Bacteroidota; class Bacteroidia; order Flavobacteriales; family Flavobacteriaceae; genus Polaribacter. The sequence continues at coordinate 938,360 of NZ_CP197288.1, read as the reverse complement.
ACGAGGCCACCAATAATGAAGTTTTAATTACTGGAGCTTTATGTGGTGATGCTGCAAAATTTGAGAAAACATTAGCTTCTTATAATGAAAACCCTAAAATTGGTGAAGTTGTTGCGATTGGTTTGTATGGAGATTCACTAGAGGTTTCTTGTGCTATTAATGGAGGGTGGACTCCTTTTGGTCCTGAGAGAATAGTAACAAAGTCGAAAAATAATGTTTTATATGAGTTAGATGGAAAACCAGCTTTAGATTTATATAAAAATTATTTAGGAGATAAAGCTAAAGAATTACCTGGAGCGGCTTTACTATATCCTTTAAAAGTAAAGTCCGATAATGAAAATTATTCTATTGTAAGGACTATTTTAAATATTAATGAAGAAGATCAATCTATGATTCTTGCAGGGAATATTTTAGAAGGAGAACAAGTTCAACTAATGATGACCCATGTAGATAATATTGTAAACGCATCAGAATCTGCAGCTATTTATGCAAATAAAAATAGGACTAAAGATGCTGAGTTGGCAATTTTAGTAAGTTGTATTGGTAGAAAATTAGTTTTAGATCAAAGGGTTGAAGAAGAAATAGAAGAAGTGATGGAAGTTATAGGTAAAAATGCTACCGTTTGTGGTATGTATTCTTATGGAGAAATAGCTCCGTTTAATGGTGAAACAAAATGCCAATTACATAACCAAACAATGACAATAACCTTAATAAGTGAATAAGAAATGAATTCTCTTTTAAAAAGGCAGATTAGAAAATATTTACCAGAGAATTTACAAAATAATCCAGAGCTAAAAACTTTTTTAGACGCTGTAGATAAATCGTATACAAATTCAGATAATCAATTTTTAATGCTTCAAAGAGCGACAATGATTAGTTCTGAAGAACTTTCTGAAGCTAGTGAAAAACTTAGAAAAGAAACTGATAAGCAAAGGGAGATAATAACAAAACTTAAAAACGTTATTAATACTCTTAAAGTTTATGAATTAGAAAAAGACGATTCATTAGAAAATATATCTACATTAAAATTAGTTGATTTTATAGATCATCAAACAAAAGAGATTTTAAAGGTTAATCAGCTTAAAGATAGGTTGTTAGTTAGTTTGGAAAAGCAAAATGAGGAATTAAATGAATATGCTCATATGGTTTCTCATGATTTAGTTTCTCCGTTAAGAAATATTGAAACTTTAGTACATATCTTAGCGGAAGATTATAATGAATTAATTGAAGAAGAAGGCTTAAATAAATTAAAATTAATAAGTGAAAATGTTGAAAGAATAGATGTTTTGGTTGGAGCTATTAGAGATTATTCATCTATTAAAGTTTCAGTAAAAACACATACAATTTTGTGCGTTAAAAATTTATTAGAAGATGTCTTGGCAAATATAAAATTAACTGAGAATGTAAAAATAAACATGGTTAATCCACTTCCTTGTATTAAAGGAGAGAAACATAGTTTGTCGCATTTATTTAATAATTTAATAGATAATGCTATAAAATTTAATGATAAGGAAACAAAAATTGTTGAAATTGGATGTGAAAATCATGATGATGTATGGAAATTCTATGTAAGAGATAACGGAAATGGAATAAAGGATACTTATGTGAAAAATATTTTTAACGCATTTTATAGGGTGGAGAATAATTATCAGTCCGCAGGTATTGGTTTATCAATGGTTAAGAAAATTATAGATATGTATCAAGGAAAAATTTGGGTAGAATCAAAGAAAGATTTAGGCTCAACATTTTATTTTACAATAAAAAAATAGAAATTTAAATTATTTTAATTTCATAAAAAAAGGAATCATAAAATTGATTCCTTTTCTATTTTTATAAAAGTTTAAAACTTAAATTCCTTTAATAAAATCTAAGAAAACTTTCTTGTGTAGTTCTAAATTAAGATCAGGTGAAACTGCCACACGAGCAATATAATCTTTATCACCTTCTTTGGTAGTTCCTTGAGTAGAAGTCGCAGGAATAGTCCAATAACAACCTTTTAATTGTCCGTAACTCACACAATATTTACTCTCATTAGGAATTTCGTTAATCATTAAATTAATTAACTTTAGGTTTAAAGATCTTTTATAAGTTTCTCTTTCTTCATCAGTATTTCCTTTAGTAGGTAAATCTAAAGAGAAAACAGAAGGAGTAAATCCTTGAGAAGCTAATTCTTCAGAAACAAAATTAATTTTTGCATCAGGTAAATTTTCTTCAATAAAAGTCACAAACTCGCGAGTATTTATATACGCATCCTTAATTCTTTTATTCATTGAAGGCATTTGTTCAGCCAAAATTTCTAATTGAAGAGCAGTAGCTTCATTGTCACAAAGTTGAATATGATCTTCTATTTTATCCATTAAAGAAGCTGCTTTTGTATTTGCTGTACAATAGCCTGCAGTACATTTTCCACCGCTAGGGAATTTAGATCCACTTACATATGCTATCGTTTTTACATCAGCTAACATTTCATTATCGCCTAAAAAGTGTACATTCGGACAAAAAGTTTGATCTAAAATAAAAACAGGTTCAACAGCTGATACACCATCAGCATTAACACGTTTTTTACTTAAGACCTCTTTTAATTTTACTAAGTCCGGAACTTCAACTCTCGGGTTTGTTGGAATTTCAGCAATAATATAAGGTACAGCATTAAGTTCTGTAACTTTAGTTAAAACAATATCGATACTTTTTACCATATCGTTATCACCATCCACAGGTAAATCCATTACTTCAACATTATCTATACAAGCAGCAACTCTCCTAGCTTGGTCATTCGTACCTCCATAACAGTTTGGAGGAACTATAATTTTAATGTCTTTATCTTTATGATTTTCAACAGCATCATGAATTAATCCCATCATAATTGCGTATTGAATAGAAAGTCCACTAGATCCTATAACAGCTTTGGTACTAACTCCAGTAATTTCATTAACTAAATTGGAAACGGTTATTTTATTTTTTTCTGAGTCGTAACTTACCGTATCAAAAGATTCTCCAATAAATTGTTGTAAAGCAATTAAGGTGTTTACAGGAGTCATTGCTATAGTTTCTCTTCTTCTTACATGTTGTATTTCAGAAATGTAACTTTCGTTTTTCTCTCCGTTAATGAATAAAATACTTCCTAAGTTTTGTTGCGTATTAACAAAAAAGTCAACGTTTAAAGTAAGATCAAATTCACAAATATTTTCCTTTTCAGAAAAAAGAATAGTAGTTCCATCAAATTCAGGAATTTCATCTGAAGCATTTATTTTTTTAGTTACAAACTGATATCCATATACTTCTTTAACATGGTTAATATTGAAGTTTTTAGGTAATTCATCTTTAAAAAGAATTAAAGTGTTCTTTTTTAAGAATAAGTTTTTTCTAAGAATAGCTAAAAGCGGAATACTTACTGATGAAAAACTAATAACATTACTTGGTTTTGTGTTATTTGTTTTTGCAACAGTCCATTCTAAAACAGAAGATAAAGGGTGTCCTAATCTAATATAATCATAAGCAGTAGGTAATTCACTCAATGCAATTTTATCTGCATTATCATTTTTGAATAAATTTTCAAATTGTTCTAAAAATTCAGTTTTAGCCTGTGATTCATTATAAATATCTAATCTATGTGTAGTTAAATTCAACCAATCTTTAGGAAGGTTATTTACTACTTTTTTTATATAGTTAAACAGGATATTGTCTTGCATAATTTTCTCCTTAAAAAAACGACTGCAAGATACGTTAATTAAATGTTTTTTTATTGAATTAGAATTGAAATGGTTTTAGATATTGAATGTCTAAGAATTAGAAAAATAACAATATTAAGGTAAAGTATAATAATTATTTTTTTGATTTTTAAATATGTTTTTTTGTGTTGATTTATTTTACAATTGTCTCATAAGTATCTACTAAACTAGAGACTTTTAATTCTTTTTTGAAATCTGCTAAAGTTTTGAAGTTCCCTTTTTGAATAGTAATTGTTTTCTCTGTATTTGGTTCCATAGTAAAATAATTATCAGAGAAATTTTCATCAAAGTTCCCAGAAGCAAAAACACCAATGGCTAATTTTTTAGTTTTTAAACTAACAATATATTCTGTGTCATTTTCAGAAACATTAAAAGTAATTTCTGGTTGAGGTAATTCTAAAGTCTTAAACGGGACTAAATAATGGTGTTTTGAAGCAATAGTAGTTTCACCAACTTTTAATGAAGCACTTAAGAAAGTTGTATTCCATTGTGATGAGAATTCTTCTAACTTTTTTTTGGGTATAGAAAGGTAACTTTTAGAAGTATTAGCTTTTATTTCAATACTTTCATTCCATGATGTAATAACTTCTCCTTCAAAACTTAATAAATCTATCTTTAACTCACCTTTTTGATTAGATAAATCATCAGTAGCGATAAAAACGTTTACTCTATTTTCTTTTTTATCGAAACTAATAATCGTTTTTTCAAAAGACTTTTTCACACCATAATGTAATGCTTTCCATTTTCCGTAATAATCAATACTAGACCAAGAAGCAACTGGCCAACAATCGTTAATTTGCCAATATAACGATCCCATACAACGATATCTGTTTTTTCGATGTGCTTCAATTCCAGTTATAATTCCGTATGCTTGTAATAAATGACTTACATGTAAAAAACTAGCAAAATCTTTAGGCTTTTTATAGTGTCTAAGCATGTATTCTTCAATAGTACCATTTCCAATACTAGAACGCTGATGCGATTTCATTACTTCTGAAAAAATATCATGATCTTCTGGAATTGTATATTTATTTACAGTAGCTAATTCTGGAAAAGATTGAAAACCGAACTCCGACATAAATCTAGGAATCTTAACGTTATAATTTTCAAATGGTTCTTTTCCCCACCAAACGCCCCAATAATGAGTATCTCCATCAGTATGAGATTCTGGAACTCCTAATTCACTACTTGGCGAAGAAGCCCAATATTCTCTATCTGAATCGTAAGCTTTCACGGCTTCAGGTAAAACTTTATGAAAAATATCTGTATATGCTTTCCATATCGTATTTGCAGCCTTTTCTGATTGTTCTTTAGTTACTTGTTGTTTCCAGCCCCAACGTTCCCAAGCTGATAAAACCTCATTATTTCCACACCATAAAGCAATAGAAGTGTGGTTGCGTAATCTTTTAATATTGTCAATAGCTTCTAGTTTTACACTTTCAAGAAAATCGTCTTCACCAGGATACATTGCACAAGCAAACATAAAATCTTGCCAAACCAATAACCCTTTTTTATCGCATAAATCATAAAAGATTTTATTTTCGTAAACACCACCTCCCCAAACACGAATCATATTCATGTTTGCGTCTTTTGCTGAGTTTAAAATATGCTCGTAGTTTGATTGTTTTACTCGAGGCAAAAAGATATCCTGAGGAATATAATTTGCTCCTTTCATAAAAGTTGGTTTCCCGTTTACAGTGAAGTAAAAAGAGCTTCCAATACTATCTTTTTCACGAATTAATTCTATTGTTCGTAAACCGATTTGATGTGATTTAGCATCTGAATGATTTTTATGACTTACTTTAACTTTTACGTCATATAAATGCTGTTCTCCCATACCATTTGGCCACCAAAGTTTCGGATTCTTAATTTCAAATGGAATGGTAAATTTATTGTTGTTTATTACTAAAGGTTTTTCTTCTGTTTTTACTAACGTGTCGTTTACAAAAATTTCAAAAACGCTTTTTTCAATTGCTTTCGAACTATTGATTTCTATTTCTGCTGAAAGTTGTGCTGTTTCTCTTATGTTTTTTTGACGAATAAATACATCGTCAACTTTAAAGTTATCCCAACTTCTTAAAATCACAGATCTCCAGATTCCTGAAGAAACTAATCTTGGTCCCCAATCCCAACCGAAATGATATCCAGCTTTTCTAGAAAATATACTTACTTTTTTCTCTCCTTCAACTTTCCCAATCTTGGCTAAATCGTTATCAGAAACTGTAATTTCATAATCGATAGCATCATATTTTTCAATTCCTTTTTTTATCGGAGATTCTAATATTACACGTAATTCATTTTTACCTTCTTTTACATAAGGTTTACAATTGATTGTATATCTTCTGAACATATTATCAGAAGTCATAATTTCTTGATTGTTCAGAAATACTTTTGAGTAGGTGTCAATTCCTAAAAATTCTAACTCAATGTTTTCTTTAGAAAAATCTTCTTTAGAAACTTCGAAACTCGTTTTATATTCCCAATCACTTTTATCGATCCATTGCACATCATGTTCGTTTAATCGATAAAAAGGATTTTCAATGTCTTTGTTGGCAAGTAAATCGGTATGAACTGTTCCTGGAACTGTAGCATTTTTCCATAAAGTATCATTAGCTTTTTTGAACGTCCAATTTTGATCAAGTTTCATTTCTTTTACGATTGATTCTTTACATCCAGTGAGTAACATTAGTATAGCAGAAATAAAAAAGAACTGAGTTAATTTCATTATTTGGTGGTTTGTTGTTTGGTTGAGCTAATAAATATATATAAAACCAGTTACTTAAGTTTTTAATATTCTCGCATTATTTGAACAAAAATTAACTCAGTAAAAAGAAAAACCTTACTCAAATAGTATGAATAAGGTTTTCAATTTAAAACAAAGAAGTATCGACTTAGTTATAAGTAACCTTTAACTTTTTCCAATTTTTATTGGCAACTTTCACAAGTTTCTTGTCATCGTTTTCTTTTAACCATAATTGTTTAGCATCTAACTCTACATTATTAAGAAACAGATAGTATTTACCATTATAAACTAGAAACTTATTCGGATCTACTCTAAATTTAGCTCCTGCATAAGTACCAAAAGCACAATATCCCCCGTACTGTGGAAGGTACTTCGCAGGATTCTTATCAAAAGTAGTTTTTTGTTGAGCTGATGTGAAATAATACACAACACCTTCGCGAGTAGATTTATAATTTTTATTTCCTCTTTGCGCTAAATTTAAATCTAAGTAAGAAACAGGACTATAACCTTGCAAAGCGATATTACTATTGTCGATATTATTAGCTTTTTTGTCTTGACTGAATGCTGAAATACTTAAAAGAAATAATCCAGCGATTGTTAATGATTTTAAAATTTTCATAATGTTATAATTTTGAATTTGTGATTTGAGTTATTAAATATTTGTTTGAGGTTTGTGTGCGCTTACAACTAGTAAAACAGCAGCTCCGTTAATCCAGTAGAAGTAAGCATCAATTCCTTTAAATGAGAATAAAAAAGGAACGAGTACAAATGTTAATCCGACTAAAAAATCTACTGTTAAATGGAATTTATAGGATAGTACTTTTAAAATTCTTAAGTGATGATCAGTAAGAACAGTTAAAACAAAAGCAGCTATACCAGTAATTACTGAAATCCAAAGTGCTAAAGCATTTGTTTTTCCTAATTCTAATAAAAAAGGCAATGCAATAAGTGCTATTGCTACAGGATAATCTAAAAATGCGTGAATTCTTTTAGTAACAAATTTCATAGTATTTACTTTTAATTAGCGTTGAAATATGCTTCACGAATTACCTGTCCTTCAGCGTTCCATTCTCTTTGAATGATTTCATGCCAGTAGATTTTCGATCCGTCTTTCATGTCAAAATCAAAAGTGAATTCAGATGCCGAGTTGTTACCATCAACTATAGAATTATGATGTGTAATTCCATTTACGTTAGCTATTGCTCCTAAAAATTCTTCCATTTTTTCAACCATTTGTGATTTTGTATTTGTGGTTGAATTTGAGTAGTCTGAAGTTGCAGCATTGTCTGCAAAAAATGTTTTAACTGCGTTTACTATATCTCCTTGAGATACCATATTATCTATGAGTTGTACTTGATCTTTAATATTCATTTTAAATAATTTTAAATGGGTTATTAATCTGATACAAAGATCAATCAGAAGTAGGAGGAAGGAGGTACAAAAAAGGAGCTACCTATTGTACTTTTTTAAAAAGTCGGTTGGTGTAAGTTTGGTATGGAGTTTAAAAAATGAAGAAAAATGATTGGCTTCTTCAAAGCCTAAGAAGTAAGCAATGTTTTTAATTTTATCGCCTTGTAAAAGTAATTCTTTTGAAGTTCGAATAATTTCTTGACGAATTAATTGCCCCATGGAAGCATTTAAATTCTGACGAACTTTTTTAGCTAATGTCTTTTCAGAAATATGCATTTGATCTGCATAAAAAGAGAGTTTTTTTTCTGAAGTGTGAAATTCTTGTATGAGTTTGAATAAATCATTTTCGAAATGATCATCTAATTGATATCCTATTTCATCTCGAAATTCACTAGGAGTAATTCCTGTATTCTTCTTGAAGTTTTTATTGAAATAGGCAACGTCTTTATAACCTTGTTCGTAAGCAATTTCCTTAATTGAATTATCTGTAAAAGCAATTAGTTTTTGGTCTTCGATTAGACGTTTTTTAGTTTGTAATTTTTTTACAGTAAATCCAATTTTATTCTTTAATAAGTAATTTATATTCTGATTATTCTTACTTATTTTTTGAACGAGTTCGCTTACAGAAAGATGATTTTTTAATTCTTGATCGATAACTTCCTTTACATCAAAAATAACTTGATATTCTTTTTTGTCAGCATTAAAAGGATTTTGCCAGTACCACTGATTGATAGAAATATCAATAATATCTTTTGGAGATGAAAAAATAGTGTTTTGTAAGTATTCCTGACAATCTTTACATTCTAAATAATCAATATATCCAAGAGAAACTAAATGCTTGAATAGAATTCGTACATCTTGACTTTCGAATAAAACCTGATTGTCAAATTCTATTTTTCTAACCGTAAAAGAATCTGATGAGAATTTAATGTATTGTCCTTTTTCTAAAAAAATAAGTTTATCATCCCAATTCAAATAGTTTTTAAAATCAACCTGAATAGTTCCTTGACCTTCCATGATATGAAACAGCGTGTAGGATTCAATAAAATAAATCTTATTGATTTCGGGATTAAACTTAGAAACCATAAATTCTTTTTTACAACGGTAAAGATATATTATTTCAAATAATCGGATTTAAAATACACCTAAACCGAAAGTTTGTTCATAATGCCACTTTTCCTTTTTCTTTGAGAAGAATATAAGTGCATTAAAACCACAAGTTCCTCCTCCTATATAAGTGTACTTAAAAAATCCATAGTTATGTTTTGGTGAGTAATAAACTCTGGAAAAATACATAAAACCTACATTTAATATGGAATCTTGTTTACCAAATCGAGAAGTATTTATGTTTCTGAGTTCTGCTTGTTTTTTAGTTAAAAACTTAACTCTTTTTTGTTTCAGAAGTTCGGGGTTAAATTGTAAAGAAACCAGCTTTTCAGAGTTTTTTATAACTTGATAAGCTTTAGAAGTTTCTCCTAATTTTTGTCTAATATAGTTTTTAGTTTTTTCCTCTATTAATAATTCATCTAGATGATTATTTTTTAAGATTACTATTTTCTGAATAGTATCTCTTTCTTCTATAGAAGACAATCTGCGTTTATTTATTCTGAATTTCTTATTACTTTTATTAGAAAAGCGATAGTCTGGATAACATAATTTTATAGTATATATATTATCTAACAGACTATTAATAATTTGTGTTTCACTAGAAGCTTGAATCTGTTGATTATATTTTGTACTTGAACAACTAGCTAAAGCAATAAAACTTAAAAGAAGAAATATAGTTTTCAAAACACTTTAAAACTTCATTTTCAGTTTAACATTTAGTACACGTCCTGTCATAAAATTAGGAATACCAAATTGACGTTTACTAAATACATCTCTTACCCAAGTGTTGGTAATAGAGTTTTGAATATCAAACATGTTGAATAACTCAATACCAGCAGTTAGTTCTTTAAAATTAGTTAAGAATCCATTTGTTGCTTTCTTATTAGCGTCAACAAAAATGTAAGAAACTCCTAAATCTGCACGTCGGTAATCACGAAGTCTGTTTTGAAAATCATAAGGATTAGCATAAGATGGTGCTCCGCCAGGAACTCCTGTATTGTATACTAAATTTAAGTAAGCTTTTAAGTCTGGTAAGTTTGGTACATAATCTTGAAATAAAACTCCAAGTTTTACTCTTTGATCTGTAGGACGAGCAATATATCCTTGATTATTTATGTTTTCTTCTGTTTTTAAGTAACCAAAACTCACCCAACTATCACTACCAGGTATAAATTCTCCATTTAATCGAATATCTAAACCATATGCATAAGCATCAGTAACATTATCAGCTCTGTAGCGAATGCGAACATTATCGATAGAATAAGCGTTAACATCACTTAAATCTTTATAATATAATTCAGTGGTAAGTTTAAAAGGTCTGTCCCAAAGTTTAAAACTATAATCATTACCTAATACCATATGAATAGCTTTTTGAGCTTTTGTATTTGGGTTAATTTGACCATCAAAACCTCTTAATTCTCTATAAAATGCAGGTTGCGTATATAAACCACCAGAGAGTCGGAATAACATGTCGTTTTCCCAGTCTGGTTTAATAGCAAATTGAGCTCTAGGACTAACAATTGTTTGACTTTTTGAAGCTAATCCAACCGGATTTACAGACCAATGTTGTGCTCTCACGCCTACATTAAACCATATGTCGTGTTCGTTCCAAGAAGTTTTTCTACTGAATTGAACAAAACCAGAAAAACGATGCGTATCTACTTCATTATCGGCTCTTACGTTTTGAAAAGGTTCTATTGGGCCTGTAAAAGGAACATAAGGTTGTTCGTTGATGAAATTTGTTGCTGGAGGTCTCACAGAAAAACCAACACTATCTATTACTTCCCATTCACGAATTCTGTCTTTAATATTTTCTGTTTGATATTTTACACCAGCTCTCCATTCATTATCTCCGTCTTTTAAAACACCACGAACTTGTGCGCTTGTAATTAAAGCGTCTAAATCATTTCTTGCGTGATTTATTTGCGATCCTATTCCTTGTGTAAAGTCTGCTTCTCCAAAATTTTCATCTCCAATATTTGTATTTACTTCTCCTAAACGATAAGCAGCAGCAATATCAAAATGTTCTTCTTCTTGTGTGTTGAAAGAAGAAAGTGTTCCTGTTAAATTAAAATCTTCAGAAACTTTATAATCTACAGAAAGAGCACCGAATAAAGTTTGGAATGTATCTTCTTCTTGACCTTGGTAAAACACAGTAAGCTCGATAGGATCTGCAACAGTACCAAAACGAGTACTTCTGCGTAACGGTTTGTAATCGTAATTGTTTAATGAAAAATTTCCTAAGAAATTAATATCGATTTTATCGTTTAAAGTATAAGTTACTAGAGTTTGAATATCTGTAAAATTCGGATTGAAATCTGCTTCTATTTGTTTAGAGTTTACGAGCAAACTATTGTCTCTATAACGTGCACTTACTACAGCGCTTAATTTTTTATCTAAAAACACATCTTCAACAGTGATATTTCCACCTAGTAAACTTAAATCAACTTGAGTTTGAAATTCTTTAGGTTTCCTGTAAGTAATATCTAATACAGAAGAAAGTTTATCACCATATTTAGCTTGAAAGCCACCAGCAGAGAAGTTAATGTTTTGAACTAAATGTGTATTAATAAAACTTAAACCTTCTTGTTGACCAGAACGAATTAAAAACGGACGATAAATTTCTATACCGTTTACATACACCAAGTTTTCATCGAAGTTACCACCTCTAACGTTATATTGAGTGCTTAATTCATTGTTATTGTTTACACCAGGTAATGTCATTAAAACATTTTCAATCCCAGAATTAGCACCAACACTAGTTTCTACAGTTTTAATATTAATACCTGTAATTCCTTGAACTTCTTTCTTCCTGTTCTTGATGATAATTTCTTCTAAATCTTGATTTTTAATTTCAAGAGTAGGAGAAAACTTAATTGTTCTTACACCTCTTGTCGTAAACTTTTTGGTAAATGTTTTATACGATACATGAGAAAAAGTAACAGTTACAGTTTTTCGTACTGGTATTTTAAACTCAAAAAGACCATTTTTATCAGTGGTAGTTCCTTGTCCTAAATAAGAAATTGCAACACCTTCAATAGGATCTTTGAATTTATTAGTAATCTTTCCTTTAATGGTTGACATTTTTTGAGCAAATATCAATGCAGGGAATAGAAGGGCGAATAGAAGTTTTTTCAAAATGACTTAAGGTTTACGATAAAACGTTGTAGAAATGGTTTCAGTATTTCCAACATTATCAGAAACTACAATTTTAAAGATATGTTTGCTACCAACCAATTTTTTATCGGAAAAATCGTAGGTTAAAATTCCTTTTTTATGATTGTACTCCATTAAAACCCACTCGTTATCTATAGAACCGCGAAAATCTTTAATACCAGATTCTTCATCTTTAATTTTAACTTTAAGTGTTTTATTCTTGGTAATCCATTGTTGATCTGCAAAATTTACCAGATTAATTTTTGGAGAAATCGAATCTAATTTTAATGTATAGCTTCCTAATGTTTTCTGATTTGTATATACTTTATTTTCTTTCTTTTTTGTTGAAACATATTTAGGGTATTTTTTCTTAGTAACATTAGCAATATATACTTGTTGTTTTTCCTTAGTGTTTAAATGAGAAGTATCAAACGTTAGTGTAAAACGTTTATCTAAAGGAATTGTAGGCTCATGTATTTTTGCTATTCCATCATTAACATCAAAATTTAAATAGCAATCATGATAAAATGAGTTCTTAGGAAAAGCAATTGTTACATTTTCTTTCTGAAACTTATTAAAATTTACAGCAGTAATTTTATACTCAGTAGTATCCTTTTTAACTTCAAGCTCATTTTTAGAAACTCCTTTTATTGGGATTCTTAATTTAGAAGCATTTCCTTCAAAATCTTTAGCTATAATTTCTACATTATAACTTGCTAAAGGTTCAATAATTAATTTACCATCATTAATTAAATTCTTATAAAGACTTAATTTGTTTTTTGAAACCTTGTGTGTTTTTTGAAATTTCTTCTTGAATTTTCCATAATGCTCAAAATCAATTAATAAATTAATGTATTTACTTTCAGCAAAAGAAAAGGTTTCTAAATCATGATAATAAACAAGTTCTCCATTTACATGCATTTCTAAACTATATATACCATTTCTATTCATAGCTTCATCTTGCCTATCAAAAGTAACAACACCTAATCCTATAGAGCCATTAGCTTTAATTCGTTCAGCAATATATTTACCTTCATTAATTTTTTTAATAGGTATTGTTGATTTCTGATTAGAGTTGTTAACACGTGCATTTGTATCAAGAGGAAATACCATTAGTTTTTCTATAATAGGATTTCTAGTGTCCTTAACAGCTAATCCAAAATGTAAGGGGTTTATAATTTTATCTGTTTTAGAGTCTCTTATTTCATAATGTAAATGAGGTCCTCCAGAGCTTCCAGTATCTCCAGAATATCCTATGATTTCTCCTTTTTTAACAGGGAATTTTTCTTCCTCTGGGAATAAATTTCCTGTGTAATAACTCTTTTTCTTATATTGAATGTCTTTTACATATTTTTGAATTCTTGGAGCAAATTTTTGTAAATGTGCAAAAACAGTTGTAAAACCACTAGGATGTTTAACGTATAAAACTTTTCCAAAACCATACTGAGCCACTTTGATACGATATATATAACCATTAGCAGGCGCTAAAATTGGTACTCCTTCTTTTTGTTGTGTTTTTAAATCAATTCCTGAATGAAAGTGATTACTTCGTAATTCTCCAAATGTTCCGGCAACAACTAAAGGAATATCCATTGGGTTAGAAAAATAACTTTGAGAGTACTTTCTTTGAGAAAAACTAAGACTAATTGTAAATAATAAAAATAAGGTATAAAAATGTTTCAAAGCATATCTATTTACCAACGAAAGTACTAAAATTATACCAAAAATGTATTTGGTTGATTATCACTTATATTCATAAAAAAATAGGAAAGAGTTGTTATTGTTAAAAGAGATTGTTAATTTTGTAGAAATAGTTTATTTTTACTAATAAATGAATAACACGTTAGAAGCAGTTCATTTCCTGGAAGTTAAGTTAAAAGACTTGCTTGTCCGATACGAGTTTCTTATTGAAGAGAATGAGGTGTTGCTTCAACAAAATGGAGAGTTACAAATTTTATTAAGTAAAAAACAAGAGCAATTAGAAGAACAAAAAAAACGATTTGACCTTCTAAAAGTTGCTAAAACTATGGAAGGCAGTAATGAAGATTCGAGAAATACCAAACTCAAAATAAATGCTTTAATTCGAGAAATAGATAAGTGTATCTTACTCTTGAATTCGTAAAGTTCTTTAAAATGAATAAAATAAAAGTTAATGTAGTTATAGCTGGTAGAACGTATCCTTTAATAGTGAATTCTTCTGAAGAAGAAGAAGGAATGCGTAAAGCAGCAAAAAACATTAATGATTTAATTCTAAGTTTTGAACAAAATTATGCAGTAGCTGATAAACAAGATGTTTTAGCCATGTCTGCTTTACAGTTTGCTTCAAAGTTAGAAATTAATACAATTAAGGCGTTAAATGAGTCTGATAAGATTAAAAATAAAGTAAATGAGTTAACTAATTTGTTAGAAACTCATTTAAAATAAGTTCATTACATAATAATAAGTAAGATACTGCCTACATTAGTACATAAGTTTAATAAACTCAACACTATATCTTTAAAAAGAATGAGTCTTGGTTAGTAAAGCAAACCGTTAGTTCGGATCCTTGATCAGCCAGTTAGTTCTAAACCTGTTTTTAAGGAGTTTATAAAACCATACTAATGTGGGCTTTTTTATTAAATAAATATATAATCAAATCATTGATATGGAAGATTTAGGTATGCCAATCTTAGCTGGAGTAGTTGGTATTGTAGTTGGTTTTATTGTAGCTAAGGTTTTAGAAAAATCTAAAGCAAATAAATTACTTAAAGAAACGAATAAAGAAGCTGAAAATATTATAAAAGAGGCAAAAGTTGAAGCCGCAGCCATAAAGAAAGATAAAATCTTACAAGCAAAAGAAAAGTTTATAGAACTAAAATCTGAACATGAAAAGGTAATTTTATCTAGAGAAAAGAAAATGTCTGATGTAGAGAAAAGAATCAGAGATAAAGAATCGAGAGTATCTTCAGAATTAGATAAAAATAAGAAACTAACACAATCTTTAGAGAAAAAAGAAGCCGATTTAGATTATAAATTAGATTTTTTAGATAAAAAAGAATCTGAAGTTGAAAAGTTACACAAGCGTCATGTAGATATGTTAGAGCAAATCTCTGGTTTTTCTGCAGATGAAGCGAAAACAGAACTAGTTGCCTCTTTAAAAGAAGAAGCTAAAACTGATGCAATGAGCTTTATTCAAGAAACTATTGAAGAAGCTAAAATGACTGCTCAACAAGAAGCTAGAAAAGTGATTTTAAACACAATTCAAAGAGTAGGAGTAGAGCAAGCAGTTGAAAATTGTGTTTCTGTATTTAATTTAGAATCAGACGATGTTAAAGGTCGTATTATTGGTAGAGAAGGTAGAAATATTAGAGCTTTAGAAGCAGCTACAGGAGTAGAAATTATTGTTGATGATACACCTGAAGCAATTATTTTATCTTGTTTTGATCCAGTAAGAAGAGAAATTGCGCGTTTATCGATGCATAAATTAGTAACTGATGGACGAATTCACCCAGCAAGGATTGAAGAGATCGTTAGGAAAACAGAAAAACAAATTAATCAAGAAATTATAGAAGTAGGTAAACGTACTGTTATCGACTTAGGAATTCATGGGTTACACCCTGAATTAATTAAAACTGTAGGTAGAATGAAGTATCGTTCTTCTTATGGTCAGAATTTATTACAACACTCTAGAGAAGTTGCTAATTTATGTGGTATTATGGCTGCAGAAATGGGGTTAAATGCCAAGGCAGCTAAAAGAGCTGGTTTATTACACGATATTGGTAAAGTTCCAGAAACAGAAAGTGAATTACCTCACGCATTATTAGGAATGCAATGGGCCGAGAAGTATGGTGAAAAGCCAAATGTGTGTAATGCAATTGGAGCTCACCATGATGAAATAGAAATGAAAACTTTAATTGCCCCTATAGTTCAAGTTTGTGATGCAATATCAGGAGCTAGACCTGGAGCAAGAAGACAAGTTTTAGATAGCTATATCCAACGTTTGAAAGATCTAGAGGATATTGCATTCGGATTTAGTGGAGTTCAAAAAGCTTTCGCAATTCAAGCGGGTAGAGAGTTAAGAGTTATGGTAGAAAGCACAAAAGTTAATGACGAAAAAGCTGCTGAATTATCATTCAATATTTCACAAAAAATCCAGAATGATATGACATATCCTGGTCAAGTAAAAGTTACTGTTATTAGAGAAACAAGAGCTGTAAACGTAGCGAAATAGTTCTCTAAACAGATAATTCATAAAAAAGTACGAGTAAATTAATACTCGTACTTTTTTTTATGAGATTATTTTATTTATTAATTATTTGTTCTAAATGCCAGATTTTAGAAACTATTTGCCATCCGTTTTCTCCATTTACAAATCCAAGATGATCTACAAATATATTTTCATGAACTCTAATTCTTATTTTCACTGTAGCACAAAATGAAGAGAGCATATCGATCATCAAAATTTCATATTCTGGTTTTTGATTTTTACTAGCAGGCGATATTCTTCCAGCTACGTCTTCACTAAAACTAGTAATAGATTCCATAAATACGTTTCCTTTATCTACATCGAAAAGACTCGACTTGTTATGAAAAATAGCATTAAGTTTTTGCACATCACAATAATGTATAGCATCAAAATATATTTGTATAGCATTTATTAATTCAAGTGAATTGTTTGTTGTTTTTTCTGTCATTGTAATTAAATTTAAGATTAACCAAAATTAGTTCCAAGTTGAGCTCAACTGTAATTTTAAAACTGAGAGTTTCTAATATGTAATTGAATTTTATTCAATGATGAATTATTAGACAAATTAGTAGCTTTGTTATATATGGAAATCAAATATTTTAAATTGATAAAATCTATTGCTGAAGAAGGTAGTATTGCAAATTCTGCAGAAAAATTATTTTTAACACAGTCAGCATTAAGTCATCAATTAAGAGAATTAGAGTTACAACTAGGATTTAAGGTGTTTTTAAGGTCAAGAAATAAATGGATCTTAACCGAAGAAGGTAAGGAGTTGTATAAGTTGGGAAATGATGTTCTTGAAAAGATTAAAGTAGGTTTTGAACAAATAGAACAAATCAAAAGTGGTTCTAAAGGAAATATCAAATTAAGTACAGAGTGTTATAGTTTCTATCAAGGGATTTCTGGCTTTATTCAAAAAATGGGAGTATTATATCCAGAGATCACTATCGATATAATACTTGAAGCAACCCATCAGCCTATACCTAAAATATTATCAAAAGAAATAGATATCGCAATAGTAACTCAAAAACCGGATCATAAACATTTAGAGTGGAAAGAAGTATATAATGATGAAATCTTAGCGGTTATTAATAAAGAAAATATTCTTAGTAGAAAAGATTTTTTAAGTGCTGATGATTTTACAAATGAGCATTTAATAATTCATTCATTTCCATTAGAAACAGTTTCCGTTTACAATAACTTTTTAAAACCTGATAAAATTATACCTAAGAAAATTTCAGCAGTTCCTTTAACAGAAGTAGCTTTAGAAATGGTAGAAGCAAATATGGGTTTAATATGTGTACCAATTTGGGCAGTGAATTCATTTAAAGTTTCAGAAGAGTTAACTTTTAAAAAATTGGGAAGTAATGGAGTTAAAAGAACACATTATATTGTTTTTAGAAAAGAAGATAAGTTGAAAAAATACATTAATGATTTTATTTCAAATTTTGAAGATCATTTTTCTAAATCAAAATAAAAAAGCCGCTTTTAAAGCGGCTTTTAATACTTATAAAATAGATTTTTATCTACGTCTATTTTTTCTTGAACTGTTGTTGTTATTGCGTCTTCTCTCAGATGATTGACCAGAAGAGTTGTTATTACTTTTGTTTCTTGTTCTACCAAAACCTCTATTTCCTCCGTTAGAAGGTCTGTCAGAAGCACCATCATTTCGTCTTCTTCCACCTCCAGAGCGTTTTCTTCCGCCTCCTTTTCGTTCTTTAGTGATTTCTATATTTACTCTTCTACCATTAAAATCTGGTTGATTTTCTTCAAAAACCTCTAAAGTTTGAGCTTCATGACTCTTATCAATTTCAAAGAAAGAAAACGTGTCTAAAATATCAATAGCACCAATTTCAACATTCTTGTTAATTCCTTGTTCATTAATTAATCCCATTAATTTAGCAGGATTAAGTCTATCTTTTCTTCCTATGTTTATAAAGAATCTAGTCATATTTTCACTAGACATTCTGTTTCCACCTCTACTAGAAGAACTATCTCTGTCTCTAGAGCTGATTTTATTTAAATCTGGTGCATTTTCATAATATTCTAGAAAAGAATTAAATTCTAATGAAACAAATTTTTGAATAAGTTCTTCTCTGGAAAAGTTGCTTAATTTTTCATAAATACTAGGTAAAAAACTATCTATTTCTGCAGTATTAACCTCAGATTTTTCAATTTTATCAATAAGATGAAATAATTGTTTTTCACAAATTTCCTTTCCACTCGGAATTGGAGTTTGAATAAACTTCTTTTTTAAAATTCGTTCAATAGGAAAAAGTTTATTTTTCTCTTTTCTGTTAACTAATGCAATAGAAACTCCTTTGTTACCTGCTCTACCGGTTCTACCACTTCTGTGGTTATAATTTTCTATTTGATCCGGTAATTTATGATTAATAACATGTGTTAAGTTATTAACATCTAATCCTCTAGCAGCAACATCTGTTGCTACAAGCATTTGAATGTTTTTCTTTCTGAATTTTTCCATAACACTATCTCTTTGTGCTTGAGATAAATCACCATGTAAAGCATCAGCATTATATCCGTCTTGAATTAATTGATCTGCAATTAATTGTGTTTCTCTTCTTGTTCTACAAAATACAATAGCATATATATCAGGATTTACATCTGCAACACGTTTTAAAGCTTCATATCTTGTTTTTTCTGTAACATTATAAAATTCATGTGTTACATTATCAGATCCTTGATTTTTCTCTCCTGAGGTTATTTCAACAGGATTTTCCATATAGTTTTTAGCAATAGCTTCAACTTCTCTAGGGAATGTTGCTGAGAATAATAAAGTTTGTTTGGTGTCTGGAGTTGCTTCAAGAACTTTGTCTAGTTCTTCTTTGAATCCCATGTTAAGCATTTCATCAGCTTCATCTAAAACTAACCAATCTACATTGTTAAGTTTTAAAGCTCTCCTTCTTATTAGATCAACAGTTCTACCTGGTGTACCAACAACTATTTGAATTCCTTTTTTTAATTGCTTAATCTGTTGTTCAATATTAGCACCACCATAAACGGTTGTGACGTTTAAATTTGGTATATACTTAGAAAAATCTTCAATATTTTTTCCAATTTGAACAGCTAATTCTCGAGTAGGAGATAAGATTATCGCTTGAGTATGATTACTGTTTTCATCAACTTGTTCTACTATTGGCAAACTAAAAGCAGCTGTTTTACCTGTACCAGTTTGTGCAAATGCTTTTAGATCGTCTTTTGATGATATTATTTGTGGTATTGCTTTTTGTTGTATTACAGTAGGAGTTTCGTAACCTAAATCTAACAACGCTTTATTAATAGGTTCTTTTAAACCTAAGTCAGAAAAATTTATTGACATAATGTGAATTTAAGCGAATTCACAGATGCCCTATCCATGAATTCTTAATATTTATATTTTTTTTGGACGCGGCAAAAGTAGTAAAATAAAAATAAAAATATAGGATAAAGCTAAATTAATGAAGCTCAGTAATTTGTTTTTCTATTTTTTTAGAAGATAAAGCACAAAAACTATTAACAACAATCCCTTTTTTATTTACTAAAATTGTTCTAGGATATTTACTACTTAAAAAGTTATGAGCATCACTTTTTTCATCAAGATAGAACTGATGTTGTATGTTTAAGTTTTTAATATACTTTTTATTATTATGATTGAAGTTTATAACCAAAAAGTTAATTTCTGGATTTTTTTCAATTAAATAATTCATTCTAGATGCTACCCACTTATCCGATGAATAATCTTTATTTCTAAAATATATAACACTACTATTACCTCTTATTATATTGTTTATATTTTCAATTGAACCTTGAGGTGTGTGTAAATTGAAACTTGGTAAGTGTTTATTTTTTGGAATGTGTTTTACATCTGCTAATAATTTCGTGATTTTAGCTTTATCCGAATCACTAGATGAAAATTTAGAGAATAAATCGTAAGCCTTTTTGTTTAAGTTGCAGCTCTTTTTAGAGTAAAAATGGCGAATAATAGTTTCTTTAAGTAGTTTATTCTTTAAACTCTTAGATTCTATTTTATTGTTTACAGTTTCTAGAACAGAAAGCGTAAAATCATCGCTGTCATCTTTAATGTTTTTTGCATATACATCATAGTATATGTTATTATAAACATATTTGCCATAAGGAGGGAAAAACATTAATGAATCTCCGTTTATGCGTATATTATCTCGATGAGATATAAATTTATTTTCGTTTATACTATCAGGTTGTTCTTTTAAACGATTATTTATTGCATAGGTTTCTAGTTTAGAATAAAGAGGATAATATAACGCCACTTTTAATATGTCTAAATAATTATCAGAAAAATCTACTGTACGTGTTTTAAAATTTTCTAAGTACTTGTCTTTATCTTTTTTTAAAGAATCTATTGTTTTTAAGAAGTCATCAGGAGATAACTTATTGTATTTATAAAAATCTTTAATTTGTTTTTCATTAATTAAAAAGTTTTCAATTAGAGCATTATTTTCTTCAGCATTACTACCGCTAAAAACTAACGATTCATCAAATCCCCATGTATTCAAGCGAAAAAGCAAACTATCCTGAGGTTCTAAATATAAATATTGGGTTTCTGGCCCGTGTTTAAAGTAATATAAACCAGTTTTAATATCTGTTAATTTTCCTAAGAAAGTATTATCTATATTTAGTTTAATAGAATCTACAACTTCACTTTTGTTATCATAAATAATAACAAATTCACCTTTAGGATGTATTATTTTTCCACCTACATAAGTGAAATTTTCATCCTTTGAAGTAGCACAACTAATTAAGAAAATCGAAATTAAAGGTACTATATATTTAATCATATTCTTGTTAGAAAGTTCTATTTTTCAGCTATCAAAAATAGAAATATGAGTAATATTATGATGTTAATTCGATGTTAATATTAACAAAATAGAATGATTATTAATAAAATAAATATTTGCGATACAAATGCTTTTAAAAGCCTTTAGTTTTTATACTTTTGCATCGAAATTTAAAAAGTAGATAATGTTATCAGTTTCTAACCTATCCGTTCAATTTGGAAAGCGTGTATTATTTGATGAAGTGAATACGAAGTTTACTCAAGGTAATTGTTATGGTATTATCGGTGCAAATGGTGCTGGTAAATCTACATTCTTAAAAATATTATCAGGTAAAATAGATCCTACTTCTGGTCATGTTCATTTAGAACCAGGAAAAAGAATGTCAGTTTTATCCCAAGATCACTATGCGTTTGATGAATTTCCTGTTCTAGAAA
Source organism: Tenacibaculum aquaeponti (assembly GCF_052084715.1). Classification (GTDB taxonomy): domain Bacteria; phylum Bacteroidota; class Bacteroidia; order Flavobacteriales; family Flavobacteriaceae; genus Polaribacter. The sequence goes on along the minus strand of NZ_CP197288.1, from coordinate 916,743 downwards.
CAGTTGTAATGGGAAATAAAGATCTTTATAAAATAAAAAAAGAGATCGACGCTTTATATGCTGATTATACTGATGAGAATGCTGAGAAAATTGGAGAGTTACAAGTTCAGTTCGAAGAAATGAATGGTTGGAATGCCGATTCTGAAGCAGCAGCAATGTTATCTAACTTAGGAATAAAAGAAGATTTACATTATTCTTTAGTTAAAGATTTAGATGGTAAACAAAAAGTTCGTGTATTATTAGCACAAGCGTTATTTGGAAGCCCAGATGTATTAATTATGGATGAGCCTACCAACGATTTAGATTTTGAAACTATTGCTTGGTTAGAGAATTTCTTAGCAAATTACGACAACACAGTAATTGTTGTTTCTCACGACCGTCACTTCTTAGATGCAGTTTGTACTCATATTTCTGATATTGATTTTGGAAAAATTAATCACTTTTCTGGAAACTATACTTTCTGGTATGAATCAAGTCAGTTAGCTGCTAAACAGAGAGCACAACAAAACAAGAAAGCTGAAGATAAAAAGAAAGAATTAGAAGAGTTTATTCGTCGTTTTTCTGCCAATGTAGCTAAATCTAAACAGGCTACTTCGCGTAAGAAAATGATTGAAAAACTTAATGTAGAAGATATAAAACCATCAAGTAGAAGATATCCAGCTATTATCTTTGAAAGAGATAGAGAAGCGGGAGATCAAATTTTAAATATTGAAGGTTTGTCTAAAACTGATGTGGAGGGAGAATTATTATTCTCTAATGTTGATATTAATTTAAATAGAGGAGATAAGGTTGCAGTAATTTCTAAAAATTCAAAAGCAACTACTGCTTTTTATCAAATTATAGCAGGAAATGTAGAAGCTGATGCAGGAAAATATAATTGGGGTGTAACAACCACACAATCATATTTACCAGCAGATAACTCTGAGTTTTTCCAAAATGGGGATTTAAACTTAGTAGATTGGCTACGTCAGTATGCACAAACTGAAGAAGAGCGTGAAGAGGTGTTCTTAAGAGGTTTCTTAGGGAAAATGATTTTCTCAGGAGAAGAAGCATTAAAGAAGAGTAATGTTTTGTCTGGAGGAGAAAAAGTACGTTGTATGTTATCTCGAATGATGATGACTAGAGCTAACATATTAATGTTAGATGAACCAACAAACCACTTAGACTTAGAATCAATTCAATCTCTAAACAATTCTTTAATTAACTTTAAAGGAACAGTTTTATTTACAACTCACGATCATGAGTTTGCGCAAACAGTTGCTAATAGAATTATAGAAATTACACCTAATGGGGTTATTGATAAGTATGCAACTTTTGATGATTATTTAGATGATTCTAAAGTTAAAGAATTAAGAGAAAAAATGTACGCATAAAACAAAAGGAAGCTTTTTAGCTTCCTTTTTTATTTCCTATTATAATAAATGTTTATTTTTTAATTGGACTAATAATATCTACATCACTAAAAGCAATTGCACCTCTAATAATACCATCAATATTACTTTTTAAAGCTTCAATTAGTTGCATTTTTAACTGCGACTTGTGATAAATTAAACTAACTTCTCTAGCAGGTGGTGGAGTATTAAATTCTCGTAAATATTTTTTGTCTTCTTCAGATAAATCTAAAGTATTTAAATATGGTAAAAGTGTCATACCTAAACCATCTTTAGATAGTTTAATTAACGTATCAAAACTTCCACTTTCTAAATGAAACTTTTTATCATCATCTTTCTTATTCATTTTACATAGATTAATAACGCTGTTTTTAAAACAATGTCCATCTTCTAATAATAAAACATCTTCTAATTCTAAATCTTCAACATCTAATTTAGATTTTGAAAATAAGCGATGTTCACTAGGAATTAATCCAACAAAAGGTTCGTAATATAAAACTCGTTCTTTAATAGCTTCATTACCTAATGGAGTGGCAGCTATTGCAGCATCAATATATCCATCAGTTAATTTTCTAATAATTTCATCTGTAGTTAATTCTTCAATTATCAACTGAACTTTTGGGTAAGTTCTAGTAAAGTTTTTTAAGAACATAGGTAATAAAGTAGGCATAACTGTAGGAATAATTCCTAACTTAAATTCACCACCGATATATCCTTTTTGCTGATGAACAATATCTATAATTCGATTACTTTCATCTACAATAACTTTAGCTTGTTCTACTATTTTTTCTCCAACAGGTGTTAATTCAATTGGTTTTTTAGAGCGGTTAAAAATCTTAGCATCTAATTCTTCTTCTAGTTTTTGAATTTGCATACTAAGTGTAGGCTGAGTAACAAAACAATGCTCAGCAGCTACAGTAAAGTTTTTATGTTCTGCAACAGATAAGGTATATTTTAACTGAGTTATAGTCATTCTATAATAATTTTCGATAAATATATTAAAACTATCAATTATACTAATAGTAGTTTCTTTTTATTTTGAGATAATTTTGAAAAAAGAAATATTAAAAACGATTATGACTAAAACAATAATAGGATTAGATAAAGCAAAATCTGAAGAATTAGTTAAAGAACTAAATACATTATTAGCCAACTTTCAGATTCATTACCAAAATTTGAGAGGATTACATTGGAATATTAAAGGGAAAAACTTTTTTGAATTACATGTGAAGTTTGAAGAGTTATATACAGATGCCCAATTAAAAATAGATTTAATCGCTGAACGAATTTTGACTTTGCAAGGAGAGCCTTTACATACTTTTGAAGATTATTTACATAATGGTAACGTTACAGTTGGTAAAAGTATAAGTAACGATGAACAAGCAATACAGTTAATAGTAAGTTCTTTAACTACATTATTAAGTATAGAAAGAGAAATTTTAGAATTATCTGATGAAGCTAACGATGAAGGAACAAATTCTATGATGAGCGATTTTATCGCAGAACAAGAAAAAACAATTTGGATGTTTAATGCTTGGTTAACCAAGTAGATAACAAGAATAAATTAAAAAATAAAAGTGATTGCATTATTGTTATCACTTTTCTTTTTTTTATAAAAATCGTCTTATTTATATCAGTTCTAATTATTAAAGATTAATTGATTTAGGTAACTTTTTATTAAAAAGAAATTAAAATGCTGATCACTTAAAGTTTAAATCTGAGCCTTTGTTTTGCCTAGTAAATATTAATTAACAAATACTAAATAAGGACACATGAAAAAACTTAAATTAAGTGTAGCTGCTTTATTAGCATTAGCTATTTCTACTACTACATTTTATTCTTGTGAAGATGGAATGAATGGTGTAGATGGAAAAGATGGTATTGATGGAGTAGATGGACAAGACGGTCAAGATGGGGAAGACGGTCAAGACGCCACAGCTGTATTAACATCTTCTAAAACACCAAACTTTTTAAAAGTAACTAGTGATTTCGTAGGATTAAAAATAACTCCAATTTTATCTTCTGAAGATATTATTCCTAACACACCAGATTTCGTTTACGGATCTATGGCTGATGGGGCTGGATTATTAAGAGAAGCTGACGGAACTTTCACATTAATTAATAACATAGAAGCTGATTATTCTATTGCTAGAATTAAATTAGATAAAAATTTAAAGCCAACTGCAGGAGAGTATATTTTAAATGCTGCTGCAACTGCAGAAACTGCTCAATGTTCAGGATCTATGATTAGTCCAGAAGAGCATGGTTTTGGACCAATGTATTTATCTGGTGGAGAATGGGGAGGATCTTCTAAAGGAGTTTTCGCTACAGATCCATACAAATCAGCTGATGATGCTGGAACAGGAAGATTATTACCAGCTTTAGGTCAATGGTCTACAGAAAATGCTGTTGTTATTGGTAAAGATGCTTATCCAAATAAAACAGTTGCTTTTATTGGAGATGATCATTCAGATAACGACGTTCCTTCAGGACAATTAGGAATGTATGTTGGAAATAGAGGTGATTTAGAAACTGGTAAATTATACGGGTTAAAAGTTACTACTGCTGGAATCGACTATGAAGTTGATATGGTTGAAGGAACTGAGTATGATGCTGAATTTGTTGAATTAACTGAAACTGAAATTAGTGCTTTAGATGCTGAAGCTAAGTCTAAAGGAGTAATGGGATTCTCTCGTTTAGAAGATATCGACTGGAGAAGAGGATCTGCTGGTAATCAAAGAGAACTTTACTTTGCTGTTACAGGTAGAAATAAATCTGGATTAATGGGTAAAGGTACTTTCTTAGGACGTATTTATAAAGTTGTATTAAATGATACAGATCCAACAGGAGCTGCTAAAATCACTTGTATTTTAGATGGTGATAAAGTTGGTGGAAAAGCTGATGGATTCCATTCTCCAGATAATATTTTAGTAACTGAAAATTATGCTTATATCCAAGAAGATCCAAATGGGTATTTAGATACTTCAGTAAACGGATTTGCTAAATTATACCAATACAACTTAAATACAGGAGAAATCAAAACTGTATTAGAGTGTGATCAAAATAGAGCTGCTGATATGGGATATGGTTCTAACACAAGAAACTGGGAAATTACAGGTATGATCGATGTAACTGATATTGTTAGCAATGGTAAAAGTACATTTATCGTAATTACTCAAAATCACGGATGGGAGCCTGCAGATGGAACTTCATTTACAGATCCATTAGCGAATCCTGATTTAGGAAATAGAAAAGAAGGTTCAGTTTTACACGTTATCACTGGGTTAGAAAGATAAAAAAATGAAAGACATATTAAGTCGAGCTAAGGCATACCTCTGTGTATGTCTTTTGCTTTTGTTAGTCGGATGTGGTAAAGAAGATAAAAAATATGTAGCTGTAGCTGATTTTTCTACAGATATTTCTGTTTTATATAATGACTATTTATCTAATGCTATAACTCATTTAGATAAGATAAATTTAGAAAGTACATCTTCTTCAGAAAGAAAAGAATTTTACAAAACTGCTAGAAAGTATTTTAAATTAATGGAGCCAATTTTGGCGTATTCAGATAAGAATAATTACAAATCGTTGAATGCGCCAAATATTATTCAAGTTAAAGGAGAAGAATCTCAAGATACTAGAGTCATCAATCCAATAGGTTTTCAGGTAATAGAAGAGAATTTATACGAAGATCAAATTGATACACTTGTATTAAATAGAGCAGTTAATGTAACTAGAGATCGATTAAAATTAATTCAGAAAAATGTTGCTTTGAAATTAAAGGATTATCATATCATTTGGATGTTAAGAGATCAAATAGTAAGAATTGCAACGACTGGTATTACAGGATTCGATTCACCAGTGTTAAGTCAATCTTTATTAGAAAGTAACTATACTTATAATACAATAATTGAAATTGTAAAAATGAATGAAGACAAGTTCAAATCTAAAGGACTAAAAGATAAATTCATTGAAGAAATTATTGCAGCACAAAAAGATTTAGATCATGATTTTGATACTTTCGATCGTTTTACATTCATAAAAAAGCATACAGATTATCAGTTGAAATTATTAGTTGACATTCAAAAAGATTGGAATGTAACCTTTCCTTTCGAAATGGCATTATCAAACTCAATGACAACACTTTTTTCAGATACAGCTTTCAATATTGATTATTTTTCTGATCAACTAAGCGATACCACAAAGCTTTCTGAGAAAATAATTTTCGGTAAAGAATTATTTAACGATAAATCTTTATCTAAAGATTATTCAATGGCTTGTGCAACATGTCATGTAAAAGATTTAGCTTTTACTGATGGTAAAAAAACATTTGATAAAAATCAAACTAGAAACACACCAACAGTTGCATATTCGGCTTATCAGCAAGCTTTTTTTATGGATGCCAGAGCTGGTAGTTTAGAAGGACAAGTAGTAGGTGTTGTAAAAAATCATAATGAGTTCAATATGTCTATGGATTCAGTGGTAGCTAGAGTAATGAATAATGAAACTTATAAGAACAAGTTATCGGATTTATACAAAAATAAAAGAGTCAATTATAATATTAGACATGCAATTGCATCTTATATAAGAAGCTTAAATTCATTCGATTCTAAGTTTGATAAAAATATACGAGGAGAAGAAAATACCTTAACAAAAGAAGAACAACTAGGTTTTAATCTTTTTATGGGAAAAGCAATGTGCGCAACTTGTCATTTTGCTCCTGTTTTTAATGGAACTATTCCTCCAAATTATACAGACACAGAATTAGAGTTTATTGGAATTCCAGCTACTAAAGATACTTTAAATGCAAAGTTGTCTCCAGATTTAGGACGATATGAATTGTTTAAAACACCAGAACGTAAACATTTTTTTAAAACACCTACTGTTAGAAATGTGGGAGTTACAGCTCCATACATGCATAACGGAGTGTATACAACTTTAGATGAAGTTATGGATTTTTACAATAAAGGTGGTGGAGCAGGATTAGGAATTGAAAATGATTACCAAACCTTACCTTTTGATAATCTTCAACTTTCTAAAGAAGAAATAGCAGCAGTAATAGCATTCATGGAAACATTAAACGATGGAAATTATTAATATTTAATATAGAAAATTTTTAAAATATAGTAAATAAAGACTCATCTTTTAATGAGTTTTTTCTGAATGGAAAAGATGAATTAATATTTTATTTTTTTAACAAGCACTTGTAATTTTTAGAAAAAACATTCGACTACCTGTCGATAAACTATAAATAAAAATGAAAAAACTAATCTTACTTTCGGTAGTATCTTTACTAGTAACATCATGTAAACAAGAAGCCAAAAAAGAGGTTGAAACTCAACTTAAACAAGAGGTTAAAAAAGAAAATAATTTTCCTAAAGCACTAGGAGAAGTATTTGAAAAACATGGAGGAATTGATAACTGGCGTAAAGCTAGAACAATGTCTTACAAAATCAATAATCAAGATCATACGATTGATTTACCTACAAGAAAGACTGTTGTTCAAGCAGAAAATTTCTCATTAGGTTACAACGGAAAAGATGTCTGGTTAAGTCAAAAAGATTCTACAGCTTTTAAAGGAAACCCTGAGTTTTACTATAATTTATATTTCTATTTTTATGCAATGCCTTTTGTATTAGCGGATGATGGAATTACATATTCTGAAGTATCACCAATAAATTTTGAAGGTGTAAATTATCCAGGATATAAAATATCTTACGGAGCAAATGTAGGAACTTCTCCAGATGATAATTATATTATATACTATCATCCTGATACTAAACAAATGGAATGGTTAGAATATACGGTTACTTATGGAAGCAATAAACCTTCAGATAAGTTTAATTTAATACGATACAATGATTGGGAAAACGTTAACGGTTTAGTTTTACCAAAATCTATAACTTGGTACCAGAAAGATGATAATGGTGTTCCTACTGAACCAGCAAGAGCTCCAATTACATTTTCTTCTGCTTTAGTTACTCAAGCACCTTTAGCAGATAATTTTTTTGAAAAACCAACTAATTAGAATGATATTATTTTGTTTTGTGCACTGTTAAAAATTATTTTTAATAACCAAGTGTTGAAATAATTTAAGCGTATGAATATATTTGTAAAAAGAAAAAGCGGTTACCGAAAAGCTTATGAGTAGGTATAAATTAAAAATTATGTAATAATGAAAAAGTCAATTTTAAATTTAGGAAAAGTTTTAACAAAGGAAAAGTTAATTGAAGTAAATGGAGGTAATGTTCATATTTGTGAAAATGGAGGCTTGAATGTCTGGATGGAAGCTGATGGACAATTTGTTGTATATGGAGGATTAAAACCTGTAGCTATTAAGCATACACATGTTCGTTATTATTGCGATGAACAAGTATTAAAAGATGCAGAAATAGCGGCTGAAAAGAGACTTAAAAGCTTAAGTTAGAGATATTATCTTTATTTATATAATATTATAAATATAAAGGGGCTTAAAAAGCTCCTTTTTTATTTCTTTTTATTAAACAAATAATATTTTAGTTTTACAATCATAAATAACTTACCAATTACTAATAATGAGGTTATCCAAGATACTATTATAAATAATTGGGAGAACCTTAACGGTTTAGTTTTACCAAAATCTATAACTTGGTATCAGAAAAATGATAATGGGGTTCCTACTGAACCAGCAAGAGATCCAATTACATTTTCTTCTGCTTTAGTTACTCAAGCACCTTTAGCAGATAATTTTTTCGAAAAACCAACTAACAATTAATAACTAAAGAATCACATACATGGGAAAAAAGTATATATGGAAAAAAGAGTACACACTAGTACTGTTAGCCAATTTAGCGTACATTGTCATCTTTTTAATTATAACAAACCTATATACTAAATAATATTCTCATGCAAACTTTAGATTGGATTGTACTTTCAATAACGTTATTATTTATTGTTCTTTATGGAACGTGGAAAACTAGAGGAAGTAAAGACGTAGAGCAATATATTAAAGGAGGAAATGACACAAAGTGGTGGACTATCGGTTTGTCTGTAATGGCAACTCAAGCTAGTGCCATCACTTTTTTATCTACACCAGGTCAAGCTTTTCATAGCGGTATGGGATTTGTTCAATTTTATTTCGGACTTCCATTGGCTATGGTTATCATATGTTTAGTATTTATTCCTATTTATCATAAACTAAATGTATACACTGCTTATGAATATTTAGAAAGTAGATTTGACCTTAAAACAAGAACTTTAGCTGCTATTTTATTTTTAATCCAAAGAGGATTAGCAGCAGGAATAACCATTTTTGCTCCTGCAATTATTCTTTCAGCAGTATTAGGTTGGGATCTTGTTTTCTTAAACATAATCATAGGTGTTTTGGTAATTATTTATACAGTCAGTGGAGGAACAAAAGCTGTAAGTGTTACTCAAAAACAACAAATGGCAATTATTTTCTCAGGAATGTTTATTGCTTTTTACTTAATACTTCAATATTTACCTGACGGAATTACTTTCGGAAAAGCTCTTGAAATTGCTGGAGCTAGTAATAAAATGAAGGTTTTAGATTTTTCTTGGGATTTAAACAATAGATATACAGTTTGGACTGGTTTTCTTGGAGGAACATTTTTAATGCTTTCTTATTTCGGAACAGATCAAAGTCAAGTTCAACGTTATTTATCAGGAAAATCTGTAAGAGAAAGTCAATTAGGTTTAATTTTTAATGGTTTATTAAAAGTGCCTATGCAGTTCTTTATTTTATTGGTAGGAGTTATGGTATTTGTATTTTATCAGTTTAATGCTTCTCCATTAAATTTTAATCCTAAAGCAAAAGAAGCAGTTATTAGTTCTCAATACGCTGATCAATATAAGGTTTTAGAAGATCGACATAGAGCAATTGAAGTAGAGAAAAAAACGCTTATTTTAAGTGGAATAACTGAAGAAAATAAGCCAAAGTTACAAGCTTTAAACGAAGAAGATTTAAAGATAAAAGAAGAGGCAAAAGTCATTATTAAAGAATCTAATGATAAAGTGGAAACAAATGATAAAGATTATGTTTTTATTCATTTCATCTTAAATAATTTACCAAAAGGGTTAATAGGTTTATTATTAGCAGTAATACTTTCTGCAGCAATGTCTTCAACAGCTTCAGAATTAAATGCTTTAGCTTCTACAACAGCAATAGATTTATACAAGAGAAATGTAAAAGAAGAGAAAAGTGATCAACATTATGTAAATATGTCTAAATGGTTCACTTTAGGATGGGGAATTTTAGCCATTTTAGTTGCTTGTGTTGCAAATTTATTTGATAATTTAATTCAATTAGTAAATATTATTGGATCTATATTCTACGGAAATGTATTAGGAATTTTCTTATTAGCATTCTTCTTTAAGTTTGTAAGATCTAATGCTGTGTTTATTGGAGCAATAATCACTCAGTTAATAATAATAATTGTTTGGTATTTAGACTGGTTACCTTACTTATGGTTAAATGCTTTAGGCTGTGGTTTAGTCATCGTAATAGCTATACTATTACAAGGAATTAATGGAGATGATTTTTGAGCAAGTAGACTTAAATGTTGATGAAATAGGAGAGTAGTAGCTGAAAATAAACGATAGATAAAATAATTAATCAATATTTCTATTTTACTAGAAAAAAGAGTATTGATTAATTATTTTTATTTTTTCTAGCACGTTTTTCTTTATAAAAATCCTTATCAGCTACATAAATTGTTTTATGAACCTCACAAAAGATTTTGGAGTTTGTTTTGTCTGTAAGTAGCGTAGTTTTTACTATTTCTATTTCCTTTTCTTCTAAAACTCGTTGTTTAATTTGATCAAGTTCTTCCATAGAAAAAGAAAAATCAGCATATACATTTTCTTTAGCTGGTCGTTTAAAATAAACTTCAGCAGACTTATCCCAGACTACATAATCATCTCCTATAAGATTAATTAATTGTATCATTGGTATAGGATCTACAGCAGAGAATAAACTACCACCAAAAATAGAATTTACATAATTTCTGTTTTTGTAACTTAAAGGGATTTTTACTCTAACATGTAATAAATCATTGGAAATTTGTCTAACTCTTCCGGTACTTCTTCTGTACATTGGAGATAAGTTAAAACCATATTTAAAGAGCTTTGATTTAGGAATAAACTTAATACCTATTTCAGTGATTTTTTTATAAACAGACATAAACTTCAATTATAGTTCAAATATAATTCAAGTTATTAGTAGATTATCTTAGACTAGTATAAGAATTCATAAAAGTAGGATACAAAAAAACTCGAATTCTATGAATTCGAGTTTTTAACTTTTAATTTAAGCGAGATATATTAAGCTCCCCATTTTTTTAGAGAGTCTTTGTTTAGTTTAATGTAATCTGCGTTGCCAGCTTTTTCAGCATGCATTAAAGAAGCTTTTGCTGCTTTAATAGCTCCTTTTTTATCTCCAGCTTTAGCGTGAATTAAAGATTGTTTGCGTAAGTACCAAAAACGTGGTTGATCTTTAGTCATTTCAACAGCTTTATCAATCCATTGTTGAGCTTTTGTAATATCTTTACCTTCATCCATGTAATAAGAAGCAGCAGCATAATAATCATTAGGACCAGGACCAGCCATAACCTTATCTATACTAGCAGAAACAGCTTTATCTGTAGGAACATTAAACTTAATACCAGCGTAGGCATTTTCCCATAAGATACCTAAAACAGCAGAACCATTTTTCACATCGTCAATAGAAATTGTAAATGTTTCAATAACCATTGGCATGTTTTCAACTTTAGCAGTAGTCGTTAAAGCTACTTTAGCTTGATCGAATTTTCTAGGAGTTCCCCAGTTATTAGTATCAGTATAAAACATTACTTCCCATGAAGAAGCATTAGGTTTAGTGAAAATAGCATATGATCCTTTTTTAAGAGTTTTACCATCAATAGTAACATCATCACTAAAAGTAACAATAGTGTTTTTGTTAGCTCCAGTTCTCCATAATTTTCCATAAGGAACTAAATCTCCAAAAACTTTTCTTCCCTTAATACCTGGTCTTGAGTATTCTACAGTAACATCTGTTAATCCAACTTTTTGTTCAATTTTAGCAGAAGGACTTGGTTGAGGAGTAGTTACTTGTGCATAACCTGATAAAGTTAATGAAGCTATAAATAAGCTTAAAAGTATTTTTTTCATGTTGATAAAAGTTTGTTTTTGTACTCTATAAAATTACGGCTAAATGAAATGATAAATGTTAACAAAAACTTAAAATACGAGATTGTATCTTTGTAGATATGAAAAAATATATTTCAGAATTTGTAGGAACTTTCGCACTAATTTTTTGTGGAACAGGTGCTATGACAATTAATGAAGTTACCAATGGAAGTATTGGTCATGTTGGAATTGCAATTACTTGGGGATTAATAGTTATGGCTATGATTTATGCTTTTGGAGAAATTTCTGGAGCACATTTTAATCCAGCAGTTACTATTTCATTTGCCTATGCTAAAAAGTTTTCGTGGTCTGAAGTTCCGAAATATATATTAGCTCAAATTTTAGGAGCATTAGTAGCGAGTTTATTACTGTTGTTTTTATTTCCTGATAGTGAATTTTACGGAGCGACAATTCCTTCCACTGATGCTATGCGGGCTTTCATATTAGAACTGTTATTAACATTTTTTTTAATGGTAACAATTATAAATGTTTCAACAGGAAGTAAGGAAGTAGGAGTGATGGCAGGAATAGCAATAGGAGGTGTAGTTTTGCTAGAAGCAATGTTTGCTGGACCAATTACTAAAGCTTCAATGAATCCAGCTCGATCAATTGCTCCTGCTTTAGTTTCTGGTCAATTAGAATATTTATGGTTATATATTTTAGCCCCAATTATTGGAGCATTATTAGCTGTAGCTACCTGTAAATTAGTAAAAGATGATAATTGTTGTGACGAAGGTTGTTAAACTATGAATAATAAAAGATATAGTATTTTAGGTTGTGGATGGTTAGGATTACCATTGGCAAAAAAATTTATTAATAACGGAATTTCGGTTAATGGTTCTACAACTACAAAGCAAAAACTCGAAGTTTTAAAACAAGCAAATGTAAATGGATATTTGATTAATATAGAAGAAAATTTAGATTATAAAAATTTCATGAATTGCGATGTTTTATTAATCATGATTACTTCAAAAAAAATAGAAGCTTTTGAAAACTTGATTAATGAAATAGAAAAGTCATCAGTTAAAAAAGTGATTTTTATAAGTTCTACTTCAGTTTATCCAAGAGGTAATAAAACTTATACAGAAGAAGATGAAACAATTGATTCTTTATTATCTAATGTTGAGTCACTTTTTAGAAGTAATAGAAATTTTTCTACTACTATAATTCGTTTTGCTGGATTGTTTGGAGCTAATAGACAGCCAGGCAATTGGTTTGCGGAAAAAGAAATTCCTCAACCAGAAGGATTTGTAAATATGATTCATAGAGAAGATTGTATAGAAATTCTGTCAAAAATAATTGATTTAGATATTTTTGGGGAAACCTTTAATGTTTGTACAGATCATCATCCAACTCGTAAAGAATTTTATACAGAAGCTAGAAAGAGTTTGGGTAAATCCCAACCTAAGTTTAAAAATGAAACTGAGTTGATGTTTAAAAAAATAAGTTCAGATAAGTTAATCCAAAGATTAAATTATACTTTCATTTATAATGATTTGTTGAATTTACCTAACAAATAAAAACCAATTTTAAACAAGTCTTTTTGTTTGATACTTAACTGTTAATTCTTTACCAGAGTTATCTAAATAATTTCTAAAGTGTATTGTTTAACTATACTTTCTTTTTCTTATATAGTTGAATACAAATCCGAAAGTTAATAATAGAGAAATAGGTAATGCAATATTGAATAATTGCCAAGATCTTTTCTCTGTGTAAGCTTTTTTCTTGTCTAAAACTCGAAGCTGTATAGATTTATTTTTTAAATCTATTAAACCATTATCATCTAAAAGATAATCTACTGTATTTACTAGAAAATCTTTGTTTCCGAAGCGTTCCTGTGTCCATTTGTCAACTCCTAAATCGTAAGGCTTACCTTTTAATAGTTGATTTTTTCCAATATCACCATCAGCTATTACAACCATTTTATTGAGTTTCGATTTTTCGGTATAATCTTTAGAATTAAAAGGTTTCGTTCTGCTTCTGTAAGCAGATTCAAATTCACCTTCTAATAGAACAGCTAATAACTGACTTCCAGCTGCGTATTCCTGTTGCTTTGGTTCTTGTGTTATACTTTCTAACTCGATAATTTTAGGAGTTCCAGAAAGTTTAGTTAATACAGAGCTAACTAAAAGAGGAGTTTTCTTTACATTCTTTTGAAGAGTGTCTAATTGCGTGGTAAACCTAAATCTTACAGGTAGTACGTTTTTCGTAATTGGATGTGAAGGATTTCCAGTAACTAAAGGATGATAAAACCAGTTGAAATTTTCAAATTGAGTTTGGTTTCCAGTATTACCAGCAGCTAAAGTTAATTTAGAAGCATATAAATCTTGAACTAATTTATTATTTACACGTACGCCATAACTAAATAATAAATCAGTTAAATTTAAATCTCTTGGAAAAGCTAGCATTTTACCTTGATTATATAAACTGTCGGTATCTGCGCTTAAATTATCAATCATCCACAAAGTTTTACCACCATTCATAATATACTGATCTAAAGTCAATTTTTCTTCAGGAGAAAATTTCTCTGTAGGTTTAGCTATTATCGATAAATCGAATTTTTTTAATTGTTCTAATGTTTTTTCAGGAGTTTTATTTACAGAGTCTAAAGTGAATTTAGCAAGTCTGTATTTCTTTCCTAATTCGCTTAAAAAACTATATAATTTAATATCTTCAAGTTCTCCAATTCCTGATATTACGGCTACGGTTTTAGGCTGTTTTTGTGTGATAATTTCAATTCCACTAGCAAAAGAATGTTCTAAAGCAGCTATAGCATTTTCTAGTTGTTCCTCTTGAGTTTTAAATAAAGAATTTGATAATAAAGAAACTTTTTGAGAACGATTTTTATAGAAGATTTCAGCCCAAGGGAAAATAAAAGCTTCAGATAATTTTCCGTCTTCTTCAACAGAAAGTTGACTAGGCATCATTCCATTTTTAATCAATTCTTTTCGAATATCATAAGGGTCAATGAAACGAAAACGAACATTTCTGTTTTTAGCTTCAAGTTCTTCTAGAAACTGACGCGTTTCAATTTGCAAACGCTGAAATTCAGAAGGAAAATCACCTTCCAAATATACATTTATAATTAAGTCAGTATCCAGTTCATTTAATAAATCAATAGTAACTTCTGATAATGTATAGCGTTTGTCTTTTGTTAAATCGAATCGTTTAAAAAAAGAGTTACTTAAAAAATTAAGCACTAATATTCCAACAATAACAATAGCTGTTTTTTTGATTTTTTTATTCATTTTCTAATCGTGCTTTAGTGATGAATAAAAAGATGAATGTTATACTGATAAAGTAAATTAAATCTCTAGTATCTATAACACCTCTACTAATGCTTTTAAAATGTTCGTTAAATCCGAAATTTCTAATGTAGTAATTAGAACTATTAGATAAGTTTGCTATGGCATCAAAACCATAAAACATAAAAAAAGATATGACAATGCCTAGAATGAAAGCAATAATTTGATTTTTAGATAGGGTAGAGGTAAATAATCCAATAGCTGTGTAGGCTGATGCTAAAAATAACAAACCAAAATAAGAACCAATTAAACTTCCAGAATCAAAGTTCCCTTTAGGATTTCCTAGTGCATAAATACTATACACATACGTTAGTGTAGGTAATAACGCTATAATAACTAAGATTAAACTAGCTGAAAATTTTCCTAAAACAATATCCCAGTTAGTTAAAGGTTTGGTTTTTAAAATTTCAATAGTTCCTAAGTTATATTCATCAGCAAAACTTTTCATGGTTATAGCCGGAATTAAAAATAAAAATAACCAAGGCGCTAAATAGAAAAATGAATTTAAATCAGCATATCCTGCGTTTAAGATATTAAAATTATCATTAAAAACCCACAAGAATAAACCGTTTACTAATAAGAAGACACCAATAACCAAATATGCTATAGGTGATCCAAAGAAAGAATTAAGTTCTTTTTTTAATATTGATTTCATAATTTAAGTCAAACTTACGACTTTATCAACACTCCAAGCAAGAGGCTTATCGTTAAAAAATACTTTAGTTTCAGCCCAAATAGATTTAAATAATTCAGAATTTCTGTAATTTTCTAAATCTTGTTCTTCATTCCAATAACTATAGGTAAAGAAAATATTCGGATTTGTTTTATCTCTATACAATTCTAATAAACGACAACCAGGTGATTTTCGTATATATTCTTTTTTCTTATCAAAGTTTACTAAGAAAGTTTCTATTTTTTCTGGTTGAAAGCTCATTTTAACGATACGAACAAACATAATATTTTAATTAAACGGTTGTAAAATCTGGTTTTTCTTCTTCATGAAATTCAACAGAAATGGTATCTCTGTATCGTAAACCTAGCAGGGAAGAAGCACCTCCTACAGTTTTTAAATTACTTCTAAAAACAGCAATTTCTAAATATCCAGCTGTGTTAAACAAGGCTAATTTATTTCCATCATATTGACGAATATCTTCACTGGTAAAGTTGACAATCTCATTATATTTATTGAAAATTTTCTTAAAAGTATAACGTCTTGCCGTAACAGTAAATTCTCTTCCTTTACCAATATCATCAAACGCTTTTTTACTGATATTACTTATTACATTGCCATAATTGTCTATGTAAATGACACCACCAACAATCAAATTGCGATCTTGATTAACTTTAGGTTGAATTTCTATTAATTTCTTATGTGATTGTATTTCTTTTCCAATGACATCTAATTTTCCACCTCTTGCAATAAAAGTTGCAACTTTAACAAAAACATCTAATACAGGAAAACTACTTTCTATATGATTATGAATATTAATTTCAACAATTTTAGCAGGTTGTACTTCAGAAGCAATCATACAAATTACTCCGTTATCCGGACAAATAAAGTAATGTCCATCAAGTTCTATTGCTATATGTTTATTTTCTACACTTAATTCAGAATCTACACCTATAATATGTATGGTCCCTTTTGGAAAACTCTTATATGCATTTTTGAGTATATATGCAGTTTCAGTAATATTAAAAGGAGTAATGAGATGTGTAATATCAACAATTTTAGCATTAGGCAATTCAGAATATATTGCACCTTTTACAGCACCAACAAAATGATCCTTAAGGCCAAAATCTGTAGTTAAAGTAATAAGCGCCATGTAATGCTTTAATTGTTAATTATTTTGTGAAAAACTCTATCGAAATTTAAGGCAAAGCTACATAAATGAATAAAATAATTACTACATTTAAACATAATAAAATTAAAAATTATAGCATTTGAACGAAAGAGTTATTGAACTAACGGAAATTAATCCAAAAGAATTTTTTGGAGCACAGAACAGTACAATTTCATTATTGAAAAATTATTTTCCTAAAATTAAAATAGTAGCTAGAGGAAATAAATTGAAAGTTTATGGTGATCCAGAAATTTTAGATGAATTTGAAATACGTTTAGAACGTTTAATTAAATATTTTAATAAGTATAATAAACTTGATGAGAATAGTATAGAGCGTATTTTAACATCTAATGGAAAGGAAGAAGAAGAAAGAAAGTTCGGAAATAAGAGTGATATACTTGTACATGGAGTAAGTGGTAAAATTATAAAACCACAAACAGAGAATCAGCGTAAGATGGTTCAATTAATGAAAGAGAATGACTTATTATTTGCAGTTGGTCCTGCAGGAACAGGTAAAACATATACAGCAGTTGCTTTGGCTGTAAAAGCTTTAAAAGAAAAAGATGTTAGACGAATTATACTAACGCGTCCTGCTGTAGAATCTGGTGAAAATTTAGGTTTTTTACCGGGAGATTTAAAAGAAAAGTTAGATCCATATATGCAACCTTTATATGATGGTTTGCGTGATATGATTCCATCAGAAAAATTACAGGCTTACATAGAAAATGGAACAATACAAATTGCACCTTTAGCATTTATGCGTGGTAGAACATTAGATAATGCCTTTGTGATTTTAGATGAAGCTCAAAACACAACTCATGCACAAATGAAAATGTTTTTAACGCGTATGGGAAAAAATGCAAAGTTTGTAATTACTGGAGATCCTGGTCAAATAGATTTACCCCGTAAACAAGTTTCAGGTTTAAAAGAAGCATTATTAGCATTGAAAAGTATTGAAGGAGTTGGTCAAATTTATTTAGACGATAAAGATGTAGTTCGACACCGATTAGTGAAGAAAATTATTAAGGCTTATAAAAGTATAGAAACGGAATAAATTGATTTTTAAAAAACTAAGTTTACAAGAGAATTTTTACGTTTTATATGTTTACTTTATTCTATTAGGAATAGTAAGTGATGCACTTTTTTATGCAGTATTAGAAGTTCAATATTTAAATTATGTATCCATTTTAGATGCTTTAATATCTCCTTTTAGTTTACTTACAGATAGTTTAAAGTTAACATTAGCTTTAGTTATTTGTTTTTTTCTTCTATATAAATATGTAACCAAATGGTCGTATGCACTCCATAAAAAACACAAACACAAAAAGTGGTATGGAAAAATGCATAATATAGAGCGTAGGGAAAAAGCATTTAAAGACTTAAAAGAGAAAAAAGGACTAGCAGAAGGTTTATTATTTTTATTTTTTATTTTGTTTGTCTCTTTAAGATTGGGAATGGGGTTAGGAAAAAATCATAAGATTAAGACTAAAGAAATCAAGCCTAATTACAAATTAATATTTAAAGATAATTCTCAAAAAGACGTTCAAGTTATTGGTCAAAATAGTTCATTTATATTTTATGTTGAACAAAAAGAAAAGGTAGTTTCTGTTACACCGATTTCAGATAACATTAAGCAGATAAAAAGAATTCCTAAAAAAGATTAAAAAGTTTACTTTTGCGGTTTACAACAACGCAACAATGAATACAATAAACGAAACAAACTTTAATTTTCCTGGACAAAAGTCAGTGTATAAAGGAAAGGTAAGAGAAGTCTATAATATAAATGATGAGCAATTAGTCATGATTGCTTCAGATAGATTATCTGCATTTGATGTAATTATGCCTCGTCAAATTCCTTTTAAAGGTCAGATTTTAAATCAGATTGCTACTAAAATGATGAATGATACAGCTGATATTGTTCCGAATTGGTTAGTTGCAAATCCTGATGAAAATGTAGCTGTAGGTCATTTATGTGAGCCTTTTAAAGTTGAAATGGTTATCCGTGGATATTTATCGGGTCATGCAGCTCGTGAATATAAAGCAGGGAAAAGAATGCTTTGTGGTGTTACTATGGCAGAAGGAATGAAGGAAAATGATAAATTTCCTGAGCCAATTATTACACCTTCAACAAAAGCCGATAATGGTGAGCACGACGAAGATATTTCTAGAGAAGATATTTTAGCTAAAGGAATTGTTTCTGAAGAAGATTATATAGTTCTTGAAGATTACACTAGAAAATTATTTCAAAGAGGTACTGAAATAGCAGCGAAACGCGGATTAATTCTAGTGGATACAAAATATGAATTTGGTAAAACAAAGGATGGTAAAGTTGTATTAATTGATGAAATTCATACACCAGATTCTTCTAGATATTTCTATGCAGATGGTTATCAAGAAAGACAAGATAAAGGCGAGAAACAAAAACAATTATCTAAAGAGTTTGTTCGTCAATGGTTAATTGAAAACGGATTTCAAGGAAAAGACGGACAACAAATTCCTGAAATGAGTGATGAAAAAATCCTTGAAATTTCGAATCGTTATATAGAATTGTATGAGCAAATAACAGGAGAGAAATTTGTAAAAGCCAATACTGAGAATATTACAGAGAGAATAGAAAAAAATGTTACAGATTTTTTGAATGCTAAATAAAATTTAAATTGAATACAAATAGATGAAAAAAAGAGAAGTTAGTTATAACTTCTCTTTTTTAGTTTAACTTTAAATACATAATAAAAATAATTATGGATAAAAAAAGCATACGACCTGTTTTAAATTTGATTTCAGTCAAATCAGATGAAAACTTTCAAAATGAAGTATTACGGCCAATTTTAAAGTTGCAGCACGAAATTTTAATATTAACATTTAAAAATTGGAGTATACAACAAAAGATCAAACTCGTAAATTTAAATAAAGATAAGTTTCAAGAAACTTTAGATAAATCATTCTCTAAAAATGTCGTTATTAGAAATCTTATTCTTGGAATAATAATAGGTCAGTTTACAAAAGATGAGTTTTTGGAATATCAAAAAAATACTTCAGAATTTAATAGAAGGATATTTAGCATGGCGAAACAAAGACTTTTTGATAGTTTTGATCAAATAAAGAAAGACGGTAATTCATGAAAGCAGCTTCAATTAAAACAATAAAAGACGAATTAAAATATAAAACTTCTTCAGAATTATTAGAACTATGTCTAACGTTAACTCGATTTAAAAAAGAAAATAAAGAATTACTAACCTATTTATTGTTTGAAGCTCAAGATGAAGATAGATATATTAAAACTGTAAAAATTGAAATAGATGAAATGTTTAGTGAAATAAACACCAAAAGCTTTTTTTACATAAGAAAGAGTGTTCGTAAAATTCTTACATCAATAAAAAAACAAATTCGTTATTCAAAAAAGAAAAGTACAGAAGTTGAATTGTTGTTATATTTCTGTTTAAAATTAAAACGTTTTAAACCTTCAATAAAAAAAAGTCCAAGACTTCAAAAGGTATTTGAAACTCAATTACGACTTGCTAAAAAAGCTATGTTAACTTTACATGAAGATTTACAATATGATTATAATCTCATGTTAGAAGAGATTGAGTTGTAGTGGTTTTTAATTGGTTGATAATGTTGTTTTTTGGGTTTTTTTTTCTTGGGTTTAATTTTTTACAACCAAAAAAAATCGACAAATAGAGTAGAATTAACTACAAAAAACATCATTTTGAAAACATTTTTAAATATTTTTTTTTAAGAGTTATTTTTTGATAAAAAAAGAATAGATTTATCATATAAATAACCAAATCATGAGTAATTATCACATTAAAAATCTAGAAGAATACTTTCAAGTATATAGAAGATCTGTTCGTAATCCAGAAAATTTTTGGGAAGAAATTGCAGAAGAACATTTTCTTTGGAGGAAACGATGGAATAATGTTTTAAGTTGGGATTTTACGAAACCTGAAGTGAAATGGTTTGAAGGAGCACAATTGAACATTACCGAAAACTGTATCGATCGCCATTTAGTAACAAGAGGAGATAAAACCGCTATTTTATTTGAGCCTAATAACCCAAATGAAAAAGCAGAACATATTACATATAATGATTTATATAAAAGAGTTAATAAACTAGCTAATGTTTTAAAATCGAGAGGAATTAAAAAAGGAGATCGTGTTTGTATTTATTTACCAATGATACCAGAACTTGCTATTTCTCTTCTAGCTTGTGCAAGAATTGGAGCAATACATTCAGTTGTTTTTGCTGGCTTTTCTTCTACAGCTTTAGCAACAAGAATCAACGATTCAGAATGTAAAATGGTGATTACTTCGGATGGTTCTTATAGAGGAAATAAAACCATAGATTTAAAAGGTATAGTAGATGAAGCTTTAGAGGAATGCCCATGTGTTGAAAATGTTTTGGTTGTACAAAGAACAAAATCAGATATAAATATAAAAGAAGGTAGAGATGAATGGTTACAACCATTGTTAGATGAAGTATCTGATAAATGTGAAGCAGAAATAATGAATGCAGAAGATCCTCTTTTTATATTATATACTTCAGGTTCAACAGGTAAGCCAAAGGGAATGTTACATACAACAGCAGGATATATGGTGTATACAGCGTATACTTTTAAAAATGTTTTTCAATACAGAGAAAATGATGTGTATTGGTGTACTGCAGATATTGGCTGGATAACTGGGCATAGTTATATTGTTTATGGACCATTAGCAAATGGAGCTACCACGGTAATGTTCGAAGGTGTTCCAAGTTACCCAGATTATAGTCGTTTTTGGCAAATTGTAGAAAAACATAAAGTGAATCAGTTTTACACTGCACCAACAGCAATTAGAGCATTAGCTAAAGAAGGTTTATCTCATGTAGAATCAAGTGATTTATCATCATTAAAAATTTTAGGAACGGTAGGTGAACCTATAAATGAAGAGGCTTGGCACTGGTATGATGATAATATAGGAAAACGAAAAAGTCCAATTGTAGATACCTGGTGGCAAACAGAAACAGGAGGAATTATGATTACACCTATTCCTTTTTCTACCCCAACAAAACCTACATATGCAACTTTGCCTTTTCCAGGAATTCAACCCGCTTTAATGAATGAAGAAGGAAAAGAAATTAAAGGAAATCAGGTAGAAGGTCGATTATGTATTAAGTTTCCTTGGCCTTCAATGGCAAGAACAATTTGGGGAAATCATCAACGATATAAAGATACTTATTTTTCAGCCTTTGAAAATAAGTACTTTACAGGGGATGGAGCCTTGCGAGATGAGGTTGGTTATTACAGAATTACAGGTAGAGTAGATGATGTTATTATTGTTTCAGGACATAATTTAGGAACTGCTCCAATAGAAGATGCAATTAACGAACATCCTGCTGTTGCGGAATCTGCTATTGTTGGATTTCCTCATGATATTAAAGGAAATGCATTGTATGGTTATGTGATTTTAAAAGACACAGGTGAATCTCGTAATCATGAAAATCTAAGAAAAGAAATTAATCAAATTATAACTGAGCAAGTCGGACCAATTGCAAAATTGGATAGAATTCAATTTACACAAGGATTACCAAAAACACGTTCAGGAAAAATTATGAGAAGAATTTTAAGAAAGATTGCTTCAAATGATATAGGTAATCTTGGAGATACAAGTACTCTGTTAAACCCAGAAGTTGTTCAAGGAATTATAGATGAGGTTTTGGTCAAATAAATTTAAAACAATTAAATGATATATTTAATATTAAATAATTCTTAAAAGAATCATAGCTGTCTTCGGATAGCTATTTTTTTTGTAACTTATATAGCTGAATTATAAACCAACATATAAATGCCAACCTATAATCTAAAAATCAATGGTGAATTGGTAACAGTTACTGCCGATTCAGATACCCCTTTACTTTGGATATTAAGAGATGAATTAAATTTAGTAGGAACAAAATTTGGATGTGGTATAGCACAATGTGGTGCTTGTACTGTTCATGTAGATGGCGTAGCTACTAGAAGTTGTCAATTACAAGTTTCTATTTTAGATAAAGAAGAAATCACAACTATAGAAGGACTTTCTAAAGAAGGAGATCATCCTTTACAAGAAGCTTGGAAAGAAGTTGATGTTCCACAATGCGGATATTGTCAAGCAGGACAAATTATGACTGCTGCTTCTTTTCTAAAAGAAAACCCAAATCCTACTTCAACAGAAATTAGAGAGGCAATGCATGGAAACATTTGTAGGTGTGCATCTTATAACAGAATAGAAAAAGCTGTAGCTGTAGCCGCTAAAAAAATGTCTTAAATCTAATTATCATGAGTACAGAACAAAATAATATCAGATTTAGTAGAAGAAACTTTTTAAGAACTTCAGCGCTAGCAAGTGGAGGAATGTTAGTTGGTTTTAATTTATTCACTGCTTGTAAACCAGAAGCAAAACCAGCTGTAGATATTGCAAATTTAAATTTCAACGATTTTAATGCTTTTATCAAAATAGCAGATAATGGTTATGTAACAATTTTTTCTCCAAACCCAGAAATTGGTCAGGGAGTAAAAACAGCAATGCCAATGATTATTGCTGAAGAATTAGATGTAGAATGGGATAAAGTGCATGTTGCACAAGCAAAATATAACAAGAAAGAATACAAACGTCAGGTTGCAGGAGGAAGTCAGTCAATTCGTTTTGGTTGGGATGCATTACGTCAAACAGGAGCTACTACAAAGCAAATGTTAATTAATGCTGCTGCTGCGAAATGGGGAGTTGATGCAAATACTTGTAAAGCTTCAAAAGGAATTATAACTAATGCAAATGGAGATACATTAGGTTATGGAGAAGTTGTAAGTGAAGCGGCTGCTTTAGAGGTTCCAGAAAATGTAACTTTAAAAAAGCCATCAGAATATACGATTATAGGGAAAGATGCTTTAAATGTTGATTTAGATAACATCGTTACAGGTAAGCCTTTATTTGGTTTAGATTATAAAGCTGATGGAATGGTATATGCTTCGGTATTACGTCCACCAGCATTCGGACAAAAATTAGAGAGTTTTGATGATGCTGAAGCTAAAAAAGTAAATGGAGTTTCAGATGTAATCAAATTTGGAGATAAGGTTGCTGTAATTGGTACTAACACATGGGCAGCTATGAAAGGTAAAAAAGCATTGAAAGCTATTTGGAGTGATGATCAAAATTTAGAAAGTACTGTCGATCATAATAAAGAGTTGATTAAGATTTTAGACGGAAAAGAATTTGATGTTAGAAGAGAAGATGGAAATGTAAAGAAAGCTTTCGCTGAAGCAGATAAAGTTTTAGAAAGAACATATGATTCTCCTTTCTTACCGCATAACTGTATGGAACCAATGAATTTTTATGCTAATGTTACAGCTGAGAAAATTCATTTAGTTGGACCAATTCAAACACCACAATGGACAGCTGGTAGAGTTGCTCAGTTATTGAAAAGAAAAGAAGAAGAAATTGATCTTGAAATGACAAGAATGGGTGGTGGATTTGGAAGAAGATTATATGGTGATTTTGCTTTAGAAGCAGCTGAAATATCAAATCTAGCTAAAAAACCAGTGAAAGTTGTTTTCTCAAGAGAAGATGATATGACAGATGGAATTTATCGTCCAGCAATTAAATATAGAATTGCAGCATCAATAAAAGATGGAAAATTAACAGGATATCATTTAAAAGAAGCAGCGATTAATAGTAATATGTATGATTTAATTCCGAATTTCTTTCCAGCTGGATGTATTCCGAATTATAAAGTATCTACAAAAAGCTATAAGAGTGACATCACAACAGGCGCATGGAGAGCTCCGTATACCAACTTCTTAGCTTTTGCTGAGCAAACTTTCTTTGATGAATTAGCTGAAGAATTAAAGAAAGATCCAGTTGAGTTACGATTAGAATTATTACAAAATGTAAAAGATTCTACAGATAAAAAAATCGAATACTCAGGAGAAAGAATGGAGAATACGATAAAGTTAGCCGCTGAAAAATCAAACTGGAAAGAACAAAAAGAAGGGGTTTTTAAAGGTTTTGCAGCTTATTATAGTCATAATACACATGTTGCCGAGGTTGCCGAAATAGAAATGAAAGATGGTTTACCTGTAGTTAAGAAAATTACAGCTGCTGTAGATTGCGGAATTTTAATTAATCCTACAGGAGCAATTAATCAAATTCAAGGAGGAGTTTTAGATGGAATCGGACATGCAATGTATGGAGATTTATCTTTTGAAAACGGAAAACCTTCTCATAAAAATTTCGATACCTATCGTTTAATCAGAATGAATGAAACTCCACAGGTAGATGTTCATTTCGTAAAAAATGAATTGTCTCCAACCGGATTAGGAGAGCCAGGTTTACCACCAGCAGGTGGAGCTGTAGCAAATGCTATTTATAAGGCTCTTAAAAATAGATTATATAAACAACCTTTTGTTAAAGAGTTGTCTTCTAGGAAAAGAAAAGTTTTAAGTTAATTTATTAAAAATATAAAGTAAAAGGATGTCTAATTTAGACATCTTTTTGTGTTTTTGGATAAGTTTTCGCAATAATAAAAAATTACGAAAACGATTTTCATTTTGTTGTAAAAAGAGCGGTTTTTGTTAAATTATCAAATTGATAATAAAATAATGATAAATCGTTTTTTTATTTATACAAAATTTATGAATCTGTTAAAATATTGTTTTTTTTAGTATAAAAACATGTTTTTGTTGAGAAAAAAAATGAATTTGATTTAACTTTGAAGAACAACAAAACACAAACAAATTACAACAAAAACAAGGAATGAAAATCAACAAAGTTTTAGTAGCAAATAGAGGAGAAATTGCAATTAGAGTTTTTAGAGCCTGTGTAGAGATAGGGATAAAAACTGTTGGGATTTACACTTATGAAGATAGATACTCTTTACACAGGTACAAAGCAGATGAATGTTATCAAATAGGGGAAGATAATGAACCTTTAAAGCCGTATCTAGATATAGATGCAATTATTAAAGTTGCAGTAGAGAATAGTGTAGATGCAATTCATCCAGGGTATGGATTTTTATCAGAAAATGCCGAATTCGCTCAAAAATGTGAAGACAATGGAATTATTTTTGTTGGACCAAAAGTTTCTGTACTAAAAGCTTTAGGTGATAAAATTACTGCTAAAGAAGTAGCAGTAGCTAATAATGTTCCTATCATTCAAAGTAGTGATAGAGATTTAACTTCAATAGAGATAGCTTTAGAAGAAGCTGATAAGATTAGTTATCCGATCATGCTTAAAGCTGCTTCCGGTGGTGGAGGTAGAGGTATGAGAGTTATTCGTAATGCTAATGATCTTAAAAAAGCATATCCAGAAGCGCAAAGAGAAGCGTTAAATGCCTTTGGAGACGATACAGTTTTTTTAGAAAAGTTTGTTGAAAATCCAAAACATATCGAAATTCAAATTGTTGCAGATACTCATGGAAACATGGTGCACTTATTTGAAAGAGATTGTTCGGTGCAAAGACGCTATCAAAAAGTAATTGAGATAGCTCCTTCTTATGGATTACCTCAAGGAATTAAAGATGATTTATATCAATATGCTTTAAATATTTGTGGAGCTGTTGACTATAATAACATTGGTACTGTCGAATTTTTAGTAGATGAAGATAATAGTATTTATTTCATCGAAGTGAATCCAAGAATTCAGGTTGAACATACAGTTACAGAAATGGTAACAAATATAGACTTGGTAAAAACCCAATTATTTATAGCTGGTGGTTATAAATTATCTGATACACAGATAAAAATTCCAAATCAAGAGTCAATTGTAGTTTCAGGATACGCATTACAATGTAGAATTACTACTGAAGATCCAGCAAATGATTTTAAACCTGACTATGGAACTGTAACTACTTATCGTAGTGCTTCTGGTTTTGGAATTCGTTTAGATGCTGGAAGTATTTATCAAGGAGTTAAAATTTCACCTTTTTTCGATTCAATGTTAGTTAAAGCTTCTGCAAGAAGTAGAACGTTAGATGGAGCTTGTAGAAAAATGTTACGTGCTTTAGTAGAATTTAGAATTAGAGGAGTAGAAACGAATATTGCTTTCTTAAGGAATATATTAAATCATCAAACATTTAGAAAAGGAGAGGTTACAGTTAATTTTATTAAAAATGAACCAAAACTTTTCGAATTTAAAGAACCTAAGAATAGAGCTAATAAATTAATTAACTTTTTAGGAGAAGTTGTAGTTAATGGTAACTCAGATGTTAAAAAAGTAGATTTAAGCCATCAATTTGCGAAACCAGTAGTACCTAAATTTCCAAAATTAGATAAACATCCGAAAGGAACTAAAGATTTATTAACAGAATTAGGTCCTGAAAAGTTTGCAGATTGGTTGAAGAAAGAGAAAAAAATTCATTTTACAGATACTACAATGCGAGATGCGCATCAAAGCCTACTCGCAACAAGAATGCGTACTATAGATATGTTAAAAGTTGCTGAAGGTTATGCTAAAAACTTCCCTGATATCTTTAGTATGGAGGTATGGGGTGGAGCAACTTTTGATGTTTGTTTACGTTTTTTGCAAGAAAACCCATGGGAAAGATTAGCATTACTTAGAAAAGCAATGCCTAATGTATTATTACAGATGTTGATAAGAGGTTCAAATGGAGTTGGTTATACAGCATATCCTGATAATCTAATTGAAAAATTTGTAGAAAAATCTTGGGAAACAGGAGTTGATGTATTTAGAATATTCGATTCATTAAACTGGATGAAATCCATAGAGCCATGTATTAAACATGTTCGAAATAAAACTAAAGGTTTAGCAGAAGCTTCAATCTGTTATACAGGAGATATTTTAAATCCTAGTAAAACTAAATATAACTTAAAATATTACATTCAATTAGCAAAAGATATAGAAAATGCTGGAGCTCATATTTTAGGTGTAAAAGATATGGCAGGTTTATTAAAACCGCAAGCTGCTTATGAATTAATTTCAGCATTAAAATCAGAAATTAATATTCCGATTCACTTACATACACACGATACTTCATCGATTCAATCGGCTTCTTATTTAAAAGCTATTGAAGCTGGAGTAGATGTTGTTGATGTAGCTTTAGGTGGACTATCAGGTTTAACTTCTCAGCCAAATTTTAACTCAATGGTTGAAATGTTACGTTTTAATGAAAGAGAGAATCTTTTAGATGTTCAAAAACTCGCTGAGTATTCTAATTATTGGGAAGCAGTAAGAAGTTATTACTATCCGTTCGAATCTGGGTTAAAAGCAGGAACAGGAGAAGTATACGAACATGAAATTCCTGGTGGACAGTATTCAAATTTAAAAGGTCAAGCGATTGCTTTAGGTTTAGAAGATAAATTTCCAGAGGTTACAAAAATGTATGGAGAAGTAAATCAAATGTTTGGTGATATTATAAAAGTAACTCCTAGTTCGAAAGTTGTAGGAGATATGGCGCAATACATGATCACAAATAATTTAACTACAGATGATGTTTTAGAGCGTGGAGAAAGCATTTCATTTCCTCAATCTGTAATTGGGTTTTTTAAAGGAGATTTAGGTCAGCCAGTTGGTGGTTTCCCAGAAAAATTACAGAAAATTATTTTAAAGAATGAAAAGCCTTATATCGAAAGACCGAATGAACATTTAGAACCAATAAATTTTGAAAAAGAGTTTGCTGAGTTTAAAGAGAATTTTTCTAAAGGAATGGGGCGTGAATTAGAAATGACAGATTTCTTGTCATTTAAATTATACCCAAAAGTATTTACAGATGCTTATAACAAGCATCTAAAGTTTGGAAATGTAATGAATATTCCTACAAAAAACTTTTTCTTTGGATTAGAAGTAGGAGAGGAGATTATGGTTGATATTGAATCTGGTAAGAAAGTCTTAATTTCTCTTGTACATAAAACAGAAGCAGATGAAAATGGTAATGTAACAGTTTTCTTCAAAATTAATGGTCAAATGAGGGTTGTTGCGATAAAAGATAATTCAATAATTGTAGAAAAAATTGAAAATATTAAAGTAGATCCAGATGATGAAAATCAAGTAGGAGCACCTTTACAAGGATTATTATCTTCAGTATTAGTTAAAGAAGGAGATATTGTCCAAGAGAATCAGCCACTATTTGTAATTGAAGCAATGAAAATGGAAACAACAGTAACTGCAGTTTCTAGAGGAATTATAGAAAAAGTACAATTATCATCTGGAACTTTAGTAGATACTAACGATTTGGTAATAAAAATGAAGTAAGTAGGGAGTAAGTTTTTGAATTACCCTTAAAAAAACTTAGTTTTGCTCTCCAAATATGTAATATTAATATGGTAAGTGATTTATTTGATAGAATTAAGAATGATAAAGGTCCCTTAGGTAAATGGGCTGATAAAGCAGAAGGATATTATGTTTTTCCAAAATTAGAAGGTCCTATTTCAAATAGGATGAGCTTTAATGGAAAGCCAGTAGTTACTTGGAGTATTAATGATTATTTAGGTTTAGCAAATCATCCTGAAGTTTTAAAAGCAGATGGTGAAGCTGCTTTAGAACATGGTATGGCTTACCCAATGGGAGCTAGAATGATGTCGGGTCATACCAAATATCATGAACAATTAGAGCAAGAGTGTGCTGAGTTTGTAGGAAAAGAAGCTTCTTATCTAGTAAATTTTGGATATCAGGGTATGGTATCTGCAATCGATGCTTTAGTTTCTAAAGATGATATTATTGTTTATGATATGGATACACACGCGTGTATTATCGATGGAGTTCGTTTACATGCTGGTAAAAGATTTGTATACAGACATAATGATATAGAAAGTTGTGAGAAAAACTTAAAGCGTGCAACAAAAATGGCAGAGAAAACTGGAGGAGGTATTCTTTTAGTTTCTGAAGGTGTTTTTGGAATGCGTGGAGAGCAAGGTCGTTTAAGAGAGATTGTAGCTCTAAAAGAGAAATATAATTTCAGATTACTTGTAGATGATGCTCATGGTTTCGGAACTTTAGGCGAAGGAGGAAGAGGAACAGGTTATGAGCAAGGTGTTCAAGATGGTATCGATGTTTATTTCGCTACTTTTGCAAAATCTATGGCTGGTATCGGGGCGTTTTTCGCTGGAGATAAAGATGTAGTTCAATATTTACAGTATAATATGCGTTCTCAAATGTTTGCTAAGTCTTTACCAATGCCAATGGTAAAAGGAGCTTTAAAACGTTTAGATATGATTCGTACAATGCCAGAACTTAAAGATAAGTTATGGGATATAACTAACGCATTACAATCTGGTTTAAGAGAAGCTGGCTTCGATTTAGGAACTACTCAAACATGTATTACACCAGTATATTTAAAAGGAGATATACCTGAGGCAATGGCAATGGTTCACGATTTAAGAGAAAACCATGGAGTGTTTTGTTCAATTGTTGTATACCCTGTAATTCCTAAAGGAATGATTATTTTAAGATTAATACCTACAGCACGTCATACAATTGAAGATGTAAATGAAACAATAAAAGCATTTACAGCTATACGTGAAAAGTTAAGTAATGGTACTTACAAAAGAATAGCAGAAGCTATTATGACAGCATAAATTAAGAAATATTAAAAAAACTCGTGATGTTAAAGTCACGAGTTTTTTAATTTAAAAACAATAACTTTGGAATTGTATTTGCTTTCTGAAGAAATATGAAAAAGTTTTTTTTACTCCTTATTATCATTTCTTTTAATCTTAATGCTCAGATTAAAGATTCTTTGCCAAATTTTTCAGATGAATATTTTTTGGTTAAAGATGGAGATACCTTGATGATTAAATTAGAAGAGGTTCCTGTTTTACCAAAGCACAAGTTTAAATCTAGAACTGATGTTAATTATTATTATTGGT
Organism: Tenacibaculum aquaeponti; assembly: GCF_052084715.1. Classification (GTDB taxonomy): domain Bacteria; phylum Bacteroidota; class Bacteroidia; order Flavobacteriales; family Flavobacteriaceae; genus Polaribacter. Next base: position 886,190 of record NZ_CP197288.1, on the reverse strand, counting down.
TCAGGAAAAAAGTATTCAAAGCTTATCCCTATGCAACATTAGCTTCAAAAAGAATAGATAGTTTGAATGCTAGATTAGATAGAATAGATTCAAATAGAAAAAAAAGAATCTATGTTAGAAGAGTTCAAAAATATTTAGAAAAAGAACTTACAGATCAGATAAAAAAGATGACCCGTACAGAAGGAAGAGTTTTAATAAAACTAATTCATCGACAAACTGGTCGTACAGTTTTTGAGAATATTCGTGAATTTCGTAGCGGTTGGAAAGCTTTTTGGTATAATACTACAGCAAATGTATTTAAGTTATCATTAAAAGATGAGTACCATCCAGAATCAGTTAATGAGGATTATTTAATAGAAGATATCTTACAAAGAGGTTTTATAGATGAAGTTTTAGAGGTACAAGAGCCAAAATTAAAATTAGATTCTTATAAAATATTAGAATCTAAAAAAGGAGAAGTAGATGTAGAAGAGTATAAAAAGATGTTTGCTAAGATGAGAAAAAAGAGAAAGAAGAAGAAAAAATCTAAGAAATAAGAAATTACTTTCCAAGATTTCGATTTAAATATTGTTATTTCCATTACTATTTTGTTTTAATCGTATTAAAGAATCTACTAAAGTTATACTGTGTATTTGCATAGAGTTTTTATAATATTTTATAAATGACAATCACTTCAAAAAGATTGTCCTTTTTTTATTTTATTGATTTTCTGTTTATTGTGTTTTTTTTATTTTTTTTGTTGTAAAAGTTTGTGTAGATTAAAAAGAGTGTGTAGTTTTGCACCCGCAAACGGAGAAACGCAGTTTAGAAGTTTGCAGAAGTTCATAAACAGAGTGTAGATAGTTGGTAAAATTAAGGTTAAAAAATAATTAAAATTTTACTTGCGGAATTAGAATTAAAGTTTCTATATTTGCAGTCCGTTTTTGAGGCGTGAGTTCATTGATTTTTTGGTGCAAGATTAGGTTTAGGATTAATCGAAAAAAATTTCAAAAAAAGTTTTGTCAGATTAAAAAAAGGTTATAGTTTTGCATCCGCTTTCGGAAATGAAAGCAACGATCACAGAGATTTTGGAATAACAAATAATAGTGTTAATCAGTTCGATTCTGGTGTCTTTACAAAGATTAGATTAGTTGAAGTTTCGGTTGAAACAGATTGAGTGCTGAGATTAATTAAGTTCATTGATAATATTGAAATTGACAGCGTAAATATAGAGAGTAAAGTAACATAGCTTTAACAAAGTTAAATTCTTTTGAAACTTATTCATAAATAATATTAAAGATTATACAATGAAGAGTTTGATCCTGGCTCAGGATGAACGCTAGCGGCAGGCTTAACACATGCAAGTCGAGGGGCAGCATCAATTGCTTGCAATTGGATGGCGACCGGCGCACGGGTGCGTAACGCGTATAGAATCTGCCTTGTACAGGAGGATAGCCTTTAGAAATGAAGATTAATACTCCATAATACTGGTGAGTGGCATCGCTTATTAGTTAAAGATTTATCGGTACAAGATGACTATGCGTCCTATTAGCTAGATGGTAAGGTAACGGCTTACCATGGCTACGATAGGTAGGGGGTCTGAGAGGATTATCCCCCACACTGGTACTGAGACACGGACCAGACTCCTACGGGAGGCAGCAGTGAGGAATATTGGTCAATGGGCGCAAGCCTGAACCAGCCATGCCGCGTGTAGGAAGACTGCCCTATGGGTTGTAAACTACTTTTATATGGGAAGAAACCCCTCTACGTGTAGAGGCTTGACGGTACCATAAGAATAAGCACCGGCTAACTCCGTGCCAGCAGCCGCGGTAATACGGAGGGTGCAAGCGTTATCCGGAATCATTGGGTTTAAAGGGTCCGCAGGCGGTTAATTAAGTCAGAGGTGAAATCCTACAGCTTAACTGTAGAACTGCCTTTGATACTGGTTGACTTGAGTTATACGGAAGTAGGTAGAATAAGTAGTGTAGCGGTGAAATGCATAGATATTACTTAGAATACCGATTGCGAAGGCAGCCTACTACGTGTATACTGACGCTCATGGACGAAAGCGTGGGGAGCGAACAGGATTAGATACCCTGGTAGTCCACGCCGTAAACGATGGACACTAGTTGTTGGATTATTTCAGTGACTAAGCGAAAGTAATAAGTGTCCCACCTGGGGAGTACGATCGCAAGATTGAAACTCAAAGGAATTGACGGGGGCCCGCACAAGCGGTGGAGCATGTGGTTTAATTCGATGATACGCGAGGAACCTTACCAGGGCTTAAATGTAGAGTGACAGGTCTAGAGATAGATTTTTCTTCGGACACTTTACAAGGTGCTGCATGGTTGTCGTCAGCTCGTGCCGTGAGGTGTCAGGTTAAGTCCTATAACGAGCGCAACCCCTATCGTTAGTTGCTAGCAGGTAATGCTGAGGACTCTAGCGAGACTGCCGGTGCAAACCGTGAGGAAGGTGGGGATGACGTCAAATCATCACGGCCCTTACGTCCTGGGCTACACACGTGCTACAATGGTATGGACAATGAGCAGCCACTATGCGAATAGGAGCGAATCTATAAACCATATCACAGTTCGGATCGGAGTCTGCAACTCGACTCCGTGAAGCTGGAATCGCTAGTAATCGGATATCAGCCATGATCCGGTGAATACGTTCCCGGGCCTTGTACACACCGCCCGTCAAGCCATGGAAGCTGGGGGTGCCTGAAGTCGGTGACCGCAAGGAGCTGCCTAGGGTAAAACTGGTAACTAGGGCTAAGTCGTAACAAGGTAGCCGTACCGGAAGGTGCGGCTGGAACACCTCCTTTCTAGAGAAAGATGGTGAGTTACAAGAGTAATTGTGTGTTATTTTACTACTCTGCTGTTAATTTTATACTAAAGACTAAGATCTTAAAATAGTCTCGTAGCTCAGCTGGTTAGAGCGCTACACTGATAATGTAGAGGTCGGCAGTTCGAGTCTGCCCGAGACTACTATTTAAAGATTAGGAAATTCTAGAAGTTGAGGATGTAGTTGTTAGAAACTACTAACTGCTATGTACTAACTACTAGTATATGGGGGATTAGCTCAGCTGGCTAGAGCGCTTGCCTTGCACGCAAGAGGTCACCGGTTCGACTCCGGTATTCTCCACAAAGAGTTATATAGGTTTAGTTTCCTGTGATGACTCATAACAAGTTCATTGACATATTGGTAAAATGATATCGTAAAGAATCAAGATAGAGAGTTAGAGGTTATACTCTAACAAAAATATTTTTATAAAGAATTATAAAGAGCTCGTTTTGACGCAAGTCAAAGCAAAAAGTACAATAAGCTAAATAAGGGCGTATGGCGGATGCCTAGGCTTTCAGAGGCGATGAAGGACGTGATAAGCTGCGATAAGCTACGGGGAGGGGCACATACCTTATAATCCGTAGATTTCCGAATGGGGCAACCCACTATACTGAAGGTATAGTACCGAAAGGGGCAAACCCGGTGAACTGAAACATCTAAGTAACCGGAGGAAGAGAAAACAATAGTGATTCCGTTAGTAGTGGCGAGCGAACGCGGATTAGCCCAAACCAATGTTGTTACGGCAATATTGGGGTTGTAGGGCTGCGACATTAGAATCTTAGTGAACTAGAATCGTTTGGAAAGACGAACCATAGAGAGTGATAGTCTCGTATAGGTAAGCGAAGATGATATAGCAGTACCCTGAGT